>CAVTLO010000001.1:0-2086728 GCA_963735615.1 uncultured Solirubrobacteraceae bacterium
CCGCCCGCGACGCGCTCCGGGCGGGCCTTGAGCCCGCGGCGGGCGCGCATCTGCTCGAGCCCTGCGACGGGGTCGAGCGCGCGGATCAGCACGGCTGCGCCGACGCCCTCGGGCTCGCAGACGGCGTTCAGCATCGCGTGGATGCCGTAGGAGCGGTACACGTACGCTCGGCCAGGCGGCCCGAACAGCGTGCGCGTGCGCGGCGTCAGCCCGATGAACGCATGACACGCTGGCTCGCTCTCGTGGTAGGCCTCAGTCTCCACCACAACGCCCGCGACCCCTCGGTGCTCGACGGTGCAGCCGATCAGATCCCGGGCGACCGCGAGGACGGGGCGGTCGTAGAACTCAGGTGCCAGGGCCGGCATCGAGCGCTGTCCGGGCCATCTCGATTTGCTCGCGCACGCGGCTCAGCGCGGTGCCGCCCTCGGAGACCTTCGACTCGAGCCACGAGCTCTCGGCGAGCACGCGCTCGAAGTCCGCTCGGTGTTCGCCCAGCGTCTCGCTGTGGGCCGCTAGCTCCTCCGCGCTCAACTGCGACAGCGGCTTGTCGGCGTCGAGCGCCGTGCGCACGAGCCCCGCGACGACCCCATGTGCCGCGCGGAAGGGCATCCCGAGCCGCACGAGCAGGTCGGCAACGTCGGTCGCCGCGATCAGCTCGTCTGCCGCGGCCGCGCGCATGCGCTCGCGGTCGAAGCGCACCCCCGCGACCATCCCTGTGGACGCGGCGAGCGTCAGCTCGAGCGTGTCGACGGCGTCGAACAGGTGCTCCTTATCCTCCTGCAGATCCTTGTTGTACGTGAGCGGCAGCGCATGCATCACACCGTGGAACGCCGCCAGGTGGCCGACGACCCGTGGCGCCTTCGCACGCAACAGCTCGGCCGCGTCGGGGTTCTTCTTCTGCGGCATGATCGACGAGCCCGAGCTCCAGGCGTCTGGCAACTCGCAGAAGCCGAACTCGGCGCTCGACCACAGCACGAGCTCAGCTCCCAGCCGCGAGAGGTGCGTCGAGCAGGTTGCCGCGGCGGCGAGGTAGTCGAGGACGAAGTCGCGTCCGGAGACGGCGTCGATCGAGTTCGGAGCGACGTCCGGGAAGCCCAGCTCGCGCGCCAGCAGGCGCCGGTCGGTATCGAAATTGACCCCCGCCAGCGCACCCGCACCGAGCGGTAGCTGGCCGGATGCGCGCTCGGCGAACGCGAAGCGCTCGCGATCGCGCTGCAGCATCCAGAAGTACGCGAGCAGGTGGTGGCCAAGGTACACCGGCTGAGCCCGCTGCAGATGGGTGTAGCCGGGCATCGCCCAGTCAACGTGCTCCTCCGCGCGCAGGAGTAGCTCGCGCATCAGCCCCGCGATCGCCGCGCGGGCCGCGGCGGAGCGCTCGCGCGTGTACATCGCGAGGTCGGTGACCACCTGGTCGTTGCGTGAGCGCGCCGTGTGCAGGCGGCCGCCGACCGGTCCGACGATCTCGGTCAGGCGCCGCTCGATCGCCATGTGGATGTCTTCGTCCTCGGCTGTAAACGGAAAGCGTTCCTCGCGCAGCTCGAGCGCAACCGCGTCCAGGCCGGCTAGCAACGCGTCGCGATCCTCGACGGAGACGATTCCGCGCTCGGCGAGCATGCGCGCGTGCGCGCGCGACTGTGCGACGTCCTGCGGCCACAGACGCCTGTCGAAACCGATCGAGTGGTTCAGCCGTTGGAAGATCGGGTCCTGGGGCTCGTGGAAGCGCGACACGCGGACAGTCTATGCCGCCACCCTCGGCGTTCCCAAGAGCACCGCGAGTGCTCGCTAGAAGCCGAGCTCGACGGACTCCGTGCCGGTCGCGTGAGCGGCCTTCGCGCCCCATGCTTCGGTTGGAAAGCCTTGCGCGATCATCTTGTCCACCTGGGCTCCCTTGAGCGTCAGACGCCACGCGTTCGTAGTGCCCATGGACGCGCCGCCGCCCGTGTTCTCGATCAGCCCGAGGTGTGAAAGACGGGCCAAGAGCCTCGAGATCTGGCCCTGGTCTCTGATCCCGGCTCGCTTGCTCAGCTCAAGATTGCTGAGCCCAGGCTCTGCTGAGATTGTCAGTAGCACGGCCACGGTGCGATGGGTCATTCGCATCCTTAGGCCCTCGAACGGGTTCGGGTTGATCTTCCGCGGGGGCGCTGCTGTACGCACCGGCCTTGGGCGGGCTAGCTCCTTGCGCGCTGCCACACCGCCGCGATAGGGCAGCATTATCATGCTCATCAGGGGATTTGCGAGGTCGAGCAGCGGCCCAGGCTCCGGCTCCAGCATGTGGGCACTGATCACGCTAAGGCTGCCACCGACGACGATCTCGGCCATGAGCGCCGGAACAGGACGAGCGGGAGCGCTGCCTCCGTCGATCACGTGCACGAGTGCGTCCAGTACTTCGCGGCGGCGCGCTAGCGCAGCCGGTCCGGCGGCCGCGGACTCCATGACGCACATACGTGCCAGCTGTGGCTGATCGTCGAAGAACTGGAGCAGCGCGGTCAGGCCGGCGCGCACGCGGTCAGGCCAGCGCGCGTGGGCGTCGTAGGCGGCGCGTGCACTCTCGCTGGCATGCGTTAGGGCGTAGTCGACGGCCGCCAGCAGGCAGGAGTCGCGGTCCTCAAAGAACTCGTAGAACGTGCGCCTGGAGACACCTGCAAGTCTGGCAACCTCAGTGACAGAAGCGGACGACGCTCCACGTTCGCAGGCGAGGCAGACCGCCGCCAAGATGATCCTCGTGCGCCGAGAGGCACGAGCCTGCTCGCGAGCCGCTGGAGCTCTCCAGTGCTGCGGCGTTGCCCTTTGAATAGTCGAAGGCCTCGAAGGGTCCAGATTCCGCGTGCCCACTGCTCTCCTCCTGAACCGTTAGACCTAAATGAACTTCAATGATATCTAATCAACGATGTCTGCATCTTGTCAACTATTACATTTCGCGCAGCGCGATCACTGGCCTAGTAATGCGGCAAAATGCCGTTGTCACGCAAGTCGCATCGCACGTCGTACGGTCTTTGTATCCACGCTCATAGACAGTCACGGTATGTTTTGCAGGCGATCTCGCACCAAGCAGGGACTGCCGCAACCTGTCTCCCTACTTCACGGGCGCCGGGCTGGGGACTCCCGGCGCCCGTGGCGCTTCAGTCTGAGGCATCGCCGGAGCCCCGAGTGTGCCGCGAGCGCCACTGCTACTCGACCGGCTCCGAAGATCCGCCAGCTCCCACCCTGAACGACGACGATATTGAAACATAAACCGCCTAACATGTCAAGCCTCTAGGACTTGGGCAGTTCACCTGCTCGTCAAAAGGCCTTGTTCCGCGGCACAATCCGTGACCGCGGGCGGGTGTCCGCAGGGCGCTCTGCGAGCTGCAGTGGCGTCGCCGATAAACGCTCGCGGTCGATCATTCCGCGGCTTTCGAGCGGGTGTTATTGGCGCCGCGGCGACCCGAACAGAGACGCCCACGTTTCTAGAATCGGGTGGACGTTGACGTCATCTAGGCGAAGCGTGCTGTGGGAATCGTAAGAGTTACGTCCTGAAACGGCACGGTCTGTCTTTGTGTATGATTTCACCTTCAGTCATGGCCCAGCCCGCCCGAAAACCGCCTTCCGCGCGTCGCAGGCGAGCGGTCGATCAGAGCGACACCCTGTCGGCAGCGCGCGGCGAGCGCTCACAGCGAGAGCGTCTCCTCGACGCGATGATCGAACTCGCAGGGCGCAATGGCTATCAACATGTGAGCATCGCTCAAGTGAGCGCTAAGGCGGGGGTCTCGCGCGCTACTTTCTACGAGCAGTTCGACGACAAGGAAGACTGTCTGCTCGCCGCGTTCCAGACCGCGGCCGAGCGGCTGCTCGCCCAGGCGGCGCCGATGTCGCCAAACGGGGATTGGTCGGAGATGGCGCGCAACATCCTGCTGCGGTTGGCACAGGCGCTGCAAAGGGATCCCGATGCGGGGCGATTGCTGTTCGTCGAGACGCTCGCAGCCAGACCGCGCGCGGGGCAAACACAGCGCGAGGTCGTTGGCGCGTTCGAGCAGATGCTCCGGGAATTCATCGACAGCACGCCAGTCGGTGCGGAGACGCTGGACGTACCCCCGGTGGCGCTACTCGGCGCGATCCGCACCATCGTCGCCCGCTATCTGCGTACGCACGGCGAGGATGAGCTTCCATCGCTTGCCGAGCACGGCGTTGGGTGGGTACGCTGCTACACGGCCCCCCCAGGTCGTGAGCACTGGAGCACCGGCCCGGACGCGCTGCTGCCAGTCCCAGCCGAACCAGTGGCTCGACCGGCCTCCGAGCGTCGTCAGCGGCGGCTTCCCCGCGGCAGGCACGGTCTGCCCGCGGGTGTGATCGCGCGCAGCCAGCGTACCCGGATCATCTACGGCACCGCCGAGGTGATGCTGGCCAAGGGCTACGAAAGCGCGACCGTGACGGACATCGTCGCTGCCGCGGGCGTCTCTCGCGAGGTCTTCTATGAACATTTCACCGACAAGCACAACGCTTTCCTGGAGGCCCAGCAACATCCCACCCAGCACATCGTGGACGTCTGCTCAGCCGCGTACTTCAATGTCCCGGACTGGCCCGAGCGGATATGGAACGCGTTGGGCGCACTGCTGCAGATGATCGCCGCGAACCCTGCAATCTCCCACCTGCGTCTGGTCGAGTGCTATGCGGCAGGCCCCGAGGCTATTCGCCGCGCGGAGGAGATCACGAGGTCCTTCACGATCTTTCTCGAGGAGGGCTACAGCTATCGACCGCAGGCACAAGAGTTGCCGCGCCTGTTCTCACATGCAATCGCCGGTGCAATCTTCGAGATCATCCAACGGTACGTCGCGCGCGGGGACACCGACGGGCTCGTGCGCTGCCTGCCTCAGCTCACCTACCTTGCGACCGCCCCGTTCATCGGTCCGGCGGAGGCGATCGAGAACGCTCGCCAGCTCAGCGCAAAACACGTGGCCAACGAAGATAAACGGGCGCGTGCTCTAAAGGGCAACTGACGATAACGAGTTCGCGCCGACTCGGGTTTGCTTCGAGAACCCGTTGGGCAGAGGCAATTCTGGGCTCCTGCCCGATGCCTATGGAACATTAGGCTTGACGTGTCTGAAACGCGATGATCTGTATGTTCTGATGCTCGATCGTGTACGCTTTTCCGCGTGTCGGGCATTACGGCCAGACGAGCCTCGCCGCCGGCAACCCGGCTTTTCCAGGCCTCGTGATAGCCGCGGACAGTGCACGGCGCTCCGCACTAACCCGGGGCGCGGCAGGCAGCGCAGACGATCCGTCGCAGGCCGACCAGCGCTCGAGACTGCTGCAGACAGCGGTTGAGCTCATTGCCACATCCGGGTATCCACAGGTCCGGATCGGGGACATTGCGACTGCCGCGGGGGTCTCTCGCGCGACGTTCTACGAGCAATTTCGCAATAAGGAGGACTGCTTCCTCGCGGCCCACGACCAGTTGGCGGGGCGCCTGATCGCCCAGACGACACGTGCGCTGGGCGGTCGACGCGACTCTGCCCAGAACGCCCTCGTCAGCGCGATCGTCGAGTTCGCCAACCGCGAACCGCTCGCGTTCAGCTTTCTGACCTACGAGGCGATGCTTGCGGGCCCGGACGCTCTTGATCGACGTGACCGGCTGATCGCGGCCCTCGGCGAGCCGCTCGAAGCGTCCCCCGGCGAGGGTCGCAAGGCCCCTTGCCTAGGCATTCCAGCTTGGATCCTAATCGGCGGCGTGGTCCGCCTGCTCGGCATCCGCATGCGCCGCGAAGAGCCAACCGACAGGGCGCTCGCGTTAGAGCTCTCACAGTGGATCGACTGCTATCGGCTGCCGCTCGGAACGAAGGCCGCGATTCGCCTACAGCCGCATGCACGGTTCCTGGACGTCGGCGAGCGCGTGTCGCCCGGGCTGCTCGCGCCGCAGCCACTCCCGCGAGGACGTCACCGCCTCCCGGGCGAGGTCGTCAGACGGATCCAGCGTGAACGTATCCTGCACGCCACGGCGCAGGTAATCAGGGCGAAGGGCTATCCGAACACGACCGTCGCGGACATCGTCGCCGCTGCGGGCGTCTCACGCGAAGTCTTCTACTCGCATTTCCGCAGGCGCTCGGAAGCGTTCATCGACACTCACCAGTTCGTCTTCGAGCAGATGATGGCGGCCACCGCGGGCACGTTCTTTGCGGCTCCCGGCCCGTGGCCCGAGCAGGTATGGCAGAGCGCGCGCGCGTCGACCAAGTTCCTGCTCGACGCGCCACACTTCGCGCACTTCGCGTTTGTCGAAGCCTACGCCCTGGGCACGATCGTCGCCAGACGCACCGATCAGGCCGTGATGGCGTTCACGGTGCTACTCGCAGGCGGCTACGATCAGCGCCCTGAGGCGGCCTCGCTTCCACGCGTCGTCTCCGACGCAATAATCGCGGCGACGATGGAGACCGTTGCGTTCTACATCCGTCACACCCGCACCGAAGAGCTCGTCGAGCTGCTACCGCTGATCGCCGATCTGGTGATCGCGCCGTTCCTGGGCGCCGGTGCCGCCGCCGAGTTCATCGACGGCAAGCTGGACCCGGCCTCTTCTTGAACGCAGGCGGTATCGGAGCAGGGCAGTGTCGTCCTGTCAAGTGCAAGCGGTGCAATTGCTGTTACGGAGCCAGATCGGCGGGCCCGCAGCGGGTGCTCGTTACCTCCAGTTAGGCCACGTTGGCGTGTCCGTGTACCGCAGTGGTGGATAGGCGTCGGCACCCTGAAACCATACGGTCTGACTTGTGGACACATGCTGTATGCTACGTACAATCAGCTATGCACGAACCGCCCCGTAAAACAGCCAAAGCTCAGCGACGAAGGCGCAGGAAGACCGTCGACAGCGCGTCGGCAAACTCCCTGCGATCGAGTCAACGCGAGCGTTTGCGCGACACGATGACGGAGTTTTCGGCGCGGGTCGGATACCAGCGGCTGAGCATCGCTCAGGTGAGCGAGAGTGGCGTCGCGCACGCGAGCGGGCGGGTGCGGTGATGATCACGGACACAGGACGCGCGCCCCACCCGCAGACAGACGGCGAGCCGGGCAACGCGCAGGCCCGAATGCCGGGTGCCTCGACGCGGAACGACCAACGCTCGCGGTTGCTCGCGGCAATCGTCGAGATCGTTGCAAAGCACGGCTACCCCGACGCGAAGATCGCGGACATCGTCAGATCCGCGGGCGTCTCGCGCGCCACCTTCTACGAGCTGTTCGAGAACAAGGAGGCGTGCCTGCTCGCCGCGCAGGCGCAGCTGACAGACAGGATCGGCCTGCAGCTCGAGAACGCGGTGTCGCGGGGCGACGCTGGGCGGGCGGCACACTGCGCGATCACCGCCCTGGTCGAGCTCGCGCACAGCGAGCCGCAGACGTTCAACTTCCTGACCCACGAGTCGATGCTTGGCGGGTCGGCCGCGCAGGCGCAGCGCGACCGGCTCATCGGGCGCCTAGCGCACGCGATCGAGCGCGCGTGGGAGCGCGGCCCGGCGAGCGAGCGCATGCTGGACATGTCGGCGAGGCTGCTGCTCGAAGGCTCGATCAGGCTGCTGGGCATGCGCATGCGAAGAGATGGGGACGCGCCCCGACAGCTGCTCGGTGAGCTGCTATCGTGGGTTGACTCATACACCGTGACCACCGCCGCGCCGCGCTGGCGAGCGCTGACCGTGGAGCCCGCGTTCATGCAGGTGCAGGCCGAGCATCCAAAAGGGTTCTCGCTGCCCCCATCGCTGCCGCGGGGACGTCACCGCCTGGGATCGGAGCTCGCGAAGGGCGTCCAGCGCGAGCGCATCGCCTACGCGACCGCGGCGGCGGTTCGCGCCAAGGGCTTCGCCGATATCACCGTCGCCGACATCGTTACCACCGCCGGGGTCTCCCGCGACGCCTTCTACGGCCAGTTCCACGACAAGAACGAGGCGTTCGATGGGGCGGCACAACTCGTCTTCGAGCGTCTCCTGGCGACGATGGCGGGCGCGTTCTTCAGCGACGCCGGTGACTGGGCCGACCAGGTGTGGCAGGCAGGCTGGGCATTGGAGCAGTTCCTGGAGAGCGAGCCGAGCCTGGCGAGCTTCCTCTTCATCGCGACCTACGGACCGCCGGCGCGCATCGGGCGCGTGCTGGATTTCGTGATGGCCTTCACGCTCTTCGTGGAGGGCGGCAACCGCAGTCCGCTCGCCGACGCACAGGTGTCGAGAACCGTCACCGAGGCGATCGTCTGCGCGGTGCTGGAGGTTGTGAACTTCCAGATACGTCATTGCGACGTGCAGGCGCTGCGGGGGCTGATGCCACGCCTCGCCCACATGGTCTACGCGCCGTTCATCGGTACCGAGCGCGCGGAAGAGCTCGTGGCGGCCAAGATCCGCGCTGTGCAGCGGGTGCTGCCCTCCAACTCCAGCTCTTGACGGTAGCGCTGTGCTGCGTCTATACCGACCCATGGTGTTCATCGGCGTGCTTGCGACCGTCTCCGCGCCGCTGCTGTAGGCGCGATGCCGGTCGACGGTCTGGATGACGGTCGTGTTCAGGGGTGCTTGACGGGAAACTCGTGTCCGCTAGCATTCCGTGGGTCGCAGCGAACCCACCGCCCAAGGAGATCCCCTCTGATGTCAGCGCCGCCCACAACCGTTTCGCCCGTGTCCAGCTCGACGGCCACAGACGCGGCCGAGGCGGCGGTCGAGGCGATCACCGGTGCGGCCAACCAGGAGGTGACGTTCTCGCTGGCGCTGACCCAGGATCAGAAGGACATCCGCGACTGGGTGCACGGCTTCGCCGCGGACGTGATGCGTCCAGCCGCTCACGAGTGGGATGAGAAGGAGCAGACGCCGTGGCCGATCATCGAAGAGGCCGCGAAGATCGGGCTGTATGGGTTTGAGGGCCTCGCGCAGTTCTTCGCCGACCCGACAGGGCTGATGCTGCCGATCGTCAACGAGGAGCTGTTTTGGGGGGATGCCGGGATCGGCATGTCGATCATGGGCACCGCGCTCGCGGTGGCCGCGATTTTCGGCCAGGGATCGGGCGAGCAGATCGGCGAATGGATTCCGCGCTGCTTCGGCACGCAGGACGACATCAAGGTCGCCGCGTTCTGCGCGTCTGAGCCGAACGCGGGCTCGGACGTCTCCGGCGTGCGCACGACCGCGAAGTTCGACGAGGCCGCCGGCGAGTGGGTGCTCAACGGGCAGAAGGCGTGGGCGACAAACGGGGGTATCTCCGACGTGCACGTCGTGATCGCGTCGGTCGATCGCGAGCTCGGCTCCAAAGGCCACGCCGCGTTTGTGGTGCCAATGAGCGAGGCCAAGGGCATCTCCCAAGGCACGAAGGTCTCCAAGCACGGGTTGCGCGCGTCGCATACCGCGGATGTGTTCCTCGATGACTGCCGCGTTCCCGCCGGCTACGTGCTCGGTGGCAAGGACAAGCTGGACGAGCGCCTGGCGCGCGTGCGCGAGGGCAAGCGCGCGAACTCGCAGGCCGCGATGCAGACGTTTGAGTCCTCACGCCCGACCGTCGGCGCGCAAGCGCTCGGCATCGCCCGCGCGGCCTACGAGTATGCGCTTGGGTACGCCAAGGAGCGCGAACAGTTCGGCCGCAAGATCATCGAGAACCAGGCCATCGCGTTCACGCTCGCGCGCATGAAGCTCGAGATCGACGCTGCCCGCCTGCTCGTGTGGCGCGCCTCGTGGATGGGCCGCAACCAGGTGGCGTTCGAGAACGCAGAGGGCTCGATGAGCAAGCTCAAGGCCGGCGAGGTCGCCGTATGGGTGACCGAGCGCGCGATCCAGATCCTCGGCGGCAACGGCTACACGCGCGAGTTCCCCGTCGAGCGCTGGCACCGCGACGCGAAGATTTACGACATCTTCGAGGGCACCGCCGAGATCCAGCAACTCGTGATCGCACGCGCGATCTCGGGAATGCACATCCGCTGAGCCTACCCAAAGGCTCAGCCGCAGCCTAGCCCATCGGGCGCTCGATCGTTCTGCGCAGCTCGAGTGCAACCCGCTCGACCTGGCCGACCTCCATGGCGACAAAGAACGGCAGCGCCAGCGACCGCGCGGCGACGTCCTCGCACACTGGAAACTCGCCTTCGCGGTGGCCGAAGCGCTCGCGGTAGAAGCTCATCAGGTGAATGGCGGGCAGATAGGGCTTGCTCTGGATGCCAGCCGCCGCGAGCGTACGAACCGTCTCGTCACGGTCAACCCCGCGCGGCAGCTGCACGACGAACACGAACCAGCCGCGCTTGTCACCGGCTCGATCCTCGCACGGCAGCACCAGCCCCTCCCCCTCCGGGGACGATGCGATATCGGCGAGCGCCTCACGGTACAGAGCGGCGACGCGCGCCCGCTCGGCAAGCATCTGCTCCAGGCGCTGCAGCTGCGCGATCCCCAGTGCGCATGCGATGTCCGACAGCCGGTAGTTGAACCCCAGCCGGTCGTGATCCAGCCAGCCCATGTCAGGCGCGCGACCCTGGTTGCGCTCCGAGTCAATCCTCTCCTTCAGCGCAGCGTCCGCGAGCGTCACCATCCCCCCCTCGCCGGTCGTCAGCTGCTTGTTCGCGTAGAAGCCGAACACCGCCGGATGCCCGCGCCCGCCCACGGGAACGCCGTCCGCGTGGACCGCCCCCAATGCCTCGCACGCATCCTCCACGATCGCCAAGCCGTGGCTGTCCGCGAGCGCCTCGAACGCGGGCATGTCAGCGGGATACCCGAAGATGTGCACAGGCAGCAGCGCGCGCGTGCGCTCAGTCACAGCCGCCGCCGCCGCGTCCGGGTCGAGATTGAGGGTCACCGGGTCGATGTCCGCGAACACCGGCCGTGCGCGCTCGTACAGCGCGGCGTTGGCTGATGCCACGAATGAGAACGGGCTCGTCACCACCTCATCCCCCTCCCCCACGCCAACCGCGCGCAGCGCTAGGTGCAGCCCCGCCGTGCCGCTGCTGAGCGCGCAAGCATGAGCCGCCCCCACGCGCGTGGCGAACAGACGCTCGAACTCCGCGAGGCGCGGTCCCAGCGATAGCTGCCCCGAGCGCAGCACCTCGATCACCGCCCGCTCCTCCGGCTCGCCGAACATCGGGCGGGCCAGCGGGATCACCTCCTTGGTCTGGCTCTGCTCAGCGGCGAGACCCGGCCGCGCGGCGCTCGTGTGCGCCACTAAACCCTGCCGGTCGAGCCGAGCGTCGACTCCGAGGAGCTCCGCCGCTCGCCCTGCATGCCGTACTCCAGCGAGTCGACCAGCGCGTCCCACGACGCCGCGATCAGGTTCTCCGCCACGCCGATCGAGCCCCATACATCGTGCCCGTCGGAGGCGTCGATCAGGACGCGCGTGACCGCCCCCGTGCCCTTCGTCTCGTCCAGGATGCGCACCTTGTAGTTGACGAGGTCGATGTCCTTCAGGTGCGGGTGGATCTCGCCGATCGCATCGCGCAGCGCGCGGTCGAGCGCGTTCACCGGGCCGTTGCCCTCGGCCGTGCGCACATAGCGCTCGCCGCCCAGCCAGATCTTGACCGTGGCCTCCGTGGTGGCACGCCCGTCCGCGTGCTTCTCGACGATCACCCGCCAGGACTCCAGCCGGAACAGCGGCTCGTACTCGCCCGCCTCCTTGCGCATCAACAGCTCAAACGAGCCGTCGGCGGCCTCGAACTGGAAGCCCTCGTGCTCGAGCTCCTTGACGCGCTCGACCACGCGCTCCGCGAACTCGTCGTCCGCCGCGATCCCCGCCTGGCCGGCCTTCTCCGCGATCGTGCCGCGACCGGAGAGCTCGGAGATCAGCACGTCGCGGCTGTTGCCCACGACCGCTGGGTCGACGTGCTCGAACGTCTGCGGCTCCGCGCGCACGCCCGCCGCGTGCAGGCCCGCCTTGTGCGCAAACGCGTGCTTGCCCACGTACGGCTGCGCCGGATTGGGGGTGCGGTTGAGCAGCTCGTCCACGAAATGCGCCGTCTCAGTCAGGCGTGCTAGGCGCTCTCCTGGCAACAGCCGCGCACCCATCTTCAGTTGCAGGTCGGCGATGATCGTTATTAGGTTGGCGTTCCCGGTGCGCTCGCCGATCCCGTTAATCGTCCCCTGAACCTGAGTCGCACCGGATTCGACCGCCGTCAGCGTGTTCGCGACCGCGCAGCCGGAGTCGTCGTGCGTGTGGATGCCCAGCGGCACGCCCGCAAGCGCTTCGCCGACCACCGCAAACGCAGTGCGGATATGCGGCGGAAGCGAGCCGCCGTTGGTATCGCACAGCACCACCCGCTCCGCGCCCGCCTCCGCGGCCACGCGCAAGCAGTCCAGCGAGTAGCCGGGGTCCAGCGCGAAGCCGTCGAAGAAGTGCTCCGCGTCGAGCAGCACGCGCTTGCCCGCGCCCACGAGGAACGCGACCGAGTCGGCGATCATCGCCAGGTTCTCCTCGCGCGAGGCGCGCACCACCTTCTCGACGTGCAGCACCGACGCCTTGCCCACGATCGTGCACACGGGCGCGAACGACTCCGCCAGCACACGCAGTCCCTCGTCGTCCTGCGCTCCCACGTCGCGCCGGCGGGTCATGCCGAAGGCGACGATCTCCGCGCTGTGCAGCGTCTCGCCCGCAAGCAGGCCGAACAGCTCGAGCTCCTTCGGGTTCGACGACGGGAAGCCCGCCTCGATCATGTCCACGCCGAGATCGTCGAGGGCGTGCACCACACGCAGCTTCTCCGCCGCCGTCAGCGTCAGCCCACCGCCGCCCATGCCGTCGCGCAGGGTCGCGTCGTATAGCTGTATGTCGCCCATCGGCCTAGCCCGCGTGTACGCCGGCGTCGCCCGTGGGAGTCTCGAGGTCAACCGGGTGCACGACGTCGAGCCACTCGCGGTAGCGCTCGGTGCGCCCGTGCACCGCGTCGTCGAACTCCTTCTGCAGCACGCGCGTGATCTCACCCGGCTGTCCCGCGCCGAGCTTGTGGTTGTCGACCTCGCACACCGGCACGATCTCCGCCGCCGTGCCCGACATGAACACCTCATCGGCCAGATACATCTCCGCGCGCGCGACGTCGCGCTCGACCACCTTGTAGCCGAGGTCCTGGCAGATCTGGATGATCGAGCGGCGGGTGATGCCGTCGAGGATCGAGTTGTACTGCGCCGGCGTGACGATCTGCCCATCGCGCACGATGTAGATGTTCTCGCCCGTGCCCTCCGAGACGTGGCCGTGGTCGTCGAGCAGGATCGCCTCGTCGTAGCCGGCCTTCACGGACTCGACCTTCGCGAGCACGTTGTTCAGGTACTGCCCGCTGGCCTTCGCGTGCGGGATCAGCGAGTCGGGGCTGATGCGCCGCCACGATGAGGTCATCGCGCGCACGCCGTGCAGCACGCCCTCGTCGCCATGGTAGCTGCCCCACTCCCAGCACGCGATCGACACGTCGACCGTCGCGTCCAGCGGGTTCAGGCCCATCGTGCCGTACGCGCGGTTCACGAGCGGGCGGATGTAGCAGGAGCGCAGCCCGTTGCGCGCGACCAGCTCAAGCGTCGCCGCGCGCAGCACCTCGTCGGAGTACGGCACCGGCATGTAGTACAGCTCCGCCGAGCGGCGCAGGCGCTCGATGTGGTCGGCGTTGCGGAACACCGCCGGGCCGAGCTCGGTCTCGTAGCAGCGCATGCTGTCGAACACGCCCGTGCCGTAGTGCAGGCCGTGCGTCAGGACGTGGACCTTGGCGTCCTCCCAGGCGACGAAATCTCCGTTCATCCAGATGAGGTCGGTGGGCTCCACGTTGATCGACTCCTTAACTAATTTAGCGAGGGGCCCGGTTTGGCCACCTTCGGTGGCCTGCGCCACCCTGATTAATTCAGCGAGGGGCCCGGCTTGGCCACCTTCGGTGGCCTGCGCCACCCTCTATGCGATCTTTTCGAGCACTGCCTTCGTCGCCTGCTCGGTGTTCGCCTCTCCGCCCAGATCCGGCGTGCGCAGGCCCCCGGCGAGTGCACCTTCAACAGCCGATTCTACAGCCGCAGCCTCGCTTTCCAAGCCAAGGCCGTGGCGCAGCATCAGCGCCGCCGACAGGAACATCGCAAGCGGGTTGGCGATGCCCTTGCCGGCGATGTCCGGCGCCGAGCCGTGCACGGGCTCGAACAGGCCGGGGGCGCTGCCGCCGTGCGAGCCCTCAGACGAGCCGAGCGACGCGCTCGGCAGCATGCCGATCGAGCCGGTCAGCATCGCCGCCTCGTCGGAGAGGATGTCTCCGAACATGTTCTCCGTCAGGATCACGTCGAAGCTCGCCGGCGCGGACACGAGCTGCATGGCGGCGTTGTCAACGAGTACATGCTCGAGCTCGACGTGGGCGAACTCGCGCCCGTGCAGGGCACTCACGACCTCGCGCCACAGCCGCGAGGTCTCGAGCACGTTCGCCTTGTCCACGCTGGAGACCTTCGGGTGGGACGAGCGCCGCTCGGCGGCCGTGAAGGCGGTGCGGGCGATGCGCTCGATCTCCTCGGTGGTATACGAGCAGACGTCCGACGCCGATGTCGCTGTGCGGGTCTTCTCACCAAAGTAGATGCCGCCGGTGAGCTCACGCACGACCAGCAGGTCGGTCCCCTCGATGCGCTCGCGCCGCAGCGGCGAGGCGTCATATAGCGCCGGCAGTGGTTTGACCGGGCGCAGGTTCGCGTACAGCCCCAGGCCCTTGCGCAGGCCGAGCAGGCCCTGCTCAGGGCGCGGCTTCTGCGGGTCGGTCGTGTCCCACTTCGGGCCGCCGACTGCCGCCAGCAGCACCGCGTCCGCCTCGCGGCACGCGTGCAGCACCTCGTCGGTCAGCGCGACGCCGTCGGCATCGATCGACGCGCCGCCGAACAGGTACTCCTGGAACTCGAAGTCGCCCAGCGCTTCCAGCAGCTCGAGCGTCGGCTCCATGATCTCCGGGCCGATGCCGTCGCCCGGGAGGGTCGCGATCAGATGGGTCATAGCGCGCGACGCTAGCAGGAGCCGTCCGCGCGCAGGCGCGATCCGGCGCTCAGCTGGCGCCTCATAGCGCCGTCGTCACCGGGACCCGTGGGGTCCGCTCCTCTCGCCCGCTCTCGTAGGAGTCGATCGCCTGTGCCTGTTGCAGCGTCAGCGCAATGTCGTCCAGGCCGCCCAGCAGCCGGTGGCGGATCTCGTGGTCGATCGCGAATGGCACCTGCTCGCCGGCGAAGCGCACCTCCTGAGCCTCGAGGTCAACCTCGCCCTCGCCCGCGCGCGCCAAGCTATGGCAGTCCTCGGCGCTCAGCACCACCGGCAGCAGCCCGATCTTGGTGCAGTTGGAATAGAAGATGTCGGCGAAGCTAGGCGCGATGATCGCCTGGAAGCCGTAATCCTGTAGGCCCCACGGCGCGTGCTCGCGCGAGGAGCCACAGCCGAAGTTCTCGCCCGCGACCAGGATCGGGTTCGCCGGCAGGTCCCAGCCGGGCTCCTTCGCCCAGTCGTAGAACAGGAACTCGCCGAAGCCCGAGCGCTCGACGCGCTTGAGGAACTGCTTGGGCATGATCTGATCGGTGTCCACGTCCGATCTGTCCAAGTGGCTTACATTCCCTGCAATCACTTTGATGGGGTTCATATGTGCTCTCTCCTACGGTGTATAGCGATGGTTATACAGAGGTTGCAAGGGGAGATTGACGCGCTCATCGCCACTCGCGGATGTCGACAAAGCGCCCCTCGATCGCCGCCGCTGCGGCCATCTGCGGGGAGACCAGGTGCGTGCGCCCGCCGCGGCCCTGGCGGCCCTCGAAGTTGCGGTTGGATGTCGACGCACAGCGCTCGCCCGGCTGCAAGATGTCCGGGTTCATGCCCAGGCACATCGAGCAGCCCGCCACGCGCCAGTCAAAGCCGGCGTCGCGGAACACGCGATCAAGGCCCTCCGCCTCCGCCTGCGCCTTCACCTGCTGGGAGCCCGGCACGACCATCGCGCTGACGCTCGATGACACCTTCTTGCCCGCGACGACCTCAGCCGCCGCGCGCAGGTCGCCGATGCGCGAGTTCGTGCACGAGCCGATGAACACGCGGTCGATCGCGATCTGCTCGATCGGCGTGCCCGGCTCCAGCGCCATGTACGCAAGCGCGCGTTCGGTTGCCTCGCGGTCGGCCGGGCTGTCGAATTCCTCCGGCGCCGGCACCCGCTCCGTGACCGCGCGCACCATGCCCGGGTTCGTGCCCCACGTCACCTGCGGCGAGATCGCCGCCGCGTCGATCTGAACCTCGCTGTCAAACGACGCGCCCTCGTCGCTGCGCAGCGAGGACCACTCCGCGACCGCGCGCTCCAGCGGCGCTCCCTCAGCGGGCGCACCCGGTCGCCCAAACTCCGAGAACCACTTGAACGTCGTCTCGTCGGGGGCGATCATGCCCGCGCGTCCGCCGCCCTCGATCGTCATGTTGCACACGGTCATGCGGCCCTCCATCGACAGCGCCTCGATCGCGGGACCCGCGTACTCGACCACGTGGCCCGTCAGCCCGCCGACGCCCAGCCGCCCGAGCGTGCCGAGGATCAGGTCCTTGGCGCTCACGCCGAAGCCGAGCTTGCCCGCGTACTGGATGCGCATCGAGCGTGGTTTGTGCTGGACCATGCACTGCGTCGCCAGCACGTGCTCGACCTCGCTCGTGCCGATCCCGAACGCCAGCGCGCCGAACGCGCCATGCGTGGAGGTGTGCGAGTCGCCGCACACGATCGTCATCCCCGGCTGCGTCACGCCCAGCTCCGGGCCGATCACGTGCACGATCCCCTGCCTGTCGGAGCCCAGCGAATAGATGGGGACGCCGAACTCCGCGCAGTTGCGCTCCAGTGTTTCCACCTGCACGCGCGAGAGCTCGTCCTTGATCCGCGCCGCCACCGGCGTGCCGTCCGTCGGCGTGTTGTGGTCCGCCGTCGCCAGCGTGCGGTCCGGGCGGCGCACGCCGCGACCCGCCAGGCGCAGGCCGTCGAACGCCTGCGGGCTCGTCACCTCGTGCACCAGGTGCAGGTCGATGTACAGCAGGCCGTCCGCCACCTCGTGGGCGGCCCAGATCTTCTCGAACAGCGTCTTTGGCATCGTCAGCTCCTTCTCAGGCCCGCGGACACGACCGCCAGCAAGGCCGCGTCCTCGGTTGTCGGGTTCTCGAAGTGGTGCGGCAGATCCGCGTCGAAGGTCACGCAATCGCCCTCGTCGAGCTGGTGGCGCTGCCCGTCGCACACGAGCACCACCGAGCCGCGCTCGACGAGCGCTGTCTCGCGGCTGCCCGGCTCGTGCATCGGCGGGTCGTCCGGTGCGCCGGTGGCGCCGCCGGGCGCGAGCGTGTGCCGCGATAGCTCGGCGCGCTGCCCCGGCTGGGATGAGGTGAGCACCTCGAAGCCATGCCCGCGCCGCTTGTTGCCGCCGCGCTGACGCTCGCCCGCGCGCACGACGGTGACGGCGCCCGTCTCGTCCAGGCGCAGCAGCTGGGACAGCCGCAGCTCCAGGCCAGCAGCGATGCGCGCCGCGACCGTCAACGTCGGGCTCGTCTCTCCCCGCTCGACCTGCGAGAGCATCGGCGCGCTCACGCCGCTGCGCTCCGCCAGGTCGCGCAGCGACAGCCCCTCGGACTCGCGTAGCGCCTTTACGCGCGCGCCGATCACCAGCGGCGACAGGGCCGCGGCATGGTCCGTCTGTGCGTCTATCACCGTCGCGTCAATTGCCATACAAATGTACGCTATCACATACGCATGTGATAGCCCCGGGGCAGCTGGTCGCGGTCGCCGACTTCTTCAGCCGCTGAGCTGAAGCGGCCCGTCCGGGGTGCCGTTGCCGGTAGGCCCGTCGTAGCCGGCTTTGGCGTGGCACAGGTACCTCTGCGCGCGTGAGCATTTGCCGTCGCTGCCGGACTTCACGTCGAACAGCGCGGCGGGGTCCTCGTAGAAGGCCTCGGCGCCAGGCAGCGAGCGCGCATATTCACTCGCGTGCGCCTCGATGCCCGCCAAGAGCGGCGAGCTGACGCTCGTGCCGCAGATGTTGAGCCAGCCGCCTTCGCGGCTGTTGTAAACGGACACCGGGGTCGAGCAGGCGCCTACCGCGGCGACGTCGTTGTCGGTACGCCCGCTGCAACCCATGTCCGTCTGCCACGAAGGCTTTGACTCGAGCGTGCAGCCGCTGCCGCTGCCGACCCCGAGTTTCGGTTCCCCCCACACCTTCTCCGACCACCCGCGCGCGCCCGAGGCATGGTTGAGGCGGGTTCCGCCGACGGCGATCACGTCAGGCTGGTCGGCGGGGTAGCTCGGCGACGCGGCGCCCTCGAGGTAGTTGTCGTAGCCGTAGTCGCCGGAGGAGACGAACACCATCACACCGGGATGGTCATAACCGGAAGCCGCTTCGACGCATTCGGCTTCGCATGTTTCTTCGGGCAGCCCGTAGCTGTTGGAGATCTCGGTGGCGCCGAGTGAGGCCGCCGTGTCCACGGCCTTGGCGAGCGCATCCCAGCTTTCGCCTTCCGCGTCCACCAGCAGGATGTGGCATTCCTGGCAGGCCGTCGAGGCCATATCGAGGTCGAGCGCCTCCTCCGTTTCCCATTCGCTGACGCCGCCGTAGTGCGGCGTGGCGCCCTTGCCGTTGACCGCCGTGAAACAGCCGTCGCTGCTGGTACACGGCGGCAGCCCATAACGGGCGCGATATTCGGCAAGGTCCATTTCGGCCTTCTTGTAGGCGAAGCCCTCGATCACCGCGATCGTCTGTCCCGCCCCGCCGGTTGTCGGAATTGCATACGCGGAGCGCAGATCCTGCGGGTCATAGCCGCCTTCTTCGCCACTGCCTTCCGGCTTGTGCGCCGGGTCTATCTGCGCGAACGGAGCCGCGCCGGCGCTCGGGCGCGGGTCGACGATCGCGTCGCACAGCCCTTCGGGGCAGGCCCAGTGTGGCCTGGTGCTCGACGGAGTGTCGGAGATCGCACCGCCGGGCCGGCGTGGCGCTGCGCCGGCGACGCCGGCCAGGAGCGCGAGCACGAGCACGCAGGCCAGAGCCGCCGCGCCCAGCGCAGCGGCCCGGCGTCTGCGCCGACGAGCTTCGATGGCTACGGGCATGCCAGCAGACTACCCGCCCGCCTCCGGACTCGAAACGCGTCAGCCACCCGCCGGCTCCGGCAGCCCGATCGCCTCATCCGCCCGCGAACGCGCAACGGCGACCGACAGCGCCCGCACATAAGCCCGCGCAGCCGCGTCGATGATGTCCGTCGAGACGCCCTGGCCGGCGCCGGTGAAGCCGGCAACCTCGAGCACGACCGACACCTCCCCGAGGGCGTCCTGCCCCTCTGTGACCGCGCCGATCGTGAAATCGCTGAGCGTCGGCGCGATCCCCGTCGCGGCGTTGATCGCCTGGAAGACCGCGTCGATCGGACCGTCGCCCGTGAACGAGCCGCTCCCCGAGGAGCCATCGGGCAGCGTCACCGACACACGCGCGTGCGGCGGACGTAGCGAGGACGCCTCGACCTCGAAGGACTCCAGCGCGAAGCCCGCCACCTCCTCGCGCAGCTCATCCGCGACCAGCGCCTCCAGGTCCATCGCCGTCACCTGCTTCTTGCGGTCGGCGATGTCCTTGAAGCGCTTGAACGCCGTGTTCAGCATCTGGCCGTCCAGCTCGAAGCCCATCTCCTCCAGGGCTTTGCTCAGCGCGTGGCGGCCGGAGTGCTTGCCCAGCACAATCGAGTTGCTGCGCAGCCCGACCGTCGTCGCGTCCATGATCTCGTACGTCGTGCGCTCCTTCAGCACCCCATCCTGGTGGATGCCAGCCTCGTGCGCGAACGCGTTGCGCCCGACGATCGCCTTGTTCGGCTGCACCTGGTAGCCCGTCAGCCGCGAGACCAGCCGACTCGTGCGCGCGATCTCGGTCGTATGCGCACCCGTCCACAGCCCCAGGCTAGGCTCGCGCGTGCGCAGCAGCATCACGACCTCCTCCAGCGACGCGTTGCCCGCGCGCTCGCCGATGCCGTTGATCGCGCACTCCACCTGGCGGCAGCCGGCCTCCAGGCCCGCCAGCGAGTTCGCCACCGCCAGCCCTAGGTCGTCGTGGCAGTGGACCGACACGACCACCTCGCGCAAGCCCGGAACCAGGCGGTAGAGCTGCTCGAACATCGCCGCGTACTCGCGCGGCATCGTGTAGCCGACAGTGTCCGGCACGTTGATCGTCGTGGCGCCCTCATCGAGCGCGATCTGGATCACCTCGGCCATGAACTCGATGTCAGAGCGCGAGCCGTCCTCCGGCGAGAACTCGACGTCCTCGGTGTACTCGCGCGCCTGCGCAACCGCCGCTCGCGCCTGACCCTTGACGTCCTCGCGCGTGGTCTGCAGCTTGCGCTCGATGTGAATGTCACTCGTCGCGATGAACGTGTGGATGCGCGGACGCTCTGAGTCCTTGACGGCGTTCCACGCCGCCTCGATGTCCTGCGCGCTCGTCCGCGCCAGGCCGCAGATCACGGGGCCTTCCACCTCTCTCGCGATCGCCTGTACCGACTCGAAGTCACCCGGTGAGGTGATCGGGAAGCCAGCCTCGATCACATCCACCCCCAGACGCCCCAGCTGGTGGGCGATCTCGAGCTTTTCCTGCTTGTTCAGTGAGATGCCTGGCGACTGCTCGCCATCGCGCAGCGTCGTGTCGAAGATCAGGACGCGGTCCGCGTCGTTACGTGCCTCAGTGTTGCTCATGTCGTTCGTGCTCCTTCTATCTCTCGCTTGCCGTTCCTCTCTGCTGGGTATGCGGCTACGCGGCCGCCACGCGCTATTCCCCCCGAGGGGGGAGCAGGAGAAGCAGGAGAAGCGAGGACTGGAACGACATCTGCACGTAGGGTAGCAAGTCAGGACGCCGCCTGACGAAGGCCATCGGCCGCATCAGGGCGTGAGGACGACCTTGCCGACGTTACGCCGCTCGGTGATCATGTTCTGGGCCGCGCCAGCTTCCTCGAAGCTGAACGTGCCAGCCACCACCGGTTTGACGGTGCCGTCTTCGAGCAGCTCTCGCATCGGCTCGATCCACGGCTGCAGCGTACCGCGATCCTTCCACAGGCTGAGCATGTTCAGACCGATCACGGCCTTCGATTCCGACATCTGCTTGATCAGGTTAAAGCGCGGCATGCGCGCGACCGCGCGCAGCGCCGTGACGACGTTTTTGCGCTCCCCTGAGACGACCGAAGAGGCGCCAAATGCGACCAGGCGCCCGCCCGGGCGCAGCAGCGAGTAGCTGCGGCGGAAGCTCGCGCCACCGACGGCGTCCATGATCACGTCGAACTTCGGTAGGCCGCGCTCCCAGCCGGGCTTGGTGTAGTCCAGCGCGTGATCGACCCCCAGCTCGACGCAGCGGGCGTGCTTGCCCGGCGAGGCTGTCCCGTAGACCTCCGCCGCCGAGCGCTTGGCAATCTGGGTGGCGGCAATGCCCACGCCGCCACCTGCCGAGTGAATCAGCACGCGCTCGCCCTGCTGCAGGTTGCCGTAGCCGATCAGGCCCGCCCACGCTGTCCCATAGTTGACGGGGATCGCCGCCCCCTGCTCGAAGCTGAGCTCGTCTGGCAGCGCGACGACGTCGCCGGCCCCAGCGACCACCTGCGAGGCGTAGCCACCGAACTGCGTGCCCGCGAACACGCGCTGGCCGACACTCAGGGGGTGGGTAGGACTCGATACCCCCTCCCCGAGCTCGAGGATCGTGCCTGCGACCTCGTAGCCGACGACGCAGGGTGGCTTCGGCGCGTCGGCATACAAGCCCATGCGCGCCATCACGTCGGCGAAGTTGATCCCCGCGGCGGCCACGTCGATCCGCACCTGGCCGGCGCCGAGCACCGGGTCGGGGCGCTCCTGGACCTGGAGCACGTTCGGCCCCCCGTGCTTGGTGATCACGACTGCTCGCATCTACGGCGAGCCTACTCGATCCCGCCAGCCAGCAAGCAACACCACGCCGCTGAGGCGGTCGAGGGTCAAGCGAGGCAAGGACGCAGCGAGCGTGGCGTGCGCCAGCACGCGAGCGAACGAGGACGCAGCATCGCGCCGGCCATCGGCTGCCTCAGCCGAGATCCACGGACCAGCCGTCGACGAAGCCCTCGGAGGCGACGATCTCTCGCACGACCTCACGCGATACCGGCGCATCGGTCGTGACGACCATCGCCGCCAGGCGCCGGTCCCCTCCGTCGGCCCCGCCATCGGGCGTGTGGCCGACCGCCGCGGAGGAGATGTTGATGCCGTGCCCGCCGAAGATCGTGCCGACGCGGCCGATCATGCCGGGCAGGTCCTCGTAGCGAAAGACCGTCACGTAGCGCTCGAGCTCGATCGTCAGCCGCCTGCCCTGCACCTCAACCAGGTGTGGCACGCGGTTAGGGCCGATGCCGGTGCCGGCGACCGCCACGCGCTCTGACCCGGCGACGACCGTCACGCGGATCAGCTCGTTGAAGTCCTGCGCCTCGGAGACGGCCTTCTCCTCGAAGACGATCCCCCGCTGCTGCGCCATCGTGGGCGCGTTGACGAGGTTCACCTGCTCCTCGGTGCGGCCCTGCAGCGCGCCGACGATCACCGCGAGCCCCAGCAGACGCGTGTCGAAGTCGGCGATCCGCCCCAGGAAGGCGGCCTCGATGCGCTCCACCGAGCTGCCCTCCGCGAGCTCCATCGCCAGACGCCCGAGCTGTTTGGCAAGCGGCAGGAACGGCCCGAGCATCTCCATGTCCTCGGCGCCGACCGCGGGGATGTTGACCGCCGTGGAGACCACGCCGCCGGTGAGCGCCGCGACCACCTGCTCGGCGCTCTGGTAGCCGGCGCGATCGGTCGCCTCCGCCGTCGAGGCGCCCAGGTGCGGCGTGACGACGACGTTGGCGTAGCCGAACAGCTGGTGCTCTGTCATCGGCTCGCTCTTGAACACGTCGATCGCCGCGCCCGCGACCTTGCCTGTGTCCAGTGCATCCTTCAGCGCGTCCTCATCGATCAGCCCGCCCCGCGCGACGTTCAGCACGCGCACGCCGTCGCGCATCTTCGCGAACGCATCCGCGTCGATGAAGCCTTCCGTCTCGGGCGTCTTCGGCAGATGGATCGTGATGAAGTCGGCCTGCGCGTAGATGTCATCGGCGCTGTCAGCCTTCTCGACGGCCAGCTCTCGGTAGCGCTCAGCGCTGACGAACGGGTCGAACGCGACCACGCGCATGCCGAAACTGCGCGCGCGCTGCGCGACTAGCTGGCCGATGCGCCCGAAGCCGACGATGCCGAGCGTCTTCTCGTACAGCTCGACGCCCGAGAACTTCGAGCGGTCCCATTTGCCCGCGACGAGCGACGCGTACGCCTGCGGGATGTTGCGTGCCAACGCCAGCAGCAGCGCCATCGTGTGCTCCGCCGCGGTCACCACGTTCGACTCGGGCGCGTTCGCGACGACGATCCCGCGCTTGGTCGCCGCCACAACGTCGACGTTGTCCACGCCCACGCCCGCGCGGCCGATCACTTGCAGCTTGCTCGCACGGTCGATCAACTCCGCCGTCAGCTTCGTCGCCGAGCGGATCACGATGCCCTCGTAGTCGCCGATGCGCTCGGCCAGCTGCTCAGCGTCCCACTCGACCCCGACCTCCACGTCGAAGTGCTCGCGCAGCAGCGCCACGCCCGAGTCGCCGATCTTCTCCTTGACGAGCACGCGTGGACGCTCACTCATGTGAACCGCTCCACGACCCACTCGATACAGGCGGTGAGCGCCTGCACATCGGCGGTATCGATCGCGGGGAACATGCCGATCCGCAACTGGTTGCGACCCAGCTTGCGGTAGGGCTCGACATCGACGATGCCGTTCGCGCGCAGCGTCGCCGCGACCGCCGCCGCATCGACGTCCCCCTCGAAGTCGATCGTGCCGACAACCAACGAGCGCTTGGCCGGGTCGGCGACGAACGGCGTCGTGTAGGAGGTCCGCTCGGCCCAGCCGTAGAGGTGCTCGGAGGACGCGCGCGTGCGCGCGACACACCAGTCCAGCCCGCCGCCGTCGAGCATCCAGCGGACCTGATCGGCGAGCAAGAACAGCGTTGCCACCGCCGGCGTGTTGTAGGTCTGATCCTTGACCGAATTCTCGAGGGCGGTGTGCAGCGACAGGAACTCCGGGATCCAGCGGTCGGAGGCGTGCAGCGCCGCGATCCGCTCCTGCGCGGCCGGGCTCAGCAGCGCCAGCCACAGCCCACCGTCGGCGGCGAAGCCCTTCTGCGGCGCGAAGTAGTAGGCGTCTGCCTGCGACACATCCACCGGCAGCCCGCCGGCGCCCGATGTGGCGTCGATCAGGACGAGCGCGCCGTTAGCGCTCTCGGGGCGGAGCACCGGGACCATTACGCCAGTGGAGGTCTCGTTGTGCGCCCACGCCAGCACGTCCACGTCGGCCTCGGCTGTGGCCGCGCCGATGCCCACCGGATCGGGCGCGTCGCCTGCGTCTGCAGAGATCTTCAGCGGGTCCTGTAGAAAGGGCGCGCCGGTGGTCACCGCCGCGAACTTCTGGGAGAACTCGCCGTATGTCAGGTGCGCCGCGCGGCGCTCGACGAGCCCGAACGCGGCCGCGTCCCAGAAGGCAGTGGCACCGCCGTTTCCAAGCACGACCTCGTAGCCGTCGGGAGCTGAGAACAGGCTATGCAGGCCGGCGCGGATCTCGCCGACGAGCGCCTTCACCGGCTTCTGGCGATGCGAGGTGCCCATCACCGCGGCACCCTCGTCGGCGAGCCGCGCGAGCGCCTGCAGGCGTACCTTCGACGGCCCACAGCCGAAGCGCCCGTCCGCGGGTCTCAGCTCGTCGGGGATGACCAGCGGCGTTGTCTCTGTCAGGGGGCTCGTCGTCATGTGGGCTCCTCGGCTGCGTCGGACCTCGAGGGTTATCGTCGGTGCTGTGAGGGGTGCCCAGGCGCGCGGCGGTGCTCGATCGCCGCTCCCCGGTGGTGAGCTCCACCCGAGCGCCAGTCGCGACGACGAACGCGAGTCTAGCGGACGTCAAGGTGAGCGTCGATGATCTCGTCAGCCACGCCACAGCGCCTCGCGCGCGAGCACCGTGGCCGTCCAGCCCGTTGGCAGCCGCGTTGGCGCGACGCCCGCCGAGGCCTCGGAGGCGAGCAGACAGAACTCCGGTGCGGGACCGAGCCCGACGCAGCGGCGCCACAGCCCGTCCACGGCAGGGTCCATGCCGTCGCCAAGCAGCGCCGAGAGCGAACGGTGCTCGTGGCCGCTGGCGCGCGCAACCCAGACTGCGACGGATCCCTCGTCCAGGCCGGCGTGCCCCTCCAGGAAGCGGTAGACCGCGCCGGTGGAGACGCCAGATAGCGATGCCACCTTGTCATGGGCGCTGACGTGTCCGCGCGAGACCGCCGCCTCCTCGAGCACGCCGAGCGCCGCCCAGTCCTCGAGCACGTACCAGTCTTCGTAGCCGCCCGTATCCGCCGCGCTCTGTGGGGACGCAAGCCACGGTAGCTCGGGCACGCGAAACGTCGCCGAGCGGCAGAAGCCGCTAGGC
The DNA here is from genome assembly GCA_963735615.1 of uncultured Solirubrobacteraceae bacterium. Lineage (GTDB taxonomy): Bacteria > Actinomycetota > Thermoleophilia > Solirubrobacterales > Solirubrobacteraceae > Palsa-744. The sequence goes on from CAVTLO010000001.1 coordinate 25,371, forward strand.
GCCCGGTGCGCGAGCGAGCGATGGAACTGCTCGAGCGCGCGCTCGTAGGCGGCCGCGTCGATCCCGGGCGCGGGGCGATGCCAGGAGAGGTAGGCGAGCACGGTGGCCGATCGTTCGGCCTCTCAGAAGGCCGGCTTGATCCAGTCCATGTGCGAGCGCAACTCGGCGCCCACGTGCTCGACCTGCGTGTCGGCCTGCTCGGCGCGCATGCGCAGGAAGTTCTCCTGGCCGGCGCGGTTCTCCGCGATCCACTCGCGCGCGAAGTCGCCGTCCTGGATCTCCTTGAGGATTTGACGCATCGCCGCGCGCGTCTCGTCGGTGATCACCCGCTTGCCGCGCGTGTAGTCGCCGTACTCGGCCGTGTTGGAGATCGAGAAGCGCATTCCCGCGAGGCCCTTCTCGTGCATCAGGTCGACGATCAGCTTGAGCTCGTGCAGGCACTCGAAGTAGGCCATCTCGGGGTCATAGCCCGCTTGCACGAGGGTCTCGAAACCGGCCTGCACGAGCTCGGAGGCGCCACCGCAGAGCACCGCCTGCTCGCCGAACAGGTCCGTCTCGGTCTCGTCCTTAAAGCTCGTCTCGATCACGCCGCCGCGCGTGCAGCCGATGCCCTTGGCGTACGCGAGCGCGAGCCCACGCGCGTTGCCGGTCGCGTCTTGCTCGACGGCGACCAGTCCTGGCACGCCGCTACCTTCGGTGAACTGGCGGCGCACGAGGTGGCCCGGGCCCTTGGGTGCGACCATCGCCACATCCACGCCGGCGGGCGGCTCGATCTCGTTGTAGTGAATCGAGAAGCCGTGGCCGAACAGCAGCATGTTGCCGGGGGCGATCCCGTCGCGGATCTCGGCTTCCCAGACCGCGCGGTGCAGCTCGTCGGGGAGCAGGATCATCACCAGATCGCCGCGGCTTGCCGCCTCGACGACCGGCAGCACCTCGAGGCCCTGCTCGCGCGCCTTGGCGACCGAGGCGGAGTCCTCGCGCAGCCCGACGACGACGTTCACCCCCGAGTCTTTGAGGTTGAGCGCGTGCGCGTGGCCCTGCGAGCCGTAGCCGATGATTGCGACGGTCTTGCCGTCGAGGAGCGTGAGGTCTGCTTCGTCGTCGTAGATCATTGGCCGCAGGCTATCCAACTTCCCGCGACTCGCCCGGCCGTGCGCCAGCCGGGGGCAGCGCTCAGGCGCTCGCGGCTGCCACGAGCGTGCGCGCGGGGATCTCAAGCGTGCCGTCGGCGGCGGTGTAAGGCGCGAAGCGCTCGGCCAGCGACGCTTCGATCTCGGCGATCTCGGACGCCGGGCGCGAGAGCACCGCGTCGTGGAAGCTGCGCGAGAGGTCGAGCGTCGTCTCCCACAGCTCGGCGAAGCTCGTGTGGCTGCGGAGGAGCTCCAGCGCCTCGATCCGCGCCTCGACGAACCCGGCCTGCTCGAGCAGCTCCCGCACGCGCCCGGGCGCGGCCAGCGCGAACGGTCCCGGCGGTGGCGGCGCGTCGGGGTCGGGCCGTGGCGCGATGCCGCGCTCGATCAGCTCCTGCGCCGGCAGCAGCGCCCAGGGGTTGCTCTCCAGCGTGTCCCACACGGCGAGCGCCACGCGCCCGCCCGGACGCAGCACGCGTCGCGTCTCCGCGAACGCCACGGCAGGATCGGCCATCAGCATGTAACCCCAGCGGCATAGCACGACGTCTACGCTCGCCACCGGCAGATCGATCCATTCGGCGTTCAGCGTCTGGAACTCGACGTTCGAGAGGCCGAGCGCGATCGCCCGGCTACGCGCACCTTCGAGCATCGCCTCGGCCTGGTCTGAGATGACCACGCCGCCGAGCGGGGCGACCAGTTCTGCGACGAGCATTCCCGTCTCGCCGAGGCCGGCGGCGAGTTCGAGCACGCGCTCCCCCGGCTGCGGCATGACCGCGTCGATCAGCCAATGCGACACGGGGGTCGCGAACTTGCGCAGCAGCCCCTGCTGGCGCACCCAGCCGGGCGCCGCCTCTTCCCAGGAGTCCAGGCTCGTCCGCCGGTGCGCTTCGGCGTCGAAGCTCATCTGAGCTCCCGTCGCAGAAGCTTGCCCGAGCGCGTGCGCGGCAGCGGCTCGGTCGCGGCGAGAAACTGCTTAGGCACCTTGTACGGCGCCAGCGCCGCTGCGCAGTGCACGTGCAGCTCCTCGACGTCGAGTGCCTCGCCCGTACGCGACACGACGATCGCAGTCACCGACTCGCCCCATTGCGAATCCACGCGGCCGAGCACCGCCGCCTCGAGCACCTGCGGATGCGCTTCGAGCACTGCCTCGACCTCGGCCGGTGCGACGTTCTCACCGCCGCTCACGATCGTGTCGGCCTTGCGCCCGGTCACGCGCAGGCAGCCGCGCTCGTCGAGTTCGCCGAGGTCGCCCGTGTGCAGCCAGCCATCGGCCGCGACCGCTGCCGGGGCGATCGTCGGGCCACCCACGAGGATCTCCCCGTCCTCGGCGATCTCAACGCGCGTGCAGAACAGCGGCGGCCCGGCACTCGAAGGCGCGCCGCCGATCGCGGCGACAGGCGTCGTCGTCGCCTGCGAGCAGCTCTCAGTCAGCCCGTAGGTGAGGCTGACTGGCACGCCCGCGTCGTGGGCGCGCGCGAGCAGCGCCGCGGGTACCGGACCGCCCCCGGTCAGCGCGCAGCGCAATGACCGCGGGCGCTCGAGCCCAGCGTCGAGCAGACGCGCGAGCGTCGTCGCAACGAGGCTCACGAGCGTCGCCTCCCCCGCGTCCAGCGCGTGCAGGACGCGGTCTGTCTCGAAGCGCTCGTGCACGACCGCCGTCGTCGCGTAGATCGCCGAACGCAGCAGGATCGACAGCCCGCCGACGTGGGAGAGCGGCAGCGCGCACAGCCAGCGCTCCTGGGGATCGAGGCCGAGGGCGACAGCCGAGCCGAGCGCGCTCCAGAGGAAATTGGCGTAGGTGAGCTCTACCGGCCTTGGCGCGGCGGTAGTCCCCGAGGTGTGGATCACGACGGCGATCGTGTCGAGGTCGTGGGTGCACGCCAGCGCAGCGGCGGCTGGCGCCGGCCCTTCCCCCAGCGGCTCAGCGACGAGCAGCGCGGCGCCATCAGCGATGTGTGCGCGTTCGTCCGCGGACAGGCGCAGGTCGACGGGCACGGCGACCGCCCCGAGCAGCAGGCACGCGTGCAGCGCCTGGGCGAAGTCCAGACCGGCTGGCAGCTCGATCGCGACACGCGCCCCTGGACCGGCGCCGCGCGCGGCCAGCTCGCCGGCCCCGAAGCGCGCGGCGGCGTGCAGCCGGGCATAGGACCAGTCCCCCCGGGGCGTCCGCAGTGCCGTGTGCTCGGGCCGCGTCGCCGCGGCGCGATCCAGCCATGCCTCGACCTCCATGCCGCACAGGCTAGCCTTCGCACGATGAACACCAGCTGGAACCCATCGGCAACGCCCGCGCACGGCGACTTTGCCGACATCCGCTACGAGAAGTCCGTCGCGCCGCACGCCGGGATCGCGAAGATCACGATCGCCCGTCCGGAGGTCCGAAACGCGTTTCGCCCGCGCACGATCATCGAGATCTCCCGGGCGCTCGAGGACGCGCGCGAGGACACCGAGATCGGCGTGATCGTCCTCACTGGCGAGGGCGCTGACGCGTTCTGCGCAGGCGGCGACCAGCGCGTACGTGGCGACTCGGGCTACCTGAACGACGACGATGCCGGCCGCGCTGGCATCGGCCGCTTCCACGTCACCGACCTGCACGTCCAGATCCGCAGGCTGCCGAAGCCCGTGGTGGCGATGGTCGCCGGCTACGCGATCGGCGGCGGACACGTGCTGCATCTCGTGTGCGACCTGACGATCGCCGCGGAGAACGCGCGCTTTGGCCAGGTCGGCCCGAAGGTGGGCTCCTTCGACGGCGGCTTTGGTGCGGGCCTGTTGGCGAACCTCGTCGGGCCGAAGAAGGCCAAGGAGATCTGGTTCCTGTGCCGCCAGTACACCGCGCAGCAGGCGCTGGAGATGGGTCTTGTGAACGCCGTCGTGCCGCTGGAGCACCTGGAGCAGGAGACGGTCGCGTGGTGTGAGGAGATGCTCGCGCTCTCGCCGTTCGCGCTGCGACTGCTGAAGGCGAGCTTCAACGCGGCCGAAGACGGGCTGACGGGGATTCAGCAGCTCGCGCACGACGCAAACCTGCTGTTCTACGGCAGCGAGGAGGCACGGGAGGGCAGGGACGCCTACCGCGAGAAGCGCAAGCCGGACTTCTCGCGGTTTCCCAAGCGAGCCTGATGGCGTGAGCGCAGCCCGTTGAGCGCAGTTCGCATCTGGGTGATGGCGGCCCGCGTCCGCACGCTCCCGGCCGCGGTGGCGCCGGTGCTTGTCGGCACCTCGCTCGCGCTCGGCGCAAACCACTTCCACCCGCTCGCGTTCGTCGCCGCGTTGCTCGGCGCGGTCTTCATTCAGGTCGGTACCAACCTCTCAAACGACTACTCTGACGCGCGCCGCGGTGCCGACACCGAGGACCGCCTCGGCCCGGTCAGGGTGACGGCCGGCGGCCTGGTGCCCCCCAGCCAGGTGCTGCTGGCGACGTATGTGACTTTCGGCCTCGCGGTGGCGTGCGGCGGCTACCTGGTCGCCGTCGCCGGACCGGAGCTGCTGGCGGTCGGCGCCGCGTCGATCCTCGCCGGAGTCCTCTACACCGGCGGACCGCGGCCGTATGGATATGAGGGCCTGGGTGAGGTGTTCGTGTTCCTGTTCTTCGGCGTCGTCGCGGTCACCGGCTCCTACTTCGTGCAGGTGCAGCAGCTGCCGTGGCAGGCGTTCGTGTGCGCGGTGCCCGTCGGACTACTGGCGAGCGCGATCCTGGTCGTCAACAACGTGCGCGACCTCGAGACCGACCGGCGCGCGGGCAAGCGCACGCTGGCCGTGCGCCTCGGCCGTGCGCGTACCCGCACGCTGTACTCAGCGATGGTGGCAGTCGCGTTCTTGACCGCGCCGTTGCCGTGGGCGTTCGGGTCGATGAGCGCCTGGCTGCTCTTGCCATGGGCGGTCATACCGCTTGCTATGCGACTCGTGCGCGTGGTTCGCACGCGCACCGATGGTCCAGCGCTCAACGGCGCGCTGGCGCGCACGGGGGCGTTGCAGCTCGGCTTCTGCCTGCTGTTCGCCGCTGGCATCCTCGCGAGCGGCGGTATCGGCGGATGAAGCTCGAGCTCGAGCGCCGGACGCTGAGGCTGCGCACGCCGCTACAGAGCTCCTATGGCGCCGTCAGCGAGCGGGAGCTCGTGCTGGTAGCGCTAAGCGACGAGGACGGCGTGCGCGGCTACGGCGAAGCCGCGCCGCTGGAGGCCTATGACGGGGTGAGCATCGCGCGCGTGCACGATGCGCTCGAGCGCTATGCGCCCGTGCTGGCCAGATCCGATGGTTTGGGCGGCGCGCAGCTGATCGATGCCTGTCGCGAGGTGGAGGATCTCCCCCAAGCGCTCGCGGCGATCGACCTGGCTCTGTGGGACCGCGCCGGTCGCCGCGCGGGCAAGCCGGTCGCGGCGCTGTTGAGCGACGACGCCGCGACGCACGTGCCCGTCAACGCCACGCTGACGGCGCTCGATCGAGCGGGCGCGGCCGAGCAGGCAGCCGCGGCGGTGCGCGCAGGCTTCGGCTGCCTGAAGCTGAAGGTCGGCATCGGCGACGACGCCGCTCGCGTCGCCGCCACCCGCGCCGCCGCTGGCCCGCGGGTGGCGCTGCGCCTGGACGCCAACGGCGCGTGGAGCGTCGAGCAGGCGGTCGCCGCGATCGAAGCGCTCTCCCCCGCCGGCCTTGAGCTGGTGGAGGAGCCGGCGCATGGGCTGCACGCCGTCCGCGAGATCCGCGCGCGCGTGGCGGTGCGGGTCTCGATCGACGAGACCGCCGGCGAGCACGGAGCCCTGACGGCGGGCGTGGCCGACGCGGTCTGCCTGAAGATCTCCCGATGCGGCGGGATCGCCGGCCTGCTGGCGGCAGCGGCGCTCGTGCGGGCCACCGGCGCCGAGGTCTACCTCGCCTCGACGCTCGACGGACCTCTCGGCGTGGCGGCGGCGCTGCACGCGGCCGCCGCGCTCGCCTCACGCGGGCCGATGCCACACTGCGGGCTGGCCACGCTTGACATGTTCGCCGACCTCCACAGCCCGCTAGGCGCCCACCACGGAGCGATTGCCGTTCCGCTCGCGCCTGGCCTCGGCGTCGAGCTGTTTTAGGCGGCGATCAAGGCGCACACGACGAGCTCCTCGACGTCACCGAATCGCCGCGTCGGCCGCAAGCGCGCCGGCTACGCCCTGCGGATTTTCCAGCGGTAGGCCGTGCCCGCCGGCGAGCACGACCAGCTCGGCGTCGGGCAGCAGCTCGACCATGCGCCGCCCGAGCCCACGGAACTTCTGATCGCGCTCGCCGACGATCACTGTGACGGGCATGCTGAGCTCGCCGAGGCGATCCCACAGTGGCTGCATCTCCCCGGTGCCGATGCCGCACAGCACGGCGGCGAGCGCATCGGGGCGGTTACGGCGCTGGTCGGCGCGCGCCAGCGCGCCGACCTCGGGCGGCTCGCAGGCGAACAGCGGCTGCGCGCGCCAGCGCTCGATGAAATCCTCGAACGGCAGCCGTTCCAGCTCGTCGGCGAGCGCGCGGTCCGCGCGCCGGCGCTCGGCGCGCTCGGCATCGCCGGAGATGCCCGCGCTGCATGAGACTAGTACCAGCCGCGACACGCGCTCCGGCGCGGCCAGCGCCACGTGCAGCGCCACGCGTCCGCCGAGCGAGTAGCCGCACAGCACGAAGCGCTGGGGGCTGCGCGCGAGCACATCGGCGGTGCATCGCGCGAACGTGATCGGGCGCTCGGCGTCGGCGGCGTCGCCATGCCCCGGCAGGTCGAGCGCCAGCGGCCGGTAGCGTTCGCCCTCCAGCGCCGCGATCACACCGTCCCAAGTGCGGCGCGTGCCGCTGAACCCGTGCAGCAGGACGACGCTCTCCGGCATCTGAGGATCCTATGACCCCGACCACCGACATGTACGCGCTGCTGCGAGCGTTCGTGGACGAGCTGGCGCGCTGCGGCATGCGCGCGGCGTGCACCTCGCCCGGATCGCGCAGCGCGCCGCTTGTGCTGTCGCTCACGCGCGAGCCACGCGTGCGCTGCTTCTCGCATGTGGATGAGCGCTGCGCGGGGTTCTTTGCGCTCGGGCTGGCCAAGGCCTCGGGCCTGCCCGTGGCGGTCGCCTGCACGTCGGGCACCGCCGCCGCCGAGCTCCTGCCGGCGACGATCGAGGCGCGCGAGGCGCGCGTGCCGCTGCTGCTGCTTACCGCCGACCGCCCGGCGGAGCTGCGCGGGAACGGCGCCGGGCAGGCGATCGACCAGCTCAAGCTGTTTGGCGATGCCGCCAAGTGGTTCGTCGAGGTCGCCGTGCACGAGGCGGGCGTGGAGCAACTGCGCTGGATACGCACGCTCGCCTGCCGCGCTTACTGGACGGCGCTCGATGGCAGCCCCGGCGCAGTGCACCTGAACTTCCCGCTGCGCGAGCCGCTCGTCAGCGAGCAGGAGCTGCCCGAGGATCGGACGGCGCGAGGCGATGGAGCGCCGTACGTGCGCCGGGTACGGGCGCCATGGCATCCACGGCTCGACGATGGCCGGGCGGTGAGCGTCGACCCGGAGTCGGCCACGCCGGCGACGACCCTGTTGGAGCTGGTGGCCGGCGCGCGTCGCGGCGTGCTCGTCGCCGGGCGCCATGAGCGACAGACGGATCTCGGGGCCGCAGCGAGCGCCTTCGCACAGGCTGCCGGCTGGCCGCTGCTGGCCGACCCGCTGTCGGGCGCCCGCCGTGGCGAGGCTGCGATCGCCCACTATGACGCGCTGCTGCGCGACGAGCGCTTCGCCGCCTCGCTGGCGCCCGACCTGGTCCTGCGGGTCGGCGACCTGCCGGTGTCAAAGCCACTGCGCGGCTGGCTGGCGAGGCTGGGCGACGCGCGGCAGGTGGCGCTCGATCCCGAGGACGCGTGGCAGGACCCCGCGTCGGTGCTGAGCGACTCGTTCGCGCTCGAGCCCGCCACGGCGCTGACGCGGCTGACCGCGTCGCTTACGAGCAAGGCCGTCGCGCGCGCACCCGCGGATGAGGACTGGCTTGCCACTTGGCGCAGTGCCGACGAGCGCGCCGCGGAGGCGATCGTCGGGGTGCTCGGCGGCGGCGAGCTCTCTGAGCCTGTGGTGGCCGCCGAGCTCGGCGTGCTGCTGCCGGCAGAGGCGACGCTGTTCGTCGCCTCCTCGATGCCCGTGCGCGACATCGAGACGTTCTGGCCAGTGCGCCCGGACCCGCCGCGTGTGCTGTGCAATCGCGGCGCCAACGGCATCGACGGCACAGTCTCCTCGGCGTTCGGCGCAGCCGCCGACGGCCCCGATCCCGTTGTGCTGTTGATCGGCGACGTCGCGCTCGCGTATGACATCGGCGGCCTGCTGGCCGCGACGCGGCTCGGCCTGAAACTGACGATCGTGCTGCTCGACAACGGCGGCGGTGGCATCTTTGACTTCCTCGCGGTCTCGGCCGCGAGCATGGCGCGCACACCTAACGTCGACGCCGGCTGGCACGAGGCCGCGGACCGTGCGGCGGCGTCAGAGACGTCGGGCGAGCAACTCGACGGCGAGGACATCTACACACGCCATATCGCCACGCCGACCGGCCTCGACTTCGCAAAGGCCGCCGCGCTGTATGGGTTGGCGCATGAGCAGGTGGCCAGCACCGCCGAGTTGCGCATGGCGCTGGAGCGAGCGCTCGCCCCCGAGGTCGGCTCGACGGTGGTGCAGGTCATGAGCGACCGTGCGCGCAACGTGACACTGCATCGTGGCGTCTGGAGCGCCGTGTCGCGGGCACTCGCGGCGTGACCCTCGATCCGTCAGGTCGGGGGCGCCAGCATGAACAGCTCGATCTCCATGTCGGGGCCGACGTGCTGGTTTGAGATGAAGGCCAGGACGTCGCGACCTGAGAGCTGCTCCACCTGGTCGATGAACTTCTGCTGCATCGCGTTTTGGAACGCGCTACGCGTCTCCTGCACGACGGTGGAGCGCTGGAGCTCGATCATCGTCTTCTCGACGTCGGTGTAGACCCCGCCGAGCACACACGCGAGGAGATCGTCGCCGAGCATCTGGGTCTTGGCGCTCACGGGCGTGCGGTGGTAGTAGCGCTGGTGCAACACGACCATCGCTTCGGTCACGGCGAACAGCAGCTCATCGCCAATCAGCGGACGACGCCCCCATACGGCCGACATGCTGGCCTACTCTCTCGTCCTCCGGTCGGGTTCGCGCGCGAGGCGAAGGGCGATAACCCGACGAGCGATCAACCCTCACCGTAGCGCTATCTGGCTATGATCGCCGACAACATCCAGCGATCCGCAGACCACCGATGAACCAGCAAAGTACACCGAGCATCCATGGGGACGTGCTCACAGCCATCTCGGATGGCATGGTCGCGCTGCTGAAGGAATTCTACGGGCGCGGGCCGACCCGCGCGAAGTCCTACTACGAGGACGACCTCGTCGTGTGCGTCTTGCGAGGTGGCTTCTCGCGGGTTGAGCAGACGCTGCTCGAGGGCGGGCGGGGGACCGCGGTGATCCAGCAGCGCATGGAGTTTCAGGAGGTCATGCGCGGCCGCTTCACCGAGGTCATCGAAGCGGCGACCGGGCGTAGTGTGATCGGGTTCATGAGCGGAAACCAGCAACATCCCGATCTGATGTGCGAGGTGTTCATCCTCGCCCCCACCGACCTCCTCGGCGACGACGAGCTCGAGGCTCACGCGCCGTCGCCGTCTCGCGCCTGAGGCACTGCCGGCCACGCGCGCGACATCCGCGCGTCGTTGCGCTAGCCTGGAAGGAGGAGGGCATTACTGCGGTCGGCCCCTTGGGGGCGGGCATCACGAGCTGACTTCCGGCGTTGCTCCCGCGAGCCGATGGAGGTCACAGTGCCCCAAGTTTCGTCCGTTAGCAGATCAGCATCGGTAGGTTGCGGTGCCGCGCGCCCGGACGTGGAGGCTCGCCAATGAGCGATCACACGATCCACGTGGAGTTGAGCGTTCACGAGGCCAGGACGCTGATCGCGGCTGCCGAGCTGATGATGAGCGTCTTTGGTCCGGACGTTCACGCGGAGCTCGACGTCGCTCCCGGGGAGACCGACCTGGAGCTCGCCGCGCTCAGGCTTGAGTCCGCGATCGAGCGTCAGGAGGTGCTGGCGTAGCTCAGGCCGCCGATGCCTGTTGCGACGCCGTCCGACTCGGTGTGGTCGTCGTTCTGCTTTCGATCCGCAGTGCTACGAGGGCCGTTTGGCACGCCGCGAGGCGGGGCAGCAGTCACTCAAGGAGGTTTCTCATGTCTCGCAGATCTGTGCTCGTCTTGTTGGTGTTCGCTCTCGTCTTCGCGCTCCCGGCCGCCGGCGGGCAGGCCGCTTCGCCCGCCGCACCCGGCGTAAGCAGCGGGGGGGCCGCGAACGTGACCTTTTCCGCCGCTGTCCTCGACGGCTCGGTCGACCCTCGGGGCCAGGAAACTAACTACGTCTTCCAGTACGGACCCACCCGCGCCTACGGCTCCCAGACACCGCTCTCGCCAGCGGGACACGGAACGACAACGATCAAGGTGAGTCAGCCCATTAGCGGCCTGCAGCCATTCACGACCTACCACTACCGGGTCGTCGCGACCAGCCCCGCGGGAACGACGAAGGGCAACGACCGCACGTTCACCACGCCAAAGATCCCCCTATCGGTGGCCATCACTGGCGTCCCTAACCCAGTCGTCTTCGGAGACACCTTCGTGGTCGCGGGCACGCTGTCCGGGACGGGGTCGGCCAACCACGAGATCGTCCTGCAGGCCAACCCCTATCCCTACCTGGGCGGCTTCAAGACCGTCGGCAACCCGGAGGTAACGAACACCGCCGGCGGCTTCTCGTTCCCGTTCCTCGGCCTGCTGGAAAACGCGCAGCTACGTGTGGCGACGGTCGGCAAGCCAGAAGTACTCAGCGCGGTGGTGCTCGAGAACGTGGCGGTGCGCGTCTCCTTCCACGCGCGCTCAGTCGGCCGTCCCGGCTTCGTGCGCCTGTACGGAACGGTCGCCCCCGCGGAGGTCGGCGCGCTCGTCGGCTTCCAGCTGCTGCGGCCCGGCCACAGGTCCGTGAACGAGGGCGGGACCTCCGTGAAAGCCGGCACCGCGACCGTCTCGCGCTTTAGCCGCGTCGTACGGGTCCGCAGAGGCGGCCTCTACCGCGCGCTGATCCAAGTCCCGGCCGGCGCACACGTGTCCAACTACAGCTCCCCGATCCTCATCGGCTGAGGGGACGGTCGCCGGCTGCGCGACTACCCAGCGCTGAGCGTCAGCGTCGCCACCGTGATGTGCGGCCAGAGGACTTCGTTGAAGACCAGGATCACCGACTGGGAGTACTGCAGCTGCAGATACGTCGGTTCGCCGAGATACGGCTCGATCTGGTGGGCCGGGTCGGGGACGTTTTTGGCCCCTGGCCGTCCGCTCTTCCCGCTAGGGATCCGTACCCACTCGATCCAGAAGGTCGCTCGCGCCGACTGGACGAAGGCGTTGTTCGCCGGTTTGGGCGCCCCCTGTTCCTTCGGAGCTCCCAGGAAGGGGATGTTCCCGATCGAGTCTTCCACTTCTTCGGTGTTGAGCTCGATGGTGATCGAGCCGAGGATTTCCTGGCCGGCGATCGCATCTGTCAACACCTTGTTCGGGTTTTCGATGTAGTCCTGGAACTCCGTTGGAAACGGACCGTTGGTCTTCCCGGGATTGTCATTTTCGATGACGACCTCCGCGACTTCATGCTGTTTGCTTTTCACGTGTTTCAGCGGCGGCGGGGGCTGCAGCGCGGGCGTCGGGACATCAACCGGCATTATGCCCAGGCCCTCGATCGGGGGGTTTTTGTTGGGCTCCCCCGGCGCGGGTTTTTCGGGAGTGAATTCCGGAAGCTGTTCGAGCGGATAGATCGGAGGTATGTGCGGCGCCCCGTCAACCGGCACGGTGCTAGGGGTCGGCCCCTGCATCAGCACGGTGACCCCATGTGGGATGCTGCCCATGCGCACGATCGTGGGAGCTTTGTGGTTTTCGCTAGCGGGTACGTTCATGAACAGGCCCGGCTCGATGTGCAGCGCCTCGCCGGCGGTCGTGACCGGCGGTACATCAGCATCGCTGACCCGCTGCAGGTAGTGCAGCCCGTAGAGGCTGAGGTCTTGCTGTTCCCCGGCGCCACGGTTTGGCACCACACCCGGGATCACACGAAAGTCGAACGAGTCGTTCGTCAGGTTGAGCTCGAGAAAGCGGTGGATGTTGTCGAACGCGGGGTTCTTGCCGTTGTCGGGACGCCACATCACATTGAACCCGGGCCCTCGCCAACTCCCGGGCAACGACGCAAGCGGCCCGAGATTCAGCGCTGTCGCGATCGCTCCCTGGCCAAATCGTGGCGGAGTCGACGTAGGCACGGCCGGACTCATGGCAAACCTCCCTATGCGGTTGTGGTGAGGACCGAGAGCTCGCGCGCCTCGAGTGCCCACTGGCCGTCCCTAGGGGAACGCGTTCGACTGTCAGCGCAACGGTGATCAGATGATACGTCTCAGACAGCCAGAGATGTGAAAAACCTGATACCCGTAGCCAGATTGTTTCTGACTATTGGGCACGCCCGGCTGAGCTTCGCTGGCAAGCATGGCAAGGACGCAGCGAGCGTGGCGAGCTTGCACGCGAGCGAACGAGGACGCCGCTAGGCGCCGCTGAGCGAAGCTCACCCCGCCAACAGCGGCAGCAGCGCTTGCAGCTTTACCTCCGTCTCCGCCAGCTCGGCGGCGGGATCGGAGCCGCGCACGATGCCATTGCCGGCGTAGCAGCGCGCGACGTTCTCGCGCAGCAAGGCACAGCGCAGCGCGACACAAAACTCGCCGTCGCCGGTCGCGTCGGTCCAGCCAACAGGGCCGGTGTACCAGCCGCGGTCAAGTCCCTCGAGCGCCGGGATCAGTGGCGCGGCGGCGCGCAGCGGCTCGCCGCCGACCGCAGGTGTCGGGTGCATCAGCCCCGCCAGCTCGAGCGCCTCCATCGGCGCCGCTAGCTGCGCGCGGATCGGCGTCGCCAGGTGCTGGATGTTGGCGATCCTGACAAGCTCGGGCTCGGGTGCGGCGGCGACCCAGATCGCGTGTGGACGCAGCAGCCGCTCGATCCGCCGCGCGACGATCGCGTGCTCCTCGCGGTAGCTCTCATCGCGCAGCAGTTGCTCGCCGAGATGGCTGTCGACGGCGGGGTCGGCGCTGCGCCGCGTCGAGCCGGCGAGCGCGAGCGTGCTCACGCGGTGTCCCTCGCGGCGCACGAGCAACTCGGGGCTCGCCGCGACCAGCGTCGCATCGCCGCGCCCGACGCAGAACACGAAGCACGCGGGGAACTCCTCGCGTAGCACGCCGAACACCGCCGCCGGGTCATAGATGCGAGCCCCTCCACCCGCGTGCACCTGCACTTCGCGCGCGAGCACGATCTTCTCGAGCCGACCGTCGCCGATCAGCTCCGTGGCGCGCTCGACCGCCTGCTCGTAGTGCTCCGGGGGCATTGCGCTCGAGACCTGGAAGCGCCCCGTGGGTGCGGGGTCGAGCAGCGGCAGCGGCGCCTTGTGCAGCTCCGTCACGCGGCGTTGCAGGCGCGCGAGCAGCTCCTCGGGCACATCGTCGGGTGACGCCAGCGCGGCGAGCGTCATCCGCACTGTGGTCTCGCCGCGGCGTTCACTGCGTACGAGCGCGACCTCCGGCACGGTTAGCGACGCCGGCTCAAAGCCGCGCCAGTGCGGCGCTGCGCCGCCATCCGGCGCGAACGCGAAGCCGCCGACGGCCACCGGCCCGGAGCCTGCGTGCTCATCCGCCGGCGCGGATACGGCCGCTGCGGATAGCGCCCGCCAGCGGTCTGCGACCGTCGCGAAGCGTTCCTTGCCGGACGCCTGCAGGCTCGTCGCCTCCCCCAGCGCCGCCAGCGCGGCGCGACCGCGGTCGGGCTGCTCGAAGACGAACCAGCGCTCGCCGGGGCGCCGCGAGGCGCATACGACCGCCGAGGGGTCGACGTCTGGTGCGAGCGGCAGCGAGATCGTCGCCAGCACCCCCCCACCCGCGCGACGCGCGCGCCGGACCGCTAGCGCCAACCGCGCCGCCAGCCGCGCGCTGTCCTCCGCGCTCAACGCAAAAGTGTGGTGGCCGGCGCCGGCCGGGCTGTAGTGGGGACTCGCGAGCGTGCCTCCCGGAAAATCGTCGTCCGTGTGCACGCTGGTTCTAGGCGACCCGCGACACTAGGTCTCGGTTCGCCCACGCGAGATCGCGATCTCGCCCGTGCGCATCATCTCGATCAAGCCGAACGGGCGCACCATCGTCTCGAACGCCTCGATCTTGTCCGTCGTGCCCGTCACCTCGATAATCACCGCGCGCTTGGTCACGTCGACGACCTTACCGCGGAAGATCTCCGCGATCTGCATCAGCTCGCCGCGCTGCGTACCGTCGGCTGAAACCTTGAACAGCGCGAGCTCGCGCGCGACCGTGTCGGCCGGCTCCAGGTCGCGGATCTTCAGCACGTTGACCAGCTTGTGCAGTTGCTTGGTCACCTGGTCGATCGGGTGCAGCGCGCCGTCGACCGTCAGCGTCACGCGCGAGATCTGCACGTCCTCCGTCGGCCCTACCGTCAGCGTCGAGATGTTGAAGCCGCGCCTGGCGAACAGGCCGGCGATCCTGGTCAGGACACCGGACTTGTTTTCGACGAGAATCGACAGCACGTGCTTGCGGCCCGTGCGCATGTTCGTCGACGCTTCCAGCTCCTCCAGGCTTAGAGGCTCCTTCGTTCCGGGCTCTCCCATGACGCTCACCCCACCATCTCGCGTGCGGCCATGCCGGCGGGGATCATCGGGTAGGTGTTCTCCTCGCGGGTGACGCGCACGTCGACGAGCACCGGGCCCTCGACGGCGATCGCGCGCTTGATGTCCTCCACGAGCGTGTGCTTGTCGGTGAAGCGCATACCCGTCACGCCATATGCCTCGGCGAGCTTGACGAAGTCGGGGAACTCGCCCATGTCGACGTGGCTGTATTTGCCGTCCCAGAACAGCTCCTGCCACTGGCGGACCATGCCGAGGTAGCCGTTGTTCATGATGAACACCTTGATCGGGATGTTGTTCTGCGCGCACGTCGCCAGCTCCTGCGCGTTCATCTGCACCGAGCCGTCGCCCGCCACGCAGCACACCAGGCGATCGGGGCAGCCAACCGCCGCGCCCATCGCCGCGGGTAGCCCGAAGCCCATCGTGCCGAGGCCGCCCGAGTTGATCCATCGTCGCGGCGCCGGGAAGTCGTAAAGCTGTGCCGTCCACATCTGGTGCTGACCGACGTCGCTCGTGATGATCGCCTCACCGCCGGTAGCCTCATAGAGCGCTCTGATCATGTACTGCGGCTTGATCTCCGCGTCGGTCGTGTCCTCGTAGCCGAGCGGGTACTTGGCTTTCCAGCCGTCGATCCTGCTCCACCACGCATCCAGCCGCGCCGGGTCCGCGCCGATCGCGCGGTACTCGATCACGAGCTTCGCCAGCACGTTGCGCGCGTCGCCCACGATCGGGATGTGCGCGGGCACGTTCTTGGAGATCTCCGCCGGGTCGACGTCGATGTGGATGAACTTCGCGCGCGGCGCGAACTCCGAGAGCTTGCCCGTGATGCGGTCATCGAAGCGCGCGCCCACCGCGCAGATCAGGTCCGCCTCGTCCATCGCGTAGTTGGCCGCGCGCGTGCCGTGCATCCCGAGCATGCCCAACCACTGGGGATTTGGTTCACGCCCGCCCGCTCCCTCCACCGTGGCCGAAAACGCGCCGAGACCCATCAGCGTGCACGTCACCGGAAAGCGGTCGGAGGTCGCGAACTCGGTCAGCTCCGCGGCGCCGTTGGCGTTGACCACGCCGCCGCCCGCGTAGATCACTGGGCGCTGTGCCGCCGCCAGCGCCTTCGCCGCCTGGCGGATCTGCTTCTGGTTGCCCTCGATCTTCGGCTGATAGCCGGGCAGGTGCACGTCGGTGACCGGCTCGTAGTCGATCTCCGCGCGCGATAGGTCCTGCGGGATGTCAACCAGCACCGGGCCAGGGCGGCCGGAGCGCGCGATGTAGAAGGCCTCGTGGATCGCCCGCGGGAGCTCCTGCGGGTGCTGGATCATGAACGAGTGCTTGACCACCGGCATCGTGATGCCGATCGTGTCCGCCTCCTGAAAGCCGTCGGTGCCGAGCAGCTCCGTGCGCACCTGGCCGGTGATGAACACGCACGGAACCGAGTCCATCATCGCGTCGCAGATCGGCGTGATCAGGTTGGTCGCGCCCGGGCCGCTCGTCGCGAACGCCACGCCGACCTTGCCCGTCGCCTTCGCGTAGCCCTCCGCCGCGTGCCCGCCGCCGGCCTCGTGGCGGACGAGGATGTGGCGGATGCCGCCGTTCACGAACGCGTCGTACGTCGGAAGGTTGGCGCCGCCGGGCAGGCCGAAGACGACGTCCACGCCCTCCGCCTTCAGACATTCCATCAAGGCATCAACAGCCCGCATCTCGCCGCCTCCTTCCTTTTAATTTGAGGAAAAAACCAGTGTACCAGCGGCTTTAAGGCCGGCTGGAAACGCTAAGAGGAGCCGATTCCGACGCCTATAGCCAAGACAATGGCTCCGCCGACGGTCACCACAAGCAATGACGAGCGCAGCGAGACTTCCAGGAAGCGCTGCCTGACCCAGGCGATCGCGAACAGCTCGAACGCGACGACGCAGCCCGCGACGAGCAGCGCTTTGTTGACATTGGAGATCAGGAACGGGAGCGTGTGGAAGATGCCGCCGAGCGTGGTCATGCCGCCGGTAATTGCACCGCGCACAAGCGCCGAGCCGCGGCCGGTCTGTTCGCCGGTGTCCGACAGCGCCTCCGACCAACCCATGCTCACGCCGGCGCCGAGGGCGGTGGAAAAGCCGACGAGCAATGCTGTGTGCGAGCTAGAGGCGATCGCCGCCGCGAAGATCGGCGCCAGCGAGGAGACGGTGCCATCGATCATGCCCACGAGCGCCGGCTGCACGACGCGCAGCACGAAGTCGCGCTCGTCGGCAAAGCCCGCGCGGTGGATCAACCGCGCGAGCGGCGAGTCCTCGGAGGCGGGCGCCGTCTTCACCTGTGTGCTCATCGCTGCGAACAGCCTATGCCAGCGACCGGCTTAGGCCAGCCGAATACGGCTTAGGGCAGCCGAATACGTGTCCTTGGCGATTGCTGGCCAGCCCACCGCGAGGCGCTATGGCCAGCTGCGCGGGTCCTTCGATTCAGTCGGCCGGGACGCGAACCCACGATTCGGGAGCGATCGCGACGTCGGGGAACTCCAGCTCGGTCCCGCAGCGCGTGCACAGCGCGTCGTAGATCTTTGTCACGCGCCCGCAGTTGGGGCACTGGCGGCGCAGCTCGTCGCGCTCGACGCGGTAGGCGATCGCCGCGAACAGGCCGAGGAACGGGACGGCTCCGGAGATGAGGAACCACAGCAGGAACGAGCTGCCCTTGAGCTTGCCGATGATCCCACCGGAGAGCCCGAAACCGACGGCGATGAGAACGTAGGCCATGGTGCGGGCGGGTTCCCGTCCGCCTAGAGCAGTATTCGCAGGGCCCAGATGACGGCGACCACCGCGACAACCAACAGCACCGTGCTGAACAGGAACGAGAGGACGTGGACGATTACCCCGAGCAGCAGCCATGCGGCCACGAGGAACACCAGCGCTGCCAGCGCAGTCCTACCGAAGGATCTCGACGACGACTCGTTCATGTGAACCCTGTTGATGGTAGCGCGGCCGGGCAGGACCTACTACCCCTGCCCGGCCACACCGCCATGTCGCCGGCCGAGGGAAGCCGGCGTTGGTCGCTGCGGAGGGATCACTACATGCGACCCAGCCGACCGGATTCGCGAGCGATCCTTGCCGTCGCGAGATCGACACTGGAGAGACCTGCGCGTCGGCACCCCGCACCCTGCCCCAAGCTCGAGAGCCGGTAGCGGCGGATACGTGGACCGTGGTGAGGAGCATCCACCGGTTCCTCGGGCAGCAGGATGAACCGCCGAGGAGATGAAACGTTTGAGTTGGCTGCTGACCGGTTCATGGTGAGCATATTGGCGCGACGGACGCGCCGTGCCTTTGGCCCGAAGTCCAAAATGTGGCGCGCGGCGGTCTTCTAAGTGATGGGATCGACTACGACGAGAACGCCGTATAACCATCGCTATACGGCGTTCGTCGAAAGGATCACGCGCCCCGGCTGCTTATGGTCGACGCGCCCCAGCCGCTCATGGATCGCGCGCCCGAGCTGCTCTCGGATCACACGCCGAGCTGCTCGTGGATCAGGCGCGCGACCTCGGTGCCGTCGGCGCGTCCCTTGGTCTCGCGCATGACGGCTCCGACGATCGGGCCGATCGCCTTGGCGTTACCGTCGCGCACGCGCTGCGCGGCGTCGGCGTTGGCGTCGATCGCGGCGGCGACGATCGCGGCGAGCTCCTCGCCGCCACCGTCCATCGCGGCGAGACCCTCGGCGTCGACAATCGCCTGCGGCTCGCCGCCCTCGGCAACAAGCCTGTCGAGCACCTGCCTGGCGGCGCCGACGCTGATGCGCTTGGCGTCGACGAGCCCCACGAGCTGCGCGAGCGCCTGTGGGCTGACCCGCGATGAAAATAGATCCCCGCCCGCCCGTTCGCCGTCCTGCAGTCGGGAGAGCAGCTCGCCGGTGACCCAGTTGGCGAGCGCCTGCGCAGGCGGCGCGGGGACCCCCTCCCCCGCCAAGGACGATGCGCCGCCGGCGGCGAGCGCCGCCTCGAAGTAATCGCCGAGCTCGCCGCGGAACGCGAGCAGCTGCGCGCTCTCAGCGCTCAGTCCACGCTCGCGCGCCAGCCGCTCGGCGCGCTCGACTGGCAGCTCGGACATGGCCGCACGGGCGTCCTCGAGCATCTGCTCGTCGATTGCGACAGGCAGGAGGTCGGGCTCGGGGAAGTAGCGGTAGTCGTGGGCCTCCTCCTTGGAGCGCAGCGAGGTGATGGCGCCGGAGGCGGGGTCGAAGTGCAGCGTCTCCTGGACGACCTGGCCGCCTGCACGCAGGAGCTTGTCCTGGCGCGCGATCTCGGCCCTGATCCCGCGCTCGATAAAGCGGAAGGAGTTCATGTTCTTCAGCTCGGTCTTGACGCCGAGCTCGCTGGCGCCGACGGGGCGCAGCGAGATGTTGGCGTCGCAGCGCAGCGAGCCCTCCTCCATGTTGACGTCTGAGACGCCGAGCTGGCGGAGCGTCGTGCGCAGCAGCTTCAGCCACTCGCTTGCCTGCTCGGGCGAGCGCACGTCGGGCTCGGTGACGATCTCGGCGAGCGGCGTGCCGCCGCGGTTGAAGTCGACGATGCTCACGTCGGAGCCGTGGATGCGACCGCTTGCGCCGAGGTGGATCAGCTTGGCGGCGTCCTCCTCGAGGTGCACGCGGTGGATGCGCACGTCCCCCAGCCGCCCGCCGCGGCACAGCGGCTCGTCGTACTGGGAGATCTGATAACCCTTGGGGAGGTCGGGATAGAAGTAGTTCTTGCGGTGAAAGATCGAGCGCGGCGCGAGCTGTGAGCCGAGCGCGAGGCCGATCATCAGGCCGAAGTGCACGGCGCGCGCGTTGGCGACGGGTAGGCTGCCGGGCAGCCCCAGGCAGACGGGGCACGTGTGCGTGTTGGGCGGCTCGCCGAAGGAAAGCTTGCAGCCGCAGAACATCTTCGTGGCAGTCGCGAGCTGCACGTGGATCTCGAGGCCGATGACGGGCTCATAGGTGACGTCTTCTTAAGGGAGCCGCCTGTCGGCGGCTGCGGCGTTCGCAGTGACTCAGACACGAGCGGTCGTCCCGTCAAAGCCGATGCTCTGCTCGAGCGCGTATGCGGCGTCGAGCACGCGGTTCTCGCTGAACGCGGGGCCGGCGATCTGCAGGCCCACAGGCAAGCCTTGGGAGAGCCCGCACGGGATGGAAATGGCGGGGATGCCGGCGAGCGACATCGGTACGGTGCAGAAGTCGTTGAGGTACATCGCGAGCGGGTCGGCGGTCTTCTCGCCGAGCTTGAACGCGACGGTGGGCGCGGTCGGCGTGACGATCAGGTCGACGTGCTCGAACGCCGTGCGGAAGTCCTCTGAGATCTTCGTGCGCACGCGCTGAGCGCGGCCGTAGTAGGCGTCGTAGTAACCGGAGGACAGCGCGTAGGTGCCGAGCATGATGCGCCGCTTGACCTCCGCGCCGAAGCCGTCGTGGCGGGTGCGCGTGTACATGTCGAGCAGGTCGATGGGGTCCTCAGCGCGCAACCCGTAGCGCACCCCGTCAAAGCGCGCGAGGTTCGAGGATGCCTCTGCGGGTGCGATCACGTAGTAGGCGGACAGCCCGTGCGGGGCGTGCGGTAGACGCACCTCGCTGATCTGCGCGCCGAGCTGCTCGGCCTGCGCGAGCGCGGCGCGGAAGGCGTCGAGCACGCCCACTTCGATGCCCTCGCCGCTCAGCTCCTCGGGCACGCCCAGACGCACACCGGCGAGGCGCTCGGCGCTGGGCTGCTCGATCGCGTGCGGAAAGCTCAGCGAGGTCGCATCGCACGGGTCGTGGCCGACCATGTGGCTGAGCAGCAGCGCGGCGTCGCGCACGTCGCGCGTCAGCGGGCCTGCCTGGTCGAGCGAGGAGGCGAACGCGATCATCCCGTAGCGCGAGACGGAGCCGTACGTGGGTTTCATGCCGACGATCCCGCACAGCGCGGCTGGCTGGCGAATCGAGCCGCCGGTGTCTGTGCCGAGCGCCCACGGCGCAAGGCCGGCGGCGACCGCGGCGGCGCTGCCGCCGGAGGAGCCGCCGGGGACGCGCGCGCGGTCCCAGGGGTTGCGCACGACCCCGTACGCGGAGTTCTCGTTGGAGGAGCCCATCGCGAACTCGTCCTGGTTGGTCTTCGCCAACAGGCCCGCGCCGGCGCTCTGCAGACGGCGCACGACGCTTGCGGTATACGGCGGCTCATAGCCCTCGAGGATCCGCGACCCAGACTGGCTGGGAACGCCCTCGGTGCAGAACGAGATCCTTGACCGCGAGCGGCACGCCGGCGAGCGGCGCACCGGCTCGGCCATCGCCGGGCGCCGCAGCCGATCCCTGCTCACCCGGCTCGGGGCGCCCCGCGGCCACCCACGTGAAGCAGTTCAGCCCGTCCTCGCCGGCGGCGCGATCAGCGGCCGCGCGCACGCGATATGCCTCGAACAGCTCATCCGCCGACAGCGACCCTGCGACGATCGCGTCGGCCGCCTGCGCGGCGGAGAGGTTGAGGACGCTCATCTTGGCCTCGCAGGGCAAGCCAGACAAGGACGCAGAGAGCGTGGCGTGCTTGGCACGCGAGCGATCGAGGACGCCGATCCGGCGCCGCCATGCGGGGCCAAGATCATGCCTGCGGGCTTGGAACTAGGAAGCCGTCGTCGGCAACGGCGGGCGCCTGCGCCAGCGCGACCTCGCGCGGCAGGCACGGGCGCGGCTCGTCTGGGCGCAGCGCGCCGGTCACATCGACCACGTGCGAGGTGGGCGCCACGCCGTCTAGGTCCAGCTCGCCGATCCGCGCGACGTGGTCGAGCACCGCCGAGAGCTCGCGAGCCATCGGCTCGATCTCCTCCTCGGCAAGCGCCAGGCGCGCCAGCCGCGCTACGTGCAGAACTTCATCGCGTCCGATCACAGTGGCGCGCATTCTACGGCGCGCCCGACACAGCCCGCCACTGAGGCTCTGCCTTCGCCCGGCTTTAGGTGGGGGCCACGTCAAGCTCGCCGCGACGCGCGGCCTCCGCCTGCTCGCGGCTGTCGCGCGAGGAGATCAAGACAGCCGCGAGGATTGCGCCGACAATCGCGAAGCCAGCACCGACGAGAAAGGCTCGGTCGAAACCTTTGGTGAGAGCGACCGAAGGGTGCACGCCGCCGCTCAGAAGCCCTTGAGTGCGGCTATTGGCGACGGTCGCCAGAATTGCCAGGCCGAGCGCACCGCCGACTTGCTGGGAGGTGTTGATCAACCCCGAGGCAAGGCCCGCCTCATGCGGCTTGGTCCCCGTCACGGCGCCAATGGTCACCGAGACAAACGAGAACCCGAGGCCGAAGGCGGCGAGCAGCGACGGGCCCAACACGTCGGCACTGAAAGACCCGCCGGGTGCAGGGACTTGCGAGAACCACACAAGGCCGCCCGCGATCAGCAGCAGCCCTCCGATCAGGACCGGCTTGAAGCCGATGCGCGTAACGAGCTGCGAGCCGACTCCGGCCGAGATGATTATCCCCACGGCAAGCGGTAGATAGGAGAGCCCGGCCTTGATTGCCGAGAAGTGCAAAACGTCCTGTAGGTAGAGCGAGATAAAGAAGAACATCGAGAAGAGAGACATGCCGATCAGCAGCCCCACGATGTCCGCGCCTCGGAGCGTTCGCAGCCGGAAGATCGAAAATGGCAGCAGCGGGTGGCGCTGGCTGCGCTCAATCGCCACGAACGCCGCGAGCAGCAAGGCCGACCCGGCGAGCCTGAGCAGCGTGCCCGTCGAGCCCCACCCGACGTTGACGGCGTCGACCACCGTGTACACGAGTAGCGCGAGGCCTGCCGTGACGGTCACAGCCCCGGGAATGTCGAAGCCTTCAGTGCCATCTTCCGATCTGCTCTCGAGCAACAGCCGGGAGGCGAGCATCGCCGAGGCAATGCCGATCGGGACATTCACGAACAGCACCCAGCGCCAGCTCAGACCGCTCGTGAGAATGCCGCCTAGCAGGACTCCGGCGGCCCCGCCGGCGCCGGCGACGGCACCCCAGATGCCCAATGCCCGGTTGCGCTCTGCGCCTTCGGCGAACGTAGTCGTGATGATCGATAGCGCCGCCGGCGAGACGATCGCCGCACCGAGGCCCTGAACCGCACGCGCAGCGATCAGCCATGCCTCCGACTGTGCCAGGCCGCCGGCCAGCGAGGCGAGCGAGAAGACAACCAGGCCGATGATGAACATCCGCCGGCGCCCGAGCAGGTCGGCAAGACGTCCGCCGAGCAGCAGGAACCCTCCGAACGTCAACGTGTATGCGTTCACGACCCACGACAAGTCGTCTCGAGAGAAGTGCAGGTGGGCGCCGATCGACGGGAGCGCGACGTTTACGATCGACGCATCGATCACCACGACGAACTGCGCCATCGCCAAGAGCATCAGAGCGAGGTTCTTGCCTCGCTCTGAGCTCAGATCGGCCGCTGCCCTACGCGTGCGAGAGCCGATCCTCGTTGTCTCGCCATGTTTGGTCTCGGTCGTGCTCATGCGGATCCTCTCGGGAGTGGAATGCGAAAATTCATACGGAAGCGGAATTACGGTTCCTCTTGTTTATAGCAGCATACGGAGCTAAGATTCCGTTTGTCAAGGTCATGTCAACCGATCAGCGCACACTCAGAGCCGACGCCCGACGCAACCGCGAGCGGATCATGTCCGCCGGCCGCGAGCTGTTCGCACGCGACGGCCCTGAGACACAGATGGACGAGATCGCCGCTCACGCCGGCGTTGGGATCGGGACCATCTATCGCCACTTCCCCACCAAGGAGGCACTGCTGACCGAGATGGTGCGCGTCCGCTTCCAGGAGTTCACTGCGATCGCGATGCTCGCCGAGGACACCGTAGACCCGCGGGAGGCGGTTGAGACGGTCATGCGCCGCTCCGCCGAAGCGGTCGAGGGAGACATCGGCTTTCAGCTCGCGATGATGGGCTCCGACCAACTCGAGTGGGAGGGCATCGAGGAGCAGAAGGCCGCTCTGGCTGCGGTCCTCACCCGGATCATCGGGCGCGCAGTCAGTGCCGGCGTCGTCCGAGACGACTTCACCTTCGAGGATTTTGGAATGGTGATGTGTGGAATCACCTCAACGATGTACTACAAGCCCGGCAGTGCCGATTGGCGCCGCCACCTAGCGATCATTCTGCACGGCGTACGCGCTCCAGTTCGGGATCCGAGCGCCCCGACTGAGGGTGGGCAGGCACTCGCTTAAGGCCGCGGGCGCGGCTCCGGCCGCGCGGGCGTGTAAAGCGAGGGCCGTTCGTCGCGCAGCGCAAGCCACGCACCAAGCAGGATCAAGACGGCGCCCGCCAGCGCGAGCCACGCGCCATAACAGACCTCGGTAGCGTGATCGGGGCGATCGAGCGCCCTGACGAGCGCCGCGATCGTCGCAACGAAGCCGAGCAGCACGCACCACACAGCGGTGGACACGGGCAGCGCCGGGCTGCGCTCGGTGACCGTGCTGAGAACCATCGCAAGCGCCGCGCACACTGCCGCCAGCAGCAGCACGACCCCTGGGCCGAACGTGTTCCACGCGTCGAGGTTGCCGGCGGGGCCGTAGTAGTTGCGTACGAACAGCGACACAATCACGGCGATCGCGCCGAGGAGCGCCAGCGTCTCGCCAACGCGCAGTTGCCTGAAGTTCATGCCCGCCTCCGTCGCGTCGTCATGTCACGCCTCCGTCGAGATCCGCTAGCAGCGTGTCGAGCTCGGCCTGGTAACGGGCCGCCTGCAGGGTGTTGCGCAGCAACAGCGCGATCGTCATCGGGCCGACGCCACCAGGAACCGGCGTGATCGCGGAGGCGACCTCGGCGGCGGCCGCGAAGTCGACATCGCCGGCCAGACCGCTCTTGTTCCCGGCCTCCTCGGGCGTGATGCGGTTGATGCCGACGTCGATCACGATCGCGCCAGGGCGCACGAAGTCCCCTTTCACCATCCGCGCGCGGCCGGCAGCCACAATCAGCACCTCCGCGCGCACACACACCTCGCGCAGATCGCGCGTGCGCGAGTGGCACACGGTCACGGTCGCGTTCTGCGCGAGCAGCAGCTGGGCCATCGGCTTGCCGAACAAGTTCGAGCGCCCGACGACGACCGCCTCGGCGCCCTCCAGCTGAGCGCCGGTGTCGGCCAGCAACCCCATCACGCCCAGCGGCGTCGCCGGCCGCAGCCCGGGGCGCCCGAGCGACAGCAGCCCAGCGTTGACGGGGGTGAGACCGTCGACGTCCTTCTCGGGACTGATCAGCGCCGTCAGCGCCGGGCCGTCGAGGTGCTCTGGGACGGGTAGCTGCAGCAGCACGCCGCTGACCGCGCGGTCCGCGTTGAGACGCTCGAGCTCCTCGGCGACCTCCTCGAAGGACGCGTGCGCGGGCAGCCGCGAGTCGACCGGCACCATGCCCACCTCCGCACACGCACGCTGCTTGCCGCCGACGTACACCTCCGACGCGGGATCCTCCCCGACGAGCACCGTCGCCAGCCCTGGCACGCGGCCGACCTCGCGCTGGAAGACCTCGACCTCGCTGGCGACTTCGGCGCGCACGCGCGCGGCGATCGCTTTGCCGTCGATGATCGTGGCGCTCATGGGCAGATGCTATGTCTTTGCGCCGCAGATCGAGACGCGCGCCAGCGCCGTGCCTTAGCGCCGACTCACCGGCGCGTACTCGGCCATCAACTTTCTCTCCGAGCCATCGTCGGCGAAGCGCACGACGATCACGCCGCCTGGCTCGACGCCAGTGATGACGCCATCGCCGAACGCCGCGTGCACGACGTCCTCGCCAAGGCGGAACACCCTCTGGGGCGCAGGCTGGCTGGCCAGCGATACCGCGCGGTCGCGATCGCGTACGGCAGCGCGCCCCGAGCTCGAGGGCTCACCCCAACTGCCGGGTGCGGAGCCGCGGCGCGCGGTCACGGTGGCGCCCGCGCTCGAGGACGACCAGCTTGCCCCCGGGCGAAATGCGATCTGCTCGTGCTCCTCGAGCAGGTCGGCTGGAATCTCGTCGAGGAAGCGGCTGCGCATGCCGTACGTCGCCGCGCCGAACACCGCACGCCGGCGCGCGTAGGTCAGGTACAGCTGGCGCATCGCGCGGGTGATGCCGACGTAGAACAGGCGCCGCTCCTCCTCCAGCCCGCCCTCGTCGATCGCGCGCGAATGCGGGAACACGCCGTCCTCGCAGCCGGCGATGAACACCGTCGGGTACTCGAGCCCCTTGGCGTTATGCAGCGTCATCAGCGTTACCAGGCCCTCGTCGCTGCGGCTGTCCGCGTCGGCCACGAGCGCGATCTCCTGGAGGTAGGCGGCGAGCGTGTCCTGCCCCTCCGGCGCCTGCCTGTGCCCCTCAGGGTGCGCGTCGAACGTGCGCGCGCCCTCGACCAACTGCTCGAGGTTCTCGATGCGTCCCTGGGACTCGATCGTGCGCTCGGCCTCCAGCGCCTCGGTGTAGCCCGTCTGCGACAGCACCGCCTCCAGCAGGTCCCCCACCGGCACGCTCCGTTCCGCGTCCGCGGGCTCGCCATCGCCCGGCTCGCTGTTGCCGTGGGCGTCGCCATCGGCTGCGAGCTCGCCGACTGCCGGCATGCCGGCTAGCCTGCGCAGCTCGTCCATCGTGTCCATGAAGCGCCCCAGCGCCTTCACCGCCGCGGCGCCGAGCCCCGGGACCCGCTCGGGCGCTGCTGCCGCCTCCCACACCGCGATGCCCTGCGAGCTCGCGTGCGTGAGCACGCGCCCGAGCGAGGTCTGGCCGATGCCGCGCCGCGGCGAGTTGACCACGCGCGTGAAGCTGACGACGTCTGCCGGGTTGGCGATCAGCGCGAGGTAAGCGATCGCGTCCTTAATCTCCGCGCGTTCGAAGAACTTTGTGCCGCCGATCACCTGGTAGGCCATGTCCGCGCGCGTGAGCGTTTCCTCCAGCGCCCGCGAGAGCGCGTTCGTGCGGTACAGCACCGCGATCTCCGCGCGCGAGGCACCGTCGTCGAGCAGGTGCTGGATCTCGCCCACCACGAATCGCGCCTCCGCGTACTCGTCGTCGAGCGCGCGCAGCTGGATCTGCTCGCCCTGCCCGAGCTCGCTCCACAGCCGCTTGGCGATCCCGCCACGGTTGTTCGCGATCACCGCGTTGGCCGCGCGCAGGATCGTCTCCGTCGAGCGGTAGTTCTGCTCGAGCTTGACCACGCGCGCGTCGGGGAAGTCTTCTTGGAACCCCAGGATGTTGCGAATGTCGGCTTGCCGGAAGCTATAGATCGATTGAGCATCGTCGCCGACAACCGCAAGGTTGCGATGCCCGACCGGACCGGCGTACGTCGGCCGATCCCCCAGCTCGGACGCGCCGCGCTGTGGCGCCCTCCCCCCGCCTACCAGCAGCTGCAGCAGCCGGTACTGCGCGTGGTTGGTATCCTGGTACTCGTCGACGAGCACGTGACGGAAGGCGTTGGTGTAGCGCTCGCGGACCTCCTCGAACAGCTCCAGCAGGTTGACCGTCCTGAACAGCAGGTCGTCGAAGTCCATCGCGTTCATGCGGTGCAGGTCGCGCTCGTAGATGGCGTACACATCAGCGATCATCTCCTCGAACTGCGAGCCCACCTGCTGACGGTAGGACTCAGCGTCGATCAAGCGGTTCTTCGCCGCGGAGATCTGGTTGTGGACCGCCGCTGGCGTGAAGCGCTTGGGATCCACGCCGACGGCGTCCGCCGAGCGCTTGGCCAGCCGCCGCGAGTCCGCCTGGTCATAGATCGTGAACTGACGCGTGTAGCCCAGGCGCTGCGCCTCCGCGCGTAGGATCCGCGCACATGCCGCGTGGAAGGTCATCACCCACATGCCGCGCGTGCCGTGGCCAAGCAGGCGCTCGACGCGCTCGCGCATCTCGCTCGCGGCCTTGTTCGTGAACGTGATCGCCAGGATCTCCCCCGCCTGCGCCTGGTCCGTATAGATCAGGAACGCGATCCGGTGCGTCAGCACGCGCGTCTTGCCGCTGCCCGCGCCCGCCAGGATCAGCAGCGGCCCCTCGCCATGCGTCACCGCCTCGCGCTGGGGCTCGTTCAGGCCCTCCAGCAGCTCCTTGAGGTGCTCTGCGTGGGGATTCTCAGCCATCGATCCCCAGCATAGATGCGCGCTCGGGTGGCAGAGCTCGCCCTGCTCGCGGGTGGGGATCGGTCCCTACCCTCCGGCTGGGTTCGGTCCGCGTACCGTCCGCAGCGGCCTGACCTCGGCCACCGGCTCGGGGGCGATGTCCGAGACTTCGGCGAGCTGGCGTTCCAGCATCGCGACGCGACTGGACAGCGCCTGCATCGCCTCTGCGATCGGATCGGGCAGGTGGATCCAGTCGGCGTCCGGGCCCTCCACGCGCCGGCCGTCGACGCGCACCGGGTGCCCCGGGTTGCCGACAACCGTCGAGTGCGCCGGCACGTCGGTGATCACGACGCTGTTGGCGCCGATCTTGGCGCCGTGGCCGATCGTGATCGGCCCGAGCAACTTCGCGCCGGAGCCGATCGTCACGTTGTCCTGCACCGTCGGATGGCGCTTGCCGGTCGCGAAGCCCGTGCCCCCCAGTGTCACACCTTGGTAGAGCGTGACGTCGTTGCCGATGTCCGCCGTCTCGCCGATCACCACGCCGATGCCGTGATCGATGAATAGTCCCTGCCCGATGCGCGCCGCGGGGTGGATCTCGATGCCAGTCAGCGCGCGCGTCAGCATCGAGATCACCCGCGGCAGCAACGGCATGCCCGCTTGTTGCAGCGCGTGCGCGACCCTGTAGGACAGCAGCGCGTGGATGCCCGGCCACGTCGCCAAGATCTCCGCTGGGGATACCCCGCGCGCGGCCGGATCGCGGTCGCGCGCCGCGAGCACATCCCGGCGCACCTCCTTCGCCACCCGTGCGAACTTGCCGAAACCGGCCATCGCAACAGCGTAGCGGGAAGCGCCGCAAATAGTTGAGCACGCAACCGAATCGTCACCAGCCCGAACCCCGAGAGCGCCCCGAGGGGCGCCCATAAAAAGTACTCGTTACGGAGCGAAGAAAGCCTGAGACACGTAGCGCTCGCCCGAGTCGGGCATGACGACCACGATCCGCTTGCCCTTTGACTCTGGGCGTGCGGCAACCTGCAGGCTGGCCCACAACGCCGCGCCGCAGGAGATCCCCGCCAGCAGGCCGACGCGTTTGGCGCAGCTCCACGCGGTCTGGATTGCGTCGTCATCGCTGACCGCGATCACCTCGTCGATCAGCTCGCGGTTGAGCACCGGCGGCACGAAGCCCGCGCCGATGCCCTGGATGCGATGCGGCCCCGGCCGCCCGCCCGACAGGACCGCCGAGCCGCGCGGCTCGACCGCCACTACGCGCAGCCGCGGGTTGGCGTGCTCGCGCAGGTACTCGCCCACGCCGGTGATCGTGCCGCCCGTGCCGACGCCCGCCACGAGCACGTCGACGCGGCCCTCCAGCGCCCGCTCGATCTCCGGCCCGGTCGTGCGCCGGTGGATCTCCGGGTTCGCAGGGTTCGAGAACTGGTCCGGCAGGAACACGTCCGCGTCGCGCGCCATCGCGCGCGCCGCCGCCACCGCCTCGCCCATCCCGCCCAGCGACTCGGTGATCTCAACGCGCGCCCCGTACAGCCGCAAGAGGCTCTCGCGCTCGCGGCTCATGCCCTGCGGCAGCGTCAGCACCAGCTCGTAGCCCTTCGCCGCGCACACGAACGCCAGCGCGATCCCCGTGTTGCCGCTCGTCGCCTCCACGATCGTCGTGCGGCCCGGCTCAATCCTGCCCTCCGCCTCCGCCGCCTCGATCATCGCCACGCCGATGCGGTCCTTGACGCTGCCGCCCGGATTGAACGCCTCGAGCTTCGCGAACAGCTCGACGCCGTTCTCCGCCGCGGGCGTCCCCTCAAGCATGCGTGGGATGCCCACCAACGGGGTGCCGCCGACCAAGTCTGCAATGTTGATCGGGATTCGCGACATCGCCGCCACGACAATAGTGCAGGCGGCTTCGCGTCCGTCCTGCTCGGGTCGCAGATGCGGCGCGGGTTACGCGAGCGCTATCGACCCGGCGCTTACGGCTTTGGCTTCGGGCGCGGGCGCGCCAGCCGCACGCTTGCCGTGCGCGACACGTACGGGGCCGGCAACTGCTTGACCAGCAGCACGCTCGCGTTCAGCCGGCCGTGGCCGGCCGCCAGCAGCGCACGCCCGGCGGCGTTCAGCTTGACGCTCACCGACACCCGCTTACCCGAGGAGATTGAGAACACCGCCGTGCCGATCGTCTTCAGCTTGAAGCGCCCGCCCGCCTGCTTGAGCTTGACCCGCAGCCTGAGCTTGCCCGAGCACTTGCCCGCACCCGTGCCAAGGAGCTTGAACAGCGCGCGGCTATGAGACTGCACAGCGATCCTCTTGCTGAGCAGGCTCGCGCCGCAAGCGCCGCCCGAGATCGGCCCGGCGGCAAGCACCGCTATCGCCGCGCCCGTGCCGGTGCCAGTCCCGGACAAACCGTTGTTGGACGAGCCGCCGGAGGGCTGTTCGTTGCTGTTGCTACCGCCATTACCGTTGCCGCTCCCTGCTTCTTTTTCTTTGCCACCTTTGTGCCCCGGCGGGACGAATGTGAACTGATCGGAGGCGCCCAGCGCACTCGAGCCGAACGGGGTTTCCACCGTGATGTCAACCGTGTCCGTTCCTTCGGGGGAGACGGCGGTGATCCAGACTTCGCCAGCTTCTTCATGTACTGCAAAGCTCTGAGCCGGGCTCGAGCCGAAGCGAACCGCCGTCGCTCCCTGCAGATGCCCGCCCTTGATCGTGACTTCGGTCCCGCCGAGGGTCGAGCCCTTCGTCGGCGCCACCGTTTCGACCGACGGACCCGGATCGAACACCCACGCCGCGCCGCCTTTCCCGCCTTCGTCCGGCCCGCCGACGAGCACCGTTTCGCCGTCGTCGGGAGACATTGCGACGCTCGTGCCGAAGCGCGCGTGGCCGGACTCCTTGGCGCCGCCTTCGAGCGTCCTCACGGCTGCGCCCCAGCTCGTCCCGGAGCGTTCATACCACCACGCCAAGCCACGCTCGGGAATGGGATGGGCGGCTCCGGGCGGCTGAGCTGCGGCGTGTGGGGCGCCCACGATCGCGCTGTTGCCACTCGTCGACAGCGCCACGCTGTAGCCGAACTGTTCATCTTCTTCGCCGCCACCCACGAGCTTCGGCCCCTGTTGACTCCAGGTCGTACCTGACTGCGAGAACACCCATGCGGCCCCCACGCCCGCGTCAGCGCGCGCACCCACCAGCGCTGTGGCGCCATCTTCGGAGAGCGCGACGCTGAAGCCGAAACGCCCTTCACCGCTCTCGCCGCCACCGGTGAGCTCTGGCCCCTGTTCGATCCATTCGGTGCCCGAACGTTCGAATACCCAGGCCGCTCCCACGTAATGGCTGTCGCCCGGAGCCCCGATCAAGGCGATCCGGCCGTCGCCGGACAGCGCGACGCTTCGGCCGAAATACCCTTCGCCCACCTCCCCGGCTCCAGCAAGCGCCGCACCCTGTGCCGCCCAACTCGTGCCCGAGCCAGCGAACACCCACGCCCGGCCCTGCCCGGCGTGCTCGCCAGGCGCCCCCACCAGCGCCGTGTCACCGTCGCCCGCAAGCGCGACGCTGCGTCCGAAATGAGCTTTAGGGTCTCGTTCCGGGCTGGTCAGCTCGGCCCCCTGCGTCCAGCCCGATGCCGAGCGCGAGAACACCCATGCCGCGCCTGCCTGCGGGATCACTTCGGTTTCCCCTGCGCTCTGCGGATCCTTGGCGGGCACCTGCACGCTCATCCGCGGCGCGCCGATCAGGGCCGTGTCGCCGTCGGTCGACAGCGCGACACTGCGTCCGAAGCCGCATTCGTTGCCTTCTTCGCTCGCTTCGCCTTCGCCGCCTTCGACGCATTCCGTCGATTCGCCTTCTGCGGCGGACAGCATCAGCTCGCCGCTCTTCTTCCATTCCGTGTTCGACACGCGCGTGAACACCCACACGACGCCGCCTGCGACTTCCCCGTCGGGCGCGCCGATCAGGGCGGTGCTCCCGTCGGCCGACAGCGCGACGCCCAAGCCCGTGCCTTCGCCTTCCGTGGCGGGCGGGGAGAGCTTCGCCTCGGGCCCTTGGACCACCGGGTCGACTCGCAGCGGGAAGCGCGCGCCGCGCGCGTCAACGCGCAGTAGCAGCTCACGGCCGTCTAGCGCCAGCCAGCTGTGCAGCACTCGCCCGCTCGCGTCGCGCACACTTAGGCCCCCGTAGCGCAGCGAGCCGCCGTGCGGGCCGGTGAACTGGGCGCTCTGCCCGTCCGCCGCCAGCGACGCGCGCGCATTCCCCGAGACGGCGATCGCGAGCGTCAGCGGTCCGCCCGCGCCTTGCAGCGGCGGATGCGTGAGCGTGAAGCCCTGCTCCAGGCCGAGCGGCCCGTTCACATACCACTCACTGATTCCTGCGTGGGCATAGGCGACCCGGTTGCTGGAAGCGCTCGGGCGGACGGTGCTGACGGCGCTCAGCGAGCTCCCGTAGCCGACCGCACGCAGGCTCAGTCCGAGCTCGAGGCTGCGCGCGCGGAGCAACACGCCCGTGCGAGCGACGCCGATGCCGAGGTGTTGGATCGGGTTCTTCGATCGGAAGCCGCCGGGCGCGTCCTGAAAGTGATAGACGGGCTCTTGCGCCCCCAGCGCCGCGGAGATCGATGCCCGCGCAGCCGGCGAGAGAGCGGACAGGCCCTTGTGCGCACCGCTGCTTGCGCCAACCGACGCGGACCCGAAGGAGGCGCCACCACCCGTGCGCGGCAGCGCCTGGGTAAGGGCGCTCGCGAGCGCCAACGCCAACAGCGCGGCCAGCGCCAGCTGGCGCAACGAGAGTCCCCTCGCGACGTGCGCGACACGCGTTGACATCAAGAAACCCCCCGTATCACTTCGAGAACGCCGACCCGCCCGAGCACTTGCAACCCTCCGTAGTCGTCCCTGACCAACTCGGTCGCGTACCGCGCACGCGCACCGGCTGTCTCATCTCCACCGTCACAATACTTTGACTAAGGCTACACATGCGCTGCGCCAAGTCAATAGCTGAACCGAATCCTGGCCGGTTGACTAGCCAACGACGAGGCGTTTTTACGTTGTCAGATGTGATACATGCTGGCACCCGCGTCGCGCATCTCGCGCTCGATCACATCGGCGATCGTCGTCTCGGCCAGCACCTTGCGCGCTGCCTCGGCGGCATCGGCGAACACGCCCTGCGCGTCGCGGCCGAGCGGGCCGTCGAGTAGTTCGACGACCTCCAGCACGGTGATCGTCGCCGGCTCGCGTGCGAACCGGTAGCCGCCCTTGACGCCGCGCTGTGAGCTGACGATCCCGCCGCGACGCAGCACCGCGAACAACTGCTCGAGGAACTGCACAGGCACATCGCGCTTGCGCGCCAGCTCGCCGATCGGCACCGGCTCGGTGCCCGGGTTGCGCGCGAGCTCGGCGAGGGCGAGCACGGCGTAGGGGGACTTGCTGGTGATCGAGATCATGTTCGCGCGAGGATCGCCCGCGGCGGCGTTTATCTCTCCGCACGGACTCCGTATAACTTTGGCTATACAGCGAACACGTGGAGAATAGGTCCGGGCCAGACCCTACCTTAGCTTTTACAGCCAGCCGCGCTCGGTGGCGATCAGGACGGCCTGCGCGCGGTCGACGGCGCCGAGCTTGCCGTAAATGTTGTGCAGGTGGGTGCGCACGGTGCTCGTCGAGAGCGTCAGCTCGTGGGCGATCTGCTTGTAGACCTTGCCCTCGGCCAGCCGCTGCAGCACGCCCAGCTCCCTGCCCGACAGTGGGCACGGGTCGACATGGCGCTGGCGCTGGCTGGTGGGGCTCGGCAGCTCGTACATCACCCGGCGCAGCTCGTCGGGTCCGAGACCGACGCTGCGCGCGGTGTGAAGCATCTCCGCCGGCGACACGCGCGCGCCCTGCGCATAGTGGGCGAGCATGTCCGCCAGGCGGATAAAGGCGGCCTCGCCTTCGACGTCGGGGTTGTGATGGCGCTCGATTGGCGTCGCCAACGAGCCAGGCAGGCCCCAGCGGCGGATCAGCACGCCGCCCACAAGCGCGTGGTCGACGCCCAGCTCGCGACGCTCTTGGTGGATGCGCTCCTCGGGCGTCCTCGCACCGCGGTGCACCTGCGAGGGATAGCCGGGGTATGCGTGCAGCAGCACCAGCTTGCCGATGTCGTGCAGCAGGCTTGTGACGGTCAGGCGATCGCGATTCTCATAGCCCACCTCCGTCGCGATGCGGTCGGCGGCGTGCTGGGTGGCCAGCGCGTGCAGCCGGAAGCGCTCCGGCGCGGCGTCCCACACGCTCGCGCGCTCGAAGAAGTCGAACGTGCGCACGCGGTTGGCGACCGCCTGCACGGTGTGCGAGCTGAGGACCTCGACCGCGGTGACCGCGGTGTCGACCCGCGCGCGTCCGTCCTGGGCGCGGTTTGCCAGGCGCAGCACGGCGATAATCAAGGCGACGTCGGACTCGACCGCGGACACCACGTCGGCGGTGGCGACATGGTCCTTGGTGACGACCGCCAACAGCCGATCGCGTGACTCCGCCAGCGCGGGAAAGGCCTCGAGCGCCTCGAACGCCAGCGTCAGGCGTCGGCCGTGACCCTCGTTCTGGTGGCGCTCTCCGGAGCTCGCGCCGGGGGCGTTCGGCCGGCGGGCAGCGGCGGTGGATGGGCGCTGGCTTGGACTGCTCAACTTCTTTGCCGGCGACGGCGTCTTTGCTGCGGTCCCCTTCTTTGCTGTCGTCAGCCTGTTGGCTGCGGTCAGCTTCTTTGCTGCGGCGGTTGCCTGCATGCCTACTTGCCCCTTCCTTGGGTTCGCCGGCCATTCAAAGCCGTGATTCCTCTTGAGTCCCTATCGGCAAACGCCCGGCAAATATTTACGGGAATCTCACGGACCCGCGGGCGGCAGCTCGGCAAGCGCTCTCTCGATGCGCCGCAACGTCTCCTCACGCCCGAGCAGCGCGACGCTCTCGAAGATCCCCGGCGAGACGGTCGTCCCAGTCAAGGCGACGCGCAACGGCTGATAGATATCGCGCGGCTTGGCGGCTCGGTGCGCGATCACCGCGGCCAGCGTCTCCTCAATGGACTGCTCATCGAAGCCTTCCGCACGCGCGAGCGCGTCGCGTGTCTCGGCGAGCGCCGCGCGCCCCTGCTCGTCGAGCCAGCGCGCCCGCGCCTTCGGATCCTCGGTGGGGCCGTCGAACAGCGTGCCCGCGAGCGGCCAGAAGTCGGCGAGCGTCTGGATCTTCTCCTGGCTGATACGCGCCGCCTCTAGTAGGCCCGTGCGCCCGGTGAACTCTTCCAGGCGCCGTGCGAGCTCCTGCGCGGACATTTTGCGGATGTACAGGCCGTTCAGCCAGCGCAGCTTGACCTCGTCAAAGCGCGCCGGGTTGCGGCTGACGCGCTCTAGCGTGAAGCGCTCGATCAGCTCGTCTGTCGAGAGCACCGTCTCGTCATCGCCGGCGCCCCAGCCGAGCAGCGCCAGGTAGTTGCGTACTGCCTCCGGCAGGTAGCCAGCGTCGCGCAGCTCCTGAACGGAGGCCGCGCCGTGGCGCTTTGACAGCTTCTTGCCGTCCGGTCCATGCAGCAGTGGCAGATGCGCGTACACCGGGATCGGCGCGTCGCGGTGCAAGCCGGCCGCACGCGCGGCCTCGAGCACGAGCAGTTGCTTGGGGGTGTTCGAGAGGTGATCCTCGCCGCGCACGACATGCGTGATACCGGCATCGAGGTCGTCGATCGCGACGGCAAAGTTGTAGAGCACTGATCCGTCGGCGCGCGCGATCACGGGGTCGTCGAGGTGGATGTGCTCGAAGCGCGTGTCGCCGCGGATCGCGTCGTGCACGATCGTCGCGCCCTCGTCCGGCACACGTAGGCGCACCGCGCCGTCGCCTTCGGCCTCGCCGCGGAAGCCGCGATCGGCGCCGTACAGGTCCTTGAAGGCCTTGACGTCGGCGGTGGTGGCGTTTGAACGGTAGGCGTGTCCGGACGCGAGCAGCGCCTGCAGCGCTTCGCCGTGGCGCTGCGAGCGCGCCGTCTGCAAGATCGGCCCCTCGTCCCAGTCGAGCTCCAGCCAGCGCAGCGCGTCGAGGATCTGCTCGACGTTCTCTGGAGTCGAGCGCTCGCGGTCGGTGTCCTCGATCCGCAGTACGAGCTCGCCGCCGCTATGGCGGGCGAGCAGCCAGTTGAACAGCGCCGTGCGCGCGCCGCCGATATGCAAAGCCCCTGTTGGCGATGGCGCGAACCTGGCTCTCAGAGGATCCATAGGATCAGCGCATGCTAATCGGAGCGCACGTCTCGCCCGCGGGCGGCCTGCCGAAGGCGGTCGCGCGCGGCGTCGAGCGCGGCTGCCGGGCGATCCAGATCTTCAACCAGTCGCCGCGGATGTGGAAGCCGACGGCATATCGCGACGAGGATGTGGCGGCGTTTCGCGAGGCGATGGCCGCGAGCCCGATCGACGCCGTGCTGATCCACGCCGTGTACCTGCTCAACTGCGCCAGCGTTGATCCCGACATACGCACGAAATCGCTCATGTCTCTGACGCACTCGCTGCGCGTCGGGCAGGCGATCGGCGCGTCGGGGGTGGTGCTGCACCCCGGCTCGGCGAAGACCGGGGACGTGGGCACGGCGATCGCGCGTGCTGGCGCAGCGATCGGCGAGGCGCTAGCCGAGAGCGAGGGCTGCGAGCTGCACCTGGAGAACACCGCCGGTGCTGGCGGCACGCTCGGGCGCTCCTTCGACGAGCTTGCGCGGCTGCTAGACGGTGCAGGCGCAAGCGAGCGGCTTGGGGTGTGCCTGGACTCCTGCCACCTGTTCGCCTCCGGGTATGACATTCGCACCGCCAAAGGCGTCAGCGGCGTGCTACGCGAGGCGACGCGCAAGCTCGGGCGCGGGCGCGTGCGCTCGCTGCACCTCAACGACTCCCAGACCCCGCTCGGCTCCAACCGCGACCGGCACGCGAACCTCGGCGCTGGAGAGCTCGGCGAGGAGGGTTGTGCTGCATTCCTGTCCGCGCCCGGGCTGCAACGGCTGGCGTGCGTGCTCGAGACCCCTGGCGTCAACCGCGAAGGCCCTCCACGCGAGGAAGTGGAGCTAGCGATGGCGCTGCGCGAGCGGGGACTCGCCGCGCGCTCCTCGAGCTAAGAACCTACCTCAGCCGGTTGCCGCGGAGGCAGTCGACGTGCTGGCGGCCGAGAGCGAGGCCGTATCGACGGGCCTTGCTCGCGGCAGCGCACTTTCGAGCTCGGCCAGCAGTGTGGGGGTATGGCGCACCCGATAGTCCTCGCCCAGAAGCAGGCGCTTGGTGCTGCCGTCGCTGTGGTCGATATCGACGAACACTTCCGCCGTTCCCCGGCACTCCTCGAGCATCAGCTTGAGATCGTCGATCGCGCTCTCGCTGAGGTCCGCGGCCGCGACCCGCAGATGCACCGGCTGCGCAAGCGCAGTAGCGGTGCGTGCCGCCGCGCGGGCCTGCACACGCGCGCGCTCGATCTCCTCCTGCGAGGGCGCGAACGCTTCGACGCTCTGCACCACCAGACAGGTCTTGCCGGCTTCCTTGTGGTCGACACGGCCCTTGACGAGCACCACCTCATCGACGGCCAGCGCTGCCTCGTGCTCGCTCAGCGCCTTGCCGAACACCAGCATCTCTACCGCACCGGCGAGGTCGTCGAGCGTCGCGAACATCATGTGATCGCCGTTGCGCGTGCGGATGCGCTTGGCCTCGGTGATGATCCCACCGACCGTCACCCAGTCCTTGTCGCGGCGATCCTCTAGCGAGGAAATCGGGCAGTCCACCCGCGCGCGCAGCGCGTCGCGCAGCGGCTTCAGCGGGTGCGCGGACACGAACAGCCCGATCGCTTCCTTCTCCGCGGCCAGCAGCTCGGGCTGCTCGAACTCCTCGGTGGGTATTGGTGGATGCACGGGCTGGGCCAGCCCCGCGCCGGCGAGGCCGGCGGTGGCGGACGCACCAGCTCCCACGGCCGAGCCACCGTCGCCGGCGGGCGCGTCGTCCTGCAGGTCGAAGATCGAGCCTTGGCCGATGAGCGCGTCCTGCTGGATTTTCTGGCCTTTGGCTTGCGCCTGCTCCAGCACCGAGAGCATCCCCTTGCGGCTGGCGCCGGTCGAGCCGAACGCGCCGCACTTGACGAGTGCCTCGATCGCCTTCTTGTTGACCGTGCGGCTGTCCACGCGCTCGCAGAAGTCCCACAGCGAGGTGAATGGACGCCCGGGGTGGGCGGGATTCGAATCCGATCCTTGCCGCGCCCGTTTGATCGCCTCAACCGCCTGGTAGCCGACCCCCTTGACGGCGTCCAGCCCGAAGCGGATGTTGCCGAGCCCGCCGTTCTCGCGACCCTCCCCACCCGCGCCGACCGTGAACTCGTGGTCTGAGAGGTTGACGTCGGGAGGCAGGATCTCGATGCCCATCTCCTCGCAGCGCGCGACGAAGAACGGCACCTTGTCCTTGGTCGACATCACCGAGGAGATCAGCGCCGCCATGTACTCGGCCGTGTGATTGGCCTTCAGCCAGGCGGTGCGGTAGGCGATCAGCCCGTAGCACGCGGCGTGGGACTTGTTGAACGAGTAGTCGGCCGACTTTTCGTTGGTCTGCCAGAGGAACTCGATCACCTCGGCCTTGGTGCCCGACGCGCGGCAGCCCTCGACGAACTCGGGCTTCAGCGCGGCCATCGCGGCGCGGTTCTTCTTGCCGATCGCCTTGCGCAGATCGTCGGCCTTCGCTCCCGAGAAGCCAGCGAGCTCCTTGGAGATCTGCATCGCCTGCTCCTGGTAGAGGATCACGCCGTTGGAGGACTCGAGGATCGGCCGCAGCCGCTCGTCGGGGTAGGAGATCGCCTGCGGGTTGTGCTTGCCCTTGGCATACACGGGGATCTGATCCATCGCGCCGGGGCGGTACAGCGCGTTGAGCGCGACCAGGTCGTTGAACTCGTCGGGCCGTACCTTCTTCAGCGCCTCGCGCATGCCCTCAGACTCGAACTGGAAGACGCCGGTCGAGTCGCCGCGCGCGAGCATCTCATACGTGCGCTGGTCATCAAGCGGGACCTCGTCCCAATCGGGGCGCGCGCCGGTCGAGCGCTCGATGATGTCCAGCGCGTCCTCGATCACGTCGAGGTTGCGCAGCCCGAGAAAGTCCATCTTCAGCAGCCCGATCTCCTCGATCGGCTTCATCGAGAACTGCGTGACCACGCGGAAGCTGCGCTCGCCGTTCTCGTCGGTGCCGGCATCGGCGAGCTGCAGCGGCACGATGTCGGTCAGCGGGCGGTCGGCGATCACGACCGCGGCGGCGTGGATCGACGAGTTGCGCACGATCCCCTCAAGGCCCTGCGCGACGTCGACGATCTGCTTGGCCGTAGGGTCCTCGTCGCAGGCCTTGCGCAGCGGCTGCCCGGGCTTCAGGCATTCCTCGAAGGAGGGCGAGCGGCCCATGATCGGGTCGGGGATCAGCTTTGCAAGGCGATCGCCCGCGCCATAGTCGAAGCCCAGCACCCGCGCGGCGTCGCGCGTGGCCGCACGCGGAAACATCTTGCCGAAGGTGACGATCTGCGCGACCGACTCGCGCCCGTACTTCTCTGTCACGTAGCGCATCACCCGCTCGCGCCCGCGCACCGAGAAGTCGATGTCGATGTCCGGCATCGACACGCGCTCGGGGTTCAGGAAGCGCTCGAACAACAGGTCATAGCGCAGCGGGTCGATGTCGGTGATCGCCAGGCAGTAGGAGACGATCGAGCCCGCCGCCGAGCCACGGCCGGGGCCGACCGCGATGCCGTTGCTCTTGGCGAAGGCGACGAAGTCCCAGACGATCAGGAAGTACGCGTTGAAGCCCATGCGGTCGATCACGTCGAGCTCCATCTCCATGCGCTCGACCGCCGCGGCCGGCGGCGGATCGCCGTAGCGCGCGCGCAGCCCCTCTTGCACACGCGCGCGCAGGAACTCACGCTCGTCGCTGCCATCGGGCGTCGGGTAGCGCGGGATCAGCTGCTTGCCGAGCTCGAGCTCCACCGAGCAACGCTCGGCGATCTCGAGCGTACTGGCGATCGCCTCGGGCCACTCGGCGAACGCACGGGCCATCTCCTCGCTGTCGCGCAGGTAGAACTCGTTGGTGTCGAACGTCAGCTTCGGCGCCGCGATCGTGCTCTTGGTCTGCACGCACAAGAGCGCCGTGTGATGCTCATAGTCCTCGCGACCGAGGTAGTGCACGTCGCCAGTGCCCACGAGGCTGCCGCCGAGCTCACGGGCGATCCGCACGATCCCCTCGTTGCACTTGTCCTGCGGTGCGAGGCCGTTCTTCTGGACCTCGAAGTAGACGTTCTCGGCGCCAAACACGCGCAGCAAGTCGTCGGCGTGGGCGCGAGCCTCCTGCTCGCGATCCTCCAGCAGGCGCTGGCAGAAGCGCGAGGCCAGGCAGCCCGTGAGCGCGATCACCCCCTCGGCGTGACGCTCGACCTGCTCGAGGTCGACG
This sequence comes from uncultured Solirubrobacteraceae bacterium, assembly GCA_963735615.1. Taxonomy (GTDB): domain Bacteria; phylum Actinomycetota; class Thermoleophilia; order Solirubrobacterales; family Solirubrobacteraceae; genus Palsa-744. The sequence goes on from CAVTLO010000001.1 coordinate 65,618, forward strand.
GTCGGCTTGCCGCGCTGCAAGCCCTCCAGGAAGCCCGCCGAGGAGAGCTTGACGAGGTTGCGATAGCCGCGGTCGTCGGCGGCGAGCAGCGTCAGGTGATTGCGCTCGGTCTTGCCGGTCGCGGTGTGGTCGTCAACCAGGTAGATCTCGCAGCCGACGATCGGCTTGACGCCGTGTTTGGCGCAGGCCTTGTAGAGCTCGACGGCGCCGTTCATCACGCCGTGGTCGGTGAGCCCGAGCGCCGGCTGGCCAAAGCGCGCGGCGCGCTCGGCAAGCGCGTCGATCTTGCACGCGCCGTCGAGCAGCGAGTACTCGGAGTGGACGTGGAGATGGGCGCAGGTGCTGCTGCTCACGGGCATTGCATGCTAGGCGCCAGCCCGGCGGAGAGGATCACTTGCCGCGTCGTTCGCGCCGCTGTTTGCGCTTGATCCTTCGCCGCGCGAACCACGACATGCTGTGCTTGTACAGCGGCGGTGCCGCGAGCGCTCGCGGCTCAGCGACGTGGGCGCTCTCGACGGTCTCTGCGCGGGCGCGCAGGCGTTCGACTGCAGCGGCCAGCGCGTCGGCCATCTCGCTGGCCGGTGCGTCGCCCACAGCCGTCTGGACTGGCTGGTGGGCAATCTGCGAGCGCTGCTCGGCGACGAGCGCGGCGCTCGCTCGCGCGAGGATGCCCTTCATCTCGCCGACCAGGTCCTCGATGCGGCGGTGCCCGTCGCGCATGCCCTCGAGTAGCAGCTCTGAGCGCTCTCGCGCGCGGTGCTCGCTCTCGAGCCCGTGCTCGATCTCGAGGGCGCGGCGCTCGAGCTCGTTCATGCGTGTCTGCAGATCCTGCTCGGAGCGTCGCACCGTGGCGCGCTCGGCGGCGATCGCCAGCTCGGCCTCGGCGAGCTCGCGCTCCAGGCCCTGCAGGCGCCCGGCGAGCGCGCGCGCTTCCCCCTCGCTTGCCGTCAGGCGCGCACCCAGCTGCTCGATCTCCTCGCGGCCTTCGCGTTCGAGCTGAATGCCGATGGCCGAGACGTGGGTCAGGCGCTCCTCGACCTCGACGCGCAGCTGCTGCTCGGCATACTCGCGCTGCTTGACCCGCCGCAGCTCCTGCTCGCGCTCGTGCGCGGCCGTCCGCTCTGCCTCGAGCAACTCATCCAGGCGCAGGTGCTCGTCCTCGGCCTCGCGCAAGCGCTGCTGCAGGCTTGAGACGTGGCGTTCGAGTGTCTGCAGCGTGGCTTCCGCGGCCTCCGCGCGACGCGTCAGTGCGACCTCGCCGCTCTCCGCAGCCCGGCGCGCGCGACGTTCGGCGAACAGGTCACCCTCGCCCCGTCGCGGTGGGCCCTGGCTCTGTTCCCCGTTGGGCGTCTCGCTTCCCTCTGCCATCACGTTGACGGCCAAGCTAGAGGTAAGGCCGGACGGTCCCGCAGCCGTCCGCGTGTCGGATGACGCTCGGGCTGCGGCCGTTTGGCGAGCGCAGCTAGCCGTTGCGCAGACGCCAGGCCATCCGCGACTGCAGCGACCACAGCTCGATAAAGCCCGGCGACGCGGACTGCGAGAACAGCCCACCGGACTCCGAGAACGAAGCCAGGCTCGCGTCGTAGACGGCGTTGGGCGAGGAGCGCGTGACCACGCGCGCGTGACCCTTGTAGAGCTTCACGCCGATCGTGCCAGTGACGCGCTCGTTGACGCGCTCCATGTAGGCATCGAGGTCGCCGCGCAATGGCTCCCACCATAGGCCGGCGTAGACTAGGTAGGCCCACTGGCGGTCGAGCTCGGGCTTGAACTGGTTCTGGTGGATCGTGCACACGAGGTGCTCGAGCTCCTGATGGGCAGGCAGCACGATCGCCGCCGCCGGGACCTCATAGATGTCGCGGACCTTCAGCCCGACGATGCGGTCCTCGATGTGGTCGACGATGCCGACGCCGTGGCGTGCGCCGATCTCGGCCACCCGTTCGATCAGCTCGACCGGCGCCAGGCGCTCGCCGTTCAATGCCACGGGTACCCCGCGCTCGAAGCACAGCTCGATCAGCTCAGGCTCCTGCGGCGCGTCCTCGGGACGGGTCACGAGCTGGAAGACGTCATCGTCGGGCGCGTGCTCGAGGTCCTCGATCCAGCGGCCCTCCGATGAGCGCCCCCAAAGGTTGTCGTCGATCGAGTACGGCGCTTCGCCCTCAGTTCCTTGGGTTGGGTGGGTCTTGATCGGGATGCCGTGCTCGCGCGCGTAGGCGATCTCCTCCTCGCGACCCATCTGCCAGGAGCGCACCGGCGCGATCACCTTCAGCTCGGGCGCGAGCGTCGCGATCGTCGCCTCGATGCGTACTTGGTCGTTGCCCTTGCCGGTACAGCCGTGGGCGATCGTGTCGCAGCCGCTCTTGCGCGCGTACTCGACGGCGAGCTTGGCGATCAGCGGTCGCCCGAGCGCGGTGAACAGCGGGTAGCCGCCGCCGTAGAGCGCGTTGGCCTTAATCGCGGGCAGCACGAAGTCGCGCGCGAACTCCTCACGGGCGTCGACGACATGGCACTCGAGCGCGCCCAGCTGTAGCGCCTTACCCTCGATCACCGCGTAGTCCTCGCCGGGCTGACCGAGGTTGACGGTCAGGCACACGACCTCCGCGCCATAAGCGTCCTGGATCCACTTGAGCATGACGCTCGTGTCCAGGCCGCCTGAATACAACAACAGGACGCGATGGACGTGCTCGGGATCAGCCTCGTAGGAGGCCGTGCGGACGGTCGGAATGTCGTGCTCGCGGCTCACGGTCGGCGAAGGCTACCCGGGTGACGGCGCGGTCGTATGGTCGCCCGCGACAGCGACGCGCCCGCGTTCCATCAGCGGGTATGTGGGCAAATCAGTGCTGAAGCCGAGCTTTGCGTACAGGCCTTGGGCGTCAGCGGTGTGCAACAGCCAGCGAGCGCTCGGGGAGATCTCATCGTCGCGGGCGCCGTCAACGATCTCGCGCACCAGCGCCAGCCCAAGGCCGCGCCCGCGGTAAGCGGGCAGCACGTACACGTCGGCGAGGTACGCGAGGATCACGCCGTCGGAGATCGCCCTGGCAAAGCCGACCTGCTCGCCGCCGCAGTAGAGCCCGACCACCCTGCGCGAGCCGCGGATCGCGAGCTCGACGCGCTCGCGCGAGCGGCCCCGGCCCCAGTAGGACTCGCCGCTGATGAACGCGTGCACGGCATCCACGTCGATCCGCTGCGGATCATCGTCCAGCTCGAAGCCATCAGCGATCTCGCGCCGCATCCGCTTAGCCCTCAAGCGCAAGCGCGAGCCGCACCAGCGCCTGCTCCACGTCGGCCTCGGTGAGGATCAGCGGCGGCAGCAGCCGCAGCGTCGTCGCTCCCGTGGCGTTGGTTACGAGCCGCTGCTCGAGCAGCGCGCGGCGCACGACCGCCGGCGCCGGCACGTCGAGCTCACACGCGAGCATCAGCCCGCGCCCGCGCACGGCGCTGACGTGCGGCAGTGCCTCAAGGCCACTGGCCAGCAGTTGGCCGAGCTCGCGCACGCGCTCCAGCAGCGCCTGATCGTCGGTCACCTCGAGCGCGGCCAGCGCGGCGCTCGCGATCACCGGCCCTCCGGCGAAGGTCGAGCCGTGATCGCCCGCCACCAGCACGTTGGCCAGCCGCTCGCCGGTGATCAGCGCGCCGATCGGCAGGCCTCCACCGAGCGCCTTGGCGACGGTCATCGCATCTGGCTTGACACCGGTTTGCTCGTACGCCCAGAGCGTCCCGGTACGTCCCATGCCGCACTGCACTTCATCGAACACGAGCGCCGCGCCGTGCTCGTCGCAGGCCGCGCGAGCGCTCTGCAGCAGCTCGGCGGAGAGCACGTTGACGCCGCTCTCGCCCTGGATCGGCTCGAGCAGCACGGCCGCTGTGCGAGCGTCGACCGCCGCGCGCAGCGCCTGCGGGTCGGGCGCGACCGCACGGAAGCCGGGGACCAGCGGCGCGAACGGCGCCTGCTTGGCCTCCTGCGGCGTCGCCGAAAGCGCACCGTAGGTACGCCCGTGGAAGGCGCCGTGGACGACCACCACGTCGCCGCCGGCACGAGCCTTGCGCACGAGCTTGAGCGCCGCCTCGGCGGCCTCGGCGCCGGAGTTGCAGAAGAAAACCTTGCCGCCGAGGCTCGACTCCGACAGGCGCCTGGCCAGGCGCATCGCCGGCTCGGTATAGAACAGGTTGCTCGTGTGCATCAGCCGCCCGACCTGCGCGCGCACCGCCTCCACCACGCGCGGGTGGCAGTGGCCGATGTTCGTTACCGAGATGCCACTCAGGAAGTCGAGGTACTCGTTGCCCTCGTCGTCCCACAGGCGCGCGCCCTCGCCGCGCACGAACTCGACCGGCATGCGCGCGTATGAGCCAATCACGCTCGAGCGCTCGAGCTCCTGCAGCTCGGCCAGGCTCATGAAGGATCCTTGCCCATGATGCTCATGGCGATGCCTCGATCTTGGTGCCGATCCCAGCATCGGTGAACAACTCGAGCAGCAGCGAATGAGCGACGCGTCCGTCGAGGATGTGCGCGGCGCTTACCCCCTGCTCGATCGCCTCCAGGCACGCTTCGAGCTTCGGGCGCATGCCGCCGTCGAGGCTGCCCAGCGCCGAGCGCACGTGCTCGGCGCTAGCCTGGCCGATGAGGCTGGCGGGGTCAGCAGGGTCACCCAGCCAGCCGGAGACGTCGGTGAGGAAGATCACCTTGTAGGCGCCGAGCGCGCCCGCGACCGCGCCGGCGGCCTCGTCGGCGTTGACGTTGTAGGACTGACCGTCGCGATCGGCGCCCACGGAGGCGATCACCGGAATGTAGTCGCTGGCGACGTGCTCGATGACGCCGACGTTTACGTGCTCGATGCGCCCTACGTAGCCGATGTCCTCGCCTCCGGGCGCGCTACGGCGGGCGACGCGGAAAAGCGAGCCGTCATCGCCGCACAGGCCGACCGCCGGCTGGCCGTGGCGGCTCAGGCGCAGAACGATCTCCTTGTTGACCTTGCCGACGAGCACCATCTTTGCGACCTCGACGGTGCTCGCGTCGGACACGCGCAGCCCGCCGACGAACTGCACGGGCAGCCCCAGCCGCTCCATGTAGCCGGTGATCTCTGGGCCGCCGCCGTGCACGACGATTGGGTTCAGCCCGACGTACTTGAGCAGCACGACGTCGCGTGCGAACTCCTCGCGCAGCGCGGCGTCCTCCATCGCGGCGCCGCCGTACTTGATGACCACCGTGCGGCCGTGGAACTCCCTGATGTACGGGAGCGCCTCGAGCAGCGTGCCAACGTCGCGCATCCGAGCTCCGTTCTCCTGGGTCATGTCGTGTAATCCGCGTTGACGGTCACGTACTCATGCGAGAGGTCGGAGAAGAACACCTCGGTCTCGGCGTGGATCGAGTCGCGCCCACCCAGCGTGATCTCGTACTCGACCTCATCGGCCTGCACGGCGCGCGCGAGCGCGGGCTCGTCGTAGGGGATTGCGACGCCGGCAGAGCAGACCTGGATGCCCTCGATCGCGACGTCCACGGCGAGAGGCGTCGGAAAGCCGGCTCTCCCCCCGAGCGCGCCGCCGATAGCCTGGACGATCCGCCCCCAATTAGGGTCGCCGCCGTGCAGCGCGGCCTTGACGAGCGGCGAGTTGGCCACCGCGCGGGCGGCGATCTCAGCGCCGTCGACATCGCCACCGCGTACGACCACGCGCGCGATCCGCCCGGCGCCCTCGCCGTCGGCGACCATCATGATCGCGAGCGCGCGCAGCAGCGCGTCGAGCGCCTCGCCGAAGCGCAACTCGTCCTCGCTCTCGGGCGCGATGCTGACGCCACTGGCCCCGGAGCACATGAGGATGGCCGTGTCGTTGGTCGAGAGCTGCCCGTCGACGGACGCGCGGTCGAACGAGCGCTTGACGCAGACGCCGAGCAGCAGGTCGGCCGTCTCGGGAGCGAGCGCGGCATCGGTCTCGACGAAGCACAGCATCGTGGCAAAGCGCGGCGAGATCATGCCGGCGCCCTTGCACTGGGCGCAGAGGCGCACGATCCCGGATGGCAGCTGGAGCTCGAGATTGGCGCGCTTCTCGAACAGGTCGGTCGTCTGGATCGCCTGCTGGAAGTCGCTGTCGCCCTCGCGGCGCAGGTGCTCGCGCGCGCCAAGGATGCCCTGGAGCATCGCGTCCATGGGGAGTTCGTGGCTGATGCCGCCGGTCGAGGCGAGCGCGACCTCGGCGGGGTCGATGCCTACGGCGAGCGCGGCGGCTCCCTGTGTCTTGGCGGCGTCGTCGAGCCCGCGCCGCCCGGTGGCGGCGTTTGCGCAGCCCGAGTTGGCAAGCACCGCGCGCAGCGCACCCAGACGGCAGCGCTCGCGACTGACGAGCACCGGCGCCGCGGGCGTCGCGGTGGCGGTGAAGCGCGCGGCGCTGACAGGCGTCTGCGCGTCGCATACGAGCAGGCCGACGTCGGGCCGGCCGCTGGGCTTGATCCCCGCGGCCACGCCAGCGGCGCGAAAGCCGCCGGGCAGCCCCGCGTCGAGGCCCAGTTCGCGCACGTGCCCCGGCGCGGGCACCCAGCGCGAGCGGAAGAACGGCCGCGGCGGCGTCTCGCCGTGGGCATCCACGGCCAAGCCCTCATTCGCGCCGGCGCTCACAGCAGTCCCCTCGTCTCGGGGTATCCGAACATCAGGTTGAGGTTCTGGACCGCCTGCGAGGAGGTTCCCTTCCAGAGGTTGTCGATCGCGCCGAACGCGATCACCTTGCCGGTGTGCTCGTCGGCGGCGGCGAAGACGCGGCAGTAGTTGGTCTCGCGGACCTCGAGCACGCCCGGCGGCTCGCTCGACGAGCTCCACGAACGGCTCCTCGGCGTAGGCGTCGATGAACAGGCCGCGCAGCTCCTCGGCGGCGACGGGCCGCGTGGTGGTGACGTAGCAGCTGGCCATCTCGCCCTGGTCGAGCGCAACGAGGTGCGCCTGGAACTGGACCTTCAGCTCGCTCGGCGCGGCGGCGGCGCCCGTGGTCGCCGCGGAGCCCATCAGCAGCGCGAGCTGCTCCTCGATCTCGGGCGTGTGGCGGTGAGCGGCGACCTTGTAAGGAACGATGTTCTCGCCTGCCATCGACAGGTGCGTGGTCTCGTCGAATACGCGCCCGGCGCCGGAGATGCCCTGCTTGGCGTCGATCACGACGTCGGCGATCAGGCCGGCGCGAGCGAGCGGCGCGAGCGCGAGCAGCGACGCGGTCGGGTAGCAGCCCGGGTTGGCGACGATCGCGGCGGCGGCGATGCGCTCGCGATGCAGCTCGGTCAGCCCGTAGACGGCGTCGCCGAGTAGGTCCGGGCGCGGATGCTCGCCATACCAGCGCTCGTAGGAGGCCAGCGAGCGCAGGCGGAAGTCGGCGCTGAGGTCGACCACGCGGATGCCGCGCTCGCGCAGCGCGCCGACGGTAGGGGCAGCGGCGGCGTGCGGGTAGGCGACCACGGCAGCGTCGATGCCCTGCAGCCGCTCGGCCTCCAGCGGCTCGATCTCCAGCGGCACGCGGTAGCGCGGATACACGTCCTGGAGGCGCCTGCCGAGCTCCGAGCGGCCGGTGACGGCCGCGAGCTCGAAGTCGGGGTGACGCCACAGCAGGTGCGCGACGAGCGCGCCGGTGAAGCCGGTCGCACCAGCGACGATCACCCGCGGCCCGCCCTCGGCGCAGCGCTGAGCGCCAACGCCTTCGCGCGCGCCAGCGCCATGGTCGGGGGCAGGCCCGCTAGCCACGCAGCTCACCCCCCAGCTCCCGCAGCGCCGCCACAATCCTCCCGCGCACCGGCTCGATGTCCTCGTCGGTGAGCGTGCGATCGAGCGCGCGGAAGGACAGCGCTAGCGCAAGCGAGCGCCGCCCCTCCCCCACCTGCTCGCCGGCGTACACGTCGAACACGCGCGCATCCTCGAGCAGCTCGCCGGCACCGGCGCGCACGCGCCGCAAGCGCGTCGGCCGCGGCGACCGACTCGAGCAGCGTCACGGCGAGATCCTGGCGCAGCGGCGGATACGGCCCGAACGCGGCGAACTCGACCAGTGGCGAGGCGAGCGCGGCGAGCTTGCCGAGGTCGATCGCGAACGCGGCCGAGCGCTGCAGATCCCAGGCGCCGGCGACGAGCGGGTGCAGCTCGCCGATGAAGCCCAGCCGCATCGCCTCGCCGCCGCCGCCGGCCGGGGCGAGTGCAGAGCCCGCTCCGGGCACGGCCATGACGGCAGCGCTGCGCCCGGGGTGCAGGAACGGCCACGTGGCGGGCGCGACCGACCAGTCCAGGCCGAAGCGCTCGAGCAGCGCGCCGAGCAGCGCCTTGGCGGCGAAGAAGTCGGCCTCGTGGCGCTCTCCGCGCCAAGATCTGGATCCCCGCCCACCCAGGCCACCGCTGAGCAGCGCGCCGAGGGCGTGGTGCTCATCGGCTGGGCGCTCGCCTGTGCCCCGAGGGGTATCGCGCGAGGCGCGATACACAGTGCCGGACTCGAAGATCGCGACGTCAGGGCCGTTGCGCGAGACGTTGTGCCGGGCGGCGTCGAGCAGCGAGCCGAGCAGCGTCGGGCGCATGATCGACTGGCCCTCGGACAGCGGGTTCTCGAGCGCGACGACGCGCCGCAGCTCGTGATCGGCTCCCAGCAGCAGCCGGTCGAGCAGCTCGGGCTCGGTGAAGCTCCAGCCGACGATCTCGTGCAGGCCGCGGCCGACGAGCGCGTCCTCGGCAGCGCGCCGCACGCGCTGGGCGTGCGTGAGCTTGCCGGCGGCGCCGCGGCGCGCGGGCAGCGTCGCTGGCAGCCGCTCGAGGCCGTCGATGCGCGCGACCTCCTCGATCAGGTCGATCTCACGCGTGACGTCGTCGCGGCGCAGCGCGGGCACGGTGACCTCGAGGCCGTCGTCGCGCTCGCTCGGTGGCGAAGTCGAGCGCGTTTAGGATCTCGGCCTGGCGCCCGCGCGCGACGGGCACGCCGAGGATCGCCTGCACGCGCGCCTCGCGCAGCCTGATCTGCGGCCGGGAGGCGACCCAGTCGGCTGACTCCAGGCCGACGTCGATCGTGCCGGGGGCGAGGCGCGCGCCGCACAGCTCGATCATCAGCTGCGTGGCGATCGCCTGCGCGTGCATGCACTGCTCGGGCTGCAGGCCCTTCTCGAAGCGCCCGGAGGCCTCGCTGCGCAGGCCGAGCGCCCACGAGCTGCGGTGGATGTTGGGGCCGTTCCAGGTGGCGACCTCCATCAGCACGCGTGTGGTGTCCGGCTCGACCTCCGAGCGCGCGCCGCCCATCAGCCCGGCGATCGAGGTGGGGCCGTCGGCATCCTCGATCACGACCATCTCCGCGTCGAGCGTGCGCGTCTGCCCGTCGAGCGTCTGCACCTGCTCGCCGTCGTGCGCGCGGCGCACGGTCAGCCGCGCGCCGGCGACGCGGTCGAGGTCGAACGCGTGCAGCGGCTGTCCGGTGAGCAGCATCGCGTAGTTGGTGATGTCGACGACGTTGTTGATCGGCCGCTGCCCGGCGGCCGTCAGCCGCGCCTTCAGCCACGGCGGCGAGGGCGCGATCGTGACGTCCTCGAACACGCGCGCGGTGAAGCGCGGGCATAGCTCGGGGCACTGCGACGCTCACCTCAGCGCCGGCGACGGGCCCGTCGGCGTTTTCGCCGGGGGCGAGCCAGGGTCTTCGTTCCACGGCGCCTGCGGCGAGCGGCGCGCCGGTGGCGGCGTGCAGCTCGCGCGCGACGCCGTAGACGCCGAGGCAGTCCGGCCGGTTGGGCGTGATCTCGAGCTCGAGCACGTCCATCGAGATCGCGAGCACCTCCGCCAGCGGCGTGCCGGGCGCCAGCTCGGCGTCGAGCACCTGGCCGTCGAGCACGAGAATGCCCTTGCCGAGCTCACCCGCGCCGATCTCGAGCTCTGACTCGGACAGGATCATGCCTTCGGAGACGACGCCGCGGAGCTTTGCCTGCTTGAGCTTGGTGCCGTCGGGCATCACCGCGCCGGGCCGCGCGACCGCCACGGTCTGGCCGGCGGCGACGTTGGGCGCGCCGCAGACGATCGTCGCGGGAGCGACCTCGCCGTCCTCGCCCGTGTCACCGAGGTCGACGGTGCAGACCTTCAGCCGATCGGCGTCGGGGTGCTGCTCGGCGCTGAGCACGCGCCCGACGACGAAGCCATCCGTCGAGGGCACGCCGTGGTGGTGGATCGCCTCGACCTTGGTGCCGGTCATCGTCAGGCGCTCCTCGATCCGCGTGCACGTCGAGCGCCGGATCGCAGTATTCGCGCAGCCATGGCAGCGGCACCCTCATCAGAACTGCTCCAGGAAGCTAAGGTCGTTCTCGTAGTAGAGCCGCAGGTCGGGGATGCCGTGCTTGAGCATGGCGATCCGCTCGACGCCCATGCCCCAGGCGAAGCCCTGGACCTTCTCGGGGTCATAGCCGGGCGAGTTGGCCTCGGTGGTGGGCACGTGGGCGTAGACGTTGGGGTCGACCTCGCCGGCACCGAGCACCTCGAGCCAGCCCTCGCCCTTGCAGAGCGGGCAACGGGCGCCGTCTGCGCAGGAAGCCATTTCCCGCGCAGTGAAAGCAGGAGACGTCGACCTCGACGCTGGGCTCGGTGAAGGGGAAGAAGTGCGGGCGCAGCCGGACGTCGCGCTCGCCGCCGAAGACCGCGCGCGCGAACTCCAGCAGCGTGCCCTTGAGGTCGGCGAGGGTGATGTCCGCATCGACGGCAAGGCCCTCGATCTGGTGGAACTGCGGCGTGTGCGTGGCGTCGGAGTCGGGCCTGTAGACGCGTCCGGGGATCACCACGTAAAGCGGCGGCGGGTGCGCCTCCATCGCGCGCACCTGCATCGGCGAGGTGTGCGTGCGCAGCACGAGCTCCCGGCCGCCGGGCGGGCGCTCGACGTAGAAGGTGTCGGTGCGCGCCCGCGCGGGGTGCGTGGGGCTGTGGTTGAGCGCGTCGAAGTTGTAGTGGACGGTCTCGATCTCGGGGCCCTCCATGACGGTGAAGCCGAGCCCGAGGAAGATGTCTTCGAGCTCGCGGCGCGTGGCGGTAAGGATGTGCAGGCGGCCGATCGGCTGCGGTGGGGCGCCGGGCAGCGTCACGTCGATGCGGTCGGCGAGCAGGCGCTGCTCGAGCTCGCCCGCTGACAGCTGCTCGGTGCGGACCTCGATCAGCGCCTCCAGCGCCTGGCGCGCCTGGTTGGCGGCCTTGCCGACGGCGGCGCGTTCCTCGGGCTGCGAGCTGGGCGACGCCGCGCAAGAGCTGCGGCAGCTCGGCCTTGCGCCCGAGGTAGCGCACGCGCAGCTCCTCGAGCTGCTCGCTCGAGGCGGCGGCCGCGATCGCGTTCTCGGCCTCGCGCTGCAGCTGCTGGATGCGATCGATCATGACGCCGGGACCGTATCGTTGGGGCGGGCGGGACGCTGATACGGCCGGCGGGTCATCTCGTACAGCGCCACGGTGGCGGCCATGGCGGCGTTGAGCGAGTCCGAGACGATCGGGATGCGCGCGACGCGCTCGCACGCGGCGACGATCTCCGGCGGTAGCCCGTCGCGCTCGGCGCCGACAAGCAGCGTGACCCGTCCGCGCCCGCGCGGGCGGCGTTCCTGTGCCAACGCCGGCGTCGCCGTCGGCGCAAGGCGGGCGCAGCGGCTCGCCGGCGTCGGCCACGAGCGCGATCCGTTCCCCGGGCAGCTCGGCGACGTCACGAACGTGCGCGAGCTCGACGGTGAAGATCGCGCCCATGCTCGCGCGCACGGCCTTGGCACCGTGAGGGTCGGCGCAGCCGGGGCCGAGCACGACGCAGGAGGCGCCGAACGCCTCGGCGGAGCGCAGCACGGTGCCGACGTTGCCGGGGTCACCGACGCGGTGCAGATACACGCACAGCGGTGGGCGCGGCGCGCCCCAGCGCTGCTCGTAGACGGCGAGCACGCGCGTGCCGGAGCCGAGCGCGGACACGCTGGCCAGGGCGGAGCGCTCGACGTCGTGGAAACCGTCCTCACCGAGGCCCGAGCCGGCGAGCCGGTAGCCCTCGAGCGCCTGGCGCCCGGCGCTCGCGGCGGCCGCGATCAGGTCCTCGCCTTCGGCGAGGAAGGTGGCGCTGCGCGCGCGTCCGCGCTTGGTGTGCAGGCGACGCACGGCCTTCAGGCGGGGATTGTGTGTGGATTGGATCTGGCTCATGTCGCGTCTCGGGTTCTGCCTGGCTGCTGGTTATTCCTTGCTCGTGCCAACAAAAAGGGCGCCGTCCTTTGTAGGAGCGACGCCCGGGAGGCTGTCTGTCGGTGTGCCGGGTCCCCGGCCGATCCGGGGTCAGGCAGCCGACGCCTCGCGGGCGACCTCGGCGAAACGTCGGAAGGTGTCGGCGTCGCGCACGGCGATGTCGGCGAGGACCTTGCGGTCGAGCTCGATGCCGGCCAGCTTGAGGCCGTGCATGAGCTGCGAGTAGCTCATGCCGTTGACGCGCGCGGCGGCGTTGATGCGGGTGATCCACAACCTGCGGAAGTCGCGCTTGCGGTTGCGCCGATCGCGGTAGGCGTATGCGTCGGCCTTCAGCAATGCCTCCTTGGCGCGCTTGTAGTTGGAGTGCGCCTCGCCGCGGAAGCCCTTGGTCTGCTCGAGCACTGCGCGGCGCTTCTTGCGCGCGCCGACGGAGCGCTTGACGCGCGTCATTTGCCGACCCCCAACATCCGCTTGATCCGGGGCGCATCGTCGTCGGAGACGATCATCGCCTTGCCGAGCTGGCGCTTGTGTTTGGGCGACTTCTTCTCGAGGATGTGGCTCGTGAAGGCGTGCCGGCCGCGCACCTTGCCGGTGGCGGTCACTTTGAAGCGCTTCTTGGCGCCGGAGTGTGTCTTCATCTTGGGCATAGGATCACGTTCGAGGGGTAGCCGGCTCATCGACCTACGGTCGTCTTCGCCACCCGCGAGGCGATGATTATGACACGGGTGTGCCAGCGGCCGCGGTTCCGCCGTTCTCGACCGGCGGTGGCACGTCGATCGCCGCGGCGGGGACGTCCTCCGGGGGCGGCTCGACAGCCGCGGTGGCGAGGTCCTCCACGGGCCGCTCGACGGCCTCAGCGGAGACATCCCCGAGGTGCGGCTCGAGCGCCTCTGCGGCGACGTCCCCCACATGCCGCTCGTGCGTCGCCGGCGGGCGCCTCGCCTTCGGCGCCCTCACCGCCAGCGACGATGGCGTGCTCGTCGGTTGCGGCGGTGACGCTGCCGTCGGCGGCGATGCGCCCGGCGAGCACGGCTTTGGAGGGCGCCATCATCATCGTCATGTTGCGCCCTTCCTGCATGGGGCGTTGCTCGACGACGCCGAGGTCGGAGAGCTCCTCGGCGAGCCGGTCGAGGATCGCGGTGCCGCGCTCGGGGTGGGTGACCTCGCGCCCGCGGAACATGATCGTGACCTTGACCTTGTCCTTGTGCTTGAGGAAGCGCTCGACGTGGTGCTTCTTGGTGTCGTAGTCGTGCTCGGCGATCTTGGGACGGAACTTGATCTCGCGTACGGTGATCTGCTGCTGGTGCTTGCGCGCCTGCTTGACCTTCTGTGCCTGCTCGTACTTGTACTTGGAGTAGTCGAGCACGCGGCAGACGGGCGGGCGCGCCTCAGGGGCGACCTCGACGAGGTCGAGTTCGCGTTCCTGGGCGAAGGCGAGTGCGTCGGCGGTCTTGAGCACACCGATCTGCTGACCCTGATCGTCGATCAGGCGCACCTCGGGCACGCGAATACGCTCGTTGATCCTCGTCGTATCCCGCTCAGGCGGGCGCCGGTCGAACCTGCGGGGAACCGGCACTAGGTGTAATTGCTGCGCGTCAAGCGAACGCTACGCGCGGCGTTCTGAGGATGTGGGCTTCAACGGAGGGGATTATAGCTCTCCGAGCAAGCGCTGGGTGAGCGCCGCGATTGCCAGCGCGCCGAGATCGCCGCCGCGCTGCTCGCCGGCGCCCCCGTGGGTGCGAACCGAGACGGTCCCATCTCCCTGCTCGCGCTCGCCCACGACCAGCATGTAGGGGATCTTGCGCAGCTCGGCCTCGCGGATCTTGCGCCCGATCGACTCGCTGCGCTCGTCGAGCTCCACGCGCAGCTTCTCATTACGCAGGCTGTCTCTAACTGACGCGGCGTATTCGTTGAAGCGATCGGAGACGGGCAGCACGATCGCCTGCACGGGCGCGAGCCACAGCGGGAACTCGCCGGCGTAGTGCTCGATGAGGATGCCGATGAAGCGCTCGAAGGAGCCGAGCAGCGCGCGGTGAATCATCACGGGCCGGTGCTCGGCGTTGTCGGTGCCGGTGTAGTGCAGGTCAAAGCGCTCGGGCATCGAGTAGTCCAGCTGCACGGTGCCCAGCTGCCAGGAGCGCCCGATCGAGTCGGTCATGTGCAGGTCGATCTTGGGGCCGTAGAAGGCGCCGTCGCCGGGGTTCAGCTCGTAGGCGAGCCCCTCGGCGTCGAGCGCGCCGGCGAGCGCGCCCTCAGCGCGATCCCACATCTCATCGCTGCCGATGCGCTGCTCGGGCCGCGTCGAGAGCTCCAGGCGCGGCTCGATGCCAAAGCGCTTGTAGAGGTCAAAGCCGAAGCGCAGGCAGCTGCACGACCTCCTCCTGGACCTGCTCCTCGGTGCAGAAGATGTGGGCGTCGTCCTGGGTGATGTGACGGACGCGCAAGAGGCCGTGCAGCACACCGCTTGCCTCGTGGCGATGGACGAGACCGGCCTCGCTGTAGCGCACGGGCAGATCGCGGTAGGAGCGCCGCTCGTCGGCGTAGATCTGGATGTGGGCGGGGCAGTTCATCGGCTTCAGCCCCATGGGGCGCCCCTCGACGTCGGTGAAGTACATGTTGTCCTTGTACTTGTCCCAGTGTCCTGACTGCTTCCACAGCTCGACGTCGTAGAGGATCGGCGTTTTGACCTCGAGGTAGCCGCGCGCGAGGTTCTCCGCGCGCCACAGCTCGGTGAGCGCGTTCCAGATCGTCATGCCGGCGGGCTTCCAGAAGGCGCTGCCGGGCGAGAGCTCGGAGAACATGAACAGCTCGAGCTCGCGCCCGAGCTTGCGGTGATCGCGCGCGCGGGCCTGCTCGATGCGCTCGAGGTGCTCGTCGAGCTGAGCCTTGGTGAAGAACGCGGTGCCGTAGATACGGGTGAGCATCGTCCTGGTCGAGTCCCCGCGCCAGTAGGCGCCGGCGACCGACTGCAGCTTGAAGGCGCCGACGGTGCTGGTGCTGGGCGCGTGTGGGCCGCGGCAGAGGTCGGTGAAGGGACCGTTGGTGTATAGCGAGACGGTCCGCAGCGGCTCGCGGTGCAGGCTCTGCTCGGCGGCGCTGACGAGGTCGTCGATCAGCTCGACCTTGTAGTCCTGGCGCTCGGCGAGGAAGCGCTCGCGCGCCTGTGCGACGGGCACGTCCTCGCGCACGAAGGTCTCGGCCGCCTTGATGTGCGCGCGCATGTGATCTTCGATCTTCGGAAAGTCGGCCTCGGAGACGGAGGTTCCGTCGGGGAACTCGAAGTCGTAGTAGAAGCCGTCTTCGATCGGCGGCCCAATCGAGATCTTGACGCCGGGGTAGAGCTCGATGACGGCCGCGGCGAGCACGTGCGCGGCGTCGTGGCGGATCAGCTCGAGGGCCTTCGGCCCACTTTTATTAGTGAGGATCGCGAGGTGCGCCCCGTCGGGCAGTGGGCGCGTGAGGTCGCGCAGCTCGGGACCGGCGCCGTCGTCTGAGCCCACATCGGCGCCGAGCTCGACGGCGAGCGCTGCGCGCGCGAGACCCGGCCCGATCGCAGCGGCGGCGTCAGCGCCGGTGGCGCCGTCGGGCAGCTCGAGCGTGTTGCCGTCGGGAAGTGTGAGCTTTACTGACATGTCAGCCGCGCAGGCTACCCGCCGGCGACGAGAGTTTCTCGGGCAGGTGCGCCCCGGGCGTGCTCAGGCGTGCGCGACAGCGCTCTGGCGCTGTGCGTCGGGCGCATGCGCGGCGACTGCGACGAGTGACCACAGCGCGTCGTCGGCGAGCGCCTCGCGCTGGACCTCGCCGGCGCCGAGCAGCTCGATCAGCTGGCGCTCAGCGGCGTCGCGGTCGGGCGCCTGATTGTTCTGGGCCATGATCGCGGCGACCTCCTGGGTGACGAGCCCATCGGGGAAGTACCGCAGCGCGTCGATCGCCTGCTCGGGCGGAGCCTGGCGCTCGAGCGTCGGGTCGAGGTTGGCGACCAGCACGTCGTAGGCGTCGATCGTCTGAAAGCCGCCGGCCTCTAGGCGCTGGCCGGCGCTTGAGTGAAAGACGAGCGAGGGAGCCGAGTAGCGCACGGGCCCGTCGGTCTGGCGGGCCTTGCCCTGGAAGTCGGTCGGCCCGCCCTCGGCGCTGCGCGTCTGCTCCTTGTCGTCCTCGTAGGCGGCGAGGGTGTCCTGCTCGTCGATCGCGGCGAGCACGGCGTCGACGTCGAGTCCGTCCACGCGCGCGAGCGCCTGCGCGATGTCGGCGTCCTGGTCGAGCAGCAGCGTGGTCGTGAACCAGCCGAGCTGTAGCGCGCGCAGCACCGCATCCTCGCGCCCGGGGAACAGCATGCGCGTGGCGACGATCGCACGACAGGCACGCGAGGTGGCGGTGACGCGGGCGCGCGGCGCCATCAGCAGCGGCATACCAAAACGCTTGAAATAGCTCTGCTGCCCGATCGTCGAACGCGTGGGCGTGTAGCCGGCGTCGATGTAGCGCTGCGGGTCCTCGGCCAGCCCGATCGTCACGAGGCGCCAGTCGAGTTGATCGCGGTAGCGCCAGTGCAGCACGGCGAGCGCGGGGCTTGCCGAGTAGGCAAACGGACAGCCGGGGTCGGTGAAGTGGGTGACCGTGATCGTGCCCATGTCGCAATGATTGCACGTGCAAGCACCTGACGTCTACTCGACGTCGTGCACGGCGATTGAAAAACACAGGCTGCAGACAGTCGTCTGCATATGCGAACATCGTGCGCATGACCAACGACGAGCAGCAATCCATCTCCATCACCCTGTCCCCCGCCCAGGTCGACATGGTCGTGCGCGCGGCCAGCAACAGTCGCGCGCCGAGCGTCTCGACGCTGATCGGCAGTGCGCTGCGCGCGCCGCTGAGCGCCGGCAACGAGGGCAGCCCCCGACGTCGGGCCGACATACGCGACGGACCTACACCAGGGGGCCATCTGCAGGTCGAGGACGCCAGCGATCCGCGCCTGTCGCGCTCGCTGCTGCGCGGGCTCTCGATTCTCACGTGCTTCGGTCCCGACGGGGGCACGCGTGGCATCGTCGAGCTCGCACGCCACCTCGGCATGAGCCCGAGCACCACCCATCGCTACGCATCGACGCTCGTCGAGCTCGGGCTACTCGAGCGCTGCCCGAAGACGCGTAAGTACCGGCTGCCGGGTACCGCGTAGCAAGTGGCCGGCACCGGCGCGCGCGGCGCGCCGTGCCGGCCTTGGCCAGCGCCGTCTGTGGGGATGGCGTGACGGCAGCAAGATACCAGCAGTTGGCTGTCTGGATCTTGCTACTCGCGAAGTGCGATGTTTCTGATTGTGTCGGCACCGACCAAGGCAGATATCGCGCTCGCGGCGACGGTGCGGCGTATGCGCGTCGAGCGCGGTGACACGCAGGAGGACCTGGCGCACCGCGCGGGCCTCACCGTGGCGGCCTTCGCACGCATCGAGCGCGGTCACGCAAACCCGACATGGACGACGGTCAGGCGCATCGCCACAGCGCTCGATGTCAGCCTTGTGGGGCTTGCAGAGGCGGTCGAACGCCACAAGCCGCACACCTAAAGCGGAAAGCCATGCGGCAGGTGCGCGACGAACGTCCGCGGACGTCGGCAGGCACGCAAAGGCGGCGGTCGCGTTTGCGTGGTGTTCGCGACCGTCGCCGAGGCGAGCGTGTCGGCGACGACTGGTCAGGAGGTACTGACTATGCGAATGCCGAACGTCTCGGATTGGCCATTGCCGTGGGGCGACCGATTGAGCGACTTGCATCGACAGTCGGTATATCGGCTGGGCTCCCATCTGGTGGGGCCAGCGCACACGAGGGTTGATAATAAGCAGTTTGGAGGTCTTCACCGCGTGAAGGAGACGACACTAGAGGGACACGCGGGGGGCCCTAAAGGCTGCCGTCAGGTGTACCGGGCAGCGCCCGCTGTCGCGCACCGGCTCACATGGGCTCGGGCGTCTCCAGCGCGCGCAGGTGCTCGTCCACGCGGCGCACCCATTCCTCTGAGACCTCGTCGGCCTGGACGGACAGGCGTGCCTGTACGACCAGGCCCTCGGGCGCGGGAATCCCGAGGTGCGCGAGCACGCGATGGACGACGGTGTCGGTGCTCTCGGCGAGCTCCTCGTAGGTGAGCTTCAGCGGTTCGTATCCGAGCCCAAGGAAGTAGGCGTCCCAGGAGGCGTCGTGGGCGGTCAAGAGGCGCACGAGGTAGTTGATCGCACGGAAGGAGAACACGAGCTCCGCTGGGCGCCGTAGCTCCTCGCCTGTCTCGCGCTTCCATGCCTGGGTCTGGACGGCCTTCCACAGCGACACCGCCTGGCGGATCTTGTTTTGGCGCGTAATCTGGATATAGCGCAGGCCGGGAAACGCACGCGCGAGCAGCTCCGGCAATGGCCGGTCGCCCATCCCTTCGATGCCGCGCAGCAACTCGGCGAAGTCGCCGAGGTAGCCCCACATCAGCTTGGCGCCGAAGACGCCGTTGGGGGTCGTCCCCT
The DNA here is from genome assembly GCA_963735615.1 of uncultured Solirubrobacteraceae bacterium. Taxonomy (GTDB): domain Bacteria; phylum Actinomycetota; class Thermoleophilia; order Solirubrobacterales; family Solirubrobacteraceae; genus Palsa-744. The sequence continues at coordinate 84,260 of CAVTLO010000001.1, forward strand.
GCTCAAGCGCCCACGCGAGGTATTGGTTGTAGGTGTCGGGGTGCCATAGCGGGTTCGGTTCGGCCGCTCCGTCGGGCATCTCGCGGAAGGCAAGGCGCTCGACAATGTTGGCGTGGCGATCCGGGTCGAAGTACTCGTGCGGACGGCGCGGCAGGCCAGAGCGGCTGAGCGCCTCGAAGTACTCGGCGGGGTGACCGGCGACAGCGGTCTGGTCGAGTGCGTGGCACAGTAGAGTGCTGCCGCTTCGCGGCGTGGCGCACACCAGATAGGAGAGCATCGGCGTCATCGTCGGGGAAATCCGATCAAGCACACTGACCTGGTGAACAATACCGTGGCCGAGCTGCCGAACATCCTCTACATGCACTCGCACGACACCGGTCGCTATGTGCAGCCGTATGGCGAGCCGGTGCCGATGCCAAACGTGCAGGCACTTGCCGATCAGGGCGTGCTGTTCCGCCAGGCGTTCTGCGCCGCGCCGACGTGCTCGGCGAGCCGCGCATGCCTGCTGACGGGCCAGTACGGGCAGAGCAACGGGATGCTGGGACTCGCCCATCGCGGCTGGTCGCTGCGCGACTACCGCCATCACATCGTCAACGTGCTGCGCGGCGTGGGCTACACCTCGACGTTGATCGGCGAGCAGCACATCTCCAAGGAGCCGGGGGTGATCGGCTACGACGAGGTGATGAAGGTCCCGACGACGCACGTCGAGACGGTCGCGCCGCTGGCGATGGAGGTGCTGGCGCGCAAGCGCGATCGCCCGCTATTCGTGTCGGTCGGCTTCTTCGAGACCCACCGCGAATTCCTCGGTCCGGGCTCGCTCAGGGATGTCCACTACTCGAAGCCCCCAAACAACCTCCCCGACTGCCCCGAGGTGCGCGCCGATGTCGCGGCGTTCAAGGCCAGCGCGCGCTCGCTGGACCATGGCGTGGGCATGGTGCTCAACCAGCTCGACGCCTCGGGCCTATCTGAGAACACGCTGATCATCTTCACGACCGACCACGGGATGCCGTTCCCGGGGGCGAAGGCGACGCTGTATGACCGTGGCCTGGGCGTGAACCTGATCCTACGCGGACCCGAGCCATTCGGCGGCGGGCGCGTGATCGACGCGCTGGTCTCACATATCGACATATACCCAACGGTGTGCGAGCACGTGGGGATCGCGCGCCCGCCGTTCCTGCAAGGCGTCTCGCTGCTGCCGCTGCTGTGGGGCCACACGCCGAGCGTGCGCGAGGAGATCTTCGCGGGCTCGACGTGGCACGCGGCATACGAGCCCCAGCGCGCGATCCGCACCGAGCGCCACAAGTACATCCGTCGCTGGGGCGAGCGGCGCACGCCGGTGCTGGCGAACACGGACGACGGCCCCAGCAAGGACCTGCTGCTGGCGGCGGGCTGGGCCGAGCGGGAGATCGCCAAAGAACAGCTTTACGACGTCGTGTTCGACCCCAACGAGGCGAACAACCTTGTCGATGATCCCGGGTACGCGGCGGTGCTCGAGGATTTGCGTGCGCGCCTGGAGCAGTGGATGCGCGACACCGACGATCCGCTGCTGGCCGGCCACGTCGATCCGCCGCCGGGCGTTGAAATCAACCTCCCCGACCAGCGCTCGGCGAGCGAACCGACGATCAGGATCGAGTAGCGCCTCAGCGCAGACGCCGGCGCAGGAAGTCCACAAGCGCGCCTGCCGTGCGCTCGGGCTCGTCGTCCCACACGAAGTGCCCGGCGCCGTCCAGCACGATGAGCTCAGAGCCTGCGAGCTCCTTATGGAAGCGCTGCGCCATCGCGGGGCCGGCGAAGCGATCCTCGCTGCCCCAGAGGATCAGCGCGGGCACATCGAGCGCGGCGACGCGACCCTCGTAGGGGACGAGCTTCTCGAACTCGCCGGAGCGGTAGAGCTCGAGCTGCCCGAGACGGCGGGTGTCGTCGGCGAACGCCTTCCAATACTCGTCAATCGCCTCATCGCTCATGCCGCTTGAGAGAGCGCGCATCGCAGCTTGGAAGCCTTCGCGCGTGTAGGCGCTGATCAGCTGCTCGCCCTCGCCGGGGGTGCGCATGACGTTCGCGAGGCCGTGCCAGCGCCGATCGGAGAAGAAGCCCCCGTCGGAGATCACGAGTGCGCTGACGGCGTCCGGGTGCTCGCAGGCCCAGCGCAGCCCGATCATGACGCCCCAGTCGTGCGTGACGAGCGCGACGGGACCGGGATCGAGCTCGGTGATGAAGCGCTCGAGCGCCTGCGTGTGGCGCTCCCACGTGGCCGGCGAGTGTGGCTGTGAGTCACCGTATCCCGGCAGGTCGGGTGCGAGCGCGCGCCAACCGGCGCCGGCGAGCGCGGGCAGGGCGTAGCGCCACATGTATGAGGACTCTGGGTAGCCGTGGACGAGCACCACGGCGCGGGCCGTGGTCTCTCCGTCCTGGCGGTAAGCCAGGCCGCCTGCCCGAGCGACTCCGCTCACGGGGCAGAACCCTACGCGACTGCAGCGCCGCTAGTCGAGCTCGGCACTGAGGATTGGGCGCGGATCGACTTGCGCGGTGGCATGCTGCTCGCCTGGGACATCGACGCGTGTAACAGTCAGGTAGCCGACGAGCGCGATGATCACGATCGCCAGCGTGACGCTGACCGGTCCAGTGGTGAGGCCGAGACCGCCGTTGTGAGGCGAAACCGCCAGCCAGTCGGAGAACGAGGCGCCGAGCGGTCGCGTGAGGATGTAGGCGAACCAGAAGGTGAGAACCTCGTTGACGCCCAAGCGCAGGTAAGCGACGGCGGGGACGGCGATCCACGCGGCGAACATCAGCCCTGATGCGAGGTAGCCGAGGTGCATGGTCGTGGCGGTCATGTCGCCGGCGGCGGTGCGAGCGCGAACGTGGCGAGCACCGTGGCCCAGTAGAAGGCCTCGCGCCGCGGCGTGTAGATACTGTGAATCGAGAGCGTTCGCTCGCTGGCATACCAGGCGGTCAGGATCGCAGCCAGCACAACGAGATAGAACGAGGTCGAGATCAGGTAGGGAATGCCGAGCACAACGTGCAGCGCGTCGGCGGCGCTGGTGCCGAACACAGCGACCGCGACGACGACCAGCCAGTAGGTCCACGCGACGTATCGCGGCGCCTTGAACTGCAGCCGCAAGGCGACGCCGAGCACGATCAACATGATCGGCACCGCGATTGCCGGGCCGAGCGTCTGGTTGAGGTAGTCAGAGGTCGTCTCGCCCATCGCCGTCGTGAGCACCTTGACGACCCAGAACAGGACGGTGATCTCGGGGACCTTGGCGAGCGCGCGCCGCGCCGGCTGCGTGTGCTCGGTCATTCCCGCGGAAATTTATCGAGAGAGTATTTGTCGCCGCTAAAGAGGTGCGCGTTTCACGTTCACCGCTCGTGCGCATTGACACGACCGCACGAGTATTTGTAACTCAGGTCACAAATACTCGTGCCCGCCCGTGTCCAGCCGGACGATGCTCCCGAGGCAAGCCGCCTGACGGCAGCGATGAAGCTACAGAGGCAGGTAAGAGTGGCCGGGCAGTTTGATGTGGCAGGTGTGGTAAACGCGCTTGCCCCTGAGCGTGTGCCCACTACGCGTATGCGCGACGATCTCGACCGTGAAGGTGCCTTTAGGCAGCCCGCGCAGGTTGATGGCGGTGGTGAGCTGCTTACCCCTCAATGTTCGCTTGGCGTGACCGTCGATCGACACCACAGCCGAGATGACTCCGAACGCCTTGACGTGCTGGATGTGGATCGTGATGTCGCGCTGGCTCGTGCACTGGGCAGGCACGACGGCTTTGAAGGGAAGGACCGAGGTCGTTGCCGTCGCCGAGGCCGCGGGTTTTTCTTCTGGCGTGGGCTTTGTTTCAGACTTCGGCGGTTCTTGGTACTCGTAGGCGCCGATGTCGCAACCCTTGCCCGGAATCCCGGGACGTTCGACGCCGCGCTGATCAACCGGCGTGGACTCGCCCTTTTCGTTGGGAAGAGCCGGCCCGGTGCCTTCTTCTTCGCAGTCTTCCTTCATGGGTACGAAGCCGATCGCCGGGCTGGCTGCGAGCAGCGCGATCGTTTCGGTGGGCCCACCGTTGCCCTGGAGCCCCTTCGCGTCCAGTTCCGGCTTTACACCGACGAGATCGTGATCTTCTTCGCTCAGTCCACAGCTGTCTGAGCCGTCACTCAGAATTGACGGGTAGTCGAGGTTGTAGCCTGCTCCCGGGATGAACGGCTCGATCTCGCCCTCGCAGTTCTGCTGGTGTTCGCCCGGTTGCTCGGCAAGGATCGTGTTGCGCAACTCGATGCTGCCGCTGTAACCGCCGGCTACGTTGTTGCCGGTGTCTCCTTCAGCGATGTTGTCGGACAGTGTGTCGCTGATCAGCGCTCCGACGTCCGCGTCGGCAGCGTATACCCCGCCACCATCGTCACCGGCAGCGTTGTCTGCGATCGTTGAGTTGACGATCGGATCGTCGTACTCCACTTCCTCGTAAATGCCGCCACCGTACCCGCCGCCGTCGGTGCCGGCTCGGTTCTCCGCGATCGTCGACTGCTCTATGGTGAGCCCGCTTTCTTCGAAGTAGGGCTGGTCGGTCGCACGGTCGGCACCTTTCTTAGCGGAATGAGCGGAACGCGCCCCGTCGCAATAGCGGCCCTGTTCACTGCCGACGTACATGCCACCGCCGTCGCCGTCGCCGTCCTCACCTTCGGCCATGTTTTTGGCGATCGTCGACTGCTTGACGGTGAGGCCAACATCGGACTCGTCGTCGCATCCCCCGTAGTTGAGGGCAGCGACACCGCCACCGCTGCCGCGCGACGCGTCGTTGTTGGCGACCGTGGACTGTTCGATGAGCAGGACGCCTTCGTCGGTGGATCCGGCCGCCGAGGATTTGGCGCTGCCCGTTGAGGCCTGGCCCCGTGCCTCCTCGCAGATCTCTTCTTCTTCTTCTTCGCCCTGGCTTACATAGACGCCACCTCCGCCATCGCCTTCAGCCGTGTTTTCTTCGACCTTGGAATCCTTGATCGTGAGGCCGGCGCTTCCTCCGGGCCCGGGTTGGACCTCGCCTTTGGCGCGCTTTGCCGCGGACTTGGCACCACGGGTATCGCATCCCTCGTTATAAACCAGCTCTCCCGTCCCTGCGGAGACACCGCCGCCGTTTCGGCTGGCTGTGTTTTCGGCTATCACCGATTCTTCTTCGATCGTCACATATGCGCCAGGCTCGCCGTAGACTCCGCCCCCGTTGCCGCCTTCTTCGAAGCCTGCCGCGAAGTTATCGGCGACCGTCGAGTGCTTGATCGTGATCGATGCACCGAGTTTCTCGTAGGAGTAGTCGCCGCCGTAGATCCCACCGCCGCTGTTCTCGGCGCCGTTTTCCTTAACTGCGGACCCTTCGACCGTGACCGAGGCACCGGGTTCGGCGTAGATAGCGCCACCGTCACCGTTACCGGCTTCGGCGTAGCCATGCAGGAGCGTGACTCCCTGAACCGTGAACGACGCTCCTTCTTCGACGGTGAAGATAGATTCGCTGGTGGACTCCGGCGCCGTTACGCCTTCGATGAGCGTCTTACCGACGCCGGCGCCGGTAACGATGACTTTCGCGTAGGGCGCGATCCTGAACGTGCCATATTCTTCGGTGTTCCCGAAGGTTTCGGCGGGCACGTCGACCGTGACGACTTCGTCGTTCTCCTTTGACTCTTCGTTCGCGAGTTCGATCGCGGCGCGCAGGGTGCAGCCTTCTTGGACGTCTTCGCTAACGCAGGCCGTCAGGTGGTAGGCCGGCGCGAGCCTTGCATCGGTCGTGCTGTCGTTGACCGTAACTGTCGTGATCGGCGCGTCTGCTGCTGCCGTCGCCGGCAATATCGCGAACAGCGCAAGCACGGCGACGAGACCAGTCTTCGCCATCCCCCAGCCTCGCATTGAGAGGGCGCTCCGGTAAGCGGCCGAGACGGAGACGAACCCACGCCGGCGATCGGTGGGCGTGGAGGGGCGCTCGGCGCTCGGCGCGAGCGAAGTTGGGCTGAGGCTGGAGTTGTCCATGTGACACTAACGCCACTAGTGTCGGCGATCTTTCGCGGCGAGCAGCTTGCAGCGTGATTACGGTTAACTTGCGGGCGCCGCGGCCACGGACGGCCGAGCGCCGCCCATGCAGATCCCAGCGCGCTGGGCTAGCGTCTAGGCATGTCCTCGCCCGCAACCGAGCACGGTCGGACACCGTTCACGCAGCCATGGCTCGCGCAAGAGCTCCGCACGGTCATCCACGAGCTGGCGAGCTTCCCACGTCCGTCGGCCTCGGAGGGCGAGCGCCGGGCAGCCGAGTGGATCGCCGCGCGTATGCGCCGATACGGGCACGAGCCGACGATCGAGGTAGAGCGCGCCCACGGCGGTTACTGGTGGCCGCTAGGGCTGCTCAACGCTTGTGCGGCGCTGGCCGGACTGACGGCGCGGCGCTCGAGCTCACGTTGGGCGCGTCTGCTGGCGGCAAGCGTTGGCGCTGGCGCGGCGACGGCGATCTGGGATGAACTCGGCGGCGGGCGGCTGTGGTTTCGTCGGGCGGCGCTGCCTCATCGCGACACGCTCAACGTGCTCGTCGAAGCGGGCGACCCCGACGGCGCGGAGACGGTCGTGGTGGTGGCCCATCACGACGCTGCCCACAGCGGCCTGGTCTTCCATCCCGCGCTGCCGCGGTTGTTCGCCGAGCGCTTCCCCGCGCAGCACGAGCGCTCGCGCCAGAGCGCGCCGATCATGTATGCGACGTGGCTCGGCCCCGTGTTGGTGGCGTTCGGCGCGATCCTGCGCCGCGTGGGCCTGCTGCGCGCGGGCTCGCTGCTGGGCGGTGGTGCGGGCGTGGCGATGGCCGACATCGGCCGCAGCGCGGTGGTCGCCGGCGCCAACGACAATCTCAGCGCGGTCGCCGTGCTGGTGGCGCTCGCGCGCTCGCTGGCCGAGCGCCCAGCGCCGGGCGTGCGCGTGCTGCTGCTCTCGACAGGCTCGGAGGAGTCGTTTATGGAGGGCATGCAGGGTTTCATCCGCCGCCACCGTGGCACGCTCGATCCGGCGCGCACAACCGTGCTGTGCCTTGAGTGCCTCGGCAGCCCGACGCTGACGCTGGTCGAGGCGGAGGGGATGCTGCGGATGCGCTACTACAGCGATGCTGCCCGTCAGCAGCTGGCCGCGGCGGCCGAGGAAGTCGGCGTGGAGCTCGTGCGCGGGCTGCGCACGGTCGCAGCCACTGACGCGCTCGTGGCGCTGCGCCGCGGCTACCGCGCCGTGACGCTCGCGTCGATCGACGCGAGCAAGTTCCCATCTAACTACCACTGGCCCAGCGACACGCCCGAGAACCTCGACTGGAGCACGATCGAGCAGGCGTTCGCGGTCGTCGAGCGGTTCGTGCGCGCCTGCGGGTAGCCGCTCACATCGAGCAGGGACGGGAACGACGATCGATGCCAACCTCCGTGATCCCCGCCGAGGTGATCTTGATCCGCGTCGGGACGTTGCCGCGTGCGAGCAGCTTGCGCAGAATCGACTCGCCCTTGGACTCGATGCCCGAGCGCAGCGGCTCCTCGAACGCCTCCGCGCGCAGCGATCCGGCGATCTGCACGTACACGTGTTGTTCAGCGCGACCGTTCTGAACCTTCCAGCGGTAGAGACCACCGGCTCGAGGAACGGGGATCGGAGTAGGTCCGCCGATGATCTCAGGATCGCCAGCCATACCTGCCTAGCGTGCACGTCCTCGCCGACATCCGAAAGGGCCGATTGGCCAGCGTCTTCAGCTCGGTCTTTGGACACTTGCCGAGCATCCTGTGTGTGCTACAAGGTCGGCGGATCAGACGCGTGCGCTAGGTACCAAAGCTGGGAGATGCCTTCGTTCCATTGCGCCTTCCCGCTAGCAAGCCTGCTCTTGTAGCGCGCGAGCGAGGTGGCACTCGGTGCCCGCGCGTAGGCCTGCAGGGCGGACATCGCGCTGACGAGTTCGCCTGCGCCTTCGGTCACCTGCGTCTCGGCTCGTGGCACGTCTTCTTCTTCGGCGCCTTCTTCGCCGCGTCCGGCGACGTTCCACGCGCTCGCCCGCGCCTCCTCGCCGTGCGCTTCGGCGGTAGCCCGCGCGAGTCGCGCCAACTGCGCTGAGGTGGGCGCATGCGACAGTCGCGAGAGCTCGAGCTCGACCGCGTTCGTCGTCGCTGCCATACGCGCTGCCTGAACGGCGTGTTCGCGGCGAAACGCCGCCGCGCCGGCCTGAGGACTGCCTGACGCGCAACCGACGAGCAGGCTCGCCGCAAGCACAATCGCAGCACCAAAGGGTCCTCCAAGCCGCCGGATAGACATCCGAAAAAACCCTACAGCCGCGCGGTCGGCGGCCGTGATCGACGGGCGCTCGCGCCCGGCTTGCTCCGAGCACCACTGGCCGGGGGTTCGGGGAGTAGATTCGCCCGACCGATGAGTACTGCCGCGCGCGTCGCGCTGATTCTGCCTCCTGAGCGCGCTCGTCGCGCCTGCCGGCGCGCAAGCGGTGAGCGCGCGCGGGCTGGTCACGTTTCCTGTGCCAGCGCATGCCAGCGCCACATTCGGCGAAGCGCCCGGCCTCGGCGGCGTCTATGCGCTGGCGGCGCTGCCCAACGGCAACGCGGTGGCCGCTGGCCTCGATCAGGACGGCAAGCGTCTCGCGATCGCGGAGCTGCTCCCCGACGGCAGCCTCGACCGGACATTCGGCGACGACGGCATCTCGCTGCCGAGCCTCGGGCTCTGGGATCACCCCGGCCGCGATCCTCCCTGAAGCCAACGGCATCCTAATAATTATTGGTGTCAGCGCTTCCGGGCTGAGCGTCGCCCGGATCACCGCCGCCGGCGCGCTCGACACGAGCTTCGGCGCGCATGGAGTCGCGACGATCCCGAACTGGACGCAGGGCGGCGTCTCGGGTGCACTACTGCCAGGCGGAGGGATCGTCGTGGGCGGGCAGGTCGCGGGGTCGGGCGAGCTCGGCGTCGCCCGCCTGACCGCAGCAGGCGCGCTTGACCCGGGCTTCGGCACCGGCGGCATCGCGATCCTGAGCGGGCCCGACTCGGGGATCGTCGACTCCTCCGTGGCGGCACTCGCCGACGGCTCGGTGCTCGACGCCTTCGCCAGCACGCTGGTCGAGCTGACCGCCGCGGGCAGCCCCAACCCGACCTTCGCCGCCGGCGGAAGGCTGGCGCTGGCAGGCACCGCGCGACAGATTCTGCCGCTGGCCGGCGACGGCGTGCTCGTGCTCGTACCCGGACACGGGCTTACCAGGTACTCCCCGTTCGGCGCGCTCGACACCACCTACGGCAGCGCCGGCAACACGAACGTCCCCACGGTCGGCGACAGCTTCGACGCGCCCGACGCGCCGAGCTCTGCGACGCTGCTCCCAACTCCCGACGGCGGCACGCTCGTCGTCGGGCTCGAGCAGGGAACAACACCCGCCGCCGTGGTCGAGCGGCTCACCGTCAACGGCCGTTACGACCCGAGCGTCGGCCCCGCGGTTCAGTCCGCCGCATTGCCGTTCGGCGGCGGCACGCTGCTCGAAGACGGGACAGTCAGCCTCAACCAGGACCCGTTCGCCGACCCCCCGCCTTTCGCCGCGGCGGTGCGCAGCGACGGATCGCTGCTGCTCGCCAGCGCGGTCCACCTCGTGGACGTGCCCGGCCCCGGCGCCATCGACAGCTCGTTCGTCACCCAATGGGCGCTCGCTGCGCTTACCCCCGCGGTCTCGCTCGACACGACATTCGGCGCCGCCAGCGCGCTGCACGTCAAGCTCTCGCTGCCACGCCAGCGTGCCATCGGGTCCTCGGCGACGGCGTGCTCCCCGAGCGCCCGCTGCATCCTGCTCACGCTCACCCCGTCCGCGCCCGGGCTCGCCGTCGCTCGCATCAAGGCGCGCGGGAAGTTCATCGCGCAAGCGGGCCTGCCCTTCTTCACCACTGCCAAGATGACCTGGCCGATCCCGCTCACAGCGGCCGGACGGCGTGTCTTGAAAGCCGGCCACCGGTTGCGAGTCACGGTGCTGGTGAGCGTCAAGGACCTCGCTGGGAACACACTCAAAGTGCAGAGAACCGCCACACTCGGTTGAGCTCGAGGATACGGCCCACGCGCGTGCTCACCGCGGTCGCTCGCGCACTACCTCCTCCGGGCGCTTGTCGTCACGCAGGCCCAGGAACCGCGGCTGGCGCAGGCGGCCGTCTGTCGTCCACTCGGCAAAGCCGACCTGGGCCACGAGTTGCGGGCGGACCCAGTGCGTGCCCCGCGGAACCGGTCGCGCATCGACGAACGGCGACTCGGGCGTCTGTAGCTCGCGCAGCCTGGCGCCGAGGTCGCGCAGCGTCGCCCCGCTATAGCCCGTGCCGACCCTGCCAGCGTAAAAGAGCCGTCCGTGCTCGTGGTAACCGACGAGCAGCGCGCCGAAGTCCGTGCGAGCACCGGCGGGATCGGTGAAGCCGCCAATCACGAGCTCCTGCTCCCACGCGCACTTCAGCTTCAGCCAATGCTTCGAGCGCCCGCGCGCGTACGGCGCCTCAGCACGCTTGGCGATTAGCCCCTCCCAACCGGACCTGCATGCCTCCGTGAAGCGCCGCTGCGAGTCCCCGCGCCAGGCTTCGGTCAGCTGTAGCGCGCCGCTCGGCTGAAGCGCGCTCAGCAGGGACGCGCGACGTTCGTGCAGCGGCCGGCCAGTGAGATCCTCGCCGTCGAGCTCGAGGATGTCGAACACGCAGTAGACGACCGGGTATGCGGCCACCTGCTGCGCCGAGGGCCTAGCGACCCCGAGGCGCTGCTGCAGCCGGCTGAAGGACGTCTGCTCGCCGTCGTAGGCGACCAGCTCGCCGTCGATGAGCATCTCCCCCGCGCGCTGGCCGGCCACCGCTGCGCGAACCTCCGGGTAGGTGGCCGTCAGGTCTTTGCCGGTGCGCGACTCCATGCGCACCTCGCTGCCTTGCTTGCGTGCAACGCAGCGCTCACCGTCGAGCTTTCGCTCGAGCAGCCACTCCTCGCCGAAATCGCGACGATCGGTCAGCGTCGCGAGCATCAGCGCGATCGGCATGACGGTCGCTCAGGCAGCGTCCTGCTCGTCGATTGCATCGACACGATCGGGATAGAAGGCAACGTGACCCTCGATCTCTGCGACGGCCGCGAACGGGGCCTCGTAGGTCCACACCGCATTCACCGACCTCTCACCGCCCACGGGGACGCTGTAATAGCTGGCATCGCCCTTGTATGGGCAGTAGCTGGCGTTGTCGGTCCGCTCCAGCAGCGACGTCTCCACGTCGCCGAGCGGTATGTACTGCACCGGCGGATAGCTCGCCTCGCGGAGCGTCAGGGCGTTCCGGGTATCGGCGATCACTTGTCCCGCGACCGACACCACGACGCGTCCCCGATGCGGCACGATCGTAATCGGATGCTCGGGCCCGGGTTGCATTATCTGCCTGTCTGCCATGTTTGCTGGCTCCCTTCCCGGATCGTCGTTACTCGGGTCCGACGCTCGGCTGCCGAGCGACCGATGCTAATGCGCCTTCAGCAAGGATAGGGGCCCACCCTCACATGGGCTCAGGGCCTCGTTTTACTCGACAAACGCGCGGTCGTGCGCTCCGCGCGAGCGACGACCGGGGTTCGCCCGCGCGGCGAGCGACCGTGAGACGCTAAGCGTCAGCGCTACCTTGAAGCTCCTCGGACTTGTCCTCGGTGAGAGGCTCGAGAGAGCGGCGTCGGGAGCGGTCGCTCATAATGTACGCATGCCCGAGACGACGACGCCAGGGCGCGAGTTCGCACTGGCGCTTGCCGAGAAGGATTTCGACAAGATCGCGGGGTTGTTGGACCCGCAGATCGACTTCAAAGGCTTGACGCCGAATCGGAGTTGGGAGGCCAGCGACCCAGCCTCGATGATTTCGGGCGTACTGATGCAGTGGTTCGAGGAGGAGGATGAAATCGAGCTACTCAGTCTGGAGACGGACGTCTTCGCCGACCGGGAACGCGTCGGATACCGCTTTGGCGTCAGGAACCCAGAAGGACGCTTCGTCGTCGAGCAGCAGCTCTACGTCTCCGGTCGAGATGGGTGCATCGACTGGATGCGCAGCGTCTGCTCGGGCTTCCGGCAAGTCGACTGATCTCCAGCTCTGTGCGACGAAGGAGGTACCGGCACGGCTGCACAGCGCTCCGAGTGGCGCCAGACTGGCGCCGTCGGAACGATGTCTCGGCTTCGCCGACGGAGCAGCATGCTGAGGTATAGGCTCGGCAGATGATGCAAGAACAGCCTGAGGGCGGGGTGGCGGTCGCCAACGAGGAAGCGGTGCGGGCGTGGGACACGGTTCTGTACGAGCGCTGGAAGTCCAACCGCGAGGTCTTCGTTGGGGCGCTGGAAGAGGTCACCGGTGAGCTTTTCGAGCTCTTTCCGCCGCCGGCGGGCGGACGCTGCATCGACATAGGTTGCGGGTTTGGCGAGACGACGCGGCGGCTGGCGGAACTGGTCGGACCGCAAGGAGCCGCGCTCGGCACCGATTCTTCGCCGCGGTTCATCGAGGATGCCCGTCGTGAGACTCTCGACGCGGGCGTCGAGAACATCGCGTTCGAGGTTGCCGACACACAGACGTCCAGATGGGATCCCATCTACGACTACGCCTTCTCGCGGATGGGAACGCAGTTCTTCGCCGCTCCGGTTCCCGCCATGCGCGCAATACGCAAGGCGCTCAAGCCGGGCGGGAGGCTCGCGAAGGTCTGCTGGCGTCGCAAGGCCGACAGCCCGCTGTGGGCCGAGACCGAGCAGGTCGTCGAACGGTTTCTCTCGCGCCCTGACGAATATGAGGCTGACACCTGCGGGCCCGGACCCTTCTCGCTCGGTAACCCCGAGACCACCCGCGGAATTCTCGAGGCCGCCGGGTTCGACGAGATTGAGCTGCACCAGCGCGACTTCGACTACTTCATGGGCGCGGACATGGATGAGGCGATCGACTCGCTGCTCGCGATCGGCCCGGGCGCCGAGCTGATCCGCCTGAACGGGGAGCACGGAGAGCGCCACCGGAGCGAGATCGCCACTGCCCTGAGAGACCACTACGAGCCCTGGCAGACATCCGACGGCTCGATAGTCGGCCGCGCATCCGTCTGGATCGTCGCGGCAATCAACCCCGGGTAGCACCCAGTCACCGCTGCGCCAGCGCCGTCACCTCGGGTAGCGTTCGCAGGTCCTGTCGCTGGACGCGTGCTGCTCTGGCCGGTCCACCGAGGCAGAAACCTGCGCTCGGGCCGCTTAGTCGTCAGCGCTCCTGAACTGGCCGCACCTGGCCCGCTAGCCACCTTGTCGGGGCGTCTACGGGGTCGAGAGCCCGATCCGCAGAGCTCTTGGATGATGGGCGATACTGGGCTCGAACCAGTGACCTCCGCCTTGTCGAGGCGGCGCTCTCCCAGCTGAGCTAATCGCCCTGGGATCGGTTTGCAAGGGTATCAACGGTCGTGCCGGCCGCGAGGAGCGGCACGACCGGCACGACCAGTCAAGCCTCGTGCGGCAGGACACCCGCGCGCCATCGCGGGACGGAGTCCCCGCCCGCGCCCGGGCCTCCTCCTATCAACGAACGATCACCACCGAGCCTTCGCCTTCGGCGGACGCAGCCGATCCCGACACGCCCGTGCCGGAGCCAGCTTCCGTACCAGCGCTCGCGCCCTGCCCACCGACTTCCGCTTCGCCGTACGGACTCTGCGAGCCATACGGGGAGCCGGTTCCGTAAGGCGATTGTGCGCCGTAGCCGCTTTCCGCTTCGCCACTGGTCCTTGTCGCGGAAGCGTACGACACGCCGTTGCCCGCCTCGATCGTCTTCACCGCCTGTGCGACCGTGTTTGAGGAGATCGCAAAGCCCACGCCCGTGCTGCCCGGCTGCGAGCCCTCCACGCTCGCCGCATCGCTTGCGATCTGCGAGTTCACGCCGATTACCTCGCCTTGTTCATTCAGCAGCGGTCCGCCCGAGTTGCCCGGGTTCAGCGCCGCGTCCGTCTGGATCGCGCCCGTGATCTTCGCGCCGTCCGGCGCCGAGATTTCGCGGTTAAGCGCAGACACGATGCCGCGCGTCAGGGTCTCGTTCAGACCGTACGGGTTGCCGATCGCGTACACCGAGTCGCCGACCTGCACCGAACTCGAGCTCGCCAGCTGCAGCGGCTTCAAGCCGAGACCCGACGGGTCCACGTGGATCAGCGCCAGGTCGCTGTTCGCTTCTTCGCCCACCAGCGTCGCCGCGCGCGCCGTGCCTGAGGACCCCGTCGCCGTCACCGTGATGCTGTTCGCACCCTCCACCACGTGGTCGTTCGTCAGGATCAGACCCTGTTCGTTGAGCACGATGCCCGTGCCGCTGTCCTTGCCGCTCGCGGTCGTCACAACGATCGACACTACGCCCACCGAGCCGCGGTCATAGATCTGCGTCGCTGTCAGCGCCGTTGACGCCACCTCGCGGCGCGTGCCCGCCGACGCGCCCTCGTTCGATGCCGGCGACGAGCGCACCAGCACCGGCGCCGAACGCGAGGACCCGGTGACCAGCAGGAGCACCGCCGCGCTCGCCGCAGCTCCTCCGACCAGCGCCGCCAGCAGTATCGGTACAAGTGGACGTTTCACGGGATAGCTCCAGTTCTCTTAGGGAGCATCCATCGTGCGCACCAACCCTCTGCACCCGCTAACAATCTCCACAAGCGCCGCTAACCGCCAGGCAAAAAGTTCATAACCCGACGCGAAGGACCGCGTAAGCAGCCGCAACGCCGCGCTCGTCTTCCGGGGGCCTCGTCGCTCGGCTCGTGGACGGAGCCATTCCCGCCCGATACGCTACTGAGGCATCACGGCGACGTGGCGGAGTGGCTACGCAGCGGCCTGCAAAGCCGTCTACACCGGTTCGATTCCGGTCGTCGCCTTCCAGAAAGCACTGCAAATAGGCACTTTCTTGGGTCTCCAAGTGTGCAGACATACGTCTGTCTCCCCAGGACTCTCCCCAAAAGCCGTCTACAGCTCCTCAATTTTATCGTGATTTGCAGGGATTTTGTACACGCGATCCGAAGTCTTTGAGGCTGGTTCTGGAAAGGCCGTTGACAGCAGAGCGAGACAACCAGTTCCTGTTGTGTCGCGATTTGCAGGTGTTTTACTGCCGGGTGCGTCGAACTCGGCGGTCTCCCCAAGAGAGCCGTTTACCGATTTTTACAGAACATGATCTGAATTCACAGAACCTCACAGAGTTCTGTGATCGTCTGTGAGCTTTGCTATCTTTGCCGTGTGGCGAAGAATCCCTACAGCCCCGGAGTCGGCACGCGTCCCCCCTATCTCGCTGGTCGTGCTGGGGAGGTCCGACGCTTCGAACGACTGCTTGACGACTATCCGGAGAAGCGACGCAACGTGCGGATCACCGGTCTGCGCGGCGTCGGTAAGACGGTGCTGCTCAAGGAGTACGAGCGCATCGCACGACGGCGCGACTGGGTAGTCGTTCGCCGCGACTGGAGCGCGAGGCTGTGTGAGGAGAGCGACTTCGCGACGGCGCTCGCCGGCTACCTACAAGAAACGGTCGAGGCGCTCAGCCTCAAGGCCAAGCTCAAGAAGAGTGCCAGCGCTGCGCTGCAGGCAATCGGACGGATTGAGCTTCAGATCGCCGAGGACGTAACAATCGCGATTCGTCCGGGGACTTCGGAGCCGCCGAAGTCGGTGCTCGAGGACCGACTTCGCGTCGCGCTTGCCGAGGTGGGCAGTTTGGCGCGCGCGCAGAACCGCGGAGTCGCGCTGCTCTTTGACGAGGCGCACAGCGTCTACGACCGCCCGGCCAAGCACCAGTTCCCTCTCGGCGCCCTTCTGTCTGCCATCGTCGCTGTCCAGGATCAGGACGAGCCCCCTCTGCCGGTCATGCTCGTGCTTTGCGGTCTGCCGCCTCTAACCGCCAATATCCACGCGGCACGAAGCAATGCGGAGCGATTGTTCCGCGCCGAGACGATCGAGAACCTGCCCCTGCAAGCCGCGCCGCCCGCGACGCTCAGCGCCGCAGCACAGGCGCTTGTGGAACCGCCCAGCGAGATCACCTACGACGAGGGCGTTGCCGAACGGGTGGCGCATGATGTGGATGGCTACCCGTACTTCATCCAGTGGTTCGGGGAGGCCCTATGGGACGCAGCCGACCTCCACGGCGAGCACACGATCAGCGACGAGCTTTACACGCGCGAGCGACGCGCGATTCAGAGCAGTCTCGACGATGAGTTCTTCGAGCCCCGATATCGCGACGCGCGACAGGCCGATCAAGGAACGCTTCGTGTCGCCGCTTCGCTAGGCGGTGAGCGATTCACCAAGGCCGATCTGGATACTGCGACGGGTCGCTCAACGGGTGCGCTGGCACAAAGCCTGACGCGCCTGATCGCCGACAACCTGACCTACCGCGACGATCACGGTGTGTATGCCTACACGGCTCCAATGTTCGGAGAGTTCATGAGGCGGCGCCACCCTCGTCTGTCTGATGACGCTTAGCATTTCGCCAACTCGTGCCGATCGCACATTCGTCGATCGAGAGAGGACCACCGCGCATCTTCGCCGTGTCAGCAAGTTCGAGCTCGTGTGGTGCGTCCGAGAGGCGGTAGGCACTGACGACGTGGACGCTGGTCACGCAGGACAGCAACCGCACCGTCTTGCCGCGGTAGTGCTCGACGGCCTCGGCAGGTGTCTTACTTGTGCGTGGCATGGAGCGGGAGCATCATCGCAACGCGCGTCACGTCGGGGCTATCGTCAATGTCGATCTCGCCCGCGTTCAGACGCCGCTCGAACTCCTCGCCGCTCATGCCCAGGCGCTTGCGTGCCTGTTCATCTACTCGCTGATCCCACGCCTCGGGGCTCAGCTCGCGGATCTCGTTGTCAGTTCGGGTAGCCATTGCAAACGCTCCTAGTAGGGAATCGACCCCTCGGGCCGACTCCTTGACCATCCATTGTACGGGAGTACGCGGGCACTTCGGCGGGTCGATCGCGAAAAGCTCGGCGGGGATCGTGGGCCCCGCCGAGCCTGTCCAGGCCGTGCAGCCGCGACGAGCTGCTCACGCTTGCTGGTTCTCACTGCGTCGTTCTCCTTCCCAGGCGCCGAGGTTGGACGAAGCGTACGACTGTGGGCATCTCATCTCGGGAGACACATGCGGACAGCTAGTCCATCGTGTCTCGTCGCACAACCCGTGGCATGATCCCGTAAGTGCCTGACGAGCTACACGCCGCGTTCTACTATCCGGGCGTCATCTGGCACGATGCAAGCTGGGTGAAGAGCCTCGCGCTGTTCTTTGACGAGATCGCTCTGCTGGTGCCCGACTACATGCGTGACCGACCGCAACTTCTTGATCCAGCGATCGTCGCGGGTCTCGAAGAGGCCAGTCTGCTGAGGATTCTCTCGCCCGAGTCGCTCGTCGACGACAGCGCGGCCGAAGGGTTGGCGTCCGCGCTGGGCGACATCATCGCAAGCGGTGTGCTGGACGAGCTGCCTCACGCCGGGCCATTCCAGGAGCTCTCATGGTCCCGGATGGGCGGACTCGGTGATCCGGAGCTCGCCCAGATGATCTTCGAGGAGCTCCACCAACGCGGCCTTGCGAAGCAGTCAGAAGACGGCGCATCGATCCCACTGCACCCGCTCGTGCGCAATCTATTCCTCGTGCTGCTCGCCCAGATCCTGCGCGAGGGTGGGGCTGGCGTTGGGCTTGAGCTTTCTCCGGCAACCGACAGCCCCAGGATACAAGCAGCCCTCGTACAGCTTCTGCAGATGCCATCCCCAGAACCAACCTCAGCCCGGGTAGTCACCGTCGACCTAGACTTCGTAGGACCGAACCTGGACGCTGTTCCACTCGACGTGGTCGTCCAGTTCCGGGCCGAGCATGGGGCCGAGTTCCGAGCCTACGCTCGCCACCTGCGCGCGGTGGTGCGTGAGATGGCCGACGACTCGCGAGACGACGCCACAAGCATTCTCGACGATCGACTAGCGGAGATCCGCGAAGAGGGCGAGGCCCTGCGGCATGGACCGCTTAGGACGATGGCGGGGACTGCGGGCATCGGGCTCGGCATCGCCGGTGGAGTAACGAGCGCGGTGGCGGGCGAACCCGTCGGCGCGATCCTCTCTGCGTTGTCGACCGCTACAGGAGTCGCGGCCCTCCCACGTAAGACGATCACTCCATACTCGTATCTCTTCTCGATCAGGAGCCAGTTCGGTTGACGTGCTTGCGATGAGACGTCGTATAGACGCCCGAACTATGCCGCGACAAGCGCATTTCGGCAGGGTGATGCCTTGATCGATCGGCTCACCTGGCTGCACGTCTCGGACTTCCACTTCAAGGGCGAGGGCGACCGCTTCTCGGAGACCGTCGCCTGCCAGGCGCTGCTCGCCGACGTCGAGGCCAGAGCGCAGAAGCACGGACCGATCTCCTTCGTACTGGTGAGCGGAGACATCGCGTTCTCCGGCCAACCGGCTGAGTACGAGAGGGCTGCCGAGTTCATGAACGAGCTCTCCATACGTCTGTCGATCGACCCCGCCAGGTTCTTCTTCATACCGGGCAACCACGATGTCGACCGACGCCTGCACTGGTTCGCGCACCTCGGCGCGCGTTCGGCGCTCGGCTCACAGCAGGCCGTCGACCAGGCCCTCGGCGACCCGGCGCGAATGAGCGACCTCGCCGACCGCCAGCGCGCCTACCGAGCGTTCGTGGTTGGGTTCACCGGCGCGCAGGAGCGCATCGCTACACCGGACGAGCTCGGATACGTGGCGGCGGTTGCACTCGATGCGCTGACAGTCGCGGTCGTGGGCCTGAACTCTGCCTGGATGTGCGGCAGCGACCCCGAGCAGAGGACGCTGCTCATCGGCGAGCGCCAGGTGATAGCCGCGCTGGAGATCGTCCGTTCCCTGGACCCACAGCTCGTAATTGCAATGGCACACCACCCGCTGGAGTGGCTGACCGAATGGGACCAGGCGAGCTGCCGTGCGAGACTGCTGAAGGAGGTGCACTTTCTGCACCGCGGGCATCTACACACGGCGGAGGTATCGATCTCGCCGCAGCGAGACTGCGTGCTCGTCGCCGCAGGCTCCGCGAACGCCAGCCGCTTTCACCCGAACTCGTACAACATCGTAGACGTCGACTTCGCCGCGGGCACCTCGTCAGTGGCCGAGTATCGCTATCAGGTGCTCGATAGCACATTCCAGTCCGCACTGGTGATCCAGACACCATGCGAGCTCGGCGGGGAGATCGGAGGGACCGGCGAGGAACTCGCGGGCGCGATCAGCGCGTGCGTCCCCGAGGCGGCGCGTTACGCCGGGTATATGGCTGCGCTCCTGCTTGGCGAGAAACAGGAGATCCCTGTGGTGATAGACGGCACCGTCATGTTCGTGACACCGTCGATGGCCACCGACAGCGACCCCGACCAGGCCATGCCGGCGACCCGGTTCCTGTCGCTCGGCAACCTGCTGCGGATACACAGGACTGGCGTCTCGCTCGGCGAGCGCATCGGCGAGCACTTGCAACGGATCGAGGACTTCACGGCATGGCTGAGCGAGAGAGCCCGCATCGACGAGGCCTGCCGCGCGAGGATCAGCGACGTGCCGGTCCGGGCGGGCGATCCCGGCCCAGGCGGAGCGCCCGCGAGGCCACACACCGCGTCGCTGCTGGCGGAGCTGGCCGTGAGCGAGGACTGGGAACTGCTTGAGACGCGGGCACGGCGAGCGTGCGCGAGCAGCGATCCCGCCCTCGCCCGGCTCGCCACACGGATGCTCGCCATGGCGTTGATGCACAGCGACGAGGCACCGAAACGGGCCCAGGCGGCCGCGATCGCCGGGCAGCTTCTCGAGGACGACGCCGCGGAAGAGGAGGACTACCTGCTTGCCGCCGCGGCGTTCGAGGTCAACGGGGAGCCGGCCCGGTCGATTGCGCTCACCGACGAGGCCATTAGCCGCTGGCCCGACAGCGCCCGGCTGATCTCCTATGCTCGCGACCTCGTCACCCGGACAGGAGACGTGTCGCTACGGGATGCGATCGAGCAGGCAGCAGAGGTGGCCCATGAGTGAGGACGACGGCTTCCAGGTAGGGATCGAGTTCGACTCGGTGCTCTCGGCGATCTCCAAGCAGATCTATGAGACGCCGCTGGCGTTCATCCGCGAGAACGTGCAGAACGCGATCGACGCGGTGCGCATGCAGGCCTCCCGGGAGGGCATAGCCTCCTCGGATGAGAGCCTGACCGTACAGATCCTCGCCGAGGGCCGCGTCTGTGAGATCACGGACAACGGGATCGGGATGAGCCTGGAGGATCTGCGCAGCTTGTTCTGGACGATCGGAGCGAGCGGCAAGCGCACCGAGGAGGCACGCGCAGCCGGCTGTGTCGGGATGTTCGGGATCGGCGGGTTCGCGAACTTCGGGGTCTGCGACGAGCTGCGGGTCGTATCCCAGGCCGCCGGGGCACCTGACGGCAACTGGACGCAGCTGGCGCGGAGTGACATCGAGCAGGCGGGCGGCACGATCCCGCGCGTGTCACACGGCCCATCGGAGGATGCCGCGCCACGCGGCACCATTGTCCGGGGCATCCTGAAGGAGGAGGCGGACACCGACGCGTTGCTTGCCTTCGTTCAGGACTTCGTCCAGTACGCCGAGGAGAACGTGTCCTTCAACGGCGAGCCGGTCTCCCGCCGCGCGTTCCAGCTCCCCAGCGAGAGCAACAGGGAGCTGACGGCGATCACCGCGCCCGCGACACGCTGGAGCCAGGGCAGCGTCGAGCTGGCCGGGCAGCTGTATGAGACACCGGGCCATCAACTGCAGGCCGAGGTGCGGGAAATGACGATCGAAGGCGAGCCGGTACGGGTCCGGGGGTGGCTGCGCTTCGAGAACGGTCCGATCGCGGTGCTGAAGCGCGGGTTCAAGATCTGCAGCACGACCGTCGGCACCGACATCGGCGTCTCCGGCGTGATCGATTGCGACCGGCTGTCGCCGACTGCAGGACGGGACTCGCTGGACCCCGGCTCCGGGGCGCTGCTGTCCGCGATCGTGACGAGCATGGAGCGCGCGGCAACCGTGGCGGTGCTCGAGTCGCCGGAGCGGATCAGCCAGCACTCCCGGATCTTTCAGTATGTGCGGCGCCAGGGGATGGTCGATCAGATCGGCAACGTCGTGGTCGAGCTCGCCGATGGCAGCGAGACCCAGCTGAAAGACATCAGGCGCAAGGCCGAGGGCGGGGTCAAAGTCTACTTCGCAACAAGCAAGAACAAGGCGCTGAGTCAGCTCCTTCAGACCCGCGGGCACATCGTCGTGCAGCTCCCCAGCGACCATGCCAAGCAGGCGGCGATCAAGGAATATCTCGCCAGCCACTGCGGCGCGGAGCCATTCGACGGGAAGATCGAGTGCGCCGAGCACTACGAGCACCTGAGCGTGTTCGAGCGGGCGTTCCTGAGCGAGCTGGAGCTCACGATCAGCGGCTCATACGAGGTCAGCAACCTTTCGCTGATACCGGGCCGGCTGACCGAGGACGTGCCGGTGTTCGCCGCGGGGTCCACCTCGAGCCGTCTGAGCGTGTACGTGGACGTGCGCCACTCCGAGATCAAGAAGCTCGAGCAGCTCGGCATCGGAGGGGTGTTCTACTCCCTCGTTGCGGCGTTCGCGCGCGAGTATCTCGGCAACGTGCTGCGTGGGCGCAGTCCGAAGTTCTTCGGCAGCGGCGCGGTGAACCTCGACTTCCTCGCCAAGCGCAAGGCGGAGCTGTGGATCCTCGCCAGCGGAGATGTGGAGGTCGTCCGGCGCGGCACGCAGCGGGAGGTGGTCAGGCAGTCCGATGTGCACGTGATCCGCATCGGTGGCGGCGGGGGCACAGGCGGGCCCGGCGCGCAGGCGGCCGAGGGCGTCCCGGATGACCAGCAGCCACACGAGGGAAGGATCCCGAAGCTGGTGCGGATCGAGGGCATCGAGGAGTTCGCCCAGTTGAGCGGCTACTACCTGCGGATCCCGAAGACAGCGGCGAGCGTCTATGGCGATGTGATCCAGCAGTGCGAGGGGCGCGGCGCGGTGTGGGCCGGGAACAAGATCATGCTGATCGCCTCGGATCTCGATCTCCACCGCGTTCCAGTTCGAGGTGCGCCTTGACGAGCTGATCACGACCGAGGGCTCCGATGGCCTAGCCGCTGGCGGCGCGGTCGAGCTGGAGCAGCCGCTCCAGGGCCTGTTCGACGGGCTGTACTTTCCGGTCCCCGTCGAGCTCGAGCCGTTCCTGGTGCCCTCCGACGGTCGCGAGGTCCGCATCGAGGTGCGCTGCGACTGGATCGACTTCACGTCGGCGCGGGCCTGGGAACCCGCGGCGACCGAGCCAGACGCGACGTAGCCGGCCCAGGGGCACGGCATCGCTCAGACCGCGCGCGCGACTGCCGCCCGGCCCGAACCGGGAACTCTCCCCAAACTCTCCCCAACCGAGCGTTTTTTAAGGGCAGCTGAGGGCACTTGAGGTCGCCGAAAACCGCTTGGATCAGCCAGGAACACCCCTTTCCGACGCACTGCAAAGCCGTCTACACCGGTTCGATTCCGGTCGTCGCCTCTCGGGGCAGTTCTCTCCTGAGTTCTCAACTGGGGGCGTCGGGGATACTTGGCCATCGCCACGGGCTGAAGCATCCATCGCCTCACGGGCAGCACCACGCGGCCTTGCGCCGCTGGCGTCAGTCGCTGGCCAGGCGCCGCCAGCGCGCAGCGCGGCCCGTGCCTAGCGACTCGATTCGCCCTTGGTTCTTCAGGCCACCGAGCACGCGGCTGATGTAGCCGTCGCTGACGCCTGGAGCAGCCTCTCGAACATCGGCGATCGTGAACTCGTCGACCATTAGCGAATCGATGAAAGCTTCGATCAGTTTGCGCTTGGAACCGCGGCCCGCGAGCACACCGGAACGGCTCTCGAGCTCCCTGTAGGCGGCGAGCAGGATACCGAGAAAGTAGCCCGTCCACGGAGCTAGATCGTGTGCACCTTCGTGCCAACCGAGGGTTGAGGACCGGAGGGCTTCATAGTAGGTCTCCTTGCTGTCGTCGATCAGCTTCTCCAAGCTGATGTACCGACCGACATCGTGGCCTGCGACATACAGCAGCCAGAGGGTGATCAGCCGCGACATGCGGCCGTTGCCGTCGCGAAATGGATGGATGACCGTGAAGTCGAGGACGTAAGCGGCGGTGAGCAACAGTGGCGAATAGGTGCCGTCCGATAGGGCGCGGCGGCAAGCGGCGTGCAAGTCGTCCATCGTCTGCGGCGTCAGCAGAGCCGCGACGGGCACGAACCGCACGGCCTTGGTGCCGTCTGGCAGGGCTTCCTCGACGGCGTTGTCGACCGTCTTCCATCTGCCGGCATCGCGGGTGCCGACGTAGCGGTGCATGTTGCCATGGAGTTGCATCACGTAGCGCGGCTCGAACGGGATAGCGGCGCCATTTGCGTGGACGATCGCGAGTACGTCTCGGTAGCCAGCGATCTCCTGCTCAGAGCGATCCTGCGGCGTCGTCTTCTCGGCGACGAGTTCTTCGATGCGCGGGAGCGGCGCGTGGATGTTCTCGATCGCGTTCGACGCCTCGGTGCTCTGAATCAAGGCGACTTGCCGCAGCGTCTCAAGACCCGACGGGTTCTGCTGCCGGTACAGGTCCGCCCTGCCCTTGGCTTCCCCGATCGTGGTCAGCGCCGATACTGTCGCGGGCGGCAGCGCACCGAAGTGGCGGTCAAGGGCGTGGAAGCTACTCACCCGCTAAACGTACCACTAACTGCCAGAAAGGTGCACGTTTAGCCGGGTGTGATGTGTAGGTTTGCGTGCCCGACCTCTCGAAAGGTGGGCGTTTAGCGAACCCAGGTGCATGTTCGGATCGCGGCGCTGCCCGGGAGGCCGCGAACGCCGCCACGCCGCCCTCGGCTGCGCAGCGCGCGTCATGTCGGAGCCGACGCTCGAAGTTGCGAGGAATCTTGCGTGGCTGACGTAAGCTCCAGGCAGAGGATGGAACCCAGGATCGACGTCATCACGCTCGCGGTTGCGGATCTGGACCGGGCGCTCGCCTTCTATAGGGACGGCCTCGGATTGGAGTCCCGCGGTGTGATCGGCACTGAGTTCGTCGGCGACGAGATCGAGCCCCATGGCGCAATCGCGATGTTCGAGCTACAGCGCGGAATGATCCTGTGCCTGTACCCGCGATCCGAGCTCGCGAAGGACGCGAAGATCCCTCCCGGTCCGCCGGCGAGCGGAGAGCTCAGCATTGGGCACGCGGTGGCGAGCAGGACCGAGGTTGATGCTGTGCTCGCCCAGGCCCGAGCGGCCGGCGCCACGCTCACCGACGAAGCACACGATCGTCCCTGGGGGATCTACTCGGGTTACTTTCGCGATCCCGACGGGCACCTGTGGGAGGTGCTCTGGAACCCGCGGCTCGTCAGTCCGCACGAGTGAATACGTTCGAGCATCTGTTCGGTGCCATCCATGTCTCCGACCGGGATGCGGCGATGGTCTGGTACGAACGGCTCTTCGGAAGGCCGCCAGACCTGATCCCCAACACAGATGAGGCCGCTTGGCGCCTGACCGAGACGGCGTGGGTGTATGTGATCGCGGGGGCAGGCGATTCAGGCACTTCATTGCACACCGTCCTCGTCGCCGATCTTGACTCCTTCCTGCGACGAACGCGCGACGCCGGGATCAAACCGGGCCCTATCGAAACCAAGGGCAGCGGCGTCCGTTCCGTCCACATCGAGGACCCTGACGGAAACCGACTGCAAGTCGGACAGCCGCCGAGCTGACGCAATCAGATCCTGGTCATCGCTCACGCCGGAGGCAGTCGCTGAGCCAGCTCCGCGTGGATTCTGCTGGCCTGCTCTGGCATGAGAGGTCCTGGCCGATTGATCTTCTTGGCCAGCCGGCGCGGATAGTAGAGCGGGTAGCCGCTGATCGAGAGCGTCCGTATGACCGGCAGCCCGCTGCCGGCGAAGCGTCCTTCGGGGGCCACGAAGCAGAAGCACCCGTGAACTGGAACCTTCGGCGCGACCTCCGCCAGGGCGGCCTCCACGACCGCGATCTGCTTGCCTAGCCCGTCGATCAGCTTCGTCTGGTTGCGGCCCGCGATTCTGAGCGTCGGGCTGCCGAACAGCGGTTCGCGCACCTCGATCTTGCCGCGATAGCGCTTGGCGTCAATCACATACACGCCAGAGGCGGAGATTGCGATGTGATCGATGTTCGCGCGACTACCGGGCATCGCTCGATCGTGCAGCAGCGGTATCGATGGACAGCGGCGGACCAGCGATTCGGCGACGAGCTCTTCGCCGCGTGCCCCCGTGGCCCAACGCCGCTCCCGCGCGATCATCTGGCGCTCCTGCGCCGACGGACCGAATAGCGTCGCCAGTAGCCGCGCCCAACCCGACGCGGGCGCGTGCTCCAATCTTCGTTTGCGTATCCGTTCGGACTCACGGCGCGCGCTGCGCCCAGCTTCGCCCGACCCGAGGTCTCCTCGTTCGGTCATCCGCTCCTCCGTATCGGCCGACCCCGCGGGATCCTGTAGCCGAGCTCGGTCGTCACGTTCCCGTACTGAGAGGAGAGAGGCCTCTCACACCGATGCGTAGGCCGTGCGCAGCCGCACGTTGGGCTCGCTGCTGCGCTCGAGCACGCGCAGAGTGTCGCCCACGCGAACCCTGACCCCCGGCTCATATACGTGGTTCAGGTTCTGCGCGAAGAAGACCCCCGTGTTCGACTCGTCGTGCGCGTTGACGCCCCTACGCGTCGTCAACGCCCGCCTCACCGCCTTCCCCGTCACAGCGGTGTCCTGGTCGACGTCAGTGGTGACACACCTGTCCGACGCCTTGACGACAAACGCGCTCAGCTCACCGATCCTCACGTGTGTCCAGAAGTCCTCGTCATACGGTGCGAGCCCCGCTCCGTCGACGACTAGGTTGGGGCGGAAGCGGTTCATCGGGACCGGCTTGTCCATCTCCCTGTTCAGTCGCGCCAGGGACGGCTCGGTGGCCAGCAGCAGCGGATGCCCATCGGCGAATCCGACGCGATTGGACGCCTCAGGCAGTCGGTAGCGCTCGGATATATACCGGGGCCGATCCTCCCGTACGCGCAGCAGACGAAAGCGCCGATGCTGCTTATATCGCGGCAAGAACGTGGTAAACCACTCGTTCAGATCCTCGCCCACGATCTGACCCGCGACGGGCTTGTTGTGGACTGTCGCCACCACCAGTTGCTCGTCGTCTGGCTCGATCTCCAGCGGCACCTCTACATCGGCCATGCCCGGCGCCGCCAACGTGAACGAAGCCTTGCTCAGCGTTGGCGTGATCAGCGCGAGCTCGGGGACCTTTCGTTGCGAGACGAAGTCGTCGTCGTCGTCGACGAGCATGAACTGCCGATCGTGCTCGAACCCGCTGGGAGTCAAGCGGGCTTCGTCCAGTCGCATACCGGCACAAGACTTGAAGGGATACACGTTGAGGCCGGTGACGGTGATCGCGCTCATGTCGCGCCGTATTCTCTTCGAATACGCCGGGCGCGGTCACGACCGGCGGCGGCGGACCGGTCTCGCCGAGTCCGCCGCCCCGAATCCCTGACGGCGCTGCTCACTCGATCCGGCGCACTGCCGACGCTGACACCATGCTCACGCCGGCCGCCGTACCCGCCGGCTTCGGACGAAGAACATGGCCGGGCGCGTGCAGGTGGTGCGGGTGCTCCTCCTCACTGATCGCGATCTCGTGCGCCGAGGCCTCCAATGCGCGTTCGAGGTCGAGCTGGATCCCGGACAGCGCCGCCGGCTGCGTGCGGTGCATCCAGTAGAGCCGGGCACCGCCCACGAGCATGTAGCCCAGGAAGATATAGGGGAACAGGTTGATCGGCCATGCTGGCGCCGGATAGAAGCTGCCGACGGTCGGCACCATCAGGCAGGCAAACGCCAGCCCTGCGACCAGCACGTTGCGCCCGCGCATCTCACCGAGCTTGCGCAGGTAGAACGGTGCGGCGACGGTGATCATGAAATACGCGAACAGGAAGCCAAACGCCGCCAGCGTACCGGCGTCGCCGAAGATCGTCAGCGGCCCCGTGCCCGTCGCATGTAGCACCATCGCGATTACCAGGATCACGGCCCCGTAGGAGGCGAGTGCCACGTGTGGCGTCATGTTCTTGGCGTGCACCGCGTGCACCTGTCTGGGAAGGAAGCCGTGCCCTCCGAGCGGGAAGATGATGCGCGCTCCCGCGTTCAGGCACGAAAGCGACAGAGAGAAGAAGCTCACCATCGCGCCCAGCGCCACGGGGACCTTGAAGAAGCTCACTCCATAGGCCGCCGAGATCTCCGTGAGCGGCGTGCTGAAGGAGCCGAGCGACTCGCCCATGTGGTTGGTTGCAAAGACCTCGACGTAGCTCATAAACACCATGAACGCCCCGGTTATGAGCAGACTCCAGATAACCGCTCGCGGCACGTTGCGAAGCGGCTGCTTGGCCTCACCACCGAGCGTCGTCGCGCTCTCGAAGCCGACCAGGCTGAAGATGCAGATGACGATCGCGAAATCCATACCTTTCAAGCTGACGCCCTTCAGCTGAAGCTGGCCGGTATCAACCGAGACGCCGTGCCGGAACAGCACCACGCCTGCAAGCGCGAGGATGATGGTCACCGAGATCGCCTCGAGTGCAAGTGTCAACAGCGAGGAGATGCGGATGTCCTTCCAGGCGATCGTCAGACAGGTGAAGCCACTGATCAAGAAGAAGATGTACGGGCTAACGCTGCCGTGCACTCCAATCCCTGACAGGAACTGCTGCGCGAAGATCGCAAAACCCGCGAGCCCTGCGGTGGCGATGCCCCAGTAGGACCACACCAACGACCATCCCGAGAGCACGCCGGCGGCCGGTCCGAGCCCTCGCGCCGTGTAGGCGTACATCGATCCCGCTGTCGCCGAGCGGCGCGCGAACTGGTTGAGGCCGAGCACTACGAACAGGAGCATCACGGTGCCGAACAGATATGCCGCCCATGTCCCTTGACCAGAATCGCCAAAGGCCAGCGCGATGATCAGCACCGCCGTCATCGTTGGCGAGATCAGAGCGACCGACTGGGCTAGTAGAGGTGGAAACCCGAGCGCGTGTTTTCTCAGGCCAGGAGGCGAGGAGCTCCCCACGCTCCCCGCAGACTCGGTCGCGATTGTGGCGGTACTCATAACGGGTTCGACCCCCTTGTGGGCGATGTGGCAGTACCCGTCGCAAGATACGCAAGCGATCGTGCATCGGTATGGCCCAATGGCCAAGATTGGGCGGCGAGGTTCCACCGCCTGCGCCAAAACGGTGAACCGACGGCGCCGACCTCGACGCAGAGGTCACAAACTCGCCATCGCCGCGAAACGGCGAGCAGGCCAATGGCGCCCCCCAACCACCGCGAACGAGCAACTGCCACATCGCACGTACCGCATGGGCGGCCGGGAGGCGTCCCGGACACTGTAACTCAAGCCGACGGGCGCAACGAGCGAGTGCCTGCTTGTGCAATGCTTAGGCAGATGGCGCGCGACCTGTCTCTCGGAGAAGCCGCCAAGGCGATCGGCGTAAGCGCCGACACGCTGCGCCGCTGGGACCGAGCCGGCAAGCTACGCACGACGCGCGATGAGTGCAACCGCCGTCGCGTCTCAGAGGCTGAGGTCCGCAGGCTCACATCGAAACCCCGGCGACACACCACCGGCTCAAGCGGCTCGGCGCGCAACCGCTTCGCCGGGACGATCCGCTCGGTCGAGGTCGGCGGCGTGATGGCGCTCGTCGAGATGCAGGCTGGACCATTCTTCATCACCGCCGCGATCACGCGCGACTCTGTGCAAGAGCTTGGGCTCGCCGCCGGCGTGCGCGCCACCGCAACCGTCAAGGCGACCTCGGTGATGATCGAGCGAGGCCAGTGAGCAAGTCAACCAGCAATCAAAAAGGAGAGGCCGTGAGCGAGATCGCATCGAGAGGCTGGGTCACACGATTGGCAGGAGGCTGTGGGGCGTTGACGCTCGCGGCCGTGACGGTGCTGTCGCTCGTCGGCAGCCCTGTGGCCGCGGCGTCCGTGCGCAGCACGCCGCATGCGAGCGCGGCGGCCGCCAAGGTCTCTGCGATTTTCGCCGGCTCGCTCGTGGACATCATGGAAAAGTCCTTCGGCCCCGAATTCACCACGGCCACGGGCTATCCGTTTGAAGGCTACGGCGGCGGGTCCAACGAAGACGCTGCGCAAATCAAGGGCAAGATCCGCCAGGGCGACGTGTTCGTCAGCGCCGCCGCCTCCGCCGATCAGGAACTCGAGGGCGCCGCCAACGGCAACTGGGTCTCGTGGTACTCGACCTTCACCTCCTCCGACCTCGTCCTTGGCTACGACCCCAAGACCAAGTTCGGCAAACAGCTCGCCGCCGGCAAGCCCTGGTACAAGGTGCTCACCGAGCCCGGCATCATCGTCGGGCGCACCGAACCGAAGGCCGACCCCAAGGGCAAGCTGACCGTCGAAGCTGTCGATGCCGCCGCCAAGAAGCTGCGCGACCCCAAGCTGC
This sequence comes from uncultured Solirubrobacteraceae bacterium, assembly GCA_963735615.1. Lineage (GTDB taxonomy): Bacteria > Actinomycetota > Thermoleophilia > Solirubrobacterales > Solirubrobacteraceae > Palsa-744. The sequence goes on from CAVTLO010000001.1 coordinate 113,690, forward strand.
TGAAGGCGCTCAAGGGCTTCCCGATATTCGAAGAGACCTCGATGCTCGCGCGCCTGCAGGCCGGGCAGCTCGACGCGGGCTTCTTCTACGTCGTCGAGGCGAAGACCGCACACGTCCCCACCGTGCCACTGACGCCCGTGTACAAGTACGCCGACTACACGATCACGCTGCTGGGTAACGCCGAAAATCAGGCCGGCGGCGAAGCGCTCGTCTCGTTCCTGCTCAGCCCTAAGCGCAAGGCCGTTGAAAAGCAGTACGGGCTCGTTCCGATCAAGCCCCAGTTCTCCGGCAGCGCCGCGGCCGTCCCCGCGAGCCTGCGCGCGATCGTCGGCGCGGGCTAGCCGATGCGCGCCCGGGCGAGCAGCCCGCTGCCCTGGCTGGGCGGGCTGCTCGCCCTCTACCTGCTCGTCCCGATCGTCGCATTCGTCGTGCGCCTCGCGGGCGGCGCCCCCGCCTCACCTGGGCTCGGCGCGGCGCTTGCGACCTCGCTTGAGACCGCGACGATCGCCACCGTCGTGATCGCCGTGCTCGGCACGCCGCTTGCCTACCTGCTCGCCCGCAGGCACGGCGCGATCGCGCGCGTGCTGGTCGCGCTGCTCGTCCTGCCGCTCGCGCTGCCTGCGCTGATGAGCGGCGTGCTGCTGCTGTATGTGCTCGGCCCGTTCACGATCCTCGGCGAACTGTTCGACGGCAAGCTCACCGACACACGTACCGGCATCATCCTCGCGCAGATCTTCGTCGCCGCGCCGTTCTTGATCCTCGCCGCGCGCGCCGCCTTCACCGCCGTCGATCCCGCGCTCGAGGACGTCGCCGCCACGCTTGGCCTCGGGCGTCTTGCGCGCTTCACGCATGTCGCCGTGCCCGCCGCGCTACCCGGCATCCTCGCCGGGATCATGCTCAGCTGGCTGCGCGCCTTCTCGGAGTTCGGCGCCACCGTGATCCTCGCCTACCACCCGTTCTCGCTGCCCGTGTTCACCTTCGTGCAGTTCGACGAGACCGGCCTGCCCGCCACGATGCTCCCGATCGCCGCCGCGCTGCTCACCGCGCTCGCGATCCTGCTGCTCGTGCAGCTGCCGACGCCGCGCCCGCGCCGCGCGCGCACGGCCACCCCAACACCCGTCGCGCTCGCGCCGCGTCCACCCGCCACGCTCGACTTCTCCCTCGCCAAGCGGCTCGGCGGCTTCTCACTCGACGTCGCCCACCGCGCCTCAAGCCCGCACCTCGCGCTGGTCGGGCCATCGGGGGCCGGCAAGACGCTGACGCTGCGCATGCTCGCCGGGCTCACCGCAGCTCATGGCGAGAGCCATGTCCGCGCCGGTGCGCACACGCTCGACCGGCTCGCGCCCGAGCGTCGCGACATCGGCTACGTGCCCCAGCACGCGGCGCTGATGCCACGTCGCACGCTCTGGCAACAGGTCACCCTCACCCCCCGCGCGCAGCCCGCGCTCGCCGCATCGTGGATCGAGCGCCTCGGCCTCGCCGGCCTGGAGGACCGCTACCCCGACGAGCTCTCAAGCGGCCAGCAGCGACGTGTCGCGATCGCCCGCGCGCTCGCCGTGCAGCCACAACTGCTGCTGCTCGACGAGCCGTTCACCGGCCTGGACGCGCCGGTGCGAGATCGGCTGCGGCGCGACCTGCGCCGGCTGCAGCGACAGACCGGCCTCAGCACCGTGATCGTCACGCACGACCCCGAGGAGGCGGCGCTACTCGCCGATGAGATCCTCGTGCTCGACGATGGCCACGTGCTGCAGGCCGGCAGCCGCCAGTCCGTGTTCGGAGGCCCGCGCTCCCCCAAGATCGCCGCCCTGTTGGGTATCGCCAACTCCCACCACGGGATCACCGTCACGCCCGAACAACTACTCAGCGCGGGCATCCATATAAATGTGCCCGCACGCGAGCTGCCCTCGGGAACGGAGGTCGTGTGGTCGATCCGCCCCGAGCACATCGCGCTCGACCCTTACGGTTCCCACACCGCAACCCTGCTCGACGACGTCGACCTCGGCACTGTGCGCGAGCTCACGATTTCCCTCGGCGACGCACTCGAGCTGACGCTGCGCACCCACGATGCGGGCGCGCTCGCGATCGGCGCGCCGCTCACCGTGAGCCTGCCGTCGCAGCATGTGAACGTCTGGCCGCAATCGCCGCGCGGCGTCGACTCGGGTGCCACCGCCAGCGCGCTGGCGCGGTGAGATCCTGCGACGGCGAGCGGCGCTTGCGCTCACGCACATATTCTGAGCGTGCACCGTCCACGCCAACGTGAGAAAGTCGAGGATCCGTGCCCGTTTCCCTCAAGCAGCGACGGTCATTCCAAGACCTGCAGGCCCACCACGACGTCATCGCCGGACGCGACCTGCGCGAGCTGTTCGCCGAGGACCCGCGGCGCGGTGAGGAGCTGACAGCGCATGCGGTCGGCCTCTACCTCGACTACTCAAAGAACCGCGTCACCGCCGAGACCATGCGCCTGCTCGTCGAGCTCGCGCACGAGTCCGGCGTGCCCGCGCGCCGCGACGCGATGTTCGCCGGCGAGCGCATCAACATCTCCGAGAACCGCTCCGTGCTGCACGTCGCGCTGCGCCTGCCCAAATCAGCGTCACTGATCGTCGACGGCGTCGACGTGGTCGCACAGGTCCACGAGGTGCTCGACCGCATGGCCGCGTTCGCCGAGCGCGTGCGCTCGGGCGCGTGGAAGGGCCACACCGGCAAGCCGATCCGCAACGTCGTCAACATCGGCATTGGCGGCTCCGACCTCGGGCCCGTGATGGCCTATGAGGCGCTGCGCGCCTACTCACAGCGCGAGCTGACGTTCCGCTTCGTCTCGAACGTCGACGCCACCGACTTCGTCGAGGCCACCCGTGACCTGAACGCCGAGGAGACGCTGTTCATCATCTCCTCAAAGACATTTACCACGCTGGAGACGCTCACCAACGCTACCTCCGCGCGCGAATGGGCGCTCGCGCAGCTCGGCGATGAGGCCGCGATCGCCAAGCACTTCGTCGCCGTCTCCACCAACGAGCAGCTCGTCTCGCAGTTCGGCATCGACACCGCCAACATGTTCGGCTTCTGGGACTGGGTCGGCGGGCGCTACTCGATGGACTCCGCCATCGGCCTCTCGACGATGCTCGCGGTCGGGCCCGAGCAGTTCGCCGAGATGCTCGCAGGCTTCCACGCCATCGACGAGCACTTCCGCAGCGCGCCGCTCGCTGAGAACCTGCCCGTGCTGATGGGGCTGCTCGCCGTCTGGTACTGCAACTTCTTCGCCGTCAAGTCGATCGGCGTGATGCCCTACGAGCAGTATTTGAAGCGCTTCCCCGCCTACCTGCAGCAGCTCACGATGGAGTCAAACGGCAAGCACGTCACGCTCGACGGCAAGCACGTCGACTACCAGACCGGCCCCGTCTACTGGGGCGAGCCCGGGACCAATGGCCAGCACAGCTTCTACCAGCTGCTGCACCAGGGCACCGAGATGATCCCCGTCGACCTGATCGGCTTCGCCAACAGCATCAACCCGCTGCGCGACCACCACGACATCCTCTCCTCCAACGTCTTCGCCCAGGCGCAGGCGCTCGCGTTCGGCAAGACCGAAGCGGAGGTGCGGGCGGAGGGCACCGACGCGGCGGTCGCGCCCCACCGCGTGATGGAGGGCAACCGCCCGACCAACGTGCTGCTCGCCGAGAAGCTCACCCCGCGCGTGCTCGGCTCGCTCGTCGCCCTGTACGAGCACAGCGTCTTCACCCAGGGCGCGATCTGGGGCATCGACTCCTTCGACCAATGGGGCGTCGAGCTCGGCAAGGCGCTCGCCAAGGCGATCATCCCCGAGCTCGAGAGCGACGCAGAGCCGCAACTCGCGCACGACTCCTCCACCAATGCGCTCATCCGCCGCTACCGCAAGCTCAAAGCCGGGCGCTGAGCGCGATGGCCCAAGCACCGATCGCGGTCGTGCTCGCCGACGTCGACGGCACGCTCGTCACCCAGGAGAAGCTCCTCACCGAGCGCGCCGTCGCGGCCGTGCAAAGCCTGCGCGAGCACGACATCCAGTTCGCCGTCACCAGCGGGCGCCCGCCCCGCGGCATGGCGATGCTGATCGAGCCGCTCGGCCTCACCACCCCGATCTCCGCGTTCAACGGCGGCGTCATCGTGCGCCCCGACATGTCGGTCATCGAGCAGAAGACAATTCCCCAACGCCTCGTCGCACCCGCGATCGAGCTCCTGCTCGCGCACGGGCTCGACGCCTGGCTGTACAGCGGCGCCGACTGGCTCGTGCGCGACCCGGACGCCCCCCATGTGGACCACGAGGCGCGGACCGTGCAGTTCGCCCCGACCGTCGTCGCGAGCTTCGACGGCGTCGAGGACGTCGCCAAGATCGTCGGCGTCTCCGACGACCGTAAGCTCGTCGCGAGCGCCACCGCGGCTGCCCGCGAGCGCTTCGGCGATCACGTCTCCGCCGCGCAGTCGCAGCCCTACTACCTCGACATCACCCACCCGCAGGCCAACAAGGGCGAGGTCGTCGGCTACCTCTCCCACGCGCTCGGCATTCCCGCTGAGCAGTTCGCCACGATCGGCGACATGCCCAACGACGTCCTCATGTTCGCCCGCTCGGGCCTCAGCATCGCCATGGGCAACGCCAGCGCCGAGGTGCAGCGCGCCGCCCGGCGCGTCACCGCCTCAAACGAAGACGAGGGCTTCGCCAAGGCGATCGAGCGCTTCCTGCTCAGCCAAACAGGCCCGGGTCCGGCGGATTAGGGTCGAGCGCGTGGACGCTCGTGCTGACGTGGTGCACGACCACGTCGCTCGGGCGCGCCAGCAGCGGATCGACGTTCGCACGGTAGTAGCGGTAATGATCGCTGTGGTAGTGCGCGCGCAGCGCCTCCTCGCTGCTCCACGAGCCCAGCGTCACGAACTCGCCCGGCGCCTCAGCGGCGAGCACGCGAAAGCCAGTGCACTCCGCTTCCGCCTCGCATCCCGCAGCCAGCTCGCCCAGCAGCTCGCGCAGCTGCGCCTCGAGCGCGGTGCGCCCGTGCAGCTCCGCGACCAGCAGCACCGTCACTGCCAGTAGCCCTCGACCGTCTTCGCGTCGCGCACCGACGCGTCGTCGGGGTTCTCGCTGAACTCGCGCCGCGCCCTGCGCTGGCGCAGCAGATCCCAGCAGCGATCCAGTTCCACCTCGATCGCCGACAGGCGCTCGTGCGCGTGCGCCGGGCGATGCTTGGCGTCACCCGCCAGCAGCTCGTGCTCCTCCGCGACAAGCTGCTCGATCTTGTTCTGCACGCCGTCGTCGCTCATCGTCGCTCCTTCTCGTTCGTCTATGACTGCGCGAGCGCGATCGCCACGCCGACAGACTAGCGCCGTCGCGGTCACGCGGCGCAGCCGTCGCGCTCACGGCGTCAGATGGGTCTCGATGTACTGCCCCGCGAGCCGCTTGGGCGCGCGGCAGAGCCACGCCTCGACGATCAACTCGTCGAGACTACCCGCGTCGATCCGCTCCAGGCGCGCGAGGATCGCCGGGTAGCCGTCGAAGTGCGGGGTTGTGAAGTAGACGCGCGGATCGTCCGCCAGGAGGGCCTCCTTGGCGCCGAGATGCTCGACCCGCGCGCCGAGGATCGGCCCGTCCGGTGCGGCGTCGCCAAGCGCCTTGACTTCCGACGCGCGCAGCGGGCGCTCCCACACGAACAGCTTGTCGCGCACTCGCCATGAGGCGAGGCCGTGCATCGGGCGCTCACTGCACTCGGGCAGCGCAAGCGCAATCCGGCGCACGTCATCCCAGCTGGCCACTAGCTGCGTTCCACCGCCGCGAGCGCGCTGCGCAGCGACGCTTCGCTCTGCGGGCCGCGGAGCACCGTGCGGATGCGTCCTCGCGTGTCGATCACAAACGTCGTGGGCAGGACTGTCAGGCGGTAGTCGTTGCCGACGACGCCTTCGCCGTCGCGCAGGACCGGGAAGCTCCAAGCGTAGCGGCGGATGAACGCGCGCGCGTTCGCCGTCAACGGGTCGCTCCAGTCGACACCGACGATCCGCCCGCGCCCGACGGTGCTGCGCGAGAAACGCTCGAGCGTGGGCGCCTCCTGAGCGCACGGCCCGCACCAGCTCGCCCAGAAGACGACCAGCGCCGGACGCCCGCCCGCACCCGCGAGCAGGCTTGCGAGCGTGACGCGCGGCCCGTGCAGCGTTTCGCGCGGGAGCGCCGGCGCCGGGCGCCCACTCTGCGGACTCGAGGACAGGCCCAGCACCGCGGCCACGGTGATCGCCGCCGCGAGCACGAGCGTCCCGCCGAGCACCCGCAGCCGCCGCGCCACCAGAGTCCCGCTCAGCGCGCGACCAGCAGGGGCACGTCGTGGACGATTTCCGAGGGCTGGAAGCTCGACGCGTACAGCGTCAGGCGCTTACCCGAGCCCGTGATCCCGTATACGAGCCCCGTGTGGTTGATGAACTGCGGCTGCTGGGCATCGCGTTCAGAGCCCACCCCCCACGCCTTCCACACGCGCGCCAGTTCCTTGGCCGAGCCGATCAGGTACTGCATGCGGCCGGTCATGCCGTGGCGGGCCAGAAACACAGCGACCGCCTTCGGCGTGTCCCCGCGCGGGTCCACCGAGACGGCGATGATCTGCACTTTTGCCGCCTTGGCAGGCCCCATCAGGTTGAGCGCGACCCGCAGGTTGGAGGCGATCAGCGGGCACACGTCGGGGCAGTTCGTGTACAGGAACGTCACCAGCACCGCCTTGCCCCTGTAGGAGGCAATGTTCACCGGCTGGCCGAGGTAGTTGTGCAGCGCAAGCGGCGGCGCCTGCGCGGCCGGCGTGAGCACGGCCGCGGCGTCGAAGTTGGCAGCGAGCGCCTCGCTGCGCGCCTTGCCGCCGGTGTTGCCGCCGATCGCAAACAGCGCCACCGCGCCAGCGACGAGGACCAGCACCAGCAACGACAGGAATAGCCGAAAGTCGAGTCCGTTCTTGCGCATCGGAGTGCGAAGTTATCAGCGTGCGCCTTCGTGCGCGGCAGCCACGAGCGCCCGCGAGACGCCGATCGCGAGCGGGTCGCCAGGCGCGAGTCAGTAGACCCCGGTTGGCATCCCTGCACGCGCTCCGTCGGCAAGAACGCTTGCAGACCTTCCTTTGTCACGCATCTTGCAGCGAGATCTGTTAGGTTGCCGCCCGTTCGTGCCGAGTCCTCGTTCCCACGGGATCGAGGAGCGGGGGACCCACTGCAGCCGAGAGGCTGCTGGGGCGAATCGCCACAGAGTGTGGCGTAGCGTAGACGTTTACGCGAGCCCGTCAGCTAACCCCGTAGGCGCCATGCAAAGGAATGAGAAAGGACGCCTCGGATGCCGGGTTCCCCGCGTGATCTTGCAGTTCTCGACCACTGGAGCACATCGCTTGAGCGCTCGCGCTCACGCCGTGCTCGGGCAGAGCGCGGGCGCTTGCGCCGCGGCGCGCACTCGAGCTCCTCGCTGACCGCGCTGCTGGACGCCCGCGGCACTCTCGGCCAGCCGCGAGACCTCGCCGACGAGGCACCATGGCAGCTCTCGCTCGGACGCTCCCGAGCTCGCAGGCGCGCGGCGCAGCTGCACTTCGTACCCACCGGCTCGCGCGCCAAGCGCATCTCGCTGGGCGCGCTGGCCGCGTTGACGGTCGGCCCGACGGCGAGCCTCGCAAGCGGAGTCTCCACCGGCAGCCCGGTCGCGAACCCCGAACCGGCGACGACCACCGAACATGTGATCGTGCTCAGCAGCGGCAGCGAAGGCAGGCAGGTGCAACTGCTGCAGAAGGCCCTCGGCGGCGTAAAGGTCGACGGCATCTTTGGGCCGGAAACTGAAGCCGCAGTCCGCAGCTTCCAGGCGAGCAATGGCCTCGCCGTCGACGGCGTCGTCGGCGCGCTGACGAGCGCCGCGCTGCGCACGCAGGAAGCTGGCAAGGCGTTCATCGCCGACGTCAGCAGCGCGCTTCCCGAAACGGCGACGCTTCCTAGCACCGAAGCGCCTGCGTCGACCCAGAGCGCGACCGCCACGAGCGCCAGCACCGAAGTCGTCGCGAACGTTGCGAGCAACGCAACGGGCGGCTCCGAAGCTGCCGTGGAAGTCGAACCGGCCGAAGCCGAAGCGGAAGCCAAGAGCGTCGCCGCCGAAAAAGGCACGACTGCTGTAACGAGCGCGACGGCTGTAACGAGCGCCGTGGCTGCAACGAGCGCCGCGAGCGAAACGAGCAGCGAAACAACCGAAGTGGACGCGGTCAAGCAGCTGCAGGCCGCGCTGCACCTCAGCGTCGACGGCGACTTTGGTCCCGAAACCGAGGCCGCCGTACGTCGCCTGCAAGCCCGCCACGGCCTCGCGGTAGACGGCGTCGTCGGAGCCGCAACGTGGAGCACGATCGGTGTACACGCCCAGGTAGAACTGACACCGCCAGCCTCGGCATTGCCCGCGGCGCCCGCCGCACAGCCGGGCGCGGCGCCCGCGGCCACGACCGACGCCGCGACGAGCACCGCCAGCAGTGGCGCGCCGGGCGAAGTCCAGACACCCCAGGCGCCGGCAACCGGCGCGACCGCAGTCGCGTGGCTGCAGAGGGCGCTGAAGCTCCCCGTCGACGGCGAATTCGGCCCCGAAACTGAGGCGGCCGTGCGCCGCCTGCAGGCCCGTCACGGCTTGACCGTGGACGGCGTCGTCGGGCCCTCGACATGGGCGGTGATCGGTGTGCAGGCAGCGGAAACGCTCACGCCTCCCCCCTCCGCACGCGTAGCGCCGAGCTCCGGCAGCGGGTCCTCGAGCGCCGACGCGGGCGCATCGAGTGCCGGCGGCGGCGAAGCCGAAGGCGTCGTCGCGCGCGTGATCGCGGCTGCCGATGAAATCGCCACGCGGCCGTATGTGTGGGGCGGCGGGCACGGCTCGTTTGAGTCAGAGGGCTATGACTGCTCGGGCTCGGTGTCCTACGCGCTGCACGGCGGCGGGCTGCTCAGCTCACCGGAGGACTCGACAGGTCTTGAGTCATACGGCGAACCGGGACCCGGCAAGTACATCACGATCTACGCCAACGCCGAACACGCGTACATGGTGATCGACGGCAAACGCTTCGACACGGTCGCGCTCGCCGAAGACGGCTCGCGCTGGGGCGGGCCCTCCGACGACGGCGGCGGCTTCGTCGAACGCCACCCGGACGGGCTGTAGGAGCCCTTTGCGGACGGGACGCCGAGCGTCCCGTCCCAAGCAGGGCCTAGCTTCCTCTGCCGCTTGCAGCAACGGCTATGAGAGGAGGCACCGCGATGCTCGCGCGGTCACACACGTTCACGATCGACGGCTTGCGAACGCGACACGTCACCGTCGAGGTGGACGTGCGCCGCGGGCTGCCCGGCTTTACGATCGTCGGCCTCGCCGACACGGCCGTGCGCGAGGCACGCGAGCGCATCACCGCGGCGATTCTGAACTCCGGCTACGAGTTCCCCGCCCGGCGCATCACCGCCAACCTCGCGCCCGGAGACGTGCGCAAGGCCGGTCCCGGCCTTGACCTGGCAATCGCCTGCGCGGTGCTCGCAGCCAGTGGACAGTTGCCGCGTGACGAGCTCGACCGTGTCGCCCTGTTCGGGGAGCTGGCGCTCGACGGCGCCGTGCGGCCCGCCCGTGGCGCGCTGGCGGTCGCGCACGCTGCACAGCGCGCCGGCATGCGCGGGCTGGCGCTTGCCGGCGCGTGTGCACACGAGGCGCGCCTGATCGACGGCCTGCAGGTAACCGTGGTCGAGCACCTAAGCAGCGCAGTGCGCGTGTGCAGCGGCGGTCCCGGGGACGCGCTGCCCGCGCCTGCCGCCGCCGCCGCCGCGAGCGAGCGGCAGAACAGGCTGGCGAGCGGGCTTGCGCTCACCGACGGCCTGCCCGGGCCGGACCTGAGCGAGGTGCGGGGCCAAGAGCACGCCGTGCGCGCGATCGTGATCGCAGCCGCGGGCGCGCACAACGCGCTGTTGAGCGGTCCCCCAGGGACAGGCAAGACGATGCTCGCGCAACGGATCGCCTCGATCCTGCCGCCGCTGAGCAGCACCGAGGCGGTCGAGGTGACGCGCATCCACAGCCTGATGGGCGAGCGCGTGGACGCGCTCGCGACGAGCCGGCCGTTTCGCGCGCCGCACCACTCGATCACTGCGGCGGGCCTTGTCGGCGGCGCGAGCCGCGGATCGGTGGGCGAGGTGGTGCTCGCGCATCAAGGCGTGCTGTTCCTCGACGAGCTCTCGGAGTTCTCGCGCGCGACGCTCGAGGCGCTGCGCCAGCCGCTCGAGGATGGGCGCGTCGCGATCGCCAGGGCGCGCCACTCCGCCGTCTACCCCGCCCGCTTCATGTTGATCGCCGCGACCAACCCGTGTCCATGCGGCTACGCGGGCGACGACGACCGCTGCCAGTGCGGCGAACCGGAGATGGCGCGCCACCGCCGGAGGCTGAGCGGCCCGCTGCTCGACCGTATCGACCTGCTGAGCAACCTCCAGCGCGAGCTGTCACACGACCTGCGCGCGCCGGTGTTGACGAGCTCGGCGCGGGCTCGCGAGCAGGTCGCGGGAGCACGCGCTCGCCAGGCGGCAAGGCTCGCGAAAGACGGCGTCGCGGTCAACGCGCGCATGGACGCGCGCATGCTGAGCCGGCACGTGCGCCTCGACGCGCAGGGGCAGGAGATGCTCCGCGCCGCGCGCCAGGGAGGGCTGTTGAGCACGCGCGGCGAGCATCGCGTGCTGCGCGTCGCACGCACGATCGCAGACCTCGATGGGCGCGAGCGCGTGCGCGTGCGAGACCTCGGCGCCGCGCTTGCGATGCGCCCCGAGCCGGCCTTCGCGGGCAACCGGGCGGCATGATCTCCGCTTCTGACGCGACGAGCCCGCAGTCCGGCGCGTGCACGCGCTGCCTGCGTCGCAGCTGGCTGCTGTCGGCGCTGAGCGGACCGCTTGAGTACTGCGCGCGCGACCGCGGGCGCCTGATCGAGCTGCTCGCGCTCGACGACGCGGAGCTGCTGCGCGCCGTTGCGGGCCGGCGCAGGACCGAGCTACAGGCCGAGTACCCGCGCGTTCGAAGCGATGCGGTCGCGCGCGATGCGGGCGTGCAGGCAATCTGCCGTCACCGCCGCGGCTACCCGCGCTCCCTCGACGGACCAGGTGCGCCGCCGATGCTCGAGGTGGCCGGCGGCGCGGGTCGGCTCGCGGCGCTCGCGAGCGCGCCGGCGGTCGCCGTGCTCGGCAGCCGCGCTGCCAGCGACTACGGGATCGAGATGGCCCGTAGCCTCGCGCGCGGGCTGGCCGCGAGCGGGGTGACGGTCGTGGCGAGCCTCGCCGACGGGATCGCTGCCGCGGCGCACGCGGGCGCGCTGGACGCGGGCGCGGGTAGCGTCGCGGTGCTGGGCGGCGGGCTCGGCGTGGCGTGCCCCGCCCGCAGGCGCTCGCTTTACGAGCGCATCGCGCACAGCGGCTGCGCAGTCTCGGAGTTGCCGTCAGGCTGCGCCGGACGGCGCTGGGGGCAGCTGGCAAGCGAGCGGATCGTCGTCGCACTGGCGCGGGTGGCGGTCGTGGTCGAGGCCGAGAACTCGGCCGAGGACCTGTTTGCCGCGCGGCTCGCTCGGGCGCTAGACCGGACCGTCGCGGCGCTTCCAGGCCGCGTCACCTCTCCCCTGTCGTGCGGAACGCACGCGCTGCTGCTGGACGGCGCGAGCCTCGTGCGCGGACCGGGGGACTTGCTGGAGCTGCTGTACGCGCCCGACGGCTCGCCGTCGCACGGGCGCCAGTCGACGATGGAGCACTCCACTGAGGCGCCGCATCCCGGCCTGCGACGCGATTTGCAGGTGACGCTCGCGCGGGTCGCGACGGGATGCGACACCCCCGACAGGCTCACGCGCGCCGGCGCGGACGCCGCGGACGTGCTGCTCGCGCTCAGCGAGCTGGAGCTGATGGGGCTGCTCGTGCGCGGCGACGGCGGCCGTTACCTGCCGCGATATCCCGCAACGGGCCCAGTGGTGTCAGGCGTCAGTTGTCTATATGACAGGAGTCATCCTCAAGAGCGAGGCTGAACCAGCCGACTCCTAGGGCTGAGATGACGGATCAGCTCAGACCCTGGAAGGGATGATGCGCGTACCGGCAAAACGGGAGGTGTCCGGGGGGGCCGGCAGCCAAGATCGCGAAGTCCAACAGCTCGGCGAGGCGCTGGGCGCACGCGTTGATGAGGTGCTGTCGCGTACGGCCGCACGCGGGCGCGGGGCGACACGCGCGTCGGGCATCACGCTCGACCCAGCGGTCATCGAGAGCTTCGAGCGCATCGGCAGGCGCTCGACGGCTGCGGTGGCGGTGTGGATGGCGGGCGGAGACCTGCAGGCGGGACGCGATACCGGCCGCGAGGCCTGGCACACATACGGCCAGCTGGCAGCCCAGAGCGCGGCGCCTCTGAACGAGGTGACCAAGCGCTGTCTGCGCTGGCGCGACACGGTCATCGAGGTTCTTTACGAGAGCGCAACCGAGCTCGGCATCTCAGCCGCAGCGCTGACGCAAGCGGAGGCGATGGCACGACGGACGCTCGACGTGACGCTCGTGCGTATGTGCGAGACCTTTGAGCAGGAGCGCGCGCGCATCGCCGGGGAGCTCACGCGCCGCGAAGAGGAGCTCGCGTTCATGGCGACACACGACCAGCTCACGGGCCTGCCCAACCGCACGCTGATGCTCGACCGCGGCGAGCAGATGCTGGCCCGTGCTCGACGCGTGTGCGCGCGGGTCGCGGCGCTCGTGATCGACCTCGACAACTTCACCAGCATCAACGACACGCTCGGCCACGCCGTCGGCGACCAGCTCCTGCAGGCGATCGCATCGAGGCTCGACAGCATCGTGCGCGAAAGCGACGCGCTTGGGCGCATCGGCGGCGATGAGTTCGTGGTGCTCGCCGAAGAGGTCCCCAAGGACGCCGACGCAGAATTGATAGCCAGTCGGCTGCGCGAGGCGCTGCGGGCGCCGTTCGTGCTCGCCGGCTCCGAGCACGCCGCGCTAACGGTCACCGCGAGCATCGGCGTGGCCACCGGCGAGCGCGCCTCCGTTGACGATTTCCTGCGCGACGCCGACATCGCGATGCACCACGCCAAGTGGGATGGCAAGGACCGCCACGTGGTGTTCGAGCGGGGCATGCAGGACAGCGTGCAGAGCCGCATGGAGCTCGAGATGGAGCTGCGCGGCGCGCTCGAGCGAGACGAGTTCTTCCTGCTCTACCAGCCGACGTTCGACCTGCACGGGATGAAGCCGACGGGCGTGGAGGCCCTGATCCGTTGGCGCAGCCAGGCGAGAGGACTGGTGCAGCCAAACGACTTCATCCCGCTGCTCGAGGAGACGGGGCTGATCGTCGAGGTCGGCAGGTGGGTGCTCGAGGAGGCGTGTCGGCAAGGCTCTTGCTGGCGTGAGGCGGGGCGCCCGGTGGGGGTGGCGGTGAATGTCTCGGCGCGCCAGTTGGAGACCGACCAGTTCGTCGGCGACGTGCGCGCGGCGCTCGCGCGCAGTGGCCTGCCGGCGCGAGCGCTGACGCTCGAGATCACCGAGACAGCGCTGATGCGCAACGCCGAGCAGACCGCGCGGCGGTTGCACGCGATCAAGGAGCTCGGCGTGCGCATCGCGATCGACGATTTCGGCACCGGCTACTCCTCCTTCGCGCACCTCAAACAGTTCCCCGTCGACGCGCTGAAGATTGACCGCTCGTTCCTCTCCCAGCTCAGCGAGAACCCCGAAGGTGCGACGCTGTTGCGCACGCTCGTGCAGCTCGGCAAGGCGCTGTCGATGGAGACGGTCGCCGAGGGCATCGAGCTGCACGACCAGCTCTCGCTGCTGCGCGACGAGTGCTGCGACTCCGGTCAGGGCTTCCTGTTCGCGCGGCCGCTGGCGGCCGAGGACGCAGAGGCTTTCATGCGGGAGTGGCGGCCTGGCGACGTGGCGGTAGGGGATGAGCTTGGGCTCAGTCCTCGCGCCTTGACTGCACCCGGGCTCGATCCTCCGCCGCGAGCGCTTCAGCTCGGATGACGAACGCGGACGTCCGCACGCCGAGAGCTTCCGCGAGCGTGAGCAGCAACTCGTAGGTAGGGTCCACGTGACCGGCTTCCAGCGCCCGGAGCTGTGCGAGCTCCACGTCGCTCGTCGCCGCAAGATCCTCAGCGCTCACGCTCCGCTCCTCGCGGATATCGCCGATCGCACGGCCGAGGACGAGCAGATCTTGTTGTTTTCGCTGGCTCACCGGAAGGAAAAGCTCCCAAATTGCGGCTGCAGACAGTCGTCTGAGACAGTTTCTCGTTATATGTCCTATGTCCTGCTCGTCGGTTTGCGTAAAGCTGCCGGCCATGGCCGCCGACGAAAAGCCCGTACGACACACCCAGGAGTTCGCAGCAATCGGGTGGATGTTGAAGGTCGTGATCGCCGAGAAGGGATTGAGCCGATCCAAGGTCGCCGACCGTACTGGCATCGATTACAAGCTCATCAGCAAGTACCTCAGAGGCGAGGGCAATCCGACATACCGGACGCTCAAACGGCTCTGCGACGCCGTCGACGTCAGCCTCGGCGAACTGCTGGTTCGGGCGGAGGAGCTGGCGATGCAGGATGCCGTCGAGGTCCGAGACGGAGGTGGTTGACTTCTGCGGGCTCACACTCGTGCCCGCTCGCGAGTCTCATCTTGAGGGTGGCACGGACTACCCCGGGTAGAAAGTGCCAGGGGGCCGACATGTTGGTGCGGCTCCTCGATAAAGGCTGACGCTCGACCCGACAGCGGAGATCGGCTTGCCCTGATAGGTGGCGACGGGCCGGCCTTCGTTCGCGAGCTGGGCCGTGATGAGGACCGTATCTCCCTGAGGGATCGCGTCAGGGTGGATGACCCAATCAAGCCCGGCGAGCCCTTCGCCGGCTTTCTGTGGTTCAACCATCGTCGGGAGTTGTTCGTGGGAGATATCTCCGGGCGGGATCGCGTTTTCGGCGGCCTGGGTGCATCCAGCTTCGACCCGGGCGATGCGCGCCCTGACACCCAGCCTCGTGAGCTGTTCGTTGGCGCCGCTCACACCGAGTACTTCATTGAGCGTCACGCTGACCGAGCCATTGGCGTTCACGGTCACGGCGTAGGCGGGCGTCGTCTCTGTGCCCCCGGTCGCCAGCGCCACGGCGATGATCAGGCCGGTAAGAACCAATCCGGTGGCGGCGAGCGCCATCCGACGTGAGTGTCCGCGCACCGGCAAGGGCTGACGTGCAGAAAGCGCGCTCCCGGCCCCCGGCCTTGCAACGAGATCCGTCCACAGCCTGTCCTCGATCCTCGACATTGTCATCATGCTCCTTTCCGCAGGTGTGCGCGTGCCCTGACTAGTCGTACGCGCAGCGCGCCGGGCGAGACGCCGAGCGCCGCTGCTGCTTCAGTTGGGGTGAGGCCTGAGATGTCGACGAGCTCCACCGCCTCTCGAGCCGGGACCGATAGGCGCGCGAGACGGTCGAGGAGCTCGCGACCCGGTTGCTCCGCGTCGATGCGTGCCGTCAGCTCTTCGATCTCCTCGGCACCTAGGATCCGCCGGGCCTCGGCACGGAGCGCCGCATCCTCGCGTCGCGCCTCTCGCTCACAGTGTTTTGCGTAGACGTGACGCGCGATTGCGAACAGCCACGGACGCTCGCTGCCTTGCGCAGGCGGCGCCGAAGCGAACGACCGCATGGCCTCGAGAAACGTGTCTGCCGTCAGGTCGAACACGGCCTGCGGCTCACGGCTACGCCTTGCGAAGAACGACATGACCGCGGCGACCTGGGCTCGATAAAGAACCTCGAAATCGCCGCGGACCTCGGGACGTATTCGCGAGACGGTCGCGCTGCTTGGGTGGCTCACAACCTGTAAGTGGCGCGCATCGCGAACATCGTTACATGCCGTTCAGCGGTCCCTGCCTCGAGTAGGACTCGATCATCTCAACCACAATCTTTTCGGCCTGGGCTCGGCTGATCTGCATGTCGAGTCGCAGGAGCTTCCACACGAGCACGTCCGTGGCGATGACGACGGCCGTGAGCCGGCGCTCTCTGGATGCGCGCCGCAGGCCAGCGAGCAGCGGCTGGAAGACCCTGCTCGCCCAATCGCGGTGGTAATCCCTGCCCCTGTCGGTGAGGTAGCGGACGGCGGGGATGCGGTCCTCCTGGGAGAGCATGCGCAGAATCGCCGTTCCGTGCGCCTCGTAGTGGTCAAACACGTTGGCGACGGCCTCGGGGAAGCGGCCCACGGGAGCCGCGTCGCGGCGTGATTTCTCGCTCATCGCCCACCATCTGTAGGCCGCGGTGAGCAGCTCGTCCTTGGAGTGAAAGCGCGCGAGGAGCGTCTGTTCGGTGACGAGCGCGTCGGCGGCGATCTCGCGCAGGCGAACCTCCTCATACGGTCGCGTGCCGAAGTACTTCCACGCCGCGGCAAGCAGCCGCTCGCCGGTCGCCGCGGCCGCATCGGCGCGGGCGGTCATCCGATAGGTGCGTTCCTTGCGCGGGGCGCTTGACTTTTTCATCTTGGTCATACTAAGATGAAGTATATGCGAGTCTTCCAGACGCTCCTCGCGTTCAGCGGCAACGCTCCACCGCAGCTCGCGCTCACACGTGAGCTCGTCGACCGCGGTCACGAGGTGCGGGTCCTCGCCCACCGCGCCGCGCGCGAGCGGATCGAGACCACCGGGGCGGAGTTCGTCGAGTACCGGCGGGCAATGCCCGACCTCGACCTCACCCGCCCGGAGACCGACCCTGTACGTGATTGGGAGGCGCGCACGCAGCTTGGCGCCGCGAAGCGACTGCGCGACGGCGCGACCGCGCCGATGCCCGATGGGGCGCGCGATGTGATCGAGGCGCTTGACGGTTGGAGCGCTGACGTGGTCGTGTTCGACTGGCTCATACCCGCCGCCGCGATCGCTGCTGAGCTCGCGGGCGTGCCAGCCGCCGCGCTCGTCCACTGTCCCTATCCACTACCGGCCCGCGGCGCGCCCCCGCTGTTCAGCGGCCTGTCGCCGATGGCGGGTCCGCTGGGCGCCGTGCGCGATCGCTTGTTCGACCGCATGACCCGCCGCTTCTGGGCGCCTGCACTGCCCGTGCTGAACGGTGTCCGTGCCGAACACGGGCTCGCACCACTGAAGGACTACGGCGACCAGGTTCTCGGTGCGCAGGCCATCTACGTGATGACCGCGCCAGAGCTCGACTTCTCGAGCAAAGCCCAGCTCCCCGCGAACGTCCACTACGTGGGCCCCGCGTTCGAGCCGTTCCAGAAAGACTGGGAGTCACCGTGGCCCGAGGGGAACACCGACCCGCTCGTGCTGCTCAGCTTCAGCACCAGCTACATGGCTCAGGGCGCGCTCGCCCAGCGAGCGCTTGACGCCGTCGCCGGGCTGCCGGTCCGGGCGCTGCTGACAGCAGGCCCCGCGCTTGACGCCAGCCACCTCCGCCTCCCCACCAACGCGCGCACCGTGGCTTTCGTGCCACATCGAACCGTGCTCCCGCACGCGTCGCTGATGGTCACCCATGCGGGCTGGCAGACGGTCAACGCGGCGCTCGCCGATGGTGTTCCGCTCGTCTGCATCCCCGACGCGCGCGACCAGCCCGATAACGCCGCCCGCGTTGTGTTCGTGAATGCCGGCGTGAAGGTCAGCAAGAAGAGCTCCCCCAGCAAGCTGCGCGGCGTGATCGCCAGTTCCCTGGAAGACCGGTCGATCCAACAAGGTGCCCGCGCGATGGCCGACGCCCTCGCCCGCAGCGACGGCACCACCGTCATGGCCGACGCGCTGGAGCGCCTGCCTGTACCGAAAGCGCCCATACGTCAACCGTCACGTTTTGCCGGCTGATGTGCAGTTCAGCCGAGGCAAGCGAGGTCGGCGAAGTATCCCGGGTAGGTCTTCGCGACGCACCCAGGGTTCTCGATCTGGATGCCCGGTGCGCGGAGGCCTAGAAGGGCCATGCTCATCGCCATCCGGTGATCGTCATACGTCTGCACACGCGTCGGAGTCGGCATGGCCGGATGGATGGTGAAGCCGTCCTGATGCTCATCCGCGGTGATACCTGCGCGGCGAAGCTCGGTGACCATCGCACCGATGCGGTCGGTCTCCTTTGCGCGAATGAACCCGATGCCTCGCACCCTTGTAGGGGTGCGAGCGAACACGGCTACTGCCGCGACTGTTTGGGCCGTGTCCGAGATGTCGGCCATGTCGACGTCAACGCCCGTTAGTCCTGCCGATGTCGAGGGGCCTATGACCGTGATCGCGTCAGCAGCCCGATCGACACGGGCCCCCATGCGCTCCAGGACATCAGCGAACGCAATATCGCCCTGCAGGCTCGCCGAGCCGAGGCCTTCGATGGTGACCCGTCCCCCGGTGATCGCTGCGGCACCAAGGAAATAGGACGCTGCGCTCGCGTCTGGCTCGATCGTGAACTCGCGCGCCCTATACGCGCCGGGCTGCACGAGCGCCCCTGACTCGTCGACGTCCGCGTGGACGCCAAACTGTGCCATTACCGCCGCGGTTAGCCGAAGATAAGGCACCGACACCGGGGACGAACTCAGCCGCACCCGAAGCCCGTTGCGCATCATCGGCGCCGCGATGAGAAGCCCGGACAGGAACTGGCTTGTCACGTCGCCCGGCAAGACGACGTCGCCGCCTTGCACCGGCCCCGTGATCGCGACCGGTAGGCGATCCGGCGCGCCGAGCTCACGGACGTCGGCGCCGAGATCGCGAAGAGCCGAGATCAGCGGCCCGAACGGGCGCACCCTGAGCTGGGCGTGACCATCGACCACGCAGCGCTCGCTGCCGAGCGCCACCACCGGCAGCAGGAACCGCGACGTCGTGCCCGACTGTCGCGCATCAACCCGGCACCCCGCGGATGGATGGCGAACATCGGCACCGACCACGTAGACCGCACCGCCTGCCTCATCAGCCGTCACATCGGCCCCAATAGCCGACACGGCGGCGAGCATCGCGCGCGTGTCATCAGCGAACAGCGCACCCGTCAGTCGACTGCACCCTGGAGCAAGCGCCGCACACAGCAAGGCGCGGTTTGTGATGCTCTTGGAACCAGGCACACGGACACGAATATCGGGCGGTCGGCCCAAGGGCCGCACCAGGAGCGAGTCGGGCACCGACGCACCAGAAACATGCACACCCCCAGTCTCCCAAAGCCAGCCTGCACAGCGCCGCCGCCACAGCTCGGGCACAGCGCAAGCTGACCGAGCATCTGGCCACGGAGCCGCAAGCCGCGGCTGTCCGCAGTCCCGAAACAACAAAACCGGGGATGCGTCACTTGACAAACCCATAGCTCGGCCTTCGGGGTGCGCGCCTGTGCCTTTTATGGATTGCGGTCTACGGGTGCGCGATCCTGCGCGTAGCGCGCTTGGCCGTAGGCCGCCATTTGATCGCGGGTAGCGATCATGGCCTCTCGCTGAAGCCGCCGTTGATGCAACCACCAAGCCCACGCAAGGCAAACGAGCCCGAGCAGTACGTCTAGTGCGATGAGCGCCGCAGATGTGTTCGGGCCGTTCGGGGAAAACGCCCACCTTCCTTTGACCGCGTTTACCAGGAAGCTCACGCCAAGCAAGAACGGAATCCACCGGACAACGATCAACACGCGGCAAACACTACATGCAGCAGGCAGAATCAGCGCTTCGGGAGGCCCTGAAACTCGGGGTGGGCCACGATCCGGGCCTCGACCTCAGCGTCGATCCGATAGTGCTCGTGCCAATGATGACCCGGCGTCAGATCAGGGTGCGCGCGAAGCATGTTGCGCAGTGCTAGGCCCTGGACCCCGTGCTTTTCGGCTAGTTCTTCGGCATTCATCGCGTCAGGATCGACCTTGAGCAGCGCGCGCAACACAGACTCGGGATCGTGGCCGTGGAGGGATATGCGCTCGTCGTCAGTCATGTTCAAAGCGTAGCGCCCCGCTGCCGTAAAACGCTGCGCTACACTGTCGGCAATAACCGGGTCTCAATGGGAGCGCCGATGTCAGCGGCGCGAGGCACTACAGAGTAAGGAAGTAGCCAAGTGGCGACACAACCGCTAATCGGATTCCGAGTCGAACCAGAGCTCCTTGAGCGAATCGAGGAGCAGGCACATGCTGAGCATCGATCACGGTCCAACCTGCTCCAGGTCGCCGTGCGGCAGTACCTCGAACGCAACGCTGAGCGGGGAGCCATGAAGAGAGATACCTAGTCGATCACCCCACGACTGCCTCCCGCGGCGGGTGACGACATTAAACACCCGACGGCCACGCCTTATTCCCTAGAAGGAGAGCGTGACCGCCGGGCCGGGCACTTCTGAAAAACATCCTGCTTACTTGCTCCCGTGGTGGAAACGGTAGACACGCCAGCTTTGGAAGCTGGTCCCCGTGTGAATTCTTTGCTGGAGTCCGGGGGTGTGCGTTCGAGTCGCACCGGGAGCACTGCAGGCAGGATTATACCGCCTTTGCTAGGCGTCTTGCCGACCCCTGCAAGCTGGCTCCCGGTACGTGAGGCGTCGGCCGTGGACGCGGCCGACGAGCCTCTCGAAACGCTCCGTGTCGGACTCCCGGCAAGTCGAGTGCCGGAAGTCGTACTCCGCGAGGTAGCGGTGCAGGTGCTCACGGCTGACGTGATGGTGCGTGCCATCCAGCGAACGCTTGAGACGGGAAAAGAAGCTCTCTGCTTGGTTCGTGGACACGTCGCCACGGACGTACTCGCCGATGTTGTGGTTGACCGATGCGTGGGAGGCGAACTCCGGGCCGATCTTGCGATACCCCAGCGATGAGTCTGTGTGTAGGTGCGTGCTCGTCGGGTCTACGTGTTCGCGCAGGACGCTACGCAGTTCTGGCGCTTTGACGTTCGCAATGACCTGCGAGCGGACCTCACCAGTCTCGCGGCTGACCAGCGCCATGATCGGAGTCTTGTCGTGCTCGCCGGGCATGTGCTCGCTCGGCTTGTGCCCATGACGGTTACTCGGCTTGCCGCCGTAGAACGTCTCATCCGCCACCACGCGACCCGAGAGCAGGCCCGCCAGTGGGTCACGTTTCATGGCCTCACGGATGCGGTGCATCATGTGCCACGCGCTCTTTGACGAAAGGTCGTAGCGGCGTTCGATCTCACGCGCGGCTATCCCGTTCTTCGACGCCACCATGTCGAAGATCACGAGCACCCATGTACGCACCGGGATTTTCGAGCCGTGCATGATCGTCCCCGTGAGCACCGAGAACTGTTTCCTGCACGCTCGGCACTTCCACACGCGACGTTCTGAGGCTGCACCCGTACGCGTCTTGCGTGACTTGCCGTTGGCCGGGTTCAGGAAGTAGTGGTCTTCGATGGAGCCGCAGTGCGGGCAGATCGGCCGGTCGCCCCACCGCAGGTTCTCTAGGTAGAGGTAGGCGTCGCCTTCGGTGCGCAGCTTGTCAACGAGCTTGAGAACACTGACTGACATGCGCATATCCTACTAAACGACTTTGGGTTTGTCAAGTCAATCATCCCCACAAAACCCCCGGAAATCCAGGGGTTTTGTCTGAAGCGGATGAAGGGATTCGAACCCTCGACCTTCGCCATGGCAAGGCGACGCTCTAGCCAGCTGAGCTACATCCGCAAGGTCTGGCCATTCTACAGCGGCCGCCGCGCTTTGACCTGGTAGACGGCTGTCAGCCCCGCTTCGAAGCCCTGTCCCGCGGCGCGCAGGTACAGCCGCCAGACACGCGTGCGCTCGACGCCGGCGAGCGCCTCCGCCTGCGGCAGGTGCTCGTCCAAGCGCTGCGCCCAGTGGCGCAGCGTGACGGCGTAGTCCTCGCGAAAGCCCTCGACGTGCTCGCTGTGGAAGCCGGCGCGCTCGAGCGCGAGCTGCACGCGCGAGAGCGGCAGCGGCTCGCCGTCGGGGAACACGTAGCGCGTGGAGAACAGGTCCTCGAGCGGTGTCGCGTAGGGGTCGAGCGCGGCGATCGCGTGGTTCAGCAGCACCCCGCCCGGGCGCAGCAGGCCGAACAGCGAGCGTGCGTACACGTCGATCTGCGCGTCGCCGACGTGCTCGGACATCCCTATGCTCGCGATCGCGTCGAACGATGCCTGCGGCAGCTCGCGGTAGTCCTGCACGCGGATCTCGATCTGCTCGCTGAGTCCCGCCTCGGCGACGCGCTCGCGCGCGCGCTCGGCCTGCGGCTCAGACAGCGTGATGCCAACGACCTCCACCCCATGCTCGCGCGCGGCGTGCATCGCGAAGCTCCCCCAGCCGCAACCGACGTCGAGCACGCGCATGCCCGGCTGTAGGTCGAGCTTGCCCGCCACCAGCTCGAGTTTCGTGCGCTGCGCCTGCTCGAGCGTGTGCGCGCCCTTGGAGAAGATCGCGCAGCTGTAGGTCAGCGACTCGTCGAGGAACAGCGCGAAGAACTCGTTGCCGACGTCGTAGTGGTAGCGCACCGCCGCCGCGTCGCGCTCGGCGCTGTGCAGCCGCCCGCGCAGGGTCAGCTCGATGCCCGGGCGCCGCGGCAGCCCGCCCGGCGCGGCGGCGGCCACCGTCGCTAGGCCGAGGCGCACGCGGTCGGCGAGGCTCAGCTCCGGCGGCTCGAATTCGTCGACCACCAGCAGCGCGCGATCGAGGTCATCGACGGCCAGCGAGCCGTCCACGTACGCGCGTCCGAGGCCGAGCGTGCCCGGCGCTGAGAGGAAGTGCGCGAGCGCTACCGGGCGGCGCACGAAGAACGTCGGCGCCTCGGGAACCGTCGCCGCGACGTGGCCGCCGTCCCAGAAGCGCACGTTGAATGGGCGCGATGGAAACACTCGCTGCAGCTCGCGGCCGAGCGGCCTGCTCACGCGGATGATCGCCACCGCCGTACGATCGCATATGCGCGCGATCGTGCGTCGCGAAAAGGCATTCTCAGCCCTTGAAAGTCGAGCGTCCCACGTCCCCGAACGGCTCGTCGCGCTCGCGCACCGCCTCGCGAAAGCCAGCCTCGGCGGCGCGCGCGCGAAACGCGTGGCCCTCGGCCGTGTGGCGGGCGATCCCGTCGAACACCGTACCCAGCACCTGCGCCCCGTGCAGGCCTTGCGCAAACAGCGTCTCGTTGACCAGCAGCTTCATCATCATCAGCTGGTTAACCGGCATCCGCGCGATCCGCTCGAGCAGGATCTCCGTCCGCTCCACTAGGTGTTCCGCCAGCGGCGCCTCGATCGCTAGGCCCCACTCCAGCGCCTGCGCGCCCGACAGCGAGTCACCCGTGAACAGCAGGCGCTTGGCGCGCTGCGCACCGACGCGCTGCGCCCACAGGGCGGTCGTCGGCGAGCCCCAAACGCGCGCCGGCGGGTAGCCGATCTTGGCGTCGGCTGCGATCACCAGCAGATCCGAGCAGAGCGCCATGTCCGTACCGCCCGCCACACAGAAGCCGTGCACCATGCACACAACTGGCTTGCCGCAGCGCACAAGGCTCATGAAGCCGTGCACGTTGCGGCTCATCATCGCGTAGTCCACCATCGGGTCCCACGTGCCGCCTGGATCGTGGTTTGCAGCGATCACCGCCGGATCGAGTGGCGAGCCGCTCGGTACGGCGCCGCTCAATCCCTCGCCCGCGCCGACACCAGCTCCCATGGCTCCGCGTGCCGCGCCCTGGCCCGCACCGGCGCCCTCGGCGCTCTCCACCAGGTCATAGCCGCCGCAGAAGCCCGGCCCCGCGCCCGACAGCGCCAGCACGTGCACCGCCGGGTCCAGGTCAGCGCGCTCGACGCATGCGACGAGCTCTGCGATCAGCTGCCGTGTAATCCCGTTGCCGCGCTCGGGACGGTCGAGCGTAATCCGCGCGACGCGTTCGGTGACCTCGTAGCGGACGACCGCGCACACGCTTGCGCACTCTAATCAAAGCAGCCACCGTCGCAAGGGCCACCGGCCGCCCGCCACGGCGCGCCACGATGGCTGTGGCGCAAGCTGAACGAGCAGTACGCAGACTTCGTGCAGTACGACGAGACCACCTCGCGAAAGATCGCCGTGTTCGTGCTCGAGCCGCGCTAGCCTGCTCCCCATGAGACTTTTTGGACGTGACACAGCAATGGTCGACGCCGCCTCCGCGCTCCCCGGACGCGAGCAGGCGATGCGTGTTCCCGACCGCCACGACGTGCTCGGCACGCCGCTTGAGGGGCCGTTTCCCGACGGCGTCGAGACCGCCATCTTCGGCATGGGCTGCTTCTGGGGCGCCGAGCGGATCTTCTGGGAAGCGGACGGCGTGTACAGCACCGCCGTCGGCTACGCCGGCGGGTTCACGCCCAACCCCACCTACGAGGAGGTCTGCAGCGGGCGCACCGGCCACGCCGAGGTCGTGCTCGTCGCCTTCGACACCGCCAAGACCAGCTACCAGGAGATGCTACGGCTGTTCTGGGAGGGACATGACCCGACGCAGGGCATGCGCCAGGGCAACGATGCCGGCAGCCAGTATCGCTCGCTGATCATGTGGAACGGCGAGGCCCAGCGTGCCGCCGCCGAGGCCTCGCTCGCCGCCTACCAGCAGGTGCTCTCCGCCGCGGGCCACGGCACGATCACCACCGAACTCACCGAATATGACCCGCAGCGCCACCCCTTCTACTACGCCGAGTCATACCACCAGCAGTACCTCGCCAAGAACCCCGGCGGCTATTGCGGGCTCGGCGGCACCGGCGTCTCCTGCCCCGTTGGCATCGCCACCTGAGCGGCGCCCGCCGCACTTTTACACGGGACCCGGTTCGCGCCCGCAGCGCGAGCTGCGGGCCCTCGCACCCCCCACAAACGAGTAGCGGCCCCGCCAAAGCGGGGCCGCCCACCCGTCCTGCACCCCGGAGGCGGGCGCGTCCGTGGGGAGGACGCGCCCGCGCTGGGAGAGAGCTATTGCCTACGCGCCCGCGGTGCCCGCGGCCGGCGCAGGTTGCCACGCCGGTGGGTGCGGACCACCGAGCGTCGGCACATCCGAGGGGTAGACCTCGTTGCCGTGGATCGCGTGATCGCCGATCTCCAGCTCCTCGTCGCTGAGCCGCAACGGGATGAAGATGCCGACCACCTTGAGGATGATGAACGTCGCCACCGCGGTGTAGACGATCACCCACGCCGCGGCCTCGGCCTGCCAGCGCAGCAGCGTCCAGCCGCCGCCGAGCAGCAGCCCGGATTTCCCGGGGAGGTTGCTCGCGCCGCCCACGCCGATGTACTCGACCACCGCCGGATCGGCGAGCAGCCCGACCAGCAGCCCGCCGAACAGACCGGCGATGCCGTGCGTGAAGATCACCCCCAGGGTGTCGTCGACGTCCCTGAATGGTCGCACGCGGCTGAGGTAGCGGATCGCAAACCACACGATCGTCGCATCGACGACGCCGATGATGATCGAGCCCCAGCCGTTGACGAACCCTGCCGCCGGCGTGATGCCGACGAGGCCCGTGATCATGCCGTTGACAGCGCCAATCATCGACGGCTTGTCGCGGTAGATGTAGTCCCACGCGATCCACACCATCATCGCCACCGCGGTGCACAGGTTGGTGTTGATGACCGCCGCCGAGGCGTCCGCGCCGGCGTAGTAGGAGTCTCCGCCGTTGAACCCGTTCCAGCCCAGCCACAGCAGACCGGCACCGACCGCGAGCATCAGCAGGTTGTTCGGCGCGTCGACCTCTCGATCGCGTTGCAATCGCGGCCCGATCACCGCTGCGAACACGAATCCTGAGACGCCTGCCGACAGGTGGATCACGTAACCACCTGAGTAGTCCAGAGCACCGTGCGCGGCGAAGTAGCCACCGCCCCACATCAGGAATGCGTTGACCGCGTACACGAACGTGATCCACAGCGCCACGTACGGGATCCACGCCTTGAAGTTGACGCGGCCGAGCACCGAGCCGAGCGCGAGGATCGGCGTGATCGCGGCGAACACGAACTGGAAGTACACGAGCGACGCCTCTGGGAAGTGGAACGGCGGACCTTCCGTGACCGACGGGATCACCGCCTGGGCCTCCTCACCGGTATGGCTCAGCACGCTGCCAGGTTCACCGAGGAACGTCCCCAGGAAGCCTTTGGTCCCGAAGATGCCTGAGCCGCTGTGCGCGATCGGACTCCCGAAGCCCATCTTGAAGGCCCACAGGCACCAGACGATGAGCGTCACGCAGAACGCCACGAACGTGAGCATCATCGCGTTGACCGACCAACGCTTCTGCATAACGCCGCCGTACAGGACCGCCAGGCCGGGCAAGCTCATCAGCCCGACGAACGTCGCAGCGGTCATCTGCCATGCGTTGTCCCCCGCGTTCAGCCAACTTGGGTATGACAGCCAGGTCATGTGCCTCCGTTCCTACCGTTGTTTGCAGTGCCGCTGAGTCCCCCACGCAGGGCGGACGCCGCTCACCGATGACAGTCTCGGTATGAAAACCGGCATCTGGGAGCCTCGGTAGGGCCATCCTGGCCAACACTTGGCCCGACGGTTTCGACATTTGTCTAGACGTACATCCAGACTGGGGGCGGGAGTGCCCAACCCGTGGGCGGCACGCGGCGTCAGCCGAAGGGAAACCCAGCTCGGCGGCAAGCGGCGCGTAGTTCGGCCGCGATATGCCTGAACGCCTCAGGCGAGGCGCATACCCTTCTCGCCTGCCCGCCACAGGCATGCTCCGTCGCGCCGCCAAGCGTCGAAGCAAATGTGACTTCGATGCAGTCCCTGCGCGCGGGCGCACCACTGGTCAGCGCGTACGCGCCCAGCCCCACCAACGCGAGCACCACGCAGCTCAGCACCACCGCCACGACCGTCTTCTCGCGCCGCCCCCATTGCAGCGGCTCGGACAGCCGCCGCGACTGCTCGAACATGATCATCGCCGCGGGAAGGCTACCCGGTCATACCAGCGGGCGGGCTACTCGGCCGGCTTGAACGACAGCGCCGCCGAGTTGATGCAATAGCGCTGGCCGGTCGGCCCGGGGCCGTCGTCGAACACGTGCCCTAGGTGTCCACCACACGCGCGGCACAGCACCTCCGTGCGGCGCATGAACAGGCTGTTGTCCGGGCGCAGCTCGACCGCCTCAGCGACCGCCGGCTCAGTGAAGCTCGGCCAGCCCGTGCCCGAATCGAACTTAGTGTCCGCGCCGAACAGCACCGCCCCGCACCCCGCGCAGCGGTAATCGCCGGAGTCCTTGTTGTAGACATACTCGCCCGTAAACGGCGGCTCCGTGCCCGCCTTGCGCAGCACGTCGTACTGCGCCGGCGTCAGCTGCTCGCGCCACTCCTGCTCGGACTTCGCGACCTTCGGCTCATTCGTTGACATGTCTCTCGTTTTAGCACGCCGCCCGGAGAAGGCCTCCTGCTATCGTGATCTTTACGTTCACGTCAGATTCCACAGCGTCCGCGACACCCGAGGGCCCCGCCGGCCCGCCCGCCTCGCGCTTCGGCGTCGCCGCTGGGCACGCGAACTACAAGTGGTGGGCACTGTCGTGCACGAGCCTCGGCATGCTGCTCGCGGCGACCAACTCGGGCACGCTGATCATCGCGCTGCCCGACCTCGAGCGCTCGCTGCACACGAGCCTGCTCGCGCTCGTGTGGGTGATCCTCGCCTACCTGATCGCCGCGACCGTGCTCGTGCTGATGGCAGGGCGCCTGAGCGACCTGTTTGGGCGCAAGCGCGCGTACGTCGGCGGCTTCGTCGTGTTCGCGCTCGCCTCGCTCGGCGCGGGCTTCTCCTCCGATGCGACCGTGCTGATCCTGTGGCGAGTGCTGCAGGGCATCGGCTCGGCGTTCCTGTTCGCCAACGCCGCCGCGCTCGTCACCGACGCGTTCCCCAAGGAGGAACTGGGGCTGGCGATGGGCGCCAACACGATGGTCGCCGCGATCGGGCTGGTGCTCGGCCCGGTGCTCGGTGGCGCGCTCGTGTCGATCTCCTGGCACTGGGTGTTCTGGTTCAACGTCCCGTTCGCACTCGCCGGCGCCGCCTGGGGCGCGCTGATCCTGCGTGAGCTCGCCAAACCAGACTCCGTTCGAGGTTATGACGTACTCGGCACCAGCACGTTCGTCGTCGGCCTCACCGGCCTCGTGCTCGCCGTCTCGCGCGGCGGGCTCAGCGGCTGGAACGACCCGATCGTGATTGGCGGGCTGATCGCCGCCGCGGTGCTGCTGCCGCTGTGGGTAGCGATCGAGAAACGCTCGCGCGCGCCGATGCTCGACCTGCAGATCTTCCGCAGCCGCCTATTCGCCGCCGCCAGCGCCGCCGCGTTCATCAACGGCCTCGCGCGCTTCGCGCTGATGTTCCTGTTCGTCTTCTACTTCCAGGGCGCACAGGGCGACTCGCCGATCGATGCCGGCATCAAGCTGATCCCGCTCGCGCTCGGCATGCTCGTCGCCTCGCCCATCGCCGGCGTGTACGCCGACCGCCACGGCTCGCGCACGCTCGCCGCGCTCGGCATGCTCGTCAGCGCCGCCGGGCTCGCCGCGATGACCACGCTTCAGGTCCACACCCCCTACTGGCAGAGCGCGCTGTGGCTGGCCGCAGTCGGCGTCGGCTCGGGCATGTTCAACAGCCCTAACACCGCCGCGATGATGGGCGTCGTGCCCGCACACCGGCGCGGCATCGCCGCCGGCGCACGCACGCTCCTACAGAACACCGGCGCGGTCCTGTCGATCGCGTTCGTGCTCGCGATCATCACCTCCGCCGTGCCCAAAGCGACGCTGTTCGCGGTCTTCTCCGGTCTCGCCAAAGGGCTCTCCTCACAGAAGCTCGCGCCGTTCATCGCCAACATGCACACCGCGCTGTGGGTGCTTGCCACGGTGTCGCTCGTCGGCATGTTCGTGTGCCTGCTACGCCCCAGCCACGAGCAGCTCCAGGCGCAGGACACACGCGAGCGCCAGGCGGCCCGCGCCGAGGAACTGTCGGCCGAAGCGGTGGCAGTACCGGCCGAAGGCGCGACGGCGTGAACCTGCGTATCGGCGACGTTGCGCGCCTGGTCGGCACCACGCCGCGCACGATCCGCTACTACGAGGAGATCGGGCTGCTCGCCGAGGCGCCCGCGCGACCGTCGGGCCAGCACCGCCTGTACACGAGCGCCGAGGTCGAGCGCCTGCGCGAGGTGATGCGCCTGAAGGATCTGCTCGGTGTGTCGCTCGAGGAGCTCAAGACGCTGCTCACCGCCGAGGAGGCGCGCGCGGAGGTGCGCGCGCAGCTGCAGCGCGACGACGTCCACCCCGAGCGCCGGCGCGAGCTGTTGGGCGAGGCGCTCGGCCACATCGAGCGCCAGCTGGCACTCGTGCGCCACCGCGCCGCCGAGCTCGCCAAGCTCGAGCACGAGCTGTGCGAGACGCGCAAGCGTGTGCGCCGCAAGATCCGCGAGCTCGAGTCCGCCCCCGCGCTCGCCGAGGCCGCGGGCGGGTAGATCCGCAGCACGAACAACTATCTATAGAAGGAGGCCACAGGGAGATGACGACAGCGAAGGTCAAGGCGAGCCCCGAGGGCGTGCCCGGAGGCCTCGCCGATCCGGCGCGAGTAGCCGGTGAGGACCTCACGTTCGCCGGCGCCGGCGGCACGCAGGTCAACGGATATCTCGCCCGGCCAGCCGATGCCGACACTCCAGGTGCGGCCGGCTCGGCGGGCGCGGCCGGCTCAGATCCCGCGGGCGCCGCCCGCCCGGCGATGATCGTGATCCACGAGGCGATGGGGCTCAACGAGCACATTCGCGACATCGTCAATCGCTTCGCCAACATCGGCTACGTCGCGCTCGGCGTCGACCTGTACACGCGCGAAGGCGGCCCGCCGCCGATGGGCGATATGCAGGCACTGATGCAGCGGCTGTTCTCGATGTCTGATGAGACCGTGCTCGGCGACCTCGAGGGCGCCGCCGACTTCTTGCGAGCGCGTGATGACGTCTCCGGCAAGGTCGGCTGCATCGGCTTCTGCATGGGCGGGCGCTACACGCTGCTGTTCGCAGGCGCGAGCAACCGCCTGGACGCCGCGATCGACTGCTGGGGCGGCTTCATCGACCGCGCGACGCCCGATGAGCGCTCGACGCCCGCGCGCCCGACGCCGCCGCTGGAGCTCGCCGACAAGCTCGCCTGCCCGCTGCTGGCCGCCGTCGGCGCGGAAGACCAGAACCCCTCGCCTGAGCTCGGCGAGCAGCTGCGCGAGCGCGCAACCGCGAGCGGCCGGGAGGTCAAAGTCGACGTCTATGAGGGCGCCGGGCACGCGTTCTTCGCCGACTACCGGCCCAACTACCGGCCCGCCGCGGCCGCGAAGCTGTGGGGGGAGATCGTGCCGTTCCTGGCGCGACACCTCCAGGAGGCTTAGCAGTGGAGCGCAAGTGGTGGACGCTGATCGCGGTCTGCGTCGCGATCTTCATGCTGCTGCTCGACATCACGGTGGTGAACGTCGCGCTGCCCGACATCCAGCGCTCGCTGCACTCCTCGTTCTCGGACCTGCAGTGGGTCGTCAACGCTTACGCACTAACACTCGCCGCCTTCCTGCTGACCTCCGGCGCCGTCGCCGACCTGATCGGGCGCAGGCGCGTGTTCGTCACCGGCCTGCTGGTGTTTACGGCCGCCTCCGCCGTCTGCGGGCTGTCGAGCTCGCCGTTGATGCTGAACCTCGCGCGCGCCGTGCAGGGCACCGGCGGCGCGATGATGTTCGCGACCTCGCTCGCGCTGATCGCGCAGGCCTTCCAGGGCAAGGATCGGGGCACCGCGTTCGGCGTCTTCGGCGCGGTCACCGGCGCCGCGGTCGCCGTCGGGCCGGTGCTCGGCGGGGTCATCACCTCGGGCATCGGCTGGCAGTGGATCTTCTTCGTCAACGTGCCGATCGGCGCGGTCGCGGTGTTCGTCACGCTCACAAAGGTGCTCGACTCGCGCGACCCCAACGCCACCGGCGTCGACTGGGCGGGCCTGGTGACGTTCTCCGGGTCGCTGTTCGTGCTCGTGTACGCGCTCGTGCAGGGCAACCAGAAGGGCTGGGGCTCGACCGAGATCGTCGCGCTGCTCGCGGCCGCCGCCGTGCTGCTGGTCGCGTTCGTGATCGTCGAGCTTCGCCAGAGTCGCCCGATGCTCGACCTGTCGCTGTTTCGCTCCCCCGCGTTCGCCGGCGCGAGCATCGTGGCGTTCGCGATCTCCAGCTCGTTCTTCGCGATGTTCCTGTACCTCACCCTCTACATCCAGGACGTGCTCGGCTACACCCCGCTGCAGGCGGGGCTGCGCTTCCTGCCGACAACGCTGCTGTCCTTCGCCGTCGCGCCGATCGCCGGCAGGCTGACCGTGCGCGTGCCCGTGCGCCTGCTCCTCGGCACCGGCCTGCTGCTGATCGGCATCGGCCTCGTGCTCATCACCAGCGTCGACGCGAGCTCGCACTGGACGGTGCTGATCCCCGGCTTCGTGTTCGCCGGCGCCGGCGTCGGACTCGTGACCCCGCCGCTCGCCTCTACCGCGATCGGCGTCGTGCCGCGCGAGCGCAGCGGCATGGCCTCCGGCATCAACTCGACCTTCCGCCAGGTCGGCCTCGCCACCGGCATCGCCGGGCTCGGCGCGATCTTCCAGCACGACGTCACGCGCACGACCACCAGCGCCCTGCGCGCGAGCGGCCACGCGCACGAGATCCTCGCCGCCGCCCACGGCCAACTGGGAACGCTGCTGGAGTCCGGCGAAGTCACCAAGATCGCGCGCTCGCTCTCCCCCGCCGCCCGCGTCGCACTCGATCATTCCTACCGCGTCGGCTTCACCGGGGCGTTCACGACGATCGCGGCGATCGCCGCCGCGATCGCGCTGACGGGCGCCGCGCTGGCGTTCGCGCTCGTGCGCGGCCGCGACTTCGTCTCGACTGGGTATGCGCCCGAGGCGCCCCAGCCCGAGCCCGCTGGCGCGCTCGCGAGTTGAGCGCGATGCGACCGGTCAGACCCCGGCGCCGCCCGTGGGCGCGCCTGCCTCATAGCCCGGGCACGCGAGCACGGGCAGACGCGGGTAGCGCGAGTAGTCGGGGTCCTCGCGCGAGCGCCGACACAGCGAGAACGTCGAGCCGCGCGTGTTGCGCACGAGCTGCTGGTGCACGCACGAGTCGCACAGCCCAGCGCGCGAGGGCGTGGAGTCGCGGTTGGGGCTGCGTGGCATGAGCGGAGCTTAGGCGCGCCGGCAAGCGCCTGCGATAATCGTTGCCTACACAACTATGAAGACCTTCTATCGACTACTCGGATTCCTGAGCCCGTACAAGCGCGGCCTGGGCATCTCCTGGGGGCTAGCGAGCCTCGCGATGGTGATGACCGTCGCGGTGCCGGCGCTGACGGGGCTCGCGGTGGAGGCGATCAAGAAGGGCGCCACGCGCGTCCACGGCCACGCCGCCGGCGACATTGCCCACGATCGCCACACACTGCTGGCGCTCTCGCTCGTGATCCTCGCGGTGGTGCTCGCGCGCTGGGGCTTCATGTACTGGCGGCGGATCATCGCCGGGCGCGTGTCGCTCGCCGTCGAATACGACCTGCGCGAGCGCATGTATGCGCAGCTGCAGCGCCTGGAGCTCGGCTTCTTCGACCACCAGCAGACCGGGCAGCTGATGTCGCGTGCGACCGTCGATCTCGCCGCCGTGCGCTTCTTCCTCGGCTACGGGCTCGTGTTCATCCTGCAGTCGATCCTCACGATCGCGCTCGCCGGCGCGGTGATGCTCGCGATTAACCCCGAGCTCGGGCTGATCGCGCTCGCGCCGGTGCCGTTCGTGATCGTGATCTCCTACCGCTACGGCCGTCGCGCACGCCCCGCGATCCAGGAGACCCAGCAGCGCATCGCCGAGCTGACCGCCGACGCCGAGGAGAACATCTCGGGCGTGCGCGTCGTCAAGGCGTTCGCCCGCGAGGACCGCCAGCTGACGCGCTTCCGCGACACCGTCGGGCGTGTGTTCAACCAGGCGATGGTCGCCACGCGCCTGGAAGCGACGTACAACCCCGTGATCGGCTTCCTGCCGCAGCTCGGCCTCGCGGCCGTACTGCTGTTGGGCGGCGAGTCGGTGATCCACGCGCACCTCACGCTCGGTCAGTTCACCGCGTTCTACCTGTACGTCAACATGCTGATCACGCCGATGCGCTCGCTCGGCGTAACGCTCAACCTCGCGCAGCGCGCGACCGCCTCCGGCGCGCGCATCTTCCAGCTGCTCGACCGCGAGCCGCACCTGACCGACGTGCCTAACGCGCCCGAGCTGCCGCCGGGTAGCGGCCACGTCCAGCTGCGCAACGTCACGCTCCGTTACGAGGACCCGCACGACGAGCTCGGCGCGAGCGCGCTCGTCGAGACCGAGCACGCGTCGCCGCAGAGCGGACGCGCGGTGTTGCGCGACATCGACCTCGACGTGCCCGCCGGGCGCACGGTCGCGCTCGTCGGGCCGACGGGCTCCGGCAAGACCAGCCTGGTGGCGCTGATCTCGCGCCTGTACGACCCGGTCGCAGGCGTTGTGCTGCTCGACGGCGCGAACGTGCGTGAGGTCACCGTGCGCTCCGTGCGCTCCGCCGTTGCGGTCGTCAGCGACGACCCGTTCCTGTTCTCCGCGAGCGTCGCTGAGAACATCGCCTACGCGCGGGCGGGCGGGCCTCCAGTCAGCGCCGCCGAGATCGAGCAGGCGGCGCACCGCGCGCAAGCGCACGAGTTCATCACGCGCCTGCCCCAGGGATATGACACGCAGGTGGGAGAGCGCGGCGTGACGCTCTCCGGCGGCCAGCGCCAGCGCCTGGCGATCGCGCGCGCGCTCGTCGCCAACCCGCGCGTGCTGATCCTCGACGACGCCACCTCCTCGGTCGACGCCTCCACCGAGCAGAGCATCAAGGTCGCGCTCGCCGAGGCGATGGCCGGGCGCACCACGTTCGTGATCGCGCACCGCCTGTCGACGATCGAACTGGCTGATCAGATCGTCGTCCTCGACCACGGGCGGATCGTCGCCGAGGGCGACCACGAGCGCTTGCTGGAGACATCCGAGCTCTACCGCGAGATCGTCGCCGGGACATCATCGGCCGCGGGCGCCATCTCAGCCGACGGCACGCCGCTACTGATCGAGCACCTGCTGGCGACGGGAACAGGCGGCGAGCGCGACGCGGGAGCGACGCCGTGAGTCCTCCCGCGGGCATGGGCGCTGGCGGCGGTGGTGGCGGTCGCGGCGGCGCACGCGCAGGCTTCGGTCCGGGCTTGGGGCGAGGCGGAGCGCAGTGGACGGGCGAGCGCGCCAGCCGTGAGAGCCGCGCTCGCAACCTGCGCGGCCTGCTCGCGCTGCTGCGCCCCTATCGCGTGCGCACTGCTGCGATGCTCGTCGCGCTCGTGCTCGGCACCGCCGCCTCGCTGGCGCCGCCGCTGCTGGCGAAGCTCGCGATCGACTCGGGCATCGAAAAGCGCCACATCCACACGCTGGTGGTCGTGGTCGTCGCCTTCCTGGCCTCGGCGCTGCTCGTGTGGGTGGCCACATATGCACAGACCTACCTCGTCGGCTGGGTCGGGCAGCGCGCGCTCGCGGACCTGCGTATCCGCATCTTCACGCATCTTCAGAGCCAGCCGATCGGCTTCTACGAGAGCCGGCCCGCCGGCGTGCTGATCTCACGCATGACCAACGACGTGGAGGCCCTGGAAAGCCTCGTGACCGACTCGGTCGTGACGCTGTTCCAGTCGGGCCTGACGCTGGTTGGCGCGATTGGCGTGCTGCTCTACCTCGACGTCAAGCTCGCGCTGCTGACGTTCTGCGTCGTCCCGTTCGTCGCCGCCGCGAGCATCTGGTTCCGGCTGATCTCGGCTGGCGCGTTCAGGCGCACGCGGGAGACGATCGGCTCGATCACGGGCTACCTGCAGGAGACGCTGTCGGGGATCCGCGTGGTGCGCAGCTTCGGCCAGGAGCCCGCGCACGAGGCACGCTTCGCCGAGCTCAACGAGGACAACCGCGAGGCCAACATGGTCACGGTCAGGCTCAACGCCACCTACTTCCCCGGCGTTGAAATGCTCTCCGGGCTCGCGCTAGCGGTGATCGTCCTCTACGGCGGCTACCAAGCGATCGACGGCCACATCACGGTCGGCACGATCGTCGCGTTCGTCGCGACGCTGTCGTTCCTGTTCGAACCGATCCAGCAGCTCTCCCAGCTCTACACCACCTACCAGTCCGGCATGGCCGCGCTGGAGAAGATCTTCCAGCTGCTCGACACCAAGCCGACGCTCGAAGACGCCCCCAACGCGCCCGCGATCGGCCCGATCCGCGGCGAGGTCAGCTTCGAGGACGTCTCCTTCGCCTACCGCCCGCGCTCGCAGCGGCGCGGGGCCGGCGACGCCCAGCCGGCCGCAAACGGCAACGGCGCCGGACCATCGACCGCGGGCGACAACGGCGCGACGGCGCCGGCGCAGGACGCTGAGGTACTCGCGCTGGAGCACATCGACCTGCGCGTGCCGGCGGGCCAGACGATCGCGCTGGTGGGCGCCACGGGCGCGGGCAAGTCGACGATGGCGAAGCTCGCGGCGCGCTTCTACGACCCCACCCGCGGGCGCGTGCTGGTCGACGGGCACGACCTGCGCGAGGTCTCCAGCCACTCGCTGCGCTCACAGATGGGGATCGTGCCACAGGAGGCGTTCCTGTTCTCGGGCAGCGTGCGCGAGAACATCGCGTTCGGGCGCCCCGACGCGCAGGACGAGCAGATCCGCGCCGCGGCGGCTGCGGTGGGCGCAGATGAGTTCATCTCCGAGCTGCCGCGCGGCTATGACACCGAAGTCGGCGAGCGCGGCGCGCAGCTGTCCGCCGGCCAGCGCCAGCTGATGGCGTTCGCGCGCGCGCTGATCGCCGACCCGCGCATCCTGATCCTCGATGAGGCCACCTCCAACGTTGATCTGCACACCGAGGGCCGCATCGAAGCGGCCATGCGCCGCCTGCTCGCCGGGCGCACCTCGATCGTGATCGCCCACCGCCTCTCGACGATCCGCCAGGCCGGGCGCATCGTCGTGCTCGAGCACGGCCAGATCGCCGAGCAAGGCACCCACGACGAGCTGATCGCCGCCGAAGGGCGCTATTTCCAGCTGTACCAGGACTGGTCGTCGCAGGCCGCGGCGTGAAGCCAGTCCGCCGCGCTGCGCACTCGGCGGCGCTCCCCGTCTGACGGCGAGGCGAGCGGTAGTCTGCGGCGGGTCATGCCTGGCGCCGTGCAACTGACCCCCAACCGCGAGCGAATCGCGCTGGTGCTCGCCGGCGGCGGCGCGCGCGGCGCTTATGAGGCGGGCGCGCTGAACACGCTGGCGCCGGCGCTGGCGGAGCATGACCAGACCCCAGACATCCTCGTCGGCACCAGCATCGGCGCGCTCAACGGCTCGTTCTACGCCGCTCGGGCACACCAGCCGCTCGAGGCTGCGACGGCGGCGGCGCTGGAGATGTGGCGCGAGCTGTCGTGGGGCGACGCGCTGCGCCCGCTGGCCTCGCCGTCAGAGCTCGCGCGCGTGATCGGCGCGGCGGCGATGTTCGCGCGCGTGCCCGGTGCTGACCCATCGGCGCTGCTGGACACGTCGCCGCTGCGCACCACGCTCGAGCGGCTAGTGTCATTCGAGCGGATCGAGAACAACGTCGAAGACGGCACGCTGACCGCGGCGGCGGTCGTCGCGACCTCGTACGCGAGCACGAACAGCGTCGTCTTCCACCATGGCGGTCCGGCGCTGGAGTCGGACCCGACACGCGCGATCGAGTATGCGGCCACCGTGCTCAAACCCGAGCACGTGCTCGCGTCGGCGGCGATCCCGGGGGCGTTTCCGGCGGTCGAGGTCCATGAGCCGCCCGCCGTCGCCGGCTGGTACGGCGACGGCGGCGTCCGACTGAACGCGCCGCTGAAGCCGGCGCTGTCGCTGGGCGCGGACCGCGTCGTCGTAATCGGCCTGAACTCCTCCGCGACGCCCACCCAGCGCGCGAGCCGACCGGACATGATCGACGGCATCGCGCAACTGCTGCAGGTCGTGCTCGCCGACCAGCTCGCCGAAGACGTGGCGACGCTCGCGACCGTCAACGAGGCGCTCAAACGAACGAGGCCATCTGCGACCGCCCAGCCATCCGCTGGCGCCGGGCGACACACAGCCGCGAAGCCAGGTGAGCGCAGACGCCGACGCAAGATCCCCTACATCTTCATCTCCCCGTGCGATCGCCTGGAGATCGGCCGCCTGGCGCGCGAAACGTATAAAGAACACTACGCCGGCATCTCCGGCTTCGTGCGCGACAGCGACGTCGCGCTGCTCGGTCGCTTCGTCAACGCCGAACGCAGCGCCATCCACGGCGAGCTGCTCAGCTACCTGTTCCTCGCGCGCAAGTTCATCGACAGGCTGATCGCGCTCGGCGAACGCGACGCGACTCGCTGGCTCGAGGCGCAACACGACGAGGGGCTGTGGCAGGTGGGACGGCCGCCGGCCTGAGTACCCAAGCCAGCTTCGGGTCACAGACGCCCTGCGCCTCCTCAGCCACCATCGACGGCTTCGGGTTCAGTTGAGGACTTCTGTCCACCCCCAGCCTCCTCAACCAGAGCCCGCGCCCAACGGACCGCGGCGGTCGCCCAGCTCGATGCCGTCTCACGCTCAACGGCGTGCACCGTGTCGTCGTCGTAACGAAGTTCCGCCGCGTAGGGCGAGAGAAAGTCCACCTCGACGAGCTCCTCCGGCAGCCGCACGCCCGCGTTCTCGCATTGCCCGATGAGTACGCAGATCATGCCGGTGGGCGAACTCCACTCCATGCGCTGCCAACACAGCCTTGAGCGCCTTCTCGACAGCCTGCTGGGCGTGAAAACAGACGAGCACGTCCGCTACTTCGTCGATCGGCAGCATCCCCTTGGCTCCGGCCGCGTCCTCGTCGGCGCGGCGTAGAAGTTGCTCTGCGAGATCCTGCTCGCTCGCCATCAGGCGACGAGCTCCCGGCCGCCGGTCAGTGCCGCGTGAATGAGGCTGCCGCGCACGTCACGCCACTCCTGCACCCTGTGCTCGCTCGCGACGATGATATCCATCGGGACCAGCACATCCGCCAGTACCCTGCGCAGGCGCACCGACTCCAAGGCGGGATTCTCGACCTCCGGCTCGATGACCAAGAAGTCCAAATCGCTATCCCGTGTCAGCTCCCCACGCGAAGCCGAGCCGAACAGGATCACCCGCGAGCTAGGCGGCGCCGCCTCTGACAACCGACGGCCAACCTCCACTATCACCGCATCGTCAAGCACGCGCTCACGATACCTGCCCGGCGCCTAACGCTCTCGCCGCTCCTTCCGCCATCGACGCAGCGTGTCGCTGTAAGCCTCGTCCGCCCGGAAGGCGGGGAGACCCAGCGCCTTGCCGCCGGGTCCAGCGAGCAATGCGAGCAGGACGTAGAGGCAGCCCAACCCTGCAACGGCAGGCGCGGGATGATCCTTCGCCAGCCAGCCTCCAATGGACCCGGCAAGCAGCACAGCGTGAGAGATACGCGGCGCCCCGCCGAGTCTGCCCCAAGCCCTCATCGTCAGCACACCCCCACCCAGGCTACCCGAATGGATTCGCTTGCTCATCAGAGCGTCGGCTCGGCTGCACGGCTGACGTGTCACGCGGGCCCTCGGGTTGGCACTCGCACCGGCTCAGCCGCTCATTGCAGCGAGGACAGCGCCTGACGAACCTGCGCATCGGGGTATAGGGCCATCCAGTGCGGGCGTACCCGGACCCCCGTCTGGCGGAACTCCTGGCAGTCTCCTGAATGCTTTCGTTGGATGCCTGATCCGACCACAGCTCTGACCACCAGCTACCGAGACCCACGTCACGCTCCCATCACTGCCGCTGGCCGGCCATGGTACGCCGCCGGTGCAAATCCCTGGGCCTGGCGTCCCCGAGAACGCGAAGGGTCCAATATACACGGGCCCTCGGTCAACTCCGGGACAGGGACTCGAACCCCAATCTCCCGGACCAGAACCGGGCGTCACTGCCAATTGGACTATCCCGGACAGTGCCCTTCGGCTAGAAGAATAGCCAACCGCTGGGCGGATCCTCAGAACGCAGCGGGCGTCCCATTGGGTGCAAAGTACGTGGTGATCGCCTCCTCGAGGCCGGGGTCGAGCACAAGCAGGACCTCGTCGCCGGCTTCGATGACGGTGTCGGCCTTGGGCACGAAGCCGGAGCCGCCGCGCAGCACGGAGATGATCAGGCAGCCCTCAGGCAGAGCGATGTCGGCGACCTTCTCGCCGACGGTGGGCGCGTCGTCGGCGACCTCGAGCTCGATGATCTCAAGACGCTCCTCTTCAAGCGCGAGCAGGTGCACGAGCCCGTAGCGGGGCACCTCGTGCTCGATCAGCCGCAGGATCAGGTCGGTGGCGGAGACGGCGGGCTGGATCCCGAGCAGCCGGAAGTGGTCGTGGTTGCGGGGGTTGTTGACGCGCGCGATGATGCGCTCGCACAGGTACTTCTCCTTGGCGACCTGACAGACGAGAATGTTGTCCTCGTCGTCGCCGGTGACGGCGATGACGAGGTCGGCGCGCTGGATGCCGGCGCGCTCGAGCACCCACAGCTCGGTCGCATCGCCGTACTGGACGGCGTGCTCGAACTCCTCCTCGCAGGCGAGATAGCAGCTACGCGAGGACTCGATCAGCGTGACTTCGTGGCCCTTTGAGATCAACTCGCGCGCGAGGTTGCGCCCGACCTTGCCGGCGCCGGCGATGATCGCGTACATGCCTAGGCCACCATCCTCTACGCCACCACGGGCGCGAGCGCGCGCTCGAACATATCGATCGCGTGCTTGGTCGGAGAGATCGTGTGCAGCCCCTGTTCGCGGTACCAATCGGCGCGTGCAGGGTCCATCACGCGCACAATCGCCTTCTCGACGCCGAAGCGCTTCTGCGCGATCTGCGCGATCACAAGGTTGGTGTTATCGCCCGCGGTCGAGGCGATGAACGCGTTCGCGCGCTCGATCCCCGCCTGGATCAGCGCGTCTGTCTCCAGAGCGGTGCCGACGGTGAACTGGCCGCCTGAGTCCTCCCAGCTCTTACTCTGCCCGGCGTCGAGGCGCTCGTGCGAGAGCGGGTCCTCGTCGAGCACGGAGACTTCGTGGCCGGCAGCGAGCGCCGACTTGGCGACCGCCGAGCCGACGCGCCCGGCGCCGACAATCAGGATGAACATGCGGTTGAGCGGAAGGACATAGGCTCGCAGGTTAGACCATTGGGGCGTGGGTCCGGTTGGCACGACGTGCCTGCTCGCTCGGCGAGTCGCGCGCGGCCGGTGCAGTGACTATTACCCGGCATGTTGCCTTGCTGATCACGTACTTGGTGACGTCCCCCACGTAGCCCTCGAGCGGCCCACCGCGGCCGCCGAGCCGGGCGCCACCGCGGATCAGCGACGGCTCCTCGGCGCCGAGCACGATTGCCTCGACGCCGCGGCGGCGCGCCTCGTCAACGATCGCGTAGCCGGCGCGACGGGTACGCACGGTGGCGGTAGCCACCTGCACGCCGTTGTACTCCTCCCCCACCGCCTTCGCTCGCGCGAGCACCTGGCGCGCGTGCTTGATCTGCGCCTCGGGCAAGCTCGCATCCAGCGGCA
Source organism: uncultured Solirubrobacteraceae bacterium (assembly GCA_963735615.1). Taxonomy (GTDB): domain Bacteria; phylum Actinomycetota; class Thermoleophilia; order Solirubrobacterales; family Solirubrobacteraceae; genus Palsa-744. The sequence continues at coordinate 154,070 of CAVTLO010000001.1, forward strand.
GCGACATCGGGATCACAAACATCCACACCGCCTCGATCGTGGCGGGATCGATCGCCGCCTCGTCGGTCTGAACGCTTGAGACCAGCAGCGCGGCCGTCTGCACGATGTCATCATCGAGGTCGGTGCCGAATAGCGGCACGAGGATCGAGCCGTAGTCGCGCTCGGCCTGGGGCTCGGCGCGCAGTACCTGCGGCGAAACGGTCACGCGTCGCAACAGCGAGGTTTCATCAGCGCGGCGGTAGACGACATACAGGACGATCCCCACGGCCATCCAGCCAAGCCCGACGTAGCGGGCGGGTTCGTGCACGACCAGCACCGCCACCAGGCCGCCGGCGGAGACGAGCGCGCCGAACGCCGCCGGCAGCGGCAGCTGCCCGCCCCTGATGTTGAGCGACAGCGGCACCCTGTAGGGCCGGTCGCGCTGGGGCTCTGAGTAGCGCAGGCGGCAGATCGACAGGTGCGCGATCGTGAACGCGAGCGTCGCGCCGACGGCATAGATGCCGACCAGGAAGTCGAGGTCCTCGGTCGCCGCGAGCCCCGCCGCGATCAGGCCGGCGAGGATGATCAGCACGTACGGCGTCGAGCGCTCGGGATGCAGGCGCCCGAGGCCGCTGGGTATCTGCCGGTTGGTCGACAGCGAGTAGGCCAGCCGCGAGAGCCCGAGCATCGCCGAGTTGGCGGCCGCCACGAGCGTGACCGCCGCGGTCGCCGCCACCAGGTACATGAGCGTCTTGCCGAGCCAGTGCGGGTGCACGTGGCTGACGACGCCGATCATCGGCGCGTTCAGGTAGCGGCTTGCCAGTTCGGTGTGGCCGTCGTGCACCGGCAGCGCGGTGACGGCCACGAGCGCGATCCCCACGTACAGGAAGGCGACGGTCGCGGTTGTGGATCCAACCAGGCGCTTGAGCCCCGCGCGGCTGATCCGCACCTCTCCCGCAAGGCCCGACGCGGACTCGAGGCTCGTGAACGAGATCACCGCAACGGTCATCGCGAACACGAGCTGCGACCACGTGGGCGCGCTGCCGAGATGGATCGGCGCGGTGAGCGTGTGCGGGTTGAAGAACAGCACCAGGCCGAGCACGACGATGAACGCCTGCAGCGCCAGGTCGCCGGCCAGCAGGATGCCAACGCGCCGCGCGCGGCTGGCGCCGAAGCCGCGGATGTTGCTGAGCACGACCAGCGCGATGAACGCCAGTGCCAAGCCGAGCGCCTCGCCGCGGTTGCCTAGGGGGCTCCAGAACGTCTTCAGGTACTGCGTCGCCGAATAGGCCGTGATCGCGATCAGGATCACGTAGTCGAGCAGGATCGCCCAGCCGGCGATGAAGCTGACGAGCTCGTTGAACGCATAGCGCGCGAACACGGTCGCGCCGCCGCGGTCCTGGTGCAGCGATGCGCCCTCCACGTAGGTCATTGCGGTCACGCCATACAGCAGCGCCGCGACCAGGAACACCAGCGGCGTCAGCCCGAGCGCGTGGCCGGCGATCACCCCCAGCGAGAAGTAGATCGCGCTCGCCAGCGACGAGTAGACGATCGTGAACAGGATCGGTGAGCCGAGGCTGCGGCGCACGATCACGCGCGAGCGCGCCGCGATCTCCGCAAGCTCAGAGCTCGAGCCCTCGGGCGTGCTCATCGCCCGCGCGCCCTCCTGACCTCCACATACCAGCGCCCGCCGCCCGCCGCGATGAACAGCACGCCCAAGAGCAGGCGCGGCGAGATCGAGCTCGCGTGCCCGACGATCACCTCGACGATCAGCGCCAGGCCGATCGCCACCATCGCCAACGACAGCACGAACGTGCCCATGCGGTGCGCCTGTCTGCCGTTCATCTCAACTGAGGTTATTCCGGTACCAGCGTCGCCGTACCGGGTGGCGCGTGCGCCACCCGGCCGGACGGTGCATGCACCGTCCGGTGGGACCGCACATGTGCGGTCCCATGACGAGCCGCATGCGGCTCGTCACATCAAGTGATCAGCGGAATGATCAGGATCGCGACGATGTTGGCGACCTTGATCATCGGGTTGATCGCCGGCCCGGCAGTGTCCTTGAACGGGTCGCCGACCGTGTCGCCGGTGACCGACGCGGCATGGGCGTCAGAGCCCTTGCCGCCGAAGGAGCCGTCCTCGATCAGCTTCTTCGCGTTGTCCCACGCGCCACCGCCGGCGGTCATCATCACGGCGAAGAAGAAGCCGACGACGATCACACCGATCAGCAGCCCGCCGAGCGCCTGCTGGTCGATCAGCCCGACGATCAGCGTCAAGCCGATCGGCAGCAGCGAAGGCAGGATCATCTCGCGCTGCGCGGTCTTCGTGACGATATCCACGCACGCTCGCGTAGTCAGGCTCTTCGCTGTAGTCCATGATCCCGGGGTGCTCGCGGAACTGGCGGCGCACCTCCTCGACGACGGCGCCACCAGCGCGTCCGACGGCCTCGATCGACAGCGACGCGAACAGGCACACCATCATGCCGCCCAGCAGCAGGCCGATCAGCACGGGCGGTTCGTTGATACCGAACGAGATGAAGTGCCCGAGCTTGTTTTCGAGTTCTTTCTGGAAGCCCGCAAACAGGCCGACCGCCGCCAGCACGGCGGAGCCGATCGCGTAGCCCTTGGTGACGGCCTTCGTCGTGTTGCCGACCGCGTCGAGGCGGTCGGTCACCTGGCGCACCTCCTCGGGCAGGTCGGCCATCTCGGCGATGCCGCCGGCGTTGTCGGTAATCGGGCCGAACGCGTCGAGCGCGACGATCAGCCCGGTCAGCGACAGCAGGCCCATCGCCGCGACGCAGGATCCCGTAGATGCCGGTCACGCCGCCGCCGGCGAGCTTCCACGAGCCGAGGATCCCGAGCACGATCACGAGCGCCGGCAGCGCGGTGGCCTGCAGCCCTGAGGAGAAGCCCTGGATGATGTTCGTCGCGTGGCCCGTGATCGAAGCCTTCGCCGTCTTCTTCACCGGCGCGAACCGCGTCGAGGTGTAGTATTCGGTCAGTCCGAATAGCAGCGCGGTGACGACGATCCCGATCAGCGAGCACAGGTACAGGTGGCTCCAGCTGGGGGGGCTGACGGTGCTGCCACGACCTTGAACGTGAGGTTGCGCATCAGCCAGTAGGTAATCGGGGCGAACGCGGCCGCGGCTAGCACGCCGGAGACGAGTAGGCCCTGCAGCAGCGCGCGCTCGACGTTGCCCGAATTGGTACGCACCGCGAACGTGCCGATAATCGAGGCGATGATCGCCACGCCACCGATCACGAGCGGGTATAGCGCGACCTGCGTGGACTCGTTGAACGTCAGCACGCCCGAGCAGGATCACCGCGATCGCGGTCACCGCGTAGGTCTCAAACAGGTCGGCCGCCATGCCCGCGCAGTCGCCGACGTTGTCGCCCACGTTGTCCGCGATCGTCGCCGGGTTGCGCGGGTCGTCCTCGGGGATCCCTGCCTCGACCTTACCGACGAGGTCGGCGCCGACGTCTGCGGCCTTCGTGAAGATGCCGCCGCCGAGCCTCGCGAACACAGAGATCAGCGAGCCGCCGAAGCCGAGGCCGATCAGCGCGTCCACTGCAGTCTTGGGGCTGTCGTTGAAGATCGATGTAAGCGCGCCGTAGTAACCGGAGACGCCGAGCAGCGCGAGCCCGACCACGAGCAGGCCGGTGATCGCGCCGCCGCGGAACGCGACCTTTAGCGCCGGCGAGACGCCGCCCTTGGCCGCCTCGGCGACGCGCGCGTTGGAGCGCACCGACACGTTCATGCCGATGTAGCCGGTCGAGCCGGAGAGGATCGCTCCGATCAAAAAGCCGCCCGCTACAGCGATGTTCTGGATGAAGATCAGCGCCACGAACACGACCACCCCGACACCGGCGATCGTTATGTACTGACGGTTCAGGTACGCGCGCGCGCCCTGCTGGACGGCCAGCGAGATGCTCTGCATCTTCTCGTTGCCCGGCGAGAGCGCGAGCAGGGATCGCGTGGTCACGAGGCCGTAGACCACCGCACAGGCGGCGCAAACGAGGGCGACGACGACCCCATGGTTCGTCAGAAAGCTGCTCAACAGAAATCCTCCGCGGTCTGATTTGCGTGCCGCGCGAGGATCGTCGCGCGCACATTTGTCGCCCGGATCGCTCGGCGCGAGCGTCTACCAGGTGCAAACGCGGGCGCAGTGTATCGTGCCGGCCGGCGCTGTGCCTGCCCGCGCGAGCCGCGCTTGCCCTTGCCCTACCTACCCGGGACCCACAGCCTACCGCTTGCCTCGGCCGGCCCGGGACCCTGAGGACGCTCCTCCGCGCCCCGGCCAGGCGTACGATCGCGATTCTCGCCGCCGGCCCCGCCACCCGCGGCGTCGGGCGCATCCGTCTGCCCTGCGGCAGACGGCGCCGTGCCACCCGGGCGCTCGGCATCCCTGCCCCCGCGCCCGGTGCGATCTCGCGCGCGTAGGCCATCTGCAGCCTTGACAGTGCGTCGCGCAGGGGCACGATCTCCTGCGGGATGCTGCGCTCGAGGATGTCCAGCAGCGCGCGCACGCGCGTCGATCGCGTCGCGTGCCTGCGCGAGGTCGCGCTGGCCGGCTGCGGGTTGATCGGCCTGTGTGGCCTCGCCGCCGGCCGGCGCCAGCCGCCGCGCGCCGATGTTCAGCAGCGAGACGGCCGCCTGGGCGATCACGTCGGTGCTCGTCAGGCGGCTCAGTTCGGCCTCGTACTCGGCGCGAAGCTCATCCTCCGTCGGCTCGCCCGGCCTTGCCTCCCTCGCTGGTCGCGCTCAAACCGTCACCTCCTCTGAGTAGCTCTGTGTGGTCTCGTTGACGCTCGCCGCGAACACCTCCTCGCGGGAGGCGCCCGCGTCGATCATCTGCCGCTGACGCTGCGCGCCGTTGCGCTCGGGAAACATAGGGTCGATCGCGAGCTCCGCGCGCACTGGCGCGGTCCACGCGAGCAGCCGCTCGATCGCCTCGCGCGCCGGATACTCCTCCGCGCAGCTCCAGGTCGATCAGGCGCCCGTCGAGCCCGAAGCGAATCGCGCGCCACATGTTCTCCTCGATCAGCCGCGGCGCGGGGTCCTCGAAGGGCACGCGCTCGTCGACATCGCGCACCGCCTGTGCGATGCACGCGACCATCAGGCCCGCGAGTGCCTCGGACTCCTGCGCGCTCGCCTGCGCGTCGCAGATGCGCACCTCGACGGTGCCGAAACCGAAGTGCGGCCTGACCGACCACCACACCTGCGTGAACTCGACGATCGAGCCCGTCCGCTTGAGGAACTCGATGTACTCGCGATATGCGCGCCAGCCTCCGAACGCGTCGGGGACACCGCAGCGGGGGAAGCTCTTGGTGAAGCTCTGCGTGCGCGCCGAGTGCAGCCCGCTGTCGCGGCCGTCCAGGAACGGCGAGTTGGCGGAGATCGCCAGCAGCAGCGGCAGCACCGGGCGCAGGCGATCGCACGCGCGCACCGCGCGATCGATGTCGCGCACGCCCACGTGCACGTGCACGCTGAACGTGTTGTTGCGCCAGGCGACGTATTTCAGGCCCTCCTCGACGCGGCGGTAGTGCTCGGTGTCGATGATCGGCTGTTCGCGATAGTCCGCCCACGGATGCGTGCCGGTCGCGCCTAGCGCGACGCCCTCGCGCGGCGGCGAGCGCGAACAGGCGCCGACGGCGCTCGCGCTGGCGGGCGAGCGCGTCGTGCAGGTCGCAGCCAACCCCCGAGATGATCTCGATCTCCGAGGAGATCAGCTCGCCGGCGATGCCGTCGTGTAGCAGCGGATCGCCGGCGGCGAGCGCGCGCAGATGCTCGAAGCGGGGGACCAGGTCGAGCGTGCGCGGGTCGAGGATCGAGAACTCCTCCTCGACGCCGACCGTCAGGTCGGCTGCGGCCGCGAACGTCTCGGCGGCGAGGTCTAGGTCCAGGCTGTTCATCGCTTGGCGTCTACGTGGGTGTCGGTCAGAGCGTCGGCGTCCAGTGTGACGCACAATCGCCGGTCGGCGGGCGGCTTCACGTGCCGTCGCCGGATCAGGTCAGATAGAAGTACAGCGCGTAGAGCAGATCGACCGCCGGGCTGGAGGTGTGGACGGTGACCTCCGGCGGCACGTCCAGCAGCGACTCCGAGTAGTTGAAGATGATCTTCACGCCCGCGTCGACGAGCTCATCGGCGAGCCCCTGGGCAGCGTGCGTGGGCACCGCCAGCACGCCCACGACGATGTCCTCGTCCTCGACCACCTGGCGCAGCTCGACGATGTTGCGCACCACCTGGCTGCCCACCTTGGTGCCGATCTTGGCCTCGTCGGCGTCGAAGATCGCCACGACGCGAAAACCGTGGTCGGCGAAGATGTCAGAGGAGGCGATCGCCTGGCCGAGGTGGCCGGCGCCGATCAGCCCGATGTTGTGCTGCCCGGCGGTGCGCAGGATCTTGCGGATCTGCGACACGAGCGCCTCGACGTTGTAGCCGACACCGCGCTTGCCGAACTTGCCGAAGCCGGAGAGATCGCGGCGGATCTGTGTGGAGTTGACGTGCGTGTAGTCCGACAGCTCCTGCGAGGAGATCGTCTCCTTGCCCATCTTCTTCGCCTGCGTCAGCACCTGTAGGTAGCGCGACAGCCGCGCCGCGACGCCCAGCGACAGGCGCTCGCTCGCCGACCCGGCGCCGTCGCGTCCGCCCACAACCGCCGGCGTCTGGTTCTCTCCATAGCTCATCTCCGCGACCTTCCGTAGCTCATCGTCGGGACTCTAGACGCTCGCGCACGAGCGCCTCACAGACGTGGTACTCGCACAGCTCCTCCCCGTCCAGCACAACCACTGGGATGCGCTCGAAGTAGGCACGGTGTAGAGCCTCGTCGCCGCTGATGTCGAGCTCCAGCAGCGTGAACGCGAGCTCGTCCTGCAGGCGGCACAGCGTCGCCATTGCCTCCTCGCACAGGTGGCAGTCGGGCTTTGAGTAGACGGTGATCTCGGGCGGATGGGTGGGCGAGCGGGCGGGCGTCCAATCCCCCGCGGAGCGCCCGCTCAACGGCGGCGTACGGCGCGCAGGATGATCCCTGGGTGGCGAGCGAGCTTCGGCCCGATCACCAGCGCGAAGTAGGTCAGCGCCAGCCACGGCCGCAGATATGGCCTGATCCGGCGGATGTGCCCGTCCTCGGCGAGCTCGACGACCATCGCGTCGGCGAGCTTGAACGGCCCGATCGTGCACTCGCCGAGCACCACGCGAAGTGCCCCGTCGCCGAGCTGCTCGCTCCAGCGCAGTCCCTTGATGCCCCCGTACACGGCCCCCAACAGCACGCGCAGATCGCCCTCGCCACGAAACACGAAGCGTCCGGAGACGGGCGAGACGAGCTCCGCATCGGGGGTGAGCGTCGCCATCAGCGCGTCGATGTCGTTTGCTTCGGAGGCGGTGCGGTAGCGGCCTACAGCGTCGTTCACCCGCTTATGTTCCCACACTGAGCCGGGGGTGCTGAGCGCATCAACGGGCGCGCTCGCCGCTCGCGTAGGCATCGAGCGACAGGTAGTCGGGGTATGCCAGCCGTTTACCGAAGCGGGCAGCGCTTGCGATCATTGCGGCGTTGTCCGTGCACAGCGCCCGCGAGGGCACGTGCAGTTCTGCATCCAGAGCCCGTAGACGCGTGCGCAGCACCCCGTTGGCCGCAACGCCGCCGCCCACAGCCAGACGGCCGATGCCGGTGTGCGCGAGCGCCTGCTCAGCGCGCACCGCCAGACGCTCGACGATCGCCGCCTGATACGAGGCCGCGAGGTCGGCCGCGCACTCGCGCGCGCCGTCCTCGCCCAGCTCGCGCACGGTGTACAGCAGCGCCGTCTTGACGCCCGCGAAAGAGAAGTCGAGGCTGTCGTCAAAGCTCTTGCGGCGCACGCCGCGGCCAGCGCGCGCGTGCTCGCCCGGCGAACCCGGGAATGGGAATGCGTCGGGATCGCCGTCCGCCGCCAACCGCTCGAGCGCCGCGCCACCGGGATAGCCGAGCCCGAGCATCCGCGCGCCCTTGTCAAACGCCTCGCCGGCGGCGTCGTCGAGCGTGCGGCCCAGCACCTCGTAGCCATCGTGCTCGCCGACAAGCGCCAGCAGCGTGTGCCCGCCGCTTGCGATCAGGCACACAAACGGCGGCTCAAACGGGCCCATGGGCGCCGACTGTGCCGCGGCCGTGGACGCGGGTGCGTCAGCAGTCGCGCCGGCACCGGCGAGGAAGTTCGCGGCGACGTGCCCCTGCAGATGATCGACGGGCGCGAACGGGAGCTCTCTGGCGGCGGCGAGCGCCTTCGCCGTGGAGAGACCGACGAGCAGCGCCCCCACCAGCCCTGGGCCCTGCGTGGCGGCCACCAGCCCGACGTCGTCGAGCGTCGCCTGCGCGCGCTGCAGAGCCTGCTCGACGATCAGGTTGACGAGCTCGAGATGGTGGCGCGAGGCGATCTCGGGGACGACGCCGCCGAAGCGCGCGTGCGCCTCCTGTGAGGAGACGACGTTCGCGAGCAAGCGCCCGTCCGTGTCCAGCACCGCCGCGCACGTGTCGTCGCAGCTGGTCTCGAGCGCGAGGATCGTCAAAACGGCCCCACCGGGCCGGGGTTCGGGACGTCGCCGAGCGAGCCTTCGAGGGTCGCCGGTGTGCGCCACATTACGAGCGCGTCCTCGCCGTTGTCCTGGTAGTAGCGCCGGCGCATGCCCGCCGCGCGGAAGCCGTCTCGTTCATATAGATGGATGGCGACGTGGTTGGAGCGGCGTACCTCGAGCGTGAAGCGGGCCCTGCCGTCACCTACGCGCTCGTACAGGTCTGCGAGCATCGCCGAGGCAAGCCCGCGGCGCTGGCAGTCGTTGTCGACGGCGACGTTCATCACGTGCCAGACGGTGTCGTAGCGCGAGCAGATCAGGTAGCCGACGAGCCGCCGCTCGCCGTCCTCGTCGCGGATCGTCGCGGCGAGGCAGATACCGGACTGCTTGGAGAGCTCCAGCACGAACATCGCCAGCGACCACGGTGTCGGGAACACGCGCCGCTCGATCGCGATCACCTGCGGCAGGTCCGGGTAGCTCAGCCGTCTGATCTCGACGGTCGGCGCCTGGTCGACCGGCTGCTGGGAGGCGGTTCGCTCGTTCATGTCAAAGACCCTTCCCCGTGCCCGCGCCCTCCAAGGCTAGCTCCGCGTCCGGGCGACGGCGGTAGTCGGGCAGGATCTCCTCGCTGCCGATGGGCAGCAGATGCGTGCCCAGCTCGCAGATTGCGACGGCGCTGAGGAGGTGCAGCGGCGAGGAGTCGGGCACGGCCTGGATGCCGGCCGCCTTGAGCTGGGCGCGAAAGCGAACCGCGCCGTCGCCGACGGCCGGCCAGGGCCGGGGCGTCGCGCCGGCGGCCAGTTCGGCCTCGACGACGACGGTCGCGAGCTCCTGCGGTGGGAGCGCTCGCGGGGGCGCTAGCTCCTCCGGCACGCCGTACTCGCCAGCCCGATAAGCCGCTGCGAAGACCTCGCCGCGGCGTGCGTCGATTACCGCCAATACCGCGTCCCCCGCGACCTCGCCGAGACGATTCGTGGCCGGCGGATCTCCGCCGCGAGCGTCTCCCGTGGCCGCTCCGGTTGGCTCGCGGCTGGGCTTGCCGGCAAGCGCCTGTGCGGCGAGCGCGCGCATGCTGGAGACGCCGACGAGCTCGGCCGACAGCGATTGCGCGAGGCCGCGCGCGGTGGCAACGCCGACGCGCAGGCCGGTGAAGGTTCCAGGCCCAACGCCGACGGCGATGCGGTCGATCGCGCTCCAGCCGATGCCCGCTTGCGCGAGCACGTCGGCCGCCATCGTGAGCAGTCGCGTGGCGTGCCCGGGGTGCGCGCCCGCGGCGGGGTCGTCGCGCTCCTGCGTCGCACTGCCATCTGTGAGGCGCAGCGCCACGGCGGTCGACGGCGTGGAGGTGTCGATGCCGAGCACGATCATCGCCGCATCCAGCCGTCGGGGGCGGGCGAAAGCACGTCGACGTCGATGCGCCGGCGGTCGCCGCCGCCGTGGCTGAGCGTCACACGGATGCGCGCGTCGGAGAGCTCCGCGTGCGCATCCTCGGGCCACTCCACGAACGCGATCCGTCCCGGCCCAAGGTAGTCGGCCAGCAGCGCCGGGTCCTCGCGCTCTAGGCCGGCGAGCCGGTAGAGGTCCAGGTGCGAGATCGTCACGCCGGGCGCCGCGTAGCGGTGGCCGATGCTGAACGTGGGGCTGGTGACCGGATCGCTTACGCCGAGCGCGCGGGCGGCGCCACGCACGAACGTCGTCTTGCCCGCGCCGAGCTCGCCGCGCACGAGCACCACATCGCCGTCGCCGAGGGCACCCGCCAGCTCAGCGCCCAGCGATTCGGTCTCGGCTGGACCAGTCGTCTCGACGCTGCGCGCGGCCACCCTGAGACTCTAAAGCCTGTGCGCGCGGTGCCCGTCGACTCGGGTCGAGGCTTGCGCGCCATGCGCCCTGCCGAGTCGGTCGCAGCCATAAAAAAGACCGACCCGCGGGAGAATGAAACGCGGGCCGGTCGTTACTCCTGGAGGGATGGAGACAGGACCTTCATCGGCAACCTTGCCTAACTACTTTAGGACCTGCGCGACATTTTTCAACGCTCCTGCGAAAACCCCTCCTTTGCAGGGAAAATACCAGTGGACGCGCGTCTAGAACAGGCCAAGCTGGTCGACCTCGGCCCCAGCTTCGGCTGATCGTGGCGACTGCTGGGGCTCACTCGCGGACCCATCGGCGAGCAGATCTGGCGCCTGGGAGAGCTCGGGCGCCTCCTCGAAAAGCGGCTGCTCGGGTGCGCCCAGCGCAAGCAGCTCGGGCAGCCGCGTGAAGTCCTCGCGCAGCGTCTCGAGCATCCGCGGCGTGTACAACGCAGCGGCCGGGTGGTAGATCGGGTACAGCCGCACCGCACGGTGCCCCAGCACGAGCACCTCCGGCTGACCATGCAGGCGCGTGATCCCAGTCGGGTCGCCGCGCAGGAGCTTCGTCGAAAAATTGCCCAGCGTGCAAATCACCGTCGGCTCGATCAGCTCGACCTTGCGCAGCAGATAGTCCTGGCAGTTCTTGATCTCGATCGGCAGCGGGTCGCGGTTGCCCGGGGGTCGGCACATGAGCGTGTTCGCAATGAACACGTCCCCGCGTTCCATCCCGATCTCACCGAGCAGCGTGTTCAGCAGCTTGCCCGCCCGCCCGACGAATGGCAGCCCCTGCTCGTCCTCGCTGGCTCCAGGCGCCTCGCCGATGAACATCAGATCCGCGTCCGCGTTGCCGGCTCCGAACACGACGCTCTTGCGGGTCGCGGCGAGCTCGGCGCAGCGCGTGCATCCACGCGCCTGCGCAAGCACCTGCTTCAGGGCCTCGCGCCGCTCGGACGCCGATCGCTCACCTTCCTGCAAAGACACGCGGCAGATGGTATTTGCTGACGGCTAGAGCACGCATGACCTAGCGCGCGAGCGTCGTTCGCGCGAGCCGGCCCAAGCGGCGGCAGCGGCGTTGAGCGATGATCTCGCGATGGCCACGCCTGCCGAGCACGCGGTGACAGCCCCGTTCGCGGGCGTCGTCGTCGCGATCCCCCACGCGAGCAAAGAGCACGTCGACACGGGCAGCGCGCTGGTCGTGCTCGAGGCGATGAAGATGGAGCACGAGGTGCTCGCGGAGATCGACGGCGTAGTCCGCGCGCTCGCGGTCGCCGTCGGGGACACGGTGCAGGAGGGCCAGCTGCTGCTGACGCTGGCATCGTCTCCGCAGGGGGAGCCGGGAACCGACGCCGGTGCGGATACGGACGGGCGGGCGGCACGCCCGTCGGAGCAACGGCCGGGCGGCGAGCGCGCGGACCTGCGCGCAGTGCGCGAGCGCCACGAGATCGGCTTGGACGCGGCGCGACCGCAGGCGGTAACACGCCGGCGGGAACGCGGTCGGCGCACTGCGCGCGAGAACCTCGCCGATCTGCTCGATGAGGACACGTTCGTCGAGTACGGACCGCTGCTGTTCGCCGCCCAGGAGCGCCGGCGTTCGCGCGAGGAGCTGATCGCGCGCACGCCCGCGGACGGGCTGGTGGGCGGCGTCGGCCAGGTCGAGGGCCGCCCGTGCGTAGCGATGTCCTATGACTACACCGTGCTGGCGGGCACGCAGGGGATGCGCAACCACGCGAAGAAGGACCGCCTGTTCGAGCTCGCCGAGCGCCGGCGGTTGCCGGTGGTGCTGTTTGCGGAGGGCGGCGGCGGACGTCCGGGAGACGTCGACATGCCGATCGTCGCGGGTCTCGACTGCCGCGCGTTCGCGCTGTTCGCCCAGCTCAGCGGCCTCGTGCCACTCGTGGGCATCGCGTCGGGCTACTGCTTCGCGGGCAACGCCGCGCTGCTCGGCTGCTGCGACGTGGTGATCGCGACCGAGGACTCAAGCATCGGCATGGGCGGCCCGGCGATGATCGAGGGCGGTGGGCTTGGCGTTCACGAGCCCGGTGACGTCGGCCCGATCGGCGTTCAGCACGCCAACGGGGTCGTGGATCTGCGCGCCGCCGACGACGCCGAGGCCGTGGCGCTTGCCAAGCGTTACCTCTCCTACTTCCGCGGAGCGACGCAGCCTGGCGCGGTAGCCGACCAGGAGCTGCTGCGCGAGCTGATCCCCGAGCAACGCAAGCGCGTGTACGACGTGCGCCGCGTACTCGCGACGCTGTTCGACGAGGGCTCGGTGCTCGAGTTGCGCGACGGCTTCGGGCCGGGGATGCTGACGGCGCTCGCTCGCGTCGACGGGCGTCCGCTGGGCGTGCTCGCCAACGATCCAACCCACCTCGGTGGCGCGATCGACGCGGACGGCGCCGACAAGGCGACGCGCTTCCTGCAGCTGTGCGACGCGTTCGAGCTGCCGCTGCTGTATCTGTGCGACACGCCAGGCTTCATGGTGGGCCCGGACGCCGAGCGCACGGCGACCGTGCGCCACTTCGCGCGCATGTTCCTTGGCGGCGCCAATGTGAGCGTGCCGACGGGGACGATTGTGCTGCGCAAGGGCTACGGGCTCGGCGCGCAGGCGATGGCCGGCGGCGGCTTCAAGGCGCCGCTGTTCACGGTCGCGTGGCCGACGTCGGAGTTCGGCGCGATGGGCCTGGAGGGCGCGGTGCGCCTGGGCATGCGCCGCGAGCTCGACGCGATCGAGGATGAGCAGCAGCGCGAGCGCGTGTTCGAGCAGATGGTCGCCGCGGCGTATGAGCGCGGCGAGGGCGTGAACATGGCCGCCTACGGCGAGATCGACGACGTGATCGACCCCGCCGACTCACGCCGCTGGATCGCGACGCTGTTTGACGAGCACACCGGCGAGTGGTGGCGGCAGGCGGGCAAGAAGCGCCCGAACGTCGATGCGTGGTGACGCGCAGCGACGTGTGTATCATTCCTCACAGGCCGCCAACGAGATCACTCGCGGTGGACCTGACGCAGCACCCGCTGGACATCTGAAGTCGCGCCGGTATCCGTAGGGAACTGGACCGAAGCCGATGAGCCCCCACCACCGAACCTCGCTCTGCGCATGAGAGACTTGCGCACGGTTGCCCAGTTGCGCGCGGCGCTCGACCCAGTGCGCCGCGACGGGCTCACGATCGGGCTCGTGCCGACGATGGGCGCACTGCACGACGGTCACCTCTCACTCGTCGCCCGTGCGCGCGAGCAGTGCGACGTCGTGGTCGTCTCGCTGTTCGTCAACCCCGCGCAGTTCAACGAGCGTGCGGACCTCGAGCGCTACCCCCGCACCGGGCGCCGCGACGCCGAGCTCGCCGCGACGGCCGGCGCGGACCTGCTGTTCGCACCGTCGGTCAAGGAGGTCTACCCGTCAGGGTTCGCGACGAGTGTCGAGGTCCTAGGCCTGACCGAGCGCCTGGAGGGCGCCGCCCGTGGCGCCGAGCACTTCCGCGGCGTCGCCACCGTCGTGACCAAGCTGCTGTGCATGGCGCTGCCCGACGTGGCGTACTTCGGCCAGAAGGACGCCCAGCAGGTGCTCGTCATCCGTCGCCTGGCCAGCGACCTGAACCTGCCAGTGCGGATCGAGACGCTGCCGACGGTCCGCGAGCCCGACGGCCTGGCGATGTCGAGCCGAAACGCGCTGCTCGCCCCCGACGAGCGCGCCCGCGCGCTGGCATTGCCCGCCGCGCTGGAGGCCGCCCGCGTGCTAGCCGCGGCGGGCGAGCGCTCAGCGCAGGCGCTGCTCGACGCAGCGCGCGAGGCGATGCGCCCGTTCGACGTTGAGCCCGAGTACATCGCGCTCGTCGAGCCGGACACGCTCGAACCCGTGCTCACGCTCACGGCCGCTGCGCTGCTGGCACTTGCCGCACGCGTCGGCAAGGTCCGCCTGATCGACAACACGGTCCTCGCGCCCGCGGCCATTCACTCCAGTCAACCGCTCGAAGGAGAGGCGATCGCCATATGCAGCGCGTGATGCTCAAGTCCAAGATCCACAGGGCGACGGTCACCGACTGCGACCTGCACTACGTCGGCTCGATCACGATCGACCCCGAGCTGCTCGAGGCGGCCGACATGCTCGAGTACGAGCAAGTGCACGTTGTCGACGTCGACAACGGCGCGCGCTTCGAGACGTACACAATCCCCGGCGAGCGAGGGTCGGGTGACATGCGCGTCAACGGCGCCGCCGCGCGCCTCGTGCACCAGGGCGACACGATCATCGTCATCTCTTACGGCTCCTACGACGAAGCCGACCTGGAGCACTACGTGCCTCGCGTGGTCCACGTGGAGGCGAACACCAACCGCATCGTCACGATCGACGAGCAGGTGGCGACCCTGCTCTCCTGAGCGGGCGTCAACCGGCCGTCAGAGAGGAAGCACAGTCATGTCCAGCCGCCCCGCGATCCAAGCCCCGTTGAACGAAGTCCCACCCAGCCATCGCCTGCCGATGACGTTGCCGCTGCTGATGGAGCGCAAGCGCCTCGGCGAACCGATCGTGATGGTCACCGCGTATGACTACCCGAGCGCGCGTGCCGCCGAGGCAGCGGGCGTCGACCTGGTGCTGGTGGGCGACTCGGCGGCGACGACCATGCTCGGCTACAACGCAACCACGCCGGTCGAGCTCGACGACATGCTGGTGCTCGCGCGGGCGGTACGCCGCGGACTGCGCACGCCGCTGTTGATCGGCGACCTGCCCTTCGGCTCCTACGAGGTCTCAGACGAGCAGGCGATCACGACCGCGATGCGGATGGTCAAGGAGGCCGGCTGTGACGTCGTCAAGCTGGAGGGCGGCGGCGAGGCATCGGTCAAGCGCGCGCACGCGATCGTCGGGGCAGGCATCCCAGTGATGGGCCACGTCGGGCTCACCCCGCAGACGTCCACGGCGCTAGGGGGCTGGAAGGCGCAGGGTCGCACTGCGACGGCCGCCGCGCGCATCGCCGCCGGGGCGCTCGCCTTGCAGGAGGCCGGATGCTTCGCGCTTGTGTTCGAGGCGATCCCAAGCGCCGTCACAGACGAGCTGATGCCGCTGCTGGAGATCCCCGTGATCGGCATCGGCGCCGGGCCGGCGACCGACGGGCAGGTGCTCGTCTTCCACGACCTGCTCGGCATCCGCGACGGCCTCGGAGCACGCTTCGTCAAGCGTTACGCCAACCTGCAGCAGGACATGAACGACGGTGTCACCGCATACGCCGAGGACGTGCGCGCGCGCCGTTACCCCGGCCCCGAGCACTCCTACTCGATCGAGCCGGGCGAGCTGGCTGAGCTGCGCGCGCTGCTCAGGTGAGTGGCTCGCCCCAGCGCTCACCGAACGCGAACTCCGACACCGGTTTGCGGGCCAGCTTCCGCGGCCACGCCTCGACGCGATAGCCAAGACCGATGTGCGCAGCGAGGGCGACCCCGTCTGGGATCCCGAGCAGCTGTTTGACCTCGGCCTCGGCTGGCACGAGCAGCGTCGTGAGCGCGGCGCCGAGACCCTCGGCGCGCGCCGCGAGCAGCAGGTTTTGCACGAACGGGTAGACGGAGGCGCCGCCGACGATGCTCTGGCGTGGCAGCCCCGCGTCGGTGACCGCGAGGTCCTCCAGACGCACGCCGACCACCAGGTGCAGCGGCACCTGCTCCAGACGCTCGGCGTAGTCGTTCGCGGCGGACACGCCGCGAACGACAGCCGGGTCGAAGCTCTCGGGGTCAGCCAAGATGCTCGCGGCACCCGTGTGCTCCAGGTAGGCGCGCCAGTGGGGCAGGTACAGGTCGCGCAGGGCCGCTCGCCGCTCGGCGTCCTGCACGGCGATCACGCGCCAGCCCTGACGGTTGCCGCCGCTCGGCGCGAAGCGGGCGCTGTCGAGGATGCGCAGCAGCACATCTACGCGCACCGGGTCGGGCTTGAAGCGACGGCTCGTCGGAGCGCAGCGCATAGCGTCGTAGAGCTCCATCGAGCGAGACGCTATAGGTTCTCGTGCGGGCCTTCCTCAGGCGCCGTACTCGATCCGTCGCAGCACCCGCGCCGGCGCCCCCGCGGCGATCGAGAATGGCTCGACATCGTGCGTGACGACACTGTTGGCGCCGACCACGCAGCGCTCGCCGACGGTGACACCGCTGGTCACGACAACGTTGGCGCCCAGCCAGCAGTTATCGCCGATACGGGTCGGTCCCTTGCTGTCGAATCCCTGCGAGGTGATCGGCTTGTGCGGATTGTCGAAGCGGTGGCTTGCGTCGGACACGAAGCAGCCGTTGGCGAGCATGCAGTGATCGCCAACCTCCACGAGCTCCTGCGCGGCGAGCATCACGCCCATGTTCAGGAACGTCCCCGCGCCGATCCGCACGCGCGCGGCGCCGGGCGCGGTGATCCACACCCCAGGCTCCAGCAACGCGTTCGCCCCGATCTCCAGGCGCCCCTCGCGCAGGGACTCAAGCACGTTACCGTGCACGGGCCAGCGCACGAACGCCTCGCGGCGCATCAGCTCCCAGTGGATGCGCGCACGGTTCCAGGGCAGCGAGTTGCGCTCATACCAGCGCCACTTCTGCGCCCACAGGCGCGCCTCGCGCGCCAGCTCGCCCATCGCGCTCAGGCGGCAACCTTCGCCCGGCGCCTTTTCGGCGCGGGCTTGCCGGGCTTTGAGCCGTTGCGCGAGAGCGTCGGCGTGAGCAGTTCGGCGAGGAAGCGCCCGGTGTGCGACGCCGGCTCGGCGGCGACCTCCTCGGGGGTGCCGACGGCGATCGCCAAGCCCCCCTCCTCCCCGCCCTCGGGGCCCATGTCGATCAGCCTGTCGGCGCTCTTGATGACATCGAGGTTGTGCTCGATCACGACCACGCTGTTGCCCGCGTCGACGAGGCGCTGCAGCACCTCCAGCAACCGCTGCACGTCGGCGAAGTGCAGGCCGGTGGTCGGCTCGTCGAGAATGTATAGCGTGCTGCCGGTGGCGATCTTCGACAGCTCGGTCGCGAGCTTCACGCGCTGGGCCTCGCCGCCTGAGAGCGTCGTCGCGGGCTGTCCCAGTCGCACGTAGCCGAGTCCCACCGCATCCAGCGTCTCCAGTCGCCGGCGGATCTTGGGGATGTGCTCGAAGAACCGCAGCGCCTCCTCGACAGGCATCTCGAGCACGTCGGCAATGCTCTTGCCCTTGAAGCGCACCTCGAGCGTCTCGCGGTTGTAGCGCTTGCCGTGGCACTGCTCGCAAGGGACGTACACGTCGGGCAGGAAGTGCATCTCGATCTTGATCTGCCCGTCGCCGCGGCAGACCTCGCAGCGCCCGCCCTTGACGTTGAAGCTGAAGCGCCCGGGCTTGTAGCCGCGCGCCCGCGCCTCCTGGGTCTTGGCGAACAGGTCACGGATTACGTCGAACAGCCCCGTGTACGTCGCCGGGTTCGAGCGCGGCGTGCGCCCGATTGGCGACTGGTCGACGGCGATGATCTTGTCGAGCTGATCGAGGCCGTGGATCGCGCGGTGTGCGCCCGGACGCCGACGCGCGTGGTGCAGACGGTTGGCCACCGCCTTGTAGAGGACGTCGTTGACGAGCGTCGACTTGCCCGAGCCCGAGACCCCCGTCACGCAGGTCAGCACGCCGAGCGGGATGTGCACGTCGATGTCGCGCAGGTTGTGTTCTTTGGCGCCGAGGATCTCCAGGTAGCCGCTGGGCGTCCGCCGCCGCTTTGGCGGCGCGATCGTGCGCGCACCCGAGAGGAACTGCCCGGTCAGCGACTCCGCCACCGCTTCGACCTCCGCGGCGGTCCCCTGCGCGACAATCCGCCCGCCGTGCTCGCCCGCTCCGGGACCGAGGTCCACGAGGTGGTCGGCGGCGCGCATCGTCTGCTCGTCGTGCTCGACGACGATCACGGTGTTGCCGAGGTCACGCAGCCGCTCGAGCGTGGCGATCAGCTTGGAGTTGTCGCGCTGGTGCAGGCCGATCGACGGCTCGTCGAGGATGTACAGCACGCCGACCAGCGAGGAGCCGATCTGCGTCGCCAAGCGAATGCGCTGCGCCTCTCCCCCGGACAGCGTCGCCGCGGCGCGGTCCATCGACAGGTAGCCGATGCCGACGTTCTCGAGGAAACGCAGCCGCTCGGAGATCTCGCGCAGGATCAGACGCGCGACATGCCTGTCGGTCTCCGAGAGCTCGACCTCCTCCAACCACTCGAGCGCCCGGTGCGCGGACAGCGCGCAGAAGTCCTCAATGCGCGTGCCTCCGACGAGCACCGCGCGGGACTCCGGGCGCAGCCGCGCGCCGCCGCAGACCGGGCAGGCGCGTAGCGACATGTACTCCTCGATCTTCTCGCGCGTCCACTCCGAGTCGGTCTCGCGGTAGCGGCGCTGCAGATTCTTGACGATCCCCTCGAACCTCGTCGCATACGAGCGCCGGCGCCCGTAGCGGTTGCGGTAGGTGACCTGCACCGGCTCCTCGCCGGTGCCGTACAGGAACGCGTCGCGCTGCTCCTCGCTCAGGTCCTCCCACGGCGTGTCAACGTCGACGTGGTAGAGCTCGGCGATCGCCTCGGTCATCTGCTCGTAGTAGTTGGAGGTGCTACTGGCCCACGGCGCGAGCGCGCCCTCGGCGATCGACAGCGACGGGTCGGGCACGACCAGCTCAGGGTCGATCTCCATCTGCGAGCCCAGCCCAGTGCAGCGCTCACACGCGCCGTGCGGAGAGTTGAACGAGAAGATTCGCGGCTCGAGCTCCACCAGCGAGGGCCCGTGCTCGGGGCACGCGAAGCGCTCGGAGAACGTGAACAGCGTCCCCGGCTCGGGAGCGACGCCGGGGACGATCTGCCCGCCGGCCGCGCGCGCGCCCTTGGCGCCTTTGGCGTGCTCGGCTTTGCCCTGATCGCTGGCGGAGCCCACGATCTCGATCTCTATGAGCCCGTCGGCCAGCGCGACCGCGGTCTCGATCGAGTCAGCCAGCCGCTTGCGCACGTCGTGGCGCATCACCAGGCGATCGACGACCACCGAGATGTCGTGCTTGTAGCGCTTGTCGAGCACGATCGATTCCTCGAGCATGCGCACGCGGTCGTCGATCTTCACGCGCGCGAAGCCGTCGGCGCGCAGCTCGTCCAGCAGCTTGCCGTACTCGCCCTTGCGGCCTCTGACCACCGGTGCGAGCACCATGAAGCGCGCGCCTTCCGCTAGCTCCATCACCTGGTCGATGATCTGCTCCGCCGACTGGCCCACGATCGGGCGCCCGCAGATCGGGCAGTGCGGCTTGCCCACGCGCGCCCACAGCAGCCGCAGGTAGTCGTAGATCTCCGTGACCGTGCCGACCGTTGAGCGGGGGTTGCGCGAGGTCGTCTTCTGGTCGATCGAGATCGCCGGCGAGAGTCCCTCAATCGAGTCCACATCCGGCTTGTCCATCTGCCCCAGGAACTGTCTCGCATACGCCGACAGCGACTCCACGTAGCGGCGCTGGCCCTCCGCGTAGATCGTGTCGAACGCGAGGCTCGACTTGCCGGACCCGGACAGCCCTGTGATCACGACCAGCGCATCCCGCGGCAGCTCCAGCGAGATGTCCTTCAGGTTGTGCTCACGGGCTCCCGAGACGACGATCTGGTTGCTCTGCGGCATCTGCTGTTCATGATAGTTAGGCGAACAGATGTTCGGTCGGCAAGTGGCCGATACGCGCGCAATTTGCGGGGTTTGGCCTGCTTCGTGGCACCGTCGCGACTCAGGCGAACAGCGATGCAACGTCAAGGTCCGCCACGCCCTCAGCCGGTGATGGCACCTTGGTATCGGCGCCGTAGACATCGCAGCGGCCGTAGCCGTCTGGGCCGGGCTCGGTGCGTACCTCGACGGTCTTGGCGGGCACGTCGACGAGCCAGTATGTGGGCACACCCGCCCGTGCGTACACGGGCGCCTTCGCTACACGATCCTTCCTGTGTGACGTCACGGCGACCTCGACCGCGAGCAGCGCATCGCGAATATGGTGCTGAGCGGCCGGCTCACCCTCGGTGAGCACCAGGTCGGGCTCAGGCTCAGATCGCGATCGGATTTCCAGCGGAAGCTGCACCGCCAGCCATGCCGGCGCCGCCGCGAAGTGGCGCGTGAGACGCATGATCACCGCCGCATGGCTCGATCCTTGCGGGCTCATCTCGACGAGCAGGCCCTCCAGCAGCTCCACTCGCTCGTCCTCCAGTGCGCCGGTCGCGACCATCCGGTTGTAGGTATCGGTGTCGAGCCGATGGATGGAGTCAAGTTGGTCACGGCGCTTGTCGATGAGCAGCCCGTCCACCAGCTCCACGTCCATGCCGTCGAGCGCCCCCGCCTCAACCAGCCGGGCGTAGATGGCCGCGTCCAGCCGATAGAGCGGAAGCGAAGAGTCGGTGAAGATATGTGGTGTGGACTGAGTCGCCATGGCCTCATTCTGGCAGGCGAAGATACGACCCGCTTGGGATGCCTGAGCGAATTGCTGCTCGACTCGATACGCGGCAGATTGACGTGCGCGACTAGGGCGACGCTGGGCAAGCGAGGCCAGGACGCAGGAAGCGAAGTGTGCTCAGCACACGAGCGACCGAGGACACAGCCTCGCGCCGCTCAGCGTCGCCCTACCCCTCGATCGCGGAGTAGACCTCGTCAATCAGCTTCAGCCGATCCGGAAGCTGGAAGTTCTCCGCCAAATAGCGCTCGGTGTCGGCACGCGACTCGCCGTTGAGCGCCATGTTGAGCGCGATCAGGCGGGCGCCGTCGAGGTCGCCGCCAGCCGCGCCGGCCTCTTGCGCCCCCGCTTGGATGGTCGCACCGACAGGCTGCGGGGCGTCCTGCAGCGCACTGTCGAGCTCGCGCTCGAACGGCCGCGGCTCGGGTTCGAACTGCCGGGGCTCGGGCTCGAACTGCAGTGGAGGCTCAGGTTCGACGGCCGCGCCGGCCCGTCCGGAGGCGGCGTCGTAGAGCTCGCTCATGCCCGTCTCCACCGCCGACAGGTCGGCCGCCAGGCGCCCAGCACCAGCGCGCATGCTCTCCACCAGCGCGCTTACCTCGCCGTCCATCGACCCCACGTGCTCGAGCAGCCGTGCGGTCACCTGCGCGACCGCTGCGACGTGCTGGCGCGCTCGCTCGACAGCCTCCTCGCGCGTCCGATCGGCGGCGCGATCGGCGTCCTCGCGCACCTGGCGCGCATTCTCGAGCGCGTGGCGCTCGATTTCAGCGGCTGCCGTCTCGGCCGCCTGCAGGATGCTTTGCACCTGCGTTCCTGCGGTCGAGGCGACCGATGCGTCGCCGCCGCCGGTAATCGCCGCGCGCTGCAGCTCCTCGTAGTCATCGGCGAGCGCGCGCAGGTGCGCGTCCACGGCGGCTGGGTCGTAGCCGCGCCTGCCGATCGGGAAGTCCCTACGCTCGATTGACTGCCGATCGAAGTCCACGGCCGGCATCCTAAGCCATGTCGCGGCTGTGGGTCTCGTGAGGCAAGATCTCGCCCGCGGGAGCCTCTGCCGAGCGGATCTCCTGCATGTCTCGGCGCAGCTCGCGCAACTCGTCGCGCAGCTGTGCCGCGTACTCGAAGCGCAGGTCGTCGGCCGCCGCGCTCATCTCCTCCTCGAGCTCGACGACCATCCGCTCGAGCTCATTCTTAGGCATCTCGCGGTCGCCGCCACGCTTGGCGGTGCGCCGTTTGCGCCCGCGTGGAACCTTCGACTCGGCCTGCAGGAACTCAGCGATGTCGGAGATGCCCTTGACGATCGTCGCCGCGGTGATCCCGTGCTCCTCGTTGTAGGCGAGCTGGATCTCGCGGCGGCGGTCGGTCTCCGAGATCGCGGCGCGCATCGCCCGCGTCTCCTTGTCGGCGTACATCAGCACGGTGCCCTCGATGTTGCGCGCAGCGCGCCCGATCGTCTGGATCAGTGAGGTCTCCCCGCGCAGGAAGCCCTCCTTGTCGGCGTCGAGGATCGCCACCAGCGAGACCTCCGGCAGGTCCAGCCCCTCGCGCAGCAGGTTCACGCCCACGAGCACGTCGTACTCGCCCAGGCGCAGATCACGGATGATCTGGATACGTTCGAGCGTGTCGATCTCCGAGTGCAGGTAGCGCGTCTTGAAGCCCATCTCCAGCAGGTACTGCGACAGGTCCTCGGACATCTTCTTGGTCAGCGTCGTCACCAGCACGCGCTCGTTGCGCTCCACGCGTTTGCGCACCTCGTTCATCAGGTCGTCGATCTGGTTCTTGGTCTCGCGCACCTCGACCGCCGGGTCCACGATCCCCGTCGGGCGCACGATCTGCTCGACCACACGGGTGGACTGCGTGCGCTCGTACTCGCCGGGCGTGGCCGACACGAACACCAGCTGCGGCGTGATCGAGAGGAACTCCTGGAAGGTCTGCGGGCGGTTATCCAGCGCGCTCGGCAGCCTGAAGCCGTAGTCGACGAGTGTCTGCTTGCGCGAACGGTCGCCCTCGAACATGCCGCCGATCTGCGGCACCGTCTGGTGGGACTCGTCGATCAGGCAGATGAAGTCCTTGGGGAAGTAGTCGATCAGGCAGTACGGCCGATCGCCGGGCCTGCGCCCGTCGAGGATTCGCGAGTAGTTCTCGATCCCCGAGCAGAAGCCGACCTCGCGCAACATCTCCATGTCGTACTGCGTGCGCTGGCGCAGGCGGTGGGACTCGAGCTGCTTGCCCTCGGACTCGAGCTGCTCGCAGCGCTCGTTCAACTCGCGCCCGATCTCCGCGACGCCCGCCTCAATCGTGCCTTCCTTGACGTTGTAGTGCGTCGCCGGCCAGATCGCCACGTGCTCGAGGTCGTCGGCGAGCAGCTCGCCGGTCAACGGGTCGAACTGCTGCAGTCGTTCAACTTCGTCACCGAACATTGTCGCCCGGAAGGCCGTCTCCGCGTACGCGGGGAACACCTCGAGCGTCTCGCCGCGCACGCGGAAGCTGCCGCGCGAGAGCACGCTGTCGTTGCGCGTGTACTGGATCGAGACCAGTTTTCGCAACAAGCCGTCGCGGTCGACCTCCGCTCCCCGCTTGAGGATCTGCATGTTCATCTCATAGGTCTCAGGCGAGCCCAGGCCGTAGATGCACGACACCGACGCGACCACGATCACATCCCTGCGTGCGAACACCGCCGCCGTCGCTGCATGGCGCAGACGATCGACCTCCTGGTTGATCGCCGAGTCCTTCTCGATGTACAGATCCCTGCTCGGGACGTACGCCTCCGGCTGGTAGTAGTCGTAGTAGGAGACGAAGTACTCGACCGCGTTCTCGGGAAAAAACGTGCGGAACTCGTTGCACAGCTGCGCCGCCAGCGTCTTGTTGTGCGCGATCACGAGCGTCGGGCGCTGCACCGCCTCGATCACCCCGGCCATCGTCATCGTCTTGCCCGTGCCTGTAGCGCCAAGCAGCGTCTGGAAACGTTCGCCCTGCCCCACGCCTTCGGCCAAGGCGGTGATCGCCTTCGGCTGGTCGGCGGTAGGCGTGAAGATGGAATCGAGCTTGAAATCGGGCATGCGCGGAAGCTGCCCCCTACAGTAGCCCGTCGCCCAGAGCAGTCGCCGCGGGGCACCCGGCCCGAACTTGCGGGCGCCCGCTCGCTATTGGATCCCTAGCTGCTGCGGGTAGGTGGAGCGGTAGGCGGCCTGCGCGGCGAGCACACGGCGAACGTATTCGCGAGTCTCCGGGAAGGGGATCGCTTCCGGTCTGAGCTGGTTGCCTTCGGCGTGAGCATGCGCGACCCATTCGTCGACGTTGGTCAGGCCTGCGTTGTAGGCCGCCACCGCGAGCATCTCATCGCCGTCGTAGTGGTTCAGCAGGTAGCGCAGGTAGTAGCTGCCGTAGGCCAGGTTCACCCTCGGTTCGGAGAGATCGCTTGCGGTGAAGCTGATGCCCCCCGACAGATGTGCCAGGTAGTAGGCGGTCGCGGGCAGGATCTGCATCAGCCCCTGGGCCCCGGCCGGAGATGGGCGCGGGTCGAATTTCGTCTCGGCATAGATGACGGCCGCGATCAGCGCCGGGTCGAGGTCCTTCGCGGCAGCCTGTTCGCGGATGATGCCGGCGTCGCTCAGGGGCAGCGCGACGTTCGTCTCCACATGGTCGAGCATCGAGACGACGACGCCCACGAACAGCGCCGTCACGACGATCGCCGCGAACGCACCAAAGACCCTGCGGCTCATCCTCCAAGCTTGCCAAGAACCGCCGACAGCTCGCGTTCGAGATCCTGCTCGCTGCCGTCGTTGTGCACCACGAAGGTCGCCCGCCGCGCCTTCTCCTCCTGGGAGAGCTGGCGCGCGGCGCGCTCGTCCACCAGCGCGTGCCCCCGTGCAGAGGCCCGCTGAGCGCGCAGCGACTCCTCGGCGACGATCGCGATCGTCGCGTCGTACAGCTGGTCCAGGCCCGCCTCGAATAGCAACGGCACCTCGACCACGGCGGCCGGGGGCGCGGGATGCGTGGCGCGTGCCCGCTGCAGCCATTCCGCGACGCGGGCGCCCACCAGTGGCCACACCTGTTCCTCCAGCCATGTGCGGTCCTGATCGGATGCAAACGCCCGCCGCGCCACTGCCGCCCGATCGACGACGCCCCCCGGAGCCACGTCGGCTCCGAAGCGGGCGACCACCGCGTCGCGCAGCTGCTGGCCTTCGTATAGCTCGTGCACGACCGCGTCGCTGGAGAGAACCTCGGCTCCCAGCCGCCGCAGCGCCTCAAGCGCGGTCGACTTGCCTGACCCCATACCGCCGGTCAACCCCACGAATGGCACGGCCGGCTGCACCTTCCCTGAGGCGCTCAGGGTCGTGTCAGTCCTGCTGGGCGGACTCGACGACAGGCAACTCGCCGTCCGCCTCGCCGGCGGCAATCTGGTCGTGCTCGGCAGCAGGTGCATCCGGCTCGTCCTGTGCGGGCTCGGCCTGTGCCGGCTCGGGCGCCGCGACTGCCTCAGGAGCCTCGACGGCATCAGTAGCCTCGACGGCTTGCTCGGTTGCGGGGGCATCGGCAGCCTCTTCGGCGACCTCGGCGGCGTCGAGCAGCTCCTCGACCGCCTCCGCCTCGATGCTCACCTCGACGACGTCAGCCACCTCGATCGCCTCAGCGAGCTCCTCGACAGCTTCAGCCTCGGCGTCCTGGACAACCTCTGCGACCGCCTCGCCTTCCCCGGACGCTGTCTCCTCCCCAGTCTCTGCGGCCGCCTCGCGGGCGGGCTCGCCCGGGCGCGACACCGGCAGGATCTGGTCCTCGACGCGCTTGGCCGACAGCGACAGGCGCCGGCGCTCGGAGTCGATCTCGAGGATCTTTACGCGGATCTCATCGCCGGGATGGACGATCTCGCGCGGGCTCTCGACGTGGTGCGCGGCAAGCTCGGAGATGTGCACGAGACCCTCGACGCCGTCGAGGATCTCGACGAACGCGCCGAACGTGACGACCTTGGTGACCTTGCCGGCGAGCTCATCGCCGACGTTGTAGGTGTCGACGATCCGCTGCCAGGGGTCCTCCTGGGTCTGCTTCAGACCGAGCGAGATGCGCTGGCGGTCGCGGTCGATATCAAGCACCTTGACCTTGACCGTGTCGCCGATGTTGAGGATCTCGCTCGGGTGGTTGACGTGCGACCAGGAAAGCTCGGAGATGTGGATCAGGCCGTCGATGCCATCGAGGTCGACGAACGCACCGAAGTCGACGATGTTGGAGATCTGCCCCTCCACGACCAGCCCCGGCTGCAGGCGGTCGAGGATCTGCTGGCGTACCTCCTTGCGCTCCTCCTCGAGCACCGCGCGGCGAGACAGGACGACGTTGTTGCGCGAGCGGTTGAGCTCGATCACCTTCGTCTCGATCTTCGTGCCCATGTATTCGTCGAGGTTGGGCACGCGGCGGATGTCCACGAGCGACGCCGGCAGGAAGCCGCGCACGCCGAGATCGATGATCAGCCCGCCCTTGACGACCTCGATGACGGTGCCCTCGACCGGCTCGCCGGACTCGGCCGCGGTTTCGATACGCCGCCACGCCTTCTCGAAGCGTGCGCGCTTCTTCGACATGATCAGGCGGCCGTCCTGATCCTCCTTGGTCATGACGATCGCGTCGACCTCCTCGCCGAGGTGGACCTCCTCGTTGGGATCGACGGCCTTGCGGATCGACAGCTCGTTGGCGGGGATGACGCCCTCGGACTTGTAGCCGATGTCGACGAGGACCTCGTCCTTGTCGATCCGCACGACGTGGCCGGTGACGACCTCGCCCTCCTCGATCGGCCGGAAGGTCGCGTCGTAGTTGGGCACGATCTGGCCGTCGACTTCGAGCAATAGCCCGTTCGACCCGTCGACCACGCGGGCCTGAGGATTCTCTACAACCGTTTGCACCGGCCGAAGCGTAGCGCAGCCGTATCATTGCGGGCCAGATGCCTGTGCGAGCGACCAAGCGCGGAGAGCAGCGAACCCGCTTGGAACGTGACTGCGACGTGCTCGTATGCGGCGCTAGCTTCGCCGGTTTGGCGGTGGCGCGCGAGCTAGCCGGCTCGGGCGCGAGGGTGCTCGTGATCGACCGCTACGAGCTCGGCGAGCGCCAGACTTCGGCGTGCGCGATGCCCACGGAGTGGATGCACGCGCTCGATCTGATGGACGCCTGGCGCCAGAGCTTCGAGGAGATGGTCGTCCACACCCCGTATCGCACCTCGCGCTGGTCGCTGCCGTGGTCGTTCTCCACGTTCGACTACCGCGAGCTGTGCGCGCTCCTTTGGGAGCAGGCCGCCTGTTCGGAGCTCGAGCTGGAGACCGCCACCGTGACCGGCCGCCAAGGGAGCACCGTCCAAACCGACCGGGGCGAGCTGACCGCTCCGCTGGTGGTGGACGCGCTCGGCTGGCGGCGCGTGCTCTCTAACGCGACCCCAATCCAGCCGCCGAACGCCTGTCTCTCGCGTGGACTGGAGGTACACCCCAGCGGCAACGGCGAGGAGATGGAGCTGTGGATCGACCACCGCTACATTCGCGCTGGCTACGGCTGGAGCTTCCCGGCACGCGATGAGCTGCGCGTCGGCATCGGCTCCTTCTGGCCTAGCCACCACGTCAAGGAGCCGACCGTACGGCTCGCCCACGACCTCGGTCTCCCCGCCCGACGGCTACCAGGGCAACTGGATCCCCCACCAGCTGCGCCGCGCGGTCGAGGACGGCGTGTTCTTCGCCGGCGACTCCGCCGGGCATTGTCTCCCGCTGACCGCCGAGGGCATCCGTACCGCGCTGTACTTCGGGCTGGCTTGCGGGCGCGAGCTGCGCGCGGTGATCGAGGGCCGTAGCACACGCGAACAGGCGCTCGCACGCTACGGCGCCTTCTCGGACTCGCACGAGCGCAAATACCGCTGGCTGCTGAACGTCCAGCGGGCCGTCGGTCAGATCACGCCGAGTCGCGCCATGACCCAGATCGTTCGCGCCTTCGAGAGCCGGCGGCTCACAGCTTGGGTGTTCGGCAACTACCTGGCGATCGCGCCACCGTCGTTTGTGACGGTGCACGGCCAGTCATCGGCGCTCCTCGTCGGCCCGCTTCGCCGTCGCCGCGGCGCCCTGAGCGCGCGGCTCAGGCGACCCGGCGCAACGCCGGCCTGGTGACCGCCACCGCCTCGCAGCGCAAGCCGGCCTGCCTCGATCGCGCTGGCCCACGCGACCTCCGCGAGCAGCCCGGGCGCGGCGACCATGTCGCCCGCGAGGAAGACTCCGTCGCCGCGATCGACCGCCGGCCGGTCGCGCCAGCTCGTGCCGGGCATGTCGAGCGCGCCGCTGCGCGCGTCCATGACCTGGCGCCGGCGCCAGGTCTCGCGCTCGCGCCAGTCGGGCAACGAGCGCGTCGAGCAGCTGCTCCAGCCGCGTGGCTGCGAGCGCGGCGTCCTCGCCTGGGCGGATCGGCATGTGTGCCTGCACGAGCTCCTCGCCGGCGGGCGCGAGCGATGGGTCGCGATGCGGTGAAGCGCTCGATCCACCCGGCCTCGTCCAGGTCGGAGACGACGAAGGGGTCGCCACGGCGGTGGCGTAGCGCGAGGTCGAGGCAGAGCGTGTGGCCGCTCGTCCAGCGCAGGCGTCTCGTCGGCCAGCAGCTCGCGCGCCTCGCCCAGCTCGGTCGCGACGATCACCGGGCGGCTCGGGCAGCTGCACCGACGCCGCTGCCCGTCTCGATCGCCACGCCCAGCTCGCGCGCACGAGCCTCCAGCGAGCTCACCAACGCGCTCCAGCCGCCGATCGGATAGCGCGCGACCGGCGGCGGACTGAGCAGCGTGCGGACCGTTCGCGGCCACACGAACGCGGCCGACAGCGCGCCGGGGTCGTGGTGGAAGCTGTACACGCCGGCCGCCGCGGACAGCATCGCCGCCGTGCGCTCGTCGGTGTGGCGCGCGGCCCACGTGCGGAAGTCGAGCTCGACCGGAGCCTCGCGGCCGCGCAGGCGCAGCACCGACGGGAGCGCGCCCAGCGGCGGCGTGCGCCGGAGCTCGCCCTGCCAGCGAAAGTTGACGCCCGCCAGCGGCAGCCCGGCGTAGCGCGGCAGCAGCTTGCGCTCGGCCATCCAGCTCCAGAGCGGGCCGTCCTTGTAGAGCGCGTGGGGGCCGAAGTTGGCCTTGTACGGGCCGTCGTTGCTGCGCGCGCGCCCTCCGAGCGTGGCGTGAGCCTCCAGCAGCGACACGCTCGCGCCGCCCTCCGCGCAGGTGATCGCCGCGGTCAGGCCCGCGAGACCTCCTCCGACGATCGTGATTGCGGCCGCTCGATGCTCTTTGCACTGCGGTCCGGCAGGCTCATGACGATCCTCCTGGGTGGTCGCTGTAGCGATCACCTTACGCCGGACTGGTCCGGGATTACAGTTCCAGTAATGCTCGGACTAGAAGGACCAGTTACGGGCCCGGAACTGCTGGTCGAACTCGACCGCTCCGGCGAGCTGCCGCTGCACGAGCAGCTCGAGCGCGCGCTGCGCGAGAACATCCGCCGCGGGCGCCTGCCCGCCGGCACGCGGCTGCCGTCCACTCGCGGGCTGGCGACGCGAGCTCGGGATCTCGCGCGGCGTCGTCACCGAGGCATACGGCCAGCTGAGCGCCGAGGGCTACCTGGAGACCCGCCAGGGCGCCGCCGTGCGAGTCGCCAGGGCCGCGCGCGCAGCCGTCCCCCGGGCGCCCGCGCGCTCGCTGCTACCGAGCTTCCCCTACCACTTCCATCCTGGGCTTCCCGACCTCGCCGGCTTCCCGCGCGACCGCTGGCTGCGCTCGCTGCGCGCCGCCCTCGGCGAGTCGCCGCTCGACGCCGTCGGCTACGGCGACCCGCGCGGCGTGCCGCGGCTGCGCGAAACGCTCGCCGACTACCTTGGGCGCGTGCGCGGCGCGGCCGCCGACCCGGAGAACATGCTCATGTGCACAGGCTTCATGCAGGGCTTCTCGATCCTGTGCCGCTGGCTATATGGACAGGGCGTGGAGGCGATCGCGATGGAGGACCCCGGTTGGCACATGCACCGTCTGATCGCCGAGCAGGCGGGTGTGCGGACAATCCCGGTGGGAGTCGACGAGCGGGGCCTCGACGTGCAGGCGCTCGCCGCCAGCGGCGCGCGCGCCGTGCTTGTCACCCCCGCGCACCAGTTCCCGACCGGTGCGGTACTCAGCCGCGAGCGCCGCGCAGCGCTCATCGAATGGGCCGAGGACGGGGAGCGGCTGATCATCGAGGACGACTACGACGCCGAGTTCCGCTACGACCGCGTCGCCGTCGGCGCGCTGCAGGGTCTGGCCTCCGAGCGGGTGCTGTACATCGGCTCGGCCAGCAAGCGTCTGGCGCCGGCGATGCGCCTGGGTTGGATGCTGCTGCCTTCGTGGTTGGCCTGGCAGCTGATCTCGGCGAAGGCAATCGAGGACGGCGGCTCTGAGGTCGTGGGTCAGCTTGCGCTGTGCGACTTCATCGAACGCGGCGAGCTCGACAGGCACGTGCGCCGCATGCGCCTGCGCTACCAGGCCCGCCGCGATTCGCTACTGGCAGCGCTCGCGCAATGGCTGCCGGAGGGGCAGCCGCGCGGCACGCCGGCGGGCTTGTTCGAGCTCGTCGAGCTCCCCGACGCCACGAGCGAGTCCGCGCTGTTGGCGGCGGCGGCCACGCACGGCGTCGGTATGGAGGCCCTCTCCTGGCACCGCTTCGCGCACGGCGGCGTGCCGGGCATCCTGCTCGGCTACGGCAACCTGTCAGAGCCCGCGATCGAGCACGGCGTGCGCCTGATCGCACAGGCGCTGGCGGAGGTGTCCTGAGCGCCGAGGCTCACCACTCGCGGTCTCGCCGCGCCACAGCGTGAATTCGTGCATCCATTGGTACGGGCGCGCGCCGCCCAACTGGACCTCGGCAGGCCAGGATCGAGGCCATATCGTGCATCACGTGAGCGCCGCCTACGAGCAGCCCGCGGATACGGCAACGCTGCGTGACCCGGCCCCCTCGACCGTGACCGTCGGCTTGATTGCGTTCGCCGTGATCCAGGTGGGCCTAGCGCTGCTGATGGCGGCGAGCCCCCATACCTTCTACACCGCGGTTGGCCCCTTCGGCGCATTCAACCCGCACTACATCCGCGATGTCGCGAGCTTCTACGGCGCGATCGGCATCGGCCTGGTGGTCGCCGTCAGCCGCAGATCCTGGCGCGTGCCGGTGCTGGCGCTGACGACGATCCAGTACGCGCTGCACAGCGTCAACCATCTGATCGACATCGACAAGGCGCATCCGGCGTGGAACGGTTACTTCGACTTCTTCTCGCTGGCTGCCGCGACTTTGCTGCTCGCATGGCTGTGGCGCGCCGCGGCGCTGGAGACACGGCCGTGAGGGTGTTCGTGGCGGGCGCGACGGGGGTGATCGGCCGCGCGCTACTGCCGCAGCTGACGGCGGCCGGCCACGAGCCGATCGCGATGACGCGCTCCGCGGAGAAGGCAGGCGCGCTGCGCGAGCGCGGGATCGAGGCGTGCGTGTGCGACGCCTATGACGCCGACCGCCTGGCCCGCACAGTCGCCGAGGCGCAACCGGAGCAGATCGTGCACCTGCTGACAGACCTTCCGGAGGAGATCAACATCCGCCGCTTCGAGCGGGATACCGCGAGCACCGGGCGCCTGCGCAGGGAGGGCACGCGCAACCTCGTCGCCGCTGCGCGCGCGGCGGGAGTGGAGCGGATTGTCGGCGAGAGCATCGCCTTCGCCTACGCTGCCGAGGGCGAT
Organism: uncultured Solirubrobacteraceae bacterium; assembly: GCA_963735615.1. Taxonomy (GTDB): domain Bacteria; phylum Actinomycetota; class Thermoleophilia; order Solirubrobacterales; family Solirubrobacteraceae; genus Palsa-744. The sequence continues at coordinate 185,543 of CAVTLO010000001.1, forward strand.
CGCGTCAAGGACGAGGACGCACCGCTGGCCGCGGCGACGCTGCCGTCGATCGTCGAGCCGCTCGCCGAGCTCGAGCGCCAGCTGTTGGACGCGGGCGGGATCGTGCTGCGCTATGGCCAGCTGTACGGTCCCGGCAGCGCGTTTGCGCGGGAGGGGTCGTGGGCGCGCGAACCTACGCCGCCGGCGCCTGCCGATCGTGGGCGCGGGCGCGGGCGTGTTCTCGTTCGTGCACGTCGAGGACGCGGCGAGCGCCACCGTGGCGGCGCTGGAGCGCCGCGGCCAAGCGATCTACAACGTCGTCGACGACGAGCCGGCTGCGATCCGCGAGTGGATGCCCGTTTACACACGCGCCGTCGGCGCGCCCACACCCTGGCGCGTCCCGGCATGGGTCGGACGGCTCGCGGCCGGTCCGGTCGCCGTGGAAATGATGAACGAGCTGCGCGGCGCCAGCAACGCGCGCATCAAGCGCGAACTCGGCTGGCAGCCGCATTACGCGAGCTGGCGCGAGGGCTTCGAGCAGGCGCTCGGCTGAGCTACTTGCGCACCACCAGCACCACCCCGACCACGAGCAGCACGAGCCCGACGACGCGCGAGGCGTCGATGTGCTGCTTGGCGATCCCGAACAGCCCGAAGCGGTCGATCGCCAGTGAGATCGCCAGCTGACCGGCGATCACGACCGCGGTCAGGCCGCTCGCGCCGAGCGTTCGCACGGCGATCAGTGCCACAGTCACGTACACCGCTCCAAGCAGCCCGCCGACGAGCGCCCACCACGGCACCTGGCGGACCTGCCCGAGGCTGCCCAGCCCGCCGCGCACGAACGCAGCGATCAAGAGCAGCACCGCCGTACCGACGAGGAACGAGAACGTCGCTGCCTGCAAGCTGCCCACCGTCTTGCCCAGGCGCGAGTTGATCGGCGCCTGCATCCCCACCAGGCAACCGGCGCCGACGCCGACGAGGACCGCGAGGCCCCGCGTCACTTGGCTTCCAACCAGGTTCGGCCTGTGCCGATGTCCACGGCCAGCGGCGGCTCGCGCCCATCCCATACGCCGACCATCTCGCGCTCGATCAGCTCGCGTGCGTCGGCGGCCTCGCCGGGCGGGCCTTCGAACAGCAGCTCGTCGTGGATCGTCAGCAGCAGGCGCGTCTTTAGCTTCGACTGCGCGAGCGCGCTGTGGCAATGAACCATCGCGAGCTTGATGATGTCCGCGGCGGTGCCCTGGATGATGGTGTTGACCGCCAGGCGCTCACCGAGCGTGCGTACCTGGTAGTTACGGGCGCGCAACTCGGGGATCTGGCGCCGGCGGCCCCACAGGGTCTTCACGTGGCCCTCCTCCTTGGCCTGCTCGATCGTCGCGGCCATGAACTCCGCGACGCGCGGGAAGCGCTCGAGATAGGTGTCGATGAACTCCTTTGCCTCCTCGCGCGCGATGTTCAGACGGTCTGCTAGCCCGAAGTCGGAGAGTCCGTAGACGATCCCATAATTAATCATCTTGGCCTTCGAGCGCATGCCCGGATCGATCTCGTCCGGCTCCACGCCGAATACCCTTGATGCGGTCGCCGTGTGCACGTCCTCGCCGCGCGCGAAGATCTCCATCAGGGCGGGCTCGCCGGCGACGTGGGCGAGCACGCGCAGCTCGATCTGCGAGTAGTCGGCGGAGATCAGCACGCTGCCCTCCTCGGCCTCGAAGCAGCCGCGGATCTCGCGGCCGAGCGGCGTGCGGATCGGTACGTTCTGCATGTTCGGGTTGGTGCTCGACAGCCGCCCTGTCTGGGCGACCGCCTGCAGGAACGTCGTGTGGATGCGCGAGCGCGCGTCGACGAGCTCGGGCAGGACGTCCAAGTAGGTCTTGATCAAGGTCGAGAGCTCGCGCCAGCGCTCGATCCTGGGGATGATCTCGTGCTCGGAGCGGATCGCCTGCAGCACGCGCGCGTCGGTCGAGTAGCCGGTCTTGCCGCGGCGCTTGCGCGAGAGCCCGAGCCGCTCGAACAGGATCTCCCCCAGCTGCTGCGGCGAGGCGATCAGGAACTCCTCGCCCGCGAGCTTGAATATCTCTCGTTCCAGGGCATCGATCTCCTTATGCACACGCGCGGTGATCTCTGCCAGGCGCTCGAGGTCGAGCCTCACCCCCAGCAGCTCCATCTCGCGCAGCACCACCACGAGCGGCAGCTCGATGTCCGCCATCACGGCCTCCAGGCCGCGCTCGGCAATCTGCTCGCGCTGCCAGTCGGCGAGCACCCCCAGCCGTACCGCGTCGGAGGCGACGGGGTCTGCGAGGTCGGTCGCGAGACCCCGCTCTTCGCACAGCTCCGCCAGCGGATAGCCGCGCCGTGCTGGCTCGAGCAGATATGCGCCCAGCAGCGTATCGTGCACGAGGCCCGGCGGCACGAGCGCGAGCGCCTTCGCGTCGTGGGCGATGACCATGCGCGCGCCGCAAGCGGCGACCACTTCCTCAGGCCCGTCGCAGTCGCCCATCAGCACCTCTCCGCCGGCGGCGGCCGCGAAGCGCCAGGGGGCCCCGTCGGCGAACAGCGCGCCCTCGGGAGGCTCGCTCGCGCGCACGATCAGGCACAGCTCGCCATCGCCGGCGCCGAGGCGCTCGATGTCAGCGACGCCACCCTCCATCACGCGCGCCGTCAGCAGCACATCGGCCGCCGGCGCGGGCGCAGCCGTCTCGGGGTCGCCAAGCGCCTCCTCCAGGCGCCGCAGCGGGTCGCGCAGCTCGTACTCGCGAAAGACCTCGCGTACGCGCGAGCGGTCGGGCTCGCGGACCGCCTCGGCGGCAATGTCGAAGTCGACCGCCACGTCGCGCTGGACGGTCGCCAGGCGCTTGGACACGCGCGCATCCTCAGCGTGCTCGATCAGGTTCTGTTTGCGCTTGGCCCCTTTGATGTCGTCTATGTGCGCGAGCACATCCTCGAGCGAGCCGAAGCGCTGGATCAGCTCGCTGGCGGTCTTGTCGCCGATCCCCGGGATGCCGGGAATGTTGTCGGAGGTGTCGCCCTTGAGGCCGTAGAAGTCTGGGATCAGCTCCGGCGGGATGCCGTAGCGGTCGATCACCGCCTGGCGGTCGTAGATCTTCGTCTCGGTGATACCGCGCGCGGTCGCCATCACCTTGACCAGACCGCGCTCGTCGATCAGCTGGAAGACGTCGCGGTCGCCGGTCACGATCATCACCGGCACCGGCGGGTCGGCCTGCAGCGCGCGCTCGGCGAGCGAGGCGATCACGTCGTCGGCCTCGTAGCCCTCGATCCGTACGTTGCTGTAGCCGAACGCCTCGACCAGCGGTTCCATCGCGGGCCACTGTTGCTTGAGCAGGTCCGGTCGCGACCGGCGCTGGGCCTTGTACTCGGCGAACAGCTCCGTGCGTCCCGAGGTCCCCGCGTCCCAGCCGACGACGGTCGGCTGCACGCCGTACTCGGTGACGATCTTCACGAGCATCGAGGCAAACCCGAAGATCGCGTTGGTGGGTACGCCCGTCGAGGTCGCGATCGACTCGGGCAGCGCGTAGAAGGCGCGGTAGACGAGGCTTGGCCCGTCGATCAGGAACAGTCGGCGCTCTGCGTTCACGACTGCGCACTCTACGAGTCGCGCCGTAGGACGGGAGACCGCCTAACATCCCCTCCCGCCAATGACCGAGGAGCCCCGCAAATGAGCGCCACCCCAAGCGCGCAATACCGCCTGACGATCCGCGTCAAGCTCGACGATTCCCAAGGCATCCTCGGGCAGGTGACGAGCGCGATCGGCGACGCCGGCGGGATGGTCGATGCGGTCGATCTCGTCGAGGTCGACGGCGGCAGCAGCCTGCGCGACGTCGTCGTCGATGCCTCCGGGCGCGAGCACTGGGCGCGCATCCTCGAGGCGATCGACGCGATCGCCGGCGCCGAGGTGATCGACACGACCGACCGCACCTTCCTGCTGCACGTCGGCGGCAAGATCGAACAGAGCAACAAGCATCCGCTGAAGACGCGCGATGACCTCTCGATGGTCTACACCCCGGGTGTGGCGCGCGTCTGCCGGGCGATCGCCGACGACCAGGACAAGGCGTTCCAGTACACGATCAAGCGCAACACCGTCGCGGTCGTCTCCGACGGCACCGCGGTGCTCGGCCTCGGCGACATCGGCCCGCGCGCGGCGATGCCGGTGATGGAGGGCAAGTGCTGCCTGTTCAAGGAGTTCGCCGGCGTCGACGCGTTCCCGATCTGCCTTGACACGACCGACGCCGATGAGATCGTGCGGACGGTCAAGCTGATGGCGCCCGGATTGGGTGGAATCAACCTGGAGGACATCTCCGCGCCGCGCTGCTTTGAGATCGAGGAGCAGCTTAAGCAGCAGCTCGACATCCCCGTCTTCCACGATGACCAGCACGGCACCGCCGTGGTCGTGCTTGCGGCGCTCTTGAATGCCGTCAAGCTCACCGGACGCAGCCTCGAGGATCTGAACGTGCTGATCATCGGGCTGGGCGCAGCCGGCATCGCCGTCGCCAAGATCCTGCTCGCCGCCGGTGTGAGCAAGATCGTCGGTGCCGACTCCCGCGGCGTCGTGCACATGCGCCGCGAGGACTACCTGGACGGGTCGATGAACAAGGTCAAGCGCTGGTTCGCGCAGGGCAGCAACCCTGACTGCCGCGCGGGCACGCCCGCGGAGGTGATCGACGGCACCGATCTGCTGATCGGCGTCTCCGGCGCCCGCGCGCTGCCGGCAGACGCGCTGGCGCGGATGAACAAGGACGCGATGGTGTTCGCAATGGCCAACCCGAACCCCGAGGTCAACCCCGAGGAGGCGACGCCATACGTGCGGATCATGGCGACCGGGCGCTCGGACTACCCCAACCAGATCAACAACGTCCTCTGCTTCCCGGGGATCTTTCGCGGCGCGCTGGACGTGCGCGCGCCGGCGATCACCGAGGCGATGAAGATGGCCGCCGCACACGCGATCGCGGCGATTGTGGACGAGAGCGAGCTGCGCGAGGACTACATCATCCCATCGGTGTTCAACCGCGACGTCGCCCCCGCGGTCGCCGCCGCGGTCGCCGAGCAGGCGCGCGCGGCCGGCACCGCACTCGCCGGCCAGGAGGTCGGCTTCGCGCAGGGCGACGCGGTCACCGGGGGCTCCTCAAGCGCGCAGGTGGTCGACGGGCGCGTGTGAGAGGCTGAGCGCATGTGTGCCATGCGCGTCACCGTCACCGGGGCGACGGGCCTGATCGGAGCCTCGCTCGTGGCCGCCCTGCGCGAGCGCGATGCGCAGGTGACGGTGCTGACACGCGACGCCGACCGTGCACGGGCGCGGCTCGGAGACGTCGAGGCCGTGGGCTGGGACCCGCTCGCCGAACCGGCGCCGGTCCAGGCGCTGGAGGCGCGCGACGCCGTTCTGCACCTCGCGGGCGAGCCGGTCGCGCAGCGCTGGAGCGCGAAGGTCAAGCGCGCGATCCGCGACAGCCGGGCGCTCGGGACGCGCAACCTCGTCGAAGGCCTCGCGCTCGCGCAGACGCGCCCGCCGCTGCTCCTCAGCTCCTCGGCGACGGGCATCTACGGAGCGCACGGCGAGGAGCCGCTCGACGAGGACGCCCCGCCCGGGAGCGACTTCCTCGCGCGGGTGTGCGTCGAGTGGGAGGCCGCCGCCGCCGCGGCGCGAGAGCTCGGCACGCGCGTCGTGCAACTGCGCACGGGCGTCGTGCTCGACCGTGCCGGTGGCGCGCTCGCAAAGATGCTGCCCCCGTTCAAGCTCGGCGTCGGTGGCCCCGTGGCGGGCGGGCACCAGTACATGTCGTGGATCCACGCACAGGACGTCGTCGGGATGATGCTCGCGGCGCTCACCGACGAGCGCTGGAGCGGGCCCGTCAACGCGACCGCGCCAGACCCGGTTCCCAACCGCGCCTTCTCGCGCGTCCTCGGCCGGGTGCTCGGGCGTCCGTCGCTGGTGCCGGTGCCGGGGCTCGCGCTGCGCGCCCTGTATGGCGAGATGGCCGAGATTGTGACGACCGGCGCGCGCGTGATGCCAGCGAAAGCGCTGGTGCTCGGCTACGAGTTCGCCCAGCCGCAGCTCGAGCCGGCGCTGCGCTCGGCGCTCACGCAGTAGCGGGCACGCGCTCCGGCCGCACGGGCGGTCGGTTCTCGGTCTCGATGATCACGCGGCAGGGCCGCTTGCTGAGCAGGTAGGCGGCGGTCGGGCCAATGCGCTGCTCGCCGGCGGGCGCGTGGATCGCCGACCAGTAGATCACGTCGGAGCCGACGCGTTGGGCTTCTTCGACGAGCGCCGCGCCGGGGTTGCGCGTACGGATCAGGCCGGTGTGGATCTTGATGCCTGCGCGCCTGGCCTGGATGCGGGCGCTCTCGAGCACCGAGCGGCCATGCGCCTCCTCCTCTTCAAGACCCGCCTCGAGCGACAGCTGGCTTGGCACGGGCAGCACGTAGATGGCGTAGACGACGCCGTCCTCGCCGATCAGCTTGGCGGCGCTGCTGAGCGCAGAGGCACTGACGTCGTCACCGAAGATCGGCACGAGTGCGGTCTTGTACTCGAGCTCCTCGAAGTCGGGCGGGCGCTCCGCGTGCGCGATCTTGTAGCTCTTGCGGGGATCCAGGCCCTGGCGTTTGCGGTAGATGAAGTAGCCGCCCATGCCGATCACCATCCACGGGATACCGACGATCTTGGCCTCCGTGTGCAGGACGGTCACGGCGACCCAAGCGGCGCCCGTGCCGATACCGCCGATCACCGCCGCCAGCGGGATCACTGAGCCTTTGATGCGTACACCCCACGGCGTACGGTACGGGCGCTCGCGATCGGGGTCGCTGATGCGCAGCCTGACGATCGCCGCGTGCGCGGTCGTGAACGAAAGCATCGCGCCGAACGAGTACAAGTTGCCGAGGACTTCAGTGTTGCCGTAGATGATCAGCGTGCTCGCGAGCATCGAGAAGAAGATCAACGTGAACCACGGCGTGCGGTACTTGGAGTGCAGTTGCGAAAACAGCGCCGGCAGTTGGCGGTGCTCGGATAGCGACCACGACAGGCGCGAGATGCCGATCATGCCGGCGTTGGTCGCGATGAACAGGATCGTCGCAGCGAGGATCCCGAGGTAGTACCTGGACAGTTTCAGGACGGTGCCGTGCAGCCCGAGGTGTTCGACGACGCCGAGCATCGGGTCGTTTTCGAAGAAGCCGCCAAGCGAGGTTGCATAGCCGGGAGTTTTGAACGATTCTTTGAGCTCCGCGCTGTAGCCGATGCCGTGGTGGAGCACCGGCAGCGCCGAGAGCGCGACGACCGAGATGCCCGCGTATACGCCGAGGACCGCGAGCACTACAAGGTTGACGGCCTTCGGCACCTGCTTGCCGGGATCCTTGGACTCCTCGGCCATATTCGCAACGGTCTCGATGCCCGTATACGCGAGCATCGCAAGCGACAGCGCGAAGATCAGTTCCTTCCAGCTCGGCACCGAGCCCAGGTGGACCTGGTTGATCAGCAGATGCGGGTTCAGGACCAGCGCGATGCCGATGCACGCCAACAGGATCTGCGTCGAGAGGTCGAGCAGCGCGAGGACGATGTTCAGCTTCGCCGACTCTCCCAGCCCGCGGATGTTCAGCCACGCGAGTAGGCCGACGACGATCAGCCCTCCGAAGATGTCGTCCGGGTTGTGCTTGAGCGCGCCCAGGCCCGGGAACGCGCTGAGGTAATGAGGCACGAAGAACGCGGAGATCGCGATCGTGAGGATGTAGTCGAGGCTCAGCGCCCAGCCGGCGAAGAAAGAGACGACGTCGTCGAAAGCGTGACGCGCGAACGAGGAGGAGCCGCCCGCTTCGGGGAACATCGAGGCGCCCTCCGCGTACGTTTTCGCGGTCAGCGCGAACAGGCCGCCCGCGAACACAAACACCAGCGGCGTAAGGCCCAGCGCATGGGCAGCGACGAGCCCGAGCGCGTAGTAGATCGAGGAGCCGACGTTGCCGTACGCGGTCGCGAACATCCCCGAGACGCCGACCGACTTGCGCAATCCGTGCTCCGATAGGCGTGCCATCGGCCCGAGAGGCTATCGATGGCCACCTGCGGTGCAAAATCCTGTGCACCATCACCGCGAAAGCAGGAACCCGACGTATGCTTCCGACGGTCAAATGGAAACCGCGCGACGCGAAAACTACGACTCGGGTGAGGACTTCGTCCTGGAATACGGCGAGCTTCGCTTTACGTTCAACGAGGCGGACTTCTCCGAGCGCTGCGAGCAGGCGGCGCTAAAGCTCGGGTTCGTGGGCGGGCGGCTCGGCGGCGAGGAGCTCGAAGACCTCGTCAACCTCGCCGTCAACGGCGAGATCCTCGACCCAGCGTCGGGTCTCGGCGAACACGTCAACGACTGCTGGCCGGAGCTGGTCGGGCCGGCAGAGCGCTCGCTCGTGCACTGGTTGCGGCGCCTCGTCTTCAGGGGCGCGTGGCTCGACCAGCGGGTTAAGGAGGGCGAGCTGGGCGTCAGCTTTGACGAGCAGACGGGCGCCTTCGGCTACGTGCAGCCGGCCGCAGACGCGCGAGACGGCGATTACACCCGCGGCGGCGAGCCGATCGAGCTCGCCCCCGAGCCCAGCTGGAACCGCGTAGCGTACCGCCGCTAGACGCGCGGTTCAGAGACCGGGCGAGTCTCAGCTGGCGGCCTCGACGGCCACCGCGCGGGCGCGGGTGATCGTCTCGGCGTTCTCCTCGCCGACGAGCAGCTCGGGTTTGATCGTGCCGCTGCTGGCGAGGTCGAGGATCGGTTGCGCGCCGGTGCAGGCGAGCGTTGCGTCGAGCGCGATCACGGTCGTCTCGCCACCGAGCGGGCGCTCGGCGATCGCGATCACGGTCAGCGAGCCGCCGTCGCGCAGGTTGCGCGCCGCGGCCAACGCCTTGCGCGCCGCGTGCGGGTGCAGCCCGTCGAGGTGGTCAATCGCGACGAGCGCGTTGCCACCGCGCGCGGCCACACGCTTTGCCGCGTCGATCGCGCGCTCGACCGCTTGATCCTGGGAGTCTGCTGATGCGGCGAAGCTGAGCGCCGCGACGGGAGCGACGGGGCCCTCCTGCGCCTGGGCGATCTCCTCGGGCCTGGCGCCGACGAGCACGAGGCTGACGTCGAGCTCCTCGCGCCCGTGGACTGACTCCAGCACCCGGCGCAGCGTCTCGGACTTGCCCGCCTGCCTGGCTCCGACGATCACAACGCGCGAGCCGAGGCCGAGCGGGGTCATCCACTCGATCGCCTCGAGTGTCGGGTCCTGGGCGCCGAGCGCCACGCGCTCGCGCGGCCAGTCAACCGGCAGCTCGTCGTAGCGAACTCCGTCGGAGACGGCGTCCGCGGACGCACCGTTGATCGTGTCGATGCGAACCAGCGACGGGTAGCGCTCCGAGCGCCGCGGCGTACGCACCGGTCCGGTGACCCGGTCGCCGGAGACGAGCTCGCAGCGGCGCACCTGGGCAGCGGAGATGTAGACATCCTCGTCGGAGGGCTCGGGAGGATCGACGCGCAGGAACGCGGAACCGTTGCCGAGCACCTCGACCACGCCGGCGGCGATCCGCCCGGCGCTCTCGCCGACCTCGGCATCGCCTTCGCCGCGTGCCCGCGCCGGCGCGGGCGCGTCTGCCCCGCCAGAGCCGCTGCGAGCGCCACGTCGGCGCCCACGGCGAGCTCCGCCTGCAGCGTCCTGCTCGGCACCGGCACGCGAGGAGTCGGCGTCCTCATCCATCGAGGAGTCCCCCGAGGTCGCAGGGTCACCCTCGTCGACGTGCCCGGAGGCACCCTCGCGCGAGCGGCGGGAGCGCACCGGGCGGCGCCTGCCTGTGCCCCTTGGGGTGCGCGGGCGCTGGGCACCGTCGGTCTGGTCGTGCTCGGGCTCAGCGGCCCGGTCATCTCCAGGGCTGGGCCCGTCGCCGCCGGACCCCGTCTCGCCGAGGATCGCGGCGATCAGGTCGGCCTTGCGCAGCCGCCTAAAGCCCTCTAGGCCGAGCTGGTCAGCGATTGCGTGCAGATCGGCCAGCGGGCTGGCCTCCAGCTCGGAGCGCTCGAGAACTGTCATCTGATGATCCCTCTTTCGTAGTGGCGGGGCGGTTGGCGTCCCGGCGCGTTGGACAGCGACGGGCACCCGTGGATGGCCTTTAGCCTAGCGGCTTGCCCGGCGCGCTCGCCGCGACGCGTCCCGCCATGTCAGTCGCCGCCGGCGCTCTCGTAGCGGATGTCCTCGGCCAGCGCGAGATCCCTGCCGGCCTCGGCCTCGCGCGCGAGCGCCGCCTGGACCGCCAGAAAATCGGCCGCGGCGGCGACGTCGTGCACACGGAAGATGTGAGCGCCATGCCGCACGCCGTGGGCGAGCGCGGCCAGCGTGCCGGCGAGACGCGCGCGGGGCGCGCGGCCGGTGAGCGCGCCGATGAAGTCCTTACGCGAGATCGCCATCAAAAGTGGCCGGCCGAGCTCCTGCAGACGCCCGACCTCGGCGAGCAGGCGGATCGTCTGCGCGGGCGTCTTGGCGAAGTCGGGACCGGGATCGACGATCAGCTGCTCAGCTGCCACGCCACGGGAGATCGCGAGCGCCATGCGCTCGCGTAGGAAGGCCAGCACTTCGCCGGTGATGTCGCCGTAGAGCTCAGCGTCCTGCAGGCGTTCACGCGGCGCGGCGAGCGTGTGCATCAGCACCAGCGCCGCGCCGCTCTGCGCGCACACGTCCGCGAGCTCGACGTCGCGCAAGCCACTGACGTCGTTGACGATCCTTGCCCCTGCCGCGATCGCCGCGCGCGCGACAGCCGGCTTGTAGGTGTCCACCGACACGATCGCCCCCAGCTCGTCCGCCAGCCGCTGTATGAGCGGGACGACGCGCTCGATCTCTTCGCCCACCTCCACGGGCGGGCGCCCGGTCGATGCCGACTCGCCGCCGACGTCGAGGATGTCGGCGCCCGCGCCGAGCAGCTCCTGCGCGAGCTGCACCTGCGCGTCGAGGCTCGAGTAGCGCCCGCCGTCGCTGAAGGAGTCGGGCGAGGCGTTGACGATCCCCATCAGCCACGGCCGCGCGCCGCCTGCCTGCGCCCCAGAGGGTGTCCCCCTGTGGGGGAGCTCGAGCGTCAGCCCGCATGCGGCGACGCTGTACGTGGGCGTGCTCACGGCATCGCGCTCGGCTGCGGCGAGCCGCCTGCGTGTACGTCCTCGGCGAGCTCCCCCGTACGGGGACAGGCTGGGGTTGCGGCGATCCCCTCTGCGGCGGCCTCCTCGGCGAAGCGATCCAACTCGAGCTCCAGGCGCTCGCGGCTCCACTGCAGCTCGCGCGCGAGCACCTCGCCCACGCGCAGCACCGGCGCGGGATGCTCGCAGGAATCCGGCGCGTTGCGAGCGCCCGGCGCAAGCTCGCCCGGTCCGCCCCGAGTGTCGGTCAGCTCGCGCGCGGCCAGCAACCCCAGGCGAGTGCGCCTGAGCAGCACGTCGCCGATGCTGCGCGCCTGCTCGCGGCGCGCCGCGAGTGCCGCCTCGGCGAGCAGGTCCGGCAGTCCCGCGACGATCGGCTGCGCCAGCTCCCCGCGCTCAGACGCCAGCGCGAGCACGTCGTGTGCCGCGTGTCCGTAGCGGGAGGCGAGCGCCTGGTAGGAGGCCGCTGGCACACCCTCGACGAGCGGCAGCTCCTCTACCGAGATCGCTTGCCCGAGCGGGATCTCCTGTGTGCGGCAGGGGGCGTCGCGGGCGTCGCGCTCGACGAGGCGATCTACGGTCATCTTCGCCATCCGCCGCCATGTCGTGAGCTTGCCGCCGGTGATCGTGATCATCCCGGACGAGGTCTCGTACAGCTCGGCCTTGCGCGAGATGTCGACCGACTTCTTGGGGTCGCCCGTCGAGATCAGCGGCCGCACGCCCGCGAACGCCCCGGTTAGTTGGCCGGGCGTGAGCTCGGTGCCGAAGAAGGCGTTGATCGCGTCCAGCAGGTAGGCGATGTCCTCGCCGGAAGGCTGGATGTGGTCGAGCGGGCCCTCGTAGTCGTTGTCGGTGGTCCCCACGAGCGTGTGGCCGAGCCATGGCAGCGCGAAGATCGAACGCCCGCTGCCCGCCGGGACGATCGCACCGCCGACCAATGGCAGGTCCTCGTGCCTGATCGTCAGGTGCGTGCCGCGGCTCGGCCGGATGCGCGGCAGCTCGGCCTCGTCGTGGAGCTCCTGCGGGCGCAGCTCGTCCGCCCACACGCCAGTGGCATTGATCACGTTGGCGGCACGCACCTCGAAGCGCTCACCGCTCTCAGCGTCGCGCGCGTGCACGCCGGCGGCGCGGCCGTCGCGCTCGAGCAGCGCGGTGACACCGACGCGGTTGGCGCAAACGGCGCCGAAGCGCTCGGCCTCACCGAGCACGGTCAGCACCAGGCGCACGTCGTCGGTTTGGCAGTCGTAGAAGAGATAGCCGCTCGTTGGCTCGCGCCCGGCGAGCGCGGGTAGCAACTCCACGACCTCCTCGCCGGAGATCATGCGGTGGCGCGCGGGGCTCCAGGAGTCGCTCGTCTGTCCCCCCACGCGGGCTGTGCCCGCCACGGCGCCGTCGTCGGGCTCTGGCGAGTCATCGCCCGCCGAACGCTCGGCTCGGCCGCGCCTGCCGCGCCGCGAACGCAGACGGTCGCGGTCGACGGCCATCACGTCATACAGGTTCAGGCCCACGCCCACCATCCGGTCGGGGTGGGCCCCCTCGAACGCGGCCACAACCAGTGGCAGCGGGCGCACGAGGTGCGGCGCCAGCGCGACCAGCAGCTGGCGCTCCAGCAGCGCCTCGCGCACAAGCCCGAGGTCGAAGTGCTGCAGGTAGCGCAGCCCGCCGTGGACCAGCTTGCTCGAGCGGCTGGAGGTCCCCGAGGCGTAGTCGGCGCGCTCGAGTAGCGCGACGCTGTAGCCGCGCGTGGCCGCGTCCAGCGCCACGCCGGCGCCGGTGATGCCGCCGCCGACGACCACCACGTCGAACTCGTCGTGCGCGAGGGCCGCAAGAGCCTGGCTGCGCTCGATCACCAGCGCAGTCTCGCAGACCCACCACGCGTCTCCTGCGGTTCAGGCGGCGCATGCGCCGCCTGAGACAGGCCGCATGCGGCCTGTCTTCGGGGCGGCACATGTGCCGCCCCGCCGGAGGGTGCATGCACCCTCCGGACTCGGCTGGCGAAGACGCACATGTGACCGCCCGCGGCGTGCGTGCACCCTCAGGGACTCGGCTCACGAACAACACATGTGCACCCGCGCGCACGGTGCATGCACCCTCCGGATCCTCAGATGTTGGCGAGCTCGGCGGTGATCTCGCTGACGGCGGTCTTGGCGTCGCCGAACAGCATCGTCGTCTCCGGCTCGTAGTAGAGCTCGTTTTCGATGCCTGCGAAGCCGGGGTTCATCGAGCGCTTGATGACGATCACCGAATGGCTCTCTGAGACTTCGAGGATCGGCATGCCGTAGATCGGCGAGGACGGCGTGTTCTTGGCGGCCGGGTTGGTGACGTCGTTGGCGCCGATCACGAGCGAGACGTCGGTTCGACCGAACTCCTGGTTGGCCTCCTCCATCTCCTCGAGCTGGTCATATGGGACGTCGGCCTCGGCCAGCAGCACGTTCATGTGCCCGGGCATGCGCCCGGCGACGGGATGGATCGCGAAACTAACCTCGACCTGGCGCGCTTCAAGCGCCTTGGTCAGCTCGCGCACAGCGTGCTGCGCCTGGGCGACCGCCATGCCGTAGCCAGGGACGATCATCACGCGGTTGGCGTACGCGAGCTGGATGGCGGCGTCGGCGGCCGTGGTGGAGCGCACCGTGCCCGCGTGCTCGCCCGCGCCGCTTGCGCCCTCGACCGCCCCACCGCCGCCGAAGCCGCCGGCGATGATCGCGGGGATCGAGCGGTTCATCGCGACGGCCATCAGGTTCGTCAGGATCGAGCCGGAGGCGCCGACGATCATGCCGGCGACGATCAGCGCGGGGTTGTTCAGCGCGATCCCCGTCGCCGCTGCCGACAGGCCCGTGAACGCGTTCAGCATCGAGATCACGACCGGCATGTCCGCGCCGCCGATCGGCAGCACGACGGCGTTGCCGAGCAGCGCCGCGCAAATCAACATGCCGATGAACAGCAGCTCGGAGTGGGCGCCCGCGGCGATGTCAACGCCGGCAGCGACGGCCAGGATCAGCAGCAGCAGGTTGACGATCTGCTGGGCCGACCCTAGGCTGATCGGGCGCCCGGGGATGATTTCCTGGAGCTTGCCGAAGGCGATGTTCGACCCCCAGAAGGAGACAGAGCCGACGATCGCGGCGAACAGCGAGAAGATCGTGATGTACGTGGCGGTGCCGGTGTAGCCATCGGTGAGGCGGAACTCCGACCACGAGATCAGGAACACCGCGCCGCCGCCGACGCCGTTGAACAGCGCGACCATCTGCGGCATCGCGGTCATCTTCACCTGGCGCGCCGCGGGTACGCCGACGGCCGCGCCGAGCGCGATCCCAAGCGCGATCAGGCCCCAGTTGCCCTCGTTGCGGTTCAGCAGCGTTGCGATCACCGCGATCCCCATCCCGACCGCCGCGATGCGGTTGCCGCGCACCGCCGTCGTCGGCCCTGACAGCCCGCGCAGCCCCTGGATGAACAGCGCGAAGGCGACGATGTAGAGGACGTCGAGGAAGCTCGGGTCCTGCAGGAAGGAGGTGGCGAGGGGCGGCGCGCTCATGGCTTGGGCTCCTCGCCGGCACCATCCGCTGGACCATTACTGGCGTCCCGCCCGCTCTTACCGGCGTCGCGCGCGCCGGGCTTGGACTTGAACATCTCGAGCATCCGGTCGGTCACGAGGAAGCCACCGACGACGTTGATCGTGCCGAAGGCGATCGCGATCACGAGGATCACCTTGTTGAACGCACCGTTGCCCGACAGGCCGACGATTAGCAGGCCGCCGAGCAGCACGATGCCGTGAATCGCGTTGGTGCCCGACATCAGCGGCGTGTGCAGTGTGTTCGGCACCTTCGAGATGACCACGAAGCCGATGAACCCCGCCAGCACGAGAATCGCGAGGTTCGTCGTGAGCGTGCTCGCGAGGACCATCAGGAGGCCCCTCCGGAGCTCGCGCCCGCCGCATCGACGGCCGCCTTTGCGCCGGGATTGACGATCTCGCCGTCGTGCACGATGCACGCGCCCTTGACGATCTCATCGTCGAAGTCGAGCTGCAGCGCTCCATCGTCGCCGACGAACAGCTCGAGCAGCGCCTGCACATTGCGCGCGAACAGCTGCGAGGCATGCTCGGCCATCGTCGCCGGCAGGTTCAGCGGCGAGACGATCTTGACGTCGTGACGCACCACGGTCTCGCCGGGCTCGGTCAGCTCGCAGTTGCCGCCCGCCTCGCCGGCTAGGTCGACGATCACCGATCCCGGCTTCATGCCCTCGACGGCCTCGGCGGTCACGAGCTTCGGCGCCGGGCGCCCGGGCACGAGCGCGGTCGTGATCACCACGTCAAAGCCCTTGATCGCGTCTGTCAGCGCCTGCTGCTGGCGCGCGCGCTCCTCGTCGGTGAGCTCGCGCGC
Organism: uncultured Solirubrobacteraceae bacterium; assembly: GCA_963735615.1. Lineage (GTDB taxonomy): Bacteria > Actinomycetota > Thermoleophilia > Solirubrobacterales > Solirubrobacteraceae > Palsa-744. The sequence continues at coordinate 201,027 of CAVTLO010000001.1, forward strand.
GTAGCCACCCTCGCCGCTGGCCTCGAGACCGAGGTCGAGCCACTGCGCCCCGAGCGATTCGACCTGCTCGGCGACCTCCGGGCGCACGTCGTAGCCGGTCGTGCGCGCCCCGAGGCGCTTGGCGGTCGCGAGCGCCTGCAGCCCGGCGACGCCGACGCCAAGCACGAGCACCTTCGCCGGCGGGATCGTGCCGGCGGCGGTCATCAGCATCGGGTAAAAGCGGCCGATCTCCTCCGCGCCCAGCAGCGCCGCCCTGTAGCCGGCGACGTTGCTCTGCGAGGACAGCGCGTCCATCGCCTGCGCGCGCGAGATGCGCGGGATCGCCTCCATCGCGAACGCCGTCGCCTTCGCCTGCGCTAGCGCGCTCGTCGTCTGCGGGCTTGTCAGCGGCGCCAGGAAGCCGATCAGGATCGAGCCCGAGCCGAGCCCGCGGATCGCCTGTGGGTCCGGCGGCGCGATCGTGACGACCACGTCGCTATGCCACACCTCGTCGGTGTCCTTCGCGATCTGCGCGCCCGCCTCGACGAACGCCGCGTCGGTCAGCATCGCGTCGGCGCCCGCGTCGCTCTGCACGACCACGTCCAGGCCCTTTGCCCGCAGCTTGCCTATGACCTCCGGCACGAGCGCCACCCGGTGCTCGCCCGCCGCGGTCTCCTTCGGAACACCGATCCTCATACGAGGTGCGAGAACGTATCTGATCGCACGGATGTGCGGCGGTGCGGTGTGCGAGACTCGATGCCAGGACCGAGCCCATGACCGTGAATCTGACCCGCATCTACACGAAGCTCGGCGACGACGGGGAGACGCACCTAGGGGACATGAGCCGTGTCTCCAAGCTGCATCCGCGCGTCGAGGCATACGGCACGGTCGACGAGCTCAACGCGACGATCGGCGTCGCGCTGCTGGCGCCGGGGCTCGCCGAGCAGTTCGCCGCGTGGCTGCGGCGCGTGCAGAACGACCTGCTGGACGTCGGCGCCGACCTGTCGGTGCCCGCTCCGCGGATCCGGCGAGCGCCGCCGCGCGCCGATGAGGGCACGGCCTCCTCCGCGCGCGAGCGGCTGCGCGTCGGGCCCGACTACACGGAGTGGCTCGAGCACGCGTGCGACGAGGTCAACGCCACGCTCGAGCCGCTGCGCTCGTTCGTGATCCCCGGCGGCAGCCAGCGGCGGCGCACCTGCACGTCTGCCGCACCGTCTGCCGCCGCGCCGAGCGCCGCACGATCGCGGTCGGCGCGGAGGTCAATCCCGAGGTCGTGCGCTATCTGAACAGGCTCTCCGACCTGCTGTTCATCCTCAGCCGCGCCGCCAACGCGGCACCGGCCCCGGAAGGAGAGCCGGGGGCCGGCGCTAGCGCGGGCGCGGAGCCCCTGTGGGACCCGGGCGCTCACGGCTCGTCGGCCAGCGACGGTTAGCGGCGCGCAGGGCAGCGACGGCGAGCGCCGTCCACAGCGTCGCGACCAGGTAGCCGCCGAGCACGTCGCTGGGCATGTGCCAGGCGAGGATCAGCAGCGCGCAGCCGACGGCCGAGGGCGAACAGCGCGCCGATGCCGGCGACGAGCGGGCGCAGGCGGGCGGGCGCGACGAGCACTGCCGACAGCGCGAGTGCGAGCGCGGCGGTCGAGTGGCCGCTCGGCCACGACGCGGCACCGATGGAGACACCGCCGACGGAGACGTGTGGATGGGCCAGCAGCGGCTTGAGCGTCTCCGCGGTGAGCGGCGCGAGCGCCATCACGGCGATGACCGCGAGCGCGACGCGCGGGCGTTCGCGGGCGATCGCGACGCCACGAGCGCGGTGCCCCAGAGCACGAACTGCAGCGGTTCGAGCAGGTGCAGCAGGAAGTTTGCGACCCCGTCCACACGTGGCCGGCTGAGCAGCGTGAAGTCGTGCAGCGCGACCGCGTCCTTGAACTGCGACGGCCGGCACAAGCTCGGCGATCACCCAGACGAGCGCCAGCGCCACGCACGCACAGGCCGGCCAGCACCGAGCGGCGCGGCCGCTCCAGGTCGCTGCGGCTGTCGGGCGACGTCGTCGCCGCGGCATCGCGCCGGCCATGTATGCGTGTTCGGACATGTCCCTGACAAGGGTATGACGTTCGCTAAAGGGCGGGTGAACGGAGCGCCGGTCAGGCTCGCAACGCGTGGCCGGCGCGAGCACCGGCAGCGCGATCGCGCCGCCTGGCTCCAGCGCCACGGCGAAGCGATCCGCGAGCGTCGCGCGGTTGAACGCGCGCGCGGCGAGCTCGACGCCGTAGCCGTCCGTGCCCGTAACCACCCAAACGGGAGCTTCCTTGGGGCCCTTCGTGGCCGCCACCAGCCCCGCGTTCCCGCTCAGCGTCTGCACCGCCCGACCCTGCTCGTCGAGCAGCGTCAGCGCCTGCCCGCTGGCAGAGAAGCGCGCGTAGACGCCGCTGGCGCTCGGCCCGACGCCGATGCTCGCCGCCTCCAGGTCACCATTCAGATGCGACCACGGCCCGACCATCACGCGCAGCGTTTCCGGCGCGCCGCCGCTGCCGATCGCCGCCACCGCCGCCGGCACGCCGGCCGCGCGCAGGCTCGCGGTGACCGTGCTGCACGCGTCATCGACGGACGCGCATTCGATGCGCACCGGCAGCCGAGCACCTTCGATGCCGTTCAGGAACGGCTCGGGGAACGCGCCGACGACCGCCGGGATGTCCTTCGCCTGGCTCTGATCGTGCAGGTCCCACCAGACGTGATCGCCCGGGTGCACGCTCGTCGCCGCCGGCCCCTTCGACGCCTGCACGCCGTTGACGTAGTAGGACCATTCATCGCGTCTGCCCGGGCGCGCCCGCCTGCGCGCCGCTCGGAGAGCCCATCGATGCCCCGCACGGACTTCCCGCCGGGGCCGGTGATCACGGGCAGCTCGCTGCCCAGCAGGTCGAGCACGGTTTCCCCCGCGCTCGCCCGCAGCGCGCCGCTGCGGTGCAGCGCGACGCTGCCGAATTCGCGCGTGACGAGCAGTTGGACGGTCGCTCGGCGCCGAGGCCGCGATCAGGCCGCAGCCCGCCAGCGCGAGCGCAAGCGCAGCCAGCGATGGCGCCCACGACGCCCACGCGTGCACGCGGCCAGCTCATCGCGGCGGGCCGCTCTCGACCGCGTCCTTCAGGCGCGCGAGCCGCTCGTCCCACGCGGACTCGGCGCGCTGCATCCACGCGGCGGCCGGCGACAGCGCGCCCGCGCGCAGCCGGTAGCGGACCTCCCGCCCGCGCGGCGGGAGCGCGCTCGACCAGGCCCGCGTGGTCGAGCGCCGCCAGGTGCTTGGCGACCGCCTGGCGCGTGATCGGCAGCACGGCGCTCAGCGCGGGCACGCTCGTGCTGCCGTCGCGCAGCAGCTCCTCGACCATCAGCCGCCGGGTCGGGTCGGCGAGCGCCGCGAACACCGGGCCCACGGTGTCGCTCAAGCGAGCACCAGCTGGAAGCTCGCCGCCAGCGCCGCCAGCGGGAAGCGCGGCACGCTCTCGGTCACGATCACGCGTGTGGGCAGCTCCGGTCCGCTCGCGACGACGACGAACTCGACACGCGTTGCCGGCTCCTCCGCCCCGCTCCACCACCACACCAGGCGATGCGGCGCGTCGAGCACCTCGACGTAGATCTCGCGCTCGGGCTCCGACAGCCAGCGCTCGCGGCCCTCCTCCGTGGCGAGCGCCTCGAACACCTCCTCCGGCGAGGCCTCGACCTCGATCTCTCGTCGTACCGCCATCATCGACCTCCATTGACAACCATTTGGTTGCTATTGTGATTGACAACTGACCAGTTGTCGAAAGGATAGCCCAGATGCCACTGATCCCGATGGTCGTCGAGCAGAGCGCCCGCGGCGAGCGCTCGTTCGACATCTACTCGCGCCTGCTGAACGAGCGCATCGTATTCCTCGGCAGCCCCGTCGATGACCAGGTCGCGAACCTCGTCGTCGCGCAACTGCTGCACCTCGAGAGCGAGGACCCCGACAAGGACCTCTCGCTGTACATCAACTCACCCGGCGGCGTCGTCTACTCCGGTCTTGCGATCTACGACACGATGCAGTTCATCAAGCCCGACGTGCAGACGATCTGCTTCGGCGTGGCGATGAGCATGGGCTCGCTGCTGCTCGCCGGCGGCGCCCCCGGCAAGCGCATGGCGCTGCCCAACAGCCGCATCCTCATCCACCAGCCCTCCGGCGGCTTCGAGGGCCAGGCCGCCGACATCGAGATCCACGCGCGCGAGACGCTCGAGCTGCGCAGACACGTCGATGAGGTCTACGCGCGCCACACCGGCCAGCCGCTCGAGCGCGTTCATGACGACATGGACCGCGACCGCTACTTCACCGCCGAGCAGGCGCGCGAGTACGGCCTGATCGACCGCGTTATCGCCTCGCACGCGCTTTCGCGTGTGGCGACCGGCTTCGCTGCAACGCGCGGGGAAGCATAGGAATAGGTCGTGTAGTTGTGGTCTCATCGTTGGTAGAGTGACCACATGCGCGAGATCGGCGTTAGGGAGTTGAAGCAGTCTCTGAGCGAGACGCTACGGGCCGTCAGCCGCGGACAGCAGGTGCGGGTGACCGTCCGCGGCCAGCCGGTGGCAGACATCGTTCCTGCCGGTGCCTCAGCCGGTGATAGTCGCCTCCGTGAGCTGGTCGCCGAGGGACGCCTCGTCGCGCCGGCTCGCAGCCGGCCCGGCAAAGCTCCGCGTCTCATACAAACTCGCCGGAGCGCATCTGCCTTGGTCCTCGCGGAGCGGGAAGCCGAGCGCTGAACCTCTATCTGGACGCGAGCGCGCTGGTCAAGCGCTATGTCGCAGAGCTGGGAAGCGATGTCGTACGTGAGGCCATGACTCAGGCCGACGGCTGGTTCATGTGCCGTGCGGGCTACGTCGAGACCTTCCGTGCCGTGGGCCTCGCAGCGGGCAAGAAGGCCACGGGGGCGCTACGGCAAGAGTGGTCGGCCTTTGGCGTCATCGAGATCGATCAACCCCTGGTCGAACATGCCGCCGAGCTGGCGATCGATCTGGACCTACGCAGCCTGGACGCGCTGCACCTCGCCGCCGCCCTGGTGCTACCACGCGACGACTTGGTGATCGCCACTTGGGACCGCAAGCTGCACGCCGCAGCGCGCGCAACCGGACTCCCGGTCGTGCCAGAGGCAGTCCCCTGACGAGCGGGACCGGGCGTAAGGGCGCCTCCCGCTGCGCGCTCCAGCCCGCGGTCGCGAGGACGCCGCGCGTCTCGCCCGATAAGCCTCAGATCCAGCCGAGCAGCGGCCCAAACACAAGGCCGCCGATCAGGTCGAGCGCGGCCAGGCCGCCGACGATCTGCAGCTTGCGCGCCATGCGCGGCATGTCGTACACGGTGAACGACACCACGTAGAACGTCAGGTAGCCAAACACGACGATCACCGGGAAGCTCGCCACGTTCCACCACCTGTAGTACCAGTGGAACACGCCATCCGCGTGCAGCAGCAGCTCGACGCCCACCGACACCAGCGACAGGGCGATCGAGATCGCCCAGCGGTTCGGCAGGCCGAGGATGCGCATCGAGCGGTCCGGCGGCAGGATCTTCGCGAACACGACGCCGTTAATCGCGAAGAACAGCGAGATCTCGATCGTCAGTCCGATCAGGATCACGAAGCTGCTGTGGCCCGTCACCGTCCACAGCGCCGCGTGGCCGTCGAAGTGCAGCACCAGCGCGTTGACGATCTCGTTGAACCAGTCCATCAGCCAGAAGGCCAGGCCGGCGAGCACCGCGCTCCAGTTGGCCTGCTGCGCCTCGACCGTGTACACGTATACCGCCAGCGCCAGCAGCGTCACCGTCGACCAGTCGAACATGCCCGGCGCGCGCAGCAGGTGCTCGGCTTCGCGGGTGAACTGCGGCACGCCCGTAGCGATCAGGGGGACCTCAGCGTCGCGAGATCGGCGTCGAGGTCGCCCAGCGCCGCGCGCTGGCGCTCGTCCAGCGTGCCGCCGTCCACGATCAGCCGTCGCGCCGCGTCGAGGTCATCAGAACGCCCCCACGTGAGCGCCGCCTTCACAACGCCGTCCTTGAGGTACCAGTTGGTGAACGAGCCGTCCGCGAAGGACCCGCGCACGATCTCCTCGTCCCACGCGTACGCCGGCCCCACGTACTCGAGTTCGCCCCACGTGCCCAGCACCGAGTAGAAGTACGGCACGACCGCGTGCGGTATATCCCTGCCGAGCATGTTCAACGCGGCCGTCTTGCCCTGGTTGAACGCCACGTCCCAATGCTCCAGGCGCAGCGGCGCGCCGCCGTGCACGACCGACTCGTATTCGCAGATGTCGCCCGCCGCGAACACCCCCGGCGCCGAGCTCTCAAGGCGCGAGGAGCAGCGCACGCCGCCGCGCTCGCCGATCTCCAGGCCCGCCTTCTGCGCCAGCTGCACGTCCGGCGTGACCCCCGCGCCCACCACCACCGCGTCCGCCGCCAGTTCCAACCCGTGCCGCGTGATCACCTTCGCCACCCGCCCGCCCGTGCCCGTCTGGGTATCGCCCTCGAAGCGCTCCAGCTCGTCGCTCGGGTGGAAGTGGACGCCGTGCGATTCCAGCAGCTCCTGGAAGAAGCGCCCGCACCCCGCGCCAAAGTTCCGTTCGAATGTCGCCTGCTCCTGCATCACCACGGTGCAGCGCTTGCCCAGCAGCGTCAGCGATGCGGCCACCTCGCACGCGATGAACGAGCCGCCGATCAGCACGACCTCCTCCGCGTCCGCCACCCCCTCGCGGATCGCGTCCGCGTTGCCCAGCGTGCGCAGGTAGTGGATCTGCTCGAGCTCGCAGCCGCCCACGTTCAGGCGGCGCACGTTCGCGCCCGTCGCAATCAGCGCCTTGCCGAACTCGATCTCCTCCTTGCTCGACAGCGTCGCCGTGCGAGCGTCCACGTCGACGCCCGTCACGCTTGTGCGCGTCAGCACCTCCACGCCCTGCTCGGACCACCACTCGTTCGGGCGAAACAACGGCTCCTCGCGGGTCTCCTCGCCGCGCAGATAGCCCTTCGAGCACTCCGGGCGGTTGTACGGCCGGTCCGGCTCGCGCCCCACCAGCAGCACCTCGCCCTCAGCGCCTTCCTCGCGCAGCCAGCGCGCGCAGTTCGCCGACGCGAGACCGCCGCCGATCAGCAGGTAGTCGACCTTGCGGGCTGACATGCCCGCACCTTACAACCCAGGCGGATGGCGGACCGACCAGTCGGCCCACGTCGGGATGTGGTCGAGGATCCGCCAGCGGGGGCCGTCTTCGTAGCGGTTCGGGCCGACGTCGGTGCCGTCGTGGCTGGTGTCCAGGCGCAGCCCGGCGATCGTCATGAACACGTGTGGCGTGGGACTCGCGCTTGCGTAGATCGTCACCCAGCGCCCCGGGCCGGGCGCCCCCCAGTTCACATAGTTCTGTGCCAGCGGATTCTCGTGGAGGATTTCCGCGAGCGGTCGCACGCCCGACCGATACAGGACATAGTTGACGGTGCTCGAGCAGTCCTCTTCGGAGGCGCCGAGCGGGTCGGGATGTCCGCCCGGCCCGTACGTCAGGTCCTGCAGCTCGTTGCCCGCCACCACCATCGCCTGGACCGTCGCCGGCACCCCCGCCGGCACCAGCGCGAGATGGCCGTCTCCCGGATCGAGCTCGGCGCGCTCGCCCGGGATGAAACCCACCGCCGTTGGGCTCTCGTCCTGCAGACGTACATCGGCTCCTTCCGTCGATTCCGCTCCTTCCTCGCCTTCTGCGAGCGAGTCTGCGGCGAGTGAAGTAGGCGAGCCCTTCCGTTGCGATGCGCTCGGCGGGGCGCCATATCTTCCAGCCCATGCCAGGACCTCATCCACATACCATTCGGCATGGTTGTACGCGTAGATCGCCCGCCGGTAGTCCTCAGGCGCGCCTGACGCCCGTAGATAGTTGGCAGCCGAGAAGATCGCGTCGCCGGGACTCCAGCGGTCCGGAGTTCCGTCGCCTTCGGCGTCAACAGCGTACTTGGCCCACGTCGAGGCGAGGAACTGCATCGGCCCGCCCGCGCCGGCCGAGTTGACCGCGCCCTCCTGCGTGCACGACAGATCGGGATCGCGCCCGTGGTCGCACTCGACCTTGCCGATGCCCGCGAGGATCGCCCAGTCCAGGCCATACCGCGAGGCGGCCCGCTGATACAGGCTCAGGTACAGCGGTGGGATTTCCCTTTCCGCCAGCGCCGAGACGCCGGCGCTCTGGGCTTCCTGGTACTGCACGCTGGCGGCACCCACGGACGCGCCGCCGAGCGCTGTGAGCGTCACGACGAGCACGAACATGACCGCGCCCAGAACCGCAGCCGCGAATGCGATCAACCCCGTGCCGAGGCCTCGCCTGCGGCTGTTAGCGGCCGCCGATCCTGCCGTCACGGCCGATCCCTGCCAAGCTGGCGTTTGCGCCGCGCCGCCACCTCGTGCGCATCGCGCATCACGCTCGAGCGCGCGGAGCTCGCCGCGCTGGCATTGGCGCGTCCCTCATCGCGCCACGCGTCCACGCCCGAGCGCTGCTTACGCGACGCGGGCAGGCTGTGCCCAGCGTCGCTCATGCGCCGTTGCAACGTGCCGTCGAACTCCTTGTCAGCCTTGCGTCGCTCGCGTCGCCCCACCCGCGGCGTGTGCGAAGAGGCCGCCAGCGTCCGCGCGGTCTCGCCCAGCTCTCTGCGCAGCGCCAGCTCGCGGTCGATCTCCAGGCGCACCGCGCGCTGGCCGCGAGGGTCGAGCCGCTCGTACTCCTCGCGCCCGTAGCCCGCAAGCGTGGCCAGCGCGCCGTAATCGCGCTGGCGCTCGCCGGACCGGCGCGCCGTGCCCGCGGGCAATGCCGTCTGCGCGTCGAGGAAGCGCTCGTGCGCATCGCGGCGCTCACGCGACTGGCGCTCGCCCGTTCGCCGCTGCGCCTGCTCCCCGTCGCGGACGATTCGCTGGGCCGCGTTTAGCGCCTGCTGCTCGTACTCGATCTCGCTCTGTACGCGGGCCTCGCGGTGCCCTAGTTCGGCCGCCCGCCGCGTGTCGCCGCCGGCCAGCGCATCGGCGCGCTCACGCCCGATGCGCTCCAGGCGCGCGCGCTCGCTCGCCAGGTGCCGCTGGATCTCCGGGGCGGCGTCGACGCGCGTGCTCGCGTCGCCGTGCTCGCCCTCCAACGCGCGCATTACTTGCTCGTCCATGCCAGCTCTCGTTCGCTCGTGCCCGACCTGCGCGCGCGCCCGCTGCTGGCTCTCCGGCGCCTGCTTGTTGAACTTGTCTTTCGCCCAGCGCGCCGCGTCGATCCCCTTGCGTGGAGTCTCGAGCGCCTCGCCCATCCTGCGCACCAACGACCGCCGCTGCACATGCATGCCAGTGGCTCCCCGGTCGGCAAACGCGCCTCCGGCTGCGCCGAGCGCCTGATGCCGGCGCGTGTATGTGCCCCACCAGAACGCCGCTGTGAGCAGCCACTGCGTCCACCAGCCGAGCGCCTGCAGATCGGACAGAACCGCGAGCACCGCGAGCACGACACCCAACAGGAACGAGAACACCAGCTTGGACACGGTCGCACCCAGCAGCTGCGCCGCCCACCGGCGAAACAGCGCCCGCCCGCCATCGCCGAACGCCGGAGCCAGCACCATCGCAGGCGCCAGCAACAGGTACAGCAGGCTAAAGACCGCGGCGACGAGCAGCCGCACCGCGACGAACCCCAGCAGGAGCAGCATCCCGAGCAGGCCGCCCGCGATCAGCAGCAAACCTCCCAACCGCGGCCACGTGCCGCCGTTGGTCCGGAACTCGGCCTGCGCGGCCGTCGGGCCGCGGCAGTTCGTCGCTTCGCTGCTCTGGCACAGCGTCCGCAGCAACGAGCCCGGTTCGTTGATCGAGTTGCGCGCCGGACCGTTAGCTGGCAGGGCGAGAAAGATCGCGCCGTTGCTGCGCGCGTCACGCAGCAGTTCAGCGCTGTGCTCAAGCGCCGTCGCCTGTGTGCTTCCCGCAGGCACGCACACCACCAGCGCCACGATCGTGGACTGACAGCCGATCTGCGCGATCTCATCCGCGGCGATCTTCAAGCCGGCGGCCCGCAGGCGCGGGTCCAGCCGAGACGGTTCGCGACACCAGCCGACGTCGCCGAACTCCAGGTAGCACCACGGGACTTCGATGGCGGTGGCGAACAGCGCCCCCAAGCTGGCCCCGAGCGCCCTTCCCGGATCCGCCGGCGTGCCGTTGGCGGTGACGGCCAGCGTCCCCAGGCTCGCCCTGTTGGCCCATTCGCCGAGTGCGCCGATCGTCCCCGCCGGGTCGACGATCACCCAGATCCCGCCGGCCATCATCACGGCCATCACGAGCGCCTCGCCGAGCGTCTCGGCCACCCGGCGACGGATCAGGCCGTGGTAGAGCGCCAGCACCGAGGCGCACGCAAGCGCCAGCGGCAGCCAGGGTTCGGTGAAGGCCGCCCGCATTTCTCCCAGGCCCCTGCCGAGGCCGGCCATGGCCGCGCTGTCGAGCAGGTCGATCGTGAAGCACCACTCGAGCATCACGATCAGCGCGTGCACCGCCCACACCAGCGCCATCCACAGCGGCGTGACGATCACGTCCTCAACGATGCTCAGCAGCGCGCCCGAGCCGAATCCGAGCACGCCAGTATTGATGTGCACGTCGATCCCGTAGTCGCCAGTCGGCGCCGGCGCCGCCACGAACCCGGACGTTTCGCAGTTGCGTCTGCTCGTCTGCGACAGTTCGCCCGCGAACGCCCCCCTGCACGTGGGACTCCCAAGGCCGTTGCTCACCAGCGGGTCGGCGGCGGCCTGCTGTGCGCCCGATGCCTGTTCTTCGCCGCTCGCGGGGGCCTCGCCGCCCGCCCCAGTCGTCAGCGGAGGGCTGCTTGGAGCCCTGCCGGTGGAGGGCGTCCCGCTTCCCGGGCACGCGCGGCCGGGGGACGCTGCGCGCGGGCGCGAGCCTGCTGGCGTGCGCGGCAGTCGACGCGCGAGCCGCCTCGACTCCCGCGCCCGTGACCGTCACGAGCCCCGCAAGCGCCGCCAGCGCGATCCGTCGGCGCCTTCACTCAGCCCGCGGGCGTCGTCGAGAACGCGCGCAGCAGCGACGGCGCTACCACCTCCACCTGGATCGCCTCCATGCGGCCGCTGTGATCGCGGAACAGACAGCGGCCGGCTTCGAGCTCTAGCAGGCTCTGGCGCATGCGCCGGTCTTCCGGATCGAGCCCCAGCAGCATGAGCGCGCGCGCCGCCTCCGCCTGCGAGCGCATCCCGAACACGAACGTCGCCCCGATCAGGTTCTCGAGCGACTCTCGCTCGCCGATGAGCGCGTCGGTGACCAACTGTGTGCTGATGATCGGCACCGCCAGCTCGGAGCGGCCCATCCGCTGTAGTGACCCCAGCAGCGTGCGTCCGACCGGGTCGCTCAGCAGGCGCCAGCCCTCGTCGAAGCAGAACAGCTTCAGCCGCTCGCGCTCGGAGCCCATCAGGTGCATCGCGAACATCGCGATCAGGCGCACGATCTGCTCGCCCACGCGCTCTGACTGGGAGTACTCCGAGCGCGGCATGCCAGGCGGTGGCGCGGGTAGGTCGCGGATCGGCAGATAGGTGACCTGGCTGTGCCCGACGGGCGGCAGCTTCACCGTCCGGGTCGGCGAACCCGAGCTGGGTCAGACCGGAGCGCGCGTACACGTCGAGCGCCCTGCCGACCTTGACGTCGGTCTCATCGCCCTCTTCGAGGGCTCTCACGACCTCGCGGCAGGTGGGCGCGGCGCAGCGCGTGAGCACGCGGTCGACCGCGCCCACAACCGCCGTCTCCCACGCGGGCTCCGCCCTTCCCGGCAGCAGGTCGCGCAGGAACGAGACGGCGGCGTCCTGGCGCAGGTGCTCCGGCGCGACCCGCAGCGGGTCGAGCATGCCGCGCAGCGCCGGGTCCGGCCGCAGCGTCACGCGCTCGACGTGCGGCGACACGTCCGTCAGCAGGTGGAAGCGATGATCGCCCTTCGGGTCGCAGTCGATCACGCGCGCGCCCTGCAGGAAGCCCTCGTACTCGAGCTTCTGCGCGAGCGTGGTCTTGCCCGATCCGAGCGCGCCGACGCTGAGGATCGTTGCGTTGCGGTCACTGTCGGAGCCCTCGCGCAGGTTGAACGTGATCGGCTGCCTGGACCCGGACAGCGTGTGTCCGAGATAGAAGCCGCTGTCGCGAGCCCGCGGCGTGGGTGGCGGTCGGCATCATCGCCGCGACCTGCTCGGCCGTGAGCGTGTCGTCGTAGCCGGCGAGCCGCGTGCGCTGGCCGGGCAGATGCTGGAGGAACAGCTGCAGCTGATCGCCCAGCGGCCGGTGCAGGCGGATCTCGCCGTAGGCGCGCCTGCACATCTCGACGCGCTCCTCGATCTCCTCCTCGCTGCCGGCCGCGACCGCGATCGCGAGCGTCGCGCGCAGCAGCGGCGGCTTGCTCGACGCCTGCAGGTGGGCGAGCAGGTCCCGCGCCTCCTGTGTGCGCTCGTAGCCGAGGTCGGAGACGCCCTGCTCGCCGCTCGGACTCGGCCCGCACGATCTGATCGGCGTCCTGGATGCGCCGTCGGGCGATCCGCAGCGCCAGCTCGTTGGGCAGGAAGCGCGCGTTCAGCGACAGGTCGACGCCGAAGGGCAGGCTCTCGGCAGGTGCGAACATGAGCTCCGCGCGCGCGACCGGGGAAGTGCGTGCGCTCTGGCAGCGCCCCGAGCACCAGCTGCGCCTGCCAGCTGGTGCCGAGCTCGGACTCGATCTTCAGCGACCCTGCCGCGATTCTCGACGTAGCCGTCGGCCCAGCGGGTTCGCTGGTTCCTTTTCCGCCCCTATGCTGCGGGCTCGCCGGAGGGCCGAAATCGCTTAGCTCCGATTTGTCGTTTTTGTTGCTGCCCCTTGTCGGCGCTTAGCGAAAGCCTCTGCGGTGGCATGGGTCTCAGCCGGCGCCACCGGCAGATGCGCCCGCCCGAGGCCCCGGTTCAAGCTCGCCGGTCAGCCTGACCCAACACGCTCACCAAGGCCCCGCTGCGAGGCTGCCGCTTCGCACCGCGCGAGCCCGAGCCTCACTCGCCAGCGAGCGGGCCTGCCCCTTCGCATGAGCCCCTGCCCCTGCGAGCACGCCTCAGCGTGGTACCGGCCTGCGAGGCCCCCGGCGCCGGCCCGCACCCCAGGTCAAGCCAGGCTTCCACCGACAGCCGCCACCAATAGTGGTACGACGCGACCTTGCCTGCCGGGCAAGGCACGCGCGCGACCTGGGGCGGGGACTCCTGCGTCTGCGCCACAACCCAGATCATCTCCATCCTGTCGAGCCCGAACAGCACGCGGACCTCCGTGCTCGACATGACGTGGCCTTGGAGCTCCCCCTTCTCCCGGCTCGGGAAGGGCTCCCCCGCGTGATGCGCGCGCACGTCGCTCAGGCGCCACGCTCGTTTGCCGTACAGCGTGAAGGCATGCGCGGGGAAGTCCTCGCGCGACGTGACCCTCTTCGCCTGCATGGAGGTCAGGCCATGCAGGAGCGCGATGCACCTCAGCGCCACGAACTCCCCGTCCTCGGCTTCCAGGCGCCGCAGCTCCTCGGCCTGGGCGTCGGCGAGGCTCACGTCCCCTTGGGCGACGCGCACGATGGCGCTCCAGGGCAGGAGCACCCCATCCGCGAGGCTGCCCGAGAGCGCGACCGGAGGGACGCGCGGGCTGCGCGCGTTGCGCTCCTGCGCCCAGGCGTCGTAGTCCTCGCGGCAGGTGCTCCGGCCTCCCTCGCGCAGCCACTCCCTCACGCCCGCCAGCCACTCCTCCCCCGTGTGCCGGCGCCTGATGGCAGCGCGTAGCCCCGCCCGCTGGCGTGCGGTCAGCCTCACCGGCTCCCCGCGCACCGCCTTGCGCACCTCGGGCCACGAGTGCCAGCGGCGCCTGACGACCGCCGAGGGGATGTCGAGCCCCAGCTCCGCCTGCACGCGGTCGTACTCCTCCACGCCGGGCGCCTCGCCGGCTGGCAGCCCCAGGTGCCGTGCCGCGCGCTCGACGGCCTCGATGCAGGCTGCGCGGTCGCGGACCTCCCGGAGCACGGCGCCAGTGCGGCCCTTCGCGTCGTGGAAGAAATAGCCCTGGATGACCTCGAAGACCTTGTACTGGTCCTGCCAGGAGAGGTCTCGGAAGCGCAGCAGGATGTCCTCCCTCGCCCGCTTGCGTGCCCGATGGTCGGTGCTCAGCTCGCGCTTGATGTCATCAGCGATGCCCACCTCCGCACGCTAGATCCTGCGCCTGCCCTTGCCGCCCATCGTCTCGCCCAGACGCCAGCAGTCGACGAACGTCGTATACGCCTGCGCGCCGCGTGACCCGCGCCTTCCGCACTCACGCGACAGTGGGCGGCCCCACGCCACCGTCGTGAGGCTTGCTGTACCGTTCGCACTATCGGACTCGTGGGGGCCTTGACGAGCAGACAGGCTCACGTGAAAAGGGGCTAGCAAAATGGCGGGCAGCGGAATCGGTGAGCCAGGGCTTGGCAGCCAAGCGGCGTGGCCGCAGGGGCCGAGGACGCGACGGCTGAACCGCTCGGCGCCCTCATCGCCGAGTTCTCCGACCTGTCAGAGGACGAGCTTCTCGCGGTCATAGGCGCCTACGAGGTCACGCCCGAGCAGCGTCTCGGCGCCGTCATCCGCATCTACGCCCCAGAGGTCGCAGCGAGCATCGGCGTCGGCGCACCCGCCGAAGTCGACTTGACGCTCCTTGGCCGCCGCAGGGTCCAGCGCGTCCTTGAGGACTGCGGCGAGGCCATCCAGCCACGTGTCTGTGCCCTGTGGCGCAACCGCGTGCCGGAGAGAGAGCTTGCGTTGAACATCGCCAACGCCCTCACGCTGATGCTCGGCGTGGTCGCTGCGATCCTCGCCGCCATCGCCCTCTACATCGCTCGCTACGGCATGGAGAAGCTGTGCGGGCCACGGGCGAAGCGGGCAAAGATCCTCCGCTTCTAGCCATCCAGCCTCCAAGCGCGGGACTTTCGATCACTACGCGCGCCAGCCATCCGCCACAGCCCTCCGCCGCCTACAGGGCAGCCGTGCGTCGGCTATCCAGCGTCCAGGTCGAGGAGGCCGAGCTGGCGGCTCTTGGGGGCGAGGTTGGCCTTCTCCCACAGCTCGACCGCCGTGTCCTTGCGCGAGGCGAGCACGATGTCGTAGAGAGGCGAGTTCGTCGTCGCCGTCCTCACGCAGCGGCGCGCGATGTGCACGAGCCCGAGCCCGCGCAGCCGCTCGTCGTAGTGAGCGCGGATGGCCTCTGCCGTGCCTCCCTCGTCCCGCCGGAGGAGGTCCAGCGGGCTTGGATGGTCGAGCATCAGGCTCGGCCCTTCGACCCCGCCAGCGGCGAGCGAGCGGTGGATGCCCGAGAAGGGCAGGTTGATGATGAGGTCGATGAAGCGGAAGCGCTCGGCCAGGAAGCGCACGGTGGAGAAGTGCAGGTTCGGCTTCGCCGGGTCCAGGTAGGCGATGACGAGCGAGCGCGGGTCGATGAGCGAGCACACCCGCTCCAGGTGCTCAGGGTCGTTCGCGTCGCCCGTGAGGACATCCGCCGGCGGCAGACCTGATGACTCGCCGCGCAGCGCGGCGATGCGCGTGCTCAGCGCCTCGGTGCAGATGGCGGAGTAGTCAGAGAAGACGTAGCGGTCGAACGGACTGGCGATGCCGAGTGCCTGGAGCGGCGAGCCCGGCACCTCCTCGCCCGTGCTCTCGTCGAACAGGTACCCAGGCCCGCAGAACAGCTCCAGATAGGCGACCTTGAACCACTTCCGGTTCATCGCCCGCCCCACCGTGCCGAGGTCGCGGCTGACCATCCTCGCCTTCTCTGCCGAGTGCGGCTTGACGGGGCGCATCGGCAGCCCATCGGTGGCGCCAGGGATGAGGCCAGAGCCGTCGCGGGTGAGGCGAAGCTGCTCGCTCGGGTCGGCTGCCGCTTCGAGCTGCGGGCGCCGAGCCTCCTTGGGCTTGCGCGGCCCGCACTCGCTCAGGTCGAATAGGCGTGCTTGCCTCCGAGGCATGGGGAAGGCAGCTTAGGACCGGCAGAGGACGGTACTGCGACGCGACTCAGGCAGTGGCCAGCAGCTCGCGCGCTCGCGCCGTGGGCATCTCGTCCCAGGTCTGCCCGTCGAGTTCTCGCCCGCCGGTCTTCGAGGTGCGCCCGCCCCACTGCTTGAAGAAGAAGGCGACGCCCTCGGCTGCGCACAGGTCGCGCAGCCCTCGCACCCAGTCAGCGTCCACCCGACGATGCCCTGGCCCCGACTCGCCACCGGCGATGAGCCAGTCGATGCCTGTGAGGTCGAGCCCTTCGGGCGGCCCGAGCAACGGCTCGGCGGAGATGAAGCGCACCGCCGCCGGCACCTCGCGCAGCGAGTCGGCGCGATGGACGAAGCGGCGGTTCTCGATGCTCACGCCCATCCAGACGTTCTCGGGCCACGGCAGGCGCGGCGCTAGCTCGGCCAGGCGCTCGTGGCGCTTGGTGAGCACCTGGAAGAGGTGATGGTCGGCGCGCACCATCACGTCGAAGACGGCCTCGATGTGCTCCACCGGCACGTCCTCGTGGAAGAGGTCGGACATCGAGTTGACGAACACGAGCTTGGGCTTGCGCCAGCGCAGCGGCAGCTCCAGGCGCTCTGGCCAGAGGCGCAGGTCGAAGCCCTGCTCGTAGGGATGCCCCGGCACGCCCCGGAAGCGCTCGGCGAAGGTCTTCGCGTAGCAGTGGGCGCAGCCGGGCGACACCTGGTCGCAGCCGGTGGCGGGGTTCCAGCTAGCCGAGGTCCACTCGATGCGGCTGTGCTCGCTCATGGCCCGCGTACATCTTCGCCGGTCGCGGCTGAGCACCTGTAAACGCGGCGCGGCGAACGTCGCAGGAGAGCGTGAGCCGCCGCCCTATTCCTCTTCTAGCTCGGCCAGCGACTCAGCCGAGAGCGCCATCCGCCGGTCGTCCTCTCCGCGGATGCCCTCGTCACGTCGCAGGACTTGCTCAGCCACAGCGCACACCAAATCGCAGATGTAGTCGCTGGCGAGAGCGGAATGGGCGAAGACATCCCCCTCTGCGCGCTCCACGGCGAGCGCCGGGTTCACGTCGAGGAGATCCCTGAGGATGGCCAGATGCTCGCTCGTGCTCCTGGCTTCGAGCTGGTCGAGCGCGACCAAGCGCAGGCGGTTGGGCCGACGCTCATCATCCAGCTCGTAGGGGATGCGCCTCAAGAAGTCATCACGAACGCTCAGGATGAACTCCCACAGGCTGTCTCCGTCCACGTAGCGATAACCACCGAGCACCGGCTGAGAAGCCTGGCAGCCGGGGAGGACGCTCCCGTGGGGGAGTGGTGGTTCGCTGGGCACAGGGGGCTGCCTTCGGTCGTGGACGATGCAGGCGGAGATCCGACTTTGCACCAGGCCGTCTAGGCCATCGCTGCGGTGCTAGGTCGGTCGTGACCCGTGGAGGCTAGCAGCAGGCTGGCTACGAGGGCTGCGGCTGCTGATCGCCCGAGCCCGATGCTTTGCCGTCGCGCAGTGCCAAGCGGAAGTCGCGCTCCGCCCGCCAGATCACCCGCGCGAACTTCTGGCGTGCCCTGGGCTCGTAATAGGTGCGGATGGTGCCGGGTGCGACCTCGTTGCTGCCTGGATCGATGTGCCTGCTTGCTTCGACCCGGCGCTCTGTGATCGACATCTCGCGGAGCCTCTCGTCAAGAGGTAGCACGTCGTGGAGCACGCGACGTGACCTGCCGCCGATGCTCTCGTCCTCTATCAGCTCCGATAGGACGCTTCGCAGTGCCTTGCCCAACGCCTGGTAGCGAGCCGGTTCTTTGGCGTGCCCGTCCAGATCCTCGAAGCCGTCCGCATACTCCAAGCGATGCAGGACGAGGGCGAACTGGAGCAAGCATCCGCCATTGTCACCGACGTTGTAGTCGTTGAAGATCCCTTGCGTCCCAAGCTTCGCCAACGCGCTCTGAACGTCCTCAACGCTCACCTCGTCGGCCCACTCTGAATCCTCCATGTTAGAACCCTATCAAGCCTGTACAGCCAGGCGCTGTCAGCATCCGACGGTCTCTGAATGCAGGTGTCAGGAGCAGAGACTAACAGTCTGAGACATCAGGCTTCTGCCGTCGTCGATGACTCTCGGCGACGGGCAGCGACCGTCCTAAGAATGCACCGATTTGCAGGGACTATCGGCCTGCATTTTTTGTGTGACGAGCGATTGAAACCCTACCGCTGAGGGCTGACAATCCCCGTGAGCACCGCCCCTCGACACAGGACAAGGACAGAGATCATGCCCACGGAAAGCCCCGCCGCGCCCCCTCCGCCGCCGGTCGTCCACCTGCACGACCCCGACCCTCCCGACGACGACCAAGCCAGCCCCGGCCACTCGCCGGAGCGAACCACGCCGGAGCGCCGCATCGACGACCACCAGCGCCAGCCATCGCCCAATCCCGCCCAGCAGCAGGCATCCAAAGCCCTGCTCGTCATGGGCGTGACGCTCTTCGCCCTCGGATGCGCCGGATGCGCTGCCTCTGTCATCGCTGACTCGACCATGGCCACGGCCTTCGTGGGCCTCGGCCTGCTCGCAGTCGTCTTCTCTGGCTGCCTGACGGGCCTCGTATGGCTCGAACTCGACACCAAGCTCGGCAAGCTGCTCGCCAAGTTCAAGAAGGACTCCACCGACGACGGGCCGGGCTCGGATGACGCACCTGGCGCCTAGCGCGTCCCCCACCGGAGCGCTAGTTCGCGTGCCTTCCGCGTGCCATGGCGTCGCCGCCAGCCCCCGGCGCGCCAGCCGACAGCGCCTCCACGCGCCGCATCAGCTCGCTGAGCGGGATCGCCAGCGCGCCGCAGACGAGGCGCAGGCTGTCGTAGGTCGGGTTGGCCTGCCCGCACACGAGCGCGTTGACCTGCCTGACGTTCAGGCCAGCTCTCCGCGCGAGCGCGGACTGGCTCACCCCCCGCTCGGCGAGCGCCTGCTCCACGGCCTGGCCGAGCGCCGCCTGCGCGGCACTGCGCGGCTTGCGCTTCCGCTCGGGCGGCATCAGCCCGCCGGCCACCGCGTCGAGTCCGCCAGGCCGCGCCCCATCTCGCCGCACGGAGCGGCGGCACCATGGGCGGCGTCGTGAGGCGCGCTGCCCTCCCCCGCCATCCGCCGCAGCCCCTCGACCACATCCGCCCGCAGCCCGGCGCGCGCGTGCTTGGGTTCGCCGATCGCCTCCACCAGCAAGTCGGTCGCGTACACCTGGAGCTGCTGGACGCGGCTCAGGTGCAGCCCCAGGGCGTCGCCGACCTCGCGCAGGATGCGCCGCCTCTCGCCGCCGAGCCCCAGCCTCGCCGTCAGGACATGGCGCGTGCGCGCGGGGAACGCCTCGTAGGCTTCGCGCACGGCCTCGGCCTCCTCGGCCCCGAGCGGCGGGCACCCAGCCGCAGCCTCCCCCAGCGCCGCCACCGCCAGCCCCTCGGGGAGCTGCGCGGCCTCGTCAGCGTCCTCGGCGAAGAAGACACGTTCCCTGCGCGCCAGCCTGTGGGCGATGGCATCAGGCGTGTAGCCGAAGTGCAGCATCCCGCCTACCCATCCGCCCCACCGTTCGCGGAACGGCCCCTCGGATGGCAGGTGTGGGCGCTCCCTGCCCTGCGCCCGCGCCAGTTCGAGCTGCCTCTCGCGCCACCATGCGTACTCCCGCGTGTTGGGCACCCTGCCGAAGTGCGCGACGCAGGCCGCCAGCGCCTCGCGCAGTTCGTCCTCCGAGTACCTGACCGGCTTGCCGAGCCGCCGATGCACGAAGCGCGCTTCGATGGCCTTGCTCGTCGTCTCGCCGGACAGCTCCAGTGCCTCCTGCGCGAGCGACCACGACCTGCCGAAGTAGCGGTACATCCGCGAGAACGGCTCCACGTCCTCACCCTCCTCGCGCAGCACCGCCGCGACCTCCTTGTACTCCGCGACGCCCGGCGCGTGCCCCACGACCTGGGCCACGCGCCGCAGCGAGCGCAGGTAGGTCTCCATCTCGCGCTCGGCCCCGTCCTGCGCCTCCACCCGCCGCGCCCGCAGCGCAGCGAACGCCTCCTCCTGCTCCTCGGGCGAGAGGGCCGCATGGATGACGAGCAGCGCCTCGACTGCGCTCGTCAATGGAAGTACCTCCAGAACTCGCGCATCTCCTGACGCCGTGCCCACTCGAAGACATCGAGGAGCTGCCACGGGAAGTCCTTCCTGGGGTTGATGGCAACCACCTCTGCCGGGAAGTGGATGAAGGTCTGCCCTTCCTCATCGGCGTCGCCCGCGCCGCCCTGGATGAACTCGACCGCCTCCGACACCCCGACGAGCCGAGCTACGGCCTGCACGTCTATGCGTCGAGGCGCAACGGCGCCACCAGCGCCCGAGCGCCAGTGCTCGTACAGGTGCCCGAGCACGTCGAGCACCCTCTCGCCTGGAGTGGTCGGCTCCTGCCTCGTCATGCTCAGACGCCAGCCCTCGTGAAGAGGCGCCTCATCGTGACTTCCCTTCGCGTCGAGGACGGTCGCGGGGGAACGTAGGGCGCCCCGGCGCGCTGACCGCCATCGCGTCAGGGCAGCGAGCGCTGGCCCGTCAGACGCCCTCGACGGGCCTCAAGGAACGAATCCCAGGTTGGACGGATGTTCGGTCCTACCGTGCCGGCCGCTCTATCCCTCAGACAAGGAGGACGCCGTCATGGCGCAAGGAACAGACGGACCGGAGGACGTGCGAGCCAGCGAGGAAACGGTGAGACGAGCCATCCTCGACTTGCTCGTCCATGAACCCTCACAGCGCCCCTGGTCGCTGCGTGAGCTTGAAGCGGAGATGGGTCGAACGCTCGCCGTCCAAGACGCCGTCCGCCAACTCCAAGGGCTCGGCCTCGTGCATCGCTGCCAGGAGTTCGTGTGGCCGACGCGAGCCACGCTCGCCGCCGAGGGGCTGCTGAAGTGAGCGGCGATGCGACTGACATCATCAGCGACGACCTCATCCTCGCCGCCATCGAGCGCGCCGAGCACCATCACGGCTACCAGGGCGCTCCCGACTGGGAGATCGTCGAACA
Source organism: uncultured Solirubrobacteraceae bacterium (assembly GCA_963735615.1). Lineage (GTDB taxonomy): Bacteria > Actinomycetota > Thermoleophilia > Solirubrobacterales > Solirubrobacteraceae > Palsa-744. The sequence continues at coordinate 222,009 of CAVTLO010000001.1, forward strand.
CCTCTCCGTCGCCCGGCGCTCCAAGAAGGCGCGCCAGGTCAAAGGCCGGCTCCCGGAGCTGGTGCGGGACGGCTTCCTCGGAGAGTCACGACGGCATGGCGTCGATGTGTGGGCGACCAACGCGAAGGCGCGCAAGCGTCTCGCGCAGGTGCCGGAGGCGACGGCCTCCCTGCCCGAGTCGCCCCAGCACCGCAAGTGGCGCGAAGCGCGCGACGCAGCGGAGCAGGAGATCGAAGGCTTCTACCTCGGCCTGCGCGACGCTGTCGATGCGACGGCTGACCTGCTCTCTGAGCCGATGCCGCCAGGGCCGCCGTCAGATGCCTGGTTCGAGATGGCGGAGCGCCTGCGTCGGGCCTGCCGGCGCCTCGGCTCGGCGACCTACATCCTCCACGAATGGGCGGAGCCATCGGACGACAAGGCAGACGATGACGAGCATCGCCACCCGTCGGATGCAGGGCTCACCCCCGATGAGCAGAGGCGGCGCACGTCGCTCCGGGCCGGCAGGCGCAACCACCGCTTGTGGCACGACAGCCAGGGCACGCCCTGAGCCGGGGGACTGGTCATGCCTGAGAAGAAATCAGCGGAGGCTCAGGCCCTCGGCAAGGCGGCCCGCTCGCTTCGACGCGAGCGCGGCATCCCGCAGGAGGCATTCGCAGCGCGGGCCGGGCTGGACCGCAGCTACTACGGCGCCATCGAGCGCGGGGAGTTCAATCTCACCTTGGACACGCTCGTCAAGGTCGCAGCCGGCCTCGGCGTGCGCCCGAGCGCGCTGCTGCGCCGCGCACAACTCTGAGCGAGCAGAGCTGTGCGCGGCAACCCGCCGCTGGGCGTCAATCAGTCGGTGCTGGTGTCCGGTCCATATGGAACGTATGCGGGCGCCTCGACCACGATCATGAGCGGCGCTCTCTCGCAGGGTCGGGTGGCGCCGGGCGTGTAGCACAGCGCAGGGCGAACGCGCAACTCTCGCGGCGCCATCCGCGTGGTGGGAGAGGTTGCATGTTCGAGGGGTGGTTCTCGATCATCGAGAGATGCCCTTGGTGCAGCTCGTGCAATCGGTGCTCGGACTCTTCGCCTCCGTGTTGGCGGCGTTGAGCCAGGTCTGGGCGCAGCGGCGCCAGCGCGAGGCAGGCCCGACCGCGTGGCGCTCCGAGGGCTGCTCGACCGGCGCTCCGGCCATCGTCACGCTGAGGCTGGGCTCGGGCTGAGCGACGGCGAGGCTTCCGCTATGCCCGGCGCGAGCCAAGGGCGTCGCTCAGCATCCGCCCCAGGGCATCGTGCGCCGAGACCTTCATGAAGGCGTCGAGCCAGCCGGCGATGGCAACGATGGCGAAGGGGGCCTGGCAGCGCCGGTCGCTCTGCTCGCCTTGGCGCACGGGATTGCCCGTGTCGCCGAAGAGCAGTACCTGCGCACGCCGCTAGCCGCCAAAGGCTGGCGACTGAGGCAATGGGGCCGACGCTCACGCACCTCGACCACGGCGCTCCTGTGGGGATTCGGGGGGCGTCTTCGGTCTGCCATACGATGCGAACGATGATCGGCCCCTTCTCGCTAGCCCACACGAGGTCCATGCCATGAGCGACTACGAGGGGCGACTGGAGCTGACCTGGACCAACAAGCATCTGCGCCTGCTCGCGCATGAAGATGGCTCCTACGAATGGGTTCCGCCGTCCGACTACCGGGTGGCCGAGGTGCGCCTTCTCCATGATGAGGCTTGCGTCGGGGAGGTCGGGAAGGCGCGTGCCGCCGACAACCTCCTCATCCGTGGGGACGCCTTGAACGCCCTGACGAGCCTGACTCGTCTGCCCGAGTTCGCTCAGCATTGTCTAGGCAAGGTCAGGCTCGCCTATCTCGACCCGCCGTTCAACACCCTCCAGAGCTTCCTGCACTACGACGATGCCCTGGAGCACTCAGTCTGGCTCACGATGATGCGCGACCGGCTCTTGCAAATACGTGAGCTGCTCGCGCCGGATGGCTCGCTGTGGGTGCATTGCGACGACAGCGAGGGCGCCCACCTCCAGACATTGATGGACGAACTGTTCCCAGGTCAATGGGTGGCAACAGTCGTCTGGCAGAAGCGTTACTCACGCGATAACCGGCCAGCGATAGGGACTGTTCACGACTACATCCTCGTGTACTCACCGCTGGGTGGCGACTGGAAGCACCACCGGAACCGCATCACGCGGACGGCGGCGAAGGAGTACAGCAATCCGAACGATGATCCTCGGGGGCTCTGGCGACCGATCCCGATGGACGCGCAGGGCTTCCGCAAGAATCAGATGTACAAGATCGTAACGCCGGCTGGTGTGCCGAAGGAACCACCCAAGGGACGCTGCTGGAGCATGGTGGAGGAGAAGTACAAGCAGCTCCTCACCGAAGGCCCTGAGGAACCACCTAGTCGCATAGGGCGCATCTACTTCGGACAGGACGGTCGAGGCATGCCCAACGTCATTCGCTACCTCGACGAGGACGAGGGGCTCGTGCCGTGGACCTGGTGGCCAAACGAGGAGGTTGGCCACAACGACGAGTCCAAGAAGGAGATCCTGGAGCTATTCCCGGAGAGCGAGGCGTTCGACACTCCCAAGCCCGAGCGTCTGATGGAGAGGATCATCCAGATCGCCACCAATCCCGACGACATCGTGCTCGATTGCTTCGTCGGCTCGGGCACAACTGCGGCAGTCGCTCACAAGATGGGCCGCCGATGGATCGCCGTCGAGAGAGCAGCGGACACCCTTCATGCCTTCGCCATCCCCAGGCTCCAGAAAGTTGTCGCGGGTGACGATCCCGGAGGCGTCACCACGGTTGAGATCCTTGCCGGGGACGAACTCCCCGACGGAGTCAAGCCGGGCCAGGCGAGAGTGGCCGCAAAAGTCCTCAACGCCTTGTCCAAGGCAGGTGCTCTTGATGGCATCGAGGGCCTCGCCGAGGAGACCGCCAAGGAACTCGTCAAAGTGCTCCGTGCCGCCGACAAGACGACCACTGAGACGAGATGGCATGGCGGCGGGGGCTTCCGGGTGCTCGACGTCGCGCCGTCGATGTTCGAGGCGGATGACGGGATGGTGTTCCTGGCGGACTGGATGACCAATGGCGCGCTCGCCGAGGCGACTGCCGCCCAGCTCGGCTTCGCCTACGAGGAAGACCCGCCATTCGCCGGGCGCAAGGGGCGCACACGCTTGCCGTAGTCGATGGCGTCGTGAACGAGTCCGTCGTTCGCATCCTCGTCAGCGCTCTGCCCGGAAGGCGAGAGGGTCGTCGTCTGCGGCACTGGCATCGATACTGAGGCTCGGCCCGTTCTGCGCGAGCTGCGCCCCGGCTCCACGCTGCGCAAGATTCCCGCTGCCCTCCTTGACGAGTACCGCTCCGCGCGGCAGCTCAGCCTGGCATCCCCGCAGAACCCGGACACCAGTCCGGCGCCGAACGGCTCAGCTCGCCACTCGTCACCGTCGAGGGCTAGGCAGTGGCTGAGCTGCAGCTCTTCGAGGACGCGATCTGCCGAGATCGCGTCCCGCCTGGATCTGCGCGAGCCCAACCGAGAAGCCGTGCAGACGCTCGCAGCTGAGGTCTCGCAGCACTACGACGTCGATGGCGAGCAGCCTCCCTTCGAGGCCGTCATCGACTCGGCGACCGGCGTCGGCAAGACCTACATCCTGACCGGCGCGATGGAGCTGTTCGCGGCCACGCAACGACGTCAGCGACTTCGTGGTCATCACGCCGGGCCGGACCATCCTGGAGAAGACCACGCGACAACTTCACGCCGGCCACCCGAAGAGCCTCCTCGGCCCGATGAGCTTCCGCCCGGTCGTCATCACGGCCGAGAACTTCGCCACGCCAGCCATGCGCGCGGCCATGGATGACGAGACCCAGGTCAAGATGTACCTCTTCACCGTCCAGTCGCTCCTCAAACCGAGTCGAAAACGGGCCGCAAGACCCACAAGTTCCAGGAGGGCCTGGGAACCGAGTTCTACGCCCACCTGCAGAGACGGCAGAGGCCTCGTCGTCTTCGCCGACGAGCACCACTGCTACTACGCGCCCGCCTTCTCCGCAGCCGTGCGCGATCTCGATCCTTGGGTGCTCGTCGGGCTCACGGCGACGCCGGCAAAAGCAGACGCCAGAGGACGAGATCATCTTCCGCTACCCGCTCGCGGCGGCCATCGCCGACAAGCTCGTGAAGACGCCGGTCATCGTCGGGCCGGCGTGATGACCGGACGGACGCTCACGACCAAGCTCACCGACGGCGTGACGCTGCTCAAAGCGAAGAAGGAAGCGCTGGACGCCTACGCTCAAGGCGCACGAGATTGAGCCGGTCAATCCGGTCATGCTCGTCGTTGCAAAGAGCATCGAGGACGCGGACGAGTACGGCGAAGATATTCAGTCGTCCGAGTTCTTCGCCGGGGCCTACGCCGACGCGGTTCTGGTCGTGCACTCCAAGGCCCCCGACGAGGCGCTCGCCGAGCTCGCCAAGGTTGAGGAGCCCTGACTCCCCGGTCCGCATCATCATCTCGGTCGGGATGCTCAAGGAGGGCTGGGACGTGAAGAACGTCTATGTCATCGCCTCCATGCGCTCCAGCGTCTCGGACATCCTGACCGAGCAGACGCTTGGGCGAGGGATGCGCCTGCCGTTCGGGAGCCTACACCGGAAGTTGAGATCCTGGACACGCTGGAGGTCGTCGCGCACGAGCGCTACGAGGATCTGCTTGAAGAAGGCGCGGCGTCCTCAACGAGGCCTTCATCGACTACCGCACGCGTGCCGCTCTGCGCATCAACGCCCAGGGCGAGACGGTGGTCGTCACCGAGACCGTGGAGGCAGCGGGCGCCGCCGCTCATCGGCAGCTGATGGGAGCGAGCCGCCAGCGGCTCCCATCACTGATGGCGAGGCTGCCCCGGTCGTGACGTCGGTCGAGGAGCGAGCTAGCGCAAGCCGACGAGGCAGCCATGAAGATGAAGCAAGAGATCGAGCGCCGTCCAAGACGCGCCCGGCGATCGTCATCCCGCTCCTGCGGATGACGACAGTTGAGAGCAAGTTCTCGCTCGCCGACATCACCGAGACCGACAACTTCCGCAAGCTCGGCGCGAAGCTCGCCGCCAACCCCGACGGCGAGCTGAACCGGACTCTGGTCGGCGCTCGCGTCGTCGTCGGCCCCGACGGCATCAAGCGCACCGAGCTTGTCGCGCTCGGAGGCTGCCGACCACATCGCTCGATCCCCAAGCCTCTTCGCGCTGGAGGAGCTGCGCGAGAACCTGACCGACATCGTCCTCGCCTCCCCAGCGGTGCCCGCGCGCAAGGAGGAGCGCGCTGCCCTCCCACCGCTTCTGGACGCCTTCTTCGCTGGGCTCGGCGACAAGGCGGAGGAGGTGCTCTCGGCCAACCTGGAGCGAGCCGGCGCCGGCTCGTGCGTCAAGCTCGTGGCGAGGAGCAACGCCGCTTCATGGCCAAGCCCTCGATCGGCGAGGTCGTGAAGACTCGAGGAGTTCAGCCCGGCCCGGACGACCGACAAGGAGGTCAAGGACGATCGCTTCGGGCCGTTCCAGAAAGCTCTCGCCTACGAGGGCTGGGAGCGCTCGCTCTTCCCCGTCGAGTGGTTCGACTCGGAGCCCGAGCGCACGGTCGCCAACATGGTCGACGGCGACGAGGGCGTGTCGCCTGCTGGGTCAGGCTGCATCTCAAAGAGCTGCCCATCCTCTGGAACTCCGGCGGCCAGCAGTACAACCCCGACCTCATCGTCATCGAGACCGACGGCACGCACTGGGTCGTCGAGGTCAAGATGGACAAGGAGATGACCGCCGAGGATGTCCTTGGCAAGCGCGAGGCCGCGATGCGCTGGGCCAACCACGTCTCCGCGAGCGACGAGGTGGACGCGACCTGGCGCTACCTCCTCGTCTCCGAGGACGACATCGACACAGCCAAAGGGTCGTGGGAGGCCCTCAAGAAGCTAGGCGGGGTCTGACATGCGCTGCTCGCACGAGATGAGCGCGGCGTGACCTTGACAACGGACTGCGTGGGGCCACTGCCTGGCGCTGTGCGAAGTCGGCAAGACGCCTATGTCGCCGCGAGGTGAGCACGGGCGCTCTCTTGGAGAGATGAGATGGCGCCGACTGTCCTCTCTCCATCAGCGGTGAACCGTGGGCAGGTCATCGAAGGACAGCGGCACTTTGCCCAGGCTAGGGCTGTGCCCGGATGGCGATGGCGCGAGCGCGCGCCCACCTCGTGAGCGTGACGTGCCCGCTGCCGACTGAGATCCAGCGACCGCCAGCGCTGAGCGCCAGGCGCGCCGTGACGGGCAGGCGGTGGTGACGGGCGAGCAGGCGAGCACCCGCCCCGTCGAGCGCCAGCGTCACACCCACGCTGCTCCAAACTGGGACGACGAAGGCATGGCGCGCAAGCGTGCGTCGGCCTGAGAGGACGGCGAGGCTCAGGTGGCAGGCGCTGGCCCGTTCGCAGGCCGCGACGGCGTCCACGCGCCCGCGCCGAGCACGCAGGCTCACGAGCCGCGCGGGCGCTCGCCCTCCGGGCGGACCAGCCGCTTCCCCGCCCAGCGCGGGCGCGCCAGCCGTGGAGGCGGGAGCGCCCTCGCCAGAGCTGTCTTCAGGCGGAGTCGGCGCTAGTAGGGAGGTGAAGCGCGCGCTGACGCTCATGCCGGCGCCGACAGTGAAGGAGCAGGTAGGCGTCGTGCCCGAGCAGGCGCCGCCCCAGCCGAGGAAGGTCGCGCCAAAGGCCGGTTCAGCGATGAGTTCGATGGCAGCCCCTGGCATGTAGGGGTAGCTGCCGCACTGGCTGGGGCAGAGCAGCGTCGATTCGGCGGCGCCGGCGAGGAACCCACGCACGAAGCCCGAGCCAGACACGCTCTCGGCGATGGGGTAGCGCGGGCCGTTGTAGGTGACGAGGAAGGTCTGTTCCGACGCAGCGGATTCCGCTTCGCCGAGTTCGTCGATGGCTACGACCACCACCTCGACTTCCTGCCCGTCGAGCGACGGCGTGATCGTGAGCTTGGGCGAGTTCGCGCCTTCGATGAAGGTGCAGACGTACTGGAGGCAGCGCAGCCACGAGTATTCGTACCGCACGATCGGCGCCGAGCGGTCAGCCCAGGTGCCGGTGCTGGCCGTGAGGGTGGCCCCGACTTCCACCGTGCCGCTGACGGCTGGCGGGGTGACGTTGATGGGCATCGCCTGAGCCGATGGCGCGGCGAGGAGTGCGACGGCGCCCGTGGTGGCCACGGCGAGGAGAGCCTGCGCGCACCGCAGCGCGTGGGAGCATCGAGCCCCACCGTGGGCGCCTTGACCTCGATCCATCGAGCCCATGACGGCGCAGGGTAGCAACTAGATGTCTGCCTACTAGATGTCTGCCAGACATCTTGCAGGCAGACACTTGTCAGTCGTAATCCGCTCCCTGAGCCTGGAGAGTGCCCGCTCGATGAGCACGAAGGCAGACTGGGAGGCCGAGCGCCGCGCCTACTTGGCGGGCTTCGCGGCCAACGTCAGGAGGATCCGGGAGGAGAAGGGCCTGTCGCAGACAGCGCTCGACGGGGCCGCCAACCTCCACCGCACGGAGGTGGGCCGCATCGAGGGCGGCAACATCGAGCCACGCCTGATGACACTCGCCATCCTCGCCAAGGGACTAGGCGTCACCATCGACGACCTCATCGCCGGGCTGCCGACGCCCAAGCACCGCAAACCGCCACCGCAGGAGTAGGGCGAGCGCGAGGGCGCCTAGCGCGCTCAGGCGTCGGGACCGGGGCGCCGGTAGACCGTAGAGGAGATATGCGCATGTCGAGCGTGCGCGCGGGCATCCCCGTGCCATGACTTACGTGATCGCCGGGCTCCTCGTAGCGGTGCTGGTGTGGCTCCTTCTCTACTTCCTCAGCGCGTTCCCGGTCTTCGATCGCCTGCCGGGCGCCCGACCAAGGCTAGACAGAGCTGGCGAACCCGACGACGATGCCAGCGATGAATAGCCCGCTCCCAAGCGTCGTCCATATCCCGTTGTCCTCAATGGCAGCGAACCATCGGTAGAGACGGTCTCGACGCTCGTCGCTGAACGAGGAGAGAAGGAGGAGCGCCGAGCCCCTAAGCCAGAACATCGTCGGCACCAACATGGCAGTGATCGTCAAGATCCCCACTCCGATGAGGTACTCGCGCTGTCCCGCGCTGGCAGTCCGCAGGTGTCCGTTGTTGATGCCAACGAGGAGGAACGCCAGTCCGGCCGCCACGCACGCCAGAATGAACCACCTGTACGGTCGCCGGACGGCCCCTGCGCTCATCTCTCGCGGGGCGAACGACTCGATGACGATCGGCCCTAGCAGCAGTCCCCCGCCGGCCGAGAGCGCGGCAGTCATACCGCTGGGGGTGTGGGGCAGCTGAGTGGCCAGAAAGACGAGGAATGCGATGGCAAGGACCGTCCAGCAGCGCGCTTCGATGCGTCCAGCCGTCGTTGCGTCCTGCTCGCCTGCCTCCGTTGGAGCAGCTGGCTGCCCACCGTTGTGCGCGGCCTCCTGGGCGCTCCCATGATCCTGGCGGGGGGTGGTGTCGGGCATCGTCGCGTCGTATTCCGAGAATTGGACTCAGAGGTACACGACGGCACTCGCCTCCTCCCAGTGCACTTCTGCAAGGCAGTGCCCAAGCCACCGCGCGGCGCGCGGTGGCGAGGATCACGGAGGTCTGGCTTACGAGGTCGGGAGCATCCCTGTCGCTTCGAGCACCTTCATGGTGACGAGCACCGGGTTGTCCCTGTAGGTCCGCGAGACGGCCATCCGCCTGACGATGCCCACCACGTCACCGAGACCATGGACAGCGATCGGGCCGGCGCCGACGCGCTGGCGTCGTGCCCACTGACGCACCTGCGCCTCATCCGCGTCCGTCGAGAACTTGCCGACGTAGAGGCGCAGCTCCACCTGCGCGGTGCGATAGCCATAGCGCTTGGCGGCAGCTCGGATGACAGGCCCGCGGACCTCGGGCCTGTTGAGCAGCGAGTAGCGCCGGCTGAACCTCTCGTCCTCGGTCCCGCCGGTCACGTGCGCAGCGACCACCCCACGCGAGCCGAGATAGGACTTCACTGAGGCCAACACCAGCCTGTCGGCGCAGGCGCCCACCAGGTCAACCTCGTAGCCGTGCGTCTGGACCTCGGCGTGGTCCGCGCGCCGGGTCCGCAACCGCACGGGGAACTTGACCGCCTCCGAGACGACCAGCCCCTCCTCCTCCAGCGCGAGCGCCACGAATGCCTCGAATGCCTCCACGTCACAAGAGCCTAAGTCGAGGCGGGCATGGCGACGGTGGTCATGCCTTCGGCCTCCGCGCGCAGCCGCATCCCCGTGTCGCCGGTGACGATCGTCACCTTCGAGCCAGAGAGCAGCGCGAGGTCGCGAGCCGTCTCCAGGATCTCAGTGTCGGCGTCAACCGAGCGCATCCTTGGGCCAGGCTCGATGAAGACCTCTACCGTGCCCTGGCCGTTCGGCAAGTCCTTGGGCGCACCGCCGGCCCCGACGAGCGCGTAGAGCTTCGGGAGCCGCTCGCGCGCGCGACTGCGGAGCTTCTCACTCGCCGTGTACTTCTTCTCGTCCAGCTCTTCGATGACCCGCAGGGGGATGACGAGGCGGACGCTCTCCTGGGCGACCAGCTCGCGCCAGGCCACGCTGTCGGGGAGCTGGTGGTGCAAGAGCACGTTGGTGTCAAGGATCGTGATCGCACCAGGCGCAGCGCGGGCGCGGTCCGCGCGCCGCTGAAGGTCATCGCGCAGGCCTTCGAGGCTCCTGACCTGGCGGGCGATCTCCGAGTCGATGAAGGCGACCCCACGCGGGCTGCCGGGAGTGAACTGGAGGATCGCGTAATAAGCGGAGGTGTAGGGAAGCGTGAGCACCTCGGGGTCATAGGTGACGTTGCCGAGCTGGCCCTCGGTCACTTGCGCCCAGTCGAGGTAGTCAGCTTGGCGCCGCACCAAGTAGGTGGCTTCCGCCTCTGGGGAGAAGCCGCCTCGGGAGACGCTGCCGGACAGCCTCTTCGCGGCGCTGATGCGATCGGTCAAGGTCTCGACGCCCTGCTCGGCGCGCGTGTCGCTCCTGAGATAGAGGCGGAGGGCCGGTCGCATCAGAGAGCCGCGCGAGCGCGCTCAGCGGTCAGACGCGGAGCGCGGACGACGAGCCGCGCTCGTGTGGAAGGCAGCGGTGACGGCAGCGGCGAACTGAGAGGCTTGGGCCACACTGTCCCCCGCGAAGGCGAGGATCTCGTGGCCCACCACTCGCTCGTCGAAGCCCGACGCGACAACCCGCTCCAGCGCGGCATCGAAGGCGCTGACCCTGGCCGCCGTGATCTCACCTCGACCATCCGGCGCCTCGTCGAAGAGCGCCGCTTGGCGTGGCGCGCCGCCATTTTGCGACGCCGACGCGGGGCGCTCCAGCGGCAGCGCCGTCGCCGGGAGCGGCTTGGGCTCAGGGCGGCGCTTGATGAGGATCGTCTGCCCGTGGGCGAGGGTCATCCACTGATAGAGAGCTGGGCTCTTGCCCGCTGTCTCATACTCGCCATCGGTGGAATCGACAGGCCCCAGGCCCGCGACGCCCAAGCCGCCATTGACCGTGCCCACGGCGTCAGCGAGGGAGCCGGGTGGCCGCCACTTGAGGGGGTCAGGATGCGGGAAGTTCGGTGCCGGCTCCCGTTCGCTGACGGAGACCATGCGCTCCGCTTCGGCAACTATGTACTCGCTGTCGAGCAGCGGCCCTGGAGGGGCCGGCAAGCCGGTCGCTCCCAGGAGCGCGCCCGCGAGCGTGGCGATGGTGTCGGTGTCGGTCCCTAGCTGGTTGACGACCATGAGCAGGCCCTCCACGGGGTCGTCCCGGTAGAGCCAGGCCGCGACCAAGGACGCCATCGCCGCGATCATGCCCGAGCCTGCCGTCTCGCGGCGCTTGCCCCCATAGGCCGTGATCAGCTCTCGGTATGCGGCCTCGCGGTCAGCACTGCCGACTGCCTCCTGGGCCTGGGACACCATCAAGAGGCCCTCTGCGATCGTCTCATCGACTGCCTCGCGCCAAGTCCTCTTGGCCCCCTGCTCCCATAGTGGGAGCCAGCGCTCGCGCAGAGGCTCTTGGGCTTCCATCACGTCGGGGAGCGTCGAGGCGTACTCCACGATCTGGCCCCAAAGCCCAGGATCGGGGATCTGGCCACGGCGCAGCACGCTTGAGAGCGCGTTGGCGTGGATGACCGCGCCGACGACCCCTCGGGGGTGCCCGTGGGTGATGATGGCGTCGGCGGCCACCGCGCCCATGAAGTCGCGCGGCCTGTGGCCCGGCGCGCTCCAGACGTGCGGCTGGATGCGCATGGCCGCGCCATTGCCGCCCGTGTTGAGGTAGCTGGCCCGCTCGTTCTCGAAGAAGTTGCTCGACCAGCGCACATGGCGCTTCATCAGCTCGTAGGCGGCAGCCTTGGTGCCTTTGCCAGCGCGCATCTCATATGAGAGGAAGACGGGCAGCTCGATCTTGGAGAAGGCCTCCACGTCGAAGCGCCCATTGGCCCGGATGCTGCGGCTCACGGCCAGCCGGAGCTGCGTGTCGTCCGAGTAGGTGCCAGCCGGCAAATCGACCATCGGGCCGAAGCGGCCACCTATCCGGCGTTTCCACGGCACGGTGTTCTCGACCTTGGCGCCGCCGCTGCGGCGCGAGACCTCGCCCAGCGATGTCGTCAGCTCGGTGATGAAGCCCAGCGCGTCGGCCCAAGCCGCCCACAGAGCCGACGAGACCACCTGGTTCTGCGTGCTGTCGGAGGCCTGTCCAGTGGTCATCGCTTGTTGATAGCGCACCTTAGTCGAAGGCATCAGGACGGACCTCCACGGGGAGGTCGGGATGGTCGAGCGCGGTGCACCACCCCATGATGATGTTCTTGTGGTCGGACTCCATCACGTAGATGGCCTCGATGCGGGTCGTCTCGATGCGCTGCGGATAGAGCACCTCGGCGGCCCGGTCTGAGGGCTGGGCCTCGGGCAGGCCGGCGCGGGTGTGGACGACCCCATACCGCCCGACCACTTCCTCGGCGAACATCGCCTCGAAGCCGGCGACGCCCACCCCACGCCGCACGGACGGGAAGATGTTGTTCGTCGTCGTGAAGACGACGCCGGCATCGTCGAGCACCGCCGGGCTCACGGCGATGACCGCCCACCAGAGGTGGGGGAAGTGGCCGCGACTGCGTCGGAAGAGGTCATCGTTCACCGTCGTCACGGAGAGGCTGATGTGGTCGATCCAGGGCGCATCCCTGCGCGGCCACACGGGCTCCCTGATGAGCGCCAGGTACTCCTCCTCGTCGAGCTGCGCTCTCGACAGGAGGGCCTTCGAGGCGATGGTGCCCTGGATGCCTTTCTCCGTCGTGTAGTGGACAAGCTCGCGCACCCCCCGCCGAGCCGCTGCCTGCGAGGGAGCCTCGCTCATACCTCTTCCACGTCGTAGGTGTCGGCGTCGAGATACCCCACCACGGCAGGCTGGTCCTGCGGCTTGTAGCCCAGGATTACCGAGTTGCGGGCACGCCCCAGCGACATCGCCAGGAGCCGCCGCTGTTCGTCCAAGAGGGCGTGTTTCGGCTCGCTCCCCTCGGCGACGACCTCCCCGTTGTACCCGATGATGATCACATGGTCGAACTCAAGGCCCTTGGCGGAGGCCATCGTGCTCAGGGCGATCTGCTCAGGCCCGTCAGGCCAGTCCTTCGCCCTGGTGATCTCCGCCCACGGCATCTCCTCCTCTTCGAGCCGGGGCTCCAGGTATTTGAACCAGCCCTTCGGGTGGAGGAAGGCGATCGTCTCGCCAGGGCCGATGCGCCCCGACCGAAGGTAGCCGATCACCCAGTCCAGCTGGTCGCTGTAGAGCCCTCGCAGCACAACGGGCCTCGGGCCTTCGCGCACGCAGCCGGTGAAGTCCGGGAGCGAGGCGTCCTCGCCGGGCTCCACGCCATCGAGCAGGGGCCTGGCGAAGGCCGCGATCTGCTTGGTGTTCCGGTAGTTGATGTTCAGCTTCTTGTTCTGCGCGGGCGGGATGGCGATGCCCACGTCTCGCCACAGGAAGCTGTTGGGGTAGATGCGCTGCGCGGTGTCGCGGATGAAGGTCGTGACGTGGTCGTCGGCCAGGTGGCGGACGATGGCGCGGACCTGGTTGGCGGAGAAGTCCTGCGCCTCATCGACGACCACCACGTTGTACGAGGGGCCAAGCTGCTCAAGCGCAAGGGTGACCGCCAGGTCGTTCCAGTCGCGTAGGCCCTCCTTCTCCTTCCAGGCGATGTAGGGACGCACCACCCCCTCGATCAGGCGCTCGCGGGTCGCGCGCTCCACGCGCGGCGCCTGCCCGCGCCCGGCCCTTTCGATCGTCAGGTAGTCGTCCAGGCTCGCCGGCAGAAGGCGCCCGAGCAGGTAGTCGATCTCGCCGACCAGGAACCTCGGCTCCCACGGGAAGCCTCCGGCCTCCGACGCCAGCGAGAGGAGCTTGCGCTCCTCCTCCTTCTTCTTCATCACCGGGGCGTTGACGAGGTTGATGGCCCACCCCCGAAGGTCTCGACCTCCAGCGACACGTCGGCCCCGAGCGGGATCTGCTGATCGACGAGGCTCTCGATGTAGCCGCGCAGGCTCCTGTTGAAGGTGAGGACGAGGACGCGCACTGGCTCGCCGGAGCCGAGTTCCTTGGCGCGCTCCCGCCACAGGCGCACGAGGAACTTCAGGCGCAGCAGGGCCGTCGTGGTCTTCCCGCTGCCGGCGGCGCCCCGTATGAGCCAGAACCCAGGCGAGCCGTCATCTATGACGGTGAGCTGCTCGGGCGTCGGCGTGACCACTCCGAGCGGCTTCATGGCCGCACCTTGCGCTCACCGATGCCTTCTGAGGCTGCTGCGCATCCTTTGCGCCCGACGCCATCCATCGCGCGGCAGTCTATGGCACCAAGAGCACCAAGGTCAGAAGCGCGAGATGGGACCGTCATGCAGAACTTCTGCGCCGGCACGGCGCGCTATCCGTATCGGCTGCGAGACTGGCCGGCGGCTTGCTCTCGACAGCGGACATCGGGATCATCGTCGCCGGCGTCGTCGGACCGGGACTCGGCTACGTCGCCGGCTGGCGCTCCGATGTCCGGCGCTTCGGCGTGGAACGACGGCTGAAGGCCAGCGACGACCTGCGCGACCGGATCGATGATGTCGGGGCCACGCTGGAGGCCTTTAGCGTCGCCGCAGTCGGCGTGCGAACCGAGACGGCCGAACATGCCACGGACCGCGCCCCAGAGCTTTCGGAGGTCATCAGAGTCGCCGAAGACACATACGAGGCGGCGCGGGTCTCGGTCGCCCGCCTGGAGATGCGTGCGCACGCTGACGATGGCCTCACGAAAGCCGCGAACGAGGCCGTCGAGCTGCTGCGGAAGCCGGCGCAGACGGCGGGCGAGGCCCTGAACGCCCGACGGGCGCGCGGCTGGAGATCGTCCAAGAGCACCACGGGGGTAGCCGAGATCCCACAGATGGTCGAAGCCGCCTTTGGGGCCATCAAGCGCTATCAGCTTCAGGCCAAGCGAGCTGACGCAGCCCTTGTCGGCACACCCTCGCGATGGCGATGGACTCGATGAACGTGGGCGCCTAGTCCTGGCCAACCAGGCTCGGCAGCAGGACGGACTACGCGTCGGGAGGGGGTTCCCAGTCGTAGATGGCTCGGAGTGCGTCAATGTCGATGCCCACGTGCTCGATTGCCGGGGGCATCTCCGAGAACTCGCGCAGGAGTTTTTCCGTCCAGAAGACTGTGACCCGCAGCCACTCTCGTAGCAGCACGCCTTCTTCGATCATGGGCTCGGCGGCAAGGTGAGGTATCGCCTCAATGTGGGGCTGTGGCCCTGTCTTCCTGGCGTGGACGAAGGCAAGCTCCATACCCACCTTCAGAGCCCGCCGCTTGCCGGCGCTGTTGCGGCTCGGCACTTCGCAGTCCCGCATCTGCGTGACCTCGATGGCGGTGCGAAGCGGCAGGGCCCAGACCGGCTCCGTCGTGCGGTGCTTGTCGCCAGTGTTGATCATCGCCAGCAGCGCGAACGAGAACCACGCCCGTATCCCTCGTGCGTGTTGGTATGGCTGGTAGCGACGGACTCGGGCGATGTCTGCGCGCATCGCGCCAGGGAGCATCGCCGGCAGCGACCCGTTGAAGTCCTGGCGCTCCTTGCAAATCGGGAAGTAGACCCTCCTCTGCGCCTTCTTCGAAAGGGTGCCTGGGGGCGTTCGCCCCCTCGTGACGATCGCCCAAGCGGTCTGGTCGAGCGCGCTGCGCAGGTTGTTCGCTATGTCGCCCAGGAGCAAGCCCCACGTCGGCGGCATCGGGTCGATGTCGGTGACGACCACTGCGAAGCCGTGGCGTTTGGGCTGGTATTCGGCCTCTACGGCAAACGTCGGCTGACGGGTTGCGTCCGAGGTGGTGGCGTCGAGATCGGCTTTGAGCGCCTGGGCGTGCACCACTGCGCGCCCCCACTTGAGCCATGCGCTCTCGAACAGCGGATCGGGGTCCACCACGGGTACGAGGGTATTCCGCCGACGAGACGGCGCTCAGCCACAGCGGGCGTTGGCGATGGCGCCTGTCGGTGGCCAACCGCGCCATGCCTGCAAGATTCCTCCCAGACACGCCAGCGCTGATGAGGGCTGATGAGGTTCGCGCCGCTTCCGGCTGAGAAGGTCGCGGTCGGGCCGGGTGAGAGCCCCTATGGGGCGCGCCAATGGGCCATGGGCGAAGCGCGGGAGGCCGCGCCGATGATGACGTCGTCCCCCGGCGCGGCAGGGCTGGGGCACCGGACGAGGGCGAGGCCGGGATGCCGGTCGCCAGCGCTGGAGCTGACGTCAGCGCCGGCGCGGGCGAGACGGCGAGCGAGGAGGGCCGCAGGCGCCGCTCCAGCCGCAGCACAGCGCTCCCTCCCCCACCTGCCGACCGCACCATCGACTACGCGCTCTCGCGCGACGAGCTGCGCGACATCGAGCCAGGCGAGGTCGTGCTCGCCATCGAGCGCCTGCATGGCTTCGAGAAGGTCGTGCGCCCCGTGCTCGATGAGGTGGACGCGCGCCGCGCCGCGCCCTGCGAGGGCGAGAGCAAGCGCCGAGGCCGGCGGCCCTCCTACACCGCGATCGACTACTGGCGCCTGGAGGTGCTGCGCCGCGTCATCGCCGCGCACTCGACCAAGCACACACGCGACTGGCTGACGACCGACCGCGCCGCCCGCACGCGGGAGCTGCTGGACTTCGACGCGCCCCGCGCCCACTACGGGGGCAAGCCACGCCGGCTGATGGCGGGCATACCCTCGGATGGCTGGATGTCGGACTTCCGCACCAAGTGGCTCCCCGAGGCCGAGCTGGCGCGCCTGATGTGCGACCTGGAGAGGTGGGCTCTGGCGGAGAAGCTGAAGAGGCTGCCGGGGATGCGCGACGAGTGCCGGACGCTGCACGCCGACGGGAGCAAGCTGGAGACGCACGCCACGGCGCCGAAGCTCAAGGGGGGCAAGGGGACGAAGGAGGCGCGGGTCGTCAACCGATGGAAGAAGGGGCGCGACGGCAAGAAGGTGCCGGCCATCACGGCGCCCGAGGCGGGCTACATCGGCAACGGCGGCGGCAACGCCGACCACGCCGGCCACGGGTGGAACATCGTCATGGTGATGTCGAGCCGGGGAACGGTGCTCGCGCATCGCAACGTGCCGCTCAATGCCCCCGAGAACGAGACGCTGGCGGGGATGGCGGTCGAGGTGAGCGAGGCGCTGGGGGTCTTCCGCGAGCCCGAGGTGCGGGTGCTCGACGGGGGCGAGGAGGAGGTCTGGGTCGAGCGCGACCTGCGGGTGCTCTCGACGGATGCCGCGTTCCACGGGCAGGCGACGCGGCGGGCCTGGCGCGAGGTGGGCGTGGTGGAGAACACGCACCTCTCCAGCCACGCGGCGCGCAGGAGCAGCGAGCGCACGGCCAAGAGGCGGACGGAGAGGCGCTACCCGATAGCGGGGCACCCTGACTGGTTTGCCAACGGCCACAGGGAACTGGTGTGCCGCTGCGGCAAGGGGAAGGTCAGCCGCGTCGTGCGGCTCGACAGGAAAGGCCGGGCCATCGTGAGCGTCAAGGGCGAGTGCGCGAAGGATGCGTGTGGGAGCGTGCTCATCACCTCGGGGTGGTGGCGGCTGTCGAGCAACACGCAGTTCGTCAAGTGCACTTCAAGGTCGCGGGCGACGGACGCCGAGCTGGAGTTCGGCAACCCGCTGACCTTCAACGACCCGCTGGCGCGCGAGTATGGGCAGCAGCGCTTCAACGGCCAGGAGGGGGCCTTCGGCTCTCAGTTCACGCAGCGCTTCCGGCTGCTCAAAACGAAGAGGTGGTTCTACAGGCAGACACAGGTGGACCTGGAGGTGGCGGCGGTCGTGACCATCACGCACGCCCTCAGCCTGGAGCGGTGGCGGCGGAGGGGGTCGCCGCCTGCGGAGGCTGACGGCGACGCGGATGGCGGCGCCGGCAGTGCGGGCGGCGGCGCCGGCGCGGGGCCGGCGTGCATGGGGAGCGCGGGGCCGGCGTGCATGGGCAGCGCGGGCGGCGGGCTGCTCTCGGAGCGAGAGGCACTGGCGGCCTGAGATACGGAGAGAGGCGCCCCCGCCTCAGATGCCTGTCATGCCCGGTGGTGGGCGCAGGTCGCCCAAGCCTTTCTCGGCCCAGTCCCGCGCCATCCTCGCGTTGTTCGCCGCGATGAGCTTCGCCACGGCCTCCGTGAGCAGGTCCAGCACTTCCTCCGTTTCTTCCGACTCCCAGTAGAAGCTCGTGGACGCGGCGTGGCGCCGCAACTCCGCCTCCAGAAACCGGCGCGCCTCCGCCTCCGTGAAGCCGTAGTCCGCCATCAGTCGGGCTCGTGCTCGTAGTCCTTCGCGATGCGCCTCATCGCAGCGTCAAGCACCGCGATCGCCCCCTCCGCCGCCGCGTCCAGCCCACGCTCCGTCTCCCCGAGCCTCGTCGCCGCGTCGCGCACGGCCTCGTCCCCTTCCCAGAGGGTCACGAACGCCGTTTGCTCCGCGGTCGGCGTCGCGGGAAACCCCCTCAGCGGGGACACGTCTTTGTCGGGGTCGGATGGACTCGGGTATTCCCGGTAGATCCTGGCCTCGCTTACGCCGTTGCGGTACAGCGTCTCAAACTCGCTCCCAAGCTGGCCCGGATAGTCGGAAGTGAAGCCTGACTGCTCCACGATTGCGTCGCCGCGCTCCTCGAAGGTCTTTCGCGTGGCGGTCAGCACCAGGTTGAAGGCATCGGCGGCACCTTCCACGCGCTCCAGGGCTTCGCGGACGCTCGGGCTAGCCGTCGCGCGCCCCTCGTCCAGAAACTCGCGCCAGATGACAAGGAGGGGCGCGTCACGCGGCCATTGGTCGTCGGAGCGCTCCCGGCGAACGCCGATGCTCAGGTGACGGCCCTCGGCGATGGCTCGTCGCAGCGCGATTAGCTCCTCGCGAATCGGCGTGTAGACCTTCGCCTTGCGCCGGATTTCGGAGAGGGCCTTGCGACGCCGGCGTTCAAGCACGACGCTCGCGTAATACGACCCAGCGGCACCGAAGCCGCTGCCGAGCAGCGCGGCGCCCACGGCGACGCTCGCGGTGACCCACCACTTGTCGGCGCCCACGTGGACGATGACGGGGACTTGAGCGACCGCGAGTACGGATGAATGGAACACGGCAGGGATTGTCGCGGGGCGACTAGACGGCATCGCCGCGGGCTGCAACGCGCATGGCCGGGACTAATAAGGGTGCCGCTGCGACCCGATAGACGAGCCATGACCAAGGCGCGGCGACGATCGCGCGGCCGTAGTGCCCGGTTCCCGCTGATACTCGTCGTCGTAGCCGTGGTTGCGGGGGCCTTGTTGGCATCGGTTCCCGTGTCGCTCGTCGCGATCGGGGGGCGGGCTCTGGCCTTCGTCGGGGTCGCCCTCGCGTTGGCGGCCTCGCTGCCCGACTACGCGGACGAGCGCGAGAAGATGACGAAGCTGGGGATCGCCATTAGTTACGCTGGTGCGGCGCTGGTTCTCGTCGGCGCCGCAGCGGAACACGGTTGGGATTGGCGCGCTTGCGTGATCGTCGGCGTTGCGCTCCTAGTGATTCTCTGCGTCCTGCGTTTCAAGGGCGCGGTCCGGGGCCTCCTCAAGCATGTAAAGCTCGGTGGCGAACAAGCACCACAACAAGTACAGGACGAGCCCGAGGGCGTCGTGTTGTCGCAGGAGGGGAACGGCGAGAACGGCGACGAGGAGCAGCGTGGCGCCGACAAAGTTGCAGAACCACAGCCACGGGTTCCGGCGCGCGAGCCGCGCGAAGCGTGAGTTCGGAGCAACGAAGAAGTAGAGAGAATCCATGCCCGGTCGCCTCCCGACGGTCGAGGAGCGCACGGACTGGGCGTGTGAAGTTGGCGGTGCCGACAGCGAGCGCGTCACCGGCGAAGGCGCGCACCGAGGGCTGTGAGGGCGGCAGCGGCAGCGCCCGCGCTGGCGCCCGCCGGGATGTCCCAGTGGACGCCGAGCAGCAGGCTGATCGCGCTCACGAGCGCCAGCACCACGGTCAGCACAAGGCAGACGACGCGCTCGACGAGGGCGACGACACGCTCAAGGAGAGCGAGTTCTTCCGACGCTCGCTGGAGTTCCGTCTTCGTCTTGTGGGGCCAGCCGAACAACGCGCTCCCTCGCGCACACCAAGACTCGCCCTGCCGAGACTGTGTGCGCCTTGGACGCGGTGCGACCAGGCTCTTGACCATCACATGAGCGCATCCGGCAGGGCGGCTGCGCATGCTGCCTCTTCCCTTGCTTCGACCGGGGCAGCTATCACCCTTGGTTGGGGCGGGCGCATTTATATAGCGCGGGGCCCATCCTGGGATGCCCTCATTGTAGGGCTCCGGGCGGCAGTCCTCAAAGGCAATGTGGGGGCCGCCGAGTCTGGAGACGGCTTCGAGCGCCGCTAGGAACGCGAGGGGTTACGTCTCTGTGGCCGTGCGACAATTGCTGCCAGCAGCACGCCGGCAAAGTCCAAGCAAAGGAGCCCTATGACCGCAGGCAAAGTTCGGGCTTAGGTTGAGAGCCATGACATCCATCGTCGCCTCGGGCGCGGTGGCTGTCATCTCTGTTTTCGTGGCCCTACTCATCTTCTTCGTACTCGCTCGTGGAGTCGGAGAGGACGATGACTACGAGATCGAGGTCAAGCTCCTTCCCCCGACCATCCGACGCAAGGTGGAACGCAATGACCGGCGCCACCTGAGCGCGGAGGCCGTCGATATTTCGATGAATGACCACGTCGCGGCACAAGACTCGCAGCCACGACTTACACGGGCCGAGCCGCAATGAAAGCGAAGCTCGGCACTCCTCCAAGGCGACATGAGCAGACCGAGGCGGAGATTTACTGATGCAGGGTGGATGTAACCGGACGGCCAGTCAAAACAAAGGTCAGAGATGACGAAGGGGCGGGCTCTCTTTGGAGGCCCGCCCCTCGCATTTCCAGCGTGGCTTCACGCCCTGCTGGGACGGGCGGTGCTCCGAGCGGTGCTCCTGCCCGCCACGCGCAGATGCCTCAGCATTCAGGCAGGCCGGCGGGCAGCCCGTCTGACCAGACGGAGGAGAACACGACGGTCGGCACCCACTTGCCATCTGTGACGTGAGCCCACCACGTCCAGGTTTGGTGTTCGCCGTAGATGACCGCCGTGTATGCGGCGGCGCTCTCCGCGCAGGACACGGCGACGCCGAGCCCGTTCGGGTACCAGTACGCGGCGTTTGATGGGACTTCGGACCTGGAGTACCAAGTCCCGTTGTCTGGATCGGTCCTCGCCCAGGTGCCGCCGTAGATGCTGTCTTCGATCATGAAGCCCTCCGTGGTTCCCGCCGGCGGCGAGGGTTCGGGGGAGGGTTCGGGGGACGGCGCAGGAGAGGGTTCTGGCGAAGGCGTCGGGGCGGGCTGCGGGGAAGACCCACCCTGGAGGTTGGGCGAGCTGCCCTGGATCGTGACCGGGGCGCCTTGGCCGACCGGCAGGTCTCCGCCAGGGCCGACGCTCGAAGGGCCAGACGGCGCGGGGCTGCTGCTGCTGAGGCTGCTTTTGATCAGGTCGACTAGCCCCCCGACACTCAGGACGGTGACTTGGGTGATGCCGTAGCCGGCGAGGCACGTCACGTACCCGGCAGCCGCCGCCTCGGGGTCAAGCTCCGCAGCCTCAAGCACATCCGTGCATGCGTCCGGCACACCCGTGTAGGCGGCGCTCAAGTGCTTGACCCAGACAGTCATCTGGCCGAGCTTCCGGCTTTCAAGCCTCGTCACCCCATGGACGGTGTGGAGGACGACTGGCTCCCATCCTGCCGGGGGGTCAGGCAGCGTGATGCGCACCCGCCCGTTCCACTCGCCCAGGATGGCGAACCCGAACTTCTCGGGGCTCAGCCTGCTGATCGCCGCGACGGCGTGCGGCTCGTCCAAGGCGCCAGGGGGCACATAAAGCTCCGCGCCATCCGCACGGACGACGCCGCCGTGCGCCCGTGAGATGGTCCTGTGAGCAATCACGCGAGCGGCGCTCACGGACGGGAGGATCAGGGCGGCCAGTGCCACGACGAGCAGCGCGAGGGCCGCTGGGCGGAAGGACGGGAAAGTGCGTCTGCTGCGCTTGAGCATCATTCCTCCTGATCCAATGTTCGGAAGTCGCTGGTAGTTCAGTACCCCACGATCAGCCAGGAGTAACGCGGGCGCGATGAGAGCGAGGACGAGCCTCCCAGCGCACTGGGTGGCTCGTCGGTCGACTGGTGACGTGGGTGTCTGAGGGGTCGGTGGGCTGACCTTTGGCGCTCTGCGCCTCCAGCCAGCCCCTCGCCACCTCCTTGCGAGCGACGAAGGTACGCAGAGGCGGAGGCGCGCTGGCTGGATTCCAGTGAGGTGTGGGGCGAGCCGCTGAGCGAGCCGGCAGGAGTTCGCCAGGCGCCGTCCAACCGTGTGGGTGAGCAGGCCCCGTCGCGTCTCAGCCGAGTTCGAGCGACCATTGGGTCTACGAACATCGTTGACCTCCGTGCGAAGGGGGCGGCAAGGCGACGGGCGGGATCTAGCGTGCCGAGGTGGGCATCGCTGACGACATCGAGCGCGCCCTGGCCACTGACCATCGGGCGCGCGAGCGGGCGCGCGAAGAGATCTTCGTGCTCTTCCGTGACCTGTCGTGGGAGGACCAGTTCAAGGTCTACGAGTTCGTCCAAGGCCACTTCGTCCCCAGCCCCAGTGCCAGCAAGGCCTTCGATGAGGCGCAGCGCCGCGCGGAGTGCGTGGCGGCCATCAAGCGGGTCGTCGCGCACCTGGGGCTGCCCGAGGGCTCGTCGCTCGGGTTCAGGGAGTACGACAAGGTGCGAGGCGAGCTGGGGATGCCTCTCAGCTCGGCGGCCATCATCCGGTGCTGGGGGTCCTGGGCAGAGGCGGGCAAGGCGGCGCGTGGGGAGCGAGTCAGCATGACCCCTCTCCAGCGTGCGCACTTCCGCGCTGCCCTCAAGCGGAGGCCCAGCGGGCACGGAGAGTGGCTGGCAGGGGTGCGCGAGTGGCTGGAGGAGGGCGGGCCGAGCCAGGCCGAGGTGGACTACAACGCCTGGGCGCAGAAGCGCTTCGAGGAGAGGCCAGGCCTCCCGCTCGCCTCGCGCGCGTCCTGCGTCCGTGTCGCGCTGGGGCTCCAATGGACGCTCGTCCTGAAGGTGGCGCGCGGGGACGTGAGCCTCGCGGACGCGCAGGCGCAGCGCCTGCGCACCCTTGTGCGCGAAGGGAGAGGGTTCGCTGGCCTCAACATCATCGCCCTGCTCCACGGGCTCTCGATGCACAGGGCCATCCACATGAGCGAAGACCCCAAGTTCCCCGCCGTCGCCTTCAAGCTCGGCACCTGCCGCATCTGGCACCTCTCGGACATCAAGGCGCATCGGGCGGGTCGGCGCTTCCCAGCGCGTGAGCCTGGAGGGCTCCAAGGCGAGGTCATGGACTCGGTGCAGGTCAGAGCGCTGCTTGGCCTCTCCGCGAAAGCGATGAACATTGCCTTGGGGAACCAGCTGCGGTGGAACCGATCCCCAAGCATCCCGCCGCCACATGGCTGTGTGGCACGTCGGCACTTCTGGTGGGCCAGCGATGTCGAGGAGTGGGCCCGAGGGCGTGGGCTCGGCGAGCCTGGCTGAGGGGCTGGCTGAGGGGCTGGCTGAGGGCCTGGCTGGCGGTCGTTGCGATGACTCGCCGTGAATGTTTCGTTGCCGGATGCAGCTCCGGTGAAACATCCGCAACATTGGAGCTAATGCTCGGAGGCCCGGTCGCAGCCCCACGTTCACGTGGCGAATAGAGCTGCGGGCCGGGTTGGCGGGCCTCAAACCTCAACATCCCTCGGCATCCAGAGCAAAGCGAGGAGCCGAAAGGAACCACGGGAACATGCCCTAGATGGCCTCGAAAGGAACCAGCCAACCCCAGCGCATGACGTCCGCCTCGAGCGGCGCGAGGACGGCCTCGCCATTACGCTCGAACACGAGTGCGCGCGGCTCGTGCAGCCCGTCGACGACGGGCTCCCCCAACCCGCGGCAGAACGCCCTGCGCACAAGCCACTGCAACTCAACCCCGCGCGCCTGGCGCACCGGCAGGAAGTCCTCGAGGCGCGCATGCGCGTGGTCGGCTCGCACCCGCACCCGCTCGAGCTCGGCCACGCCGAGCACGCCCCGGTCGCGCACCGCCAACGCTCGCCTCAGCTCCCTCCACCACTGACCTGGATGCTGTCCCGCCGCCCGCGATATGTAGGAGGCGACGTCGCGCTCTGGGTCGCGCAGGCTCACCATCAGGAAAACCACGGGCTGCGCCGTCCCGACGTCGCCCAGGCGCCGCGCGTGCTCAGCGATGTAGCGCTCACGTGCGCGGACGTGAGCGCGAGCGCAGGAAGGTTCCCCGTCGCTCTCCTCGTGTAGCCCGCGTGCGTAGCGCTCGAGCTCCCAGCGCCTGCACACCCGCAATATCTGCACGTCGGCCTCGATCGCCTCCAACGCCCCGATCAACGCGAGGAAGCGGGCGCGCTTTCCTTCCTCGCTCAGCCACGCATAGGAGGAGGTCTGCACCGCGAACGCGGCCCAAGCGTCGTCAAGCCCCTCGGCGAAGACGCAGTTCCCGTACACGAAGGCGATCGGTGCCACCACGGCCTCATCCACCGCGGGAATCGGTCGCGCGCACGTGCAGCCGCGTCCCGGGCCCAAGCGAGATCACCTGGCCGCTGTCCAGCGCGCGAGCTCCAACAGGCTGGGCGATCGTCAGCGCCGGACGTCGTCCGGCGCGCGCGGTGGCGCTCGTCCCTCGCTCGCTCGCACGTCCCCGCCGCTCGTGCTCGACCGAGACGAGCACCGCGCCCGGTCCCGTGTAGCGCAGGCGGCGCAGGCGACTGTCAGACCCGTCGGGCAGCAGCACGATCTCCTGCGGGCGCCACACCGCTCCCGCCACCGCGCAGCGTCGCAAGCCAGCCAATCTGCGGGGGCCGATCCAGTAGCGCACGAGCGCATGGGCGGTCAGGTGGAATGTGCGTCCCTCGAGCCGGATCGCGCTCAACACCGTGGCGCCCGCGCCAGGAAGCGCGATGTCGCGCAGATACCACGGGAGCTTCGTCGCCAGGCCGCCGAGCAGCGGCAGACGCGTCACGATCAGACCCGCCAGCAGGATCACGAGGAAGTACACGACCCCCCGCACGGGCACACCGCCCGGATTCAGGCGCACCTGGTCAACGCTGTAGATCCGCCGCTCGAGATCGAACACTCGGCGGTATGAGCGAATCTCGATCACTGTGCCCCGAACAGCGACGTGACCGTGTCGCGCAACAGGCTCACGCCCGCCGGAGTCGCCAGCAGCACGGATACGATTCCGACCGCGAACACGCCGGCCGCCTCCTTGAAGTCGCGGCGAAACGCCAGCACCGTCGCGGCAACCGCGAACGCGAGCCCGATCAGGCTCATCGCAACAGCCCGCCCCGTGCTGCCGGCCTTTGCCGCTGCCGTTTCCAGTGAGCTGCCGCCGCTTTCAGGCGCCGTCGCAGGGGGCCCCGCAGCGGCGTTCGTGCTCGTCACCTCCGCAAGCGCACTCACCGGCGCAGCGGCGACGCACCCGCAAGCGAGCAGCGCGACGATCAACCAACGCGAACATCGGGTCTTCATGGGCTCTCCTCGGGTCGTGATCTACGCATCGGGGTCCGTCTGCACGGCCGAAACCTCCCAGCGTCCCTGGACACGGACCACGTCCAGTTCGTAGGCGAGCGTGTAGCGGACGCCACGCCCGTCCTGCGCCTGCACCGTCGCCAGCACCGAGCTCCCTTCGGGCGCCCAATCCAGGCGCTGTATTGACTCGAGGCCCAGGGGCTGCTCCGGGAGCGAGACGCGAGCGCCACCGGCCAGGTCCGCCGCCAGCTCGCTGGAGGAAGCCGCGAGGTAGTTGCGCAGCGCGCGCTGCACGACGGTTGCCAGCGCCGGGTCGGCCACTTCGCGCAGGTGACCCGGGCTCTGTGCCGGACCGGCTGCCGGAGCGCCCACGAACGCCGGGTAGCCCGCCAGCGCGAGGCTGCCGCCAGCGGCGCGCGCCACCGGCACTGTCAGGTACAGCAAGCCCGCGGTGTCTGTCTGCGCCGCGACCGTGTATACGTGCTCGCCCGGTGCCGGCGTACGCACCTGGACCACTTCCGCCCATTCGACCCGCTGCTCGCCGCTAGCCGGAAGCTCCAGGCCAGCGTTCGCTTCGAGGCCGGGCCCCAGAAAGGGTTCGAGCGCGCCCGCGCTGACCTGCGGTTCGGCGGCGTTCCATGTCAGGTAGCGGCGCGCGAACAGCGCCGCGTACGCTTCGGCCGCCAGATCTGGCGGCGCTGGCTCGCTCGCCGCCGCAGCGGGGAGCCCGGGTGTTGGCGGTGCGATCGCGAAGCGGGCGCTCGCCGCCATTCCCGCCACCGACATGGCGCACAGCATGTACCGCGGCAGCTCCCGAGCCAGTCGGATCCGCCACAGCGCGTGGTTCGCAATCGTCACCCTGGGTCGCGCATGCTCGCGGGCCACGATCGCCCCTCAGCGCTCGAATCCGAACTCTGACTGGCCTGAGCGCTGCGGCGGCGCCGCCGCTGCGCTCGCCGTCACCTGCACAGGCTGCGCCGGCGCCGCCACCGCCGTCTGCGGGCTTCGCGTTCGCCCGCCGCCCGCGGCCGCCCTCTCGGAGGCGCCTGCGCGCGGCACAGCCCTCACCGGCTGGCCGGTCCTGACAGGCCGCCGCGTGCTCATGCCGGATACAACGCTGAGTCGGCCCGCGCGCTGAGCGCCACCTTGCTCGCGCAATCTCGCCCGACGAGAGCCACGCGCGCTCGGCGCCTCGCTCCAGACCTCTGCGCGCGGCGCCCGCGAGGAGGCCAAGGAGCGCGTGGCCGTGAGCAGACCTGCGCCGGCCCGTCGGCGCGCGCCCGTGACCACCGACAGGCTGTTAAGCGCGATCAACCCACCCACCGCTCCAGTGGCGGCGAGCAGCAGCGTCGCGCCGGCAACCCTGTGGCGCCCCCGCTCGACCGTCCCGCCACTCGGCTCGAAGCGCTCGTCGGGAGCAGCGAGCGCGAAGAACTCCTCCTCCCCGTATACGCGATAGACCTCACGGGGCGCTCGTCGCAGCAGCGTCATCGCGCCCCCTCACAACCGCGCACGCGAGCGGCCGGAAGCCGGAGCGGGAAGATCGCCAGCTCCCGGCCGCTTGCGCGCGGATCAGGATCGTCGTGCGGCCGTCCGTTCAACCGGCCGCCGGCGTCCCAGGGGACAGGTCTATGAGTGGGGGGAGAGAGTTTCATAGAGCGTCCCTGTCTCCTCTTCCGACGGCCGGGCGACAGACGGGACAACCGCTTCGTCGAGGGCCATCAGCGCCCTCAACCGAGCACGCGCCCGCTGTGCCACCTTCCTGTACTTCTCCAGCGACCAGTCGTTGAGCCGGCAAAAATCGGCGGGACTCCTCTGTGCGATTTGGGCGGCGAGTACGAGCCGCTGATCGACGCTCAGCTGTTGCGCGAGCGCTTGCACGCGACGCAGATCGTGGCGCAGAATCACGAGCGTCTCGAGCTCGGCGCGTACGTCGACGATCTCGAGACGCTCGTCGGTCGCGCAGTCAAGCGACATCGCAGCCTCCAGCGCCGCCTGCATCGGGCTGCGCCCGGAAAGCGCTCGACGGCGATCGCGAACCCGTGAGACGAATCGCTGCTCAAGCGTGTTCGCCAGATGCAACCTGCTGGCGAAACGCCCGCCACGACGCGCGTGCGCCAGCAGCTCGAGCGTGGCCTGGCTGTAGCAGTCCTCGAGATCCTCCGCTCGCAGTCGATGGCGATGCACTCGCAGCAACAGCTCGCGCCTAGCGCGCGCCACCAGCGCCACCTCCTCGGCCGCGTCGGACAGCCGCCATCGGCCAACGTGGCTCGGCAACCCCGGCGTGCTCGGCGCTCGTGCTTGCAGCTCTCCTGGACTCGACACATGGGGATGTCGGGCGCACTGGCCCCGAGACCCCCCTCCCAATTTCCGCCCGGGTCGCCGCGTCTCGCACGCGCATCGGGTAGACACGTACGCGCACGGCAACCCGCCACGCCGACATGTCACTCGCGATGAGCCTTACCGACCGCCTCCACGAGCTCGACCGCCACCAGCAGCAGAGCCCGCGGCTGCGCTTCCTTGCCGCCGTGCTCAAGAAGTTCGGCGACGACCAGGCCGGCCAGCTGGCAGCGCTGATCGCTTACTACGGCTTCGTCTCGCTGTTCCCGCTGCTGCTCGTGCTCGTGACCGTGCTCGGCTTCGTGCTCCAGGGCGACCCCGGGGAGCAGCAGCGGATCCTCGACAGCGCGCTCGGACAGTTTCCGCTGATCCGCGACCAGGTCAAACTGAAATCACTCACCGGCAGCAGTATCGGCCTGACGATCGGTGTGCTCGGCTCGCTGCTTGCCGGCATGGGCGTAACCGGCGCCACCCAGAATGCCTTTAACCGCATCTGGAGCGTCCCCTTCAAGAACCGCCCCAACTTCCTGCAGGCGCACCTGCGCGGCCTGGCGATGCTCGCGATCCTCGGCACGCTGTTCGTCATCTCCACCAGTGCCGCAGGCTTCGTCGGCTCCGCCACGCACTCCGCCCCTAAGGTGATCGCGGGGATCGTCGTAGCGTTCGCGTTCAACCTCGCCCTGTTCATGACCGCGTTCAAACTGCTCACCGCCGTCGCGGTCACCCGGCGCCAGCTGCTGCCGGGCGTGATCGTTGCGGCTGTCTTCTGGCAGCTGCTGCAGCACCTCGGCGGCTTCTACGTCGACCATGAGCTCAAGCACACACAACCGCTGTACGGCGTCTTCGCGGTTGTGCTCGGACTGCTTGCTTGGCTGTATCTCGGCGCCCAGCTGACGATCTTCGCCGCAGAGATCAACGTCGTGCGCGTGCGCAAACTGTGGCCGCGCAGCTTCTTCTCCGATCCGCTGCTCGAGGCCGACAGGCGCGCGCTGACCTCATCGGCCGAGGTCGAGGAGCGGGTGCACGAGCAGAACGTCGACGTCAGCTTCGACGAGGGCGACTAGAGCTTGGGAGAGACCTACTGCGCCGGCGGTCGGCCGCCGCCAGCATCATTGCTACCCGCGGATAGAACTTGTAAGCCCGTGCCAGACCCTCGCTGCAACCTTGGCCGCGCGTTTGGCTGCCACCTGGGGGCCCGTGGGCAGTTCTTTGAGTACAGCGCCAGGCGGCGCCGTCGCCGGCAACTTCGCCGGTGGACGGGGCTTGAGCCGGGTGTCAGAGGTCTCCGTCGCCATGGCTCTAGATTAGCCCGCCAGGCTGACGGTCCACAGGGCCACCTCGATGGCGAGCAGTATGCAGCTGAGGGACAACCAGCTTGATAGCCGTGCGACCGTACGGTGATTTGTTTGCACGTGGGGATCAAGCCAACTGCTGGCGGTGCGGTATGCCTCGGCAACGTCACAAACGTCTTGATCGTCGCTCAGCGCGAGAAGATCCTCGCCGCCCACCGCGAGCGTCAAGTCATGAGGCAGCAGCACCCAAATTGCGCACACGAAGCACAGCGCGAACGAGATCATCGCCAGGATGGCCCATGCGTCAAGCGATCCGCGGGTCGCCGTCGCACCGAGGAATGAACCGGCAATGGAGGCGGCGCCAAGCACCGTGCCCGCGCCCGCGCGCAACCCCGATAGGGCTCGCTCTTGCTCGGTCAATGCCTTCGCGGTCAGCTCATAGCTGAGCTGCTCGATCGATTCAGCCATCGCTCGGCTTTACCGAGAGCCTGGGACGGTTCTCGCCGGATTAGCCCAAATTTGGCTCTCCACCGCCATTTCCGACCCAACCTCCAAAGTACTTGCGCACGCAACCACACCGCGCTATACTAACTAAACTTTCGTAAGCAACATGGAGCGATCCACTATGCCATCCGCCTCAGAGAAGCCCCCCATACAGCCTTCAGAGCCATCACAGCGCCTGCGGCTGATCCCGCTCGACGACACCGTTGTGTTCCCGAACATGGGGATCACGCTCACGGTGGACGTCGGTGACGACGAGCGCGTCGTGCTCGTCCCGCGCCACGAGAACGAGTTCCTCGAGGTCGGCACCATCGCCGAGGTCTCAGACAAGATCCGCCTGCCCGGCGGCGGGCGCGCAGTGTCTCTCTCAGGAGAGCACCGCGCGCTGATCGGCGCCGCTGAAACCGGCGCCGGCGGCGAGCTGCGCGTCGAGGTCGACGAGCGTCAGGACCCGGTGCCTACCGACAAACGTACCCGCGAGCTCGAGCGTGAGTACCGCGCCACGGTCGAGGAGATCCTCGAGCTGCGCGGCGACGACGGTCGCATCTCCGCGTTCCTGCGCGCGATCGCCGAGCCGGGAGCGCTGGCCGACTCCGCCGGCTACTCCCCCAACCTCAACTACGAGCAGAAGGTCGAGCTGCTGCGCACGCTCGACGTCACCGAGCGCCTCGAGCTCGCCGTCAAGCTGCAGCGTGAGAGCCTGGCCGAGTTGCAGGTTCGCAAGCGCATCCGCGAGGACGTGCAGGAGGGCGCTGAGAAGCAGCAGCGCGAGTACTTCCTGCGTAAGCAGATGGACTCGATCCGCAAGGAGCTAGGCGAGGACGATGCGTCCGTCGCCGACGAGTACCGCACGAAGATCGAGGACGCCGACATGCCCGAGCCCGTCAAGGAGCAGGCGCTGAAGGAGCTCGCGCGCCTTGAGCGCATGGGCGAGCAGACCGGTGAGTCGAGCATGATCCGCACGTACCTCGATTGGCTGATCGCGGTGCCGTGGGGCAAGCGCTCCGAGGAGCACCTCGATCCGGTCGCCGCGCGCGCGGTGCTGGACGCCGACCACGCGGGCCTGGAGGACGTCAAGGACCGCGTGACCGAGTACCTGGCCGTGCGCAAGCTGCGCCAGGACCGCAACATCGAGGCCGACCCCAAGTCGGGGGCGATCCTCACGTTGATCGGACCGCCTGGCACCGGCAAGACCTCGATCGGCGAGTCGATCGCCCGTGCCACCGGACGCGAGTTCGTGCGCATGTCGCTGGGCGGCGTGCGCGACGAGGCCGAGATCCGCGGGCACCGGCGCACGTACATAGGCGCGCTCCCAGGCCGTCTGGTCAGGGCGCTCAGGGACGCCGGCACGATGAACCCCGTGATCCTGCTCGACGAGGTCGACAAGGTCGGGGCCGACTGGCGCGGAGACCCCTCTGCGGCGCTGCTCGAGGTCCTCGACCCTGCGCAGAACCACTCGTTCCGCGACCACTACCTCGACGTCGAGCTGGACCTCAGCCAGGTGATGTTCCTGGCCACAGCCAATGTCGCTGACACGATCCCCGGACCGCTGCTCGACCGCATGGAGGTAATCAGCTTCGACGGCTACACCTCCGAGGAGAAGCTAGCGATCGCCAAGGGCTACCTGTGGCCGCGCCAGCGCGACCGCAACGGCCTGCGCGAGGACGAGGTCGAGGTCTCAGACGAGGTGCTGCGCACGATCATCTCCGAGTACACGCGCGAGGCGGGCGTACGCAACCTCGAGCGCAACCTCGGCACGGTGCTGAGGAAGACCGCAACGCAGATCGCATCTGGCAAGGCACGCCCTGAGGGGCACGGGCAGGCACCCGTGAAGATCGACCTGGAGATCGTGCGCGACGCGCTCGGTCGGCAGAAGTTCTTCCAGGAGTCCGCCGCGCGCACCGCTCACCCCGGTGTGGCGACCGGGCTTGCCGTGACCGGCGCCGGTGGCGATGTGCTGTTCGTTGAGGCGACCGCCATGAAGGGCGGCA
The DNA here is from genome assembly GCA_963735615.1 of uncultured Solirubrobacteraceae bacterium. Classification (GTDB taxonomy): domain Bacteria; phylum Actinomycetota; class Thermoleophilia; order Solirubrobacterales; family Solirubrobacteraceae; genus Palsa-744. The sequence goes on from CAVTLO010000001.1 coordinate 253,236, forward strand.
GCTCCGGCGGTAACAGCCTCGTGCTGACCGGCCAGCTCGGTGACGTCATGAAGGAGTCCGCGAAGATCGCGCTCTCCTACGTGCGCGGACACGCCGAGGAGCTCGGCATCGACGAGCACGCGTTCGAGAACCGCGAGTTCCACGTGCACGTGCCCGCCGGAGCGATCCCCAAGGATGGTCCGAGCGCAGGCGTCACGATGGTCACGGCGCTCGCCTCGCTGCTGTCAGGACGCCCGGTCAAGCACACGGTTGGCATGACCGGCGAGGTCACGCTGCAGGGCCGTGTGCTGCCGATCGGCGGGCTCAAGCAGAAGGCGCTTGCCGCCCACGCCGCCGGCCTGACCGACGTGATCCTGCCGGAGCGCAACCGCGGCGACCTCGACGACATCCCCGAGGAGGTCCGCGGGCAGATGACCTTCCACCCGGTTATGACCGTCCAGGAGGTCCTCGATCGCGCCCTGGAGCCGGCTCGCGATGTCGCGCACGCGTAGATGTGAGCCCGTCCCCGTGGAGGTCCGCCAGACGGCGGACCTCCTCGAGCGGCGCTGGCAGCTCTCGATCATCTATGCGGCGCTCACCGGCGCGCTGCGCTTCAACGAGTTCGCCGATGCGGTCGCAGGGATCTCCCCGCGGATGCTCTCCGAGCGCCTGCGAGACCTCGAGGCGGCGGGGCTGGTGCAGCGCACCGTGATCCCGTCGAGCCCGCCGACCGTCGAGTACCGGCTGACTGCACGCGGGCGCAAGCTCGGGCCAATCGTCGAAGCGATGCGCGACTACGCGCGCGAGGTGTAGCCCCAGCTCAAGCGGACGTCGCGGACGCCGTCTGCGCCAGCTCGCCGCCGCTGCCGACGAGCTGGCCCGTCGGGCAGTGCTCGGCGGTGATCGTCCCGTGCCGGTTGCGGATGCCGGCTGCCCCCACCAGGCCGCCGATCGCGACGAGCACGGCGGCGATCAGCATGCCGAGGTGGAAGCCGTGCAGCGAGGCATGCTGTGCGGCGCTCGTGAGCGCCCGCGCTTGCGCGGCGGGCAGGCCGTGCACGTCTGGAAGGCCGAGCGGCAGGCGCCGGGCCTGCGCGAGCGCCGCGCGCCCGGCGGCGTCCAGCGTGACACCGGCGAGACGGCCGTTGAGGTTGGCGACGAACGCGGCCGACACGGCCGCCCCGACCGCGGCTGTGCCCATCAAGCCGGCGACGCGCGCGACCGCGTTGTTGACGCCCGAGGCGATCCCCGCGTCGCCTTCGGTCGCGTCTGCGAGCACCGCCGCGGTGAGCGGCGCGACCGTGATCGACAGGCCGAGCGCGAACAGCAGCAGCCCGGGCAACACGTCGCTCAGATAGGAGATGTGGACGCCGACCCGCTGGAGCATCATCAGCCCCGCCGCGCACACCAGCGGCCCGGCGCCCATGAACAGACGCGGCCCATAGCGGTCGGCGAGCCGGCCGAAGCGGCGCGAGAGCAGAAACGTCACGGCGGTCACCGGCGCTGTCGTCAAGCCGCTCTTCAGCGGCGAGTAGCCGCCGATCTGCTGAAGAAAGATGACCAGAAAGAAGAACACGATCGACAGGCCCGCGTACATCGAGAACGTCTCGATGTTGCCCGCCGAGAAGTTGCGCTGACGGAACAGCCGCAGCGGCAGCATCGGGTCGGGGGCGCGCGCCTCGCGAACGACGAACGCGCCGAGCAACGCCACGCCGCCCAGCAGCGGCGCGAGCACGCCCGGGCTCGACCAGCCCAGCCGCGGCTGCTCGATCAGCGCGAATACCGCCCCGGCGAGGCCCGACGCGCCAAGCAGCGCGCCCGGGACGTCCACCCGACGCCCGCCCCGCTTGCGCGGCGGCGCCGGCGGGATCGCTACGCGGATCAGTGCCACGCACACGACCACCAGCGGGACGTTGATCACGAAGATCCACCGCCACGAGGCGATCGCCAGCAACTCGCCGCCGACCAGCGGCCCGAGCACCACCGCGATCGTCCCCCACGCCGTCCACGCCCCGATCGCCGTCCCGCGCTCGGACTCGGGGAACGTGTTGACGATCACCGCCAGCGACGCCGGCGTCAGCAGCGCGCTGGCCACGCCCTCGAGCGCGCGCGCCGCCACCAGCCAGCCGATCGTCGGCGCCAGCGCGCACCCGAGCGAGGCCACGCCGAAGCCGGTCACGCCGAGCGCGAACGTGCGCCGCTCGCCGTACAGGTCGCCGAGCGATCCCCCCACGAGGATCAGCGAGCCGAGCGTCAGTAGGTAGCCGTTGACGACCCACTGCTGCGCGGCCAGCCCGCCGCCGAGCGCGCGCTGGATCGTCGGCAGCGCGACGTTCACGACGCTCCCATCCAGCGTCGCGATCCCCGAGCCGAGAATGCACGCGACGAGCGTCAGGCGCTTGGTTTTGCCGAGGGCGTCAAACGGCGCCGGACCCACCGTCCGAGTCTATGTCAGATGCGCGCGTGCTCGCCGGCGCCGTCGGCCCGCCGCAGCGCCGAGCGTGTCACCTGCGCGATCTCCGTGTAGCCACTGAGCGCGAGCGTCAGGTCGAACTCGGCGAGTAGGCAGCGCAGCACGTGCTCGACCCCCGCTTGGCCGTCGAGCGCTAGTCCCCACACGTATGGGCGCCCGAGGCAGACCGCGTCGGCGCCGAGCGCGAGCGCCTTGAAGATGTCGGCACCGGTGCGAATGCCGCTGTCGAATAGCACCGGGAACTCGGGGCCAACCGCCGCGCGCACACCCGGTAGTGCGTCGAGCGCACCGATCGAGCCGTCGACCTGGCGGCCGCCGTGGTTGGACACGATCAACCCATCCACGCCTGCTTCAAGTGCTCGACGCGCGTCCTCGTCGTGGAGGATCCCCTTGAGCACGATCGGCAGCGCGGTCTGCTCGCGCAACCACGCCAGGTCGGCCCAGGTCACGCGCGGGTTGCTGAATTGGTAGGCCCAGTGGCCGATCGCTGCTCCCGGGTCCTCCTCGGGGGTACGCTCGAGCGCGGCGCGAAACACGGGGTCACTGAAGTACGTCGCCACCCCCTCCCCTTTCAGGAACGGCAGATAGCCGTTGCGCAGGTCGCGCGGGCGCCAGCCAAGCAGCCACGTATCGAGCGTCACCACGATCGCTTCGTAGCCGGCGTCGCCGGCGCGTGCGACGAAGCTCGCCGCCAGATCGCGGTCGCTCGGCCAGTACAGCTGATACCAGCGAGTACCGTCGCCCGTGACAGCGGCAACCTGCTCGATCGAGTGCGACGCCGCCGTGCTCAGGATCGCCGGTAGCCCATGTGCGGCGGCCGCGCGAGCGACCGCCAGCTCGGCGTCGGGATGGACGATCGACTGCACGCCGATCGGCGCGAGCAGCACCGGCGCGGGCATGCGCGTGCCAAGCACGCTCGTAGAGAGGTCCCGCTCAGAGACATCGCGCAGCATCCGCGGCACGATCTGCCAGCGCTCAAACGCCTGCAGGTTCGCGCGCATCGTCAGCTCCGAGCCGGCGCCGCCGGCGACGTAGCCGAAGGCCTCCGCGCTCAGACGCTCGCGCGCCTGCGCTTCGAGCTCCCCCGCGGAGATCGGCAGCTTCGGCGTCTGACCGCCGAGGCCGTACGCGTAGATCTCGAACTCGAAGTTCGCGAACACATGCTGCTGCTGCGCGGGATCCCCCTGCGGGGACGATGCGGTCTCGGCCACCACTGGACCCTACGCCAACTTTCTTCAGCAAGGCTTTCATCGCGCGTGCTTACGTGAACGGAGGTGAAACTCCGAGCAGACGGCACGATGACCCGCAGGCAGTTGCTTCGCTCAGCCGCTGTCGGCGTGGGCGGGCTGGCCGCGACGGGCTCCGCCGGCGTGATCCTCGCCGGCGCGCTGGGCTCCACACACGCCGGCGGCCCGCCGCCCTCGCCCGAGCCGCCGGCGGTGCCGCGCTGGCACACGCGCCCGGACCTGCGCATCCCGGCGCTGACGGTCAGCCACAGCGAGGCGGCGGCGTCACGCGACCCGATCTTCATCGCCCCGTACAACGCCCCCGCCGGCCAGGCGGGCGCGGTGATCGCTGACGACAGCGGCCAGGCGCTGTGGGAGAACCCGCTGGCGGGCAAGGTAACGACCGACTTCCGCGTGCAGAGCTACCGCGGCAGCCCCGTGCTGACGTGGTGGCAGGGCAACATCGAACTCGGCCACGGCGTCGGCGAATACGTGATCGCCGACTCAAGCTACCGCACGATCCGCCGCGTGCAGGCGGCGCGTGGACTGCGCGGCGACTTGCACGAGTTCGTGATCACCCCACGTGACACCGCGCTGCTGACCACCTACGCCGTCGTGAGCGCCGACCTCTCCTCCGTCGGCGGCGCGCGCAGCGGCACGATCCAGGACGCGATCTTCCAGGAGATCGACCTCTCAAGCGGCCGCCTGCTGCTTGAGTGGCACAGCCTCGAGCACATCGCGCTGCAGGAGTCCTACGCGCCGGTGACGCCCGACTGGGACTTTTTCCACATCAACTCCGTCGACCTCGATGGCGACGGCAACCTGCTGGTCTCCGGGCGCAGCACGCACACCGTCTACAAGCTCGACCGCACCGGCGCGGTCCTCTGGCGCCTGGGCGGCAGACACAGCGACTTCGCGATGGGCGCTGGTAGCGTCTTCGCCTGGCAGCACCACGCCCGCCGCCAACTCGACGGCACGCTGAGCCTGTTCGACAACGGCGCAGCGCCCGCCGTCGAGCAACTCTCTCGCGGCCTCGTGCTCGACCTCGACGAGCACGCGATGACGGCGACGCTGCTCGCGCAGTACACGCACCCTCGGGTGCTCGCCGGCAGCCAGGGCAGCGTGCAGTTGCTGTCCAACGGCAACGTGTTCGTCGGCTGGGGTGAAGTGCCGCGTGTCTCCGAGTTCGACCACGCGGGGCGCATCGTCTTCGACGCGGTGCTCGGCGAGACCTACCAGTCCTACCGAGCGTTCCGCCTGCCGTGGCTTGGCCGCCCCGCGGATGCGCCCGCGATCGCCGTCATCGGCCACGGCGCCGAGCAGGCCGTGTACGCGAGCTGGAACGGCGCCACCGACGTGCACCGCTGGCAGCTACTCGCGGGCACGCACGGCGGCCCGCTGCGAGCAGTGGCAAGCGTTCGCTCGCGCGGCTTCGAGAGCGCGCTGCCGCTCGCCTCCGCCGGACCGCGCCTCGCGGTGCGGGCGCACGACATCGCCGGCGTGCCGCTCGGGCAGTCGCAGACCGTCACGCTCGCGAGCTGATCCCGCGACCGCGGGCCGTACACGAGCCGACGCGTTACACCCGGCCGGGCGCCAGGCAGTCTCAGCCGAGCACGAGCTCGGCGGCGGTGCGCAACGTGGCGGCGTCGCCTGAGATGAGCAGCGTGGTGACGACCGACTCGCGCCACTTGGCGAGATCGTCGCGGATCTTCTCGCGCGTGCCGATCAGCGACAGCGCTTCGATCAGCGCGGTCGGGATCTTCGCGCCGGCCTCGTCCTTCTTGCCGCTCAGGTACAGCTCCTGGATTTCGTCAACCTCGCGCTCGTAGCCCATGCGGATGGGAACGTTGGCGTGGAAGTTGGCGCCTTTGGCGCCCATGCCGCCGAAGTACAGCGCGTAGAACGGCCGCAGCGCGTCGGCGGCGGCCTCGACGTCGTCGGTGACGATCAGCGGCACCGTCGCGCACACCTCGAAGTCGGCGGCGCTGCGACGTGCGCCCCCTCTTCCCCACCCCTCCTCCAGCGACGGGCGATACAGCTCGTCGTAGACGGCCGGCGAGAACAGCATCGCCAGCCAGCCGTCGCACAGCTCGGCGCACAGCGCGATGTTCTTCGGCCCCTCGGCGCCGAGATAGATGGGGATGTCCTCGCGCAGCGGGTGGATCGAGGACTTCAGCGCCTTCGCGAGACCCGTCCCTTCCGGGTAGGGCAGCGGGTAGTGCGGCCCGGGCGCCGTCAGCGGCCCCTTGCGTGCCCAGATGTCGCGCAGGATCGCGATGTACTCGCGTGTACGCGCGAGTGGCTTGGCGAACGGCATCCCGTACCAGCCCTCGACGACCTGCGGCCCGGAGACGCCGAGGCCGAGGATGAAGCGCCCGCCCGACAGATGGTCCATCGTCATCGCGGCCATCGCCGCGGCGGCGGGCTGGCGCGCTGACATCTGCACGATCGCCGTGCCCAGCTTGATCCGCTCAGTCGCCGCGCCCCACCAAGCCAGCGGCGTCAAGCAATCGGAGCCGTACGCCTCGGCCGTCCAGATCGAGTCGAACCCCAGCCGCTCGGCTTCCGCGACCGCCTCGACCGCGCCGGGAGGCGGGCCGCCGGCCCAGTAGCCCGTGTTCAACCCCAGCTTCAGCTCTCCCGCCACAGACGCGAAGATTATCGCTTGATGTTTGCCGCCGCGGTGCGTATAACCATCGCTATACGGGCTTTCGCGGCGCACACACTCCCGCGTCCCGTCGTCCCCGCGCGCTGGCGCCGCTACCGCTCGACGAGCGCGAGCGTGAAGCCGTCGTAGCCCTTGGCACCGACCGTCTGCACGGTCGTCGCGCTCACGCGCCCAGCGCCGCGGCGGTCGGCGGCGAGTAGCTCGTGGAAGCGGCGCATCCCCAGCGCGCGCTCGTCCTCGGTGTCGGCGTTGGCGAGCTCGCCGTCGCGTACGACGTTGTCGGTCACGATCACACTGCCCGGGCGCGTCAACTGCAGCGCCAGCTCGAAGTACTCCGGCGTGCTCTGCTTGTCCGCGTCGATGAACACCAGGTCGAAGGGAGGAGCGTCCTGATCGATTAGGGCGCGCAACGAGTCGCGCGCGGGGCCTACATCTATTTTTATAAGAGAGGAGAAGCCGGCGCGCTCGATGTTCGCGGCGGCGACCGCGGCATAGGCGGGGTTCAACTCGAGGGTGACGAGATGCCCATCTGCGGGCAGCGCGCGTGCGAGCCAGATCGTGCTGTAGCCGCCGAGCGTCCCGATCTCAAGGATGCTGCGGGCGCTGTGGACGCGCGCGAGCAGATGGAGGAACTTGCCGTGTGCGGGCGTCAGCGCGATCGGCGGCAGGCCCGCCTCGGCGGCAGCGCGCGTGGCTTCCTGCAGCGCCGTGTCCTCGTCGATCAGCTGCTCCTCGATGTAGTCGTCGACCTCGTTCCACAGCTGCTGGCTCATCACTCCTCCTGTGATCGTTCGTCTGCGCTCATCAGCGCCAGCGGCACCGCCAGGCCGGCCGAGCGGCGCACGGTGGCGATCCGCCGGCCCTGTTGCACCGCCGCGCGCACCTCGCCGACATGCGGCGCAAGGCGCGCAGCGGCCCCGTCGAGGTCGTCGACCAGCAGCGCAAGGCCCCAGAAGCGCACCCGATGATCGGGGCCACCGGCGCGCGCGACGATCTCCGCCGGCTCCTGGATCAGCTCGAGGATCTCGCCGCCAAGGCGGAAGAACGCCTGGCGCGGCGCGCCCGCAGGCGTCGGCTGCTCGCGCACGCGACGCAGGTCAAGGCCCGCCGCCTGCAGCGCCGCGACGCTGCGGTCCAGATCGGGCGAGGCGGCGACCACGTGGTCGATCGCGCGCACGCCGTTGGGGTGCACCGGCGCGGGCGGCAGCAGCGGGTGCTCGGAGAGCGTCGTCGGCAGCCCGTCGAGCTCGGCGCTCTGAGCGTCGCGCAGCGACCAGCCGACGATGCCTGAGATGGGAGCGCTGGATGCGGAAGAGGCGGGCGCGTCCGCGGCTTGCCCGGGCTCGACAAAGCGCACGCGCACGCTGCCGATCTGGGAAGAGTGATCGGCAACCTCGAAGCCGAGCGCCGCCCAGCGGGCAGGATCGTCGGCGAGCGTCAGCTCATCGATTGTGGGGGCGGGCATGGGTTGACCTCGGCGGGGGCGCTAGAACTAGTCGCTGTGAACGGTACACCGGAGCTCAGCGACCGCCGGCGCCTGCTGATCCTCGCGATCTGCTGTATGAGCCTGTTGATCGTGGCGATGGACAACACGATCGTCAACGTCGCGCTGCCGTCGATCCGCCGCGATCTGCACGCGTCGCTGTCGGGGCTGCAGTGGACGATCGACGCGTACGTGATCGTGCTCGCGAGCCTGCTGCTGTTGTCGGGCTCGACCGCCGACCGCCTCGGGCGGCGGCGCACGTTCCAGGTCGGCCTGCTCGTGTTCGTCGCCAGCTCGCTGTTGTGCAGCCTCGCCCCCACGCTCGGCTGGCTGATCGCCGCGCGCGCTCTTCAGGGGGTCGGCGGCTCGATGCTCAACCCGGTGGCGATGTCGATCATCACCAACGTCTTTACCGAGCCGCGCGAACGCGCCCGCGCGATCGGCGCGTGGGGCGCGGTGGTCGGCATCAGCCTCGGGCTCGGCCCGATCGTCGGCGGAGCGCTGACACAGACGGTGGGCTGGCGGGCGATCTTCTGGATCAACGTGCCGATCGGGCTGGCGGCGGTGGTCCTGACGGCGCTGTTCGTCCCGGAGTCGCGCGCGCCGCGCGCGCGACGAATCGACTCGGTCGGCCAGCTGCTGATGATCACGGCGCTCGGCTCGCTGACGTACGCGATCATCGAGGCGCCGAGCGCCGGGTGGGCCTCGGCGCAGAGCATCGGCGTGTTCGTGCTGGCGCTGGCGGCGCTGGTGGGACTCGCGCTCTACGAGCCGCGCCGGGCGGACCCGCTGATCGAGCTGCGCTTCTTCCGCAGCGCGCCGTTCTCGGGCGCGACGCTAATCGCGATCAGCGCCTTCGCCGGCTTCGTCGGGTTCCTATTCGTGAACACGCTGTACCTCCAAGACGTGCGCGGCTACTCGGCGTTCGACGCGGGACTGTGCACGCTGCCGATGGCGTTGGCGGCGCTCGTGTCCAGCCCGCTGTCAGGCCGGGTGCTCAGCAAACGCGGGCCGCGGATACCGTTGTTCATCGCCGGCAGCTGTATGGCCGCGGGCGCGCTCCTGCTGACGCAGCTCACGCCCTCGACGCCGCTGGCGCTGCTACTGGTGGCCTACGCGGTGTTCGGCGTGGGCTTCGGATGGGTCAACCCGCCGATCACCTACACGGCGGTGTCAGGGATGCCCAACAGCCAGGCAGGTGTCGCCGCCGCAGTGGCCTCCACCAGCCGGCAGGTTGGACAGGCGCTGGGGGTGGCGGTGATCGGCTCTGTGCTCGGCACTGCGGCGGGCACCAGCATCGGCCCGCACCTCGCGGCCGCGAGCCACCCCGCATGGTGGCTGATCGCGGGTTGCGGCGTGAGCGTGCTGGCGTTGGGGGCGGCATCCACCGGGCGCTGGGCGCTGGGCACCGCGCGCCGCTGCGCCGAGAGCCTCGAGCAGGAGGCGGCGGCTCCCCCGCCGCTACAGCCGGCATGAGCCGCGAGCGCACCAGATCGCGGCTGCTGGTCGGCGTCCGCTACGTGCTGCCCGCCGTCGTCACCGTCGCCGGCGTCGTCGTGATGGCGTTCGGCAGCGAAACCGACCTCGAGGGCGGCGCCAGCATCGTCAGCGCCGGCCTTGCCATCTACTTCCTCAACTGGCTGTTCCGCATCGGCGTCACCGGCGATCGCGAGCGCGACGCCGAGCAGGCCGCGCGCGAGTACTTCAAGCGCCACGGGCGCTGGCCTCGCTGAGCTGGCTGCAGCGGGCCGCACAGGCCCACGCGGGCGCCGGGCGGCCTGTAACAGATGGGCACCTCTGACGCCCTCGGTTTCTCCATCCGTCGAAGGTGAAAACGCGGCAACCACGGGAGAATCCTGTGGTGGGATCGGGGGTGCAGACACCGGCGCCGGACGCATACCGCCCTCAGGCGCCGTTCCTGGACGAGCTGTTCGAGGACGACGGGACGCCGCGGCCGACCGCCCGCGCGCTCGTCGAGGAGCTGAGAAGGCTGGGGCCGGAGGGGCTGATGGAGGCGGGCCGCCGCCGCGATGCGATCTTCATGCAGCAGGGGATCACGTTCGAGACAAAAGGCGCTGACGACGAGGAGAGCGGGACGAAGGAACGACCGTTCCCGCTGGATCTTGTGCCGCGCGTGCTCAGCGGCCAGGAATGGCGCGACATCAAGCGCGGCCTGGCGCAGCGCATCCGCGCGCTCAACCACTTCGTGGACGACGTTTACCACGCGCGCGAGATCGTGCGCGAGGGCCTCGTGCCTTGGCGGCTGGTGGCGTCCTGCCCACACTTTGCGCGCGCCGTGCACGGCATCCGCCCGCCGGGTGGCGTGTACACGCACGTCGCCGGCTGCGACCTGGTGCGCCACAGCGACGGCACGTGGAAGGTGATCGAGGACAACGTGCGGATCCCGTCGGGCATCTCCTACGTGCTGGAGAACCGCGCGGCGATGGCGCGCCTCGTGCCCGAGCTGTTCGCCTCCTACCGCGTGCGCCCCGTCGACCATTACCCGCAGCTGCTGCTGGGCGCGCTGCGCTCGGTGGCGCCCTCGGCGGAGAGCGAGGCGACCGTCGTCGTGTGGACGCCCGGGCCAGCCAACCCGGCGTACTTCGAGCACGCGTTCCTCGCCCGGCAGATGGGCGTCGAGCTGGTCGAGGCCTCCGACCTGGTCGTGCGCGACGACGTGCTGTACATGCGCACGACGCGCGGCCTGGAGCGTGCGCACGCGGTCTACAGGCGCCTCGACGACGACTTTGTCGACCCGCTCGAGTTCCGCCCGGACTCGCTGCTCGGCGTCCCCGGCCTGATCCGCGCCTACCGCGCCGGCAGCGTCGCGATCGCCAACGCGTTCGGCACCGGCGTCGCCGACGACAAGGCCGTCTACTGCTTCGTGCCGGAAATGATCCGCTTCTACCTGGGCGAGGAGCCGATCCTTGAAAACGTCAGGACCTACCTGCTCTCGGACCCCGAAGTACTCGCCCATGTACTCGAGCACCTGGATCAGCTGGTCGTCAAGCCGACCGGCGAGTCCGGCGGCAAAGGCGTGATGATCGGCCCACACGCCGACGAGGTCGAACTGCAGCGCATGCGCCGCGTGATCAGCACGCACCCCGACCGCTGGATCGCACAGGACGTCGTGCGCCTGTCGACCGTGCCGACCGTCGGCCCCGATGCGGTGCTGGCGCCGCGCCACGTCGACCTGCGCCCGTTCGCGGTGTTCGGCGAGCGCATCGACATCGTCCCCGGCGGGCTCACTCGCGTGGCGCTCGAGGACGGCTCGCTGATCGTCAACTCCTCGCGTGGCGGCGGCTCCAAGGACACATGGGTGTTGGAGGACGGCGACGACGGCGACCGCGCGGGGGCGGGTGGGTTTCCGATGTCGGACACGCAGCCGCCGGCGCTCCCCGACCTGCGCTACGGCGCGTGGACGGGCCAGCAGCAGCAACAGCAGCAGGCTCCGCATCAACAGCAGCGGGCTACGACGCAACGTGAGCAAGCCGGGCACCGGCCGCCGCAGCGTGCGGCGCCAGACGCCCGCCCCCGCTGATGCTCGCGCGCATCGCGCACGAGTTGTACTGGCTGGGGCGCAACCTGGCGCGCGCGGAGTTCACGGCGCGCGCGGTCGAGGCGGTGTTCCAGGCGGAGCTGCAGGGGACCTCGGAGACGACGCCGGGCGTCAGCTTCGGCTCGGGCGGGCTGCTGGCGATGTTCGGCGACGTCAGCGAGGAGCCGATCCTCCCGCGCAACGGCCGCGCGCTCGGGCAGCTGACGCTCGACGCCGAGCGACCGGGGTCGATGCTCGCGAGCATCGAGCGCGCCCGCGAGGGCGCGCGCACGGTGCGCGACGTGATCAGCGCGGAGATGTGGGAGGCGATCAACACGACCGCGCTCGGCCTGCGCGGCGGGAGTGATTGGGGCCCGCCCACCCCGCCCACCCCGCCCGCCCGGGCGGGATTTGATTCCACCGCACAGGCGGGCCCGTCGCTGGCCTCGCAGTACGTCAAGGAACGCACGGCGCTGATCTGGGGCGTGGCTAACCGCTCGATGCTGCGCGACGAGGCCAAGTGTTTTCTCGACGCGGGCGGGCTGATCGAGATCTCAGACATGGTCCTGCGGATGCTGCGCGTGGCGCTGCCGGCGGGCGACTCGGCACCGGCGGACGGCCACGCGCTGATCCTGCTGCAGGCGGTCGGCGGCTTTCACGCCTACCTGCGCGCGGTCACCGCGCCCCCGAACGCGCGCCCGGTCGCACGCTTCTTGCTGTTCGAGCGCGCGTACCCCGACAGCGTCGCGGCGTGCGTGGATTCGCTGCACGAGGTCTTCACGACCGCCGACGCGGGGCCGCGCAACTCAAAGCCTGTGCTGCGCGTCAGCCGACTGGCGGCAGACCTAGACTTCCAGCGCAGGGCCCTGCCCGACGGAGCGGAGCTGACAGGGATATGCGAACAGACACAACAGGAGCTCGCGCGCATCGACCAGGACGTAGCCGAGCGCTATTTCGCGGGCGCCGCCGCCGCCGGCCTGAGGAGGTGAGCCGCGCGTGCACTTCGCGATCCGCTTCCTGACCGAGTACCGCTACGACACGCCGGTGACCGACAACCTCAACGCGCTGCGCGTGCGCCCCGCCACCACCTCGACGCAGCGCTGCGACGAGTTCCACACGCGCATCGAGCCCGAGGCGCGCGTCAGCCGCCACCTGGACTACTTCGGCACGGAGGTGCTCGAGTTTGGCATCCCCACCAGCCACGAGCAGCTGACGATCGACGTGCGCGCGCGCGTGGTCACCTCGCCGCCGGCCGATCCGCCGGAAGGATCATGGGAGAGCCTGCTCAGCCCCGCCTACGTCGACGCGGCCGGTGAGTTCGCGCTGCCGTGGCAGGACCAGCCGCTGCTTACCGGCCTTGAGGACCTACACGAGGCGCTGGAGGCAGACAGCCCGCTGGAGACACTCGAGCTGCTCTGCGAGCTCGTGCCCGACCGCTTCGAATACCGGCCGGGCGCGACGTACGTGGGCTCGACCGTGCGCGACCTGCTCGAGATGGGAGCCGGCGTGTGCCAGGACTTCGTACACCTCTCCCTCGTGCTGCTGCGCCGGCGCGGCATCGCTGCGCGCTATGTCTCCGGCTACCTGTGGGCGGCGCCGGAGACGGCGCCGGAGGACCACGGCACGGACTCGGTCGAGGTCGATACGCACGCGTGGCTGGAGGCGCTGCTGCCCAGCAGCGACGGCCACGGTGAGCCGGTGTGGGTAAGCGCCGACCCGACCAACCGCCGCCTGACGGGCGAGACGCACGTGAAGATCGGCCACGGGCGCTTCTACTCAGACGTGCCGCCCGTCAAGGGCCTATACATGGGCGGCGCCAACTCGGAGCTGAACGCGGCAGTGACGATGTCGCGCCTGGATCCGCAAACGAGCGCGCGGGCTTGAGCGCGGCGATCGCAGGGGCGCGCTGCTTCGGTTAGCGCGCAGGCGTCGCGAGCTCGCTGCGCTCGGCGTCGCGGACCGCCCATGTCAGGCGCTCGATCAGCTGCGTAGCGGCGTGGTCTGAGGCGAGATGCACGGGGTAGACGCGCTCGTCTAGGAGGACGGCGCCGTCGGGCTGCTCGGTTCGGTCGGTTGTGACGATGATCCTGGCCATCAGATTCTCCCTCTTTGAAGTGGGCGGACGTCGATCCTCATCGGAATGCTTGCGCGGGGACTTGAGGGCGAGGTAAGGCCCGCATGAGACGCTCCTGGAGATTGCCCCGGAGACAGCGGATCGAAACGCCGCGGATGCCGGCTGATCGGGCGCCGAGCGCCACCAAGCTCAATCGGTCACGGCGGTCTGCGGCAGCTCGACGGCTGGGAGTCCGTCGATGCTGAGCGAGTTCTTCTCGCGCTGGTAGTCGAGCAGCGCCTCGGGGCCGCCCACGCGCACCTTCTTGGTGGCCCACGCATCCATGTGCGGACGCTGGCCCTCGTAGCTCATCAACGGCACGCCGTAGCCGCAGGAGTCGGCGACGCGCGTGACGCGCATGAGCACCACCGTGCGCCGCGCGGCGGCGACGTCGGGCTCCTCGAACTCGCATCTGCTGAGCAGCCCCGCGAAGGCCGGATCGCCGGCGGCGACGATCTCCGCGCGCCCGTGCACGCGCACGATTCGCGGCGGCCCGTGGAAGGCGCAGAACATGATCACGATGCGCCCGTTCTCGCGCACGTGCGCGATCGTCTCCGCGCCGCTGCCGACGAGGTCGAGGTAGGCGACGGTGGTCGCATCGAGCACCCGCAGCGTCCCGATCGGCCCCTTCGGTGAGACGTTGACGTGACCGTCAGCGTCGAGCGGCGCGCTGGCGACGAAGTACAGCGGCTGCTGTGCGATCCAGCGCGCGAGCGTGTCGTCGATGCCGTCGAAGATCTTGCCCATGGTCCATAGACGTTAGGGCAGGGGCGCGAGCCAGTGGGTGACAATCGTCGGGTGACTTGGATCGGTCATGGCCTCGATCTCCTGCAGGCGCTGCTGGTCGCGACGGCTGACGCGTTCGTGCTGTCGCAGGTGTTCATCCCAGGAGCCGACGACGAACTGCTCGAGGATTCGGCCCGGATCGGCCGCGTCGCGCCACACGCGCCAGCTAACAGCGCCGGTGCGCCGGCGCGCGTAGTGCCCGGCGTGCAGTGCCTGCACGAGCTTTCGCTCGAGCCCCGGCTTCGGTTGGTACTCGAGCGTCACCAGCACCGGACCGCCCGGCTCGGTCGAGTCGACGAGCCGCGGGTCCGGCCAGTCGCCGGCGGGCAGCATGTCGCGGGGCGAGATCGCCTTGAACGGCAGCCTCGTGCCGGCGACGGCGACGAGCGCGAGCCCGGCCGCGGCGACGACCAGCGCATCGCGGAGACCGGCGCTCTGCGCAATCACGCCGAACGCAGCGCTCCCGAGCGCACCGCCGCCCTGGAAGATCACGAGGTAGTAGGACATGCCGCGAGCCTTGACCCAGCCGGGCAAGGTCGTCTGATATTGCGAGTTGAGCGTCGAGAGGGCGAAGATCCACGCGACGCCGCCGATCACGAGCGCCAACCCGGCCAACGCGCTGACGCGGACATAGGCGAGCGCCAGCGTGACGGCGGCGAAGACGAGAGTGCTGGCGGTCAGGAGGAGCCCCGCGGCCACGCGGCCGCGCAGGCGCGGGAGCGCCGCCGCGCCCGCGACCGCGCCGATGCCGACGCCTCCGAGCAGCAGCCCGTAACCGCCGGAGCCGAGATGCAGTCGCGCGCGAGCGACCAGCGGCAGCAGCGCCCACAGCGAGTTGGCGAAGAACATGAACAGCCCCGCGCGCAGCAGGATCACGCGCAGCGCCGGGCTTCCTGCGACGTAACGTGCCCCGGCGCGCATCGCCTCGACGACGCGCTCAGGCGCCGCGGCGCCCGCCGGGCGTGCGCGGCCGCGCCAGCGGGCGACCGCGCCGATCACGGGCACGAAGCTCAGCGCGTTGACGAAGAACAGCGCCGCGGCGCTGCTCGCCGCATACAGCGCGCCGCCGATCGCGGGCCCGATCGCACGGCTGAGGTTCTGGTTGACAGCGCCGAGCGCGATCGCCTGCGTTCGATCCTCGGGCGCGACGAGCTCGGGCTGGAGCGTCTGCCATGTGGGCGAGGTCAGCGTCTGCCCGGCGCCGACGGCGAAGATCAGCGCGAGCAGCACCCACGGCGTCACGAGCCCGGCGAGCGCCAGCACGGCGAGCGCCAGCGCCGCGATGAGCATGAACGACTGCGACGCGATCAGCAGCCGGCGACGATCGACGACATCGCCGATCGCGCCCGCCGGCACGGACAGCAGCACGACCGGAAGCCCCGCCGCCGTTTGGATCAGCGCCACGAGCGTGGCGGACGTCGTCAGCGTGAGCATCAGCTCCTGCGCGCCGACCGTCTGCATCCAGCCGCCAACGTTGCTCACGAACTGCGCCGAGGCCATCCTCGCGAAGTCCTTGGAGCGAAAGGGAGCCCACGCCGAGGAGCGCGCCGTCATCGCCGCATTATCCCGGGCTGTGTGTGGAAGGATCGGGGTCATGACCTGGCGCAGCGCGTGTCCTAGCTTCGTAACAGCGCTGGTCGTGTGGGGTCTGGCGGGCCTGACGTTCGCCGGGACTGTGGCAAGCGCTGGGCCAGTGGCACGGGCCACCTCGCTGCCGCTCGCGGGCAAGATCGTGGGTATCGATCCCGGCCACAACGGCCGCAACTACACCGACCCCACCTACATCGACCACCTCATCTGGAACGGGCGCGAACAGGAGGCGTGCGACACGACGGGCACCGAAACCGACGGCGGCTACACCGAGGCGCAGTTCAACTTCAACGTCGCCGCGTATCTGGCGGGCGACCTGCGCGCCGAGGGCGCCAAGGTCGTCGTGACGCGCACGAGCAACAACGGGATCGGCCCGTGCGTCACGCAGCGCTCGCAGCTCATCAACCGCGCGGGCGCGAACGTCGCGATTGACATCCATGCCGACGGCGGGCCCGCCACCGGCCGCGGCTTCACGATCCTCGAGCCCGTCGCAGACGGGCCGAACGATCGCGTGATCGGTGCCTCCAAGGTGTTCGGTGGCCTACTGCTCTCGCGCTATCACGCCCTCACCGGTATGCCCGTGAGCAATTACGACGGGACGAACGGAATCTCCTACCGCGACAACCTCGCCGGGCTGAACCTGACGACGGTCTCGAAGGTGCTGATCGAGTGCGGGAACATGCGAAATGCCACGGACGCTGCACTGCTCGTGCGGCCCTCGTTTCAGCGGCTGGCGGCACAAGCGTTTGCGCAGGCGATCACGGCTTACTTGCAGTCGGGGCATTGAGGGGCGGCTCGGGGGAGCGGTGGCGGCGCCCGGCGCCGGCAACCACGCCACTTCCAGCGCTTCAACCCCATTGGCGCTGAGATGCGCGAAATGCCAGGCCGTCGTAG
Source organism: uncultured Solirubrobacteraceae bacterium (assembly GCA_963735615.1). Taxonomy (GTDB): domain Bacteria; phylum Actinomycetota; class Thermoleophilia; order Solirubrobacterales; family Solirubrobacteraceae; genus Palsa-744. Next base: position 269,986 of record CAVTLO010000001.1, read on the forward strand.
AGGAGCTGGAGCATGTCTCCCAGCAGCTCGTCGGGCACGGCTTCGGGGTCTACCAGGGTCTCCATCGCCAGCCCGTTCGCCATGGCGAGGATCGCGGTCGCCAACCCTTGGGCGGGGTAGGTCAGGGGCACGCGGGTAATCTCGTGCCGTCCCCGGAGCGCACGCGCCAACGTGTCGCGCAGCATCGCCTGGCGCTGGCGGTAGCCGTCGCGCAAATCCGGCTCGCGGACGGCGAGCGCCCACTGCTCGTAGACGATCAGCAGCAGCTCTGGCTGCTCGCGTAGGAGGCGGGCCACTCCCTGACTGACGAGCGGAGCCGTGGCCGTAGTTGCGGGCGCGGTCTCGGTGAGCGTCATCAGTGCGCGCAGCGGGGTATCCAGGCGCTCCTCGATGAGCGTCAGGAACGCTTTGAGCGGTTTCCTCTTCGTCGTACTGGACGTCGTGGCGCTGTTCTTGCCGGGAGCGCCCCCGAAGGCCCACGACAGCGCCAGCCACATCGCCCACACGCTCGTCATGAACCGCACAGCCCTGCTGGTGGCCATGTATATCGCCGGGCTGGCAGTCATCGCCCTGCTGGTGTTCCTGGCAGCGATCTGGGTATGGCTGAGCCGTGATGGCGGCGATGACGCACTGGCCATCACCGCCATCGGCGGGGCGCTGGTCGGGATCGGGGCGCAGCTCGTCGGGCTGCTGCTCTTCTACGGCGCGACCTACAAGGTCGCCGGCCAGCACGAGTACGCGCTCGTCCGCGGGCTCACCGATGCTGGCAATGCCGCCATCGAGATCAGCAAGTTCGGCTTCGCGTCGTTGATCGCCGGCACATGCCTGGCCGCACGCCGATTGCTGTCGCAGAGAATGTTCGCCACCGGCCTGCTAGCCGCCGCAGCAGCGGTCGTCAGCGCGATACCGCTCTTCAGTGAAGGACGCTTCACCCAGTTCGGCGGCGGCCTGGACATAATCGGCATCGTGCCAGCGATCATTTGGATCGCGGCCCTCAGCGTGCTGCTGAGCACTCGGAGGACCAGGCAGCCGCCAACCCTCCAGCAAGCGCTGGCAGGCGGCATCACATGACCGCGCGCCCCTCGGCGAGGGGCTCTCGCGCGTGGCGATTGGTGCCGGTTCTTGACTCATCGGGTTCGCTCAGGGCTCGGCGTCGGCGTCGCGTCGATCGCGAGCGCGCTCAGCAGCGCGCTCAGGCACATCTCGCGCACGTCCTCGCGCGTGAGGGTCTGGTCGGGGTCGGCGAGCCATTCGACGCACACCGCGCGCACGAACGCGAGCCAGCCCGAGAGCGCGATCGAGGCGCGCACGCGCGCACGGTCGTGTAGCCCACTGGCGTCGAGCATCAGTTTGCGCAGCTCGGCCAGCTCGTCGGAGATGATGCCCTCGATCGCTGGATCGCCTGCGAGCGCGCCGCGGTTGGCGACGAGCACGGTCCGCGCGTTCTCGACGAAGAACTCGAAGTGCGCGTCCAGCCCGGCGAGGATCTGCTCGATGAGCGTCAGACCGGGCACCAGCTCGCTGGCGGCCAGCAGCCGTTCGCTTGCGCGGCGGTAGACCGCGGCGAACAGATCGCGCTTGGTAGGGAAGTACCGATATACGAGCGCCCGCGAGATACCCGCGATCGCGGCGACGTCCGCGATGTGCACCTGCTCGTAGGGCCGTGCCGCGAACTGCTGCGCGCCGACATCGAGGATCTGATCACGCCGCGCCTGCGGCGCCAGCCTGCGTCCCACGCTCGACGATGCCATCCCCCCACTCTACTTGACACGTGTTCAATAAGCGACTAGCGTTACTACACAGATGTTCAGCAACCCCGACGGACTCCACTACGACTACGCCGACCACTTCGAAGCGCCGATCGCCACAGCGAACAATCGGACCCCCGAGCAGTGGGCTCGCGCGGTATTCGAGGACGCGCCAGGGCCCCTACGCGGGCTGTTCGCGAGCAGCTTCCGCTATGGCCTTGGCCTGCGCCTCGGCCCTCGAACATCGCCCGAGCACGTCCTCGGCTGGGAGATCGTCGACAGGCAACCGGATTCGATCACGCTCGAATCGCGGTCGTGGTTCCTAACCTCCCGCCTCGTATTCCGCGCCGAGGGCTCATGCCTGACTCAATCCACGCTCGTGCACTACGACAGGCGGATCGCAACGGTCCTCTGGCCGCCCGTATCGATCCTGCACCGCCAGATCGTCCCCTACTTGCTGCGACGCGCAGCTGGGCGGGAGTAGCAAGACGCGGGGAACCTATTGGGCCAGGCGAAACGGCGGGTAGCGATCGGTTACCAGCACGTGGGCGTATGCGATCACGCGGTTGGTCCAACGGCCGACGCCGAGCTCCCTTCTGGGGAGCTCGACTGGAGGTCCGCAATGCGGCGCCGGGCACTCTCCACGCGCGAGGCGCTAAAACGCCACAGCTGGGCGATAGGGATGATGGAGTCGCGGCATCCGGGGCCGGCGAACCTGCGAAACCACGACGCGGTTATGGGCTGCCTGCGCAAGGCGGGCTTCTCACTCAAGCTGGCGATCCACGCCTACTCGCTCCAGGACGCCTTCATCTACGGGTTCGCCCTGCAGGACCGGGATACAGGGTTCGAGACCGCTGACAGCGCCGGAGAATCCGCGCAGAGAAGGACGGAGACCATCGGCGCACTCGAGAGCTACCCGCACCTCGTCGAGATCGCTACCAAGCTGCCCGAGTCCGGATACGACAACGCCGCCGAGTTCGCATGGGGGCTAGACCTCATCCTCGACGGCCTCGATCGGCTCCGCGATGCCGGAGTCGCGCCGACGTGAGCGGCAGCGATGTCTCGCCGCGAGGCCGAGACCAGCTCTTTAGGGCCAGTCGATCAGCTTGGCTAGCTCCGCTGGGCCAAGGTCGATCAGTCTGCTTCGTTCGATGTCGCGATACTCGCCCTCGGTCAACCCGAGCCAGCACACCGTCCGCTTGGAGGGATCAACGATCAGCAGCTCGTCAACCGTGTGGGCAGCGTAGAACGGAAGCTTCTCCCACGTCTCGTCCCCTGGCGAGACGATCTCCGCTACGAGCGCGGCGGTGGGAAACCACGTGCCGTGCGGACGGCTTCGATGAAGGCCTCCATCGGGTACACGGAAGTCATCCTCCGATATACCGAGATTGAACTCCCCCATCGTCGGGAACAGGCCTGCGGCGCGAGCAGGTCCATCGAGCAACACCGCCAGTTGCTGCGTGACATCAGCATGTTCGCCAGACGGTGCCGGGACCATATGCAGCACACCCTCCCACACCTCATCGAGACGATCTAGACCAGACCGCCGACGTCGCTCACCGAGCGCCTGAAGCTCCTGCGGGTCCAGCACCAGCGTCGCCATGACTCAACGGTCTCCACGTCCATAGGAACTCATTTTGAAGCTATTTGTCATCGGGGAGATAGGGCATCTCCCCTGCAAATCAGCATATCGTGGCACGCCGCGTGGCACGGCTATGCGGCCTTTCGCCGCGTGAGCGGCGTGGATGCTGGAGCCTGAGCGAACGCCTCGCGGATGCGCTCGCGCGCCTGCGCCTGGTCGAAGTGCCCGTAGAGCTTGCGGACGAGTTCGCCGCCGTCCTGGTGTCCGAAGTGCTGCGCGATGTCCGCGGGGTCGAGCCCGAGCACGTTCCAGGCGTACCAGGCGAAATGATGGCGGGTGGCGGTGTAGAGGTCGACATTGCCGAGACCCGCCGCGCAGCGGACGCGATTCCAATGGTGCGAGCGCGAGCTCGGCGTGTAGTGGCCGCCGCGGAGGGTCGTAAAGACCCACTCGGACTCGCGGGGCAGGGTCAGGAGGCGCTCGCGCGTCCGCGGCGTCATTGTGATCACGCGCATCACGCCGTGCTTGGGCCGCGTGAGCTTGCGCACCTTGACGTTCCATTGCCATTCGATGCTGATCGTCTCGGCGTCAGGCGTGAAGTCGAGTTCGGCCCAGCGGAGAGCGTCGAGCTCGCCTGGGCGGGCGCCCTCGTGGATCGCGACGTCTAGGTAGGCCGCGAAGGATGGCGGCGTGAGCTCGTCGGCCAGCGCAATCAGGCGGGCGGTTTCGCCCTCTGCGGGTGGTTGGACGTCGCGGCGACCGCGGCTTCGGGGCAGCCGAAGGCCTGCGAACGGGTTGTGCTCGCGGCCGATGAGCCGTCCGGCATCGGGCCGGGCCGCGTCGTTGAACATCACCCGCAATGCGGGGATCGTGCCGTCGACGTTGCCGGAGCGTCGATATTCCCGCACGACATCGTCGTCGACCGCACGGACAGGCAGGTCGCCGTAGCTCGCAACGAAATGTTCGGTCCGCTCGCGGTTGAGAATGTTCGTCGACTCGGCCGGGCGCAGCCAGAGCGAGTCGGTCGTCCACTCCTCCCACCACTCGCGGACCGTGACCCCAGCGCGCGCGTTGGTCCGCAGCAGCTTGAGCGCCTCGCGCTCGGCGCGTCGGGCTCGTTCCTCGTCGGGGTAACTGCTTGGACCGCCGATGATGGCCTGCGGGTTCAGCTGCTTGCCGGTCCGCGGGTGGCGGATGCGAGGCCGCCAGTTGCCGGATGGGAGCGGTGTGGGCATCGTGAGCTACTCCTCTCGGTGCCGCTCGGAGGTAGTCAGCCGCCGAACGTGGTTTCTTGTCTCGTCAGATCTTACGACGGTTCTGCGGCTATGGGCCCACGCGATCGCCTCGCTCGGCAGGTAGCGCCTCGTGCGGGCCATACCCCATGTCTCGCTCGGCATGCCCGCCGCCGTCAGCCGGTTGACCGTTCGCACGCTGACACCCATCCGCAGTGCCAGCTCGTGCGCGTCGACGTAGCGCTCAGCGCTTACCCCAACAGATCTCGTCGCATCGAACTCGACGCCTGTCTTTGCTCTCACTCATCCCTGATTGGATCGCGAAACCCTTTCGCCTTCCAGACGATGACCTCACCGACCCGAATCGGTAGTCTGGTTTTCACGCCGCCGACGCAGCTTGAACAAAGCGTGCCAAGCGGACGAGCGGATGTCGTGGGCCGGCGACCGCCCTGCAAAGTGCGTCGACGACCCGTCGTGCGAGTGCCCGATCGCTGGCGGCACGTGGACAAGGGGCTTGGCGACGTTCGAGCCGCAGATCGTAGATCAGCGACTCTCCCTCGCCGCCGATGGACCGACGTCTAGGTGGCGGAGGATATCGCGAGCGCCTTGGATGCCTCGGTCACGATATCGCCCAGCCCAAGTTCGTCCAAGCGATAAAGAGCCTCGCCCAGCTGGCTGCCGGCCTCTTGCAGGTCGATTTCCTGCGGAGCGACTGCCTCTACGACCGCCGCCCGATCCGTGGGTCGCCGAACCGCGCTCAGTCGCCCACCCTGGACCGGACCGAGTTCAGCTGCCGCGTAGCACGCCTGCTTGACCGCGTCGACCAGCAGCGCCGGACGATCATGGCGCCCTTGCAACTGGCTCAACTTGAACAGCTGGCTACCCAGATGCTGACCCCGAGCAAACGCCGCCTCCGAGTCCCTGATCGGCGTCGTGTCCGTCCCATCCACGCCCACTGAGTCCAATGCTCGAGCCGCCCATTCGACCCCCACGCTGAGCGCTGTCCACGCCTCTTCGCGCTGGGCGAACACATCCTCATCCTCACGGCTGCGAAGAGCATCCAAGCGCGCGCTGGCGGTCATATCATCTCGCGCTGCGACCGCAATCAAGCGGTCACCCAAGGTGCCACCGTAGAAGAGGGGCTTAACCGCCATAACCGCATTGTACTCTCAGGTGGTCTTGGCCACAAAACCGCTGTGGACCGACTACGTCAGCGCGTTCGGCGCCGCCGTCGGCATCTTGGTCGCTGCTGGCGCCTTCGTCGTGGCGCTTTGCAGCGCGCGTGATTCCCGCCGCAGCGCCGACGCCGCGGAGAAGACCGCGTCCAGCGCACACGAGCAGCTCATGCTTGCCCATAGCGAGCACGAGCAACTTGAAGCAGAGCGCCGGCGCCGCCCCGCAATCGAGAGCATCTATATCGGGGCAATCGCTCCCGGACCCGGCGAGGAAGACCCGCCCGCCGGCGTGTTCAGCATCGGCTTGACCAACACCGGCGATCGCGACCTACAAGACGCCGTCCTGACGATCCTGTTCGAACGTGGGTCCGCCGCCGAACTCACGAACCACTGGGGTCAAGCCGACCTCGACCAATCCCACGACACGACACAGGAGGGTTGGCCCGGAGTCGAAGGCCCTCCAGAGAGCTTCTACTTCTTCGCGCGGCGCATCACGGTGCAAGTCGGCGTGTCCTTCGTCCAGTATGTGCGCGTCCCGCGTGTGGGGCGCTTCCCAATCCGCGTAAAGCTATTCCACGCGACACTGGACCGACGCGGCCCTTGGACCGACCGCTGGATTGACGTCGACCCGGCGGGAAAGACAACAGTGATCTATATCGACGAAGACCATCAAGAAGGACCATACGACGGTCACAACGCCGATTTCGATCCGCCCGCCGCGTCATAGAAGACCGCCAATCCCACTCCCCAGGGTCAATCCGGTGCATCATTGTTCACTGAGACGGGGTCGGACCGCTTGCATGATCGCGCTTCGGAGCTGGAGTCGCGGTCATCGGGCCGATCGAATTCTCCTGCTGCGCCGGCGGGTGGTGAACTCGCCATCCGCTGTGTCGTAGAAGCTGGGTCCGTCTTTCCATATTGCGTCGATGCCCTGACACGACAGCAGCGCCAGGAGATCGTCGTCAGGCTTCACCGGAAGGAGAACGGCACGGCGAGCATCAGGTGAGAAACGACCATAGTCGGCAAGCTGCCCGATGGCCATACGCACGTCGATTCGCGTCGAGTGCGCCTTCGCCTCAATCAGGTGATCCCGCGTTTTGTTGAAGATATCGACGACCAACCGGGTGCTTCCCTCGTCGACACGTATTTCGTGATGATCGACCGCGTCGCCCTGCCGCTCCATATAGGACACATACTCGCGAACGAGACGGTGCTCACGCCGGACGGCGGTACTCGCCATAGCCTTGGTTTCGACCTTGTAGTCTTCGGGCATCGCGGCGTCGATCGGCACGCTGCAGACAACTGGCTCTGTATCACGCGTGTTGGTCGGTACCGATTCGAGCAGCCGATCGAGAGCTTGTGCCGATGCTTCGTCTAGCCACATCCGCGGCTGCAGCGAAGATGGCTTCAACCGGTATTCAGAGACAGTGGCAAACGCGATATGCGCTCCACGCTCGGTCGTAATCGAGCGAACAACCCCCTCCGGGACAACAAGATCAAATCGGATCGCGGTGCAGTCATCTGCCAGAACGTGGTACTTCGCTTCATACAAATCAGGGCCGAGAAGTTCGTCGACCAGCTGCCGATTAGAAGTCACCCGGTCGACGTCCATACGACCAAGCAGGAGCATCATGCCTTTCTCCTGACCAACGATGTAGAGTCGATCCCCCGGTTTCAGCCGGCTGTACTCCACAGCATCGCTTGCCGAGTGTCTGAGCGGTTTGCCTTGACGCTCCGCAGCGTTTTCGGACTCCCACTGCGGCCGACTCCACTGGTGCATGAGATAGCGTTGCTCCGTGATCGTCCGCGTCGTCGATCGCGCCGCTGCTAGACGGATTCGACTTCCGTTGCGCTCGAACAGCTTGGCGTACTGGCGCGCCCGTCCGTGAACCTGGAACGCGGTCACCGGGCTGGTGTCTTGCTTTCGGTAGCGGCCGCGATCGTTGACCGCGTCGGCTAGGTCGCTGGTTGTCATCCAGGCGTTGCCGCGTACCCGCAGAACGTGCACGAGCTCATCCTGAAGCGTCACCTGAGCATGAGTTACCTCTGGCACACTCACAGCACATCCAGTTCAGCAGATAACCAAGAACCTGGCAGAGACGACGACGTAAGGACTCCTCCGCGAGACCGCTCCGGCGATCCTAGCATCGGTCCGGGAGCGGGGCGGGCTTCGCATTGGCGAACCGAACGGCGCGCCTTGGCGACGCCTGGGGGATGCGACTCGTCGGCGCTCGCTGCGATTCGTCCGGGCTGCGTCAGACGCCGAGGCCGTAGAACGCGGCGAGCTGCTCGAGCTCATCGTATGGGAGGTGACGCCGCCAGAGGTCGACGAGGCCGTCGGGGTCCTGCTCCAGGCGCTCAAAGATGAGGAGGGCCTCGGGAGCCTTGGCGAACGCCCGCGCACGCGTATCATCCCTGTACGCGGCGTAGAGACTGATCAGCGCATCCCGGTGCGTGTCGATGAACGTGGCGAGCGCTCGCTCCGGCGGAGGACCAGAGGCGTCGTACAGACGCGTGACGAGCTCGAGGCGGTCGCAGTCGACGGGCCGGGTGTCCGCCGCACCGAGGAGACGGAGTTCTCGGCGCAGGATCGACGCGAGCCGTGGGCACGCCCCGCGAGCACGCGGTCGGGCGCTCACAGCTCCCTCCCCCAGACGGACGCGAGCGACTCCAGCAGCTCGAGTGGGATGCGGTCGGTCGGCCAGGCCTCGCGCAGTCGGTCGGGGTCACGGTCCAGCAGGTCAAAGATGAGGAGGGCCTCGGGCTGGAAGAGCAATGGGTTGGCCCGGTCGTCGTCGCGGTAGGCGTCGAACAGGGCCCTTAGCTCGCGTTCGTGCGAGCGGATGAAGGGCTCGAGGATCTCGGCGTAGAGCCGCTCCGGCTCCGCGGCGTAGAGCCGCACGAGCGGCGGCACGACGATCGCCGACAGCGCGAGGTCCGGCCGGCGCGCTGTGAATCGCACGATCTCGTCGTCCAGTCGCACGACGAGCGCGAGCTCACGGTGATCCGGGTCGGAGTCGACAGCCGTGCGGAAGCGAGCGATCTCTGCGTCGAACAGCTCGACGAGCGCCACGAGGCGGGTCACGCCGCGCTTGATCTCCTGGGACAGCTCGTGCGGCGCCTTGTAAAGCAGCTCGTGGGATACCACGGCCCACGCGCTCTGCGCTCTCGTGTGGACTTGAATCTCTGCGGACAGCGGGAGGAGATCGTCGCGATCAGCCGCCGCGATCGTGTCCGCGCGCGGTCGCACCTGGAGATGCAGGCCGAGGTAGCCAAGCTCGTTGTATGCCATGGCATCGCGCTTCGCCTCGCTCGCGACGATCGTGCACAGCTCTTCGGCAACCTCGCGCACGACGCCGATGTCGGCTTCGAAGTCGACGATGACACGCACGCCCGCCTTGTCGCCGATCTCCGTCATTGGATCGCGGTAGCCCTTGCGCAGCGCCTTCTTCACGAACGACTGCACCGTCTTCGCGCGCCAGACCACGACCGGCTGCAGTCCGCGGGCCCGCAGACGCTCCTCGAGCACCTCAGCTAGCTGCTTTGCGACACTCTCGTAGCTGGGGCGCTCGGCGGCGTAGCGGTCGCTCAGTTGCTCGAAGTCAGCGGCCGCCACGGACGTCCTTGAGTCCGTCGCGCACCTCGATGACGGGCCCATTCGGCCCGTCGGGCTTGACCTCGACGAGCTCCTGCATCTTCTCGTGTGTGCCAGTCAGGCGGAGCCCCTGGGTCGTCGCGTAGGTGAGCTGGCGGATCCGCACCTCGATGAGCTTGTTGTCCTTTTCAATGCTCGTGGCGGGGACACCGCGCGAAGCGACGTACTCCTTATACGGCGTGCGGTCCACTGTGTCCAGGCTTGAATCGGCGAAATCCTTGATCGTCATCGTCCGGGTGGGTGCGTTCATCTGCGCGAGTAGTGCGATCTCGTAGCGAGCTTTCTTCGTCTCGTCGACGACCTCGGTGTTAATCCAATCCTGCGACGACTCGAAGAACGCCTTCGTGGTGACGTCGTTCGCGCGCTTCAGGCGACAGCCGAGGAACCGGCTCAGGAAGAACTGCGCGATCTCCGAGTGCGGGTCGTAGCCACGCTGGTCGTCGGAGACGAGGCCGTTCACGTCGTCGCCAGCCCCCGTGAACAGCGACGCCTTGAAGAGCTTCGTGTTCTTGCCCAGCATAAGATCTCGGAGGAGCGCGACGCTGAACGTGAGGTGGCCGTCGCGCTGCGTCTGCGCAACGCGGATCGCGTCCTCCCGCTCGAGCTTGAGGATGCTCACGCACGGTACGTCTTCGAGTTTGCCGAGGATCACGACGAGCAGACCGGCGGGGTTGACGCCGGTCTGCGACGCCCAAAGGTGGCGAGCGATCTCTTGCGAGTGCGCGACGAGCGTCGCCGGATCGGCGATGAGATCGAGTACGCGACGCGGAACCGGCGAGCCCTGGTCAGGGTCGCGCTGGACCTCGTACGCCTGCCGCGTCAGGCTCCTTATCGTGCGCTCGCGGAAGAAGTTCCGCAGCGACGCGTCGAGCTCCGAGGGAGCGTCGGAGAATACGATCGCGTCGGCCGTCGCCTCGGGCGTGCGGCGCGGCACGTCGTGCACGATCAGCGACTCGACGAAGAACGTTGTGAGGTTCACGAAGAGCCTGGCTTGGATCGCTGAGGCGAACACATGTTCGTGCGAGTATACGTGAGTTCGCGGATACGTCCGTGCGGGTTTCCGTCGCAGGGTTCGCGCGGGCCGACCATGATTTAGCCGCCGTCGGACTCACCGAGCACTGGTGGCTCCACCGGCGACGGCGGCCCAGGCGCCTGCGAGGACTCCGTTTTCGGTGCGCCGGGGGAAAGCAAGAGGTCGGTGGCGCGTTTGATCAAGCTGCGGAACGTTTCCTCCCGGTACCCGACGAGGAATGCGACGACGTCGAACACCGCCGCGTTCGTCGTCTTCGGCTGCGCGGCGGCGGAGTCCACGATGACGAGGAACATCAGCGCGCCGATCGAGCCGACAAACGCGCCGACCAGCGGCCGGCCCCAATGCCACAGTTCGAGGCGTGGATCCCACGTTTCGGCGTGCTTGAAGACGCCGGTCAGACTGATGAGCGTGCCGCCGACGGCGCCGAACCACGGAACGCCGACGGGCAGGGAACCGAGGCTGGAGGGAAGCGCCGCGCGGAAGCCACTAGAGAGCTCGTACGCACAAAAGAGCCCGGCGAGCACAATCAAGTACACGATCTCGGCTATGAAGATCGTCGTGCGCCCCCGGGGGACACGGAACCGCGTACGGCTGTGGAGCCGTGAGGGGATTTCCGACACGCGACCATGATCGCCGGCGATGCGGACGCCCTGCCGGTGGCGTGGCGTCGCCGCCGAGTGGACATGACAGGTACGCCCCCTGACACCCAACTGGCTGACGTTACGCGCGGAGCGAGCGCGCGTAGGCGTCAAGATCAATCGCTGGCACAGTACCCATACGTTGGAGTTCATTGAAAAGGGTCATGAGAAAGAACATGAGCGAGACGTCGGCGGCGCTGACCGTTATCCGCGGCTCCTCGCCGTTCCAGTCGACGCTAAACGCTCCGTGGCGCAAGCAACAACCGAGGCTCAGACTCGTCTCCGCTCCTGCAGTAGACGTGACCGCGTCCACGAACGGGTCGCCGAGCGGCGGACTCCACGCGCTATCGAGCGCAAGAATTCCAGTGAGAATCTCGAACAACGGTCGTGCCTCGTACGTACCACCCGCGTGGACTATCTCGCGATTCGTGCGCTTGAGGCGGCGCACGGACGCTCCCTTGGCTGACGCGTACTCGATGTGCGCCTTGTTCAGGCCCTGCTTGACCTCGAACGCGGCGTAGACGCTCTCGGCGGGGATGTACTTCTGGCCGCCCTGCTCGAAGAGCAGCGGGCAGTAGTGGCGGTCGTGGATGACGACGTCGATGAAGTCGCTGCGCTCGCCCTCGCAGTCCAGGACGAACGCAGCTGTCGCCTGATATCGCGTCGGGAGGAACTCGTCGATCAGCTCGCGCCACTGGAACTCGGTCGCGTCACCCTTGGCCTCCGCGTTTTCGAAGATCGCCCGTGACACCTCGAGGCCCGACAGTAGGTGCGACTGGTGCCGCTTCAGGATTTCTCGGAGGTCAATCGTCATCGACTCGCCACCCTATCCCTCTCTATTTCCGTGGGAACCGCCCGCGGGCGGCATCGGGGCGAGCACCCACACGAGCAGGTGCGGCTTCTCCCACTGGGCGCGGGGATCCGGGACTGCGATCACGCTCACCAAGGCCTTGAACTCGAGCTCGGCATCGTCGAGCAGTGCGCTGTACGTGGTGAGGTCGCGAGTGCTCGGCATCGGGGGACCGCCTGGGTGGGTGTGCCACTCCCCCACCCACACGGCGCGGTTGCGCTCCCACGCAGCCGCGGCGAGCTCCTCCGCGTGCGCGCGGTCGCGCAGAAAGAAGTCGGGCCTTCGCTCCGCGTCCTCTCCCGCATCGCCGGCCTCCTCGATGACGATGACGCCGTGCTTGTCCGGTCCCCGGCCGAGGAGGATGCCGCCGGTCTCCCGGCCGTCCGCGGCGGCGCGCGCGAGCTCAAGGATCCGCTGCTCGACCGCGGGCTCGAGCCTCGCCGAGTAGATCATCAGCTCGAGCAGGTCGCACAGTCGGGGCGAGGGTCAGGCAGCTCGCTCCACTTGATTTCGCCGGCGTGCTCCACGTCGAACGGCGCCGCCAGGCTAGGCAGCGGGCGCAGACCGATCACGGCGTGGTCGCCGGGGAGGCGCTGGTCGCGGTAACCCCTCGCCAGCAGCAGGGTGGCGACCGCAGCCTTCGCGGCGAGCTGGCCAACGAGCCCGAGGTCACCACCGACCGCGGTCATCGGCAGGTGCCTCGTGCCGGCACCGTAGCCTCGGTCGAGCGTTGCCTCGGGCTCCATGCCACCCTGCTCACGCAGCTCCGCGCGCAGGCACGCGAGGCAACCGACGCAAGGGGACGCGACGCGCACGATCTCGCCGAGCGCGCCGTTCTCCAGCACGCACGCGAACACGGCCGGCGTGCCGGCGCGACGCGCGAGATGGTTCGCTACGCGACGCGAACTGATCCCGTCGAGCGCCACGAGCACCAGGCTCGCTTCAGCGAGCAGCGCGCGGATCACGTCCGCGTCATAGATCACATCGAGCACCAAAGCCTCCACCTCGAGGTCCTCGTCGCGGTCCAGCAGGCGCGCACGCTCGGCGTGCACCTTGTGACGCCCCACGAACCGCGGATGAGCGCGGTGCCTTGCGAAGTTGTGCGGCAGCAGCCGGTCGCTGTCGACGACGGTAAGCCGGCGAACGCCGTAGTCGACCAGCGCGTCGTCGGCGTGACTCCCGATGCTGCCCGCGCCGAGGACGACGACGTGCTCGCGCGCGAGCACGTCCAGCGGCCAGTGCGCGGCGACGGGCGCGAGCAGGGGCAAGTCCTCATCCACGAGCGCGATCCCGATGACCTCGGCGCTCCGCTCCTTCTCCGACAGGTACCACGCCAGCCAGTCCTCACCCCCGTCCTCGAGCTGCGTGTACGTCAGGGCGAGCGCGGGATGGTCCCGATTCAGGCTCACCTGCCAGCCCTCGACGCCGTCCTTGAACGCGTCGAGCGGGAGTGCGCCGGAGCGGCGCGCTCCCTCCACGCCAGCGAGGTGGAGCATTGGGTGCGCGCGGAACCAGAGGCCGCGGGCCTCGCGCCGGGCCGAACCGAGGTAGTGGGCGGCGACCCACTCCGACGCTCCGTGGAGCCCGCCCTCCCGGAGCCCACGTGTGAACCCGCCGACGACGAACACGCCTCCGGGCAAGTCGGCATGGACCTCGAGGATTCCCATCGGCGCGCGAAACTCGACGATCCGCGTGGCGTACTGGCGCGGCAGGACGATGATTGGAGCGGAGATCACGCGAACTTCGCAGCGAGCAGCGCGTCGAGCTCGTCACTCGCGTAGATGCCGCTCTCCGTCATGCGCTCGAGGTCACCGCCGTCGACGAGCAGGTACTCGATGAACCAGCCACACGCCTTCAACACTAGGTCGGCTGCGGTGTCCGAGGGCTGCCAGTCCTCCGCGGACCGCATGAGACACAGCGAGCCGTCGCCGTTTACGTGCCACCGGTGCTGCGTCCGCCTCTCCGCCGGCACCTCCGGGTCGAGCGGGTACAGGTCCGGCGGAACCATTGGGAAGCCCTCGGGGTAGAGGACACGCAACCGCAGCCGGCGACCGTGAAGGAGACGTTCGACGCCAGGCGGCTCGGCACGCCCACCACCCCATGCGGGCGCCAGCCCCTCCCAACCCGCGCCGGTGCGCCCGTTCGGCCACGTGAGCGGCTGTGTCCACCCCATGTCGGGGCAGGCAGCCATCGCGGCTCGCTCGAGCTCGACGCGTTCGGGCTCTGCTTGCAGCCAGCTGATTCGCTCCCGCTCAGCGACGCTCATCCCTGCGGCGCGTCACGGATCGGACGCCGTCTCACCGAGCCCACGCCCGCGGCAGCCGCGCCCGCGACAGCCGACGTTTTCTTCGTCTTCCCCGGACAGCCCCCGGGCGGCTCCGGGAACCCCCCACCGAAGACCGCCCGCCACAGGCACGCCGCCTGGTCGGTCTCCCCCTGCTCCTGCGCGACGACCGCTTCCCAGGACGCCTTCGCCGCGGCCGCGATCGCGGTGCGCGCGCGGTCGCGGTCAAGCTCGCGCTGCGTCGGCCCGCACAAGCCAGCCGGATCCTCGATGGGGAGCTCGATCGCTTGCTCCGCAGCAGTGAAGAAGCGCTGCAGCGCGCGCGGCCGATTCGACTCCACGGGGAGGTTCGTGAGCGCGAGCACCTCCACCGTCAGCGACTTCAGGTCCGTGTCCTGCGCGTCTTTCCACAGCTTCAACACCCGCGTGAGCGGACGGAACAGAGACCACTCGGACTGCCGCGCAGCAACCCGCGCGATAAGTAGCTCAGGATTCGTGGGGATCCAGCATTCGCTGGCCTTCTCGGGGACAAGGAGGGTGCCGTCTAGCTGCCGCAGCGCCGGCATCACGTCGACGGTGAACGGACTCTCCGCATCCGGGTCGTCGAGGAAGCACTTCACCGCGTGGTTGCCCGGCCGCGCGAGCCTGACCTCCTGCGCCCACGTCCCACTCGTCGCTCCCAGCAGCGCGTTCACGCGCGTGCCTGTGATGGAAAGGGCGTCAGCAGCGCTCGCGCCAGCGGTGCCCCAATCAGCGTGCAGCTCTTGATCGAAGGTCATGATCAGATCGACGTCGTTGATCGGTTCACGCTGGGTGCTGCGCGCCAGCGAGCCCGATGGGATCACCTCGAGCACGTCCTCCTCGCCGTCGAAGGCCTGTCGGAAGACGTCACGGCGCCGGCGGGCCTCCATGACCTGGTCGGGATCGGCGTCGGCGACCCGCTGGAGGTCGTCAAAGGCCTTGTTGATGTCCATCGGCTCCTCGTATGTACTCGTAGCTATGCGTTCCTACGTGTGTAGCAGCTGCCGCGGACGTAACGACCGCGGCAGCGCGGCGGCGCGAGCCGAGTCTGCGCAGTCGTCGGTTACCTAGGCTGCGGCGAGCCTGTACACGCCGGTGCGCCGCCCGACCCTCTCGAC
The DNA here is from genome assembly GCA_963735615.1 of uncultured Solirubrobacteraceae bacterium. GTDB lineage: Bacteria > Actinomycetota > Thermoleophilia > Solirubrobacterales > Solirubrobacteraceae > Palsa-744. The sequence continues at coordinate 285,322 of CAVTLO010000001.1, forward strand.
CTCCGGCGCGCGGGATAGCTGCGCGAGAAACGTCGCCAACGGGTCCTTGCCAGCAACGCGGTGACCGTCACGCACGATCAAGTCGTACCACTCGCGATAGTGGACGGACGCGCGTTCTCCGCGGTGGCGCTTCAGCACCTCGATCGCCACAGCACGGATCCGCTGGCCGCGAAGAACGCCCTCGCGGTCCACGATCGGCATCTGCGAGGCGATGCCGAGCATCTCGTCGAGCTGGGCGAGCAGACGCTCCGCGCCGTCGAGATCAGCCTCGACGCCTTCGAGGAGGCCGTGCAGACGCTCTGACTGTTCGCGCAACGCCGCTATGCGCTCAAGCACGACCTCGCGCTCGTGCGCAGCAGCAGCGCGCAGCCCATCCGAGAGAAGCTCGCCCGCTGACACCCTGTATAGATGGTAGGCCGTTGAGCGGACGGCTCGGCTCCCGCGCGGGGAGCACGACTGCAGAACGCTAATCCCAGGGCCGCCTTCCCCAACCTGCACGTCCGCGACGGGCAGATCGCTTTCTCCGTCAGCGAACTCAGGCACCCGCTCAGGCTTCTAGGCCGCAACCTCTAGGGCCGGCCTGCTCGGTGACGTTGATGTCGAAGGCCGCGAGGCGGCATCCTGCGCGCGTGGCGTTACCGCGTATGCAGCTGCCCGCGCCGGGAGCATCTATCGGCTCGGATGCCCCGGCGCCCGAGGATGTTCTCGCACCGCTCGTTGGGGGTCGTCCCGAGCGCACCCTCTCGTCCTTAGCGCTTCGGCACGAGCAGCGCGAGGGTTGTCCTCGGGTCGATCCCACCGAGTCTCGCGAGCTGGCTGGCTGAGATCGGCTTCACGCCATCGCGAGGGGATCGCTGGCGTGAATCATGTGAGACCTCCAGTGTCGGCTACACGGGAAGTCCTCGTTTGCAGGGTTTTTCATAGGATCGGGTGGGCCTTTCTTAATCCGGCCTCAGCTCTGGCTCCAGCTCAGGCCCCAGATCCGGCCCCCCTGATGGCGCACGGCGAACCATGCAGCCGCTCCTGGCGCTACCAGCAAGACGCCGATCTGGGCCGGATCGGCAGCTAGTTCCTGGTTGCGTCCAGGACGATCGTGAGCGCCGAGCTGTGCTTGCTCCACACCGCGACGCTGATGGGCGCTCCCCTGCCAGCGGTGGCCTCGATGGCTGCTCTCGCGCGTGATGGCGTGGGGACGGCGATGACGACAATCGGGCGTGCTTCGGCGAGGACGCTGCGGTGGAGCTCGACCGAATAGCGGGTCGCCTTGTCGCGGAGGTCGGCGGCTGGCTCGGTCGCTCGGTCGAGCTCTAGGAGCACGTGGATCGGCTCGCACCCGGGCAGGCCCAGGACGGCGTAGCCGTCGGGTGTGATCTTGCCGTTGAACAGTTGGGGTGTTGTGCGTTCTCCATACCACTCGGTAAGCGCGCCGCCGGCCGCGGCGGCTTCATGGGCCAGGCGCGCGAAGAACTCGTTGACCTCGAGCTGGTGGCGTAGCTTCGCCGAGCTGGCGATCGCAAGTGCGTTCGCGTGTCGCCAGTTCAATTCGCGCCGCTCGAGTCCGTGTCGCTGCGCGACGATGTGGGCGCCCGCCTCATCGAGGACCCAGTGGTAGCTGCTGCTGCCCTGGCCACGCTGCCAGGGTGGTCGGAAGCGGTCAAGGACTCGGAGCATGTAGAGCGCGTGCAGTCGCCTGTTGGCTTTTCGAGCGCCGGAGAAGTGCAGGAGCTGGAGCTGTTTCGTCGTCAGGACGCGGTGCTCGTAGCAGTCAAGAGCGATTTGCCGATCGCGATCCGTGAGCCGTGATCCCAGGCTGACGACCAACCCGAGCGTGACCTTCCCAGGACGCAAGTGCCGAGCCGGCATTTCACTCATCTGACAAACCCCTCAGTTTGTCCGAAGGGGTAGCGTCCCCTCGATCGGCGCTCTGCTGCGGCTGATAGCGCCCGTCGCGGTCGAAGGCCGTCGGCGCCGGCGCGGCCGCCGGCTGCTCGAGCGATGCCTCGGCGCTGCGTTTGCGGCTGCGCTCGGCGGCCAGCGCCTTGACTTCGTCGGCACGCCCGGGAGCGGCGACGGATAGCGCCTCGGTCGTGAGCGTGAACGGCCCTCCAGTCTGCCCGTCGTGGCAAACACGTACTGCCGCCGTGTACCGAGCCAGGTGCGCGAGGTCGTACTCAGAGAGCTCGGGCGAGACGTCGGGACCGAGTTGGTGGGCGTCCTGTTGGCTGAGCTGGAAGTAGATCCTGGTGCGCGCGTTGGCGCTGATGCCTTCCCGAAGCTCGGGCGTCAGCTGGCCGAGATGCTGGTGGGCCATGCCGAGCGAGAGCCGGTAGCCGCGTGCCTCCGCGAGCACGTCGGGGATCGGTGTAGGGAGATGCAGGTAGTTCTGCACCTCGTCGATATAGAGGCTGGCGTCGCGACGCTGCTCGGGCTTCAGCGCGGCACGCGCGAGAGCGGCGTGCCAGGTTCGTGCGACCACCATCGAGCCGAGCAACCGTGAGGTGTCCTCGCCGAGCACACCCTTCGAGAGCCGGGCGAGCAGGACGCGCCCGCCGTTGATGGTTCCCTCCACATCGAGCGTGCTCGTGTTCGCCCCCACGATCGCCCGCACGGTCTTTCTCAGCAGAAACACGCGCAGCTTGTTCAGCAGCGGTCCGGTGCTGCTTGAGCGCTGGGCCTCGGACAGCCCCCGATACCAGTCCCAGAATGGGCCGAGCCCGACCGGGTCCTCGATCTGTGCGATCAGCTCGGCCTGCCAAGACGGGTCGGTGAGCAGCCGGGGGATCTCGGAGATCGTCGCGGCCCTGCCGTTGCTCGTGAGCGTGAGCAACGTGGCCCTGAGTATGTCGTCGGTCCGCGGGCCCCAATCGCTCTGGAACAGCCGGCGGAATATCGCCACGAGCTGATCGACAGCGACATCTCGATCGGGATGGTCGAGCATGTTCATCGTTAGCGGGTGAGGATCGGTGGGGTCGAAGAGCTCGATGTCGTCCTCGCGCCCTGCTGGCACGCGCGCGAGCACGTCCTCGATGAGATCTCCCTTTGGGTCGATCACCACCGCGCCCTGGCACGCGGCGAGGTCGGCGAGCACTAGCTGAGCGATCAACGTCGACTTCCCGGTGCCCGTTGGGCCCAAGATCCACAGGTGCTGGCGCGCGTCGGCGACCGACAGGTAGATCCGCTTGCCCGCGCTTAGACCAAGCGGCTTTCCGTCACTGCTCAGTACGGGCGGCGCTGGAACCTCGCGCGCGCTGGCGCGCACGAGTCCGGGGATCGCGGGCTCGTTTGGTAGGTGTGCGAGTGCCGCGAGCTCTCCGGTGCTCAAAAGGAACGCACGCGAGCCAAGCCTGCGCTCCTCGACCTTGCGACGGCGCGCACCCCGGCCTCGCCGCCGGCGTAGGCCAACCCTTGCGCCCTCGTAGGCGGCGAAGGCACCGGTCACGGCGTCGAGCCGCCAGCGCGCTTGCGCGCGCGACGGTCCGCTGGCCACCACGCGCACCATGCAGCAGAACAGCGGCTGCGCGCTCTTGTCGATTATGTCCCGTACGTCAGGAGCGACCGCGGGATCTTGCGGTGCGCGCGACCGAGCGTTTCCCGATTGCCGATCGTTGATTAGGCGTGATGGCCACGCCGCGGCACCGGCCCGGAGGCGCCTCGCCGCCGAGCGCATTCGGCGCTGCGCGTGTCGCGTCGCCGGTCGTGCCAACACCTGCACTAGCGCCCGTTGTCGGGTCTGCAACCCGGATAGCTGGCCGAGAATCAGAGGCACCGGGTCGGGGCTCATACCGCGGTTGAGCGAGAACCAGTCCGGGCCGCTCAGAGACAGCTCTGCCGTTGCCAGCGCTCCCTTCGCGGAGCTTTCGGACTCCTCTCCTGCGGCGGGCACGACGGTCGTACTCGCGCCTGGCCAGGCCGCCGAAACGGCCCGCTCGATCAGCCCCGGCGGGATGGCCGAGGGCGCCCAAATCCTGAAGGTCGTGCCTCTCTCGTCGGCACTGAGCTCCCAAGACAGATGTGGCTGACCCACAAGCATCCGTCTGACCTGGCCGACCAACAGGTCGTGCAGCGCCGACCAGAGCAAGAGCGCTCTCTGCGGCTCCGCGCTCGGCGGCACCCCAATCAGCACCAGGCGTGCCCCGCTCGCAACGCGCCGTCTGCGCAAGCGGCGTCCGAACCACGTCACGATGCCCAACGCCAGAAGCGCGGCTATCGCGATCGGCAGGACGCGCTCCGCGAGCGGCACAGCCCGATGGGCGAGACTCGGCAGGACGCGGAGTGCTCGGCTTGGGTCTTCGAGCCAATGGTCCAGCGAACGGCCGCCACGCGGTCTCCCGCTCATGATGCGCTCCTCGCCAGACGCCGGCGTCCTGCGTTCTCGGTGACGAGCACTGAGGTCGCGGACTCGAACTCAATGTCGATCCCGCACCCGCGACGATGCCGCACCATCTATCTACTTTGGTGCCAGATCCCGCGTTGCCTTCCCAATTCCTGCGCCCAACCGACACAAAACACCTCCGTGTTGCGCAATGGGCCGGGCTTTCTCGGGTCTGCGCTTCTCCTGCCTCGCATTTCACCGCTCCGAGCAAAAAAAAGCGACTCCGGGCAAAAAAAAAAAAAGAGCCTCAGTGAACCTACGCGCGTGGCTGTGACTAGACGTGCCAACGGGGGCGCCATCCGAGCCCAAACGAAGCTCGGATGCCGCCATACTCCCGTTGTCACCAACAGACTACGGGTATGAAATATCGACTGGGCTGTTGTCCGGTCGTGTTCGTAGGGTCGTTTGACCGGGACAGGGGCCTTGTGGGAAGACGCAATGGTGGGGCAGGCCGTCGTGCATTTGGGCTGCGAGCCCGTCAATGACTATATGGCCGCCCCTGCGACTCACCTGGTTGGGCTGAGAGCCCGAATCCGTATTTGTCGCTTGCCCGCCGCGCCTTCCAGTCATGTGTTCGATGCTGTGGAAGGGAGCGGAAATTGCGGTATTTCGGTGTTGATGTTCACTTGGAGTTCTGCGAGATCGCCGTCTGCGAGGATGGCCGGGTGTCGCAGATCGGGCGGATCGCGAGCACGCCGGAGGCGATCAGGGAGTTCGCGGCGGGTCTCGGCAGCGAGGACCAGGTCGTGCTGGACGCGAGCGGGAGTGTGATGGCGATCGCGAGGATCTTGCGGGAAAGCAACGTCGGCCGGGTCGTGGTTTCTGATGCGGCGCAGACGCGGGCGATCTCTCACGCGCGGGTGAAGTCCGACCGTTTCGACGCGGCGATGCTCGCGCGGCTGCTCTCCTCGGGGATGCTCAGCGAGGTTTGGGTGCCGGACGAGGCGACGCTCGCGTTGCGCCGGCGTGTCGCTCGCCGCGCGGCTCTGATCCGCGCACGCACCCGGACCAAGAACCAGGTGCATGGTGTCGTGATGCGCTGTCTGCTCGGCCGCCCGCCGGTGAGCGACCTGTTCGGCCGCAAGGGACGCGCCTGGCTCGCCGAGCAACAGCTCCCCGAGGAGGAGACCGAGACGGTGCAGGGCGCTCTGCGCCAGATCGACTTCCTCAACGGCGAGATCGCACAGCTCGACCAGAAGATCGCCGAGCAAGCCCTCGCGTGGCCGGGGCTGGGCAGGCTGTTGACGATCCCGGGTGTGGACATCGGGACCGCGGCGGCGGTGATCGCGGCCGTCGGGGACATCTCCCGCTTCCCAAGCGCTGGCCAGCTCGTCGCCTATCTCGGGTTGGACCCGAAGGTCCGCCAGTCAGGCTCTGAGCCCGCTCGCTATGGGCACATCTCAAAGCGCGGCAACGCGCAGGCCCGCTCGATGCTGGTCGAGGCCGCGTGGATCGCGATCCGCAGCCCCGGCCCGCTCAGAGCATTCGGTGAGCGCGTCCGTGCCCGCCGCGGCGCCCAGGTCGCCGCGGTCGCTGTCGCACGCAAGCTCGTCGTGTTGTGCTGGCAGCTGCTCAGCAAGGACGAGGACTACGCATTCGCTCGCCCATCGCTGACCAGGCAGAAGACACGGCGCCTGGAACTGACCGCCGGCGCGTCACGCCGCCCACGCCGCCACGACGGGCTAACCGTCTCCCCGACAGCCGCTCAGCGCGCGGCGGAGCGTGAGCTGCAATCCCAGGCCGAGCAGGCATACCGGCGACTGGTCGCCGACTGGCAAGCGGCAGCACCGAAGGGTGGTGCGGGTGCGACACCGGGGCGCGCATCCAACAGGCCCTCGAAGGGCAAAGCCGCGCGGCAGGCCACAAGCCCCTGACGCCTGCGCTTCGCTACGTCAGTCACCCGCACCACCACAGAATCATCCCACCACGAAGCTCTCGACGCGACCCCGCCGGCCGACGCGACCGCCTGCGCCAGAACGCGCCCCCGGCACGACAAAAGCCCGTATAGACCAGATGCACCACTGTGCCAGCGCTGTGTCCGCGCTGTGCCGCCCCAACGCGACCTCGAGCATCAAGCAGCACCCACCATGAGGCGAGCGCTCCTCCGTCGTCTCGCCGGCGAGCGCGGCTCCGCGCTGATCACCGGGCTGTTCCTAACGCTCGCGCTGATGATGGTCATTGGCGCCGCCGTGGACATAGGCCACGCGTTCATCGTCAGACGCGAACTCACCTCGATTGCCGACGACGCCGCGCTCACCGGCAGCCAGGCGCTCAACCAGAGCGCGCTGCACGCCGGCACCTTCGAACTGAACCCTGAACAGGCACGCGCCGCCGCGCTGGCCACGATCACACGACTACCCGGCGAGAGCGCACAGGCCAACGCCACCACAGGCACGGTTACGGTCTCGGTGCAGCGGCGCTTTGACACGACCCTGCTGCGCCTGGTTGGGCTCGACACCCTCACCGTCTCCGCCCAGGCCAGCGCCGCGCCACGCCGACCATGAAGGCTCCCGTCCACGTACTGCTCGCCGGCTGTGGCGCTGTCACGTTCGTACTGGTCGCGGGAGGTGGCGAGCGCACGATAGTGCTCGCGCGGCTGGCCGTCTGCGGCGCCGCGCTCGCGGCCCTCAGCGCGACCGACATCGCCCAGCGACGCATCCCCAACCCGATCGTCCTGCCCGCGGCCCTCGCGTGCGCTGGCCTCTCGCTCGCCGCGGGCGTTCCCGCAAGCGGGCTCGGAGCGGGCGCCGCTCTCGTCGGCGTGCTCGCGATCGTGAGCCTCGCCCTACCGCACGCCCTCGGGATGGGCGACGTCAAGCTCGCGCTGCTCGTCCTGGCCGGCCTCGACGGACACGCCGCTCGCGCGCTCGCGCTCGGCCTCCTACTCGCAACGCTCGCGGGCCTCGGCGTGCTCTCACGATATGGCACGCGTGCGCGTAGCCGCACGCTGCCGCTCGCCCCATACATCGCCGCTGGCTCGCTGCTGGCGCTGGTTATATGACCACCGCGGACGTCGACGAAGCCGGACGCCTCAGCCCGGCGCTCTACGCGATCGGCTACGCGGTCATGCTCGCCCTGCTGTGGCTGCTGCGGCCACCCTTGCCCCAGCTCGAACCTAGTCGCGGCGTGAGTAGCACGGGCGTCGAAGAGCTGACCCAGCTCGTCGTATGGACGCTGCTCACGCTCATGACTCTCCGGCGCGCGCTCCACGCACTCCACGCGTTCGGTCACCAGCCTTCCCGGCGCGGCCTCGCCGAACGCGAGCGTCTACTTCGTCTCCTCACACCACCAACGCCTCCGCGAGAGCCACCGCCCACACGCAAGCGTTACCGGCCGCCGCGCAAGCTCAGCCGCCGCCCCCCAGCCAATGCCGAAGGCGCCCCCGTCACGGCACCCGGTGCCCCGAGCAAGCCGGCGCTCACCGCCGGCAGTAACCAGAGAGCCGAGCCGGCGATTCGCGTGTCGCTGCTCGGGCCGTTCAAGATCGAAGGTGTCGAGCACGAGAACCTACGAGGTACGTCTCAGCAGCTAATCGCCTACCTCGCACTGCACCCACGTGGCGCCACCCGCGACCAGCTCATCGAGGCGATCTGGCCCGAAGAGGATCTCCACAAGGCACGCCACCGCTTCTGGCAAAACGTAAGCGAGGCACGCAGAGCGCTCGGCGACGCGCTGATCTCAAACCATTCCCACTACACCCTCGATCGCCACCGTGTCGCCGTCGACGCTGACGAGATCGAGCGACTTCTCGCCGAGGCCAACGCAAGCGACCAACCAGAACGCCAGCGTCCCACGCTCGAGCGCGCGGTACGACTATTCCGCGGCCAGGCTCTCGCCGGCTGGGACTACGCTTGGGCCGAAGAGGATGCCCGTCGGCTGAGCACAACCCACATCGATCTCCTCGAGCGCGTCGGGCACGCACGAATCGTCACCGGCGATCCGCATGGCGCGCTGCAAGCAGCCCAGGACGGTCTAGTGCTCGACAACTACAACGAGGGCCTCTGGCGCCTGGCAATGCAAGCCGAAGGCCACCTCGGTAACCGCGACTCTCTCAGCCGGCGCTACCAACAACTACGCGACCTGCTGCAAGAACAGCTTGGCTTGGAGCCGGAGCGCGCAACCCGCGCTCTTTATCACGAGCTGCTCGGGCAACGGTAAATCCTGCTGGATCGCACTCAGGCGCGTTGATCCGCCACGCGCAGACACGGTGAATGATCAGCGGCGCGGTCTCGTCGCCACCCCGGGTCTCTTCGCTCAGACACCAAGCAGCTCCGGTAGCTCCTCGAGGGATTCCACGATGTCCTTCGCGCCCGCCTTCCGAAGCGCGTTGGCGTCTCCTCCGACCGTGTAGCCGAATGGGCGCATCTTGGCGGCGACAGTAGCCTCGATCCCCAACGCTGTGCCGTCAACGACAGCGGTGCCGCGCGGGCTTGCGTCTCTGCATCGAGCAATGTGTAGGAGAAGATCCGGGTAGGGCTTCCCGCGCTGGACTGATTCGCCCGAGAAGAGTGCATCGTCGTCAAACAGACGACGCAGCCCGGTGAGCCCAAGCGAAAGGCGTGTGCTGGCGAGCTTGCACTGTGACGCCACGCACACGTCAATCCCAGCCGCACGAATACCCTCGACGACCTCCGCGGCACCTGGCATCGCGCGGAGCTGGCGGGCAAACGCTTCACCTCGCCTGCGCTCAAGTTCGTCGAGCCATGCAATCGGCAAATCACGCTGGGTTCTCCGTTCGACCGAACGGTGGATTTGTGAGGGCAACTTGCCTTGGTAGCGGCGTCGGGCGTCGGCAGACGACGTCGGCAGACCTTGCTCGGTCAGCATCGCGGCGAGCACTTCGTCTGAGATTCCGTCACTGTCGACGAGCACCCCGGCGCACTCGAAGATCACCAAGTCGAAGGGCAGGATACGAATGACGGGGATGATGCCCACAAGTGGCCCCGAACATCGAATCGGGAGTGATGATGTTGTGCGGCAGAGTCCGCCAAATGCAGGAGAACCCGACGCCAGCTACCGCGAAAACCCTACGTGTCGGGACTAGGCGCCGCTCGTGGGCCTGTACGTCCCGAAGGTCCAGTGGTAGCCCTCAAGGTCACGCGCGTAATACTCCCGTTCGCCCGGCCGACGTTCTTCGAGCTCGGTGACGATCTCAGCTCCCGCGGCCTTCGCCTGCGCGTAGTGAGCGTCCACGTCATCGATGTGCACGTAGATTCCCTGTCGAGCCATCCGCGGGTCTTGAGGGCTCGGAGCAGCCTCGCTGTCCCCGGCGGGCCCGAGCAGGATCACGCCTGGCCCTATGCCCATCTCAGCGTGGGCTACCGCGCCATCCGGTCCCCGGAATGCTGCGCGCTCCACGAATCCGAAGGCGTGGGCAAGCCACTTGAGCGCTGCGTCCGCGTCGCTATACCGGAGATACGGATAGATGTTCGGTGCGGTGGGCGTGCTGTCGTTCATAGCTTCAGCCGAGCCGGTGGCGTCGAAGCCTAGCCTACCGCGTCATCGACGCAGGACCACGGAGATCCGCGATTTGACCGTCTGGATCGGGGCGTGCTTAGCTCGCTGCGACCACCCCAACAGGCTCCAGCTGCGCTGTGACCTGGGGGGACAAGCCACGAGACGTGGAGCGCGCATGGCGGTTCGTAGTCAGCCCAGCACAGCGGTGCCTTCCCGCACGACTATCCCCGCGGGCCTGTATCCGAGGGCCTACGACAGACCCGGTCTGCTCGACTGGCTCGAGCAGCCTCGCGCTGGATATGGCCTGCGGTTCGCCGACGAGGAAGGCGGTTGGGACGTTTGGGACTACCCGCGGCTCGCCTCCGCGGTCGCGTCGGCTGCAGAGGACATTCGCCAGATGCGGAGTCGCTCTGAGGGCGTCGTTTCGATCGTCACGCGCACTGGCCCCGAGTTCATAGCGGCCTTCTTCGGGACGCTTCTCGCTGGCAACACGCCCAGCCCGTTGGCCTTTCCGCTGACCATGCGCGAGCGGAGCCAGTATGTCGACCATGCTGCGGCGATCCTCAAGGCCGCCGATCCAGTACTTGTGCTGGTGGATGAAGCCGTGCATGAGCTTCTGAGCGATGCCGCTGCCGTTGCGGGTCTCGCACACCAGCCCAGTGTGCTTCGGCTGCGCGAGGACGACGCCACTCCGTATCCAGGCACGCGGGCCGAGCTGGCGCTACTGCAATTCACGTCTGGTTCGTCGGGTCGGCCGCGCGGGGTGCGCGTGACCTGGGAGAACATTGAGTCGAACGTGGCGATGATTCGCCACTGGCTGCGGTGGACATCGGAGGAGCCATTGGCGACATGGCTACCGCTGTACCACGACATGGGGCTCATAGGCGGAGTGCTGACACCTCTGGTCAACCAGACCGACATCTGGATCATGCGACCCGACCAATTCATACGAGATCCCCTGCTCTGGCTGGACTGCTTCGGCTCGCGCGGCGTCGCTGTCGGCGTCGCCCCGAACTTCGGGTTTGCCTATGCAGCCAAACGCATCGCTGATGAGGCGCTGGTCGGGATGGACTTCTCGCGATGGAAGGCCGCGATTGTGGCGGCCGAGCGTCTTGACCCCGAGGCGCTCGGCATGTTCGCCGCAAAGCTAAAGCCGCATGGGTTCAATGCCTCTGGCATACGACCGGCCTACGGGTTGGCGGAGGCCACCCTGGCCGTGACCGGCGTAGCGCTTGCCACTGTTCCGCGCACGATCCGTCTGGATTGGGACAAGGCGCGGGAGGGCCAGAAAATCATCGCCGAGGATGAAACCACCGTCAGCGATAGTGAGCGAACTGGCTCCGGCGACGGTTGGCTGGTTAGCTGCGGGGAACCTCATCCTGGCGTGTCGGTCACGATCGTCGATGGCCAGGGCGAGTCACTGCCTGAGCGTTTCCTGGGCGAAGTGGTTGTGGAGGGTTCCACGATTGCCAGCGGATACAGCGGTCCGAGTGGTTCATCGACGTGGTTTGAGGACGGGCGTCTGCACACGGGGGATGCCGGGTTTGTCGATCAAGGGGAGCTGTTCGTTCTTGGCCGCCTCGGAGACAGCATCAAGGTGCGGGGACGAACCGTGTTTGTGGAGGATGTGGAGGCGCGTCTGGCAACCGTCGAGGGAATCCAGAAGGGAAAGTGCGTGGTGCTCGCCGGCACGAACAGGGATCACGGATGCTTGGTCGCCCTGGTGGAGGCGCAGCGCGGGGATTGGGTTGATTCCGTCGCCACGATCCTGCACAGCGAGGGCGCCGAGCTGTCGATACACGTGCTCTCCGCGGAGCGAGGCACGATCGAACGAACCTCAAGCGGCAAGCCGCGACGTCGTGTGCTCTGGCAGGCGTTCCTCGACGGCTCGCTCGCCGCCGAGCCGCTTTATGTCAGCTCACCAGACAGCTGACAAGCGTGAGTCTCCCCTCAAACACACTTGATCGCCGTGCGGCGGCCGAAGCCGCGAATGACCTGTTGCTCAGGCACCACACGATCACCGAGCCGACCGTTTTCCAGCTGCTTGGCTTGGAGTGGGATCTGCTTCCTGGCGTATATGCGCCGAACCTCACTCGATCGGCAGCGCTTTATGGGGAATGGGTGCCTTACCCTATTGGGGGAACCTTCTGCGAGATCGGCTGTGGCACCGGGTACATAGCGGTGCTCGCGGCGATCCGGGGTTGCGAGCGTGTTACCGCAATCGACATCAGTCCGCACGCGGTCAGGAACACCGATCTCAACGCCCACCGTCATGGGGTTGCCGATCGCATAACGGCGTATTGGTGGCATATGTTCCCGCCCGTCACCGAGGACAGTCTCTATGACGTGATCTTCTGGAACTCCAACTTTGTTGATGGAGCTGCGAAGGACAACGCGGACCTCAGCCACGCCCTGTTTGACCCTGGGTACGAGTCGCACGCTGCTTTCTTTCGCCAAGCTGGGGATCATTTGCATCCTGGTGGTCGTCTATTCCTGGGCTTTGCGGATCTCGGCGACCATCGGAAGCTGGTGGAGGTGGCCGACCGGCACGGCTGGGAGGCATTGGTGGTGCGCCTCGCGCCGAGCGAAAGCCCGTGGGGGTTGATCTTCTTCCAGCTAGTCGAGTTCACCCGACGCGGCGCTTGACGCCACGTAGGTTCAGGGCGTTGACGGCCAGCTCAGCGCGCCGGCAACCGATACACGAAGATGCGCGAGGACACGCTCGACCAGCGGCTCCTCGTTCTCGCGGAAGTAGAAGTGGTCGCCCTCAAAGAGATGCAGACCGAACGTTCCGCTCGTCGCTTCGCTCCAGGCTTGTGCCTCCTGCACCGTGACATCGGGGTCCCTGTCGCCGACGAAGGCAACGATCGGTGTCTGGAGCCGGGCAGCCTGCTGCGGCTGATAGGTCTCAATCAGTCGATAATCACCCCGCAGGCTCGGTAGCAGAAGATCGCGCAGGTCGGGGTGATCCAGCACCGAATCTGGGGTGCCCCCGAGCCTGCGAACATCTGCAAAGAGGTCGGCGTCGGTTCGGAGATGAATGTATCCGCGGCGGGCGTGCTTCGGGGCGGGGCGGCCGGATACAAACAGCAGGTACAGCGGTGCGCCGCTGGCGTCCTCGATTCTCCTGGCCACCTCGTAGGCGACCGCCGCGCCCATGCTGTGCCCGAACAGGGCCGTAGGTTGGTGCAGCGTGCCGATGAGCTCGCCGGCGACCAACTCGGCGAGTGGCTCCATTTGCTCGATGCATGGCTCGCTGATTCGGTCTTGGCGACCGGGATACTGGACGGAGAGTAGGTCAACCTCTGGTGGCAGGTGGGACATCCAGTTTCGGTAAAAGGTGGCGGCGCCACCCGCGTGAGGGAAACAGATGAGTCGTACCTGGGGCTTGGCGCTGCCCCGGCGGTAGGAGCGTATGCAGCGAGGCTGCGGGGTAAGGACGCGGATGTTCATGCGCAGACGTCCATCTGCACATGCGACGTACGTGGCTGCAGCACAGTGGCGGGAAGCGGCGTTGGCTCTGGGCGGCGCATCAACTTGGGGTATCCGAGTTGGGCGGTGGCATCCTGCCACAGCCGGCAGAGTGTGAGGTGGTACTGGCCTGCGCGGAGCGTGTCGTTTTCGCCGACGATCGCCGCCTGGAGTTTCAACAACGCTCTGCGGATGCCCGCGGGCCAGATTGACCCAAGGATCTCCTGGTAGCTGGGGGCCTGCGCCGGTCCGATCGGCTCAGCGGTCGGGAACGTGAGATGGCTGGCCGTCAGTTCGTCGAGCAGGACCGCCTCGTGCGCTTCGCTTGGGAGGTGGGGTCGCGGACTCCAGTAGGTCGGCCCGTGCGTGTTCAGCAGCGTGAGATTCCCGCCCTGGCAGCCGATCGTGATGCGGTGCAGGATGTGCGCGTGATTATCGGGGTCTGTTGGATCGAGCTGGTTCTGTACCCGTAGCGTTAGCGGTATCCCGCCTATCTGTCCGTCAACGCTGCAATAGGGAGCATCGCCGTCGCCGGTGACGGTCGAGAATGCCCAGGGTCGCAGCTGGCCGAGCGCTTGGCCGATGATGTCCAGCATCGGAAACGCAACCTGAATCGCGCAGACAGCGTCGATGAACTCGGCTTTCTGTTGCCCGGCGAGCTGGTGAGCTGCCTCCAGGAAGTTGAGCACCGGGTCGAGGTGGACGTAGTGGGTATTCAGGTGGTAGGCGACTTGGTGCTGGCGGGCGTCGCGTAGACATTCTGCGAGCTCGTCGTGATGCAGTGGATGCTCTTGCAGCACATGGATGCCGCGTGCCATGAGAGTCCTGGCGAGCTTTGCGCCGGGGCCGCCGTTGATGGCGCTGCTGACGACCACACACGCGATGTCGACGTCGCCGGGCAGTTCCTCGGGCTCTTCATAAAGCGGGACGTCGTAGAACCGTGCACAGGCGTGGGAGCGGTCGCTGCCTCGCGCAAGGATTCCGGCGAGCTTGAATGGGAACGCGGGGTCCCGGAACGCCGCCAAGTAGATGCGCCCGAACTTGGTGCCGCACACGATCACTCGCGCGGCGCGTCCTCTCTCTAGGGGCGTCAAAGCGCGCCTCGCTCGATCGTGTTTTCTGCGTGCAGCGGTCCGATGATCTCTTCGAGCAGAGCGACACTTGAGCGGCCCTGCAGATACTCGACGACGGTCTGCGGGTTCAGCACGTCGGCCGCGTAGTGCACACCTGCCCTGATCTCGCCAGCCAGCAGCGCCGCCGCCGCGTGCGCGGTGATGCAGCCGGTGAGGCGATAGCTGTCGTTGGCTCGCAGCATGACCGAGCGGGTTCTCGTGGACCCTTGTGCCTGTCCGTCTAGCTGGAAGAGCAGCAGCTGATACGGCGTGCGCCCTGCGACGTCGAGTTCGGAGGCTGCAACCAGCTCTCGGGCGGCGCTTTCGAGGTCTGCGCCTGAGTGAAGCGACGCTTGTAGACGGTTGACGGCGGCCAGCGCCTGTCCTTCGGCGAAAACGTTGTACCAGCTCACGTCGTTGATGCTGAGGGCACGCGCGAGTCGCTCGGTCTCGACGCTGAGATACGGGTAGGCGGTTACCGGGCCGGTGAAGAAGGGGACGTGAACGTCTCGCAGCGGCTCGAGCACGCCGGTGACGCGCTGCCCGTGCCGCCATGCTGCCAACGATGTGCCGTAGCCGTTGCTCAGGCTCGCGAGGTAGTCGCCGGCGGCCGCGAAAGTGAAACGGTCGAGTCCTCCCACGTATGCCGTGAGGCGATCCAGGCGGTCAAAGTCGTGGCCTGCGATCCAGCGTGGGATGAGCGCGGAGAGCCCCGGCATCATGCCAGCGGAGACGATCGCGGTGTGCTCTCCCGCTGGCGAAGTCCAGCCGGCTAGGAGGCCATGCACAGGGTCATCGCCGGCCGCGTCCACGTAATCAGCGCCGGCGCTGAGCGCAGCGACCGCGACGCGATCAAGGATTCGGTGCGATGGGCCAGCACAGTTGACGACCACGCGACAGTCCGCGCAGAACCGGGCCAGCGACGAGTCGTCGTAGAGGTCGACGAAGGTCATGTTCGCCGAGTTGGGCGTGTCGGTTGGATGGCGCGTGCCCAGCCGTAGCTCCCCGACTTTCAGCGCACGCAGCTCTTCCACTGCGGCCTGTCCGACGGCCCCCTTCGCTCCGAGCAGCCCGATCATCAGCGGTCCCCTACGGCGCCTGCGCCGTGGCGCTTTGATGCCCCAACGCAAGCTGCGCAGCATGGTGGACGTGCGGTTGCTTGAGGCTGCCGTGGTGATCGCCGGGGATCTCCAGGCTTCGCCACTGGCCAATGCACATGCCGCGCCAGTATCCGGCCGGGTCCTTGGTGTGCCACGGCAGCACCTGGGATTCGGCGGCCCTGAGCACAGCGGCATCGCCGGCGTAAACCTGGCCGTCGTGTTGCGCGAAAGCCGCAAGGCTGTGCCGGAACCGCTCGAAGCAGTTCGGCAGGTCGCTTTCGTGCAGATCGGGGCGAAGGGCGCCGGCGGCGCGCAGGATCGCGTCGCGCCGCTCCTGGGCGGGTCTTCGTGCTAGGCGCGACAGCGCGAGATTGTGCTCTGCGTCGGCGAGCGTGGCGATCGTGCCCTGGGGTACTCGACCTGGAAGGTGGCCGTTTGTCGCCAGGGCCTGGTCAAGCCGCACTCCGCTGGCGGGGAACCCGAGACTCGCCGGGTCGATGCCGATCGTGTGCGCGAAAGCCAGCTCGACAGCGAGATCATCCTCAAGCAGCCATTCGACGCGCTGAGGATTGATGAGCACCAACTCGATGACCTGTGCGCCGAACTCGATTGCGGCACTCGCTACCTCGGTTGCGAGCGCCGCCCCGCCGCCGTGGCCGACGATCCGCATTGGCCCGTCGACGGCGTCGCAGATCAGCTGTGCGTAACGGCTTGCGAGTTGCTGTACGAGTATTGCGGCATCCAGTTTGAGATACGCGCGGGTGTCAACGACGGTGAGGCCGAGCACTGGTGTCGTGGCGGCCAGCTCGCAGACGAGGTCGCCGTAGTGCGTCAATGTGCCGAGCTCGTCATGCACCAGCACCGTGACGCCGTTGGCGCCCGGTAGCGGACGATCACTGTCATCCAAGCGCACTAGTTGGATGTCCTCGCCGGGTTCGTCGGGCTCCTGTGCCAGTTCGGGTGGCTCCCGCAGGAACGCCGCAAGCGCTGAGACCCGCGGCTCGTCGAGCATACGTAGCATCAAGTGGTCGAAGTACAGGCCGCTTGCCTCGGGCACGACCTCGAGGATGCGTGCAGTGACCTGGGAGACGAGCAGCGAATCGCCGCCAAGCTCGAAAAAGTCATGGTCTCGCCCTACTCCCGCTACACCAAGCATCTCGCCCCAGATGCCGGCGAGGCGGCGCTCCAGATCATCGCGCGGTTCACCACCGACGAGAACCTGCTCGGCGGCGTGCTGCGGCAGCCAGCTGCGAAGGACGTTGTTGTCGACCTTGCCGTTCGGGCTCAGGGGCAAAGAGTCCACAATCTGCAGATGGCGGGGGATCATGTACTCGGGCAGATGGGCGGCAAGATACTCGCTCACCGCTTCGGGTCTCAGCGGCGCCAGGTCACTCTTGAATCGTGCAGCGAAAACGTGTTGCCCGATCGCGGCGAGCGGGTGCCCTTGCCCGGGAAGGCAGAGCGTTACCTCGGCGCCGGCACGCTGTAGCAACCCGGTCCATTGCTCGCCTGCAAGGAATGTCTCGTCTTGGCCGCGACGCAGATCCTGGAAGTCACCCTCGGTCTCCATCAGCTCCATCGAGGCCATGATCCAGTGGGTGTCTTGTGTGGCCTCCACGAACAGCAGCCAGCCGCCCGGGGCCAGCATCTCGCGCAAACGTGTCAGTGCGACCTCTATGTCCTCGGCGTAGTGAAGGACGTTGGCCGCGACGATCACGTCGAAGGAGTTAGGCCGTAGCTCCTGCGCACGGTAGTCCTGGTTGAGATCGAAGGTGCGGTACGACACCCACGGGTAGCTGTCAAAGCGTGACTGTGTCTCGTTGATGAAGAACTGTGAAACGTCGCTGAAGTGATACTCGACATCCGACGACGCGAGCGCCGGGATAAGCTCAGCGCTGGTGCCGCCGACGCCGGCACCAACCTCGAGTATCCGCAGCGTCTCGCCAGCCGGGGCTTGGCTTGCGATCTCTGTAACGGCGGTGGTGAGCAGCCGGTTGATGTACCGGCCGATCAGGTATTCGCCGTAGGTTGCCTGTGCGGTGTCGAGGCGTCCTTCGGGAAACAGCAGCTGCAGCGGATCTTGCTGGCCGCGCATCAGCTCTGGAAGATGTGCGCTGCTTGACCGCAGGTATTGGACTACGGCGGGCGGGTACCCACCACGGGCGAGCAAGTCGTCTACTCGCGTCCATGCGCTCTCTAGGTCGGGATGGATTGTCTGCGGCGCGGCTTGGTAGCGGCCGCTGCCAGCGTCATACACGAGCAGCCCCTCGCGGGCGAGCGCGGCTATCCAGCGACGCACGAGACGATGGTGCTGCCCCGCGACTTCGGCGCGCGTGAGAATCTCATCGAGCGTGTGAGCGTCGCTGCCGGTGGCGAACAGTCCTGAGCTTCGCAGCGAGCGGGCTATCTCCAACAACGCGACCTCGTTAAGCGCGTCAACGAACTTCACGAACAGATCAAGGTCGTCACCGGCGACGGCGTGCTCGCCAGCAGCCAGCGCCGAGTCACGCACACTCTCAGCGGCCTGCTGTTGTTGGGGGGAGACGGTGCGCCGGGCGGGCTGCACAAACCCCGCGAGTTGCCGTTCAAGTGGCTGGCGACCGTCGACGAGCGCGGCAGCCGCCGCGATCTCAGGATGGGCCTGCAGCGCAGCCTCGATCTCGGCAAGCTCGATGCGGTGGCCGCGAATCTTGACCTGTCGGTCTTCACGGCCGAGGAACTCGATCGAGCCGTCTGGCAGATACCGTCCGAAGTCTCCGGTGCGGTAGAGCCGCTGACCGCTGACGGGATGCTCGATGAAACGTTCCGCGGTCTTTGCAGGGTCGCCGAGATATCCAAGCGCCACACCGACTCCACCGATGTAAAGCTCACCGACGGTCCAGTCAGGGCAAGGCCGAAAAGCCTGGTCCAGCACGTGAAAGGACTGGTTTGACAGCGGCTTGCCGTATGGGATGCTTCTCCAGTCGGCCGGCACCTGCTCGATCGGATGGAAAATTGACCAGATGGCGGCCTCCGTTGCGCCGCCGAGGCTGATTAGCCTCAGTCCTGGAAGGCGCCGACGGATGCGATCAGGTAGCGAAACCGGAATCCAATCGCCGCTGAGCAGCGCGAGACGCAACGACGGGATATCAAGGTCTGACGCCTGTAGATAATGCTCGAGCATCTGCATCTGCGCCGGCACCGAGTTCCAGATCGTGACCTCGTGTTGGGCCAACAGCTGCGCCCAGTGGGACGGGTCGCCGCGCCGATCGGCGTCTGGTAGCACCAGGCAGCCGCCGCATCCCAGAACCCCGAAAATGTCGTAAACAGAAAGATCGAAGCCGAGATGAGCGAGCGCGAGAACACGATCGGACGCTTGCACACCGAACCGCTCGTTGATGTCTTCGACCGTGTTCAGCGCGCTGCGATGGCTAATCATCACCCCCTTCGGTGTTCCCGACGACCCGGAGGTGAAGATCACGTATGCCAAGTCATCCGGTGCTGCACGACGCTCGGGAACCTGATCGCAAAGCTCGGTTGGGGTGAGCGTGTCCACCACGATCGGCCGTGTGCCGTCCGGCCGCTGCGCCGTCTCGGCGATCCACGACTGGGTCAGCACCAATCGTGCGTTCGCGGCGCCCAGGATCTCAGCGCGCCTTGCCGGCGGCTGTGTCGTATCGACCGGCACGTACACGCCGCCAGCGAGATGGACACCGAGCACCGCCGCGATTTGCTCCCAGCCCTTGTCCATCACCACCGCGACCGTGTCTGCTGGGGTGCAGCCGGCATCCTCCAACGCAGCCTGCACCGCCGCCGCGTGCGCGAGCAACTGACCGTATGTGAGCGACCGCCGCTCACTCACTATGGCGGGCCGCTCCGGGGATCGCAGGGCATGGGCCAGGAACCCGTCGCCCAGCAAGCCGTCTGACATTCGCCGCGACACGCTGTTGATCTGCTCGCGGCGCTGGCGCTGGCCGGCGGGAAGATCAATGGGGCAGCGAGCTTCCCACGGCGTATCCCCTTGTGCGAGACGGCCAAGCAGCCCTTGGAGGGCCGTGAACATCTCGTCGATCACCCCGTCCGGGAAAACGTCCTCGCGCACGTCCCAGCTGACCGTCAGACCGCCTTGCCGCTCGACGGCCTGGCAATCGATCCATACCTGCGGGGTCTGACTGAGGCCGAACACGAGCTCGCCGTCCGCTGGCCCACCGCTGCCGGCGGGACGCTCGTCGCCCAGCCCGATCGTGCTGGTGAAGATGACAGGCATCAACGCGGCGCCTCGTCCTCGCCTGCGCGCGATCTCGCGCATGACCTCTACACCCGAGAACAGGCGATGGTCCATGTCCTGCCAAAGCTGCTCCTGAAGCCGCTCCGCACGGCTGGCGAATCGCTCCTCGCCCGTATCGACTTCCAACAGGCTGACCGTGGTGAAGTCACCCACAAGCCGCCCAACCTGGGGATGCAATGCCTGGCGGTTCAGCAGCGTCAGATTCAGCGTGAACCTCGGCCGGCGGCTCCAACGAGCTAGGACCTCCGCGTAGGCGGCCAACACCACAGTGGAAGGGGTGATCTGTCGCTTGCTGGCCCGATGACGCAGCGACCCCCACTCTTCAGAGGAAAGTTCAAGCTGGGAGCGACGGAACCGCCCTCGGCCCGTCTTCTGGTCGAGCAATGGCAACTCAGGCGCTCCGGGCAACGTGTCGATTCGCGTGTGCCAATACTCGCGGTCACGCTCATAGCGACCGCCGTCCCGCTGGCGCCGGTCAGCCAGGACGTAGTCACGGAAAGCCAGCTGCAGGGGCTCCAACAGCAGTCCGGGGTCACGGTAGAGCCCCATCAACTCGTCCAGCAGCAGTTGGATGCTGAGATAGTCGGCGATCAGGAAGTCAATCGAGACGTGCAGCAGCGCCCGGTCGTCGGCGACGGTCACGCGCAGCTCAAACAGCGGCCATTGATCGGGCTCAAAAAAGCGATGATCCAGTTCACCGCGGGTCTCGGCGACCGCCGCATCGACGTCGGCCCGGCTGCAGCCGCGAATATCCGCCACTCGTATCTGATAGTCAGGCACCTGCGCGAGCACCTGCTGATGCCCGCTGGCATGGATGACGGCACGCAGCATGTCGTGGCGCTGCACAAGCATCCGCCAGGCGTTCTCAAGCCGCTTGGCATCCAACTCGGTGAACGCAACCTCGCCGTACACCTGGCAAGACACACCACCGTAATCAAAGGCTTCCCGACGACCCAGCAGGTAAGCCGCCTGCACATCGGTGAGCGGAAACGACTCGTGCCGGGAGTCGAGGTTAACGTCGATCGTGGTCTCTGCCGCAGCGCGTTGTAGATGCTCAAGAACGCCCTGCTTGTGCTCACGCAGGGCCCTGACCCGCTGCTCGTTCATCACGCCGGCCGGCGCCCGAAAGTGAAGCTGCCCAGCCTCTTCCCACAGCCGAACGCCGAGACCTTCAAGCTCGGCCACCAACGCCTGGGCGCTCATCGCTCACCGACCCGCACGTCGAGGATCGGCAACGTGGCGGTGCGAACGATCTCCTGCAGCCTCAGCCCGGCAGCGCCGAGCAGCTTCTCGAAATCCTCCTGGGTACGCTCGTGCCCGCCGGTCAGGGCGAGCATCTGCACGTCCAGGACCTTCGCTTGGTCAAACGCATCACCCGGCGGTATGACGGCGTCGAGAATCAACAGGCGGCTGTCCGGGCGCATCGCCGCCCGGACCACGCGAAGGATGCGTAGCGCCTGCTCGTCGCTCCAGTCGTGCAGGATCAGCTTTAGGACATACCCGTCGGCGTCCTGGGGCACAGCCGTAAAGAAATCTCCGGCGATCACCTCGCAACGATCTGTCACGCCCGCCGCGTCCAAAACCACGCCGGCGCCGGTGACCACGCGCGGCTGGTCGACAAGCACGCCACGGATCGACTCGTTGCGGGCAAGCAGCCCGGCGAGGAAAGTGCCGTTGCCACCACCGACGTCCACGATCGTGTTCAGCTGCGCCCACGGGTAGCGGCCCGCCACTGACCGCAGCACCAGCCTGGTTAGGCTCTGCATGAAACGGTCAAACCGCTCACCGTCGCTGCTGTGCTCGGCAAAGTAGGACCAGTAGGACTGGCCGTGAACCTGCTCGAACGCCGGCTTGCCTGTTCGCACGCTGTACTCCAGCTGAATGAGCGCAGCCAGGTCGAACGGCAGCAGCGTGAGCATCCCCCGGAACGACACCGGATGCTCGGTGAGCAGAAGCTCCGCCATCGGTGTCAGCCCGAACGACCCCGGCTCGGTTTCTGTGAACACACCCTTGCAAGCGAGTGTCCGCAACGCTCGTTCAAGCGCGGGTGCGTCGGTCCCGGTCGCCTCGGCCAGCTCGCCCACCGGCCTGGGGCCGTCTCTCAGATGGTCGGCTACCCCGAGGTCTGCAACTACGCGCAGCGTGATCGGAACGATGTAGTCGCCAAGCTCAACAAGACGCTGCGGCGAACCACGCTCGACGGTTGCGGAAGGCGCCGACATCGGTGCTCCGGGCCGGCTACCCGGCTGACGGGATAGCGGGATCTCGCAGCTTTTGTGCCGCCCGGAGTGCTTGTGTATTTTCGCTAGCCATGACCACCGCAACTATGGCCTCGACGCTCTCCAACGTGCAAGATTTGGTCTCGCTCGTCGCCGATCGCGCAGAGGAGATCGAGCAGCAGCGCAGCATCCCAACCGAGCTGTTCGACAGCCTCCGCGACGCCGGCTGCTTCCGTATGCTCGTCCCGGCGAGCCACGGCGGAACCGAAGCATCGCTAACGGAGGCCCTGCAAGTGGTCGAGGCGCTGGCCAGCGCCGACGGATCGACCGGCTGGACCGTCGCGATCGTCACGACCACGCCGCTCGTACTGGCGCACTTGCCGGCCACGACGTTCGATGAGCTCTACAGCGAAGGCCCCGACCTGATTACCGCCGGCGCGCTCGCACCGAAGGGCCGCGCAGTACGCGAGGCGCAGGGATGGCGGGTATCGGGGAAGTGGCCGTTCGGCAGCGTGTGCCAGCGCGCCGCCTGGATCTACGTGAACTGCGTGGCGCTCGAGGACGGATCGGCACAGCGCACCAGCAGTGGCGACCCCCAGATACGGATGATGCTGTTCGCGGCCAAAGACATCACGATCCTTGATACGTGGCACACGATTGGTCTGCGCGGCACAGGCAGCCACGACATTCAGGTCGATCAGGTCCTGTGCCCGGATGAGCGAAGCGGGATCATCTTCGGCGGCACCCCGACGGTCAAAGCCCCCATTTTCAACATGCCCGTAATCAACCAGCTGGGGTTGTTCATTGCCGCTGTCGCTCTCGGGATCGCAATGGGCGCCGTCGATGCCCTTGCGCTGCAGGCGCAGGCTCGTAAGCGTCCGGCGATGAGCGTGCAGCCGTTGGCGCAGTCGCCGATGTTCCAAGATCGGCTCGGCAGTTCCTACATGGCGCTGAGTGGCGCTCGCGCTTTGCTGTACCGGGAAGCGCAAGCGGCGTGGGACCGCACGGCTCGCGGCGAGGAGCTGCCGGCGCTGCAGCGTGCGGCACTCCGAGCAACCGCTGCACGTGTCACCGCGACCGCGACCGAAGTCGTCGACGCCGCCTACACGCTTGGCGGCGGCACGTCGGTTTACGATGGCGCTCCGCTGCAGAGGCGGATGCGGGACATTCACACCGCCACCCAGCACGCGGTCACACGTCCCGACTCCTACGCCACTGTGGGGGCGCTTCTTGCGGGCGCGGACGTCGATGCTATGAAGCTCGCCTAGCTGTCAGTGTCGCCGGAGAGATGGCGGTCGGTGTCGTATAGCCCCTCAATGGTGTCGGGCTATATGACGCCGTGCTCAATCTCCGCAGTGCCAAGCTCGCTTGTGATTCTGTTAGCGAGCCCGGTGACGGTGGGATCGGCAAAGAACTCACGTAGAGAGATATCGACTCCGAGACGCTGACGGACGGTCTCAGCCAGTTCCGCCGCCAGCACGCTGTCTCCACCGATGCTGATGAAGTTTTGGTTGCGGCCGATGGTGGGGAGGTCGAGTAGTTCGCTCCAGATGTGGGCGAGGGTTGTCTCGAGCTCGCCTTGTGGCGGCTCGTCCTGGGTGGTGTCGGGTTGTTCTTCGGCGATTTGTGTGAGGACGTCGCGGTCGATCTTGCCGTTGCTGGTGAGCGGGAAGGAGTCGAGCTGGATGAAGGTGTTGGGGATCGCGTAGGCGGGGAGCCGCTCGGCGAGGTAGGACGCGAGGGTCTGCGGGTCGATCTCCGGGCCGGTGGGAGTGAGCAGCGCGATCAGGCGGGGTGGGCGTGTCGCGGTCGCGATCGTCTCGGCCTGGTGAATGTGGGGATGGGATTCCAGGGCTGCTTCGATCTCGCCGAGCTCGATGCGATGCCCGCGAACCTTGACCTGGTGATCGACCCGGCCAAGGAACTCGATGGTGCCGTCGGGCCAGTAGCGGCCGAGGTCCCCCGTGCGATACCAACGCTCGCCGTCGCGTTCGATGAACTGGCGTGCGGTGCCCTCGGGGTTGCCGCGGTATCCGCGGGCGACACCGGCGCCGCCGATCCAAAGTTCGCCTTGCACCCAGTCTGGGCAGTCACGGCCGCGTGCGTCGATGACCCGGAAGGTCTGGTTACGCAGCGGATAGCCGTATGGGATCGAGCGCCACTCCTCGGGGACCTGCTCGACCTGGAAGTAGTTCGACCAGATCGCTGCCTCGGTCGCTCCGCCCAACGCGACAAAGCGCGCGTCGGGGCACGTCGCCGCGAGGCGGCCGGGGAGGTCAAGGCCAACCCAGTCCCCCGAGACGAGCGCCAGCCGCAGACTCGGCCGTGGTTCTGAGTCGCTGGCGGTGACGAGCAGCATGTCCAGCAGCGCCGGCACCGTGTTCCAGACCGTCACCTTCCAGCGGGTCAGCAGCTCAAGCCAACGCCGCGGCTCGCGGCGGTCGGCCTCGTCGATCAGCACCACCGCGCCGCCAACAGCGAGCAGCCCGAACAGGTCGTAGACCGAGAGGTCGAAGTCCAGCGCGGAAACCGCGAGCGTCCGGTCATCCTCGCCAACCCCGAAACGGGCGTTGACGTCCTCGATCGTGTTGACCGCCGAGCGGTGTGTGATCTCGACGCCCTTCGGCTCGCCTGTCGAGCCCGACGTATAGATCACATATGCCATCGACTCGCCGGGCACCATGATCGGCTCTTGCAACGGTGACGCTTCGGCGGCGTCCTCCACCGTGACCAGCTGCACGCTGGCGGGCCAGTCCAGCCGGTCACGCTCAGCCGCCCCGGTCAGCACCAGTGCAGCACCGGCGTTGGTGTATATCCGCTCTCGTCGCTGGACGGGCTGGTCCACCCCGACCGGCACATACGCGCCGCCGGCGAACAGCACGCCGAGCACCGCCACCACCTGCGCCGGTCCCTTCGGCAGCGTCACCGCGACCGTGTCACCTGGCTTCACGCCCCTGTCGATCAGCAGCCCCGCGACCGCACCGGCGCGCTGCGCCAACTCACCGTAACTGAGCTGGCCGTCCTCTCCCCACGCGAGCGCCAGCCGCTCTGGCCGACTGCGTGCCTGCCCAAGAAACGCCTCGTGCAAAAGCCTGCCGCTCTCCCGGGCAGACGTCGCGTTCACCTTCTGTCTAACCGCCGCTTGCGAAGCGGGCAACAGCTCGGGCACCACCTGCCCCCAATCCGCGTCCGCCGCCGCGAGCCACCCAAGCAGCCCAACATACGCGGCGAACATCGCGTCCAACAACCCCGCCGGGAACAACTCCTCCACCGCGTCCCAGTTGAACAACAAGCCACCCTCAAACTCCAACACCTGATGATCCAGCCACACCTGCGGCGTCTGCGAAACCCCGCCGACGGGTGCTGCATATGGTTTTGTGTTCCCGTCTTGTAGTTGTGAGGCGATGCCGATTGTGCTGGTGAACACGACCGGCATCGAGACTTCGCTGGACTGCGCTTGGCGCGCAAGCTCACGGAGCACCCACACGGCGGAAACCTCGCTGTGCTCCAAGTCTCGCCACACCTGCCGCTGTAGCCGACGTGCGCTCTGCAGCCATCCCTCGCGCTCCCGTGGCCTGTAGGCGACCAGCAGTAGCGAGGTGAAGTCGCCCAGGATGTTGCTGATGTCGGGATGCACCTCGCGTCGGTCAAACAGCGTCAGGTTGATCGTGAGCTGCTGCTGTGTGCTCCACGCGCCGAGGATCTCCGCGAACGTCGTGGCAAGAACGGTCGAGGGGGTGAGGTCGTGCTGACGGGCGCGCTCTAGGATCGTCTGCCACTGCTCGGCCGGCAGCCGCATCTCCCGCCGGACGAAATGTGGCTTTGAGATCAGCGCCGGCTCGGTCGCGAGCGGCAGCTGCGGGCAGGGCGGCAGGTCGGCAATCCGACCCAGCCAGTAGCCTTGCGCCGCCGCAAGCGCATCCGGGTTCGGGCTCATCTCGATCACGTAGTCGCGAAAGGACACCCCGACCGGCGGCAGCGCCACATCCGGGTTCTCGTAAAGCTGTTCAAGCTCACGGAAAACGATCATGGCGCTCAGTGCGTCGAGGATGATGTTGTCGAGGCTGATCGCTATGCGTGTGCGATTGCTGTCGTAGCGAACGGCCCGAACATCGAACACCGGCCACCTTGTCGGCTCGATGACCTGGTGGGACATGCTCTGCCGTAGCTGGGCAAGTGCGCCGTCGCTGTGCCCGGCGGTGGCGTCGAGGACGGGGATCTCAAGGCGGGGAACCTCCGGCAAGATGCGCTGGCTGCCGTCAGCGTCGAACACCGCGCGGAGCATCTCGTGGCGGGCGATGAGGAGGTTCCACGCCTCCTCCAGACGGCTGACATCGACGTCAACCCCGTCGAATTCGCTGTAGAAGTGGCAGCCCACGCCGCCGAGCGCGAAAGCGTCCGTGCGACCGAACCAGTAGGCGCGCTGCACGTCGGTGGGCGGGAACGGTTCGTGGCGATGGGCGGGATCGGCCGGCAGCGTCCCCGCCGCGGATGTCGCCTCACCCAATGTCAGGGTCGCGGCGAAGTCCTTCAGCGTTGGGGTGGCGAACAGTTGCGTCAGCTCCCAACCGATAACACCAGCGGCGCGGAGCCGTGTAACCAGTCGGGTGGCGAGCAGGCTATCCCCGCCGAGCACAAAGAAGTTTTGGTTGCGGCCGATGGTGGGGAGGTCGAGTAGTTCGCTCCAGATGTGGGCGAGGGTTGTCTCGAGCTCGCCTTGTGGCGGCTCGTCCTGGGTGGTGTCGGGTTGTTCTTCGGCGATTTGTGTGAGGACGTCGCGGTCGATCTTGCCGTTGCTGGTGAGCGGGAAGGAGTCGAGCTGGATGAAGGTGTTGGGGATCGCGTAGGCGGGGAGCCGCTCGGCGAGGTAGGACGCGAGGGTCTGCGGGTCGATCTCCGGGCCGGTGGGAGTGAGCAGCGCGATCAGGCGGGGTGGGCGTGTCGCGGTCGCGATCGTCTCGGCCTGGTGAATGTGGGGATGGGATTCCAGGGCTGCTTCGATCTCGCCGAGCTCGATGCGATGCCCGCGAACCTTGACCTGGTGATCGACCCGGCCAAGGAACTCGATGGTGCCGTCGGGCCAGTAGCGGCCGAGGTCCCCCGTGCGATACCAACGCTCGCCGTCGCGTTCGATGAACTGGCGTGCGGTGCCCTCGGGGTTGCCGCGGTATCCGCGGGCGACACCGGCGCCGCCGATCCAAAGTTCGCCTTGCACCCAGTCTGGGCAGTCACGGCCGCGTGCGTCGATGACCCGGAAGGTCTGGTTACGCAGCGGATAGCCGTATGGGATCGAGCGCCACTCCTCGGGGACCTGCTCGACCTGGAAGTAGTTCGACCAGATCGCTGCCTCGGTCGCTCCGCCCAACGCGACAAAGCGCGCGTCGGGGCACGTCGCCGCGAGGCGGCCGGGGAGGTCAAGGCCAACCCAGTCCCCCGAGACGAGCGCCAGCCGCAGACTCGGCCGTGGTTCTGAGTCGCTGGCGGTGACGAGCAGCATGTCCAGCAGCGCCGGCACCGTGTTCCAGACCGTCACCTTCCAGCGGGTCAGCAGCTCAAGCCAACGCCGCGGCTCGCGGCGGTCGGCCTCGTCGATCAGCACCACCGCGCCGCCAACAGCGAGCAGCCCGAACAGGTCGTAGACCGAGAGGTCGAAGTCCAGCGCGGAAACCGCGAGCGTCCGGTCATCCTCGCCAACCCCGAAACGGGCGTTGACGTCCTCGATCGTGTTGACCGCCGAGCGGTGTGTGATCTCGACGCCCTTCGGCTCGCCTGTCGAGCCCGACGTATAGATCACATATGCCATCGACTCGCCGGGCACCATGATCGGCTCTTGCAACGGTGACGCTTCGGCGGCGTCCTCCACCGTGACCAGCTGCACGCTGGCGGGCCAGTCCAGCCGGTCACGCTCAGCCGCCCCGGTCAGCACCAGTGCAGCACCGGCGTTGGTGTATATCCGCTCTCGTCGCTGGACGGGCTGGTCCACCCCGACCGGCACATACGCGCCGCCGGCGAACAGCACGCCGAGCACCGCCACCACCTGCGCCGGTCCCTTCGGCAGCGTCACCGCGACCGTGTCACCTGGCTTCACGCCCCTGTCGATCAGCAGCCCCGCGACCGCACCGGCGCGCTGCGCCAACTCACCGTAACTGAGCTGGCCGTCCTCTCCCCACGCGAGCGCCAGCCGCTCTGGCCGACTGCGTGCCTGCCCAAGAAACGCCTCGTGCAAAAGCCTGCCGCTCTCCCGGGCAGACGTCGCGTTCACCTTCTGTCTAACCGCCGCTTGCGAAGCGGGCAACAGCTCGGGCACCACCTGCCCCCAATCCGCGTCCGCCGCCGCGAGCCACCCAAGCAGCCCAACATACGCGGCGAACATCGCGTCCAACAACCCCGCCGGGAACAACTCCTCCACCGCGTCCCAGTTGAACAACAAGCCACCCTCAAACTCCAACACCTGATGATCCAGCCACACCTGCGGCGTCTGCGAAACCATCCAGCCTGGGGTCCCGAGAGTATCCCGGACGTCGGAGTGGAAAAGATCGCCCATTCCAAGGGCGCTGGTGAGCACGACCGGGGCGTTGACGGGCTGGCCGTTGCGGGTGCGTGTCAAATCACGCAGCACGTCGATTCCCGAGTATTCGCTGTTGGAGGCGTCGGCGTGGAAGCGTGCCTGTAGGCGCTTTGCGCGCTCGGCGAACGACAGTGTCGTGGAGGCGTCGACCTCCAGCAGGATCAGGTTCGTGAAGTCGGCGACGAGATTCTGAGTGTCAGGGTGCAGTGCTTCACGATCAAAGAGCGGAACATTCAGCAGGAACCTTGGATCGCTGCTCCAGGCTGCCAGTATCTCGGCAAAGGCGGCTGCCAAAGCCATCGAAAGTGTCAAGCCATGTTCACGGGCGCGCTCGGTGAGGGATTGCCAGTCGGCCGGGGTGAGCCTGTGCGCGCGTCGTACTACTTGGGGGACGCCGATGTGCTCTGGCTCTACCGCAAGCGGCAATCCGGGGGCGCCGGGCAGCTCGTCGAGACGGTCTTGCCAGTAGCTCCTTGCGCGCTTGCGGCCCGCCGCGCGTCGCGCGTCCTGTTCGGCGAGGTAGCGGGCGAAGCTATGGCTGAGGGAGGGCAACTCGTCATGCGGGTTTCGGTAGATCCTGGCGAGGTCTCTGTAGAGGATCTGGATACTGAGCACGTCGGCTACGAGCAGGTCGACATTGACGTGCAGCCGGGTGGCGCCCTCGGGCAGAAGTGATAGCTGCACATCGAAGACCTCACCATCCTCGACGGCGAGACGACGATGCGAAAGTGCTTGGCGGGTCTCTCCCAGCTTCGCATCGACTTCACTCTCGGGTAGATCCCGAAGATCGTGCACCGCCAGTGTTGACCATATGCCTTTCGCTCCGATCCGTTGGCGACCGTCGTTTAGGAAGCAGGCTCGCAGCATTTCGTGACGTGCGAACAGGGCGCGCACCGCTGACTCAAGTCGCTGCGGCTCTATCCCACTGCCGTCGATCTCGGCATAGAAGTGGCAGCCTACACCGCCGAGAGTCTGCTCGTTGCCACGGCCTATCCAGTACGCATGTTGCATCGGCGTGAGCGGGAATGGCGCCGAGCGGTCGACTTCTCCCACAGGCCGATGGACACCTGCGCCGTCACCGTTGGCGCGCGTGGTGGACAGCAGCATCCACCAGTCCGCGATCGTTGGTTTTTCCATCAACTCGCCGAACTTCAGGTCGATGCCGGCTGCCTGCCAGTCGTTGACGAGCCCCATAACCCCGATGGAGTCCAGCCCCACCGCTATCAGATCCTCTCGGTCGTCAATACCGTTCTCGCCGGTTTGCAAGAGGTTCGCAACGGCGGTACGGAGAGCATCCTTTGTGAGCGGAATAAGCGCAGAGGACACATGGGAGAGGCCGGTGGGACCGGCTGATGGCCATATCGGCGGCGGGTCGCCCAAGCCGATCCCGCCGCTGACGGTCATTCGATCGAGATGAAGAACCGTTATCTCGCCGCGGCGATAGGAACGCCTTGTCGCGTGCCTGTCGAGTGCGCCGTCCTGAAGGCGAGGTAGAGCACCAACGGGGACCAGCGCCACATCTGCCGCGAACCCATGTGCTTGCGCGATTGCGGCGCGCGCCCGGCGCGCGATGTCTACGAGTGCATGGTCGCCCGGCGTGTCGGCCTCCGCGAGCAGCAGGATTGTGTCTTCGTGGTAGAGCTGGAGAGCGCACAGCGAGGTGTTGCGAAGGTCATCGACGTGGCGTACCGTCGCCTCGATCGTCGAGGGGCGGTGAATTCGCCCGTGCGAGACCAGGGCGTTCGGCGCGGCTTCCCTGTCAAACGAACACGTCTGTGAGGGATCGGTCGGCGCATCGGCTGTTTTGTCGCCCATCCCCTACCTCCGGTTGGCTTGCTGGGGGTCCCTGTCGGCGGGTAGAGAACCGCAACGGGGCTGCTTCGATTCGTAGCACTGCGAGCGGGGCGCTTCCACTTCAGCCTCCCGGCTGGGGGCAGAGAACGCCTCGGTGTTTTTGACACGCACGCCCTGGTTTGGTGCCGTCTCAAGGCGTGCCCGTCGATCCCACTCGCCTCGCTCTGGTCAGTTGAACGTCGCCGCTCAGCTTGCTGACCTGTCCGACCGCAACGGCTGGAGTGACCGGCCGGCGTTCCATATCGGGGAGCGCAGCTGGAGCCACGGCGAAGTCCATGATCTCGCCGCCCGAGCGGCTGCGGTGCTCGGCGATCGTGGCGTGACGCTCGGGGAGCGTGTCCTGATCGCGTTGCCGGACGGGATCGGGTGGGTGGCAGCCTTTCTTGCCTGTGCGCGAATCGGGGCGGTGGCGGTGACGGTGAACCCGTTGCTCACGGCAGACGACCACTCGTTCATGGTGCAAGACACTCAGGCGCGGCTCGTCGTGAGCGGCGCGGAGCTCGCGGAGCGGTTCTCCGTTGCCCGCTGGCTGGACGTGGCTGAGCTGCTTGACCGAGCTGCTGGCGCCGTGCCCGCGGCGGCGCATCCAATGGAGGGGGCAGCCGCGCTCTACGCCCAATACACCTCCGGCACGACCGGCCGACCAAAGGCGGCGGTGCACGCTCACGCTCACCCACTCGCTTATTACCGGGCTGTTGGTGTAGCGGCGCTTGGCATCGCACCGGACGATGTCGCGCTGTCGATCTCCAAGCTCTATTTTGCCTACGGCTTCGGTAACGCCCTTGTGTTTCCCTTGTTCTCCGGCTCGTCTGCTGTCCTGATTGAAGGTCGGCCGACACCGCCGGTCGTTCAGGAGGCTGTGGCTCGTCACGGTGTAAGCGTCCTCTACGGGGTGCCGTCGGCATACGCAAACTTGGTTGCCGAAGCGGACCCTTCCATGTTCCGGTCAGTACGTGCCGCCGTGTCAGCGGGCGAGGCGCTCCGCGTCACGCTCGCCGAGCAGACTGCGTGCCTGCTCGGCGCCCCAGTTCTTGAGCAGCTTGGCTCGACTGAGGCGGGGCACGCATTCTGCGCCAACGAGGTCGACACCAACGTACTCGGCACAGTCGGGCGACCCACCGATGGATACCGACTGCAGCTGCGAGACGTCGAAGGCAACCCGGTCGGTGACGAGGTTCAAGGAGAGCTTTGGGTGAGTGGGCCCTCGCTGCTGCTGGAGTATCTCAACCTGCCGGCCCAGACGCGGGAGGTGCTGGTCGATGGCTGGCTGCGGACCTATGACCTTGCCGTTCGGCACCGTGACGGGACCTATTCCCACGCGGGCCGTGTAGACGACATGGAAATGGTCGGGGGGATCACCGTCTCTCCGATCGAGATCGAGTCTTTGCTGGGAAGTCACCCTGGCGTCATGGACGTGGCGGTGGCTGCGGTCGCAAACGGTCGCGGAGCGACCGAGCTGCGCGCGTTCGTGGTGGCAGTCGAACCCGGCCAGGATCATCGGCCGCTTCGATCTGAGTTGGAACAACTAGCCCGTAACCAGCTCGCGCCCTACAAGGTGCCGCGTGACATCCAGTTCGTGGAGACGCTGCCGCGAACTCCAACAGGCAAGCTGCGCCGATTCCTACTACGGGAGGGGCACTGGTGAAAGACACGGTAACTGCCGCACCCCCACCCACTGCTGAGGTGGCGACCGCGGCCCGCTTCGTCTGGTGCGCTGGACAGCTAGTGCCCGACAGCACACCCGTGCGTCAGCCTCTGATCGCGGACTCCTGGCTGCTGGATAACGGGCGAGTGCGTGGGCTTGCAATGCACGAGCGGCGTTTCAGCGAAGCGTGCACGCGGCTGCTCCCAGACCTCGACGGAAGCACAGTCCGAGCGTTCCTCAGCGCCGTCCGGCTCAAGCTTCCGCGTACCGACTGCTGGTTCCCGCGGATCGAAGCGCAGAGGGGGCAACTGGCCGTGTGGCTACGTCCAGCGCCGGCACGAACTGACTACACGACCCTGTGGATCGCGCCTGGCAGTGACCCTCGATCGAGCCCGCAGATCAAGGGTCCAGACCTTGCGATCCTC
Source organism: uncultured Solirubrobacteraceae bacterium (assembly GCA_963735615.1). Classification (GTDB taxonomy): domain Bacteria; phylum Actinomycetota; class Thermoleophilia; order Solirubrobacterales; family Solirubrobacteraceae; genus Palsa-744. The sequence continues at coordinate 317,812 of CAVTLO010000001.1, forward strand.
GCTGAGCTGCGGGAACGAGCACGAAGGCAGGGCGCAGACGACGCGCTGCTGTGCGCGGCGGACGGGAGCGTCCTCGAGACCGCTCACTCGTCGTTGGTCTGGTGGCGCAAAGACGTTCTTTGCCTCCCGACTGCGGAAAGCTCGATATTGCCGTCGGTAACGCGGCGGCTGTTGCTCGAACTCGTGCAGCACCGTGGCGGCTCTGTCATCCGCGAACGCATGCGTCCGGTGGAGCTCGCAGCGGTCGAGACATGGACATTGAACGCGCTCCACGGCATTCGCCCGGTCTCCAACTGGCTTGGATTGGACGGAGCCGGCGAGGCAGGCCCGCCACTTGGGTCCCGCTTTCGGGAATGGGCCACGGCTCTGGACGAGTTGATGACCCCCGTAGACCACATCCCTGCCGAATAGTCCTGATGCGAACGCTGCTAATCGACAACTACGACTCCTACACGTTCAACCTCTACCAGCTGCTCGCTCAGGTATATGGCATCGCGCCGAAGGTGCTCACCAACGATGCACCTGAGTGGGCGGACTTGGACTTCGATGCGTTCGACGCGATTGTCATCTCGCCAGGTCCAGGGTCGCCGCATGTGGCTCGCGATATCGGTGTTTGCCTGGACATCGTCCGCACGACAGCCCTTCCGCTACTGGGCGTGTGCCTTGGGCATCAGGCGATCGCGTGCGCCGGCGGAGGTTCGGTTGTGCGCGCCCCAGCCCCACGACACGGATATCTGGAGCGAATCACGCACATCGGTGAGGACCTGTTCGACGGGGTTCCCCAGGGCTTCACTGGGGTGCGCTACCACTCGCTCGCTGTCGCAACGCCGCTGCCGCCAGAATTGGAGGCGACAGCATGGGCGCAGGACGGAGCGATCATGGCCCTCCGTCACACCGAGCGGCCGCTACGCGGCGTGCAGTTTCATCCCGAGTCGATCGCAACCGAATACGGGGTGCAGCTGCTTGAGAACTTTCGAGAGCAATGTGCGGGAGACAGCGGTGCTTGAGGGCCGCGGGAAGTGGTCGTTGCGGTTCTGCCGCCTCGACTGCGAGGCGAGTACCGAAGGGCTGTTCAGGGAGCTATTCGCCGCATCCGGCGACGCTTTCTGGCTCGACAGCAGTCTTGTTGATGAGAGGCTTTCCCGGTTCTCGTTCCTCGGTGACGGCGGCGGTCCTTATGGGGAGACACTGACCTACAACGTTGCCACGGGCACGGTCGCCGTTCGTAAAGGGTCCGAGCCGGCCACGCTGATTACCGGGTCGATCTTCGACGCGCTCCAGGAGCGCCTAGCCGCCCGTGCGCTCGCACCCGATTCGCAGATGCCATTCGATCTCACATGCGGGTACGTCGGCTATCTCGGCTACGAGTGCAAGGCCGACTGTGGCTCGCCGAATCGGCACGTATCCTCAACCCCTGACGCTATCTGGATAGCGGCCACACGAATCGCCGTTGTCGACCACCTGCAGAAGAACACCTGGCTTTTGGCGTTGTGCGGGTCAGACTCTGACGGGGTGAATGCGGCCGAGCGGTGGCTGGCCGACGCGCAGGCGCGGGTACGGTCGCTGCCGACGCATCAGCAGCCCGCCAACGGCAGGCTCAGCGAGAAGGTAGAGTTTGACCCGGAGCCGTGGCTGGTGCGGCCACGTGGCACCTATATCGCCGACATAGAGCGATGCAGAGAGCAACTGTGCGCCGGGGAGAGCTACGAGATTTGCCTGACGAACACGATCGAACTCGCGTTCAGCGACAATCCGCTGGAGCTGTATCTCAGGCAACGGCAGACGAATCCCGCTCCGTATGCTGCCTATCTGCGCCTCGGCGGCCTGGATGTTCTCTGCTCTTCACCGGAGCGGTTTCTAAAGGTGACACAGGACCGGATGGTGGAGTCCAAGCCGATCAAGGGCACAGCGCCGCGACACGCCGACCCGATCGCTGACCTCGCAGCGCGAGACGAACTCGCGACCAGCACCAAGAACCAGGCGGAGAACCTGATGATCGTCGATCTACTCCGCAATGACCTTGGGCGCGTGTGCGAGGTCGGTACGGTGTCGGTGCCCCGCTTGATGGTGGTGGAGTCATACGCGACGGTGCACCAGCTCGTGTCTACCGTGCGAGGCAGACTCAGGGAAGACACGAGCACCGTGGCAGCTGTACACGCCTGCTTCCCAGGAGGGTCGATGACAGGGGCACCCAAGCTGCGGACGATGGAGATAATCGACGCGATCGAGACTCGAGCGCGAGGCATCTACTCGGGTGTCATTGGGTACTTCGGCTTGAGTGGCGCCGCCGATCTGAACATCGTCATTCGGACCATCGTGCTGGAGGGCGGCAGGCTGACGGTAGGTGCTGGCGGCGCGATCGTGCTCGACTCCGACCCTGACGAGGAGTTTGAGGAGATGCTTCTCAAGGCGCGTGCCCCGTTGCGTGCCCTGCGCTACCGAACCTCAGAGGACCGCCGGTCTATCGACGCGGCCGCGTCACCGTAGCCCCAGCTATGCACGACGTCTCACCCGCTCTAAGCCACGGGGAGTGCCACGTGTGGTGGGCAAGCACAGCCTCGGCGCACACCGAGCTGCTGCAATACCTCGACGCTCGGGAGCGAGCCCGGTGGGCCAACTTTCACCGTCCCGCAGACCGCGCTCGTTACCTGGTGGCGCACGCGATGGTACGAATCGTGGTCGCTCAGCATCTCGGCATGTCGCCGAGATCTGTTCGCTTCGGCGCACACGCCTGCGTCCGCTGCCGCAAGCCGCATGGTAAGCCGCGTGTTCTCGGACGCCGCCGGATAGAGATGTCGATAGCCCATTCGGGGGAAGCAGCCGGGATCGCGGTCAGCTGGGGTGTGCCCGTTGGTATCGACGTCGAGGATATGCGCCGGCCCGACCGCGGACAGTTGGCCTCCGCGGTGCTCTCCAAAGCGGAGCGCATGGTGTTCGCCGGTCTAGCCGATGCGGACAGGCACCGCTCCCTTCTGATCTACTGCACCCGCAAGGAGGCTCTGCTGAAGGCAACTGGTGACGGACTCAACATCGCTATGAACAGGATTACCCTGGCTGATCCTGGGCGATCCGCGCGGCTGATTGCGTGGGAGGATCACCCTGAGCTCACAGGCCAGATTCGTATTTACGACCTGCATCCGATCACGGAACACACGGGATCGTTGGCTGTTATCGGCGCTGACCCCAAAGTCACCGAGTTTCACGGCGATCACCTGCTGCAGCGGGCTGTAGCGCAGTCAGACCGATACCTCGGACGTCGCTAGAGTGTCTAGCTCCTCCGCTGGGCGCACCCGACACCAGGGCACGCAGATCGGCCTTGCTCACCTTGCCTACGCCCGTGAGCGGGAACGAGTCGAGTACCTCAAGCCGATCGGGCACCTTGTAGGCGGCCAGCCCTCGCCCCCGCAGGAACTGGGCGATCTCCCGCAATGTGGGAGGCTGCCCGCGGGGTATCACACAGGCGCAGGTGCGCTCGCCCATGACGTCGTCCGGGATCGCAACGAGCGCGGCGCCGCGTATGGCCGGATGGGCAAGGAGGTGATCCTCGAGTTCATCGGCTGCGATCTTGTCGCCGCCGCGGTTGATGACATCGCGGGCTCTCCCTTCGACGATGAGGTTCCCGGCAGAGGTCAGTTTGACGAGATCCCCGGTGCGGAGGAAGCCGTCGGAGGTAAACACCGATTTGTTGTACTCGGGGGCACGGTAGTAACCGCGGGTCGTGTAGGGTCCCCGCACCAGAAGTTCACCAACCTCACCGTCGCGGACGTCCTGGCCTGATGAGTCAACTACCCGGATCTCGTCACCGGGAGATATGGGTCGGCCTTGGCTGATAATGCGGATACCTTCGGTGTCATCAGCGCGGGTTTGACTGAGCAGCCCCTCTGCCATCCCGAACGATTGTTGAAGGGTGCAGCCGAGCGTCGGGCGGATGCGTCGGGCGGGCTCCGCGCCGAGCTTGGACCCGCCGACTTGCACAAGTTCGAGGCTTGAAAGGTCGTGGTCGTTGTGCGCTGCAGCGTCCATCCACATCAGCGCAAGCGGCGGCACGAGTGCGGTTATCGTGACCCGCTCGCGCTCAATCAGCGGAAACGTCTCATCGGGACTGCCGGTAAGCGCCAGCACGGCCTTTCCGCCCGCGCGCAGCGTGCCGAGCACCCCAGGGCAGCCCAGCGCGAAGTTGTGCGCCACCGGAAGCGCTGCGAGATACACGGCGTCGCTATCGAGTCCGGCGACCTCACCGCTGACACGCAGGTTGTACGCATAGTCCTCATGCGTGCGGGGGATCAACTTCGGCGGTCCCGTAGTGCCACCGGACAGAAGAAACAGTGCGACATCGGGCGCGTCGGGGTCGGGCAGCGTGATCGGGTCCTCGTCCATATCGCTGAGCGCCACGAGCTCGCCGGCGTCGCCAGCGACGAACACGTGCTCGAGCGCAGGGGCTGCGTCTTGCACTTCGCTGGCGAGTCGACGGTAGTCAAAGCCCTGGAAGCGATCCGCCACGACATAGCCAACCGCCTCAGAGAAGTCGCACAGGTAGGAGATCTCGTTGCGCCGGTGCGCAGGCAGCGCCATTACCGGCAGCGCACCGATCCGAAACAACGCGAACAAGACGCTCACCAGCTCCGGGATGTTCGGCAGCTGAACGACGATGCGCTCACCCGGCGTGATCCCGCGCTTGACCAGCCCGGCAGCGAGGCGATCCACCCTCGAATCCAACTGCGCATAGCTGAGGCGATCCTCGCCGAAAACGAGCGCTGTCCGCTCACCGTACACCTCCGCCCAGCTGCGTAGCAGCGCACCAAGCGTCAGGCCCTCCCAGTATCCCTTTAGGCGGTAGTCAGCAGCGACCTGTGCCGGCCAGGGCACACATCCCTCTAGCACGGTCCGCTCACTTCCTCGCTCGGCCACAGCACAGCCGAAGGTTTACGGCATCAACTGCTCAAAAATCCAGTCTTTGCTCGTGTCCGGCCGGCGGTAGCGCCTGCGGTTCGTGTGCACGTCACCGCGGCCTTGCCAGAACTCGATGCTGTCAGGTATCAGCCGGTAGCCGCCCCAGGAACGTGAGCGTGGAACCTCCTGGTCTCCAAAGCGCTGCTCGATCTCAGCGTAGCGGTCCACTAGAACCTGCTGGTCGGCGATCGGCTGCCGCTGGTCAGACGCCCAGGAGAGCAGTTGCACGTCGTGTGGCAGCGTCGCAAAGAAGCTGTCTGACTCCACATCGCTGAGCCGCTCAACAGTGCCCTCAATGCGTACCTGTCGCGCCAACGCTAGCCACGCAAAACACAGTGCAGCGTGCGGGTTGCTTGCCAGGTCCGTGCCCTTGCCGCTGCCGTAGTTGGTGAAGAAAACAAACCCGTGGTCAACGCGGGCTATGTCCACAAGCCGAGCTGACGGTTGCCCGCCGGCATCGACGGTAGCCAGTACCGCGGATGTGGCGGTGGGGTCGGCACGGTCGCGGGATGCCCACTGCTCCCACCATTCGTGAAACTGTGTGAGCGGATCACGCGCGACGTCAGTCTCGATTACCAGGGTCGGTTTGGTCTGAGTTTCTGCCGTGTCCATGATGGCTTCAATACTTTCCACTTGGGTTTGACAGGGGCGGTGTCCTCGGCCCGTATGGCGCCTCGTCAAGCCATGCGCCGAAGGATGTGAACATTGGTGCTAGTGTGGCCGCCGCCTGCTGTAGAAGGCAAGCGCCAAAACGGTCGCCGCGCAAGTGCGATAGAGCTGCGCTTGCGGCCTGCTCGTTGTGCCGGGCGGCTTGCCGGCGGCTGCGATCAAAATCGTCAACGGCTGCGTGTGAACGATTCGGGTGAGTGGCTGCCAGCGCGACCACGATCGCGCTTGCGGCAGCATCGGCGTCAGCGATGCCGCTGTTCATTCCGCGTGCCCCGAAGGGGGCAAAGAGATGCGCGGCCTCCCCCGCAAGCAGTATGCGGCGGTGGGGGTCGGTGAATCTCTCGGCTACCACATGGTGAAAGTGGTAGGTTGAGACCCAGCGCACCCGGTCGCGGTATCGATCATCGACGACCTTGGGAACCCAGTCCGACAGCGACGACGGATCGGTGAGCTGCTCGGGATCGTCGCCGGGCTTGCACTGCAGATCGATTTGCCAGCCGCCAGCGAATGGGATCAGTAGCACGTTGCGGCCGTCCAGGCTTGGGTGACGGTAGTGGAATACCCGCTCAACCGGCATCGGCTGGGCGGGGTCCTCCTCAAGATCGACGATAACGTGCACGCTTCGGGACCGCGAGCCGCACATCTTGATCCCCAGTGATTGACGCACGGCCGATCGTGCCCCGTCAGCTGCGATGACGTACTCGGATTGCCAGCGGCGGCCGTCGGCGGTTAGGACCGTAGCCTGCTCGGCGGTTGATTCAGCCTCAGTGACCGCCGTTGACCAGATGACTTGCACGCCGGCGTCCAGGCACGCCCGGCGAAGATGATCCTCGGTGTCTGGCTGTCGAAGGCTGACGAAGGGGGGAATCGTGTCGGGCGGCGACGGCGGGTAGGTACGCGAAAAGACTTGCCGGCCTCTGTAGACGGTGCGCTTGGTTGACCAGACCAGGCCGTGCGCGGCGAGGTCAGGCGCTATGCCCGGCGAGATGCGATCGAGTAGCCGAAGCGACTCGCGGTGCAGAAACAGCGCGCGGCTTCCTGCACGGACGGTGTCCTGGGAGTCGGCCTCGAGCACCACTGGCGAGATGCCGAGGGACCGCAGCGCCAGCGCAGCGGTTAGGCCAACGGGGCCTGCGCCAACGACAAGCGCTTGTTGGCGGCTGTTGTCACCGTTTCCCGTCTGCGATGGGAGTGGCGATCGGCTGCCGGCCATCTCATAGATCGGCTAGTTGTCGGCCTGAACGGGAGCCAAGCACCAGCGCGCAGGCGATCGTGGCACCGCCTGCATTGACTCCGGGGCCAAAGATCCGCGCCGCCGCGTTCCCCGCCGCGTAGAGCCCCGGCACTGGTTGGTCGTTGTAGTCAAGAACTCGGCCGCAGGAGTCGGTGACCGGGCCGCCCTTCGTGCCGACGGCACCCGGCTGAATCGGGATTGCGCTGTATGGGCCTCTCGTGAGGGCGCCAAGGTTGGGGTGGGCTGCTTCTACGTCGCCCATGTAGTGCTCGTAAGCTGTTTCGCCGCGGCCGTGGTCAGGATCAGAGCCTTCATGCGCCGCTGCATTGAAACGCCCTACGGTCCTCGACAGTTCAGCGGTGTCGATGCCGCAGCGGGCCGCCAACTCTTCGAGCGTCGCGGCCGTCACGGCTGCAGGATGGTCTCCCTTTCCAGGTGGCATTCCAGCGAACGAGTAGCGCTGCCGGAACTGGGCGTCAACGATCGCCCAGGCGGGGATGTTGGCCCATCCGCCGGAGGCGGAGTCGATCTCCGCGAACGCGAGTGCGCAGTTGTGCGATGACTCGTTTGTGAAGCGCCGGCCGCGCCGATTAACCCACAGCGAGTGAGGAGCCATTCGCTCCCCCATGCAAAGGGGTGAGGGGTCGCGGTGCGTCGTGCCGGCGGCGGCGGGGAGCGTCGGCCATGCCCATGTCTCCGCCAAATGCGCGAGCCGGGCGCCTGCGGTGGCGGCCATCCTGAGCGCGTCGCCCTCATGCAGTGGGGGGCTGGCGGGATGGGTCAGTGGGGAGCTCAGAAGCTCCCCTCGCATGGTCTCGTCCCACTCGAACCCGCCGCATGCCAGCACAACCCCGTGCTCGGCTCGTAGCTGCTCGCCGTTCACGCTGACACCGAGCACGCGGCCGTCCTCGACCAGGAGCTGCTCGGCGCGGGCTGAGAGACGTACCTGAACGCCGGCGTCGAGACAGCCAGCCAAGAGACCTGCGATGAGCCCAGCGCCGCCGCACCATTCTCCGGCACTGTGGCGAGCACCGATGAGCTCCATCGGCAGGCCGACTGGGGTGAGATGCACACGATGAGCGAACACCTCATCGCCGGTGAGATACGGAGGATTCGCCGGCTTGCGCACCTTCTCGGTCCAGCTACCGAGAACGGCCACCTGCAAAGGCCGCACCTCAAGATGGCGGCCAGAGCGCCGACCGGATGGCAGCTCAGCAAAGGTGTCTGGATAGTCCATCGGCTTCCAATCGATCGGGCTGTGCGCCTCAACCCACGGCATCAGCTCGCGTATCTCGTCGACGAACGTCTCAAGCAGCGCCCCGCCGATGCTCGTGGCGTTGCAGTAGGCCAGCGCGTCCTCCCGGCTATCGCTGATGCCGGCCTGCCCCAGCAGATGATGGTTCGGCGCCCACACATAGCCGCTTGAGGCTGCGGTAGCTCCGCCGACGAGGTCTGAGCGCTCAAGCACCACGACGCGCCGCCCAGCTCGCGCGGCCCGCAGTGCGGCCGTCAGCCCCGCGCCGCCGGAGCCAACGACAATGATCTCGGGGGACTCACGCGCGGTCATCGGGATAGCGTAGTCGCCGAGGCGCGGAATCGTGCACCAGCAAGCAGCTGACACGCCGCCAGCGCGAGGACCGCATGGACATTCGTCCCGTTCAGCCGCGACGTGGCATCCAGTTGAAGCGTCGCAGCGCGATCAGCAGCCCGAGAATACCCCAGCCGACCATCCACAACAGGTCCTTTACGACGATGCCGACACCCTTGGTTTCCGGGGCAAACGCGGTCACCAGCGAGTGTCCCAGGTGCTGCACAGGGAAGTAGCTCGCAACGTGATACAGCCAGTGAGGGAGAAGTTCGTTGGGGAAGAAGATCCCGGAGATAAACAGTAGTGGCAGGATCAGCATGTTCGTGACCGGCGGCGCTGATTCAGCCGAGCGGATGAACGTGCTGAGCCCAAGCCCAATGCAACAGAACGACACTGCGCCGACGAGCGTCGTCACGATCACGCCGGGAACGGTTGAGCCGGGGAGCTGCACGCCGAACACGAGCCAACCGATCAGGATCAGCGCGAGCACGAGCAGTGCTGCAAGCATGCAGGCGAGCAGGACGCGGGACACGATAATCACCCATGTCGGTGCCGGTGCGGAGCGAAATCTCATCAACACCCCACGCTCGCGCTGCGTGACGATCGAGATCGTCAACTCGCCGAACGCCGCCGATATCAGGCCAAGCGCCGCGATATACGGCACATAGTAGGTCGAGTTATGGATTCTGTGACCGTTCACTCTGGTCGTGTTGTTGCCGAATACCGCGACGAAGATGAAGAGAAACATGATCGGTATGGCCACGGTAAAGAAGCGCGACTGCGGGTTGCGCCAAAACACCTTCAGGTCATAGTGCGCCTGGTGGAATATGAGCCTTAGTCCCTTCATGGCTCCCTGGTGAGTTGTAGGTAGACATCCTCAAGGCTCGGGCGCGTGACGTGTAGATCGGGTAGCGAGAAGCTCCGCTCAAGCGCCCAGCTGGTCAACGTGTTCAGCGCGGCGACCGGCTGGTGAACACGTAGCCGCGCAGCGCTGCCGTTCTGCACCTCGACGTTCGCGGCGAGTCCGCCGGGCAAGTCCCCGACCGTCACGCCGTCGGGAAGCGTGAAGCCGATCTCGGTCGGGGCGCCGTCACGCTGCGCCAGTGTCTGCGGGGTGCCCGAGGCGACGATGCGTCCCGTTGCGATCACGGCTACACGGTCTGCAAGCCTCTCCGCCTCGTCCATGTAGTGCGTGGTCAAGAAGACGGTCTTGCCAAGCGTGCGCAGGCTGGCGATGACATCCCACGCCTGCCGACGCGCCTGTGGATCGAATCCTGTTGTGGGCTCGTCGAGGAAGATCAAGTCGGGGTCGCCCACGAGCGCGATCGCAACGTCCAAGCGACGCTGTTGGCCGCCTGAAAGACGGCCGGTTCGCTGCTTTTCCTGCTCCGCAAGCCCGACCAGCCCGATCGTTTCCGCTACGGGCCGCGGCGCAGGGTAGTAGCCCGCGTACAGCTTCAATGCCTCCCTCACGGTGAGCTCTGGCACCAGTTCGCATCGCTGGGGAACCAGGCCGATGCGTGCCCGCCACTCGCGCGGCGCACGCCAGGGATCGACGCCCAGCACGGTCACTTCGCCCGCGTTGCGCTTGCGGAATCCCTCAAGGATCTCGACGGTCGTGGTCTTGCCGGCACCATTCGGCCCAAGGAACGTAAAGACCTCGCCGCGCTTGACCTCGAGGTCGATGCCCTGAACGGCCTCGGTGGAGCCGTAGGACTTCTTCAACCCGTGGACCGCGATAGCGAGTTCGCTCATCGGGCGGAATCGTAGGTTGCGTCTCCCGGTATGCCTAATTTCGGTGCCGCCATGTCAGGAGGCGAAAGATCGCTGCAGCATCTGTTGTCCGCCGCTGGCGAGCAGCAGCCCATCGCGTGACCACACGCACGCGCGTCCGCCGAGCATCCCACTGTGGGAAATCAAGCCGCGGCTTTCGCTGAGTAGCCAATCATCCTTCGGGGCTTGGGCGTGGAAGGCGACGTACAGGTCAAGGCTCGGTGCGGCGAATGTCAGCTCGGAGCGGGCGAACCCCCGTGAGGCGGCCGGGAACTGATGGACGTCGACAAGCACGGTGGCGCGGCAAGCGTCGATCCACGGATCGTCGAAGATCGCCTGTGGACGGAATCTATTCCATGCGAGTACGAGCGGCTCCTGCGCCTCTTGTGAGCCAGGATCGGGTCCGGTGATGATCCGAATCTCGATGTTCTTCCAGAATGGCAGTGCAGGGAAACTGTGGGCGGCCGCGACCTCTTCGACGCTCGGCACGTCCAGTGGCGAGGCGATCGTGCCCGGCTTGGTCCACTCGCGCTCCGGACCATCAAGCTCCCCGGCGGCCCAAACCAGGGCCTCGAGCACCACGCGTCCCTGCTGAGTCATGCTGACACGCAGCGACTCTACGCGGGCGCTGGTGCGCAGTGAAGTGACCTGTATCTCCACCGGCAGGAAGTCGGCGCGGGCGAGGTAGTGGCAGGCGATGCTCGCCGGGTGGCTGTGGGAGCTTTGGCTGCCGGCTGCCCGCAGCGCGAGGGCGGCCATGTAGCCGCCGTTGGGACCCCAAATCTCCCAGTCTTTGGAAGGGGTCGCGGCGTAACGGCCGTCACCGATACGTTCGACGGCTGTGTCTGCTGCTAGATCGCCCATTTTTCGCTTATCTCCACATTCACCTCACGATGATCTTGCCGGTCATGTCTTGGTGGATGGTGCATCGATAGTTGAACACGCCTGTCCGTGTGAAGCGCACGGTAAAGGAACCGTGGGTCTGGGTCGCCGAATGGAAGTTGTGGGCGGTGACGTTGTGCGCGATGCCCGGGTCCTCCCAAACCCATGTGACGCTTTCATTGCGGTGAATGGTCAGGGCTTGCGGGTGAAAAGCGATGTGGTGCAGGGTCACTACGTGGGTGCCGGCCGGATGAGCGGCGTGGCCGGATGAGCTGTGACCGATGACTGGAATGGAGGCGGCGGCGATGAAAGCTAGAACCGTTCTTGCAAACATGGCAGTCCGCTCCCTTTAGTTTGAGTGAAGTCCGCTTATGCTGACGCGCATATCCACGGGGCGACGCTCGCCGCCGCATATGTGCTCAATGATGGGTTCCTCGGGCGGGCAGGCAAACGGCAAGACCCGGTTGAAGCGAGAACCGAGACAGAACTGCGCAAAAGCTGGGTTAGGTATCGCCGAGCCAAGCGAGATCATCGCGAGCGAGCAGTCGATCGGCTTCCACTCCCCGTCGTCATCCTTAACCTCAAGCCAGGCGTGATTGTCGATCCCGAGCATGGTTAGCAGCAAGCCCTTTACTACACGGGTCTCTAGCCCGGCTTGCTCGCAGCGCGCGCCGAGTAGCATGGCTACGGCGGTGCAGTCGACGGCGCCGTGGTCTGCGATGCGGTCTGTCTGGAGCGCAAGCGCGTGCGGGAGCACCTGAAAACGCATGCCGTGCACGATCTCCCAATACAGCACTCTAACTTGCGCGGCGTTGACAGTTGCCTGCGAGCCAGATGTGACCACCGTGGCGCCGAGCTCGATCGCTGTGCTGGCGTGCGTGACCGTCCCAACGGCACTTGTAGCGTCAAGCGAGGTTGACGCTCGCCACGGAGTGATGGAACCGCCGAAGCGCTCCGGCTCGGGAGGTCTCACAAGCCATTCCGGGCGATCGGCGCACCCGTCAGGATGGGTGCACCGTAGGCTCAGCGTCAGACGCACTTCTCGCCCTTCAACCCACGTCGGGGGCTTTTCGGCCGCTGCCCTCGCAACCACCAATGCACTCAGCTCGGGGATCGAGCGCCGGGAGCGCGAATAGAGAGCCACGTTGAAGAGATCCCACCTATCGAAGCGTTCATCACCGGCGGCACCGGAACACGGCAGTCCGTTCCCCACGAGCGCGTCGATCACTGTCTCGTCGCAGCGAAGCATCTCAAGAGCGGTCCGTCGGTCGATCGTCTCCTCCCGAAACCCCGACGGTGTAGGGATCAGCTGCGTCAACGAGTCCAGCCAGCCACGCAGGTCCTCACCGCCGGCATCCGCCAGCGCCGTAGCGCCTGGCTGCTCGTCACTCTGAGTGTGCACCGGTAACAGCCGATCCACTTGAGCTTGCGATGAACTGCTCCAGGTCCCCGACCGTCCGTATCCGCATCGCCTCTTCTTCGCTGATCGCCGGCAGGTCGAAGCGGTCCTCTATCGCGACAGCCAACTCGATCAGCGTCAGCGAGTCATATCCAAGATCCTCCACTAGCCGATCGTCGGCGGACACCGATTGGATGTCCTTGGGGGACATCTGAACGAGCAGGCTTCTCAAAGTGTCTCTGATCCGGGCCTCCGGTGAGACGGTCATGCGCTTCCCCCCGCAACCGGCAGCGATGCCTCAGCAGCCACCGCTGGGCGGAGCATGGTGGCGGGATGCGCCACACCATGCCTTACCTGGTAGTCCTCGAGCGCGTCACGAATGCCCCTCTGCCAGCGCCGGTCCACATCGCCAACGACGTCATCCAGCCCGATCAGCCGCAGGCGCTTGGCGAGCGCCTCATAGGCGGCGTCCCAGCTGGCAGATATCTCCTGAACAAACGACCCCATCGCACCAGGTACGAGCTGTGGTAGCCGCTGCTCTGGGCTGACAAGTATCGAGGTGAGCAGCGGGATTTGTTCACACACCATGCCCACAACTGCATCGCCGTGTCCTTCATGGACACCTTCGCGCAGTGCCCTTACACCGAACGCGATGTGTCGGGACTCGTCGCGTGCGACGTTCAGCGCCCCTCGGGTGAGCACTGGCAGGCGCCTGGCGCGGCGTGCTGTCCTGACAATCCCGCGCTGGCCTGCGATCGCAAGGACGGCCTCGGTCAGCAGATGATAAATGGTGACGCCAGCCATCCATGCGCCGCGGTCTGAGGGATTGACACGGACGGCTTCGGTCGCTTGCACGAGTTCGGAATCAAAGAACTGGGAATGGCTGGTGGATGCGTCGATTGACCACTGTTCGGCGAGCGTGTCGACGTCGGTGCCGTCCGTCTCACCGACGGCACGGAGGTAGCGCCAAAAGAAGATCGTGTGACGCGCCTCATCAGCGGCTTGTGTGGCAAGAAAGCATTGTGCGGCGCTGGTGGGGGCCGCCAGCGTGAGTGCCGGTAGCGTCCTGGTGACCGCTGCCTCACCCAGGAAGAATTGGTACAGACGCAGGCGCAGCTCGCGCAGCGTAAACGGCCCGAGCTGCTCCCAATCCGCACGGTCGTCCTCCATCTGTAGCTCCCGAGTGGTCCACGACTGCCTCTCCCAGCGATCGAACAGCTCGACCGGGCCAACGAGGGAATCCGCGCCGGCAAGCTCGACGGCCAACTCTTCGACCGGGTCCCTGTCCTTTGATTCCTCGCCCATGCTGACTTAGTGGTGTCGGCGTGCTGAACGTCCGCCTTCACTACCTTTTGGGCAGGGAATCGCGGTTGATGCCGTCACGGAACTTCCGTCCATAAAACTGATCGTGGAAGAAAAGGGGAAGCCGCCTTTGGGGCACTTTGGAGGGATCTGCATCCCGACAGGTGTGAACGGGATACGTTTGCTGCCCGGCCGGTAGTAGGTCAGGTTTTCTGGGCCGATGCCGGCCGACAAACTCACCACCGAGACGTAAGGCCCTTCCGGCCATGTCCCTGTTATGGGAACCTTGGTATTGATCCTCGTGCCGAATGGTTCGGATGCTCCCAGCACCAGTCCCGGGAAGATGAGCTGGACATTCACCGGACCTCCGGCGTTGACGTAATACAGCACCACGGTGTGTCCCCCGGCCGTCGGGGCCATCAGCGTTGTGATTTCGGCGTGCTCCTGAATGATCTGTGATTCGACTTCGACCTCTCCCAGCGCGCTCCCGAATCCCATTACTGCATCAGGCGAGCAGCCTACGGGCCCTATTGCATCGAGAGTCGCGGTGTTGCAGGTAGCCAGGCCGAGGGAGGTGGTTTCAAGGCCCATGCCGGCCGGAAGCGAAACATCGACGTTCGTCATGGGGGACGGCACAGCCCCGGTCGTCGTGCCGATCTTCCACCCAAAATGAACAGTTGTGTGGCCGAGCAGGTGGTAGGGCGTGAACTTCGCGCTCATGGCCACGGTCTCCGTCGCGCTGGCGGTAGCCGGCAGACAGGCGCAAGCGAACAGCGCGGCCGCGATGAGTACGGATTTGGTCATGACTCTCACCGCTATACCCGCATCGTGCCGGTGATATGGATGATCAACTCCAGCCGCCAGCGTTCCAGTGTCCCTGTGATGTGGATATTGGTTCCGTAAGCGTCCTTGTACGCGCCGCTACCGCCGTTGATCGTGACGGTGCCCTGAAAGTAGGAGTCGGCTCCCGAGACGCGGTAGGTCGAGTTCGCTCCGCCGTATATTTTTCCGCCGCTCGGCGAACTGATGAAGGAGGAGCTGCTGCGTTCCCCGGTGTCGATGCTGTAGTGCAGGATCATCGGCGCGTTGAACGTGCCGGTGGTCCGGCCCGTGGCTTCGACCTTGTGGTATTCCTGATGAACGATCTTCAGGGTGGCGCTCTCGTTGATGGAGATCGTCCGGGCGGCTACCGCCGGGGAATGCCCAGTTGACCGCCCGGAGGCGAACACCGCTGGCGCGGCAGCACCGACCGCGAGCAGTAGGAGCACTGTTGCGAGCCCTAGACGCTTCGTTGGCGTGTCACCCCTCATAGACGTCTCCTCCTGACTGAATCCCAAAGTCCGCTGTTTGCCGTCGAACGCCTGTGAAGAAGGACGATCCACGCCGGGCATCGACGCTACCTAGCGATCTATGCGCGGTCAAAAAAAACGATCCATATCCGGCAAGCGTGGGCCGGAAGAAAGGGACGCTCGGGGTTCAGGCTGCTGCCGGCAGCGTGCGCCGTCTCGCCGACCTAGCCACGGGTGGCGTCCCATCCACCGGGTAGCCAGGAAGCGGCAACTTGTGCCCACAGTTCGGGCAGACGATGCCGTCGCCATGCGCTGTCGGCAACTCGGCTGGCTCCGTGGCCGCCGATGACTCGGGGCCGTCGCGGACTTGTTCGAGGGCCTGCTGGCGAGCTCGTCGCAGCGTACGCAACTCGATGCGCAGGTCCGCGGCCGAAAGCTTCTCCTTGATCGCCCGATCAAGCCACTGGTCTTGTTCATCGGGCTTCAACGGCGCCACCTCAAGATGATGGGTCCAAGTCAGTTTGTCACGGCGCCGTGACGGATCAAACTGGGATGCGACCCAGGCAAGGTTGCGCAGGCTGCCACGGTCATAGCCCGTAAGACGCGCGGCCTCGGCGTACTTTTCGCCCCATTGCTTGGTGCCAAAGCGAATCCAGTCGCCGATCCACCACTGGTGGCCCCGCCCAAGCGCTCCGAGATAACGTCCCGCCTCTATCCATTCCGGGTACTCGATCTCTCCCTCCGGGACCCAGCCGACCTTCGTGAGCCCCAGCCCGCGTTTTCCGGCGCTCCGGTGAGTGCCGGCTGATCCAGATACGGGAGCTGCTACCGCAGACACGAGATCCGCCCCTCGGAATCGGTTGTGTACGCACAGGTATTACGCGACCTCGCATATCACTATCACTTTTCGCTCGCTGTTTGGGGAACGGAAAGCCGTCAATTTGCTGAATAGCGCGGCTTATCTACATCGTTTTGATGTTACGGCGTGTTCCCATCAGCCAAATGACGTTATCTAAGTGCAGGCCAGACGCAGCTTACTGTTTTGCCCTGGTCAGTAGTGCCCGGGATCTGTGTGTCGCTGGCTCTCCTCAGAGCTGGGCACGATCCGATACAGAGCCTCCAGCCGTAGGGCCACTTCAAGCTCAGCTTGTCGGGTCGCGAGCATGAAGCCGAGGCGGCGCTCGATCCTGTCTCGAAGAGTCTGCAGTGTCCCTCGGTGTATATTGAGCACCGAAGCCGCAGCTGTAATCTGATGGCCTGCCCTGAAGATCTCTCGCAGAGCGTCGCGTGCGCCCACGCCCCCGTCCCTCATCTCATCGAGAGGCCCGAGATGGACTCGCACAAAGGACACGGCGTGCGCTCGGTCAAGCGCCCAGGGCGCCAGGACGCCCACAGCCGCATACGTCGTGACAGCCTGGGGTGCCAAGACAGCGACGCTTCGAGCTTCCTCCGCCTGCCGATGGGTGACCCTCCATCCCTCCAGGCCGAATCCTGGCTCCCCAATCGCGAACGACGCGGTGGGGATGGCTACCGCCGCTATGAAGCGCTCAATCTCGGCTACGGCGAGCGGTCGTGGTCCACCCAGCCAACACCAGATGGTCTCCTCGTCTTGCTCGACGGCCAACACCTGTCGGGCAATGGAGGCCTCTTCGAGACGAGAGATTGCCTCCTTGGCGCCACCGCCCGTAACGATCATCGCAATATGCCAAGCATTGAAGTCATAGCCAAGCGGCGCGGCATCGACGCGCTCGTTGTTGAGGAGCCGCCGTACACACGCAGCCCGCCTCTGCTGTGGCGAACGATGAAGTCGTTCTACCTCACGCTGATACGCAGATGCGATCACTGGCACGAGTTGCTGAAGTAGCAAACCCAGCTTCACCTGCGCCTGGCGGGGTCCTTCGTCACTGCAATGCGCTGCTTCTGCGCTCACGATGTCGCCCAGCAGCTCGCGGCCAGCAACGTAGAAGCAGAGAACGGTGTCAAGACTGACAGAGTGGCGGGCTGACCGTCGCACCTGCTCGACCACCGCCGGCGGGACTGATTGAGATTGTTCTGGATCACCCTCAAGCGTGCGGAGCGCGTAGTCGAGCGCAGATACGAGGGCCGCGCGCTGAACAGCTGCGTACTCCCCGTCCCGGCGCAACGGCGCTCGGAACGCTTCGGGTATGCCGCACAAGATCTCTTCCGCGACATCTGATTCGCGTGCCCGGAGACGCGCTGCGATTGCTCGGAGCGATTCGGATGGCATCGTCACAAGTGATCCCTATCGCTCGGGTAGGCCCAGTGTCCAGACTCACAGCGCGGGCCAGCGTTGATCCTCCTAGAGCGATGCCACTCCGACCTAGCAGGACGACGACTCGCTCCGCCCTGCTTGACCCGCGTACTACTTACTCCCGCGGTCCGCCCGATTTCTGCATAGTTCCTATGCTCGCGCAGGCGTATACTAAGTATTCGCAGGTTGTGCTTCCGCAGCGCCGGGTCGGGGCATCTGTGCCCTGCCTCCCCTGCGGAGTGCGCGATCGTCTTGTCCATCTCATCGAGTGCCTCGACAAGCTCGTACGCTGCCTCCGCGCCGATAGCAACTACGAGTTCGTCGCCGGTCATGAGTTTCCACAGCATCCTGACCGATGCGCGCTTGTTCCAAAGATGGCCCGCACTGACTCCATGCAAGTCTCACCTCGGCTTCGCGCCGATACTCAGGTCGTTGTGCGCGCCGCCTGAACAGCAAGCGACCCGAGCGGCTCCTGGGCGCGTCACCGCTTTGGCATTCCTTCACGAAAGAGGCGGCCGAGCTGGGCTTGGAGTTGCATGCGGGTGAGGCCGAGTTCGAGGGCGATGATGCGGTGGGGTTCGCCGGCGGCGTAGAGAGCGCGGATCTCCTCACGGATCGCCTCCCACGTTGCGCGAGCCTTGAGGCGCGGCGTACCCTGTGGGGGCGGCCGTAGTTTCGGGGTTATTGCGTCTTGGAGGATGGGCTGGGTGATGAGATACGTTGGACTCGTTTCGAGGGCTTCGGCGAGGCGGATGATGAGGGAGTACGGCGGGTCGATGCGGCCTTCTTCGACGCGGCATAGGACGCCTGCGTGGATATCCGCTCTTGTTGCGAGTTCGTCGCGTGTGAGTTCGGCGTGGCTGCGCGTCATGCGGAGGTTCTGCGCGAACGCGCGCATCGCCGGCTGCTCTCGGAGGCTGGTCGGTGGGAGCGGCCCGTCCGCGACCGGGTGTGGTTCTGGGAGCGTTCGCAACAGGCTCTCGAGCCTGGGCCGTGTTGTCTTGCGGTCCGGCGCGTGCGCGGTGCGCACGCGGCGCGGCGCCCGGTTCCTCCTGACGTTGCGTTCGTGTTTGCTCATGCGGCCGGGGGCTGGTCATGGCCGTCGTCGGGCGGAGCGTCGCCGGCCTCGGCGGGAACGCGCCCACGATCGCGTCGCGCCTCTCTCACTGCGCTGATCCCGACGGCGAGGGCCTCCTCTTCGGGCATCTCTCTCCCGTGTGTGAGGGGTCGGAGGGCGAGGTAGATGGGGTCGCGGATGGTGAGTTTGTGGATGCGGTTGCGGATGATGCCGAGGGTACGTCGCATTGCCCACTCGGCGCCGATGGCGCCGTCGGGTGGAACGACGGAGGCTTTGCAGGTGAGGTGGTGTTCGGCATTGGGTCGTCCGCGAATGGTGCAGGACGTGACCGTGACGATAGGTTCGCGGCGGGCGCGTGGGACCTTGCCGGAGCTTTCGGAGGTGAGTATCCAGATCGTGTCGTCGACGATGGAGTACCAGACGGGCGTGTTCACCTTCTCGCCGTTGCACTTCGTCGTTTGCAAGAGGAGGCATGATGTGAGGTTGATCTCGGCGGGCGCATTGGTGGGCGCGGGCGTGGTTTCATACGGCTTTGCGCCGTCGTATCGGATGCGCTTCGCGAGGGCACAGAGGAGGCGTCCCCGTAGCGAACGGCGGGGTGGCGTGTCGTTTTCACGCACGGTGCCTCCAGCGGGGGTGTCGGGGGAGGCGTCGCCAGCCGTCGCGTTGTCGTCGGGGCGGCATGCCGCTGCGCTCGCGGATCTCGGTGACCAGGCGGGTGAAGTCGGGGAGCGCGCCGAGAGGTACAGGGAAGCCTTCGCTCGAGCGGTCCTGCCGGGCGCTTACTTCTATGTCGTACTCCGATTCGAGACACTTCAGGACGAGGTCCGCTCCGTAGAGGTCAAGGTCTAGTTCCAGGTATTCACTTGGGCTCGGTTCGTCCTCCGTCATGCCGACCGTGTGCATGAGGTGCCGCGCGTTGTCGAAGCGGCCGAGGGCGTGGTCGTACTGTTCGGAGTCGTATGCTGTCTCGACCTGGAACGTGAGGATTTTGAGCGCTGACGCGTACTCGCGTTTCACGCCGCTGCGGAGGAACGGCACGAGCTTCCGGTGAATCCTGACTGTGCCCGCCCTCATCGCCCCGCCCCGTGCTTCGTCGGTCTCACCGCTCCCCGGGGCCTGCGCGGGCGCGCGCTCGTGGGTTGTGGCAACGCGTCGAGCAGCTCGCCGGGCGTCACGCCCAAGCCGACGCAGAGGTGCAACACAGTCGTGAGCTGCGGGTCAGAAAGGTCGTAGCGCATGTGCTGCACCGTCGCGTTGGACAGGCCGGACGCGATCGCCAGGTTCTCGACCGTGAGCCGGCGCGCTTCCCGGAGCTCATCGATGCGTTCCACCAGCCGCTTCGTCACGGCTTGCTGCGCGGCGTGAGCGGCGTTCCTCGGGGTCTTCGTTCTCCTGGGCTTTTTCTTCAGCAGGCAGAGCGTGCGCCAGCGCTGTTCGACAGTGGTCCGGTGCACGCCGTAGGCCGTCGCGACCTGACGCACCGTCGTTTCGCGGCGCAGGTACGCACGGTACGCCACCCAGGCGTCGTCGTCGCTGAACTTCCGACGCTCCAACTTCGGGAAGCCCTCGTTGAAGAGCTCGTGCAAGATCGCATGGACGGTTGAGACGGGAACCTCGGTCGCGTCCGCGATCGCCTGCCAGGTTTCCCCCCCGACATACAACTGCGCCACGTCCGCGAACAGCGCTATGCCACAGTGACGCGCAGCGCTCGTGGTCGCGTTCGTGGCCGTCCCCGTACCTTGAGCGCTGACTGCCTCTCGCTTTCTACTCGTGCTGGGTACACAGCGCCCCTCTTCGTGCGTGCTCGCTCGCGCTGTCTCGTGGTCTTTGTTTCTGTCTCGTTTCGCTCTGGTCTTCCGGTTCTCCTCGCGCCTTTCTGCCACACCGGCGGCCACGCCTCACTTCTCCCAGGGCTCGTTTTCGTTGTCGCGGCAGGCGAGGCACGTGGAGAGTTCGTCAGCGACCGCGACGAGGTGCGGTCCCATCTCGGCAAGCATGTACTCACGCGTCATCGGCGGCGCCTGCACCGCGCGGCGGTCGACGACTTCTCGGGCTGCGTTACTGAACGCGACGAGGATCGCTAGGCCCTTCTCGAGTGACTGGGAATAGCGAACGTCCCGCTTCGTCGTGCCGGCGTCGCCTGTGCGTTGGAGGGGCATCAGGACCGTCCGATGGCGTCGTGGTTGCGCACGCCCTCGAACTCGGTGATGCCCTCGGGGAGAGCCCAGTAGAACAGGCGCGCGGCGCCGCGGCCGTGGCCGAGGTTGCAGAGGAAGCCCTTGCCGCCGTCGCCACGCGTGAGTTGGGGGTCGTCGCCGCTGCCGCTCGCCTTGCCCTCGCGCCACGGGTGGGGCTCGAGTCCTGGGAGGAGTGAGGCTCGTCGGCAGGCGACCATTGCGCAGGCGAACGCGATGCGCTCGCGTGGCACCGCGTTCTTGCGGTCGCCGATCGAGGCGAGGAATTGGGGTCCGAGACGGTAGCCGCGCAGGGGGCTTTGATGACGGTCGGCCGGCTTAAGCGCGGTCAGCCATGCGTGGCAGATAAGGCGCTGCATGACGGCCTCGAGGTCGTAGGCGGCGATCGCCCTGAGATCCGCCTCGTTGATGCCGGATTCCAGGAACGCGCGGTGCCGCCCTTCCAGGTCGGTCAGGGCTGCCTCGGCCGCTCCCGCGCGTTGGAGCGCGTCGTCACGTTCCTCGTGGGCCTTGCGCAGTTCGCGGGTCGTTGTCGTGGCGCGCTGTCGGGCGTTCTCCAGGCGCCCCTCGGTGTGCTCGACGTGGCCCCTCACCTCGGGGCGAGTAAGGCCCAACGTCTGCACGAGGCGGTTTACGGCTTCGCCGCTGTCGCGGCCGACGACAGGGTGCGTGGTGGGGTCATCATCACTCTGAACGCCGGTCCAGTAGATGCGTGCGCCGCCGGTGGGAACGCCGAGGTCATCACCGAGCGCGCCCGTCAGTCTCCGCGTGATTGCCTGGTTCGCGAGGACGTAGATCGGCACATGCGGGTCGATCGCGTCCCTGAGCTCGTCGGGCGGGAACACCGGCTCGCTGTCGCCGTCGGCCGCGGTGACCACGACGATCGGGTACTCGCGGTCTGTACGACGGAGCTCGCTGGTGAGGCTACGCACGTCCTTGAAGCTCGCCACGTTGACGACGCGCTTCGCCTTCGCGGCGATGCGTAGGCGCTCGCGCATCGCGGCCTGTTTCTCTGGCGGGAGGTTGTAGATCGTCTCGGGGTGCGGCGTCGCGAATTGTTCGGCGAGCTGTTCGATCTCGTTATCGCCGTAGAAGCCGCTCGGGTCGAGAATCAGGGGGTGCCAGCTGGGAGAGGAGTCCTTGGTTACGCCCGGCCACCACACCCTGACCGCGCCGTTATACGCGCCGAGCTTGCGCGGGAGCAGGTTGTTAAGGGTCCGCGACTCACGGGGCTCGATGATGTAGATCGGCACCCCAGGCCAGACGACGGCCTGCACGCGCTCGACCGAGACGGCGGGGTCGCGCCGCAGTCCCGCGCGGCAGGTGAGGCCCACGACCGGGTAGCGCCGACCGGGATCGGTGATGTGTTCGTAAAGCGCCTGCGCCTGGTGCTCCGTGGCGACTCGGAAGATTGGCGTGGGCTCCCGCGAGCCACCCCTGGGCCCACCTCCGAGGCCGGTGGCGCTTGCTCTACCGACGACGTGGGTGCTCGCATCAAGCATCGCTCGTGTACCGCTTCCCGTCCTTGCGCAGCCAGGAGAGAACATCCCAGGCGCTCAGACCGATCCTGTGAATCGGGTAGACGGCGTGCACGATCCGCCCCGCGACCGCGACGAGGGTGAGACGGCAGTACCAGTCCGCCGCGTCCGCGTTGAACGTAGGCAGTCCGAGCGCTTCGGCGATCTGTAGCTCGGGGTCGGACAGGAGCGCGTGCGTGATGCAGGTGCTGTCGGCGGCGCTCCTTTGGAGCTCCGCGGAGTGGCTGCTGATCCCGACGGGCGTGAAGCCGAGCTTGTCGAGGTCGTGGCGGTGGTAGATGAAGGCCCGGTGTGTTGCGGCGTCGCGCCACGGGCTCTCGTAGCCGTCTTCAGGCGAGCAGACGCAGCCGGGGTAGAAGTAGACCGCGAGGTGGTCGCCGACTTCGCGGAGCGTGAGCGGGGGCTCCTTGTATCGGTCGAATGAGGCCGGAGGCAGGCGTTTCCCAACGAGCCGCCGGGCAATGATCCGGGCGGCTGGCGTCGCGTGCGTCTCAGACATGCGTGCGGCGTCGCTCTGCGCATCGGGTCGTCGGGCTCGCGGCGGTCGGCAGGCGCGCGGCACTGCGCTCGCCCCTGCATGCACTCCACGCCGGCGGACTTGTCCTGCTAACGGCGCGGGCGTGATGACGACCGGACGAGCCGAGACTCGGGGGGTATGACCCTCGGCCCGCGACGACGTGCCAGCTTTGGCGACGCCAGCCGCCCTCTCCTCGCGCAAAGGGACACGTCGTAGTCCGGTGCGTCATCGCGCGGATGATGACCTAGTTCACCCGTTCGATCAGCCCAAATTGGCTTCCTAACTGAATATAAACATTAAGTTAGGAATGAGCGCCCGCAGGGAGCATGTAGCTTGTCTGAAAGCTGACGGCTGTGCGCCGTTTCGCGCGCAGCATGATACGCGATCCCTGGCCGGGCGTGACGATCACACTGCGCCAGCGCGCTGTCTCGACGTGCCGGCCGGCGGCCTCGATCTGGAGGGTCGTGAGCGCGTGCCGCAACACCGCGCTCATCTCAAACATCGCGAGATGGTGGCCTGGGCACCGCTTCCTACCCCCTCCCCAGGGCAACCACAGGTGTGAGGGAGGCCCGCGCTCATAGAACCTTTGCGGGTTGAAGCGCTCCGGTTCCTCATACAGCACCGGGTCGTGGTGCATGAGGTGGATGCAGCCGGCGAGCTGCGTCGGCGGTAGGTAGCGGTGGCCGCCGAGTTCGTACGGCGCGTTCACGGTCCGCGGGATTGCGAAGAGAAAGACGGGCCGGTGCCGCAGCACCTCCTGCACCGTCGCCGTCAGGTAACGCTCGTCGTCCGCCTCGAGGCTCAGCGTGAGACGTTGGGTAACCGCCGGGCTGTGCGCGAGGAGCTGGAAGGCCCAGGCGAGCTCTGACGCCGTCGTCTCGTGCCCGGCCAAGAGAAGTGACAGTAGATCGTCGCGCACCTGCGTCCCACTAACGTCCGCGTCGCTGGCTTTGAGGAGGGCATGGGTTGGCGGTCCGCCGGGGATACGGCCGTCCGCGATTTCTTGAAGGAGGCCGTCGATGATCCTGTGCACCTCCTTCCGCTCCTCGGTGAAGCCGGTCCAGAGTGACCGCCAGGGAGGTATGCGTCGTAGCTCCGGCTCCTGCAGCGCAAGACTGGCGTTCACGGCGAGCATGCGCAGCAGGCGGGCGTGGAGCTCGTCCTCTCGTGGGAATTCCGTGCCGAAGGTGGTCTTGAGGATGACTCTCAATGTGAGTGCCCGCAGGTGTGGGTGAAGGGCGAACACGGTGTCGCGCGGCCACGAGTCAACAGCCTTCTCCACGACCCGTACGATCTGCTCGTGGTGAGCGTCTACGCGGGTTTGGTGAAAACCGGCGAGGGAAGCTCGTCGGCCGCGCAGGTGGTCCTGTTCCTCGGCGAGCATGAACGATCCCTCGCCGACGAGCGGCGCGATCACGGCCGCCCCGGCACCGGGGTGCAACACGTCCGCCGGCGCTTTCACCATCGCCTCGATATCACGCGGGTCGGAGAGAAACACGAGGGGGGCCATGCCGAGCGCGTGAACCGTGAAACGCTTGCCGCACCACTTCCGACACAATGCGAGGTAACGGTGGGGGTCGCGCCAAAACGCGAGCGTCTGCGCCGCGACGGGTATAGGCGGATGGCGCGGCAGCTCGCCGCCCTCCCCGTCGAAGCCTGGCGCGCCAGTTTGGGAACTATGTGAGTTGTCACGGTTCTGCTTGGGCACGTCGGTTTGCAGACCGTGTATCGCGCGCCACGTCCTGAGTACGGGCGTGAGCATGCGCGGCGTAGCGCCCGCCGTTTTTATTAGGTGACGTGTGTCACGCTTTTTGTCCCTCGTACGCGTGCTCTGCTTACTGAGGTACATGGCGACCATCGCGCTCGTCAACGCGACGTGCCTCTCCCCCTCGGGCAACGCCGCCGCACTCCTTAGTGCTTGCCTGACGAGCTCGTGCAGGCGCGCGGTCGCGTGGAGCCTCGTGCGGTAGTGGGCGACGTAGCTGTGATCGCCGAACGTTGTGTCGGCTATGGCGTCGCCGTAGCTGTCCAGCATCGTCCCCGTGAGCGAGATCCAGGGCAGGTACGCGCCGTAAACGAGAGCCGCCTCCTCCCCAGTGCGGCCGGGGTCCGCGGCGAGGGCGAGTAGGGCGAGGATCGTCAGCCAGGCGCTCGCTCCACCGCTCCACTCGAACCACGCGAGCTCTTCCTGATCCTCGACATGGATGCTCACCCAGTCACGGAGCGCGGCATCCCGCGCGGCCGTCTCGGGCTCGTGGTTGAGCGGCAACACCATCGCCTTTCGCGCTGCCTCGAGCGCGAACGGCCGGACCGCTCTCCAGGACGGCAGCTGGTAGATGCCGGCTCGGCACTCCCCCACGAGGCGGCGCAGGTATCCGCCGTCGTGTTTCCAAGGATGGTGACGGTAGTAGTCTGCCGGTGGCCTCGCTGGGTCAAGGGCGTCTAGGAGTGCCTCGTGGAGCTGGAGACCGTTCTCGACGCCGACGTGAGCACCGCGCTCGCTCGTGCAGTCGAGGTAGTCGGCGGCCGCCTCATATGCGACGAGGGTGCGGAGCAGGGCCGGCGACCGGGCCGTGGGGAGAGTCCAGAAGAGGGCGGCGCCGTCGATGTTCGCACGCTTCGTCTCCAGGGCGCAGAGTGCGTCGTCGCGCAGCTGGTGCTCGGGGATCAGGCGAGCGTGCGCGCGCCAACGCTCGACCTCGTGCGAGACGGCGCGCAAACCCCACAAGAGCTCGCGCATGGCTGCTCGCCCGAGCGCGGCGATGTTGCGCGGCGTCAGCGCCGCAGGATTCGAGGGGTTCTTAGGCGGGCTCGACCATCGTGGCGCGGATGCGGACGGCGAACGCTCCAGGGATCGCGACGATCGCGAGCGCGGCAGCGGAGACGACCGCGAAGCTGAAGATGGCGACGAATGCTCCCACACTGATCGTGATAGGAAAGCCGGTGACCGTCGCCAATGCGTGCGAGATCACCAGCTGCCCGTACAAGCCAAATACGGCGCCAATCAGACAACCGGAACTGAGCAAAACCGCAGACTCGAAGAACAACGCGCGCCACAGCAACCACTTCGTATTCCCCGTCCGCTTGAAGTACGCGAGGCGTTCCCTACGCTGCCAGATGAGGGACGTCATTACGCCAGCCATAGCGACGATTGCAGCGAATAGGACGAGCTCCGCGATCTGTTCGAGCCTCGCGAGTCCCTGATGGCTGACGGAGAGCCATTGCGCTTCGCGTTCGGCAGTCGTCTGCACCGCGAGACCCGAGTTCGCTCCGAGTGCGCGGCTGATTTCCAGCCGCACCCCCGCAGCTTCCATGTTGGGCTTCAGCTCGATGTTCAGCGCGCTCGCTGCCGTTGACGACCAGGCGCGCGCGTAGTCGGTGGAGTTAATGACGATCGCGCCCGGCGGCCATCCGCCGTTCGTTGACATCCCTGCAAGCCTGAACCTGGTGGGGTTTGGTGAAGGCAGTGTGAATGTCTCCCCGATGTGGAGGTTGAGTTCTTTCGCGAGTGCTTCGGAGACGACGGCCCAGCCGCCGGCTCGCAAGCGTTCGTTGGTGACGGTGACGTTGCCTTGTGTGAGTTGGCCGGCGGGGATCGGATTTGCTGATTCGGCGGGTGGTCCGATGATCCACGCGCGCCTGTCACCGATATTCAGGAAGCTCCCCCGGTAAATAGTTACCCGCCTGATGCCTTCGACGTGGGTGAGCTTGGAGGCGATCGAGGCGGGGAAGGGCGTCGTGCCTAGCGTGTTATCCACACCTGCTGGTGAAACCCAAATGTCGGCCGCGCTGTTCCATTCTGTCGCTGTGTGGTTCAGACCCGTCTCCAAGTTGTGCTGAGCACCAGCCACAGCAACGCTCCCGAAGACCGCGGTTGCACCTGTCGCTGCCACCGCCAGGGACCGCACCCGCGTCAACGGGTCTCGCAACTCACCAACGGCGAGGCGTGTTGAGGTGCTGTGGAACGCGCGCTGCGTCCAGTCGAACGTGAGCACAATCCCGCGGTAGAGGAACGGCAGCAGCGCAAGCGCAGCAACGACGAGGGTGACCACTCCGAGCACCGCGCTCTGCGGTTTGTAGATCACGATGAGGGTCGTGGTGGCGAGGCAGGCGGCACCGACGCCGAGGCGTAGGCCGGTCCAGCCGCGCGGCGCGTCTTCCCTCTCCTCCTCGGACCGCAGCGGCTTCGCAAGGATGTCCCGCACCGGCGCGAGCACACCGAACAACGCGGCGAGCATTCCGGCTCCGATCGCGTACAGGTACGCGCTCGTGCTGATGACGCGTTGGGAGCCGACGGGGAAGGCGAAGGCGAGGTATCCGGGCCGGGACTGGAAGAGGCTGGTCGATATGAGGTCGCCGAGGAGGAGTCCGAGTCCGCACGCGACGGCACCTAGGATGAGGGCGTCGAAGGCCATCGTTTGCGTCGTCATAGCGCGCGTGGCACCGCGAGCGCGCATGCCGAAGATCATGCGCCTCCGCTCCGGCACGGTCAGCAGCATGGCGTTGAAGGCGAAGATGAACCCAACGAGCGCGCTGATCCAGCTGAAGAGGTTCTCTCCTTTTTGCGCGGGGTCGGCGGCGACGCTGAAGAGTTGGGCGTCGAAGTCGGCGGGCACAGCGTTGAGGTGCTTAGTGGCGGCGAGTTTGCTCAGGCTGGCGTAGGCGAGGTTTTCCTCGTGGGGTCTGGTCTTGATGTAAACGCGGCTGACGCGGCCCTGGGCGCCGGCGAGCTGCTGGGCGTACTGGAAGGGAGCGATGGCGACTTGGCTGGCGGCGAGGGCTCCGACTTCGCTTTCGTTGAGCGTGGCGGCGATGAGGGTTTCCGTGGTCGTCGTGCCGATCTGGATTTTCGCGTCTTCGAAGCCGCTCGAGCCGATAGCTTTCGCGAGCGGTGCGGGCAGAGCGATTGCTTTCTCTTTCACGAGCTGCCGGCCCTTGAATTTGCGTAGCACGGGTCCGCCGAGGCTCGCGAACCTCGGGTCTGCGCCGATGAGGGCGACGCTGACCTGACCGCTGGGGCCGATCACGGTGGCTTGCTGCTCGAGGAGCGGCAGGGCCGCGGCGACGCCGGGGAGTCTGCCGGCTTCGATGAGGACGCTTTCGGGGAAGCCTTCGCTGCCCCTTGCGTCGAGTTGGTACGACGTGCCGCCGACGAGCTGCTTCGTGAGTTGCCGCACCGATCCGTCGAGGCTCTGGCTGGCGACTTGGCTGGCGAAGAGGAGGGCGACGCCGACGGCGATGCCGATGACGGCGAGGAGCTCTTGTACGACGACGACGTGATCTTTGAGGCGTTGGTGGAAGAGGAAGCTGATCTCGCCGAGGGGGAGGAGCTTCTGGAGCTTGCCGCTGAGTCCGCGCCGCGGGGGTGGCGTGACGGCGGGGCGGATGATGGGCGCCTCCGGCTGGTCGTCGTCGGGGTGGTCTGTGTCGTCGAGCATAGGCGGGGGTCCTACTCTTCGGCGGCTGCTGCGGCGGCGGCGGCGAGGAGGTCATCGGGGTGGTAGTCCTGGAGGTGGCCGTCGCGCAACTCGTGGGCGCAGTCGGCAAACGGGATGGCCTGCTGGTCATGCGTGACGAGCAGCACCGCGGCTCCGCGCTTGCGGCAGGTTCGGCGCAGGAGCTTGAGGACGTCTCGGCTGCGGCTCGCGTCGAGGCTGCCGGTGGGCTCGTCAGCGAGGATGAACGCGGGCTCAGTGGAGAGGGCTTGGGCGATGAGGACACGTTGGCGCTCGCCGTGGCTGAGCTTGCGCGCGGGCTGGTTCGCGCGGTCGCTGAGGCCGAGTTCGGCGAGGAGGGGTTCGACGGCGTCGCCGGCCCTGCGGCCGTACTCCCTGACGAGCTTGAGGGCTGCGTTGTCACGCGCGCTGCTCGCGGGAAGGAGTTCGGGGCGTTGCGTGACGATGCCGACGGTGAGGCGGAGGTACTCGGCGTGCTCGCGTTCACTGAGCGTCGCGAGGTCGCGGTCGTTGACGAGGATCGTGCCGCGGTCGGGGGTCTGGAAGCCGGCGATGAGGTTGAGTAGCGTCGACTTTCCGGAGCCGCTGGGTCCGTAGAGCGCGACGAATTCGCCGGGCTCCAGGGTCAGCGATACGCCATCCACGGCGCGGATGGTTTCGTCGCCTAGTTCGTAGTGCTTTACGACGTCGATGAGCTGAAGCATCGCCGGGTCCTACGCGTCGAGCGCGTGGGCGGGGCTGCGTTCCCTGTGCAGCGCGAGGTTGACGATGTCGGGGCCGCTGTGCATCAGCTTCAGCCGGCCGTCGCGGAGTTGCCAGACCTGGTCGGATTGGAGCGCGGCTTCGTGGTCCGAGACGGCCGTTAGCACGGCGCAGCCGGTGCTCTGCGCGATGCTGCGCAGGATCTCCATGACGGCCTGCTTCTTCCCGAGGTTCAGGCCGTCCACGAGGTCGTCGACGAGGAGGAGGCGCGGCGTGACGACGACTGCCTGCGCGAGCTCCACGAGCACCTGCTGCCACTGGCTGAGTTCCTTCCATTTCATTTTCGCGCAGCTGGTTACGCCGAGGTCCTTGAGGACGTGGCTGACGCGCTGCCTCCGTTGGCGGCCGTTCCATCGTTTCGTTGCTGCGAGCGACATCTCAACGTAGGCGTGAACGTCGAGTCTTACGCGGGGGCCACTGCTGAGCGCAACCCCGAGCTCGTTGGCGAGGACGGCGGAGTAGTCGGCGTCGTTGAGCGTGGTTAGGTCGCGGCCGTTGAGGTGGACGGTGCCGCAGTCGGGTGGGAGCGTGCCGCTGGCGATGCGGATGAGCGTGGACTTGCCCTGTGCGCGCGTGCCGACCACCGCGCCGACAGTGCCCGCGGGGACGCTGAGCGTGGCGTTCTCCAGGACGGTCGTCGTGATTTTGGCGCGCTGGTAGGTCTTCCAGACGCCGTCGATGCGCAGCGTGTCGGCTCGTGGTCGCTCCGGTTGCGGTCCCTCGGCGCGGGGCGTGTTGGACGGGGCCTCGGGCATCACGCGCCCCGCGGCGTCGTTGCGGGGGTGGGTTCGGGCATCGTCGGGTTAGTCGCGGTCGGGGAGTTTGGGGAGGAGCTCGATGTCAGCTTCGACGGCGATCTCGCGCAGGCGCTTGGCGATCTCGTCGTAGCGGTCATGGCGGCTCGCCCAGGTCATCGGGTCCACGTACAGCAACACCTCCTTGACCTTGCGGAGATAGTCGCGCCCCGGGCGCCCGCGGCCCTCGCGGATGCGTTCGTTGAGTTTCGTGGACGCGGCGGAGTAGAGGTCGGAGGCGATCAGTGCTTCTTCTTCGGCGATTCGCACAAGCGCAGGCAGGTCCTCGAGTTTGCACAGCTCGATGCGGCCGTAGAGCGCGTCGCGGATCGTGGGCGCTCCGCTGGGTTGCTCGTACATCCAGGCGTGGAACGTTTTGATGCCCCAAGGCGTCGGCTCGTAGCGGTCGAGTGCCTTCTCGCTTTCTGGCGCGCGGTACGTACAGCGGAGCCGCGCCTTCCCTCGTGACATCTGCGGCAGCGCGTTGTACGCGGTCGACGAGGCGAAGCGACAGCGGGGGAATCGCCGCTCAAGCTCCTGCGCTACTTCGGAGACGGTGAGGCCGGGTTTCTCGATGAGGATGCCGAGGCAGCCGATGCTCCCCGTCATCTCGGCTGGGTTTACGCGGGACATTCGCACGTAAAAACTATCCGAAAGCGCTGTATTCTGTCCGAGCGACGGCGCTAGCTTGCTAGGGCTGGCATGTAGTGAACATTTTGGTGTCGCCGACGCAAGCGAGATGACCGGACTGCTATGGGGAAGTCAGAAACAAAGACAGCGAACTTTAGGAAGGGGCAAGCGACGGGACCTGGTTCCAAACGCGCAGTGATGCGCGGGCTATCAGTTGTCGGACTGTTCTTGGGCGTGTGCCTGATGGTCTATCTGGCCCTGGCGCAGACGAGTGATGCGCTCGTAAGGGAACACGGTCGCGCGCACGCTGCGTCCTCGATCGCGGTCACCGACACCGCCCACATGACGCTCGCCCACAACGGCGGCGAATACATCACGGAGGAAGGTCAGGCCCACGGCACCATTCCGGGCCACGTCAGGGCGTTGTTGATCGTGGGTCCGGTCGTGAGAGCGAAGTTCACAATCTACGCGAGCGACGGGACGATTAGTGGTGAAGGCTCTGGGCGCCCCAAAGGCCGGTCCGAAGAACCGAGTTTTCAGGGCGCAATGAGCGTCTCGCAGGGCACGGGGCGTTACAAGGGTGCTCACGGTCGCGGGAGTTTCTACGGTCAATTGAATCGGCGCTCGTACAAGATGTACGTGTCGACGAGCGGCACGCTCTACTACTAGGCCGGATTCGGTGCAGCTGCGTCACTCGTGGCCGTCTACGACGGCACGGTTGTCCGTGACACTCCTGGCTTTCCTCCTGGCCATTGTCGGCGCTGCCCGTGCGGGCGCGGCTGAATTGGCGCCTGTGGCACATCTGCATGTCGGGTTGTTGCCAGAGGAATTGGGGAAGGGAACCACGATTGAGTTTGGTTTCACGATCACCGGGGCCGGTGGTGGAGTCCCGCCGCCGTTGACGCGAATGGAACTGCGTTACCCGGACCACGTAGGGATCGTGACGTCGGGGTTGGGCATCGCGAGCTGCACGCAGGCTGTGCTTGAAGAAGAGGGCGTGATCGGGTGCCCGTCGCCTTCGCTGATGGGGTACGGCGAAGCGACGGGCGAGGCCGTGCTGGACGGTGAAGTGTTGGAAGAGTCGGGGCAGACCGCGATCTTCATGGCTCCGCTCGCGAACGAACAAATCAACTTGGAGTTCTACGTGAACGGCGAGACGCCACTCGAGGACCAACTCATCTTTCCCGGCGTGCTCATGACGGCTTCGCCCCCGTACGGCGGCGACTTGGTGATCACGGTGCCGTTGTTGCCGACGCTGCGGGAAGGCCCGGACATCGCGCTCGCGCGTCTGCACTCGACGATCGGTCCGCTCGGGGTGACGTACTACGAGCGCGTGCATGGGGAGTTCGTGCCGTACCGGCCGAGCGGCATCATCCTCCCGCCATCGTGCCCGCGCGGTGGTTTCCCCTTCGCCGTCTCGTTTGCGTTCGCGAACGGCACGAACACGACGTCCCATGACTACGTGCGCTGCCCGGACGGCCACGCTCGGCACGAGGCGCATAGGCGTCAGCGTGGGCGTGGGTCTGCACGATTTGCCTAGGGCAGGTGCTCGGGCCGTTAGTCGGGTCTGTTGTGATGGGTGCGTTTGCCGTTGAGGTCGATGACGCCGCGGCGGCCGGGGTCCTTGTGCATGAGTTTCAGCTTCGCTTCCTTGAGCTGCCAGACCTGGTCTGATCGGAGCGCGGCGGCGTGGTCGCTGACTGCCATCAGGACGGCGCAGCGAAGCTCGTTTACGATGCCTTCGATGAGGTCCATCGCAGCCTGCTTCTTCCCCAGGCTGAGGCCGTCGACTATGTCGTCGACGAGCACGATCCTCGGCGTCGTGATCGTGGCCTGGGCAAGCTCCACGAGGACGCGTTGCCAGTCCGTGAGGTCGTCCCAGTAGAGGTCCCCGCAGTCCGCGATCTCGTACTGGAGGAGTGCCGTGTCGGTGTGCCGGCTCGTGTCCCTTGCCGTGTATTCTTTCGTCGCCGTCAGCGCCATATCGAGGTATTCCCTGACCGTGAGCCTCGCCTTGGGTCCGCTGCGTGTCGCGAGGCCGATCGTGCGCGCGAGGATCGGCCGCAGTTGACTATCTGTGACGCCCGCAACGTTCACGCCTTCCACGATCACGACGCCCCTATCGGGCGGGAGCGTTCCCGACGCAACGCGCAGCAGCGTCGTCTTCCCCTGCGCCCGCCCCGCGACCACAGCGTTGATCGTCCCCGACTTCAGGGCAAGCGAGACATCCTCCAACACGGGCACGCGCTGGCTGCCGCGATCAAACGACTTCCAGACGTGCTCAAGGCTCAGTATCGGGTCGTCGCACCGCGTCATGGTCTCTGTCCTCCGCCGCGCGGTAAGCATATGCGCGTTGTGGTCCGAGCGTGTGTTGGCCTTGGACCCCGACGTCGCCGCTCCGTGTTTCTCTCTACTCAGCGTGACGCCTGGGTTGACACAGCGGCAGCGACTCGTCGAGCATCCCCTGTTGTCTCGGACAGGCACTCCCAGCCGTCAATCGAACCCGGCCGCCCGGACGAGCAACGGCAATGGTGAAATGGTGAAAGCTACTGAATGGAAGTTGTCCGAGACGGCCGTGAGTTCCAGAAATTGAGCCGCGCGCAGAACGCCACCGATGGCCTTACACGAGAAGCCGCGGCGTAGCGGCCCTATCCGCCGAGTTTCGAGGGGGCCTCGTGAGCCAGACCAGCACCGGGGAATACGTCGCCGCAAGCGAAGTATCCTTCGATGCGTGACGTCGGACTACCTTGCGGTTTGCGCCATCTTCAAGAACGAGGCTCCGTATCTGCCTGAGTGGATCGAGTTTCACCGGCTCGTCGGTGTCGAGCGGTTCATTTTCTACGACAACGCCAGCAGCGACAGCAGCCGGGAGGCCCTTGAACCGTGGATGGGCACAGGCGTCGTATCGGTCGCAGACTGCTCGATCCCGTTGGGCGAGGGCGGCCAGAGCTGGGCCTACGCGGATGCGCTCCGGCGAGCACGAGGACGCACCCGCTGGCTGGCGTTCATCGACTTGGATGAGTTTCTTTACTCGCCCACGGGCAGGCCGCTACCGGACGTGCTCAGAGACTACGAGCAGCACCCCGGCGTGGTCGTGAATTGGCAGGTCTACGGTTCGTCCGGTCAGGTCGCCGCAAACGACGGCCTGGTGATCGAGCGTTTCGTCAGCCGCGCAAGGACCGCATGGGTGCGCAACCGTCGCGTCAAGAGCATCGTGGACCCGCAGCGTGCGGTGCAGCCGATCGGCCCGCACTTCTTCGCGTATGAGGACGGAGCGCTCGCCGTCACAGAGGACCACCAGCCGGTGCGCGTGATCGAGCGCCGCGCGTGGACGAGGCGGATGCGACGCGGCCTTGTGCGGCTGCCGCTGATCGAGACGGACCCGTATGCGGTGCGCGACTCGTCGATTAAGCGCGTATCGGTCGCCCGGGTGCGGCTCAACCACTACGCCGTGCGCTCGTGGGCGGAGTTCGAGCAAAAGACAGCGCGGCATGGCAGTTCGCGTCTTGCGCCGCGTTACTTCACCTACCACGACCGCAACGAGGTCCACGACCCCACGCTCGTCTCCTACGCGAGCGAGGTCCGTGCGCGGCTCGCCACCATTCACGACGATGAAACTCGCTGACCGCCGCGCAGCCGCCGCCGTGGACCTAGCGCAAGCCGGCGAAGCCGACGCCGCCGTGCAGGTCGTTGACTATGACCCCGTGCCGATGGCCAGCAACTCGTGTCTGTCCGCGGGGGTTCCGGCACGGCGTCCCCGGACTATAGCCAGCCCGCGCTCAAGCCCGGATGCGCCGTCCACGAGCCGTTCGTCGTTCTCCGCGCGATCGGCTTCTAGGTCGGGGTCGGCCCAAATGTGCCGACCTCTTGCAGAATCGTGATGGCCGCCCCCGCGCCAGCTGACGAGGCCGGCCGGGGGCGATGGCAACACGGCGAGTAGGCCGTGCCACGAGCGCATCCTGGCACGCTGAAACGCCCACCCGGCCCCCGGACCAGCACGTCTGTGCCACGACGGCTTCGTGGCACAGAATCGTGGCACAGGCGCTCGAAAACGGAGCTTGGCACGAACACCGCGATCACGTCGGCCTGACGCCTTTCGCTTGCAGAATCCCCTGCATATAGAGATAACTTGGCGTTCCCTGGCGTGCCGTGACGGTTGCTGGCGCAACCGAGGTTTCAGTCGGGGAGACAGGATTTGAACCTGCGACCGCCCGGCCCCCAGCCGGGTGCGCTACCAGACTGCGCCACTCCCCGCGGCATCCTTGAGTCTACGGACAATCGAACCGCACACGCGGCGGAGCCATACGGCCATCGTAGAACGCACGTTCCGGGCTATCTCCTCGCGCGCCGCAACCGCGCCAAGGCCCCGGTGCTCGACGAGATCGCTAAGTGCGACGTCGTTTGTGCAAACTGTCATCGTCGGCGCACCGCCCATCGGGGCGGCTTCGCTCGCGCGGTGGTAGCTCAATGGTAGAGCCTCGCCCTTCCAAGGCGATGATGCGGGTTCGATCCCCGTCCGCCGCTTCGCCTTCCCGCACCCGGCCGGGGCGGGACGGTTACGGGAGCGGCCGAGCAGCTTTGCCCCACCCGTGGATCCGCCCCTACCGCCGCTCCTCCCTAGGCACCTCGCCCGACTCGTCCGCCAAACCCGGCGGCGGCCATGGCCCGCACCAGTTGTCGCGGGCGCCGTCCAGCGTGATCGTCGAGCCGCCGAACGCGCGTCCGAGCGGTGAGGCGAGCAGCGCGACCAGCCACGCGTGCTCTGCCACCGTGCCAAGTCGCTGCAGTGGCACCGTGCGCGATGCGCCTGCCCGCACGTTCGCCGGGTACTTCGCCAGCACCTCCGTGTCGAAGTGCCCCGCTGCCACCGCACTCACCGTCACGCCCGCGCGCTCCCAGCGCCGCGCGAGCTCGCACGTCAGCGCCTCCACCGTCGCCCGCGCTGAGCCCGAGTGCGCCATCCCCGGCATGCCGTTATGAGGAGACAGCGTCACGTTCACGATCGTCCCCGCGCCCGCCGGCCCCAGCGCCAGCTCGAACGCCACCTCGCACATGTTCAACATGCCTTCCACGTTCAAGCGCCACACCGCCCGCCAGCCCTTCGCCGCGATCAGCTCCGCCGGGCTGAAGAACTGGCCGCCCGCGTTGTTCACGAGCACGTCCAGCTGTCCATGGCGCTCGAGCACCGTCTCAACTAGGCGCCGCGCTTCCAGGCGCTCGCGCACATCGCCCACCACCCAGTCGACGGCGCCCGCGCCCAGCAACGCACCGATCTCCCCCGCCGCGTGCTCGAGCACCTCGCCGCGTCGCCCCGCGATCGTCACAGCGGCCCCGCAGCGCGCCAGCTCAAGCGCGCTCGCCTTGCCTAGGCCCGTGCCACCACCCGTCACCAGCGCCACCTGACCGTCGAGCAGCCCCGGCGCGAACACCTCCGACTGCCGGATCTCTGACGCCTCCTCCACACCGTTCACGGCGAGCGATCATAGGCGCCTCCGACCGCCACGGACGCCCGCGTGCCCATCCGTCCCCTAACCCCTCTAGGGTTAGTGCGTGTCCCATAGGCCGCCGGTGTTCGTCATAGGGCTCACGGTCGGCGACTACTTGTTGTGGAACTGGTCGCTGAACGGCAATCACGACGTGCTCGCCCTCGTCTCCGGGCTGACCCTGCCGCCGCTCGCCGTCGCCTGCCTGTGGTTGCTCGCGATGAGCGTCGCGCGCATGCTCGCGCGTTCCGCCCGCATCCCCGCATGGCGAGCAATGCGCGGCAGCCGCACAAAGATCGGCCGCGAGCATCCAAAGCGATCGGCCGCTGCCGGCCTATCGTCTGACCAATCACCGACCTCCGACACACCCACCGACAGGCCCGTCCGCAAGCTCGCAGCCTGAGCGGCGGCTCAAGCCGGTGAGGCCGCACCGCAGGCTCCCGTTCCCCGGCTCCAGGCGCCTGCGCGTCGCGCTGGCCGCACTCGTCCTGCTGCTCGCCGCCGTCGCCCTCGGCGGCTACTTCTACAGGCGCGACCGCACCGGCAGTATCTATCACCCGCACGCGCGCTTCGTCCCGCAGCCGACGCCCACGCTGCCCGCGAGCGGCCCCAGCCGCTTCGCCTGGCCGATCTTTGGCTACGCCATCGATCACACGCGCTTCTTCCCCGCGCCCGCCTCCGTGCGCCCTCCGTTTAAGCAGTTGTGGGAGCACGCCAGCGGCACCCTGCTTGAGTTCCCGCCCGTCATCTACGGCGAACGCCTCTTCCAGCTCGGCGACGACGCGGTACTCACGGCCATCGACAAGCACACCGGGCACGTGCTCTGGGCACAGCACCTCGGCCAGCTCTCCGCCTCCTCCCCCGCCGTCACCGCCAACACCGTCTACGTCACCATCCTCTACAGCGGGCACCCCCACAGCCCCGGCCGCGTGATCGCGCTAGACAGCGCCACCGGCGCGATCCGCTGGTGGCACGCGCTGCCCAGCGGCAGCGAGTCCTCCCCCTTGATCCATCGCGGACGCCTCTTCTTCGGCTCCCAGAACGGGACCGTGTTCGCGCTCGACGACAGCGACGGCGCCGTCGTCTGGAGCTACCGCGCCGCCAGCGCCGTCAAGGCCAGCCCTACCCTCTCCGACGGCGTCCTTTACTTCGGCGACTATTCCGGGCGGCTGCAGGCCGTCTCCGAGCAGACTGGCAGACGTCTGTGGGTCAGCAAATCCGAAGGCGCGCTGCTCGGCAGCGGCAACTTCTACTCGACCGCCGCCGTCGTCTACGGCCGTGTCTTCCTCGGCAACACCGACGGGCGCATCTACGCCTACGACGCTGCCACCGGCAAGCTCGACTGGGCCGTGCAGACCGGCGCATACGTCTACGCCTCCCCCGCCATCACCAACGCCCCCGGCCTCGGGCCGACCGTCTACATCGGCTCCTACAACGGCATCTTCTACGCGATCAACGCGCGCTCCGGCCACGTGAGCTGGCGTTTCAACGCCCATGGGCGCATCTCCGGGTCGGCGACCATCATCGGCGACGTCGTGTACTTCGCCGACCTCGCCAAACACCGCACCTACGGTCTCGGCATCTCCACCGGGCGCATGCTCTTCCAAAAGGGCACCGGCGCGTTCGACCCCGTCATCAGCGACGGCGTCGACGTCTACCTCACCGGGGTCACCGGGATCTACGGGCTCGCGCCCGCCGACCAGCCCGCCCCCGCGCCCGCCGTGCGGAGCACGCGCACGACCCCCCGGCCCGCCACGCGCGCCCGGCCCGCTACGACGAACCGTCCCCACCGCACGAGCGCTCCGCGCCGAACGCCCGCGCGAGCGAAAAGCGCGCAGCGATGACCGCCGTGCCCGGTGCGCGAAGGCTCACCGCCGTCCACCCGCCTGGCGCCTGTGACACGCAGCCAACGCCGCTCGTCAGCGTCCAGTAGCGCGTGAAGCGCACGCGCACGACGAAGCTGCCCGGCGTACGCGCCAGCAGCGAGAACGAGCCCTCGCCCAGCGCCGTAAGCCGCCCCGGGCCGGTGAGGAGCGGCGTCGCCGACAGCACCCGGAAGACGCGCCAATGCGCGCTCTTGAACACTTCGTGGAGATACGGCAGCCCGTTGCGGATCAGGCGCCCCTCCTGGGCGCTCGACGGATCCAGCGGCACGTCCGGCAGGGCCACATAGGAGACCGCCTGCTCGTCCAGCCAGCGCTCGTAGCTCGCCGCCGTCAGCCCCGAGCTCAACAGCACACGGTTGAAGCGAGTTTCCATCTGCTTGTCCCAGCCGCGCGCCAGCGACACGCTCGGCGCCAGCAGCGCCGCCTCCCAGTGCGAGCGGGTCAGCGGCACCTCCACCCGCACCGGCGACGCCGGCGGCGCCTGGACCCCCGCCAGGAAGCGCTCGAGCGGCGCGTAGTACGCCGCGCTCGTCGCTTCGCTGCCCGCCACCGCCAGCGTCTCGCGTGCCGGCCCCCACACCACCCACACAGCGATCGCACACAACGCCAGCGCCGCGCTCGCCGGCGTCGAGCGCCAACGCGCGAGCGCGCCCGCTACCGCGCCGAGCGCGCCGGACACCCCAGACGCGCCGGACACCCCAGGCGTACCGGGCGCCCCCGACGCACCAGACATCCCAGACGCGGCGGGCCGTGTCGTCAGCCGCGCGCACAGCAACAGCGGCCCCGCCAAAAGCACCGCGTAGCGCTCGACGTTGCTGCCAACCGGCGAGTGCACCGACAGGCACGCCACGCACGCCAGCAGATAGACCCACCCGCCGATCCGCAGCAGCCGCGCCGCCGGCGGCAGCGCCCCCAGGAACGCCGCAACGATCAGCAGTGTCGCCACGAACGACAGGAATGGATACGGCTCATAGCCGCCTTCGCCGAACAGCGCCGCCTGCGCCAGCACGACCACCGCTGTCGGACCCGCAAGCGTCAACAGCGCGCGCGGCGAGCGATGCTCGAGCGCCAGCGTCAGGGCCGCCAGCCCTAGCAGCGCCCCCGCCACCGGGCTCGCCGCCGCGCACAGCGCCGCCAGCACGCCCGCCCACAGCCAGCGCTCGCGCAGCAATGCCAGGCCCGCAGCCAGGGCCAGCGACACGCCCAGCGCGAACGTCAGGCGCCCGATCCACACGTCGCCGAGCGCCGCCACCGCAAACCACGCCGCGCCCCAGCGCGCCGCCTCGCCATATACCGCGCGCGCCAGCCGCCAAAACAGCATGCTCGAGGCCAGCACGCACAGCGCCGCCAGCACGCGCATGCCCAACAGCG
Source organism: uncultured Solirubrobacteraceae bacterium (assembly GCA_963735615.1). Classification (GTDB taxonomy): domain Bacteria; phylum Actinomycetota; class Thermoleophilia; order Solirubrobacterales; family Solirubrobacteraceae; genus Palsa-744. Next base: position 356,883 of record CAVTLO010000001.1, read on the forward strand.
ACGCCAGCGGCGGGTAGATCAAGCTGTAGCCGAGCAGGCCATGGCCGGCGTACCAGTGCGTGTCCCATACCGCGAACCCCAGCCGGCCGAACAAGCCCACGCGGTAGACCTGCGCCGCCAGGTCCGGCGTGCGCGGGTCGAGCGCCAGCCACACCCCAATCAGCACCGCCGTCAGCAGCAGCAGCCACCACTGCGCGCCCATTACCGGCGCGGCGCCCTCGCGCTCGGTGGGAAGATCGACCGGGGTCCGGTGTGCTACCCCACCGGACCCCGGCACATCCGTCGCGATCGCGACGGGATCGTAAGACTGTGAACAGTCGAGCGGCCCCGAAGTAGCTGTATTTGCCGTATTTGTCGAGCCGGCTGTGCTTCTCGCGCGCACGCCAAGATAATGACGGGCATGACAGCCGCCACCAGCAGAGCGCTCCGCCGTGCAACCAGGGCGGCGCTCGCGCTCAGCGGGGTCTGCGCCGCGCTCGCCGCCGGCGGCTGCGGCACCAGCCATCCCAAGCTGATCCTCTCGAGCGAGCTCGCCGAAGCACAGACGTTCCCCTTCTACAGGGTCTACTGGGTCGGCACGAGCTTCGACGGGCGCCCGCTCGCCGCCGTCGATGGCCTCAAGGGCTACATCTCGAGCGTCGGCGACAGCGTCTACTACGGCGACTGCGTACAAAGCAAAGGCATCTTCGGCGGCGGCAGCTGCCTGCTGCCGCTACAGGTCACCACGCTCGTGTACGCGCTGCACCCCAACGCCGCCCTCGGGGCGCAGCGCAACATGCTCATCCGCAGCGTGCCCGCCACCGTCTACGACGAAGGCCGCTCGATCGAGCTCTACACCGGCAGGGTCGCCATCGACATCTTCTCCGACACCTACGCCCACGCGCTGCAGGCAAGCGACGAACTGCGTCCCATCAACGCCCCCGGCTCCTCCTCCGGCGATCTGCCGCCGCCCGTCTATTGCCCTGAACTCTCCGGGCCCGTCGGCACGAGCCTCGCGAGCGTTATGGCCAACCTGCCCCGCCACGTCTGCCAGCAGACCGCCGCCCAGAACGCCTACACCAAGGCGGTCACCGGCAAGTCCTAAGCCTCCCGCTCAGCTGGAGACGGCGGGCGCCGCGGGCTTACCGATCTCGCGGCGCAGGCTCAGGAACGCGAGCGAGCCGATCACCGCCGGAACCCACAGCGAGATCGCGCGGTAGACGATCACCGCCGCGATCATCACCGACGCGGGGCGCGCGCCGAACAGCAGCAGCATGCCCACCAGCCCGCCTTCGACCGCCAGGAAGCCACCCGGAACGGGAATCGAGTTCGCGAGCATGCCGACCAGGTAGGCCATCGCCACGACCCAGAACGACGGCGCGTGCCCGAGCGCGGCGATGCACGCGTACAGCACGAGGTTGTCAAACAGCCAGTAGCCGACAGCCCCTAGCAGCCTCCAGTCGTGCGCGCGGATCATCCCCACAGCGTCCTGCACGCCGCCGCTCACCGCGATCAGCGCAACAGTCACGCGACCGCCCCGCAAGTGCCGGCGAGCCGCCGCGCGCCGCGCCCACGCCGCCGCCGTGAGCGTCCCCACGATCGCCGCCGCAGCAGCAGCCGCCGGCAGCAGCGTCAGCAGCGCGTTGCGCGAGCCGGGCAGCACCCCCAGCCACATCGGCACCCCGATCACGATCACCGCCACCACGTTGACCGCGCTCGTCAGCACGAACACCAGCACCGAGCGCTTGGCGATCCGATCGACCGGAAAGCCCTTGCTGCGCAGCACCCACGCGCCCAGCGCAATGCCCGCCAGGCCGCTGACCGACACCACCGAGTTGACCGCCAGCTCCGCCAGCGACAGCCGCGAGCTCAGGCTGCGCCCGAGCCTGCCGAACACCAGCCCGAACAACACGACGTAGCCGAGGCACGAGAGCACCTCCAGGCCGATCCCCGCGATCACCCACGGGACGTTCGCGTGCGAGATGCGGTCCGCGGCCGCGTCCAGGCCGGGGACGCTGATGAGCAGCGCGATGATCAGCGCGAAGAAGATCGCCAGGCTGATGATGCTGTTGCGCAGGGTGCGCGACTGCGCCGCCAGCACGTCGCCGCTCTCCTCGGGGAACGTCTGCTGTTCAGCGATGGTCGCTCCCCCGGCCATTCTTAGGATCCTCTTCGCTTTTCGTTAGGCGCATTGTCTACTCCACCTATCACGCTAGCCTCATAACTGCGTCCCCCCGTGCGTCCCGCCATTGCTGACGGCCGCACGGCACGGGCGTTTCGATCATGGCCGAGCAAGCACGCATATTGGTCGTCGACGACGAGCCCGCCGTGCAGAACGCGCTGTTCCGAGCCCTGACGCTCGAACACTATGACGTGACCAAGGCCTACGACGGGCAAGAGGCGCTCGAGCGACTAGGAGCGGCGCCGTATGAGGCGGTGATCCTCGACATCGCGATGCCGCGCGTCGACGGCCTCGAGGTATGCCGCCGGCTACGCGAGGGCGGCGACGGCACGCCCGTGCTGATGCTCACCGCACGCGGCGACGTCGACGACCGCGTCGCCGGGCTGGACGCGGGCGCTGATGACTACCTCGTCAAGCCGTTCGCGCTGCGCGAGCTGCTCGCGCGCGTGCGCGCGCTGCTGCGCCGCGCCGGCGAGGACGACGGCAGCGAGGACTCGCTCGCCTTCGCCGACCTGCGCCTGGACCTGCGCGCGCACGAGGCGTGGCGCGGCGAGCGCCAGCTGACGCTCACGCGCACCGAGTTCCTGCTGCTCGAGCTGTTCCTGCGCCACCCGCGCCAGGTGCTCACCCGCTCGGCCATCTTCGAGAGCGTCTGGGGCTATGACTTCGGCTCGAGCTCCAACTCGCTCGGCGTGTACATGGGCTACCTGCGCCGCAAGACCGAGGTCGGCGAGGAGCCGCGCCTGTTGCACACCGTGCGCGGCGTCGGCTACGTGCTGCGCACCGCGCCATGAGCTTCCGCCGACGCATCACGATCGCCGCCGCCGCCGCCGTCGCCGTCGCCGTCGTGCTCGCATCGATCCTCACCTACGTGCTCACCTCAGACCAGCTCCACAGCCTCCTCGACAGCCAGTTGCGCCATCGCGCCGGTGCGACCAGCGGGCTAGTGCGGGCGCTCGACACCAAAGGCGTCGGCGGCGCCGCGTTCCGCCGGCGCGCACGCCTGCTCGCTGGCTCGCGCTCGCGCAACGTCTTCAGCGGCCTCTCGCCCGGTCCCGACCAGGTGCGCGGCTACCAGCAGATCATCAACGCCAAAGGCGCGATCCTCGAACGCTCGGCGAAAGGCGTGTCGCTGCCCGTCGATGCCACCACGCGCGCGCTCGCCGCACACGGCGGCCAGCCGTTCTTCCGCGACGCCGACGTCAAAGGCATCCACCTGCGCGTGCTCGCCGAGTCGCTCGGCAAAGGGCACGCCGTGCAGTTCGCCCAGCCGCTCACCGAAGTCGACAGCCTGCTCAGCCGCCTGCGCCTGATCCTCGCGTTGCTCGTCGTCGGCGGCATCGCGCTCGCCGCGCTGCTCGGGCGGCTGGTTGCAGGCGCCGCCGTGCAGCCGCTCAAGCGCCTCACCAACGCCGCCGAGCACGTCGCCGTCACGCGCGACCTCAGCGGGCGAATCGAGCCCTCCGGCGAAGACGAGCTCGGGCGGCTCGCCGGCAGCTTCAACGCGATGCTCGACGCACTCGAGCGCTCGATGGGCGCACTCGACGCCTCCGTCCACGCCCAGCGCCAGCTCGTCGCAGACGCCTCGCACGAGCTGCGCACCCCCGTCACCAGCCTGCGCACCAACATCGAGATCCTGCAGCAGCAGGGCGAATACATGGACCCGGAGGAGCGCCAGCGGCTGCTCAGCGACGTCGTCGAGCAGATCGAGCAGCTAACGCTGCTGATGAACGACCTGATCGACCTCGCCCGCGGCGATGAGCCACACCAGGACGCCGAAGAGGTGCGGCTGGACCTGCTCGTCGGCGAGGTCGCCGAACGCGCCCGCAGGGACGCGCCCGAGACGCCGCTGCTGGAAGCGCTCGAGCCGACGCTTGTGGGCGGCGTGCCCGCGCGTCTGGAGCGCGCGGTCGCCAACCTGATCGACAACGCCGTCAAGTACAGCCCGCCGGGCGAGCCCGTCGAGGTGCGGCTAGCAGCCGGTGAGCTGTCGGTGCGCGACCACGGCCCCGGCATCGCCGCCGCAGATCTGCCGTACGTCTTCGATCGCTTCTACCGCGGCGCCGAGGCGCGCGGCCGACCGGGCTCAGGGCTCGGCCTCGCGATCGTGCGCCAGGTCGCAAGCCAGCACGGCGGCATCGTCACCGCCGAGCAGGCCCCCTGCGGCGGCACGCTCATGCGCCTGCGCCTACCCGGCGCAGAGGCGCTCGCGGACCTCGACGGCGAGTCGCCTCACGACGCCGGCGTCGCTCGGATCGCCCACGCGGCTCAGCACGCGGGCGGCGAGCCCACGAGCGCCTACGAGCGCTCTTCTGCCTGAAGCGCCGCCTCGCGAAAGCGCGCCGGCGACAGCCCGTAGCGGCGGCGAAACGCGCGCGCGAAGTGCGGCCCGTGGCTGTAGCCCACCAGGCGCCCAACGTCCGCCACCGGAATCGAGCGCTGTTCCACCAGTAGCTGCGCGCCGACCACCATGCGCCGCGCGAGCAGGTCCTCGCGGAACGTCGTCTGCCCGAACTGCGCGTATGCGCGCTGGAGCTCTCGCGGCGAGCTCGCCACCGCGCGCGCCACTTGCGCCAGCGTCAGCTGCCGACGGTAGTGGCGCGCGACCACCACCCGCGCAAGCAGGTACAGCCGCCTGCGGGTCGAGATCGTGCTCGCATACACACCCTCCCCTCCGACCTCTCGCCCGCGGCGGGACAGCCGCGTCAGCGAGCGTAGCTTCGAGCCGCGCGTTCCACCGCGGCCGCGTAGGAGCCGCCGAACAGCAGCGCGTGTACGAGCAGCGGCAGCAGCTGGTAGAGCGCGACCCGCTCGCGCCAGCCCTCCGCCAGCGGCGCCACCTCCTCGTACGCGTCGAACACCCACTCCGACGGCACGCCGAACAGCCTCAGCATCGCCAGGTCCACCTCGCGGTGCCCACCGTACGCCGACGGGTCGATCAGCCACGGCCGCCCCGACGCGTCCACCATCACGTTGCCCGTCCACAGGTCCCCGTGCACGCGCGCCGGTGGCTCCGCGAGGCCGGCCAGCTCGGGCAAGCGCTCGCACACCGCCTCCACCGACGCGATCACTGACGCCGCCAGCGCGCCACGCTCGTGCGCGATCCGCACCAGCGGACGCAGGCGACCCACTCGAGCGCCAAGTAGCGCTCGTCGATCTCGAGCACGCGCGGCGTGCGCACCGCGCCCGATTCCGCCAGCCACTGGAGGCCCGCCGCCTCCGCCGCGTACTCCCCCGGCACCGCATCCGCGCGGGTCTTCACGAACGCCTCGCCGCCGTCCGCCAGCACCACGTGGAACGCCTCGTTGATATCGCCGCCGCCCACCCGCACCGCCTCGCGGGCTCCCGCCGGGAGCGTCATCGCGCTGGGATAGGCGCCATTGCCCGCACGGGCGCCATCGCCGCGCCAGCGCGGGCAGACCCGCTCACGGCTTGCTGACGGCCGGCGCGTCCTCGCGAAGCTGCTGCAGCAGGCCCGCGCACGCCGCCTGCACGAGCTCGAACACCTGCTCGAAGCCGTCCTCGCCGCCGTAGTACGGGTCCGGCACGTCGAGATTGCGGGCGTCCGCAGCCCCACCAGCGCTCGCGGGGTCAAACTCGCGCAGGAGCCGCACCTTCGCGCGCTCCTGCTCACCCCGCGCAAGTGATCTCAACGCGTGCAGGTTCTCACCGTCCATTGCCACCAAATAATCGAAATCCTCGAAATCCTGTGCGCGCAGCTGGCGAGCGGTACCGGACAGCTCGACGCCACGGGCACGCGCTGCTTCGGCGGCGCGCGCGTCCGGCGGGCTGCCGACATGCCACGCACCCGTCCCCGCCGACTCCACCACAATCGCGCCCTCCAGCCCCTCGCCGCTGACCAGCTCGCGCATCACGCCCTCCGCCGTCGGCGAGCGGCAGATGTTGCCCAGGCACACGAACAGCACGCGCACCGGCTCGCCCGTCATCGGCGCGCTCATACCTCGTCGCCGAGCTCGAGCACCGCCAAGAACGCCTCCTGTGGCACCTCCACGCGGCCCACCTGCTTCATCCGCTTCTTGCCCTCCTTCTGTTTCGCCAGCAGCTTTTTCTTGCGCGTGATGTCGCCGCCGTAGCAGCCAGCGATCACGTCCTTGCGGAACGCTTTCACCGTCTCGCGCGCGATCACGTGCGCCCCGATCGCCGCCTGGATCGGCACGTCGTACTGCTGGCGCGGGATCCGTTTGCGCAGCTTCGCCGTCAGCGTCCGCCCCATCTCATATGCCTTGTCGCGGTGCACCACCATCGACAGCGCGTCCACCGTGTCGCCCGCCAGCAGCACGTCCAGCTTCACCAGGTCCGACGGCTTCATCCCGCTCAGCTCGTAGTCAAGCGACGCGTACCCGCGCGTGCGCGACTTCAGCTGGTCGAAGAAGTCCAGCACGATTTCCGCCAGCGGCAGGTCGTACGTCATCTGCACCCGCTCCGGCGACAGGTAGTGCATGCCGATGTGCTCGCCGCGGCGTTCCTGGCACAGCTCCATCACCGCCCCCACGAACTCTTTCGGCGCGATCACCGACGCTCTGATGAACGGCTCGCGGATCTCCTCGATCGTGCCCGGGTCCGGCATGTCCGACGGGTTGTGCACCTCCATCTCCTCGCCGTTCGTCAGCGTCACGTCGAACTCCACCGACGGCATCGTCGCCAGCAGTTCCAGGTCGTACTCGCGCTCCAAGCGCTCGCGCACGATGTCCATGTGCAGCAGGCCCAAAAAACCACAGCGGAAGCCGAAGCCCAGCGCGTCCGAGGTCTCCGGCTCCCACGACAGCGCCGCGTCGTTCAGCACCAGCTTCTCCAGCGCGTCGCGCAAGTCCGGGTAGTCGTCCGAGTCGATCGGGAACAGCCCACAGAACACCATCGGCTTCACCTCCCTGTAGCCCGGCAGCGGCTCCGTCGCTTCGCCTGCGAACTGGCGCCCCGTCGAGCCGCCGGGCTTCGCGCGCGTCGTCAGCGTGTCTCCCACGCGTAGCAGCGTCACATCCTTCAGCCCTGTGATCAGGTAGCCCACCTCGCCCGCCGCCAGCTGGTCCGTCGGCATCATCTGCGGGCTGAAGAAGCCCAGGTCGTCGATGTCCGCCTCCGTGCCCGTCGCCATTGCCCGGATCGGCTCGCCCTTGCGGAACACGCCATCCACCACCCTGATGTACGCGATCACGCCGCGGTACTGGTCGAACTCCGAGTCGAAGATCAGCGCCCGCGCCGGGCCGTCATGGTCGCCCTGCGGCGGCGGCACGCGCTTCACCAGCTCCTCCAGCACTTCCCCCACGCCTTCGCCCGTCTTGCCGCTGATCTGCAGGATCGACTCCGGCGACTCACCGATCAGATCGCTCACTTCGCCCGCCACCCGCTCCGGCTCCGCCCCCGGCAGGTCGATCTTGTTCAAGCACGGGATCAGCTCCAGGCCCGACTCCACCGCCAGGTACGTGTTCGCCACCGTCTGCGCCTCCACGCCCTGCGACGCGTCCACCACCAGCAGCGCCCCCTCGCACGCCGCCAGCGAGCGCGACACCTCGTACGTGAAGTCCACGTGCCCCGGCGTGTCGATCAGGTGCAGCTGGTACGTCTCCCCGTCCTTCGCCGTGTAGAACACGCGCACCGCCTGCGCCTTGATCGTGATCCCGCGCTCGCGCTCCAGGTCCATCGAGTCCAGCAGCTGCGCGCGCATCTCCCGCGCTGCCACCGTGTGCGTCAGCTCCAGGATGCGATCCGCCAGCGTCGACTTGCCGTGGTCGATGTGCGCGATGATCGAGAAGTTGCGGATGTGGGCCTGGTCCATGGGCGCCTACAGCGTAGATGGCGCGCGAGGCGACGCCAGACCCGCTAGCGTTGCTAGTCCGGCGGATCGCCAACCCGACAAGGACCCATTCAGCCGCGGCAACGCGCCACGCGCAAGCGTGGCGGCCTGTCCAGGTGTCGGGAGTGTTAAGCCGCCCAGGCGAAACACACAGTCCTGGGACGTATGTAGTAAGCGGCGATCTATGTTCGGGCGCAAGCCGGGTGGGCCTCGTGCTCACCCGGCCTCTGCTCGACTGGTCGCGGATGGCGGGCCGGCGTCGCGGCGGTGTGATCGGCCGAGCGGAGGCCGTATAACTATGGCTATACGCTCATCGCCGTGTGTGTCGAGGGGAGAGAGAGAGAGATCACGCCCGCCCGAGCCGCGCGCGGATCATGCCGCTGACCTGGTGGGCCTCGGGGATGCGCATCACGAGCACCGCACGCACGTACACGAGCACGCCGGCGACGGCGGCGAAGCCGACGCTGACGATCTGGGCGGGCAGCGACGCGCCGAGCACGTCGTCGAGCAGCCGCCACACGACCCACGAGACGCCGGCGAGCAGCGCGGAGGCGACGAGGATGCGCACGGTGATCATCGTCGTCTGCGCCCCTTCCAGACGTCCGTTGAGGCCGGTGCGCAGACGGTGGAACTGCAACGCGACCATCACGATGTTGGCGGCGATCGTGCCGATGATCAGCCCGGCGATGCCGAGCGGCTTGTACAGCGCGATGCTGACGACGATGTCGACGACGATGTTCATCGCCGCGAGGCTGGTGGGTATCCACGGCCGCTGGACGGCGAAGAATGTCCTCGTCAGCAGCAGGTTCAGCCCGCCGAAGGGCAGGCTGAAGGCGAACCAGAACAGCGCGATCGCTACCAGGTGCGTCGATTCGGCGTTGAATTCACCGCGTTCGAACAGCAGCCGCACGATCGGCGTGGGCAGCACCGCCATGAACGCGGCGCAGGGAATCAGCAGCAGGTTGATCTGGCGCATGCCGCTGCCGACCGTGCGGCGCATCGCGGCGGTGTCACGGTTGGACGCCATGCGGCTGAGCGTCGGGAACAGGACGGTGGCGACCGCCACGCTGAACACCCCCTGAGGCAGCATGTACACGCGAAACGCGTTCTCGATCGCGCGCGGCGCGTGTTCTGAGACTTTGGTGCCGAACACGGAGTTGATCAGCTGGTCGAGGTTGACGATCCCGAGGCCGATCGTGACCGGCAGCATCAGCGTGAACACCTGCTTGATCCGCGGGTCACGCCAGTCGATGTGGACGCGCAGGCGAAAGTCGATCCGCCCGAGCGCGCCGAACGCGAGCAGCAACTGCACGACGGTCGCCGCCAGGATGCCGATCGAATACGCATAGATCTTGTCGTCGCCGTGGAAGTGCGGGGCCAGCACGACGAGCAGCACGATGATCACGAAGTTCCACACCGCCGGCGAGATGGCAGGGATCGTGAAGTGGTCATAGGACTGCAGAATTCCCACCAGCAAGCCGTTCAGGCCGAGCAGCAGCACCACCGGGAACAGCACCTGCGAGAGGCCGACCGTGAGCGTGTCGAGCTGGCTGCTGAAGGTCGAGCCGATGAACAACGGCATGATCACGCCGGCGGCGAGGATGAAGAACGCCGTGATCGCCCCGAGGCCGATCAGCATGATCCAGAACAGCGTCGAGGCCAGCCGTATCGCCTCCGCGCGGCGCCCCTTCTGCAGCAGGTCGGTGAACACCGGCACGAACGCCGCCGCCAGCGCCGATTGGGCGAACAGCTGCGCCACGAAGTTCGGCACCTGGGAGGCGATCGTGTACGCCGAGGCCGGGCCTTTGACCCCGAAGTAGCTCGCGAACACGATTTCGCGCAGGAGGCCCACCACCCGCGAGAAACCCGTCAGGAACGCGAAGATCGCCGTGTTTCGAGCGATCCCCCCGCCCGCGTCGCCACCGTCCGGCGGCGCGGGGACGACCGGCTCCTCGCCGAAGGCTTCTGCGCTGGCGGACAAGGCCGCTATAGTACGGCGACCGATCGAGCGATCGGTCGGCCGCGCGTCCGGGCCGCTTCTCAGGGCGCTTCTCACCACCACATATGGCCAACATCCACTCCCAGAAGAAGCGCATCCTGCGCTCAGAGCGCGAGCGCCTGGAGAACCGTCGCTACACCTCGACGATCAAGACGTACTTCCGCAGCCTCGAGTCACTCGTCGCCGGCGGCGACAGCGCCGCGGCCGATAGCACCCACCGCGAGCTCGTCAGCACGATCGACAAGGCCGTCAAGCGCGGCGCGATGCACAAGAACACCGGCGCACGCAAGAAGTCCCGCGCGGCCCGGACCCTAGCCAGCCGCTAGGCGGCGCGATACTGCGTCCTCGGTCGCTCGCGTGCCAAGCACGCCACGCTTCCTGCGTCCTTGTCTCGCTTGCCTATCGACTGGCTAGGCGGTAATCGTCATTCCTTCGATCGCGCGCAGCGCGATCGTGTCCTCGCCCATGCCCGCTTGCGATGTTCGGCTGCTTGCCAGCGGCGCGCCGCCGCGCGTGTCGAGCTCGAGGTCGGCGAGCGCTGCGAGCGCCGCGCGCAACCGCTCGACGTCGCTGCGGGCGACGTCAGCGACGAACCGCTCGGCCGCGCGCGGGGGCATGCGCAGGCCGCGCTTGACCTCGGCGACCGACTCGCCCGCCTGTAGGCGCAGCGCGACCGCGAGCGCGTCGCGCAGGCGCTGGGCCATCAGGTAGGTGAGGCCCGACAGGCGCTCGCCCTGCTGACGCAGGCGCAGGTAGGAGAGCATCGCCTCGCGGCCGTCCTGGCCGACGAGCGCGTCGGCGAGCGCGTACGCGCGCCACTCCGTCGAGTGCGCGGCGCGGCCTTCGATGTCGTGCACGCCGATCTGCCTAGCCTCGGTGGGGTCGCCTTCCAGCGCCAGCTTCTCCAGCTCGCGCAGCAGCCGCTGCTGGCGCTCGCCCACCTGCGCGACGAGCGCCTTGGCGGCGGCGGTGTCGAGCGACAGGCCAAGGCGCGCGGCCTGCTCGCGCGCCCACTTGGCCAGCTCCCACGGCTTGACGGTCAGCTGCGCGACGATCTGCCCACCGGCGCGCTTGACCGCGTCGTGCAGCGCGGCGGGGGCCTTCGCGCGGGCCTCCTCGCGCGCGAACAGCGCGAGCGTGGTGTCGGGCGGCATCTGCGCGACGGCTGCGGCGAGATGCTTCTTGACGTCGTCCTCGCGCCAGCGCTCGACGCCTTCGACGATGATCACGCGCCGCCCGAGCGCGAGCGTCATCGCCGCGAGCGCGTCGGCGACGCCGGCCGGTGTCGCGGCCTCGCCTTCGAGCAGCTCGACGCTCGCCCCTCCCCCCTCCTGGCTTTCACTGAGCGCCCGCAAACCCGCCCGCCGCTCGGCGACGGCGCCATGGTCGTCGCCGTGGATCAAGTACACGGGCTTGAGCTCGGGCATCAGCGCACGACTAGGTTCACGAGCTTGCCCGGGACCACGATTTCCTTGACGATCTCCTTGCCGTCGAGATGCGCGAGGACGTTGGGCGCGGCGCGGCAGAGCTCCTTGAGCGTCTCCGGGCCGGCGTCGGCGCTTGCCTGCACGCGGTCGCGGACCTTGCCGTTGACCTGGCAGACGAGCTCGTAGACCTCGCTCTCGAGCAGCGCCTCGTCGGCCTGTGGCCACGGCTGCTCCCACACGCGCTCGCCGGTCAGGAGCTCGTAGACGTCGGCGCTGACGTGCGGAGCGAACGGGAACAGCAGCGAGGCGGCGGAGGCAAGCGCGAAGCGCATCGTCTCCAGCTGCACGGTCTCGCGCAGCCGCGAGCAGTCGTTGAGCAGCTCCATGACGGCGGCGATGGCGGTGTTGAACGCGAAACGGCGCAGATCGCCGCTGACCTTGTCGATCGCCCAGTGCGTCTTGCGCGCGAGCTTGAGGTCGTCACCATCGAGCTCGGACGCGCTCGCGCCCACGACGCTCTCCTTCGGGCCGGCCTCGGCGGTCTCGGCGGCCTCGGCAGCCATCCGCCACAGCCGCGAGAGAAAGCGGTGCACCCCCTCGACGCCCTCATCGGACCAGTCGGCGTCCTGGTCGGGCGGACCGACGAACAGGATGTAGCAGCGCGCGGTGTCGGCGCCGACGCGCTCGATGATGGATGCGGGCGAGACGACATTGCCCTTGGACTTGCTCATCTTGGCGCCGTCCTTGGTGACCATGCCCTGCGTGAACAGCGCCTGGAAGGGCTCCTGGAAGTCGAGATGTCCGAGGTCGGCGAGCGCCTTGGTGAAGAAGCGCGCGTACATCAGGTGCAGGATCGCGTGCTCGACGCCGCCGATGTACTGATCGACGGGCATCCATTCGCGCAGCGCGGCGGGGTCCCATGCGGCGCGATCGTTGCGCGCGTCGCAGTAGCGCAGGAAGTACCAGGAGGAGTCGACGAAGGTGTCCATCGTGTCGGTCTCGCGGCGCGCGCTGCCACCGCAGTCGGGGCACTTGACGTTGACCCAGTCCTCGGCGGCGGCGAGCGGCGAGCGGCCCTTGGGTGTGTAGTCCTCGATGTCGGGCAGCTCGACGGGGAGCTGCTCGTCGGGCACGGGCACCATGCCGCATTGCTCGCAGTAGAGGATCGGAATCGGTGCGCCCCAGTAGCGCTGCCGGGAGACGAGCCAGTCGCGCAGGCGGTAGTTGACGGACGCGTGGCCCTTGCCCTCACGGTCGAGCCAGGCGACGATCGCACCGAGCGCGTCGCGGTTGCCCATGCCGTCGAAGTCGGCGGGCGCGTTGATCAGGAAGCCATCGCCGGTGTACGGCAGACCGTCCTCGCCGGGCGCCGCCTCGACGGCATCCTCGGCTTGCGGCGGGACGATCACGCGCCGGATCGGCAGGTCGAAGGCGCGCGCGAACGCGTGGTCGCGTTCGTCGTGGGCGGGGACGGCCATGATCGCGCCGGTGCCGTACTCCATGAGCACGTAGTCGGCGACGTACATGGGGATCTGCTCGCCGTTGACGGGGTTGGTGACGGTGCGCCCGAGCGGCACGCCGGTCTTGGGCCTCTCGGCGTTGCCGCGTTCCTCGTTGCTCTCGTTGAGCGCGTGGTTGACGTAGTCGTGGACGGCCTGCTCGTACTGGGTGCCTTGCGCGAGGCGCATGATGTCGGGGTGCTCTGGCGCCATCACGAAGAAGGTCGCGCCGAACAGCGTGTCGGGGCGGGTGGTGAAGACGGGGTAGTCGACGCCGAGCTGCTCGCAGCGGAAGGTCACCTCGGCGCCCTCGCTGCGCCCGATCCAGTTGCGCTGCATGGTCTTGACGTTCTCGGGCCACTCGATCCCGTCGAGGTCGCCGAGCAGCCGCTCGGCGTAGTCGGTGATGCGCAGGAACCACTGCTCGAGCTGCTTGACTTCGACGAGCGCGCCGCAGCGCTCGCAGTGCCCGTCGGCGTCGACCTGCTCGTTGGCGAGCACGGTCTGGTCTTTGGGGCACCACTTGACGGCGGCCTCCTTGCGGTAGGCGAGGCCGGCGCGGAACAGCTCGAGGAAGATCCACTGCGTCCAGCGGTAGTAGGACGGCTCGTCGGTGGCGAGCTCGCGCGACCAGTCGATTGAGATGCCCCACGAGTGGAACTGGCGCCGGAAGGAGGCGATCGATTCGGCGGTGGAGTCGCGTGGGTGCACTCCCGTTTTGATCGCGTGGTTCTCGGCGGGCAGCCCGAACGCGTCGTAGCCCATCGGGTGCAGCACACGCGCGCCGAGGCGCCTGTGGAAGTGGGCGATGGCGTCGCCGACGGAGTAGCACTTGAGGTGGCCGATGTGGGGCTCGCCGCTGGGGTACGGGAGCATCTCGAGGACGTATGAGCTGGATGACCGGTCGCCGCGCGTCTCGCCCGCGCCAAAGGACGCGGCGCCACGGCCCTCGCGCGTGTCGGCGGTGGCCTCGTTGACGACCTCCCAGGTGCGCTCTTGCGCCCACAAGGCCTGCCAGCGGGGCTCTATCTCGTGCGGGTCATAGCGGTGCTCTGTCATCGGCAGTCGCAGGTTAGCGGGCGGCCTGGGACGGAACGCAGCGGCCGCCCGCAGATGCGATCACATGGGGATCACCGGGGCGCGGCGAGCGCCCCCTCTCCGTCGGCGAGCGCTCCCTCCGCGTCGGCTTCGAAGCGGCTGAGGTTGCGCAGCAGCTCGACGACCTCGGCGGGCGCCTTGTGCGGCGAGCCGGCGTCGAACGGCGGCTGCGGGTCGTACTCGATGCCGAGCTGGATGGCCTGCGCGACGGTGTCGCCGGCGATGCTGGCGGCGAGCGTGAGCGCCATGTCGATGCCGGCGGAGACGCCGGCGGCGGTGACGAGCTTGCCGTCGAAGACGACGCGCTCGTCGACCGGCTCGGCGCCGAGGCGGCGCAGTGCGTCGAGCGCGAGCCAGTGGCTGGTGGCGCGCTTGCCGTCGAGCAGCCCGGCTGCGGCGAGGATCAGCGAGCCGGTGCAGACGGAGGTGGTCCAGGTGCTGCTGCGGTCGGCCTGCTTGAGCCAGTCGAGCGTGGCGCCGCCGGCGCGCGCGGCGACCTCGCCGGGGCCGCCGGGGACGAGCACGATGTCGGGCTGCGTAACTTCGGCGAGCGAGCGCTCGGCGAAGATCGTGAGCATGCCGTTGTCGGTGGTTACGGGCCCGGCCTCGGGCGCGAGGAACGTGACGCGCGCGCCGGGAAGCCGGCTGAGCACCTCGTAGGGCCCGATGGCGTCGAGCGCGGTGAATTTGTCGTAGAGGACGATGGCGATGTTCATGCGGCTGTCTCCTTGTTTGTGGGGGCGTGAAAGCGGCGGCGGTACTCGGCGGGGCCGACGTGGAGCGTGCGTAGGAAGACGCGGCGCATGGTCTCGGCGGTGCCGAAGCCGCAGCGGGCGGCGATGGCGGCGACGGGCTCGCTGGTGTCCTCCAGGCGCCGGCGCGCGGCCTCGAGGCGCACGCGCTCGACGTGGCGCGCGGGCGTGACGCCGGTCTCGGCGCGGAAGGCGCGGGCGAAGTGGCGCGGGCTCATGTGGGCGCGGGCGGCCATGGCGTCGACGGAGTGATCGCCGGCGACGTCCTCGAGCACGGCGCGCTGGATCTCGCGCAGTGGCTGGCGCTGGGCGCGTTGCGCGGCGAGCGTGGCGCTGAACTGGGACTGGTTGCCGGGCCGGCGCAGGAACAGCACGAGGTGGCGGGCAATTTCGAGCGCGGCGTCAGCGTCGAGGTCGTCCTCGACGAGCGCGAGCGCGAGGTCCATGCCGGCGGTGACGCCGGCGGAGGTCCAGATGGGCTCGTCGTGCACGAAGATCGGCTGGGGGTCGACGCGCACTTGCGGGTACTGGCGCTGGAGCTCGTGCGCGGAGGCCCAGTGGGTGGTGGCGCGGCGGCCGTCGAGCAGCCCGGCGCGGGCGAGCAGGAAGGCGCCGGTGCAGACGGAGGCTGTGCGCCGGGCGGTGGCGGAGGCGCGGACGATCCAGTCGACGAGCTCGCAGTCGTCGGCGGCGCTGACGTGCCCGTGACCGCCGGCGACGATTAGCGTGTCGATCGGCTTGGGCGCGTCGCTGAGCTGCGCGTGCGGGATCACGCTGAGGCCGCTTGAGGTACGCATCGGCTCGCAGTCGCGGCTGAGCACGGAGACGTGGTAGCCGCGGTCGGGGCGCGCGGTGGCCTCGATCAAATGCTGGGCGCCGGCGAACACCTCGAGGGGGCCGACGATGTCGAGGCTCTGCACGTCGGGGTAGGCGACGATGGCAATGTGGCGGGGCTTGAGCGCGCGCGGCATCGGTCGATGATCCCCCAACACGCGGCCGTCCGCAAGGACAGATTTCCAACACTTCCTGCCATCTATTTTTAGATAGGAGGATGCCGGCGGCCAGCGTCTGGCAAAGCGGCAGCGTGGGGCCGGACGCGAGGGGCGGCTGCGCTTTACGATGGCCGCGTGGAGGAGCCGCAAATTCCGGAGCAGCAGTACGAGGATCAGCACTACGAGGACGAGGGCCCCGACGCGCTGAGCGCGGCGCCGGGCCGGGTGGCGAGCATCGTCGGCGCGGCGGAACGCGCGTCGCTGGAGCTGCGCGAGCAGGCGGAGGCGCGCGCGCGCGAGCGGATCGAGGAGGCGGACCGGGCGGCTGACATTCGCGTGCAGGCGGCGGAGGAGGAGGCGGAGGAGCTACTGGGCGACGCGCGCACGCAGGCGGAGACGATGACGCGAGAGGCGACGGCGGCGACGACGGAGCTACAGGGCGAGGCCCAGCGTTTGCGCGACGAGGCGGCGGCGATGCTCGATCAGGCGGGCGGGGAATCGGCGCAGATGCTGCAGCAGGCGCACGAACAGTCCGAGCGGCTGCTGTTGGACGCGCGCGGGGAGTCCGAGCAGGTGTGGGCGACGGCGCACGAGGAGTCAGAGCGCGTGCGCACGTCGGCGCGGGAGGAGTACGAGCAGCTGCGCACGCGCGGACAGGAGGAGTCGGAGCGGCTGCTGGAGAGCGGGCGCAAGGAGATCGAGCGGCTGAAGGCGCAGGCGGAGGAGGAAAAGGAGCGCATGCTGGCGGCCGGACGCGAGGAGCTGGCGCGCCTGCGCGAGGAGGCGCAGGAGCAGGCGAAGGAGACGAAGGCGAAGGTGCGCGACGAAGCGCGCGAGATCACGAGCGAGGCGCACGTGGTCGCACGCGACATCCTCAGCGAAGGCACGGAGGTGTCGCGCAACTTGCGCGAGCTGTCGACGTCGCTGCGCAACAACTCGGAGCGCCTGATCCGCGACGTGCGCCTGACCCACGGCGCGATGACCGCGCGGCTGGACCAGGTGACGACGGGGAGCGACGACGAGGCCGAGGAGGCGCCGCGGGGGCGCGTGCGGCGGCCGGGGACCCCGCCCAAGCCGAGCGACGATCTGGACGTGCCGGAGTTCATTCCTCGGGGGTGAGGCAGCGCGGCGCGAGCCGCCGCCCGCCGGCGGGGCGCTGGCCCGGAAGGGCACAGCCCGTGTCACGAAGTCGGCACACAAGGGCACTGACTTGTTGCAAATGCGCACCTCGTGTCACAGAACACGAGATAGCGTTGGCTTATGCTGAACCTGAGCAGTTCTCGTCAGGGAGCGGTCGCCGAGGCGGAGATCTCGGCGGCTCTGATCCGCCTTGATCTGGTGGTGATGCGGCCCATGTGCGAGGGCAGCAGGTACGACCTCGTCGTCGACGTCGGCGGACGGCTGCTGCGCCTCCAGTGCAAGTGGGCACCACGCCACGGAGGCGTGCTGACCACCCGCTGCTCTACGAGCCGGCACACGCCACACGGCTATCGGCTGACCACCTATTCGGCCGATGAGATCGACGCGATCGCCGTATACGCGCCCGACATCGATGAGTGCTATCTGATCCCGATCCGAGAGGTCGCTGGCTGCAAAGCCATGAGCCTGCGCCTGACGCCGACGGGCAACAACCAGGCCGAAGGCGTCCACTGGGCGCGGGACTACGAGCTGCGCGCTTCCCTCAGGCGCAATTGGGGCGTGGAGTTGGAGGCGCCAGCCACAGTTGAAAAGCAGCCGGCGCAATCGGTAGCATGAGGGTCCTTGGGGCTATAGCTCAGCTGGGAGAGCGCCGCCATGGCATGGCGGAGGCCGTCGGTTCGAGCCCGACTAGCTCCATCAGATATCTGTCTACGTCGGGGTCCGCACCTCTTGACATCGTCGGTGGATGGACGACTCTAGGCACCCGCGTTATCAGGACAACGAGGGCTCGCGCTTCTTCAGGGCGAGCCGTCTGTCGCCTGAGGACACCTGGCGTGCCCTCGGGGACGAGCTGGCACGTGTTCTCATGGATGCCCAGCGAGTCTTCTGGCGGGGTCGGCTGGAGATGACACCTGAGCGAGTCCGCTGGTGGCATGGGGCGATCTTCGCTCGCCATTTCCCCTACGACGGTGGGCGCTTCCGCCGAGAGCGCGCCTACTTCGGAGTGGTAACCCCGGATGGCGGGATGCGTCAGATCGAGGGAAGCTCGCCCGAGAATCTGCGCCGGGACCTCGCCGAGGTGTGCGTCTCATTCAACGGCGGGAGTAAGCGACTCGGGAAGCGAAACGCCAGTGTTCTCGAGCAGACCCGCGTGGCAAGCGCTATGTATGCGGGCATCCTGCGCGTGCATCCCTTTGCTGACGGGAACCACCGCACGAGCTTCGTTGCGCTCTCGGCAGCACTGTGGTCGTTGGGACTACCCGCCGTCGAATTCGCGCAGAACGCGGACATGACCGACCACGACGATGCCGTCGCGCCGGCCCTCTTCTCGCCCGAGGGGGGCATCGAGCCGTTTGCGCAGCTCCTCGCGACACGCATCGAACACGCGAGCAAGCCCGCGACATGAGATACCCTCAGGGCATGGAAAATGGCCTGCATCGTTCGAATGGAACGCATGATGTGGCGCAGATCGCGCGCGGCGATCGACTCGTGGACGCGACCCCCGAGGCCCTCCGCGAGTTGGCTGAAAGCGCGATGCTGCTCTCTCAGGGCGCCCGTCGCGCGATCGAGATGAAGCGCGCAGCCGGCAACGGAAGCACGGATCCAGCGGCAGCCGAAGCGCGCCCCTCCTGAGCGCAAGCAAGCACCGGTCAACCGATGCCCACCGCCGGCGCCGCCATCAGCGCTTCCGCACAAACACGGGCTTAAAGCCAGCCGAAGGAATCGCGTCGGCGGCAGTCTCGAAGGCGAGCACGTCGGTGGCCACGAGGCCCGGCGAGATGCGTCCGCCGGCGATCAGGTCCAGCACGGCGGGCATGTTGGCGCGTGCGTGCGAGAGGCCGCCAGTGAGCGTGAGGCAGTTGAGGAACATGTGCAGCAGCGGCACCTGCGGGTCTGCGAAGTGCAGCGAGGTGTTGACGCACACGCCATCGGGCTCGGTGGCCAACAGGCAGGCGCGCAGGGCGCCGCCGCTGGGGTCGGCGGCGGCGTTGACCGTGATCGCAAACCGGCGGGTCTCCGCGTCCAGCTCGGTGGGCGCGCACGCGCGGGCGCCGAAGCGCTCCGCAAGCTCGCAGCGCGTCGGATCCGCATCGACGTAGACGACGTTGCGCGCGCCGCTCGCGGCTGCGATGTCGGCCGCATACAGCCCGATCGAGCCGTTGCCGAGGATCAGCACGTCCACTCCCGGGCGCACAGCCAGAAACGGCGCTACCGTGCGCCAGGCGTCGGTGAGGTTGTCGCCCACCGAGACCGCGTCGAGCGCCGACACGTTCGGCGGTAGCGGTAGGAGAGTGTGGTCGGCAAACGGCACGCGCACCAGCTCGCTGAAAAGGCCGCCGTAGTCCTTGCCGATGGGCAAGCCATACATTGCAATCGTCCCGTCGTGGCAGCTGCGGCAGAACAGCGGCCGGTGATCGTGGCAGCGGTCGCAGGCGCCGCAGCAGATGTGGTAGCTGATCGCCACCACGTCTCCCGGCCGCACGCATCTGACGGCGGGGCCAACCTCGAGCACCTCGCCCACCCCCTCGTGCCCGAGGGCGAATGGCTGCTCAGACCCGGGCACGGGCGGGTCAGCGCGGACAATGACCTGGTCGAGATCGCACGTCGAGACGGCCAGCGGCCGCACGAGCGCGTCAGTAGGCGAGGCGATCGTCGGTTGCGCCTGCTCGCGCCATTCCAGCGAGCCGGACCCATCCCAGTAGAGCGCCTTCACCGCGGCACCGCCTTTCCATATCATTTACGTAACCTCATTACGCATATTTCCATAACGCTATTACGTATGTCAAATGCCAACTCAATCTGAGCGGACCGACGCCACCCGGCGCGCTTTGCTGGACGCAGCGCGCGCCCTGTTCGCAGAGCACGGTTACGCCGCGGTTGGCGTGGGATCGATCTCCCGCCGTGCGGGCGTGACCAGCGGCGCGATCTACCACCACTTCGCCAGCAAGGCCGGCCTGTTCGCGGCGGTGTACGAGGAGCTCGTCGCGAACACTGGCGCGCGCATCGCCGCAGCGCGCCGCGGCAACCCCGCGCCGAGCCTGCTCGCCGACTGCGAGCTGTACCTCGACGCCTGCTCGGACCCGACCTTCTTTCGCATCACCGCCGACGCGCCCGGCGTGATCGGATGGGAGGCCATCCTCGACGACACCCAGCGACTGATCGCCGAGAGCCTGACCGTGGCGCAGGCCGACGGCGAGATCGGCCCGACCGTTCCGCTCGCCGCTCTCGCTCGCATGCTGGCCGCGGCCCTCAAGGAGGCCGGGGTGATGATCGCCACCGCGCCCGACCCGGCCACGGCACGCATCGAAGCCAGCGCCGGCGCGCAACGCCTGATTTCCGGCCTGCTGACCGATTAACACCGGGACACCACCCCGGGGCAAGCCACATAGGCAGCGGAGAAGGCCCCCGGCACGCCCACGTGACAAAAGTATGCGATACTCATAGTCATCCAGTGGATCGCGGTGCATTGGTATGAACCCTCGACACGACTCCCCCGACAACCCCCTCGAAACACCCGGCGCCCAGCAGATGGCGGCGTGGACGTTGCGCCTGGCGCAGAGCCCTGGTTTTGGCTGGCTGCTCGCCGCCGACCCGCACCTGTACGCGCTGCTGTACGCGAGCTGTGCCGCGGCCGTTTCGCCGCCTGAGCCGCTTGCCGGCGACGAGCGCGAGGTAAGCGCCGCCGACGACAAGCTGTTGCCGACGCTCAAGGATCTCCAGCGTCAGTTCGGCGAGCGCACCAGCGGACGCTTCGTCCGCCTGTATCTCCGCGGGACGAGCGTGTTCGGACTGATCGACCAGGACGAGGGTACGTTTCGGGATGCGCTGCAGGAGTGGCGACGCGCCGCGGAGGTGGAGGCGTCGCGATTCATCACCGCCCTGGATGAGAACATCGGTCGCATCGCGGCGCTGCTGAACCTAAGCACGACGGAGCGCGACGTGCTCGCCTTTCAGATCGGTCGCTCTCGGCCTGGATTCTCGCAGCTGTTCGAGCTATTGATGGACGCCGACAGCGCGCCGAAGGCGGTGCTTGGAGCTGCGCTTGGCCACTCGGAGTCGGAGATCGTCTCCGCGCTGTCGGAGCAGGGAGCACTGGTGCGATCGGCGCTCTTGAACGTGAAGGAGCGCCCGTTGAAGCTGAGTGGCCCGTCGAGCCGGTTGAGCGCGACGCTCGCGGAGCGCGCGGAGGAGGACGATGAGCTCATGGAGCGGTTCGTCAAGCCGCTCTCCCCGTCGCCCTCGACAGGATCGCTGGGGCGCCTGCCCGAGGACGACAGGCAAATCCTCCTGGGCATGCTGCGCAAGCCCTTGCCGGCGGATCGCGGCGTGCACACGCTCGTTTACGGGCCGAAGTCTGTCGACAAGCGCGACATGGTGGCGCGCCTGTTCCAAGACGAGGGGATCGAGGGACACGCGGTTGTCACAAGGCACGTGGCGGCGGGTGCCTTGCCGACTTGGACGTACATCGCCCAGCGCCACGTGGAGCGATCGAGCCCGGATGCAGTGCTCGTGGTCGATCGCGCCCACGAGGCGCTCGCCTGCCGGCCCCGCACAATGTTTCACCTCTTCGACTTCGACGACGAGGATGTCCTCCAGGATGAGGAGGACGAGCGTGCCTCCGATGAAGGCCTCACAGGGAGCCGCGTCCGCTGCGTGTGGGTCACTGACCGAGCACGACAGCTCTCGGAGCGCAACCTGGGCGCGTTCCTATTCCATTGCGAAGCGCTTCCCGGCTCCCGCACGGAGCGGCGGGCGCGCGTCGGGCAGGTGATCTCCGATTTCGGCCTCTCTTCGCGCCTGGAGCGTGACCTTGCGAAGTACAGCCTGCTCGGCGAGCAGCAGGTCCGTCGGGCGGCCGAGCTTGCCCGTCTGATCGTCGTTACCGACCAGGAGCCGCGCAACGAGACCGGCACCCACCTGGAGCAGGTGGATGTGGAGCGCGAGCACGTGATCAAGCGCGCGGTTGCCCACAGCCAGAAGGTCCTCGGCCGCGACCACACAGAGGACATCCGGGACTCCGTAACCAGCTACAGCCTCGACCTGTTGAACATCGCGGGGCGCTTCACGCCCGAGCAGATCATCGCTGCACTGCGCAAGCGGCCGATGGGCTCGCTGTGCCTGTGGGGCATCCCTGGGGCCGGCAAGACGCAGCTCGCAGAGCACATTGCCGTCGAGCTCGACCTGCCGATCCTCATGCGCTCGGCGTCCGAGCTGCTCTCGATGTGGCTTGGGGAGACGGAGCAGCAGATCGCGAAGATGTTCGCCGATGCTCAGAACGAGGGTGCGTTGCTGTTCCTCGACGAGGCGGATTCGTTCCTGCGCGATCGCACGCTTGCGCGCGCTCACTGGTCGGTGACGCAGGTCAACGAGCTGCTCCAACGGATGGAGCGCTTCGATGGGATCTTTATCGCCGCGACGAACCTGATGGACTCGGTGGATGCTGCGGCGATGCGCCGCTTCACGTGGAAGCTCGAGTTCAGAGCACTACGGCCGGAGCAGGCGTGGTCGATGTTCTGCGCGGAGGCTGGTTTCGACCCTGACGCCGACCCCGAGCTCGCACTGGAGCTCAGACGAGCGCTGGATGCTATCGATAACCTCGCACCTGGAGACTTCGCGACAGTCAAGCGCCAGGCGGAGATGCTCGATGAGCAGCTCTCCCCAGAAGCCTGGATCGAGCAGCTCGCGGCCGAGGCCAAAGCCAAGGTGCTTGGCTTGCGCCGCCAGCAGCTCGGCTTTGCGAACTGAGTCTGGTGACGCTGCGTGCCGCGGGCAGGCCCGACGGCGCGTACGACGCGCTCGCCCGGATCTACGCCGTATACGTGAAGTCGTCCGTCTTGGCCGGGCTTTTCTTCCCTTTCACGGTCGCCCGCACCTGCACCACCCCGATCTTGCCTTTGATCGAGGGCGGCGAGATCACCGTGCAGGTGCTGCTGGAGCTGCATTCCACCGACGTGGCTGCAGCTTTGCCGAACACGAATGTCGTCCCCGAGCTTCCAGGTTCAAGACCGCTGCCCGTTACCGTGACTTCCGTGCCGCCCGCCGTCGAGCCGCTGCTGGGGCTGATGCTTGTGACGGTCGGCCCGCCGTAGGTGTAGAGATCAGCGCTGCTCGTTTTGCTGTCGCCGCTCGCGGTCGTGACGGTGACGTCAACCGTGCCGACGCCCGGCGGCGAGATCACGGTGATCTGTTCGGGCGAGTCGTGGGTGATGTCCGTCGTTTCGGTTTCGCCGAACGTGACCGCTTTGGCGCCCGACAGGAATTCGCCCTTGATCGTGACCACAGCGCCTCCCGCAGAGCTGCCCTTGGTCGGTTTGACCTTTTTCACGACGGGCAGTTGCCCGCTTGCGAACGTGGTGAACTCTTCTTCCTCGCTGTAGATGACACCGTACGCGTTCCTGACCTTCACACGATCGAGATATGACGTGGTCGGGCTGAGCCCGCTCACCGGCGCGCTCACTTTGACGTAGTTTTCACCCGCGCCCGGCAGGATGTTGCAGCTCGCGCTGCTGCCGAGGGCCGGCGTCGTGCCGTATTCGAAGGTGCATTCGCTGACGGCCGCGTCTTCGGGGTTGATCGCGGCCTTCAGCAGGGCCGATTCGGAGGTCAGTTCCCCGGGCGCTTTGATCAGCGCTTTCGGCAGATAGGGCGGCGTCGTGAAGCGCATGACGCCGCCGATGTTCGTGCCGCGATCGTTGATCGCGACCAGACGGAAGCTGTAGGTTTCGCTTTGCTTCAGCCCCGTAAGTTGCGCGGTGACCGCCTCCGGTTCCTCACCCGAGCCCAGGCTCGCCGGTTCGCAGGGCGCCGTGTTTTCTTCGACGGAGTGCGCACCCCACTGGAAGTAGCACGCTTCCACGAGCGCGTCGTTCGGGGTCACGAATCCTTTCAACGTCGCCGAGGTGGGCCCGACCGAGTGCGCCGGTTCGGTGTTCGCGTTCGCGACGCTCGGCAGCGTTTCGAATTTCGCCCTGCCGCCCTCTTCGAAGCCCAGCGCGTTGCGCGCACCGACTCGGTAGTAGTAGACCGTGCTTTCCGAGAGTCCCGCGAGCGCCGCGGTCACGACGACCGCTTCGCTGCCCGCCCCCGGTTCCGGCGAGCAGTTGATCTGGTGGTCGAGTTCGCCCGGCGTCGTGCCGTAGTCAAAGAAGCATTCGCTCACTTCTGAGTCGTTCGGCGTGACGATCGCCCTGAGCGTGGCGGTCGTGCGTCCCACCGACTCAGGTGGTTCCGTGTTGGACCTTGGTGCGGTCGGCAGCGTCTCGACTTCCTGCACGCCTCCCGAGCTTTCGCCCGCGGGGCTCTTTGCGTGGATGCGGAAGTAGTAGACCGTGGTTTCGGGTAGGCCTTCGAGGGTGGCGTTGACGGCGACCGGTGTTTCTCCCGTGCCCGGCGTGTAGGAGCACGGCGCAGCGCTGCCCAGCGACGCTTCGGAGGTGCCGTATTCGAAGTTGCATTCGCTGACCGGCGAGCCGTTTGGGTTCACCGTTGCGTTCAGCACCATCCCGGTGCGTCCTACCTCGGTCGGCCTTTCGGTTTCGACACTCGGCGCGCCGCCGCCGGCGAGTGCGCCCGCTGCGCCAACTGCGACGAGCGCGAGCGCGAGCACCGATGCCGCAAGTAGCAGGCGACGGAGCGCCGCGATTCTCGTGCGCGGGTCCCCCCCTGCATCCCCCGGTCCGTCCTGACCCTGACCGCGACGTGTCGCTCGCCCAAGCATCATGCCCCTCCAGAATCTCGTTGTCCCTCCCTCGCCAGCGTTCCCGAGCCCACGGCAGCAAACTCAAGGACGAGAACGCTAAGCCCGTGGCAAGGGTAATGCGGCCGCGACACAGCTGTCAACCGTCTCGCGCGGCTTCTTCACAAGCCCCCTGATGCGCGCTGTCAGATACACGCCGCCTTCCGACAACGTCTAGCCTGCACACACGATGACGGGTGTGTTCGTCACAGGTGGCTCGGGCTTCATCGGCGGGCGGCTGATCGAACGGCTGTGCGCGGAAGGCCATCTGGTTCGCGCCCTCGCCCGCTCCGACACGGCCGCGGAGAGCGTGCGCGCGCGTGGCGCCGAGCCCGTCCCGGGAGATCTCGCCGACGTGGCCGCGATGCGCGCCGGCGCGGACGGCTGCCAGCTCGCCTTCCACGCCGCCGCGACGCTCGGCGACTGGGGCAGGCGCGAGGACTTCGAGCGCGGCAACGTGCAGGGCACGCACAACGTTCTGCGCGCGTGCGAGGACGCCGGCGTGCGCAGGTTCGTCCACGTCGGCACCGAGGCGGCGCTCCTGGCTGGCAAGCCGCTGGTCGAAGTCGACGAGACGGCGCCCCTGCGCCCGGACTCCCCCGCCCTCTACAGCTCGACCAAGGCCCGCGCGGAGCAGGCCGTGCTCGCCGCCAACAGCGAGCGCTTCGAGACCGTCGTCGTGCGCCCGCGCTTCGTGTGGGGACGCGGCGACACGACGCTCCTGCCGGTGATCGCCGAGATGGTCCGCACCGGGCGCTTTGCGTGGATCGGAGGTGGCCGCCACCGCACCTCTACGACGCACGTGGACAATACCGTCGAGGGCCTGTTGCTAGGCGCCGACCGCGGGCGTCCAGGCAACGCCTACTTCGTCACCGACGGCGAGCCGGTGGTGTTTCGCGAGTTCGTCGGCCGGCTGCTGGACACCCAGGGCCTCGCCGCCCCGACGCGCAACATCCCCGCCCCGGTGGCCGCCGTGCTCGCGGCCAGCGGAGAGAGGGCCTGGCGCCTGCTGCCGCTGCCCGGCCGCCCGCCGCTGACCCGCTTCGCCTACTGGGTGTCCGCTCAGGAGTGCACGATCCGCATCGACAAGGCCCGCGAGCAGCTTGGCTACCAGCCGCCGAGGAGCGTCGAGGACGGCCTCGCCGAGCTGCGCGCCCCTCAAAGCTGAGCGCCCGCCACGCTCGCCGCGCATTGCCGCTCACGCGGCGTCGAGATCGTCCAGGCGCGCGCGCGAGAGCAGCACCCGCTCCCCGCGGAAGGGGACCGCCTCGGCTTCGAGCAGTCGCCGCTGGCGTGCTCCCTTCGCGAGCGATCCATCGGCGCGGACGACCCGGTGCCACGGCGCGTCGTGCGCGGCGGTATGCCTCAGCACGTAGCCGGCCAGGCGCGGAGCGCCCGGTGACACGTCGCCGTAGGTCCGCACGTAGCCGGGAGGGATCGCGCGCACGCGCCGCAGGATCGCAGCCTGGGCGTCGGAGCTCAGCTGCCGTGTCACAGCTGGATGGTGCCACAGCGGCAAGCCGTACCGACTTGCACCAGAGCCTGGAAACAGTGCTTCCATCGACGATCGGCCCACGGTAACTTCGAAACGTTGGGATTGAAGAGGAAACGCCGCGGGTATCGGTGCTTCGCATCAATTTCATTTCGCCGTGTTGATCTCGAGGAGAAAGGATTGTTGATGTCCGATCGTTCGCCGTCCCATGCGCGGGAGACCGCGCGTCACAGGATCTTGCCGACCATGGCTCGCCCAGCGCTGTGCATCGCGGCGCTAACAGCAGCGCTGATGGCGCTTGCTGCGGCGCCGTCGCTGGCCGGTGCCGCGCCCTCATATGTATCGCTGGGCGACTCCTACACCTCGGGGCCGTTCATCCTGCCCTTCGCATCGGGTGCGCCGCTGGAATGCCTGCAGTCGGCGCGCAACTATCCACACCTGGCGGCCGCAGCGCTGGGCTTGTCGCTAACCGATGTGAGCTGCTCGGGGGCGACCACCGAAAACCTCACCACCACCGCGCAGTACTCCGACCAGCCGCCGCAGCTGGACGCGCTGAGCTCCTCCACGCAGGTCGTGTCCGTGGGGATCGGCGGCAACGACGATGGCCTGTTCCTCAACACGCTGATCGTCTGCGGCGCCGAGGATCTCGTGTTCCCCTTCGGTACGCCGTGCAAGGACACCTACGGCCACAAACTCGCCGAAGAGATTGCCGCCGACGCGCCTGTCGTCGGTGCGGCGCTGCACCAGATCCACGTGATCTCACCCGCGGCCAAGGTGTTCGTGGTCGGCTATCCGGACATCCTCCCGCAGAGCGGCAACTGCTGGCCGACCGTGCCGCTGACGAGCGGCGACGTCGCGTACCTCAACGGCGTCGAGAAGGAACTGAACTCGATGCTCAGCAGCGAGGCGGGCTCCAATGGCGCCAGCTACGTTGACACCTACACCCCGAGCATCGGCCACGACGCCTGCAAGTCGCTGAGCGTCCGCTACGTCGAACCCGTGCTCCCCGAATCGGACGCGTTCTCCGTGCACCCGAACGAACGAGGCATGGAAGCGGACGCCTCCGAGGTCGAGGCAGCGATGCGCGCGCAGGGCATCTCCTAGTCACGGCGGATCTCCTCGGAGGCCGAGGCGCTCCACGCGCCTCGGCCTCCGAGAGACGTCGCGGCGCAAGTGCGCCACGACGCGCGCTGGAGCAGCTACTGTGGGAGTGCGATGAGAGTGAGCGGGTTGTATCTGCTTTCTCGAGCCGGATCGAGCGGGTTTCGCGGTATGCCATGAGCCTCGCCGCAACCGCTCTGCTGATCGCGAGCTACCGGGGCGGAAGCACGTACGCGCCCTTGTATGAAACGTTCGTGATCGTGCCGCTGATCGCGGTCATGACCGGGGCGTGCGTGCTGATCGGTATCTACCTGCGCCGGCGCCATCGGCGGCCAAAGCCAGTGGCAGACCAGTGGCAGGCGCTGGCGGTGATGGGCGAGCTGTGCCCGCACGGCTGGCAAGCGCAGATCACCCTGTACGGATGGGGCGCGCCCGTACCCGACGACGCACCGCCCTCGCGCGTGCCGCTGGTCGAGCTCGAATGGAAGCAGTTCGACGAAGAACCGGGGCGGGTCGCGGTCGCGCGGCGGGTGTGGGCGCCGACGATCGACGAGGCGCTGCAGAGCATGGTCGACGATCGCCGCACCGACATCGCGCTCGAGCAGATCGAGCAGGCGGCGGACGCAGACGAGGACGTGTGGTGGAGCGACTGACGCACCCGTAGGACGCCCTGCGCCTAGCTCGATGGCCGCGCGGGGTCGCAACGAGCGCGGGCTCGCAACGCCGCGCAAGTGCGCTCGCAACGCCGTCGTGCAGCGCTCAAGTCAGCACCGCGTGCCTCCGATGCTGGCCCATGGCCGCACCGCACAGCCTCGCGAGGCTCAGCTTCAACGAGCCGCACTCGGACGCGAGAGAAGCGCTGTCGCGGGCGGTGATTCCCACACCAGTTCCCTCGAAACCGGAGCACGACCATGGACATAGGCACGAAGCAGGCAGTGAGGCCATCGGCAGCCGAGGTGCTGTCCGCGTGGCAGGAGTATCGACGGACCACTGATCTCCAGCTGCGCGACCGGCTGATCTTCATGTTCATGCCGATGGTTCGCCACATCGTCTACCGCAAGGTCCGTGAGGTCCCTGCACATTGCGACGTGGAGGACTTCCTGTCATGCGGCCTGGAGGCGCTGATCCACTCGATCGAGCGCTATGACCCATCCAGGGGCGCGTCGCTTGAGCAGTACGCGTGGACGCGCATCCACGGCGCCGTGCTCGACGAGCTGCGGCGCCAGGATTGGGCGCCGCGCTCGCTGCGCCGCGACGAGCGCGCGATCAACGGCGCCCGCGAGGGCTTCCTGGCACGGCACGAACGCCAGCCCAGCCGTGAGGAGCTCGCAGCCGCGGCGGGGATGACGCCGGGCGAGCTGAGCGACAGGCTCGACCAGGTGGCGCTCGCGGAGGTCGGCTCGCTGAACCGCCCAGTGCGCTCGGACGAGAACACCGCGATGGAGCAGATCGACACGCTCGAGAGCGCCGACATGGACGCCGACCCGATCGCGTGTGCCGAGCGCCGCGAAGCGAAGGCGCGCTTTCGCAAGGCGTTCGCGCGGCTGAGCAAGCAGGAGCGCGAAGTGGCGGTGATGCTGTACGTCGAGGAGCGCACGCTGCGCGAAGTCGGCGAGCGGCTGGGGGTCACTGAGAGCCGCATCTCCCAGATCCACACGCAGCTGCGCCAGCACCTCTACGAGCAGCTCTCAGGCGAGCTCGCGCTGTTCGCCGAGCTCAGCTGACGAGCGCGACGTCCTCGGCACGCGCGGTTGCGCGTGCGCGATCGCGCAGGATGACGCTCGCCTGCCCGGCTGGACTGAGGGTGATGCTGCGCCTGCGCGTGCGCTCGGGCGCGGGATCGGCGGGGGCGACCTCGCACTCCCTCAGCACGGCGCTCAACACGACCTTCATCTCCAGCAGCGCGAAGCTCGCACCCAGGCAACGCGTGCGCCCGCCGCCGAACGGAATCCAGGTATAGGTCCCGGCTGGCCGCTCCAGAAAACGCTCAGGGCGGAAGGCGTTAGGTTCGGGGTAGATCTCTGGGTCGTGGTGCACCAGGTAGGCGCTGGCCACCAGCGCCACGCCCGGCGGGTACTCGACGCCGCCGATCTCGATCGGGCGCTTGACCACGCGCGGCTCCGCTTCGGCGAGCACGGGCTTCAGCCGCAGGATCTCCTGGATCGTCGCGGTCAGATACTGGTCGCCTCCGCCCTCGTCGAGCTCCTCGCTCACGCGGCGCATGGCTGCCGGCTCGCGCGCCAGTCGCTCGAACGCCCATGCCAGCTGCGAGGCGGTGGTCTCGTGGCCGGCGACGAGCGCCGTCATCAGCTCGTCGCGCAGCTCCTGTGCGCTCATCGGCGAGCCGTCCTCGTGGCGCGCGCTGAGCAGCATCCAAAGCACGTCCGTGCGAGCGTCGTCCTCGTCCTCGCCGAGCTCGCTCCGGCGCTGCTCGATCAGCGCGAACAGCTGTCGATCAACCAAGTCGTAGAGCACCGGGAAGCGCTTCCAGCGCCCGTGCCCGGAGAGGACCCGCTGCGCGACCGGCAGCAGCGACAACGGGCTTTCGCTGAAGGCGAGTAGCTCGGTGAGCGTCTCACGTAGCTCGTCGAGCTGCGCGCCTTGCTCCAGGCCGAAGACGACGCGCAGGATGATCTCGAGCGTAAGGCGCTGCAGCCGCGGGTGCAGCGCGATCGTCCGCTCCCGCGGCCAGCGTGCGAGCTCGCGCTCGGCCAGCTCGGTCATCACGCCCGACAGTCGTTGCATGCGCTCGCCGTGGAACGCAGGCAGCATCAGCTTGCGCTGCTCCATGTGTGCGTCCTCGTCGAGCAGGATCACCGAGTTGCGTCCGACGATCGATTCCAGGACGCGCACGCCCTCGCCCGGGTGCAGGACGTCGGGCGGGGCCATGAACATCTGCTTGATCTCCTCGGGGTCAGATAGGACCACGAACGGCGGCTGGCCGAGCACGCGCATCGTAAAGCGCCGCCCGTAGCGCGCGCGGCAGCGCTCGAGCAGGGCGGTGGGACGCCTCCAGGCTAGGATCGTCTGCCAGGCTGCCGGTAGGCGCGGTCCGGGCGGCAGCTGCGTGGTGTGCCTGCTCATGATGGCTCCTCTTGGATCGCCACTAGAATGGACGCATGAGTATATCTACTAATCAGTATCTGTCAAGCTGATGCCGCGCGGACAGTTCGACCGCAGCGAGCGCAAGGCAGCCACCCGTGCCCGCCTGCTGGAAGCGGCCGCGCGCGTGTACGCGCGCCAGGGCTTCGCGGGCGCGACGCTCGACGAGGTGGCCGCGGACGCGGGCTTTACGAAGGGCGCCGTGTACGCGCACTTCGGCAGCAAGGAGAACCTGCTGCTGGCGCTGCTGCAGGAGTACCTGGCCGGCCAGATCGCCGAGCAGCTGGAGCTGTTCGATCGCGCGCGCCTGGACCGCGATCGCCCCACCTGGGAACGCCCGCTCGCGGGCAGCGATAGCTGGATGCGGCGCCTGGGCGAGGACCCCGACCCCTTCCGCCTGTTCGTCGAGCTGTGGAGCTATGCCCAGCGCGAGGAGAAGCTGCGTGTGCGCCTGGCGGGTGGGCTGGACGGGCTGCGCGCGACGTTCGTCAGTTTCGGCACCGACAGCGCCGCCGAAGCTGGTGTGGACACGCCGCACGCGGCGCACGAGCAGTTCGCCAGTGCGCTGCTCGGCCTGATCCTCGGTCTCGGACTGCTGAAGCTGGCCGACCCAGACAGCGTCCCCGAGCAGCTGCTCGGCGTCGTCTCCTCGATCCTCATCCGCGCGCTGGAAGCGGACCCCGAGGCACGCCAGCAGCTCGCCGGGCTGCCGAGCACGGCGCGAGCCCGACGGCCAGTCACGGACCCTGCCCGCGCGTCAGCTGCGCAATGATCTGCGTGTGCTATTGCTCGCGGTCAAGCTGTTGCTCGCCCCTGCGTTCGTGGTCGGTGCGTCACTCGTTGCGCGCCGCTACGGGCCGCGTGTCGGTGGCCTGATCGCGGGGCTGCCGGTCGTCGCGGGGCCGATCCTGCTCGTGTACGCGCTTGCCCATGGGCGCGCGTTTGCGGCGGACGCAGCCGCGGGCACGCTGCTGGGGCTGGTGTCGCTGATCGCGTTCGTGGTTGTGTATGCGCGCCTGGCGCCACGCGTGTTCTGGGGCGCGAGCCTGCTCGCCGGCTGGCTCGCGTTCGCCGTCGCAACGACGCTCTTTAGCGCGCTGTCGCTGCCGGTGGGCGTGGCGCTCGGGCTGGCGGCGCTAGCGCTGGTGCTCGGGCTGGCGTGGCTGCCGCGCGCGGGCGCCGAGCGCCTGCCGCTGGCGACGCCGCCGCTGTGGGATCTTCCGGTACGGGCAGCGTGCGCACTGACGCTCGTGCTGAGCCTGACGGCAGTGGCGGGCTGGCTCGGTCCACAGCTCAGCGGGCTGCTCGCGCCGTTTCCGATCATCGCGACGGTGCTGGCGACGTTCACGCACGCCCAGCGCGGCACCGACGAGCTGCTGCGGCTGCTGCGCGGGCTGATGAGCGGCTTCGGCGCGTTCGCGCTGTTCTGCTTCACGCTGGCGCTGTCGCTACAGCGGCTCGACACGGCGGCGGCGTTCGCGCTCGCGACGGCGCTGGCGCTGGCGACTCAGACGCTTGTGCTCGTGGGCACGCCGACGGGTTGGTGGCGCACGCGCTCGCGCACGTCGGCGTAGCGCAGCACCTCGTATGCGATCAGCGCGACGAGCACAGCGGCGAGGATGCCGAGCGTCGCGAGCGCCGGTAGTGTCGCGCCGGCGGGCACGAGTGCGAGCAGCACGACCGCTACCACCAAGCGCCGTGTGCTGAGCGAGCGCATGTTGCGCAGCCTGAACGCGACGTGGGCGAGCAGGTATACGGCGGCGCCGCCGAGCAGCGCGAGGGCGGGGACGAGCTTCAGCGGATCGTCGACGGCGAGCAGCGTGCGCTTGAGGCCGACCGCGATCAGCGCGATGCCGGCGATCATCGGCAGGTGCAGGTAGGAGTAGGAGTCGCGCGCGATCTCGTTGCGCTCGCGCCCTTCGTGCGCTCGTGCGAGGCGTCTGCCGGCGACGATCGCGACGACGTCGAAGTACGCCCACCACAAGGCGGCGGCGACGACGACGCCGAGCACCGCCGCGATCACGACGCCGGCACCGATCTGCGGTCGCTCACCGATGCCGATCGCGACGATCGACTCACCGAGGGCGATAATCACGATCGCGCCGTGGCGCTCGGCGAAGTGACCGGGCACGAGCTTCCAGCCCTCGACTCCGAACAGGAACGGCCCGCCGAAGTCGAGCACGAGCGCGAGGGCCCACAGGGCGAGCTGCAGGGCGCCGCCGGTGAACGCGGCGGCGAGCAGCAGGCTGACGCCGATGGCGGTGCTGACGGCGAGACCGATCACCGAGCGGCGCAGCCCGGCGTCTTCGCGACTGGCGATCATGAACAGCGCGATGTGCGCGGCGCGCACGACCGCATATGCGCACGCGAACAGCAGCGCCTCGGCGCCAAAGGCACCGGGCACGCACAACGCGGCGATGAGGAAAGCGGCCATCGCGGCAAACATCGCCAGGCGCACGGACCCCTCCTCTGGGTCAAGGACGGACGTCAGCCA
The DNA here is from genome assembly GCA_963735615.1 of uncultured Solirubrobacteraceae bacterium. Classification (GTDB taxonomy): domain Bacteria; phylum Actinomycetota; class Thermoleophilia; order Solirubrobacterales; family Solirubrobacteraceae; genus Palsa-744. The sequence continues at coordinate 389,687 of CAVTLO010000001.1, forward strand.
GGCGTAGCCGGTCCACGACCACCACAGCACGCCGAGCACGAGCAGGCCCTTAAGCGTGCCTTCCCAGGTGGGCGTGCGCGCGATCAGCGTCGTGCACTGCGTGAGCGCGAGCACGAACACGAGATCGAAGAACAGCTCCAGCGGCGTCACCCGCTCGCCCTCCCGCATGACCGCGCTGACGCGCGGCACACGGGGCGGGTGCGATGAGCTCACCAGCCCATCTTCGCACCCGCCCGTGCCGCTCGCGCGGGCGTCTGCGACTACGAGGAGCGCTCGCCGGCGGTGTTGGCAGCTTTAGGAGTGGATGCGGGCGCCTCGCCCCACAGCTGCTCGAGGCGATAGAAGTCGCGTGTCTCGGGCGTGAAGATGTGGACGATGACGTCGAGGTAGTCCATTAGGATCCAGCCGGCCTGCGCGGAGCCCTCGACGCGGCGCGGCGACGTGTCGTGCTCGCGCTTGAGCCCTTCGAGGATGCCGTCGTGGATCGCCTTGGCTTGGCGGCCGGTGTTGCCGGAGCAGACGAGGAAGTAGTCGGTGTAGCCGAGCACGCCGCGCAGGTCGAGCTCGACGACATCGATCGCCTTCTTGTCGGCGGCGTAGCCAGCGATCGCGCCGACGAGCTCCTCGCCCTGCAGTACCGCGCCCTGCGTCATCGCAGCGCCTCGGCGCGCGCGCGGTAGAGGCCGTGCTCGGCGATGTAGCGGGCGACGGCTGGCCCGACGAGCTCCTCGACGGCGTCTCCGTCGGCGACACGATGGCGGACCAGCGAGGAGGAGACCTCGATTGCGGGCATCTGCAGGAAGCGCACGCCGTCGGCGGCGGTGCGGCGCTCGCCGCCAGTGCCGTCGGCGAGGTGCAAACCGGCCAACGCGTGGAGCACCCGCTCGCGCGCGGCGCCGGCACGCGCGGCGATGGCCAGGCGCGCGAGCTCGAGCAGCTGCTGGGGTTCGCGCCAGGACCCGAGCGTGCTGGCGGTGTCGGCGCCGACGATGAACGTCAGCTGCGCGTGAGGATGGCTGGCATGCAGAGACGTCAAGGTATCCACCGTATAGGACAGTCCGCCGCGGTCGATCTCGACTGCGCAGGCCGACACCCCCTCGATACCTTCGACGGCGAGGCGACACATGCGCAGGCGGTGCGCCGGGCCTGGATCACGCGCGTCCTCGACGTCGGCCTTGTGCGGCGTGGTGTGGGTCGGCACGAGCAGAACGCGCTCCAGCCCTAGCTCGCTGCGCGCGTGACGCGCGACGGCGAGGTGCCCGAGGTGGGGCGGGTTGAAGGTCCCGCCGAGGATGCCGAGCGAGCGCTCGCCGGCCTGCGATCCGCCGGCGCTGGCGGCGGCCCGCTCACGCGCGGACGTGTCCGTCGCCTTCGACGAGGTACTTGAACGTACACAGCTCGCGCAGTCCGATGGGCCCACGTGCGTGCAGCTTCTGCGTGGAGTTGCCGATCTCGGCGCCCATCCCGAACTCTCCCCCATCGGTGAAGCGCGTGGAGGCGTTGACGTAAACGCAGGCGGCGTCGACGCCGAGTCCGAAGGCGCGCGCGGCGATGGTGTCGCGCGTAACGATCGCCTCGGAGTGGCCGCTGCCGTATCGGGCGATGTGCTCGATCGCGTGCTCCACGGAGTCCACCACGCCAACTGCGATGATCGGCGCGAGGTACTCGGTGGCCCAATCCTCGTCGGTGGCGTCCTCGATGATTAGATCGGGGATCGCGCTGTCCGAGGCGATCGCGCTGTGGGCGCGTTCGTCGGCGCGTACTTGGACGCCGGCGGCGGCAAGCGCGCGCAGCACGCGCGGCAGGAAGTCAGCGGCGACGCGCTCGTGCACGAGCAGCGTCTCGGCGGCGTTGCACACGCCGGGGCGCTGTGTCTTGGCGTTGATGACGATCGCGAGCGCGTGGTCGAGGTCGGCGCCGGCGTCGACGTATACGTGGCAGTTGCCGGAGGCGGCGTAGATGACGGGCACGGTGGCGACGGCCTGCAGCGCACCCTTGAGGCCCTCGCCGCCGCGAGGGATGATCAGATCGACGCTGTCGTTCTGGGTGGCCAGCTCGGCGAGCTCGGCGCGGCCGCCGCCGGCGACGAGGCTGACGCAGCCGTCCGGCAATCCGGCGGCGACGGCCGCCTCAGCGGCGACCTGCGCGAACGCGGCGTTGGAGTGCGTGGCGGAGGACGAGCCGCGCAGGACGATCGCGTTACCGGACTTCAGGCACAGCGCGGCGGCGTCGATGGTGACGTTCGGCCGCGCCTCGTAGACGACGGCGACGACGCCGAGCGGCACGCGCACCTTGCGAACGTCGAGGCCGTTGGGCAGGCGCTGCCCGGAGATGACCTCGCCGACGGGGTCGGCGAGCGCGACGATCTGGCGTACGGCGCGCGCGATCGCGGCAACGCGCGCCTCGTCGAGGCGCAGGCGGTCGAGCAGCGCGGCGCCGATGTCGGCTTCGCGCGCGAGCTGCATGTCGTGCTCGTTGGCAACGAGAATCTCCTCAAGCCGGCTTTCGAGCGCCGCCGCGATCGCCTCCAGCGCGGCGTCCTTGACGGCGGTGTCGGTCTGCGCGAGCGTGCGCGCAGCGCGCTTGGCCGCGCGGCAGGTGTCGGCGACGGATGCGACGGCGATTGCCATGCCCTACAGGGTACGACAGGGCAGTATCGGGGCTCTCGTTCGGCGCGCGTTGCGACCGGCCACCACACGCCGGCCTCGCGGGGGCCGGGCGACATTGTCTCCCAAAAAAGTCTGTATCGCCATCGTTATACAGCCTCCGCAAGAGCACATACGGCGCCGCCGCCCGTCACGCATTGCCTAACGCCGTGACACACAGCGGGCACACGTGTGACCGCTGTGCATAGTCGGGCACAATGTGGGTCAGTCGAGAACCAGGTAGTCGCGGTGCACGGCCTCGTCGGTCGCGCGCGGGAGGACCTCGCGCACGGCATCTGACTTCAGCCCGAGCACGCGCCGCAGCTCGACGGCTGAGTAGTTACAGATGCCCTTCGCGAGCGTGCGTCCGCGGGCGCGGTCATCCTCGGGCAGCTCGGCGATCTCGACGGCATCGCCGGCGTCGAAGTCGCCGATCACCTCGACGACGCCGACGGGCAGCAGGCTGGCGCTGCCCTCGCGCACGGCGCGGACGGCGCCGGCGTCGATCACGAGCGTGCCGCGTGCGGGCTTGGCGTACTTGAGCCACAGCTTGAAGCTCGAGTAGCGCGCCTCGCGTGCGGCGAAGCGCGTCCCCTCGCGCTCGCCGGCGAGTACCGCGGCGAGCGCCTGCGCGCGCACGCCGTTGCAGATCACGGTGGGGATGCCGGCGGCGGTGGCCATCTCGGCGGCGACCACCTTCGAGCGCATCCCGCCGGAGCCGAGCGGCGAAGTCGTGTGGCCGATCTCGAGATCGTCGAGCGCGCCAAAGTCGCTCACCTCGGTGACGATGTGGGCGTCGGGGTGCAGCCGCGGGTCAGCGGTGAACAGCCCGTCGATGTCGGTGAGCAAAATTAGCTCATCGGCGGCCACAAGCACCGCCACTTGGGCGGCGAGGAAGTCGTTGTCGCCGAAGGAGATCTCGTCGGTGGCGGTGGTGTCGTTCTCGTTGATGACCGGCAGCACGCGCCACTCAAGCAGCGTGTTGAGCGTCTGGCGCGCGTTGAGGTAGTGCGTGCGCGCGCTCATGTCGAAGAACGTCAGCAGCACCTGCGCACTGGTTACCTTGTGCTCGCGCAGCAGCTCGTCGTAAATCCTGTAGAGCTTGCCCTGGCCGACAGCGCTGGCGGCCTGCAGCGCGCCGATCGTGGTCGGGCGCTGGGGCAGGTTCATCACGGCCATCCCGCGCGCGATCGCGCCGCTGGTGACGACGATCACCTCCGCGCCCTCGCGGTGCAGGCCGGCGAGCTGGTCGCAGACGTTCGCGAGCACGTCCATCCGCGGTGTGCCCTCGCTGTCGGCAACGACGCTCGATCCGAGCTTGATGACCAGCCGTCTCATCACTTGAGCTTATTTGCAGGGCGCCGCTACTCGTGCGGGTCGAGCTCGAACGTGACGCCCGCGATCTCGATCTCGTCCCCCGGCTGGAACCCCTCGGCCTCGAGCGCGCCGAGCACGCCGATCCGCCGCAGCCTTCCCTCCAGGTAGGCCATCGCGTCCTCGTTGTCGACGTCGAAGCGTTCGAGCAGGCGCTCGATGCCGCGGCCTCGGACGGCGAACGTCCCCTCCCCGAGCGCCTCAACGTGAAAGCCAGCATCGCCGGTCGGACGAAACACCATGTGCTCAGCCAGCTCCTGCGCGCCTGCGCGTGCGCCGCCCTCGCCCACGCCATCCGCTGTGACGGCGAGGTCGGGGACCAGCCGTAGCAACAGCTCGCCGAGCTCGTGCACGCCGGCGCGCGTCGCGCTCGAGGTGGCGAGCACGGGCACGTCGTCTCCAAGCCGTTGCTGCCATTCGGCGACGGCCTCCCGCACGCGCCCCTCGGGCACGAGGTCGGCCTTCGACAGCGCCAGCACACGCGGCAGCCGCGCCAAGCGCTCGTCGTGCGCCGCCAGCTCGTGCTCGATCGTGGCATGGTTGGCCACGGCGTCGGCGTGCTCGCCCATCGAGATCTCGGGGGCGAGATCCAGGACGTGCACGAGCAAGCGAGTGCGCTCGACGTGCGCGAGGAAGTCGTGCCCCAGGCCGGCGCCGTCGCTCGCGCCGTCGATCAGGCCGGGAATGTCCGCGACGATCAGCTGGCGCTCCTCGCCTTCGAGCACGCCCAACACCGGCGAGAGCGTCGTGAACGGGTAGTCGGCGACCTTCGGCGCGGCCCGCGTGAGACGCGACAGCAGCGAGGACTTGCCCGCGTTGGGCAGCCCCACGAGCCCGACGTCGGCGAGCAGCCTGAGCCTCAGCTCGAGCCAGCCCTCCTCCCCGGCCAGACCGCGCTCGGCAAAGCGCGGAGCCTGACGCGTGGGCGTGGCAAAGCGCTTGTTGCCCTTGCCGCCACCGCCACCGCGCGCGATCGTGGCGGTCTGCCCATCCGCGAGTAGCTCCCAGCGGCGACCCAGCAGATCACCGTCATCGCCGTGCGCGTCCGGCGTCCCACCCTCGCGGGCGCCATCATCCGGGATGGCTCCGGTGGCGCCGGCGATCTGCGTGCCAGGAGGCACCCTGAGCGTGAGCGTCTCCCCGTCGGCGCCGTGACGCTGCGAGCCGCCGCCGTGCCCGCCGCGTCCGGCGCGGTAGTGGCTGCGGCGCTTGAAGCCCTGCAGGTCGCGCAGCGAGTCCTCGCACACGACCACCACGTCGCCGCCGCGCCCGCCGTCGCCGCCGTCGGGGCCGCCCCGCGGCACGTGCGCTTCGCGGCGGAAGCTCGTGCTGCCATCGCCGCCAGCGCCGGCCTGAACGTAGATCCTCGCGCGATCATGCAACATGTACGCCATCGTGACAGCAGACCGCGTGTTCCTGATCACCGGCGCGTCCTCTGGGATCGGAGCGGCGAGCGCTCGTCGAGCGCACGCGGAGGGATGGCGGGTGGTGCTCGCCGCGCGCTCGCTCGATCGCCTGCAGGGTCTCGCGGAGGAGCTCGGCGGTGCGCAGCACGCGCTGGCGGTCCGCTGCGATGTGACCGAGTGGGAGCAGCAGCAGGGGATGGTCGAGGCGGCGCTCGCTGCGTTTGGGCGGATCGACGCGGTGTTCGCCAATGCCGGCTTTGGCGGGCCGCGTGGCTTTCTGAACGACACGCCCGAGCACTGGCGCGAGATGGTGCTGACGAACGTCTACGGGGCGGCGCTGACGCTGCGCGCGACGATCCCCGTGTTGAAGGAGTCGCGCGGGCACCTGCTGCTGACCTCGAGCGTCGCCGGACGCCGGGCGCTGCCGGGCTCGCTGTATTCGTGCACCAAGCACGCTGTCACGGCAATGGGCGAGGCGGCGCGCCAGGACCTGAACGGGACGGGGATCCGGGTGACGTTGATCGAGCCCGGCATCACCGACACCCCGTTCTTCGACAACCGCCCGACAGACGCGCCGCTTCAGGACGACGACATCGCCCGCGGCGTGATCTACGCGATCTCACAGCCGCCGCACGTGGACGTCAACGAGATCGTGATCCGCCCTACCGCTCAGCCTCTGTGATCGCGCCGCGTGGCGACCGTCCCGCGGCGAGCGGCCACGCGCCCTGCCGCGACGCTATGCGGCGCAGCCTCAGCCCTGATCGGCGTTGGGCAACACGCTGACGACGCGACCGCGCCAGCCGTTGCTGAACTGCACAGTGCCAGCGGCACGCGCGTACAGCGTGTCGTCTTTGCCGATGCCGACGCCGGCACCGGGCTTGAAGCGGGTGCCGCGCTGGCGCACGATGATCTCGCCGCCGGTCACCGCCTCACCGGCGAACGTCTTGACGCCGAGGCGCTGGGCGTTTGAGTCGCGGCCGTTGCGGCTCGAGCCGAGCCCCTTCTTATGAGCCATCTGCAGTCTTCTCCTCGCTCGCCTTGGGCGCGTCGGCCTGTTTGGCTTTGCTCGCTTTGGCCGCCGCCTTCGCGGCGCTGGCGCTGATCTCGGTGACCTCGATCTTGGTGAGCTCCTGGCGGTGCCCGGTGCGCCGTTTATAGCCGCGCTTTGGCTTGAACTTGAACACGCGGAGCTTCTCGCCGCGCACATGCTCGATCACCTTGGCTGTGACCTTCACGTTGGCCAGACCTGCCGCATCGAACACAGCCTCGTCAGAGCGGTAGAGCATCGGCTCGAGCGCCACGTCGGTGCCCTCGGCGGCGGGCAGGCGCTCGACGAGCAGGGTCTGGCCCCGCTCGACGCGGTACTGCTTGCCGCCGGTCTTCACGATCGCGTACATGTGTTTGTGGGTCTCGATTTCTGTGGCTTGTGAGAGCGCGCCCCGCGTGGCTTGCGCCGACGGGGCCCTCGCCTACTCGGGTGTGGCCTTGGCCTTGGCAGCCGAACGGCGCCGTCCGCCCCTGCGGCCACGACGCCGAGGTTTGGATTGTAGGCCATCCTCGCCAGCCTCGCCCTCGGGCGGCTCCGCGCCGTTCTGCGCTGTATCCGCGCCTGCGAGCAGATCGACCGCCGGCTCATCGTCAGGCTCGGTGTCGATCGCCGTCGGCGACTCGCTGAGGCCGGCTTCGCGGCGTGCCTCGGCGTCCTCGCTTTCGACGGAAGCCCGCCGCCGGCGCGTGCGCGGCTCGGCCTGCTCGGAGGCGCCTCGCCCACCGCCGCCCGCTGCCGATGAGCGGCGTTTGCCGCGCGCGCCTGAGCGCGTGTCGACCGCGCGCACACCCTGAGGGGCACGGGCGGGCGGGGTGACGACCTCGCCCGCCTCGTCCAGCAGCAGCGCGCTCGCGGCCGTGCGGCCAACCTGATCGATGCGCACCATCCGCTTCTCCCCTACGTGCGGCGAGGCGCCCGCGATCGAGATGATGTAGCCGTCGATTTTGGCGACTGCGTCATCGACGTCGTACATGTGCGGCTCGACGATCTCGACGAGCACCTCATCGCCCTGGCGGAACGGCAGGGCGCGCTCCTCGACCTCCCCGCGCGTGCCCATGAAGGTGATCGCGAAGTGATCCAGCGTGAGACCTTCGGAGCCCTCGAACAGGAACGACTTGTCGGTCTGCGCCTCCAGCGCGTGCAGCACGCGCGAGCCGTGACCGGTGAACTGAGTGCTCACCCGCGGGTTGATCTGCACCAGGAACGCCTCCGCCTCGGGATGCTCGGCGGCGACGTCGCGCAGCCTGCGCTCGAACTCGATCGCGATCGTTTCCTCCGAGCGGATCACGCCCTCGCCCTCGCAGGTCGGGCACGGACGGCTCATGATCTCGCGCACGCCCTCGGTGACGTTCTGGCGCGTCATCTCGACGAGACCGAGCTTGGAGATCTCCGCGGTGAAGGTCTTCGTGCGATCCTCATCAAGCGTCTTGCGCAGCACCTTCATGACCGCGTCGCGGTTGCGCGCGCGGGCCATGTCGATGAAGTCGATCACGATGATGCCGCCGATGTCCCGCAGCCGCAGTTGGTTGACGACCTCCTCGGCGGCCTCGAGGTTGGTCTTGGTGATCGTGTCCTCCAGGCCGGCGCCCTTGCCGCGGCCAATGAAGCTGCCGGAGTTGACGTCGATCACCGTCAGCGCCTCGGCGTAGTCGATGATCAGGTAGCCGCCGCTGGGCAGGTCGACGCGCCGCGAGAGCACACCTTCGATCGCCTTGTCGACGCGGTATGCCTCGAACAGCGGCTCCTGCTCCTGCCACAACTCGACCCGCTCGACCAACTCGGGAGCGGTGCGGGTGAAGAACGACACGAGGCGGTGATACTGCTGCTCGTCATCGACGATCGCGCGCTCGAAGTGCGCGGAGAAGATGTCGCGCACAACGCGCACCGACAGGTCGGCCTCCTGGAAGACCAGATCCGGCGCGACCGTCTCCGCGACACGTTTGACGAGCACCTCGTGCAGCTTGTGCAGGTACTTCAGCTCGCGTTCGAAGTCCTCGCGCTTGGCACCGTGGGCAGCGGTGCGGATGATCACGCCGCCGCCGTCGGTCTGCAGGTTCGCGGTCTGGCGGCGCAGGCGTTCGCGCTCGCGGTCCTCCAGGCGCCGGGAGACACCCACGCCCTCGCCGGTGGGCGCGTAGACCATGTAGCGCCCGGCGATCGTCAGCTCCATCGACAGGCGCGCACCCTTCGTCTTCAAGGGGTCCTTAACGACCTGCACGACGACCTCCTGGCCGGGTTTGAGCAGGTCGGCGATCTTGCGCCCGCTGCCTCCCCCGCGCCCGCGCTTCGGCGTCTCGATGCCCGGCAAGACGATCTCGTCGACGTGCAGGAAGCCGTTCTTCTCGAGGCCGATGTCGACGAACGCGGCCTCCAGGCCAGGTAGGACGTTGTCGACCTTACCCTTGTAGATGTTGCCGACGATCGAGCGACCGCCACGGCGCTCTATGTAGAGCTCAGCAACACGGTAGCCGGCCTCTGGGCCGCCGCCGCGCTTGCGGCTGCTGGCAGCTTTGCGAGCAGCGGAGGAAGAACGCGAGGCGGCGGGCGTTCCGCTCGCCTCCAGAAGCGCCACGCGCGTCTCCGCGCGGTCGACGCTGACAAGTACTTGCTTTTTCAATTTGATCCAGTCGTTCGGTGTGGAAATGGGCCGAGCATCGGGCGGAGGGGCGCCGGGTCGGCGAGCCTGCGCGTACCCGGAGCGCCAGCTGGGAAGCACCCCGCGCGAAGCCGCGATGGTGGTCTGATGAGGGATGCTCGGCGGACATTGGCTCGGCAGTCATTGATCTAGTAGCGCAGTACGCGACCCTTCAGCGCTGCTGAGGTGCGCGCCTGGACATAGATCGACTGCAACAGGCCAACGCCAAGCAGGGTTGCGATCACCGACGAGCCACCGTAGCTCATGAGCGGAAGCGTGACGCCGGTGATTGGCATGATCCCAATAGTCATCCCTACGTTGACAAAGACCTGGAATATGAGCATAGCTGCTACGCCGGCGGCAATCAGTGAGCCGAACAGATCCTTGGCCATCACCAGCACGCGCAGCATGCGCGATATCAGCAGCGCGTACAGCAGCAGCACGAGTCCGGCGCCGACGAAGCCGTACTTTTCACCGAGCGCCGCGAACACGAAGTCGGTATCGCTCTCGGGCACGAACCCATAGGGCACCTGGCTGGCGTTCGCACCGCGGCCGGTCTTGCCGCCCGAACCGATCGCGATCTTCGACTGCTGCTGCTGATAAGTGGGGTCGGGCACGCCTTCCTTCGCTTCGCGTTCCTTGGCTTCAACTTCCTTCTGCGAGCTCGTTGGGTGCAGGAAGGCCGTCAGGCGTTCGACCTGGTAGGGCTTGAGCACATGGACCCCAACGGCGGGGCCGGCGACCAGCACAAACGCGATCGCCACGCACACGAGCGCCGCGAGCCCCGCGAGGTGTCGCCAGGAGGTGCCCGCCACGAATAGCAGCATGCAGGCGATCGTCATGTAGACCAGGCCTGAGCCGAGGTCGGGTTGAGCGATGACGAACATTGCTGGTATGAGCGCTGCGATCAGCACGCGCACGGTCGTGTCGCGCTCGCGCAGCCGCCGCGAGCGCTCGACGATGAACGCCGACAGCGCCAGGATCAGCAGGATCTTGCCGAGCTCGGAGGCCTGGAAGGAGAACAGCGGGAAGTTGATCGCGCGCTGCGCGCCGTTGGCCGACCGGCCGAGGCCGAGCACCGCGAGGATGCTGAAGATCAGCGCCCCATAGATCGCGTTTTTGTGTCGGCGCAGGCGCGCGTAGTCCAGGCGCGAGACGCCCAGCATCATTACGAATCCGACCGCCAGGTAGATCGCTTGGCGATCGACGTAGTAGTGAGCGTCGCCGGTCAGCTTACGCGCCAGGTTGCCCGTGGCCGCGTTCAGCGTCACGATCGAGCAGACGCCGAGCCCGATGACGGCGAGCGTCAGCAGCGGGTCCAGCGGCAGGCGCAGGGCACGCGACGGCGACGCCTCGATAGCCTCCTCGGCGGGCTTGATCGGGCTGAGCGGACTCAAAATGTCTTCGAGCTCCCCGCGACGAACTTCTTCGGCTTGCCGTACCACTGCGAGGCGATCAGGCGCGCGATCGGCGCGGCCGTTTCGGCGCCGAAGCCGCCTTCCTCGACGGTCACGGCGATCACGATCGGGCGCTGCGCGTTGCCGATGTAGCACATGTACCAGGACTGTTCCACGTGCCCCGTGCGTTCGGCCGTACCGGTCTTCCCGTACACCGGATCTTCTTCCTGGTTCCAACCGACCCACACCGGCGTCGAGGTGCCGCCCTGAGCGCTGGCGGCCTCGTGGATGCCTTCCATCACGAGGCTCAGGTCTTCGTAGTTGAGGTGCACGTGGCGGCTGGGGAAGCGCAGCGTCTGCACGAGGTTGTGGTTGGCTTCGTCGATCTGCTTGCCCAGGTGCGGGGTCACGACGGTGCCGTTGCCACCGTTGCGGTAGGCGTTGGCGAGCGTCGAGTAGGCGACCGCCATCTGTAGCGGGTCGGTCAACAGATCTCCCTGCCCGACCGCCAGGTCCATGTTGTATCCAACGGTCCACGGCGCTCCAGGTTCGGCGACGATGTAGCACGGCTGGCCGTGGTGTTCGTGCTGGCATTTGGCTTCGAGCGCGTTCTGTTCGGCCAGCCACCTGCGGCTCGGGACCACACCGGGGAACTCGCTCGGCAGGTCGATGCCGGTCGGCTCCCCCACGCCCAGTTCGTGGGCCTTCTTCTGGATGATTTCGCCGCCGTGTTCGTTGGCCAGCTTGCCGACGGTGAAGAAGTAAGTGTCGGAGGAGACCTTCAGCGCTTCGACGAGCCCCACCGCACCGTAGTTGTCGAGCCCGGCATTGCAGAATTTCTCGGTCGAGACGTAGATGCATTCCCCCGCGCCAAGGCCCTCGGTGGGGTTGATCACGCCGGCTTCGAGCGCCGCCATCGCGGTGATCGGCTTGAAGGTCGAGCCGGTGGGGTATTCGCCTTCGTCGGCCAGATCGGTCAGCCGCCCTGGTTCGTCACCGTTGCGGCCCGTCAGCTTTCCGTATTCGGCTTCGGTCATCGGTTTGGCGAACTTGTTGGGGTCGAAGCTCGGATAGGAGCCCATCGCGAGCACTTCGCCGTTGAGTGGGTCGAGCGCGACGAAGCCGCCGGCGATCGCGGGTTTGCCGCCGGCGCGCGCGTGTTCCATGCCTTCCAGCAGCGCCTTTTCGCTCGCCTTCTGCAGCCCCAGGTCGAGCGTCGTCTGCAGGATGTGCCCTGGACGCGGCGGCGTTGGCGTGAGTTTGCTCGGGACGGGCTGACCTTCAGCGTTGACAGCGATCCGCCGCACGCCGGGCACGCCGCTGAGGTAGTGGTCGTAGTAGTACTCCAAACCCGCTTGGCCGACGATCGTGCCCTGCTGCACGCCGCGGAACGCCGGCGATTCGAGCTCGGTTTTGTTGACCTGCCCGACGTAGCCGAGGATCTGCGCGGCCATTTCGCCGTCGGGGTATTCGCGGATCGAGACCGGTTCCTGCACTACCCCCGGGAATTCGCTGGCGCGCTCGCCGAGGATGGTCAGCGCGCCGGGCGCGGAGGTCTTGACGGTCACCGGGGCGTAGGGCGTGGCGGTGACCCCCTCGACAACGTCTTCGTCGATCGTGCGCGAGCTGAGGTGGATCACGCGGCCGAGGCGCCTGAACAGCTGCCGCAAGCTGACCGCGGAGCGGGGCAGCGGCGGCACCGCCACGCGCGGCGGGCTGGTCTCGTGCTGCAGGCGATTTAGCTCGCTCCGTTGTGCGAGTGTCTTGCGCCGAACGCCGCCCAGCGCCGCCTCATATCCCGAGAGCTGCTTGACGGCCACCTGGCGCGCAGCTTCTGCGGCGGCGAGGCTCTGCTGGTATTCGGCCACCTGGGAGAAGATCCCAGCGGGCAGTTCGTCGGGCACGACCCGTACGGCGTTGGTGACCGTGCTGCTCACGATCGGCCGGCCGTCGCGGTCGAGGATTTCTCCGCGCGGCGCTGGGATTGGAAGATGGCGCGCGCCGTTGTTGTCCGCCTGCTGGACGTACTGTTCGCCGGAGAGGACCTGCAGATACCACAGCCGGAAAAAGATCACGCCGAACATCACCATCACCACACCGCCGATGATCGCCACGCGAAACGCCAGCTGCGGCGAGACCGGCACACGCGGATCGCGCGGCCGCGCGGGCTCGATCGCGCTCACGGTTTGCTCAGCGGGCTCAAACCGCCGGTCGTGTATGTGCGCCGCTGGCGACGGCGACGGGGATCATCGGGTAGGGCGCCCTCGAGCGCGCGGCGCGTCAGCGCCCACATCGGCAGGGCGACGATCGTGTTGACGACGACCCCGAGCACGATCTCGCGCAGCAGTTCGAAGCTGACGGGGGCGTCAACGCCGAGCATGAACTCCATCAGCGAGTAGCCGACGAGCGAGATGGCTGACGCACCGGCACCGACGAGCAGCGGTGTGAGCGCCGCCTGAGGGTCGCGCAGCTCACGCAGCCGTCCGCACCAGTAGCCGACCAACGTGAACACCAGTGAGGTCAGCCCGAGCGTCTGCAACAGCGCGAGGTCAACGAACAGGCCGACCGCGAAGCCGCAGGCGGCGCCGATACTCGAGCCGCACATCAGCCCAACGAACGCCACCAGCAGCGAACAGATGTCGGCGTTCACGCCGAACACGGGCAGCTCGGAGACGACCCCAACCTGAAAGAACACGACGACGAGCGCAAACACACCCAGGCGCAGTGCCAGCGAGCTCGATGCGGCGCCGTTCATCCACCCACCTGCGTGGAGGCCAGCTGTTCGCCGCTGGCGGCGCTCTGACCGGCGGGCAGGTTGGTGACCAACCGGCTCAGATTCGACGGTCGCGTTCCTGCGCCAGATGTCAGCACCTGCACGATGCCGAGGTCGTGCAGGTTGGCGAACGGCCGCACGTTTACGGACTTGTATGCGCTTTCTTCGTTCACCGAGGTCACCTGCCCAATCAGCAGACCGGGCGGGTAGAGCGATTCGCCGTTGCCGACAGTGCCGGAGGTGACGACGTTTTCGCCGACGTTCGGCTGAGAGCTCCCGGGCAGGTATTGCAGCAGCAGGTCGTTCGGTTCTCCCACCTTCGGCTGCACGAGACCGGTCGCCTCGCTCGTGCCGATCCTCGCCGAGACGCCCATCGAGCTCTCGGTGATGAGATCGACGAGGGCGCCGTCGGATGCGACCTGCGCGACCTTGCCGACCAGGCCTTCGCCGTTGATCACCGGATCGTTGAGACGCACACCGGCCGATTCACCCGCGTCGATTGTGACCGTCGAATACCAGATCTCCGGATTTTTGCCTACCACTTCGGCGGTCACCGGGCGGTAATCGCTGACGCCCAGCTGATCGAGATGGTAGATCGCCAGCAGCTGATGCTCGGTGCGTTTTTCGGCCTGGTCGGCGACGAGTTCGCGGCGGAGTTTGTCGACCTGCTTGACCGACTGCGCCAGCTGGCTTTTCGCGTGCAGCGCGTTGCCGAACCAGTCGAACAAGTCGCGCACGGGCTTCAGCGCCTTGTTGGCGCCATCTTGCAGCGGTGAGACGACCGTCAGGAAGTCGCGTTGAACCGCGTGTAGGCGCCCGTTGGGAGCCTCACCAAAGTAGGCCGTCAGAAGCAGCAGGGAGAGCACGACGAGCAGGCCAAGGACCGCTCGTCGACGCCGGACCGTCTTGTCGTGCACCGATGACTACCTTCCGAAGCGTTAGCTCGACAGAGTACCCACGCGACAGGCGGGTCGTCGCAACACCTATCGCCTGCGTCGATTGCGCGAGGTGCGGTTCGAGCGGTGGATCGCCTCGAACTCCTCCAGCGAACGTCCCGAGCCGACCGCCACGCACGTCAGCGGCGACTCGGCGAGGTGCGCGGGCATCTGTGTCTCCTCGCGCAGCCGCTCGTCGAGTCCCTGCAGGAGCGAGCCGCCGCCAGCGAGCATGATGCCGCGATCCATGATGTCCGAGGCCAGCTCCGGGGGGGTGCGGTCGAGCGTCTCCTTGACGGCTTCGATGATCTGGTTGAGCGGTTCTTCGAGTGCTTGGCGAATCTCCTCGCTGGTCAGCACGACCGTCTTGGGCAGCCCGGCGACCATGTCGCGACCGCGGATCTCCGCCTGCAGCTCCTCGGCCATCGGGCACGCGGAGCCGATCTCGAGCTTCAGCTCCTCGGCGGTCTGCTGGCCGATTAGCAGCTTGTACTCTTTCTTGGCGTAGTTGATGATTGCCTCATCCATCTCATCACCGCCGACGCGGATCGACTGCGAGACGACGATCCCGCCGAGCGAGATGACCGCGACCTCGGAAGTGCCGCCACCGATGTCAACGACCATCGAGCCAGTCGGCTCGCCCACCGGCAGCCCCGCGCCGATCGCCGCCGCCATCGGCTCCTCGATCAGATAGGCGGTGCGCGCGCCGGCCGACAGGCACGCCTCCTCGACGGCGCGCTTCTCAACGCCGGTGACGCCCGACGGCACGCATACGACCACGCGCGGGTGCGCCCAGCGATTCTGGTGGACCTTCTGGATGAAGTGCCTGAGCATCTGCTCGGTCACGTCGAAGTCCGCGATCACGCCGTCCTTGAGGGGGCGGATCGCCTGGATCGTGCCCGGCGTGCGGCCGAGCATGCGCTTGGCCTCGATCCCAACGGCGTGCACTTCGCCGGTGCGCGAGTCGATCGCCACCACGCTCGGCTCGGACAGGACGATGCCCCGCCCGCGTACGTATACGAGCGTGTTGGCGGTGCCCAGGTCGACCGCCATGTCGCGACCGCCGAACCCTGTCAGATAGCTGAAGATGCCCATGTATAGAGAGAGGGGGCACGCTCAAATCCGGCCCGGCGCCGCTCGATCGCGACGCGTCGGCGGCCGGCGCTCCATCGGGGCGCACCCGACGGGCAGTCTAGCGAACGAACAGCTCTGGATCGAGATCAACCAGTGTCTGAAGCGGCAGGCCGACAACGTTCTCGACCTCGCCGTCGATCACGAGCGCCAGCGCCGCGCCCGCGCCCTGGATCGCGTATCCGCCCGAGCGTCCACGCCACTCCTCCGTGGCGACGTACCAGTCGAGCAGCTCCCGATCGAGCGCCCGGAACGTGACCCGCGTGCGTGCCAACGCCGTGCGCTCGACGCTCGCCGATTGGCCGTCGGCGATCAGCAGCGCGAGCCCGCTGATCACCTCGTGTGTGCGTCCGCCGAGCGCCGACAACGTCGCGCGCGCTGCGGCGGCATCCGCTGGCTTGCCGTAGATCACACCGTCTAGGACGACGATCGTGTCGCAGCCGAGCACCGCCTCCGGCGCTCCCGGACGCTGCGCGGCTCGGGCCTTGCGCAGGGCGTTCTCGACAGCCACTGCCGCGGGATCCTCGCCCTGCTCGAGCTCGCTCGCATCCGTCGCCCTGATCGTGAAGGGAACACCCAGGCGCTCGAGCAGCGCTCGCCGCTGCGGCGAGCGCGACGCGAGCACAAGCGGGAGCGGTGCGCGGGGAGCTGGCACCTGTCAGCGGCGAAGCGGCGGTGCTCTAAAGGTCCGGGAAGAACAGGGCGGCCTCGCGCGCGGCGGACTCCGGCGAATCGGAGCCGTGCACCATGTTGGCCCCCATCTCGATCGCGAAGTCGCCGCGAATGCTGCCAGTGGCCGCCTCGAGCGGATTGGTCGCGCCGATCAGCTGTCGCGCCGCCTTGACCGCGTCGGCTCCCTCGAGCACCATCGCGACGATCGGGCCCGAGGTGATGAACTCGACCAGCTCACCGAAGAACGGCCGCTCGGCATGCTCGGCGTAGTGGCGCTCGGCGAGCTCGCGCGCGACGGTCATATGCCGCAGCGCGGCGATGCGCAGGCCCTTGCGCTCGAAGCGAGCGATGATCTCGCCACTCAGGCCGCGTGCGAAGGCGTCGGGCTTTACAAGGATCAGCGTTCGGTCCATGGGTTCCTTTGGTCGGTCTTGACGGTGCAGCTCGGTCCGCGGAGGGACTGCTCAGGTACTCGGCCGTGCGCGACCGCCGGGGCGGCTCGCGCGTGCACCGCGGGGCCTTGCGGCCGCGGGCTCGGAGGCCAGCGCAGGCTCCCCCGCCTCCGCGTCGGCCTCTGAAGATGAGGCCGACGAGGCGCTGAGCTCGGTCACGTCGCTCTCCAGCGCCGACCGATCGGCGCTGCGACGGCGCCGCGAGCGCGGCGCTGACAGACCCGGGACGTCGGCCTCGCAGTAGGGGCAGATCGTCCACGCCTGGTCGAGTGGACGCGAGCAGCTCGCGCAGCGCTCCTTGAGCTTGCGCAGGCAGCTGGGACAGCGGACAAAGTCCTGCTCCACGCGGTAGCTGCAGTGTGGGCAAAGCGTCTGATCCAGTTGCTTCAGGCGCGCCTCGGCCGCCTGGGTCTCCAGTTCCCGCTCGCGTACATCCTCGAGGTACTCCGGCGGGCGCAGGATCATGTAGATGACCGTGCCCACGAACGGGAACAGCGACGCTGCGGTTGCGCAGCCGACGAGCATCGGGTCGAGGATCCTCCGACGCGCATCTGCGTAGGTCCAGTAGATCAGCGACAGGTACAGGACGACGACGAACAGAATCAGCAGATCGACGGCCAGATTCAAGCCGCTGCTTTCGATTCCGAAATATGCGAAGGGGTGCATCGGCCGGCTGAGTTTAGAGAAATAGGCGGCCGAAACCGTAGCCTGCAGCGAAAAATACGAGGATCACGAGCGCGACGATCAGCGCCACGGCGCCGATCATCGTGAGCACCGACGGACCGTCGTCGCTCATCTGACCGAGTTCCCACGAGCAGGCGCCTGCAGCGCCACGCCGTCGGAGCGCTCGATTTGGCTGAGCAGCTCGCCGACGAGATACACCGATCCAGTCGCGAGCACAGCCCCACCGTGCTCGTCGGCCCAACGTCGGGCCTGCGCGAGCGCGCGCGCGGGCTGGGGCTCGCTGGCGGTCGCCTCGAAGCCGAGCTGGCGTGCGAGCGACTGCAGCGCGGCGGGCGAGAGCGCGCGGCTGGACGGCGGCGCGGTGAACCACGCGCGCGCGACGAGCGGCATCAACGCGGCGAGCATGCCGGCAGCGTCCTTGTCGTCGAGCACGCCGAGCACGAGTGCCAGCGGCGCGGGTGGGGCATCCAATACGTCCGGCAGCGACTCTACGAGCGCCGCGACCGCGTCGGGGTTGTGGGCCCCATCGAGCACGGTCGGCGGGTCATCCTCGAGCAACTGCAGCCGTCCGCGGACTGCCGTCGCGGCGGCGGCCTGCGCCACCGCACCTTCGCTCAGCGGGATGCCGCGCGTCTGCAGGTATGCCTCGGCGGCGGCCCGCGCGAGCTCGAAGTTGCGCCGCTGGAAGCTACCCCGTGCGAGTAGCTCGATCGTCGACGAGGTGCCGGCGCGCGGACGCACGATCGGCACCTCGCGTTCGCCGGCCACCCGTTCGGCCACCGCCAGCGCCGGCGCAGCGAGGCTCTCGCCGAGCACGAGCGCCGTATGCGGTCGTACGACCGCGAGCTTCTCCTCGGCGATGTCTTTGATCGTCGGCCCCAGCCAGCGCGTGTGCTCGAGCCCGACGTTGGTGAGCACCGTCACGCGAGGCTCGATCACGCTGGTCGCGTCGTAGCGCCCACCAAGCCCGGCCTCGACGACCGCCACGTCGACCTGTTGGCGAGCCATCTCCCACAGCGCAGCAGCAGTGAGGAGTTCGAACTGCGTGACGTGATCGTCCTCGGCGAGCGTGCGGTTGACGCGTTCGGCCGCCGCGGAGGCGCGGGCGATCGCTGCAGCGAAGGACTCCGCGTCCAGCTCGCGCCCATCGATCAGGACACGCTCGCGATAGGAGATCAGGTGCGGCGAGGTATATGTGCCCGTTCTGAGACCGTGGCGTTCGAGGATCGCGGCCGTCATCCGCGTGGTCGAGGACTTGCCGTTCGTGCCGAGCACGTGGATCGCCTCGAAGCGCTGCTCGGGCGAGCCCAGCGCGGTCATCATCCGCCGCATCCTGTCGAGACCGAAGCGCATCCCGAACAGCTCGAGCGAGCGCAGCTTGCGCTCGGCTTGCGCCTCCGTCCAGTTCACGCGCGCTTGCGACAACGCCTGCCCCGACCCCTACGCCGGCCCCGACCGTCGCGTGCGAGCGGGAGCAGCTCGCGTCCAAGGCCCGCGAGGTCGAGCCTGCGCACGAGCGCGCGCAGCTCCAAGCGCTGTCTGATGCTGAGGTTGCCAACGCTGCCTCTGGACTCGCGGAGCAGGCGGGTTAGGCGCGCGCGGTCCTTCGCAGACAGCGCCCGCCAGCGCCGGCCGATCGCCACACTGCCCTGGACGATCGCAACCCACGGCAGCGCCCGCACCCAGGAGGGTACGGGCGTGCGGTCGAGCTTCGACGTGGGGACGGCAGCGCGCCTGGGCATAGCCGCGATGGTAGCGGCCGGGCCCCCGAGCGCGCTCGGCGACTAGGCCGACTCCTCGCGCAGCGAGGCGTCCTCGGCCTCCTCGGGCGCGGCTTCGGTGACGAGCGTCGGGGTTAGCCCCTTTTCGACGGTCTCCTTGGTGACGACGCACTTCTTGACGTCGCGGCGGGAGGGCAGCTCGAACTGCACCTCGAGCAGGATTTCCTCGATGATCGAGCGCAGCCCGCGCGCGCCGGTTTCGCGCTCGAGGCCCTTCTCGGCGACCGCCACCAGCGAGTCGTCGGAGAAGACGAGCTCGATCCCGTCGAAGGCGAAGAAGCGCTGGAACTGCTTGACCAGGGCGTTGCGCGGCTCGACGAGGATCGACACGAGGTCCTCACGCGTGAGCTGGTGCACCGCCGACATCACCGGCAGGCGACCGATGAACTCGGGAATCAACCCGTACTCGATCAGATCCTCCGGCAGGCACTGCTCGAACACTTCGCCCGTGTCGCGCTCGGCTTTTGCCTCGATCGCAGCGGCGAAGCCGACGCCTTTGTGGCCGATCCGCCGCTCGATCACTTTGTCGAGGTTGGCGAACGCCCCGCCACAGACAAACAGCACGTTGGTCGTGTCGATCGTCAAGAACTCCTGGTGGGGATGCTTGCGCCCGCCCTGTGGCGGCACCGACGCTTGGGTCCCCTCGAGGATCTTCAACAGCGCCTGCTGCACGCCCTCGCCGGAGACGTCGCGAGTGATCGACGGGTTGTCGGCCTTGCGCGCGATCTTGTCGACCTCGTCGATATAAATGATCCCCGTTTCCGCCTTCTTGACGTCGTAGTCAGCGGCCTGGATCAGCTTCAACAGGATGTTCTCGACGTCCTCGCCGACGTAGCCCGCCTCGGTCAGCGCGGTGGCGTCGGCAATCGCGAACGGCACGTTGAGGATCCGCGCGAGCGTCTGCGCGAGCAGCGTCTTGCCGCAGCCGGTGGGGCCGAGCAGCAGGATGTTCGACTTCTGCAGCTCGATGTCCGAGTCGCCGGACATCATCATCTGCACGCGCTTGTAGTGGTTGTAGACGGCGACCGACAACGTGCGCTTGGAGGGGTCCTGCCCGACGACATACTCGTCGAGGACCTCGTAGATCTCGCGCGGCTTGGGCAGGTTCTCGATGTCGAACGCCGGCGGTGCCGAGAGCTCCTCGTCGATGATCTCGTTGCAGAGATCGATGCACTCGTCGCAGATGTACACACCAGGCCCAGCGATCAGCTTCTTGACCTGTCGCTGGGACTTGCCGCAGAAGCTGCACAGTAGCTGCTCGTTGGAATCTGTGGGTCTGGCCATATCCCTTGACGCTCCCTGCTGCTGACCGCGCGAGCCCGAGCTAATGCTCGGAGATCACACGATCGATGATGCCATAGTCCTTTGCCTCTTCCGAGCTCATGAAGTAGTCGCGCTCGGTATCGGTCCGCACCTGCTCGAGCTCTTTGCCGGTGTGCTTGGCGATGATCTCGTCCAGCCGCCGGCGCACGTCGATGATCTCCTTGGCGTGGATCTCGATGTCCGTCGCCTGGCCCTGGAAGCTCGAGGAGACCTGATGGATCAGGATCTTGGCGTTGGGCAACGCCATGCGCTTGCCGGCGGCACCTCCGGCCAGCAGCAGCGCGCCCATCGACATCGCAATGCCAACGCAGATCGTCTGCACGTCGGGCTTGATGAACTGCATCGTGTCGTAGATCGCCAGGCCCGCATACACCGAGCCGCCCGGGGAGTTGATGTACAGCGAGACATCCTTTTCGGGGTCCTCCGACTCCAGGTGCAGCAACTGGGCGACGATCAGGTTGGCGATCTGGTCATCGACAGGCGTGCCGAGGAAGATGATCCGCTCGTTGAGCAGGCGGCTGTAGATGTCGAACGCACGCTCGCCGCGTGAGGTCTGCTCGACGACCATCGGTACAAGTGGGCTCATTGTCCTCGCTTCCGGCGCATAGTCCTCGCCTTTGTTTCGCCTCGTCGGCCAGATTCCTCTACAAGGCTAGCTGGCCGGTCCTCGATCGGCGGGGGTCCACAATCGCGGCGGCGCGCTCGCCGGCTCGCTGGCTGCGCCGCTCGCCTGCTCTGCGTCCTTCGCGGGTGTCCACAGCGCCTCGCGGGCGTGAACCTGGGCGAGCGGGATTGGCTTCGCGGCGTCTGCGATCAGATCGATCGCCTCGCGCGCTGCGAGATCCTCGCGCACCTCCTCCAGGCGTCCGCCGCGGCGCAGCTCCGCGAGCAGCTTCTGCGGCTCGATCCCCTCCCGCTCGGCGGTCGGCGCAAGCGCCTGCAGCAGCGCGTCCTCTGAGGGGTCGATGCCCTCAGCTGCGACAACCGCCGTAAGCACCGCCTCGCGGCGCAGCGCGAGCTCGGCTTCAGGCTCCATCTCGGCGAGGATCTCCCCCTCCTGGCGTCCGACGATCTGCAGGTATGCCTCGCGCGTGATGCCGCGGTGTGACAGCGAGTGCAGCATCCGCTCCCACATCTCGCGCGCTCGCGCCTTGACCAGCTCGGGTGTGACCGCCACGCTCGCGCCGGCCACCGCCGCGTCGAGCGCGGCTTGGCGAAACTCGGCGTCGATCCGCTGCTCGTCGACTTCCAGCAGCCGCTTGCGGATGTCCTCGTGCAGCTCTTTGAGATCGTCGAAGCCGGCGTCGATGGCGAAGTCCTCGTCGACGTCTGGTAGCTCCTTGAGCTTGACCTCCTTGATGGTGATCTCGAACGACGTCTCGCGCCCTGCGAGCTCCTCGTTGCCGTAATCGGCGGGGAACGTGAGCGCGACGGTACGGGTCTCTCCCGCGACCGCGCCCAGCAGGCCCTCCTCGAAGCCTGAAATCAGGTTGCCGGAACCCAGCTCGACGAGCTGGTCGCGGCCTTCGCCGCCAGCGAACGGCTCCCAGAGCTGCTCGCCGTCGGAGGCTTCGCTGGCGAGCGAGCCGACGTAGTCGACGACGACGAAGTCGCCCGCAGCAGCGGGGCGCTCGGCGGTCTGCAGCCGCGCAAGGCGCTCGCGCATCGCGTCGATCTCCTGCTGGATCTGCTCATCTGCGACCTCGGGCTCGCGGCGTCCTACCTCCAGGCCCCTGTAGTCGCCGAGCTCGGCCTTCGGCAACACGCCGATCTCGATCGAGAACTCGAGCGCCTGGCCATGTGAGGGCAGCTCACCGAGATCGAGCTGCGGATCGCCCACCGGCACGATGCCGGCGCTCTCGATCGCATCCGAGTACCAGCTTGAGAGCGTGTCGCGCACCGCCTCCTCGAGCACCACCTCGCGGCCGATCCGCTGGATCACGAGCGGCGCGGGCACCTTGCCGCGGCGAAAGCCCGGGAGCTTCAGCTCCCGCCCGAGCTGCTGCGCCTTGCGCTCAAGGCGACCCTCGACCTCGCCCGGTGGCACCTGCACCTGCAGGCGCACACGCGAGTCACCGAGCTCGGTGACGGTTGTCTTGAGGGCGACTGGCACCTGCGCCACGATACCGTGCCGCTCGATGCAGCCTCAGCGAAGCCCCTCACGCGCGCGCCACTGGGAGGCGTGGCTGTGGACGGGTCCCGCGGGCCATCTCCTCGGCGGCACGCTGGACTTCGCGGCGGCGCTCGCGCGCTACCTGCTCGCACGTGCGCACGGCCGGACCGTTCGCTAGGTCCGTGGCCGCGCGCACGTGCGCGATCGCAAAGCCTCTATGCGGCGGCCGGGGCGTGCGCGGTGGCGCTGAAGGCCAGCGTCACACCACGCGGCACGACGAGCACCGGGCAGGTGGCCGTCTCGATCAGGTGCGAGGCGGAGGAGCTGAGCGAGACCTGACCCTGCGCTGCGTCGGCGCGGGAGTCGATCACGAGCAGGTCCGCCTGGTCGTTGGCGACGGGCTCCACTGTCGCCCCGAGCGCCCGTGCGAGCGTCTCTGCCGTCTGGCGGGCGCCACCGTCGGCATCACCGACCGCGACGATCCGCTGGATCGTTGAGCCCTCCAGACGCGCGGCGAGGTCCACGGGCGCGATCGCGATCGCGGTGCGCCCGCCCTCGAGCAGGCGCTCAGCGGAGTTGCCGACGGCGACGTGGCCCTTGGCGGTGTGCGAGTCAGAGCAGAACACGATCACGTCGGCTCCCTCGCGCGCGGCCAGAGCGGCAAGCCCCTGCGGCGTAGAGCGGTCGGTGACGACGTGACGGGTCGCGCCGGCGACGCCCAACAGCTCGACGCCCTGGTCGAGCACGCTCTCGGCCTCAGCCTGTGCGATCTCCTCGCGCACGCTGTCGGTCTCGGGGTTGTGACGCACGTATGCAAGCGATACCTCGGCGCCAGCGCTACCGAGCACGCGACCGAGCGTGATCGCGTCCTCCTCGTTGGCGGTGCCGTCGTAGGAAACAATGATCTTGGTGGGCATCTGACTCTCTCCTTGTGTGGTCGGCCACGAGGCCGGCAAGTTGGTGTGTTGGATCTTTCGGTCGGCTTTCGCTCAATCTTGACATCCGCCTGCCATCAGCACCAATAATTATAGTGATTCCTGATATAAGATTGGCTAATGCTTAACGTCGTCCGCCTGAAGGTCCTGAAGGAGGTCGCCTACCACGGCTCGTTCTCGGCTGCGGCTGCAGCGCTCGCCTACACCCAGTCGGCGGTCTCCCAGCAGATCGCCACGCTCGAGGCCGAGACAGGACTGGCCCTCGTGGAGCGCCATCCGCGCGGTGTCAGCCTCACGGCAGCCGGCCACACGCTCGTGGGCCACGCCGAGGGCATCCTCGCGCGCCTGGATGCAGCCGAGGGGTCGCTGTCGGCGATCGCCGGCCTACGCGGCGGGCGGCTGCGCGTGGCCTCGTTCCCCACAGCCGGGGCCACGCTGATGCCGCTTGCGATCGCCGAGTTTCGCGCCTCCTACCCAGCGGTCGAGCTGACGCTCGCCGAGGGCGAGCCGGAGGCGATCGTGACGCGGCTGCGCGCAGGCGAGCTCGACCTCGCGCTGCTGTTCGAGTTCGCCGGCGAGGCGCTGCCTGCGCACGAGCTGATGCGCACGGACCTGCTCGAGGACCCGATGTACCTGGCGCTGCCGCACGCGCACCCGCTCGCGGCCAAGGAGCGCCTGCGGCTGCAGGACCTCGCGGGCGAAGCCTGGGTGCAGACGTCGAGCGCAAGCCCGTGCGCTCGTCATGTCGTGCGCAGCTGCCACGCGGCCGGCTTCGAGCCAAACGTCGCGTTCGAGAGCGACGACTACCAGACCGTTCAGGGTCTCGTGGCCGCCGGGGTCGGCGTCGCGTTGATCCCCGAGCTCGCGCTGTCGGTCGTGCGCGAGGACATCGCCATCCGCACGCTCTCCCCCACACCGCCGGTGCGCCAGGTGGTCGCCGCCGCGCCCGCAGGGGCGCGCCTGGTGCCCGCGGCACCGGCGATGCTGGGGATCCTCGAAGCGGCCGCACGGCGCTATGAGCAGCAAAGGGGACGCCCGGCCGAGTAGGCCCGGGCGCCCCAAGTGCGCTCGTGTTACTGCTTGCTCAGATAACTACGGTGTCGCTGGGTTGGCCAGGTACGCCGCGTTGACCAGCTTCGCGAGCTCTTTGTAGCCCTTGACCGTCGGGTGGATGTCGCCTTCGTCTTTTTCTCCACCTGGGTCGTTCGGGTTACACATTTCGGTGTACTTGCAGATCGCTTCTTTCTCCTTGGTTGCATTCGTGCCCGAGTCCTTGTTGAACACCGGGAACGGGTTCGCGAAGGTCACGTTGCTTTTGAACGCAGGCAGGATGTCTGCTTCGACCGCTTCGTTGGTGGCTTTCTGCAGGGTGTCGCTACCCGGCAGGATGAACGTGTCCGGGTTGTAGAAGCCCATCAGCACGATCGGCCCGGTGTAGCCAGAGCCGTCGATCACGCCGAGGATGTCGCCGATGTTTTTGAGGATGTGCGGCACGGTGACGTTTTTCGAGGTCTCCGTGATGCACGCGATGACGGCACCTTCGATCGTTGCACCGTATTTGCTTTTGCCGGTTTTCGTGAATTCAAGGATGACTTCATTCTTGCACTGGGCGATAGCTGCAAGCTCGTCGTTGGATCCGATGTTCAGGGTGATCGCCTTGACCGGGCTTTTCGTCGAGGCAATGCTGGCAAGTGCCTCTTCCAGCTGTGACACTTCTTTGGCGCCTTCGAAGTAGCCGCCGTTGTGCAACGGCAGGTGATTGACGAAGGTGTATTTGCACGGGTGCCAGTCGCCGAGCCCCTGGTAGCCGCCTGCCGGGAAGTCTTCGGCGGGTTTACCTTCTACTTCTTCGATCGACTCGGTCGATGTTTCGCCGCCCAAAGCCGGGTTTTCGCCGATCAACCCGTTCGAGGTCTCGCCGGGGCAGGCGTCGTTGACGAGCCTGATTTCCTTGCCGATCTCGCTGCTTTTGCCCAGCAGCTTGACGAAGTCGTTTGCCACTCCTTCTTCGAAGTAGGACGGCGAGTCTGTCGGGAAGTGGTTGTTGAACCTTTCCTCGGAGTAACCGAAGGAGATCGAGTCACCAAGGGCAAGGTAGGTGCTTGTTTTCGGCTCCTGGGCGTTGGCGGTCACCGGCGCCAGCACGAACGCCGCGAGCATCAGCGCGAGCGCCGTACAGCACCCGAGCAGACGCCCGTGTCCATGGAACGAAGCTGCAGAGCCATTCATGGCTGCCATCTCACATCCTCCAATACGTGCGTGCGGGCCTGGCCCGCAGGCACGGCCCCTCAATAAAACTCATCCCTCAATGCAGTACTCCCCAAGCTGCTGGCTCAGGGAGGTTGCCATGAGCATAGCCAGCAGGGTTAGTTGTGTCAAGCCGGGTGTGTAAGGCGCACAAGCGTCAACCCTCCCAAACGAGGCGACCTTAGCCACGGAATCGCGCCGCCGGGGCAGCCCTCCTGAAGAGACCTTCCGCGCGAGCCCTCGCGCGCGGCATTGGTGGTCCCGTCCGCAGCTGCCGTCATTCTTTTTTGTTCGGTCTCCAGTCGCAGTCGGAAGGACGAAACCATGGACATTGTGCTGCTCATCGTTGGAGTGCTGCTTGGCGCGGTCTGCGCGGCCTTGCTCGTGCGGCCGAACCGCGGGCGCATGCACGACGAGCTAACGGCGATCTCCGTCGACGTGCTCGCCCAGACCGGCGAGTCGCTCGCGCAGCGGGTCGCTGAGGCGCGCCGCGCGGAGGAGGAGCGCGCGACTGGCGAGATGGCCAGGCGCGCGGAGGAGATCAAGGGCGTGATCGCGCCGGTGCAGGAGAAGCTCGGCAGGATGGAGAGCGAGATCGGGCGGTTGGAGCGCGAGCGCAGGCAGGCCCAGGGCGAGCTCGCGCAGATGATCCGTCACCTCGGCGACGGGGTCGGCACGCTGCGCCAGGAGACCGGCAACCTCGTCTCGGCGCTCAAGCGCCCGAGCACGCGCGGCTCGTGGGGAGAGATCCAGCTGCGCAACGTGGTCGAGATGGCGGGGATGGTCTCGCACTGCGACTTCCTCGAGCAGAGCACGATCCAGACCGGCGAGGGCACGCTACGCCCGGACATGCTGGTGCGCCTCCCCGGCGGCAAGCTGGTCGTGGTCGATTCCAAGGTGCCGCTCGACGCTTACCTGTCCGCGCTAGAGGCCCCAGGCGAGGACGAGCGCGAGCTGCATACCGCGCGCCACGCGCGCCAGACGCGCGAGCACATTGCCAAGCTCGCGTCCAAGGGCTACCAGCGCCAGTTCGACTCGACGCCGGAGTTCGTCGTGATGTTCGTGCCCTCCGATGGCATCTACCAGGCAGCCCTCGCACAGGACCCGGCGCTGATCGAGTACGGCGTCCAGCAGCAGGTCCTGATGGCCACGCCCACGACGCTGATCGGTCTGCTGTGGGCGGTCCACTATGGCTGGCGCCAGGAGCTGATCGCGGAGTCCGCACGCGAGATCGCGGAGTCCGCGCGCGAGCTACACAGCCGCCTCGGGCGCTTCGTCGAACCGCTGTCGAAGCTCGGCCGCCAGCTGGACTCGGCGGTCGGCGCCTACAACGAGGCGGTCGGCTCCTTTGACCATCGCGTGATCCCGCAGGTGCGCAAGATCGAGCAGGCGGGCGCGGCCTCCGAACGCAAGGTGCTGGCGCCCGACGCGGTGGAGATCACGGCCAGAGCGATCACCGCGCGGCCGGAGCTCGGAGCCGAGGGGTCCGTACCGCGCCGCTCGGGCGATGTGGCGGAGCTTCCGCTCCGAGAGCGGATCGCCCGCGGCGCGTGAGCACGATCAGGATCAGCGCGAGCGCCACCGGCACCGTCGCGGGCAGCTCATCGACCAGGAAAAACAGCAGGTCGAAGCCGAGCGCAAAGATCGCGGTGAGCGCCGCGGCGCGCAGCTGCAGCGAGCGGCCGACCGTCGCCGCGAGCAGCCCGCCGAGCACGCCGGCGATGAAAAGGTCGCCGTAGCCCATCACGGCCGAGCCGAACACCTCGCTCTGAAGCTGCGGTAGGCCCGCCACCGGATGCGCGGCGTTGAGTGCGTTGTTGGGCCGCTGCAGCAGGTCGGAGATCACAAGCGCGGTATCGGCGAGCGCCATCGCCACGATTCCCGCCGCGAGCCAGCGCGGCGGCGTCACGGTCGCAAGCAGCACGCCGAGCGCTGCGCAGCTGAGCGCGGAGAGCACCAGCGCCGCCGCCTCGCCCGCCAGGCCGCCGCGATCGGCCCACGCCAGCGCGAACAGCGGCAGCACCGACAGTGCTCGCCGCAACCGCGAGCGCAGCGGCGGGCGGCTATTCCACAGGAACAAGCCGAGCGCGAGCGCCGCGAGCACCGGCACCGCACCGAGCGCGAGGTACGTCAGCGCCTGTGCGCTCGCGTGTTCGGCCGCGCGCGCGCCGAACACGAACGCGATCACCGACAGCGGCGGGATCACCGCCCAGCGCCGGCCGCGAAGGCGCGCTGGCAAGCTCCACGCGAGCGCGCCGGGTAGCGCCACCAGCACCCCCTGGGCAAGCGACAGCACGGCAATCGAGATCCAGAACGGGAGCATCGCCGTTCAACATAGATCGCTCGGCGCGCTCTGGGCGCACCTGCGCCAGTGCTCAGTGGCCCGGCCGAGCGACACTTAATGGCCGAGCTGGACAGTCTTGATGACCAGCAGCAGCACAGCCACCACGAGATATCCGCGCAACAGCAGCATTCCAGCCCGACGGCCTGGCGACCACACCGGGCGCTCGAGCAGCGCCAGCGGCGGCATCGTCCACATGCTGCGCCGCTCCTTGGCGATCTTCGCGACCTCGACCGCTGCCCCTGGCCGGTTGCGCAGGGCAACCGCAGCCATCCCGACGAGCACCGCCGCAAACGCGAGCGAGAGATATATGAACAGGTGCGTTACGTTCACGCTCGGGAAGATCGTGCTCGCCATCAGGATCAGCGAGAGCTCGACGAGCACACCGACGATCACGCTCGCGACCGCGTTTAGCCACGGCGCGTTGCACCAAGGCCCGAGCACGTCGCGATCGTTGCATAGCAGCAGCAGGAACACGGTCGCGCTCGGCAGCAGCACCCCCGCCAGTGCTTGCACGGACGTCGTGATCAGACCCAGCGGTGCGCCTGGGATCAGCACGACGCCCGCGGCGGCCATCACCATCGCGGTGAAGCTCGCGTAGAAGAGCTTCGCGTCCAGCGGGCCGCGGTTAAGCGAGTGCTTGGCGCCGAACACGTCGCCGAACGCGTAGGAGGTGGCAAGCGTCACCGCGGCGGCGCCGATCAGCGAGGCGTTCAGCAGGATGATCGCGAAGAACGTACCGGCGGCGGAGCCCAGGTGGTGCGAAAGCTCGTGTGCGACGGCCCCCGCGTCGGAGAAGCGGCCGAAGTCGGCGCTGCCTGCAAAGGCGAACGCTGTTACCGCGATCAGCGCGCCTGCGCCAATCACCACGACGAACGCGCCGATCACCGTGTCCGCGCGCTCGTAGTTGATCCAACGCGGCGTGATGCGCTTGTCGATGATGTTCGACTGCTGAAAGAACAGCTGCCACGGAGCCACCGTCGTGCCCACGATCGCGATGATCAGCAGCACGGCCGTCGAGCTGGCGCCACCGCCGATCGACGGCACGATGGTGTGATGGACGACGTCGCCCACGTTTGGGTGTGCGAGCACCAGCAACGGGATCACCAGGAAGTTGGCGATTACGAACACGTACATGAAGCGCTCCCAGCTGCGGAAGCTGCCAGTAGAGGTGATTGCCACGAGCGTCAGCGCGGCGATCGGTACTGCGAGGTACTTGCTGACGTCGAAGTAGCCGAGCGCCAGGCTCACGCCGATGAACTCGGTGACGATCGTCAGGAAGTTCAGCAAGAACAGATCGCCGACTGAGAACGCGCCCCAGAACTTGCCGAAGCGCTCAAAGATCAGCCGCGCGTGCCCGACGCCCGTGACTGCGCCCAGGCGAATCACCATCTCCTGGTTGACGATCAGCACGGGGATCAGCAGCAACAGCACCCACAGCAGGCTTGTGCCGTAGTTCTGCCCCGCCTGCGCGTAGGTGGAGACGCCGCCCGCATCGTTGTCGCCGACCATCACGATCAGGCCTGGGCCCATGATCGCCAGTAGTGCCATCGCGCGCGAGCGCCACCCGTGACGCTCGCCGCTGTCCTGCATTCGGATCGTCCCCAGCGCCCCGCGAATGTCGCCGATGTGGGCCTCGTCAAGAACCGGAGGCACGCCAGTGGCCGGCTCAACGGGCGCAGCCGCCGTCATCGCCTCGACCATCTCAGGCGTCGTCAAGTCCTTGGCCATCTCGGGTTACCTCCTTTCCGTGCTCGCGGGACAACGGGTTACGTCTCGGCGCGCGCAGGGTCGCACCTCGGCGCACGCCCGCGCGGAAAGAGTCCCGGGCAGCGGTCAGGCCAGGAGGGACGGGCCCGACGGGCGCACGACCAGCTGGGTACTTCGTGGCTGTTCTCGATCCATGCCGGCCTCCTCTCTACGCGCCGTGTACAGGGTCGTCGAGCACTCAGCCTAGCAATGGACCGCCACGCGCGGTCAGTCGCGTACGAGGCCGAAGCGCCGGCGCCAGCCGCTCGGCAACGTGAGCTCGAGCACATCGTCGACGGTGACCACGCCGACCATCCGTTCGTCTGCGTCGAGCACCGGGAGCATCACCAGGTTGTAGTCGGTCATCATGCGCGCCACCTCTGGAAGATCGGCGTCCGTCGCCACCCACACCGGCTCCCGCTCGGCGATCTCCTCCAGCACCTCGTGCGCGTCGGCGCGCAACAGCGTCACCACGAACACCGAGCCGCGCAGGCCGCCCTCGCCGTCGAGCAAATACACCGTGGTCAGCGTGCCGGCCCCGAGCTTGCTCGAGCGCACCTTCGCGAGCGCTTGGGCGACCGTGCCAGCAGAAGCGAGGCTGATGAAGTCGGGGCTCATCAGCCCCCCGGCGGTCGAGGGGTTGTAGCCGAGCAGGGCTTCGATCTGGCGTCGCTGCGCCGGCGGAAGCAGCGCGAGGATCCGCCCCCGGCGCTCCTGGTCGATCTCGACGATCAGATCGGCCGCGTCGTCTGCGGCCATACGGGCCACGACCGCCGCGGCCTGCGTGTCGGGACGCTCGCGGATGAACTCGAGTTGGTGATGCTCGTCGAGCTCCTCAAACACGTCCGCCTCGAGCTCGCGGTCCTGTGCCACCGCCTCGATCAGCTCCTCGCCCTCGTCGTGCGAGGCGGCCTCAACCAAGTCGGCGATCTCGGCAGGATGGAGGTTGGCGAGCTTGCGATGCGAGAAGCGCAGGCGCGAGCTCGGCACGTGCCCGACGAATGGCTCCATGTCCGACCAATCTAGAAACGGACGGTCGGCGACGATGCCGCGCAGGCGGCGCGGCAGCGCGCGGCGAAGTTGCGCGCGCGTGCTGTGATCGACGCCCACCACTCGCCACCAGCCCTCGATGCACGCGAGCTCGATCTCGTGCGCGGTAACCAGTCGCGGCGGATCGGACTCCACGTCGACGAGCTTGCGCCCGAGCACATCGCCGCCGAGCAGCACCTCACCGGCGCGCCGCTCGAAGCGCCCGAGGCTGAGCTTCTCGCCGGACAGGCGCACGGCGCCGGGGGCCAGCGACGCGATCCGGTTGACCGGGACGAACAGCTCGCGCCCGCCGATGCGCGCCTTCAGGCCGGTCACCGGCGGATAGCCGCCGTCGGCCAGTCGCACGATCAGATCCTCGACGCGACCCAGCCGCTCGCCCGCCCGGTCCAGCAGCGGGCTACGCAACACCGACGAGAGATGCACTACCGGTTGTGGCAAATCGTGCATAACGTTACGCCTCGCCGCGGACCAGAAGCGATGCTCCGATCGCCCCGCCAAGGTCGCCGAGCGCCGCGACGTGCACGTGCGGCGGGCGTGAGTCGGCGAACAGGTGCGGCTGCATCTCCTCGGCGATCCGCTTGGCGTAGGGATGGCCGAGCCTGATCCCCAGCCCGCCGCCGATGATCACGCCCTCCACATCGAGCACGTTGATGACCGACGCGATCCCCGCCCCAAGCGCGTGCACAGCGCGATCGAGCATCTGGATCGCGAGCTTGTCGCCGCGCGCGAGCGCGCGCGCCCACACGCCGCTGGTCAAGCGCGTGCGGTTGTGCTCTTTCATCAGCTTGAACAGATCGGTCTTACGGCCCTTGTCCTCCGTGAGGTGGCGCACGTGCATTTCCATCGCAGCGCGTCCCGCATATGCCTCCATGCATCCCAGCCGCCCACACGTGCAGCGTGCGCCGTCGATCTCCACCACCACATGGCCGATCTCGCCCGCTCCGCCGCGACCTGTCCACGGCTTGCCGTCAAGGATCAGCCCACCCCCCACGCCCGTCCCCCAGAAAACGCCCAGCAACGAGCTGTACAGCCTCCCGGCACCCAGTTTGAACTCGGCGTCGGTCGCGACCTGGACGTCGTTTCCGACCGCCACACGGCAGCCGAGCGCGCCTTCGAGCGTCGCCGCCAGCGGGAACGTGCCTTCCCACCCCGGCAGGTTGCGCGCGCTGGTCACGTTGCCGGCTTCGATCGTGCCCGGCGAGCCGACACCGACCCCTGCCAACACCGGCTTGCCGTCCACCAACTCCACCTCGGCGGCCTTGGCGGCGTCGCGCAGCGCGGTCTCCATCTCCGCGGCGACATCCGCCGGACTGCCCGTCGTGGGCGTCGGGCGGCGGGCCGAGCCGAGCGCGTTGTTCTCCTCGTCGAGGATCGCCGCCTGGATCTTGGTCCCACCGAGGTCGATCCCGCCGTAGGTGGACATCTGCGCGGATGATCGCAGACGGTCGCTGCAAGCTTGGAACCCGCCGGGAGGATAAAGCAGGCGTCGCCGGCCTTTAGGTGAATTTAGGCCTGCTTGCAGCCTTTCTTCGCACTCTCTTACAGGCTTGAACCAGCATTGATCGTAACGCAATGACCGAGCGCAGCGGAGCATCCTGGGTCGTCTTTGTGCTGGGAGCTCTCTGCGCCGGCGCGATCGCGGCCGCCGTGCTCGTCGTGGGGCCGGCGTCGAGCAGCCAGGCGACGGTCACACGCACTGCGACCGTCGCGCAGGGCGTCGTGCAGTCCACCGTGTCGGGCAGCGGCAACCTGCAGGCCCTCAGCCAGCTCAACCTTGGCTTTAAGACCGGCGGAACGGTCACGCACATCTACGTCGCGCAAGGCCAGCAGGTCGCACAGGGCCAGCTGCTGGCAACGCTTGACCCACAAAGCGCAGAAGTGACGCTGGAACAGGCGAAGGCCACGCTGCAGTCCGCGGAAGCGAACCTAGCCAAGCAGGAAGAAACGGGGGGCGAAGGCTCAACCGGATCGGGCGGGGGCAACACGGGCGCCGCCTCGGCCGCGTCCGTGCGCACCGCAGCCACACCCGGCACCACGACGTCACCGGCCGGCAGCTCCCCCGCTGCCAACGCACCGGCCACGACGACGCCGGCTGCCACAACGCCCGCCGCCACAACGACGCCCGCCGCCACCACGCCGACGCGCAAGCCGCCCGGCAAGAGTACTGCCACCTCGACGACTGCCGAAGAAACCTCGGCAACGACGGAAGGCACGAAAGCAAAGCACACCGAAGGCGAAACGGAAGGGACCAAAGAAAAAGCCAAGGAAAAAGTCAGCGCCGCCACACGTGAAGCAAACCTCGCCTCTGCGCGCGCGGCCGTGCGGAGCGACACGCTGACGGTGCGCAGCGACGAACAGGCCGTCCAGGACGCCAATCTGTACGCGCCCGAGAGCGGCACGATCGTCTCACTGTCAGGTCAAGTGGGAGAAGTCGTCTCCGGAAGCGGCACCACGAGGGCCAACAGTGCCGGCGGGTCGAGCGGATCGGGGTCGAGCGGATCGGGGACCAGCGGCGCGAGCGGCGCCGGCCGCGCAGCCACCGCTGCGTCGAGCGCGTCCAATTCCTCGAGTTCTTCCAGCTCCTCCAGCTCTGCGTTCGCAGTCCTTAGCGACCTCAGCTCGCTGCAACTGGTGGTGCCGTTGAGCGAATCGGAAATCGGCAGCGTCAAGGTCGGTCAGATCGCGACAGTGACCGTCGAAGCGCTCGAAAGCCGCAAGCTAGCGGCTCACGTCAGCGAAGTCGCGCTGCTCTCCACGAGCAGCAGCGGCGCGGTCAGCTACGACGTTACCTTCCAGCTGGACCAGCTCACATCGGGCTTGAAGCTGGGCATGAGCGCGACCGCCGAAGTCGTGGTCAAGCAGGCCGAAGGTATCAACGTGCCGACCAGCGCGATCTCAGCCGACACGGTGACCGTGGAGCGGGCCGGCAAGCAGGTCCGCCAACGGGTCGTGACCGGGCTCGCCGGCAACAGCTCGACGATCATCCTCAGTGGCTTGAAGGCAGGCGAAACGGTCGTCCTGCCGGCCGCGAGCACCTCGAGCTCGGGCAGCGCGAGCCTGACCTCCAGGCTCAGCCGCCTTGGCGGCGCGGCGGGAGGGCTCGGTGGCGGCCTCGGCGGTGGGGGCGGCGGCGCTGCCTTCTTTAGAGGCGGCGGCTGATGCGCTGGCCTGGGCGCCACCGGCGCGCGCGAACACCGCCACGCGTCCCTCGCGAGCGACCGTTGGTTGCGCGCGCTGGTTCGCCGGCGGGCGCGAGCGAACGCGATCAACCTCGTCAGCTGCGTCCGGTCATCGAGGTGCGCAACGTCTCTAAGGTCTTCGACCTCGGGCAGATCCACGTGCGCGCGCTGCGCAACGTCTCATTGCGGATCGACACCGGCGACCTGGTGGCGATCATGGGCAGCTCGGGCAGCGGTAAGAGCACGCTGATGAACATCCTCGGCTGCCTCGACATACCGACGAGCGGACGCTACGAGATCGACGGCGTGGACGTCAGCGAGATGGACGAGGACGATCTCGCCGACCTGCGCAACCGCAAGATCGGCTTCGTCTTCCAGAGCTTCAACCTCGTCGCGCGCACGAGCGCGCTCGTCAACGTCGAGTTGCCGCTCGCCTACGCCGGCCTGCGGGGCGCCGAGCGCCGCAAGCGCGCCGAACGGGCGCTGCGCTCTGTGGGCATGGCCAACCGCATGCACCACCAGCCATCCGAGCTCTCCGGCGGCCAGCAGCAGCGCGTCGCGGTCGCTCGCGCGATCGTGACGAACCCGTCGCTGATCCTCGCCGACGAGCCGACCGGCAACCTCGACTCGCGCTCGACCGAGGACGTCCTGAGGATCTTCGCGCGCCTGAACGAAGAAGGCCGGACGGTGGTCCTGATCACCCACGAGCCGGACGTCGCCGAACAGAGCAAGCGGGTGATTCGCCTGAGCGACGGCCAGGTCGTCGAGGACCGCCGCACGCTCGGCGTGCACGACGCTCCGCCCGTGCTCCAGCACCAGAAGTCCGCGCACAGCTCGCCCACTGCCGGCGCCGTGGAGACGCAGACATGATCGGCCCAGAGATGCTGCGCATCGCGTGGAGCGGGATCACCGCCAACAAGCTGCGCTCCGGCTTGACGATCCTCGGCATGACGATCGGCGTCGCCTCAGTGATCGTGCTGATAGCGGTCGGCAACGGCTCCTCCAAGGCCGTGCAGTCGACGATCCAGAGTCTCGGCACGAACGTGCTCGTCGTGCAGGCTAGCGGCGGCTTTCGCTTCGGACCGCGGGCGAGCACCGCGACGAGCATCTCGCTGACCAAACAGGACGCCGAAGCGCTGCAGAGCCCCAGCCTCGCGCCGGACGTCAAGAGCGCCTCGCCCGTCGTCGACGCGACCGCCGTGAAACTCGTCTACGACGGCACCAGCTACGAACCGTCGTCGTTCCTAGGCACGACGCCGTCGTATCTGAGCGCCCACACCTACAAGGTCCAGGAAGGCGCGGCGTTCACCGCCGAAGACGTCAGCAAGAACAGGCGCGTGGCGGTAATCGGACAGACGGTCGTGCAGGAACTGTTCGCCGGTACCAGCGCCGTCGGGCAGAACATGAAGGTCAACGGCAGCAACTACGAAGTGGTCGGCGTCCTCGCGAAAAAGGGAACCAACGGCACCACCAACGAGGACGATGTCGTGATGGCACCGATCACGACCGTGCAGCACTCGCTGACGGGCGCCGGCCCAATCGATTCGATCACCGTCCAAGCCTCCTCCGAATCCTCGCTGAACGCCGCCGAAGCCGAGGTCACGACGATCCTCGAGGAACGCCACAAGATCAAGGACACTGCCGAACCGGGTTTCAGCGTGCTCAACCAGGGCTCGCTGCTGGAAACCTCTAGCTCGACCAGCAGCGTGTTCACGACGCTGCTGGGTGAGGTGGCCGCGATCTCGCTGCTCGTCGGTGGGATCGGCGTGATGAACATCATGCTCGTGTCCGTCACCGAGCGCACGCGCGAGATCGGCATCCGCAAGGCCGTCGGCGCCCGGCGCGGCGACATCCTTACCCAGTTCCTGACCGAGGCGGTGCTCGTGTCCTTGTTCGGCGGCCTCGCCGGTGTCGCCGTGGGTGTGATCGGCAGCCAGTTCGAGATCGCGGGGGTGCATCCTGAGATCGCCACCTACTCGATCTTCCTCGCATTCGGCGCCGCACTGGCCTCCGGGCTGTTCTTCGGCACCTACCCCGCGGCTCGCGCCGCCCGCCTGCGACCGATCGAAGCGCTGCGCTTTGAGTGACACACCTTCCCCCCACCAGGAGCTCGCGATGACCCAGCAGGAACCAGATGAATGGCCGCAGGAGCACGAGGAGCTGCCCCGTCGGCCGCGACGGCGCCTGCTCGGGACGGGCGGCAGCCCAGCGTTCCTGGCGCTGCTAGGCGTGCTGTTGATCGCCTGCGGGTTCATCGGCGGCGTGCTCGTCGAGAAGGGCGAAACGTCCTCCGGCCGCGGCACCGGCTCCGGCGCCGCGGCAAGCCTCGCGTCGCGCTTCCGCGCCCTGCGTGGAGGTGCCGGCGCGGCATTCGCCGGTGCCGGCGCCGGCGCCAGCACCGGCGCCGCAGGCTCGAGCACCGGCTTCACCCGCCCGACCTCGGGAACCGTCGCATACCTCGCCGGCAGGACGCTGTACGTAACCAACGCGGAAGGCAACACCGTGAAGGTCACTACCTCGGCCGCCACCAGCGTGACCAAGACCGTCAACGCGAGCGTCGGAGGTATCCACCCGGGCGAAACCGTCACCGTCACCGGCACCAGCGGCTCGAACGGCGCGGTCAGCGCCGAATCGATCAGCGTCGGCGCGGGCGGCGGCGGGCTGGCGGCGCTGTTCGGCGGCGCCGGCGGTGACACGGGCGCCGGCAAGAGCGGCGGCGGCGAACCGTCGCTCTTCGGCAGCGGCGGCTAGCAGAAAGCTACAGTCCCGGCTAATGGGAGAGCACTGCCAGGCGGGCGGGCACCAATCCGACAACAAGATCACCAACAAAGGAAGTCCATGCCTCACATCCACAGCAAGAGAAGTAGGCCCGTGACAGCGGTGCTGGTCCTCGTGTTCGCCAGCCTCGCGCTGGCGGCCTGCGGGAGCTCGTCGAGCACCTCCTCCTCTACCACCGCCACGAGCGCGAGCGCCACGACACCGACCACGGGCGGACGACCGGGTGGCGCCGGAGGAGGCTTCGCGGCACTCCGCGAATGCTTGAAGAAGGCCGGCATCACGCTGCCCACACGCAAACCGGGCCAAGCGCCCGGCGTCGGCGGCTTCCTCGGCGGGGGAAGCGGTTCAGCGCTGCCCAAGGGCGCAACCAAAGCCCAGCACGAAGCAGCTATCAAGAAGTGCGGAGGCTTCCCGCGCGGCGGCCTTACCCGCGGCGGCTTCAGAGGTGGCGCCGGCGGCCTGAGCACCGCGGCAGGCAAGCAGGCGCTCGCGAAGTTCGCGGCGTGCATGCGCTCCAACGGTGTCAACCTGCCGGCACCCAACACATCGGGCAAAGGCTCGGTCTTCAATGGCATCAACACCACAAGCGCCAAGTTCAAGCAGGCCGCGATCAAGTGCCACACGGCGCTGCTGGGCATATTCCGCGCGCATCCTCGTCCCAGCGGCACATCGCCCGGCGCCGCCCCCGGCGCGCCGAACGGCTAGCACGTGAGCGTCTCGCGCGAGTAGCTGACCAAGCCCAGGACCGCGCCGTCGGCGCGGTCCTGCGGGCCCCCCGTCGTCTGCCTACCCGTGCTTCTTAGGGTCCGGGATCGCTGCGGCGCTCGGCTTGGTGGCGATCGTCGGTACCGGCAGCACCGCCACACGTTGCATCAGCTGCGTCCACTGCGCAGCGCTGAGCGGGCTGGTGGTCACGATTGGCGCGGGCGCGGTGCGACCCGAGCTAGCGGAGTGCGCGACCGTCGCAGCCGCCGCCGGGTTGAGCGTCGCGGTGGCCGCCGGCGGCAGGAACTCGAGGTGGATGCGGTTCCAGTCCGTCGAGGAGGAATGGGTGTTCGGCGAGCCGGGGTAGCGCATCAGGCTGACGATCGCGTGCGGCACGAACCCGGCGGGCAGCGTCAGTAGCGCACGGATCGTGAGGTCGGTGATCGTTTCCGGCCCCTGGTGCCCCGCGATCGGGGTGCCGTTGATCGCGGAGATGTCAACTGCCTCGCCGGCGTCCGTCGGCGATAGGGCAAGGCTGTCGCGCGCCGAGCAGCTCAACACGCTGACCGTCGGCTCCAGCCCACTGCGCGACAGAAACGCAAGCACCGCAAGGACGCGTTTGTCGACCATGCCCGAGGCGACTTCGTGGCGCCCGCACGCATCGAGCGTGATCCCTGGATCCAACAGCACCGCCCGCTCCAGCTGTGCCTTGGAGAGTAGGAAGACGTCGCTCGCGGTCGCGCCGAGCAGGGCGTTGGTCGCCTTCGCCCCCTGCGGGTGCAGCGCCGTCTGCAGCTGCGCCCAGTTGGCCAGGATCGGCCCTGGGTTGACCGTTTCCGTATCGCCCGCAGGGCGGATTGCGAAACGCAGGTGACCGTCCACTGCTCCGGACGGCACGCTGACGCGCCCCAGCACCGTACCGGAGGCAACGACCGACCCCTTGCGCAGCGGCAGGCGTTGGCCGGCGTTGGTCGTGCGCGCCTTTCTGGCGGCGCTGGCTGCGGCGGCTGCACGCGCATCCGGGTTGCCCGGATGGGCAAACAGGCGGACCCTGTCCATCCCGGCCGGCGCGACTTCTTGCGCGCTTTCCGGGAGCGAGATCTGACCGTGCGCCGACGGCGCTGGCGCACGCGGCGTCTTCACGTTCAGCGTGAGCGGCAATTGCGTTCCGGCGCTGGCGGGCTGTGAGGGCGTCGGGTCGCGCGTGCTGGCGGCTTCCACGACCGGCGACTTCGCGCGCACGCTCGGCAGCTTCGGCAGGACGTAGCTTGGTGCGATGCTGCCGAGGCCGGCGTAGGTGAACACATCGCCGTAGACGTCGCGGAGCACGACGTACTTGCCAAGCTTGCGCGAGTCGCCGATCTGCAGGATGCGTCCATCCTGCACGGCCACCACCGACGCGTTCGGAGAGCTCATCAGTTCGACGAGCTGCAGAGCTTGGGCGGCGGACTTGGCGGCGGACTTGGCAGACGCCGAGGTCGCGGCAGCGGCCGCCGCGCTCGGCGACAGCGCCGGCGAGGAGCCCGGGGCGGCGGTCGCATCCGCGGCCGTGCCGGCGCTCGCCGCCGCGCCGGGAGTCGCCGAGGTGCCCGGCAGGGCCGTCGCGCCAGCGGTCGCGCTCGAGGCTTCCACAGTCGAGGTCGGCACCGGACTCCAGGAGAGCCGCTTGCCGGTCACCGGCGGGCGACCATCAATCAGGCCGGTGAGCGTAGCGATCACGGCCTTGGGGTAGGTGGAGATCAGCTTCGCGCGCAATAGCACTGAGTCGACATATTCTTCGGAGTGGTTGTAGGCGAGGATCGCCGCGCGCAGGTCGGTCGCGGCCCCCGCCGCCCGCAGGTAGCGCGCGGCCGCGAAGATCGCGTCGACCGGGTTGTAGGGGTCCGCGTAGCCAGCGTTCAGCGCGTCCACGCCGTACTGCAGCCAAGTACTCGGCTCGAACTGCATCCAGCCGACAGCGCCCGCGGTCGAGACCGACTGATCGGTGCCGTAGTCGGTCTCGATTTCGTTGATCGCTGCGAGGATCTGCCACGGCACGCCGTACTGGACGGCGGCGGCCTTGTAGATCGGTAGCAGGAACAGGGGGATGCGATAGAACGCCAGCGCCTGGTCGGAGGCTTCCGCGGAGGCGAGCACCGCCGCGAGCGCGCCCGCCTCGGCCGCGACCATCTGCGGCGAGGACGCCACGTTGTTGGGGCCGGAGGCCTTTTCGCCGTGCTTGGTCGGCTTGGCACTTTCGCTGTTGGCCGTGGTCGTCGTCTGGCTGGGGTTAGAGGGCGCGCTGGCCGTCGCCTGCTGCTTGCGCTTGAGTACGACCGTCGGGACTTCCGATGCAGCCGGCGCTGGGGGGCTCGCCTGCGGCGTGGTCGAGGTCGGGGCGGCGCTCGCGGGCGTCGTAGTGCTCGCCCCGGTCGTGCTCGCCCCGGTCGTCGTTTCGGTCGGCGTGCTGGTGGTGGCGGGCGTCGTCGAGGCGCCAGTCGTGGACTGTCCGGTTTCGCCTTCCTGGGTGCTGGCGCCCGCTTCGGCGCTGGACTGCGCCCCCGTCGCTCCGAGCGCCGCGCCGGTGAGCGGGCCGCCAAGGCCGGCCGCGGTCAAACCGCCCCCTGCGAGGGCAGACAGCATCGCGCGCAGAGCCCGGCGGCGGGCGCGATTCACGGGCGGCATACGCGGAAATCAATCATCTTGGGGACGTCCCATCATCGGTGGCGGCGCAGCTAGCCCACGAACGCGGGGTACGCCCACCGGCATTCTTATCGGCAGCGAACCACGAATCCGTAAAGGATTCGTAATCGTGCCGGCAAATTGTGGCGTGCTCGGATTCCATGGCGATCGGGGCCTGGCACCGTAGCGACGCCGGCAGCCGAAGCCTCGCAGTTGGCCTGCGATCGCGTTTTCGAGGCGGCGTGCGGCACTCCTGCTGAAGGGACGCCCGGAAATCGAGGCGCCTGGCGCTTGTAACGGATCGCTCGAACGCTCTATTGTTGACGGAGAGGGGTTCATACCGATGACAGGGTCGCCGATCGAGCGCGTCCCGCAACGCAGACGGGAGCGAGGATGAGGGCGAGACGAGGTCGAATCGTTGTAGCGATCGTCTGCGCGGTGTCGCTGCTCGCGGCCGCGCCAGCGCTTGCCGAAGAGACGGTGAGTATCACCGAAGCTGGCTTCTCACCCAACGCGCTCGGCGTGCCGACGAATGCCTTTGGCAGCGCCACGATCGGCTCGACGAACCTGCCCGTGCCGTCGCCGATCACCCACGTGGACGTGTATGGCCCGAAAGGTGTGACGCTCAACCTCGAAGGCACGGGGACATGCGAGCGCGAACGGCTCGAACAGCTCGGCGTGCAGGGCTGCCCGGCGGACTCCAAGGCGGGGTTCGGTGGCGGCGAGGGCGCCTACGAACTCGCCCACGAAATCATCAACGAGGCATACACGCTGGACTTCTTCTTGGCCGACAACAAGCCGGGACACGTCTCGCTGCTGATCTTCCTGAAGGGCTCCACCCCGGTGTCGATCGAAATCGTGTTCACGGCCACGGTGATCACCGGCCCACCCCCCTACGGGCTCGGCTTTAGCGTCGAAGTGCCCCTCATCAAAGTGCTGCCAGAAGCCTCCGACGCGTCCGCGAAGACCGCCTTCCTGACGCTCGGCGCGCACAACGTCGCCTACTACAAGAAGGTCCACGGCAAGAAGAAGCTGTTCCACGTCAAGGGCATCATCCTGCCCAGCAGCTGCCCGCACGGGGGCTGGCCGGTCGCGTCGCAGTTCAGCTTCGAGGATGGCTCGACAGTCTTGGCCAAGCGCACGGTTCCCTGCCCGAAGAAGAAGTGATGCATGCGCGGGCGCGGGCGCTGCTCGCCGGGCTCGCAATCCTCGGCTGCGCGATGCCCGCCGCCGCACAGGCCGCGACCGAGTCGAGCATCCGCCCCTCGCTGCTGCCTGACCGGCTCGGGGCAAGCGCCGCCCTAACGCTGGCGCTGCGTTATTCCGGCGGCGAAGAAGGCGTCCCCACGCCCGTGCGCACGATCGTCGTGCAGCTGCCCGCAGGCCTTGGGATCGACCTGCGCGGCGTCCGCAGCTGCGCGGCGGCCCGCCTGCGCCGACAGGGCGCAGCGGGCTGTGGTTCGGGGTCGCTGCTCGGACGCGGTCACGCAACACTGGAGGTGCACGCCGGCTCGCAGACGCTCCCCGAGCAGGCCGCCGTTTGGGTCTTCCGGGGACCCGACCGCGGCTCGAGCCCGACGCTTGAGATGCTCAGCCAGGGCTACACGCCGCTGGATGAGCGGACGATCAGCACCGCCGTCCTGGCAGGTGACCAAGGGCCGCACGGCTTGGAGCTGACGGTGTCGATCCCGCCGATCCCCACGCTCGTATACGAGCCGGACGCGTCCGTGATCTCGCTCTCGCTGACGATCTCGCGCGCCGGGACGATCGCGGTCCCCAACAGCTGCCCATCGGGCGGGTTTGCGTTCGCGGCGGCATCCACATTCGCCGACGGCTCTGACGCGACGGCAACGGCGAACGTGCCCTGCCCATAGTCTCGCCAAAGCGCAAGCCAAAGCGATATTCTAAGGGTCTATGGAAACGATCCTTTCGGTGCTGCAGGTCGCGATCGCGGTGATCCTGATTTTCCTGGTGCTGATGCACTCGGGCAAGGATTCCGGCCTTTCTGGCGCCTTCGGCGTCGGCAGCGGCACGGGTCCGCTTGGCGGTGGATCGCTGGTGGAGCGCAACCTCAACCGCTGGACGGTCTTCTTCGCGGTGCTGTTCTTCCTGAACGCGCTGCTGCTGCTGAAGAAAGTCTGAGCAGCTACGGCCGGCCGGACCGCCGGAGACCTTACGCCTCCGGCGTAGGCGCGCCGGGCAGCTCGTGTGAATCGCTCGCAGTGTGCTGCTCGTGCGCCGCGCCCTGCTCGATCTGGTCAAGAATCTCGATCGCCTCGGCGCGCAGCTCCGTGTCGATCGCCTCGTAGTCCTCATGCGAGAGCTTGCCCGTGCGGAAGTCGAGCTCCGTGTCGCGGATCTCGCGGTACTTCGCCTCGCGCGCAGCCTCGAGCTCGTCGTGCGTGCGTGCGTCGGGCGCGACGGACCGCGCGGACACGACACCGCCGGGCTGCTCCCGATTCTCGCGCGCGTTGGACCCTGCGTCAGCGCGCCTGCGCGCGCTGCGCAGCGGCGCGCCAACGACGAGCACCACGAGCCCGATCAGCGCCAGCGTGAGGATCGCGATCAGGAAGGCCACGCCGTCAAGCGCGGGCCAGGCCCCGCAGCGCTCGCGCGCGCGAGCGCACTGCCACGCGGCGACGCACGACGCTCGGCGCCGGCCACAGTGCGATCAGCCCGCCGCCGAAGCTGATCAGACCGCCGATCCAGATCCAGAAGACCAGCGGCGAGACGAGGAAGTTGAACTGTGCCTGCGGTGGGTGCTTCAGGTAGGCGCGGGCTAGATACGCGATCGCGACAAGCGCCTCTTCCGGCGGCAGCGTGCTGTTGCCGACGGTGACGATCCGCTTCAGGGCCGGGGTTTGGATGTCCGGTTCGATCGCCGTCCAGATGTTGCGCGTGAGGCTCCCGTCCATCGCCACATGGCTGACGGCCTGGCCGCCGATCAGGCTGCCGACCGTACCCTGGCTGGCTTCCTGGGAGGCGTAGAAGCCCTCGCTGGGGTTCAGCGTGGCGACATGATGTCCGTGCTCGGTCACGTCCAGCAGCGCACCCAGGCTCAGCGTCGAGCCAGTATGCGCCTCGTCGTACTTGGGGGTGATCGTCGCGGTGGGCTTCACGTAACGCACGGTGTATGCGCCCACGCGAGTCGACTGCCCCGGCGAGAGCCCGAGCTGCGAGGCGTGCTGGAAGGACGAGGAGGCGGCCACACCGACGAACAGGACGGCGATGCCGATGTGCACGATGTAGCCGCCGTAGCGGCGGCGGTTGCGTCGCACGAGCGCGAGCAGCGCCAGCGGTGCGGCCTCCCCAGCCATCGCCCGCCGCGCGCGCGTGCCGCGGAAGAACTCCTGTCCGATGCTGCCGAACACGAATCCCGCGAGGCAGAACATCGCGCTCGCAAGCGGCTTCTGCGTGACGCCAGCGATCTCCAGTGCGAGCAGCACAAGCAGCGCGCAGACGCTCGGCACGACGAAGTTGCGCCGAGCGTTGGCGAGCGTCGCGCGGCGCCACGCGATCACCGGGCCAACGCCGCTCAACAGCACCAGGATCAGCGCCAGCGGCACCGTGTAGCGGTCAAACCACGGCGGACCGACCGACGCTTCCTGGCCGGTCAGCGCCTCGGAGATCAGCGGGAAGTAAGTGCCCCAGAAGATCACGAAGCAGAGTCCCACCAGCACGACGTTGTTGGCAAGGAAGATCGACTCGCGCGAGAGCCACGAGTCCAGGCGATGCTCGGAGCGCAACATGTCACGGCGCGAGACGACCAGGTAGATCGAGCCGGCGATCAGC
Organism: uncultured Solirubrobacteraceae bacterium; assembly: GCA_963735615.1. Taxonomy (GTDB): domain Bacteria; phylum Actinomycetota; class Thermoleophilia; order Solirubrobacterales; family Solirubrobacteraceae; genus Palsa-744. The sequence continues at coordinate 433,493 of CAVTLO010000001.1, forward strand.
AGCGCGATCAGGCACACGAACGGCACGCCGAGCGTATGCCCGCCGAAGGCATGAATCGAATCGAGGATGCCGCTGCGCACGAGGAACGTGCCCATGATTGCCAGCGTGCCGGTGGCGAGTGCGAGCGACACGTTCCACACCTTCAGCATCCCTCGCTTCTCCTGGATCATCAGCGAATGCAGGAACGCCGTGCCCGTCAGCCACGGCATCAGCGAGGCGTTCTCGACGGCGTCCCAGCCCCAATAGCCGCCCCAGCCGAGCTCCGAGTAGGACCACAGGGCGCCCAGCAGAATGCCCGCGCCGAGGAACAGCCACGCCGCGAAGGCGAAGCGGCGGATCGCTTTGATCCAGTCCGCGTCCACCCTACGCGCGAGCAGCGCGCCCATCCCGAACGCCAGCGGGATCGTGCACAGCGTGTAGCCGGAGTACAGCATCGGCGGGTGGATCATCATCGTCGGGAAGCGCAGCAGCGGATCAAGCCCGGCGCCTTCCGGCGGCGCCGGGTGGGTCGTCGCGAACGGGTTGGCATAGAAGACCATCAGTGCCACAAAGAAGCCGCCGAAGCCGAGCAGGATCGCGGTCGCGTAGGCGGCCACGTCGCGCAGGCGCCTGCGCGTCAAAAACAGCGCGAGGCTCGACCACAGCGACAGCAGCCACGCCCACAGCAGCAACGAGCCTTCCTGCGAGGACCACACGGCGGCCGCGCGGTAGAGGGCGGGCGTCGTACGGCTGGAGGTGTCCGCGACGGTGTTGAACACGAAATCGTTGGTGAGGAAGGCGATCTCCAGCACGATCATCGCGACCGTCAGGACGCCGGCGAGCGCGTACACCGAGCGCCGGCCGGACTCGGAGAACTCAACGCGCCCGCTGCGCACCCCATACAGCGACGCGCCGATGCCATACGCGCACACCGCGAGCGCCAGCAGCAGGCATGCGAAACCGAGGCCGGCCATCAGCGCCTACGCACGAGGCTGGACGTGTCCGCCGAGCGCCAGCGCACTCAGGAGTTCTGGTTCTCGCTCGGCGGAGCGGTCTTGTACTTGGACGGGCACTTGGTGATCAGCGAGTTGCGTTCGCCGACGTAGCTTCCGCCCTGCTTCTCGACGGTCACGATCACCTCGCGCCCTTCGCGGAACGGGTCCGGCACGATCCCCGTGTAGGCAACGGGGATCGCGGTGCCGCCGACGCGGTCCTCGACGCTGAAGTCCAGGACGGCCCCCTGGCGGTGGACAGAACCGCTCACCACGGTACCCGTCAGCTGGTAGCTACGCCCGGGCTGGGCCTCGCGCACCAGCTGGCTCGGGGTCAGCGCCGGGCTGGCGGCGCTGAAGCTGGTGTAGATCAGCGCGCTGGCCAGCACCACCGCCGCGCTCAGCGCCACGACGAGGCGCACCGTTCGCTTGCGCGAGGGGTTCATCACGTAGAAGTATCGCAAACGACATATGCGCCCGCTTCAGCAGCCCACTGGTGGTCTGATCGCGACGCGCCGGTGCCTGCGACGAGGAAACAATGGTTGCACAGCGAAACCTTTAGCCGTGGATGACGTAATCGGAGGTAGCAGATGATGAGACCGAGCCTTCTGCACCCGCTTGGCGAGCCGCGGCACTCACGCCGTCACCGGCGCGAGCGCGGTACCGCGACGAGCGAACCCGTCCGCGAGCGCGTCCTGAGCGCATGCGATCCCGCCGTCGCGCGCGTACGCGAGGCCGGCGGGCCCGTCGATCAGGCCTCCTACAACTGCCAGTGCGGCTGCGTGTTCAGCGCACCGGTGTCCACGACGGTGCCCTGCCCTCACTGCGGCATCGCTCAGGCCTGGTAGACGCGCCGCGCTAGCCCACCCGCCGGCGTCAGATCGCAAAAGACGAAGCCCTCACGCTCGACGACCTCGCCGGGGTCGCACGCGATCGGCTCGGTGAAGATCGGTCCGGCGTGGACGAAGGTGTGGAACTCCCCGTTCTCACCGCAAGGGTCGACGCTCGCTGGCAGGTCGGCGAGAAGCTGCTCGTCATAAGCTCGTCCTGCGAACGAGGCATCGAGCGCTCTCGGGTCTAGGCAAGCGATGAACGCCTGAAAGCCCTCGGCGATGAATTCTCGCGCCAACATGCCGGTGTCCCGTCCCCAAAGCGGGAACAGTCCGTGCCTGCCAGCTGTGGCAAGTCGCTCCTCGCGGTAGGCACGGACATCCTCGAGAAAGAGATCGCCGAAGGCGACGGCCTCGACGTCGGACAGGGGCGGGGAGGCGAACGCCTCGGCCATGCGTGCCTCATAGACATCGTTGACGCAAGCGGGCGGGATACGCACCTCGACGAGCGGGATGCCCACCGCGTCGGCTTGCCTGGCAAGCAGCTCGCGACGAACGCCGTGCATGCTGATGCGGTCATAGGCGTCGGTTACGGTCGTGATCAGAGCCTCGGGTTCCACCCCTTGGCAGCGCAGGGCCCATAGCGTCAGCGCCGAATCCTTGCCACCGCTCCAAGAGAGTGCGGAGTGGACTGTCATGCTTGTAGGACAGCCTACCGAGGGGACGTACGCAGATCGCTAACGCGTCTGCCAGGCCTGCTCCTCGCGCGTGAGCTCGAGCACCTCCTTGGGCAGCCTCCCGGCGGCGACGTCCGCGACGGTCACGTTCTCGAGCACTTTGCGCAGGTTGGCGCGCAGCGCGATCCACACCTGCTGCAGGCTCTCTGCAGAGCCCACGTACTCGACCTCCTCGGGGCGCTGTCCGCGCACCCCCACCAGCGGGCCCTCGACCGCGCGGATGATCTGGGCGAGGTTGACCTCATCGGGCGGCTGGGCGAGCCAGTAGCCGCCCTCGGGGCCGCGCTGGCTGCGAACGATCCCCGATGAGCGCAGCTGCGTGAGGATGTTCTCCAGGAAGGAAACCGGGATCTTCTGCGCCTGCGCTACTTCGTCCACCTTGCGGGGTGCGTCCTGCGCGCTGTCGGCGAGCTCGATGACCGCGCGTACTGCGTAGTCGGCCTTGGCGGTCACGTGCATGCCCTGATTCTCACGTATTCGGCGGCGAACCGGTGCGCGGGTCGGTGCGCACCCAGAATAGTTAGGCAACCCTAACTGCTGTGGTACGTTCCCGTTATCATCCCGACCACACAGATCGGATTTACGATATGACCCGCGGCAAGCCCCTATTCTTTGGCGCCCTCTTGGCATCCTGCGCGCTGGCACTGAGCGCCTGCGGCTCCTCGACACACAGCACAACGCTCACGCTCTACAACGGCCAGCACGAACAGACAACCGCCGCGCTCGTCGCGGCATTTGAGAAGCAGACGGGCATTGACGTCGCGGTCCGCACCGGCGATGAGGCCGAACTCGGCAACCAGATCCTGCAGGAGGGCTCGAGCTCGCCCGCCGACGTCTTCTACACCGAGAACACACCGGTGCTGGAAGCACTGCGTGAGCACGGCCTGCTGGCCCCCGTCGCATCATCGACGCTCGCGTCGGTCCCCAGCCGCTACGACTCCGCGCAGGGCGACTGGGTGGGCGTCTCCGCGCGCGTGTCGGTGCTCGTCTACAACACCTCGCAGATCAAGCCCGCGGAACTGCCCAGCTCGATCCTCGAACTAGCCGAACCAAAGTGGAAGGGCAAGGTCGGTTTCGCCCCCTCGGAGACCGACTTCCAGCCGCTGATCACCGCGATCGTCAAGCTCGACGGGCTCCCCGCCGCCGAACGCTGGTTGAAGGGCCTGCAGGCCAACAGCAGGACCTACCCCGACAACGAGACGGTCGTCGCGCAGGTCAACAATGGCGAGAGCGCCGTCGGGCTGATCAACCACTACTACTGGTTCCGCCTGCGCGCGGAGATCGGCGCTGGCTCGATGCACTCCGCGCTGCACTACTACGCGCCGGGAAGCAGCGGCGACCTCGTGAACGTCTCGGGGGCGGCGGTGCTGAAGTCGAGCTCCCACCGGGCAGCCGCGCAGAAGCTCCTCGCCTTCCTAGTGAGCAGGACCGGTCAGGAAACGATCGCGCATAGCCACAGCTACGAGTACCCGCTGCGCCCAGGCATCGCGCCCGCCCCCGGACTACGTCCGTTCGCCGAGCTGGCGCCCGCGCCGCTGACCCCAGCCGAGCTGGGCGACGGCAGCCAGGCGCTGGCGCTCGAGCAGAAGCTCGGGCTGTTGTAGGACGGCGATGAGCACACTCGCGCCGAGCCCGCCGCGCACTCCCGGCCCACAGGGCACTTCACTCGGCGCGCGATGGACGCGCGCGTGGTCGGGCCGGCGGCGCTGGCCGCTGGTGGGAATTGCCGGCGCCGCGACCGGCGCCGCGCTCGTGCTGCTGCCGCTCACCTTCCTGATCGTCGAGGCGTTTAAATCGGGCCCCACCCAAGTGCAGCAGTTGCTGCTGCGCCATTCGGTGGCGGTGCTGCTGTGGAATACCGTGCGGCTGGCGCTCGCGTGCACCGTCCTGTGCGCGGTGCTGGGCGTCGCGGCAGCATGGTGCGTGGAGCGCACGACGCTGCCCGCCCGCCGTCTGTGGGCGGTCGCGCTGGTGCTGCCGCTCGGCGTGCCCGACTTCGTCATCGGCTTCGGTTGGGTGTCGATCGACCCCGCTCTGCACGGATACCTGGCGGCGGTGATGATCATGACGCTGTCGCTGTATCCGTTCGTGTACCTGCCGGTGGCCAGCGCCCTGGCGAACCTCGACGCGGGGCTGGAGGAGGCCGCGCGCAGCCTCGGCATGGGCCCGTGGCGGACGTTCTGGAAGGTGACGCTGCGCCAGATTCGCCCGGCGGTGCTAGGTGGCTGCCTGCTTGTGACGTTGGGGCTGCTGGCGGAGTACGGCGCCTTTGAAATCGTCCAGTACCAGACGTTCACGGTGGCGATCTACACCGAGTTCAAGCTCGGCTTCGACACCGTCGCCGCGTGCGTGCTGTCGCTGGTGCTGGTCGTGCTTAGCATCGCGGCGCTCGCCGGCGAGCTGACGCTCACCGGGCGCGGACGTGGGGGACGCCCCGCCGGTCCGGGGGCGCGCCGGGTGGCGCCGAGGGTCGCGCTCGGGCGCCTGGCGGCGCCGGTGCTCGCGGGCTTGGGCGCGCTCAGCGGCCTGGCGCTCGGTGTGCCGATTGGCTCGCTCGTGTATTGGATGGCGCGCGGCAGCTCGACGACGCTGCCGTCGGCCTCGATCCTCGCCGCAGCGGGACACACGGCCGCCTACAGCGCCGCGGCGGCGGCGCTTGCGACCGTGCTGGCGGTGCCCGTGTCCGCGCTCGCGCTACGCCATCGCAATCGCGTGACGGTGCTGATCGAGCGCCTGGCGTATCTGCCGATGGCGCTCCCCGGCCTGGTGATCGCGCTCGGCTTGGTGTCGTTCTCGGTGCGCTACGCGTTCGCGCTTTACCAGAGCGCGCTTGAGCTGATCGTCGCCTACGCGATCCTGTTCCTGCCGCTGGCGGTCGTGGGCGTGCGCTCGTCGATGGGGCAATCCTCCGCTCGCCTGGAGGAGGTCGGTCGCTCGCTCGGCGCGCGTCCGTCGGCGGTGTGGCGACGCGTGACGCTGCCGCTGATCGCGCCGGGACTCGGGGCGGCGTTCGCGCTCGTGTTCATCTCCGCGGCCACCGAGCTGACGGCGACGCTGCTGCTGCACCCGACCGGGGTGAACACGCTCGCGACCCAGTTCTGGGCGTATACCTCCGAACTCTCCTACGGGGCGGCGGCGCCGTACGCGGCGCTGATGGTGGCCATCTCAGCGGTCCCTGCATACCTGCTCAGCCGCCGCATGAGCACGCTCGGACGCGTGGAGCGGCGATCGTGAGCCAGCTGTCGGTCAGCGAGGTCTGGAAGGGCTACGCGGGCGCAGCCGTACTCCAGGGCGTCGATTTGGAGGTGCAGCCAGGATCGCTGACCGCTGTGCTCGGCCTTTCCGGCTGCGGCAAGACGACGCTGCTACGCGTGATCGCCGGCTTCGAGCGCGCGGAGCGGGGCATGGTGTCGCTCGGCGCGCAGACGCTCGATGACGGGCGCACGTACCTCCCGCCCGAGCGGCGCAGCATCGGCTACGTGCCCCAGGAGGGCGCGCTGTTCCCCCACCTGAGCGTCCAGGACAACGTTGGCTTCGGTCTCGCCCGCCGCGAGCGCCGCGGCGAGCGCGTCGCCGGGCTGCTGGAGATGGTTGGGATCGCGCCGCTCGCAAAGCGCCTGCCACACGAGCTCTCCGGCGGCGAGCAGCAGCGCGTGGCGCTCGCCCGCGCGCTGGCCCGCCAGCCGCAGGCGCTGTTGCTGGACGAGCCGTTCTCCTCGCTGGATGCGTCGCTGCGCAGCCGCGTGCGCGAGGAGGTCCACACGCTGCTGCGCGAGCAGGGCGTGACGACGGTGCTCGTCACCCACGACCAGGACGAGGCGCTGTCACTCGCGGACGCCGTGGCGGTGCTCCGCGACGGGCGGATCATCCAGCAGGGAGCTCCCATGGAGCTGTACGAGCGCCCGACCGACGAGCGCCTCGCGCGCTTCCTCGGCGCGGTCAACGTGATCGACGCACGCTTCGAGCACGGCGCCGCGCGCACAACCCTGGGCACGCTGGAGCTGCCCGGCGACCAGTCCACACCCAGGGCTGGGACAGGAGCGGTGATGATCCGGCCCGAGCAACTCGAGGTGCATGAGCGCACCGACGGCGCCCGTGACGACGACGGCACAGCAGGTCTCGCAGGCCGCGTCGAGCAGTGCCGTTACTACGGCCATGACGCGCTGCTGCAGATCCGCCCGGACGGACCCGCCGACGCGGAGCTACTGCTCGCGCGAGTGCACGGCGGGCGGGCGCTGCCGGCCGGCACGCCGGTGACCGTGGCCGCCCACGGTTTGGCCACGCTGGTGGATCCCGAGCCGTCGGGCAGCCGTTCAGCCTCTCCGAATCGCTAGCGCTAGACACAACGCCTGCGGTAGCCCGCCGCAGACCCGCCAAGCCGCTCGGATAAAATGCGCTCGCGATGGGCGACAGCGAACAGCACACCTTTAGCGTCACCGGCATGACCTGCGCGCACTGCATCGCGGCGGTTAACGCCGAGGTCGGTGAGCTGCCCGGGGTCAGCGGCGTAAACGTAGACCTCGACAGCGGCGCGCTCCTCGTCAGCGGCGAGCGCGTCGATGATGAGGCCGTCCGGGCCGCCGTGGAAGCGGCCGGCTACAGCCTCGCCGCGGACGCGTAGGCCCGCGCGCAGACCTACGCGCCCCTGCGCCGGCTCAGGCCACGCCCGACACCCCTACCGAGGGCAGCTCCTCGACCGGCGCGTCCGCAACGGCGCTGCGTGGGGCATCCACGGCGTGCTGCGCGACCGGGAACAGCGCGACGGCAAGCAGCACGAACAGCGGTCCCGCGTTGAAATCGGTGGCGCCTTCGACCCAGAACGGACCGCCGAGATCCTGCCCCAGCACCCAGTAGGCGAGCGACAGCACGATCCCGATCGCGAGCGCCGGCCAGCGCAGCGGCGTCCACACGCCGAACGCGGCCGCGAGCGAGAGGATCGCGAGCACAACCGCGATCGTCGCGCCGTGACCCTGTGTGTGGCCGCCGATCGAGCTCTGGAAGCTCGCGAGCCAGTGCGGCGAGGCTGCGGCCATCGCCTTGATCATTTCGTGGGTCGCGTCGCTCGCGCGGTTGACGTTCGCCAGCCACAGGACCGACGACAGTACCCACAGGCCTGACCACGCCCACAGCCCGCCGCGGTCGCGCAGCGGCCCCCGGTCGGCCGGCGAGCGCCCCTCCTGCTCATTCGTGGGCCACACGAGCAGGCCGATGATCGCGTACAGGATCACAGCGCCGGGCGCCCCCATCAGTGGCGAGGGCATCGTGTTCGAGGTTAGTCCGCCGAAGCCCTCGCCGAACCACCACACGACGAGCGCCCAGCAGAAAGACACGAGCAGCGCCGGCTTGACGGTCTTGCGGCTGATCATCAGCCCGAGCCCGATCGCGACCTGGATCTCGCCTGAGAGCGTGTTCCACAATGTCAGGTCGTGCCCGTAGAAGTTCTCAAACGTCTTCATCGGGCCACCGACGATCGACCACTGTTTTTCCGCCGCTGGCGCGAAGACTTCGCTGACGATCCCGTGCGTGTACATGAAGCTCTTGAACTGGAACAGACCGTCGAGCAGCCAGAGCACGCCGAGCGCGACCTGAATCCCGCGGGTGGTGACGCGCAACCGCGCGCCGAGCGGCGAGCTCACGACGATCGTGCGTGCGTCGGCGCGCACGCGGGTGGATGAAGGTTGGACATGACAGCGACTCCTCTATCGCTCCTCGACCCGGCCTGGCAAAACGCCAGCCGGCATCGGTGACTTGCCCCGCATCGCGGGGCCTCGCTGTGGAGAAGCGGACTGCCGAGCGCTCTAGCGGTAGCCCGCGAGCACAAACGGCGGCGCACGGCCCGCCAGCGCGGCCGCGATCAGACGTCCGCCGCGTGCCACAGTTGCACACAGGCGTAGACGCACGCCGGCGATCGCGATCGCGCCGCGCCGCCGCGGGCGCCGAGCGCGCAGCCGTGCGATCACGCGCTCGCCGATGTACGGGCGGGTGAGCATCATCGCCGCGAGCACCAAGGCTGGGAGCATCGTCAACGCCCCGCTCTGCAACGGATCGATCACACCGCCGAAGGCGAGCGCCACGAGCGCCAGCAGCGCGAAGATCGATGCCACGCGCCAGAGGGCGCGGACATGAATGCGCGGACCGAGCACGGAGCAAAGGCTGCTCATCGCGACGTAATGGTAACCCGCTGACGATGCAGCGGTGCCGTCACCTCAGCAGCGCTCAACTCTGCGATTTTGGTGTGATACGTTCGCGGGGCCATGGGCGGAATGAGCGGCATGAGCATGAGCCACGGCGGCGGTCACTCGACGTCGATCGGCGGCATGTCGATGAGCGCCGCCACGCACGGTGCGACCAACATCCTGCCGGAATGGCTCGCGGTGATTTGGACGCTAGCGTTCATCGCGATCATCGTCATCCACGTACGCCATGTGCTCGACAGCGACGACGGCCAGCGGCGAATCTGGCACTCGGGCCACGTGCTGATGGCGTTCGGGATGGCGTTCATGTTCGCGCCGGCGTCGCTCGACCACTTCGACATCCCCAGCGGCTTCTGGCAGCTGGCGTTTGCCAACGGCGCGCTCGCGGCCGTCCTGTGGATGCTCACGCAGGCGCTGAGCGGGCGCGCGGTCAACGTGCTGTGGCTGGTGATCGCGTTCGACCTGGCGGCGATGGCCTACATGTGGTCGCCGAGCGGCTTCCAGGCGCCGCTGACGTGGCTGCTGGTCGCGTACTTCGCGGCGCAGTCGCTGCTGTGGGTGAGCAACAGGATGCGCGACGTCGACCACCGGTCGCTGTTTGCCGGCGGCGTCTCGGTCCAGCCCGATGGAACCGTCGCGATGGCGGTGGCCGAGCCGCTGGTGTGCTTCCGCGACCTGCGCTTCTCGATGGCGGCGATGACGCTCGGCATGGCGTACATGTTTGCCGCGATGCAGCTGGCGATGTAGCGCTTCCCGATCGTCGTCGACCACGGTGCATGCACCGTGGTCCGGGTCGGCGCATGCGCCGACCCGCGACGTGCCGCATGCGGCACGTCGAACAGCATCAGATCTCGATCCGTTAGTTGATCTGCAGCGCAAAGGAGCCGCGCAGCGGCCGCCCGGCGGCGTCGGCACCGGCGACATGGAACTCCCACGCGCCGCGCGTGAGGTGGACTTCGGCGATCTGGTGGCCGGTGCCGGCTGTGTAGAAGTTGACCTTCGCGCTCGCGCCGGTCTGGGAGGTGGCGCGCATGGCGATCGAGCGATAGCCGATGCGCGCGCTGGTGGTGCCCTCGAGGTACAGGTGCAGGTTGACGTTGCCGGGGCGCAGCGGTTCGGCGTAGACCTCGAGCGTCTCGCCGGCGGGCTCTGGGAGCGTGATCGAGGCGCTGCGCGGCACGGCGAACGAGTTGGGGTCGCCGAGCACGATGCTGCCGAGCAGCACCGCCGGGATCGCGGCGGCGATGGCGATGCTCGCCAGCCGCTGACCGCGGCTGCGCACGGGCGTCGGGCGTCCGGGAGCGCCGAAGCGACGCAGGCGCAGGCTGTTGGTGACGACGGTGATGCTCGACAGGCCCATCGCGACGGCCGCGAGCGCGGGGCTCAGCAGGCCGGTCATCGCCAGCGGTAGCGCGATCAGGTTGTAGCCAAACGCCCAGCCGAGGTTCTGCAGCACGATCGTGTACGTCTCGCGCGCCAGGCGCAGCGCGCGCGCGACGCCGCGCAGATCGCCCGAGAGGACGCTGATGTCGGCCGCCTCGATCGCCGCCCCCACCCCGGTCCCCATCGCGATCCCGAGATCCGCCTGCGCAAGCGCGGCGGCGTCGTTGACGCCGTCGCCGACCATCCCCACGCGATGGCCCTCCGTCTGCAGCCGCGCGATCTCATCGAGCTTGCCGCTTGGGCTGACGCCCGCGAGCACGTGCTCGACGCCGACCGCCTGAGCAACCGCGTGCGCCGCGCGCGGGTTATCGCCGGTCAGCAACTCCACGTCGATGCCCATGCCGCGCAGCCCCGCGATCGCCGCCTTGGCCTCCGGCTTGATCGTGTCCGCCAGCGCTACCGCTCCGACGACCCGCTGGCCGCGCTCGACCGCGACCGCCGTGCGCCCATCCGCCTCCCAGCCCTCGAGTGTGGACGCCAGCTGCGGCTCCTCATCGGGCGAGCTCGGGCGCCCGACCCACACCTCGACGCCGTCGAGCAGCGCGCGCACGCCGCGACCGGGGATCGAGCGGAACTCGGCCGCATCCGCGAGCGCCAGGTCGCGCTCGTACGCTGCCGCCACGATCGCCAGCGCAACGGGGTGCTCGGAACCGGCCTCCGCGGAGGCCGCCAGCGCCAGCACTTGGTCGGGGTCCCCCCCGTCGGCGCTCCAGATGTCCGCGACGGACAGCTCGCCGGTCGTAACCGTGCCGGTCTTGTCGAGCACGATCGTGTCGAGATGCTGGCTGCGCTCGAGCACCTCCGCGCTGCGGATCAGCAGCCCGAGCCGCGCGCCGCGCCCGGTGCCGACGAGGATCGCGACGGGCGTGGCGAGGCCGAGCGCGCACGGGCAGGCGACGATCAGCACGGCGATCGCCGCGTCGATACCGCGCTGCAGGTGCATCGAGGCGAACATCCCCTGCAAGCCAGCGCCCGTGAGCACCCACACGAGCGCGGTGAGCGCCGCGAGCACGATCACCGCGGGCACGAACACGCGCGCGATTTCATCTGCCAGCCGCTGGATCTGGGGCTTTGACGCCTGTGCTCGCTCGACCAGCGCGACGAGCTGCGAGAGCGCCGTTTCGGCGCCGACTGCAGTCGCGCGCGCCTGCAGCACGCCGTCAACGTTGAGCGTCGCGCCCGTCACGAGCGCGCCGACGTCCTTCTCCACGGGCAGCGACTCGCCGGTGAGCATCGACTCGTCGACCGCGGAGGCACCAGCGATCACGATCCCGTCAACGGGGATGCTGTCGCCGGGGCGCACGCGAAACACGTCGCCGCGGCGCACGTCCTCGACGGGAACCAGGCGCTCGGGCGCGCTCGGGTCCTCGGGGTCGAGCAGGCGCGCCTGCGTGGCGCCGAGCTGCGCCAGTTCGCGCACCGCCCGCCCGGAGCTGCTGCGCGCCTTCGCCTCGCACCAGCGCGCGATCAAAAGCGCGGCGATGATGATCGCGCCCATGTCGTAGCAGAGCGGCATGTCGAACTTGCCGACGGGGACGCCATGCTCGTACACGGTGTCGGCGCTCAGCAGCAGCACCGTCGAGTACACGAACGCGGCGAGCGTCGAGAGCGCGATCAGCGTGTCCATGTTCGTCGAGCGCGCCCGTGCGCGCGCCCACGCAGAGCGCAGGAACGGTAGCCCGCACCAGAACTGCACGGGCACCGCCAGCGCCGCGGTGATCCAGCGCGCGGTCTGGTCGTGCGGTTGGGTGTAGGTGAGCAGCACGATCGCCGTCGTGAGCGGCACCGCGAGCGCGATCCGCCGCACGAGGCTCGCCTGTTCGCGCGCCTCCTCGCGCTCGAGCGCCTCGAACGCGTGCGCCTGCTCGCTCGCACTCGACGCCGCCGGCGTGGCGCCGTAGCCGGCGCCGTGTACCACCTCGGCGAGCTGCTGCGCGTCGAGCACACCGGGCTCCAGCTCGACGGTTGCACGCCCGGTCGCGTAGTTGACCAGCGCGTCGGTCACCCCAGGCTGGCGCGCCAGCGCGCGCTGCACGCGCGCCGCGCACGAGCCACACGTCATGCCCGAGATGTCCAGCTCCATGACCTCGCGGGCGCCGTTGGACGGCGCGGCAGCGACGGTCGGCTCTACGGTGTCTGTGCTCATCCTGAGGCTCTAGCTCAGGATAGCGATGGCATGGGGCTGCAACCATTTCAGCATGCAGCCGCCACGCGCCGCCGATCGCATCGTCGCCGGGACCGTGCTCACAGGCGCGCTCGCGCTGTGCGGATGTGGCGCCGGCACCGCGCCGAGCAGGCCCCGCGCGCGCTCCGCGACGGTGCCCGCGTACGTGACCGAACCGTTCACCCATGAGCAGCAGCTGGTCGAGCAGGGCGCGCGCCTGGTCGTCGCCGACGGCTGTGCAGCCTGCCATCTGATCGCGAGCGCGCGCGGCGTCGCGCCGAGCTTCTCGAGCTTCGCGGGCCACCGCGTGACGCTCAGCGGCGGGCGCAGCGTGGTGGTGGACGAACACTTCGTGCGCGAAGGCCTGCTGCATCCGCGTGCGAACGAGCTCACGGGCTATGACCCCGCGCCGATGCTCGCGGCGCTCGGCCGGCTGCAGCTGGGGGCTCGGCCGGCACAGGTGGCGGCGCTCGCGGCGTTCATCGAGCAGGTCGGGCCCGAACCCGAATGACCGGACGCGCACAGATCCGCCGGCGCAGGGCGGCAGCCGTCGCGACGCTCGCCGGCCTGCTGGCGCTGCTGATCGTGGCACTGTCGGGGGGCACCGGACAGCGGCGCCCGGCGCCGCGCGTCGCCACGCGCACAGGCAGCCGCCCGCGCCGAGCGACCCCTCCGAGCGACGATCCGCAAGCTGAACAGAGCGCGGCCGTGAGCGCGGTCCTCGCGTACACCCAGTTCGTCAAAGAAGGCGGCGATCGCGGGCGCGACGTGGCGCTGACGTTCGACGACGGCCCCGGCCCGTACACGCCGGGCGTGCTCTCAGTGCTCGAGCGCTACGACGTGCACGCGACGTTCTTCGAGATCGGCAAGATGCTCGAGTACTTCAGCTCCTCGACGCTGCGGGAGCTCAGGGACGGTGACGTGATCGGCGACCACACCGAGACGCATCCGGAAATGGCGCTGCTGTCCGCGCACGAACAGCATGAAGAGTTGTTTGAACAGATCGCGCGCATCGAGCTGCTCGGCGGGCCACCGCCGCTGCTGTTCCGTCCGCCATACGGCTCCTATGACGCGACGACGATGCGCGAGCTGCACAAGCTGCACCTGCTGATGATCCTGTGGTCGGTCGACACCGACGACTACCTGCAGCCGGGGGTCGCGACGATCGTCGAACGGGCGCTCGCGGGCGCGCATCCGGGCGCGATCATCCTGATGCACGACGCGGGCGGCACCCGTACGCAGACGATCGCCGCGCTGCCCACGATCATCACGACGCTGCGCGCCCGCGGCTTTCAGCTCGTGACCGTGCCGCAGCTGCTGCGCGACGACCCGCCGCCGCCGGGACAGCCGCTACCGTCGAGCCTACGTGGTGACTGATGGACATCGAGGCGCTGCGCGCACGTCGTGAGGAGCGCCGGCGGGCGATCCGCCGCCGGCGTCTGGTGGCCGCCGGCCTGCTCGCGGCCGTCGTGGTGCTGGTCGCCGCGATCGTCGTCGTGGCAGACGGGTCGGGCGGGCGCGCGACCGGCTCCACGGCCGCGAGCGACCACGCCGGCATGCACACCTCCGACGAGCAGCGGAGCACCTCCGGCGCCGGCGCAAGCACGCCCGCGGCGGCGCGCGCGAGCGCGGCCACCGGCCCCCCTGGGACCGAGCCCGTCCCGATCCTCATGTACCACGTGATCGCACCGCCGCCCGCGGGGGCGCCGTTCCCGGGACTGTACGTGCCACCGGCGGAGTTCGCGGAACAGATGCAGGCACTCAAGCGTGCCGGCTGGCACACGGTGACGCTCGACGAGGTCGAGGCCTACTGGCGTCGTGGTATGCCACTCGGAGCGGGCAAACCGATCGTGATCAGCTTCGACAATGGCTACAACTCGCAGTACACGCACGCGCTCCCGGTGCTGCGCGGGCTGGGGTGGGTGGGCGATGAGAATCTCCAGCTGAGCGGTCTACCGCCTTCGCAGGGCGGGCTTGGCCCCGGACAGATCCGTGGCCTGCTGGCGGCGGGCTGGGAGCTCGACACGCAGGGGATCAGCCACGCCGACCTGATTACGTTGGACGCCGAACAGCTGCATTATCAGGTGGCCGTCGCAAGGGAAACCCTGCAGCGCCGCTTCCACGTCCCCGTGAACTGGTTCTGCTACCCATCGGGCCACTACGACGCTGCTGTCGTCGCCGCGGTGAAGGCGGCCGGCTTCAGCGGCTCAACGACCGTCGTGCCCGGTTGGGCGCACCCGAGCGACGACCGCTATCGCCTGCACCGCCTGCGTGTGCTCGGCGGGACCACGGGCCAAGGGCTGCTGGAACTGCTGGCCGGCACGCGCGAGGACCCACCTGCGCCCTCGGCGTACAGCGCCTGAGACAGCAACTGGTTGTGTTGCTGGGCCAAGGCGAGCTCGTGCTCGACGAACGCGCGCGCGTCTTCGATCAGCCTGATCTGCGCGCGCACGCGCGGGCGCGTCAGGTCGAACTGGAGCGCGAACTCCTCCAACGTCGCGGCGCACAGCTCGTCCTCGAGCGCATACACGGCGGGGTGGTCGGCCGGATCGCAGCGACCATCGGCGCCCGGCCACCAGACGCGCACCGCGCCACGATCGAGCGCGAGCCGCGGCCCGAGCGCCTCGCGCAACTCGCAGAGCAGATCGTCGCTGGCGAGCAGGTAGATGCGCACACCGGCGCCGACGACGGCACGCACATCGGCGCACGCAAGCACGGGCGCGCCGTCGTCGCCGAGCGCCAGCCCGACCACCGGCCCCACCCGGGGACCGAGGATGTCCAGACAGAGTCGCTGTAGCTCGCGTCCCGTCGTAACGACGACGTAGTCCGGGTCGGGGACGTCGAGGCTGCCGCTCAGAAGTCCGTCGTCGATCGAGAACGCCATCCGTGGATCCTGTTGTTGTGCATCAAACGAGCCTGTAGCGGCGCGTCGAGGGGTCGCGCTCGAGCAGTCCCACCGCCACGAGCGTTGAGACGTAGCGATGGGTGGTGCTGGGGTTCATGTCGAGCATGCGCGCGATTTCGGCGTTGCCCACGTAACTGCCGTCAGTTGGAAACGAAGCGAGCATCAGCAGGCCGGCGAGCAGCGAGCGAGACAGCCTGCTGTCCTCCAGCTGGCGCGGCTCGCGCGCGAGAACCTCGCGCACGTCTCTGAGTCCGGAGAGCAGAAGCGAGATGCTGCCGCCGTCGGCGGCGCTGCGAATCACGCGATCGACCTGCGCCGGCGAGAGCTCGATCAGGACCTTCTCGCTCCCAGGCCCCATCCCCCCGCCGCCTGCCGCCTGCTCCCGAGCGTTCCACTCGCGCGGCGCGTCCGGCACGCCGTCAGCGCCAGCGTCGGCGCTCACGCTCTGCTCCGCACGCCGGATCCGGCCTGCGCTTGCTTTCCGGGAGAGCCGGGGAGAAGTGTCTGCATCCACCTTCACGGAAACAGATCATGCAGTACGTCAAATGCCCTGACAAGTCAGGCTGTTGAATGTTCTATGTCGTGACTGTCCGGAAAAGATAGAAACGTCGCTTTTATTCACGGTAGCTCCGATTAGGCTTTATCTTGAGATGAGTGCTAGATCGGTGGCGGAGAAGCGCCCCAAGAGAAACGCCAGCCCGATGCAGTCGGCTGTCCATTGGGCCCTGCTCGGGCTTGTCATAGAGCGTCCAAGCTACGGGTACGAGCTGGCGCAGCGATTCGAACATGCGTACGCGGGCATGCTGCAGCTCAGCGGCGTCTCCTACGTATATACAGCGCTCGACACGCTCCAGTGCCGGCGCATGATCGAAGAGATACCGGGAACGCGCATGGGCCGTCAGCCAAAGCCGCGCTATCGGGCCACCAGGGAGGGGGTTCGTAGCTACCAGGAGCGCTTGATCCTGCAGATGCGCGAGGATATCCGACGCTCGCGGCTGTTCGCGCGCCAGCTGGCGGTGCTCGCGCAGGAGCCCGAGATGGCGCTCGACGTAATCGAGCGCTACGGACAGGAGTGCCTGGCGGAAGCGGGCGACACGCCGCTGCCGGCGCCGCGAGCGAACGGCGAGGACGCAGCCGCTGGCCTGGCCGCGCGGCTCCTCTCCGAGGAGCGCCGCCTGGCGGTCGAATCGAGGCTCCCGTGGGTCGACTACGCCCGGCGCGAGTTCACGGCGCTGGCCGCCGGGAGGATCCACGCACGATGAGCCTGCTCGAGCTGGAGCACGTCGGCAAGTGCTACGGCCCGCTCGGCGAACACGTCGTGCTGCGCGACGTCTCGCTGCAAATCGAGCAGGGCGAGATGGTCGCAGTGTGGGGCATGCGACGCTCTGGGCGCTCGACGCTGCTGCGGCTTGCAGCCGGTATTGAGAGACCGGATACAGGTGTCGTGCGCTTCGAGGACCGCGATCTTTCCGCCCGCGACGGCGAGCGCTTGGGCGACGGGATCGGCTACTGCCGCAAGGCGTTCGCGGCCAGCGAGGGGCAGCGCGTGCTCGACCATGTAGTCATCGATCTGCTCGCACGCGGCGTGCCGCTGAAGTCGGCGGCGACCCGTGCCCGTGAGGCGCTCGAGCGGACCGGGATCGGACATTGCGCGACGTTGAGGCCGGCAGAGCTCGACTGCGCGGAGGCAATGCGCGCAGCGATCGCGCGAGCGCTCTCGTTCACACCGCGGCTGCTGCTGATCGACGAGCCGACGATCGGCGTCGACCTGCTGGAGCGGGATGGCATCCTGCGCCTGCTGTTGTCGCTGACCCAGGAGGGGATCGCGGTGCTCGCGAGCACCGGCGAGACTCCAGGACTGTCCGGGGCACGCGCGCTCGCGCTCGGGGAAGGCGAATTGCACGGACGGCAAGCTCGCGAGCTCGCGACGGTCGTTCCCCTACGCCAAACCGCGTGATGCCTGCTCAGCGCGCGAGTAGTCTCCGATCCCCAGCGGTCGCGGAGTAAGGTTGGTGCTCGAGCTCGACCGGGTGGTCAAGCACTACCGCGGAGCCGGCGAGGAGGTACGCGCCGTCGACGGCGTCAGCTTGACCGTCGCGCAGGGCGAGATGGTCGCGCTCCTGGGCCCGAGCGGCTCCGGCAAGACGACGCTGCTCCTGCTGATCGCAGCTTTGCTGCAACCCGAGCGAGGCACCGTCCACTACGACGGCCGCGACCTTGCCTCGCTGTCGGAGAACGAGGTGTGCGACTACCTGTTCAAGGATGTCGGCTTCGTCTACCAGAACTACCACCTCATGCCCCGCGTCTCTGCGATCGAGAACGCGTCGATCAAGCTGGTGCTGGGCGGTGTCGGCATGCGCGAGGCCCATGCTCGAGCGCGCCCGTGGCTCGAGCGCGTGGGTCTCGGCGAGCGCCTGCTCAACACTCCAGAGGAGCTCTCCGGAGGCGAGCGCCAGCGCGTCGCGATCGCTCGCGCGCTCGCCGGCGAGCCGAGGTTGATTCTCGCGGACGAGCCAACCGGCAACCTGGACAGCGCGCGCAGCGGGGAGATCGTCGAGCTGCTGCGCTCGATCGCACATGAGCGCGGTGCGACGGTCGTACTCGTCACACACGATGTAGACGCCGCGATCGCGGCGGATCGGCGCTGCACGCTGCGTGACGGAAGGCTCCACGCCGACTACCTCGATGGCCTCAAGGGAGATCCGCTCACGCTCACGCACTCCCCGATCACCCCGGCGTGAGCACGCTGAAAGGCTCCTGGTCACTCCAGCCAAGGACCCTGCTGCGGCGCCAGGCGCTCGTGTTCCTGTACCGCAGGCGCCTGCGCGTGCATCTCGTTCAGGAGCTGCTCGCGGGGGTCGGCGTTGCGGTCGCAGTCGCGCTGGTGTTCGCCGCGTTGATCGCCAACGCCAGCGTCGCGGGCTCGGCCGGCGAAGTGGTCCACGCCGTGGCGGGACCAGCGAATCTGCAGCTGCACGCGCGTGACCCCGACGGCCTTGATCAGGGGTTGCTCGCGCGCGTGCAACACATCGCCGGGGTCAAGCAGGCCGTACCGCTGCTCGAACAAAGCGCGACGATCGTCGGTCCGGGAGGGCAACGCGCGAACGTCGACCTCGCCGGCGCGGACGTCAGCCTTGGGAAGCTGGACGGCCTGGCACGCACCCTCCCCGTCGCGGCGTTCTCACCCGGCGCGATCGGGCTCACCCGCGCAAGCGCCGAAGCGCTCGGGGTGACGCAGGCAAACGCGGCGAGCGTCGAAGTCTCGCTCGAGCTGCGCGGCGCGACGCATCGGCTGAAAGTGGCCACGGTGCTCGGGCGCGAAGCGGCCGGCGCACTGTCGCAGGCGCCGATTGCGGTGCTCGAGCTGGAAAGCCTGCAGCAGCTTGCCGGCCTGCAGGGACGGCTGACGCGCATCCTGATTGAGACGGGCCCGGGCCGCGAAGCGTCCGTGCGCGTCGCCCTAAACAGGCTTGCCGACGGGCGCATTACGGTCGCGAGCACCGGCGCGGAAGTCGCGCTGCTACACCAAGCCCTGCGCCCCAGCGACCAGGCGAGCGGGTTCTTCGCTGCGATCAGCGCGCTGCTTGGGTTTCTGTTCGCGTTCAACGCGATGCTGCTGACGGTCCCGGAGCGCAGGCAGGCGATCGCCGACCTGCGCCTGATCGGCACCAAGCGCGCCGCGATCGTGCAGATCGTGGCCTTCCAGGCGCTATGCCTCGGGATCGCCGCCTCGCTGGTGGGCCTGCTCGCTGGCTACGCGCTGTCGCTGGGCGCCTTTCACCAGTCCTCGGGATACCTCGCGGAGGCGTTTACGATCGGCACCAACACGGTCGTCGGCATACGTCCACTGCTGCTATCGCTGGGCGGTGGAATCCTGGCGACGGCGGTGGCCTCGGCCGTGCCGCTGTTCGACCTGCGGCGCGGCCGGGCACTGGACGCCGTGTACTTCGAAGATGGAGCGCGAGGGAGCGTGTTCGGCCGCGGCAGCCAGCTGCGCCTCACACTCGCCGTCCTCGCCCTGCTGGCGCTGGCGACGATTCTTTTCAGAGCGCAGGCATCGCTTGCCTTCGTCGCAAGCGGTGTTCTGGCGCTCGCGACTGTACTGGCGGTGCCGTTGGCGTTCGCAGCGGTGCTGCGGGCGGGCGCGAGCTTGGTTGCGCGCTATCAGCGTCTGACGATCCTGCAGGTAGCGCTGACCTCGTTGCGGGCCGCGACCCTGCGCTCGCTCGCGCTCGCGGCGACGGGCGCCGTCGCTATCTTCGGCGGAATCGCGCTGGGCGGCTCTCGAGACGATCTGCTTCGTGGCATCGACGGCTTCGCGCACAACTATGCCGCCGACGCTGATCTGTGGGTCGGCAACCCAGGCGATAACCAGGCGACGATGCCGTTCGCCGCCGATGGCTACGCGACGCGCATCGCCGAGGTGCCCGGCGTCGCCAGCGTCAACACATTCCAGGGCGGCTTCCTGGAATTGGGTGAGAGGCGCACGTGGCTGATCGCGCGCCCGCCTGGCGCGAATCGGATGGTATTGCGCAGCCAAATCGTCGACGGTAGTGCGAGCGCGGTGATCAGGCGACTGGGCGAGGGCGGCTGGATCGCGGTCTCGCAACAGATCGCCGAACAGCAGCACGTCCGGATTGGCGGTCGGCTGATCTTGCCGACACCATCTGGCGACGAGCACTTCACGCTCGCCGCAACTACGACCAACCTCGCGTGGAGCCCCGGGGCAATCCTCATGGCCAGCTCCGACTACAGCCGCTATTGGCACACGACGATGCCGACGGCGCTCGGTGTGGAGCTCGTGCGGGGGACGAACGCACGTGGCGCACGCCTGGCGATCGCGCGCGTGCTTGGCCCCCAGAGCGGGCTCGAAGTTTCGACTGCCAACGCTCGCGAAGCGCGAATCGACGCGCTCACGAGCGAAGGACTGCGCCGCCTCGGTGAGATCTCAATCCTGCTGGTGCTCGCCGCGATCCTGGCGATGGCTGCAGCGCTGTGGTCCAGCGTGTGGCAGCGTCGCGCGTCGCTGGCGGGGCTGCGGCTCGCGGGCGCGCGACCCGCTCGCCTGCGACGGGTGCTGCTGACGGAAGCGATGCTGATGCTGGGTGCAGGATGCCTAACGGGCGCGCTCGCCGGGATCTACGGGGAGGCCATCATCGATGGCTACCTCAAGCACGTCACAGGCTTCCCGGTGGCGGGCCTGGCCGCGAGCGGGCGCCCGTTCGAGCTCCTTGCGATGGTGATCGCGCTCGCGCTGATCATCGTCGCAATCCCCGGCTGGGCGGCGTCGCGCGTGTCCCCCACGCTCGCGCTCGATGAGTAGGCCGACGGCGATCGCCGCGGCGCGGACGTGGCGCCGAGATGCACAGAGGCAACCCGCCGCCACCGTCGGTGTCTTGGATCGCCGGCTCGCCGCGCGAGCCGGGCTGGCGCTGGTGCTGGTCAACGTGCGCTACTGGTCGCGCGTAGCGCCGCTGGCACGAAGCGAGCTGGAGCGCTGGCGTCAGCGCGCGCTGACGATCGGCGACCCGGTGTTGCGCGCGCTGGCGTTGGCGAAGCTCGAGGAGGAGGGCTTCAACGCGGAGGCCGCCGCGATGCTGGCCACCCTCGCGCCCCGCGCGCATCGCCGGCGTACGGTCGAGGCGATCGTGGCCGCGGAGGTCCTTTACGACTATCTGGACGGCCTGACCGAGTCCCCGGCGGCAGAGGCGCGCGGCGATGGCGAGCGCCTGTTCACGGCATTTACGGACGCGGTCGCTCCGTCGGTGGTCCCCAGCGGCGACTACTACCGCCATCACTCGCGCTCCGAGGACGTATACCTCGAGCAGCTCGTCGCTAGCGTCAGACGTGCGCTCGCCGACCTACCGGCCAGCGCGAGCCTGGCCAAGGTCCTGGAACGCAGCGCGGCGCGCGGCGTGGCGGCCCAACTTCGTATCCACGCGGCAACGCCGTCGAGCAGCGAGCAACTGCGACTATGGGCTGAGCGCTGTGCGGCGGATACGCCGCTTGAGTGGCGCGAGTACCTGGCCGGTGCCGCATGCTCGGTGCTGGCTGTGCACGCACTGATCGCCGCCGCGAGCGATCGCCATACGACATACGAGCGGGCGCTCGAGCTCGACAGGATCTACCTGTTGATCTCCGTCCTACCAACGATCCTTGACGGTGTGATCGACCGCGAGCAGGATGCGCGCGCCGGCCGAGCAGGACACATCCAGCACTACGACGATGGCGAGTTGCTCGCACGGCGGCTGACCGGCGTGATCGAGGATGCCATCCGTCACGCGCGTGGCGCGCCAGATGGCGCCCATCACGTGATGACGCTCGTCGGCGTGGTTGCCTACTACCTCTCAGCCCCGACGGCCGCCGACGAGTTCGCGCGGCCCGTCAACGTGCAGATCGATCGTCAGCTGCGCCCGCTGCTCGCGCCGACGATGAGCATGATGCGCGCATGGCGTGGCGCAAAGCGTCTCCGGGGACGATGGCGCGCCCGCTCCAGCGCCAGGACGAGGACCGAACGACGCAGATGAGCGGCCCGGCAGCAGCGGAGAACCAACTCGCCGGCACCGCACGGCATGTCGCGATCATCATCGATGGCAACGGCCGCTGGGCGCGAGCACGGCAACTGTCGATCAGCGACGGCCACGACGCCGGCGCTGACAATCTCAAGGCACGATTGCGAGACGCCATCGAGCTCGGGATCGAGCAGCTGACGGTGTTCTCATTCTCGACCGAGAACTGGCTGCGTCCGGTCGAAGAGGTGCGGGGCCTGATCTCGGTGCTCGTCAGGCGGATCGCGATAGAGACGCCCGAGCTGCACAGGCATAGCGTGCGCATGCGCTTCATCGGGCGCCGCGACGGCGTCGCCCCGGAGCTCGCCGAAGCGATGGCGAACGCCGAAGAACTGACCGCGGCAAATCGGCTGATCACGTTGTTCATCGCCCTCAACTACGGCGGCCGCGCTGAGATCCTGGACGCAGCCGGGCGCTTGCGCACCGGCACTGAAGCGGACTTCCGCAGCTGTTTGTACGCGCCCGACATGCACGACCCGGACCTGATCATCCGCACGGGCGGCGAGCGCCGGCTGTCCAACTTCCTGCTGTGGCAGTCAGCGTACTCAGAGCTCGTGTTCAGCGATGAGCTGTGGCCAGACTTCGCGCGCGTTGACCTCGAACGAGCGCTGCAGGAGTTCCGGCTGCGCCAGCGGCGCTTCGGCGGCAGATGAGCTGCCGCCGAAGCGGGCGGGCCGGGTCCTACTTCATGCGCGGATCTACGTACACGTCGTCGATCTCAGAAGCGCCCGTCAATGCGGTGAAGCGCAGCGCCGCCTCGGCGGTGCCACCGGAGAGCGCGCCCACGAGCACCGAGCCGGTCAGCATCGGCAGCGTCGGCTGCCAATCGCCGCTCAGCGCAACCGCACCGAGCGGCAGCGCGACGGTCCCCAGCACGGTCTTGTAGACGACCTGCACGAGCACCGTAGACAGGAGTCCCTCGTTGCGGGCGAAGAAGCGGAACAGCGGGTAGGACGCGTTCACGCACACAAACGGCGACTGCGCCGAGGCACCGTCGGGGAGAGCTAGCGAGTAGGCGCCGACGGAACCGGTGGCCCCGTAGGGCTCGCTACCGACGACCCGCTGGGCGCTGCCGGTCAGCGTCCAGCCCGACAGTGAGCCCTCGAAGTCGCCGCCGGGGACGAGCTCATAGGAGCTCGTGTCGCCCCACTGCAGGAAGGGCTCGGAGAGGCTTGCCTGCTGGCACGCGCCGGTGCTGATCAACGCCGCCCGCGCCGGCGCCGCCAGCCAGGTCGTAAGGATTAGGCTGGCGATAGCAACTGCGATCCCAAGCGAGAAGCTGCGCGACCTGTAGAGCCGGATTCCGGGGAGTGTGGTGAGTGCGGGGAACGAGAACACAAGAGCCTCCGTGCGTGTGCTGGCGGCTGAGCTATCTCGTGCGCGAGACCCCTGGCTTTGCGTCCCCACCTCGCGGTGGGTTTGCCTTTTTCAGATTGATTGTTCGAGGAGGTGAGCATGGAGCGCCGAGCGCCGCAAGGCAAGGGATATGGACGCCTGTTCGAGGGACCACTTAGCCCGAGGCGTGTTCGTGACGATGCAGGCGATAGCCCATGTCCGCCTATGCCTTCACCGAATCGGAGCGTCTGCGCGCGTCGTTCGCCGGCCGAGCACGGCGGATGCCGGATGCCGAACGCGCTGCCGAGCTGATCGTCGGCGCCAGCTTCATCGTTGCGGCGCTCGCCCTTGCCCTGCTCGGCAGCCGGACACACGAGCTGTCGCTGCCGATCGCGGCGCTGTATGTGGTCGGCGTCGCGGCCGCCGGCAAAGTCCGCATCGACGTCGGCGCGGGCTTCACCGTACCGACGCAGGTGCTGTTCGTGCCGATGCTGTTCGCGGTGCCGGCGTCGTTCGTTCCGCTGCTGATCGCGCTGTCGCTGACGCTTGGCATGATGCCTGCGATCGTGGCCGGGCGCACGCCACCCAGCCGCGTCCTCACGGTCGCAGGGAATAGCTGGTTCGCGGTCGGCCCAGCGCTCGTGCTGGTACTCGCGCACGACCTGCGCCCGGACGGCCAGTGGCTGGTGCTGGCACTCGCGCTCACCGCTCAGCTCACGTGCGACTTCCTCGTCAACGCAGTGCGGGAACGGTTGTGCAGCGGCCTCACGCTGAGGGAGCTGGCAGCCGAGGTGCGCCAGGTCTACCTGATCGACCTCGCGCTCGCGCCGCTGGGCCTGGCCGTCGCGATCGCCGCCATCGCCCGCCCGTGGGCGGTGCTATTGATCGTGCCGCTGTTCGGGGTGCTGCGGTGGTTCTCGAAGGAGCGGCGTGCCCGCCTCGAGCAGCTGATCGAGCTGAACGACGCCTACCGCGGTACGGCGCTGCTGCTCGGGGACGTGGTCGGAGCTGACGACACGTACACGGGCGAGCACTGCAAGGACGTCGTGCGCCTGGCGCTGGACGTCGCGCGCGAGCTGCGACTGGACGTCGATCAGCAGCGCACCGTGGAGTTCGGAGCACTGCTGCACGACATCGGCAAGATCGCAGTGCCGAAGGCGATCATCAACAAGCCGGGCAAGCTAGACCCGGACGAGTGGGAGCTAATCAAGACGCACACGGTCGAGGGTCAGAGGATGCTCGAGCGTGTCGGCGGCTTCATGGGGAAGGTCGGATGGATCGTGCGCGGCCATCACGAGCGCTGGGACGGCGGCGGCTATCCCGACGGGCTGCGTGGTCAGGAGATCCCGCTCGAGGCGCGGATCATCTCCTGCTGTGACGCATTCAACGCGATGACCACCGATCGCCCCTACCGCAAGGCGATACCGACCGCCGCCGCGCTCGGCGAGCTCCGCGAGCACGCTGGCGCGCAGTTCGATCCCTTGGTGGTCGATGCGCTGACGCGCGTCATCGACCGACCCGCGGAGGTGACAGAGTCCGCGGCGGACTCGACGCCCGGATTGGTGGTCCGCTGAGACTTCAGTCGAAAGCACGCGCCGGCAGCACGAACCGCCGCGCGGGGCCGGCTTGAGCCCCGGCGAGGACGCTGCCACGCGCGCCGTGCAGGCCGGTGCTTCGTGCCGTCGCGATAGTCGAGTCGGCCACGCCGTCGTGCTCGGAGATCCACGTCAGGATCGCCGCCGAATCCGCACCCTCGGCGAGGATCACAGAGCGCTCGATCGTCATTCCCCCGGAGGAATGGGGACGGGCCAAGCGTCTCACGAGAGCGCCTATCGCATCATCGGTCACGTTGACGTCCACTCTACCCCCACCCACTACCGGGCAGAGCTATGAGGGCGACAGCAGTCTCGCTTGGGCCAGCCCCTGTGGAGACCTAGCGTTTCTCATCGTTGCGCCTGTAGCCGAGGCGGGCGGAGATGCGATCAGCGGTGGAGACGACGTGTGGAGTCAGCGCGTCGACGAGCTCCTCGAGCGAGATCGTCGAGCTGTGCGCGACGAGGCCGACCGCGGCGACGACGTCCTCGGCCTCGTTGCGGACCGGCACTGCGATCGCATGCACCCCAGCGGCGAACTCCTGATCGTCAACCGCAAACCCAGCGGACTGGATCTCGTCGAGCTCGTCGCGCAGCGCTTTCTTGGCGGTGATCGTGTTCGGGCCGCGCTTGGTTAGCTTGACCTCGGCGATCAGCTCGCGCTGCTCTGCCTCGGGCAGGTTCGCGAGCAGCAGCTTGCCCATCGACGTGCAGTACGCCGGCAGCCGCGAACCCGTATGTAGATCCAGACCAGTCTCGTCTCGTCCGCGGCGGAAGCTGCGCACACGATCGACGAACAGCACGTCGGTGCCGTCGAGCACACCAAGGCCCGTCGTGTAGGAGGTGCGCTGGCGCAGTTCCTCCAGATACGGGTGCGCGTGCTCGCGCAGCCCCGTCGAGTTCAAAGCGGACATCCCCAGGTCGGTGACGCGCAACCCCAACCGGTACTTGCGCGAGGCGCCCTGCTCCAGATAGCCGAGCGCGACGAGCGTGATCACATACCGATGCGTCGTCGAGCGGCTCATGCCAAGGTCATCGGCGATGTCCGCGATCCCGAGCACGGGGCGCTTGGGCGTAAAGCAGCCAAGGATCGCAAGGCCACGCTCCAGCGACTGCGAGTAGCGCGGTTCACGCAAACTTGGAATCGACCACGCGGGATCCTGCTCACCCTGGGCGGTCTTGGTGGCGGTCGAACTGGTTCTGGGCATTGGATCTCTCTTCCTCCCCTATCGTCGTTGGCTTCCCGTACGCGGGAAGTTCAGTAGGCTGATATATGCATCATAGTTCGATATATAGTGCCTGACCCTCAAGAACACTAAAGTCTCCAGAGATACGTCCAACCCCAGCTTCCGCCGATCGAGCCTGGCGGTGCCGGCCCACAGGCGCCGATACCCAGGGATCGATACGGCAACAAAACTTCTAGCGCAGTCGCTGAAACGGTTCTACCCAGCGAACACCGCCGGTATGCGTGCGGTACTACAGCGCGGTGTATAAAGCTAACGGCATGGCGCGCACCGAATCCCCATTGATGTTTGCCGGCGGCACGGTTCGCCTCACATACGGCCTCTGCACGCTGTTCGCACCGCGCTTCGTGGCCGGTCGCTATGCGGCCGCCGAGCCGGACTCCGTGATGAATCTGCGCGGCTTCGGCGGTCAGCACGTCGCCGTCGCCATATTTACCCTGCTCTCGTCGCGCTCGCGGCGGTTGGCCCGATCCGCCCTGCTCCTCAACGCCGGGATCGAGGTGTGCGACATGATGGCCGGAGGGTTCGAGGTACACGAACGCGGCACCCGCGACCCCATCGCCGTGGGCGGGCTGCTGCTACCGCTGGTCGGCCTGACCACCTGGCTGACTGCGCTGATCAAACTCGATCGCCAGCCAACCCCCTGAAGCGGCGAACGGGCTTCGAACCCGCGACCTCAAGCTTGGGAAGCTTGCGCTCTACCAACTGAGCTACCGCCGCAATCGCATCGCAGTTTACGCAGCGCGTCTAACCTTGTCGGCCATGAGACGCCGCGTCGTGCCGATCGTCGCCTCGCTCGCAGGCGCAGGCCTGGTGGCGCTGCTGCTGTACGGCGTGTCCACACAGGCGGCCAACCGCACGCTCGACGAACTGGTCGCGCGGGGGCAATATCCGCCGGCGCCGGACGCCGCGCGCGCGCTGCCCGTGCTCGGCTCCGACGGGCAGAGCACGCTGGCCGCCCTCAAGGGCAAGGTCGTCGTGCTCAACTTCTGGGCCTCCTGGTGCGAACCGTGCCAGCTCGAGGCACCGCTGCTCGAGCAGGCCCAGCACAGCCTCGAAAAGCATGGCGGCACGGTGCTCGGCGTGACCTACCAGGACGCCTCGCCCGACTCCGAAGGCTTCGTCCGCCGCTACCACGTCACCTACCCGGTCCTGCGCGACACCTCCGGCGAATTCGCCCACTCCTACGGCACCCGCCAAGTGCCGGAGAGCTTCATCATCAACCGCCAGGGAAAGATCGTCGCGATCTCGCGCGGCGAGATCGAACAGGGCTTCGTCAACCAAGCGGTCGCGCTCGCCGAGGGCTCATGAGTGGGTCCCCCGTCAGGCAGCCCGCCGCGAGATCGTCCGTCAGCCTGCTCGCCGCGCTCGTGGCCGTGTTCGCGCTCGCCGCACCCATCTCCCCCACCGCGGCGGCCGCCGTCAGGCCGCACGTGTCGCTGTTGGCGATCGAGCGCCAGGCGATGTGCGTGACCTGCAAAGTCGCGCTCGACGAGTCCCAGGCGCCGCAGGCCGACCGCGAGCGCGAATACATCCTGAGCCTGATCGACAAGGGCGAGAGCGAAGCGGAGATCAAGCGCGCGCTCGTCGCCCAGTACGGACCAACCGTGCTCGGGCTGCCGAGCGCGCACGGCTTCGATCTCGCCGTGTACCTGGTGCCACTGGCCGTCGTGCTGGGCCTGCTCGCGACCGTCCTGTTGCTGATCCCCAGCTGGCGGCGCCGCGCGCGAGCGCAGGCCGCGGCGGCGGGCGCGCACGCCGCGACGCTCAGCCCCGCCGACGCCGCGAGGCTCGAGTCCGACCTCGCGCACTTCGACTGACCGGCCGCGCGCGACCGCGCTACATGCGCGCCGGCGCTGAGACCCCGAGCAGGCCCAGGCAGCGCGCGATCGTGCGCCCGCTGGCCACGCACAGCGCGATGCGGAAGGACTCGAGCGCCTGCGGCTGGGCACCGAGAACGTGGCAGTCGCGGTAGAACGCGGTGAACGTCTGCGCGAGCGCCAGCGCATACGCGGCGATCCGGTGCGGGGCTCGCCGCTCGGCCGCCTCCGCGAGCTCCGCCGGGAACGCCAAAAGCTGCTCCACGAGCGCGCGCTCGGTCGCGTGCAGCGGCTCGCGCTCGAGCCCGCCCATCACGGTGCTCGCCGCGCGCACGCGCTCCTCGCCCGCCTTCGCGAGCATCGAGACGATGCGCGCATGCGCGTATTGGACGTAATACACGTCGTTCTCGCTCGACTGTTCGCGCGCGAGATCGAGATCCAGATCGACGGTCGTGTCGTGCGAGCGCGCCAGCAGATACCAACGCGCCGCGTCGACCCCGATCTCCGCCACGAGGTCGTCCAGCGACACGAACTCCCCCGCCCGCTTTGACATCTGCGCACGCTCGCCCGCGCTGACCAGGTGCACGAGCTGCATGATCAGCAGTTCGAGCTCCGCCGGGTCACCGCCGAGCGCCTCGTAGGCGGCCTTCATGCGCAGCACGTAGCCGTGATGATCGGCGCCCCAGACGTCGATCTGGCGCTCAAAGCCGCGCTCGCGCTTGTCCTGGTGATAAGCGATGTCCGATGCGAAGTACGTGTGCTCGCCGCTAGAGCGCACGAGCACGCGGTCCTTGTCGTCGCCGAAGTCGGTCGTGCGCAGCCACAGCGCGCCCTCGCTGCGATACGTGTGCCCCTGCTCCTCGAGGATCGCCAGCGTGTGCATCACGGGGCTCGGGTCGCCCTCGTGTAGCAAGCTCTCATAGCTCCACACGTCGAACTCCCCCACGCCGAACGCAGCCAGCGAGGCGCGAATGCCCTCGATCACGATCGCCACTGCCGCGCGGCCGACCGCCACCGGATCGCTGCTCGCCGCGTCGCTCAACCGCGCCGCCAGATCGACGACGTAGTCGCCCTTGTAGCCGTCCTCCGGCACCGGCTGGCGACGCGCGATCGCCTGAATCGACTCGCCCAGCTTGCGCACCTGTGAGCCGGCGTCGTTGACATAGAACTCACGCTCCACGCGATGCCCCTGCAGCGCGAGCATGCGCGCGAGCGCATCGCCATAGGCGGCGTTGCGGGCGTGGCCCACGTGCATCGGGCCGGTCGGGTTCGCCGAGACGAATTCCACGAGGATGCGCTCGGGCTGCGCGAGCCCACCGGCGCCGAACTGTTCGCCGGCAGCGAGCGCCCACGCGAGCGCGTCGATCAGCCAAGCGTCGGACACGAACAGGTTGACGAAGCCGGGGCCGGCGACCTCGAAGTGCTCCAGGTTCGCCCCCAGGCGCACCTGCAGCGCGTTTCCCAGACGCTCGGCGAGCTCGCGTGGCGGCACGCCCGCACCGGGTGCCATCAGCAGCGCGGCGTTGGTCGAGTAGTCGCCGAACTCCGCCCGCCGCGGGCGCTCCAGCGTGATCGGCGTGCGCCCGCCAGCGGCGGCGCCAACCCCGGCGAGCTCCTCGGCGGCGGCGAGCACCGCACGGCGTAGGCTCTCTAGCGGTGCGCGGTCGTCGTCGGGTGTGGGCTCGGTCATGGCTTCAGTCTCGGCGCTTGCGATACTAGCTGCGTGAACGATCAAGACTCAGGCGCCGAGCGCCATATAAATATCCATCTCTCCCCAGAGATCATGGGGGGCGTATACGCGAACTTCGCCAACGTCAGCCACTCCGACTACGAGTTCACCGTCACGTTCGCCCGCGTCGACCACGAGGTCGAGTCCGAAGAGGTTCCGGGCGTGGTCGTCTCACGCGTCAACCTCTCGCCACGCTTTATGCGCGAGCTGATCGACGCGATGGAGGACAACTATTCGAAGTGGAGCGCCCGTGAGGGCATCAAGAACCTGCCCGAGTACGGCGGCACGGAGGCTGGCAGCGACGCCGACTAGCGGCGCGTGGCGCCAGGCGCCACGCGCACCGGCTGGCTGCGCTCTTGCAGCGGCAGTGATCGTGGAACGCCTGCAGAACAACGGTGTTCGTACCCTGCAAGCATGAAGGTCGCCGTTATCTCCGATATTCACGCCAACCGGCACGCCTTCGAGGCAACGCTCGAGGCGGTCGCCTCCAGCGACGCGTCCGAGCTGTGGTGCCTCGGCGACCTCGTCGGCTACGGAGCCGAGCCCGATGCGTGCGTCGAGCTCGCGCGCGAGCACGCGGCCGTGTGCCTCGCCGGCAACCACGACCTTGCCGTCACCGGCGAGCTCCCGCTCGGCGAATTCTCCACGGGCGCGAGCCTCGCTGTGCAGTGGACCAAAGACGTGATCGCCGCGGAGAACGTCGACTTCCTGAAGGGCTTGCGCCCCCAGGGAGAGGAGGGGCCCGTCGGGCTCTACCACGCCAGCCCCCGCGACCCCGTGTGGGAGTACGTGCTCTCGGCGCTGCTCGCCGAGCTATGCCTGGATGCCCAGCCGCACCGCATCTGCCTGATCGGCCATTCGCACGTCGCGCTGTCGTTCGCGCGCCACGAGGGCGAGCTCACCACCGGTGAGCCCCGCCGCGACGGTACACAGCTCGACCTCGCGACAGGCGAATGGCTGCTCAACCCCGGCAGCGTCGGCCAGCCGCGTGACGGCGACCCGCGCGCTTCGTGGCTGCTGCTCGATCTCGACGAGATGACCGCCACCTTCCACCGCACCAACTACGACATCGCTGGCGCAGCTGGCGCAATCCGCGCGGCGCGCCTGCCTGACTCCCTCGCCGAGCGCCTCGAGTACGGCCAATGAGCCTGCGCCACAGCCCGCGCGTACTGCTCGCCGGCTTGCTCGGCCTCGCCGTCGCGCTGCTCGTCTCCTGCGGCGGCTCGAGCGACAAGCTAATCCCGACGGCCGCCGCTGGACCGCTGCAGAGCGACTTCGAAACGGTCGCGCAGGACGCCGAAGCGGGCAACGGCAGCTGCACGGTGACCGAACGCGCGATCCTCAAAACCGAACAGGACTTCGGCGCGCTCCCCGCGACACTCGACACCGGCCTGCGCGAGACGCTGCGCCAGGGCATCGAGAACTTGCGTGCTCGCGCGCTCGTGCTGTGCGCGCAGCCGCTCGCGCAGACGACGCCCACGAGCACCACAACGAAATCAACCACCAGCACCGCCACGACCACGCCCACGACGACCACAACCACGACCACGACCACGCCGCCCGCTCCAAGCACGACGCCAGCAAGCACCACTCCGGGCGGCGGCACGCCCGCGCCCGGCAGCGGCGAAGCGCCGACGGGCGCCCCTAGCGGGCCGGGTGGCGGCACCGGCGTCGGGGTCGGCGAAAACGGCGGCCCGGGCGGCTCGGGCACACCCGAAAACGGCGCGGGCGCGAACGCTGGCGGCAATCAGGAAGGCGGGAAATGAGCAGGGTGGAGATCGCCGGGCGCTACCGCCTGGAGAGCCGCCTGGGCTTCGGCGGGATGTCCACCGTGCATCTGGCGCTCGACCTGCGCCTCGAGCGCCAAGTGGCGGTGAAGCTGCTCGCCGAGCATCTCGCGGACGACCCTGCGTTCGTGTCGCGCTTCCAGCGCGAGGCGCAGGCCGCGGCGCGGCTGGTGCATCCGAACGTCGTGCAGGTGTTCGATTCTGGCCGCGATGAGCGCACCGACCAGTACTTCATCGTCATGGAGTACATCGAAGGCGCCTCCGGCGCGGAGATCCTGCGCGACGAGGGCTGGGTTGAGGTCGACGAGGCACTGTCGATCATCGAACAGGCGTGCGAGGGGCTGCACTACGCGCACCGCCACGGTGTCGTGCACCGCGACGTCAAGCCCGGCAACCTGCTGCGCGCGCGCGAAGGCGAGGTCAAGCTCGCGGACTTCGGCATCGCCAAGGCGACCGAGCAGTCGAGCATCACCCAGGTCGGCTCCGTGCTCGGCACCGCCGCATACCTCGCGCCTGAGCAGGCGCGAGGCGAGGAGGCCGGCCCGAGTGCTGACCTGTACGCGCTCGGCGTCGTCACCTACCAGCTGATCTCCGGGCGCCTACCCTACGAGGCGAGCTCGCTGACCGAGCTTGCGCTCAAGCAACAGCAGGAGGAGCCGCCGCTGCTTGACACGCTCGTGGCCGCCGTCAGCCCTGAGCTCGCCGCCGCGGTCGCGGTGGCGCTCGCGCTCGATCCGCGCGAGCGCTACAGGACCGCCCTGGAGATGCGCCACGGCCTGAGCGACGGCGCTAGGGGAATACCCCCAGGTGGGCGCGACGGCGCCCCGCGGCGCGCCGCGGGGCGCGGTGGCCTCGGGCGTGGCGGGTCGGCCACCGGCGTCACGAGCGTGCTGACCAGCACCCAGCGCTCGGGCACGCCGGCGAGCGCCGTCGCTCCCCGCCAGCCGCGACCAGGACGACCCAGGTCCGCGCCCGCGAGCGCCCAGGCAGCCGAGCGCGCACCGGCGGGCAGGCGCCGGCGCTCCAGCCGGCTGCTCGCGACCCTGCTCGTGCTGCTCGCGCTCGCGGTCGCGATCGTCGCCGTCGTGATCCTCACCGCCCCCGCGCCAGCGAAAGTGGTGCTGCGCAACGTCGTCTACTCCGACGTGCAGAAGGCGTCCGCGGAACTCAAGCAGCTCGTCTCCGAAAACACCCAGTAAAGGGGCCCAGCCCTGCTGGCCGCGATCCTCGACGTCAACCATCTTGTCGAGACGTTCGGCTATCCGCTGCTGTTCGTGCTCGTGATGAGCGAGTCCGGCGGCCTCCCGATCCCGGGCGAGACCTCGCTGATCGCCGCCGCGGTGCTGGCCAGCCAGGGCAAGCTACAGATCGGGCTCGTGATCCCGATCGCCGCTGCCGCGGCGATCGTCGGCGACAACATCGGCTATGAGATCGGCCGCAAGGGCGGGCGCTGGCTGCTGGAGCGCCCCGGCGCGTTCGCCCGCCAGCGCCAGGAGGTGCTGCGCGTCGGCGAGCCGTTCTTCGAGATCCACGGCCCCAAGGCGGTGTTCTTCGGGCGCTTCCTGCTCGGCCTGCGCGTGTGGGCATCGTGGCTGGCGGGCGCCACGCGCATGCACTGGCGCTCATTCTTCGTCTGGAATGCGCTTGGCGGCATCTGCTGGGCGACCGCCATCGGGCTGCTCGCATACTTCCTCGGCCATTCGGCCGGCGGCGCCGTCGAAGCGTTCGGGATCTACGGGCTCGTAGCGCTGCTGCTGGCGGTGCTCGGCGGGCTCGTCCTGCACCGCCGCCACGCCCGCCACGGACCGCACGCATCAGCTAGCGGCGCATCGGCGGGCGACGCGCAAGCGGATGGCGACGCCGTAAACACGACGCGCCATCCGCACGAAGACAAGCACTCACCCGGCGAGCAGCCTCCGGGCGAGTAGGCCCGAGCGCCCGACCTCAGGCCGCGCCGCCCTCGCTGCCCTCCGTGGCCCCTTCGTCGCCATCGATCGCGTCGGCCTTGCCGCCGACACCGATCGCCACCCGACGCGGCTTGCGCTCGGCCGGCTTGGGCACGCTCACCTCG
This sequence comes from uncultured Solirubrobacteraceae bacterium, assembly GCA_963735615.1. GTDB lineage: Bacteria > Actinomycetota > Thermoleophilia > Solirubrobacterales > Solirubrobacteraceae > Palsa-744. The sequence goes on from CAVTLO010000001.1 coordinate 466,884, forward strand.
AGCACGCCGTTCTCAAAGCGCGCGTCGATGCTGTCGGCGTCGACGCCCTCGGGCAGCACCAGCGAACGCGAGAAGCTGCCGCTGGCGCGCTCGACGCGGTAGTAACCCTCCCTGCGCTCCTCCTGCTCTGAGCTGCGCGCGCCGGAGATCGTCAGCACGTTGTCGTCGAGCTCGATCTTCACGTCGTCCTCGCTCAAGCCAGGCAGATCCGCCCGCAACACGAACCGATCCTCCTGCTCGACGAGATCCATCGCCGGAATCCAGCGCCGCAGCCCGCCGCCGTTGGCCCAGACGCCATAGCCCGCCTGGCTGTCAAAGAACGTTCCAAACAGCCGATTCATCTCCTGCTGAACCGTCCGTACCTCACGAGCCGGCTCCCATCTAATAAGCGCCATCGTTGCTTACCTCCAAAGGGGTGGATTGCTCTACGCCACCCATTATAAAATCTAAGTCGCTACAAATCAAGTTTATTTAGGAGTGCACGCGTAGACCTGGAAACCGGCGTGGTGGGCTCGTCAAGAAGCCCGTTGAAACCCCGCCGCCGTCCGCCAAGCGCCACGTCCGCGCCCAAAAGCCGCGACCGAAGTGCGCGGCTGCGGCGCGCGTGCAGCGGACGCCAGATCAGGCAGCTACGGTGGTCGTGCGGGCGTCGTTGCTGAGCCTGGTGTAGAGCGGAGGCTGACGGTGGAGGACGAGAGGCTACGGGATGCTTGCGACTACCGAGCGTCGTGCGTGGCGCGAAGCTCGTGCAGCATCGCGTCGCGACGACCCCGTCTGCGTTCGGCCTTCTTTGCCGACGACAGCTTGTGCGGCTTGCACAGCAAGCAGCCGGCACGACGCTGCTTGGGTCGCCCTCGCTTGTGATTCGCCATACGACCACGATAGTAGACATCTGTCTGCCAGCGTCCGCTGGATGAGGCCGATCCCAGTGGGCCATCCCAAGCGCCGGTCATCATGGCTAGATGCCCAGGATCAGCTTCTTCTACGGCATCGCGATCACGATGTACTTCTACGATCACGAACCACCCCATTTCCACGCCCAATACGCCGAGCACCACGCGGTGATCGCGATCGGGAGCAGCGAGGTGCTGGTCGGTGATCTGCCGACACGCGCGCTCAAACTCGTCACGGAGTGGGCCGATCTGCACCGAGGCGAGCTCGAAACGGACTGGGTCCGCGCAAAGGGCGGCGGCACCCCCGAGCCGATCGACCCGCTGCCGTAAAATGAGGCGGTGGACTTCGTAAGGGTCACGTCCGTGCAGGTGCTCGGTCACTACCGGCTGAGGATCGGCTTCAGCGATGGCAGCTCGCGTGATGTCGATCTGACGGGGGAGCTGCACGGCCCTGTTTTTGAGCCACTTGCCGACCCTGACTTCTTTGCGCAGGTTCGCGTGGACGACGAACTCGGGACCGTCGTGTGGCCCAACGGCGCGGACCTCGACCCCCTCGTCTTGCACGGCGACTTCGAGCCGGCGTCACGCTTCGTTCATCGCTGATCGGCGAACCTCGATCAGCTGCGAGCGCGGTACTCGCAGACAGTTGTCAGTGGAGAGGACCGTACGCTGCGCAAACCCCGGGACACTCGACGCCCCCTCGCTCGATCCGTCGTAGCGATGCGCTGTCGGTCCTGCTAAGCGCCTTGCGATCGCGCGCTCCCCAAGCGTCAGGCAGCGACGCTTGGAGCAAGGACGTAGATGCGCGCATTATCCGGCCCGAGATCGAGCGCCGCATAGATCACGTCTGGATCTAGATCTACGTCGCCGGGCCAAGTGATCGTGCCGGCCTGCTCATCGATCTTGACCTGCTCAAACAAAGCCGGGTCGCGCAGCGGCGAGAAAGCGGGGGTATCAAGCAGGGGCGTGATGTCCACGTCGCGAACCTCGCCGTCGGCAAACACGATACGGACCGTATGCTCGGGCCGCGCGATCACCGCAACCATCTCGGGGGCAATGGAAGGCTCCATGGCTATTGATCGTAGCGCCCGGCTGGGTGGAGATTGAGCTGGGCACGCTGCCAATCTGAGCGCAGTGCACTGCGGTGTCGCTCGCACCAGTTGCGGACGGTGGCAACCTTCGCAGGAGCGAGTTGGCCGTCGATGACATCGCCTGTGTCAATCGAGATACGCGCCATCTGGACGCCGGGATGACCGACGCGTCCGGCGTACATATGGACATGTGGAGGCGGGTGGTCGTTGAAGTAGAGCTTGACGACCAGGCCATCGAAGCTGGCGATTCTGGGCACAAAACAAGCCTACGGTCGGACTGCGACGGCACTCGCGCTTCGCGACCAGCTTGCGCAACGTCCGAAAAAGTGGAGACGGCGGGTATCAAACCGTGTCCCCGCCCAGAGCCGCGACCGAAGAGCGCGCTGCTCAAGTGGGTTGCCACCCTGCACCGACGCGGCGGGCGCGAACTCGTCGTTCGCGATAGCCCACGACGAAGGCGCGCACGCCACGTCGGGTCTCCAGTACAACCAGCTCAGCAGCTGCTGCAGGGAGCAATCCGCTCCCACATGTCCGCCAGCGTCCCCAGCTCAGCCTCGGAGAAATGCGAAAGGAAGTGCTCGCGCACGAGCGCAAGGTGCGTCCCGCGCGCTTCTTCTAGCCGCTCGCGTCCAGCGAACGTCAGGCACGCGTAGGAGCCGCGCGCGTCGTGATCGCAAGAGCAGCGCTCCAGCAGGCCGTCGCGCTCGAGACGATCGACCAGGCGCGTCAGCCCACTGCGCGAGAGCTGCGCCTGTTCAGCCAGTTCGCACATGCGCATGCGCCCGCCGCTTGCCTCCTCCAGATGCCCCAGGACCTCATAGGAGGTCATCGGCAGCCCGTGTGCCTGCTCGAGCTCCGCGTCCAGCCGCTTGGCCAGGCACGCGTGTGCTCGCAGCAGCCCCCGCCACGCTCGCAGCTCCCCCAAAGTCAGGGTCTCCTGCTCGGGGGTCGCGATCTTGACGGCGGTGACGGTCGACATGGCGGTCCGGTCCAACAGCGTGTCAATCGAACATAGCAGCGCCAACAGGCGCCGCTCGGCAGAACGCTTTCATCGTCGTGTCGCCCGCCATGCCCACAGCATCATCAGCGGCTGCAGCGGCAGCCGCCCGTACAACGCCCAGCGGGGAATCCGCCGGAAGTGCTCAGGCTCGCGCGCCATGTACACGTTCGCCGGGAACACCGCCGCCAGCAGCGCGATCAGACCCAGCCCCGAGAGGCGTCGCGTCGCCGGCACCAGCACACCCACGCCGCCCGCGACCTCTGCCACGCCACTGATCTGCACGACCCGCTTGGCGTGGCCCTTCAGCTGCGGCGGCACGATCGCTTCGTAAGCGCGCGGCATCACGAAGTGGTTGACGCCAGTGCCAATGAACAAGTTCGCCAGCAGACGCAACGACAGACCCCTGCCCCCACCCCGCTCCGTGGACTGCTGCTCCTCTGGCTCAAGCTCATCTGACGGCAACTCAGCTCCTTCCGTGCAACGCGAACGCCGATCTACGGCCGGCAGGCCGTCCATTAAATAGAAGCTAGCGACCTTCGATCAACGAGCGCCCGGTCATCTGCGCAGGCTGCTCGATCCCCAACACATCTAGAACCGTCGGCGCGACGTCCGCGAGGATGCCGCCCTGCGCTCGCAGCGACGCGCCCGCGCTCGTCAGGATCAGCGGCACGGGGTTCAACGAGTGCTGGGTGTTGGGGCTGCCGTCTGGCTCGAGCATATGGTCCGCGTTGCCGTGATCGGCCGTCACCACGCACACGCCGCCGCGCTCATGGACCGCACTAACAACCTCTCCCAGGCACTCGTCGACCGTCTCCACTGCCTTCACCGCCGCCTCAATCACGCCCGTGTGACCGACCATGTCCGCGTTCGCGAAGTTGATGATCCCAAAGCGCGGCTCGTCCGCTCGCCACGCCCCCACAAACGCCGCCGCCGCCTCGCGCGCGCTCATCTGCGGCTTGTGGTCATACGTCGGCACGTCGCGCGCCGATGGCACCAGCTCGCGCCGCTCGCCGCGCATCGCCGTCTCATCGCCGCCGTTGAAGAAGTACGTCACGTGCGCGTACTTCTCCGTCTCCGCCACGTGCAGTTGCGACGCGCCCGCGTGCTCGAGCACCTCCGGCAGCGTGCTCGCCGGATGTTCGGGGGAGAACACCACCGGGTAGGGCCAACCCTCCTCGTAGCGCGTCAGCGTCGTGTAGCGCGCGATCGCCGGCGCGCCGCCGCGGCCCGTCCAGCCGGGCAGCTCCTCGGCGGAAGCGGGATCGACGGGTGGGTGGGCACCAAATCCCTCCTCCGCCAGCGCGCGTGTGATCTCGCGCATGCGGTCGGGCCTGAAGTTGAACGCGATCACGCTGTCCCCCGGGCGGATCGCCGCCTCCACGCCGACCAGCGTCGGCTCGATGAACTCGTCGGTCTCGCCCCGCGCATACGCGTCCCTAACCGCCTGCTCGCCGCTGTCGGCGTGGTATGGAGCGCGACTGTGGACGAGCATGTCGTACGCGCGCTGCGTGCGCTCCCAGCGCCGGTCGCGGTCCATCGCCCAGTAGCGGCCCACGACCGAGCCCACGCGCACGCCCTGCGTACGATCGAGCTCTGCCAGGAACGCCGCCCCCGCGTGCGGCAGCGTGTCGCGGCCGTCGGTGAACGCGTGTACGACCAGGTCCCTCGCCGCTAGCGTTCGTCCCAGCTCGATCAGCGCGCGCAGGTGCGCGAGCGAGGAGTGCACGCCACCATCTGACACGAGACCCAGCAGGTGCACGCGCTCGGCATCCGCGAACGCCGCACGCAAGGCCTCGCTCTGCGCCAGCGAGCCGTCCGCGGCCGCATCGTCGATGCGTACCAGGTCCTGGCGGACCACTGCCCCGGCGCCGAGGTTCAGATGTCCCACCTCGCTGTTTCCCATCTGGCCGTCCGGCAGCCCCACCGCGCGCCCGCTCGCGCTCAGCGTCGTGTGCGGGTAGGTGGACCACAGCTCGTCGAACACCGGCGTTTGCGCCAGCGAGATCGCGTTGCCCGGCCCCGGCTCCGCCATGCCCCAGCCGTCGAGCACCACCAGACACGCGCACGGCGCCGGGAGTTTTCCGGGCCCACCCACCACACGTGCCTCCTCAGGCACGTTCGCGGCGCCGGGCGGGATGCTCATCGCGCAGCCGCCGCCACGATCTGCGCGAACGACTGCGCGTCCAACGACGCGCCGCCCACCAGCGCGCCGTCCACATCCTCAAGCGACAACAGCTCCGCCGCATTCTCCGGCTTGACCGAGCCGCCATACAGAACCCGCAGCCGCTCGGCCGCCTGCTTGTCGCGGTCGGCCACCAGCGCGCGGATAAACGCGATCGCCTCCTGCGCCTGCTCGGGCGTGGCCACCCTGCCAGTACCGATCGCCCAGATCGGCTCGTACGCGATCACCACCTCCGCCAGGCGCTCGCTGGGCACCCCCGCCAGGTCGTCCTTCACCTGCTGGCGCAGCTTGCGGTCGGTGTCGTCGTTATCGCGCTCCTCCTCGGTCTCGCCGACGCACAGGATCGGCACGAGCCCCGCCGCGAGCGCCGCCGGGACCTTTAGCGCCAGCGCCCTGTCGGTCTCCCCATAGAGCGCCCTGCGCTCGGAGTGGCCGAGCACCACGCCGCGCACGTCCAGCTCGCTCAGCATCGGCGCCGAGATCTCGCCCGTATATGCGCCCTCCGGCTCCTGGTGCATGTTCTGCGCGTACACCTCCACGCGCGAGCCGCGCGCGCTGTCCACCATCGCCCGTAGGTCAGTGAACGGGACGCACAGCGCGACGTCGACGCCGTCCACCGCCGAGACCCGCGGGAGCAGCGCCTGGATGTATTCCTCCGCCTGCTCCTCCGTCTTGTACATCTTCCAGTTGCCCGCGATCAGCGGCGTACGGGCTCCGGGTGGGCGGGAAGCCATTAACAGGGCACCCCTGCGCCTGCAAGCGCCTGCACACCCGGCAGCGTGTTGCCCTCCACCAGCTCGAGCGTCGCGCCACCGCCCGTGGAGAGGTGGTCGACCGCGTGCTCCAGGCCGAACTGCGCCAGCGCCGCGGCCGAGTCCCCGCCGCCCACGACCGTCATTCCCGGCGCGCTCGCCACCGCTTCGGCCACCGCGCGCGTGCCCGCCGCGTACGGCTCGAGCTCGAACGCGCCCATCGGGCCATTCCAGAAGACCGTGCCCGCGCTCGCGATCACGCTCGCGTAACGCTCGGTCGTCTTCGGACCTATGTCGAGGCCCATCCAGCCTGCCGGCACCTCCACCCCGTCGAGCACGCGGTGCTCCGCGTCCGCCGCCAGGGCCTTGCCGATCACGAGGTCGTTCGGCACCAGCAGGCGCGCTCTGCCGGGCTGAGGCGTGTGCGTGTCGCTGGCCCACGCCAGGGCGCTGCGCGCATGCTCGACATCCTCGGCGTCGCACAGCGACGTTCCTACCGTATGTCCCTGCGCGCACAGGAACGGGAAGCACATAGCACCGCCGATCATCACGACGTCGGCGACCGCCAGGAAGCGCTCGATCACCTTGATCTTGTCGGCCACCTTGGCGCCGCCCACGATCGCCACGAGCGGGTGCTGGGGATGCTCGAGGATGCCCGTGAGCGTCCTGACCTCCCGTTCGAGCAGCCTTCCGGCCGCGCTCGGTAGCAGGTGCGTGATCCCCTCGTTGCTCGCATGCGCACGATGGGCCACGCCGAAGGCGTCATCCACGTATAGGTCTGCCAGCGCCGCCAGTTCCTTGGCGAACTCGGGATCATTGCTCGTCTCCCCCGGCTCGAAGCGCACGTTCTCGAGCACCAGGATCTCGCCGTCGCGCAACGCTTCTGCCAGCGCCATCACCTCATCGCCAACGACCGCCGGCGCCAGCGTCACCTTTGCCCCCGTCAGCTCGCGCAGGCGATCGGCCACCGGCGCCATCGACAGCTCTGGCACGCGCTTGCCCTTCGGCCTGCCCAGATGCGAGACCAACACCAACCGCGCCCCCCGTTCGCGGAGCTCTTCGATCGTTGCCAGCGCCGCCGCGATCCGCGTGTCGTCGCTCACAAGCGGCACGCCGCCAGCCGCAGCACCGCGCACCGCGTCCACGTTGGCATCCAGCGGCACGTTGAAGTCCACGCGCACGAGCACCCGCTTGCCGTGCACGTCCAGGTCGTCGATGCTCCTCATCACAGCACCCTCAGCGCCAGGTCCACCAGACGGTTGGAGTAGCCCCACTCGTTGTCATACCACGCGACCACCTTCAGCATGGTGCCGTCGATCACCGCCGTCAACAGCGAGTCGACGATCGATGAGAACGGCGAGGTGATGATGTCGCTGGAGACGATCGGGTCCTCGGTGTAGCTCATGATCCCCGCCAGCGGGCCGCTATCGGCCGCCGCCTTCAGCGCCGCGTTGACCTCCTCGACACTCGTCTCGCGCGCGCACTCGACCGTCAGGTCGACGACCGAGCCAGTCGGCACCGGCGCGCGCACCGCGAAGCCGTGCAGCTTGCCCTGCAGCGCCGGGATCACCAGGCCGATCGCCTTCGCCGCGCCCGTCGAGGCCGGGATCAGGTTGATCGCCGCCGCCCGCGCCCGGCGCAGGTCCTTGTGCGGCATGTCCTGCAGCCGTTGATCGGCCGTGTACGCGTGGATCGTCGTCATCAGGCCATGCTTGATCCCGACCGTGTCGTTGACCACCTTTGCCACCGGTGCCAAGCAGTTCGTCGTGCACGACGCGTTCGAGATCACGTCGTCGCGTTCGCGGTCGTAGACCTCGTCAAAGTTCACCCCCAGGACGACCGTCGCGTCGGGGTTGCTCGCCGGCGCGGAGATGATCACCTTCTTGGCGCCCTGCGCCAGGTGCTTGGCCGCGTGCTCGCGGTCGGTGAACAGCCCGGTCGACTCGATCACGACGTCAACCCCTAGCTCCCCCCATGGCAGCGCCGCCGGGTCACGCTCGGCCAGCACCTTCAGCTCAAGCCCGCCTATGTCCCCGTGGGGCGCAACCGCGATCGCCCCCTCGCCGCGAGCCTCGACCTCGCCCGGGAACGGCCCGAGGATCGAGTCGTACTTGAGCAGATGCGCCAGCGTCTTTGAGTCGGTCAGGTCGTTGACCGCAACCCACTCGATCTCATCGCCAAGAGCCTCGCCCCTGGCCATGGCTGCGCGGAACATGTTTCGGCCAATTCGGCCGAATCCGTTGATCCCCACGCGTACCGGCATTCATTGCCTCCTGAAGCGAAAATGAACGATGCCGGGCCTCAGGAGCGTGGCTCCATCGCCCGGCGTACCGGCGGGAGGCTATCAGCGCGCCGTTCACGGGCAAAGGCGCACCGGCCCCGCGACGCCCGCTTGCACCTCCAGCAGCAGCGCAGCGAGAACCAACGCCCTGTCGCGGCGCGGATGCTCGAGCTCGAGCTCGATCGCACGCGCCGCATGCGAGGCCTGCACGAAGCCGAAGGTGCCGACGGAGCCGGCGAGCGTGTGCGCGGCGCGCTGGGAGTCGCACGCGAGCTCTGGATCGAGACGGCCTTCCGCGAGCGCGTCGAGCGCACGTTCGATCGTGTCAATCCGCTCGCGCACGCCCCCCCTCTGGCGCTCCCAGATCGCGTCAAGCTCCTCGACGGTCCAGGCGGCGCACTGCTGCTCGTCGCAGATGGCTCGCGCGTTGGCTGGTGTCTCGACGGTTACGTGCAGAGCGGATCTCATGCGTCACCGCTTATTCGTCGGCGCTCGCGTCGTCGGCAGCGAGCGGGCGGATCCGCACGGTTGCCGTGGTGAACTACTGACCGCGCGACGCTCGCCGCGGCCGATGGCAAACACGATGGCTGGGATGCGGCTTACCGACAATGCCCTCGGCGCAGGCCTGCGCGCGACGCCAGCAGAGGCTCGCGCCGTGGCCGTCGCGCTCAGCGCGTTCCTGCTGGTGTATCTCAGCTGGCAGGTGTTCGGGTGGATCCCCGGCCGCAGCCAGGACGTCGGCGATTCTGTTCCTACTCCCGCTCGATGCCTGCGCAGTATCGGCCACGTGGTGGGCGTCGCGGCGCTGCGCCGGATCCGCTCGACTGCGCTCGTTCTGGCGGCTGCTGGCGCTCGCGCTGGCCGCAGAGACGACCGGGGACATCGTGCAGGTGCTCTACGACCTCGCCCTGCACCGCTCTCCCTACCCATCGCTCGCCGACCCCTTCTATCTCGCCTTCTACCCGCTGCTGGCGCTCGCGCTGCTGCGCGTGCCCGTCGCGAGCTTCACCCGCGCGCAGCTCGTCAAGACACTGCTCGACGGCGCCACGATCGTCGTCGGCGGGGGTGCCGTAGTGTGGTATTTCGTGCTCGGACCCACGGCGGTCGATGGCGGCCAGAGCACGATCGCGATGGCGGTGTCGATGGCCTTTCCCGTCGGCGACCTGTTCCTGCTGGCCGGCCTCGCGGCGGTGCTGCTCCGCCACAGCCTCGCGGCACTCCACACACCGCTGAAGCTGATCGCCGTCGCGGTGCTGCTCGGCATCGTCGCCGACGTCCTGTACGGATATGGACAGCTGCACGGCAGCTACCGTCCCGGGGACCCGACCGACACGTTGTACGTGCTCGAGTTCGCGGCGTTCGCGCTCGCGGGCGCCAGCCAGCGCGTCGTGCCGCGGGCAGACGCGGGCGCAGCCGTCGCGGCCACCGCGCATGACAGCCCGCGGGCGAGCTGGCTGCCGTATCTCAGCGTGGCGGTCGGGCTTGGCGTGCTGCTCGGCGTCGAGCGCGGCGAGCGCTTCTTCCCCAACGTCAGCCTCGTCCTGATCGTGATCGTACTCGCGGTGCTTGTGGCCGTACGCCAATACGTGGCACAGCGCGAGCTCGTCCAGACGCAGCGGGCGCTGCGAGAGAGCGAGCGCGCCAAGGATGAGTTCCTGTCGATCGTAGGACACGAGCTGCGCACGCCGCTGACCTCGATCCGCGGCTCGCTAGGGCTGCTGGACGGTGGTGTCCTCGGAGAGCTGCCCGAAGACGCGGCCAACATGGTGGCGGTCGCGGTGCTCAACACCGACCGGCTGGTGCGGCTGGTGAACGACATCCTCGACGTCGAGCGCATGGCCGCCGGGCGCCTGCTGCTCGAGCCCGCCGCGGTGGACGCCGCCGAGCTCGTGAGCCAGTCCATCCAGGTCCTGCAGGCGAGCGCCGACGCCGCGGGCGTGAACCTTCGCAGCGAGGTCGACCCGATGAGGGTGCTCGCCGACAGCGACCGCCTCGTGCAGACGCTGGTCAACCTGCTCGGCAACGCGATCAAGTTCTCGACAGCAGGCGCCGTCGTCACCGTCGCCGTCACGCGCGAGCGCGACATGGCGCTGTTCTCGGTGTGCGACAGCGGCCGCGGGATCCCCGCCGAGCGCCTGGAGAGCATCTTCGAGCGCTTCCGCCAGGTCGACTCCTCCGACGCCCGCGAGAAGGGTGGCGCGGGCCTCGGCCTGCCAATCGCCCGCGCGATCGTCGAGCAGCACGGCGGGCGGATCTGGGCTGAGAGCCGCGAGCGCGGCGGTTGCACGTTCCGCTTCACGCTGCCGCTCGCCCGCGAGCGCAGCCGCGGGCTGCCCGTCGCCGTCGGCGCCGCCACTGGCGCCGGCCCCGGCGCGAGCAGCGATCTCCCCGAGCCGCCGCGGCGGCTGGCGAGCGGCCTCGCATGACCCTCCGGCTGCTGCTCGTCGACGACGCCGATGACATCCGCGCGATCGCGTGCATGAGCCTCGAGCGCCTCGGTGGCTGGAGCGTCGTCCCGGTCGCATCCGGAGCAGCGGCGCTGCAGGCCGCACGCAGCGACGGCCCGTTCGACGCCGTGCTGCTCGACGTGATGATGCCGGGCTTGGATGGACCCTCGACGCTCGCGCGACTGCGCGCGGACGGGCTCCCGACAGAGGTGCCCGTTGTGTTCCTGACCGCCAAGACGCAAGCCGCCGATCGCGAGCGTCTCGCCTCTCTGGGCGCGACCGGCGTAATCACAAAGCCGTTCGACCCGCTGACACTCGCCACCCAGCTCGGAGAGCTCCTCGAACAGGCCACCGCGAACCCTGACTAGACAGGCAGCAAACTACCTGTCGTTCGGTATAAAATACGCGTGACACTGCTAGGCTAGGTTTGTGGAAGAGGTCCGAAATGCGGAACTCTGACCGTTTCGGCGAGGGCCAAGAGGGGCCACTGCGGACGCCCACCGAGATCGAGCCCACAGCACGGTCTCGCGAGCTGGCGGCCCATACGGCGCTGCTGGACCTGGCGCCGGACGCGATCTTCGCGCGCGACGCGGATCGCCGCATCACCTTCTGGAACCGTGGCGCCGAGTCCACCTACGGCTACTCGCACGCGGAGGCGCTCGGCATCGCCCCCGGGGCGCTGCTGCAGACCAAGTACCCGATCCCGCTGACCGAGATCGAGCGGCTGGTTGCCGAGACGGGAGCCTGGGAGGGCGACCTGGTGCAGCACACCAAGGACGGCCGCAGTCTGGTGGTCGAGAGCCGCTGGGCGGCGCAGTACGACGAGGCGGGCCAGCTGACGGGGCTGCTCGAGGTCAACCGCGACATCACAGCGCGCCTGCAGTCCCAGACGGCGCTGCTGGAGCTCGCCCCGGACGCGATCGTGGGAATCAGCCGTGCCGGGCTGATCGTGCTCGTCAACGCGCAGGTCGAGGTTCTGTTCGAGTACGCACGCGAGGAACTGCTGGGAGAGCCGGTGGAGGTGCTCGTGCCCGAGCGTTTTGACACACACAGCTCGCACCGGGCGAGCTACTTCGCCGATCCGCGCACGCGGCCGATGGGCGCCGGCTTGGAGCTGTTCGGACGCCGCCGTGACGGCAGCGAGTTCCCAGCCGAGATCAGCCTCTCGAGCATCGAGACCGAAAGTGGCACGCTCGCGATTGCCGCCGTCCGCGACGTCAGCGAACGCGTCGTGGCAACCCGTGAGCGTGAGCGCCTGGAGGCCGAGGCCGAGCGCGAGCGCCTTCAGAACCAGCTGCACCAGGCCCAGCGCCTAGAGAGCCTCGGGCAGCTGGCCGGCGGCATCGCCCACGACTTCAACAACCTGCTCGCGGTGATCATCAACTACGCCGCATTCGTAGCCGAGGACCTGCTCAAGGCCGCCGCCGAAACCGAGGACGGCCGGCGCGCGATGCGCGAGGACGTCATGCAGATCAGCCTCGCCGCCGAGCGCGCGGCGCAGCTCACCCACCAGCTGCTCGCGTTCGCCCGCCGCGAGGTCGTCCAGCCCGAGGTCGTCGACGTCAACGACGTCGTGCACGACGTCGAGCAGTTGCTCCGCCGCACCCTCGGCGAGCACGTCGAGCTGCTCAGCTCCTTGGCCGGCGACCTGCACCCGGTGCTGGTCGATCCGGGGCAACTGGAGCAGATCCTCGTGAACCTCGCCGTCAACTCGCGCGACGCGATGCCCGACGGCGGCACGCTCAGGGTCGACACCGCCAACGTCGACATCGACGAGCACTACGCCGCCTCACGCCACGAGCTCTCGCCCGGCCAGTACGTGCGCCTGCGCGTCAGCGACACGGGCACGGGCATGGCCCCCGAGATCATGCGGCGCGCCTTCGATCCGTTCTTCACGACCAAGCCGCCAGGGCAGGGGACGGGCCTGGGGTTGGCGACCGTGTACGGGATCATCCAGCAGGCCGGCGGGCGGGCGCAGATCTACTCCGAGCAGGGCATCGGCACGACCTTCACGGTGCTGCTGCCGGCGACCGATCGCAGCACCGCGCCCGCCGGGCGCGAGGACGCCGCGCCCGTGCGCCGTGGCGAAGAGACGATCCTGCTCGTCGAGGACGAGCAGGCGCTGCGCGAGGTCACCCGCCGCATCCTGGACGGCGCCGGATACCGGGTGCTCGCGGCGGCCAACGGCATCGAGGCGCTCGCGGCAGCCACTGCCCACAATGGCCAGATCGACCTGCTGCTCAGCGACGTGATCATGCCGCAGATGGCCGGGCCGCAGCTCGCCGAGCGCCTGCTTGCGCAGCGGCCTTCGGTGCGGGTGCTGCTGATGTCGGGCTTCGCCCAGCCGATCCTCGACTCCGGCGGACACCTGGACGATGGCATGACGCTGATCGAGAAGCCCTTCACCGGGCCCGCGCTGCTCGCGAAGGTCGCGCAGATCCTCGAATATACGGGAGGTCGCTGATGCCACAGCTGTTGATAGTCGACGACGACGACGCGCTGCGGCGTTGGGAGGAGCGGGTCGTGCGCGACAGCGGCTACTCCTGCGACGGTGCACGCGACGCGGACGAAGCACGCGAGCGCCTGCGCAACGACTCCTACCGGCTCGCGCTGCTCGACGTCAACATGCCGGGGGACTCGGGGATCGACCTGCTCTCCCAGATCCGGCGCGAGCACCCGGAGGTCGCCGTCGTGATGGTCACCGGCGAGGACAGCACCAAGCTGGCGATGACGGCGATCGAGCTTGGCGCCTACGGCTACCTCGTGAAGCCAGTCGGGTCGGGTGAGCTGCTCATCAACGTCGCCAACGCCCTGCACCGTCGCCGCTGTGAAGCGCAGAACCGGCGCGTGCTGGAGCGCCTGCAGGGCGCCGTGGCCAGGCGCGATGACGAGCTTGCGCAGGCGCTGCAGGAGCTCGAGCTCGCCGAGAACAAGGTGTGGGTGTCCCAGGCCGAGACGATCCTGCGACTCGCGCGCATGATGGAGTTTCGCGACGACGACACCGGGCATCACCTGCACCGCATGAGCTCATACTGCGAGCTCCTCGCGCGGCATATCGGACTCTCCGAGGAGCGCTGCGAGTTCGTGCGCCTCGCCAGCCAGCTGCACGACGTGGGCAAGGTCGCCGTTCCGGACAGCATCTTGCTGAAGCCCGGCAAGCTCACAGAGGCGGAGTTCGAGGTAATCAAGGAGCACACCGAGATGGGCCACCAGATGCTCGCGGGATCGGCTTCCGAGGTCGTGCAACTGGGCGCCCTGATCGCGCGGACACACCATGAGCGCTGGGATGGGAGCGGCTACCCCCGCGGGCTCGCCGGCGTGGAGATTCCACTGGAGGGACGCATCGCCGCGGTGGCAGACGTCTTCGACGCGCTGACCAGCGACCGGGTGTATCGCTCGGCGCTGTCCGTGAAGGCCGCCGTCGAGATGATGAGCGCCGAGCGTGGCCAGCACTTCGACCCGGAGCTGCTCGATGCGTTCCTGCGCGCGCTGCCCGCGACGGAGGCGATCCGCGAGGCCTATGCGGATTGACGCGCGCGGGCGTCCGTCGAGCCGCGGCGGCTCGCGGCTACGCCGCGCACGTCCCGCCAAGCGGACGCCGCCGGCGCTCGCGCAGCGCCACATCGATCGCACAGCCGAGCCGGCGCGCCGTGAACGGCTTGAGCAGGGACACCGCGAAGGCAACGCCGAGTTGCTCGAGCTCGGGGTCCGCGGCGGCAACGCTCACGCAGATCAACGGCAGCGACGGGTTGGCGACGCGCGCCGCCAGCGCAAGCACGGCGCCGACGGGCGCCGCCGGCTCGACCACCAGCACGTCGGCGCTCATCAGCTGCTCGGGCGTGGGCATCGTCACGGCGAGCGGCTCGTGACCCAGACGGGTGAGCATCCGCTCGAGCATCCGCCGAACTTCGTCGTGGGGCTCGCTGATCAGGATTCGTGCCATGCGTCGATGATCGGCCGCGCGGGTGTGGTTTCGGTGGGTCCGGCGGTATGAGACGCGTATGAGCCGCGCCCGCGTCCTCGTGGTCGACGACGACGCCATCACGCGCGAGCTGCTGCGGGCGACGCTCGAGCGCGCCGGGCACGAGGTGCGCGAGGCCGTCGACGGGCGCGCCGGGCTGCGCGACCTCTACGCCGCCACGCCCGACCTGGTGATCCTCGACGTCGAGATGCCCGAGCTCGATGGCTGGGCGACGCTCGAGCGCATCCGCGACCTCAGCGACGTGCCCGTGCTGATGCTGACCGCGCGGGGCGCCGAGCTCGAGCGCGTGCGCGGCCTGCAGGGCGGAGCCGATGACTATGTGGCCAAGCCGTTCGGCCGCCAGGAGCTCGTCGCACGCGTGCAGGCGCTGCTGCGTCGCACTGTCGGGCGCAGCGACGCGCAGCAGACCTACGCGGACACACGCCTAGCGATCGACTTCGCTCAGCGTGAGGTCCGCTACGACGGACGCGAGGTACGGCTGACACCACTTGAGTTCAGGCTGCTGGCGAGCTTCGTGCGCAACCCCAATCACGTGCTCAGCCGCGACCAACTGCTGGAGCTGGTGTGGGAGGACTCGCTCGGGGTGTCCCGCGAGCAGGTGAAGCTGTACGTGGGATACCTGCGCCACAAGCTCGACCCCGACGCGCCGCTGAGGACCCCGATCGAGACCGTGCGTGGCTTCGGCTACCGCTATCGGCGGCCATCCTGAGCCGGCGGCTCGGGCGCGCCTACAGGCAGGATTTGCTGAGCGTTTTCACCAATGCGCTCGCCGAGCTGGCGCTCCAGGAGTGAAATACCGTGGTCGCGCGGTAGTAGTAGGTGGTCGAATATCCCAGCGCGGCGCTCTTGTCGGTGTACGAGGTTCCCCCGATCGCGACGCTGCCCAGCGACGTGTATGTGCCATTGCTGGAGGTTGCGCGTTCGATCGTGTAGGAGGCCGCGTAGGTGGAGCTCGTCGCCGACCACGTGACTTCGATTTCTGGGGTTTTGCCGGTCCGGCAGCTGACCTGGGTCGCTTTCACGCCCCCCGGCGCCGCGAGCGTGGCCGCCGCCACCGTCAGCGGGCCACCCGCAGCGGGGTCGGTGAACACGGCGAACGCAATCTGCGCGCTCGCGAGCAACGCGCTCGCCACGAGCACGAGGATCGCCGCCGCCGTGGCTGTCCGTCGGTCGCGCATCGCGGTCAAAGTCATTCGCACTCGGGCTGCAAGCGCCTCGCGGGAGTAGCCCCCGAGCCGTCCCGTCGCGCTCCGGCCTTGCCACCGCGCGTCGCGCCCCCCACGCCCCAGATCTCCGAGAGCATTAGCAGCGCCAGCAGCGCGGGCGCGACGACGATCGCGGCCGTCCGCAGCGAGCGTCCGCGCAGCCAGTTGACCACGTAGCCGAGATGCGGGATCACGGCGCGCAGCCTCCAGGCGGTGTTGCCTTCGAGCTTCGCCGTCCACGGGTCGGGCCAGTTGTTGGCATCGCCCTGCGTCTGCACAACGGGGTGCGCGCCCCTCTGCAGGATCTTCACGATCCGGTGCGTCTCGACCTGATGGACGCCCTCCGGCACCCGGTAGGAGATCACCTGCCCGACGCGCACAGCGCTAACCGGCTCGGGGGTGACGATCACCATGTCGCCTGGCGCGAACGTCGGGCGCATGCTGCCGGAGAGCACGGTCACCGGGCGGTAGAGCCCCAGACGCGGCAGCAGTGCGATCGCAAGGAACAACGCGAGAGCCAGCGCGAGCAGCGCGCGCTGGCTCCACACCCAGCCGGCGCGGACGGTCTGAGCGACCGTCCGCGTCCGGCGACCATGACCGGCCTGCCGCTGCGACTGCTCGGCGGGAATCATCAGCATGGCCATGGCGGGCCTCCTACTTGGATCCGGCGACACGCTGGGTGCCGACGAAGTTGTAGGAGATCGTCGAGGTCAATCCCTGCATCGTGTTCGGCGCGGCGGTGGGCAGCGTCAACGTCACGCGCAGGTGGTCTGTGGAGCCAGTCGTCAGCGACGCCAGGCTCGACAGTGCCATGCTCGCGCCGATCACCGCGCGCGATGTCAGCGCCGTGGTGGTCGTGCCGCTGCATGTGTACGTATAGGCAGGCGCGGTGCCAGCCTCGGTCCACGGCACCGAGCATTTTTCGATGACCATCTGCAGCCCGTTGGTCGCTTCGGTGTCCAGCAGCGAGCTCGGCGACGCGGTCGTGGTGAGCACGATCGAGGACAGGTTGTCCGCGCTCGAGCCGCCGTTGTTGGTCAGGTCGACCGCCCGCTGGATCGTGTCGCCCGGAACCACGTTGGACGCGCCGACCGTCAGGCGGTTGGTCGCAGCCCCTGTCGCCCCAAGCGCGATCGAGACCGTGCCCGAGGAGATCGTGTTGCTGGCAGAGGTCGAGCTCGTGAACGTCGCGAACGTGCCCAATCCCGCCATCGCCGCCGTGACTCCGACCACTGCGAACGAGCCGATCAGTCGCTTCATCGTCTTCCTATTCATGTTCTCTTCCGTCCTTTGGTTGAGGAGTGCTTGTGCCGAGACGTTCGCTCCCGCAGGTTGGCATCTGGGAGCCATCCGGTATGAGGCCGGTATGAGCGCTTCGGGCGCCCAGCGCCGGGGGACCCCTGACGAACCTCGCGGCTAATTACGGGCTGCGTGGGCATCACCGCCGCCGTTGCTAAAGGCAACTACCGCCGACGCGGCTCAGCCGGAGCCGGAAGGGATCCACGCCTGATGCAGACAACCGTTGCACCGAACAGACCAAATGATCAAAACACCGCGTGCCGGCCCTCAGGGGAGCGCAGACGGGCTGTCGCGGCTACGTCGTCGCACAAGCGCCACACGCCCGAAGGCCATGGCCGCCGTCTGGCAATGGCATTTGCGGCGCTGGATACGTTCCCGACGCTCGCAGAGGCACGCAACCGTCTGCTGCATGCGACCACCAAGGACTGCCTCGCCACGACCGACGTCATCTCCGCGATCGAGTCCGACATCGCCCTCACGATCGCCGTGCTGCGCGTCGCCAACGCCGCTCAGCCAGGCCGTGCCCGGATCGCGACCGTGCGCTCTGCGCTCGAGCTGCTGGACCCTCAGGCCATCCAAGCACTTGCGAGCAACGTGCGCACGTTCGACTTCTTCGAGCGGGTCAGCATGTGGGACTCCGCACCGGAACGCTTCCGGCTGCACGCCCTGGCCACCCGGCGCGCGGCCGACAGGATCGCAGCCGAGCTGCACTATGAGCAGCGCGACCAGCTCGCCGTGACGAGCCTCCTGCACGACGTCGGCAAGCTGGTGCTAATCCGCGCCTATCCCGGTTACCCCGGCCAGATCCAGCACGGCGCGAGTACGCCCGAGCAACGCGCGCAGTACGAGCGACGCGAGCTCGGCATCGACCACACGTTGATTGGGAGCGTGCTGCTCCAGCGCTGGGGACTACCGGCGTGCCTGGCGACGGCCGTCGAACGCCACCACGACCCCAACGCCGAAGGCGAGGCGGCGATCATCCGCCTGGCCGACATGCTCGCCCACTACGAGCGAGGTGAGCCGGTGTCCCCAAAGGAGATGCTGCAAAGCGCTCGCGCCGCCGGACTCGGACCCGAGCAGCTGCGCGGGCTGCTCTATGAGCTGCCGCGCGCCTGCGATCAGCGCCCGTGCCCAACCGAACCATGTCCGCTATCCGACCGCGAGGTCAGGGTGCTCGAGCGCTTGGCCGAGGGCGGCGTCTACAAGCAGATCGCACACGAGCTCGGGCTGTCGGTGAGCACCGTTCGCAGCCACCTCCACAACATCTACAGGGCGCTCGGCGTGCTCAACCGCGCCCAGGCGGTAATCCTCGCCACCGAGCGCGGCTGGATCTGAGCCACGTCGCCCGCACTCACGCCCCCCGCGGCTGCTTGTCGATGTCGCGGTGGGCGACCGCGACATCGAGGTCGTCGTTGTCGCGGTAGCGCGCGGTCAGGTGCTCGGCGATCGCCACCGAGCGGTGGCGGCCGCCGGTGCAGCCGATCGCGATCACCAGATGGGCCTTGCCCTCGGCGACGTACTGCGGGAGCAGGAAGTCGAGCAGGTCGTGCAGCCTGACGTACAGCTGCTCGAGCCGTCCGTCGCGCGCGATGTACTCGACCACCCGCTCATCCAGCCCGGTCAGCTCGCGCAGCTCTGGCTCGTAGTGGGGGTTGGCGAGGAAGCGCACGTCGAACGCCAGGTCCTCCTCGCGTGGCGGCCCGTGCTTGAAGCCGAAGCTCATGAACGTCACCGACAGCCGGCCGACGGCCTGGCGCGGCAGGAACTCCTCGGCGATCCGCTCGCGGAGCGTCGCCGCGGACATGCCCGTCGTGTCGATCACCAGATCCGCGCGACCGCGCAGCGGCTCGAGTAGCGCGCGCTCGGCGGCGACCCCCGCCGCGATGCTGCCCTCGGGCGCCAGCGGATGGCGGCGGCGCGTCTCCTTGTAGCGGGTGACGAGCGTCTGCTCCGCAGCCTCCAGGAACAGCACGTGATGGGAGAGACCGAGCGCGTCGAGGTCGTCGACCACCGCCCGCAGCGCCTCAAAGTAAACGCCCCCGCGAACGTCCGAGACGACCGCCGCGCGTTCGACCTTCGATCCCTTGTGCACGAACAGCTCCACCAGCGAGCGGATCATCTCCGGCGGCAGGTTGTCGACGCAAAAGTAGCCCGCGTCCTCGAACACGTTCATCGCCGTCGACTTGCCCGCACCCGAGAAGCCAGTGATCACAACGAAGTCCTCCAGCCGCGACTCGACCACCGGCGTGTCGGGCTTATCGCCGGCGGCGCGCTGTGGGCGCAGGGGCCTGATCACGGCCATCGTGTGTGATTGTGCCGCGTAACGCGGACGCGCGCGGCACCTCCTCGGCCGGCTCAGCCCGCGCGGTGCAGGTAGGCATGGATTTCGCGCCCCACCTTCGACGGTAGACCTGGCACCGTCTGCAGTTCTTCGCTGGAGGCCGCGACGACCGCGTCCGGCGAGCCGAAGTGTGTGAGCAGCGCGCGCTTGCGCGCGGGGCCGATGCCCGGCAGCCCGTCCAACAGCGAGCTCTTGAACGCCTTGTCGCGGCGCGAGCGATGGTGGGTGATCGCGAAGCGGTGCGCCTCGTCGCGGACGCGTTGCAGTAGCTGCAGCTCGGGGGTCGAGTGATCGAGCACGAGCGGCGCGCGGCGCCCGGGCACAAAGATCTCCTCGATGCGCTTGGCCAGCGACACGACGGCGACGCCCCGCTCGCGAAAGCCGCCCAGCGGCCCCAGCCCGGCCGCGAGCTGCCCCTTGCCGCCGTCGATCACGACGAGGCTCGGAAGCGCCGCGAAGCTCCGGTCGTAGGCGGGGTCGTGTGGCGAGATGTCCGCCTGGCGCTCCCACTGGGCAAAGCGCCGACCCAGCACCTCGGCCATCGACGCGAAGTCGTCGGGGGCGCCCTCGGTGCTGCGGATCGTGAAGCGCCGGTAGTCGGCCTTCTTCGGCGCACCGCCCTCGAACACGACCATCGATGCGACCGTGTGCGTACCGCCGAGGTTGGAGATGTCGAAGCACTCGATCCTGATCGGCGGCGCATCGAGGTCGAGTGCCCGCTGCAGGCCCTCGAGCGCCTCCACACGGCTCTCGCGGCGGCGCTCCGCGCGCAGCCGCTCCTGGTCGAGCGCCAGCAGCGCGTTGCGTTCTGCCAGCTCGAGGATGCGGCGCTTCTCGCCACGCTCGGCCGCACGCAACTCGACGGGGCCGTCGCGGCGGCTGGCGAGCGCGTCGGCGAGCGCCGTGCGGCGGCCCAGCTGGCCCTGCACGATGAGCAGCGCGGGGATCGACGTGTAGCCGCCGTAGTACTGGAGCATGAACTCCTCCCCCACCTCCTCCAGATCGCGCTCGGCCTCGTTGGCCAGGTAGAAGGACTGGCGGTCGGAGAGCACACCGTCGCGCACCTGGAAGACCTGCGCGTTGGCGTCGCGGCCGTCCACCGCCACAGCGACCGCGTCGAACGTGCCGACCGACTCGCTGGTCACACGCCGGCGCTCCAGCAGTGAGCGGACCGCGTGCAGCCGGTTGCGCTCGAGCGTCGCCTGCTCGAACTCTTCCTGCGCGGCGGCCGCGCGCATGCGCGCCTCCAGGTCGCGCTCGATCGCCGCGAAGCGACCGTTGAGGAAGTCGATCACGCCATCGACGCTCGCCCGGTAATCCTCGCGTGAGACATAGCCCACACACGGTGCCTCACAGCGCTTGATGTAGTAGTCCAGGCATGGGCTGCCGCTGCGCCGCCCTGGCTCTGGCCCGGTACACGAGCGGAACATGAACACCTTCGCGAGTACCTCCAGCGTCGCACGCACGCGCTTGGCGTTTGAGTACGGGCCAAAGTACGCGCGTCCCGCGCGGTGGCGCTCGCGGGTGAAGTACACCCGCGGATAGTCCTCGTCGAGCGAGATCGCGATGAACGGATAGGACTTGTCGTCGCGCAGGCGGATGTTGAAACGCGGTCGGTACTGCTTGATGAAGCTCTGCTCCGCCAGCAGCGCCTCCGCCTCGCTCGCCACGACCACGCACTCGATGTGCTCCACGGCCGCCACCATCTCCGCATGCCCAGGTGAGCTCGGCACCTGCGCTTTCGAGAAGTGCGACGCCACGCGCTTGCGCACCGACTTGGCCTTGCCGACGTAGATCACGCGCCCGCGCGCGTCCCTGAACAGGTACACGCCGGGCTGGTCCGGCAGCGCGCGGCGCTGCTCGGACAGGCTCGTGTTCCTGTCCGTCTTGTCCGTCAGCTCCTCCGTCGCAGCCATCGCTCCGAGGATAGGCGCCGTGCCGATGTGGCCGCGGCGAGCGCGCTCAGTAGGCGCGCCACTGGCGATACACCGCCAGCAGCGAGTACACGGCCAGCCCCGCGAGCACGAACCACAGAACCTCGCCCAGGCCATCCCAACGGTGCACCTGCACGAGCTCCATGCCGCGCACTTCCAGCGCGTACCACAGGCGCGAGCGCACCGCCCACAGGAAGAAGCCGAGTGCGACCGCGCCGTACAGCAGCCCTCGGTGGCGGTCGCCCAGCCCGTACAACGCGACGTGGTGTTCGCGATACATGCGCAGCCCGAGGTAGCCGGCGCCAACGGCGAACGCGACCCACAGCGCCGCTGTGAACGTTTCCGCCGCACGCCCACCGCCGGGGATGAAGTACACCGCCGCCGCGATCGCGAGGATGATCGCCACGTAGAGGGTCAGCTTCAGCCGTTCGCTCATATGCGGAGGTTAGCTTCCAAGGCTGGTATGACCGTTGGTGCTACCGTATGCCGATGGCGAAGATCAGCGTCAGCCTCGAGGATGAGCTCTACCAGCAGGTACGTGCCGCCGCCGGTTCGGACGGTGTCTCCGGCTGGCTTGCCGACGCCGCATCCGCCCGCCTGCGCACCGATGCGATGCGCGCTGTCGCGCAGGAGATCGCCGACGCTACCGGGGGTCCATACACCGAGCGTGAGCTCAGCGAGGCCCGCAAGTGGCTGCCCTCGTCTTCGACGCCGGCGCCCTGATCGCCCTGGATCGCGGCGATCGCGCCGTCGGCGCGTTGTTTGCGGTCGCCGCGCAGGATGACGTCCAGGCGATCACGTCCTCTGCCTGCATTGCACAGGTGTGGCGCGATCCCGCACGTCAGGCGCGGCTCACACGTGCGCTCGCCGGCTTCCTCGAGTGGCCGCTAGACCCAGTCTGTGCCCGTCAATGTGGACTCCTGCTCGCACGAACGGGCACGAGCGACATAGCCGACGCTGCCGTCTCACTGCTCGCCCGCGACGGTGACACGGTGCTCACGAGCGACCCTCAGGACATCGAGCGGCTGCTCAACGCCACCGGCGCTACGGCGCGCGTGCACACCGTCTGACACTGCTCAGTCCACCAGCGCCTCCAGCTGCGCATACGCTTCCTCGACCGCGCGTGTGGCGGCCGTGTGGCGCGCTTCGGACTTGGCCGCCTCGTAGCGCGTCGCCCACGCGACCGGGTCGGCGAGCTCCTTTTCGAGCGCGCTGAGCGCCGCCTCTGCGGTTTCGATCGCGCGCTCGGCCTTTTGCTGCGCGCTCAGGCGGTTCTTGGACGGGCCTTTGGCCGACTTCGACCGGCCCTGCCTTTTCGTCGGCGCGGGACCGCCATTCAGAGTGGCGCCCCCGTTCGCGGCGTCTGCCGACGAACCGGATCCGTTGGCCGCGCTCAATGAGCCGTTGCTCAGCGCCGGCGAGCCGTTGGCCGCGCCGGGCGCAACGGCAAGCGCGGGTGCGACGGCGAGCGCGCCCGCCTTGCCAGCCCGGCCCGTGCCTGCCGCGCGGCGCTCGTCGCGCACGCGCACGTACTCGGGCCAACCGCCGACGTAGCTGTGCAGCGAACGATCCTCGACGGCGATCGTGCGCGTGCCAACCGCGTCGAGCAGCGCACGGTCGTGAGAGACCAGCAGGATCGCGCCTGTAAACGCACGCAGCGCGTCCTCAAGCGCCTCGCGGCTCTCGATGTCGAGGTGGTTGGTCGGCTCGTCGAGGATCAGCACGTTCGCGCCGGACTGGACGAGCACCGCGAGCGACAGGCGTCGGCGCTCGCCACCGGAGAGCCCGCTCAGCGGCTTCTCTGCCTCCTCGCCGGAGAACAGGAAGCGGCCGAGCAGCGCGCGTGCCTTGCCGGGGCTGAGGCTGGTGGCGCGCTGCGCCGCATCGAGCACGCTCTGATCCGGCGGGCCGCCCGCGCCGAGCTCGTCGGCGTGCTGGGAGAGATAGCCGACCTTCACGTTGTGGCCGGTGCTGAGCCTGCCCGCCGCCAGCGGCCTGCGGCCCGCGAGCGTCTCGATCAGCGTCGTCTTGCCGGTTCCGTTGGGACCGACCAGCGAGACGTGCTCGCCGCGTTCGAGCCACAGCTCGACGTGTTCGAGCAGCACGATGTGAGCCTCGCCCACCTCGATGCGGCCGTCAAGCAGCTCGAAGGTCACGCGGCCGGAGCGCTCGGGCGCGGAGAACGCGAACTCCAGGCCCTTACCGTCGCGCGGATCGCGCTCGATGCGCTCGATCTTGGCGAGCTTCTTCACGCGCGACTGCGCCTGTTTGGCCTTCGTCGCCTTGTAGCGGAAGCGCTCGATGAACCGCTCCATGCGCTCGATCTCCGCCTGCTGCTTGTCGATCGCCTTGCCCAGCGCCATCTCGCGCGCGGCCTGCTCGCGCCGCCACTGGTGCCACGTGCCCGCGAAGAAGCGCGAGCGACCGGCCTCGAGCTCCAGCACCGCTGTGCCGACGGCCTCCAGGAACCAGCGATCGTGCGCCACCAGCACGACCGCCGCGTCGAGGTCGACGAGCGTCTGCTCGAGCCACTCCAGCGACTCGATGTCCAGGTGGTTGGTGGGCTCGTCTAGCAGCAGCACGTCGGCGCCTGTAGCCAGCGCGCGCGCGAGCGACGCGCGCGTGAGCTGTCCACCGGAAAACGTGTCGAGGCTGCGGTCGAGGTCCGCGTCGCGGAAGCCCAGGCCGTGCGCCATCGCCGTCGCGCGGCTCCGCCATAGGTAGCCCCCACGAGCCTCCAGTCGTGCTTGTGCGCGCGCATAGCGTGCGTATGTCGCCTCATCGCTCGCGCCGCCAGCCATCTTCGCCTCGAGCTCGGCCAGCTGCGCCTCGATCGCGAGCTCCTCCGCGCAACCCGACAGCAGGTACTCGCTCAGCGCCATCCCGCGCTCGCGCGGCGGGCGCTGGTCGTGCAGCGCGATGCGCACGCCCTTGGCGACGCTCAGCTCGCCGCGGTCGATCGACGTCTCGCCCGCGAGCATCCGCAGCAGCGTCGTCTTGCCAGCGCCGTTGCGCCCTGCGATCGTCATCCGTTCGCGGCGCTCGAGCTTGAACGACACACCGCGCAGCAGCGGCTGCCCGGCGATGTCCTTGTGCATGTCGGATGCGATTAGCAGGGCCATCGGCTGCTGATGGTAGGGGCTGGGTTTGTGTCCTCCGTATGTCCACTGTGTGACCGCTGTGTGACCGGCGAGGAGTTCTATGTCCTTTCGCGAACGCCGTATAACTATCGTATGGCAGGCGACGCGAGAGAACACACGGCGAGCGCACGGCAAACGGCGCGCGGCGAACGGCGCACCCGCGCGCTCGGGTAAGATCACCACCTCGGATGCGCAATCGTCTGCTCGCAACGCTGATCCCGCTCGCGCTGCTCGCGTCGCTCGCGCTCGCGCCGGCTGCGAGTGCGTACAACGACGGCCGCGGCTTCTATGGAGCGACCAACGACAAGGTCGTCACCAACGCGGGCTTCATCCTGGTCATCTTCTTCCCGACGTTCATCTTCGTGGCGAGCATGATTCAGCGCCGCCTGGAAAAGCGCAAGGACGCGCGTAAAGCCGCGCAAAAGGCGCTGAGCGCGAACGGCCACCTGCGCGGCGGCTGGTAGCGCGCAGCCACAGATGAGCACGCCCGAGCAGAGCGGGCACGACGCATCGGACGCCGATCCGCAGCCGACGGGACCGGCGGCTGTCCTGTATGAGCGCAGCGGCGCGGCGGCGGTGATCACGATCGACCGCCCGCACCGGCGTAACGCCGTCGACGGCCACACCGCGGCGGCGCTGCACGAGGCATACCTGCGCTTCGAGGCTGACGAGGGCGCGCGCGTGCTCGTCCTCACGGGCGCAGGCGGTGTCTCCTTCTGCGCGGGAGCGGACCTGAAGGCGACGGGCACGATGGTGGAGCGCCTGATGAGCGAGGAGGGCCCGATGGGCTTCACGCGCTTGACGGCGTCGAAGCCCACGATCGCCGCGATCTCCGGCTTCTGCCTGGCGGGCGGCTTGGAGATCGCGCTGTGGTGCGACCTGCGAATCGCCACGGAGGACTCGAGGCTCGGCTACCCAGAGCGCCGCTGGGGCGTGCCGCTGATCGACGGCGGCACGCAGCGCCTGTCGCGCATCGTCGGCCTCGGCCGCGCGCTCGACCTGATCCTCACGGGGCGCATCATCGATGCGCGGGAGGCGCTCGCAATGGGACTGCTGACCGAGATCGTGGCGCCCGGCGCGCATCTCGAGCGCGCGCTCGCGCTCGCCGAGGGACTCGCGCGCTTCCCGCAGCGCACGATGCTCGCTGATCGCCGCGCCGCGATCGAAGGCCTGGGGATGCCGCTCGCGGACGCGCTCGCGCTGGAGGCCAACGCCGGCCCCGAGGTGTTCGAGGATGGCGCGCGCGGAGCGCAGCGCTTCGCCGCCGGCGAGGGCCGCGGCGGGGTGGGCGCGGGGGCCTGATCGCCCCGGCGGGCGAGCCCCAGCGACTCAGAGGCTGCCGCGCGGCGCGATCCAGCGCGTGGGCTGGCCGGTAATCGCGGCGATGCGCTCGAAGTCCTCGTCGTAGTGGAGCAACTCCACCCCGGCGGACTCTGCGGCCGCGGCGATCAGCAGGTCCGAGTGGCCGACGCTGCGCTGGTGGGCGCCGCCCTGGTGGGCCAGCGCGCGGTAGATGTCGATCGCGCGCGCCCACTCTCTCGCGGCGATTGGACATTGACGCAGCCTCCCCATCTGCCGCTTGCGCTGATCGAACTCGCGACCGTTGCGAACACTCTGCAGCAGCTCCAGCGTGACCATCGCGCACGTGCCGATCACTCCCCCGACCGTCTTCCGGTCGAACGAAGCACGCAAGTCGGGCACGCGGCGCGACAGATGCCAGGCGCTCGTGTCAGCCAGCTGCATCACTGCTCGGCGAACCTGCCCCATGGCTTCGTCTCCACGCGCGAGCGCCGCATCTCCTTGATGCCCTCGAGCGTCAGCCCCTCCAGCTCCCATTCCGTCAGCCGGCGCAGATCCTCGCGGCGCACGACCTCGCGCAAAGCGTCGTGCACCGTGTCGGTCGTGTTCTTGGTCTTGAGCACCTCGCGCGCATCCGCGACCAGCTCCGAGTCCAGGTTGATCGTCGTTCGTCTCACCATTGCGCACCCTCGCATACATACAGTTAGAGATCAATAGCCATACATGAATTGTAGCTATATGTGCACAAAGCGGTCACACATTGGGCACACTTTCGCGCGACCTGACGATCAGCCTCACCGCTGACGCGCACGACAACCGGAACATCTGGCATGAGCCCCCACCGCAGGATATGCTCGCAGAGGCCATGGCCTATTTCGTAACAGGAGCGACGGGCTTCATCGGACGCCGGCTGGTGGAGCGGATCCTGGAACAGCGCCAGGGCACGGTGTATGTGCTGGTGCGCGAGAGCTCGGCTGGGCGGCTGGATGAGCTGATTGAGCGCTGGAGCGTGCTCGATGGCGCGTCGGTTGCCGAGCGCGTGCAGCCAGTGATCGGCGACCTGCGCCGGCCGCTTCTGGGCGTCGAGAAGGAACAGGTGGCGGAGCTGCGCGGCAAGATCGAGCATTTCTTCCACCTGGCCGCCGTCTACGACATGACCGCGCCTGCGCAGCGCAACACTGCGGTCAACGTCGGCGGCACGACGCACGCGGTGGAACTAGCGCGCGCGCTCGACGCCAAGCACCTGCACCACGTCTCCTCGATCGCCGTCGCCGGCACCTACAAGGGCGTCTTTGGCGAGGACATGTTCGACGAGGGCCAGCGGCTGCCCTCGCCGTATCACCGCACCAAGTACGAGTCCGAGCGGATCGTGCGCGAGCAGCCGTACATCCCCTGGCGGGTGTACCGGCCGGGGATCGTGGTCGGCGATTCGCAGACCGGCGAGATGGACAAGATCGACGGCCCGTACTACTTCTTCAAGGCGATCCAGCGGATGCGCCAGCTGCTACCCGAGTGGGTGCCGCTGGTGGGGCTGGACCTCGGTTACACGAACATCGTGCCGGTCGACTGGGTGGCGGGCGCGCTCGAGCAGATCGCGCACGAGCCGAACCTCGACGGCAGGGCCTTCCACCTCACCGACCCGCGCCCCCAGCGCGTCGATGACCTAATTAACGAGCTGGCCACGGTTGCGCACGCGCCGCACTTCGCGGTGAGCATTGACAAACGCCTGACCGACCCGCTGCCGAAGTGGCCGCTGAAGCTCGCCCTGGCGCTGCCGCCGCTACGCCAGGCGAGCACGCTGGCGCTGCGCAACCTGGGCATCCCCCCGGCGGTGCTCGCGCACATGGAGCTGGTACCGCGCTTTGACACGCGCGAGGCGTCGCGCGCGCTCGCCGGCTCGCCGCTTGAGCAGCCGCCGCCGCTGCAGGACTACGTCGCCCGCCTGTGGGACTACTGGGACCGCGAGATGGACAACCAGATGCGCCGCGGCGCGACGCTCAAGCAGGCGCTCGAGGGCAAGCACGTGCTGATCACCGGCGCGTCTTCTGGCATCGGGCGCTCGACGGCGCTGAAGGTCGCCGCCGCCGGCGGCGTGCCGCTGCTGGTCGCGCGCAACGTCGACAAGCTCGAGGAGGTGCGCGCGGAGATCGTCGCCGCGGGCGGCACCGCGTACGTTTACGCGGCGGACATCTCCGATCTCGACTCGGTCGAGCGGCTACTCGAGCGCGTGCTCGCCGACCACCGCAACGTCGACATGCTCGTCAACAACGCCGGGCGCTCGATCCGGCGCTCGATCGCGCTCAGCTACGACCGCTTCCACGACTTCGAGCGCACGATGCAGCTCAACTACTTCGGCGCCGTGAAGCTGATCATCGGCCTGTTGCCGCACATGCGTAAACGCGGCTCGGGGCACATCGTCAACGTCTCCTCGATCGGCGTGCAGACCAACCCGCCGCGCTTCTCCGCGTATGTCGCCTCGAAGGCGGCGCTCGACGCGTTCACCCGCGTGGTCGCCTCTGAGGTGATCGGCGACGGCGTCACCTTCACGACGATCCACATGCCGCTCGTGCGCACGCCGATGATCGCCCCCACGAAGATGTACGACGCCTTCCCCGCGATCAGCCCGGAGGAGGCCGCCGACATGATCTGCGAGGCGCTGCGCGCCCGCCCCAAGGAGATGGGCACGTGGATGGGCAAGTTCGGCGAAGTCGCCTACTCGCTCTCGCCGAGCGCCGTCGATCGGCTGCTGCACCTCGCCTACCGCGTGTTTCCCGACTCGGCCGCGTCCAAGGGCCACGCCGACGTGGAGGAGCGCGCCTCCTTCGAGCAGATCGCGATGGCGACGCTGACGCGGGGCGTGCACTGGTAGAGACACCGGCCATCGAAGTGCGCGCCCTCTGCAAGCGCTACGGCGACTACGAGGCGGTGCGCGGCATCGACATAACCGTGCAACGCGGCGAGGTCTTCGGGCTGCTCGGCCCCAACGGCGCTGGCAAGACGACCACGGTCGAGATCCTCGAGGGCTATCGCACGCGCACCAGCGGTGAGGTCTCCGTGCTCGGCCAGGATCCAGCCAAGCGCTCGATCGAGCTGCGCCGGCGGATCGGCATCGTGCTGCAGTCGGGCGGCATCTACAGCCACATCACACCGCGCGAGGCGCTGCGCCACTGGGCCAGCTTCTACCCCCATCCGCGCGACGTCGAGGAGGTGCTCGCGCTGTCCGGCCTGCAGGCGAAGGCCGACGAGCGCAGCCGCAAGCTCTCGGGCGGGCAGCTGCGGCGCTTGGACTTCGCGCTGGCGCTCGTCGGCGACCCCGAGCTGATCTTCCTCGACGAGCCGACCACTGGCTTTGACCCGGAGGCGCGGCGAGCTGCCTGGGAGACCGTGCGCTCGCTGCGGGAGCTCGGCAAGACGATCCTGCTGACGACGCACTACCTCGAGGAGGCGCAGGCGCTCGCCGACCGTGTCGCGATCGTCAAGGACGGACGCGTGCTCGCGATCGGGCCGCCACGCGAGCTCGGCGTGGGTGCTGCTCACTACCGCGTCGCTTACCGCGACTCACGCGGCGAGCTGGTCGAGCGCGAGACCGACGACCCGACGACGCTGCTGCACGAGCTCACCGGCGAGGCGCTCGCGCGCGGACAGCAACTGGAGGAACTGTCGGTCGGGCGCCCCACGCTCGAGGACGTCTACCTGGAACTGACCGCCGCATCGTCCCCTGAGGGGGACGCCGACGCTGATGCGCCCGCCGTTGCCCGCGAGGACGACTCCCACCGCGAGGCCAGCCGTGCCTGACGCGGCGATCGGAATGGTCGAGGGGCCCGGCTCGCCGGCTTTCGGCCGGCTGCGCCACCCTCTTGCGTTGACCTGGCGCCAGTACCGCCTGGAGCGCAAAATGTTCTGGCGCAACCCCAGCGCCGCGTTCTTCAACTTCGCGCTGCCGCTGCTGTTTCTCGCCGGCGCCGGCGCGGCGCTCAGCGGCAACCAGCACCAGCTCAACCGGCTGGTGCCGATGATCGCCGGCATGAGCGTGATGTCCACGACGTTCACCGCGCTCGCGTACAACATCGTGTTCCTGCGCGAGCGCGGCGTGCTCAAGCGCATCCGCGGCACGCCGCTGCCGACGCTCTCCTACTTCGGTGGCGTCGCCGCCAACGCGGTCACCAACACTGCGCTGCAGATCACGATCATCGTGCTCGCCGGGCGCGCATTCTTCGGGATCGGCTGGCCGCTGCACTGGGCGGCCCTGGTCGTGTTCGTGGTCGTCGGCGTCGTCTCCTTCGCCGCGCTCGGCGTCGCCTTCGCGCACGCGATCCCCAACTTCGAGTCAACCGCCGCGTACGTCAACGCCGTGTTCCTGCCGGTCGTCGCGATCTCCTTCTACGTGTTCGACTCGAGCAGCGCGCCCGGCTTCGTGCGCACGATCGCCGAAGCGCTGCCGCTGAAGCCGCTAATCGACGGGCTGTCCGCGGCGATGGTCACACTGCCTACGGCAGCACACGCGGGCTCTGGCCTCGGCAGCCATCTCGACGCGCTCGCCGTGATCGCACTGTGGGGCGTCTTCGGGCTGTACCTCGCCGTACGCGGCTTCTCTTGGGAGGCGGCACGCTCGTGAAGCAGCTCGCCGAGGATGTCTATCTGCTGCGCGGCTGGCCGCCGAACGCGATTAACGTGTACCTCGTTGGCGACGTGCTGATCGACGCGGCCACGCGCCAGGGCGAGAAGCGGATCGTGCGCGAGCTCGCCGGGCGCACGCTCAGCGCCCACGCGCTCACCCACGCCCACCCCGACCACCAGGGCTCGAGCCACGCTATCTGCGAGCGGTTTGACATCCCGCTGTGGTGCGGGCAGGGCGACGTGCCCGCGATGGAGACCCCCGGTGCGATCTACAACACGCAGGCGCCCACGTTGCTGAACCGCATGCAGCGGCGATTCTGGACCGGGCCGCCGCACCCGGTCGCGCGGGCGCTGATCGAGGGCGACGAGGTCGCCGGCTTCACCGTTCTGGAGACCCCTGGTCACGCCCGCGGGCACGTCGCCTACTGGCGTGAATCCGACCGCGTCTTGATCCTCGGCGACGTGCTCAACAACGTCAACGTCAGGCCCGGTATCCCCGGCCTGCACGAGCCGCCCGCGATCTTGACGCCGGACCCCGCCCGCAACCGCGTCTCCGCGCGCCGTCTCGCCGCTCTACGGCCGCGACTGGCCTGCTTCGGCCACGGCGCGCCGCTGCGCGACCCTGGCCGCCTCGCCGACTTCGTGGCCCGACTGCCCGACTGAGCAGCCCATGAGCGACAGCATCTTCCTCGCCGTGGGCGAGCAACTTCGCGGCGATGCGCCTGATCGGGATGCGCGTGGTGAGGATGCGCCCGGCGGGCAGGTGTCTTCCGACGGCGGCCGTATTACCATGGCTATACAGCCGACGGCGCACGCCCGCGGGCCGTGGGATCCGCGCGCCCTGCACGGCGGGGCGCCAGCGGCACTGATCACCTCTGCGTTCGAGCGCATGGAGCCGGGCTCGCAGCTGCGTATCGCGCGCCTGGGCTTCGAGTTCCTTCGCCCGATCCCGCTCGCGCCGCTGATGTTGACCACGCGCATCGTGCGCCCGGGACGACGCGTCCAGGAGCTGGCCGCCGAGCTAAGCGCGGCGCCCTCCAACGGTGGCGCCGAGCCGGGCTCGGGCGGAGGGCAGGTGGTCTGCCGTGCCAGCGCGCTGCGCGTACAGGGTGTCTCGGCCGCAGCGGCCGCAGCTGCATCCGCGTCCGCGACGACAGGCAGCGGCGCACGGTTGCAGTGCGAGGCGATGCCGGCGCCAGAGACGGCCACCCCGGTGCGCTTCTCGCTCGATGGCTCCGATGAGCCGGGCTTCGCGGGCACGTCGATGGAGATGCGCTGGCTCGACGACAGCTACGCGCTGGGCCCGGGACGCGTGTGGATGCGGCTGCGCCATCCGTTGCTGGCTGGTTGGGAGCTGACGCCGATGGCGCGGCTGGCGGCAACCGCCGACTTCGGCAACGGCGTCGGCGCGGCGCTGCCGTTCGAGCGCTTCTTGTTCATCAACGCCGATCTCACCATCCACCTGCAGCGCCAGCCGCGGGGAGAGTGGATCGGCCTCGATGCGCACACGCTGCTGTGCGACGGCGGCACAGGCCTGGCCGAGAGCGTGATCCACGATGAGCATGGCCCCGTTGGTCGCGCGTTTCAGACGCTTGTCGTCGAGCCGCGTCCGGATCCGCGCCCCGATGAAAAATAGTTGCTGGCGCAAGCAATTTTGCTAGTGTCGGGGGAAATCCGTCCTACCCGGACAGCACCAGCGTTCCAACAAGGAGATCCGATGTCATCACCCGCGACGACCACCACGCAACCTGCACTCCCAACCGGCACGTGGAAGGTAGACCCGGTCCACTCGAGCGTCGAATTCCAGGTTAAACACCTCGGCATCGCGACCGTCAAGGGCCAGTTCAAGGAGTTCGAGGGCACCCTCGAGGTGACGCCCGACGGCGTTAGCGCCTACGGCAGCGTGCAGACGGCGAGCGTCGACACGCGCGAGCCCCAGCGCGACGGCCACCTGCGCTCGGCCGACTTCTTCGACGCCGACCAGCACCCTCAGATCACGTTCAAGTCGACTTCCGTGCGGGCGATCGACGACGAGGACTTCGAGATCGAGGGCGACTTCACTCTGCATGGCATCACACGGCCACTAAAACTGATCGCCACGCTCGAGGGCACCGAGACCGACCCGCAGGGCAACGAGCGCGTCGGCGTCTCGGCGACTGCGCAGATCAACCGCTCCGACCACGACATGAAGTTCAACATGGCGCTCGGCTCGGGCAACGTGGTCGTCGGCGACAAGGTCAAGATTCTGCTCGAGGTCTCCGCCGTCAAGGCCGCCTGAGCGGCACGCTCGATCGAGAACGGCACAGCGCACGCGCCGGGCGCGAGCTGGGCGGCGCCGTCAGCGCATGACGACGTCGCCGAGCGCGTCGTCGATCGCCGCGAGCGTGTCCGCGCTGAGCTTCACGCCTGCCGCGGACACGTTCGCGTGCACCTGCTCGGGACGACTCGCGCCGACGATCGCCGAGGCGACGTTCGGCTGGCGCAGGACCCACGCGAGCGCTAGCTGGACCATGCTCAGCCCGGCGGCGTCGGCGACCGCCGGCAGCCGCTGAACCGCCTCGAGCACGCGCGGCTCGACGAGGCCGCCGATGAATGCCGCTCATGCTGTCGCTCGCCGCGCGCGAATCCGGCGGCGGCGGCTCCCCGGGACGGTACTTGCCGGTGAGCACGCCCTGCGCGAGCGGGGACCACACGATCTGGGAGATCCCCTCCCGTTCGCACAGCGGGATCACCTCCGCCTCGGGCTGCGCGCCACAGCATCGAGTACTGCGGCTGGCTGGAGACCCAGCGCTCCACGCCGGGCAGCGCAAGCGACTCGCTCGATCTTCTCCGCAGGCCACTCGCTGAAGCCGATATAGCGCGCCTTGCCCGCGCGCACGACTTCGCGTGAGCGCCATCATCGTCTCCTCCAGCGGCGTGTGCGAGTCGTAGCGGTGGCACTGGTACAGGTCGACGTAGTCGGTCTGCAGCCGCTGCCAGCGAGGCGTCGATCTGCTTGTGGATCTGCGCCGCCGACAGGCCGCGGTCGGTGTCGGACATCGGGAAGAAGACCTTCGTTGCGAGCACGTAGGAGGAGCGATCGTGGTCGGAGAGGACCTCGCCGAGCAGCGTCTCTGACGGCGCCGCGCCCGTACACGTTGGCCGTGTCGATGAAGTTGATGCCCGCGTCGAACGCGGCGCTCCACGCACGCCTTCGCCTGCTCGCGCTCGACGCCGCCCGAGTACGTCAGCCACGAGCCGAGGCTGATCTCCGAGACCTCGATGTCGCTTGCAGCCGAGCTTGCGGAGGTTCATCGGCGATCAGGTTACCCTGAACACGATGATCCGCGTCGATTGCACCCGCGATGAGCTCGATCGATCCGAGCCTGCGCATCGGCTCGGTTGACGCTCGCCGTTAGCGACCTGCGCGCGCAGCGCGGACTTCTACGAGCGCGTGCTCGGGCTGGCGCTGATCGACCGCGACGAGCACAGTGCG
Source organism: uncultured Solirubrobacteraceae bacterium (assembly GCA_963735615.1). Taxonomy (GTDB): domain Bacteria; phylum Actinomycetota; class Thermoleophilia; order Solirubrobacterales; family Solirubrobacteraceae; genus Palsa-744. The sequence goes on from CAVTLO010000001.1 coordinate 500,822, forward strand.
CGGCTCGGCCCCGACCCGCGCGCGCCGGCGCTCGTGCTCAGCGACATCGCCGCTCCCACGCCGCTGCCTCCGGGCGCCACCGGCCTCTACCACGTCGCGTGGCTGCACCCCGACCGCGCGGCGCTGGCCGAGAGCGTGCGCCGCGTCGCCGCGTCGCGCTGGCCGTTCGAGGGCGCCTCCGACCACGGCGTCTCCGAGGCGCTGTATCTGAGCGATCCGGACGGCCTCGGGATCGAGCTCTACGCCGACCGCCCGCGCGAGCGCTGGGAGCGAGCCGCCGACGGCCACGGCGTGCGGATGGTGACGCTGCCGCTCGACTTGGACGACCTGCTCGCGCAGTTCACCGACGACCCCGCGCCGGCGGTCGCTTCCGGGCACGAGCGTCGGGCACGTCCACCTGAAGGTCTCGGACGTGCCGCGTGCGGCAGCGTTCTACCGCGACGCGCTCGGCCTGGAGGAACAGGCGCAGCTGCCCTCCGCGGCGTTCCTCGCCGCCGGCGGCTATCACCATCACGTGGGCCTCAATTCGTGGCAGAGCCCGGGCGCCGCCGGCGCCCCCGACAGCGCGCCGGGGCTGCGGCGGCGTCGAGTTCGAGCTCGGCGACGCAGGCCGCGCTGGACGCGCTCGAGCGCACGCTCGCTGACGCTGAGACGGCGTCGCCCGCCACCTCGCCTCGCGCGGCGCCGAAGGCGAGCTAGCCGTGCGCGATCCCGACGGTCAGCTGCTGAGCTTCCGCCACCGCTGAGCCGTCCGGCGGCCGCGCGGCGCCGAGCGACGCCCTGAATCGTGCCGAAGCGTCGGTCGAGCGTCCGGCGCGCAGGCGATCATGATCAGCATGGCGAGCGTGGCCAGTCCGATGGCGAGCACCGGGACGTACGGCGATCCCACGATCTGGGCGCTGCTCCCAGGAGAGGCGATCGAGCGTAAGACGCTGCACGAGCGCTACGGCGGGCGGACACAGGGAGGTATTGCACCTTCGAGGAGTTCGCCAAACGTGATGGTGTTCTCAGACCCGGCAGCAGGCGAGCCTCACGGCTACATCGACGAATGGCGCACGGACGGCTGCTTTCACTACACCGGCGAAGGCCAGCGCGGAGACCAGCTGATGAAGTCAGGGAACGCCGCGATCCTTGACCACGTAAGTGCGGGGCGCGCGCTCAGACTGTTTCGCGGCGCGCGCGGGCAAGTGATCTACGAAGGCGAGTTTGAGGTAGCGACTGACGCCCCGTACTACACCACCGATGCCCCGGAGACCGGCGGTGGGCCAACCCGTAGCGTCATCGTATTTCGCTTGCGGCCGCTGGACGTACGGCCCAAGCCGAGCTCATCATCACTCGATCTCGTTGGCCAACCTGGCGTCGAGCACGTGCCCGTCGAAGCGCAATACACGGAGAAGGTATTTGTCGCGCCGAGCCAGAAGCCGTATGAGGCCGAACGCAGAGAGCAGGCGCTCGTGCTGGCGTTTCGCGACTATCTACTAAGCAAGGGACACGATGTCAGTCGCCTGAAGATCGTGCCACCTGGCGAGGCCAAGCCACTGTTCTCCGATCTGATGGACCACACCACCAACACGCTGTACGAGGCCAAGGGAACGGTCGAGCGCGGCTCGATCCGGATGGCCGTTGGGCAGTTGCTTGACTACGGCCGCTTCGTGGACCCCACGCGACGGCTGGCTGTGCTGCTCCCCATGCAGCCACGGGCGGATCTGCAGGAGTTCCTCACAAGCGCCGGCGTGGACTCCGTGTGGCGCGAGGGCAAGCAGTTCGTGGACTCAGGTAACAGGCGCTGAGCGGGTGTTCAAGAGCGCGAGCTCCTGCTCGGAGAGCTCGATCTCCGCGGAGGCCAGCAGCTCCGTCAGTTGCCCCGTCGAGGTTGCGCTGGCGATCGGCGCGAGCACCGTCGGCTGCATGCGCAGCCACGCGAGCGCGACCGCCGCGTCTGAGCTGTCGTGCGCGGCCGCGATTGATCGAGCCCGTCCAGCACAGCGAAGCCGCGATCGTTGAAGTAGCTCTCGCGCACGCCCGCCGCGCGCGGGCTCTCGACGCCGGCCCCGTCGCGGCGGTACTTGCCGCTGAGAAAGCCCCTCGCCAGGCCGAAGTATGGGATGCACGCCAGGCCGTTCCGTTCGCACACGTCAGCTAGCTCACCCTCGTACTCGCCACGCTCGAGCAGGTTGTAGTGCGGCTGCAGCGCCACATACGAGGCCATGCCCGCGCCCTGGCCGACGCTGACGGCCTCCTGCAGGCGCGCGGCGCTGTAGTTGGAAGCGGCCGCGTGACGGATCTTGCCCTCCCCGATCAGCTCGCCGAACGCGCCTAGCGTCTCCGCGAGCGGCGTGTCGGGGTCGTCCTGATGCGCGTAGTACACGTCGATCGTGTCGATGCCAAGGCGCTGGAGTGAGGCGTCGATGCCGCGCCTGATCGTCGCGCGCGAAAGCCTGCGTAGGTCGGGGGACATGCCGACCTTGGTCGCGATCACAAGCTGCTCGCGATTGCCGCGCGCGGCGATCCAGCGGCCGATGATCCGCTCGGACTCGCCCGCGCCGCCCGGGCCGCGCCGCCCGTAGCTGTCGGCCGTGTCGATGAAGTTGCCGCCGCCCGCGACGTACGCGTCGAGCACCGCGAACGAGCGCTGCTCGTCGATCGACCAGCCGAACACGTTGCCGCCGAGGCACAGGGGAAAGACGTCCAGATCGGTGTCGGCGAGGCGCACGATGGGGTCAGGGTAGCGGCACTCAACGGGCGCTACGTGGCTCGCCAAGGATCAGGTAGTCATGCCGCGGGGCGGTGGCGGGATCGACTCCACGGTGCTCGCGTCCACCGGCGAGGAGGGTCGGCTTGATGCGGTACGTGCTAGATCCACGTGCCCTCGACGCTGCGAGGGCGAACGGGGCAGCCCCGCCACGGTCAGGAGACGCCGGGGTACCCGATCTCAGCGATCAACTTCGCGACCCTGCGGTACTCGCCACGAGCGATCAGCTCGATCGGCTTCTCATCGTCCAACGCGAGGATCGGCCGCTGCAACCACACCGGGATCGACTCCGGTCGCAGCACGAGGGCAAGCCGTTTGATCATCTCGGCAAGCTCGATCAGTCGTTCGGCACGTGCGCCCGACGGCTCGCTGCGACCCGAGAGCCATCCCCGCACGGTGCTCGGCTTCGCCCCCGTCGCGGCAGCAATCATTCGGTCCGATAGACCGGCCATGTCGTGAACTCGCTTGGCGTCTTCCAGCAATGGGCTCATGGACTAAAAGGGTTCTGTCCGAGGCTAAGTTCGGCCGCCTGCTCGCGCCAACGCTCGACGGTGCGGCGCAGATGCTCGTACTCGGCGTCGTCGAGCACGAACTCGTCGCGTCGCAAGCGGCCGAACTGGCTGAGCATGTCAGCGAAGACGCCGAGGAGGAAGCCACGATCCTTCTCCGCCGCGAGCTGACAGAGCCGATCCAAGCCGTAGCGAGGCTCGATCGCCATCAAATCGGCGAAGTCTCGTGCCTCGGCTCGTCCGAACACCGCGAGTACCTTGTCGACCGCCAACTCCTCACCGCTCAATAGCGGGGCAGGGCTCCCGGGCTCGATGGGGAACAGTCTCGCGTCTGTGCCGAGGTCGAGCTCGGTTCGATCCTTGCCACTTTCGACGATCAGGCGGGCGAAGCCGTGGCTCTCCTGGATGTGGCGCACCGTGAAGCCGGCGGCTTCAAGCGCGCGATCGGCGGCGGGAACAAGCTCATCGACTGCGTTGGCCGTCAGTCCGAAGAAGTCGAGATCGCGGGTCTGACGCTGGATATCGCCGCGCACGATCAGCGCACCGCCGCCGGCGAGAGCGAAGTCTGTTGCCTCATCCAAGCCGGCGACGATCTCCGCAACCCGCTCCTGCAGCGGACTCAACACGTCAGAGGCGGCGGTGACGGTCCTGCCAGCCGGCCCATGCTTCTCGCACAGGCGCCGGTAGAACCAGATCATCCAAGATGTCAGCGAGCTGGTCGGGGTCGATGTAGAAGCGCACGTCGTCCTCGGTGCCCTCCCTGAGGACCTGCTCATAGACGCGCGCGCGGTCGATGGGATCGTTCAGGTCGTATGTCATCGACGGAGCGCTCCAGCGAATGTGTATCGGAAGCTCGACCTGACCCGTGGCCTTCGGCAATGACCGGTCGCCCAGATCCTCTGGCACCGCGACCGGCCTCGCGGTGGGACCTATCTCGTGGGTGCGCGTTCGTGCCATGTGCAGCAGTTTAGGCCCGCAAGCGGCTACCTCCAGGCGAACGTGCGTTGGTGCGTAGCCGCACGTATCGTGGGGCCGCCTTAAGCGCCACGATGAACGCTCCACTCACCGTCGCCGCCCCATCGCGAAGCTCTGCACCGGTGGCGCCGCCGCGCGCATGCTCGAGCCCACCTCACCGCTCTCGACACCCTCCTCGACGCCCTCGCCATGAACCGCGCCCGCCTGCTGGGCTGCCGAACGCTCGCGGCCACGCAGGCGATGAACGCGCGCCCGGGCCGCCCGGCCCTCTGCCTCATCGATGCCACCCGACAGGAAGCGCTCGAGCGGCGCGAGCTCGCGCACGATCACGTTGACCACGCCTTCCGCGCGCTCCAGCGTGCCTCGCGCGAGCAGCAGCGGCTCCGCTCGCGCGAGGTGGCGATGGCGCTCGTACACCGCCTTGCTGACGATCAGGTTGACCGTGCCGAACTCGTCCTCGAACAGCAGGAACATCGTCCCCTTCGCCGTTCCCGGTCGCTGCCTCGCGATCACCAGCCCCGCCACCGCTACCTGGCAGCCTGAGGGCAGTCGCGGCAGCTGCGCGCTCGTGGCCAACATTGGCACCGTCAGCCGCTCGCGCAGGATTGCGATCGCGTGCTCGCCGATCGTCACGCCGCTCGTCGAGTAGTCCGCGATCAGCCGCTGCCAGCGCCCCAGCGGACGCAGGCGCGGCGCCGTCGGCAGCTCCAATGGCAGTGCCAGCTGGGTTCCCTCGCCCGCGTCCGTCGGCTCCGCGCGCGCCGCCAAGCCCAGCTGCCACAGGGCCGCGCGCCTATCCGCCTGCTTGCGCCCTTCAGCGCGTGCTCCACCGGGTACGCCCATCTGGACATTGCGCTCGCCGATCAGCCCGTCGCACGCGCCCGACCACGCCAGCTGCTCGAGCGTTCCCCGCCTGCAGCCCGCGCGCCCCGCCAGCTCGCCCAGGCTCGCGAACGGTCCGCCCCGCTCGCGCTCGGCCACCAGCGCCTGCATCTCCGCGCGCGCCGCGCCCTTCACGTAGCCCAGGCCCAAGCGCACGCCCTCATCCTGCACCGTGCACTGCACCTGCGACGCGTTCACGTCCAGCTTGCGAATCGCGATCCCACGGTTTTCCGCCTCATGGACGAGGCTGTCCGGGGCGTAAAAGCCCATCGGCTGCTCGTTTAGCAGCGCGCACAGGAACTCCGCGCCGTAGTGCACCCGCAGCCACGTCGACTGGTATGCCAGCAGGCCGAACGCCGCGCTGTGCGCCTTCGGAAAGCCGAAGCCCGCGAAGCCCTCCACCATCCCCCACACGCGCTCCGCCGTCTGCCGATCCGCGCCCACCTCGCGCATCGCCCCCGCCACGAAGCGCTCGCGGTGACCCTGGATCATCTCGTGCGAGCGCTTGCGGCTCATCGCCCGCCGCAGCCCATCCGCCTCGCCCGCGCTGAAGCCCGCGAACGCTTCCGCCACCTGCATCACCTGGTCCTGGAAGATGATCGTCCCGAGCGTCTCGCGCAGCACCGGCTCAAGCGCCGGATGATCGTAGGGCACCTCATACGCCGGGTCTTCGCGCACGCGCCTGCGCCTCTCTATATAAGGATTAATCGCACCACCCTGGATCGGTCCCGGACGCACGATCGCCACCTGCACCACCAGGTCATCGAGATTCTCCGGCCGCGTGCGGCGAATCGACTGCATCTGCGCGCGACTCTCGATCTGAAAGACGCCCACCGTGTCCGCCGCCCTGATCGCCTCGAACGTCTGCCGGTCGTCGAACGGGATCCGCGACAGGTCCACGCGCTCCCCGCGCACGCGCGCGATTTCCTCCACGCAGCGCTCCACCGCCGACAGCATCCCCAGGCCCAGCAGGTCGATCTTCAAGAAGCCCGCGTCCGCGCACGAGTCCTTGTCCCATTGCACCATCTGCCTGCCCGCCATCGCCGCCGGCACCACCGGGCAGCAGTCGATCAGCGGCCGCGTCGCGATCACCATCCCGCCCGGGTGCTGCGACAGGTGACGCGGCAGCCCATACGCCTGCTCGACCAGACGCGCCAGCCAGCGCCAGCGCGTCGAGCCAGCTCCCCGCTGCGCTTGGGCGTCACCCGGAGGCAGGGCGCCCAGTGGCTGGGCATCCGGTGGCTGAGCACCCGGGATCGCCGCCTCTCTCCCCCACGGGTCCGCACCGCGCGCCGCGCGCTCGATCTCGCCCGCCGGCAGGCCCAGCACCTTGCCCAGCTCGCGGATCGCCCCGCGCGCGCGGAACGTCGGGAACGCCGCCACCAGCGCCGCGCGGTCGCGCCCGTAGCGCTCGTGCACGCGCGGGATCAGCCGCTCGCGGATGTCGCGCGGGAAGTCCAGGTCGATGTCGGGCAGCCCGCTCAGGTCCTCGTGCAGGAAGCGCCCCAGCGCCAGCTTGCCCGCGATCGGGTCAATGTGCGACAGCCCCGTCAGATAGCACACGATCGACGACACCGACGAGCCGCGCCCGCGCCCAGGCGCCAGCAGCGCGCGCACCGCGCTCGGCCCGCGCACCTCCGCCGCCACCTCGCGCGCCAGCTCCAGCATGTCGTGGTGCAGCAGGAAGAAGCCCGCCAGGCCCAACCGCTCGATCACACGCAACTCCTCCTCCAGGCGCGCCAGCGCCTCCGCGTGGGCCGCGCGCGTGTTACGCGCCTTACCCGTTCCGGCGGGCTGGTGCGCCGCATCCGCTCCGTAGCGCTCGTCCAGCCGCGCCCTGCACAGCTCCGCCAGGCGCCGCGAGGTGTCCTCGTCCTCTGCCCCTGGATAGCGATAGCCGAGGTCCTTCGTCAGGTCGAACGTCAGCCGCTCCGCCAGCGCCAGCGTCTCGCGCACCGCGTCCGCATGGTCGGCGAAGCGGCTCGCCATCGCCCGCGGCGTGCTCATCACGTGGCTGTGGTTGCCGCGCCGCTGCGGCTCGCACGCGTCCAGCGCAGCATGGTGTCGCAGCGCCACGAACGCGTCCTGCAGCTCCGCCCGCGCGCGCGTATGAGCGTGCACGTTGCCCGTTGCCACGCACCTCACCCCCAGGCGCCGCGCGTATGCCTCAAGCGCCCGGTTGCGAGCGCGATCGCCGCGCGCGTATGGGCGCTGCAGCTCCACGTACAGGCCCTCCCGCCCGAACGCCTCCAGCAGCCGCCTCCCCGTGCGCTCGTCCTGCGCGCCGCCCGCAATCGCCGAGCGCTGCGCGCAGCCCGTCAAGCACACCAGGCCCTCCGCGTGGTCCAGCACCGCCTGCACCTCCACCCACGGCTCCGTGCGCCCGCGCCCGGTAGCGCGCTCGCGGGTGTGCGAATGCGCGAGCGTGATGATCCTGCACAGGTTGCTCCAGCCGCGCTCGTCACGCACCAGCAGCGTCAGGTGACGAGTCCCGCCCACCCCACCCGCCCCGGTCACCTCGCCCGCCGCCCCGTCGCGACCCGACGCCCCATCGCCGGGATCGACGAGGACGTCCAGCTCCGCGCCGTGGATCGCCCGCACCCCGTTATCCGCCGCCACCTGCGCCAGCTCCATCGAGCCCGACACCGAGTTGTGATCGGTCAGCGCGAGCGCCGTGTAACCCAGCTCGCCCGCGCGCTGCGCTAGCTCCTGCGGCAGCGACACGCCGTCCAGGAACGAGTACGCCGAGTGGCAGTGCAGCTCCAAGTACGGCGGAGTCCCAGGGCGGCTCACTGCATCCACCAGCGGCCCGTGCGCAGATCGTGGAACACGATCACGTTGCGGCCCCGCTCGCCCACCAGCTCCCAGTAGCGGCGCCGCAGCGGCTCGGCCGTCCACCAGCGGTCCTCCACCAGCCACGACTCGCGCAGCCACTCGATCGCTTCGCCGTCGACCTCCGCCGGCATCTCAGCGGGGCGGGCGGGGTCCAATCGCACGCGCGCCGGCTGGGGCTTGTTCAGAGCACGCGCCATGTGGCGGCCGTCACTCCGGGATCGGCGCCAGCACGACCCGCCGCTCGGGCACGCGCGAGTCCGGATCGACGCACACCGCTCGCAGCGCCGCGTCCTGTCCCGCCACCGCGCGCATCTGTGCGACGGCCTCGCGCAGGCGCGCGGCGCGGGCCGCTGAGGGAGCGCCGGGACGAGCCGGATGGGCGCCGGGATGGGCGAGCGCCTCCTCAAACAGCGCGCCCTGCTCGCTCGCCGGCGGCCCGAAGCGCTCTGCCGCCAGCCCCAGTACGGCGGCTGGGGCTGGCAGCGTCAGCAGGCGCAGCGACAGCGCCAGCCAGATGCGCTCTGGGTCCGCCAGCGCCTGGCGGAAGACCACGCGTTCGCGCCAGCCGCCGCCCGCGACCAAGCGTGCCGAGAGTGTCGCGGCGCGCAGCGTGCGCCCGCGGCGATCCGAGCGCGCCAGCAGCCGATCCACCAGCACGCTCAGCACCCGCTTCAGCGCCTCGCCGGAGCTCGCATCGCCGACCGCCATCGACTCCTCCAAGCGCTCCTGCACGCAGCGCGGGCGCAACGGGTCGTCCTCGCCGCAGGCCAGCCGGTGGGCGAGCACGCCCGGCGTCCCGAAGCGATCGCTCAACGCCGCGCGCCCGAGCCGCTCGAGCTCGCCAAGCGTGCGCACGCCCAGGCGCATCAGCGGCTCGATCAGCGCCGCCGTGTCCTCGCGGAAGCCGAGCAGCTCGATCGGGCGCCCCGCCAGCCAGCGACGCGCCTCGCCGTCGCCGTCCAGCACCAGCGGGCGGCGCGAGCGTACCGCCATCGCGGCCGCCAGCGCACAGAAGCGCGTCGGCCCCGCGCCCATGCGCGCGGGCCGCGCGAGCGCACGCGAGGCCGCGGCGATCGTCGCCTCCGCCGTGCCGTGGATCCCGCGCAGCCCGCCGCTCTCGAAGTACGCAAGCCCCGGGCGCGCCGGCTCGACGGCCGCGCCGATCGCTTCCACGTCGCGCAGCGCCGCCTCCCACACCTCCGCCACCGCCACCGGGTCGCCCGGCACCAGCACCAGGTCCGGGCAGCGCGCGAGCGCCTCGCCGAGCACCATCCCCCGGGCTACGCCGCGCGCCTCCGCCGCCCCCGACACCTCCCCCACGCGCTGTTCGCCGCCGACCAGCGGCGCCACCGCCAGCGCGCGCCCCGCCAGCGTCTGCTGAGCGATCTTCGAGCCCTCGCCCGCCGCCACGGACAGCTCGAAGCGCGGGATGTAGACGCATACGACCATACGAACATACGTTCGCACACGTTCCTGTCCCGGCGCAACAGATAGCTATCTACATTGCCCCGCTGGCTCGAATAACGACTACCGGGGCAGCGTCCTCGATCGCTCACGAGCAGTTGCCTCATGCGCTAGACTCGCGGCGCATCAGCTGACCAAGGTACGGAAACTTAGGAAAGGCGGGGGGCAATATGCGGCTGCGGGCGGTTTTTCTCGTTTGCGTGGCGTTCGCGTTTGGTGCGTTCGGGGTGGCGGGCGCACAGGCGAAGTCGCTGAAGATCTCCCCGACGAGCCTCAAACCCGCGATCGCCTCGCGCCCATACAAGAAGACCTTCACGGTCAGCGACGGCATCGAGCCATACCTCGTGCAGGCGCTCGGCACGACGCCGCCTGGCCTCTCGTGGAACTACTCGCACGAAGCCGAAGGGGTCATCACGCTGGAAGGGATTCCCACGACGGCAGGCACCAGCGCGTTCGAACTCGACGCCGAGGATGCGGCTGAACACCACGCGCTCCAGAACTACACGCTCGAAACCGAGCTCTATCTGCCTCCTCTGCACAAGGCCACGGCCGGCGTTCCCTACACGCGGCAGTTGGTCTCAGCGGGCGGAACCGAACCGTATGAATTCTCGGTCTCCTCTGGCTCACTTCCCGAAGGCCTTGAAATGACGTCATCTGGCCTCATCACGGGAATCCCCACGCGTGCCGGCACGAGCATCTTCGACCTCACCGTGCTCGACGCCTCACACCCAGCTCTCAGCCAGACCAGCGAATACACGATGACCGTGGACCTCGGGCTCACGCCCGTGACACTCCCGAAGGGCGAAGCCGGCGTGGCCTACGGCGAAGGTGGCGAAGGTGTGCAGCTTGAAGGCCAAGGTGGCGTTGCTCCGTACCACTTCAACGTGATCTCAGCCGAAGGCGTGGGAGGGTTCTCGGTGAACGAAGGCCGGATCACGGGCACGCCCGATGAAGCCGGCAAGTACACCGTAAAGATGGAAGTGTTCGACTCAGAGACGCCCGCTCTGCGAACAACCCACAAGTACACGATCAACGTCAAGGCTCCGAAAGCCAGCCTCGCACTCGGCTCGTGGGAGCTCGGCTATTCATATGGTCCTGAATTGGGCGAACCCAATTACGACGGGGTCATCGTCGAACCAAAAGGCAAGCTGCACGACGAAGACGGCGCGCCGGGGATCTGGAAATACGCAAACGGCCAGATCACGTTTACGCTCGAAGTCGCGCAGGGGGATGTGTTCGAATACAAGGGTTCCGGGCCCGGCCCGTCTGGCCCGTTCACGGGACTCTGGGGTAGCCCAGGCAGGCTAGAAAAAGCGTTCATCTTCGAACGCAGATAGGGCTCACAGCCCGCCGCCCTCCGCTCCCGGTAGCCTCGAGGATCCGCGCATCATCCTTTCGCGCTAACGCGGCTGTGAGCTGCACAAGCATGCTCTCACGCTGAACCGGCGTGTCGGGTTCCTCGCGGCCGCTCTCTCCCGCATCCGCTCAGACCGGTTCGCCTTCCGAGCGGCGAGCCACCGTGCGCCTACAGACCGGCGGCCCGGCAAGCACCGAGGGACGCCCGGGCCAGCTGCTCGGCATCTCCATCGGCGGCGCGATGATTCGCAGCTAGCACCCACCCGAGCACCGCGTGCTGGCCCGACCCAATAACACGCCCCCTATGATATGACTCTGTCGAACGATCCGCGCCTTCTAAACTATCCACTGATTTTCGATAACTACTCAACGCACACAACCCCGCGATCATGCGTTGGCTGGTCGCCACCCTCGATTCATCCGCACTTCACCAGGGCAGGTTCATCGTGGGGACCGCTCCTCCACGAGAGCCGAATGACGAAGCTCGATGAGCGGTCGGTTTGATTCCCCCAACCCGAGGTGGGCAGAGATCGCCGAGGGCTTGCGAATCCGCACTGACGAGATCAGTAGCGAGATCTACGCCGACATCCAGCAGCGAGTTCCAGACCCGGCACGTGACCGCAATCCCGAGTATCAGCTGGGGGTCCGTCAGACAATTGTCGCGACGCTCGGATACGTGCTCGACGGCATCGCGGCAGAAGGACAGTGCGACCACCCGATCCCTCGTGCCGCCACTCAACAGGCTCGGCGCGCCGCGCAGGCGGGCACGCACGCCAGCTTGGTTATGCGTCGATACCTTGTCGCTCACGCTCGACTCGGCGCCTGCGTCGTTGAGGAGGCAAATCGCTGCGGCTTCACGGCCGACGGACTATTGCCACATGTCCTCCTGCGCGCGCAGGAGGAGATGTTGCAGCAGCTCACAGCCTGTGTGGAGCACGAGTACTACGCGGAGTGCGAGCGGCTCGATGCACACCCTGCACGGCATCGTACGCAAATCGTGCGGCGCCTACTACGTGGGGAGGTAGCCACCTCCGAGGACCTGGACGTGCTCGGGTACAAAATCGAGTCGCGTTGGCACGTTGGTCTCATACTGTCTGATCTCAAGGCTACTCAGGGCATCGTTGCCCTTCAGAACATCGCGGCCACGCTCCTCGCCGTCGATGGCGACGACGAGACCACCTGGGTTTGGCTAGGTTGGGAAGTCGAGCCTCCGGCCGAGACCGTCAGAGCCTCGTTGCGCTCGATCTCAAGCCTACACGGGTCTGTCGGGAAGCCACGGCACGGACTCGAGGGGTTGAGGCGGACTCACGCCGAGGCTCTCGCAGCGTGGCCGGTGGTCCGTAGAGGCTGCAATACGGGTCTAGTCGAGTGCTCCCGCGTGACGCTTGAGGCCGCGCTGCTTGGAGCCGGCGTGCTCGGCCCACTACACCAGGAAACCTACATCGCTCCGCTGCACACGTTGAGAATCAGCACAGAGGATGCGAAGGCGACCCTTTCAGCCTTTCTTGCATCCGGTAGAAACATCGCGTCCACCAGCGCACGCCTTGAGGTTCAGCGTAGCACCATAGAAAGACGACTTCAGGCGATATCTGACGCACTCGGTCGCCCTGTGCACTCATGTCTACCCGAGCTGGAGCTCGCGCTCCGGCTAGATCACGCTGACGTGCCCCCTGACCCCTCCGTAGCAATTTGAGCCGCTCTGGCACTTACGGCCTATCTCCAGCAAACAGAAGATGGCGCTATTCACGGGTGGTACACGATAGTCGCGTGGGTTACGTCAACTCAAGCGGGCACAATGCCGTCTCGCCTCGCAGCCCAGCGCAGCAGTTTGCCCCTTGAGCGGCTCGACGACACAAGGTAAAAAGACTTGCCGGCCAAGCGGTTTCAGTCGGCGCATCCGGGGCTCACTTTGGTGAGCCGACACGTTTTATAACTACTGACGAGGTGATTCGACATGCTGCATTCAGTAGCCGCCGGCAGTCACAGGCTCAGGCGCATAGCATTGGCTGGAGCTGTCACCACAGCACTGATGCTCGCCAGCATCGCGATGGCGGTGCGCCCGGGCGTCGCTAGCGCCAATTGGGATCTGAAATCCCTTCCCGGCAAAACCTGGACGATCGTCGAAAATATTTCCCCGGGGCTGCATTATCAGTACGCGCACGGCGAAACCAGTTCCACACTCTGCGTCGGCCCGATACAGAAATCCGGCGGCGGATATGTCGCCCCGTACGGCTGGGGCTGCCACGCGGGTGGCGAAGTCGAATGGGAATACTCGCCGATCGAAGCGGGTCCCGCCGTATACAACCCCAACTCTGGCACTATCTACAACCTCTACGGTGTCTCCTATTTCTAGACCACTCATGTGCGCTCCTGGCTGGTCCGGGCGGGTTCGGCCAGCTAGGAGCGCGCGGCATCTCCCGCAAGTTGACTTCCACCGTGCCCGCACCTAGCGCCCGGCGATGCGCAGTAAAAGCCAGCCACTGGCGACACAATAGGAACCCGCGATGGGTTCTATGCGGCTGTCTCGCGACAACGGCCGCCATCATCTTTGCGTCCTGCGGCGAGGAGGGCCGACGCATCGTGTCGAGCGATCTCCAGCTGCCCCGCTTCGTCGTATTCGCCAGCCGAACAGCAGACGACGAATTGCCTCGCGAAGTCGCCGCAGCGTTGGCTCGCAGCCTGAAACCAGAATTTTAACAACGCCGACATCGGTGCCGCAGGGCGCGTGCTCAGCCTTGAGCCAGTTTGGCTTGTTCCTGCACCGGGGAACGAGGTCTGCATGGTTCGTATTGTCTATCCACTTCCCGGTGCAACGCATGGGAGCGGGATGGCGCCAGCGATTGCGCACACCTGCGTGTCAGAAGGGGAAGCACAGGCCGGACAGCTCGTTGAAACCCAAACTCTTGGGCTGTCTCCCTCAGAATCGACTCACACGAGAGTCGTCGGAGTAGCACCAGATGGCGTCGCGGCCGTCACCATCACCGCGGGACACCCCTTGACCACGGTGGCGCCCGTCCAACGGAATGGGTACGAAGCGATCGTTACCGGCCCCCTCAGCGTCATCTTTCGCACCCATCACGGCCACCGCGTCGTAAGGCACGTCATCCCGCTGCGGGCCGTACCGGTGAACATCGGGGCGCCCGCTAGCCGGGCGACCGGGCTTGTCGCGGGTTGAAGCTCCCGCAAGCACCAGCCCGCCTCAATCCATCGTCAACGGCCCCTCGGCCGACCCACTCAGGAACTGCCGCACGAACGGGTTCTCCGAGGAGAACATCTGCTCTGCGTCGCCGGCCTCGACGATCCGCCCGCGCCACAGCAGCGCGATGTACTCGCCGATCTGCCGCGCCGAGGCGATGTTGTGGGTGACGACGAGGTAGGTGCCTTTGTAGATCTGGTGCATCTCCTGGATCAGGTCGCATAGCAGCGCCGTGCGCACCGGGTCAAGGCCCGAGTCGGGCTCGTCGAAGATCACGATGTCCGGCTCCATCACGAGCGCGCGCGCGAAGCCCGCGCGCTTGCGCATCCCGCCTGAGAGCTGCGAGGGCAGGTCGGACATCGCGTCGGACAGGCCGACGTCGCCCAGCCGCTCGCGGACGCGCTCGGAGATCATCGCCTCGGAGAAGTCCGTGTGCTGGCGCAGCGGGAAGGCGACGTTGTCGTAGACGTTCATCGACCCGAACAGCGCGCCGTCCTGGAATAGCACGCCGATTTTGCGCCGCATCGCCAGCAGCTCCGGCATCGTCAGGTCTTTGACCACTTTGCCTTTGACGATGACGTCACCCGAGTCGGGGAACATCAGCCCGATGATGTGCTTGATCAACACGCTCTTGCCCGTGCCCGACGGCCCGAGCACGACGGTGATCTTGTCCTCGGGAAAGGCGACGTTGAGCCCGTCCAGGACAGACACTCCTCCCAGGCGCTTGTGCAGGTCAACGCAGCGGATCGACCAGTTGCCGTCGTCCGCGTCGCCCGCGTAGTCGACGTCGCTGGAGTGGTACTGGTGGCGGTCCTCCGGGGTCTCGTCGGTCATCATTTTTCCTTGTATGCCGCGTGCGGGAATTCGCTGATTTCGCCGTTGAACGTGAACGGTCCCTGCTTCGTGCATCCGGGCGCCGCGACTTTGTTGGCCGTACCCGGTTCGTTTGCAAGCGGCGATTCGCCCGCGTTCGGCGGATGCGTGACCTGTTTGAGGAGTTCTTCGGAGACGATTTCGTTGGCCGGCCCGCTGACCGACGGCGAGGTGTTCGCGCACGCGCTCGAGCTGAACACCGGCAGCCCGCTAGCGAGCGACCCGTAGGCGCCGGAGTGCGGGTAGGCGTTGGCGCGGTCGGTGCCGATGCGGCTCGGGTAGATCGCGAGGCTCTCCGGGGTGAGCACCTGCATCGCGGTCAGCACGTGCTGCTTGGGTGCGTTGTCTTCTCTGGGGAAGTCAGTGCTGGGTTCGCTCGCCTGCGTCGCGGCGGTCACGTTGGCGAAGAACGCCTGCAGCTCGGGCAAGTATTCGCCAAGGTACTGCAGGAACGGATCGAGGTTGTGCAGCACCGGCCTGAAGTTTTCGAGCACCGGAACGGTCAGGTCGAGCGCCTTCGTCATGTCGGGCAGGTCGGTTTTGGCGGCGGCGGTCAGCGGCCCGAGCGAGGTGAGGAAGCCGTTGAACTGGGGCGCGAACGGCTTGGCCGCCTGTAGCAGCGCCGAGAGCTGGCGCTCGGTGGGCTGGAATTCCTTCAGGTAGGGGTTGGCGACGGCGGCAAAGTGGTCGGTTTCTTTGAGCGCGACCCTCGAGTTGTGCTCGAACGTGGGCAGCGCACGGAAGGCTTCGGCGAACGCCTGGCTGGCTTCGGCGGCGGCGTGGAACGTGCGCTCGCCGTTGACGATCGAGCCTTCGAGCTGGTGGTCGCGGCTGGCCAGCGCGTTGAAGACGACGCCGGTGTTGTGCACGAGCGCTCTCACGGCGCCTTCCTGGGCGTCGAGCAGCGTGACCAGCTTGTTGGCGCTTTCGACGAACGGTTCGAGCTGGGCGAAGGACGCGTTGATGCTGTTCGCCGCGGCCGTTGATCCCTTCCGCGGCCGCTTCCTGCCAGATCTGAAAGTCGCGCCTGGTCTTGGGGTCGAACGCGGAGAGGATGTCGTCGAGCGTCACCGACGGTTCGACCTGGCTGTTGGCGAGCTGACCGCCGTCGGCCAGGTACGGCCCTGTCCGTGCCCTCGGGGATCAGCTGCACGTAGGTCTCGCCCAGCAGCGTCTTCTGGCGCAGGATCGCGTGCATGTTCGCGCGGATCGGCGCGTAGTGGCCGGCGATTTCGACGGTCGCGCGGTATGGCCTTCGCTTGTTGAGCCCGAGCGAGACACGTGACCCACGTCAACGCCGCTGATGCGCACGTCGGACTGTTCGGCGAGCGCCAGCGAGCGCGGGAACGCGACCGTGAAGCGATAGCCCTTCGGTTTCAGCGGCAGCGGGCCGCCGAAGGACTCCCACAGGAACATCAGCAGCCCGAAGCAGCTGAGCACGAACAGGATGATCACGAGCATGTTGCCGAGCGTGGGTGCGCGCTTCTGCATCTCAGCCCTCCCCTCCGAACGGCCGCTGACCGAGGCTCGAGAACGGGCCGACCGCCGGCTGTCTTTGCGCGGACTTGTGCGCTGGCCGCGCCCGCCCGTGGCCGCTTATCGGATGCCCTCCTTGATGCATTCTTCCTTGGTCGGCGGCTTGAGCAGGCCGACCAGCAGGTTCACCGTGGGTTGATTTCGCCGGCGCCTTTGAGGATCGGCAGGACTTCGCAGTTGAAGTAGACGAGGCTGCGGCCGAGCGACGCCGTGCGCTTCGGCGGTGCTGAGCACGCTGTTGAGGTCGTGGTTGCCCCAGTCGAGGAAGAACAGGAAGCCGCCCTTGCTCGGCCCGGGGTTGTAGGCGATCTCGTTGAAGAATTCGTTGAGCACCGAGAAGCTCGCGGCGAGCTTCGGGAGCGCTTCGCCGAGCTTTTGCGTCGTCGGCCCGAGTTCGTTGACGACCGGCAGGATTTCGCGCGCGAACGGGCGGATCTCGTTCTTGATGATCGGCGTCGTCTTTTCCGAGAGCTTGCGCGTCGCTTCGTTGGCGGGACCGAGCGCGCGCGCGAACGGCACGAGTTCGTGCAGCGTCGGGCCGAGCACGTGGGTCGCGGCGGCGAGCTTGCCGAGCCCGACGCCGGTCTTGTGCAGGGCCCCCGGCAGCAGCGCCAGCGTCTTCTTGAAGCTCGCGTCCTCGCTGGCGAACGTCTTGAACACGGCGTTTGCGGCGTCGACGAGCTCGGAGAGCTGCTGGTCCTTGCCGCCGAGCGCTTCGATCAGCAGCCGGAAGTTGTGGATCGCGCGTTCGACGTTCCCGTGCGCGGGTTTCCAGCTGCTGGGCGATCTCTTCGGTCAGGCGGGCGGTCGGGTCGAAGCGCTTGAGCGCGGCGGCGAGCGGCTGCCGTTGTCCTTCAGCCCGATGCCCAGGCCCGCGAGCAGCTCCTGCAGGTAGGCGCGCGTTTCGGCGTCGAGGCCCGCGAGGAATTCATCGAAGTCGACGTTCGCCGCGGTCTGCGACACCGGCAGCACCTCGCCGCTGCGCAGTTTGCCGGCGGACGGGGTCCCGGGGCTGACCTCGACGGTGATGTCCTGCAGCTGCGTCTTCGGGCGCAGCAGCAGCGTCGCGTTGCGGTAGATGTACTTCGCGTACTTGGGGCTGACGTTCATCGTCACCAGCGCGACGCCGTTGTGCAGGTCGACGCTCGCGATTTCGCCGATCTTCGCGCCCGCGATCGTCACCGCCTGGCCCTGCCCCGGGGTGACCGCCTGCGCCGTCTGGAATTCGGCGTCGAGATTGAAGTAGGTGTGCCCGAGCACCGGCACCCAGCTCGGCAGCTTGAGGTTCTCGTGCGCGAGGATGTAGCCGCCGACGACCGCCGCGATCACGACCATCGTCACGACCGCGATGAACGCCGTGCGGTAGCGCTCGATCTGGTCGCGGACGCTGAGGCCGCCTTCGTGACCCTCGGCTGGCGTCATCCCTGGCCGCTCCCGTCCGCGGGGCCCTGGGACAGGGGCCCGTTGAAGTTGGGCAGCGCCTGCTTGTAGCACGGCACGAGCGGCTCGTAGGGGGGCTCTTCGGCGGGGAAGGCGGGGCGCGTGCCGAGCGGCGTCAGCGGCGAGCGCGCGAGCAGCGGCTGCCCTTGAGGTGCGTGCCCAGCACCGACGTCGGCTGCGAGCGCAGCGTCTGGCCGCTGTTGCCGACGAGGAACCTGGCCGACGGGCCGTTGCCGTCGAAGCCCTGGCCGATGCTGGCGAGGCCCACCAGGCTGTACCAGAATTCCTTGTAGTTTTCGACGCCGGTGGTGCTCGTCCCGTCCTGGATCTTGGTGTTGCCGGCCGGGTAGATGACGTTGGTCATGCACTTGTTGAACAGTTCGGTCTGCTTGTAGAGCGGCGTCTGTTCGGCCTGCAGGTGCGCGAGCGCGGGACCGACGCTGCCGAGGCCCTTGGCGACGCCGCCGAGCTCTTCGGGCGCGAGCGAGGCCTTCACCTGTTCGATCCACGGCAGCGTCGCCGCGACCGTGTGGTTGGTGTTTCTCACGCCCGGGAGGATCTCGTGCGCGAACGCCCGCGTCGGCGGGAACGAGGCGTCGAGGCCGGCGAGGCCTGCGTCGATGTTGCTGAGGTTCGCGGCAGCTCGGCGACGAGCCTCGTTGAGGCCCGCCGACTGCGACGCGAGCGCGGCGAAGAACGTGTTGAAGTTGGGGAACAGTTCGCTGAGGTCCTGCTCGTGGACGTTCAGCGCGGCGGTCACCTTGCCGATCGACGCGACCAGTTTCGAGAGGTCGTGCGGTTCGGTGCCGGTGATCGCCTGCGCGTCGATCGCGCCGCCGCGCAGCGACTCGGGCCCGCGGGCGTAGGTCTTGTTGAGCGCTTCGCGCCGCGTTCAGGCCGCGCACTTCCGGTTCCTGTTCGGCGTTTTCGGCGGCGTCCGGCTTGCGCGTGAGCGCTTCGCCGTAGTTGATCAGGAAGCTCTGCAGGTTCGCGCGCGTGTCGGTGTTGAGCGCGTCGAGCACCTGGTCGAGCTGGACCGGGTCGGCGGTCTGCGCGATCGGGATCGTGTAGCCCGAGGAGACCGTCTTCGCGGAGGGGCTGCCGGGCTGCAGTTCGACGAACCAGTTGCCTTCCAGGAACAGGCGCGGGCGGATCTTGACGGTCGCGTCGGCGTGGATCGGCAGCCCGCGCGATTCGATTTCCATCGTCACGAGGCCGGTGTTGCCGTCGCGCTGGATCGCGCTGACCTGGCCGACGTTGACGCCCGCGATGCGCACCGGCGATTTGGGCTGGATGTTGAGCGCGCTCGCGAACTCGGCGTTCAGGCGGAAGCCGTGTTTGAACGGGATGTGCTTGGTGAAGCCGAAGTACACCCCGATCGCGATGATCACGATCAACACGATCCCGGCGCGAACCGGGTTCGAGCGCTGCAGCTCGGCGACCGGCACCCGCTTGCTGGCGGTGCCACAAGCGCGGGCCGCTCACTTGCCCTTCCCCTTCTGTCTTGCCCTTGGCTTTCGACTTGTTGTGCTGTCGGGCGCGTGCGAGGCCGAGCGCCTTGAGCGTCGCCGTCGGGTACTTTTCGCCGAACAGGTCGTGTTCGCGGCTGGTGAATTCGCGGTTGTTGTCGACGTTCGCTGGCAGCGTTGCCGATCACAGCGGTGCCCGGCACGTAGTTCTCGTTGCCCGCTTCGCACACGTCGCGCTGGCCGGGGCCGGTGACGTTCGGGTAGGGGTTGTAGTGCAGGTGGTTGTTGTGAACGATCGTCCGAGCTGCCAGGGCCTTCTTTTTCGATGTCGGGGCCGTTGGCGAGCGCCGAGGCCGGGTAGCCCTCGTTGTTGGGGCCCGTCGGCGACGAGCAGGGTGCCCGCGCGCGCGAGCGTGCCCACGCCGATGTTCTCCGACTCGAGGCTCGCGAGGTTGCGGAACGCCAGCGTCCAGTAGTTGCAGTTGGCCTGCTCGGGGGCGATCCCGGCGAGCAGCGGGTTGCCGATTTCGAGCGTCTGCGTGAAGTCTTCGAACGCCAGCGGGACCACCGGGTTCTGCGCGAATTCCTCGAGCGCCTGCGAGGATTCGGCAAGGCGCGTGTTCAGCGCGGTGGCGGCGGCGAGGTTGACCGCGCCGACGGTGAACGCGTGCCCGAGCTGTGGCGCGACCGTGCGCAGCGCGTTGGCGCTGGGGCGCAGCAGGTGCATGAACTCGGTCGCGTTTTCATAGAAGGGCGCCTCGTGCGGCAGCGAGTAGATCGCCTGTTCCAGCGACGCGCGGCCCGCCGCGGTTGGCCGCTTCGATCGACGGCGCGACGCTCGCCCAGGCGCGTGAAGAAGGTGTCGAGGTCACTGAACAGTTCGGCGTTCTGTTCGGCGACCGGCGCCGTCTGCGAGGCCGCCCGGTCGAGCGCGACCCACAGCTCGTGCAGCCCGGTCGGCGGCGCGCGAGGTTGCGCAGCACCGGGATCGCGTGCCGTGACGAGCGGGCGCAGTTCGTGGATCGTGTTGTTGAGGCCGAGCCCGCGCCCGGCGAGGCCGTCGCCGAAGTTGTTCGTGTTGACCTTGATCGCGGTCCGCGTCGGCTTGTTGAACATGTTGAAGAGTTCCTCGATGTCCACCGGTTCGCGCGTCTGGCGATCGGGATCGTCTGGCCGGCCTTCAGCGTCTGGCGCGAGGTGCCCTTTTCCAGTTCGAGGTACTTCAGGCCGACCGCCGAGACCGACTGCACGATCGCCTTGGTGTCGGCCGGGAGCGGTTGGACTTTCTTTTCCAGCTGGAGCGTCGCGATCGCCGTCATGCGCCCGGTGCGCGGGTTCTGATGGGGTTTCAGCGAGCCGACGATGCCCGACGCGCGTGCCCGCGATGCGCACCTGGTTGGAGGGCTGCAGGCCGGAGGCCTCGGGCAGTTCGACCTTGATGTTGTACGTCGGCACGAACGGCAGGCCGTTGTTGGCGTTGTAGGAGAGGAACACGGCGACGACGACGATCAGCGTCGTGATCGCGCCGATCAGCAGCGGGCTCGCGGCGAGCGAGTTGCGGCGGCGGTTCACGGTGTCTCCGTGGGGTCGCAGCTCAGCAGTTCGCCGTCGGTGAACGGCGAGGAGCCGTCGGCGGCCGGCTGGGTGGCCGCGCCGGGGCAGCGGCGCAGCTGCCCGGTCTTGAGCCCTTCGAGCGCCGCCTGCGGGCTCGCCGCCGGGGTCAGCGTGTTGTTTTCGCCGAGCTTGAAGTCGGGGAGCACGCCCGTGAAGTGCACGTAGTGGCCGTCGGCGTCGTAGTAGCCGGCGCCCTCGCCGAAGGTGCGCAGCGTGCCCGCGAGGTCGGGGCAGTAGGGGCCGAAGACGGCCGTGATCGGGACCGATTCCTGCAGCGCGGTGACGGTGACCGGCGAGGACGTCGTCAGCTGCTTGGCCAGCCCGGGCAGCGCGCGCACGAGGTCGGTGAGGTCGTTGTTGGGGCCGGGGCGGCTGAACGCCTGGCTGAAGTTCGCCACGACCGGCGTGGCCGTCGTCACGAACGGGCGCAGCCGTTCGAGCAGCGTCGTCAGCGACTTCGTCGTCGGCCTGGATTCTTTGACGAGCTCGCTCAGCGCGTCGAACGTCGCCGGGAGTTCGGCGAACGTGCGGTTGCCCTGGCGCAGCGTCCCTGGCAGCTGTTTCAGACCCTGCGCGAGCTCGCTCTGCTCGGAGCCGATCGCCTGGAACGTCGTGTTCTGGTTTTCGATCAGGTCCGCGAGCGATTCCTGGCGTGCGCCGATCGTCGTCACCGCCTTCGCCGTTTCGACGAGGAAGCTCGTGAAGACGGGCTGGTCGCGGGAGAGCTCGGAGAGGAAGTGCGTGACCGCCGCGAGCGCGGGCGCGAAGTATTCGATCGAGGTGCCGAGGTTCTTGCCCTGCCCGACGTACTGTTCGGCGGTTCCCTGGATGAACCCCTGCAGGCCCTTGCGCGTCTTCGGGTTGAGCGTGTTGAACAGCTGGTCGAGGTCGGTGACTTCGCCGGTGACGCTCACCGGCAGCGTCGCCCCCGCCGGGTAGCTGGGGTTGTTGTTCGGCCCGAGCGTCAGCGCGATGTAGCGGTTGGCGACGCTCGTCAGCGAGGGCACCCGTACCTGCGCAGTCGTGCCGTGGTGCAGCGGCACGAGCGAGGAGTCGACGTGGATCGTGATCAGGGCTTTGAAGTTGGACGTCAGTTCGATGTTCGTGACGCTGCCGACCGGCACGCCGCCGACCTGCACCTGATCGCCGCGGACGAGCTGGTCGCCTTCGGCGAATTCGAGCTTGTAGGTCGAGCCGCCGCCGGTTGCGAACACGAGGTAGGCGACGATCAGCACGACGAGCCCGAGCGCGCCGACGGCGATGACGCGGATCGGACCGGTGCGCGGCGCGCGCACGCGCGGCGCGGGCCTCGGCGCCCCCGGCGGGGGCGGTGGCGCCGCCGGCGGGCTGGGGGGGCTAGCCGTTGCCACCGGCTTCTCCTTCCGCGCCCGCCGTGGCGACGCCGTCGGGGATCGCCGCGCTGGAGTGCCCGCTGCCGACCGTCGGGTCGGGGATCTCGCCGAGCCTGTCGATCAGCTCGATCCACTCGCTCGGCGTGAGCCCCGCTGCCGCCAGCGCTGCCGTGTGCCCGCTGCCACCGCCGAGCGCAGCAAAGGCGATGTGGATCGCGTCGGCGGCGCTGGGGCTCGCGACCGCGGCGGCGGCGCCCGGGTAGTTCATCAGGCTGAGGATCCGCTGCGGCCGCGAGACGCCCTGGAGCATCAGCAGCTTGCGCACGGTCTCATCGGCGAGCGAGCCCGGCCCCTGGTGACCGGCGATCGGGATGCCGTTGACGGCGGTGATCTCGACATCCTCGCTGCTGGCGCTCGCCGGCGCGTAGGCGGCGGCCGCGGCAGCCGTCGCGCCGGCGCACGGCAGCCCGGAGGCGGTCGGCCGCAGCCCCGAGACGGACAGGTACTCGAGCATCGCCAGCACGCGCTTGTCGACCCTGCCCTCCTGCACGTCCTGGCGCGCGCATGCCCCCAGGCGGATGCCGGCGTCCCCCTCCGGGGAGGATGTGTGCAGCACCTGCGGCTCGAGCTGCTGCTTTGACTCGAGCAGCACCTGGCCAACCGTGGGCGAGGTCGCGAGGAACGGGTTCTCGCCCTTGGCTCTGAAGATCGAGGTGTCTTCGAGCGCCACCCAGCCATCGAGGATCGGCTTGGGGTCGATCAGCGGCGCGCCCACGCCGGCGGGGCGGATCTGGAAGAGCATGTGCGGCGGGCCTTCGGCGCCGAGGTGGCCGAGCACGGTGCCCGCGATCACCTGCACGCCGGGCACCAGGGGATGCAGGTAGACGTCGTTGGCGCCTTCGGTGAAGACCTGGACGTGCGCCGGCGGCTTCGGCGGGGCGGGCACGTGCGTCGGCGGCGCGGGCGCCGGCGCGGGGATGCTCGCGGGCGATTCCAGCCCGGCGGCGGCGCCGAGCGCGAGTCCCGAGACGGCGGCGCCCTCGGACAGCGGCGAGCGCGGCTGCGCGCCGGCGCTCGCGGGCCCGCCAGGAGCCGCTTCGACCTTTGATCCGAGCCCACCCACCCGCGCGAGGCGCGGGCTGGGCGTCGTGTGGACATGCGGCTCGAGCACCGGGTATACCGATGCGACTTCGCCGAGCTCGGCGTAGACGTAAGTGTTGCCGTATGCGTCGCGCAGCGCGACGAAGTGTCCGAGCGCGGGCGATTCACCGATCTGCACGACTTCACCGTCCTGGACCGCGATCACGGGCGCGCCCGCCTGCGAGTAGATCGTCGTGCCGACGAGCGTCCTCGGCGTGCCGGTGGCGGCGGCGACCGTCGGGAAGCCGTCGCTGTAGTGGGCGACCGCGTGCACGGGGAAGCGGGCCTCGGTCAAGCCGGTGATCGCGCCGAGCAGTTCGGACGGGGTGCCACCGAGCAGTTGGGCACGCAGCATCACCGATTCGACATATGCCTGCGAGTGGTTGTAGGAGTACACGGCGGCCTTGATGTTCGTGTTGCCCCCGGCGGCCCGCAGATACCGCGCCGCCGCGAAGACCGCGTCGGCTGGGTTGTAGGGGTCCTTGTAGCCGTCACCGTTAGCGTCGACTCCGTACTGGGCCCACTCCGAGGGCAGGAACTGCATCCAGCCCTCGGCGCCCGCGCTCGACACGCTGAGATCGCGACCGTAGTCGGTCTCGATCTCGTTGATCGCCGCGAGCACCTGCCAGGGGACCCCGTAGGCGGTGCCGGCGGCTTGGAAGATCGGCAACAGGAATGGCGGGATCTGGAAGCTTTCGATGAAGAAGCCGGGCAGACCGCCGATCGAGGACTGCAGCGAGAACGGCAGCGACGGGGTTAGCGTGCTCGGCGACGGCGCCCGCCGCTTGGCGCGCACGCCGTTTGCGCCGGCGCCTTCGCCCGTGGCCGCGCCTTCGCCTCCGGGCGTGCCCTGCGACCGCTTGTGCGCGCCGTGCTTGCCGCTCGGCCTGCCGGGGCTGGCACCCTGCCGGTGCTGGGACTGCACCTGCGGCGGCGCCGGTTCTTCGGCCGGGGTCGCTGCGGCGGGCGCCGCTTCGCCGGTGCCCGCCGGCGTCGCCGGGGCTTCCGGCGCGGGGGTCGAGACGCTCCCTTCGCCCGCCGGGCTCGGCGTGGTGGCCGAGGCGCCCGCTTCGCTCGCAAGGCTCACCGCGGGAACGGCCAGCACAACGGCGCCCACGAGCAGCACGGGGAGCAGTGGTCGCAGGGACAGAGCTAGTCGACCCATTGCGTCATTCGTTCCCGAGCAGGTAGTTGAGCAGCAGCCCGCCCGCTTCCGAGCTTTCGCTGGTCGGCGTGTAGTACGTCGTGCCCGCGGTCGAGCCACCGACCGGCGTGGCGCTCGCCGCGGGCCCGCCCGCGAGGCCCGTGGCGGTGTCTTCACCGGCGGTTGTGGTGGGACCCGGGTACTGGGCGTCCGCCTGCGCGGGCGTGGCGCCTTTGAGCACCGCGAGCGTGCGCGCCATCAGCACGCTCGTGTTGCTCGCGTCGATCGCGCTGGACGACGCGCTCGTGGCACCTTCAGTCGAGCCGGCGGCCTTGTTGTTGAACAGCTTTCGCCGGCAGCCCGTGTCCGAGGATGGTTTAATGGTGTAGCTGAGGCAGGCGTTAGCGGCACCCTCGGCGCGCAGGAAGTGACCGAGCGAGTCGTAGCCGTTGGCGGAGCCGGTGCCGAGGAAGATGAAGTCCATGATCCGCTCGAGC
This sequence comes from uncultured Solirubrobacteraceae bacterium, assembly GCA_963735615.1. Lineage (GTDB taxonomy): Bacteria > Actinomycetota > Thermoleophilia > Solirubrobacterales > Solirubrobacteraceae > Palsa-744. Next base: position 525,856 of record CAVTLO010000001.1, read on the forward strand.
CCGCCGGTCTGACGCAGGCTTTCGAACAGCTGGGCGAAGTTGTTCGTGAACGGCACGGCGGCCTTGCCGAGTCGTTCCAGGCGTTTGAGCAGCGGCCTGACGCCGTTGAGTGCGGGACCGGTCGCCTTCGCGGTCTGGCCGAGGTTCTCGAAGAACTTTTCGGTGCTGCTCGAGAACGCGGGCAGGCTCGTGAACGTCTTGTCGATCCCGGGCGCCGCAACCTCGAGGTTGGTGAACGCCGGCGTCGTCTGTTCGGCGAAGCGCTGGACGCGTTCGAGCGCCGGCCCGAGCTGTTCCAGGAACGGCGGGAACAGCGCGAGGTTGCGCGCCAGCGATCCGCGCGTGGCGGCGCCGGCCTGCGAGACCGTGTTGGCCTGCGTGATGAAGTCGGCGACGCGCCCGCGCACCCTGGCGAGCGGGGCGAGCGCCTGGTCGGAGTCGACCGCCAGTTTCGCGAGCACGTGGTTCTCGTTGGCGAGGATTTCAAGCACGCGGTCGAGTTCGCGCAGCGCTGGGTTGGCGCGCTTGACGACTTCGTTGAGGTCGCTGCCGCGCCCCGCCAGGCCGGCGCCGAGTTCGTTGAGGATCAGCGTGAAGCGCTCGCGTTCGGGCAGGCGCTGGATGTCCCCGAGCAGGTCGACGTCGACGGGGCTCGAGGTGTTCTGCACGGGGAGCAGGTACTCACCTGCGCCTTCCTGACCACCGGGGATCTTCCGCAGTGCCGGCGGCAGCGGCGTGCCTTCCACGCGCGGCTGCGTGGGTTTGCAGTCGACGTACTTCTCGCCGATCAGCGACTGCGGGCGGATTTCGCAGTTCGCGTCGGCGCGAAAGTCCTGGAAGCCGGGGTTTTCGATGTTGATCACGACCGCCGCCTTCGCTTGAGGCGTGGGCGTGACCGTGGAGACCGTGCCGACCTTGACGCCGTCGATCTTGACGTTCTCGCCGGGGATCAGGTTGCCGGCGTCGTCGAAGATCGCGCGTACGGCGTAGCCGCCGCCCGAGCCGCCCGCGGCGGTCGCGAGCACGACCACGAGGACGAGCGCGGCAGCGCAGGCGACGCCAAGAACTCCGGCCGCCAATCTCCTCCACCCCACGCTCCCTGTCCTCAACCCCAATCCTTCCTTGCGTTTACAACGAGCGGGCGACCCCACCATCTTCGGTGAGATCGCCCCTCTAGCCTGCTTATGTCGAGCCTGTTATGTCGAGCTTACGCCCTCGAGCGCGCGAACCCTCCCGTCGCGCCTACTTCTTCGGGCACGGCGCCTTGTACAGCGCCGTCACGGGCACCGGTTTCGACTCTTCGCCGTTTTCGGCGAAGATGACTTCGGTCTTGACCGGGAAGCCGCCCTTCGGGCACTTCTTCGGGACACGGCCGTAGTATGTGTCCTTCTTCGGGTTGTTCTTCGGCCCGATCGCCGATCCGGCCTTGACTTTGATCGTCTTGACCGATGCGAACGGCGCGCCCGGCAGGCTCGCGATCTCAGGCACGGTGACTTCGAGCTCGGGGCCGTAGCCGCCGCCGCCCACGTAGTTCTTGTAGGCGCCGGGCGAGAGGATTTCCAGCGACACCGGCGAGCGGCCCTCGGTGAAGAAGATGAAGCCGCCGCCGGTTTTGTAGAACGAGAAGATTTCGGTCGTCTCTTCGACGCGTTCGCCGCCGAGGGTCACGTAGCCGAGCGCGGTGCCGACCGGCCCCGCCTGCGAGGGCTTCGGGCAACCGATCGGGCCGAGCTGTTCGACCGTCGCCTGGCTGCACGTCGGGAAGCCGCTCGGGTGCAGCACGGAGCCCTTGGGCAGGTAGAAGTTGACGCCGATGATCGGCGGTGGCGAGCCGAAGTATTCCGTGCCCGTGATCTGGTATTCGGCCTGCAGCGCCGTCCCGGCGCCGAGGATGTCGCCGGTGTCCTTGTAACCCGGGATCGGGACTGCTTCAGCTTTGAACTTGAGCCCCGGTATGGCCGAGGCGGCGCCCGGCAGGGCCAGCAGCGCCAGGCCCAGGACGGCAAGACAGGTGGATGCTCTGCGCATCAGGTTCTCTCCCTCATTTTGATGGACAGGTCCGCCTCGATCCGGGTAGCTCCGGAGCCATGCCGGTCCGGCGTCATCGAGATCCCCGGCGAGATCGCGGGGGAACAGTGGCGAGATTCTGCAACGTAATTAAACCTTATAACAACCTATACCCGCAGCCAGCAAGTAGTAGCGGTCCCCCAGAACAATAAGGCTAAGCTTGAGGCTCATGCCCGTGCTGCGGACAGGTCGAGGCGGTCGCTCGTGAAGCGCACACCGACGGGCTCGAGCACGACCTGCCTGAGCCCCTCCTCCACGCGCCCGGCGAGCAGCGCGCCGAGGCCGAGGCGCTCCGCGATCTCGACGATCCCCTGGCCGTGCCCGGCGCGGCAATACAAGGCAAAGCCCGCGCCCATGTTGAACGTCGAGTAGGCCGCCTGCGCATCCATGCCAGCGTGCTCGACGAGGAAGCTCAGCACCGCAGGCACGGCGGGCAGCCGCTCGATGCGGTAGCTGAGCTCCCTGGCGGGGCGCATCAGCTTGAGCAGGCCGTGGCCGGTGACATGGCTCAGGTACGTGAGCTCGACGTCCGTCTCCAACAGCGCGGCGATCAGCGGCACGTACATGACGGACGGCTCGAGCAGCGCCTCGCCGAACGTGGTGGCGCCGGAGCCATCGCCTCGGGTGGGTGGGCTTCCATACCCAGGCAGCTTCGTCGCGTAGCCATCGGGCAGCCGCGCGGCGATCAGCCGTGCAAGCGAGGCGCCGTTGGCGTGCAGCCCGCTGGAGGCGACAAGCACGATCTCATCGCCAGGGCCAAGCAGCTCGCCGAGAATCGGCGCGCGCCCGGCGGGCACCGCCCCGACGGCGGCGCCGGCGAGCTCGATGTCCTCCTCGGCGAGCAGCCCCGGCAGCGAAGGCGACTCGCCCCCGCCCCACACGCAGCCGGCGTCGACGCACGCACTGCGCCAGCCCTCCAGCAGCGAGGCGGCGCGCTCGTGCTGTGAGTACCACTCGGAGGCGCCGGTGGCGAAGTACGCGTTGACGACCAGCGGCAGCGCGCCGACGCAGCAGAGGTCGTTGAGGATCGCGGCGACGGTGTCGTAGGCGACGTCGGCGAAGCGGTCGAGCCCCTGGCCTTCGAGCACCTGGCGCGCAATGATCGACTTCGTGCCGAGCCCCTCGACGACGAAGGCGAACGCGCGCCCGTCGAGCTCGAACACGAACGCGGGCTCGCCGCGCGAGTCATCGAGCGCCCGCCCGCCCCGCGCTTGCAGCAGCGACGAGGTCGAAAGCGCCTGGGCGATCGCCAGCCGCTTGCCGGCATCGAGCGCGTCGTAGTCGACACCGGCCGCGCGGTAGCTGGCGTGCTCTTGGCTCATCCGCGATGATCCTAAGCAACTGGACCCGTCCATGACGGCGCTGCGCGCCGGCTGGACTACTTAGATCCGTCCATGACGGCGCTGCGCGCCGGCTGGACTACTGCCGTCACCGAGGGAGGACCGATGGACTTCGAGCCGAGCCAGCGCTGTTCTGAGTTCAAGGAGCGCCTGACGGCGTTCATGGATGAGCAGATCTACCCGGCGGAGGAGGTGTACGAGCGCCAGCTGCGCGAGTCCGGCGACCCCCACCACCAGCCGGCGATCATGGAGGAACTGAAGCTCCGCGCGCGCGAGGCGGGGCTGTGGAACATGTTCCTGCCGGATGACGAGCACGGCGCGGGGCTGTCGAACGCGGACTACGCACCGCTGGCTGAGATCCTCGGTCGCGCGCGCATCGCCTCGGAGGCGTGCAACTGCTCGGCGCCGGACACCGGCAACATGGAGGTGCTCCACCAGTTCGGCACGCCCGAGCAGAAGGACCGCTGGCTGACGCCGCTCTTGGAAGGAGAGATAAGGTCGGCGTTCGCGATGACCGAGCCCGACGTAGCGAGCTCAGACGCGACCAACGTCGCGCTGAGCATCGAGCGCGACGGCGATGACTACGTGCTCAACGGCCGCAAGTGGTGGATCACGAACGTGTTCCATCCGCACTGCAAGATCATGATCGTGATGGGCAAGACGCAGCCGGACGCGCCGACGTACACGCAGCAGAGCCAGGTCCTCGTGCCGCTGGACACGCCGGGTGTGACGGTCGTGCGCAACCTGCCGGTGTTCGGCTACGTCGACCAGGACGGCCATGGGGAAATCGAGTTCAAGGACGTGCGCGTGCCGGTCACGAACGTGATCTCGAAGGAGGGCGATGGCTTCATGATCGCCCAGGCGCGCCTCGGCCCGGGGCGCATCCACCACTGCATGCGCGCGATCGGCGCGGCGGAGCGCGCGCTGGACGCGATGTGCAAACGGGCGGTCTCGCGCGTGACGTTCGGCAAGCCGCTGGCGACGCGCGGCAACATCCTCGACTGGATCGCAGAGTCGCGCATCGAGATCGAGATGGTGCGCCTGCTGACGCTGAAGGCGGCGTGGATGATGGACACCGTCGGCAACCGCCACGCGCGCACGGAGATCGCGGCGATCAAGGTGGCCGCGCCGAACGTCGCGCTGAAGGTGCTCGACCGCGCGATCCAGGTCCACGGCGGCGGCGGTGTCTCCGACGACTTCGGCCTGGCAGCCGCGTACGCGCACCTGCGCACGCTGCGCCTGGCGGACGGCCCCGACGAGGTCCACAAGCTGTCGATCGCGCGACGCGAGCTGGCGCCGTACATCCCCCGCGAGCCGGCCGCGGCGGGGTGAGCCCCCCACCCGCACGCGCACAGAGGCTCGCAGCCGCGTGAGCGCGCTGATCTACCGCGAGCGCCCGGCCGCCGGCCCACCGGAGGGGCTGCTGGTCTTGCACCACGGGCGCGGCGCTGACGAGCACGATCTGTTGACGCTCGCCGACGTGCTCGATCCCGCGCGGCGGCTGCACGTGGTGACGCCGCGCGCGCCTTTGACAATGTATGGAAGCCCACCCGCCCCATCACCGGGCTATCACTGGTATCTGGTGCCGCGCGTTGGCTATCCCGATCCGGACACGTTCGACGCGGCCCGCCGCCAGCTCGCTGAGCTCCACGACGCGCTGTGGCAGCAAACCGGGATCGCACCCGCGCGCACCGTGCTCGGCGGCTTCTCGATGGGCGCGGTGATGAGCTACACGATGGGGCTCGACGCGGCACGACCGGCGCCGGGCGGGATCCTCGCCTTCTCAGGCTTCATTCCCACCATCAAGCACTGGCAGCCCGACCTTGCGAACCGTACCGGCGTGCGCGTATTCATCGCCCACGGTCGCCGCGACCAGGTGATCGACGTCGCCTTCGCGCGCGCCGCCGCCGAGCAGCTTCGCGACGGTGGCCTGGCGGTCGAGTACCACGAGTCGGACGCCGCCCACCACATCGACCCGCGGGAGATCCCGGCGGCGGGGACTTGGCTGGGAGACACACTGGAGCGAAGGGCATAAGGTAGGTCGCATGTCCGCCGCTGCGGTGCGTCCACAGGCAGGCACGGGCCGAGCGCTCGAGGTCTTGATCGTCGGCGCGGGCTTCGGTGGGATCGCCGCCGCGATCGAGTTGCGCAGGTACGGAATCACCGACGTGACGATCCTCGAGAAGGCGCCGGACCTGGGCGGGACGTGGTTCTACAACAGCTACCCCGGCGCCGCATGCGACATCCCCAGCCACCTGTACTCGTTCTCCTATGCGCAGCGGCGCGACTGGTCGCGCCTGTGCTCGCCGCAGGCGGAGATCCACGCCTACCTGCACGAGGTGGCGCGCACGCATGGGGTCGATCGCCTCGTGCGCACGAGCACCACCGTCACCGCCTGCACGTGGGACGCGGCGCGCTGCCGCTGGAGCGTCGAGACCGCGGCGGGCCCAACGTATGAGGCGGACGCGCTGATCGTCGCGACCGGCCAGCTCGACCAGCCGGCGCGGCCGGCGATCGACGGCGCGGAGAGCTTCGCCGGCCACAGCTTCCACTCGGCCGAATGGGACCACGACTATCCGCTGGCCGGCAAGCGCGTGGCGGTCGTCGGCACCGGCGCGAGCGCCGTGCAGTTCGTCCCCGAGATCGCGCCCAAGGTCGGGCACATGAGCGTCTTCCAGCGCACCGGCAACTGGTTCCTGCCGCGCGAGAACCGCCGCTACAACAACGCCGTCAAGACCGCTGTCGCGCACGTCCCTGGGCTGCAGACGCTGCGGCGAATGTTCGTCTTCCAGTACACCGAGTCGCTCACGCTCGCGATTCGCCACCCGCACACCGTCGGGCGCCTGGCAGCAGCGCGCTCGGCCGCGTTCATGCGCTCGCAGCTGCAGGACCCCGCGCTGCGCGCGAAGGCGTGGCCGGACTACACATTCGGCTGCAAGCGCATCCTCTTCAGCTCGCACTTCCTGCCGGCGCTGGCGCGAGCGAACGTTGAGCTTGTCACCGATGCGATCGCGCGCATCGAGCCGAGCGGCATTCGCACCGCCGCGTCGTCCCCGCAGGGAGACGGCACGCTGCGCGAGTTCGACTGCCTGATCTGGGCGACCGGCTTCAAGACAAACGACTTCATGTTCCCGATGCGAATCGTCGGCGCCGACGGCGGGGAGCTGCGCGAGTACTGGTCGCGCGGCGCGCACGCGCACCTCGGCATGTGCGTGCCCGGCTTCCCCAACATGTTCCTGATGTACGGGCCGAACACGAACACCTCGGGCGGCTCGATCATCGTCTACCTGGAGGCGCAGGCCGCGTACATACGCCAGGCCATGGAGCAATTGCGCCTCCGCGAGGCCGGGGCATTGGAGGTGCGCGCCGAGGTCGAGGCCGCGAGCGACCGCGCACTGCAGGCGCGCTTCGCCGGCACCGCGTGGACGCAGTGCGACTCCTGGTATCGCGACGAGAACGGGCGGGTCATCGCCAACTGGCCCGGCTACATGCGCGAGTACCTCGAGCAGACCAGCCAGCTAGACGCCGCCGAGTACCGCTTTATCCCGTTGGGAAAGCCAGCTCCCGTGATGAGTGCTTAGGGTGCCGGGAGGAGGGGTGAGCTCAATCCACGACTACATAATCGTCGGTGCCGGCTCCGCCGGCTGCGTGCTCGCCAACCGGCTGTCCGAGGACCCCGCGGTGCGGGTACTGCTGTTGGAGGCGGGCGGTTCCGACCGCTCGCTGAAGATCAAGATCCCGGCGGCATTCCCGCAGCAGTTCCACACCAAGCTCGACTGGGACTACGCGACCGAGCCCGAGCCGCATGTGGACGGTCGCTCGCTGTACATCCCTCGCGGCAAGGCGCTCGGCGGCTCGAGCTCGATGAACGCGATGCTCTACGTCCGCGGGCGCCCGCTCGACTACGACGGCTGGGAGGCGCAAGGCGCCCCCGGCTGGGGCTACGCGGACGTGCTGCCGTACTTCAAGAAGGCCGAGGACAACGTCCGCGGCGCCTCCGAGTACCACGGCGCGGGCGGTCCGCTGCACGTCGCCGAGCAGCGCTCGCCGCGACCGCTCGGCAAGCGCCTGCTCGCCGCCTCCGAGGCCGCCGGCATCCCGCGCATCGCCGACTACAACGGCCCCGAGCAGGACGGCGCGTCGATGTTCCAGGTCACGCAGAAGAACGGGCAGCGCTTCAGCGCCGCCGACGCCTACCTGCGCCCGGCGCGGACGCGGCCAAACCTCGAGGTGCGCACCGGGGTCACCGTGTTGGGAGTCGAGTTCGAGGGAGACCGCGCGGTCGGCGTGCGCGTGCGCAAGGGGCGCGGCGGTATCGAGCTCCTCCGCGCCGAGCGCGAGGTGCTGCTCAGCGCCGGCGCGATCGGCTCGCCGCAACTGCTGCTGCTGTCCGGCATCGGCGCGCCCGAGGAGCTGCGGGCCGCCGGCGTGCAGGTCACGCACGAGCTCCCGGGCGTCGGGCGCAACCTCCAGGACCACCCGTTCCTGACCGTCCTGTGGGAGGTGTCCGACGCTGACACCCTCTACGGCGCCGACAAGCCCAAGCCGCTCGCCGAGTGGCTGCTGCGCAAATCGGGCAAGCTCAGCTCGACCGTCGCAGAGGTCGTCGCCTTCACGCGCACGCGCGGCGGCCTGCCCGCAGCGGACATCCAGTTCCACATGGGCGCCGCCTACTACGAAGACCACGGAGCCGAGACCTACGAGGGACACTGCATGGTGATCGCGCCCGTGCTCGTCTCGCCCAAGGCGCGCGGGCAGGTGTGGCTGCTGTCGGCCGACCCCACCGCCAAGCCGCGAATCATCACCAACACGCTGTCCGAGCCCGATGACGTCGAGTCGCTGCTCGCCGGCACGCGCCTGGCGCGCGAGATCGCCGCGCGCTCGCCGCTGAAGGAGATCGTCGTCTGCGAGCTCAAGCCCGGCAGCGCGGCCGTCGAGCGCGAGGAGCTCGAAGCCGACCTGCGACGGCGGCTGATGCTGATCTACCACCCCGTCGGCACCGCACGCATGAGCGACACCCACCCGCAGGCCGTCGTCGACTCGCAGCTGCGCGTCCACGGGCTGCAGGGCCTGCGTGTGATCGACGCCTCGATCATGCCCACGATCACCGGCGGCAACACCAACGCACCGGCGATCATGATCGCCGAGCGCGGCGCCGACCTCGTGCGAGCGTGAGCCTTTCGATCAACTACCACCGCGAGGGCGAAGGCCCGCCGCTGGTGCTGCTGCACGGCGTCGGGCACCACTGGCAGGCATGGGAGCCGGTGATCGACCGGCTCGCCGGCGAGTTCGACGTGATCGCCTGCGACTCGCCCGGCTTCGGGCGCTCGGCGCCGCTGTCAAGCGGCATCGAGCCGACGATCCCCGCGTATGCGGACGCGTTCGAGTGGTTCTTCGCCGAGCTCGGCCTCGAGCGCCCGCACGTCGCCGGTAGCTCGATGGGCGGCGCAATCGCGCTCGAGCTGGCACGCGGGCGCGCGGTGCGCTCGATGTGCGCGTTCTCCCCCGCGGGCTTCTGGACCCCGGCGGAACTGCGCTTCTGCCAGCTCTCGCTGCGCGCGCTCGCACAGACTCCCGCGGCAGCCCGCCCAGCGGTGGAGGCGCTGGCGCGCACGCGTCGTGGCCGCATCGCGCTGTTCTCGCAAACGTTCGGCTACCCCGCGCGGCTGCCTGCTGACGAGGCGGTCGCGACGCTCCGCGACGCATGGGCCTCGCCCGCATTCGGCCCAGCGCTCGACGCGTTCCGCCAGTACCGCTTCGAGCATCCCGAGCAGTTGCACAGCACACCCGTGACGATCGCGTGGGGCCAGCGCGACCGGCTGCTCCCCTACCGGCTGCAGGCGCCGCGGGCGCGCGCGCTGCTGCCGTGGGCGACGCACGTCACGCTCGGCGCCGGGCACGTGCCCTTCTACGACGACCCCGCTGCCGTCACCGAGGTGATCCGCGCCCGTGCGCGTGCCGCTGCGGCGACGGCTGTGCAACCGCGCTGACGCGACTGCGCGCCGGGAGCCGAGGCGCCCGCTCGCTACTCGGACGCCTGCGCGTCCTGCCGACGCGCCCTGCTGGAACGCTCGACCCCTGCCAGCACGTCGGCGCCGAGCACCGCGTCGACCTCCAGCTGCGCGGTGGCCATCACGCGCGCGACCATCATGTACTGGCCGATCACGAGCAGCAGCTGCGTGATCTCCGCGGGCGTGAAGCGCGCGCTCATCGCCGCGAACGTTGGCTCGTCGGGCGTCGCCTCGCGGACCACCTGCCCGGTGAAGCGCACAACCAGCCGCCCGTCCTCGCCAAGTGCCTCGGCGTCGAGCTCATCGGATTCAAGTGCGGCGACCTGCTCGGGCGTGCCGCCGACCGCGAGCAGGATCGGCACGTGCTGTACCCACTCGTATTCGGCGCCTGGCGTCAGCCGCGCCACGCGCAGGATCGCGAGCTCGCGCAGCACCGGATCGAACCAGCGCGCATCCAGGCAGTCGCCGCCGAAACGCAACCAGTTGACGAACGACCCCTGCGCGTTGGCGACCGTCGCGAAGATCGCCAGTGGCGGCAAGCGCTCCAGCGCGGCGCGCACCGCCGGCTCGGCGTCGGCGGGGTCGAGCGGATGCAGGCGGGCCACGCCGGCATGATCGCAGCTGCCGGCGCCCGCATGATCGCGGCGGCCGGCGCCGGCCGCCTGTGCCTGCGCTAGCGTCTTGACGCTGTGGCGACGAGCGGACGGTCAGCGCTGAGGCACCGATCTCGTTCGCGCCGGATGGCCCTTGGCGCCATCGGGCTCGCGCTGCTCGTGTTCGTGCTCGTCGTGCGGTTTGCGAGCGAGGGCACGCCGCCGGTGAGCATCCGGCGGACGCTCGCAACCACTGTTCGCTTCCCCGGCGCCGCGCCCGTGCTGGCATGGCCGCGCGCGGGCGAGGCGGCCGTGGACGTCGAGGGGATCGGCGGCATCGCGAGCTCCGGGAGCCTCGCGCCCGTGCCGACCGCGAGCGTCGCCAAGGTGATGACCGCGTACCTGGTCCTGCGCGAACACCCGCTGGCGCCCGGCGCGGAAGGCTTCACGATCACGATCACGCGCGCGGATGTCGCCGAAGAGGAACTACGCGCCGCGCTGCTGCAGTCGGTCGTGCGCGTGCGCGCCGGCGAGCGGCTCAGCGAGCGCCAGGCGCTGCAGGCGCTGCTGCTGCCCTCCGCAAACAACATCGCCGCGCTGCTCGCCGCCCACGATGCGGGAACGCTCACGGCCTTCGTCGCGCGCATGAACGCGACCGCGCACACGCTCGGCATGGTCTCGACCAAGTACACCGACCCGAGCGGCTTCAGCGACGAAACCGTGTCCACGGCGGTTGATCAGCTGAAGCTCGCGCGCGTGGCCATGCGCGTGCCGGCGTTCGCCGCGATCGTCGCCGAGCCCACCGCAGAGCTACCCGTCGACGGCAGCGTCAGCAACTACGACACGCTGCTCGGCAGCGACGGTTACGTCGGCGTCAAGACCGGCTCCGATCGCGCCGCCGGCGGCTGCTTCGTCTTCGCCAAGCACGTCGTGGTCGGCGGGCGCAGACTGACCGTGATCGGCGTCGTGCTCGGCCAGCGCGAAGGCGCGCTCGTCGAAGCCGCTCTGCTCAGCGCCCAGCGACTCGGCGACTCCGTCGCGGCGGGGCTGCGCGTCGCGACCGTGCTGCCCGCCGGCGCCGGCGTGCTCAGCGCGAGCGACGCAGACGGGCATCGCACGACCGCCGCCACCGCCAGCGCCCTGCGCGAGATCGGCTGGGGCGGCCTCGTGCTTGGGGTCGAGATGACGCTGCGGGCGCCCGGGACGCAGGTGCGAAGGGGCGAGCCCCTGGCGACGGTGACCGTCGTGGGCACGCGCGCGGTCTCCACCACGGCCGTGGCCTTGCAGCCGCTACCAGGCCCGTCGCTGGGCTGGCGGTTGCTGCATGTGTTCTGAGCGCGAGCGTGCGCTGCTGTGGTTAGTACACAGAGAGTACGTGCGCTGCCTGAAAGCTCAGGGCGAGTCTTCGACGACGCCCACGGGCCGCGCGTTCTCCCGCTCCGCCGCCCGCAGCCGTGAGTCGGCGCCCTGACAGCGACGTTCGAGATCGGCAAGGCGCGCCGCGCTCGTCAATTGCGGTCCAAGGGTCTTCGCCTTGTAGAGCCGGTAGCGGTCGCGGTGGTAGTGCGCCTCCGCCTGCAACTCCTCCATGCGCCGAAGCCCGATCATCAGTTCACTGTACCGCGCCATCATCAGCGCGCTCGCGCAGCCGGTCGGGATGACGAGTCATGGCATCACGCACCGGCCGAATAACTGCCGGGCCGCCAGCCGCGCCGCCTGCCGATCGGGACCAGCGGTCTGAGGAGCGCGCGCTGTACCGATGGCGGCGGCAGCATGATCACGGTCGTGCGTTTGTAGTGGTCGGCCATGACGGCCATCGCGAGCAGACCGCGCCAACTGCGCGGCAGCGCGTGGCGTGTGGAGAGGCGCGCACGGCCGAGCGCCGCGGCATCTTCGAGGAAGCCCTGGAGCTCCGGGTCAGGAGGGCTGACGTACGTCTTGAAGTGCGCCAGCGAGCGACTGCGGTTGGCGTAGGTGTGGCGAGCTCCCGCAGGCACGACCGCGAGCTCGCCGGCGCGGGTCACGATCCGCTTGCGATCGACCCAGAAGGTGACCTCTCCGTCAAGAACATGGAAGCGCTCCTCGAAGGTTGGGTGCACGTGCGGCACGACTCCGCCGCCAGGCTGGACCCATACCTCCGCCTCGAGGATCTCGCCGCCGTCCTCGTCGGTGACGCGGCGAAAGATGTAGCGCTGGCGCAGAACCGGGTCTTCAATCACTTCCTCGGTCATCGCGTCGCCTTTCTGATCTAACCTAGTCGATATTCGGTAATCCTATCCTAGGGATCGTTAGGTTGTCAAACACCACACCACCACGTCGACGGCTGAGCGCCGAGCGGCGCAGGGGAATAATCGAACAGGCCGCTACGGAGCTGTTCGCCGAGCGCGGCTACAACGGCGCGTCGATCGATGAGATTGCGCGCCTTGCGGGCATCTCGCCACCAGTCCTTTACGACCATTTCAGCTCCAAGCAGGACCTACACCGTGCATTGCTCGAGCGCCACTACGCGGACCTACGTGACGTGTGGCGCGAGAATCTCGACGGCGAGGATCCGCCCGCGCGACGTACTGCGCGCGCGCTCGAGGGATGGTTTGCCTACGTAGAGTCGCACCCGTACGCATGGCGGATGCTGTTTCGCGACGACAGCGGCGACCCTGAGGTCGAGGCGATCCGACGTGACGTGGCGGCGCGCAGCCGTGCTGCTGTTCTGCCGCTGCTCGGACGAGAGCAGGGCCTCGAGGAGCCCGTTGACGGCGAAGCGAGCGAGTTGCTCGAGGCGGCATGGGAGGTCATCCGCGGCGCACTGCAGGCACTCGCGCTCTGGTGGTACGAGCATCGCCACGTCCCGCGCGCACAGATCGTCGCGATCGCGATGAACGTCATCTGGACCGGGCTCGAGCGCGTGCGTGGCGGCGAGTTGTGGATCCCCGAATAAGCTCAGTACGGAAGGGCAAGCGCCGCCGGAACCCCGCCTTCGATCGCGGCGCACAGGTCGACCATGCTGACATCCAGTGCGCTGGCTATCCGGCGGACCGTGTTCCAGCCGGGCACCGCCTGAGCGAGTTCGATCCGCGCCAGCGCGCAGGTGGTGATCCCGCAGCGGAACGCCAGCGCTTCCCGGGTGATGCCGCGTTCGGCGCGCAGTCGCCGCAGCGTGGCTGCGAGGACCGGGTCGGGGGGCGAGGAGCGGATCATGACCATGGCTCCGAGCGCGGCGAGGGTCTGCGCTCGGTCGGCACCCACAGGCCGGTGAGCAGCTCGTCGATCGATACCTCGAGCCCGTGGGCGACGATGTACAGCGTGGTCAAGCGCGGCTCCACCAGCCCCTGCTCGATTTTGCCGATCTCGGTGCGGTGCAACTGCGTGATGTGGCAGAGCCGTTCCTGGGACACGCGCGGGCGTTTGGCTGTCCGCACGCGACGCACGTTCGCACCGAAGCCTTCGAGAAATCTCGCGAGCTCCTCCTTGTAGTCCTCCATCGTGCTCATCGCCCCACTCTTCCTGCCACAAGAGAGGAATGCGACCGACGTCCAGCGGCCACTCGGCCAACTGGCTGACGTCCATCTGCCACTTGATTAGCTGACGGACATCTGTCTACATGCTTGGCAGTGGCGGGTCGACCTCTATCCATGACGTCGATCGATCCACCCAAGTCCATACGAACATATGTTCGCATAAAACCGCGCGCCGGTGATCGCCGCGATTGACATGGCCGCCGGCGGTCTGTTATCCCTTCTGGCGGCTCCAGCCGCTGACGAGCAGCGGCGGCAAGCCTGGAGGTCGTCATGGATGGGCGCAGCGAGCAGCGAAGGTCAGGCGGCGCACGGAAGCGCGTTCGCGGGCGGGCGAGTGACCGCGGCCGCTGGCGCCAACGGCGGCTGGCGGGTGCCGGGCTGCTCCTGCTGGCGGTCTTGCTCGCTTCGGCCATATGGGTCGCGATCGAGGTGTCCACCGCCGCCGGTCAGGATGGGCTGGTCAGGATCGGCCCGGCGCCACGAGTCCCACGAGGCGCCGTCGACCTCGGGCCAGCGCCGGCCGCTACCACCGTCTCCGGCGCGGTACTGGTGCGCCCGCGCGATTCACGGGAGCTGGAAAGCTTCATCAGCGCGGTGATCGCGAAGGGCTCGCCGACGTTCGGCCACTACTTGTCAAAGGGTGCGTTCGCCACGCGCTTTGGGCCGGCGGCGAGCACCATCGCCGCAGTGAAGGCGAAGCTCATGTCTGACGGGCTACACGTCGGCAGCGTCACCGACAACGGCCTGCTCGTCCGCTTCTCCGGCGCCGCGCCAAGCGTCGCGAGCGCGTTCGCGACGGGCCTCGAGCGCTACCGGCTCGCCGACGGCAGGCTCGCGCGAGCGACAACCTCCGCGCCCGCGCTGCCGGCGTCGATCGCGAGTTCGGTGGCGACGGTGGTCGGGCTCGACGAAGTGGCGCCTCCCCGTCCGCTGCTGCTGCGTCCGAAGTCCTCGCGGCGCCACCTCTTCGCAGCCGCGAAGGCGGGGACGTTCGCACATCCCGAAGGCTCTCCGCGACCCTGCCGGGCAGCCAAGGCAGACGCAGAAGAAGCAGGCGGGCTGACCGACGATGAGATCGCAAACGCATACGGCGCCTTTGGCCTGTACGCGGTGGGCGACACAGGCGCCGGCGTGCACATCGGCATCTACGAGCAGGAACCGTTCGCCACCTCCGACATCCGCCACTTCGACAGCTGCTACTTCGGCAGGGCCGCCGCCACGGCGATGCTCGGCCGCCTCAGCGTGATTCCTGTCGAAGGAGGCTCGCCGCAGGGCGCCGGCGAAGGCGAGGCGAGCCTCGACGTCGAGGACGTCTCGGCGATGGCGCCGGGAGCGAGCATCGACGTTTATGACGCGCCAGAATCGATCGTCGGCGAACTCGCGGAGATCACGGCAATGATCGATGAAGACCGTGACCAGATCATCACCTCGAGTTGGGGCGAGCCATGCGAGCAGGAGGCGCAGGCTGGCGAGCCGGGCGTCCAGCAGGCCGAGAGCTATCTCTTCCAGCAGGCCGCTGCACAGGGGCAGACGTTCCTCAACGCCGCCGGCGACACCGGCAGCGACGCGTGCGAAGAAGTGCACCGCGAAGCGAGCCCGCAGCCGGGACAGAACCCGCTCTCCACAACCGAACTTGCGAGCCAGCCATACGTCCTCGGTGTCGGCGGCACGACGATCACAGACGCGGCGACGCAGCCGGCGCAGGAGCACGTCTGGAACGACGGACCTGAAGGTGGCGGAGGCGGCGGCGGCATCTCGCAGTCGTGGGCGATGCCGAGCTGGCAGCGCGACGCGGCTGTGCCAGGGATCGCGTTGCCGGGGAGCGCCGACTACATCAACGCCGCGAGCGTCGAGCAGCGCGCTGGCTACGCGCCCGGGTTCTGCGACGCAACGCTCCCGGGAGCGGAAGCGACGACGCCGTGCAGGCTCGTGCCGGACGTCTCCGCGCAGGCGGACGAGTACACGGGCGCGCCGACGTTCTACAGCAAGGCGTTCAAGGAAGAAGGGTTCGCGAGCGGCTGGATCACGATCGGCGGAACCTCATCGGCAAGCCCGATCTGGGCAGCGATGCTCGCGCTGGCCGACGCCTCCCCGACGTGCAGGACGAGTGCCGCGACGGCCTCGGGGGTCGGCTTCGTGAGCCCGCTGCTATATGCGATCGCCTCGGACCCGACGGCCTACGCCGCCTCGTTCAACGACATCACCGAAGGCAACAACGACGTCTACGGCCTCGACGGTGGCAAGACGTTCCCGGCCTCGAGCGGCTACGACCCGGCGTCGGGTCTCGGCTCGCCGCGGCTGACCGGCCCAGGCGGCTCGGCGGGGCTGGCGTATTACCTGTGTAGCTATGCCGCGCAGGCGAGCCGCCCGGCCGTGACGGGGCTTTCGCCAAGCTCCGGGTCGACGGCAGGCGGTGAGAGCGTGACGGTCACCGGCACGGACTTCCAGAGCGCCGGTACCGCCGACGTCGCGGGCGTCCAGATCGGTGCGTGGCACGCACCGGCAGGGGCCGTTCGTGTCCTCGGCGCCACATCCCTGACGCTGACGCTGCCGCCCGCCGCCGACACGCTGCCGGCAGGGGCGCCCGCGTCGCAGGACGGCGCGGGGCCGGTCGACGTGATCGTCACGCTCACAGACGGACAGTCCAGCGCGGCCGGTCCACCGTCGACGTTCGAGTACGTGGACATGAGCAACTCCGGCGTGCTGCCGAGCGTCACCGGCCTCAGCCCATCCGGCGGCAGCGAGAGCGCCCCGGCGCCGGTGACGATCCTCGGCTCGGGTTTCACGGGCGCGAGCGGTGTGAGCTTCGGCGGCGTCAGCGCCACGACCTTCAAAGTGCTCAGCGACTCGCAGATGCTCGTCACGCCTCCCCCCTATTCCTCGCACACCGCCTGCGCGCCGCTGCCAACCACGGGCGTGTACACGGGCGAGAACGCCGTCGATGACATCTGCCAGGTGCAGGTGGTCGTCCACGGCGCCGCCGGGGCCAGCGCGTCGGCGGCGATCCTGGCGCCGTTCGAGGGCGCCGCCACATTCGAACAGGACGGCGCGCTGGTGGCACCCCCGGGCTGTGACTGCGAGGTCTATCCCGCCACCACGGAGTTCGACTATGCCCCCGCCCCCACGATCACCTCCGTCTCCACCTCGGCGGGCGCGAGCAGCCTGGCGAGCGAGACCGGCGAAACGCTCGTGACCGTCCACGGCAGCGGCCTGTCGCGCTTCACGTTCGATTACGCGTTCTTCGGCAAGCCGGGTCTGGAAGCGTCGGTCGACAGGGAAATCGCCTTCCAAAGCGGCACCGAGATCCAGATCCAGGCCCCAGCGATCGCCGAATCGGCGGAAACGGCCACCGTGAACCCCACGAGCGTGCCGCTGTCGGTGCGTACACTCGCCGGCGACTCGGCGCAGACGCCGGTGCACTACGCGGGTGTGCCGCAGGTCTCGGCCGTCGAAAGCACGGCGAGCAGCGTCCGCTTGACCGGCATCAGCGGCGCCGCCGACACCGGCGGCACGCCGATCCAGATCACCGGGGAAGGGATGCTTGGGCAGGTCACCCTGGTGCGCTTCGACGACAGCCAGAGCCCGCCCTCTGAAGGCACCAACTACGCGTTCACCGCCAACGACAACTCGCAGCTGAGCACGCAGACGGTCTCGCAGAACCCGGCGATCGCCAACGTGCAGGTATGCACCGTCAGCGGCTGCAGCGCCACGTCCAAGGCGGACTTGCTGTTCCTGTACCCCCCCGGCCAGCCGCACGTGGCCTCGTTGACGCCGCACTCCGGCAGCGCCGCCGGCGGGACGGCGGTGGTGGTCCACGGCGAAAATCTCGGCTGCCCACTCGCGGTCGCGTTCGGGACTAGCGAAGCGGAGTCGTTCACGCCCGTGCAGGCGCTGCTCGCATGCGGCTCGACGAGCACGGTCGATGCCGTCTCGCCGCCGGGGGAAGCGAGAACGAAGGTGCCAGTGACGGTCACGACCGCGGAGAGCTATTTCACCGGCAGCGGCGATGCGCCGACGAACGCGCTGTTCGCGTACGCCGGCCCGTAGCCTGGACGCGCCGGCCCGCAACGCCAGCGGGCCGCACTCGAACATTCGTCCAGAAAACCGTCAAGAAGTGGTTTTCGCTTCCATCCGCCGGCGCAGGCGTGCACACTGCGCCGCGATCGACAATTCTGAACGGGCAAACCCGTCGCGAGGCGGGGTCGCAAAGTCAGGGGTCTCAACGAGACAGCCCGGCTGCAAGCAAGGCAAGGAGGCCACCATGTCGCTGTCGCAGTCGAGCCCATCCAACCCAACCGCCACCCGAGCAGAGCAGCTGGACACCCGTATCTTGCGCCGCATTACGCGGCGGACGAGCGAGGGCGACGGCTTCACGCTCCCCGAAATTCTCGTTGTGATGCTGATCGTCGGCATCCTCGCCGCGATCGCCATCCCGGCGTTTCTCAGCACGACCACGAAGGCAACCGACGTGTCGGCAAAGGAACTCGCTCGCAACGCCGCGACGACAGCGGAGACGATCGCGCTCGACCACGGCGGCAGCTACGCGTACATCACGCTGGCCGAACTTGCCGCCGAGGAGCCGACGATCCCGACCACGCCGAGCAAGGATCACGCCTACCTGAGCGCCACGACACATAGCGAAGACGAATACTCGGTGACCGCCACGGCCACCAACGGCGACGAACTGACGCTCACCAGGAACGCCGAAGGGACGACCAGCCGCACCTGTCACAGCCCGATCCTCAAGACGAGCTGCTCAGGGGGCGAAAGCTCGGGCTGGTAGGACGCGCACGCGCAGCGACGCGGTCGAGCTCGCTTCGCTGGGACTGCTCGCGTAGGCGAGCACGCGCACCATCGGCGGCTTGCCGCGCACGTCGTTCGCGGGAACTTCCGGGATGTGCAGCCGCGCGGTGCCTGCGGCCACGAACTCGTGGCTCGCTTCCGTTCGCTCGAAGCCAAGCGCCATTCCGCGTTCAGTAGCTCTCGCGGAGGCCACCGCCTGTAGGCGCACCAGGCATGGACGATCGACGCGGACCGTCACGAACAGGCCATGCGCGGATTGCTGCATCTGCCTGGCGTGCAGCGTGACGCGTGGCCCGGGCAGGCTCAGCGGGTCGGTGGCTCCCGGCTGGGCGCTCACCGCGAGCACCCGGCCGGACAGTTCTCGTTCTTCGACGGTCCATGCAATGTGCAGTGCGCCGCTCGAGTCGAACGCCACCGCGCTCTCCCCTGCCAGCGGCGCGAGTCCTGTGACGGGCGCCGCTGCGCCGAACGGGCCGCCGGGCGGGGCGGTCGCGAACATCACGCGCGACGTGCTCCCACCGTTGGGGCTGACGAGCGCTGCGACCCAGACGGCCGCAGCAAAGCCATCGGGCTGCACTGCGAGATGCGCGCCTTCGGCGCGCTCGTGCGCTTGCGCAGGCACCAGGTATTCGATGCTCTCGCCAATGCCACCTGGCTGGAGGCGAACGACCGCGAGCGCACCGGCGGCGCCTTCAGAGACTCCCGAGGGGACCTCCAGGAGGCTCAGCGTTTCGCCCGATTCATCCATCAGCGTCCCGTAGAGCTGGGCTTCTTCCCGCAGGAAGGGAACGGCGAACGCGCCGGCGAACGGCTGCGCGGGACTGCCCTGGAGCGCCGATTCGATCGTGTGTTCCCCGCCTATCTGCCACTGCACGACGTGGCTGCCGTTCGCGTCTCCGGCGATCCCGAGTTGATCCTCGGGCACAGGCGAGCGCTTGGCGGCTTCACCCAGAAGCGTCTGCGGCGCCGCGAAGGGCTGGCCGGGGGACGCCTCGCTGACCTGGACGAGCGAGTTTTCGGAGTTGGGGGCCAGCAGCGAGTATGCGACCGCCAGCGTGCCATCAGGGTCCGCGTAGGCAACCGGAGGCTCGGGCAGCGGCTGGGCGGCTTCTCCAAGGCCGTAGCCGGCGCTCGGCCCTGCGATCGTCTGTGTCGCGCCCAGCTGCCCGGTCGCCGAAATCCGGGCTGCCTGGACGGTGAAGGCTGGCCCGTATCTGGATGGTTCCTCCCCTGGCACCTGTTCGCCTCTACGCTGCTGGCCGGTGTACTCGAGCCAGGCCAGCACGCCGCTGCCGTCGGGGGCCATCGCGATCGTCGGCTCGAGCCCGAGGAGCCCGAGGGGTCCGGCGACCGCGCCCGGCCGAGCGAGCCAAAGGGGCTCGTTGGCCACCGGTGTAAACGTCAGCGGAGCCCTCTGCGAGCGCGCGAGGACCTCGGCGCCGGCCGACTGCGAGGCGGCCAGCTCAGAGCATTCCGGGAAGCCGGCGCCGGAGTCAAACGTCGTCTCATCGGACACGCCGCTTTGAGAGAGCTTGGCGAGATGGGAGCTGAGCGCGTTGTAGCGGTGGTGCTTGGGCCCGAGAAGTTCCGTCCAGTCGATCAGGTCTCCCGCGAGGGACATGCAGCCGGCGTGCTGCGCGACGAGCACCGGCGCGGTGAGGTCGGGGGCGGCAACCGCCTCGCTGACGCCCGCGCTCGCGGCGGCAAACGCGAGCGACGCGCCGCCCAGTGCGAACACGGCGAGCGCATCCCCGAGCTTACTCATCGCCCTCATGGAGCAAGCATCGGCGCTCGCTCCCGTGTCCTGAATATCCGCCGTTCCGAGTCGCTCCCCCTCGCGGGTGTAATCCGAGCGTACGTGGCGGACATGATCCAGGTGTGAGCGAAATCGAGAGGCGCGCGCGTTTGCAGCAGTTGTTCATCGAGCACGCCCCCGCGGTCCGCGCATACGCGCGCAGGAGGACCGACGGGGCGAGCGCAGATGAAACGGTCAGCGAGGTATTCGTGGTCGCCTGGCGGCGACTGGACGAGCTCCCCCAGGAGGCTCTACCGTGGCTGCTCGCGTGCGCGCGAAGGATCCTGGCCAACCAGCGTCGCGCGGACAGGCGCCGCATAGCGCTCCAGGAGCGCGTCACGGAGGCAGCGACGCTGCTGTCAGAGCAGACGGCGAGCCAGATGCTAGGCGGACATTTGGGCACGGCCCTAGAGCAACTGCGCGAGTCCGACCGCGAACTTCTGCTGTTGACGGCCTGGGAGGGCCTCAACGCGTCCGAGGTGGCACAGGTGATGGGCTGCTCACGACGCACGCTCGCGGTCCGTCTGCACCGTGCGCACCGACGCCTGTCAAGGGCGCTGGCGCGGACAGTGGCGGAGCCGGACACACCAATCCAACCGATCGAGGTATCGAGATGAACGACGTGATGACAGAGCTGCGAGACGCGAATCCCGTCACGTCCTGCGAGCCCACCGCGTTCGAGGACGTGCTGCGACGCCTGGACGCCGAGACAGTTGCTCCGCTGGCGCGGGCTGGTCGGCCGTACGAGCGGACAGCCCGCCGAAGGTGGCTAGGAGCCGCGATCGCGGCTGGCCTCGTACTCGTTGTGGTTGGCGTGATCGCCGCCAGCGAGGACCCGACGCCTTCGGTTGCGGCGCGCGCGTTCGCCGCCACCGACACTAACGGAGCGGTGGTGACGTTCAAAGAGCAGACCGAGCTGAGGTTCGGGCCGGAAGCCTCAGACACCCGCAGCGCGAGCGGCGAAGTGTGGCTGTCGGGATCTCGCTCGCGGAGCACGTGGACGAGCAACGGCAACCAGGGAACGCCGAGCGGCAATGAAACAGACGAACAGGTGATCGAAGGCAGCACGTTCCGCAACTACCAGGCTCAGCAGAACACGATCCTGGAAGGGACACTGGCCACGACGACAAATGCCGCGTACAAAATCGTGACCGGGCAGGACAACCCGGTGACGATCCTACGCGAACTCTACGAACAGCATCGGCTGACCGACGCCGGCGAAGTCACCGAAGGCAGCCGCCGGCTGGACGCGCTCGTGACCACGAGCGGCACGGCGATCCGCATCCTCGTCGACCCCGAATCGTTCGTGCCCGTGCAGATCACGGAGACGAGCGGAGGCACGTCGGGCACGACGACGATCAGCGGCTATCAGGTGCTGCCGGTGAACGACATGACATCGCAGCTGCTCGAATTCGAGCAGCACCCCGGCGCGACGGTGCAGCAGCTCGATTCACAGAGCGGGTAGGGCGAGCCCGGCAGCGGAGCCGTTCACGCGCCGAACCAACGAGCGCGGCGACTCGAGCCGAACCGCTCCTTCTCGGCCATCTGCGCGGCGGAAGGTGGGTTGAATGTTCCCGTTTTGGTGGGGCCAGAGAGGAAGTCGATGTCGACACTGCCGATGCGCCCCTTGCCGAACTCGATGTAGCAGGTGCCGCGTCCGAGGTGGCGTTCCGGCGGCTCGCCGCCGCTCAGCTGAGCGACGATCGTCTGCGCGACGACGCGCGCGGCGCCCTCGGCGAAGACGCCGGCCTTGGGGACTCCCGCAGTGGCGACGTCGCCGATCGCGTACACGCCCCGATAGCGCGTGGCTAGCGTGGCGGAGTCGACGGGGATGTAGCCATCCTCGGTCATGCCGCTGGCGATGACGACATCCGGCGCACGATGCTTGGGGACACCGAGGAATAGGTCGTAGGGCAGCTCGCTGCCGTCGTCGAGCACAGCGAGACTGCGAGACGAATCGAGCGCGGCGACGCGACGCCCGCTAAGCAGCGTGATGCCGCGCGCGGCGAACTCCTGTTCCAGCGCGGCCGATGTCTCCGGCGAGGGCGGGACGGGCGTGCCGAGCGGCATCACCATCGAGATCTGGCAGGCATCGCGCACGCCGCGCGCGGTGAGCGCGTCATCGAGCATCAGCGCGCACTCGCTGGGAGCGGGCGGGCACTTGAACGGCGCGCCGCAGATGCCAATCACGGCGTGGCCACGCGAGAACGACGGGATGATGCCGGCGAGCCGCTCGGCGCCGGCAACCGAATAGAACTCGTTGCCGGCCTCGGCAAGGCCAGGCGTCGCGCCGATGTCGTAGTCGGCGCCGAGCGCGATCACGAGCACGTCCGCCTGATGCGTCCCCGCATCGGTGCTCACCACCCGAGACTCCGGGTCGATCGCGGCGATCGTCTCGCGCAGCACGCGCACGCCCGGCTTGACGAGGTCCTTGTAGTACATACGCACTGAGTCCGGCGCGGCGTGACGGAACATGATGTCGAGCTTGGAGAAGCCGAACACGAACGCGTCGGACTTGTCAATCAGCGTTACGTCCGCGCCCTCACCAAGCAGCTCTGACAGCACGGTGCAAAGCTCTAGCCCGCCGAACCCGGCGCCGAGCACGACGACACGCTCGCCCATTCGAGTGCCCCTTTCGTAGAGCGTGGCTGGACCGCGTTGCCCGGCCTGCGCACAGCAAGGCTACCCGCCGGGGCACGTACTGCCAGTCCAGATGACTGACCGCCTGACGCCCGCCTGAGACTTGATGCTGCGTTGGTGCTGCCGGCGCTTGCGTGGCGCTCAAGGGTCAGGGGATGGCGAGCGTAGTCTCTCCGACTGGGATTTCGGCGCTCTGACCCGGTAGGCCGGGAACCGGCTCGGCCCCTGAGGGCCCATCGACCGTTACGTAGCCGACGGTGATGCGCGCGAGGCCGGGACAGGCGCGATCGACGAACTCGGTGTAGCGCACGCGCTGCCCGGCGCGGAGGTTCGTCTGCGTCGGGCCGAATTGGCTGGCGCCGGCCCCCGGGCACTTAGGGTTGCCGGGGGCGAGCGGCTCGCTGGTGTTGATCTCGTAGTGACTGTCGAAGTTGGTGACGGCGGCACGGGCGGTGAATTCGACGACTAGGAGCAGCTCGGGCGGGCCGAAGCGCATGTCGAGACGCCGGTAGCCGGGAGGAATCCGACCATCGCATGGCACTGTCTGCCCCGCCTTTTCGCAGTAGTGATTGGCCGGCTCGGCGTGGGCGGATACCCTGCTCGCGAGCTGCGAGGCCGTGACGTGCCGACCCGGAGCCGCGACATAGCCGACGGCGGGGCAGGTGGACATGCTTTCGGCTCGGCGCTGAGCGGGCGCGGGAACTTCGCAGCTTCTGCCCCCGCGGTAGTCAACCGCGCGGATCACTTCGTATGGGACCAGTTCGGGTCCGCCGGTGCTGAAGGATTCGTCCCTGGTGCAGAAGAGCGCCCCAGGCGCGCATTGAGTCTTGCGGTGCGCCAGGACGATCAGATAGGCCCCCTCGGACCCGGTCGTCGGGATCGTGCCACCGCCGCCCGTTGCGGTGCGGGTAATGCTGACCGCGTCCGGGCCGAGCAGGCCGAAGTAGACATCGCGCAGCACCGTCGGCGGACAGTCCCTCCGTCGGGACGACGACGTGTAGCAGCCGCCCGAAGTGTGCTGCTGATCGCGGGCGAGCGCACTGGCGGGCGTGCCATGGAACTGTTCGTTCACAAACGCGTCCCCACGGGCGTCATCGGTGCCACAGCCGACGCCGTCGAGGAAGTCGCTCGAGAACGGGTGGAAGGCGCCGTCGTCGTCGAACGCCCCATCTTGGCCGAGGACGCCGAGGCGGCCTGCGACGACTCGCCCGAACTGCACGCAAGTCAAGCCGCGGGTGGTCTTGAGCACGCGCAGCCCCCACGGTGGACCGCCGTCGGGGTCCGCGACCCGTAGCGGCAGTAGCTGCACGCTCCCAGGAATCACGGCGCCTTCGTAGGCGTCGGGGATAGCCGCGACGGGTGTCCCAACGGGAGCGCCGGGCCGGAAGACTCCGCTCGCCGCCAAGGCGGACCCGGTCGCGACCAGGCCTGCCAGCACAATGACTGCGGGCCGCGAGGAACGTAGGCGGATGCGCAGATACCAGGGCAGATGCGAGCGACGAGCGACCGCGCCGCGGAGCTCCTGTTGAACACGTCCGAAGTAGTCGTTCACGTTTCCTCCAGCTGGGATCGCAGGGCCTTGAGCGCGCGGCTAACACGCTGGCGGACGACGGACTCAGAGCAACGAAGCTCGAGCGCGATGTCCTGATAAGACCGTTCGTGCAGCACCCGCTCGGTGAGCGCTCCGCGAAGGGTCTGAGGCAGTCCCTCGACGAGCGGGATGATGCTCGCGTCGAGGCTTGCGAGCTCCTCGACACGTTCGAGATCGGCGTCGGTGAGCGAGACCGGCTCGGCCCCAAGCCGCCGTCTCGATGAGTCCTCGACGCGGCCGCGGCGCTGGCTTTCGCGAAGCTTGTTGCGCGCGATCCCGAGCAGCCAGCCCGCCACAGAACCTCGCTCAGGACGAAACCTGCACGCCGCAGTGAGCGACGCAGCGAAGACCTCGGCCGTCAGATCGGCGGCCACCTCTCGATTGCCGGTTGCATGCAGCGACCACCGAACTACCAACGGCAGATAGCGGACATAGAGCTCGTCGAAGGCATCCGCATCGCCCCGTCCAATCGCGGTCACCAGGGCCGCATCTCGCTGCTCGTCTTCTTCGGCCATCTACAGACAGGTTTGCGAGAAGCGCCGTCCTGTGACATCGAGGCCACGGCCCGATGAATACGGAGGCGGTTGAGCCGCGGCCCTGCGGCCCCCGTGGTCACTCGGGTGTGGAAGTTGCTCGATCGAGATGGCCACGCACGTCGCGAACGAGCTGCTCGCTTGCGACGTAGCGCGTGGCGGGCCCCCTCCCCCGCTGGCTGATCAGCCCGGCGTCGAGCAGGCGTCGTAGGTCACTGCTCGCCGTGGGTGCCGACACGTCCGCCTCAGCGACATAGGCAGCTCGGTCGGTGCCCTGGAAGAGGCTCTGCTCCAGGGCGATGACGAGACGGTCTGGCCAGTCGCGCTGCTCCACTAGCTTCTCGAGGTACGCCCATCGCGCACCGGCCTCAGCGAGTTGCCCGAGGCGGCGACGGGCTTGCGCTACGTGGGCTTCAACGCAAAGTCTTACAAACGGCGTCGCATCACGCTCAGGCTGGAACGACCCGCCCTGCACCTCCTGCAGCGTCGCGTAGTAGGCCGATGTGTGGCTGCCTAGGTATTCCTCGATAGAGACGAACTCGGGGGCCAGCAACCCGCCCCGTGCGAGGACCAGAGACTGGACGATCCTTGAGATTCGCCCGTTGCCGCCTTGGAATGGGTGGATGGAGACGACGTGCAGGTGGGTCATCGCCGCACGCACGATCAGGTGGGCGTCGGGGTCACCATGGTCAAGCCAGTCCATGGTCTCCGCCATGAGCGCCGGCACCTGCTCGGCCGGCGGACCGACGTACGCGGGGGGTCCGCCATCGGGATTGGTGACCTCGATACCGCGCCGGCGGTACTGGCCGGGCTGCTTGTCCTTCTGGAAGTGGCAGGCGTCGAAGTGAAGATCGAGCACGACACGATCGGCCCACCGGAACACAGGATCGTTGGACATGACGCCGACGTGGTCCATCGCCCGTGCGTAGCAGGAGAGCGCCATTCGGTCCTCGTCGGTTGGGTCGGGCAGCTCGTTGCCACTGGCTACGGCTAGCGCCTCGTCCTCGGGTACGTGGAACCCCTCGATCTCAATCGAGCTCTCGGCTGAGGCTGCGCGCCACTGACGGCGCAGAGTGCCAAGCCATCGCCCAGCGACGCTGGCCTGGTTGGCAAGCTGGTCGCGCAGCGCGTCGAACGCGGCGAGCTCGACGTTCAGCGCGGCATCGGGTCGAGGGGTACGGTAGATCACGTGCCCATGCTAGTCGATCAGTCGTATTATCGTCTATACGCACTATGTCTTTAGCGATTTCCGTTGATGCAGCGCCTCGGTTGCGTCAGGCCGTCTGGGGTCGGATGGCGATTGTTACGCGGCTGAGGGCGCAGGAGCGTCCATCATCGTCGGAGATCTCGACATCCCAGACCTGTGTGGTGCGGCCGCAGTGGCGTCGTCGGCCGACGGCGCGAACGCTTCCGTGGGTGATTGGGCGGATGAAGCTGGTGTGGTTCGAGAGGCCGAGCGCGGTGCTTCCGTCACCTGCGACCGACACGACTGCGGCGATCGTCGCGATCGACTCCGCGATCGTTGCGTAGAGCCCGCCGTGAACGATGCCGGTCGGCTGCTTGTGCTCCTCGGTGATGAGGACATGAGCGGCCACGTCGCGGTCGCTGAGAGCGTCGAATTCCAAGCCGTACAGCCGGTCAAAGCCGGTGACCATCCAGCGGTTCAAATCCTCGATCGTCGGACCAGGCGCTGTGGTTGCGTGCTCCATCTTCATCTCCTCCTCGGCGCCGCTGTCCTCCAGGGACGGGGTCATCCGCGTGGCTTTGCGCTTGCGGCACGTCGCCGTTGCACTCTCGCGACGAGCCTCTGGGCGCGCACCACAAGCGGGAGCATTGGGCTGTCTCGAGGCGGGAGGATCCCGATCTGCTGGGAGAAGTCCAAGAGGTCGTAGTAGATGGCCCAATGGCAGACGAGGCCGGCACGGAACTCGTACAAGGAGACGATCTCGAGGTCGAGGCTTCGGCAGTTGGGTGCATACGCAGCCCCCGTGCCCCACAGCCTCAAGTCCCCTGTGAACGTGCCCGTCATCCGCCACCGTTGCGCGACTCCCCCGCCATCGAGGGCTGCGTAGGGCGAGGAAACACGCTGAAAGCGAATGTCGGGGAAGCCATGCAGCAGCGTCTCGTGAAACGCCCTCGCCTCCGCGCGACCGTGAACGGTTTCACCGAACATCGCCGGGTCGACCCAGGTGACGTCCTCGCAGACCAACGCGTCCAACCGGTCAAGGTCGTGGGAGTTCAACGCCTCAGCCCACCGCGCGAGGAAGTCGTAGATCCTCTCGCCGTTGGTGCCCGCTTCCGACGCGTGCCGCCGCGGTCTCTCCATCAGGTCAGTCGGGGTAACGGCCGCAGTAGCGACAGCCATGTCAGGTAAGTCCATCTTCCTGCACCTCCAGCTTGTATGATATGACGATCCGGATATATCTAAACAGAGGACATCTCGTGCCACAATCGGATTCGCGGAACCGATCCCGTCGGCCCGATCAGGGCCCACCACGCCGCTCGAAGAACACATGAAGCTCAAGCCGACCTCCTACCTGATGCTTGGGATGCTGCGCCTCGGCGCGCGCTCGGGCTATGCGATCAAGAAGACGGCGGATCTCTCGACGAAGTACTTCTGGCCGACGTCGCTGGCGCAGGTGTACCCGGAGCTCGCCCGCCTCGAGGACGCCGGACTGGTGAGCCGCAGCGACGACCCGCATGGAGCGCGCACGCGCTCGGCCTACAGACTCACCGAGGAGGGTGAGACGGCACTGCTTGCATGGCTGCGCTCACCACGCCAAGCGCCAGTGCAGATCCGCGACGAGGGACTGCTGCGCCTCTTCTTCGCCGACGCGCTGCCACCGGAAGACCAAATCGCAGTGGTCCGACGACTCCGCGAAAGTGACCACGCTGCCGCGATCTGGACACGCACAGAGATCGTGCCCCTTGCCGACGCCGCCAGGCATACAGGCACACGTTTCCCCGCGCTCGTCGCAGAGCTCAGCGCCGACATCTACGCCTACTCCGCCGAGTGGCTCGCACGACTCGAAGCGCAGCTGGAAGCAGAGCTCCCCGAGGCTGACGCCCACGGCAGACGTGCATCCAGCCCGTAGCCGCTGGCAACCGGCGCGCGCGGCGAAGGGCGCTCCACTGACGTCGGATATACACTTGCGGCAAGGTACCGATGAGCGATACGAACACCGGAGACAGCAAGGTGGTCGTGAACAGGGCGATGTCGCTCGACGGCTTCATTGCCGCCCCCGGCGACGTCGTCGAGTGGGGCGCCGGTCGCAAGCTCGCTGACTTCGTCGCTGCGGACGACTTTCTGGAGATCGCGGCGGCCACCGGCGCCATCCTGGCCGGCCGGCGCACCTCCGATGTCGGGGACCGGATGAAGGCCGAGGAGCCGGGCAGCGTGGACTATCCCTTCTCGGGACCAGTGTTCGTCCTCACTCATCGGCCGCCGGAATCGCCTGCGCCAGGGATCACGTACCTGAGCGGTGACATCGGCGAGGCGGTTGCGACGGCGCGCCGGGCCGCCGGCGGCAAGAACCTCGAGATCCTCGGTGCCGACGTGGCCGGCCAGTGCTTGCGGCGGGGGCTCGTCGACGAGCTCCTGGTCTATGTGCTGCCGGTGCTGCTCGGCGACGGCGTCCCCTTCTCGGCGCCGGGCCTGCCCACGATCGACCTGGAACCGCTCAGCAGCAGGCGGTCGGGCGCCGTGACAATCCTGCGCTTCCGCCCCCTTACGTAGTCGCTACCTGCGTTGCGCAAACCCCACGATCGTCGGCACGCCCGCACTGGACGTCTCATAGGCGCGCCAGGAAGGATGCGTCGCTCGGCCTGCGAGGGCTGCTCCCAGCGCGTGGCGCTGGGACTAGCGTCGCTTTTGGTGCCAGCGCGCGCCGGAGCCTTTGCCGGTGGACGTGATCTCCCCCGCATCGCGGAGTTCGTTGAGCACAAGCCGCACCGTCGCTGGACTTATGCCTGGGAGTGCCCTCTGGATGTCGCGCGTACGGAATTCGAGGGGTGCGTGGCGCAGGATGTGCTCGCGGACGCGATCCTGCTTGGAGCCGCTGTCGGTGCCGGCGGCGGCGACGCGCTGCTCGAGATCCTCATAGGCGCTGTCGAGGATCTGGATCAGGAACGTCGTCCATGGCCAGATCGTGTGCTCACCCGCATGCCAGCCACGCTGAGATTCGTAGAGGCTCTGGTAGTAGGCGTTCTTCGCCTCGAAGATGCGCTGCTCGACGCTCACATAGCGGGCTACGCCATAGCCGGCGGCTAGCAACTCGTAGGTGGTGAGCAGTCGGGCAAGGCGCCCGTTGCCGTCGGCTACCGGATGGATCGCGAGGAGGTCCACGATCAGCGCGCCAATGAGCACGATCGGGTGCGTTCGGCCCTCCCTCTTGGCCTCGCTGTAGCGGTCGAGCAGCTCGGTGAGAAGCATTGGCGTGTCGTGCTCGTCTGGTGTCGTGAAGACGATCTCGCGACGTCCAGTCTCGTAGGAGACGATCAGGTTCTGATCGCTCTTTAGGTGTCCTCCGCGACCGTCTACGTGTTTGAAGAGCAGGCGGTGGAGGTGGAGGAGGAACGGCACGGTGAGCGGCTCGTATTGCTCCAAGCGCATGATCGAGTCAATCGCGTCCCGGTAGCCGGCGAACTCCTTCTCGTTGCGGTTGCGAAAACGGGGGCTGCCCTCGGCGATCCGCTCGGCGCGGTCCTTTGCGACGATGACGTTCTCGATCGCGTTCGAGGCCGTGATTGAGGCGATCCGGGCGTTCTCAGACAGTGCCCGCAGCAGCTGCGGCACCTGGTCGGCGAACAAGCGTTCTTGGCCCTTCCCGGTATCGATCCTGGCGAGCTCGGCACCAAGCTCGCGGGGCTGGCTGCTAAAGGTCCGGTCGAGGTCGACGAAGCTCCGCATAGTGCTAATGATCGCATAATAGTGCTAAAGCCATCATTCATTAGCATTATTTTTGGGGCGTTAGCACCACTTCTGCAGCTAGTTGTCTGAGTGGAGAGGGCCGTACGTTGCGCAACCCCCGCGATCGTGTGCGCTCCGTGCTTGTCTTTGGCCAAGTTACCTCGCGACAGTCGCCAGATCAGGCAGCGACGGTTCCGGCGGTGTGATGAGGCGCCGGCAGCGCCCCGCCTCTCCGGCGCAGATCGTCTGCGTACGCTGCGAGCGCCTCCTCGATGCGCTCACCGACCTCTGAGCGCGTCACGCCGAGCGCAACAACGCCGGGTAGGTCTGGGAGGTACGCACCCCAAGCCCCATCTTCGGCCTGCTCGTAGATCACCACGTAGTCGCTCATCGCAGATGCTCCAAACCGCTTGCTCGCCTAATGCTACCCAGCGTGCCGGCAGGCACCATGTCCCTGTCCTTGCCGGCAACGACGATACGCGCCTCGTGGTCGGCATGCGCCCAAACCTCGTGGGAGCCCGCCTGACGCACGACACGCCAACCCGCATCGATGAGCGCCTTCCTCACGTCCTTGTACTTCTTCGGCATGAACATGACCGTAGTCATCGACTGCGATGGAACTCACGATCGGCAACCCCGGCCCAGCCTGGCCCATGAACCGGCAGCCGCAAGCCGAGGCCCGCAGACAGTTGTCAGTGGAGACGGTGGGAATCGAACCCACGTCCGTAATCGCGTGTGGATGGCTTCTACGAGCGTAGCCGGCGCTCTGATCTCATCCCCAACTCGCCTCGCCGGCGGGGTTGTGGGGGACCAGCCTCCTTGAGCTTCCCCGGATTGGCGGAGGCGGACCGCACCGGGTGAGCCTGCTTTCTGATCCCGGCCTTCCCCGCCGCAGGCAAGCGGGGCCCGAGACCTCACGGCTTAGCTATTGACTAAGCGGCGAGGGCGTACTCGTGAGAGTCCGCACTTATGGTTTTCCCGGGTGTTTTACGAGGCCGCCCGGGACCTCGACTCGCCACCACCCCCACGAGCCGACCACGTCGAAGCCTGTCGTCCCCCAGGGATGTACTGCCGTTTCAGTGTAGCCCGATCGGAGAATCGACCTGGCTTCTAGCGGCGCTCTCCGCCAAACTGTACCGCATACCTGGTACTATATTGTACCGGAAGGATAGTACAATCAGCGGAGATGTCGACGATGCTCAATCCGTTCATATGGGATCGCCCACTGGACGACCCATCGAAGATCATCGGGATGGAGGCATTCGCCAATCAGGTTGCGCTCACGTTGAAGGGGCAGACCAACGTCGCCCTCTTCGGCCCACGCGACACGGGCAAGACCACCTTCACCAACCAGCTGGCCCTCGAACTCGCCAAGACTCATGGCGAGGACGCACCGCCTTTCGATGTGGTCAAGGTCAACCTGCAGCGCGTGGTGAGCATCCCGGGATTCATCGGCTGCGTACACGACGCTATGACCCGCCATCCGGTCAAGCGCCTGCGACGGGCCGCCCAGCGTCAGATCGGCGCGCTGGAGAAGGAGATCGGCTTCGACATAAAGGTCATCAAGGGCTCGGTCAAGAGATCCGCCGTCAACCCGGCGCAGGATGCTGAGACACTCCACGCGCAACTGGTCGCCGTGCGCTCCATTTCGGAGCACCTCGTGGTGGTGTTCGATGAGTTCCAGCGATTGCGACACTGCCCCGGCGACCCCTTGGCCATTATCCGCTCGGCACTCATGAGCTCCGGCTCCAACCACGTGTCGTTGCTTTTCACCGGATCGATCCGCAACGCACTGAAGATGATGCTCGAGGACTCACACCAACCCATCTTTGGCGAGGCGGCCGACATGCAATTGCCAGCGATCAGTCGCATCGACTTCCTCGAGTACCTGGACTTCCAGTTCGAGGCGACCGGCAAGCCGGCCAGCGACGATGCGCTCAATCACCTGCTCAATGCGACTCGCGCTCATCCGCGCAGCACACAGCAGTTGGCGTGGGAGTGCTGGAGCAACACGCCGGCGGGGAAGCCGGTGACGCTCGAGACCGTGATGCGAGCCCATGACCGGCTGGTGCAGACCATCGAGCGATCAGAGTTTGCGTCGGTCCTCAACGTGCTGATGAGCGGCGACGAGGGAGAGGTAAACGAGGTTCGCGCGCTGCAGCTGCTGGCTGATCGTGGCGGAGACCACATCACGAGCCGGCCCGTCGCAGCCCGCTACGGCTTCTCGAGTCACTCGCGAGTCCGGCCAACGCTGGTGCGGCTGCAGGGACGCGGGCTTGTCGATCAGCGAGACGGCACGTGGTACATCGTCGATCCGCTCTTCAGCGAGTGGCTGCGACGGTCATCGCCTCTAGCTGACCAGCCGACGTAGCTCCGAATCTCGAGGGCCAAGAAATGTACCGTCCAACCGGTACAAATTTGTACCGCCCTAGCGGTACCGTGCGAGATCGCTCGAACCCACCCGCAAACAAAAAGAGACGCGGTCCCAAGCCACTTTGAGGAACCCGGTGGGTCTGGCCCGAGGGCCTTTCCTTGCGGGTGGCACGGCCTCACACCTCAGTGGCCTCGCTCTTTGCGGCTCGGTTCCGCGTCTGGATTCAGCCTAGCCAGGGCCCCGATGGTTTTGCAACCTCAGCGGAAGTTCGACCCCGCACGTTCCGGAAAATTCTCCTCGTGCGGCCACCCACGCGCGTGGGCCCGCAGGCGTACTCGTGCTCGCGCCTGCGCAGGCACTTCCAAAGGCAACGCCGTGCCACAGCTCGGCCCTGCAACAAGCGGCACAAAGCCGTTAGGCAGTGCTTAGAAGTGCTGCCACAATGAACTCATGGAGAACCATGAGCTTTCGCTGCCGGCGCCAGCTCCGGCGGTGCCTGTGGTGCAGGTGTCCCAGGGCTCGTACCCGAGCCACACGTCGGCGGCAACGGGTGCGAACCCGTTTGGCGAAGCGCGCCCGCTCGGCGAGGACGACGGCCACGCACACCCGATTCGCAACGTGCGCAAGCGCATCAGCAGCATCCTGGCGGCGATCGGCGCGGCGATCGCGAAGTTCTTTGCGGCGATCAAGAGCTTCGTGCTGTTGCTGCCGAAGCTGAAGCTGCTGACGACGTCGGGCACGGCGTTGGTGTCGGTGGCGGCGTACAGCTTGTTTTGGGGCTGGGAGTTCGCGGCGGGGTTTGTGGTGCTGATGTTCTTGCATGAGATGGGCCACGTGATCGCGCTGCGCCGCGAGGGGATCAAGGCGAGCACGCCGATGTTCATCCCGTTCCTGGGCGCGGCGATCTTCTCGAAGTCGCTGGGCGATAACGCGCTGGCGGAGGCGCGCGTGGGGCTGGCGGGGCCGATCTTGGGCAGCTTGGCGGCGGCGGCGGTGGCGATCGTGGGTGCGATTACGGGCAGCTCGTTCCTGCTGGCGCTGGCGTACGTGGGTTTCCTGCTGAACCTGTTCAATCTGTTGCCGGTGGTGCCGCTGGACGGCGGGCGGGCGATGGCGGCGATGGCGCCGTGGATGTGGTTCCTGGGCTTTGGCGCGCTGGTGGCGCTGGTGTTCGTGTACCCGAACCCGATCCTGTTCATCATCATCCTGTTCGGCGGCATGGAGACGTGGCGGCGCTGGCAGCAGCGCAAAACCCGTTCGCTGGAGCAGGCGGCGTACTACCGCGTGGCGCCGCGCCACCGCGTGCTGGTGGGGGCGGTGTACATCGGCCTGATCGTGGCGCTGGCGTTTGGGATGTACGAGACGCACATCCTCGTGTCCGCGGGCCACAGCTTCCGCTCAATCTGACCCACACCCACCGACCGACCGACCGACCGACCGACCGAAGACCGTATAGCGATGGTTATACGGCCGACGCAAGACGACAATGTGTACCCCCGGCCCCGGCCCCACGCGGCGCGCGCCGTCAGCGCCGCGCTTCGCGGATCCCGCGTTCCATGTCGCGCTTGGTCTCGCGATCGCGGATGGCGTGGCGCTTGTCGTAGACGTCCTTGCCGCGGGCGAGCGCGATCTCGACCTTGGCGTTGGCGCCTGAGAAGTAGATGCGGGTGGGCACGAGCGTGAGCCCGCGCTCCTGCACGCGCGCGGCGATGCGGTCGAGCTCGCGGCGGTGCAGCAGCAACTTGCGCGGGCGCTCGGGCTCGTGGTTTTCGCGCGAGGCGGGGCCGTAGGGTGGGATGTGCACGGAGTGCAGCCACAGCTCGCCGTCGCGGAAGGAGGCGTAGCCGTCCTTGAGCTGGGCGCCGGAGGTGCGCAGCGCCTTGACCTCGGTGCCCTCGAGCACGATGCCGCACTCGAAGCGCTCGATCAGCTCGTAGCGGTAGGAGGCATAGCGGTTGGACGCGACGTCCCCTGCCCCCACCTTGCGCTTGCCCTTGCCCTTGGCCACCGTCCGAGACTAGCGATCGACGTTTATGGGCTCCGCCCTTACGGGCTCCGCTGAGGCGTTCGCAGTGACGTTTACGGCGCGGGTGTCAAGTCGACACGGCCGCGGATCGTGTCTACGCGCGCAACGCGTACGTCGAGGATGTCGCCGAGGCGCAGCGTGGCGCCGCTGCGCTCGCCGTGGAGGACCGTGCCCTGCTCGTTGAGTTCCCACCACTCGCGCCCGCCGTCTGGCGCGCCATCGGCGCCGCGGCCACCGCCGCGTGGAGGCCTGCCGCCATCGCGGGAACGGGCACGCGCCTTGCGGGAGGAGCCTGCGGCGGCGGGCGCGGGCGCGCGCAGCAACCTGACGGGAAGCATGCCCTCGAACTGCGGCCCGGCGCTCTGACCAGCCTGGCCCTCCCCAGCCTGGCCCTCCCCGTCCCGGCCTTCCCCGTCGGCGGCGGCACCGAACGCGATGAACGCGCCGGCGGAGATGAGCCCGGTGATCTCGCCGGCGAACGGCTGCTGGTAGCCGCGCTCGTGTAGCAGCCGCTCGAGCGCGAAGCAGCGGGCGACGTCGTCTGAGTCGCGCTCGATGATCATCGCGTCGCGCTCGCGTTCTGAGGTCCAAGCGCCGAGCTCGACGAGCTCGCCGGCGCGGGGCGCGGCCTCGCCGCCGCCGACGGCGGACAGCAGCGCACGGTGGCAGACGATGTCGGGGTAGCGGCGGATGGGCGAGGTGAAGTGGCAGTAGGCGGTGGAGTGCAGGCCGGCGTGCCCGATGTTCTTGGGCGAGTAGTAGGCCTGCTTGAGCGAGCGCAGCACGAGTGAGCTGAGCGCCTGTCGCCCGTGGCCGATGCGGCGCACGTGCTGATCGACGCGCCGTGACATCTCGCCGAGGAGCTGTGCGGCCTGCGTGGAGGACATGTGCTCCCCCTGCGGGGACGATGCGGGAAGCGCCGGCGTGGGCACCTCGAGCGAGGCGAGCTGATCAGCGAGGCGCTCGACGCGCTCGGGCTCGGGGCGCTCGTGCACGCGGTACAGGCACGGCACGCCGCGCTTCTCGAGCAGTCCAGCGACGGCCTCGTTGGCGGCGATCATGAGGTGCTCGATCAGGCGATGGGACTCCGTCTGCACGCGCGCGATGATGGCGAGCACGTTGCCGTGCTCATCGAAGGCGAACTCAGGCTCCTCGGAGTCAACGACAAGCGCGCCGCTGCGCTCGCGCTCGCGCTGCAGCGCGGCGGCGGCCTCACGCGCGGCGCGCAGCGGCGCGCGCCACGGCTCGGCGGCGGACTCAATGCCGGCGAAGATACGGTCGACGCGCTCATAGTCGAGGCGCGCGTCGGAGCGGATCAGCGAGCGGTAGAAGGCGGCGCGCGTAAGCACAGGGCCGTGCAGCTCCATCTCGACGGTGACGGCGGCGCGATCGACTCCGGGCATGAGCGAGCAAGCGTCGCTGGAGAGCGCGTGCGGCAGCATCGGCTCGACGGCGCCGGGCGCGTACACGCTGGTGGAGCGCCGGCGCGCCTCGCGATCAAGCGGTGAGCCCTCGGGGACGTGCGCGGCGACGTCGGCGATGTGTACCCACACGCGGATTGCGTCGGTGACGCCGTGACCGCCGTGTGAGCCACTCGTCTCGCCAGCGCTGTTCCCCTCGCCGGCGCCCGCCGCGTCGGTGTCGCGAGCGTCGATCGGTTCGGCTGAGATTGCGTCGTCGAAGTCGCGTGCGCTGACGGGGTCGATGGTGAACGTGGGCAGCGCGCGCAGGTCGCGCCGCTCACCGGGGTCACGTTTGACGCGCTCGCCGGCGGCTATCGCTTCGCGCTCGAGCGCCGGGTCGAAGCCCCGCGCGAGGCCGCGGTCCAGCAGCAGCGCCTCGATAACGTCGCGTGCGACTTCGGGGCGCCCGAGCTTACGCACGACGCGCGCGCCGGAACGACGCGCGTCGCTCTGCACGAGCACGAGCTCGCCCTCAGCGACGTGGACACTCCCACTGCCGCCACGTGCGGGGCCAAGCGTCAGGCGCGCGGCGGCGCGCCCTTGCGGCACTCGGCCATGATGCGCCGGCCCAGCGCCGCGCGGCGCCACGCCCGCACGCGCCGGCGCGCTGTCGCGCTCGCGCTGGGGGAACAGCGGCTCGGCGGTAAGGAAGCGTCCGCGACGCTCGACAACGGCCACGAGCGCGCCGGCGGGAGCGGGCCCGCTCGACGCGTCCTCGCGATCGGCGGCAGTGGAGTTCGCGCGCTGCCCGCCCCGCGCCCCCGGGCTGGAGCGGCTCACTTGACTTTGGCGGCGAGCGTGCTCAACGCGACATCGAGGCCGCGGTTGGTGTCGACGACGTTGCTGGGCACAAGCACTTCGGGGATCACGCCGGCGCCCTGCTTGACGCCACCGCCGCCGAGGTTGCGCCCGTTGGGCGTGAAGTACTCGCCGACGGTGATATCGAGCGCGCCGCCGTTGGAGAGCGGCTGCTCCTCTTGGAAGACGCCCTTGCCGAACGTGTGCGTGCCGACGACGGTCGCGCGGTGGTGGTCTTGCAGCGCGGCGGTGACGATCTCAGACGAGGAGGCGGTGTTGGAGTCGACGAGCACGACCATCGGGATCGATCCGGAGATGGCGCCGCCGGTGGCCTCGAGCACCTGCGTCGGCTGCGTACGCCCGCGGGTGGTGACGATGACACCCTTGGCGATGAAGATGCTGGCGATCAGCTGCGCTTCCTCGACGAGCCCGCCGCCGTTGCCGCGTAGGTCGAACACGAGCCCGCGGGCGCCGGCGTGCAGCTCGTGTTCGACAGCTTCGCGCACTTCGGCGTGCGAGCCGGGGCTGAAGCTGGCGAGCGCGACCACGCCGAGCTTGACGCCGTGGACGGTCTTGGTGAGGGATTCGACGACCGGCTCGGAGACGATCGCGCGCGTGAGCTTGACGCTGTGGATCGCCGGGCGAGCAGAGCGCGCCGCGGGCGGCGGTTCGATCCCCAGCTGGACGTCGGTGCCGGGCAATCCCTTGATTAGCGAGACCGCTGTTTCGACGGACGTGCCTGCGAGCTTGCGCCCGTTGACGGCGACGACCAGATCGCCTGCCTTCAGGCCTGCGCGGGCGGCGGGCGAAGAGTTGAAGACGCGCTCGATCAGCAACCCGCGGTCGGCGGCGAGCTGGGTGGCGACGGATACGCCGATGCCGGTGAAGTGCGGCGGGGAGCTGAATTCGCGGAATTCGCTGGGGCTGAGGTAGTGCGAGAAGCGGTCGCCGAGGCTGGCGACGAGCCCGCTGATCGATGCGCTGTCGAGTTTGCTGGTGGGAATCGGCCGGTAATAGTCCTTGGCGACCCGTTCGATCGCTTCGTCTACGACCTGCGTCTGCGGGCTGTTGACGAACGCGCTGCGCAGGAACCCGGGCAGGTCTTCGGGGTGCCCACCCCACCACAGACCCAGTGCCAGCAGGACGGGTAGCAGCAGCGCGAGCGCGACGGTCAGCGGCTGTCGTGGGGAACGTGGCATCGGCTGGGGGCTAGCGTAGCGAGGCGGCCCGCGCTGCTGCGAACCTTCTACGCTGGGGCGATGGCAGATGTGAGCACGACGACGGTTCCCGCGAACGGCCTCGCGATCCACCGCATCGGGCTGCCGGGCACGCGCGCGCTGACGGTGCTGGTGGCGTTCGACGCGGGCGCGCGCAACGAGCGCCCGGAGGAGAACGGGATGGCGCACTTCCTCGAGCACCTGGTGTTCAAGGGCGGGGAGAGCTATCCGACGTACACGGACGTCAACGAGACTGCTGAGCGGCTGGGCGGCGTGCTGAACGCGTATACGAGCCACGACCTGGTGGCGTTTCACATCACGGTGCGCGCGGAGAGCGCGGGGCCGGCGCTTGACCTGCTGAGCGACTTCGTCGGGCGCCCGCGCCTGGACGCGGAGGAGCTCGACCGCGAGCGCGGTGTGGTGATCCAGGAGATCAACCGCGCGTACGACCAGCCGTCGATGGTGGCGGAGTACCTGATCGACCGGGCGGCGTTCGGCGATCACCCGCTCGGGCGCACGGTGCTGGGCCCGGAGGAGAACCTGCGCAGCTTCACGCGCGAGGGGATTGTGGCCTTCCGCGAGCGCCGCTGGGCGGGCACGCGCGGCGGCGCGTTCCTCGCGGGCAACATCGAGCACGTACCATCTGAGGAGGAGTTGCAGGAGCGTTTCGCGCGCTTCCCGTCACTGCCGCAGCCCGAGCCGTACGTGCCGGCGCCGGCGTTCGCGCCACAGAAGCTGGTGGAGGAGCGCGACACCAACCAGTCACACCTACGCATGATCTACCGTCCGGACGTGGCCGTCGCGGATACGCGGGCTCGCGCGGCGCTGTCGATCTACACGACGCTGTTGGGCGGCTCGATGGGCTCACGGCTGTTCGACGAGATCCGTGAGAAACGCGGGCTGTGCTACTCGGTGAGCGCGATCAACCACGCGTTCGCGGACGTGCCGATCCTGCAGCTGAGCTCGGGCCTTGATTCGGCGAAGACTGTGGAGGCGTACACGCGTATGCGCGAGATCGTCGACGAGCTGCGCGCTGACGGCCCGACGGAGGAGGAGGTGGCGCGAGCGCGTGCATACGCGGCCGGGCGGCTGGTGCTGGCGTTCGAGAACTCGGGGGCGGTGGCCCGCTACGCGGCCAACCAGCAGATCGTCTTCGGTGAGAACATCGACCCGGACGCAGCGATCGCAGCGCTAGACGCGGTCACCTACGCCGAGGTCCGCGAGGTGGCGGCGGGCGTCGCCGACAACCTCGCAGTGGCGTGCGTCGGCCCGCACACGGCCGACGAGTTCTGAGCGCGCGAACCAGTTCCCTGACGCCGCAGACCGGCGACGCCCTTGGCGGCGTGACTTAGACTGCTCGGATGGTCCTTCCTCCCGGCCCACGAGCACCGGCGGCGGTCAACTCGGTGCGCTTCGCCCGCAGGCCAATCGACATGCTGGAGCGGTGGCACGCGCGCTACGGCGACGTGTTCACGGTGCGCCTGGTCGGCTTCGGCACCGGCGTGTACGTCGTCGATCCGCACGCCATCCGCGAGCTGTTTACGGGCGATCAGTCCGATCTTCGCGCCGGCGAGGCTAACTCGTTCATGGAGCCCGTGCTGGGGTCGCACTCGGTGCTGATCCTCGACGGGCCTGAGCACCTACGCCAGCGAAAGCTGTTGCTCGCGCCGTTGCAGGGCGCGCGCGTGAGCGCGTTTCGCGAGGTGATTCGCGATGTGGCCGAGCGGGAGATCGCGAGCTGGCGCCCGGGCATGCAGCTGGTGCTGCGCGAGCGCATGCGCTCGCTGACGTTCGATGTGATCTGCCGGGTGGTGTTCGGCGTTACGCAACCCGAGCGCGTAGAGCGCCTCCGCGAGCGGCTGGTCGCGGTCATCGACAGCAGCCCGATCTTCGTGCTTGCGGCGGCGCGTGCGGACTACGGGCCGCTCAGTCCGGGACGGCGGTTTGCGCAGCGTCTATACGCGGCGGACGAGGTGCTGTATGAGGAAATCGAGCGGCGCCGGCGTGAGCCCGACCTCGATACGCGCACGGACGTGCTCTCGCTGCTGCTGCGCGCCCGTGACGAGCAGGGTCGGGGGATGACCGACACCGAGTTGCGCGACGAGCTATTCACGATGCTGGGCGCCGGCCACGAGACGACCGCGACCGGGCTCGCGTTTGCGTTTGAGCTGCTGCTGCATAACCCGCGCGTGCTCGCCCGCCTGCGTGAGGAGCTCAACGGCGGCGATGGCGACGCCTACCTCGACGCCGTGGTCAAGGAGACGTTGAGACTGCGGCCGGTGATCGACGCAGCCGAGCGCACGCTCACGGCGCCCCGCACGGTCGCCGGCTGGGAGCTCCCGGCGGGCGTGAAGGTTTACCCGGGAATCGCGCTCGTGCACCTGCGCGAGGACCTGTATCCGGGTGCGCGCGAGTTCCGCCCGGAGCGGTTCCTGCAGGAGCGCGCCGAGTCTTACGCATGGCTGCCGTTCGGCGGCGGCATCCGGCGCTGCATCGGCGCGGCGCTCGCGCATGCGGAGATGGCAGAGGTGCTGCGCGTCGCGGTTTCCGCGGTCGAGTTGCGGGCGCTGCGCGAGCAGCCCGACCCGGTCGTCCTGCGCGGGATCACGCTCGCACCGAAGCACGGCGTGGAGGTGGTCGTTGAGCGAGTCAACCGTCTCTCCCCTGCGCCTCGACCGATGCCAGAAGCGGTGGGCGCGTAGCCGGGGCGCTTGACGCGAGCAACGCCGCCTCGCCGGTGGAGAGCGCGATGGCCACGAGCTGCGCGCGCGTGCGCGCGCCGAGCTTCGACATCGCGTTGCGCACGTGCGTGCGCACCGTCTCGGGCGAGACGAGCAGGCCGTCGGCGATATGGCTGGTGTCGTGGCCGAGGGCGATCCACGTGACCACCTCTCGCTCGCGGTTGGTCAGCGTGCCGCGCCGCGCTGTGACGGGCGACGGGGGAGCCTCGAGGGCGCTCATCGCGAGCGTCACCGAGACCGCGAGCCGGCGTCCGCCCACCTGCAGCACGCGCGCGGCTACTTCGATCCGCACCTCGGTCCCGTCGGCACGGACGACGTTGCGCGTTCCCGTGTGCTCGCCCGAGCGCATGAAGGCTTGCCATTCTCGGTCCGAGCGCTCGCGTTCGGATGGCCTTATCGTGTCGACGACCGGCATCCCGATCAGCTCCGACCGCCCGCGCCCGAGCAACCGGAGGGCGGCATCGTTGGCATCGACGAAGCGTCGCTCCTCGTCCGCCAGCACCATTGCGTTGGCCGAGCGCCGAAACACGAACGACAACAGGCCCTCCAGACCCGTTTCGGCGCCATCCATAAAATGAGCGTATGTCACGGCGAGGACATCATCGGCGCGGATTGCCGTAGCCATCGGCGCCGTCAATGCTGGCCGCCGACGCCCAGGCTGCGCTCCGGCGGTTGAGCTGAGAGCCCTTACGCGAGCGCGGTCAAGCGCGTGACCGCTGGAGACTCCGCGCCGACAATCTGGGTCACCCACGCGAGCGCATCCGAGACATTCAACTCGCCCATCGCGACCATCTCCTCGATATCCGCCCAATCCTTGGTGCGGCTCAGCAGCGCCTTGAAGACCGCGAGCGCGGTGCAGCCGACGACGGGGACGAGGCGACCGGAGAACGGCACCTCGCGCACACCCCTTGCGACCTCATCGTGGAACGGGTGCACGTTGAGAAATATGTCGATCGGCGTGTCCTGCCACCAGAGCCGGATCTGGCCGTCCGCTTCGGCCCGCGCGAGCTCCTCCTCGCTCCTCGCGACCCCCTCTGGTAGCGCCGCGAACACGTCTTTGGCGAGCTGCGGAGCGACGAACACGTTGAGGTCCAGGTCGCGTGTTCCGCGCGGCTCTTCGGTGCAGTACGCCAGGGCGATCGCACCCCCGAACGCATGGTTCAGGCCGACTGCCGAGAGCGCGTCGTGGATCTCGAGCAGGCGGCTGGCGAGCACGCTCATGAGGCGCTCACAGGGAGCGAGCGGTCATTGGAGCGCTCACGCCGCGAAACGAATGAGCGCCGGGTAGGCCAGCTCGCCGCGTCGGCGCTGCGGAAGCTGCTCGGCCAGGTCCAGCACCTGCGCGAGGATCTCCCCCGCCCGCGCCGTGTCCAGGCCGGCGGCGGGCAGCCCGACGCCGAGCTCGAGCCCGGCCGCCCCGGCGATGCGCGCGAGGGCCGCGACGGCCGGCTGGCGGTGACCGTGCTCGTACGCACTCAGCACCGAGCGCGGCATGCCCGCGCGGCGGGCCAGCTCCGCCTGACTCAGGCCGCTCCCTTGGCGAACTTTGCGAATCAGCTCGCCCGCGACCCGGCTGTTGGCGTCCACCGCGATGGCGCTCATATCGCCAATGTTAGCGAATCCGCGAACGATCATGCGCGAGTGTTCGCGTATCCGCTACCCCAGCGCGACCATGCGGTCGATCGGCACGCGTGCCTTCGCCGCTATCTCCTCGGGGACGCGCACCTCGAACTGCATCTCGCGCAGCGCGTCGCGAAGCTTCGGCAGCGTGATCATCTTCATGTACTTGCACGACGCCTCCGCGTTCGCCGGAATGAAGTCGACATCCGGGGCCGCCATCCGCAGTGGGTGCAGCATCCCGATCTCGGTCGCCACCACCGCCTTACGGCGCGTGCCGTCGTGCTCCCCCTCCGGGGACGATGCCGCGTGCTCGGCGTATTTCAGCATTCCGCCCGTCGACAGCATGTGCACGCCCTCCGCCGACACGTCGCCCGCGGCGACGTACTCCATGATGCTCGTCGTGCAGCCGCACTCCGGGTGGATCAGGAAGTCCGCGCCCGGGTGCGCCGCGCGCGTCGCCGCGATGTCCGCCGGGCGGATGCCCGCGTGCACGTGACACTCGCCGTCCCACACGTGCATGCGCCTGCCGAGCTCCTTCTCCACGTACGCGCCCAGCCACATGTCCGGGCCGAACAGGATCTCCGTGTCCGCGCCGTGCGTGTCGTAGATGTGGCGCACCACGTCCACCGCGTTCGCCGACGTGCAGCAGTAGTCGGTCAGCGCCTTCACCTCCGCCGTGGTGTTCACGTACATCACCACCACGCCCCGCGGGTACTCCGCGCGCCACGCCGCCAGCTGGTCGAAGTCGATCGAGTCCGCCAGCGAGCAGCCCGCGTCGAGGTCCGGGATCAGCACCGTCTTCTGCGGACACAGGATCGACGCCGTCTCCGCCATGAAGTGCACGCCGCAGAACACGATCATCTCCGCGTCCGTCGCCGCCGCCGCGCGGCGCGACAGGCCGAGCGAGTCGCCGACGTAGTCGGCCACGTCCTGCACCTCCGGCACCTGGTAGTTGTGCGCGAGGATCACCGCGCGACGCTCCACAGCAAGCGCGCGGACCTCCGCCTGCAGCTCCGCAATCTCCGCGTCCGACAGGGCGCCGCTCATCGGCAGCGTGG
Organism: uncultured Solirubrobacteraceae bacterium; assembly: GCA_963735615.1. GTDB lineage: Bacteria > Actinomycetota > Thermoleophilia > Solirubrobacterales > Solirubrobacteraceae > Palsa-744. Next base: position 568,950 of record CAVTLO010000001.1, read on the forward strand.
GGGCCATCGGCAGATTCATCGGCGCACCGCCGCCTGCGGGAACGAGGTGCGGAGCGGCGAGAGGGTCATGGCTGACGAGCCTCCATGATCAGCGACAGGTCGAGGGCGGGCGCCGAGTGGGTCAGGGCGCCCATCGACACCCATTCTATCCCCGTCTCCGCCAGCGGCCTGAGCGTCTGCACGGTCACGCCGCCGCTCGCCTCGAGCTCCGCGCGGCCCGCCACCTGCGCCACCGCCGCGCGCAGCTGCGACGCGTCCATGTTGTCCAGCAGCAGCCGCGGCGCGCCCGCCGCGAGCGCCTGCTCGATCTCATCCGCGTCGCGCACCTCCACCTCCAGCGTGCCCGCCAGCTCCGGCGCCTGCTCGCGCGCGCGCCGCACCGCCTCCGCGATCCCGCCCGCCGCCGCGATGTGGTTCTCCTTGATCAGGATCGCGTCGTACAGGCCCGCGCGGTGGTTCGTCGCGCCGCCCGCCGCCACCGCCGCCTTCTCCAGCGCACGCAGGCCGGGGGTCGTCTTGCGCGTGTCCAGCACCCGTGCGCCCGTGCCCTGCACCTCGCGCGCCGCGCGCGCCGACATGCTCGCCACGCCCGACAGGTGCGCGAGGAAGTTCAGCGCCGTGCGCTCGCCCGTCAACAGCGCCCGCGCGCGCGCCGAGATCGACAGCACGGGGCCGCCCTGCTCGCGCCACACGCCCTCCTGCACGTGCCGCTCGAAGCGCGCGTCCGGGTCGAGTGCCGCGAACGTCGCCTCCGCCGCGTCCACGCCGTAGATCGCGCCCGGCGCCTTCTGCGTGATCAGCGCGCTGCCAGGCACGTCGGCCGCCACCGTCGCCAGCGTCGTCACGTCGCCCGCGCCGACATCCTCCGCGAGCGCCGCGCGCACCAGCGCGGCCGTGTCGGCATCCAGATTGGGGCTCACCGCACATCAGCATAGGATCAGTTGATATGGACGCGCACCCCGCCCCAGACTCGCACGCAACGCTCGCCCATTGGATGGGGCCGCTCGACGCCAACGGCGCCGGCTTCGTGCACGGCGGCACCGTCATGAAGCTGTGCGACGAGGCCGCCGGGCTGGCCGCCGTCAAACACTGTCGCAGCCGCGTCGTCACCGCCGGCATGGATCGCATGACCTTCAGGGTCCCCATCCACGTCGCCGAGCTCGTCACCTTCCAGGCCAGCGTCAACGCCGTCTGGCACACCTCCATGGAGGTCGGCGTGCGCGTCGATACCGAGAACCCCCGTACGGGCGAGCGCCGGCACAGCAACAGCGCCTACCTGACGATGGTCGCCGTCGACGATCGCGGCAACCCGATGCCCGTGCCGCCGCTGCTCACCAGCACCGACGAGCAGCGCCGCCGCGAGAGCGAGGCGCAGCTGCGCCGCAGCAACCGGCTCGCCGAGCGCGAGCAGCTGCGCGCCGCTCGCTGAGCTGTGAGGACCACGGCCGCGCCTTAGCGCGTCCGGAGCCTCGTGGGGGCCGCCCGCTTGGCCGCGCCGTGAGTCCGACCTACTACTCGGAGCTGTGCGATGACGCGCTCTGGAGCAGGTACGCACGCACGAATCCATCCAAATCGCCGTCGAGCACGCGCTGCACGTCGCCCATCTCAAAGCCCGTTCGGGTGTCCTTGACCAATGTGTACGGGTGCATCACGTACGAGCGGATCTGCGAGCCGAAGTTCACGTCCTGCGCCTCGCCCTTCTCGCGCGCGATCTCTTCCTGGCGTTCGCGCTCCACCCGTTCCAGCAGCTTCGCGCGCAGCATCGCCATCGCCGTCGCGCGGTTCGATGACTGCGAGCGCTCGTTCTGGCACTGCACCACGATGCCCGTCGGGCGGTGGGTGATGCGCACCGCCGAGTCCGTCTTGTTCACGTGCTGGCCACCCGCACCCGACGCGCGGTAGGTGTCCACCTGCAGGTCGTCGTCGTTGATCTCAATCTCGCCCGTGTCCTTCACCACCGGCGCCACCTCCACGCCCGCGAAGCTCGTATGGCGGCGGTGCGCCGAATCGAACGGCGACAAGCGCACCAGCCGATGCACGCCCCGCTCCGCGCCGAACAGGCCGTACGCGTTCTCGCCCGACGCGCGGAACGTCGCCGACTTGATCCCCGCTTCCTCGCCCTCGCTCACCTCCAGCAGCTCCACCGCAAAGCCCCTGCGCTCCGCCCAGCGCATCAGCATCCGCAGCACCATCTCCCCCCAGTCCTGCGCGTCCGTCCCCCCCGCCCCCGCGTTCACCGTCACCAGCGCGTCGCCCGCGTCGTAGCGACCCGCGAACAGCCGCTGCTCCTCGAGCGCCATCAGCCGCTCCTCCACCGACGCGATCTGCTCGTCCACCTCGCCCTCCAGCGACGCGTCCTCCGCCGCCATCTCCGCCAGGCCGTCCAAGTCCTCTACGTCTGACCGCAGCTGCGTGAACATCTCCAGGCGCTTTGACGCGCGCGCGTGCTCCGCCGACACCTCAGCCGCGTGCTCCGAGTCATCCCAGAAGCCCTCTGCGCCCATCTCGCCCTCGAGCACCGCCACGCGCTCGGCCAGCCCAGCCGGGTCAAAGATAATCCGAGAGCAGCTTCATCTGCTCACGGATCGCAGCCAAGCGCTGAGGAGTCGGGGTCGACTCGCTGGGGGCAACTGTGGCCATGGGGTCACGGTATCAGCGTGCGTGGTCGCGCCAGGAGTGGGTGACGGCTCACCACAGCACCGGCACGTCGTAGGCGGCGATGCGCGCGTCGTTCGTGACCAACGTCATGTTTCCGCTCTGCGCCTGGGCGACAAGCATGCGGTCAAAGGGGTCTCGGTGGTGCAGCGGGAGAGCGCTCGCGCGCATTGCATCGGCGCTGCAGATCGGGAGTTCTGCGAAGTCTTCGTCAGCCAGAGCACTCAGCAGCGTCTCGGGGAGGACGAGCTTCTTCTGCGCCTGCTTGATGGCCAGCTCCCAAATCGATGCCACGCTGAACGACAGGGACGCACCAGGCCGTTCCATCGCCTCACGCGCACCGGCGCCGAGACGTGGATCGTTTGCTTGCCACCAGAGCAGAGCGTGACTGTCGAGAAGCAGCGGTGGGGTCAATCCCGCATGCCGAACAGGCGCTCGATTTCCTCGTCCGGCTCGTTGAAGTCGTCGCTCATCCAGATCTGCCCCTCGAGCCCGCCAGGTTTGCGAGCCTTGGGCTCCTCCGTGTAAGCCACGATCTTCGCCACCGGCCGCTGGCCACGACGGATCACAATCTCCTCGCCATCTGTCACACGCTCCAGCAGGCTAGAGAGTTGTGTTTTGGCTTCGGTGACGGTTACCGCCACCGTTCCGTTCTCCGACATGCCTCACACCATATCAGACCTGGTTGACCTGGTCTGCTGTGATCTAGCTCGGCGGCTTTCGGATCACGCACACGTAGTACAGATTGAGCATGAAGCGCTCTGTCGTGACAGATCCGTAGGCGGAGAGGTCGTCCCATGGCCGCGAGTACGCATCGCCAGGGGCGAGCTTGTCCAACAGGTTCGCGACCGGTTTGAGGAGTCCGCGAAGTGCGGTGCTCGTGAGTCCGAGGTCCATCACCACGAGCCAGCCGGACGGCCGCAGGCGCTCCCACGCTGCGGCGAGCGCGGGCAGCGGATTCGGAATGACCGAGTAGCTGAGGCTGAACAGCACCCCGTCGACCTCGTCCTCGAACTCCAGCTCCGCAGCGTCCTGTTGGAGCAGCTCGACGTTCTGCCAGCCACGATCGTGCACCAGCCGACGCGCCTGTCCGAGCATGCCCGACGAGGCGTCGACCGCGATCACTCGCCCAGTCGGGCCGACAGCGTCGACCAGATATCTCAGGTTGCGCCCGGTTCCCGCGCCGATCTCGAGAACGACGTTGCCCGGTCTGAGCTCGAGGGCCGACACTGCCTTGCGCCGCGCATGCGGCGTGATCAGGAACAGGAACTCCAGCCTCCGATAGAACCGAGCGAGGCGGTCATATCGAGCGACGATGTGCTCAAGGGGCTTGCGGTGCGCGTACATAGATACATAGTGTCAGGACAGGACTGATACATTGGCTTCGGCGCACCCGACCTCGGCGTCAGCATCAGCATCATCGAAGCCGCCGCGCGGCAATGTAGGCCACGGCCGGCTCGCAATGAGGGCATGGACGACGCAGGAATGAGCCCGAATGGGCAAGGAGAGAGAACATGGATCGCAGAACGCTGTTGCTCGCACTCGCAGTCGCCGCACTTGCAGCATTGGGAATCTTCTCATCGGCAGCCTCGGCGAAGGAACCGCCGGTGAAGACGAGTGTTGAATTCACCGCGGAATACGGAGGCGGCGAATACTTTGGACCAGCCAACACGCTGCACTGCAAAGGTGTTCACAAGACGAACTCTGTCAAGTATCCCGGCAGCGAAAGAAAAGGCGGCGAGGACATAGAGCACTGCAAGCTCTCCAAAGGTGAGAAGTTCCCCGCTAACTGGCAGACTCCGGGACAGCCCATCAACATCGACGACAACTTCTGGGGCTCAGACTACGACGGGCAGGAAGTGCCGTTCAACGAAGATCTGCCCGCGTACGGCGTGTTCTTCAGCAAGGTGTCCGCTGGAGACGACGCGTTCACGATCAAGGTCCGTTTCCCGAACACGTAGACGCTGGCGCGCGGGTGCGCTCGGCGTGCCCGGTCAGCAGCCGCACCAGACCGCAGTGTCTGCAGGAGGCCCCGCCGGTCGGCGGGGCCTCCGCTCCGTTTGGCACACGAACGCGTCCTTGCAGTCAAGCCGGCGCGCGAGCGGCGGAGACGTTGAGGCGCACGTAGTCAAGCGGCACGCGTACCCCCGCCACCACGGCCGCCGCGAACGGCTCCCGGCGCTCCTGCGGCAGGCGCTCCAGGTGAGCCGCGAGGATCGACGTGCGCACGAACGCATTCACGTCCTGGGGATACGTGGGGCGCTCCTGCAGCCAGCAGCGGCCGTCGGTGAAGCCAGCCGCGCGCAGGCGCCGTTCGGTCTCCTGCGTCCCCGCGAAGACCCACGGCGACCAGCCGACGAGCTCGGGTGCGATGTCGCTGGCGACCGCGTCGATCACCTCGCGGACGCCGTCGATGTTGCCCTCTCCCCCGCACTGGATCTCCAGGACGCCGCCCGGCCGCAACGCCTGCGCAAGTTGCCCCCACAGGCGATCGTGGTCGGGAACCCAGTGCAGCGCAGCGGTGGAGACGATCGCGTCGACCGGCTCGTCCAGATCGAGGTCAAGCGCGTTCTGGCACCAGACCTGCGCACGGTCGCCCAAGCGTGAGCGCGCGAGCGCGACCATCTCAGCCGACGCGTCCATCGCAAGCACACGGCCTTCCGGCACCAGCGCGAGCAGCGCCTCCGTGACACGCCCAGTCCCACAGCCGACGTCCAGCACCGTCGCACCCGGCGCGATGTCCTGTAGTCGTGCGAGAACCTCGGCCGCCCATGCCTGCTGCGGCTCGCTGGATCGGTCATACGTGTGCGCGTCCCACGGGGTGCCCGCCAAGGTGCTCGAAAGGCTAGCGGCCGGGAAGCGATCGCGGGCGGCAGCGGTCGCGGCGCGACGAGCGAGGCGTTGGCTACGGCCCGCCGCTGCCCGACGGCCCGAACAGCCCTGGTTCGCCCGGACCGCCAGGGCCAAAGGCGTGGGCGGCTTGGAGCCGACCCTGCCAGACTGCTTTCGCGCCGAGATCGCCGGTCCTGAAGCACATGTAGCCGGCCCCGACCGCCAGAAGCACGAGCACTACGCGCAGCACCGCGACCACCGACTTGGAGGACAGCAGCTCGTCGACGATACCCAGGCCCGTGGGCATGCCACCGGAGATCCGCTGCGCGGCGAACGTGACGATCAGCGTCGCGGTGAACACGACGTAGACGATCGCGAGGATGTGCGCGGCGTGCGAGTGTTCGGAGATCAGCGTCGCCGCCTGACCCTGCAGCTGCAGCTCGCCGCGCAGCGCGGCGCCGGCCTGCATCGTCAGGAAGATCGAGCTCATCGCGACGATCGACACCAGCGCCAGCGCGATCCCGTAGCGCGACAGCCACTCGCGCTTGAACACGAACGCGATCGCGGCGACGATCGTCGTCGGGATCAGCACCACCGGCACGTGCACGAACAGCGGATGCGCCGGCAGGCCGCTGTAGATCGTGGTTATGCGAATCGGCAGCGTCAGGAAGCCCGCGGACGCGAGGAGCGTCAGGACGAACTCGGCGCGACGCCAGTCGACGCCAGGGCGGCCTCCTGCCGCAATGCTCTCGCTGCTCATTCGAGCGCACGCTATTGGCGAAGGTAAGTCGCCTCTAAATCTCGGCAGGTACTGCCTGTGAGAAGGTTCTCACGATGTTCGAGACGGGCGAGGAGCTACCGCTTCTGCAGCAGCTTCTCGATGCGAGCGCTAAACGCTCGCCTGCACATGCCCGCAGTCCTTGACGTCATATTCCGCCGCGCAGTACGTCTGCGGTTCCCACTTGGCTTTGAACGCCTTGACGAACTGCGACAGCGCGCGCAGTTGGCTCGCCGCGCCGTGATGGCCGGCGACGACACGCTTCTGGATCCGCTCTGAGAGCAGGTTCACTTCCACCCGAAAGAGAAGATCCGCAATCGTCTGCCCTGATTTGTGCAGGAACGCCCGGAATTCTCGGCGATTGTGGAACTGCGCGCTGCGTATGCGGTCGAAGTTCTTCTTGACTGTGGCCGGCGACACGCTGACGCCGAGATCCGTGGCTTCCTCTTTCACCCAGTCGGAGGAGATCAGGAACGGCAGGACCTCGTCGCGCAGTTCGGTAGTCGTGGGCACATGTCCCCTCGTGGGTGACCCTGTCCGCTTCGCGATCGCCAGCCAGTGCGAGTACGTGGCGCCGGTTATCGCCTGCGCGCCGACACATACCAGCGCCTGTTCCGGGTCCGGTTCCACCCCGGCGGCTGGGGAGTGAGTAGTTGGCGTGACGGTCGTCGACGTGGATGCCGCTGGCGGCGGACATGCCGAAGCCTGAACCTCGGCGCCGCTCGAGCCGACATTCGCCACAAGCAGGAGCGCCAGCGCCACCGACGCCGGCAGCGCTCCCAGCCGCAGCGCTATGCGCCGTGGCACTTCTTGAACTTCTTACCCGACCCGCACCAGCAGGGGTCGTTGCGCCCGACCTGGTGCTCGTCGTCGAGCACGCGCTGCTCGACCACAGGCAGCGCTTCCATCTCGCCGCCGTCTTCTCCGAACGCCGCTTCCGCGCTAGCGTTCGAGCCGATTCCCGCGGCTGCCGCGGCTGCCGCGAGGGCGCCCGAGCCGGCGGCGCTGTGGCCGCCCGAGTAGGACACGCGGCCCGCGCGCGTGGAGTTGCCAGCCGCTGAGAACGGCGCGATTGGAGCGGTCCCTTGCCCACCTCCGTTTTGGCCTTCGACGTTGACCTGCACGTTGTAGATCATCCGCGTGTAGTCGGACCACACGCTGTTCATCAGGTCGCCGAACAGCACGAACGCTTCGTTCTTGTATGCCACCAGCGGGTCGATCTGGGCGAAGCCGCGCAGGTGGATGCCCTCGCGCAGGTAGTCCATGTCAAACAGGTGCTCGCGCCAGCGTTCGTCGATCGTCTGCAGCAGCAGGAAGCGCTCGAGCGCTTCCATCAACTCCGTGCCGAGCGAGTCCTCGCGCGCTTTGTAGCGCGTCAGCGCCTCCTCGACGATGCGGTCGGTGAGCGCGTTGCGGTCGACCGTGTCGCGGTCGAGATCCTCGTCGCCGAGGTCCAGCGCGAAGAACTGGCCGATGGCCGTGAACAGCCCGTCCATGTCCCAGTCCTCGATGTAGTCGGCCTGCGTGTGCTGATCGACGGTGCGCTCGATCACCTTTCCCACTTCTTCGCGAGCCTCCTCGCCGATGCTCTTACCTTCCAGAACCTCGTCGCGGTACTTGTAGATCACGCGCCGCTGCTCGTTCATCACGTCGTCGTACTCGAGCACGCGTTTGCGGATCAGGAAGTTCTGCTCCTCGACCTTCTTCTGCGCTTTCTCGATCTGTTTGGAGAGCATCCCTGCCTCGATCGGTTCCTCGTTGCCGTCCTCGTCGACGCCACCGAGTTTGTCGAGGATGCGGTAGATGCGATCGCCCGCGAACAGCCGCACGAGGTCGTCCTCAGCGGAAAGGAAGAAGCGCGACTCGCCCGGGTCCCCTTGACGCCCGGCGCGCCCACGCAGCTGGTTGTCGATGCGCCTTGACTCGTGGCGCTCGGTGCCGCAGATGAACAGGCCGCCCGCCGCCATCACGAGCTCGCGGCTCTGCGCCAGCTTGCGCTCCACCTCCGGCAGGATCTCCTTCATGCGCCGCTCGTAGACCTCCGCGTCCGCTGGCTCAATATTTTCCCTGGCCAGCTGCTGGGCGGCGAGGTGCTCGGGGTTGCCGCCGAGCTTGATGTCCACGCCGCGGCCCGCCATGTTCGTCGCGATCGTCACCGCGCCCGGCTGGCCAGCCTCGGCGACGATGTCCGCCTCGCGCGCCGCGTGCTCGGGTTTGGCGTTCAACACCGTGTGCTTGATGCCGCGCTTGGTCAGCCGCTCGGAGAGCAGCTCGGAGACCTCCACCGAGATCGTCCCCACGAGCACCGGCTGGCCTGCCTCGTGGCGCGCCGCGATCTCCCTGACGACCGCGCTCCACTTGCCCTCCTTGGTCTTGTAGACCTGATCGTTGCGGTCGTCGCGGACCATCTCCATATTCGTCGGAATCTGCACGACCGGCAGCTCGTAGATCTTCATGAACTCCGTCGCCTCTGTCAGCGCCGTGCCGGTCATGCCCGAGAGCTTGTCGTAAAGGCGGAAGTAGTTCTGGTAGGTGATCGTCGCCAGCGTCTGGTTCTCCTCCTGGACCGACACCCCCTCCTTCGCCTCCACCGCCTGGTGCAGGCCTTCCGACCAGCGCCTGCCGTCGAGGATGCGCCCGGTGAACTCGTCGATGATCTTGACCTCGCCATCGATTACCGCGTAGTCGACGTTTAGCTTGTACAGCGCCTGCGCGCGCAGCGCCTGGATCAGATGGTTGACCAGGTGACCGTTCTCGGCGCGGTACAGGTGGTCGATGCCGAGGAAGCGCTCTGCCTTGGCGACGCCCTGCTCGGTGATCGCGACCGTCTTCTGCTTCTCGTCGATCTCGAAGTCGAAGTCCGCCAGGAACTGCTTCTTCATGCGCGGGTCCATGCCTTCCGGCGTCTTGCCGACCACCATTTTCGGCGCCAGGCGCGCGAACTTCACGTACAGGTCAGCCGCCTGTTCGGGCGCTCCAGAGATGATCAACGGCGTGCGCGCCTCGTCGATCAGGATGTTGTCGACCTCGTCCACGACCGCGAAGTAGTGCCCGCGTTGGACCTTTTCGGCGAGATCCTTGGCCATGTTGTCGCGCAGGTAGTCGAAGCCAAACTCCGAGTTGGTGCCGTAGACCACGTCGCACGCGTACGCGCGCTGCTTCTCGTCATAGGGCTGCATGCTCTGCAGCACCCCCACCGACACACCCAGCGCGTCGTAGATCGGGCTCATCCATTCGGCGTCGCGTCGTGCCAGGTAGTCGTTGACCGTCACCACGTGCACGCCCCTGCGCTCGCGCTGCGTGCCCTCGGGCGCGTCCGGGTCCCGGGACGATGCGGCGTCGCGCACCGCCAGCGAGTTCAGCACGACCGCCAGCGTTGCCGTCAGCGTCTTGCCCTCGCCCGTCTTCATCTCCGCGATCTGGCCCTCGTGCAGGGCCATGCCGCCGATCATCTGCACGTCGAAGTGGCGCATCCCCATCGTGCGCTTGCCCGTCTCGCGCACGATCGCGAAGCACTCCGGCAACAGATCGTCCAGCGGCTCGTCTTCGCTCGCGCGCTCGCGCAGCGCGTTCATTCGCTCGCGCAGCTCGGCGTCGCTGTCGTGCTCGAGCTCCGCCTCGAACGCCTCGATCAGCGCGACGCGCTTCTGGTAGCTCTTGAACTTCTTCGCCTCGCCGACGTTCAGCGCGCGGTCAAGCAACGATGGCATGCGCCAAGGATAGCCCCCGACGCTAAAGCGCAGGTTGCGAGCCGCTGCTGGGCGGCGCCCACAGCGACGGCAGCGTCAGGCCCGTGGGCGCGACGCTCAATCCGACCGCCTGCTGGGGGATCTTCGCCGGCCGGTCGCGGCGGTGGCGCAGTTTGTCCCGGTGGCGCTTGACCTGGCGCGCAAGCTCGTCGACGACCAGGTTCAGCGAGTGCAGCATCTCCGGGGAGGCGTCGCGCGCGCGCAGCGTCACGCCCTTCAGATACAGCGTGCACTCTGCCACCTGGCTGTCGGCGACACGCGGGTTGCGCTCCTTGAAGATCTCGATCTCCAGGCGTGCGAGGTCAGAGACCTGCCGCGCGACCTTCCCTAGACGGCGTTCCGCGTGCATGCGGAGCTCGTCGGTGACCGGGACGTTGCGACCCTTGATGTCAATCTGCATCACAGGCTCCTTCGGTCGTTGCTGTCGTGTCTCCGATGCTACGCCCGAGGGCGGCGGATGTAAATGGTCCCTCAACAGAATGTTGAGGGCGCAAATTGCGATGAGCGAGAGCCATTTCGTCATCGGAACGTGATACGATGACTCTTGTCATAGTCTCACTTTCCGTGAAGGGGCTCGTTTCGGCGGGCCTCTTCGCGTTAAGCGGCGAGCATCCGTCGTAGACCACGGATGCTCGGGCGTGGATGGTCAGCCGGGGCGGCGCAGGCTCTGCACGATGCCGCCGTGGCCGGCGATCGCGCCGATCAGGATCGTGTCGGCGGCGATGTCGGTCCCCGGGAAGACGATGCTGTCGCGTAGCTGCGCGCCGCCGCCGACGCTCACGCCGTCGCCGAGCACGATCGGGCCCATCAGGCGCACGCCCGGCCCGATGCGCACATCGCGCCCGATCCACGCGGGCGCATCGACGTCCGTGTCCGGCCGCAGCGGCGACTCGCCCGCGACCACGACCCCCGGGCTGACTTCCTCGCCCTCGACCTGCAGGCGCAGCTCGCCGCGCAGCGCGTCGAAGGTGCCGTGGCGCAGCTCGCTCAGCGAGCCCACGTCGTTCCAGTACTCGCCGATCTCGTGGATGTAGAACGGCACGTCGTTCTCGAGCAGCACCGGAAACACGTCCTGCGCCCAATCGACGAACGGGCGTGCGGGGAAGTAGTCGAAGATGCGCGGGCTGAACGCATAGATGCCGCAGTTACCCAGGTTCGACAGCGCCTCCTCCGGGGCGGGCTTCTCCTGGAAGCCCGTGATCCTGCCCTCGCGGTCGTGCAGCACGACGCCGTACTCGCGCGTGTCCGCCACCCGCTTGACCGCCAGCGTCCCGACCGCGCCCGTCTCGCGATGCCTCGCCGCGAACGCGCTCAGGTCGATGTCCGTCAGCGCATCACCTGAGATCACCAGGAACGACTCCTCGCCAAAGAAGCCCGCGCACGCCCGCACACCGCCGGCCGTGCCGAGCAGCTCCTCCTCCAGGTGATAGGACAGCCGTTCGCCGAAGTACTCTTTGATCGAGTCCGGGAAGTAGTGCAGGTTGGCGATCACCTCGTCGAAGCCATGCTTGGCGAGCAGCTCGACGATGTGCTCCATCACCGGCCGGTCGAGCACCGGCACCATCGGCTTGGTGATCTCGTACGTCAGCGGGCGCAGCCGCGTGCCCAAGCCCGCTGCCAAAACCATTGCCTTCATGCCGTGACTAATAGCGGTAGTGGTCCGGCTTGTAGGGACCGTCAACGGGCACGCCGATGTACGCCGCCTGCTCGTCTGTCAGCCGCGTCAGCTTCACGCCGAGCGCACCCAGATGCAGCCGGGCGACCTTCTCGTCCAGGTGCTTCGGCAGCACGTACACCTTCTTCTCGTACTCGTCGTTCTTCGTGAACAGCTCGATCTGCGCGATCGTCTGGTTGGAGAACGAGTTGCTCATCACGAAGCTTGGGTGCCCGGTCGCGTTGCCGAGGTTCAGCAGGCGGCCCTCCGACAGCAGGATGATCGCGTGGCCGTCCGGGAACACCCACTTGTCGACCTGCGGCTTGATGTTCACGCGCTCGATGCCCTCTACCCGCGCGAGGCCCGCGATGTCGATCTCGTTGTCGAAGTGCCCGATGTTGCCGACGACCGCCTGGTGCTTCATGCGCGTCATGTCCTGCGCCTTGATGATGTCCTTGTTGCCGGTCGTTGTAATGAAGATGTCAGCGCTTGAGATCACATCCTCGAGCGTCTTGACCTCGTAGCCCTGCATCGCCGCCTGCAGCGCGCAGATCGGGTCGATCTCCGTGATGATCACGCGCGCGCCCTGCCCGCGCAGTGATTCCGCGCAGCCCTTGCCGACGTCGCCGAAGCCGCACACCACCGCCACCTTGCCGCCGATCATCACGTCGGTGGCGCGGTTGATGCCGTCGATCAGCGAGTGCCTGCAGCCGTACAGGTTGTCGAACTTCGACTTCGTCACCGAGTCGTTGACGTTGATCGCCGGGAACAGCAGCTCGCCGCGCTCGACCATCTCATACAGGCGGTGCACGCCCGTCGTCGTCTCCTCCGTCACGCCTTTGATGCCCTCGCCCACGCGCGTCCAGCGCTGCGGGTCTTCCGCTAGCGAGCGCGTCAGTACCCCCAGGATCACCGCCAGCTCCTCAGACTCGGCGCCAGCCGGGTCGGGCACTGCGCCCGCGGCCTCGTATTCGGTCCCCTTGTGCACCAGCAGGGTCGCGTCGCCGCCGTCGTCCAGGATCATGTTCGGGCCCACCGAGCCGTCGTCGCCGGCCTGCGGCCAAAGCAGCACCTGCTCCGTGCACCACCAGTACTCCTCGAGCGTCTCGCCCTTCCACGCGTACACCGGCACTCCGCGGGGGTCCTCAGGCGTGCCGTCGGGGCCGACGGCGACCGCCGCTGCGGCGTGGTCCTGCGTGGAGAAGATGTTGCAACTGCACCAGCGGACCTCCGCGCCGAGCGCCGTCAGCGTCTCGATCAACACCGCCGTCTGGATCGTCATATGCAGCGAGCCCGTGATGCGCGCGCCTGCCAAGGGCTGGGCGTCTGCGTACTCACGGCGGATCGCCATCAGGCCGGGCATCTCGTGCTCGGCGAGCGTGATCTCCTTACGGCCGAACTCAGCGAGCGAAAGGTCGGCGACCTTGAAGTCGGTGGTGCGTGTGGCGGTGGGGGTCATTGCTGACATGACGAAGCCTCCTGTCCGGTCAGATGAGCGCCCTTGCTACAGGGAGGAAAGGCCGAGCGTGGCGGACCCTGGGCCCGTCGCAGCGCTCCTCGGCCACCCCCTGAAGCTATCACACACTCCTGGCCAGCTCAGCGGGAGGCGAGCGCGCCCTTCAGCTCGTCGATTAGGCGCACAGGTCCCGGATCGACGCCGCGCAGTGCCGCCAGGTAGATCGACACGAGGTCGCCCAGCAGCACCAGCGAGATTACGCGCTCGATCGCCGTCTGTCCGCGTGTCTCGAGGCGGAAGCTAGCGGACGCGTTGCCGGCGATCAGGCGCTCCGTCAAGTCCATCCGCTCCTTCACGCGCGGATGCGCGTCGGAGTCGTCGAGGAACACCGCCGAGAAGCGTCCGACATCGCCCGCCCCCTCCCAGCCAGCGATTTCGTTGTGGTCGAGCTCCGGTAGTTCGTTCCAGAAGCACGGCTGCTTGGCGTTCTCGTTGATCTGCGTCTTCCAGCGGTAGGCGATCGGGGACGTCAGGCCCGCGCCAGCAACCACCGGCGTCGTGCCGTGCAGACCGCGCGCTAGCTCCTTCGCCAGCGAATCCTCCGCCGCGTCCGGGCCCCACTCCGCCACTAGCTGCTCGATGTGCGAAGCCGCCACGTCGATCTCCGGCGTCAGCCGCGGGCCGGCGCCGCACAGCGCCGCCACCTCCAGTGCCGCCACGATCATGTACGCCACTGCCGCGCGCGGCTGGAAGCCGCCTGGCAGTGGGATCACCGGCACGCCGTCCGCGCGCGCCATCTCTGCCAGGCGTCCGCCGGTCGTCACCACCGTGCGCTTCGCGCCTAGTGCGCCCGCCGACTCGTAGCACGCGAGCGTCTCCTCCGTCTCGCCCGAGTAGCTCGCGCACAGCACCATCGTGTCCGGCGTCGTCCACGGCGGCAACCCGTACGCGCGTGTCACGAAGATCGGGCGCGACGCATGGTCGCCCATCGCCGCGCGCGCCAGCGCGCCGCCGATCGCCGAGCCGCCCATGCCAGCCACCACCAGGCCCGCAGGCGTGTCCCAATCCTGCATGATCGCCGACTCCACCCGCCAGAGCGCGTCGCGCAGGTGCTCCGGCAGCGCCAGCACGTCGCCCAGCTGGTCGGAGGGGTCGACCCGGGCGATGCTCTCGCGTGTGAGCTCCTCTGCGGTGGGTGTCGCGGTCGCGCCGCCGTCGCTCATCTAGTGCTCGCCTCCTGTGGTGCTGGGGGGATTGTGGCCGTGGACACGTCGGAGCCTAGAACTCGATCGCGCCGTCTGGCAATTCGACACCAGGGAAGATACGCGCCCCGCGCGTGATCACGTTGTGCGCCCCCACGCGCACACCGTCGCCAAGGACCGCTCCGCCGCTGATCGTCGTGCCGGCGCCGACGCGGCAGCCAGCCGCGATGATGCAGTCGCGCAGCTCGCAGCCCTCGCCGATCTGCGTCCCCTCAAGCACCACAGCGCGCTCCACCGTCGAGCCCGCCCCGATCGACACCTCCTCCGCGAGCACCACCAGGCTGCCGACGTGCGCGCCGTGGGCGACATCCACACCGCGCTCGAGCACCGCCGGCGGGATCACCCTGCCATGCACCTGCGCGCTCTCGTCGATCGCCAGCCAGTCCGAGCCGAGCCGCTCGCGCACCGCCGTCTGCACGTTGCCCGCGAGGATGTCGAACGTCCCCTGTAGGTAGCGCGACGGCGTGCCGATGTCCAGCCAGTAGCTCTCCGAAGGGAAGCCGTACAAGCCGTTGCCGATCAGCGCCGGCCACACCTCGCGCTCGATCGAAACGTTGCGGTCGGGCGCGACCAAATCGAGAATCCCGCGCTCGAGCACGTACGCGCCCGCGCTGATTAGGTTGCTTTCGACGCTGTCTAAGCTCGGCTTCTCCACGAAGTCCCGCACCGAGCGGTCCTCCCGCAGGATCACCAAGCCGTATGCCGTCGGGTCCGACACCGGCACCAGCGCGAGCGTCGCGCGCGCACCGCTCGCTTCGTGCTGGGCGATCTGCGCCGTCAGGTCGATGTCCGTCAGCACGTCGCCGTTGAGCATCAGGAAGCGCTCGTCCAGCATCGGCTCTGCCAGCTTCAGCGCACCTGCCGTGCCGCGCGGGTCGGGCTCCTCGACGAAACGCAGGCGGATGCCCAGCTGCGAGCCGTCCCCCAGCACCTTGCGCACCCCATCCGCGAGGAACCCGCACGACATGATCACGTCGTCGATGCCGTGCCCACGCAGCCACTCGAGCATGTACGCGATGAACGGGCGGTCCACCAGCCGCACCACCGGCTTCGGCACCGTCGAGGTCAGCGGGCGCAGGCGGGTGCCCTGCCCTCCCACCAGGATCACGGCCTGCATCAGCGTTGGACCTTCAGAGGGCGACGCGACGGCCTCGCCGCCCTCATCGCCTGCCGATGCCCTCGTAGGTCAGTCCCGCGGCGCGTATCGCCTGCGGGTCCAGCGCGTTGCGCCCGTCGATCACAAGGTCGCCGCGCATCAAAGGTGCGACTTTTGACCAGTCGAGCTCGCGCAGCTCCTTCCACTCGGTGACGAGCACCACTGCGTCGGCGTCGTTGACGGTCTCGAATGCGGAGTCGCAGTAGCAGAGCTCGGGCATCAGCTCGCGCGCCTCCTGCTCCGCGACGGGGTCGTACGCGCTGACCACCGCGCCCACGGCCAGCAGCCGCGCGGCGAGCACGAGCGACGACGCCCCCCTCATGTCGTCCGTCTCCGGCTTGAACGCCAGGCCAAGCAAACCGACCCGCTTGCCCGCAAGGTCACCGATGTGACGCTGCAGCTTCGACACCACGCGCCGCTTCTGCAACTCGTTGACCTCGGTCACGGCATTCAGGAGCTGGAAGTGGTAGCCGGAATTGGCCGCCAGCAGCTTGAGCGCGCTCACATCCTTCGTAAAGCACGAGCCGCCATAGCCAATGCCCGCTTGAAGGAACTTCGAGCCGATGCGATCGTCGAGGCCCACCCCCCGCCCGACCTCGATCACGTCTGCGCCAGTCTCCTCGCACACGTTCGCAATCTCGTTGATGAACGAGATCTTGGTCGCAAGGAAGGCATTCGAGGCTAGCTTAATCATCTCTGCGCTGGCTACGTCCGTTCGCACCAGCGCCGCACTCAGGGGCGCGTAGAGCTCGACTACGGCGTCGCCCGCCCAGCCGCCTGTGTCACCGACGACGACGCGGTCAGGATGCCTGAAGTCGTTGACCGCCGAGCCCTCCTTCAGAAACTCAGGACACGAGACATACGCCATCGCCTGCTTGCCCCGCTCGCGTAGCACACGCTGGATCGTCGCTCCCGTACCGCACGGGACGGTCGACTTCATCACCAGGGCGTGGCGCTCGGAGCCTGGCATCTCGTCGACCACCGCGTTCACGGCCGTTAGGTCGGCGTCCCCCGAATGTGTCGGCGGGGTCCCGACGGCGACGAACAGCAGCCGCGCGTGCTCGAGCGCGCCGGCGAGATCGGTGGAGAAGTGCAACCGCGCGGCGTTGCGCGCCAGCAGCTCCTCCAGGCCGGGCTCATAGATCGGTACCTCGCCACGACGCAGGCGCTCGATCTTGGCGGCATCGATGTCAACGCACCAGACGTCGCTGCCCAGCTCAGCAAAGCCTGCCGCCGTGACCAGCCCGACATAGCCCGTGCCGATCACACCGATTGGCTCGCGTGTTGCGCTCATGAAGCGGGGAAGGCTAGCGGCTGAGGCGGACCGGGGACGTACCTGAGCGGCGGGGTTACGGCTTTACCGCCAAGAACGCTTCGTAGCGCTTTGCGTCACGTAGCGCGCGCGCCTGCTCCTCGCTGCCGCTCTCGGCGCGCTCGGCGCTCGCGCGCGCTTCGGAGAGCTTGGTCTCGAAGGTCGGACGGTCGATCTGCTCGGGCGCGATCGCTTCCTCGACGAGTACCAGCGCGCGGTTATCGGCGAACTGCATGTAGCCCTCCGCCTGCGCGAAGCGCACGATCTCGCTCTCCGAGCGGTACAGCCGCAGCTCGGTCGGCTCGAGCCTCGCCAGAATCGGCTCGTGGTTGGCGAGAATCCCGATCGAGCCCACGGTCGTGAACGTCGAGAGCATCTCGACCTCGTCGGAGAACACCTCGCCCTCCGGCGTGAGCACTTCCACTGGAAACTTGCTGTGCGCCATCGTTATACAGACGATTCGCTAGAAGTTACGCCCGCGCCTTTGCACGCACCGGGTCGACTCGAGCGCGTGCCAGCCGGTCTCATTTCTTGGCCGCCTCGACAACCTCGTCGATCGTGCCCTTTAGGAAGAACGCGCTCTCGGGCACCTCGTCGTGCTTGCCGTCGATGACCTCCTGGAAGCCGCGGACCGTCTCGGCGATCGGCACATACGCGCCGGGCGTGCCCGTGAACTCTTCGGCGACGAAGAACGGCTGCGAGAGGAAGCGCTCGATCCGGCGCGCGCGCGAGACCGTCAGCTTGTCCTCGTCGGAGAGCTCGTCAATACCGAGGATCGCGATGATGTCCTGGAGCTCCTTGTAGCGCTGCAGGATCTCCTTGACGTTGTTAGCGACGCGGAAGTGATCCTCGCCAAGCACGTCCGCCTTGAGGATCGTCGAGGTCGAGTCGAGCGGATCTACCGCCGGGTAGATGCCTTTCTCGGAGATCGCCCGCGAGAGCACGGTGGTGGCGTTGAGGTGCGCGAACACCGACGCGGGCGCCGGGTCCGTGAGGTCATCGGCGGGGACGTAGATCGCCTGCACCGAGGTCACCGAGCCCTCTCGCGTCGAGGTGATGCGCTCCTGCAGCTGGCCCATCTCGGTCTCGAGCGTAGGCTGATAGCCGACCTGCGAGGGCATGCGCCCGAGCAGCGCCGAGACCTCGGAGCCGGCCTGCACGAAACGGAAGATGTTGTCGATGAACAGCAGCACGTCCTGGCCCTGGTCGCGGAAGTATTCGGCCATCGTCAACCCCGACAGCGCCACACGCATACGCGCCCCGGGCGGCTCGTTCATCTGCCCGAACACGAGCATCGTCTTGTCGAGCACGCCCGACTCCTTCATCTCCAGCCACAGATCGTTGCCCTCGCGCGAGCGCTCGCCCACGCCGCAGAACGCCGACAGCCCGCCGTGCTCCTTGGCGAGGTTGTGGATGAGCTCCTGGATCAGCACCGTCTTGCCGACGCCGGCGCCGCCGAACAGCCCGACCTTGCCGCCCTTCGCGTACGGCGCGAGCAAATCGATGACCTTGATGCCCGTCTCGAACATCTCGGTCGTCGGCGTCAGGTCCTCAGCGCGCGGGGCATCCTGGTGGATGCCGCGGCGCTCGACGTCCTTCGGCAGATCGGCGCCAAGGTCGATCGGCTCGCCGAGCAGGTTGAAGATTCGCCCCAGCGTCGCCTCTCCGACGGGGACCGTGATCGGCCCGCCGGTGTCGAGCACCTCGAGACCTCGCGCCAGACCATCCGTGGTGTCCATCGCGACCGCGCGCACGCGGTCATCACCGAGGTGCTGCTGTACCTCGCACACGAGCAGTGTCTCCTCCGCGCCGGCGCTGATCCGCGGCGCCTCCTCCTCGCGGTTTGCGGCCGATCGCACGATCGTGATCGCGTGGTTGATCTCAGGCAGCCTGTCGGGGAACACGGCCTCGATCACGACGCCCTGGATCTCCTCGATGCGACCGACGTTGCGCTTGCCCGAGTCGCCGTTGGCGGCCGGGCTCGTTGGTGTTGCCTCTGTGGCGATGCTGGCCTCCATTGTTCTCTAAGTCTCCTCTAGTTCTCTTGCAGTCTCGTTGTAGCGCGCATCTAAGAAAGACCCTCAGCCCCTGCCACGACCTCCATGATCTCCTGCGTGATCTCGGCCTGGCGGGCCCGGTTCATCTGCAGTGTGTATTCGGTGATGATTTCGCCGGCGTTATCCGACGCGCTGCGCATCGCGGTCATCTGGGCGCCGAAGAAGCCCGCGGCGGACTCGACGAGCGCCCGGTAGATCGAGATCTCGATGTAGTCGGGCACCAGGCGTCTGAGGATCTTCTCGGGGTCGGGCTCGTACTCGACCGAGCCACGAGACCTGGCGCTCGCGGCTGAGGCGGCGGCGCCATCCTCGTCACCGCCGATCGCGGTGCCGGTGAGCGGCAGCAGCGTCTGGCGCGTGACGGTCTGGGTGAGCGGCGAGACGTAGGAGTTGTAGATCATCTCCACGCGATCGACCTTGCCGTCGACGTAGGCCTGGATCAGGTCGTCGGCGATCGTGCGCGCGTCCGCGTATGCGGGTCGATCGGAGAAGCCTGTGTAGGCGCCTTTCAGCTCGTTGCCGCGGAAGGTCAGCGAGGAGACGCCGCGGCGCCCGGTCGCGTACCAGTTGACCCGCCGCCCCTGCTCGGAGAGCTCGGTGGAGAGGCGCGCGCCGGCACGGACGATCTGCGAGTTGAAGCCGCCGGCCAGGCCGCGGTCGCCGGTCACCAGCAGCAGCCCCACGTCCGTGTCGGACTCGTGCGCGCGCAGCAGCGGCAGGCGCTGGGCCTCCGCGCCGGCCGCCTCGGCCGCCTGGCGGGTCATGCGTCCGATCGCCTCCGCGTACGGGCGCAGAACCGCGATCCGCTGCTCGGCGCGGCGCAGGCGTGCGGCGGCAACCGCCTCCATCGCCCGCGTGATCTTCTGGATGTTCTTGACCGAGGCGATCTTGTTCTTGACGTCGCGCTGAGAAGCCATGGCTGTGCCCCGCGGGCGGCCTATGCCGCCTGCGGCTCCTTGTCCTCGACGGAGTCCACGTCACGAGCGCTGCTCTGCGGGCGGGGCTCGTCGTCGTCCATGGGCTGGCCCTCCTCGTCGAGGTCATAGCCGAAGTCCTGGGCGAACGCGTTGACCGTCTCGCGCACCTCATGCTGGGTCTCATCCGACCAGTCGCCGCCGTTGATCTTCGCGCGCAGCTCCTGATGCTGGGAGTGCAGGCGCTCGGTGAGCCCAAGCAAGAACTCCTGTACGCGCTCGACGTGCAGACGGTCGAGGAAGCCGTTGGTGGCCGCGAAGATCTGCACCGTCTGATCCTCGACCGCCAGGGGCTCGCGCTCGTGCTGGTTGAGCGTCGCCACCAGGCGCTCGCCACGCGCAAGCGTGGCCTGCGTGTCGGCATCGAGGTCCGAGCCGAACTGCGCAAATGCCTCGAGGTCGCGGTACTGCGAAAGCTCGAGCTTGATCCTGCCGGCGACTTTCTTCATCGGGCCGATCTGCGCGTTGCCGCCGACGCGCGAGACCGAGATGCCGACGTTGATCGCCGGGCGCACGCCCGAGTTGAACAGCTTGGACTCGAGGAAGATCTGCCCGTCGGTGATCGAGATCACGTTCGTAGGGATGTACGCGGAGACGTCGCCGGCCTGCGTCTCGATGATCGGCAGCGCCGTCAGCGAGCCGCCGCCGAGGTCGTCGTTGAGCTTGACCGCGCGCTCGAGCAGCCGCGAGTGCAGGTAGAAGACGTCGCCGGGGTATGCCTCGCGACCGGGCGGGCGGCGCAGCAGCAGCGACATCTGCCTGTAGGCGTAGGCGTGCTTGGTCAGGTCGTCGTACACACACAGCGCGTGCTTGCCTTCGTAGAGGAAGTGCTCGGCCATCGCACAGCCGGCGTACGGGGCCATGAACTTGATCGGCGCCGCCTCGTCGGCGGGCGCGGCAACGATGATCGTGTTCTCCAGGGCGCCGTATTCCTCGAGCGTCTGCGCGAGCGCGACGACCGTCGACATGCGCTGGCCGATCGCCACGTACACAGACACCACGCCGGTGTCCTTGTTGTTGATGATCGTGTCGATCGCGATCGCCGTCTTGCCGGTCTGGCGGTCGCCGATGATCAACTCGCGCTGGCCGCGGCCGATCGGGATCATCGCGTCGATCGCCTTCAGGCCGGTCTGCATCGGCTGCTTAACCGGCTGGCGCTGCACGACGCCAGGCGCCTTGAACTCGGCCGGGCGCGTCTGCTCGATGGAGATCGCGCCCTTGCCGTCGAGCGGGCGCCCGAGCGGATCGACGATGCGTCCGAGCATCTGCTCTCCGACAGGGATCTCCAGCAGTTTGCCGGTGCGCTTGACGGTGTCGCCCTCGGAGATGTGCTCCCACTCGCCGAACAGCACCGCGCCGACGTTGTCGGACTCAAGGTTCAGCGCGAGGCCGGTGACGCCATGCGGTAGCTCGAGCATCTCGAAGGACATGCAGTTCTCCAGGCCGTGCAGGCGTGCGATGCCGTCGGCGACCGACAGCACGGTGCCCACCTCGGTCAGCTCCGCGGTGCCGCTGTCGAGTCCCTCGATGCGGCTCTTCAAAATGCTTGTGATCTCGTCTGGGTTGATCTGCATGTCTAAGCGGCTCCTTGGGCAACGTGCCTGCGCAGCTGCTCCAGTCGGTTGCGAATAGAGGCGTCGAGGATCGAGTTGCCGACCCTGATGATGATGCCGCCGAGGATGTCCGGGTCCACGCGCGCGGCGAGCGTGACCTTGCGTCCGGCGCGCTCGCCGATCGTGCGGCCGAGGCTCTCGGTGGTGGCGTCGTCGAGCGCGATCGCGCTCGTGATCTCCACCGGCAGCGTTCTGTTCTCCTCGTCCCACAGCCGCTCGTACTCGTGACGGATGCGGAAGATCACGGGCATGCGGTGGTTTTCGATGAGCAGCGCGAGGAAGTTGACGAACAGCTCGTCCGCGCCGTCGAGCAGCGTGTCCAGCGCCTGGCGCTTCTCGGTAGTGGAGAAGTACGGCGAGAAGAAGAACACGGCGAGCTCGTGGTTCTGGTCCAGGGCATCGGCGAACTGACCAAGCTGCTCGCGCAACTCGTCCAGCTTGCCGTGCTCGAGCGCCGCTTGGAACAGCGAGCGGGCGTATACCTGGGCGAGCTCCTCCATTTAGTTGTCACCGCCACAGGACGTCCGCTCCTGCGATGCGAAGTCGTGTTCGACGGTCGGTCTCACGAGACGGCCTCAGATGACAGGCTGGAGAAGTCCAGTTCGCTCAGCGCCTCCTCGACCAGGCGCCGCTGGTCGGCGTCGTTGAGCGTCTTGCGCGTGACCTTCTCGGTGGCCATGATCGTCAGGTCGGCGACCTCGCGGCGGATGTCGTCGAGCGCGCGCTTGGTCGCGGCGTCGATGTCGCGCTCGGCCTTCTTGGCGGCCTCGGCGAGGATCTCCTTGCCGCGCTCGCGGGCCTCGTGCTCGTGTGAGTCGGCGGTCTGGCGGGCGCGCTGGAGGATCTCCTCGGACTGGGTCCTGGCCTCCTTCAGGCGCTCGCGGTATTCGTCGAGCACCTGGTCTGCCGCCTTGCGCAGATCGGCGGCGGCGTCGATGTCGCCCGCGATCGTCTTGGCACGCGCGTCCAGCGCTTTGCCGATGAACGGGAACACCCATCTGCGCAAAACGATCAGCGAAATCGCGAACACCACGATCGTCCAGACCATCAGCCCCACGTTAGGGCTGATCAGGAACGAGCCGCCGGAGGCGAGTGGGATGTTTGTAACGGCGAGCATCGCGGCCTAGAGGAAGAAGGCGATGAAGCCGCCGACGAGCCCGTAGAAGAAGCAGGCCTCCGTGAGCGCGAAGCCGAGCCACTGGTCGCGTTCGACTTCTTTGGCCAGCTCTGGCTGACGCGTCTTGGCTTGGATCGAAGCGTTGAACACGGCCCCGATGCCCGCGCCGGCGCCGGCGGCGCCGCCTCCGGCGCCGACGCCGAGCGCGATCGCACGGCCGGCGTCTTGGCTCTGCTTGATGATCGGTTCCGCTACGCCGAGCAGCGGGTGAAACGCACTGAAGATGTGTACAAACAGCATCGCTCGATAGCTCCCTTGTGTGATTACTAGTGGCTTGAGACCGCGCTACCGAGATAGATGGCGGTCAGGATGGAAAAGATGAAGGCTTGCAGGCCGGCGATCAGCACAGCCTCGAACAAGAAGATCGCGATTCCGAACGGCAACAGGAGCCATTGGACCCACTGATCTCCAACGAGCACGCCCAACTCGCCGCCCATGAACGCGATCAGCATGTGCCCCGCGAGTAGGTTCGCCCACAGGCGCACGGTCAGCGAGATCAGGCGCAGGAAGTTCGAGAGGAGCTCGATGCCGAAGATCAGCGGCACGATCGGGCCGTTGACGCCGCCTGGCATCAGGCTTTTCAGGTATCCGAGCGGTCCGTGGTGCTTGATCCCCTCGTAGGTGAAGAGCACGAACACGCTCAGCGCGAGGACCAGCGGGAACGCGACGTTGGTGTCCGCCGCGTAGATCTGCAGCGAGGGAATGTGCGCACCGAAGACGTTGAAGCTCTCACCCGAGTCGACCGGCAACGGGATGTAGCCGATCAGGTTGGACACGAGGATGAACACGAAGATCGTCGCGATCAACGGGAAGTACTTCCGTTCCATCTGCGGGTCGAGGTTTTCTGACGACATGCGGCGGGTGAAGTCGTAGAACGCCTCCACCGCGACCTGCAGGCGACCTGGACGCTGCTTTAGCCGTTTGGCGACGTAGAGCATCACCCCGAGCGTGATCCCGACCGTCAGCAGCAGGTAGAGCACGCCCTTGTTGAAGGCGATCGGCCCGAGCTTGAACCAGGTGTCGAGTTTGAACTCATCGGTCGGTGAGAAGACGCCACTGGCGACGGCCGGCGCCTTGTGCGACTTGAAGCCGAACAGGATGATGAACAGAACGATCCCGCCGAGCCAAGCGGCGCCGAGGCTGAGGACGATCTTCTTGGCCTGACTCATCCCCTGCTTCGGCGGCGTCGCGGACGGGCGGGGCGGGCGGGCTTCCATCTCAGGAGCGATCGGTGGGGCCCCTGCGACCGCGCTCATCGCCCCGGCCCTCCCGGTCGCCCGTCGACCAAGCGCCTCATGAAGGCGATCGAGTAGGCGGCGAAGATCGTCAGCGACGCAGCCAGGCCGTCGCTGCGCCCACCAGCGACCGCAGCGACGACGATCGCCCCCGCAAGCAACCAGATTCGCCCAAATGCCTCTACCAAGTTGAGGCCGAAGCGGGCCTGAAGCTGCGCGGCGCTTTGGATCAGGCGCCTGTCGAGCTGCGCGAGCACTCGCTGGCAGATCCACGCCGCCGCACCGACCACACAGCCGAGCACGGGCGCCCCGAGCGCGAGCGCGACGGCTGCAGCAATGACGACGAACACGACGTCCGGATAGCGCAGGATTGCCGCCCAGCTGAGCGCGGGCGCCAGCCGCCGACCCGGAGCGGAGCCGGGCAGGCGCGCGAGGCCGTCGTTGGCATCGAAGTCTGACATTTTTCAGGGCTACCCTACAGACGAGACCCGCCATCGCGCCGTGTGCCGCGAAAGAGTCTTTAGCGTCCCTCAACGCAATGCGGGGCAGCGAGCGGGAGTGTACCTGGTCTTGGACTTCGTAACAACTTTGTGACAGTCGGTACGCGCTGGCTCAGGGCCTTCTTGGGGCCATGGCCCGTCCGCGCGCGCCGAATCGCAGCTCGTTCGGACGCCGCTGCAGCAAGGCGACGAGCGCGGCCGATAGGGCGATCGTTGCGAGCCCGCCGAGGATGTCGAGCACGTAGTGATTGCCCGTGGAGAGCACCGCGAACCCAGTCACGAACGGATAGATCACGGCAAGCGCGCGCACCCACAGGCGCGTGGAGATCCGCCACAGCACGAGCGTGCACCACACCGCCCAGGCGATGTGCAGCGAGGGCATCGCGGCGAGCTGATTGGCGGCGGACGCCAGCGAGCCGGTGTGCCACGAGCCGACCGTGTGACTCGCGGCGACGACGTCGACGAAGCCGGGGAGCATGCGCGGCGGAGCCACCGGATATAGCCAGAAAACGACGAACGCGATCACGTTCGCGAGCACGAGCATGTTGCGCAGCGGCGCGTAGATATCGGCTCGCCGCCACCACAGGAAGCCGAGCAGCCCCAGCGTGACGACGAAATGTGCGTTGTCGTAGTAGTAGGAGAGCAGCGCCCCAAACGTGTGATGCCCGGCGAGCCAGCGGTCGAGCGCGCGCTCGGGGTCGATGTGCAGCGTCCGCTCGACGCTGAGCAGCGAGCGGCCATGGGCCAGCCCCGCCTGCAGTCGCAGCGGCGCCAGGTTCGTGATCGCGTCGTAGACCCAGCACAGCCATACGATCGTTAGCGCCTCCACCCACCAACGCGTGCGCGTGCGGCTATTCGCGAGCGGCGGCGCTTCGGCTGAGGACACCGTCGCGGCGGGACCGCGCGCGTCGATCGGTGCGACCGTGGACAAGGCGTCGATGTTATCCGCCGATTCAGCGTCTACGAGGCGGCCGGGCTTTCGTTCTTGGGCCTCGGTATAACCATCGCTATACAGGGTTTCGCTGCGGCATATCGCCGGCGCCCGGACAACTCAGGGAGCTTCCGGTGCGAGACCCCGCTGCGCGAGCGTCTCAAGCACGAGCGGCAGGGCGCCCGCGGTGCGCCGCCATGAGTCCGGCGCGGAGTAGTCGTCGGCGTCATGCAGAAGCAGCACCGCACCCGGACCGGCGCCACCGGTGACGAGCGCGGAAATCGAGGCGGGCGTCGCGCACGCGTCCCAGTCGCGGCCCCAGTGGCTCCACAGCAGCGTGCGCCAGCTGCGCGCCCGCGCGAGGCGCAGCGCGGAGGCGTTGAGGACGCCGTAGGGCGGGCGGTAGAGCTGCGGCTCCCGGCCGGTGTGGGTGGAAATCGTGTCGTGCGCCCTCGCGATGTCCTCGTGGACCTGGCGCGGCGTCAGGCGCAGCAGGTTGCGATGGCGGTGGCAGTGCAGCGCGATGCCATGCCCGGCGTCGACGATCTCGCGGGCGAGCGCCGGGTTGCGCAGTACCTGCTCGCCGACGAGAAAGAACGTCGCTTGCACGCGCTCGCGAGCGAGGATCTCGAGCACCGCCGGCGTGCCCTGCGCGTGTGGCCCGTCGTCGAAGGTCAGCGCGTAGCCGCGGCCGCTGGCGGTGTGGTCCTCGACGCCGAGCGGCCGGCGCAGCGCCGGCCATGCGCCGGCCAGCGCGGGCAGCGCGTAGCCCGCCAGCGCGCCAACGCCGAGCGCACCCGCGATACAGGTCCCTCGAGTGCGATGATCGTTGGCGGACATGGTCGATCTGGTGCTGGGAATCGTGGCGGCGGTGGGGGCGTCGGCCTTCTACAGCCTAGGGATCGCCCTGCAAGCGATCGACGCGAAGCAGGCGCCGCACGACGAGTACCTGCGCTTGGCGCTTGTCCGGGGGCTCCTCAAGCGTGCCCGCTGGCTGATGGGCACGGGTCTGTCGATCCTCGGCTGGCCGCTGCAGGTCGTGGCGCTGCTGCTGGCGCCGTTGGTGGTCGTCCAGCCGGCGCTCGCGGCGGGCCTGCTGGTGCTGCTGTACTTCGGCCGGCGGCTGCTCGGCGAGCACGCGGGGCGCAGCGAGCACCTGGCGACGCTTGCGATCGTCGTGGGCGTGGTCGGCGCGGGGCTGTGCGCGCCGTCGCGCAGCGCCAGCGAAGTCGGTGGCCACTTGACGATCACGCTGGTGCTGCTGGCGCTAGCGTTGGCGAGCCTGCTGCCGTATCTGTTGCGCGCGCTCGGGCGCTCGCGCGCGGAGGTGACGATGATCTGCGCGGGCCTCGCGGGCGGCTGGAGCGGCGTCGCGACGAAGCTCGCCTCCGACGACCTCTCCAAGCACCATCTGCTCGTGGCCGCGCTGTGGGGCCTGTCGACGGCCGCAGCTTCGGCGGTGGGCGTGCTCAGCGAGATGAGCGCGCTGCAGTCGCGCCCGGCGATCCAGGTGGCGCCGGTGGTGTTCGTGACTCAGACGATCGTGCCGGTGGCGCTCGCGCCGGTGCTGTTCGGCGAGCGCTTCGGCGCCACGCCGCTCGGCGGGGCACCGCTGGTCGTGTCGCTGGTAGTGCTGATCACCGGCGCGGCGCTGCTCGCGCGCTCGCCGCTGCTGCTGGCGTTGATGGAAGGCGAGCGCGTGAGCCACGCGAGCGGCTCGGCGCCGAGCCCGGACGATCCGAGCCAGGAGACGATGCGTTCGAGCCCGAGCAGCGAGGCGGGCGATCCGTTGAGCTCGACCACGAGCACGTCGCCGGCGCGCATCGGTCGCTGAGGCAACGCGCCGGTGGCGCTCAGGCGCAGCTTGCCCTTTACCGGGATCGCGCCATCGCTGCGCGCGAGCACCGTTTGACCGACCGACAGCCCGCCGGGCGGCCGCAGGAAGTAGAAGTGGTGATGCAGCCCCAGCGCGCGCGCCTGCGAGCCCAGCACGCCGCGCGTGCGTACCCAGTGAAACAGCGCACCGCTGGAGACTTCCGGGAGCAACTCATCACCCAGCGCACGCAGCGCGACGATGCGCTGGCGCGAAGGCACGCCGGAGCCATCGGCGAAGGACACGTGGATTCCCTTCGCCGCGAGCTTGGACGCGACCGAGACGATGTCGCCGGCGGGGGCATGCACAATCACGCCGACGTCCGGCTGCGTGGTCGCGACGTGGACGAGTTCGTGCACGCGCAGGAGCTTGTCCGCCACCGCCGCGACCTCGTCGGTCGACATCATCCACGAGCCCAGGAGCGCCAGCAGCGTCAGCTGTGTTGCAAGCGCCACCAGGCGCAGCCGCCAGCGCGGAATCGGCCGTACGCGTCGCGGCGCGTGCAGCACCACGTCGACGGCCGAAGGGTGGCTGTGAAGCTCTGCGACCTGCTCTACTCCAGGGGACTGCCCGCCCGCTCCCGGTGCTGCGAGGCGCTCATCGGCGAAGCTCGCCTGGACGTGCGTGCGCAGCTCGTCGGTGTCGTTGGCCAGGCGCAGGAGGTCGAGCGCGGCCATCGCCCGCGTGTTTAGGCGCGCGTGACCGACCGGCAGGCCGTAGGAGACAACGGGCGTGCCCGCCGCGCGCGCCTCCAGGCAGGTGACGCCACCGGTCGAGTGCACGAGCACGTCGGCCGCGGCCAGGATCTCGGGCATCTTGTCGGTGAACCCGTACACGCGCACACGCGGTTCGTCCGCAAAGGCGCCGCGCAGCTTCGCGGCCAGCTGCTCGTTGCGCCCGGCGAGACAGACGATGCTGCTTACCTCGGGCACCTTCGTGAACTCGCGCACAGCGCCGGCGATGTCCCCGACCCCCCAACCGCCGCCGGAAACGACGACCGTGCGGCCCTCCTCGGAGAGGCCGAGCGCGCGGCGCGCCTGCACCGGGCAGCGTGGCTCCAGGAACTCGGCTGAGATCAGCGGGCGCACCAGCTGCACGCTGCCGCGCCCGGCGATGCGCTCGACGGAGGGCATCGACTCGCCATACATCACCAGGTGCACGTCGATGCCCGGCTGCGCCCAGAAGAACAGCCCGGTCAGGTCTGTGATCGTGGCGACGGTCGAGCAGCGCACCTCGCCGATGCGTCGCAGCCGTGCAAGTACGACCGTGACAGCGGGGTAGGTGGAGACGACCACATCGGGGTCGTGTTCGGCGATCGCGCGCGCCAGCGGCCGCGAGCCCACCAGGCACAGCAGCCGCCGGGCGATCGCGCGTACCGGCATGACCCGCTCGAGCAGCCAGTAGACGAGCGTGTAGGTCCATGGGAAGAAGCGCAGCTGGACGCGGTAGCCGTCCTCGACCACCGGGCGCACCAGCGGGCCCATCGCGGCGAGCCCGTCGATCACGGTTACCTCGGCGTGCTGCTCGGATGCTTCGATCTGCTCGGCGAGGGCGCGCGCGGCCGCGGCGTGACCCTCGCCGACGTCGGCGGACAGGATCAGGACGCGATGCGGGCGCGCGCCATCCGAAGCCCGGCGCGCGTTGCGTGTGCGGTTACGACGTCGCATGAAGATAATGGCCCACCCACCCCACCACCGCCCGCGGCCGGACGGTTTGACTGCAGGTGTATGCACGCGGGGACCCCCGTGTGGCATGGCCTGCTCTGCAGGTTACCGCCCCCAGGGGACACACGCGGAGCGGCGTGAGGTAACAATGGCGCGATACAGGCCGCAACGACCCCCCTATCGCCCGCCTCGATCGCCGAGAGAACTCCCGCAAGCGCGGGCGAGACGGCAGGTGCGCAGCCGCCGTCTCGCATCGTACGCGCGCTCGGCGGGCTCGGGCTGCTGAGCATCGTCGTATGCGTGTTCTTGATTTGCGCAGGCGCCGCGTCGGGACCGTCGCAGTTCGTCCCCGCCCGCTCGGGCGGCTGGCCGGTGTGGCTGGCCGGCCCGCTGCGAGGCCTCGGCATCGGCCTCTCAAGCACCGGCTTTCAGGCGCTGATGCTCACCATCTGCGTCGGCTATGCGCTGGTGCTGGTGGCGGCGCGCAGGTTGCCGCTCGTGTGGATCGCGAGCGCGATGGTGGCCGCGAACGTGATCCTGCTGCTGGGGCCGCCGCTGATCTCCCAGGACGTATTCGGCTACCTGGCGTTCGCGCGCATGGGCGTCCTGCACGGCCTCGACCCGTACACGCACTTTGCCGCCGAAGCGCCAGCCGACCCGGCGTACCAGTTCGTCGGCTGGCCCTTTCAGAACTCGCCATACGGTCCGCTGTTTACGCTCCTGAGCTACATCTTTGTGCCGCTGGGGCTGGCCGGCGGGCTGTGGGCGTTCAAGGCGCTCGCCGTGCTTGCGAGCCTCGGCGCGGTCGCGCTGATCGCGCGCGCGGCCGGGCGCATGGGCCACTCTCCCACGTGGGCGGCGGCGTTCGTCGGCCTGAACCCAGTGATGCTGGTGCTAGCTGAGGGCGGGGCGCACAACGACGCGCTGCTGCTGCTGGCGCTGGCGGCCGCGCTCGCGTTGACCGCCGGCGCCGAGCGCGCGGGCTCGCATCCGCGCACGGCGGCGGCGGCACTCGCCGCGGGTGTCGGCCTGAAGCTCACCGCGGGTCTGGTGCTGCCGTTCCTGGTGCTCGCCTCGCCGCGCACCAGCGAGCGCGTGCGCGTGGCACTCGGCGCCGGCGCGGCGCTGCTGGCGGTGGCGCTTGTGGGCCTGCTCGGCTTCGGCGCGCACGCGTTCGGCTTCCTCAACGCGATCGGCGAGCAGCAACAGTTGGTCGCGACGCACAGCGTGCCAGCCGAGACCGCGCGCCTACTGGGCCTGAGCGGGACGCCGCACTGGTGGCGCAACCTCTACGTCGCGGGCTTCCTCGCGGTGCTCGTGTACGCGCTGTGGCGCACCGCGCGCGGTGCGGACTGGCGCGTGGCGGCCGGCTGGAGCACGATCGCGCTGCTGGTCTCGACGGCGTGGCTGTTGCCGTGGTATGCGATCTGGGTGCTGCCGCTAGCGGCCGTCAGCGGCAATCGGCGCCTGCTTGCCGGCACGCTCCTGGTTTGCGCCTACGCGGTCCTCATCCACCTGTCGCTTGCCAACCCGCTGCTCAACCCCACCAGCCACCGCATCATCGAGCACGTGCACGTCGCGATCCCCCAGCTGCGACACCGCCTCGAACTCACCGGTTTCCAGGTGCTTCGCGACGTCCAGCTCGATCTCCGCTGGTGAGGCCCCCGGGCGCAGCCGCCGCAGGCGGATCGCGTCCAGCCGCCTGAACTTGAGGATCTCGAGCACGTACACGAGATACACGCTGGCCGCGACGACGAGCAGCCCAATGGCGAGCATTACTAGCGTCCAGCCGGTGCTGTAATGGCCTTTGTGGTCGCTGTAGGGGACGAAGCGCAGCGCCAACGCCATGCCGGCGAGCAGCAGCGTCCACGCGTACAGGTAGGCGATCGTGCGGCGGCTGGAGAAGCCGATGCGGGCCATGCGGTGGTGGAAGTGCTCGCTGTCAGGGCGGTAGATCGGCTGGCGGTACTTCAGGCGCTTGAGCACGACGAAGGTCGTGTCCAGGAACGGCACGGCCAGCAAGATCAGTGGCAGCACGAACGAGACGACCGCCTCGGTCTTGACGGCGGCCTCGACCGTGATGACGCCCATCAGCAGGCCGAGCAGCTGTGCCCCGCAGTCGCCCATGAAGCTCTTCGCCGGCGGGAAGTTGTAGACGAGGAAGCCAAGCGCCGCGCCAGCAGTCAGCGCCGCGAGCACCCCCGGTTCCTGGCGTCCGAGGTCGAATGCGATGACGGCCATCGCCGCGGCGATGATCGCGCACACGCCGGCCGCCAGGCCGTCGACGCCGTCGGAGAAGTTGACGACGTTCATCATCACCACCAGGCCGATCACAGTCAGTACCGGGCCGGCGTCGGCGGGCCCGGTGTTGGGGAACGAGAGGTGGCCGACGAACGGCAGCGTAATCGCCTTCACTGCCACGCCGTAGTGCACGACGATCACCGCCGCGAGCACCTGGCCAACGAGCTTCAGCGCGGGGTGCAGCTCGAAGCGGTCATCGAGCGCGCCGACGAACGTGATCACCGCGGCGGCGAGCAGCACGCCGTGCCACAGCTGCGGCTGCGCTTCGCGGGCGTAGCCGGAGGGCAGCCAGATCAGGCCGGCAACGAGCGCGCCGGCGAAGATCGCAAGGCCTCCGAGCAGCGGCGTCGGGCGCTCGGACAGCCCTCGCTCGCGCGGCTCGTCGATTGCGCCGATGGCCCTCGCGAAGCGCATCGTGAGCGGCGTCAGCAGCGCGGTGAGGACCGCGGCTGCGAGGAAGGCGTAAAGCGCGTCGAGCTCGGTTGGATGCGCCATCGGCTCGTGTAAAGCATCGCAGGCCGGGAGGTCGGCGGGGGCGGCGCGTGGGTGAGCGCTCTCCCGGGGCTTCGCCCCACGATCTAAACGGGGGCGCCGGCCGCCAGGCTCTCGTAAAGCGGATAGCGCTCGACGATCGCGCCGACGCGCTCGGCCAGCTCGCCGGCGCGCGACTCGTATGCGGGGGTCAGCGCGATCGCGAGGATGCGCCCGATCTCCTCGAAGTCCTCTTCCTGCAGCCCGCGCGTGGCGAGCGCGGGCGTGCCGATGCGCAGGCCGGAGGCTTCCATCGGGGGACGCGGGTCAAACGGGATCGCGTTGCGATTGACGGTGATTTGGATCTCATGCAGGCGATCCTCCGCCTGCCTGCCGGTGAGCGCCGGCTCGGTCTCGCGCAGATCGACGAGGATCAGGTGCACGTCGGTGCCGCCGGTGAGCACGTTGACGCCGTGACCGGCCTTCAGCAACTCCCGCGCGAGCGCGCGAGCGCCCGCGACGGTGCGTCGCTGGCGCTCGGCGAACAACTCGCTCGCGGCGATCCTGAAGGCGACGGCCTTGGCGGCGATCACGTGCTCGAGCGGGCCGCCCTGCTGTCCGGGGAATACGGCCGAGTCGATCTTTTTCGCGAACTCCTCCTTGCAGAGGATGACCCCCGCGCGGGGTCCACCGAGCGTCTTGTGGGTCGTCGTCGTGACGACGTCGGCGCCATAGTCGACCGGGTTGGGGTGCAGGCCGGCGGCGACAAGCCCGGCGAAGTGCGCCATGTCGACCATCAGCAGCGCACCGACCTCGTCGGCGATCTCGCGAAAGCGCGCGAAGTCGAGCTGGCGCGGATATGCAGACCAGCCGGTCAGCAGCAGCTTCGGGCGGCGCTCGCGCGCGATACGAGCTACCTCGTCCATGTCGATCAGGCTGCTCTCGCGATCGACCTCGTATGGGGCGATGTCATACAGGCGCCCGGACACGTTGATCTTCATGCCGTGGCTCAGATGGCCGCCGTGCGCGAGCGACAGGCCCATGATCGTGTCACCCGGTTGCAGTAGCGCGTGATAGGCGGACGCGTTGGCCTGCGAGCCGGAATGCGGCTGGACGTTGGCGTGCTCGGCGCCGAACAGCGCCTTGGCGCGGTCGATCGCGAGCTGCTCGGAGACGTCGACCCACTCGCAGCCTCCGTAGTAGCGCCGGCCGGGGTAGCCCTCGGCGTACTTGTTGGTCAGCACCGAGCCCTGGCATTCGAGCACGGCGCGCGGGACGAAGTTCTCCGAGGCGATCATCTCGAGCGTGTCCTGCTCGCGCTCGAGCTCCCCGCGCAGCGCCTCGGCGACCTCGGGATCGACCTCGGCGAGCGGGCGGTTGAAGTAGTCAGGACTCAGCTCGGACACGGCGCTCTCCTTGGGACGGGCAGTGAGGACTAGGGTGCCCAGGCGCGCGGCGGTTTCGCTGGCCGTTTCCCGGTGGTCGGTTCCACCTCAGGCGCCAGTCACGGCAGCTGCAACGAGGCTAGCAGCCGAGCGACGTGAGCGTCTCGCGTACGGTGCTGCGCGCTAGCGCTCCCTCGCGCAGGACATGCCAGCGCCGCTGCGCGCTGTAGTCGCGCAGATCGATCACCGTGGAGGGGGTACCTGGCAACTCGCCGCCGTCGAGCACGAGGTCGGCGCCGTCGAGCATGCTGCGGGGCACCTCGGCGAGCGTTCGCGCGTCGGGCTCGCCGGAGCGGTTGGCGCTCGACTGCATCACGGGCCGTACCAGCGACGCGAGCGCCCCCAGTCGCTCCGGCAGGCGCGGGACGCGCAGCCCGAGCGTGACGGGGTCGGTCCTGCAGGCGGGTGCGAAGCGCAGTGATGGATTGGACAGCAGCAGCGTCACTGGACCCGGCAGCAGCGCGGCAAGCGCGGCGCGCTCGTCGGGCGCCAGCTCGGGAAGCATCTCTAGCGCGGGCTCGAGCGAGAAGAACATGACCGCGGCGGGGCGCGCCGCAGGGCGGCCCTTGAGCGCATACAGGCGTCGAGCCGCCTGCTCGTTGTCGGGATCGCAGCACACGCCGTAGACGGTGTCCGTGGGGAACACCGCGACGCCGCCTTCCGCGACGCACTGCTCCAGGCGCCTGGCGCCCTGCTCGCCGATCACCTGCTGCTCGCCGCTCTTCGCAGTCATCACGTGCTCCGCTCCGCCACCACAACCCTCTGTACCCGTGCGAGGTCGCGTTCGAACCGTATCGTGTCAAAGCCAGCCGCACGCGCCAGCTCGGCGACCGCCGGCGCCTGGCCGGCGCCGATCTCAAGCGCGAGAAAGCGCACCTGCGGGCGCTCGGTGAGCTGGGCGAGCAGCGTGCGGATTATCGAGAGGCCATCCGGCCCCGCGAACAGCGCCTCGGGCGGCTCGTGGCGCACGATCTCCGGTTGCAGCTCGGCGCGTTCGGACTCGGCCACGTAGGGCGGGTTGGAGAGGATCGCGTCGAACTCGCCGACGCCGTCGAACAGATCGGCGTGTAGCCACTGCACATCCAGCGCCAAGCGCTGGGCGTTCGCGCGGGCGAGCTCCAGCGCGCGCTCGCTGGCGTCGCTGCCGCTGACATTTAGGTCGGGGCGCTCGTCCTTCAGCGCGAGCGCCACGGCGCCGCTGCCGGTGCCCAGATCGAGCACGCGCGCGCCCGAGCCGAGCCCCAGCGCGACCTCCACCAGCAACTCGCTCTCCGGACGCGGGATCAAGGCGCGCGGGTCGACCGACAGCTCCAGACGGCGAAAGCCGCGGCGCCCGAGGATGTAGGCGACCGGCTCGCGCTGCACCGCGCGCCGCCGCACGGCGTTCTGGAAGGCGCGCACCGCCGGCCCGGCGACCAGCAGGTCGGGGTCAGTGCACAGCCGCTCGCGCCCGACGCCGAGCACGTCCGCGAGCAGCAGTTCAGCGTCCAGGCGCGGGGTTTCGCAGCCCGCGGCGGCGATCGCGGTGATCGCGCCGTCGAGCGCGTCGCGCACGGAGGTGCCGATGGTCAGGGGCGCAGGCATCAGGCGGGTCGGGAGGATCGCACGTGCGTCGGGCGTACAGGCACCTATTCGAGCGCCTGTGTCTCCAGGCGCCGGCGCTTCTCGTCCGACTGCAGCGCCTCGGTGAGCTCATCCAGCTCGCCTTCGAGGACCTGATCGAGGTTGTGCACGGTGAGCTTGATGCGGTGGTCGGTGACGCGCCGCTCGCCGTAGTTGTACGTGCGGATCTTCTCGGCCCGATCGCCGGTCCCAACCTGCGAGCGCCGATCCGCGGCGAGCTCGGCCTGCTGCTCGGCAAGCGCCCGCTCGTACAGCCGCGCGCGCAGCACGCGCAGCGCCTTCTCGCGGTTCTGCAGCTGGGACTTCTCGTCCTGCATCGAGACGACGATCCCCGACGGCTTGTGCGTCACGCGCACCGCCGAGTCGGTCGTATTGACCGACTGCCCGCCCGGCCCGGAGGAGCGGTAGACGTCGATCTGCAGGTCGTTCGGGTCGATCTGCACATCCACGTCCTCGGCCTCCGGCAGCACCGCGATGGTCGCGGTGGACGTGTGGATACGCCCCTGGGACTCGGTCTGGGGCACGCGCTGGACGCGGTGGGTGCCGCCCTCGTACTTGAACACCGAGTACGCCCCATCTGGTCGGTCGGGGGTGGTGGGTGGGGACTTGATAGCAAACGTGTACTTGCCGTCGCCGACGTCGAGCTGCTCCGTCTGAAAGCCCCGCCGTTCGGCGTAGCGCACGAGCATCCTGTACAGGTCCCCCGCCCACAGGCTGGCCTCGTCGCCGCCGGCGCCGCCCTGGATTTCGACGATCACACTCTTGTCGTCGTTGGGGTCGCGCTCGACCATCGCCAGGCGGATCTCCTCCTCGATCTCCTCGATCCGCCGGCGCGCCTCCCCCAGCTCCTCGCGCATCTCCGCGTCCTCGCCCATCTCCGCGAGCAGCTCCTCCGCGCCGGCCGCGTCGTCATGGGCATGGCGCCACTGCGCGGCGAGCTTCGCCGCGGGCTCGAGCTGGCTGTAGGCGCGGCCGACCTCGGCGTAGCGCTCGCGGTCGGAGATCACCTCGGGGTCGGTCATCTGTGCGCCCAGCTCGGCAAAGCGCGTCTCGATCTGCTTGACGAGATCTTCGATCATCTGAGCGAGCGTATCGCCCCGTTCCCGCCGGACGCGGGGCGCCCACCCGGAGCTCAGGCCGCTACGCGGATCGGCTTGGCGAGCTCGAGCAGCTCGTCGAGCGTCGCCGAGAGCTCCTCGATCGCTGTCGCGCTCCAGCGGCAGCCCGTCGGGACCGAGCGCGTCCTCGGCCTGGCCGATCGCCAGCTCGCGATCGACCACGCGTGCACCGATCGTGCTGAGCACCTTGCGCAGCTCCGCCTGCGCCCACACGGCTCCGAACAGGCCCGTGCTGGCGCCGACGACCGCAGCCGGCTTGCCGCGCAGCGGCGTCGTGGCGAGCGGCCGCGAGACCCAGTCGAGCGCGTTCTTGAGCGCTCCGGGGATCGAGGCGTTGTACTCAGGCGTGGCCACGAGCAGGGCGTCCGCGCCGGCGATCGCCGCCGTCAGGGCGTGGACCGCAGGGAGACGGCTCGTGCTCGTCGTCCTCGCTGTACGGCGGGATCTCGGCCAGCTGGTCGAAGATCACGAGCTCGACCCCGGACGGCAGCAGCGTGCGCGCTCCCGCCAACAAGCGCGTGTTGTGGGAGTCGCGACGCAGGCTGCCGGATAGTCCGAGGATCTGCATGATGGCTACGCCTCCCGCACGAGCTCCAGCGAGACCTGCAGCTGGACGTCGTTATCGAGCGCGAACCCGCCCTTGGGCAGCGTCGCGTTGTACTCGAGCCCGTACTGACGACGGTCGATGACCGCCTCCAGCTCGACGCCGATCCGCTCGTTGTCGGCGAGGTCGGCGTGTGGCCCTGTGAGGCTTCCGCGCGCTGTCACGCGATGCGTGTTGCCCTTGATCGTGAGCTCTCCCTCGACCTCAAGCTCGCCGCCGTCGGCGAGGTTCACGGCGCTCGAGGCGAAGCCGATCTCGGGATAGCGCTCGCTGTCGAAGAAGTCGGGGGCTTTGAGGTGTGCTGCGAGGTTCTCGTCCTTGACGACGATCGAGTCGACGCGGACGGCGCCTTGCAGGCGCGGCGACCCATCCGCATCGGTGGTCAACGACCCGTCGTAGTCCTCGAACTGGCCGCGAAACGTCGAGACGACCATGTGCTTGACCGCGAAGCCGACGTGCGAGTGGATCTTGTCGATCTTCCAGGTCCCGGTGGCGAGCGGCTGTGTTGTGGCTGTGCTCATTGGAACTCCTTCGTAGATATGGTTTCGGACCGTAGTCCGTTTACTTCGGAAGGAGGTTAGCACAATCGGACTGCAGTCCATTTAGTATCGTTGTGCACATGGACACCCATGCCGAGGAGCCGCTGACCCATACGGACGAGCCATCGGCGCAGGTCGCGGAGCCTCTCATAGCTCTCGAGCTGCCGCTGATCGAGGCGAGCTCGGCCGAGCGCGCGGACGCCGTGCGCAACCGTGCGCGGATCCTGTGTGCAGCCCAGCGCCTGTTCGCGGAGCACGGCGCGGGGTGCGTGTCGATGGACGAGGTCGCGGAGGCCGCGGGCGTAGGCAAGGGCACGCTGTTCCGCCGCTTCGGCTCGCGCGCGGCGCTAGCCCGTGCAGTGCTCAGCGAGCGCGAGCGAGTGTTCCAGGAAAACATCATCAGGGGCGCGCCGCCGCTCGGCCCGGGCGCGCCGCCTTGCGAGCGGCTGATCGCGTTCGGCCACGCCGTGCTCGACGTGCTCGACGGCCAGGCGGAGCTGCTCGTCGCCGCCGAGGGCGGCGCGGCGCGCTTCGCCTCACCCCCGTACGCCGTCTACCGGCTGCACATCACGCTGCTGCTGCGCGAGGCGGACCCCCGCTGCGACGCGGAGTTCCTCGCGGAGACGCTGCTCGCGTGCCTCAGCGCCGACTTCTTCCTGTACCTGCGCGACTTGCGCGAGATGCCGCTGCAGCGACTGAAGGCCGGCTGGGAGGAGCTCGTGCGCAGGACCGTCCCGGCCTCGCCCGCCGAATAGGCGCGGCGCGCCTCTCCCGCACCGCAAGCGGCTGGCTAGGCGACGACCTCGACGCCGACCAGATCGGCGGCGGAGAGCTCGCCGGGCGTCTCGCGCGCGAGCACCGCCTGCAACGCGGCGAT
Source organism: uncultured Solirubrobacteraceae bacterium (assembly GCA_963735615.1). GTDB lineage: Bacteria > Actinomycetota > Thermoleophilia > Solirubrobacterales > Solirubrobacteraceae > Palsa-744. Next base: position 606,806 of record CAVTLO010000001.1, read on the forward strand.
CGCGACCGCGAGCTGGTCGAGGTCCGGCTCGCGCGTGGTCAGCAGCTGCAGCTTCAGCCCCGGCCACATCACCGCGCGTACCCAGCCGCGGCTGCGGTTGCGCCCGGCGAACTTGATCAGCTCGAAGGAGATGCCGGCGATCACGGGCACGCCGAGTATGCGCGTGGCCACCAGCCAGTACCACGCAGGCAGTCCGATCGGCGCGAACACGAAGATCGCGACGATCATGACGACCAGCAGGAAGCTCGTTCCGCAGCGCGGGTGCAGCCGCGAGAAGCGCTGGGCGTTGGCGGGCGTAAGCGGCAGCCCGGCCTCGAAGCACGAGATTGTCTTGTGCTCGGCGCCGTGGTACTCGAACACGCGGCGCAGGTCGCGCACACGCGAGAGCAGCAGCATGTAGCCGAGGAACAGGGTTGTGCGGATCGTGCCCTCGACCACCCAGAACAGCAACGAGGAGCCGAGCTGGCCCTTGATGAGGCTGGTCAGGCCGACGGGAATTACGAAGAACAGGACGATCGCCAGCACGACTGCGACGATGACCGTGCCCGCCCACACCGCGCGGGGGATCTCCTGGGTCTCGCTGGCGCCCTCCGCGTCCTCCTGCTGGGAGTCCGCGGTCTTCTCCTCTGGCGGCATCTGCGCGTTCGCCGAGACCTCCAGGGCGCGGAACCCGATCGCCATCGATCCGCCGAGCGCGATGACTCCGCGCAGGATCGGCAGTCGCAGGCTGCGATGACGCCTCATCGCCGAGTCCAGCGGCAGCGTCGTCACCTCGATCTCGCCGAGCGCCGCCTCCTCCGGCCCAAGCTCGCCGTCGGCCAGCTGCTCGGTGCTCGGCTTGCGCACAGCGACCGCCCAGTTGGAGACGCCGCGCATCATCACGCCCTCGAGCACCGCCTGGCCGCCGACGGGTGCGTCGCGCTGGGCGCTCAGCTCGCCGTCGGCCTCGACCAGCGTCGACGGTGCCGCGGGGTCAGCCACGGCGCTTGCCATCGGACTACTGCGCGGACCGAGCTTGCGCCGAGTGCAGCCGGCCTTTGGCGACCCGGCGCTGGAAGCGCTCGACGCGTCCACCTGTGTCCATCAGCTTCTGCCTGCCCGTGTAGAACGGGTGGCAGTTGGAGCACACCTCGACGTGCAGCTCCTCCTGAGTGGCGCGCGTAATGAACTCGTTGCCGCACGTGCAGCGGACATGCGCGCGTACGTAGTTGGGGTGGATCTGAGCCTTCATCGTCGCTCGATTCTAGCGGGCCGCGGCTCGCGCGCGGCGATCAGGCATCCGCCGCACCCGTCGTGGTGCCGGTGGGAGTGGTGCTCGTCGGGCCGGCGCCAGCGGTCGGGGACTGCGTGGCCGGCTGTTCGCAGCGCGCCGTGCGCAGTTCCTGGATCTTGATCGGGCGACCCTTGGCGTTCAGCCAGCGGAAGCGCACCGCGCCGCGGTAGACAGCCGGCGCCGACAGGTTGGTCACCTGCTGGATGTGCGCGAAGATCTTCACGCCGGGAGCGGAGCTGTGCCACACGCCCAGGCCAGTGGCAGTGACGGTGTGATACACCGATTCGCCGAGGGCGCGCTCCTCGAGTTCGATGCGTATCTGCATGCGCGCGGTGCCCGGAATTGCGGTCATTTCGCCGGCGAAGGTGGCCGATCGTTCCGTTTGGGGGATCGTCGCGGTCGCGCACTGCTGCAGGGTCGCCGATGCGCTCGCCTTGCCAGTCGGGGGAGTAGTTTGACCGGCGCCGGCTCCCGCGGTAGCGCCCGCGTCGGCGACGGCCTGACTCACGCTCGTGGACGACACCGTCGTCGTGCCTCCCATCGCGGCGGGCGCGAGCGCCAGCCACGGCACGGCGACGGCACACGCGAGCGCCACGATCGGGCGACCGCTGGGCACGCGCAAGGTGCGTACGCTCGGGTACATGTTGTTCATCACATCTTCGTAACACACGAAACGCGCATGGGTTTCGCACGGCCGCGGGCAGCAGGCGTTTCCCACTCCCGTACCACGGCGCCGTTCAGGTGATCTGATAGAGCGGGCCGTCGCCGCCCTCGGGGGTCGTCAGACGCCCACCCTTGGCGGTGATCGCCCCGCATTGCACGCAGTTGGTGTAGTTGACGATCACGTCCACGTCGCCGTGCTCAGGCGCGTCCTCGGGGATCTCGTACACCCCGGCGGGACACATCCAGCGCCAGGTTTCGGCGAGCTCCCGCGGCACGTGTTTGCGCACGCGGATGTGATTGGGGGCGTCGTCGCGGGTGGCGTTGCCGGTGATGAACACCGAGGAGAGCTTGTCGAAGGTGTATTTGCCGTCAGGCTTGGGGTAGCGGTCCTTGGTGTTGCCGATGAACATCGGCTCAGCATCATCGCGGTGCCAGGCCTGCTGACCCGGGGGCACCTTGCCCTTCGACATGATCGACGGGCCCGCGAGCAGGCTGCCGAGGAGGAACCCTTTCTGGAACGCCTGTCGCGTGTTGCGCACCTGGTAGAGCTCGGTGCCGATTGCGGATTTCTCGACCATGTCCTCGTAATCAGACAAGTCGTTGCCACCGCGCTTGAGCGCCGCGTAGATCGACTCGGCCGCCAGCATCCCCGACTTGATGCAGTGGTGGACGCCCTTCAGCGCCGCCGTGTCGACCATCCCGCCGGAGTCGCCGACCAGCACCGCGCCCGGCATCGACAGCTTCGGCATCGACCAGTAGCCGCCGCCCGGAAGCGCCTTTGCACCCCACGCGACGCGTTCGCCGCCCTCGAGGATGCCCTTGACGAGCGGATGCGTCTTGAACGTCTGCAGCAGGTCGTGGGCGGAGGTCGTCGCATCGCGGTAGTTGAGGTCCACGACGAAGCCGATCGAGACGAGATCCTCGCCTGTCTTCTCGTCTTTCATCGGATACAGCCAGGTACCGCCGAGCTGTCCATACTTGGCCGCGACTTTCAGCGGCCACGGCTGCACGAACGTGTGGATCACCCGGTCGAGCGGCTTGGGGACCTTCCAGACCTCCTTGACGCCGAGCTCCCACACCTGCGGCTCGCGCCCTTTGGCGAGGTCGAACTCCTGGATCGCGGCGCCCGTCAGGTGCCCCCAGCAGCCCTCGGCGAGCACCGTGGCGTGCGCCTTGATGTCCGTGCCGGGCTCGAAGTTGCCGAGCGGCTCGCCGTCCTTGCCGCGACCCTTGTCGCCGGAGCGGACGCCGACGACCTTGCCGTCCTCGACGATCAGCTGCGTGGCGGCGGTCTCGGTGAGGATGTACGCGCCGGCGTCCTCGGCCTGGCGTTGCTGGTAGCGAGCCATCGCGGAGACGGAGATGACCTCGTTGCCGTGGTTCTTGAAGTTCGGCACTGCCGGAATCGGCACCGGGAGCTTGGTCTTTGGGCCGGTGAGCATGTACACCGACTCCTTCGTGACCTCGCCGAACGCGAAGCCCTCCTTGCGCCAGTCCTCGCGGCTCATCTCCGGAAAAAGCTCTTCGAGCGGCCCCGGGCGCATGACCGCGCCGGAGAGGTTGTGCCCGCCGCACGTCTTGGCCTTCTCGACGACCGCCACAGGCACTTCGCCGAGGCGCTCCATCGTCTCCGGATCGTCCGCCAGCAGCTGCAGCAGGCGGTTGGCGCACGCGAGGCCGGCGGTACCGCCGCCGACGATCACGACGCCGACCTCGATCAGCTCCTCCTCGGCGTCGAGCCCGCGCTTGACGAACTCCTTGCGCGAGTCGACCGGCGGCGGGAAGGCCGCCGGGACGACCTTCCCGTTGCTGGAGCCGTGTCCGGACACGATCAGACCTCCCTTTGGGAGCGCGGCGTCGGGATGCCCATGTCAGCTGCCCTTCTTGGCCTTCACTGCCTCGGTGAGCTTGGGCAGGATCTTGTTGAGATCGCCGACGATGCCGAGGTCGGAGAATTCGAAGATCGGCGCGTTTGAGTCCTTGTTGATCGCGACGATGTTCTCCGAGCCCTGCATCCCGACCTTGTGCTGGATCGCGCCGGAGATGCCGGCGGCGAGGTACAGCTTCGGCGCGACGGTCTTGCCCGTCTGGCCGATCTGCGCCGCGTAGGGGTACCAGCCGGCGTCGACAACCGCGCGCGTGGCGGCCACCGCGGCATTGCTGCCGAACGCCGCCGCAAGATCCTCGGCGAGCTGGAAGCCCTCGGCTTTGCCGAGACCGCGACCGCCGGCGACGAGGATGTCGGCGCCCTCGATGTCGACGTCCGCGCCGCGCTGTTCGCCGCGGGTGAGCATCGTCGCCTGCTGTGCCTGCGCGCTGAGCTCGAAGCTGAGCTGCTCGACAGGCGCATCAGCGCCGCCGACGTCCTTGATCTCAAACGCGTTCAGACGGCCGATGACGATGCCGACCTCCGAGCGATATTTGACCTCAGAGATCGACGAGTCGCCGAGGATCGGACGCTCGGCGATCAGCTCGCCGTTCTCAGCCCGCACGGCGGTGACCTCCATGACGACGCCCGCGCCAAGTCGTGCCGCCAGGCCGGCGCCGATCTCGAAGCCGAGCAGGCCGCCGCCGAACAGCGCGTACTTGTAGCCGCCGTCGGTGATCGCCTTGGCCATCGCGTCCACAAGCGGCTGTGCGAGCCCCTCAGGCCCCTCGGCCACGAGCGCCTTCTTGGCGCCGTATTTGCCTAGCGAGGCGGCGAGATCGTGCGGGACGCTCTCGCCGAGCAACAGCGCGTGCGCCTCGCCGCCGAGCTCGGCAGCGAGCTTGGCGCCCTCGGAGACGGCGCCGAGCGAGTTCTTGTTGATCGCGCCGTCGTAGTGCAGCGCGTAAACGAGAATGTTCGACATCTAGATCAGCTTCCTCTCGTCGAGCCAGGCGACGATTTTCTCGACGGTCTCGCCGGTGTCCTCGTCCTCGATGATCTCGCCCGCGGCCTTTGCCGGCGGAGCCTTCGCGGCCACCCACTGGGCGGCGGAGTTCTCGCCTCCGACTTTCGAGGCGTCGATGTCGACATCGCCTGCGGTAACGGTGTCGAGCGGCTTCTTCTTGGCGCCCATGATCGCCTTCAGCGACGGGTAGCGCGGCTCGTTGATCGCGTCGCCGACGGAGATCACCGCGGGCAGCTTGATCTGCACGGTGTCGTAGCCGTACTCGGCCTGGCGCTCGCAGCGCAGGCTCTCCGAATCGACGTCCATCTTGATCACCTGCGTCAGCGACGGCATGCCGAGGTGCTCGGCGACGACCGCGCCGATCGTGTAGCACTCGCCGTCGTCAGACTGCTGGCCGAGCAGCACCAGGTCGGGGCTCTCGCGCTGCAGCGTCTTGGCGAGCGCGTAGCCGGTCGCGGCTACGTCGGAGCCGGCCACCGCGGGGTCGCTCAGGTGCACCGAGCGGTCGGCACCGAGCGAGACCGCCTTGTGCAGCGCGCGGACCGCGCTGTCCGGGCCCATAGTCACTGCGACGACCTCCTCGACGGGGACCGCGCCACCCTCCTTGATCTGCATCGCCGCCTCGATGGCGTGCGTGTCATACGGGTTGAGGTTCTTCTCGCCGCTGCGGTCCATGCGCCCCGTCGAGGGGTCGATCCTCTTCTCGACGGCGGCGTCCGGGACCTCCTTCACCAGGACGCATATCTTCATTTGGTCGCCTTCTCCTTGGGTCTAAGTGGGTGAATCGTACCTGTTCCCGCGGTTGACTGACGAGTCAATCGGTTTAGCGAGCTACGACGGCACCGCGGATGAAATCCACGATCGCCTGCGTTGGGGCGCCGGGCGTGAACACCTCGGCGACGCCCAGGCTCTTGAGCTCGGGGATGTCTTCCGCGGGGATCGTGCCGCCGACGGTGATCACGACGTCATCGATGCCCTGCTCGCGCAACAGCTCGACGACGCGCGGCACGAGCGTCATGTGCGCGCCAGATAGGATCGACAAGCCGACCGCGTCGGCGTCCTCCTGGATGACCGTCTCGACGATCTGCTCGGGCGTCTGGTGCAGTCCCGTGTAGATCACCTCCATGCCGGCGTCGCGCAGCGCCCGCGCGATGATCTTGGCGCCGCGATCGTGGCCGTCGAGCCCGGGCTTGGCGACGACCACGCGGATCTTGCTCTGGACTTCCGTCGGAGACATGCGCAGCGCAGATTATGCCCGCGGGCCGATTCGCGCTCCCACGCGCGACCACGCGGCGTTGCCGAGGCCGCCGATCGCGGCCGCCGTGCCGAGCGCCGCGAGCACCTTCAGACGCCTGCCGAGCCGATCGAGCTCGATCACCTCCCAGCCCTCTTCGAGCGCGATCCGCCTGAGCACGGCGTCGGGATTGACGACCACCGCATAGCGCACGGCGCGTAGCATCGGCAGGTCGGACTCCGAGTCCGAGTACGCGTAGGAGGCGGCCAAGTCGATGGCGTCGCGCTCGGCGACCTCGCGCATCGATAGCACCTTGCCCTCGCGGTAGTTGAACGGACCTGCGGGCCTCCCCGTATAACGGCCGTCAACAACCTCCGAACGCGAGCCGAGGCCGCCGTCGAACGCAAGCACACGCGCCAGCAGGTCGGCCATCTCCTGCGAGGCGGCGGTGAGGATGTAAACGGGGAGGCCCGCGTCCTGGTGGGCGTACGCGCGCGCGAGCATCTGCGGATAAAGGCGCGGAAGCACGCCGGAGAGCACACGCGGGGTCAAGCGCTCGAGGTCGCGCACGCGCACGCCGGCGATCATCTCCCCCACCCGCCTGCGCACGTCGTCGGCGCGGTCGTCGGTCGATCCACGCAGGCGGAAGCGCAGGTTTTCATACACGTCATGAACCAGCCGCCCGCGCGAGATCATCCCCGTCTCATAGGCCGCGCGGGCGAAGAACACGCCCGAGGAGCCCGCCATCAGCGTCTTGTCGAGATCAAAGAACGCGGCGCCGCGCGGCTGACCGTTCGGCGATCCGGTTACGCCATCACCGCTGGCGCTCACCGCTAGCTGAGATGGTCGTGAGTCGAGCCAGACAAGGACGCAGCGAGCGTGGCGTGCTTGGCACGCGAGCGAGCGAGGACGCCGTATGGCGAAGTGCTCACGGCCATCTCACACTCTGAGGATCAGCGCGTCGCCTTGCCCGCCACCGGAGCAGATCGCGGCGCAGCCGAGCCCACCGCCGCGCCGGCGCAGCTCGTGCACGAGGGCCCCAAGGATGCGCGCGCCGGAGGCGCCGATCGGATGGCCGAGAGCGACGGCACCGCCGTTGACGTTGACCCTGTCCTCATCGATGCCGAGCATGCGGATCGAGTTGAGCGTGACCGACGCGAACGCCTCGTTGATCTCCCACAGGTCGATGTCGCCTGGCTGCAGCCCCGCCTTCTCCAGCGCCTTCAAGGCAGCACTGGCGGGGGTCCTTGCGAGGTAGGCGAAGTCGTCCGCACTCTGCGCGTGCGCGACGATCTCGGCGAGCGCCTCCTTGCCGTTAGCCTGAGCCCACTCCTCAGATGAGAGCACGAGCGCACCGCCGCCGTCGTTGACGCCCGGCGAGTTGCCCGCCGTGTGCGAGCCCTCCTTGCCGACGAGACCAGGCAGCGCTGCGAGCTTCTCGAGCGAGGTGTCCCTGCGCGGGCCCTCGTCGATCTCGACGACCGTGCTCTGCTTGCGGCCATTGACCGTCACCGGCACGATCTCCTCGGACAGCCGCCCCTCGTCGATCGCCTTCAGCGCCAACTCGTGGGAGCGCAGCGCCCAACGGTCCATGTCCGCGCGCGTGATCTCCAGCTCGTCTCCGACCTCGGTCGCCTCGACGAACATCTGCTTGCCCGAGAACGGGTTGGTGAGCCCGTCGTGGACCATCGCGTCGAGCATCTTCGCGTCGCCCATGCGGTAGCCGAAGCGTGCCTGAGGCAGCAGGTACGGGGCCTTGGACATCGACTCCATGCCACCGGCGACGCCAACGCTCATGTCGCCGGCGCGGATCGCCTGATCGATGATCACCGACGCGCGCATGCCGGAAGCGCAGACCTTATTAATCGTCTCCGAGGAGACGTCCTTGGGGATGCCGGCTTTGATCTGAGCCTGGCGCGAGGGGATCTGCCCCTGACCGGCCTGCAGTACCTGCCCCATGACTATGTGCTCTACCTGCTCGGGCTCGACGCCGGCGCGCTCGAGCGCTGCGGCGATCGCCACTCCGCCGAGCTCGGTGGCTTCCAGCGAGGACAGGCCGCCGCCCATCTTGCCGACGGGGGTTCGCGCGCTGGCGAGGATCACGGTCTTGGACATCGAGGTGGCTCTTCTCCTAGGAGGTCGTGTGGGATCGAATGAGAGAGCGAGAATGGTACCGACGAGCTGCTGGCAAGCTGGATATCGTGCCGGCGCATGCAGATAACCGCAATCGCCCAACCAGCCAGCACCAGTGACGCCGACACGATCGCGATCGGCATATTCGACGGCGAGGGCGCCCCGCCGGAGTCTCCGGCGCAGGTCGGCGAGCTGCTCGCCTCGGGCGAGGCCCGCAGCTCGTTCAAGTCGCTCGCGCTGACGCACGCCGACGGCAAGCGCTGGCTCGTCGTGGGACTGGGCGCACAGGCCGACTTCAGCGCCGAGCGCGCCCGCGTGGCCGCGTCCGTGGCGAGTGAGCGAGCGCGGGAGACGGCGACGCGCACGTTCTGCTGGGTGCTCCCCACCGGCGCGACGATGGCGTCGGGGGTAGACGAGATCGCGGCGGCGCTCGTCGAGGGCACGATCCTCAGCGACTACAGCTTCGACACCCACAAGTCGGCGCCCGCCGGCGAGGACGCGGGCGAGGATGCTCCGCCCAAGCACCTCGAGCGCCTGATCGTCAGCGGCCCCGATGGGACCGAGACGGCGGTTGCCGCGGCGGCGCTGGTCGGCGAAGCAGTCAACCGCGCGCGCGATCTGCAGAACCGGCCCGGCAACGACCTCACGCCGACCGCGCTCGGCGAGTACGCGAAGGCGCTCGAGCGCGACCTCGAGGGTGTCACGGTGCAGGTGGAGGGACGCGACGGGCTCGTCGCGCGCGGCATGGGCGCGTTCGCCGCCGTCGCACAGGGCTCCGAGGAGGAGCCGGCCCTAATCACAATTCGTTACGACGGTCCGGGCGCGTCCGGACCGGTGCTCGGCTTCGTCGGCAAGGCGGTGACGTTCGACAGCGGCGGCATCTCGCTGAAGCCGGGGGCGAAGATGGCAGAGATGAAGTTCGACATGTCCGGCGGCGCCGCAGTGATCGAGGCGGTCTCCGCGATCGCGCGCTTGCGACTGCCGATCAAGCTCGTCGCGGTGGTCGGCGCGACCGAGAACCTCCCGAGCGGACGCGCGATCAAGCCGGGGGACATCGTCACGGCGGCGAACGGCAAAACGATCGAGGTCAACAACACCGACGCGGAGGGCCGGCTGGTGCTGGCCGACTGCCTGTGGCACGCCGTCGGCGAGGGCGCCGAGCGGATCGTCGACCTGGCGACGCTCACCGGCGCGGTGATCATCGCGCTCGGCTCGACCTACGCCGGGCTGATGAGCAGCGACGACGACTGGGCCGGGCGGCTATCGGCCGCCGGCGATCGCAGCGGCGAGATCGTCTGGCGCCTGCCGCTGCACGAGGAGTACGACGCGCTGATCAAGGGCACCTACGGCGACCTCGACAACGCCCCCGAAGGTCGCAAAGCGGGCACGATCGTCGGCGGGGCGTTCCTGTCGAACTTCGTCGGCGAGACGCCGTGGGCGCACCTGGACATCGCCGGCTCCGCGTGGGAGCTCGACCGCGCGTACGTCGGCAAGGGCGCGTCCGGCTACGGCGTGCGCCTGCTCGTCGAGCTGGCGAAGTCCTACGCCGGCTAGAAACGTTCGGACGCCACCCTGAGCGGTCCAGGCGGTGGCTGATCGCGACGCCTCCTCACGACGAGCGCCGCGAACATACCAACGAGCAGGAGGAGGATGACGAGGCCGGCGATCAGATGGTAGGACCGGTGAGATGTCGCTGCTGCCGGGAAGTTGATAGTGGCGCGCGCGCTGCGTTCGATCAGTCCGCTGCGGAGGGTGACCAGCGCGTGCCACGGGCCGTCCGGTATCTGTCTGTCCAGCATGATTATGATTGCCTCGGTGGCGCCGATCGCCAGCGTAGTACCGAGGTTGGCGGGGAACGGGCCGGCGCTGAGTCCACCGGGGCCGGCCGAGAGTCGCAGGGTTCCGCTCATGTCGAGCGCTCGCCCGCCGGTGTTGTGCACGCTCGCGAGAACCTCCGGCTGACCGTCGGATGAGCGTTTGCCGGTAAGCGACTCGATCGTGAACTTTGATGCCGGCGCACCCCCGGGACCGATGGAGATGTAGAGGCGAATCCCGACCCGGCTGACTTGGGTGATGCCACCACCAGCGGGCGCAGAGGAGCGCGTCTCGGCCCAGACCACGCCGTACTGTTCCCCGGGAGGCGCGTCGCGAGGAACGGCGATCGTCACGGTGGCGATCGCGTGCCCACTGGCAGGGACGTCGCAGGAGCCAGGAAGAACCGACGTCCAGGTGGACAATTCATTCGGGGTGTGTGCGGCGGCGCCGACGAACGCGCCCTGGCTGATAGTGGCAGCAGCAGGGTAGGTGACGACGTGCAGGGTTGAGGCCGTCGTGTTGGAGATCTCGATCCGGCGATGGATGGTCGTCCCCGGGTGCAGGTGATCAATTATGTAAAGGCGCGCTCTAGGATCGCTGTATCCGCTGACAGGGACTTCGAGCAGCTGCACACCCATGCTGCCGACCGGGACTGCTCGCGCCCTCGCGACCTGCGCCGCTGTGGACACGCTGACTGGCGTTCCCACCGCGGCGGTAAAGGCGACGGCTGCTACGAGACGTCGCGTGACCTGGATAAAGCGCTCGCACGCCCGTCCGTGCAGATGCCTAGACGAGCGAACGCTCATAACTAGGACACGGACTGCGTGATCGTTCCCGTATAGACGCCGGCGGCCATGCCTCCCGCGACGAAGACATTGATCGTGGGGTCCCACGTCGCGGAGTTATCACCCGTGATCCCGGTCGCGGTGACGGCCGCGACGACACCGGTGAGGTTGGTTGGATTATTTGCCGTGAAGGTCGCCGTTCCAACCTTCGTGATCGCCCCGGCGGTGTAGCCCACCTCGGCGGCGCCGATCGTCGGGCCCGAGGGCGGCGTGAAGGCCGTCGAAATGACGGTCGCGACCCAGCCGGCACCCGCCGCGGCAGCACGCGCGTCGCTGACCTGAACTTCGCCCAACGGGCCGCTGATGGTCCCACCGACAACGGTGTTTTCCCGGGTGCCAAGATTGCCGGCACTGACGGGTACGGTGATCGACAGCGCGCCGCCCGTGACGGTCACGGTGGCGGATGTTTCCGCCGCCGAGGCAGGACCGGCGAGGCCGAGCATGAGCATCCCAGCAGCACCCGACAGCAGCAGGGCGCGCATTCGTGTGCCTGTCATGGTGATCCTAACTCCGCAACGCAGCGGTGAGGGTATTCTTGACATGCATCCTTGACATGTATCGGCAGACACGGCCGGGCACGACCCGGTAGTTGACCGCCTTCCTGAATGTGGACTTTCCGCAAACCTTGGGTACGGCAGTTTCCTTCAAAAGCGTGGCCAAGAGATGGACGGCAAGCGCTGACGGGCCGCACTCAGCGTTCAGCCGTCAACAAGCAGGCTGTCAAGGGGTCCAAGGAGTCCCATCGAGCGGCGCGAGATGCCGGGGAGCTCCTGGAGCCGATGGTTTGCTCGAGCGCCGAAAAGCGCGGCGAGCCCCTACTCGCCGGCGATCGGGCGCCACAATTCGTCGATGACCGGACCAGCTCGCCGGAGACCTCCTCGGCCGGGCGCTCCAGATGCTCAACCCAGAGCCGCAGCCGCGTCTCGCGAGCGACGGTGCGATCGCATGTCACGACGTTCATCTCGGTGTCGTTGAAGAACGAGTGCTCGTTGAGGTTGGCCGACCCAACCGTCAGCCAAGCGTCGTCGACGATCCCGATCTTGGCGTGAACGTACAGCGCGCCGGTGAGTCCCCCGCTGCGGGCCGAGATCGTCGTAGCAAGAAAGCGAGCGGCGCCATCGTCGGCGCCAGCCAGGACTCCCAACTGGCCACGGGTCGTGTCCGCGCCATTGTTCGCCTTTGCGGGCAGCAACACGACCACGCGAAAGTCCTCACTCGGCGGCTCGCGGAGCCCGTGCGTGCCGGCGGATCGCCGGCAGCCCACAGCGATGGGGTATCCGGCGGAGCCAACTGATCGATTCGGCCAACACACTGTAGCCGGCGACGATGATGCCCACCGATCGCGGCCTCGATGCCCTGACCCGCCCACCCATCGACACGCTCAACCAAGCCACTCGGCACCCACAGAACCCACCCGCAGGCCCCAGAGCGGAGGCTCTCGCGAGCTCGCCAGCCGGCTCGCGGTACCGGTCAAAGCCCATGTCGATCTCCTGATCGAGCAGTGCCGCGCCAGCCGGTGAGCTCTGGCAGCTAGGGGTGTTGCAGCGACGTAGTGAGGGCGTCAAGTAGCTCGACGGTCGTCATCGATGCCCCGTCCGAGGAAGCCGGGATCAACTCGTCGGGGGGCCCCTCGCGCCAAATCACTCTCCCGTCGTCGTCCTGATCGCGTGAGTAGTGACCGATGCCGCCATCGGAGTCGTGGATAACAACTCGAATCGCTCGTCCGGGGACTCTCCAGCTCATGCCCCCAATCCTACTCCTCCATACGTACCAAGCGTTTCCGGCTTTCTCGAATTCGATGGCACGGTACCAAAGCCAAGCGCAACCCCGTCGGCCGACGCGCGGATTCGGTTACAGGAGTCTCAAGCCCGGTCGGCGGCCCTCATAGCTCGCTTGCCAGGCCGGTGACGATCCAGACAAGCGCTCCCGCCCCGACGAGACGACGAAACCAGTTGACCCCGCCTACCGCCTCCTCCCATGCCCACAAGCTGAGGCCGATGGTGAAGACCGCGTGGCCGACGTCGTGTGTTGTGTCACCGGCCACAGCGGCGAGTCCCCACCCCGCGAACGCGAGGAGCAGCGGCGGGTTCGGGAACTGCGCGATGGGAAAGCTGCGCGGCCAGCCCACCTGGCCGCGCCGCCAAAGCTCGGCGACGGTCACCCCGCTGATCCTCGCAGGATCTAGGCCGGTTGGGCGGCAGGCTTCGCGATAGGGAAGTGTCCGACCCGGCCGGCTCGAACCGGCGACACGCCCCCGTTCCGGCGCAAGGCCAGCACGCTGGCGGTTGAACTTGACACCTGCGCTCTGGAAGAGGCGCAATCGTCTCATGCAGCGCTGGCCAGACCCTGGCTCCGCCTCGGCAAGCGGAAGTCCGCCGACCCGACGCTGAGACGGCTGTAGATCGTCCCTTGCGGCAGCACGCATGGACGTCGGGCGCACACTCGCTCGGCTCGCAAGGCGGTCGTAGCCGTGCGCTATTCCTCTGTAACTGGAAGCGGAAGTTTCGGCCAACTCGAGGCTTCGTTGAGCGCGTGGATGGTTGGCAGGTCAGGGGATCGAGGTCGCGATCGGTGGCCGTCGGCTGCGGTCCACGCGCTTATCGCGCTAGGAGCAGCCTGTCTGGCGCCTTCGTGCTATTCAATGCCGATGAGCGCTTTGTCGCCTTCCTCTGACGAGAGCCAGTCTCGCCGGAAAGGTCCTTCGGTGGGGGTGCGCGTTGCCGTCTCCGCCGGGGCTGGCGCACTTAGCGCACTCGTCGTCGCAATCGTGGGCCCGTGGTGGCTCATTCCCCTTTCCGGCTGGGACATTGCGGCACTGCTCTTTGTGAGCTGGATGTGGCGCTCCCTGTGGTCCCTGAATGCGGCAGACACCGCTAAGCAGGCGAAACGGGAGAATCCGCGCCGGGCCCCGGCTGATGCCCTGCTGCTCAGCGCGAGCGTTGCGAGTCTTGGAGCGGTGGGTCTCGTGCTCGTGCGCGCCGGCCACAGCAACGACCTGAGCAAGGCACTGCTCGTCGGCCTCAGCGTCGCCAGCATCGTCCTCGCCTGGAGCGTCGTTCACACCGTCTACAGCCTGCGCTACGCCAAGCTCTACTATGAAGGCACAGCAGGGGGTGTTGACTTCAACGCAGAGGAAGCGCCCTGTTACATCGACTTCGCGTACCTCGCTCTGACGATCGGCATGACCTTCCAGGTCTCAGACACCAATCTGAAGACCACCAGCATCCGTCGGACGGCGCTGCGGCACGCGCTGCTCTCCTACGCGTTTGGGACGCTCATCATCGCGACCACGATCAACCTGGTCGCCGGGCTGACCAAGTAGATACGTCGCGTTCGCCAACGCGTGCGCGTCAGGCCAGGTGGCTTGACCTAGACGTGGCCCCTTCGACCGCGGTAGGGCCCGAGGAACAGCACCAGTACGACGACCAGAAGAAGCAACACAAGCGGACTTATGAAGGCGCCGCCGGCGATGCTGAGAATAACCAGGGCAACTATGAGGAGCAGTAGCAGGTCCATAGGTCTATTTCCTGTTTCTGTTGCGGCCGGTAAGTGTGTCGGCGACTTTGTCCACGGTTTTCTTCGCAGAGCCCTTGGCTTGGTCGACGCGCCCTTCGTTCTTCAGGCGTTTGTCTCCAGTCAGCGCACCGACTGCCTCCTTTGCGCGACCTTTTGCCTTGTCGATGTTCTTGTCCGTCATGGATCCTCCTGATTGGTATTGGCGAGAAGCGCCTGAGCGCGGCGTTAGCGGTAGCTGCGGCCGAGTAGCCGCGTGATCAGTCCGCCGACGCATAGGTAGACGATCGCGGCGATGCCCCAGTTGACAGCGATAGCGACGTTGGCGCTATGGAAACCGAACATACCGTCGAACGGGCCGGCAAGCCAGCGCGCCCAACTGTGAACTTCCGAGACGATGCTGTTGGCCGGATTGGCCTTGAGCACCACCAGCAGAATCCCAGCGACGATGATCAACACGACGACGCTGACAACGAGCTGAACGACACGCACCAACAAGCCCACGCCTTGCCCGAACACGCCGACACCGCCGGCTTCGCGCCGACCTTGCCGGCGTGACACTTCGACTGGCCGAGCACCCTGATCGACTTCGGAAGCAGGAACCCCTGCTGGCCTGGCTCTGAACATGAGAGGAACCTCCTGTTGGTCTTCCATCCCTTCCGGGCAATGCCCGGCGGGTCGTGAACCCTCTTGAGAGGATTCACGTGGGCGGAGGTCAATCGAATCGGCTAGTCGCAGCGACGGCAAAAGCTCAGCGGCAACGACGGCTGGTCGGCTTGGTTAGCGACCGTCCAACATCAACCATACTCCTTTGTGCGGATCGTTGCAGTATCGCCCGGCCAGACCCAGCCGTTCACGAAGGAACCCTGGGTGGCGCCGATGCCGTGGCGCGAGGCGAAGAGGAACCGGACGCCAACGATCCGTCGGGATGTGTCTTACACGCCTCCAGTCGCGAACAGTGCAACTGCGGCGATCAGCATGAGTCCCGTCGTCGCCCAGCCGAGCGAGCGGGCGAGCGCACCGTTGATGCTCTCGCCCATGATCGCGCGGTCTGAGGAGACGCGCATCACCACGATCAGAAATGGTCCCGCGGTCACGCCGTTGATTACGGCGACCAGGACGAGCAGCTTGATCGGGTTCACGGAGGCCAGGCTGAGCGCCATGCCGCCGATCGTACCCACGGCGCACAATCCGTAGAACACCGGCGCTTCGCGCAGAGAGTTGGAAAAGCCGGCTCCCTTGCCGATCAGTCCGGCCATTGCCGCCGAGCCCGCGCCGGCAAGCACCGGAATCGCGAGCATGCCCGAGCCGATGAAACCGAGCGCGAACACGTAGGAGCCGATCTGGCCTCCCAAAGGGCGCAGCGCTTCCGCCGCTTGAGCCGGCGAGGAGATGCTCACGTGATGCGTGCGCCCGAGCGTCGCGGCAGTCGCGGTGATGATTGCGAACATCACGACGTTCGAGAACGCCATGCCAGTGAACACGTCAAGGCGGCTCATCAGTTGCTTTGACTTGCCCGCGCGCTGACCGCGGCGGCGCAACGGCACCGGCTCCTCGCCGCCCAACCTCTCCTCTCGCATGTCCTCGACACGGTGCATGGCCTGCCAGAAGAACAGATACGGTGAGATCGTCGTGCCGAGCACCGCGACCAGCAGCGCAAGGTAGGCCGACGAAAGCTGTACGTGCGGAATCACAGTGTTCACGGCCACCGTACCCCACGGGATGTGCACGAGAAAGAGCACCGCCACGTAGGCGAGCAGCGCCGCACAGAGCACCTTGAACACGCGGGCGATCAGCAGGAACGAGCCGGCAGCCAGAACCACAGTGATGCTCGCACCAGCGACCAGCGCCCACACAGCGCTCGGTCCCGCGTGCAGCAGGTGCATACCCTGTCCAACAGCGACAAGATCAGCGGCAATGTTAAGCGCGTTCGCGACGACCAAGACCGCGATCAGCACCCCGATCACGGCCCGCCAGACCCGGCCGAAGTGGACCGTGATCAACTCGCCGAGAGTCTTGCCCGACGCAAGCGCGGTGCGGTCGCATATCTCCTGAATCCCCATCATCAGCGGGAGGGTCAGAAGCGCGACCCACAGCATCGAAAAGCCGAACCGAGCACCCGCCTGCGCGTAGGTGGCGATGCCGGACGGGTCATCATCTGATGCGCCCGTGATCAGGCCCGGCCCAAGCGCTCGAACATACGCCCGCACTCCCGTCGCGCCCACGAACTCCCGGTCTGGACCGGATGCCGGCTCGAACTCACCCCCCGCATCCGAGGTCGCTGCCGGGTCGCCCACGAGTGACGTATCGCCTTTCGCGGAAGTACCCTCGTCACCCCCGCTAACCGTCCTATCCATCATCCCGCCATGCGATTTCTACAGTGTTTGCCGGACACTGCGGCTGGGTGCGAAACTCTCGGCGCGCGCCTATGTCGGCCTCAGACACCGGATTCCGGCCGCGCCCCAGCCAAGGAGCTACGGCGCGAGCGGAACAGCCGGCGGAACATGCAGTCGCGTCGTGACCGCCGCCCACGCCTCACCGCGCGGATCGATGTGCGCCCGGTGGCGACCCGCCTCGCCGGGGATCTCGACGAGCTCGACCTCGCCGCCGGCGGCACGCGAGGCACGCTCGTAGCTGCGGCTGAGCTCCACCGAGACAGTCTCGTCGAGCGTCCCGTGGACGAGCAGCACAGGGATGCTCAGCGGGGTCACGTCCATCGGATCGGCCGCTGCGTAGCGCTCGGGGAGCTCCTCCGGCGATCCGCCCATCAGCGCGCGCACGGCGCCGCCGCGCCAGCGCTTGTAGGCGCCGGCGAGGTCGCACACGCCCGCCTGGGCGATCACGCGCGTCAGCCGCACCCGCGGCTCGCCGTCGAGCGAGCCGGGGGCACCCGCCGGCAGCCGCTCGCGGCCGGCCGCCCACAGCGCCAGGTGCCCGCCCGCGGAGTGCCCGAGCACGCCCACCCGCTCGAGGTCCAGGGGCGCGTCAAGCTCGGGAAGCAGATCGATCGCCGAGGCCACGTCCGAGAACGTCCCCGGCCAGCCGCCGCCGTTGCCGACGCGCCTGTACTCGATGTTCCACACCGCCCAGCCGCGTCTGACCAGGTCGCCGGCGATGCCGCGCATGACGACCCGCCCATAGCGCGCCGTCCACGAGCCGCCGTGGATGACCACCATCACCGGATGCGGCCCCGTTGCCCGGCCTGGCCTGGTAGGCAGGTACAGGTCGGCGCGCTGCGAGCGATCGGGGCCGTATCCAAACGTGCGTCCGCGCCTGAGGAAGTCGACGATGAGACGCGGCGCGGCCACTTGGGCGTAATCGTGACAGAGCTGGGAGAATGCTCGCCATGGACTTCGACTTGTCGCCCGACCATGAGCTGATCAGGCGCACGGTCAGGGAATTCGCCGAGGGCGAGGTCGCGCCGGTCGCGGAGGAGCTCGACCGTACGAAGTCGTTCCCGTATGAGATCGTCGCGAAGCTGGGCGCACTGAACCTGATGGGGATCCCGTTCCCGGAGGAGTACGGCGGCGGCGGCGGCGACACGCTGGCGTATGCGCTGGCGGTCGAGGAGCTCACGCGCGTGGACTCCTCGGTGGCGATTACGCTGTGCGCGCACACCTCGCTGGGGACGCAGCCGATCTACGTGTTCGGCAGCGAGGAGCAGCGGCGCGAATTGATGCCGCGGCTGTGCTCGGGCGAACGGCTGGGCGCGTTTGGTCTGACCGAGCCGGAGGCGGGCTCCGACGCGGGCAACACGCGCACGCGTGCACGTCTCGAGGACGGCGAATGGGTGATCGACGGCGCCAAGCAGTTCATTACGAACGCCGGCACTCATATATCCGGAATCGTGTGCATCACGGCCGTCACTGGTGAGGACGGCAACGGCTCGAAGGAGATCTCCAACATCATCGTGCCCAACGGCACTGACGGCTACGAGCAGGGCGAGCCGTACCGCAAGATGGGCTGGAACGCGTCGGACACGCGCCCGCTGAGCTTCAACGAATGCCGCGTGCCCGAGGCGAACCTGCTGGGCCCGCGCGGAGCTGGCTTCAAGCAGTTCCTGCACATCCTCGACATCGGGCGCATCGGCGTCGCGGCGATGGGCGTGGGGCTTGCCCAAGGCGCGCTCGATGAGGCCCTGAAGTACGCCAAGGAGCGCAAGGCGTTCGGCAAGCCGATCTCCAAGTTCCAGGCGATCCAGGGCAAGCTCGCGGACATGGCCACCGAGATCGCCGCCGCGCGGCTGCTCGTGTACAAGGCCGCGCGCGAGAAGGACGCCAAACGCAATTTCACGCTGACCGCCGCGCAGGCCAAGCTCAAGACCGGCCGCCTGGCGGTGCGCTGCGCGGAGGAGGCCGTGCAGATACACGGCGGCTACGGCTTCATCGAGGAGTACCCCGTGTGCCGCTTCTATCGCGACGCCAAGATCCTCACGATCGGCGAGGGCACCGACGAGGTCCAGCAGATGGTGATCGCGCGGGCGCTCGGCGCGTAGGCAAGTGGGGCCAATTCGTTACGCAACCTTGCGTAACGCAGATCTGTGTAATGCCGGCTTGCTTCGGATGATCCATTAGACCGAACGAAAACGGCCCGTTAGCATTGAGCGGGCATTGTCGGCACCTACGCAAACCCGCAGCGATCCTCTGACCGCATCCCCGGAGACGGTGCCGACCACTCGCGCGATGGGCCCGTCGCTGCTCGACTGCGCGCGCGTGTTCGCGCGCCAGCCCTCGCCGCCGTATCTCTTTGGCGCGGTCGCGCTGGCGCTCGCCGCGCGTGTCGCCCAGGGCGAGCTCGGCTGGCGCGACCTCGTGATGATCGCCGGCCTGCTCGCGGTGACGCCGTTTGTGGAGTGGGCGATCCACGTGTACCTGCTGCACGCGCGGCCGTTCACGCTGCTAGGACGCAAGGTGGAGATCCTGAGCGCGCGCGAGCACCGCGCCCACCACGAGGCGCCCGCGGTGCTCGAGGGCGTGTTGATCCCCGTGTACGCGATGCTCATCTTCCTGGTGTCGATCGCCGCTATCAACTGGGTCCTGTCGTTCCCGATCCACCTAGTGCTCGGCGGCCCGCGCCTGGCTTACGCGACGACCGGCGTCGTCACAAGCTTCGCGATCCTCGCAGCCTACGAGTGGACCCACTTCCTGATCCATACCCCCCACCGCGCTCGTTCGCGCTACTACAAGGCAATCTGGCGTAACCACCGCCTGCACCATTACAAGAACGAGCGCTACTGGTTCGGCGTGACCTCGACCGTCGGCGACCGGGTGATCGGCACGCTGCCCGACCAGCGCGCGGTTCAGCGATCGGCGACCGCGCGCTCGCTGCACGGCGAGCCGTGATCCGCCGCGGCGGCTGGACCGGGAGGCCCCGCGCGCGGTAGGGACCGCCGTTGCTGGGGGCCGCCGCGCAGGCCGGATGTCTATCCCCATGAGCGCTACAAGCGCACGAGACCGCTCAGGAGGCGCATGAACTCATCGCCCGGCACTTCGTTCGTGATCAGAGAGGCGGTCATGTAAAACACGACATACATGACGGCAGCAGCAGCCAAGATGAGCTTAAGCGTTTTGAATGCCGTCCAAAAGAACAGCTCCCGCTCGGCTTTACGCTGCTTGATCGAAGTCTGCGGCCGGCTGCGAGATTCCACGGTAGAGCGCCTACTTTCGGGGCACCGGCCGCCAGGAGCTGCTACCAGGAGTCGGTCTGCGCTCGACCGGCGCTGACAGCCCCCCCAAAAGCTCGTCGAGGGACACGTTGAGTCCCTCAGCCAGAATCATCAGAGTCGTTAGGCGTGGCTCAATAGTGCCCTGCTCGATTTTGCCGATCTCGTTGCGATGAAGACCTGCCTCGCTGGCCAGCCGTTCCTGAGAGAGCGGCGGGGTTTTGGCGAGGCGTATCTGGCGGACATTAGAGCCAAAGGATTCGAGCAGCCGTGCAAGTTCATCCTTGTACGCGTTCATCATGGATGCACACTACCATGTGCACCATCAGCATATGGCAGACAAACGTCACACAGCCCCATCGGCTCAAGGCTTGCACCGCTAGCACTCGAACAAAACGCAGTACGACCCTCCCTGAAGCGCAAGAGTCGGTCGCAAGTGCGCCCCAACCGCGCCCTAGCCGAGCGTGTCGGCGCTGTCGCGCTCCAGCAGCGCGGAGGCTGCGCTCGCCGGGTCCAGCCGCCGCTGGACGACCTCCTCGAGCAGGCGCTGGAACTCCGCGTCCTCGCGCAGATCCTCCTCCAGGCGCCGGCGCATGCGCGCAGTAGCGATCGCGATCACCTCGCTACGCAGGTTGCGCGCGCGCCGCTCGGCCAACTGTCCGGCGGCGAGGATGTGCGCCCGGTGCTCCTCCAGAGCTGAGACGAGCTCCGCGATGCCCTCGCCGCGCGCGGCCTCGGTCTTGATGATCGGCACCCGCCAGCGCGCGCGCGCTTCCTCAGGTGTGCGGTCGAGGTTGGCGAGCGAAAGCACACCGCGGATCTCGCGGACCATCGTGTCGGTGAGCGGATGGTCGGCCTTGTTGATGACGATCACGTCCGGTATCTCCATCACCCCCGCCTTGAGCGCCTGGATCGAGTCGCCCGAGCCGGGCATCAGCACGAGCACGATCGTGTCGGCGTGGTCGATGATGTCGATCTCCGCCTGCCCGACGCCGACGGTCTCGACGAACACGTCCTGGCGTCCAGCCGCGTCAAGTAGCAGGGCGGCCTGCAGCGCGGCCTCGGAGAGGCCACCGAGCGCGCCACGGTTGGCCATCGAGCGGATGAACACGCCGGGGTCGAGGAAGTGCTCGGTCAGGCGGATGCGATCCCCCAGCAGCGCGCCCTGGGTGAACGGCGATGACGGGTCGATCGACAGTACTCCTACCGTCCGCCCAGCCTGCCGTCGCGCCCTTGTGAGCGCGCCGATGAGCGTCGACTTGCCGACCCCGGGCGGCCCGGTGAAGCCGACGACCTCAGCGTGACCGGTGTGCGGGTACACCTCCCTGACGAGCGCCCAGCCCTCGGGACGGTTGTCCTCGACGAGCGTGATCGCGCGCGCTAGCGCACGGCGGTCGCCGTCGAGCAGACGTTGGGCAAGCGTTTGCTGGGCCATCGAGCGCGCAATCATCGCAGGGGCCATGCTCCGCTCAGCTTGCCGGGCCATACGCAGGCCTCCTCGACCGCCGGCGCATCCGACAGTCCCATACGATTCTGGCGCGATGGAGCTCGCCGCCGCCACCGACGATCCGCTTGCAGGCGCCGATCCAGCGGCCGCCGAGACTCGAGCAGAGCAACTCGGCGAAGCGCTGCGCCGGGCGCCTGCGCCGCTGCACGGCGGACCGTTGGCGCTGCTGCGGTTCATGCGCGCTCACCGCATGCTCAACCGCCACTACGCGCTGCTGCTCGCCCGCTACGCGCTGTTGAAGCTGCGCTTCCGCGGACGCCTGCAGACGGACGGCATCTGCTTCATATGCCCCGATGTGAAGCTCGAGATCGACCCTCACGCGACATTGCGCATCGGCCGCTGGGCGTGGATCGGGCACGGGTGCAAGATCCGCGTGCACGAGGGCCAGGTGAGCATCGGCGCGAAGACGGTGATCGGCCAGGAGTGCACGATCTCGGCCTACCAGCATGTGTCGATCGGGCGCGAGTGCATCATCGCCGACCGCGTGATGATGATCGACTTCGACCACGGCGTCACCGAGGTTGAGCGCCCGATCCGCGCGCAGGGCATCTACAAGCGCGACGTGCGCGTCGGGCACAACGTGTGGATCGGCTACGGCGCGTGCATCCTGCGCGGGGTGAGCGTCGGCGAGAACAGCGTTGTCGGCACTAGCGCGGTGGTCACCAAGGACGTGCCCGCGAACGCTGTCGTCGGGGGCGTGCCGGCGGGCGTGATCCGCATGCGCGAGGAGCCGCGGGCGATGCGCTGGGAGTGAGGCGTCATCGCGCGGACGGTGCCGGTAACGCTTCAGATCACGAATCGCCCCTGAATGCGTACAACGCGCCCTGTGCGAGATGCTTGCCCACTGTGCGGTTGGGCGCGCCGAGGAGAATCGTGTCACCCGAGAGCGCGACGGACAGGCCGAGCTTGTCTCCCGCGGCGCCACCCGTTGCAATCAGCTCGGCGGTCTCGGTCGTGGTGCTCCAGCCGGTGGCGGGCTTGACGAATGCGTACGCGACGCCCTCTTCAGTGTTCTTACCGATTGCGTGACCCGGCGCACCGGCCACGATTAGCCCGCCGGATATCGCGAGCGCGCCACCAAACTGGTCATCCTTACCCGGATCGGACGCGGTGAGCTCGGCGGTCTGGGTGAGCGAGCCGGCCCATCCGGAAACGGGCTTCACGAACACATACGCTGCACCCTGTTCAGCGTTCGCACCGCCGCGGCCGGGCGCACCGACGACGACGGTGCTCTGCCAGATCGCGACGGTTCGACCGAACAATTCACGCGCTTCGGGCCGTTCGTCAGTCAGTTGAGCAGTCGCGCGGGCGCTCCTCCAGCCGTTTGCGTGCTTCGCAAAGATGTACGCGACGCCCTGTTCCGCAGTCTCGCCGACGCGGCGCAGGTCAGCGCCAGCGACGACCGTGCGGCCGGAAATGGCCACCGAGATGCCGAGCGCGTCGTTCGCCTGGCCGTCGGGTGCGGTCAGCTCGGCTAGTTGCCTCGGAGCGCCGGCCTGTGGAAAGCGGGGCACCGTAAAGACGTCGAGGGCGCCCTGCGCGGCGTGCTTGCCTACCTTGCGGCCGGGTGCGCCGACCAGCACCGTGTTGCCCGAGATGGCGACCGATTCGCCGAAGAATTCGTCCCCAGCGCCTGCAGCAGCAGTCAGCTCGGCCGTCGGGCTGGCGCGCCTCCACCCCGACGCGGACTTGGTGAACACGTATGCAGCGCCTTGGTCGGTGTGCTTGCCGACTTCGCGGAAGGGAGCGCCGATGACGATCGTGTTGCCCGAGATCGCCACCGACCGCCCGAACGATTCTTCGGACTGGCCTCTCGGCGCTTTCAAGATGGCAACCTGTTTCGCATGCGCCCAGCCGGAGGCGGGCTCGGTAAAGACGTAGGCAGCACCCGGTTCGAGGTCGGTCGACGCGGCTATGTGGTGGATCGTGCCGACGACGAGAGTTCGGCCCGAGACAGCGACCGCTTCGCCGAACTCTTCGCCGCGGGCTCCTGGCCTGTCCGACAGCTCGCCCTGCTGGACGAATGCGCCGTTGTCGCCTCCCAGCGCCGCCGACACGATACCCCTCGCGGCGAGTGGAACACCCTCGACCGCATGGCGGGCGACCCGTGGAGGCGAGGCGGCCGTTGGCTGCGCCGCGCCCATCGCCAGCGCACAGGCGAGCAACGCACCGCCGCCCAGCACGCGGAGCGACCGTCTTGCGGGTGTGGTCATCTAAGCTCGCCTCCCACCGATGGATATCAAGAACAGACGATCCGAAACATACCATCCGAAACAGACGGTTGCAGCTTAGCGGTGCCTGACGAGATCGAGCTCACGCCGACGTCACACATCGTGCTCGGCCTACTGTCGATGTTCGGAGAGGCGACGCCTTATGACCTGAAGCAGATGGTCTCGGCCTCGGTCGGGCAGTTCTGGACGCTTCCCCACTCCCAGCTGTATGACGAGCCCGCGCGACTTGCACGCGCTGGGTACGTGACCGAGAAACAGGAAGCGACCGGCAGGCGCCGCAAGCTCTATCGCATCACCGACCGCGGACAGCAAGCCCTCGAGACCTGGCTTTCGGTCCTCACACCCGAGCCCTACGTGCTGCGCGACCCCGCATTGCTCAAGCTGTTCTTCGGAGCCGACGCGCGCACGCTCGCGAACGCGCAACTACCGACGCACCGCCAAAAGCTCGCCGAATACGAGGCCCTGCTCGGAGCAGACACCGGCGATGGCCGCCGCGGCCCGTGGCTTGCCCTGGAGCTCGGAACCAGACACGAGCGCGAGACAGCCCGCTTCTGGGAAGAGCAAGCGCACGCAAAAAAACGCAAGCGATAGCCAATCGCACCGAAGCCCCCGTGTCTGCTGCCGCACGCGGAAACGTCAAGCCGGCGTCGAGCGCCGCCTGCAGGTGGCCTCGTGAACCTCTTCGGTGAGTGTGCTCAGCTTCTGACTGAGCGTATGGATCTGCTCTGTCAGGTCGGTGTTCTTCTGCAGTAGATCGCTCTGGAACTGTGCGAGCTCATCCCTGTGCTTGGCCGCGGCTTCCTCATTGGCCTTGTCGGTCCGCGTCTGTGCCTTCTGGGCGATGATCACCAGCGCGCCCGTGTAGAACGCGACCGCCGAGAAGACGAGGTTGAGCAGGATGAACGGCGCCGGGTCGAAGCCCTTGCCGTTGAGCAGCCCCGTCCACGAGTTGCTGAGGAAATGGACGACGTGGTTTGAGAGAACCCAAGCGACGATGATGCCCGAGCTCACGAGCAGGAAGCCGACGGTGCCCATACCGCTCGCGACGGCCTCCGATACGCGCTCCATGAAGCTGCTGCCCCCAGCGTACGGCGATGCTCCCTCGTTGCTGCTCTGGTAGTGCGGGTGGTGACGCAGGGGATCCAGCGTGAGCGGACTCTGCGGCTGCTGTTGCTGCTGAAGCTCCGTAGCTGCCATCTCTCGACTCCTCTCCTCGGAACAGGTGCGAAAACCAGATCATTGCGGACCCCTACGACGGGTCGAGCAGACACGCGCGCTCGGCGTAAGCGGCGAGGTTGCGCGCGCCAGTAGCGTCCGCCGTCTCACCGGCGCCGAGCGCATGCTCGAGCGCCGTGCGGTGACCATTGAAGCGCTCGCGGGCATACGGCGCGGCGATCTCACGCGAGACCATGAACGGCCAGTCGCTGGCCTGCAGCGCCAACAGCTCGCGCACGGCCGCGGTGCCCGCGCGCGGGCCGCTGGCGAGGACCTCCAACTCGGCAGCGCGCGCGGCGAATGCCATCTCCGCCGCCGCCGGCCCCGACCACGTCGACAGGTCTCCATGCTCTCCCCACGTGCTCGCCTGCCAGGCATGCTCCTGCTGCTCGGCTGAGTCGGACGTCGGCCGGCAGTGCTCCAGCGCGTCGTCCAGGCGCACGAGCTCGAGCCCCTGGCGCGCGCACTCCTGCACGACCGCCCGCAGCCACGCAATGCCCTCGTACCACCAGTGCCCGAGCAACTCGGTATCGAGTGCGCAGACCACCAGGCCGCCACCCGGCAGCGGGGATCCGGACCCACCCGCCCGGGCCGACGCGCTCGCGTCGCGCAAACGCGCGAGCGTGCGGGTGACGAAGTCGGCGGCGTGCTCGGCCGCCAGCGCCAGCGCCTCGTCGTGGTCGTAGGCGCGCCCGTCGTTGTTCCACGGGTTGTGGTGGTGGATCGTGTGGTGGTGGTAGTCGCGATACGCGCCGCTTGCCGGATAGCCGCGTTCGCTCCACACGAGCGAGATCGTGCTGCGGTCAATCGGCACGAGCACGATCCCGGAGTCAGTGAGGAGCGGTCGCAGGTGCTCGGACGCGCCGACGCCGAAGCGCTTGGTCAGCTCCACGCACACGGCGCCCACGCCAGCGTCCTCGAGCGCGCGCGCCAGCCACGGCGCGTACGCGCACTCAGGCAGCCAGAAGCCGCCCCGCCAGCCTGTGCCCTTCAGGGTATGCTCGCCGAAGCGAGCGCGGTGGGCGCTGACGCCGCTGCGCACCTGCAGCCGCACGCCCGCGTCGGTGGCCAGCAGCGGCAGGATCGCGTGTGTCGCCGAGGAGGTCCACTGGGCGTACGGCGCAAGCGAACCCAGTAGCTCACCGCCGCGTGCACGCAGGCTCTCGAGCGCCCCCGCATAGTCGCGCCACGCGCGCTCGAGCTCGAGCGCGAGCGCCTCGTGGCCGCCGGCGCGTAGCCCGGCCGCGTCCTCCTCGTGCGTTCCGCGGCGGACACCTTCGACGAACGTGGCGAAACGCTCGTATATGCCCGGCGCTTCGAGCTGGTCGCAGAGGACGGGCGTGAGCGACAGCGTCAGCGGCGCGCCCTCGTCGAGCAGGTCGAGCAGCGGCAGATAGCAGCTGGCGATCGCCTCCCACAGCCACTCCTCGCCGAACGGCCACGTCCCGAAGCCCTCGACGTAGGGCATGTGCGTGTGCAGCACGATCGCCAGCGCACCGCGGTCGTGCTCGAGGGCAGCCGGCCCTGATGCGCCGGTCACGCGCGGCATACCGCGAGGAAGTCCAGCGCGGCGTCGATGTCGGCGTCGCCGGCGGCGCGCAAAGCGAAGTCCGAAGCGGCGATCGCGGGCGTGAACCAGTCGTAGAAGCGCCGCGTCAAGCGCAAGCGAGGGTGCATGCGATCCCAGCCCAGCCGCAACGCGAGCGCGTGGGCGCGCAGCTTGCGCGCGTGGAACAGCCCGTACATCTCAACCGATGTGAAGTGCGCGCGACAGAGCTGCTCGAATTCCTCGCTGCGGTACTCGTGCACGTGCCACGGGTTATCCGAGCGCGCGGCGCCCTTGGGCGCGAGCGTGAGCACGTTCGGGGTCGACACGAACACCGCTCCCCGCTCCCCCACCAGCGAGCGGAAGTGATCGAGCACGGCGCCGGGCTCCTCTACGTGCTCGATCGTCTGCAGGAACACGACCGCGTCGGCGTCCTCGGAGAAGCTGCCGACGAGGTCGCGCACGAAGCGCAGGTTGGCACGTGGATAGCGCAGGCGCGCGTGCTCATATGCGTCGGGGTTGGCGTCGACGCCGACGACGCTCGTGGCGGTGCGCGCCAGCACGTCCGAGCCGTAGCCCTCGCCGCAGGCCATGTCGATCGCACGCAGCCCGGTCACCTGCGCGGCGATCCACTCGTAGACGACCAGATGCCGGCGGAACCAATAATTCTCCTCGGGCACGTCCGGAAGCGTGCGCTCGCCGGTCAGCGCCAGCGGCGGCACACCGTCTGGCTGGTCGCGCTGCTCGTACACGGCGCGCGAGTATATGGTCCGCCCATGCCGCCCGCGCTGAGCGCCGAGGAGATCCGGGACGCAAACACCCGCTACCACGACGTGGCGGCCGAGCACTACGACTCTAAGTGGGGTATCGACTTCGGCGAGCTTGGCCTCAACCAGGTCGGCGCGAAGGTGCGCAAGGCGCTCGGCGGTGCGCCCGAGCACTACCCGCGCTCGCTGGAGATCGGCTCGGGCACCGGTTACTTCACGCTGAACCTCCTGCGCGCCGGGCTGATCGGACAGGCCACGTGCAGCGACATCTCGCCGGGCATGCTGGAGACCCTGCAGACCAACGCCGAGCGCCTCGGGCTCGCGGTTCATACCGAGCCGGCCGACGCCGAGCACCTGCCGTTTGCGGATGCGAGCTTCGATTTGGTGTTCGGCCACGCGGTGCTCCATCACATCCCCGATTTGGCGCGCGCGTTCGCCGAGTTCGAGCGCGTGCTCGTGCCGGGCGGCACGGTGCTGTTCGCCGGGGAGCCGTCACGCTACGGCGACCGCCTCGCGCGCGTACCCAAGCGCTTTGCGAGCACCGTCGCGCCGCTGTGGCGGCGCGCGATCGGCGCCGGCCCCGCGCCGGCGTCGGACGCCTGTGAGCCCGACGCGGCACTGGAGGGCGTCGTCGACATCCACGCCTTCGCCCCGACCGAGCTCGCGCGCATCGCTCGCGCGGCCGGCCTGCAGGACGTGCGCGTCACCGGCGAGGAGCTGGTGGCGAACTGGTTCGGCTGGGCCAACCGCACGCTCGAGGCAACCGCCGACCCCGAGGACGTGCCGTGGGCGTGGCGAGTGTATGCCTACCGCGGCTACCTGCTGCTGCAGGAGCTCGACCGTCGGCTGCTGGAGTCGCGGCTGCCGCCGGCGATCTTCTACAACCTGATGCTCGCCGCACGCAAGCCTCCGGCCTAAACTCGGGCGCATGCCCGAGCATCTCTCCCGGGACTTTCCTCTGTTCCCGCTGGGGATCGTGGCGCTGCCCACCGAGAGCGTGCCGCTGCACATCTTCGAGGAGCGCTACCGCAAGATGATCGAGCGCTGCCTGCGGGCCGATCCCGGGTCGCCCGAGCAGGAGTTCGGGATCGTTTGGCTCTCCGATGAGGAGCTCAAGCACGTCGGCTGCGCCTGCGAGATCGAGCGCGTGCTCGAGCGCATGGACGACGGGCGCCTGAACATCCTTGCCCGCGGCACCCGTCCGTTTCGGGTGCTCGAGCGCCAGGACGACCTGCCCTACCCGGCCGGGGCGATCGAGTTCCTCGCAGAGCCTGCAGAGGAGCTCGACGTGGATGCTGCCGATACCGCCCACGAGCTCTACCGCGAGCTCGTGATGCAGGCGACCGATCGCGAGATCGAGGCGAGCGAGCTCAGCGAGATGGACGCCTACCGCATGGCCGCCACCGTCGAGTTCGCCGTGGACGCGAAGCAGGAGCTGCTCGAGCTGCGCTCCGAGAACGCCCGCCTGCGCCTGCTCGCGCTGCTGATCCGCGCTGCGATCGAGCGCATGGAGCTGATCGAGCGTGCGCAGGTGCGCGCGCTGTCGAACGGAAAGGTCAGGTTCGGGTAGCCGCGATTAGGCCGCCGAAGCGGCGACCAGGCCGTGTGGCGTGGTCTCGTGGCAAACGTCAGCCAGAAAAAATCCCCGGCGGTGTCGATTTTGCTCGACCTCGTTCGACGTGCGGGTAGTGACCACCCCATCCACTAAAGGAGACACCAATGCGTTTCATGGTTCTGGTCCCCGGGAGTCCCGAGTCCGAGGCGGGCGAGATGCCCAGCACCGAGCTCCTGGGAGCAATGACGAAGTACAACGAAGAGCTCGTCAAGTCAGGCGTGATGCTGGCCGGCGAGGGTCTGCACCCGACCTCCAGGGGCGCAAAGATCCGCTTCAACGGCAGCGAGCGCACCGTCATCGACGGTCCGTTCACCGAGGCCAAGGAGATCGTCGCGGGCTACTGGGTCTGGGAGTGCGCATCGCGCGATGAGGCGGTCGAGTGGCTCAAGCGAGCGCCGTTCGACGGCGGTGTCGAGATCGAGCTTCGACCGATCTTCGAGGCCGAAGACTTCGGCGAGCAATTGACACCGGAGCTGCGCGAGGCGAACGAGCGGCTGCGCGGGCAGGCAGCCCAAAATTAGGCGCGTGCGCCCGTCGAGCACCCATCGTTCGATCGACGCCGTGTGGCGGATCGAGTCAGCCCGGTTGATAGCCGGGCTGACTCGCATCGTGCGCGACGTCGCGGTTGCGGAGGACCTGGCCCAGGATGCGCTCGTCGCCGCGCTCGAGCAGTGGCCTGCGGCAGGCATCCCGGACAAGCCGGGTGCGTGGCTGATGGCCACCGCCAAGCGCCGCGGCATCGATGCGCTACGCCGGCGCGTGACGCTCGAGCGCAAGCGGGAGCTGATCGGGCGCGAGCTGGAGATCCTCCAACAGCTCGATCAGCCAGACTTCGCCGCGCAGGTCGAAGACGTCCAGGATGATGTGCTGCGCCTGATCTTCATGACGTGCCATCCGGTGCTGTCGCGGGAGGCGCGCGTCGCGCTGACATTGCGTCTGCTCGGCGGCCTGTCGACACCAGAGATCGCGCGTGCGTTCCTCGTCTCCGAGGGCACGGTCGCGCAGCGCATCGTTCGCGCCAAGCGCACGCTCGGCGAGGCGCGTGTGCCGTTTGAGCTGCCCGCTCGCAACGAGCTCACCGAGCGTCTGTCTGCCGTGCTCGAAGTGATCTACCTGGTGTTCAACGAGGGCTACGCGGCGACGGCCGGCGAGCAATGGACCCGCCCAGCGCTATGCGCGGACGCGCTGCGCCTCGCAAGGATCCTCGCAGCATTGATGCCCCGCGAGCCCGAGGTCCACGGCCTGCTGGCCCTGATGGAACTCCAAGCCTCGCGCTTGCGAGCGCGGGTAGGGCCGCTGGGGGAGCCGGTGCTACTCGCCGATCAGGACCGCGCGCGTTGGGACCACCTGCTCGTACAGCGTGGCCTGGCCGAGCTACGGCTGGCCGAGGAGCTCAGCGGCGCGCTAGGGCCATACACCCTGCAGGCCGCCATCGCCGCCTGCCACGCGCGGGCCCGCAGCGTCAAGGAAACCGACTGGCCGCGGATCCTCGCACTGTACGACGCGCTGGCGGCCCTGACCGGCTCTCCGGTCGTAGAGCTCAACCGCGCCGTAGCAGTGACGATGGCCCTCGGCCCCGAGGCTGGGCTCGAGCTCGTCGATTCG
This sequence comes from uncultured Solirubrobacteraceae bacterium, assembly GCA_963735615.1. Taxonomy (GTDB): domain Bacteria; phylum Actinomycetota; class Thermoleophilia; order Solirubrobacterales; family Solirubrobacteraceae; genus Palsa-744. The sequence goes on from CAVTLO010000001.1 coordinate 637,324, forward strand.
CTCGCCGATGAGCCCGCGCTGCGTGGCTACCACCTACTGCCCGGCGTACGCGGTGATGTCCTCGAGCGGCTAGGGCGACTGCCGGAGGCCCGCGAAGAGTTCGAGCGCGCGGCCGACCTGTGCGATAACGCCCGGGCGCGCGAGCTGCTGCTCTCGCGCGCGATCGCTTGTGGCTGAAGCGTTGCGTGACGACGAACTGTCGGTGACAACTGGATTGACGGGGAGGTCGGACCCCTTGTTGCCATCTGCATCGCGGAAGCACGACGGTGGCCAGGCGGAGCTTTTGCTTGCATCCGCCTGGCCTGCGCTCTGCGCACGACGATCATTCCAAAGAGCGATCGTGCACGACGAGTTCCTAAGCGTTAGCCTTAGGATTTTTCAGCGTACCAAGTGCCCTCGTATGTACCACCGTAGACGTACTCACCGTCGTCCCAGCCGGGCGGCACCTTGGTGACGTAGCCCAAGAGGTAGGTGTCTTCCTCGCCGCTGTAATAGAAGACATTGTACGTGTATTTTTCTTTGTTGACTTTAACTTTGACCGTTTCGTAAGGACCGTATGTGTAGCCTACGCCTGGTTCGAGTTCATATCCCCACGTTTTAGTTTTCGCGAAAACCAGGAACGGCGGTTCCTGGTGGTATCCCAGATATTCTCCTTCAACAAAAGGGTCGTAGTAGAAGTTGTATACCTTGGCCCCTTTGACTTTTTTGACTTTCATTGCTATCCCTGGCTTGCCGCCGTTCAAACCCGCTTGAGCCGGAGACGGGGCTGCCTGGGCGGACGCCGTCACAAGCGCAAAGCTCGTGAGCGCGCAGGCCGCAACTGCCGTAAGCATGCGACGAACTCTCATATTCTTCGACCTTTCTCCTAGTTATGCCACCCCCCTTGATAACTAGGATGGCCGCGCGATAGTACCACGCCATACGGTTCGCGCTACTCCGCCAAATGGCAGATTTCCTGCACTGTCTGCAACACGAACAGCTGCAGCTTGCGAAGGACGGCCGGCTGACCGGCGGAGTTGTCGCTGAAGCGCACGTCGCCGCTTTCGTCGCGCACGTAGTAGCTCAGAACCGAGCCGGCTCTGGGCGGTAGCGACAGGTGGCTGGAGGAGGGCTTCAAGAGTTCTTCCTGGATTTCCCGCGCCTTGACGATCTGCGGGTCGCTCAGTTTCTGCTGAACGGCCCGGCCGTTGCAGGTGACGCCCCCTTCTTCGTTGACAAGCAGCGTCAAGTGCGCCTGCGGGGTGGAGCCGGAGCGGTAGACGATGAACAGGTCGGGTGCCGCCACGCCCCCGCATCCGGCCACTGGGATCAGCACGACGAGCGTGAACCACACGAGCGCGGGCCTCGCTCTCCCGGCCTTCCAGCCCCCTGCCCTCACGACCCTCAGAAGCACGCCACTCACGCGCTCACCGCCACGCCACCCCGGCGGGGATCGCCCGCGCCGGTCATACGCGGCCCCTGCCTCAGCGCAGCCTGCACGCCACCGAAGAACAGGTTCAGCGCACCGAAGCGAACGACTCGCACGTCGCCAGGGAGCCCTGCTAGGTCGATGCCGGGCTCGGCGAACACGACGCCGTCCTCGAAGTGCACGCGCGGTGCCTCGACGGCCTCCCCTACGGACATCCCGCGGTCGACGACGCCGACGATCGTCTGCAGCAACGCCGAGCGGATGCGGTTGGAGCCGGCGCTGCCGAGGACCAGCTCGACCTCGCCCTCGCGCATGACGACCGTGGGGGCCATCATGCTCGGCATCCGCCGCCCGGCCGGGTGCAGGTGAAAGCCCAGGGGATTGAGGTCCACCTCGCCCATAACGTTGTTGAGGTGCATGCCAGTGTGCGGGACGACAACCCCAGAGCCCTCGCCGTTGGTGCACGTCGCACTGCACGAGAAGCCGTCGGCGTCGATCACCGAGATATGCGTGGTGGAGCCAAGGCGGGACCCGAGAAAGCGCTCGAGGAAGCCCTCCTGGGCGAGACCCTCGACGAACTCGGGCGTGCGCTCGGACTGGGCCGCGGCCATCGCATCGACGACCGCTCCCAGCGGCGGCGGCGAGGGGCCGCGATCGAGCAGCGCGAGTGCGTATGCGAGCAGCGTCCCGCCTGCCGACGGTGGCGGGTTGGTGAGGATCTCCCGGTCGCGGTAGGCGAGCCTGACGGGCGCTCGCTCGATCGCCTCGTAGCCAGCGAGCTCGGAGGCGCGCAGCGAGCCGCCGCGGTCGCTCAGCCAGTCGCACACCGCTGCTGCAATGTCGCCCCGGTAGAACGGGTCCGCGCCGTCGCGGGCGAGGCGCAGCAGCGCCTCCCCCAACTCCGGGTTGCGCATCAACCCGCCCTCGCGCAGCAGCTGACCGTCTGGCGCCCACAGCGCGGCGCACTCCGGCGTGGAGGTCAGCAGGTCGGCGAGGATCTCGGCCACGTACGCCTGGCCCGCGTTCAGCACGACCCCGTCCCGCGCTAGCCGCGCGGCCGGCGCGGCGAGGTCCTCCAGCGGCACAGTGCCCCAACGGCCCATCGCCTCGCAGATGCCCGCGGGCGTTCCGTATATGCCGCACGAGGCCGGGCCGACGTAGAAGACCTGCTCCGCATCCCCAAACGACACGTCTACCCCGAGCAGCTCCGCCTCCGAGCCGTCGCCGACGCGCGTCGGCGCCTGCACGAAGAAGTCGAGCAGCGCCGGCTCAACACCAGCGCCCGCCACCAGCATGTAGCCCCCAGCCCCCAGCCCGGTCAGCAGCGCCTCCGTCACGAACGACGTCAGCATCGCGCCAACGGTCGCGTCGACCGCATTGCCGCCTTCCCGCAGCACCCGCGCGCCCGCCTCCGCCGTCAACGGATGCCCAGCCGCAACCACCCCCGATTCAGATACGCCCATTGCAGAGCGATACCACAGTCTGACGCCCGTCAGCACTTCGCCATGCTGCGTCCTCGCTCGCTCGCGTGCCTAGCACGCCACGCTCACTGCGTCCTTGCCTGGCTCGACTGACGGGCGTCAGAAATTTGGAAGGAACTCGGGAACTTCTAGTTCATCGGATAGGCGACGCGGCTGGCTCGGCCGCACGGTCGCGCCGCGCTGGGCGCGCACCTCGCCGGTGGTTGCGGGCTCCTTGAAGCGGTTGGCGCTCTTGCGCCTGCCCTCGTCGCCGTAGCCGGTGGCGACGACGGTCACCCACACCTGATCGTCGAGCTTCTCGTCGACCATCGCGCCGAAGATGATGTTCGCGTCGGGATGGGCGGCCTCCGAGACGGACTTGGCGGCCTCGTTGACCTCCCACAGGGAGAGATTGTTTCCGCCGGTGATCGACAGCAGGATCGAGCGCGCGCCCTCCATCGAGGTTTCAAGCAGCGGCGAGGAGACGGCCTGCACCGCAGCCTCGGTGGCGCGGTTCTCGCCGACGCCCATGCCGATTCCGAGCAGCGCGTTGCCAGCCTCGCTCATGATCGTGCGCACATCCGCGAAGTCGAGGTTGATTAGGCCCGGGAGGGTGACGAGGTCGGAGATCCCCTGCACGCCCTGGCGCAGCACGTCATCGGCCACGCGAAACGCCTCGACCATCGCCGTCTGCTTATCGAGCACGCCGAGCAGCCTGTCGTTGGGCACGACGATCAGCGTGTCGACCTCGTCTGCCAACGCGCTCACACCGCGCTCGGCCTGCTCGCCGCGGCGCGTCCCCTCGAAGCCGAACGGCTTGGTGACGATCGCCACCGTCAGCGCGCCGATTTCGCGCGAGATGCGAGCGACGATCGGCGCCGCGCCCGTGCCCGTGCCGCCGCCGGCGCCAGCCGCGATGAAGATCATGTCCGAGCCCTTCAGCAGCGCCTTCACGCGGTCGTAGTCCTCCATCGCCGCCTGGCGCCCGACGTTCGCATCCGAGCCGGAGCCCAAGCCGCGCGTCAGCTCGGCGCCGATGTGCAGCGTGATGTCGGCGGTCGACTGCTGCAGCGACTGCACGTCGGTGTTCACAGCGACGAACTCGATGCCCTCGACCTCGGCCTCAACCATGCGGTTGACCGCGTTGACGCCCGCGCCGCCGACGCCGACGACGCGGATCACCGGCTGTCCGGCCATCCCCGGGGCGCTCGCCGTCAGCGGGTGTGCGTGCGCGTGGGTGTAGTCATCCATCCGCAGATGGTCGGCTGCCGGGCGCTCCATAATGTTCTCGGGTATCTCCGAGGAGAAGGCGTGGCGCAGGCGCTCCTGCGGCGAGGGCACGTATGCCTCCTCCCGCGGCTGCGCAACGGTCGAGGCGCTCAACGCCGGGTGCGGCAGCCCGCTCTCGCGCGGGTGGATCGCGGGCTCCACACGGCTCGCGGGCGTGGCGCCGATGCTCTCGCCCACTGTCGATGCCGCGTTTGGCTCGTGCGATTGGAGCTCGCCTGAGGAGTCTGACGCAGCCTCGCCCTCTTCGGTCTTGCGGAAGAGGGCCGCCAGCGGCCCTTCTCGCATGCTCGCGCGTTTAGCGTTGGCCATTGGTGAGTACCTCCTGCGCGAGTTGGCGATAGGACTGCGCGGCGACGCCATCGGGCTCGTACTTGAGGACCGACATGCCCTTCACGGGAGCCTCTGCGAAACGCACGGTCTTTCGTATACGAGAGGCGAACACGCGGTCGCCGAAGTTTTCCTCGAGGATCTCGATCGCCTCCTTCGCGTGGATCGTGCGCGAGTCCACCAACGTCGGGAGGATACCCTCAATGTCGACACCGGGATTCAGGTTCTCGCGGATCATCGCGAGCGTGTTCTGCAGCTGGATGAGGCCACGCATCGACAGATACTCGCACTGTACGGGGACAATCACCTTGTCGGCCGCTGTGAGCGCGTTGATCGTCAGCAGCCCGAGGCTCGGCGGGGTGTCGATGCAGATGAAGTCGTAATCCTCGAGGATCGGCTCGAAGGCCTTCTGCAGCGAGCGCTCGCGACCGATCATCGTCGACATCGCGATCTCCGCCCCAGCAAGGTCGATCGACGCGCACGCGACGTCGATCTCGCGCTTGCGCACGACCTCGCGGATCGAGACCTTGTGGACGAGCACGTCGTACATCGATTTCTCGAGCGTGTCCGGGTCGATCCCTTGGGACATCGTGAGGTTGCCCTGCGGATCCATGTCCACGCACAGCACGCGGTGACCCTCCTCCGCAAACGCAGCGGCAAGGTTCAGCGTCGTCGTCGTCTTGGCCACGCCGCCCTTCTGGTTGGCGAACGCGATGACCTTGGCCTTGCCTTGCACGGTGGCTCCGATATTTGAGATCGATTGCTGGAAAGCCGTCCGGTGGGTATTCGCATAGCACGGGGCGATTCCTGCACGGGAACTACGATCCGGGCATGGCAACGATGCGAAGCTCGCCCACCCGCCACACGCCCGCCCTGCAACCGTGAGCGGCGCCGCCAGCCTGCGCGGCCGTGGCGCGCTGCATACGCGCCTGCGCGGCAAGCGCGTCGTCGTGTGCGTCGGCGCGGGCGGCGTCGGCAAGACGACGACCTCGGCAGCGCTGGCGCTCGGCCTCGCCCAGCGCGGCGCGAAGGTCGCGGTGGTCACGATCGACCCGGCCAGGCGCCTGGCGTCGGCGCTCGGCCTCGCCGAGCTGCCGTCAGAGCCGCAGCGGATCGAGCCGGCGCTATTCGGCGAGCAGGGCGTCGCGATCGACGGCGAGCTGTGGGCGATGATGCTCGACGCCAAGCGGACGTTCGATGATCTGATCGGGCGCCTTGCGCCCGACGATCGGGCGCGCGACGAGATTCTCGGCAACCCCGTCTACGGCGAGCTCTCGACCGCTGTCGCTGGCTCGCACGAGCTCAGCGCGATCGCCAAGCTGTACGAGCTCTACGAGGAGCACGACTTCGACGTGATTGTGCTCGACACGCCGCCGTCGCGCAACGCGCTGGACTTCCTGGACGCGCCCGGACGCATGCTGGGCTTCCTCGAAGGCCGCGCATTGCAGGTGTTCCTGGGGTCGAGCGGGCTGACCGCGCGCGTATTCGGGCGCGGCACCGCGTTGGTGTTCGCGATCTTCGCGCGCGTTACCGGCGTGGACATGCTCGGCGAGCTGTCGCGCTTCTTCCGCTCGCTGTCCGGCGTGACCGAGGGCTTCGGCCAGCGCACACGCGACGTGGCGGCGCTGTTGCGCGCCCCACATACGACGTTCGCGATCGTCACCTCACCGGAGCTCGAGCCGGCGCGCGAGGCGGAGTTCCTACTGCAGAAGCTCGCGACGTCGGGCATGCCGGTCGGCGAGCTGATCGTCAACCGCGTGCACACCCATGGCCTACACGGCATGTCGGTGGCGGCGGTCGCCGAGCTGCTGGCGCCCGCACTCGGCGAGCCGTTGGCGGGACGGGTGGCTGGGAACCTCGAGGACTTCGACGTGCTCGCCGCGCGCGACCGCGAAACGATCGCGCGCCTGTCGCAGATGTGGAACGCGCAGCGACCGATCGTCGTGCCGTACCTAGATGAAGACGTCCAGGATCTCCCCGGGCTGGCTCGGATCGCTGAGCATCTTTTCGACTGAGCCCAGCTCCATCGGGAGCGCATCCGGCGCGAGCGCGATCTGCGCAGGTTCGGGAGCGACCGATACCATCTCGTGTGCGGCCTCCAGCGCCTGCGCGGTCTCCAGCGCCTGTGCGGCCTCCAGCTCGCGAGCGCTCTCCAGCAGCAGTCGGTCGGCGAGTCCGACGAGGTCCGCGTCGAGATGGCCGCAGATGACGTCCCTGAGCAGCGCGCGCAGATGGTCGGCCATGTCCCTCGCGAGCGCCTGCAGGGCGGCGTGCGGGGCGGCGCTACCGACGATCGCGTCACGCTCGAGCGCTACCGCGGCGACGGCCCGTTCGGTCAGCTCGACGCGGCGCTCGGGCGTAGCGCACAGCGCCGCCAGGCGCCCCGGCAGCAGGCCGCTGGCGGGGCCCTCGGGCTCGAGCAGCACGCGCAATGCGAGCAGATGGTCGGTCAACGCCTCGAACGGGCTCTCGCGCTCACAGCCAAGCTCGAACCGCCTGAGCGCCCACGCCAGCTCGTTGTCGTGCGGAGCGCGCCGCGAGACGAGGTTGCAGAAGGCGCGCAGCTCGTCCTCCTGCTCGGCGCCCACCACGAGCATCCCGTGCGGTCGCCCACCCGTGCCCAGTGCGAGCGCCGTCCAGCGGCCGCCTGCGACGCGGGCCCACGCGAGCGCACCGAGCGTCACGCGGCCGTCGCCGAACAGCCGCAGCGCGCGCAGCAGGTCGTTCAGTACCTCGCGGCCGCGGGCGATCGCCTCGCGCGGGTCGTTCTCTCCGGCTGCGAGCGCGATGATCAGGTGCTCGTGCGCTCCGGCCTCGCCGGGCGCGAGCGCTCCCTCGGGCAGGCCTTCGAGAGCGTGCGGCTGGGCGATCGTGAGGCCGGTCGTGAGCGCTAGCTCACTCGAGCTGATCGTGAGCCCGTGCAGGGTGGCGATCAGCGTGGTCTGCGCGGCGCCGGGGAGTGCCGAGCGATCCAGCCGCTCGAGCGCCGTCCGCAGGCGCTCGGGACGCAGCTCGAAGTCGGTCTGTTCGTCGAACACCTCCGACAACAGCGCGAGGATCGCGGCACGCACGCGCATGCGTATGTCGGCGCGCGCCGGCTCCGCGCCCACGTTCGCCAGATACCGTTCGAGGCCGTCGAAGCCTTCAAGCGCTCGCGCGGCCTGTACGTAGCTGGGCAGGCGTTCGAGCTCGGATCGGCGTTCGCTGATGAACTCGCCCGTGAGCGCCCGATAGCAGTACAGCGTCGGTGCGCTCGATCCCCTGCGTGTCCGCTGCTGCTCGAGCTCGAACGGGACTTCCGCGCCGGCGGCTAGCATCGCGTTCAGCTCGCTCGCGGCCGCCTCTACGAACTCGCTCAACGACGCCTGGAGCTGGAGTGATTGCATGGTGTGCTGACTTCGCGCTCGCGTGGCGCGCTCCTGCCCAGCGCACCCCGTCTTGCAGCGGCGCAGCGACCGCCGCGTCGCTCGCAGCAGACCTATGCGACGGCGAGAGCCGGCGGGATGACCGCCGTACGCTCGGCGCACTCTGCGCCCAGCCACTCTTCGCCGTAGGCGCGCATGTCGTCGATGATCGGCAGCAGCGCGCGGCCCTTCTCCGTCAGCGCGTACTCCACCCGCGGGGGCACCTCGGGGAACGTGTGGCGTTCGACGATCCCCTCCTCCTCGAGCGCGCGCAGGCGCAGCGAAAGCGTGCGCGGGCTGATGCCCGAGAGCGAGCGTTCCAGCTCGCAAAAGCGCGAGCGGCCCTCCGCCAGGTCGCGCACGAGCAACAGCGTCCACTTGCCGCACACGATTTCCGCGGTCATGCACACAGGACACGTCTCATCCAAGGCCATCTGTCCGTCACTTTACCAACTGAAGTGTTGCGCGCACCGCGGCGGGGTCCTCCTCGATCACCAACCGTATGACCATGGATATACAGCGTTCGGGAAGCGAGATACGCGGCCCGCCCGCTCCCTTCCCCCACGACCCCGGTCCGGCTGGATCAGACGGTGCTCAGCGACGGCTGCGGCGGCTTGGCTTCTGCCTCGCGGTTTGCCTCCGCGGCGGCGACGTCCTCCATCGTCGTGCCTTTGCGCCCGTCGGACTGCATCAACAGCTTGAAGTCGTGCGGGCTCGAGGCGACGCGCATGGCGTCCTCGAAGGTCACACGCCCGGCCTTGACGTGGCCGAACAGGGCCTGGTCGAAGGTCTGCATCCCGTAGTAGCCGCCGGAGGTGATCACCTCGACGAGCTTGCCCGTCTGCTCTGGGTCGACGATCATGTCGCGCACGCGTCCGGTCATGCGCAGGATCTCGCAGACGGCCACGCGTCCGCCGTCGGCGCCCGGAACCAGTCGCTGCGAGATGACGCCCTTGACAGTGCCGGCGATCATGCTGCGCGCCTGGCCGTGCTGGTGCGGCGGGAAGAAGTCGAGCATGCGGTTGATCGACTCGGTGGCATCCACAGTGTGGATCGTCGAGAGCACGAGGTGTCCGGTCTCCGCCGCCGACAAGGCCGTCTGCACGGTCTCCTCGTCGCGCATCTCGCCGACCAGGATCACGTCAGGGTCCTGGCGCAGTACACGCCTGAGCGCGCGCTTGAAGGAGGCGGTGTCCATGCCGACCTCGCGCTGGTTGATCGCCGAGCGCTTGTCGACGTGCACGAACTCGATCGGGTCCTCGATCGTGACGATGTGCTTGCTCATCGTCTGGTTCATGTGGTCGATCATCGCCGCAAGCGTCGTCGACTTTCCCGAGCCGGTGGTCCCCGTAAGCAGGATGATCCCGCGCTCCTCCTCGGCCAGTTCGCGCACGACGTCGGGCAGCGCGAGCTCCTCGATCGTGCTGATGTGGTGAGGGATCGCGCGACATGCCATCGAGATCACCCCCCGCTGCTGGAAGGCATTGATGCGGTAGCGCGCGACGTTCTCGATTTCAAAGGAGAAGTCAACCTCGTGCTCCTGGGCGAACTCGGCCAGCTTGGCCTCGTCTCCCAGCAGCGCCCTCAGCGCGCCCTCTGTGTCCTGGGCGCTCAACGGCTCGGCGCTCTCGTCGAGCAGCAGCTCGCCGTGCACGCGGTACAGCGGCGCGGAGCCTACCTTCAGGTGCAGATCGGAGCCCTCTTTCTCGACGAGCTCGCGCAGGGCAGGCATGACGTCGAACATGCCACTCTGATCGGCAGCCGGCGCCCGCGGCTTGAGCACCACCCGGCACGATGGACGACTCCGCCCTGACGGGTGGATAGGTCAGGCGACGTCGCGGAGCTTTTGGGCCTCAGCGAGTGATTGAAGCTTCTTCAGCGACTGGTTCTCGATCTGGCGGATGCGCTCGCGGGTGACGTTGAACGTGCGCCCTACCTCGTCGAGCGTGCGCGGGTGCTCGCCGCCGAGCCCGTAGCGCAGCTCAAGCACGCGGCGTTCGCGATAGGAGAGGTTCTCGAGCGCCTCGCGCAGCGCCTCCTTGGTGAGGATCTCGGCGGCGCGCTCATACGGCGACTCGGCGCGCTCGTCGGCGATGAACTGGCCGAACTCCGACTCCTCCTCGTCGCCCACGGGCTTCTCCAACGACACGGGCGCCTGTGCGGAGCGCTTGATCGAGTCGACCTCCTCGGGGTCGATGCCGGTGACGTCGGCGATCTCCTGCGCCGTCGGCTCGCGACCAAGCTCTGTCACGAGCTTGCGCTCGGCGCGCCCAATCTTGTTGAGCTTCTCGACCACGTGCACCGGGATGCGGATCGTGCGCGCCTTGTCCGCCAGCGCGCGTGCGATCGCCTGGCGGATCCACCACGTCGCGTACGTGGAGAACTTGAAGCCCTTGCGGTAGTCGAACTTCTCGGCCGCGCGGACGAGGCCGAGCGTGCCCTCCTGGATCAAATCGAGGAACGGAAGCCCCTGATTGCGGTAGTTCTTGGCGATCGAAACCACGAGGCGCAGGTTGGACTCGACCATCTTCTGCTTGGCGTCGAGGTCGCCGCGCTCGATGCGCTTGGCCAGGTCGACCTCCTCCTGGGCGGTGAGCAGCCTGACCTTGCCAATGTCCTTGAGGAACAGCTGCAGCGAGTCGGTCGTCATGTCAGGCTTGAGGTCGAGCGCCGCTTTGGCTTTGCGGCGGCCGCGCTTGTCGGGCGCGCGCTCGAGCTGGGCGGAGGCTGCGATCGCGGGATCGATGTCCTCGACGAGCTCAATCTCCGAGCGCTCAAAGAAGCCGTGCAGCTCTTCGACGTCCGACTCGTCCAAATCCAGCTCGGACACCGCCTTGGTGATCTCCGCGTAGGAGAGGACGCCCACCTGCTGCCCCTTGGCGACCAGGCCCTTGACCTCATCCAGCTCCTGCAGCTCGACTACTGACATTCTCGTGTTTCCATTTCTTCCGCGATCGACAACCGAAGGCGAGAGCGGCCCATTCGGATTATGGCTGAGAACAGCTGCACCGCCGGACATTTCTCGCAACCGTCCCGACGTTACAGATCCACTCGGTTCTCCGGGGGCTCATGCTAACGCGTTGTAGCGATGATTGGACCGCTTGCCGATCTGCTCGCAGCTCGCTATAAGCAATGATGTACCGATGAGCCCCCCGAAAGACGGCGATCGCCCGGCCAACGCGACGCCCGATCGTCCCGGCGAGCCTTCCGCAAACGGCGAAGGGGTGCTCTCCAAGCTGCCCCGCACACGCCCGCAGCGCTCGAGCCCGCGCCGTGCGGCAGCACGCGCGGCGAGTGCCGCGGCCGGCGCTCCCGCAACAGGCTCAGCGCGGGTGACGAGCCCCGCGGAGGCGGCAAGCACGGCGCCTGCCCGCTCCAACGGCCGCCCGTCCTCACGCGCCAAGAACAGCACGGTGCGCACGCCCAAGAAGCCCGCCACCGCGCGCAGCGTCAAGAAGCCCGCTGGCGTACGCGGCGCGGGGACGCGCACAGGGCGGCCAGCGACACCGACCGTAAGCGTCGAACCGGCGCCCAGGCAGGGCTTCGAGTCCGAGACAGAGCGCGCAAACGGGACGGTGCAGCCGCCCGGCGGCGCTGATCTCGGTTGCGTCGGCCGCGGAGATCTTCGGCGAGCTCGCCAAGGCGGGCGCAGCGAAGGGCGAGCGTCTGCTCAAGGACCTCCTCTCGCACCTGCCGCTTTCCTGAGCACTCTCGACGCACCTCTCGGCGCTCGCGGGAGGCGGATGTATACTGCCGCGCAACGCCGAACCGCCAAGACCCAGGTCGAGGCGGACGGGGGACCCAACGCGGATCGAAGTCGATCTGCTGGGGCGAATCGGCCTAGCACGGCCGTAGCGCAACACACACGTGTCGCGCGAGCCCGTCAGCTCACCCCGTAGGCGTCGAAGAGGATGAGAATCGCCGCCAAGACATATTCGCTGCTGCCCGTCCTGCTTGCGGGGCTCGTGTTGTTCGCGGGCGCCGCCTGTGCAGCAGGCCTGCCGGCGAGCGCGCTCGCCGCTACCGGCGGCGCCACCGCACCCAGCGGCTCGACACCCACGACACAGACGTCTGCGACACCCATCCACACAACCGGGATCGCCACGTGGTTCGGGCCCGGCTTCTACGGCAAACAGACCGCGTGCGGGCAGACGCTGACCCCTGGGGTCGTCGGAGTCGCCAACCGGACGCTCCCATGTGGCACGCTCGTGAAGGTCACCTACAAGGGCCACAGCCTGACCGTGCCGGTGCTCGACCGCGGCCCCTATGGCCACGGCGCCGACTGGGATCTGACCGCAGGCGCGGCCGAAGCGCTCGGCATCACCGAGACGGTACGCGTCGGCACTCACATCGTCGGCAAGACCGCCAACACCCCCACCCTCGGCCTGCCCCCCGAATCTTCGAGCGCCGCCGTCACAGGCGGAGCCGTCGCCGCCGAACCGTAGGTCGGCCGGCCTACGAAGCCGACTCGTCGACCGGCGTCGCGCGGCGCATCGCCGGCGCGCGAGCTGTCGAGCGCGCGGCGTACAGCCCCACGTCGGCGTGCGCGGCCAGCGTAGCCGTCTCGCGGCCGTCCTCGGGATAGACCGCCGTGCCGATCGCAACCGCGAGCGGCTCCCCGCGATAGCTCGCGCCGGAGGCAACCGCGCGCGCGAGACGCTCCGACAGCCGCTCTGCGCCCGCGCGATCGGTCCCTGGCGCCAGTAGCCAGCACCTGCCCGGCCGCTCGCGCGTGAGCGAGCCGGAGGACGCACCGAGCTCAGCCGCGAGTGCGCGCTCCATCTGCCCCGCCAATCGCAGAAGCTCCTCCGGCGACTCCCGCCGCCGCAGCCGCTCGATCTCCGCGAGCTCGACCAGCAGCACGGCGAACGATACGGCGTCGCGCTCCGAGCGCTCCAGCTGAGCGCCAATCGATCCGATCCATGCCGCCGGCCCTTCCTCGGCGCGTTCGTCGCGGATCTCGATCTCGGCGTGCGGCGTCCCTGAGGAGCCCGGTGAAGGCTCGTCCCACGACAGTGCCCCCACCCGCGACGCGTGCGGCGGTATCGGCGGGGACTCGTCCCAAGACAGCGGACGCTCTCCGGCGCGCGATGCGCGCGGCACGGGCGTTGGCGCGGGCCCGACAAATGACGGCGACGGCTGATCCGGCGCCGGCGCAGGCTCTCGCGCGGAGGACGATGGGGTGGCCGGCGCATCGCGTGCCCGCTCGTCGACGATCACCGCCGCGCCGGCAGCGGTAGGCACGTGCGCGGGCTCGCGCGACGCCTCTGGCGAGTCAGCGGGCGCGCCGTGTGCGTCATCCCGGCTCATGGGTGCGAGCGTCTGCGCTGACTCCAGGGCGCTCGTGAGCACGGCCGCGCAGACGCACGCGAGCCGATCGGCGATGTCTCCGACCTGACGCGCGGACGGCTCGCTCCGCTGATCGATCAGCGCCTGCCACAGCACGCCGCGCAGCGCCTCGACCGCATCGACCACGCCCACCGCATCGTGCGCGCCACTGATCGCCGCCAGCCGCCTCGCCGCGGCGGACTGCTCGCGGCCGCTCGGCGCGCCGCGACCGGTCAGGCGCTCGAGCTCGACGTCCGACTGCACGGCGCGCAGCATCTGCCCACACAGCGCGGGAGCGTCGCGCGCGAGCTCCTCGAGCGGCAGTTCGCCGAGCTCCTGCAGCGGGCGCACGCGCATCAGCGCGATCGCCCAGCGCCGCGCGAGCTCCTCCGCGCGCGCGGGCAGCACATCGCAGTCCAGCTCGGCGAGCGCCCGTGCGCGCGGAGCTGGAAGCGTGCGGGAAGACTCGGCCACCCGTGTTGCATATCAGCAGCGGGGGATGTCTTCGCCCCTTTCTCTCGTCGACGTACGCGGATAGCCTGCAAACTCCGTGCGAAGCCTGAAGCCGACCGGAGCCCGCCGCGAGCGAGCGGTGATCTCCGACCTCGAGGACTCGACCTCGCTCGACTGGAACACGGGCGCCGTGCGCTCTGTGCAGAAGGCCGATCTGCTGATCGAGACGTCGGCGCTCGAGGAGATGTGGTCGCCGGCGCACCTGGAGCGGCTGGCGCGGACCTATTGGCGCTTTCTCTCGCGCGTGACGCTCGGGCTGATCCACGTGCATTACAGCGAGCGCGAGCGCGCGGTGGTGCTGCTGGCGTGGCCGCTGAGACTGCTGAGCTTCCAGGCGCCCGAATACGAGATGGACCCCGCGCGCGGGCTCGTGCGCTGGCGCATCGCGCGCGGGCTGCTCGTCTCGCGAAGGGGGCGCTGCGGGCGCGGGTACCTGCAGATAGAAGTCCGCAGGAGCCCAGACGAGGATGCGGAGCACGCGCGGCTGCACGTGGAGGTCGCGGTCGCGAACTTCTATCCGTCGATCGCCTCGAGACTCAGCCGCCGCCTGTACAACGCAACGCAGTCGCGCATCCACGTGATCGTCACCCGCGCGTTCCTACGTTCGCTCGCGCGCCTGGACCTTGCCGAGTCACGGGTCGGCCGCTTCGATTCCTGAGACCTACTTCGTTTCGCCCTGTTCGAGTTTCTTGAACGCCTTTACTTCAGCGGCTTCTTCCTTGGCGAACTGTTTGCGAGCCGCTTCTTCGGCCGCGTCGCCGCCTGAGGAGCCACCGCTCGACTTCGATTTCTTGCCCGCGCCCAAGCCGCCCTTCTTGCCCGAGCCACCGCCCTTACCCGAGCCTTTCCTCGCGCCTTTGCCCTTGCCGCCCTTCTTCGTCTTCGCCGGTTCGGCTTCAGCGGCCTGCGCTTGCCTGCGGGCTTCTTCGCGATGCTTCTTGGCTTCTGCTTCAGACGCCGCTTCGGCTGCGGCTTCGCGTTTCCTCGCCGCCGCTTCAGCTGCACCTTCGCCGCTAGTTGACACTTCCGCTTCGGCGCTCTGTTCCGAGCCCGTGGATTCCTTTTCAGAGCCGCCGGAAGCACTGCCTCCACAGCCAGCGATCGAGCCGACGATCACAAGCGCCAGCAGACCGAGCAGCAGCGTTCTTACGAGCGCGCGGCGCCTGCACCGGTCATCATGCCCGGACCGCTGACACGGGCTCATTCGCGCGCCTGCCCTGCGCTCGGCGTCTGTGACTGTGTGCCCACCACCGGTTTGCTTTCCACTGTGCTCGAAGGCTGCTGTGTCACGCTGCTGCCCTGCTTTTTCGCCACTGACTTGCGCTTTTTGGCCGCCCCGCGCTTCTTCCTGGCTTGCACCTTGGCTGCCTGTTCGCGCGTCGCAAGATTCGCTTCGGCTTCTTCTTCCTCGTGCTTGACCTTCGTTGCCGCCGCTTCTTCCTTCTTCTTAGCGCGCACCGCCGCGGCCGCTTCCGTGCGCTTCGCGTTGCGTTCAGCGGATTCTTCTCGCTTCTTAGCTTCGATCCCCGATAGCACTTCGCGATCCTGCGCGATTTCGGCGGCTTCCTGTTTTTTCTGAGTCGCTTCTTCGCCGCGTTCGAGCTGTGCCGCGCTCTGTTCGGCGTGATTGGCACCTGTGCCAGTCGCTCCACAACCAGCGCTAAACGCCGCACCGGCAAGCGCGACCATACACGTAATAACCACCCGCGGGGCCGTCTGAGCCTTCACCAGATCAAGCTAGCAGCCGTCCTGCGCCCGCTCGCCAGCAATCTTTCAGGGTTGACCGGGCGCTGGCGCGGTCGAGTAGCGCTCGCCGCCGACCGCGCGCAGCTTGGCGCGATCGTGCGTGGCCGTGATCCGACGGATCGTTCCCGTGCGCGCACGCGTGACGAGCGATTCGGTCGTGGCGCCGCCGGCACTCGGATAGCGCACTCCTTGCAAGACGTCACCGTCGGTGATGCCGGTGGCCGAGAAAAACACGTCCTCACCGGCCACCAGGTCGTCGCGGTCGAGTACCCGCTCCAGCTCGTAGCCGGCCTCGATCGCTGCCGCACGCTCGACCTCATCCCGCGGCCACAGCCGCCCAAGCAACTGCCCGCCGAGGCACTTCACCGCGGCAGCCGAGATCACGCCCTCGGGCGTGCCACCGATCCCCCACAGCAAATCGACGGGCGAGCGCTCGGTGACGGCGAGCAACGCCGCGGAGACGTCGCCGTGGGCGATCAGGCGCACGCGGGCACCGGCCGCACGGATCGCAGCGATGCCCTGCTCGTGACGTGGACGGTCGAGCACCACCACCATCACGTCCCCGACCGGACAGCCGCGACGCTCGGCCACCAGCCTGACGGTCTCGCCGAGCGGACGGTCGAGGTCGAGCAGATCGGCAATGTCGGGAGCGCCCGCCATCTTCTCCATGTACACGCACGGTCCCGGGTCGAACATCGTGCCGCGCGCCGACAGCGCGATCACCGCCAGCGCACTGGGCATCCCATGCGCCGCCAGCGTCGTGCCCTCGAGCGGATCGACGGCGATGTCCACCTGCGGCGGCGAGCCATCGCCGATCTGCTCGCCGTTGGCGAGCATCGGCGCCTCGTCCTTCTCGCCCTCGCCAATCACCACAACGCCGTCCATCGGCACCGACTGCAGCATGTAGTGCATGCCGTCCACGGCCGCCTGGTCGGCAGCCTCCTTGTCGCCTCTACCGACCAGCGGCGCCGCCGCCAGCGCAGCGGCCTCGGTGACGCGCACGAGCTCCAGCGCGAGGTTGCGGTCCGGCAGCTGATGTGATGGATCTGAGCTCACGTAGCCGCCGGAAACCTATACCAGGGCCGCGGTCACTACGATCGTGGCGTGAACGAGTGAAGATCGGGGTGAGGAAGAGATGACGCAGATCGGTTTCGTCGGGCTGGGCAAGATGGGCGGCAACATGGTGCACCGCATCCGCCGCGACTCCGAGCACGAGGTCGTCGCGTTCGACTTCGATCCAAAGGCGGTCAAGCAGGCGGTCAAACACGGCGCCAACGGCGCCGATTCCTTGAAGCAGCTCGTCTCCCAGCTTGATGCCCCGCGGATCGTGTGGATCATGGTGCCAGCGGGGGATCCAACGCAGGAGACAGTGGACAAACTCGCGAAGCTGCTGGAGCGCGGCGACATGATCGTCGACGGCGGCAACTCAAAGTGGACCGACGACAAGCGCCGAGCGAAAGCGCTGAAAGGCAAGGGCATCGACTACGTCGACGTCGGCACCTCCGGCGGCGTGTGGGGCCTGGAAGTGGGCTACTGCATGATGGTCGGCGGCCCTCCGGGAGCGGTCAAGCGGCTGGCGCCGATCCTGGACGTGCTCGCGCCGGAGACCAACGAGCAGAGCCGCGCCGCGATCGGCCCCCGCGGCTGGCTGCGCTTCGGAGGCTCAGGCGCAGGGCACTACGTGAAGATGGTCCACAACGGCGTCGAGTACGGCCTGATGCAGGCCTACGCCGAGGGCTTCGACGTGTTCGACAAGTGCGAGTACGAGCTCGACAACGCGAAGATCGCGCACCTGTGGGGACAGGGGTCGGTCGTGCGCTCGTGGCTGTGCGAACTGGCCGCCCGCGCGTTCGAGGCCGACGGCAACGGCTTGGAAGCGATCGAGGGCTACACCGAGGACTCCGGCGAGGGCCGCTGGACGATCGCCGACGCGACCGCGCTCGACGTGCCCACGCCGGTGATCACCGCGTCGCTGTACGCGCGGCTGCGCTCGCGCGGCAACGGCGACTTCGCCGACCGCGTGCTCGCGGCGCTACGCAACCAGTTCGGCGGCCATGCCGTCAAGAGCGCGCCAGCGGCCAACGCGAAGACCGGCGCGGCCGGCAAAGCCGGCGGCCGGCGCGGAGGACGCTGAGCGTGGCGGTCACAGCGGGTTCCCCAGCCGGTCTGATCGAGGCGGAGAACCCGCTCACCGCCGGCCTGGAGCGCCAGCCGGTCGCGCCGACGACGCTCGTGATCTTCGGCGCGACGGGAGACCTGTCCCGACGCAAACTGCTGCCGGCGCTGTACAACCTCGCCCACGACGGGGCGCTGCCGGAGCGCTTCCACATGGTTGGCGTCTCGCGCAAACACAAAGAGCATGAGGAGTTCCGCGCCGAATGCGAGGACGCGATCCGCCGCTTCTCGCGGCGCAAACCCGACGACACCGTCCTCTCGGGGCTGCTCGAGACGGTCAAGTACGTCGGCGGCACGTTCGACGAGGACGCCGTGTACTCGCGGCTGAGCACGATTCTCGACGACTACGACAAGCAGGCCGGCGAGCCGCTGAACCGCGCCTTCTACCTGTCCACGGCGCCCAGCTTCTTTCCCGTGATCGTCGAGGAGCTGGGCAGATCCAAGCTCGCTCGCCACGAGCACGCGCAGGTGCGCGTGATCATCGAGAAGCCGTTCGGGACAACGCTGCAGGAGGCGCGCGAGCTCAACCACCGCGTGCTCGCGATCTTCAAAGAGCCCCAGGTGTTCCGCATCGACCACTACCTCGGCAAGGAGACGGTGCAGAACATGCTGGCGTTCCGCTTCGCCAACGGCATGTTCGAGCCGCTGTGGAACCGCAACTACATCGACAGCGTCCAGATCACCGCCGCTGAGGAGCTCGGCATCGGCTCGCGCGCCGACTACTACGACGCCGCCGGCGCGCTGCGCGACCTGATCCAGAACCACATGCTGCAGCTGCTGTGCCACGTCGCGATGGAGCCACCGGTGAGCTTCACCGCCGAAGAGGTCCGCAACGAGAAGGTCAAGGTCCTGCAGGCGATCCCCCAGCCCACCGCCACGGACGTCGCGCAGATGGCGGTGCGCGCGCAGTACGGCCCCGGCCACGCCGGTGGCGAGGACGTGCCCGGCTACCTCGAAGAGGAGGGCGTGCCCGCGGCCTCGATCACCGAGACCTACGCGGCGCTGCGCCTGGAAGTGGACAACTGGCGCTGGGCGGGCGTCCCCTTCTACCTGCGCACCGGCAAGCGCCTTGGGCGCAAGATCACCGAGATCGCTGTCACGCTCAAGCCGGTCCCCCATCTCGCGTTCAGCCAGGACGGCTCGCTGGGCGTGCAGCCCAACCAGCTGGTGTTGACGCTGCAGCCCAACGAGGGCGTATCGCTGCGCCTCGGCGCCAAGATCCCCGGCACACGCATGATCATCCGCCCGGTGCAGATGGAGTTCCTGTACGGGACCGCGTTTCTGTCGCAGTCGCCCGAGGCCTACGAGCGCTTGATCACCGACGCGATGCGCGGCGACGCGACGCTGTTCACGCGTAACGACGAGGTCGAGGCGCAGTGGCAGATCTGCGACCCGATCGTCGGCACGTGGGCGCAGACACCGGGACCGCTGGCGCAATACGAGGCGGGCTCGCAGGGGCCGGAGGAGGCCGGCGGCCTGCTGCGCGAGGGCGATAGCTGGCGCGCGATCTGATGGGCTCGCGGAGACTGGGCGCGGCGAGCGCGGACGGTAGGAGCAGGTGACCGTCACCAGCGACGCGGTCTGGAGCGAGCAGGGCACGACGCCCGAGGCGATCGAAGCCGCGCTGCGCGAGCTGCTGTTCCAGCGCCACGCCGAAGACGGCAACTTCGTGCCCGCGCGGGTGCTCAACATGATCGCGTTCGTCGATCGCCAGTGGAGCGGCGAGATCGCCAACCGCCTGCGCGGCGTCGGGCGCTACCACGCCTCGCGCATGCTCGTGCTCTCCTACGAGCCAGGCCGCGAGCGCCTGGACGCACGCGTGATGATCGCCTCCGAAGGCGAGCCCGCGCCCGGCGAGATCGCGCTGCTGCGCGAGACCGTCGTCGTCGAGCTCGGCGACCGCCACCTCGACGACCTGCTGACGATCGCCGACCCGCTCGTCGTTCCCGATCTGCCGACGCTGCTGTGGTCCCCGCACGGCCACGAGCAGATCGTCGAGGTCCTGCTCGAGCTCTCCCAGGCGGTGCTGCTCGACTCCGTCGAGGAGCCGCTGGCGCGCGAGGCACTCGACCGGGCGTTGGCGTTGACGGCGCACGCATACGTCGTCGACCTCGCATGGCTGCGCTCGACCCCTTGGCGCGAGCGCCTCGCCGCCACGTTCGATCCGCAGTGGCTGCGCCGGGAACTGCGTGCGATCGTCGCCGTCACCGTGCGCCACCACCAGGCCTCGACCGCCTCTGCGACGCTGCTGGTCGGCTGGCTCGCCTCGCGCCTGGGCTGGAAGATCGGGCCACTGGCGGCCGACGGCGACGCGCTCGCAGGCGGCGCCCGCGGCGGCAAGTACGAGGTGACGCTGCGACTCGAGGCCGCCCCCGAGCTGCAGGTTCCGGGGCTTGAAGGCGTGACGATTGAGACCGCGTCGGGTCTGCGTCTGGGCCTGCGCCGCGGCAGCGGCGGCCTGCGCGCCAACTGGCGCGACCAGCACGGCGAGGAACGGGAATGGACGATCCCCGGAGCCTCCCGCGGCGAGGCCGGCGTGCTCGGCGAGGGCATTCGCCAGGCGCTGCTACGCGACCCAACCTACGTGCCGGCGCTGCGTTCGGCGCGGGCGCTGCTGCCGTGACCCGGCTGACCGCCTGCCAAGACGCCGAGGCGGTCGCACAGCGAGCCGCCGCGCACGTCGCGCTCCAGCTGCGCCATGCGTATGAAGAGCGCGGCGTCGCCCATCTGGCGCTCAGCGGCGGCACCACTCCCGGGCGCACATACGAGTTGCTCGGCGCCATGCCCGATGCGCTGATCGGCGTCGAGGTGTGGTTCGCGGACGAGCGTTGCGTCGCACCCGAGGATGCCGAAAGCAACTACCGGCTCGTCGCCGAGACGTTGCTGGCGGGCCCGGCCGTGCCGGCGGAGCGCGTGCACCGTATGCAGGGCGAGGCCGGCCCCGAGGAGGGCGCGCGACTTTACGCCGAGGAGCTCGAGCACAACGTGGCCGGTGAGAGCACTAGCATTCAGCCGGTGCTCGACCTTGTCGTGCTGGGGATTGGCCCCGATGGCCACGTCGCATCGCTGTTCCCCGGGGCGGCGACGCTCGACGCCGGTGCCGACGCGGTCTGTCTCGGCGTGCACGACTCGCCGAAGCCGCCTCCCGAGCGGATCACGCTGAGCCTCGCGACGCTGCGTGCGGCGCGCGAGTGCATGCTGCTGGCGACCGGCGCGAGCAAGGCCGACGCGGTCGCCGCGATGCTTGGTGAGCCCAGCCACCACGTGCCCGCGAGCCTGCTCAGGCGCGAGCGCCTGACGGTGATCCTCGACGACGCTGCCGCGCCTGCGGGGCGGGAGGGATCCCAAACATGAGCGCCTCAGGCGTCGGCGAGGCGGTGCTCGTACGCCATGCCGAGACCGAGTGGAGCCTCAACGGCCGGCACACCGGGCGCACGGACATCCCGCTGACCGAGCACGGCCGCGACGTCGCAGCGGGGCTGCGCGAGCGGCTGAGCGCGTGGAGCTTTGACCTCGTGCTCGTCAGCCCGTCGGTACGCGCGCGGGAAACGTGCGAGCTGTGCGGGCTGGGCGCCGACGCGCAGCTGCGCCCGGATCTGTTCGAGTGGGACTACGGCGACTACGAGGGGCTCACCACCCCCGAGATCTGGGAGGAGCGACCGGATTGGCGGCTGTGGCGCGACGGCTGCCCTGGGGGCGAGAGCGCGGCCGACGTCGGCGCGCGCGCCGACCGCGTGATCGAGGAGATCCTCGCCAGCCACGCGCGTGTGGCGGCGTTCTCCCACGGACACATGCTGCGCGTGCTCGGCGCGCGCTGGATGGCGCTCGGCCCGGACCTCGGCGCTCGTCTGGGACTGTCCACAGCAGCCATTTGCGTGCTCGGCCACGAGCGCCAAACGCCGGTGATTGCACGCTGGAACGACACCAGCGCGTAACGCCTACCCTGCTTGGGGGACTTTCGTTCTAGAGTGACGCAGCACAGCCGGCTATGGCGACCCGCGCGGTAAAGACCTCCCCCCTCTCCCCCGACGCCACGCAGGTGCTGCTCGCGATGGGCGCCGCGCGCGAGCGAACGTTGGCACTCGTGGCGGAGCTCGACGACGAGCAGCTGCAGTACGTGCACTCGCCGATCATGAGCCCGCTCGTGTGGGACCTCGGGCACATCGCCGCATATGAGGATCTATGGCTCGCGCACCGCCATGGCGGCCTGGAGCTGCTGCGTCCCGAGCTCGCCGCGCTGTACGACGCGTTCGAGACGCCGCGCGCCGTGCGCGGTGAGATCGAGGCGCTCGGGCCGCCCGACGCCAAGGCGTACATGACGGCCATCAGCGCGCGCGTCGCGGAGGTGCTCGCCGACTGCGGAGTCGGTGACGGCGTGCTCTGCGAGATGGTCCTGCGCCACGAGCTCCAGCACTCCGAGACGATGCGCCAGACGCTCGCGATCGCCGGCCTGCTCCCCGCCGCGGAGCAGGCGCGGATCGGCGCGCCACTTGACCCGCGCGAGGCGGGCGAGGGCTGGCTGGAGCTACCCGCAGGGCGCTTCGAGATGGGCGCCGCGGCGGATGGCTTCGCCTACGACAACGAGCGCCCGCGCCACAGCGTCGAGCTGCCCGCCTTCCAGCTCGCGCGGCGTCCGGTCAGCAACGGCAGCTGGATGCACTTCAGCGAGGGCGGCGGCTATGAACGACGCGAGTGGTGGTCGCGCGAGGGCTGGGCGTGGAAGGAGGAGCACGACATCACCCACCATCCCGCGGTGGCGGCCGGCCACCCGGAGGCGCCCGTGTGTCACGTCTCCTGGTTCGAGGCCGACGCCTTCGCCCGCGCGCACGGCGCGCGGCTGCCCACCGAGGGGGAGTGGGAGAGGGCGGCGACCTGGACCCAGCAGACAGGCGAGGAGCTCGCGGGCAGCGGCCGCGTGTGGGAGTGGACGAGCTCTCACTTCAACGGCTACCCGGGGTTCGTCCCCTACCCCTATCGCGAGTACTCGCAGGTGTTCTTCGGGGATGCCTACCGCGTGCTGCGGGGCTCCTCGTGGGCGACCGACCCGCGCGTCGCCAGCCTCACGTTCCGCAACTGGGACCTGCCCCAGCGGCGCCAGATCTTCGCCGGCGTGCGCCTGGCCAGGGAGGCGTGATGGCGGCCTCCCCGCCACGCCAGCCGCTCGCGCACGAGTCGATCCGGATCGACTCGCACCTGGACGGCACGCACGAGCGCTCGCTCGCTGACGACGTGCTCGACGGGCTCACGCGCCCCTTCAAGGAGCTGCCGCCGAAGCACTTCTACGACGCCCGCGGCGCCGAGCTGTTCAACCAGATCTGTGACCTGCCCGAGTACTACCCGACGCGCGCCGAGCGCGCGATCCTCGAGGAGCGGGCCGGCGAGCTCGCGCGCCTGACCGGCGCCGTGGAGCTCGTCGAGCTCGGCTCCGGCACCGCCGCCAAGACGCGCGTGCTGCTCGACGCCCTGCACGCGGCGGGAACGCTCGAGCGCTACATCCCCGTGGACGTCACCGAGAGCATGGTGCGCGACTGCGCGCAGCAGCTCACCAGCGAGTACCCCGGGCTGCACGTGCACGGCGTGATCGGCGACTTCGAGCGCCACCTCGACCGCGTGCCGCCGGCCGCTGGCCCGCGCATCGTCGCCTTCCTCGGCGGCACCATCGGCAACTTCCCACCGGGCAGCCGCCGCCGCGTGCTGCGCCAGATCGCCGGCCTGCTCGGCCCCTCCGACCACCTGCTGATGGGCACTGACCTCGTCAAGGACCCGCGCGTGCTCGAGGCCGCCTACGACGACTCGCAGGGTGTCACCGCGGAGTTCAACCGCAACGTCCTGCGCGTCCTCAACCGCGAGCTGCAGGCCGACTTCGACCCCGAGGACTTCGACCACGTGGCGCTATTCGATGAGCAGAACGAGTGGATCGAGATGCGCCTGCGCGCGCGCCGCGAGCACACGACGCTCGTGCGCGACCTCGACCTACCCGTGCACTTCGACGCCGGCGAGGAGCTGCGCACGGAGATCAGCGCGAAGTTCACGCCCGACCGCCTCGCCGGCGACCTGTCGGCGGCAGGTCTCGAGCTCGTGCGCTGGCTGACCGACGCGAACGGGCTGTTCGCCCTGTCGCTATCGCGCCTGGCCAGCGCGCCCGCGCGCGGAAGCTGACCGAGCTAGGCGGAGGCGCGCAGCGGCTGCTTCGGCCGCGCGAGCGTGTGCGCATTGCGCCCGCCGAGCTCGACGGGGACGTCCGCGTCGAGATTGATCGGCTCGTAGCCGAGGCTGTTGACCAGCTCGACATACGGCGCGTTGCAGTCGTGGATCTCGCACAAGATCACTGGCTGGTGCTCGGCGAGCGTGTGGCGCATGCCCTCGATCACCTCGAGCTCCGCCCCCTCCACGTCGATCTTGACGACGTCGGGCGGTCGCTCTGAGCCGCGGGCCAGAAACTCGTCGACGGAGTCGACCCTGACCTCAATCGTCTCGCGCGCGCCCGGCGGCACGTTGATGCTTGCCAAGCGCGAGAACGCCGAGACGTCGGAGACGATCAGGCTCGCCGTGCCCGAGTGCCGGCCCATCGCGGTCTCCTGCACGTCCACCCAGTCGATGCCATTGAGCGCGAGGTTCTCCTTGATCGCTGCGACGTTCTTCGGCACCGGCTCGAACGCGACCACACGCCCGCTGGGGCCCACGAGCTTCGCTGCGATCAGCGTCACGAAGCCGATGTTCGCGCCGATGTCGTAGAACGTCGCGCCGGGCTTCAGCTCGCGTGTCAGCGCGTCCTGCAGAGGGCGCTCCGCGGTGCCCGTCGCGAACGTCACCGCCGAGCCGTGCAGGTCGATGCGCAGGTCGCGACCGGGACCGTCGAGGATCGTCACCTCACGCTCGCGCAGGGAATGTGAGACCCGTGACCAGATCGCGCGAACGACCGGATTGTTGTGCTGTTTGTGGGCGATGCGCCTCGCGAAGCGATGATCGTTCAACCACGACAGGACTCGAATGCACGCTGTGGTCACCAACTGTCGCACGACGCAAAACGATAGGGCAATCAAATAGGCTCCGCGCGGTGAACATCGAGGGATCTGCGGCGCTCGTCTCGGGCGGCGCCTCCGGCCTTGGCGAGGCTACGGTGCGCGCCCTGCACGCACGGGGCGCGCGCGTGACGATCGCCGACGTCAACGCCGAGAAGGGCCAGGCGCTGGCCGCAGAGCTCGGCCTGCAGTTCGTCGCCTGCGACGTGCGCGAGGAGCAGCAGGTCCAGGCCGCGGTCGAGCAGGCCGCCAAGGCCGACGGCGGGCTGCGCATCGCGGTCAGCTGCGCCGGCACCGGCTGGGCGCAGAAGGTGGCAGGATCGAAGGGCCCGCATCCGCTGCTGCCGTTCGAGACGATCATCGCGATCAACCTGATCGGGACGTTCAACCTGCTGCGCTTCGCCGCCACCACGATGCTCGCGGGCGAGCCACTCCAGGACGGCGAGCGCGGGGTGTGCGTGCACACCGCATCGATCGCCGCGTTCGACGGACAGGTCGGCCAGATCGCCTATTCGGCGTCGAAGGGCGGCGTCGTCGGCATGACGCTACCCGCCGCGCGCGACCTCGCGCAGTACGGCATCCGCGTCAACACGATCGCGCCGGGCCTGTTCGACACGCCGCTGCTCGCCGCGCTGCCTGAGGAGGCGCGTCAGAAGCTCGGCGCCGGCGTCCCCTTCCCCCAGCGCCTCGGCCAGCCCTCCGAGTACGCGCAGCTGACCTGTCACATCGTCGAGAACCGCATGCTCAACGGCGAGACCATTCGTCTCGACGGCGCGCTGCGGATGCCGCCGCGCTGAGACATACGGCGCCGGCCCACCCGCAAGGGAGAGCCAGCGCCGCCCTGTCGAACTACCTGCCTACTCCTTCACCATTTCGATGTATGCGTCGAGTTCGTCCAGCACATTGTACGCCGGGCCAAAGAACGTGTTCTTTACTTTCTTCACTTTTTCCAGATCCCAGGTTTCGCCGGTGCATTCATCGGAGAAAGTCAGCGCTTTCCCAACCTTCGTGAAGGTTCCGACGTCGCAGAACCCTTCAACAGTGAAGGTTTTGGTTTTGTTGTAGAGGTCGAGTGTGGTTTCATTCCCCCGTTCAAAGGCTGTGTTGTAGGCGGTGAGGTGATAGAGAACCGGTTTCGGTGCTTTTTTCGCAGCGGGTACAGCTGCTGACTGAAGGAGGGCTGGGCCCCCGGTAATCGAGCCTGCGGCCTGAGCGGACGCGACGAGCGCAAGGCTCATCGTCGAACAGGCAGCCAGCGTTACGAGCATACGTTTCATCGTCTTCATCTCCCGGTGATTGATGGTGTAAGCAGCGCACGACGCCGCCTACTCTCGCGTCCGAGCGAGATTGCCGGGGGATGATACAGACGCCCGCGACTGTCTAACCCAGCCGTTCGACCAGCATTGCCATGCCCATGCCGCCGGCGGCGCACATCGACTCGATGCCGTAGGTGGCGTCGAGCGTGTCGAGGTCGTTGAGCAGCGTCGTCATGATGCGCGCGCCGGTCATGCCGAACGGGTGCCCGAGCGCGATCGCGCCGCCGAACGGGTTGAGCTTGTCATCGTCGATTCCCAGGTCTTCCTTGCACGGCACGATCTGCGCGGCGAAGGCCTCGTTGATCTCGACGACGTCGATGTCTGCCATCGTCATGCCGGACTCCTTGAGGAGCTTCTCGATCGCGGGGATCGGCCCGAGGCCCATGATCTCGGGGCGCAGGCCGGCGACCGTCGAGTGCACGATCCGCGCCCGCGGCTGGCACCCGAGCTCCTTGGCCTTATCGGCGGACATGATCAGCAGCGCGGCGGCGCCGTCGTTGAGCGGACAGGCGTTGCCGGCGGTCACGGTGCCGCCCTCCCTGAACACCGGCTTCAGCGACGCGAGCTTCTCCAGCGTCGTCCCCGGCCGCGGGCCGTCGTCCCTGGAGACGACCGTCTCGGGCACGTCGATCTCGTTGCCTTCCTTGTCGACGTCTTTGTGCGCGGGCACCGTCACGGGGACGATCTCCCGGTCGAAGTGCCCGTTGGCGACGGCCTCGACGGCGCGCGTCTGTGAGATCAGCGCCCACTCATCCTGGGCCTCGCGACTGACGTTGCAGCGCTCGGCGACGTTCTCGGCGGTCATGCCCATCGGGATGTACACGTCATACGCGGCCCCCTCGGAGCCGTCGACCGCGTGGTTGAACTCGAACGGCGCGCCACCGCCCGCGCGCGAGACGGCCTCGACTCCGGCGGCGATGTAGGTGTCGCCCTCGCCGGCCTTGATCGCGTGGAAAGCCATCCGCGCGGTCTGCAGCGAGGATGCGCAGAAGCGGTTGACGGTGCACGCGGGAACGTGGTGGTCGATGCCGGCCAACAGGCCCGCGACGCGTCCGACGTTGTAGCCCTGCTCGCCCTCGCAGAAGCCGCAGCCCATCATGATGTCGACGATCGTGCTCTGGTCGAGCTGGGGGTTGCGCTCGATCAGCGCCTTCAGCGGGATCGCCGCCAGGTCGTCCGCGCGCACGCTCTTGAGCGAGCCCTTGCCAGCACGGCCGATGGGCGTGCGGATGGCGTCGACGATCACAGCTTCAGGCATGAGGCATTCTCTCCTTGGTCGGTTGATCCGCCCGAATGACGTCGCGCGGGCGGAGCGAGGACGGAAATCCTACGGGACACGCCGATATGACGTTCGTAGACCAAGCGGGCCGCGGACGCAGGGAGCGTGGCGTGCTACGCACGCGAGCGACCGAGGACAAAGGCCCGCGCCGCGTCTACGGGCGTCAGATCATAGATCGAGACGGCTGACGCCTAGCTCGTCGAAGCCGACGTGGTGGGCGAGCTCGTGGCGTACGGTGCGGGTGACCTGGTCGCGCAGCAGCTCGGGATCGCGGCCGAAATCGCGGCGCAGTGTGTCGCGGAAGATGACGATGCGGTCGTGCGCGTTGTCGCGGGTGGCGCCGTCGCCCTGGTAGAGGCCGTACGCACCCGCGCGGCGCCCGCCGTCGGAGATCACGACCGCGACGTGCGCGAGCGCGTTACGCAGCAGGTCGGGCAGGTCGTCGAGCGCGTCGCGCACGAGCTCCTCGAAGTCGCTGTCGTTGAGCGGATCGAGCTCCATGAACTCGCTTTCTTCCGGAGCGACGGCCAGCCCTTCGCGGGCGAGGCGCTCGGAGTAGCGCACGATCTCTTCAAACTCGCTCTCGGACTCGGGGTTGTGCCAGCCGGCCAGGTGCACTGCGACGAACGCCACGCTGCCCATCAGCACGGCCGCGACGATCACCCCGAGTGCCACGTCCTCGAGCGCGCGCACGACGCCGATCGAGCTGAAGCCCTGCCCGATCACCAGCACCACCAAGCCCAGCGACAGCGCTACGAGCACGGCCAGCCCCACGCGCCGAAGGGGGCTCGGGTCTCCGGGGGGCGTGGACGCGCGCATGGCTGGAAGGATTAGGGCCCGCCGACCCTGCCTATTTGAGCGTGCGGGCAATCACGAGACGCTGGATCTCGTTCGTGCCCTCGTAGATCTGGGTGATCTTCGCGTCTCGCATCATGCGCTCCACCGGGTACTCCTTGACATAACCGTAGCCGCCCAGGACCTGCACCGCCTCGACCGTCACGGCCATCGCGGTGTCCGAGCAGAAGACCTTCGCCATCGAGGAGTACTTGGCGCGCTGCGGATGGGCCTGATCGGCCATCGCGCACGCCTTGTACAGCAGCTCGCGCGCGGCTGCGGTGCGTGTTTCCATATCGGCGAGCTTGAACTGGATGCCCTGGAACTCGTTGATCGCCTTGCCGAACTGGCGGCGCTCGCGCGCGTAGCCGACTGCGTAGTCGGTCGCGCCCTGCGCGATCCCCACAGCCTGCGCGGCGGCGCCCAGACGCGTGCGCTCGAGCGTGCCCAGCGCGACCGACAGGCCCCTGCCGACCTCGCCGATGACGTTCTCGTGCGGGACGCGCACATCCTCGAAGATCGGCTGCCCGGTTGGCGAGGCGCGGATGCCGAGCTTGTGCTCGAGCTTGCCGACGCTGAACCCCGGGCGGTCGGCCTCGACGACAAACGCCGTCATGCGGCGGTTCTCGCGATCGCTGACCGCAAAGACGATGTAGAAGTCGGCGACGCCGAGGTTGGTGATCCAGTTCTTGGTGCCGTTGATGACCCACTGGTCGCCGTCCCTGACCGCCGTCGTCTTCATCCCCGCTGGGTCAGAGCCGGCTTCGGGCTCAGACAACGCGAACGCGGGAGACCACTCGCCGGTGGCGCACCTCGGCAGGAACCGTTCCTTGAGCTCGTCTGAGCCGAACAGCTGGATCGGCAGCGTGCCGAGCTCCTGGATCATCAGGATCAGCGCGCACGCGGCGTCCACCTTGGCGATCTCCTCGACCGCCATGTTCAGCATCAGCGTGCCCGTGCCCGTGCCGCCGTACTCGACGGGAAACGGCAGCCCCAGGACATCCTGCTCGGCGAGCAGCTTGCGCACGTCCCACGGGTATTCGGCCCGCTCGTCGATCTCGGCCGAGCGCGGCGCGATCTTCTCGCGCGCGATCTGGCCGATCGTTTCGCACAGGTCGAGGTGCTCCCGCGGGATCGTGTAGACGTCGCTCACAGCCTCCATGAGACTGATCTTAATCATGAGGGGGCCACCCCGCGCTGCCGGCCCGCCGCGGGCGATGAGGCTACGCCCGCGCCGGCACCAAGCAAGGGCATGCGGCCGGCGCGCGTGGCGGACCCGGCGCGCCCGCCGCTAGGCTCAACGGAGACATGAGCGTCAGCGATCAGACGGACGGAATCGAGGTCGACCCCGAGCGCGTCGCGGAGTGGCTCGGCGAAGATCCTGCCCTGCAGGTGATCGACGTGCGCGAGCCGCACGAGCGCGCTGCGGGGCACATCGAGGGAACGCGTCACATCGAGCTCGTGCAGCTGTCGTCACAGGCGGACACAGTCGCGCGCGAGCGGCCGGTGGTGTTCTACTGCCGCGTGGGCGCGCGCTCAACGATGGCGGCACAGGCATTTCGCGCGGCTGGCTTCGAGGCCTACTCGATGAGCGGCGGCCTGCTGCGCTGGGCGCAGGAGGGTCATCCGCTGTCGCCCGAGGACGGCTCCGTTGCCGAGCACTAGCCCGTCGTCCACGCCTGCAGAGCACTAGCCTGTCCTCCACGCACCTACTGACGCTCATCGACGCCCGTATAGCCATGGTTATACGGAGTCCGTGACGACGATATCGAATCCCACGACAGGAGGAGATCACACAAATGGAGGCTTCAAGCGACTATCCGGGAGTCATCACCGGCGAGGGCTATGCGGTCGGGCATCTCGACGACCTCGGCGACGGCCCGGGCTTTCGCAAGGTTCGCAAGGGTCTCGGCGTGACGGCCTTTGGCGTGAACGCGATCGTGCTGCCGGTGGGCGTCGGAACCGGCTTTCACTACCACGATCTCCAGGAGGAGCTGTACTTCGTCCACCGCGGCAGCATCGAGATGGAGTTCGGCGACGGGTCGGTGCAGCAGTTGCACGAGGGCGGGTTGGCGCGCGTGGACGCCACGACGGTGCGCAGGATCAGCAACATCGGAACCGTGGACGCCGTCTACCTCTGTGCGGGCGGCAAGGACGGCTACATCGGACGCGACGGACAGGTGCCCCCCGGCGAGGAGCAGCGCGTCAGGGCGCTGCACGACCTGTCGGCAAAGCCGCCACAGTGAACCGTGGTCGCGGCGTGCGATGAGCGAGGCTGAGGGCTCGGGGCGCGTGCTGCGCATCGACGAGCGGCTGTCGATCCCGCTCAGCGAGATCACGCTGCGCACGAGCCGCTCCTCGGGCCCCGGCGGTCAGCACGCCAACGTCACCGCCTCGCGCGTGGAAGCGAGCTTCGACGTGCTCGCCTCCACCTCGTTGAGCGAGGCACAGCGAGCACGGGTGCTGGCGCGCGCCGGAGAGCGCATCGTGGCGGTCGCGCAGGACGAGCGCTCGCAACTGCGCAACCGCGAGCTCGCGCTGAAGCGGCTTGCCGAACGCCTGGCGCGGGCGCTGGCGGTGCCGCGTCGGCGGCGCGCGACGCGCCCGACCGCCGCCTCGCGCGCACGCCGCCTGCAAAACAAGCGCATGGCTGGCCGACGCAAGCTCGAGCGCCGCCCGCCGGCCGCGGAGGACTGACGGCACTACTGCACGAGGTGTGAGACCAGTTGCGAGTGCTCACGCCCGAGCGCCGAGTTGAAGGGGTTGAAGTGCAGTAGATGCAGCAGCGGCGTTATCTCGGGGCCGAACGCAAGCAGGATGTAGACGCCGAACGCCAGCACCACGACCGCGAGCCGGCCGCGTGCGGCGAGCGCGGCGAACGGGAGTATCCAGACGATGTACCAGGGGGAGAACCAGCTCGTGGCGATCCACACCACGAACAGGCTCGCGCCCGCCAACGCGATCCAGTCCTTGCCCGATCTGCCGGCCAGCGCCGCGGCGTAGAGCACAAAGGCACCGGCGAGGAGCGTGAGGACGGTGCGCAGGGTGTCCGTCTCGCCGCCCTGACCGAGCACCCAGCCAAGCAGGTTGGCCGGTCCGACCTCGGTTACGAGCTGGGTCTGTGAGCTGATACCAGGCAGATGCGCACCGAAGGCGAGGATGCTGACAAACCCGAGGACAGCCGCCGCGGATAGGAGACCGGCTGCGAACGCGCGGCGCCGCGGCGCGGCGACGAATGCGATCGGGATCGCTACCGCGGCCGACGCCTTGATGCCGCTTGCGGCGACAAGCGCGAAGGCCGCGAGATACTCGTGCGCGACCTCCGAGCGCAGATACGGCAGACACAACCGTGGGGCGCCGGCACGGGCGCGAATCAGCAGGTAGACGCCAACTGTCAGCGGCAGCACCATGAATATGTCGTTGTGGTCGGCGCCCAGGCCCCACACGAGCACGATCGGGTTCAGGCCGGCGAGCGCGACGGCGCGAACGGGGCTGCGTCCAAGCATCTGCGCGGAACGCCAGACGAGCGCGAGGACGGCAAGGCTCGACAGGCAGAGCGCGCACTTCAGCGCCCAGAATCCACCTGCGACGCCGAGCGGCACCAGCGCGTATGTGAGCAGCGTGAACAGCGGGCCATATGGGGAAACGAGCCAGTGCCAGTTGCTGAGGGCGAAGGCTGGATCGCCGTGGGGCTCGAGGAGCGGCACGGTGACGTAGGGATCGAGGTGGTCCACGACGCCCATGCGCGCGTAGTTGATGTAGTTGAAGACGTCGGTGTACTGAAGCGGCGGCGCGAGCAGAAAGGCAAGGTGCGTCGCCAGGATCGCGCCGAGCACCCAGCGCGCGCGCAGCCGTGCACCGAGCGTGACGGCTGCAATGTATGCGAGGTACATCGCGACCAGAATCGCGGTGACCAGCGTGTGCAAGGTCTGTTCGCCAAGTGCGTGGCGCGGCCACAGCCCGCCTAGCGGTCCCGCCATCCACGCGGGAAAGTAGCCCGGGTTGGCGGTCGGGGTCATGAAGTTCGGATGAGCGGCCGTCAACAGGACCAGCAGCACACTGAGCGCGACGAGGCCGAGCAGCGATACCTGGGCGGCGATCCCGAGCCGCCGTTGCTGGCCACGCCGATTCAGGCGCGCCGCGTGAAGCCCGGTCGCACCGAAGCGCCCGGCGACCGTCGCCCTAGGCGTTGGCAAAGAGAGCTCAGGGGTCGATTCGAGCATCTGTGGAGAACCCGTTAGACGGCGCCGAGGCGATCAAACTGGCGCACGTGTTCACGGCCGAGTCGAGTCGCTCGCGGGTGGAAGTGCAGGTAGTCCTCGATGTGGCTGACGCTCGGGCTGGAGGCAATCAGCGCATAGAGCGTGTACAGGAGCAGCAGCACCCGCCAGCGCTTGGAAGCGACAAGCGCTCCGAACGGCAACGCCCATACCACGTACCATGGCGCGCTCCAGCCCAGGGTGAGGATCAGTGCCATCGCGCACACGCAGCCGTACTCCATCGCGTCGAGCGGACGCCGGCGGGCCCGTGCGGCCGCGAGCAAGATTGCCACCGCCGCGGTGCCGGTGAGCACCGCGCGCAGCCCAGCGGTCTCGCCGCCGAGGCCGAGCAGGATGCCGAGCAGGTTGGGCAGTCCCTCTGGCGAGACGAGCGTGCTCTGTTCGCGCACGCCACCCAGGTGCGGGCCGAAAGCGAGCAGGCTGACGAGCACCAGAACGAGCCCTGCGCCGACCATCCCAACGAGCAGCGGCCGACGACGCGCAGCGATAGCGATCGCCAGCGGCAGGAAGATCGCGGCCGATGCCTTGATCCCGACGGCTCCGATGAGTAGCGCGCCGGCGGCGAGCTCGGGACCGGCGAGGACGCCATGGCCGATCCTGCCCTGCGCGCGTTCAGGCGCCTCGCCGCGCAGTCGGGGCGCGAGCAGCAGGTATATGGCTGCGAATACGAGCAGCACCATGACGACGTCGTTGTGCTCACCGCCGATACCCCAGATCAGGACGATCGGGTTCAGGCCGACGAACGCGACGGCGAGCGTCGGCGAGCGCCCGAGCAGCTGTGCGAGGCGCCATACCAGCGCCAGCAGCCCGAGGCTGCAGGCGCCTACGATGACCTTGACCGCCCACAGGGACGCGGCGACGCCGAGCGGGACCAGCGCGTAGGTGAGCAGCGTGAACAGCGGCCCGTAGGGCGAGCGCAGATAGTGCCAGTTGCTGATCGCGTAGGCCGGATCGCTGTGTGGCTCCTGAAGCGGAAGCACCGAGTACGGATCCAGGTGGTGGATCACGCCCATGCGCCCGTAGTTGATGTAGTTGAAGACGTCGGTGTACTCGAGCGGCGGCGCGAGCAGCAACACGACCTGCACGGCGAGGATGGCGGCTAGGATCCATCCTGTTTGGATGCGCGGCGCCTCGCGTAGCGCGAGCAGATATGCCAGGAACAGCAGCGCAAGCGCACCGCTGAAGATCCACCCCAGCGTATCCATGTCGGGGACCGTCGCGGGCCACAGACCCGCCAATGGCCCGGCCATCCAGGGGGGAAAGCGCTGCGAGACGGCTGTTGGGCTGAGAAAGCTGGGGTGATGCGCCGCGAGCGCCGCGACGAGGAGGCATAGGACCACTATGCAAAGCAGCGGCAGCGCCCGCAGTATCGCCGGCCAGAGTCGCCCACGCGGGGCTTCAGCGGGGGAGCGCTCGAAGGACTCGTGGAGCGCTCGAGCGGCTAGCGCGCCGCCGTCTGCATCTGAGGAGAGGGTCCCGGGTGAACTTGACACGTTGGTGGTGGATATCCCGCCTCGATCGGGGACGCGGGGCTAGACGCCAGCGGCCTGTAGGCCTGCGCGGTGAGCGTCGCCGCCTGCACCTGGATGCTGTCTGCGGCCGGACCCGGCGTTCTCGCCAGGAACTGTACCGTGCTCGAACCGCCGGTAAGCCGCAGCTCGTGGTCGATCGCGGCGCTTCCCACGGCCGTCGCCAGGCGCTGCTCGGCGCCGTCGGGGAAACGCACGAGCAACGCTCCGAACGCCGGTTGCAGGCCCGAGAGGCTGGCCGTGAGCGTTGCTGTGATCGGTTGGGAGGTCGACCCGCCGCTGAGCGTCAGCCCCGCGCTTGAGCACTTGACGCGCAGCGGATCGAGCGTGGCCTGGCGCACTTCCTGGCGCCCGCGTGCTCCCAGCGATCGACCGAGCCGGGCGGCGTAGGAGCGCAGATCGAAGAACCACAGCTGTCCGTCGCGACTGACGAGCGGCTGCTCGCCGAGCTGGGCGCGCAGCGCGCTCAGCAGCGCGGCCGGCGCGACCGCGTAGCCACTCGGCTCGATCACCAGCCCCTGAAAGCCGCTGAGTGACGCAGCCGCGACCGCGAGCGCTAGCGGCTTGCTCGCGAGTTCGCTCTCCCAGTCGGTCGCGCGACCCTTCATCACGCCGTAGCTCCAGCGCAGCGCCGTCGAGGTGATGTAGCCCCGCGCCTCCTCGTAGGTCGTACCGAAGTTCGGGCTCTCGAAGCCCACGGCCGACATCGTCGCGCCGTAGCCCTCGGGGAACGGGACGTACGGGAGCTCGAAGACGCCAGCGCCGGCTCCCAGGCGGGTCTGGACCGCTCCGAAGAAGGCGCTGTCGCTGCGATACTCGGCGCTGGCGGCGCGATAGTCGGGGATGAAGTCCTCGCTCGTCTCATCGAGAACGCCTAGGACGAGCAGCGAGACGACCGCCAATGCGGCCCAGCGCGCCCGTACCCGCCGGCGCGCGAGCCAGCGCAGCCCGGCTTGCGTCAGGCAGGCGGCCGCCAGCAGGGAGAAGAAGGCTATGAACAGCGACATGCGGTTCCAGCCCCGCACGTCGGGCGTGAGAAAGTACGCCAGCAGCGAGGAGAGCCCGCCGACAGATGCGATCAGCAACGACAGCAGCACGCCGAGTGCGGCCGGTCCATACAGGCGCGAACGGGCCAGCAGGCCGCCGGCGCCGAGCACCGCTGCCAGCGCGCCGGCAAGCAGCCACAGGAACCCCACATCCCCGACGCTGCCGAGCGTCTCATAGCACTGCTCACAGTAGCCCGAGGAGCCCGCCTTGGCGTATTCGCTGTTGAGGTTTTCCAGGAACGGGAGCCGATCGCCTTGAACCGGCAGTAGCAGCTGCGCGGGCTTGAGCGCGAGCAGTTCGGTATCCGTCAGGTTGCGAGCGATCAGCGGGTTCGCACCGTGTTCGGCGCGATAGATCAGGCTGGGAGAGAGGTTGGCCACCAGGATCACGCCGATCAGCAGCACGCAGCCGAGTGCGCTCTCCACTGCAGCGCGACCGCGGCCGGCGACGAGCGCTACTAGGGCGCCCGCCGAGAGCAGAACCAACGCGAACGCCGCGTAGTACAGCCCTGAGGATGCGATCACCGCGCAGAGGAGCACGGTGCTCAGCGTGCGCGATGACAGCCACGCGAGCGCACGATTCCCCGGCGCATCCCGCCGCCGAAACCGCGAGTCCCCAAGGAAGATCGAGAGGAACAGGTATGCGGACAGCGGAACCGAGTAGTACGCAGACAGCAGCAGCTGCGAGTCGCCGCGGTAGAAGTGGTAAGGCAGCAACGCGAACAGCACCGCGCCGACGGTCGCCGGGCCCGGCGCGACCGCGAGCTTGCGCATGGCCAGAAACGCGGTCGCGCCAGTCAGGGGAAACGTGAGCAGCAAGAACAGGTTGTCGATCAGCGTGGGGTTCGAGCTGAACAGCGTCAGGCCGCGGATGATCAGGAAGTTCAGATTGTCAGCGCCCTGGGGAAAGTCGGCGAGCTGCTGGCCGAACGGCGCACCAAGACTCGACCCGGCTTCGAAAGAGCCGTGACGGATGATGCTGCGGATCAGCATCAGGTAGAACTTGGTGTCGTCGAGCTCGGTGTAGCGAAATGGCGAGGAGAGATTCGCCCGCCACAGCTGCATCACCCAGGCCGCGGCCACCAGCGCGAGCAACCCCACCGCGACCGCTCCAACCCATTGGCCGGCGCCCGTAGAGAGCCGGCTGCGCATCTACTGCAGAAGCTCCCTGACGTAGCGTTGATGCAGGCGCCCGAGCGGAGTGTTTTCGGGGTGGAAGCTGATCGCGTTCCAGAGGTTGCCGGATGCGGGCGCCCACGCCACAATCAGATACGCCCCGGCGACAAGCACCGCCGCGCGCAGTCTGCGCGAGCTCGACAGCGCCGCCAGCGGCAGCGCCCACAGCACATACCAGGGCAGCACCCAGCTGAGCGTGAACAGCAGCGCCACGCTCGCCCAGCCGGAGGCGGCGATCGCGTCCCGCTGGCGCCAGGCGAGCCGGCAGCACAGCACGACGATGATCGCCAGGGCACCCGTCATGATCGCGCGCAGGCCTTCGGTCTCACCGCCCAGGCCGATCGCGAGGCCGATCAGGTTGGGGACGCTCTCGTTGCTGACCACCTGACTTTGGGTGCTCAGGTCTGGGATGTGCAAACCGAACGCGAGCAGGCTGGCTGCGCCGATCACCGCACCGGCGGTGACCATGCCGAGCACGACGCCGAGCAGCGTCCGCGGCGCGCGGAACAGGCCCACGAGCACGACCGGGAGCAGGATGGCGGCTGAGGCCTTGAGTCCGACCGCCGCGACAAACGCCGCGCCCGCCCCGATCTGTGGAGCCGCGCGCAGCAGGCGGCCACGCGGCCCCACCCGCGAAGACGTGCCCGCCTGCCGCCGCTCCCGCGCAAGCAGCAGCAGGTAGAAGCCGAGCATGATGAAGAAGACCATCAGGAAGTCGTTGTGGTCGCCCCCGAGCCCCCACACGAGGATGATCGGGTTGAGCCCGACGAACGCGATCGCCGTCCGCCCATCGCGGCCGAGTAGCTGCGCGCACCTCCAAACGAGAAAGATCGTCGCGAGGCTGGCGAGCACGATGACGCCCTTCAGCACCCAGAACGAGCCGGCCACACCAAGCGGCACGACGGCGAGGGTCAGCAGCGTGAACAGCGGCCCGTAGGGGCTCAGCAGCTGGTGCCAGTTGCTGAGGAGATAGCTTGGATCGTTGTGCGGCTCGAGCACGGGGATCGTGGTGTATGGATTGAGGTGGTGCACGACCTCCATGCGCCCGTAGTTGATGTAGTTGAAGATGTCCGTCAGCGTCAGCGGCGGCGCGAGCAGGAAGATCAGGTGCACGGCGAGAATCGCCCCGATCACCCAGCGAACCGGCAGCCTCGCCGCGCAGCGCAGCAACACCAGGTAGCTCACGTACATGAGCACGAGCGCACCGCTGAAATAGTCCCTGAGCGCCGTGCCGTTGTCGGTCAGGCTCGGCCACAGCCCACCCAGCGGGCCGGCCATCCAGTGCGGGAAGAAGTTGACGCGGGTGGTCGACGCCAGCGGGTTCGGGCGATTGGCCGCCATCACCACCACGAGCAGGCTCAGCACCACGATCACGGCCATCGCCAGCGCGCCGAGCTTCGCGTGCGTGGACTGACCCGCCCACGCCCGCGTGCGCTGCTGGCGTCGAGGCGCGGGCGCATCGGCGAACGTCAGGTCGCGGACGGGGATCGTTGTGGCGTCGCCCTGCATGCTCAGCGTCGGCACAATATCCGTCTGCAGACGCGAAAGCGCCTGGCCGTGCGCGCGTGCATGAGCCATGTCGGCCCGGCGCGAGCACGGCTTCACCGGCCCAAAGACGCAAAGAGCCCGCCGAAAGCGGGCCCTCTGACGGTGGTTCTGCGCTACCTAGATCGTCTGGACGTTTACGGCCTTGGGGCCCTTCTCGCCCTGCTCCGGGTCATATGAGACCTTCGCCCCCTCCTGCAACGACCGGTAGCCCTCGCCGTTGATGCCAGTGTGATGGACGAACAGGTCCTTGTCACCGTCATCCGGGGTAATGAAGCCAAACCCCTTGTCGTCGCTGAACCACTTGACTGTGCCAGTTGGCATGGTGTGAATTCCTCCACGGTATGTGCGTGCTGCACGCGGAGGATGCTTCACGAAGCTTCGACCTGCGAGCGCTTGCACTACTTTCGCCGGTCTTTTCCGCCGGCCATACAGCACGACCGTAGCACGTCGTAAAGCTCACGTGTTGTCGAAATGTTGCGGGCCGGTGGCCCGCCCCGCCGCCCATGCGCAGCCGACGCCACAGTCGCGCATAGCCGCCCCACACACGCGGGCGCGGGTAATGTGGGGCGATGGACGCGCACGCAGGCCCCGATCCCGGCCCCGCGCGCGAGCCCCCGCCGCCGCTCGAGCGCCTGCTGCCGGCGGGCGAGCCGGCCAGCGTCGCGGAGATCATCGCGGGACTCGGCCTCACGGGGGAGCCTGTTCCTGCGCGCGCGCGCCCGCGCGTGATGCTCAACATGATCAGCACCGTCGACGGGCGCGCGAGCCTCGGTGGGCGCTCAGGAGCGCTCAGCGACCGTGCCGACAGGGCACTGTTCCACGGCCTGCGCAGCGCCGTCGACGCGGTGCTCGTGGGCGCGGGCACAGCCCGCGCGGAGCACTACGGGCGGATCATCCCCGACGCTGCGCGCAGGGCCGAGCGCCGGCGCGGCGGGCTCAGCGAGGAGCCGCTCGCGTGCATCGTCTCCGCGCGGCTCGCGCTTTCCCCGCAGGAGATCCCGCTGCTCGATGAGCCCTCGGCGAGCGTGGCGATCCTGACCGCGTCCACGGCGAGCCTGCCCGCGAGCGCAGCCCACGTCTGCTACGTGCGCGCCGAGCGCGGCGGCGAGCTGGATCTGGCCGCGGCCCTGGCCGAGCTGGGCGAGCGCTTCGCCGTCCACAACGTGCTGTGCGAGGGCGGGCCGCACCTGGCGTGGGAGCTGCTGGCCGGCGGGATGCTCGACGAGCTGTTCTTGTCGGTGTCCCCAAAGCTCGCGGCGGGCGAGCCGACGGACGACGACGGGCTGCGCATCCTCGCCGGCCGCGAGTTCGAGCCCCCGGTGGAGCTGGAGCTGCTGGGAGCGCTGCACAGCGACTCCCACTTGTTTCTGCGCTACGGCGTCGCCGCGGGCGAGCGCGTCTCGCGGGAGACGATCGCGAGCAGTTCGCTCGCCAGGTGACGGCCCTGCGCGGCCACTCGCGGAGTAGCTGCGATTCGCACCACCACCTCCTCGCCGTCGAGTTCCTCCAGCGTGATGCGCGGAGCGTCGCGTAGAGGCGTCTGCAGCGATCTCTCGAGCGTCTCCTGCAGGTCGCCGGGTGTCATGCCGGCGCGCAGGCGCGCGCGCAAGTTGACCGCCTCCGGCTCGCGCAGCGGCAGCACCGCCACGTTCAGGACGACGCTGTTGGGTACCATGATCGAGTCATCGCCGGTGGCGAACGTCGTGTACAGCAGTCCCAGCGAGCTGACCGTGCCCTCGATCTGACCGGCCAGCGGGCCGCCCTGCAGGCGCACGCGCTCGCCGACGCGAAACGGGCGCGCGCTCAGCAACACGGTGCCGGCGATCAGGTTGCCGAGCGTCTGCTGGGCGGCCAGGCCGAAGATCACCGCCGTGAAGGCGCCGCCGAGAGCCAGCGTCCTGGCTTCGATCCCCGCGACCCGCAACGCCACGAACAGCGCCACAACGACCGTCGCCAGGCGGATCACGAACCCGACGGTGCCTGCCGTCGCCGGGTCCAGACGCCTAAACAGCGGCGGGCCGAGGCCGCGGCCGATGTCCCGCGCGATCGCCCAGCCGAGGATCACCAGCGCGAGCACAGTCGCCACCCGGATCGGCGTTTCGAGGGCCTGTTCGAGGACCTTGTGGGCGGCTTGCGCCGGTTTGCCTTCGTGTGCGCGCGTCGCCGCCACGGTCGTGCCGAGCAGGCTCACGCGGTTGTCGTACAGCACCACGATGCCGACGAACAGCGGCAGCAGCACGAGCGCCTCCAGGCGCGCCCGCTTGACCACACGCGGGCTGATCTGGCGCAACAGGCCAACCTCCTGCCAGGCCTGGCTGCGGGTCTCGAACATCTTTGGCGGGGTTCGCGGGACGGGCATCGCCCGTCAATGATGGTGCACGGCGCGCCGGAGGACGTTGTTCTGCTCGCGCGCTTGGGCGAGCTCGTCCTCGGCGAGCCTGCGCGCGCCTTCGATCAGCGCGATCTCCCCACGCACCAAGGGCCGGCTGAGGTCGAACTGACGGGCGAACTCCGCCAGCATGTCGGCCTGCCCCTCACTGTCGAGCGCCAACACCAGCGGATGCGCCGCCGGGTCGCAGCGTGTCGAGATGCCGGGCCACCAGACCCTTGCGCCGCCAGCGGGCAGGGCAAGGTTTCCTCCGAGCATCCCTCGCAGGCGATGCAACAGGTACGCCCCCGGCACGTAGTAGATCCTTGGGCCAACACCCACGATCTCCCGTATCCGCTGCGCCGCGAGGACCGGCGCGGCGATCTCCTCTGCGCAGGCGAGCCCAACCACAGGCTGTGCTCGCCTGCCCGAGCGTAGATCAGCCTCCATGCCCGTGAGCGCCTGCAGGTCCCGCACGATCACCAAACCAGCGGCGTGCGTGCTCCCCGTCTCCCCGTTCGCAGGGGCTGACCTACCGCGAGCGGGTCCGACCCAGCGATGCCCACGAGTAGCCGCCCGGGCTCTACGTCTGCGCTCAGCCCGCACGATCGTCACCCGTAACTCTCGCACGCTCACTGACTGCGTCCCTACCCAGCGTGCGGCGGTATCGCCTGGAACGCGGGTTCTGCTCGACCAATCGCACGGCCATCCACGTGGAGATGTAGCGGTGGGTGGTACTCGGTGACAAGCCGACCTCCTTGGCGACGTCCGTCAACTCCCGCTCGCTGCCATCCAAAGGCAGCGCATTGAGCACCAGCAACGCACGCAAGGCCGAGCGCGAATACGCAACATCCTCCAACAACGGCAGCACCACGCCGGACACCCCGTCGAGCTCAGTCATCTCGGGCAGCAGACTCGCTAGGTGCGGACGACCGGAGACCTCGCGCAGGACCTGCGCAACCTGCCCATCAGTCAACGCGATCAACACCTCACGATCACCGCTCAACGTGACACCTCGAGTATCCAAAGGCAACAGACACTGGCCGGGCCCGGGCGCGTGAGGAGGCGCCCGGGCCCGTCACTGATGCAACCGAGCGCGGCTGGCAGGCCCCCGCGCGCACCGCCCTCCGAGCGACGAATACGACTCGCTCGTCCCCTCAGAACAGTGCTCGTGGTTGCCCGCCTCGCCATGCGGATCGAATGATGCGGCTTATTCAGCATCTCGGTAATACAAGCCTTGAGGGTTCAAGGCTTGTAGTAGTCTGTCTGCAGAGGAGAGGGAAACGTCGCTGTTAGGCGACTTAGGCTTCGTTTAGGCTAAATCGTATGCAGCCAGAGATAGCGGGAAAAAGGATGGTCGCAGGCGTAGCGGCGAGGAAGCCGATGACCTCGCAGGTCTACTGGGCGCTGTTGGGGCTGTTGCTGGAGCGGCCCGGCTATGGATACCAACTGATGCAACGATTCGAGCGGGCGTATGGTGATGTGCTGCCGCTCGCGAGCGAATCCCACATTTACACGGCGCTTAACGAGCTCGAGAGCAGAGGGTTCATCGAGGCGCTGACTGGCGCTAGCGCACTTCAGTCTGGCACAGGACGCCAGCCCAAGCAAACCTATAAGGCCACGGTTGAGGGTGCCCGGCGCTACACGGAGTGGATGCTGGCGCAGGCGTGGGAGGATCGCCGCCAGTCGCGCCTGTTCGTGCGTCAGCTGGCGGTGTTCGAGCGCGAACCGGGCGTAGCGCTCGAGATCCTTGATGGCTATGAGAAAGCTTGCTTGAGAGAGGCCCGCCAAATGCCTCGCGCGTCGGCGGGTCTGGCGGATCGGTTGTTGGCGGAGGAGAGCCGCCTCGCCCTGGAGGGGAGGCTTCCGTGGGTCGAGTACGCGCGCAGCGAGTTCGACGCGCTCGGGACGAGGCACGGCGATGAGTCTGCTTGAGCTTGCACACGTCAGCAAGCGCTACGGTCGTGGGTCGAGCGAGCGCGTCACGCTGCACGACGTTTCGCTGCAGATCGATTCCGGAGAATTTGTGGCTGTCTGGGGTAGACGTCGCTCTGGGCGCTCGACGTTGCTGCGGATCGCAGCGGGGCTGGAACCGCCCGATGAGGGCGTTGTGAGCTTCGACGGACACGATCTCGCTGAACCACGATCTGACGCGCCGCGTAGCGGCATCCGCTACTGCCGCAAAAGTTTCCGTCCTGCGGGAGGCCAGCTCGTGGTGGACCAGGTGACGACGAGCCAGCTGACGCGAGGCGTCTCGTTGTCGCTGGCTCGAGAGCGCGCGGTCGAGGCGCTGGTGCGCGTCGGGGCTGAGCGCTGCGCGGCGCGGAGACCGAGCGAGCTCGATAGCGAGGAGGTTGCGCGTGTCGCGGTTGCCCGAGCGCTTGTGCACGGGCCGAAGCTGCTCGTGATCGACGAGCCGACCCTCGGCGTGGAGATCGCCGCCCGCGACGG
Source organism: uncultured Solirubrobacteraceae bacterium (assembly GCA_963735615.1). GTDB lineage: Bacteria > Actinomycetota > Thermoleophilia > Solirubrobacterales > Solirubrobacteraceae > Palsa-744. Next base: position 679,824 of record CAVTLO010000001.1, read on the forward strand.
AGTTCTTGCGCTGTTGCGTTCCCTTGCGGACGACGGCATCGCGGTGTTGGCGAGCGCGACCGAGACGACGGGCCTTGCTGGTGCCGACCGGGCGCTTTCGCTGGCAAAAGGCAGTCTGCGCGGCGAGCTGGACGCACTCGAGCTGGCACCGGTGGTTCCCCTACGCTCGGCGAGCGCATGAGCGACCCACTGCCGGCTTTCAGCAGCGAGTAGATGCGGGGCATGCTCGAGCTCGAGGGAATCGTCAAGCATTACCGCGGAGCTGGAGAGGAGGTACGTGCCGTTGACGGGGTGGATCTGCGGATCGCGCCGGGGGAGATGGTCGCTCTGCATGGGCCAAGCGGATCGGGAAAGACAACGCTGTTGTTGCTGATCGCCGCATTGCTCGAGCCTGAGGAGGGCGTGATTCGCTTCGACGGGGTTGACCTGGGCTCATGTCTGAGCGTGAGGCGTGCGAGTTACCAGCTGCGGGACGTCGGGTTCGTCTACCAGCGCTTTCGATCTGATGCCCCGGGTCTCGGCGGTTGAGAACGCGGCGAGAAAACTGCTGTTGAGCGGGGTCGGAATGCGCGACGCTCATGCCCGCGCGATCCCGTGGCTTGATGCGGGTAGGTCTCGAGGATCGACTCGAAGATCCGCCTGAGAGGCTTTCTGGCGGCGAGCGCCAGCGGGTGGCAATTGCGCGGGCTCTCGCGGCCGAGCCCAGGCTGATCCTCGCGGACGAGCCGACGGGCAACCTGGACAGTGCGCGCAGCATTGAGATCGTCGAGCTGTTGCAGGCGATCGCGCACGAGCGTCAAGCGGCCGTGCTGCTCGTCACGCATGATCTTGAGGCCGCCGCCGTCGCGGACCGGCGTTGCACACTGCGTGACGGCAAGCTCAGCGAAAGCGCTGCCGACGTCCGCCACGCGAGCCGGCTGCGCGTATCCGGATTCCCGCAGACGGGCTGAGAAACCGAGAGCGCCACCAGCGGCCTGTAAGGACGTCGCGCGTGATGCGCCCGTACGTGCTCGCGTACCTGTACCGCAACCGCCTGCGGGTGCATAGATCGCAGAGCTGCTCGCCGGGCTGGGCGTGGCCGTCGCGGTCGCGCTGGTGTTCGCCACACTGGTCGCGAATAGCAGCATGGCTGGCTCTGCCGAACGAAGTCGTCCACGCGGCGATTGGGCCCGCCAACCTACAGCTGCGCGCTCGCGACGCTGACGGCTTTGACGAGCGCCTTCTAGGCGAGTGGAACATCTCGCCGGCGTCAGAGCAAGCCGCACCGCTGCTGGAACAGACCGCGACTGATCCGCACACCCTGGACGCGCGCTCGGACCCTCAACGTCATCGGTACGAACGTCAGTCTTGCGATCCTGAACGGGCTTGCCCATTCGCTGCCGAGTCGCGGCGCTCGTCGCCCACGGGCATCGGTCTCAGCAGCAGCAGCGCCGAAGCGCTGGGTCTAGGCGCGCGTATAGCGGCCGATCAAGACGAGAACGTCACACTGAAGCTGCGGGGGACGCGCGAGCACGCTGAAGGTTTCCGCCGTGTTGGGAGCGGAAGCGTTCGGTGCGCTCTCGCGCGGGCGGTCGTGGCGGTCATGCCGCTTGAAGCCTGCAGAGCCTGGCGGGACTGCCCGGCCGCGATCTCGCGCATCCTGGTACAGACAACGCCAGGGCGAGAAGTCCGGGTGCGTGGCGAGCTGAAGCGCTGTCGGGAGGTCGGCTAGCTGTGGCGTCCGCCGACCAGGACATCTCGTTGCTTGACAGGCGCTCGCGCCGAGCAGACCAAGCCAGCGCACTGTTTGCCGTGATAAGCGCGCTGCTGGGGTTCCTGTTCGCGTTCAACGCGCTGCTGCTTGACGTTCCCGAGCGACGCCAGGCGATCGCTGACATGCGCGTCGACGGCACCGGGCGCAGCGCAATCATCCAGATGGTCATCTTCCAGGGTTGTGCCTGGGCATCGCAGCTTCGATCGTGGGACTGCTCGCGGGCTACCGCTGTCAACGGGAGCTTTCACCAGTCGCCTGGCTATCTCTCCCAGGCATTTACGCTCGGGCACGAACACCGTCATCGGGGTCAGCCAGTACTTTTTGCACTTTGCCAGCGGGGTTCTCGCCACCTGCTTGGCCTCGATGCTTCCGCTGTTTGATCTGCGTCGCGGCAACGCGCTTGACGCCGTGTTCTCCGAAGACGGCATGCCCGGCAGCGGCCTCGAGCGGCAGCACGCAACGATGGCTGTTTGGCGTTGCCCTCGCGTTTGGTGGTGCTCGCAAGCGTGCTATTCGCGCTCGATGCCATCTGCCGCGATCATTGTGTGCGTGCTGCTGGCGGTCGCCACGGTATTGGCGGTACCTTCAGCGCTCGCGGGCGATCTTGGGGCTAGCCGGCGCTATCGCCAGACGTTATGAGAGGCTGACGCTGCTGTCCGCTGCGCTCACCTCGCTGCGCGCGACCACGATGCGCTCCCTCGCACTCGCCGCAACCGGCGCGATCGCGCTGTTCGGCAGCATCGCCCTCGGCGGCTCACGCGACGATCTGCTTCGCGGCATCACCGACTACACCTCCCACTACGTCGCGGCGGCCGACATCTGGCTGGTCAACCCGGGGGACAACCAAGCGATCAACGACTTCACGGCTGATCATCACACCGCAAGCATCGCCCGGCTGCCCGGCGTGGCGAGCGTCACGTGCCTTCCAGGGAAGCTTTTTGAACATCGGCGACCGGCGGATCTGGCTGATCGCATGGCCATCAAGCACGCCGTTGGGACTACTGGAAGGGCAGTTCGTGACCGGAGGCCAACCCAGCGCCTCTGAACAGGTTGACCAAGGCGACTGGATCACGGTCTCTGCGCAATTGGCAGCAGAACACCACGTCAAGGTAGGAGACGTTTTGAACGTCCCTTCTCCGACCGGCGAGGTACCGTTCAGGGTCGCAGCGACAACGACCAACTTCGGCTGGAGCACCCGGGGCGATCGTGATGAGCAGCCGCGAGTACGCTCGCGCGTGGAACACGACGCGCGCCGACCGCGCTCGGCGTCAGCATCACGCCGGATGCGAACAGCAGCACCGTGGCAAGCGAGATCCAGCACACGCTCGGGCGATCCAGCGGGCCTTGAAGTGCTGAGCGCTCACGCGCGAGAAGCCAAGATCGACGCCTCGGCAAGCGAAGGACTCAGCCAGCTCGGGGATATCGCAACACTTCTGGTGATCGCGGCGATCCTCGCGATGATCGCCGCTCTCGGATCGAGCATCTGGCAGGCACGCATCTCGCTCGCCGGACTGCGTCTGGAAGGCGCCACACCCGGAAGGCTGCGGATCGTGCTGCTGATCGAATCCACACTGATGCTCAGCGCCGGATGCTTGACCGGAGCGATCGCGGGCATATACGGTCAGATGGTGATCGACGGGTATCTCAAGCATGTAACCAGGTTTCCCGTCGCGAGCATCGCCACAGGCACACGTCCACTGGAGATCTTTGCCCTCGTGCTCGCTACCGTCTTCGTGATCGCAGCGATCCCCGGCTGGATGGCCTCACGCGTACCCGCTACATTCGCACTGGATGAGTAGCCAGCGCACCCGCCGCCAGCAACCGCAACGTTTCAGAGAACAAACACCACCACGTCGGCGAGCGCGACAGTAGGGGGCGCACCCACCCGACCGCGGGCTCAGCGTGCGCGGCGGTTGTCGCCCTCGCGCTCGCAAACGCCCGCTACTGGCCCACCGTGGCCCCGGTCGTCCACGCCCAGCTACACCGCTGGGAACAAAGCGCAAAGTCGATACCAGACCGCGGCCTTCGCACCTCGCATCGGGAAGCTCCACCACGAGCACTTCAACGCCGAGGTCGCCGCAACGCTCGCGACGCTCGCTCCCCACGCAAATCGAGAACCACGGTACAAGCGATCGTCGCGCTCGAGGTCATGTATGACTATCTCGACGGACTAACCGAGCAGCCACCGAGGACCCACTCGCCAACGGCCGCCAACTGTTCCGATCATTCATCGACGCGCATAACCGTCACCTCGACGTGACAGGGATTACTACAGTTACCAACGTTACGCAAGACGGCGGCTATCTGGAAGCGCTCGTAAAACGGTGGCACCGGCCCCCTGAAGCGCTGCCCGCACGCGACGCGATCGCCAGACCGCACGAGCGGTGGCCCGTCGATGCGCAGAGGCGCAGATCCGCGTTCAAAGGCGGCCCCCATCTCGGTGCCACCCAACTCGATAGCTGGGCAAACCATCAAGCACGCGACAGGGCCCTCACTGGCGAGAGTTCATCGCCGGAGCGGTGGCATCGGTGCTAGCCATACACGCCCTGATTGCTGCCGCCGCCGACCCCGAACCACCCTGGAGCAAGCCCAGCAATCGACACGGCCTACCTCTCGATCAGCGCGCTCAGCACGATGCTCGACAGCCTGATCGACTGCCAGCACGACCTGGCCACCGGCACCCCCCGGTATCTCGATCACTTTGAGGACCACGACTGCCCTTGCAGAACAGCTCACACACGTCGCCGCCGAGGCCGGTAGACAGGCACGCGCGCTGCCGAACGCGGCCACCACATCATGACCCTCACGGGAGTCGTCGCCTACTACACCTCAGCACCAGGCGCCCGCGGCGAGATCGCGCAGCCACTCGTCACGCGCATCCAGCGAGAACTGCGTCCGCTCATCACCCCCACACTCGCGGTGATGCGCGCATGGCGCTCCTCAAAGCAACTACACCGCCGTTGCCACCGCAACCCCTCCAGAGCGCGCTAGAGAGACTAGGTGAAACCGCTCACGGTAGGAAACCGATCATCCGGTCCGGGCGTGCGCTACCTCGCGATCGTCGCCGACGGCAATGGCCGCTGGGCTCGGGCGCGGGGCCTACCCGTGAGCGCTGGCCACGAGGCGGGCGCGGACACGCTTAAGGCGCGGGTGAGCGACGCCGCGGAACTCGGCGTCGAACAGCTGACCGTGTACTCGTTCTCGACCGAGAACTGGGCACGCCCAGCCGAGGAGGTACACGGGCTGATCTCGATGCTCACGCGACGCATAGCCCGCGAGACACCAGGCCTCGACCATGAAGGAGTGCGCATGCGATTCATCGGACGCCGACACGGACTTACCACGGAACTCCTGGAGCGAATGCGCTGGGCCGAGCAGCTGACCGCAAAGAACGATCGCCTCACGCTGTTCATAGCCCTCAACTATGGAGGGCGTGCCGAGATGCTCGACGCCGCCAAACGCTTCAACGGAACCACCGAGCAAGAGTTCAGGGAATGCCTATATGACCCGCAGCTACATGACCCCGAGCTCGTCATCCGCACCGGCGGCGAGCAGCGCTTGTCGAACTATCTCATGTGGCAGACCGCCAACTCACAGCTTGCGTTCCGCGAGGAGCTATGGCCCGACTTCACACGCGAGGCCCTCGAACAGACGCTCCACGAACACAGCGAGCACTCGATGACGCGCCGACACCCCGCCCGCGACCGGCAAATAAGCGTTGCGCGGCCGAAGCCGGATATAATCGTGTCTCGAACGATTCGGACGGTCGATACTAGTAGACAGGCACTACCAAAATGAACAAGCAAACCACACGCAACACACGCGTCCTCGCGGCTGCGGCAGCGCTAACGGCCATCATCGCCGTCGCCGTCGCCGTACCGGCCCTCGGAGCATACGGCGGACGGTCTTCGCCCCACGCGAGCGGGAAACAGACTGTATCCGCGCACTGGCTGGCACACTGAACGCGACGGACACCGCTCACCTGCACTATCTACGAAGCTCCGGGTCACAGCTATACGAGGAAGGCGCTGCCACCGGGACGCTACCAGGCACGATGCGAGCCCACTGCAGATCGGCGCCGTCTTCACCGCCAGCTTCACGATCTACACCCGCGCCGGAACGATCACTGGACACGGAAGCGCCACCCCCCACGGCTCTGGCGTCTACGAAAGTTTCTCCGGGTCGGTCCTTGTCACCGGCGGAACCGGCCACTACACACACGCATACGGCCACGCCAAGCTCTACGGCACATTCGACCGCAGGACATACGGCCTCATCGTCCAAACCGTCGGTCAACTCACTTACTAACGCCCCCGACAAGCCCCGAGACAACCGAGCTGTGCGCCGAGCCTACCCCCTCCTAGCAACCGCCCTCGCCTGCGCCTATCTACCAGCCACCACGCAAGCCGCGCCATCCGTCGAGCTCAATGCCACACTCACCCCCGAGCGGTCGGGCAGGGAACTACGATCGGCTTCGGCTTTCAGATTCACACCTCGACCGCTCTGCGTCCCCCCACCGCTAACTGAAGTCACCGTCAGCTACCCCAACAACCTCGGAATCGCGCTCAGCGGCATCGGCCTCGCCACCTGCACCCCATCCACGCTCGAACAATCAGGACCCGACGGCTGCCCAAGTGAGTCTCTAATGGGCTATGGCACCGCGCTCGCAGAGATCCCGTCGGCCCGGAGGTCGTTCGCGAGCTCGCAAATGTCACGCTCATCCGAGGGCCAACCGAAGAACGGACACCTAGCGCTGCTCTTCTACGTCGACGGCGAAACACCCGTCAGCGCGCAGCTCGTGCTCCCCGGTCTACTGCTACCCGCAGCCGCACCATTCGGCGGGCATATCAACATCAACGTCCCCTTGATCCCCAGCGTCCCCGAAGCCCCAGACGTCGCGGTCACAGAACTACGCACCACCCTCGGCCCTGAACACGTCACCTACCACGAACGCATACGCGGCCACTGGACCAGCTACCACCCCAAGGGCATCCTCCTACCCAACAGCTGCCCTGACGGAGGCTTTCCCTTCGCCGCCGAACTGCACTTCCAAGACGGCAGCCACACCCGCGCCCATACCACCGTGCCCTGCCCAACAAGATAAGTCGCGCGTAGAAGCAGGTTCTTACCCGACGGGCTCTTCCACCGCACCTGCTGGCACGCCAGGCCGTGTCAACACGACGAGCGCAAAGCTCGTCAGGCTCGGCAGCGGATGGACCACCAGCCGCGCGGCGAGCGCCGTGTGCGCGGCGTGCACGGGCGGCACGCGCCGGTACATGCCGTGCCCGTAGAAGCCGACGTAGCGATCAACCGAGAAGCCGATCGACTCGAGCCTGCGGATCTGCCTGCGGGTGGGACCCCGACACCAGGAGTAGTACGCAGGGAACTTGACTTTGCGGCGGGGAAACAGGCGGTAAAGCAGCGTCGATGACATGCCAGGTTCGAGCAAGCGGTTGAGCAGGAACGGCGGCGAGTACAGCGTCGGGAAGTAGTGCACGGCGGTACCGCCTGGACGCAGGAGCCTGAAGACCTGCTCGTGGAAGCGCCTGCCGTCGCGGATGTGCTCGGCGGTCCAGCGACTCGTGACCACGTCGAACGCTCCCCAGCGCCGCGCAAGCTCGGGGACCGTCCCCGGGCCGAGGATGTCAGCTTGGAAGCGCTGATAGTCACTGTCCGCGCGAGCCAACTGGTCGTGGGACTCGTCGAGCACCACGTACTCCAGGCTCCATTTCCGGATCTGTTTGAGACCGACGATTGGATGGGCGCCGCCTCCGACATCACAGAAGCGTCTCGCACCGCCCTCGATCAGGGCGCCGATCTCAGCTCGGAACAGGGCTTCGCCGTCGTTGACCGAGGCGTAGGAGATCGGCGACCTGCTGCTCGCGTCGGGCACGGTCGGCTCCGCCATCTTCAGCTGACGGTGTAGATGACCATCGCCACGCCGAACGCCAGGCAGTACACGGCAAACGGCACGAGCGTCCTGGTCTTGAAGTATTTGACCAGAAAGGCGACCGTGAACACGGCAGTCACGGCGGCGGTCGCACACGCGACCAGCGCCTGGCCGCGGATCCCGTCGCCGAGATGACCGAGCAGGTCCGGCAGCTTGACGATGCCAGCCGCGAGGATGATCGGCGTGGCCAAGAGAAAGGCGAAGCGCGCCGAGTCGCTGTGATCCAGCCCACGCGCAAGCCCGGCGCCCATCGTGACGCCGTCGCGGCTGATGCCCGCGACGAGCGCGGTCGACTGGGCGACGCCGACGACGAGCGCCTCGCGGTATTCGAATGTGCTCAGCTCGCGCGCGCCGTCGGGCTTGGCGCCCTCGCGGATGGCCAGTTCGCGTACCTCAGCGCGGCGGCGGAAGCGCTCGGCGGCGAACAGCACGCCGCCGTTGACGATCAGGAAGATCGCGGCGATCTCCGGCTTAGCGGTGAGCGTGCGCAGTTGGTGCTCGAGCGCCAGGCCGATGATGCCGGCGGGGATGCTGGCGGTGATGATCAGCCACGCCAGGCGCTCGGTGGAATCATCGATCCGGCGCTTGCCGAGCGTGCGGAAGAACGCACGCACGATCTGCACCCAGTCGCGCCAGTAGTAGGCGAGCAGGCCGAGGGCGCTGCCGACGTGCAGCATCACCACGAACGCCAGCCAGAAGGATTCCGACTGAGATTGGGCGTCGACGAGCTTGTTCCACCCGAACAGCGTCGGGAACAGCACCGTGTGCCCGAGGCTTGAAATCGGGAACAGCTCGGTCACGCCCTGCAGCACGCCGAGCACGATCGCTTGGAAGTAGCTGATGGCCGAGGCGAGGGGGATGGCCACGAGGCTTGACATCGCCGCGAGAGCTTATTGGAGCGGCCTCGGCACATACGCTGCCATCGATGCCGGCCGCCCCCACACACAGCGAGGCACACGCCAAGCCGTCGCTGCTCGAGATCGTCCGAGAGTGGGGCCGCATCGGCTGCATCGGCTTCGGCGGGCCGCCGGCGCACGTGGCGCTGTTTCGCGAGCTGTGCGTAACCCGGCGCCACTGGCTGACCAGTCCGCAGTTCGAGCGTGCGATCGCCGCCACCAACCTGCTCCCTGGCCCGGCCTCGACGCAGCTTGCGATCTACTGCGCATGGCGGCTGCGCGGCACGCGCGGCGCGCTGCTCGGCGGGATCTGCTTTATCGCGCCGGGTTTGGCGGCGATCATCGGGCTGGCGGTGCTGTTCCTGTCGGGATCGCCGCCAGCGTGGCTGCGCGGCGCGGGCCTGGGTGCGGGCGCGGCGGTCGCCGCAGTGGCGGTACGGGCCGGGCTAGGCGTCGCGGCGCCGATCTGGGAGCGCGCGGAAGCGCAGCACCAACGTGGCCATGTGCTCGCGTACGGACTCGCCGGTGGGATCGCCGCGGCACTGGCGGGACCGTGGCTGGTGCTCGTGCTGCTCGCGTGCGGCGCCGTCGAGCTCGCCGTCCGCCGGCTCGCTCATGCCGAAGCAGGGCCCCACGCCTGGCTGGCACCGCCCGCGTGGCCGCTGGCGCGCGCGGCGGCGCACCCGCTCGCCGGAGCGATGCCCTCGTGGCCGCTTCTGACCGCCACCGCGGCCGACCCCGGCGGCACGCTGTCGCTCGTGTGGACCGCGCTGAAGGTCGGCGCGCTGGCCTTCGGCGGCGGCTTCGTAATCGTGCCGCTGATGCAGTCAGACGCGGTCAACACCTACCACTGGATGAGCCACAGCCAGTTCCTGAACGCGGTCGCGCTCGGGCAGGTGACCCCTGGGCCGATCGTGCAAACGGTCGCCGTCGTTGGCTACGCCGCCGGTGGGCTGCCCAGCGCACTGCTGGCGGCAGCGGTCGCGTTCGCGCCGTCGTTCTCGTTCGTGCTGCTCGGTGCCGCCCGCTTCGAGCGCCTGCTGGTGAACGAGCGGGTGCTCGCGTTCCTCGCCGGCGCCGCGCCGGGCGCGGCCGGAGCGATCGTCGGCGCGGCCGTGCCGCTGACCGCGGCGCTCGCCGAGACCTGGCAGTACGCGGTGCTCGCAGCCGCCGCGATCGCGCTGCTGGCGCTGCGTCGTGGGGTCGTGCCGACGCTGCTGGCAGCTGCGTGCATCGGCGTCGCGGCGACCATCCTGGGCGCCCCGATCCCTCACTGAGAGCGGTAACGGGCTCGCGTCCGGCGATCGCATAGCCGGAAACGTCGCAAAAAATCTTCACCATCGCTTCACACGATGGTTGCCGCTTGGTTACAAAAGAACGCTGTTTGCAGGGAATTCTGTCTGATATGAACGGCCGGGGAGCCACATCGCAAATGGGATCCAGCGCACAGGCGCAAGCGGCGACGAGCCAGGTCGACATGCACTGCCACTCGACCGCCTCGCACGAGTCCAGGCTGGGCGTTCAGCGCGCCGTCGGCCTGCCCGAGTGCGCGACGCCGCCGCAGGAGGTCTATGAGCTGGCCAAGCGCCGCGGCATGGACTTCGTGACGATCACCGACCACGACACGATCACCGGCGTGATGCAGATCGCCGATCGTCCCGACGTGTTCGTCTCCGAGGAGCTGACCGCGCACTTCCGCGGCGAGCCCCAGGCCGTGCACGTGCTCTGCTACGGCATCACCTGCGAGGACCACGAGTGGCTACAGGCGCACAGCGGCGACGTCGAGCTGTGCGCCGCGTACATGCTCGAGCGGGAGATCGTGTGCGCACTGGCGCACCCCTACTACACGGTCGCCGCGCCGCTGAGCGCGCGTCATCGTCGCCGCCTGGCGGAGCTGTTCGGCGTGTGGGAGATCCGCAACGGCGCGCGCGCCCGCGAGCTCAACCGGCCCGCGGCGACGTACATCGCCACCCGCGACGGCATCGGCATCGGCGGCAGCGATGACCACGCGGGCGTGGACATCGGACGCACGTACACCGAAGCGCCGCCCGCGCGCACGCCGCATGAGTTCCTCGCCCATGTGCGCCGCGGCGAGGTCATCGCGCGCGGCGCCCAGGGGAGCGCCGCCAAGTGGGCGCATGCGGCAATCGCGCTGGCCGCCCGCTCGCTCGGGCGCGGCGGCGAGCAGGCCGGACGCCCGGACCCAGCGCGCGTAATGACGATGGTTCGGCGCCTATTGCGCGAGGGCGATGCCCGCCATGGTGCCGCGGGCAGCGATCTCGCCCCAGAGGACGCCCGCTGCCTGCTACGGGCATGGTTGTGCGCGGTCGAGCTCGACCACCTCGATACCGAGACGGGCGCCCGCGATAGAGGAGGGCAGGCAGGCGAGCATGCGCTGATCGCCTACATGCAGCAGGAGGACTTCAGCCACGCGGACCTCTACCGCCGTGCGTGCCGCTTGCACGAGCGCAAGCTGCGCCGCGCGGTCGACGTGGCGGTCGCCGCCGCGAGCGGCGATGCCGAGGTGCTGGTCGCAGCCGAGGGCCTGTTCGAGGCGTGCATCGCCGCAATCCCGTACGCGCCCGCGACGGCGTTCCTCGCCAGCGAGCAGGCGAAGCTCGCCGCGATCCCATCCTTCCCGGGGCACGGGCTGGGCCAGTGGGCGACGGCGCCGCGGCGGGAAGAGGGCGAGCGCCCGCGGGTGGCGATCCTCGCGGACGGCATCGGCTCGACGCACGGGGTCACGCGCACGATCGAGGAGATCCGCCAGCGCGGCGTCCCCGGCTTCGAGATCGAGGTCGTGGGCACCGACCCGGAGGTCGACCGGCGGTTGTCGGCCGTGGCGGAGATCGACGTGCCCTTCTACCCCGGGCTGCGGATCGGGGTTCCGAGCCTCCCGGCCGCCGTGCGGACGCTCGCTGGTCTGGACGACGGCCGCGGCTACGACGCGATCCACGTATGCTCGCCGGGTCCCGCGGGCGTGGCCGGCGCGCTCGTCGCGCGGGCGCTGAGCCTGCCGCTGATCGGTAGCTACCACACGGAGCTGACCGCGTACGCCGGCCTGCGCTCGGGCGAGCGGCGGATCGTCGACGCGATGGCGATGGCCGTTGGGGTCTTCTACAGGGCGTGCGACGTCGTCCTCTCCCCCAGCCGCGCCTCCGACGAGGCGCTCGCGCAGATCGGGATGCCGCCCGAGCAAGTGCTGCGCTGGGATCGCGGCGTGGACACCTCGCGTTTTGACCCGACACTCCGCGAACCGGCCCTGCTGCCAGGCACGATCACGGTCATGTACTCGGGACGCATCACGCGCGAGAAGGGCGCCGAGCTGCTGGCCGACGCGTTCGAGCTGGCGCGCGCGCGGGACCCAAGACTGCACCTGGTACTCGCAGGGGGCGGGCCCGAGCGGGAGCGCCTCGCCGAGCGCCTGGGCGCCGCGGGCACGTTCCTGGGCTGGCTCGAGGGCGAGGAACTTGCGCGCGCGTACGCGAGCGCCGACATCTTCCTGTTCCCGAGCGCGACCGACACGTTCGGCCAGGTGATCCTGGAGGCGCAGGCCAGCGGCCTGCCTGTGGTCGCGGTGGCGCGCGGGGGACCGCTGTCGTTGATCGAGGAGCGCGTCAGCGGGCTGTTGTGCGAGCCGGATGCAGAGCGGCTGGCCGACGCCGTGGTGGAGCTGGCAGGCTCGCCGCTACTGCGCGAGCGTCTCGCCGGCGCGGCGCTGCGCGCGGCTCGCCAACGCACCTGGGAGCATGCCCTGGAACTGCTGGCCGACGGCTATGACCGTGCCCTGCTCGACCACGATGCGCAGCGCCCGTCCACGGGCGTGGGCGACCGAGCGGCGTGAGCGACGATGCACGCAAGGCAATCCACGCGCTCTCGGCGAACCATTGCCGTCGCCCTGCACGGGATCGAGCCCGCAACGTTCGAGCGCTGCGCGCTGATCCGCGACTGGCTCGACGACCATGGCGTCGACCGTGTCACCCTGCTCGTGATCCCCGCGCGTGACCTGCACCCGATCGGCGAGCGCAGCCCGGAGATGGTCGACTGGCTCGGCGAGCGCCGGCGCGCGGGGGACTCGATCGCCCAACACGGCTTCCAGCACGTGCATCTGCGCCGCGGCGCGTTTCCCGGCCAAAGCCTCGTGCCCTCGCGCGGCAGGCGCTCGGCCGAGTTCGTGGGACTTGACGGCGAGGAGACGCGGCGCGCGGTTGACGCGGGCTGGCGCGTGCTCAAGCTCGCGGGGGTCGAGCCTGACGGCTTCGTCGCGCCCGCATACGCCTACACGCCCGCGCTGCGCAGCGTGCTCCCGCGCAAGTTCCGCTGGTGGGCGAGCCTGCTGCGGCTACACCGCACGTTCGCAGCGCCCGACGGCAATCGCACGGAGCGCCTCGCGCCGGTCTGGGACATCGGCACCGACGGTCCTCTGCGCCGCATCCTCTCGCCCGGTTTGATCCGCGCGGGAAGCCTCCTGTGCGGCGAGAACCTGCGCCTGGATCTACATCCAGCCGACCTGGCGCACCCGCGTCACATGCTGGCACTCGAGTGGATCCTCTCTCGCGCTGGGCACCAGCGCGAGGCGATCACGTTCGAGGAAATCGTCTCGGCGTGGCGTCTCGAGACATCCGACCTTCCGGTCGCGGCGAGCGCTTAGAGCCGCGCCCGTGACGAACGTCCACGCGGTCCGGCAGTCGGTAATGCACGTCTCGAGCACGGTCGATCGGCTCGGAGCACACCATGTTCCACGACCGCGCGCATATCCCATCCCGACGGCCGAGCGCGCATCTGAGACTCCTCTGCGGCGCCGTGCTCGTCCTCCTGCTAGCCCTGTTGCTGGCGTCGGCGGCGACCGCTAGACAGGCCGCCCGCTCCCATGCCAGCGCCCGCCAGCACAGCAGCGTCGGCTCATGCACTGGGGCGAGCAGGCAGCGATCAGGCGCGCACCGCTCGACTTCTGGAGCATGCACGAAGCGAGCCACAGCGCCCTCTGCCGGCGCCCAGGTGCCCCGCGCCGCGCACCTCGTAACCTCCACCCACGGCTCCAGCACCATCGCGTATACGCCGACCACCGGCAAGCCGCGCGTAACCATCGGAGCGCCCGTCGCCACTAACCCACCGTCACCAGCGGGCGGCGGCGCCCCGGCCGAAACAGCCGCAACCGAAACAGGCGAAGAAGCCGAAGCGAGCGAAGAAGACGAAGCAGGCGAAGCAAACGAACCCGACGCGACTACGAATGCCGGTCAAGGCCCCGGCCCCGGCAACCTGCCGGCGGAAGGCGGCGAAGTCGTCAACGACCCGATCGACGCTCGCTTCCTGACCGACGTGCCATTCGGCAAGCGGTCGTTCTGGCTGCAACCGTGGCGCGCCTACTTGGATACATGGCCGGCCTCGCGACTGCTGGAATCGGTGGGCATCAACTTCCCGTCCCACCCTGAATACGCGGAAGCGACGGCGCAGATGCTGCAGGAAAGTGGCTTCAAGCTCGCGCGCATGCAAGTCAGCTGGAACTCGCTCTCCTACAGCGATCCCGGGACGTTCCTCGCCTCGCATCTGGCCAGCATCGGCGCGCGCCTAACGGCGATGCACAACCACGGCCTGAGGCCGTTGATCGTGCTCGACGCCAACAGTGAAGATCCGACACCCTTCAAGCTGGTCAAGCTGGAAACGACAGCCGCCGCTGCGGCGGGCGCCCAGACGGTAAAGCTGACGCCCGCGAGCGCCGCTCAGGTTGTGCCGGGCAAGACGGGCTTTAACGGGCTGACCTTCCCCGGCGCCGCAGACATCCTGATCACCTCGGTCGGCGCCGGCGACGTGGCGAGCCTGTCGCGACCGCTGCGCAACGCCCTGCCGGCCGGCACACACGGCGGCACGACGCTGCGCTTCGCACCCTTCGAGCCCCCCAAGCTCGCCGACGGGGAACCGAACCCGGAATACGAGGCGACGTTGGCGGGCTGGCTGAGCTACGTGCGCGCTGTCTGCCAGGAGGCCGCGAGCGTGGTCGGAGCGGGTGGCTATGACATCGAGGTCTGGAACGAGCTCTCGTTCGGCTCGCAGTTCCTGAACTCTGAACACTATTACTCGGCGACGAGCGAAACGGAATCCGAATCGGGGTCGGAAGGCGAAAACGAAAGCGAAGGCGAAAACGGAGGCGAAAGCGAAGGTGAAGGCGAAAGCGAAGCCCCCGGCGCTAAACCGCACCACGGCAAGAGCCACAAAATGCTGGTCAGCAAAGAAATCCAGAAGGCGCTGCTGGATGAAACCGTCGGCTTGATTCGCAACCCTGTCAACGGCTTCTCGCAGGCGGTCGGCATCACCAACGGCTTCGCAAGCGAGACCCCGTTCCCGTCGGGCGCGGACGCTCCGCTCGGGCTGACCGCGCTCAGCAAGCACCCCTACACGGGCGCGAAAGACTTTCCAGCGGCGTTCAATGAAAAGCTGGTCCGGCCGGTCGACGCGCTCGGCGGCAGGGACACCTCCTCCAACAAGAGCTTCGCGCCGCTGTTCATCCCCGAATATCAGTCGCTGTTCCCCGAGTACTGGCTGACGGCAACCTCGACGGAGACGCTGATCCGAGACATAGCGCCGTTCACGACATACGTCTACCACTTCCCCCACGGCCGCGAAGTCGGCCCGGCGGGCGGCGTCCCGGTGCAGAAGTGGATCACCGAGTTCAACCAGATCCCCGGACGCGGCAAGGTGATGGGCCCCGACGAGGTCACGCCCCAGAGCGGCGCCTCAGCGACGCTGACGCCCGCTGACAAGCAGCACTTCCAAGCGAAGGTGGCGCTGCGCAGCCTCGTCGCGAACGTGAACAAGGGGATTGCGCGCGAGTACTTCTACAAGGCCGGCCCCGGCACCTTCGGCCTGATCGGCCAGAGCTTCTTCTCCGCGCTGGAAGCCGACCCCGGCGTATACCCCGGCAGCCAGCTTGGCGGCGAAACGATGACCGGCATGCGCCGCATGCTCGCGCGCTTCCAGGGGCCCGGTCCGGGCGGCCCGGCGCGCCAGCTCAGCCTGCTATCGATCCGCCAGGAAGGCAACCACGCGCAGTTCGTCGGCGACGGCAGCGCGGCGCACCCGAGCCTGTATGACCGCGACGTGCTCGCGGTGCTTCCGTTCCAAGCCTCGCCGACGCGCTTTGTGATCCCGGTTTATGTGATGACACGCGACCTGCTGACGCTGTATGAACCGGGAGCACCCGCGAGCGACATCCACCGCTTCGACCTGCCCGCCGAGCGCTTCTGGATTACGCTCGGCAACCTCCCGGAAACTGCCGAACCGCCGTCTGTCAGCGCATACGACCCGCTGCTGGATGAATCCACACCCGCGCGCATGGTCTCGCGCGAAGGCGACAGCGCGGTGTTCGAAGTCACCGCCACCGACTACCCGCGCCTGCTGAACATCGAATACCCGGGCTCCTGATCGACTCCGCGGACGGCGCGCGCGGGCGCACAGGGCGACGTCAGCTCTTGCCTGCGGTGAACATCGACGGTTGGAACGACTTGACGGCAGACAGGTCCGCGTAGCCGAGGTGCGTCAGCCCGAAGAGGTCCTCGATCGTGCTCAGCAGCGAGAAGTGGTTGAACGGTTCCTGGCTGGTGGTCCCGCCTTTGACGTACGGCGAGAGCAGCAGCGCGCCCACCGCACCGCCGCCGCGCGGGGAGCCGGTGAGCGTCTTGGAGGGGACGTTGGGGAAGAGCGGCTGACCGCAGCAGGAGCTCGAGTCGGCGAATTCGCCGCTGGAGGGCGCCTGATCGGTGGTTATCACGAGCAGGCCGCTTTCCTCGTACGCCTTTGAGCTGATGATCTCGGGGACGACCTGTTTGAGGAACGCGTCGGCCTGCGCGACGCCCGCGGGCGCGCCGGGGGTGCACGGCGTGGGGTTGGCATCGTGACAGCGGTCGGGCACGATGTAGGCGAAGTTGGGCGTACGCTTGGCGCTAGCGAGGTCGAATTCGAGCTTGTCGAGGCCGACGTCGTCGGCGGCGCACTGCGGCGATTCGAGCACCGAGTCGAAGTAGACGAACGGGTTGCGGAACGTCGCGTACGCACCGCTGCTCGCCGTCTGATCGGCCGTCGGGTCGGGCTGCCCGAGCACAGGATGTGCGCACGCGCCGGGCGGACTGCCTTCGTCGGTCCCCTGCAAATAGGCTCGCCAGGTGAGGTGCTTGGCGGAGAGCTGGCCGGCGAGCGTTTCGGTGGAGGCGGGGTACACGCAGCCGTTGCCGAGCACCTGCCCGTCGGAGCCGGCGCTCGCGGGAGCGATGGCGGTGTAGTTGGGACAGTTGGCCGCCGTTTCGGCAGTCGGTCCCTGGCCGCTCAGCAGCGCAACCTCGTTCGCGAGCTCCTCGTGCGCGACGGCGTCGTAGTGCACGAGCAGCTCGCCCTTGTGCTCGAGCGTCCCCGTCAAGTAGGGCGCCGAGGAGGATGGGCCGAACACCGACGCGTACGGCGCGTCGGAGAGCACGATCACGAACACGTGCTTGACCGGCGGCAGCTTCTTCGCCGGCTGTTCCGCCGCCGCTTTGGAGGAACTGCCTTCCGATTTGGCTTTGGAGCCAGAGGAACCTTTAGCGCTCGACGGCGTCTTCGCCGCGGGCGCGTTGTTGCTGGCCGTCGTGGTGGGGGTCGGTTCGGATTCGGAGGCCGGCGGTTCGCTGGCGGACGTGGCGGCGGGGCTTTCAGAAGCGGGCGAGGTGGACGTGGAGGAGGCCTCCGCGGGCGGTAGCACGAGCCGCACTGGGGAGCGCGTGGAGGCGAGCGTGTCATCAACGGGGCTGCTCGCGGCGTTGCCCAGCAGCACTCCGAAGCCGAGGAATGCCAATACGAGCAGCGCCGAAACGCGCCGCGGCGGAAGCTTCAGGCCACCAGAGGGGGTCGGTCCGGTGTTCGCGCCGGCGACCTGTCCGGGTGCGGCGAGCGCAGCGGAGCGCTCCGGTGCGCTGCGCTCGTCACCGTGGTTGCGCTGGCGCACGCGGCGCAGGAGCTGCTCGAGCTGCTGGCTGCGCGACCCGACCCGCGCGCCGCAGTGCAGGCAGTAGCGCTGATCGTGGGCGAGCGGCGCGGCGCATTCCTCGCACAGCTGGGGGCGCTCGGCAGTGACGGCGGTGCCCTCTACTGGTCCGCGATCGCAGTGCTGCTCGGCAGGCGCTCCATCAGCGTCGTGCCGCACTGCCAGCAGTACAGCGCGCCACGACTGTGGGGAGCCGCGCAGCTTGGACAGCTGCCCGCGACGCCGTCCTGCTCCATCCGCAGCAGGCGCTCGAGCTCCGCTAGCTCAGCGTCGCGCTCCTGTAGCAGTGCGGCGCGGCGCACGAGCACGTCGAGGCGGAAGTGGTCGCGAATCGCCATCTCGTAGGCCAGCCCGCCGAGATCCCAGTGCAGCTCGGTCACCTGCTCGGCCAGCACGTCGCGCCGGCGTTCCAGGTCCGTGCGCGCGGCTGCTCCAGACGCGGCTGTGGGGGGCGCCGGGATCGACGGAGCGAGAACCGCAGGCCCGGCGCCTGCGCCTGCGCCTGCGCCAAGCGAGGCTGGCTGCTGCGCCCCGCCGTTGTTGTCGCTCGTGTCGCGGAGGATCCCCATACGCCCAGTCTCTCTCAATCTTCGACCACGTCGGGAAGGTTCTTGGATCGTTCCTCGTAGGTTTTGCCTTTGGCCGATTTCAAGCTGTTGAGGACTGAGGGGGGCGCCGGCTTGTTCTCGCTTTCGCCCACCCCGCCTGGGGAGGTGGTGGAAGGTTCGGAGGCAGAGGAGCCGGATCCACTGTTGGACACCTTGACGACCTTCGCGCCGGGGAAGCTCTTCTTCAGGCCGCCAAGGGCTTTTTCGGCTTCGGGCTGCTTGTGGTAGACGCCGGAGTAGATCACATAGCTGCCCGCTGTCAGGCTGCTGAATTCTTCCGACTTCAGCGCGCCGACCGCCTTGGCGCCCTTGGTGCTCGCCGCGGTCTTGGCGGCTTCGACGGCGCTCACCGCCGTGCCGGACTGCGGCAGCGTCTGCAGCTGCACGGTGTAGCCACTCGTCCCCGACGGCCAGTCGCCGGTGAAGGACGCTTCCGTAGAGCCGGTGCCGGTGCCGGTGCCCGCTGACGTGGGCGAGGCGAGCGTGATCACCTGTGCCGGCGCGGTGCTCTGCTTGCCGGCACCCGCGCGTCCGATCAGCACGCCGACTCCCATCGCCAGCAGCAGTACGCCGACCCCGGCGATCACGGTCAGCGTGTTGTTGCGTTGCGGCGGGCCAGCAGCGGGAGCGGTGCCCGGCGGCGCCGGGGGTGTCGGCGGCGCGGTGGGCGCTGGCGAGGGCGCCTGGGCATTGCCGGACGGCGGCGCCTCGCCGGTGAGCACGCTGCTCATCGGCACCCGTCGCACGCCACACTCCAGGCAGTAGCGCTGGTCGGATGCCAGCGGTGCGCCGCAGCTCGCGCACTCGGCCACCGCGTCGGCGTGGGGAGACGAGGAGCTTGCGATCGATTCAGTGGACAGTGGTGGCTACCTTCGTGTGTACGCCGCGGGCATGAAAAGCGCACGCCGGAGCGCCGGCTGCGCCGCTGTCGATACTGCTGACTGTATGGTCGGGCCACGTGCGGCTTCCGGCGTGACGATTTTGTGAAGGCGGCTCATCTCGCTGCTCACGCCTCATGCCTGCTTCGACGCCGCCGCGGGCGGGCGTTCGGCGCTGCGACCCCGGACGCGCGGCCTATGCTGCGACGCCGTCGCCGTGCAGCAACGACGCACCCGACTCGGCCGTCCGTACGGGGCGGTGATTCGCGCGGGCGGAGATCTCCAGATACTCGAGCGGCCCCCGTGCGGGGGAGCCATAGCGCGCCCACCCGGCGGAAGTGGAGGCCTGCGCGAGCTGCGTGAGGTCGCCAGCACGCGCGGCCGCGCAAAGTCCCGCGACGACTGACAGGACGAGTATCCAGGCGGCGATGACGAGCAGGAGGATCATTGGGAGCTCCGGATTGCGGTTGCCAATTCCTCACCAAGCATATCAGCTTTATTGTAATGAGCCGCGGCACGACTACACCGACGCCCGCAGTTTGCGGGCGTCGGGCCTGCGCCTCAAGCCATAGGCCGACGCTCGTGCCAGGAGCGCGAGCTGGACCCCTCCAGCCCGCGCTCGCCAGGGCGCCTGGCGCCCCCTCCCAGATCTATTCGACGATCAGGTTGACGGCTGTCGCGGTGTAGTGCGGGATGTAGTGGAGCGATCCACCTTTGACCGCGTTGCCTTTGATGCTGGCGAATTCGCCGGTCCTCGAGGCGCCGCTGATGATCCCGAACGTTTCGCCTGCAGTGGCTTTGAATTTCTTCTGCTTGAGCGACAGCTTGCCTTCGATCGAGACCGCTTCGGTGGCCGACAGTTTGCCGAACTGGGTGCTCGCGCCTTCGATCGTGATCGTCAGGGTCCCTTTGGAGGTCTGCGTGAACTTGCCGTCAACCTGCAGCGGGCTGCCTTTGCCGTTGCCCAGCGTCAGCGTCTTTTCGTTGACGAGGTTGCCTTCGATCGTGCGTGTCCCGCCGTTCGGATACAGCGCTTCGAGCTTGCCCTTGTTCTGGAGGGTTGCCCCACCGAGCTTAAGCCGCACGCTGTTCCCTGCGCTTTCGGCGTTCGTGAGGACGATCGTCCCGCTGTTGATGAAGCCGCCCGAGGTGACTTCCGCGTTCTGGCTGTTGTCGCTCTCGACGTCGAGCGTCTGACCCTTGTTGACGGCGCCAGTGAGATTGATCGCGCCGCGCACCGCGATCTTGCTCGCGCCTTTGTTCGTGTAGTTCAGCGTGCCGTCATCGAGGATCACTGGTTCGCTGGATTTGGCCGTCGTGGTCTTGCCGAGCCCCTCGTTGAAGGTGCCGTTGCTCTGCACCAGCGCGCCGGTGCCGGTGGTCGTGATCGAGCCTCCACTTTCGTTGGAGATCGTCTCGCCGTTCGACGCCGACAGCGTCACGCCGAGGGCGATGTTGATCGCGCCGCCGTTGATCAGCGCCGCCCCACTGACGTTGAACAGCGTGGGGGCGTTGATCGCGAGCGTGCCTTTGCTCCCGTTGGTGATGTTGCCGTTGAGGTTGCGCTGGCCGCCGATCGCTTTTTCGGTCGTGATCGTGCCGTCGTTGGTGAGCACCCCCGTGGAGATCGCGAGGGTGGCGCTGTTGCCGGCCGTTTCGCTGTTCGTCAGCGTGATCGACCCTTCGTTGGTAAAGCTCGCCGCGGCCGTCGTCTTGACGTTCTCGCTGTTGTAGCTCTCAAGCACCAGCGACTGTTTAGGGCCGATGTTGCCGCTGAGCGTGCTGCTTTCCCCGAGCTGGAAGATCGTGCTCGTGCCGGTGCCGCTGTAGACGAGATTGGCGTCTCTGAGCGCGACCCTCCCGGCCGTCGTGCCCGCGCCCTCGGTGAGCTTGGTGGCCGGTTCGAGCTCCATCGCGCCGTTTTCGCCGACGACGATGCTGCCGGCGGCGTTCGTGACGGACGCTTCGTTGTTGACCTGCACGCTCTGCCCAGCCGCGATGTTGATGGCGCCTTCGTTCAGCAGCGCCGCTTTCGAGGAATTGAAGCTCGTGGGCGTGTTGATCGCTAGCGTGCCTTTGCTCCCGTTGGTGATGTTGCCCTCGAGGTTGCGCTGACCACCATTGACTTTTTCGGTCGTGATCGTGCCTTCGTTCGTCAGCACTGCCGGCGAGGTGATCACGAGCGACGCGCTGTTGCCCGCCGTTTCGGTGTTCGTCAGCGTGATCGAGCCCGCGTTCGTGAAACTCGCCGACGCGGTGCTCTTGACGTTCTCGCTGTTGTAGGACGCGAGCACCAGCGACTGTTTCGAGCCAATGTTGCCGCTCAGCGTGCTGCTTTCCCCAAGCTGCTCGATCAAGCTTTCCCCACCACCGGAGTAGATCAGCGCGGCGTCGCGCAGAACCACAGGCTTAGTGCCGCTCGTCGTACCCGCCTCGTTGAACGTCGTCCCCGATTCCATCTCCACCAAGCCGCTACCCGCCGCCACGATTTTCCCGCCAGCGCCATTCGCGACCGTAGTTTCAACCGTCCCCGTCAACGCGACACCCGTCGCGATATCGATCACGCCTTCATTGCTCAACACCGCTTTCGAGGAATTGAAGCTCGTGGGCGTGTTGATCGCTAGCGTGCCTTTGCTCCCGTTGGTGATGTTGCCCTCGAGGTTGCGCTGACCGCCATTGACTTTTTCGGTCGTGATCGTGCCGCTCGTTCGTCAGCACTGCCGGCGAGGTGATCACGAGCGACGCGCTGTTGCCCGCCGTTTCGCTGTTGGTCAGCGTGATCGGCCCGCGTTCATGAAACTCGCCGACGCCGTGCTCTCGACGTTCTCGCTGCTTGTGCTCTCGAGCAGCAGCGACTGGCCCGAGCCGATGTTGCCGCTCAGCGTGCTGCTTTCGCCAAGCTGCGCGATCGAGCTCGCCCCCCGCCGGAGTAGATCAGCGCGGCGTCGCCAGACCACCACAGGCTTAGTGCCGCTCGTCGTGCCGCGCCCTCGTTGAAGTCGTCCCCGATTCCGATCGACCACCGAGCCGCTGCCCGTCGCCACGATTTTCCCGCCAGCGCCATTCGTGACCGAGTCTTCAACTGTCCCCGTCAACGCGACACCCGTCGCGAGATCGATCATGCCTTCGTTGCTCGAGACGCGCTCTCGAGGAATTGAAGCTCGTGATCGCGTTGATCGCGAGCGTGCCCGTGTTCGTTAGGCTGCCCTGCAGGGTGCGCTGACCGCCGGCAGCTTTTTCGCTCGTGACCGTGCCGGCGTTCGTGATCGGGCCGGCGATCGTGACGTTGTTGCCGGCCGTTTCGGCGTTGGTCAGCGCGATCGCGCCGTGCGCGCCGTTGGCGAGACCGGAGCTGGTCGTCAGGACGGCGTTGACGCTGTTGGTGCTGCCGACCTGGAGTGTCTGGGTGTGTTCGGCGCGCCGCCGACCGTCAGCGACTTGACCTCACCGTGCCGGTGCCCAGCATCTTCAACGGTGTAGGAGGTGCCCGGGTTTTCGGTGATGCAGACTTCTTCTTCGGGTCGGGACACTGTGCCTTGCTCCAGTTCGCGCCTTCGAACCAGCTGCTGCTGCCTCTTCGGCCGTCCAGGTGTCGGTGCAGCCGAATGCGTGCGCGGCGCGCGGACGGGCAGCCAGGAGCCCACCAGCACGGCGGCCGCAAGCGCGAGCATGAGCACGCGGCGCGAACTCGTCAGCGGGCAGAACTGTCGGATACCAAGCATCTGGACCCCCAGGTTCGTAGTTTGTGATGAGATCGCGGCCTCGTGCCGCTGTTACGCGCTCATCGCCGGGCGCAGGCGACCGGGGGTGTCTGCGCGTGGCAAGTCAACCCCGATGTTTAGCCCCGAGTCTCAACCCCGATTCTCAGCCCCATCTCAAGCCCGATTCCCGTCGCGTTTCTCAGCTGGCGCGTTGGTAGCATCGTGCGACGGCGAGTCCGAGCAAATTGGTGCCCGCGCCACCGCAACGAACGGGCGCCCTTCGGGTTGATGAGGGTGAGCCCGAGCGCATGGCGAGACTGTGGCCGCGAGCGGCAAGGACGTGCGAGGGATAGCGAGAACATGGAAGGGACTCGGATATGAACGGCTTCAGGATCACGCGCACGATCGTCGCGCCGGCGCTGGCCGTGGCCGCCTGGCGCTGGCGCTGCCACTCGCAGTGCAGGCCGCGAGCGGCCGCCCGCAGCGCGATGGCGCGCGGGCCGCCACTCCGTGTCGACTGGCGCGGCGGTCGTTTAGCGGCACTACGGCCGTGCTGGAGGGACCGTCATCCCCGGCGGGCAGGAACCACGTACTACTTCAATACGGCCCGACAAGGGGACTTACGTGCGCAGACGGCATGCGGGAAGCTGCAAGCCGGCGACCGAACGGTCAAAGTCAGCGAGACCGCGGCCGGATTTGCCCCGAAAGAGCACTACGGCTTGGTGGCGACGAACGCGAAAGGGACGAAAGCGGTCGCGACAGGATATACGTCGTGAGTCGAGCGAAAAGAAGGTCGACGTTCGAAAAGCCGCCAAAGTCGGCTCGCGCCGACCCCGTCGGGGGTACGTTGACCTCGAACGGCGCGCTCACCGGCGCGGGCGAACGCAGGCACCCGATCGATGCTGCAGAGCCAGCCCTTATCCGTACACGGGGCCGTCACGGCACGTCGGCGACCGATCGAGAA
This sequence comes from uncultured Solirubrobacteraceae bacterium, assembly GCA_963735615.1. Taxonomy (GTDB): domain Bacteria; phylum Actinomycetota; class Thermoleophilia; order Solirubrobacterales; family Solirubrobacteraceae; genus Palsa-744. The sequence continues at coordinate 703,584 of CAVTLO010000001.1, forward strand.
CAGCGACCCCGACGGCGCGTTCTCCTTCCACATGGCGAGCGTCAGGGAGCACGAAGTTCCGGGTTGCTACGGTCGGCGCGCCGGCGCTACCGAGCCCGGTCGTGCCCGCGCGGTGCCATGTCCGCGTGATCCTGCAAGCGAGCTCCCCGGCCGAAGGGGCTCGTGCGCCTGTACGGGACGGTCTCCCCCGCGGAGGTCGGAGCGCACGTGTTCGTCCAGCTCGAAAGGTTCCGAAGCCCAACGGGAAAAGCCCGCGAAACTCGAAAAGCCGCAGAGGGAAGCCGAACACCCGAAGAAAAGGAACTGCCGAAGTTCGCGAGCAAGTTCGACACGCGTCAAGCGCGCCACGAGGAGCATCTCGCGTTTCAGCGCGTCGTGACATCGCCGACGCGCGGGCACTATCGCGCGTTCGTCGGTCGTCCCGGCCCGGTCCTCGGGCACAGCGGCACCGTGCTGCTGCGCGCCGCGCCAAAAAAGGCGAAACGCGAAGAAGAGGCGCGGGAGGAGCCTGAGGCTGCGGTCCTCGCGCCTCAGCCTCAGGGCTCGCGCGAGATCAGGCCTCTTGCCGCCAGCAGTTCCATCACGCGCTCGACCTCCTGCTCGACGATTCGCGAAAGCTGCCCAGGACGAGGTCTGGCTCGGCGGGCGCCTCGTACGGCGCGCCCACCCCGGTCAGGCCGGCGAGCTCGCCCGAGCGTGCCCGCGCGTAAAGGCCCTTCGGGTCGCGTTGCTCGCACAGCTCCAGCGGCGCGTCGACGAAGATCTCGAGGAAACCGAGATCGTCTGCCGATGCAGCGCCGCCGCCGCCAGGCGGTCGGCGGCGTAGGGGCTGACGAGGCTCACCAGCGCGACCGTGCCGGACTCGGCCAGCAGCCTCGCCACGTGCGCCGTGCGCCGCACGTTCTCGGTGCGTGCGTGCTCGTCGAAGCCCAGGTCGCCGTTGAGGCCGTGGCGGAGGTTGTCGCCGTCGAGCAGGAACGCCGGCTGACCGGCCGCCAGCAGGCGCTCCTCGACCGCCGCGGCGACCGTCGACTTGCCGGCTCCAGGCAGCCCCGTGAACCACAGCGTCGCCCCGCCGTGCCCGAGCGACTGCCAGCGCCGCTCACGGGTCATGCGCGTCCCCTGCCAGCGCACGTTTGGGCTGCGCTCGGTCTTCGGCTCTGCTTCCTCGACTGCTGGGTGGGCGGGATCGTCAAATTCGGTGTCGAGGATCACCCCAGCGGCGACCGTGTCGTTGCTCGCCTCGTCGATCACGATCAGGCTGCCGGTGACGCGGTTGCGCCGGTAGGAGTCGAACACGAGCGGCGAGCTGAGCTCAATGTGCACGCGTGCGAGGTCGTTGAGCTCGAGCGTCGTCGCACTCTCGTCGCGGCGCAGCGTCTCGACGTCGATGCGATAGCGGACGTCGACGTTGCCGACCATCGCCGTGCGCGTCGTGTGCTTGACCAGATAGCGCCGGCGCGGGCTCAGCGGCTCCTCGGACATCCAGCACATCAGGCACTCGAAGCGATTCGAGACGGTCGGCTGGTTCTGCGTGCGCACGATCGTGCTGCCGCGGCCAACGTCGATGTCGTCGCTCAGCCGCAGCGCCACCGACATCGGCGGGAACGCCTCTGCGACGGGGCCCTCGAACGTGTCGATGCCGGCGACCGTACTGTGCTGCCCGCTCGGCAACACGACCACCTCATCGCCTGGGCGGATGATCCCGCCGGCAAGCTGCCCAGCGTAGGCGCGGTAGTCGGCGACCTCGTTGGCCGGCGGACGGATCACCCATTGCACCGGGAAGCGCACGTCGATCAGGTTGCGGTCGGAGGCGATGTGGACGTGCTCGAGGTGGTAGAGCAGCGGCGGGCCCTGATACCAGGGCATCGCCTCGGAGCGATCGACGACGTTGTCGCCGAGCAGCGCCGAGATCGGGATGAAGGTCACATCCGGCAACTCCAGGCGCGCGGCGAACGCGTCGAACTCCTCGACGATCGCGTCGAACACCGCCTCGTCGTAGTTGACGAGGTCCATCTTGTTGACGCACACGACCACATGCGGGATCCCCAACAGCGAGCTGATGAACGCATGGCGCTTGGACTGGGCGAGTACGCCCTTGCGCGCGTCGACCAGCACGATCGCCAGGTCGGCCGTGGAGGCGCCGGTGACCATGTTGCGCGTGTACTGCTCGTGGCCGGGGGTGTCGGCGATGATGAAGCGCCGCTGCGCCGTCGCGAAGTAGCGGTAAGCGACGTCGATGGTGATGCCCTGCTCGCGCTCGGCGCGCAGGCCGTCGGTCAACAGCGACAGGTCGAGGACCGACGAGCCCTTGCGCTCGCTCGCCTGCTCGACGTGCGCCAGCTGGTCGCTGAGCACCTGCTTGGAGTCGTACAGCAGTCGCCCGATCAGCGTGCTCTTGCCGTCGTCAACCGAGCCAGCGGTGGCGAAGCGCAGCAGGTCGCTCGGACGCTCGCTCAAACGCCGGAAGACATCCGCGGCGCTCTCGCCGGAGTGCGCATCCGCGTCCGTGCCGTTGACGTGGACCTTGCCGTTGCTGCTAATCGCTAGCGCGCGCGGCACATCGAACCCTCCCGCCCCGGCCATCAGAAGTACCCCTGCCGCTTGCGATCCTCCATCGCCGCCTCGGTAACCCGGTCATCGGCGCGCGTCTCGCCGCGCTCGGTGATCGTCGTCGCGGCGATCTCGGCGACGACACCTGCGAGCGTGTCCGCACCCGACTCGACGGCGCCGGTGCAGCTCATGTCGCCGACGGTGCGGTAGCGCACCCGCGCCGAGAACGGCTCCTCCCCCGCCATCAGCTCGACGAACGGGCTGACCGCGTACAGCATCCCGTCGCGCTCAAACACCTCGCGCTCATGCGCGAAGTAGATCGACGGCACCTCCAACTCCTCCTCCGCTAGGTACTGCCACACGTCGAGCTCAGTCCAGTTGGAGATCGGAAAAACACGTGCGTGCTCACCCTTGTGAATGCGCCCATTGTAGAGGCTCCACACCTGGGGACGCTGTTTGTGGGGCTCCCACTGGCCGAACTCGTCACGGAAGGACAGGATGCGCTCCTTCGCCCGTGCGCGCTCCTCGTCGCGGCGCGCGCCGCCGAACGCCGCGTCGAAACCATGCTCGGCGATCGCGTCCAGCAGCGTCACCGTCTGTAGCTTGTTGCGCGATGCCCGCGGCCCTGTCTCCTCGACCGCGCGGCCGCTGTCGATCGAGTCCTGCACGCTCGCCACGATCAGCCGCTCGCCGAGCTCCGCCACGCGCCGGTCGCGGAACTCGATCGCCTCCGGGAAGTTGTGTCCGGTGTCGACGTGCATCAGCGGGAACGGGAACGGTGCCGGGCGAAACGCCTTCTCGGCCAGGCGCAGCAGCACGATCGAGTCCTTGCCGCCACTGAACAGCAGCACCGGACGCTCGAATTCGGCGGCGACCTCGCGCATCACGTGGATAGCCTCTGCCTCGAGCGTCCGCAGGTGAGGAAGATGATAGGTGGCTGGCATCCTTGCGGGCTGACGTGGGGGCCGGTTGTATTCGGTCGCCTTGGAGTCGCGCCGATCGTGGCGTCCATCCACTGGAGCCGTGTGAACATTACGGTGCATATCCCGAATTTTCAAGATTGCAGAGCCATGACCACCACCCCGTTCAGATCGTGACCAGCGAGCCACACGACGCCGGAGCGGTGCGGCCGGCAGACGTGGCGCGCGATCCGCGCGTGCTGATGCTGGGGATGGGCTGGTTCCCCACAAGCCTCGGCGGCCTGAACCGCTACTACCGCTCGCTGTTCGAGGCGCTTGGGCAAGCCGAGGGCGTGATCGTCGGACCAGCCGAGAATGCGCCTGCGACGGTCGCGGTCGTCGGCGGCGCGCGCACCGGGCTTGCCCGCCGCATGATCGGATTCTCGCTGACGGCCGGGCGCGCGGCGGCGGGCGCCGACGTGATCGACGCCCACTTTGCGCTGTACGCGGCCGCGCCGCTGCTGTTCGGGCGCGCGCGCAGGCGCCCGGCGATCTTCCACTTCCAGGGTCCGTGGGCGCAGGAGAACATCGCGGCGGGCGACTCCTCCCGCGTCAAATATGCGCTACGCGCGGCCTTGGAGCGACTGGTGCTGCGCCGGGTGGACGCCCACGTGGTGCTGTCCTCGGCCTTTCGCAGGGTGCTCGTCGAGCGCTACCGCGTGCGTCCGTGGGACGTGCACGTGTGGGCGCCGGGCGTAGCGCTCGACACGTTCACCCCCGGCGACCGCGCGCTCGCGCGAGCGCGGCTGGAGATCGAGCCGCAGGCGTTCGTCGCCGTTTGCACGCGTCGCCTCGTGGCGCGCATGGGGATCGACGGCCTGCTCGACGCATGGGGCACGATCGAGGCGGCGCTGCCGCAGGGCTCGCTGCTGCTGCTCGTCGGCGACGGCGCGCTACGCGAGTCGCTCGCCGAACGTGCCGCCACGCCGCCGCTCGCGGGCCGGGTGCGCGTGCTCGGTCGCCTCTCCGACGAGGATCTGATCGAGGCCTACCGCGCCGCCGACGTGGCCATCGTGCCAAGCGTCGCGTTGGAGGGCTTCGGGCTAGTGGTGCTCGAGGCCGGCGCGTGCGGCACGCCGAGCATCGTCAGCGACGTGGGCGGCCTGCCGGAGACGGTGCAGGCGCTCGACCCTTCGCTCGTCGTCCCAGCAGCGGACCCGGAGGCGCTCGCCGCGCGAATCCGCTCGGCGGCGCAGGGACAGCTGCCGACGCGCACGGCCACGCGCAGCTACTGCGAGGGCTTCTCCTGGCCGGCGGTCGCTGAGCGCCACCGCGCCCTTTACCGGCGGCTGCTGGCTGGCGAGCGCGACGAGCGCCTGCGAGTCGTCTATCTCGATCACGTCGCGCGCCTGTCGGGCGGTGAGATCGCGCTGATGCGGCTGCTTCCGCGTTTTCGCGGGGTGAACCCGCACGTGATCCTCGGCGAGGACGGCCCGCTCGCCGCGCGGCTGCAACAGGCCGGCATCTCGGTGGAGGTGATGCCGATCGCGCCCTCCGCGCGCGACGCCCGCCGCGACACGGTCCGCTTCGCAGGCGCCGCGCCCGCAAGCGTGGCTCACACGCTCGCATACATCGCCAGGCTCGCCGCGCGTCTGCGCGTGCTGCGACCCGACATCATGCACACGAACTCGCTCAAGGCCGGCGTCTACGGAAGCCTCGCGGCGAAGGCCGCGGGCATTCCGGTCGTGTGGCACGTGCGTGACCGGATCGCCGATGACTACCTCCCGAAGCCCGCCGTGCGCATGGTGCGCACCCTGATCCGACACCTGGCCGCCGGCGTGATCGCGAACTCGCCGGCAACGCTCGAGACGCTTCCGCCCGCCGTCCGCGGCCCGCTGAGCTGGGCGATCCCGGCCTCCGTGGAGCTCTCCACGCATCCCCGCGTCGCGCACGCGAACGGCAGCACGTTCGGGATGCTCGGGCGCATCGCCCCGTGGAAGGGGCAGGACCTCTTCCTGCGGGCGTTCGCCGACGCGTTCCCCGCCGGCGACGAGCGAGCGGTGCTCGTCGGCACGACGATGTTCGGCGAGGAGGGCTACGAGCGCGAACTGCACGAGCTAGTAGCGAGCCTCGGGCTCGGCGAGCGCGTGGAGTTCCGCGGCTTCCGCGAGGACGTGTGGCCCGAGCTAGCGTCGTTCGACGTGCTCGTCCACGCCTCCGTGATCCCCGAGCCGTTCGGCACGGTCGTGCTCGAGGGCATGGCCGCCGGGCTCGCCGTGATCGCAGCCGACGAGGGCGGTCCGGCCGAGATCGTCGCCGACGGCGAGACGGGGCGGCTGTTCCGCAGCCGCGACCAGGGCTCGCTTGCCGCGACGATGCGCTCGCTGGGCGACGATGCCCGCGAGCGTGAGCGGCTGGGCGCCGCCGCGCGCGAGGCCCTCGAGCAGTACCACCCGGATGCGATCGCCGCGCGCCTGGAGGACGTCTACACGCAGGTGCTGAGCGCGCGGGTGCGCTCAAGGATCCCCCCGAACTGACCGATGCACACAACGTGAGCTTCTACTCCTGGACCGCTTTGCCTCGAACGAAGCGCCCACCTCTGCGAACCTCCGAGATCGCGCCCCGTAGCCCGCGTTCGCGCCGCGCGCGCGCCCGTGCACTCGGCATCGCAGCGCTGGCGACGGCGCCGTTGCTGCTAGCGCCCGCGCCCGCTACCGCCAGGCGCCAGCGGGCCGCGGCGGGCGCCTGCGAACCCAGCCTGAGCGTTACCTCCGCGCGCCTGATCGCGGGCGAATCGGCGACCCTGATCGGCACACTGTCGTGTCCGCTCGCCGGTGAAGCCTCAGAACAGACAGTCACGATCGACCAGCGCGTCGCCGGCACGCCCGGTTTCAGCGTGATCGGCACCGCCACCACCGAAGCGAACGGTGCCTTCCAGCTGACGAGCGGTGCGCTGGAAGCCAACAGCGTCTTCTATGCCAGCGTGCAGGGCAGTCGCAGCAACCGCCAACCCGTCAAGGTAGCTCCCGCGGTGACGATCGACGGGCCGCCGTCGGCGACGCAGCTGCCCCGTGCCGCGCGGCACGCGAGCGTCAGCGCCGCGGAAGGCGACACGGTCACGTTCTCCGGCAACGTCGGTGCGGTGCCCGCCGGCACGCGCGTGATCCTGCAGCGCGAGAGCGCGAGCGCCAGCGAAGACTGGCAGCGGATCGGCCTCGGCGAAGTCCAGGCCGACGGCAGCTACGCGATCCCTCACACCTTCTCCGTCGCCGGACCGGCCACCGTCCGCGTGGTCGTGCGCGCACGGGGGCAACTCGCCGCCGCCTCCGAACCGTTGAGCTACGAAGTCGCGCCGCGCCAGAACCCGCGTCTGACGATCGCGGCGTCCGCCAAGCCGCTGCTGTACGGACACGCGCTGACGATCAGCGGCATCGCGGCAGGCGCCGCGGACGAGCCGATCACGTTGTTCGCGCGCACTCGCGGCGGCACCTTCGCGGCGATCGCGTCGGTGACCTCAGACGCCGAAGGCAAGTACGAATTCCCCGCCCAAACGCCGCTCCAGAGCACCTCCTACCGGGTCCGCGGCGCCCACGTGACCTCTGCGACGATCTTCGCCGGTGTCACCCCGCAGCTCACCGCGGAAGTCTCCGCGAACACGATCGACGCCGGCCAGACGGTGACATTCTCGGGCGCACTCACGCCGGGGCACGCAGGCCAGCCGGTCCTGCTCGAGCGTCAGAATCCCTCCGGCGTCGGGTTTCACGTCGTTGCGACAGCGACGCTCGACGAAGCATCGAGCTTCTCGATTGCGCACAAGGTGTTCGGCTCTGGCAAGCAGTTCTTTCGCATCAAAATCCCGCGCGACGCCGAACTACAGGCCACCGCGAGCCAGCTGTTCACGATCCAGGTCGAACCCGCCGCCGCATCCTCGTTGGAACCGGAAGCTCCCAGCGAACCGCTTTGACGATCAATAGCCGAGCAGCTCGCTGAGCCACTCCTCCTCGCCGCGCCGGATCTGCTCGTAGACAAGCTGCGACTGCTGCTGTTGGTGCCTGCGCGTCGCGCGTTCCCAGCGCCGCCAGCGCCAGCCGTGGGCCACACGGCGCAGCGCCTGGACCGGTGGCACGCGGCTGCGCGCCGGCGGCGGCGGCGCATCGTCGCGATGGATGGGGCTGAGCTCACCAGCGCGAAAGCCCGCGCCGTGGTGATAGATGGCGTCGCCGTAGACCGCGAAATACAGGCGGTCCAGATCCTTGCGGTTGGTGCGTAGCACCTGCACCCATGGCGTCTCGGACAGCTCCAGCTGGCGCAGCAGGTTGGCGCCGACGTCGCTCGTCGGCTTGCCGTGCGCCCCCACCCACGTCGGACCGGCCGTCCAGTCGCCAGGCAGGCGCCGCCAGGTGCCGACGGTCGTGACGCAAAAGCACGGATGCGGCTGGGGCTCCTGCACGTTCTCGGCGCGTCGCACGGCCAGCAGCGGCGCCTTGGCGAGCGCGTCGTCGATCAGCGGCAGCGGATCGGCGATCGGGAACGCGTCGCCGTCAAGGAACATCAGCAGATCGTCCTCAGCGGCCACGTGCGCGATCTCCAGCGCCAGGTGGTTGAGCTTCGCAGCGTGCGTGCCGCGCTGCTCGAGGACGCGGTCGAAATGGGTCGCGTAGGCGGGGTCGATGCCCTCGAGCGACGTCCATGTCTGGTAGGGGACCGACAGGTGCTCGCGCAGATGGCGGGTCTGGATCTCGATCCACTGCGGCGAGCGGTAATGAACGGTAGCTACGTACAGCATCAGGCGTTCCAGAGCTCCTCGACGCGGCCGAGGATCTCCAGGAACCTGACACGCTCGGCAGCGAGCGAGCGCGACGCGCACTCCAGCCGAGCAGCTGCCAGCAAAGGCTCCAGGGCGTCATCGGACTCGCTCAACGCAGCACACGTCGCCTCGAGCATCGCGCGCTCCCCGCGGGCGGGCACCAGGCACGTCTCGCCGTCGCGACAGAACGAGCGGTTGCCGACGCAGTCGGGGCAGACGACGAGCGCGCCAAGCGCCATGCTCTCAAGCGCCGGCAGATACGCGCCCTCGACCGTCGCCGGCAGGTGCACGGTCACCCGCGCCCGTGCCATCGCGTCGAGCAGCTGATCGCGTGGCAGCGGCCGCTCGACGAGCAGCACGCGGTGGCCGCGAGCCTTCAGCCGGCGGGCGAGCGAGCGGCCGTGCTCGCGATCCTTGACGGCGAGCACCATGCAGTCGATGTCGCGCTCGTGCGCCGCGCGCGCCGGCGGCAGGTGCTCAAGGTCGAGCGCGATCGGCACCGTGAAGATCGGCCCTCGCACCGTTCCCAGGCTCCGCAGCCGCTCCTCGATCTCAGCGCTCACACACAATCGAATCGCCCGGTGTGCGAGGAACTCATACGCCGCGTCGTCCGCGCGCGTGTGGCGAAAGCCTTGGATCAGGTTGACGATCGGCGCGGGCGATTCCACCCGGCGCGCGGGCTCCAGCGAGCGCCAGTCCATGCCGGCCAGGAACAGCACATCCGCATCGACAGCGTCCTCGACCGGTATCACCGTCTCGCGCAGACGCGACCACGGGTTGCTGTCATCCCACAGAGAGTCCGCTGAGAAGCTGATCCGCGCCTCATATGAGGGCGAACTGCGCACGTGCTCAAAATAGTGAAAGACCTTTAGGTGACCACCCTGAAATCTCTGGAAGTTCCGGTGGAAGGCAACAGTGCGCACCGACGGGACTCCGCCCCGCACGGGAGCTCCGTCTTCCATCGAAGCACCGCGCGACAGTGACTCAGCCGAGGTCCCCATAGCCCCACAGTGCTACGAGGTCGCGATCGAGGTATTCGCTCAAAGCCACGACCTCCGGCTTGAAGCGTGCGCGCAGTTCTCTCATCAGCGTTTCGTCGGGCGCGGGCGCCGGGCCGAGCACGCCGACGCGCCGGATCCTACGCAGGGTGTCACGCCGCAGCTCACGCGGCGCGAGCGTCTTCGCCGTCGCCCTCGCCGCGCGCGACACCGGTGACTGCCCGAGCGTCACCGAATGCAACAGGTCGTCGAGCTGCTGCGAGCGCATCGTGCGTGTCGTCTGTTTGACATGCAGCTCCTCCAGCTGGTGATGCTCGTCGACGTCGAGGAATCGCAGCACCCTGCGCAGCGTGCCCTGATTGTCGGCGCGGAAGTCGTCGTAGATCAGCACGAGCACCTGCTCGGGCGCGAACAGCGCCTGGTAGCGGCGCAGCTGCTCAACGTAGCGCACATGCTCTGAATACTGCAGGAGCTGGGGCAGGTGCGAGCGTCGCGGGATGCGCTTGCCCTCACGCCGAGCGACCTCTAGTGACATCGCGCTGCGCAGGTTCCTCTCTGACTCGACGTGACTGCGCAGCAGCTGTAGGTGCAATGAGTGCAGGAAGCTCGCGGGCTCGCGCAGGATCGCGATCACGCACGCGGCCGGCTGCAAGTCGGCAATACGGGCCGCGGCGGTATGTGAGAAAAGATATGACGGCGTTGCCTCGCCGGCGCGCTGCCGCGACGAGGCGCCTGCGAACAGCAAGCGATACTCCTCAAGCGTCTGCGGCAACGCGCGCCCGCGCGCTGCCGGGAAACGAGCCCGCATATCCTCCGCGAGGAAGCGCGGCTCCTTGATCTCAGACATGTAAATCTGCGGATGGCGCTTGAGCATCTCGTACAGAGCGGTGGTGCCGCTCTTGTGGTGCCCGACGATGAAAAAATCGGGGACCCTCCCCTGCACGGCGCGCGCATCGGTCAGTGATTCGGCCGGCGCTGTCATCGAGGGCGAGTTTATCAGGGGCGCTCGGGGCCCTTGGCCAGCAGGCCAAACATATACTGCCCGGGAGCAGCATATGAAATCGATCTCCGCACGCCGCCTCAAGCGCCTTCCGCGCGCGCTCTCACAACGTTCCAAGGCGCTGCTCGGGGGCCGCGAGGCGAGTGGCTTTGGCCCATGTGTGCGCTTTGACCCCGACGCCCCGCAGCTGATCCTCTCGCCCCACTGCGACGATGCCGTCCTCAGCTGCTGGAGCGTGCTCACGAGCAGCCAAGAGGTAGCGGTGGTTAACGTCTTCACAGGTTCGCCACAGCCAGGACAGGCGGGTGTATGGGAGGCTGTGAGCGGCTGCGCGGACTCCGCCGAGCGCGCTCGCGGGCGGATCGCCGAGGACGCCGTCGCACTCGCACGCGCCGGGCGCAGCGCACGGAACTTGCCCCTGCTCGATGTCAGCTCCCGCCGCCGACGTCCCGAGCTCGGCCTGGCCGCGTTCGATCGCGCGCTCGCGGCCCAGCTGGACAGTGCCTCGCGCGTCTACGCGCCCGCCGGCATCGGCCGCCATGTCGACCACGTGCTCACACGACGCTATGCGCAGGCGCTCGCACACGCCGGTATGCCCGTCGAGCTGTATGCCGAGCTACCCTATTGCGTCTTCCACGGATGGCCGTCGTGGGTCGACGGTTGTGCGCGCGAGCCCGACCGCGACGTCGACGCCTACTGGCAGTCCTTCCTGCAGGACGTGCCTGAGATGCCCGCGCTGGAGGCGGGCGAGGTGACGCGCCTGCAAGAGCCCGCGATCGCCGCCAAGCTCGAGGCGCTCAGCTGCTACCGGCTGAGCCTGAACTATGCGGTCAAGCAGCTACTCGCAAACCCGCTGCTCGGGCGCTTTGAGGTCCGCTGGCAACTCTCACCGCGAGGCGCTTTCACGCCCGCACACACCGACGGCCGTTAGAATCAAGCCCATGTCAGCGTCCGCTGCGCAACCGGCCGAGTCCGTTCGCGATCAGCGGATCCCCGACTTCTTCATCGTCGGTCACGCCAAGTGCGGGACCACCGCGCTGTATGAGATGCTCAGGCGGCATCCGCAGATCTTTATGCCCGAGTACAAAGCGGGTGCCGGCAAGGAGCCGTGGTACTTCGCGCGTGACAACCCCAATCCGCAGACCGATGGCGTGCGCGACATCAGCTACACCGGACGCACCGCGCAGAGCCTCGAGGATTACCTGTCACTGTTCGCGGACGCACACAGCAGCCAGCGCATCGGCGAGGCATCCTCCTCCTATCTCTGGTCGCGCTCGGCCGCAGACCGGATCGCCGCCGCACGCCCCGACGCGCGCATCATTGCGATCATCCGCGAGCCCTCGAGCTTTCTGCGCTCGTTGCACCTGCAGCTGTTGCAGAACCAGCACGAGACGGTACGCGATTTCCGCACCGCCGTGGAACTCGATGCGGACAGACGTGAAAACCGAAACATTCCCGAGTGCTCATACTGGCCGCAGGCACTGATCTACTCCGACCGCGTCCGCTACGTCGAGCAGCTGCGCCGCTATCACGCCGTCTTCGCCTCCGAGCAGCTGCTCGTGCTGATCTATGACGACTTCCGCGACGACAACGCGGCGAGCGTACGTCGGGTGCTGCGGTTTCTCGACGTCGACGATTCACATCCAATCGAGCCCGTCAAGGCAAATCCGACGATCTCGACGCGCTCGGCGCAGATCGCCGAGCTGAAGAACTCACTGCGCGCGGGAGCAAACCCACTGCTGTACGCCACGCGGGAAGTGGGTAAGGCGCTCACAACCAAGCGGCTGCGTGAGGCCGTCTTCTACCCACTGCAGAGACGCGCTGTGTGGCGCAAGCCACCGCCACCAGACGATCAGTTCATGCACGAGCTGCGTGTGCGCTTTAAGCCGGAGGTCGTCGCGTTGAGCGATTATCTCGACCGCGACCTCGTTGCCCTATGGGGTTATGACGATCTCGGCTGAGCCGCCGTCTGCCCACACGCTTCAGAGGTTCCCCGACTTCTACATCGTCGGTCACTCCAAGAGCGGCACCACCGCGCTGTATGAGATGCTCAAGCGCCATCCGCAGATATACATGCCCGAGCTCAAGGAGCCGACCTACTTCGCGGCCGATCTGCGACCGCGCTTCCAGCAGTCGGTGCCCGAGCCGCAGACGCTCGCGGACTACCTGGAGCTGTTTGCGCCGGCGCAGGCGGATCAGCGCGTGGGCGAGGCATCCTCGCTGTATCTGTTCTCACACGACGCCGCGAGCGCAATCGCGGCGTCGCAGCCGAACGCGCGCATCGTCGCAATCCTGCGTGAGCCCGCGAGCTTCCTGCGCTCGTTGCATCTGCAGCTGTTGCAGATTCACAACGAGACCGAGAAGAGCCTGCGCAGCGCGATGTCGCTGGAGCAAGCGCGAGCGCGAGGCGAACAGATACCGCCGAGCTGTTCGCGCCCGCAGGCGCTGCGCTACTCCGAACGGGTGCGCTACGTCGAGCAGTTGCGCCGTTTTCACGCCGTGTTCGCGCCCGAGCAAGTCCTGATCCTCATCTACGACGACTTTCGCCACGACAACGAGACGGTCGTGCGCCAGGTGCTGCGCTTCCTCGCGGTGGACGACGCGCAGCCGCTGCAGGTGCTGCAGGCCAATCCCACGGTCGCCGTGCGCTCGGTACGGCTGCACAGCCTCAAACACACGCTGCGCACCGCCGACGCACCGGCGGTCCGTGCGGTCAGGGCGGCCGGCCAGGCGCTGATGACGCCCCGCGCAAGGACGCTTCTGCGGCGGGCCATCTTCAGTGAGACGCCGCCGCCGGACGAGCAGCTGATGCTCGAGCTGCGCCGGCGCTTTGCGCCGGAGGTGCTCGCGCTGAGCGAGTATCTCGGCCGCGACCTGGTCAGCCTGTGGGGCTATGACTCACTCGGGTGAGCTGAGCGCGGCGAACGCCCGCGCCGACGGTCCGCTCGGCGAGCGCTGGCGCCGCCACGCCGAAAGCGCTCAGGAGGCGGCTCTGCCCAGCGGCAGCGTGCTCGTATCGTGTCCCGCGCCGCTCGACGTCGGCGGGCTGGGGCGTCACCTGCGGGAGATCCTCGATGCCCTCGATCGCCTCGAGCGCCCGCACACGTGCGTGTGTAGGACATCCGGCTGGCCCACGTCCGCAGCGCTGCGCCCGCAGCTGCGCCGGCGTGCGGTGGGGGGCGCACTGGCGCCGCTCGCGCGCTTCTCGCGCGCATGGCGGATGCTCGCGCAAAGCGCCGACTTCGACGCCGGCGCCGCGGCGGAGCTGCCGCCGGGCGAGAGCCTGATGGCCTTCAACGGCACCGCCCTCGCCCAGTTCCGGGCGGCCAGGCAGACCCGGCAGGAATCCAACGGCCTGGTGGCGGCGAACTCGCACTTCCACCGTGTCGTGCGCCAGCACGAGTTGGCCTATCGCCAGTACCCGATCGAACGCCCGTGGGTCAGGCACCTGCTCAGACGCAACCTCGCCGAGTACGCGCTCTCCGACCGCATCTACGTGGCCTCCAGCTATGTGCGCGAGTCGTTCCTCGAAGAGGGCTTCGACGCGTCACAACTGTCCTTCTTCCCGCTGACGCCCGCGCCCCGCTACACGCCGGCGCCCGCGGCGCACAGCGATACCTTCGATGTCGTGTACGTCGGCAGCCTCTCCGTCCACAAGGGTGTGCCGCTGCTGATCGACGCGTTCCGCCGCGTGCCTCATACGGACATGCGGCTCGTGCTCGTCGGCGGCTGGGCAACGCGGGGGATGCGCCGATTCCTGCAGCGCGCCTGCGCCGAGGATCGGCGCATTGGCGTCGCCCCCGGCGACCCGCTCGAGCGCCTGCAGCGCGCTCGCCTGTGCGTGCATATGGCCTACGAGGATGGTTTCGCCTATGCGCCCGCCGAGGCGCTGGCGTGCGGCGTGCCTGTGATTGTCAGCGAGGACACGGGCATGAAGGAGCTGATCGATCCCAGCGGCAGCGACCTGATCCTGGCAACGGGCGACTTGGACGCGCTCGCGGAGGCGATCGACGCCGCGTATCGTGGAGGATGACGCGTGGGCGATGAGCGCACCCTGACGGTGGTGGGCATGTCCTTGAGCCCGACCGACGGCATGCACGATCACGCGGTGCTGCTCGCACGGGCGCTCGCGCAGGAGGGCGTGTCGTGCACGACGCACTGGCTCGAGCGCACACACGAGTCGCTCACGGCGGCCCGCGCGGAGACCGGCGGATGGGCGCGCAGCCTGCGCGGGGAGCTCGCCCGCGCCGAGCCGGACGCCGTCCTGTTCCACTACTCGCCGTTCACCTACGCGCACAGGGGCGTGCCGCTGCTGCTGCGCCCGACGCTCGCGGCGCTCAGGGGCTCGCGCCGGCCGGTCGTCTCGTTCCTGCACGAGTGCGCCTACCCGCTGCGCGCCGGTGACTGGCGCGGCAACGTGTGGGCGCTCACCCAGCGCGCGGCCCTGATCGAGGTGATGCGCGCCTCGCGCGCGGGCGTCGTCACGACCGACTTCCGCGCCGAGTGGCTCGGCTCCAGGCGCTGGCTGCCGCGAATGCCACTGCCGCTCGCGCCGGTGTTCTCGAACCTGCCGCCGCCGAGCCCCGGGCAGCTCCCCGCGCGCCAGGGCCTCGTCGGGCTGTTCGGCTACTCCTTCCCCGGAGCGCACGTCGCCGTGGTACTGGACGCGCTGCGGCTGCTCCAGCAGCGCGGGGTAGACGCGCGACTGCTGCTGCTCGGCGCGCCCGGGGCCGACTCCGCACCCGGGGAGAGGTGGCTGGCGGGCGCCCGCGAGCGCGGTGTCGCCTCTCTGATGTCGTTCACCGGCCGCTTGCCCGCACAGGAGCTCTCCGACGCGCTGGCGCGCTGCGACGTACTGCTGTCGGCTGCCCAGCCCGGCCCGACCTCGCGCAAGGGAACGCTCGCGGCTTCGCTGGCATCGGGCCGCCCCGTGCTGGCGACGGACGGCCCGCGCAGCTGGTCGGAGCTGCTCGAGCGCGAAGCGGCCGCCGTGGTCGCGCCGACAGCAGGCGCGCTCACCGACGCGCTCGTCGCGCTGCTGCTCGATCAGGCGGACGCCGACGCGCTCGGCGCGCGCGGGCGTGCCTTCGCCGAAGCGCGGATGAGCGTCGAGCGCAGTGCGGCGGTAGTGGCCGCGCTGCTCAAGCAGCTCCTCAGCTGAGGGACGTAGCCGTCGGGGCGGCGTGGCCGCCGTGGCGAGTGGACCGCCAATTGGCGCGCGCCGCCGCGTAGGCCTCGGTCACCGCCGTCAGGTGGTGCTCGGCTGAGAACCTCGCGGCGACCGTCGCTTTGCCGGCCGCGCCCATGAGCTGCTGTCGTTGCGGGTCGTCGAGCAGCGCGCTGAGCGCGGCGGCCAGCGCGCCGGCGTCGCCGGGCGCTACCAGCAGCCCCGAGACGCCGTCCTCAAGCCAGTCGCCGATGCCGCCCGTAGCGCTGGCGACGACCGGGCGCCCGGCGGCGAACGCCTCGATCCCGACGATCCCGAAGGGCTCGGGCCACAGCGACGGCACCGCCACGACCGACGCGTCTGCGAACTCCTGCGCGAGCCCGTCCGGATCGAGCCAGCCCTTGAAGCGAACGCGATCCTCGAGGCGCTTGCGGCTTGCCAGCCGGCGCATCGCCTGCAGCTGCCAGCCATCGCCGCAGATGTGAAACTCAGCGTGCACTTCACGCGCAGCTTCCACCAGCGTCCTCACACCCTTTGTTGTGACGATGCGCCCAGCGAACACCACGCGCCGTCTACCCTCGTGCCCGGAGCCCGTCTTGGCAGCCACCGTCGGGAAGTACGGCACGACCCGTCGCCGGGCGAGCCCGTTGATCGCGAGGTGCCGGTCGACCGCGCTGGAGTAGGAGATCGCAAGATCGGCTCGCTGCAGCGCCGCCAGCGCGCGGTCGGCCCGGCGATAGGCGTTCGGCAGCGTCCGCGGATCGCGCGTGTGCGCGCACCGCGGCAGGTTTGGAATGCACCCCGGCCCGTGCGCCCGCAGGCACTCCTGTCCGGGGGCGAAGTAGTGGTAACCGGATGTGCACGCCAGATATCCGTGTGCGCTAATCACCACCGGCACCCGGCGCCGCAGGAAATCGACGACGTGCGGGTCATCGAGCTGATGGAGGTGAACGACGGTCGGGTCGCACGTAAGCGCCTCCCCGAACCTCACCTCAACCGGAGCTTTTCTGTTAAACAGCTCCGGACTGTGATAGAGCACGACCCCGTCGGGGATCTCCTGAGACTCGACCTTCGCCGACACAACGGCCACACGCGTCCCACTCTGAGTCAGTGCCGCGGCGCTGGCCGCCACATGCGCGGCAACCCCGCCATCTCTCACCCATCGCGGCACCACCATGAGCACTGAGTCCGCCGAGGGCATCGCTGCTGGATATGATACCCGGGTTGACACGGCCCGCCGCAGACACGGCGGCCGGCTGGAAACAACACATCGATGAGATCGCAAGCGCTACTGCGGAGAGGCGTCGGAGCCGCGGCGAGGCGCCTCGGCCGCCCCGAGCTGGTGAGCGCCCTGTACAGCGCCGCGCGCCAGGCCGAGCACGAGTCGGTGGGGATCGACGTCCTGCTCGCCGGCACGCTGGGTCCCGGTTGCACGTACGTCGACGTCGGGGCCAACCGGGGCCAGGTCCTGAAAGAGGCGGTTCGCGTCGCGCCGCGCGCGCAGCACATTGCGTTCGAGCCGATACCAAGCCTGGCGGCGGAGCTCGCGGCGGGCTTTCCCGGCGTCGTGTGCAGGCAGCTCGCGCTCGGAGCCAGCTCAGGCCGGGCCCAATTCTGTTACTTCACCAAGCTCGACGGCTGGAGCGGACTGCACCGCAATCCTGCGATCAGCGACGAGCGCGGCCGCCCGGAGTTCATCGAGGTGCAGGTGTCGACACTGGACGTGGAGCTGGCCGAGCTGACGCCAACGGTGATTAAGATCGACGTCGAGGGCGCCGAGTTGGCCGTGCTCGAAGGCGGGCCGGCGACGCTCGCGCGAGCACGGCCGCTGCTGATATTCGAGCACGTGCCCGAGACGGCCCGGGCGTACGATGGTGCTTCCGGGCGGCTCTGGGATCTACTCACGGAGCTCGACTACCTCGTCTTCTCCGCGACCGGCGCCGGTCCGTTTACCCGCTGCGCGTTCGCCGAGCCCTCAAGCACCGTGAACTGGCTCGCCTCACCCCAGGCACGCTGAGCGTTCAGACGATGTGATCGTAGCCCCACAGGCTCACCAGGTCCCTGTCGAGATACTCGCTCAGCGCAACTACCTCGGGCTTGTAGCGGCGCTTGAGCTCGCCTACCAGCCGCGCGTCCGCCGCACGGGGCCTGCCGTAGACCAAGCTGCGGCGCATTGCACGCAACGGCCCGCGGCGCAGATCCTCGGGCAGCAGCGCCTTGGCCACGCCCTTGGCGGCGCCCGACAGCGGACCCCGCCCGACGGAGGAGTTTGCGCACCGCCGCATCCAGGCGCATCGAGCGCACACGCACCGTCGGGTTCGCCTTGAGCACCTCGATCGGGGCGCCATCGTCGACGTCGAGGAAGCGCAGCACGCGGCGCACGGTGGCCTCGTTGTCGGCGCGAAAGTCGTCGTAGATCAGCGCGAGCACCTGCTCTGGCGGGAACACCGCGTGGTAGCGGCGCAGCTGCTCGGCGTAGCGCACATGGTCGGCATAGCGCCGCACGCGCTGGCCCTCGCGTTGAAGCGCTTCGCCCGCCACTGCCTTGGCCAGGTCCGGCTCGGTCTCGACGTGTTCCTGCAGTAGCTGCAGGTGCATCGAGCCGACGAAGCTAGCCGGCTCTCTGAAGATCGCGATGATGCGCGCCGCCGGCTGCACCGCGGCGATCGCGCTCGCCGCGGTCTGCGAGCGCAGGTAGGAGGGCGAGGCCTCGCCCGCTTGCTGCTGCGGCAGAGCTCCCTTGAACAACGCCAGGTACTGCTCGAGCGTCTGCGGATGTGTGGGCGGCGATGGCACCAGCGCGCGCAGATCGGCTGCGAAGTAGCGCGGCTCCTTGAGCTCCGGCATGTAGATCTGCGGATGGCGTCTGAGCATCTCGTACAGCGCGGTGGTGCCGCTCTTGTGGTGGCCGACGATGAAGAAGTCGGGCGCTCGCTGCCCGGCGAGGGCACGGGGCACGGAGCTGTCAGGAGAGGCGGTCATAGCCCCACAGGCTCACCAGGTCCCTGTCGAGATACTCGCTGAGCGACTCCACCTCTGCCTTGAAGCGCCGACGCAACTCGAGCATCAGCTGCTCGTCGACCGGCTGCGGGCGCGCGTGGACGATGCGCTGCTGGGCGAACTGCAGGGCGCTGCGCCGCAGCGGCCGGGGCGCGAGCGCCTTGACCGCGCCCTTGGTCGCCCGCGAGAGCGGCCCGGTGCCCACGGATAGCGCGTGGAGGACGTCGTCGAGCTGCTGGGAGCGCATCAGCACCGTCGGGTTGGCCTTCACCACCTCGACTGCGAACGTCTCATCGACGTCGAGGAAGCGATACACCGCGCGCACGGTGGCGTCGTTGTCGGCGCGGAAGTCGTCGTAGATCAGCACCAGCACCCGCTCCTTGGGAAACAGGGCGTGATAGCGGCGCAGCTGCTCGACGTAGCGCACGTGCGTCGAGTACTGCAGCAGCTGCGGTCGATGGGAGCGCCGGGGAATGTGCCGTCCGCGACTGCGCTCGGACTCCAGGCCGATCGCCCTGCGCAGGTCCCTGCTGCTCTCGACGTGCGTCTGCAGCAGCTGCAGGTGCAGCGAGCGCAGGAAGTCGGCAGGCTCGCGCAGGATTGCGATGATGCGTGCCTCGGGTACCACCGCGGCGATCCCCGCCGCCGCGGTCTGCGACCACAGGTAGGACGAGGAGGCCTCGCCAGCGCGCTGGTCGGCAGCGGCGCCGGCGAACAGCGACCGGTACTGCTCGAGCGTCTCCGGAGACGCCCCCGCGCGCCGCGGCTGAAAGCGCGGCCGCATGTCGGTGGCGAAGAACCACGGCTCCTTCGCGTCTGGCATGTAGATCTGCGGATGCCGCCTGAGCATCTCGTAGAGCGCGGTTGTGCCGCTCTTGGCGTGTCCGACGATGAAGAAGTCCGGGAGCCGCGCCAGCGCACCACGCGCCGGCGCCGCGCGCTCACTCGACACCGTCATAGCCCCAAAGCTCGTCAGGTCCCTGCCGAGATACTCGCTCAACGCGACCACCTCGGGCTTGAAGCGCCTGCGCAGCTCGCCCATCAGCACCTCGTCCGGCGCCTGCGGCGCGGCGTACAGCAAGCGCTCCTTGGCGGCGCGCACACCATCGCGGCGAAGCCGCCTGGGCATGAGGGGCTTCAGTCCCGCCTTCGTGACGCGCGAGAGCGGCCCGCGCCCGACCTGCAGCGCGTGCACGAGGTCGTGCAGGCGCTGCGAGCGCACGCTGACCGTGGGGTTCGCCTCGCTCGCCTCGATCGCGATCGTGTCGTCGACACCCAGGAAGCGCAGCACGCGGCGCACGGTCGCGTCGTTGTCGGCGCGGAAGTCGTCGTAGATCAGCACGAGCATCTGCTCGGGGGCGAACAGCTCGCGGTAGCGGCGCAGCTGCTCGACGTAGCGCACGTGCTCGGAGTAGAGCAGCGCCTGCGGCCAGTAGGTGTGGCGCGGGATCTCGCGGCCCTGCCGCCGTGCAGCCTCGAGCGCCAGCGCCGTGCGCAGGTCGGCCTGCTCCTCCACGTAGGTCTGCACGAACTGCAGGTGCAGCGAGCGCAGGAAGCTCGCCGGCTCGCGCAGGATCGCGATGATGCGCGCGTCGGGCGCGACCTGCGGCGATGCGGGCCGCCGCGGTGTGCGACCACAGGTACAGCGCCGAGGCCTCGCCGGCCGCTGCGACTCCTCCGCCGCGGCGAACAGCTCGCGGTACTGCGCGAGCGTCTGCGGGGTGCCTTGCGGCCGCGGGGGCGTGCGTTCGTGCAGCTCCGTCGCGAAGAACCACGGCTCCTTGCTCGTCGGGCATGTAGATCTGCGGGTGGCGCCTGAGCATCTCGTACAGCGCCGTGCGTGCCGCTCTTGGCGTGGCCGACGATGAAGAAGTCGGGTAGCCGACCGCGGCTGGGTCGACGCGGCGCGTGTCGCCGCGAGGTCGCACTCGGCAGCCATCGCGCTCATCTACGCAGGGCGCGTCCATCGCCGTCAGGGCAGCGCATCGGCCGGGGGCGCCGGCGGCGATCAGCGAGGCGGTGCGGTAGTAGTGGTTGTGCTCCTGCAGCAGCGGCTTTCGTGTCGAACGCCGCCAGGCGGCCGTCGAGGATCACCATCACGCGGTCGCAGATGTCAAGCGTAGACATGCGGTGCGCGATGATGAACAACGTGAGCTCGTGACTTCAGCGCGGTCAGCGAGTCCTGGATCAGCGTCTCGGAGTGGGGGTCAAGCGCGCTGGTGGGCTCGTCCAGCACGAGCACCTCGGGCCGCGCGGCAAGCGCGCGAGCGAGGCAGATCCGCTGCTGCTGGCCGCCCGAGACCGCGTCCGCGCGCGGGCCGACGATCGTCTCGTAGCCGTGCGGCCAGCCGGTGATGTCGTCGTGGATGCGCGCGAGTCGAGCCGCCCGCTCAACCGCCTCGTCGTCGAGGTCGCGGAAGAAGCGGATGTTGTCAGCGACGGAGGCGTGCAGCAGGCGCGGTTCCTGGGGCACGTAGGCGACGCAGCCGATGCCAGTCGTGACGTCGGAACTGCGCGCACGTCGAGGCCGTTGACCAGGTAGCGACCCGCCTGGGGCGCACGCAGCTGCAGCAGGATCTGCACGAGCGTCGACTTGCCGGCGCCGGAGGGCCCGACGATGCCGATCGCCTCGCCCTCGCGCACGGTGAAGCTGATCATCGGTGAGCACCGGGCGTCCGGGCGTTGTAGGCGAAGCAGACCTCCTCGAAGGCGAGGCTCTGCACCTCGGCGAGCGCGCGCTCGCCGTCGTCGGGACGGCTCGCGGTGTAGCGCCGCTCGGTCTCCTGCAGGCGGTCGATAAACGGCAGCGACTGCTGCAGCCCTGATAGGAGGACTGGATCGACTGGCCCTGCTGCCGGCGCGCACGAGCAGCAGGACCACGGCGCCGAGCGATCCGGCATGCCCAGCTCCGGCTCGGTACAGGCCGGCGAGCGCCACCACCAGCACGACGTAGATCAGGCTCTGATAGACGTTCGGGACCAGCTTTGACGATCAGCTGCGTGCGGTAGAAGAGTTCTCGACATGCGCTTCACCAGCAGCCGATGCGGTCATACTGGGCGCTCGTCACCCCGAAGACCTGGCTCTCTTCGGCGAGACGGTTGGCCTCGGCGATCCCGCCGGCATATCGCACCTGGGCCTGGGACAGTTCGCGGCTGCGCCGCGTGCCGAGCGAGCGCATCGGCCGCAGCAGCGTGAACATCGCGATCGCGATGACGAACACGATGCCGGCCGCGGGCGGGCTGAGCGCCACCGCGGAGCCCATCAGGATCACGAACGTCAGCGACGAGCTCAACAGCGCTCGTCGCCTGCAGCGCGCCGCCGGTGGCCTGGCTTGTCTGGCTCGTCATCGATCTCCTGCAGCTGACCCTCGCGATCGCGCGACTGCACCTCCCAGGAGGCGCGCGTAAAGGCTCGGAAGACACGCGTGCGCAGCCTCATCTGCACGTCCGCGGCGATCCGGGCCGGCAGCATCGACAGCGGCCACTGCAGGAACAGCCGCAGCAGCGTCAGCGCAAGCCCGATCCAAAGCAAGGTGCCGACCGAGGCGTGCACGTCGAACAGGCCGGTCTTGCCATGCACCCCCTTGCCTTTCACGAGCGTGGCGGCGACCTGCGCGACGATCGCAAGCGTCGCGGCTTCGGTCACTCCGGAGAGAATCGAGAGCACCGAAAGCGAGACGATCAAGCGGCGCTTGTTGCCGATCAGCAGCTCGAGCTGCGAGCGCATCGAGCCGCGCGGCGGTTGATCGCCGCCGCCGGCTGGCCGTGGCGTGCTCATGTCGCGGCCACGGCGCTTGGTTGGCGCGCCAATGCAGAGACACGGCGCTGGGCCAGTCGCCACCCCGGACCCGCCAGCCAGTAGGCCGCGATGCCACCGGCGAACCAGATGTAGGGCCCGGACCACTCGCTCTGGGAGACGGGGCCGTCAAAGCCCATGAAGAACAGCGCGAACACGGGCGCGAACACCGCCGCGAGATACACCTGGAGCTCTGAGTCCGCGATCAGGCGCACGCGGCGAAACGCAAGCGTGATCAACGTGAGGATGAACCCGATCCAGACGACCAGCCCCGGCAGGCCCACTTCCTTGACGATGAAGTTGAACGTGGTCTCGGCGTTGACGTTGTGACCTTCGACGTCTTCTGTGGATGAGCCACCGAAGCCCGCCGCGGCCCCGGCGGTGCCGAGACCGAACCCGAACGGGGACACCGCGATCTCGGTGGGGATCTGCTTCAGCTCGCCTTCCTTGTAGCTCGTGCCGGTCGTGGCCACCTTGCCCGGAGCTATGCTCGAGTAGCGGGAGAACACCCCTTCGCCAACGGACGCCACGAAGATCAAGAGGAAGGGAACCGCGATCGCGAAGGTCACGATCAGGGCACGCAGGGGTCCTCGCGCCTGCCGTCCCGCGCTGGCGGTGAGCAGCGCGTAGCCGATCACTGCGAGCACGCTGCCGACTACCTCCAGGCGCCCGAGGCCGGTGGCGACCGCCGCGAGCGCAGCCGAACGTCAGCAACAGCAGCGCTCCTCGCCGCCTACGACTCGTCCCGAGCAGCGCCAGCAGGCCCGCGATCGCGACCAGGCCGGTGGCGCCGCCGCCGCCGCTTTCATCGCCGAGGCCCGTGGGCCGCACGTAGGAGACCCCTTCGCTTTTGTAGACCCGTGAGTTCTGGCCTAGGAGTTTGTTGCTGTAGCCCGGGCCCCAGCTGGCTACTGCGGCTGGGCCGAGCTGTGTCTGGTAGGTGGACACGACGCCGTTGGCAAGCGCGATCACGCCCAGCACCAAAAAAAACCTGCGCAGGCGCGACTTGGAGCGCACCAGGAGGTAGCCAAAGAAGAAGAACGGCACCCACTCCAGCTGCTCCCTGAAGCCAGCGCCGACCTTCAGCAGGTTGAGCGTCCTCGGGTTGAAGGCCTCGAGCACGACCACCGCGGTCCAGGCGATGACCCACGAGGACAGCGGCGGCAGCGTCAGCTTGCGCCCGCTGACGATGCGGCGCACGAGGATCCCGAGACAGATCGCGAGTATCAGCACGTCCTGCAACGCAGACACGGCGGTGCCACCGGAGACGATCAGCTTGACGGGCCCGTTGATGCAGCCGAGATAGAAGGCCAGCAGCGGAACGGTGATCTCCAGGCGCGGATTGGCAGCGAACACGCCCAGCGCGAGCACGCAGACGAGCGCGCCCAGGACCAGCGCGTAGTTGGGCGTCGGCACCGCGACGGCGATCGCCAGCGCCAGCGCCACCGAGGCGAGCCCGGCGAGCGCGAGCAACAGCGCGTCGTGGACGCGCCGTCCCACCACCGCCGGATGAGCCCCTGCGCTCGGACTGGCAAGCCCCAGGCGCGGAGTGCTCATCATCGCATCAGGCGGGCGAGCCAGCTGCGGCTGGACGCGGCGGAGATGCCGTAGCGCTCGATGTCCCTGCGTTCCACGCCATTGGCAACGACCCCCAGCACAGGTGCGCTGGGCGTCTGCGCCAGCAGCTGGCGAAGCCTGTCGGCGGACCTTTCACGCGTGTGGCCGATGCGCGCCACGATCACGATCGCATCGACCGCCATGAGCAGCGACATGACGTCGCTGACCTCGAGCGGAGACGGCGCGTCGAGCAGCGTGTAATCGAACTGCTCCGCCAGTGAGCGCAGCGTCTCCGTGATCGCGGAGCCCGCCAGCAGCGCGGGCGGGTTGGCGGCCGCGGCCTGGCCCACGAGCACCGCGACGGACCCATCCTCATGCGAGGCCAGAGCCGTGGCCACGTTGGCGGCGGACGGCGCCTGGCCAGCCACGGTCTGCAACTGCGCCGAGGGCACGCTCTGCAGAGCTTCGGAGAGGGTGAGCGTCCCCACCAGCACCTCGGCGAGGCCGGGACGCTCCTCGACGGCCAGCAAGCGCGCCTGCGTGGGGTGGCGAAAATCGGCCTCTACGATCGCCGCGCGCTGCCCGGCTTCGCGCTCGACGAGCGCAAGCTGTGCGGCGATCGTTGACTTGCCGTCGCCGGGCTCGGCGCTCAGGAACAGGATCGAACGCGGCCGCGCGCGCTGTTCTCCCGCGAGCGTGTTGCCCAGCTCCAGCGTCGTGTGCAGCCGGCGCAGCGGCTCGATCAGCGATCTAGCTGGCGAGGGCGCACCGTCGCGCTCGAGGATCGGGCGCTTGACCTGCGGGAGCGCCGTGAGTATCTGCGCGTGGAAGACCGCCTCGACGTCGGCGAGCGAGCGCAGCCTGCGATCGACGCGCCCGAGCAGGAAGGCTGCGATCGCCGCGAGCACGATGCCGATCACGAAGCCGAACAGTCCGTTCTTTTTCGGTTCGGGTCCCACTAGCACCGCGGCCGCGGGCTTCGCCGGTTTCACCTGCTCGACGGCGGTGATGTTCAGCCCCGCTTCCAGCTGGTCGATCTTCGTGCTGAGCTGCGCCTCGCGGATGATGTCGCCCTCCGAGCTGGTGGACGTGGTTTTGGTCGAGCCCTTAGCTTTGCCTGCAGCGACGGGCGGCGGCGCTTCGATCTTACGCAGCTGACGACGAGCGATCGAGATCGCGTTCCTAATGCCACGTTCATATTGGCTGTGCTGGCGCTTGATGTAGGCCTGCGCGACGTCATTAGCGAGCAGTGCCGCCGCCTTGCGGTCGTGCCCTTCCGTGGTGATCGTGATGAACGCGCTCTTTTCAGAGTTCGCCTTCGCCTTCACCTTTGCCTTTGCCGCCACTTTCGAGATGTGACGCTGCTGCGCTTTCAGCTGACGCCGAACCAGTTCGACGACGATCGAGTTGATGATGTCGGCCTGGGCGCTCGCGGCGAGCGTCGTTCCCTTCGCAGTCACTCCCTTTTCGCCGAGCTGTTCTTCATTGCCCGCGGCGAGATAAAGCTGCGTCGTCAGCTGAAACTGGGTGGGCTTGTGCTTGTAGTAGACGTAGCTGCCCCCCGCGACGACTATCCCTACGATCAGAATCAACCACCTTCGCCGCCATATCGGAGCAAATATGGCGGTGGCACTCGGGGTCTCGTTCATGGGTAGGGTCCGTCCTGGCGCGGCGCGACAATCATAAAGATCAACGTAATCAGCCGCTAAAGACTAGCGTGCGCCGGCCTCCGCGAACAGGCGTGCAGGCCAGCCACCAAACGCTCACGCCCGCCCTGCGGCCAGGCGCTGGTAGAGCTCATGATGCTTTGCGACCATCGTCTCCGTGCCAAAACGCAGTGCAGAGCGCCTCGCGGCGCGCCCGAGACGCACCCTGAGCTCGGGGTCGGCGGCGAGTTGACCAAGGCGCTCGGCGATGCAGCGCGGCTCCGGTTCGATCAGGAAGCCGTTGTGGCCGTCCTGTACGAGCTCGCTGACCCCGTTCACGGGTGTGGCCAGGATCGGCAGACCGCTCGCCGCCGCCTCGAAGGTAACCAATGAGAAGGTCTCATAGCTGGTGGGCAGCACAAACGCGTCCGCGAGCGCGTAGATGAGCGCGACGTCCTGAGTCACCCCAAGCCAGCGCACCGAGTCACTCACCCCGAGCGAATCGGCCAGCTCGCGGTAGCGCCCCTCGTCTCCGCGCCCGACGACCACCAGGCTCCAGTCGGGCGCGAGCGTCAGCGCATGGAGAATCGGGCGCAGACCCTTGCGCTCCCACTCGCTGCCCACGAACACGGCCACCAGGCGGTCCGGCGGGATCTGCAGCTGCTCGCGCTGCGCGCTGGCCTCATCGCTGCGCAGCCCGGGCGCGAAGGCGTCTGTGTCGATTCCGTTGTGAATCGTCATCACGCGATCGGCCAACGCTGGATAGTGCTTGCGCATCTCCTCGGCCACGCCATCTGACACGCACACAAACGTGGCGGTGCGATTTGCGCGAAATGACAGTCGCTCGGCCAGGCGCTTCGCCACCCTCACGAGTTTGATGTTCAAGCGAAACACGGGCGTCGAGCGGCTGGGGTTCGCCGGGCCGACCTGGTGGCAGTAGTGGACGGACACGATATCGACGGGATTGAAGACGATCCCCCCGGTCGCATGGATGACCCCACGTCCCGAACTGCGCAGAGCGAGCGAGCCCGCGAACAGGAACCACGGGTAGGCAATCAGGAATGGGCGCCCGGGACCGCGCACGCGGTGAAAGTCAACCCCCGCGCCCATCGGCAGCTCACACGTGCGGGCGATCACGGTGACCTCGTGGCCGCGCGCCCGCAACCCGAGGATCAGCTCCGCCAGCACGCGCTCCATGCCCCCCACGGGGCCGATATCGTGCGCGATAATCGTCACCGCGCAGCTCGACGCGGCGAGCGTCTCGAGCCCTTGCACCTCGGGGTCGGCGCGCATGAGCTCCACTAGCTGACGTGCCCGGAGCCAAGGCGCGACGCGAGCGCCTCGCGCTCGACGCGCTGGCTTTTCTCACTGATGAGACGCTTGACGCTGTGAGCGAATCGCTCGCACATCGCGTCGTTGGTGAAGTCAGCCGCGAAACGCTCGCGACCAGCCTCGCCGATAGCACGACGCAGCGCCGGCGTGACGAGCAGCGATTCGAGCGCGTCGGCGAGGTCGGCTGGCGCACCGGAGCGCGCGAGCACGCCAGTCTTACCATCGGCGACGATCTCGGTGGGTCCACCCGCGCCGACGGCGACGACGGCGACGCCCCTGGCCATTGCCTCGAGCAGCACGATCCCGAATGGCTCTGGGTCGGATGCGTTGACAAGGATGTCCATCTGCTCGATATACGGCCCGGCGTCTGCCACCTCGCCGGTGACAGTGACCGAGTCGGTGAGCCCGAGGTCAGCGATGATCCGCGGCAACGACTCGGCATACCCCGGCTCCAGCCCGAATGAGTCGCCGCCGACGATCACGACATGCAGGCTGTGACCGCGTTCGCGCAGGATCGCTTGTGCACGCAGCAGCCTGTCCTGACCCTTCCACCGCTGCAAACGCCCGACCAGGCCGACCACCGCGACGCCCGCTGGCAAGTCGAGCGGACCCGGCTCGACCCGCGGCGGGGGCACGGCCGTGCCAGCCGCCGTCACGAACAATGCCCGGGACGGGCGCACCCGGCGCTGGGCTTCGGCGGCAGCGTTGGACGTACACCCGATGGCAATCGCCGGCAGCAGGGTGGCGCAGCGGTCGATCCAGTTACCGTCCGGAATCGCATGCTGCCACCAGAGCACGCGGTCGGCCATGCCGCTGCGCATAGCGGCGGGCGCACCATACAGATGCGTCTTTGCCGCCCAGTCGAGGACCAGGTCGGGGTCGGCGCGGCGCATGATCGCCGCGAGCCCTGACACGGCCGCGAGCCAGCGATGGGGTTGACGGATGCGTCCGGCAGGGATGACATCAACGTGGTAGCCCGCCTGGCGCAGCTGCTCGGGCCACGGACCGGGCTCGAGGAACACGAGCTGCAACTCGTAGCCATTTGTCTGGCCTCCCTCGATCAGCGCTTGCAGCATCGCCTCAGCCCCGCCGGAAAGGCGTGCCCAGGCGACCGTTACGAGGATGCGAAGGGGTCGCGAGTCGCGCATGCACTTGATAGATATCATGCCGGTCCCCGCGGTCATCGCATGTCACCACAGCGATCGAGACACAACGCAATACACCTGCCGCGGCCGGACCACGGGGCTGGCTGGCTGTCGCGCCTGAAGGGCAAGGCGCACACAGAGGCAGCTGTGACGCCGACTGACGGCGGCATCGACATGCCGGGGCCGGTGCCCGAGTGCCCGGCCGGGTGGCAGACGGGACCGCCGCATTTTGTCGGCGTCGGCGTGCAGCGCTGCGGGACGACGCGCTGGTTCGATCTGATTGCTTCACATCCCGAGGTGGCCCGACCGATGATCGCGAAGGAGCTTCACTACTTCGACAGGTTTCACTGCGGCGGCTGGGAGCCGGGCGATATCGCCCGTTACCACGAATACTTTCCACGACACGGCGAGCAGAAGGTGGGTGAGTGGACGCCGCTTTACGCCAGCGCACCATGGATACCGAGACTGTTGGCGGCAGCCGCTCCCGATGCCCGTCTGCTGATGCTCGTGCGAGACCCGGTCGAGCGATTTTTGTCCGGCCTGCAGCTCGACATCAGGGTCGCGGCCAGGCGCGGCGCGCCGCTCAGTCGCTACGCGCCCCTGGAGGCCTTCATGCGCGGGTGCTACCACGCCCAGCTCGTTGGCCTGCTGCGTCATTTTGACCACTCGCGAATACTGATCCTGCAGTACGAGCGCTGTGCTCGTGAACCGCAGGCACAGCTACGACGAACGTTCACGTTCCTCGAGTTGGAGGACGTCGAGTTCACCCCCGACCTGGAGGCCCATCCCAAGCGCCAGGACGAGAAGCCAGCACTCGATCGCGAGACGCGCGAGGCCTACGTACAGGCATATCAGGACGATGTCAGCGCGCTCGCGCAAAGCTGCAACGAGATCGATCTCGCGCTATGGCCGAACTTCGCTCACCTGGGCGCTTGACCAGCAGGCGCCAGCCGCGGCGCTAGACGCGCCGTACACCACACAGCACCACGCTCAGATATGGATAGCCGAGCAGCCGGCTCAACGGCGCATCCACCACCACGAGCGCGCGCAGCGGCAGGACGATCGCCCAGGCCACGGGACGCCCGAAGCGCGCAGTCAGCCGGCGCATCAGATCTGTCACCTTTTGCGAGACGACACCGCTGACGAAGCCCTCGCTGCTGACCTCCAAGCCCGCCCGCTCGGCGAGCTCGCGCAGGCGCTGGCGGGAATAGCCGTAGCGCACGTGTGATCCATCCTCGACGCCGCTCGGATGGCGCTCCTCCGTGTACAGCGGATGGTGAGCATCGAAGGGCGCGCTTAGCAGCAACTGCCCGCCGGGCTCGAGCAGACCCACCAGCGAGCTGAGCAGACCCTGATCGTCGGTGACATGCTCGATCGTCTCCAGGCAGACGATCTGCTCGAAGCTACCGAGCGCGGCGCGGTGCTCCTCGATCTCGCGTAGATCGAGGATGCGAAACTCGATCCCGCCCACACCGAGCACCTCGGCCCGACGCCGGGCGTCCCGTTGCTCACGCTCTGAGAAGGACGCCGCCAACACCTCGTTGCCCGCGCGTGCCGCGTAGATGGCGAACGCGCCGTTACCACACCCCGCGTCGAACGTCCGCGCGTGCCCCGTTCTCAGGTGACGGCGAAGCCACAGCCAGCGATCGAGCACGCAGGGATCGCCGTTGATCAGCAGCGAGCGCCAGCCGAGAGTCCGCAATACCGTGTCCGGCATCTCAGAAAGGTGACATCTCCACGTATGTCATCTCGAGCGATGTGGGAACGGCACGGGCGGCGACAGTACCATATTCTCAATGCCTCGCGAGCGCGTCGTCTTGGCGCACGACTATCTACTGGTCATGCGCGGCGCCGAGCGGACGTTCGCGGCAATCGCCGACCTGTACGCCGAAGCGCCGATCCTGACGCTGCTCTATGACGAGGCCGGCACTGATGGTCGCTTCGCGGCGCGGTCACGATCGATCGCTACCTCTCCGCTCCAGCGCCTCGGCGTGAGCCAGGCCACGTTCAGGCGCCTGCTGCCACTGTATCCATGGGCGGTCGAGCGCCTGCGAGTGCCAGCCTGCGATGTGCTGCTCACCAGCAGCAGCGCGTTCGCACACGGCGTGCGGGCGCCGGCGGGCGCGGTACACGTGTGCTACTGCTACACACCGTTCCGCTACGCGTGGTATGAGCAGCAGCGCGCCCTCGGCGAGACCCCCCGAGCGATCCGTCCGCTGCTGCGCCGCCAGCTGGAGCGGATCCGGGTGTGGGACTTGGCGACGAGCCGCCGGGTGGACGCGTTCATCGCGATCTCACAGCTGAGCCGTGAACGGATCATGCGCTACTACGGCCGCGAGGCAGTTGTTATCCACCCGCCCGTGGAGACCGGCCGGTTTACTCCCGGCGAGCCCGGCGACGCGCTGCTCGTGGTGTCTGAGATCGTCCGCCACAAGCGCCTGCAGATCGCGCTTGAGGCAGCCCGCCGGGCGCGCGCGCCGATCCGGATCGTCGGCTCCGGACCCGACCACGCGGCCCTCAGCGAGGCCTACCCCGAGGCTGAGTTCCTCGGTCGTGTGGGGGACGAGGCGCTAGCGGAGCTGTACGCGAGCGCGCGCGCGGTGATCGTGCCGAGCATGGAGGAGTTCGGCATCACCGCGGTCGAGGCGCAGGCAGCAGGTCGCCCCGTGATCGCGGCCGCGGCCGGCGGCGCGCTGGAGACCGTGCTCGACGGTCAGACCGGACGCCTGGCGCGGCTTGACGATGTCGAGTCCTTCGCCCGCGCGATCGCCAGCATCGACGAGCTGGACTTCAGCCCCGAGCGCGCCGTGCAAAATGCCGAGCGCTTCTCGGTAGCGGTGTTTCGCGAGCGCATCTCAGAGCAGGTGACGCTGGCAGCCGAACGCAGCGCGGGGTAGCTATCTCCCCCGTTCCAGCCACCTCTTGGTGGCCGCAACCCTTCTATAGGGTGTCCGACGATGTCGGGCAGATCGCTACACATAGCGTGGCTGGGTGCCGGCCCAGCCGCCAAGGAAACGGGAGGCGTACCGGGAGTGGCCACGGAGCTGCTCCGCGGCCTCGCGCAGCGCGGGCACCGAATCGACTGCTATTTTCCGGGCAGCGGCCACCGACTGCCCGAACGCCTCAACGGCGTGAAGAACGTGACGTTCATCTGGGGCACGAGCGAGTGGAGCTGGAGCAGTTGGTACAACCGCACGCGGATCGGCGCGTTCGTCTCCGGGCTGCTTGTGCGCGGCTTCGCGTCGGTGCGACTGCGTCGCCAGGTCACGCGCAGGCACCGAGCGGATCCGTATGACGTGATCTACCAGTTCTCCACGATCGAGTCGCTGTCGGTGCCCGGGAGCCTCAGGCGCAGCGTC
Source organism: uncultured Solirubrobacteraceae bacterium (assembly GCA_963735615.1). Classification (GTDB taxonomy): domain Bacteria; phylum Actinomycetota; class Thermoleophilia; order Solirubrobacterales; family Solirubrobacteraceae; genus Palsa-744. The sequence continues at coordinate 734,842 of CAVTLO010000001.1, forward strand.
CCATTGGTGATCCACCCTGAGACGCACAGCATGGGAGAGCTGAAGTCCATGATCTCCGAGCGGCGCTTGGCCCTGCGCTGCCAGCCGGCGTACACGTTGCTGATCGCCGTCGCGGTGATGTCGCTGCGCTCGCTCGTGCAGCGAGTGAGCATCAGGCGCGCGCGCCTGCTCGTGTGCATCAGCAGCGTGTTCCGCGACCACCTCGTGCGCGACTACGGCTTCCCGCTCGAGCGCACGGTCGTCGTGCCCAACGCGGTGCAGCTGGGGCGCTTTGCCGAAGCGAACCTCGCGAGGGAGATCGGCGCGCCCCCGACGATCCTCATCCTCGGCCGGATCGCGGTGCGCAAGGGCGTCGAGGACGTGGTCGCGGTGGCGAGAGTGCTGCTCGAGCGCGGGGTCGATGTGCGTATACGCGTGATCGGTCGCACGAGCCTCTTCTCCGACTACACCAAGCTGCTCGATGACCTGCCCCCGGAGAACTCCGAGTTCCTCGGCGCGATGCCCCCCGCGGAGGTGCCAGCGATGCTGGCACGCAGCGACCTACTGCTGCAGGCGAGCAAGTACGAGCCGTTCGGCCTGACCGTCGGCGAGGCGCTGGCTGCGGGCGTGCCGGTAGTGGCGAGCACCGAGGTCGGCGCGATCGAGGGCGTGGATGGCTCCGTCCTCTCCTCGGTGCGCCCGGGCGACGTCGAGGGCATGGTCGCGGCGATCGTCATGATGCTCGACACGCTGCGCGCTAGGCCCGGGGAGCTGCGCTTGAAGGCGCGCGCCGAGGCAGAGCGGCTGTTCGCCCCAGAGACCGTCTGCGAGCAGATCTCCGCGGCGCTGGAACGGGTCGTGGAATCAACCATCTAGCACGGGTGTGGACGTTTGCTCGACCTTGGCGCGGGCATTCAAGGCTTAGGTCCCACGATCCGATAGCAGCCTCACATCCGTGTCGACGCAGGACCGGCACGGGCTACCTCGAACACTCCAAGGATCCTCATGCTCCTAATCTTCATCCCGCTTGGCTGGCTGGCGATTGCGGCATTTGCTGTAATCCTCTGCCGCGGGGCGGCCAACGCAGACGCAGTGCTCGCGCAGACCGAGAACGTCAGCCCGCAAACGGCACTGCGCACCGCGCTGCACCAGCGGATGCCCGCCCATTACGCTTGGCGTCGCCCCGGCACACCAGCTTTGCGAGCCTCCGCCGTGCGTCGGCGCGGGACGCGCGTCGGTCGCTGAGCGCGCCTGTGTTTACACCCGCGCGTCGGCGCGGGACGCCCGTACGTCGGTGGACGCGCGTGTCTTTAGAGTCCGCGTCTGCCGATGACGTGGGGGATGGTGCGTAGGAGGATCTTGACGTCGGTCCATAGCGACCAGTTGGCGACGTAGAGGTAGTCGATCGCGACCATCTCCCGCAGCGGTACCCGCGCTGGGCCGAGGATCTGCCACGGCCCGGTCATCCCCGGTGTCAGCTCCAGCCGCCGGCGATGCCAGCCCTCGATCCGCAGATCCTCATCCAGCACCAGCGGCCGCGGCCCGACCAGGCTCATCTCCCCCCGCACGATATTCCACAGCTGCGGCAACTCATCCAAAGCGCTACGCCGCAACAACCGCCCAACCCTTGTGACACGCGGATCCTCAGCGATCTTGAACAACCCCTCCTTCGCCTCGTTGCGATCCCGCAACGAGTCCTTCAACGCATCCGCGTCCGGGACCATCGTGCGGAACTTCAACATCCGAAAACGCCTGCCATGACGCCCCACCCGCTGCTGCGCAAAGAACACCGGGCCACCATCCTCAAGCTTCACCGCAACCGCAATCACAGCCAAAAGCGGCGAGACCGCCAACAACCCCAACGTCGCCCCAAACAAGTCGAACACCCGCTTGAACGCCGCCGAAGAACGCCCCAGATCAAACCGCCGCACACCCATCACCGTGACCCCATGCAGATCATCAAACTCAACCGAAGAGCCCACGACCTCAAGCAAACGCGGCAACACACTCACCCGCACCCCAACCGCCTTCAGCGTGCGCACCAGATTCAACATCTCCCCCCCATCGACACTACGCGGCGCGATGATCGCCCGATGCACATCAAGCGTCTGCGCCAAATCACGGATCTCCGCCAGCCGCACCTCCGAAAAACTGTCCGTCGACCACGACGCGACCTTATCCAGATCCAAATGCGCGACAACCTCCGCCTTGACCCCCCCATGCCCCGTCAACTTCGAGCGAATCGTCTCCGCCGAAGCCTCATCCCCAATAAACAAACACCGCTCCGCCGGCGCGATCCGCAACGCCAACATCCGCGACCCAGCACGCGCCAACAACAACCCCCCAGCCAACGCCAACCACAAAAACAACGCCTCATGACGATCCAACGGCACATGCGTGATCAACCCCCCAGCCAACCACGCCACCAACGCACACAACGTCGCCAACTGAAACAACTTCGGCGCCTCATCCAACGTCGTCTTACGCAACAACGTCTCATCCCGGTCATACAACCCCGTCAACTTCGCGCACACCACCAAAATCGGCAGCCCCGCAACAGCCACCCACGTCAACCCCACAGAACGCCGCGAAAACTCCTCCGTCAACACAAACGCACCAACAATCGCAACCACATCCGCGACCAACAAAAACCGACGAAACAACGCATCCCGCCGCAAACACGCCGCCGGACCACGAACCTCCGCAATCCCACCCAACCACACACGACGACGCCCACCCCACCCCAAAAACCCACGCGAACCACCAACCGAACGCGAACCAGCCAACGTCGTCCCAGAATCGCTAAGCGGCGAAGGTCCCCAGACTACGCCCGCCTCGGCCCCACTCCCCGTCTCCACACTCATAGCGCTCCCGCCTCCTTGCCCGCCACGACCGGACCCCACACGGGGAGCCCACCAACCCCAACAGTCGTCGAGATCCCGTGACCCCTACTCAGGGCAGGCATCATAAACATCCTCACGAGTTAAAGCAAGACCTCTGATTTAAAACCCCGCGCTTAAATCCAGGCCAACCCCACCCACAACGTGAGCAATGCTCTATGCTGATCCGCTCAGATGGAGTGCGGGCGGCCGCGCTCGTGACGAGGGCGTGGTGCCCACTCGCTGCCGTCCGTCGAGCGATCCAGCCATGCACGTAGACCCCTATATCGTACTCGGAAGCGCGATCATCGGCTTCCTGGTCGGCCTGACGGGCGCCGGCGGCGGCGCGCTAATGACGCCAATGCTGATCCTGCTGTTCGGGGTGACGCCCTCGGCGGCGATCTCGAGCGACCTCGTGGCGGCGGTCGTGATGCGCCCGTTCGGCGCCGCGGTGCACCTGCGCAAGGGCACCGTCAACCGACGGCTGGTCGGCCTGATGGTCCTTGGCTCGGTGCCGATGGCGTTCCTCGGGGCCTACCTCCTGCACCTGATGGGCAGCGGCAAGGCCGACCAGGAAAAAATCGAGGTGGCGCTAGGCGCGGCGCTGCTGCTGGGCGCGGCGGCGATGGTGCTGCGCTATGTCCTCGACAGCCGCGGCGGACAGACGCGCACGGGAGTCGTGCACAACATCGATGTGCGTCCCGTGCGTACAGTGGCGATCGGCATGATCGGCGGCCTGATCGTCGGGATGACCTCAGTCGGCTCGGGCTCGCTGATGATCATCCTGCTGCTGTTCCTGTACCCGATGCTCGGCGCCAACCAGCTCGTCGGCACCGACCTCAGCCAGGCGGTACCGCTGACGCTCGCAGCCGCACTGGGAGCACTGGCGTTCGGACACGTGGAGTTCGGTGTCACCACGTCGCTGATCATCGGCAGCGTGCCGGCCGTGCTGATCGGCTCGCTTCTCTCCTCGAGCGCCCCAGACCGCTACATCAGGCCCGCGATCACGTTCGTGGTCGCGGCCTCGGGGCTGAAGTACGTCGGCGTGGGCACAACCGCGCTGGGCTGGATCCTGTGCGCCGCCCTGCTCGTCGCGGCCGTCAGCTGGCTGGCCGTCAAGCGCCCATGGCGGACATCGAGTGGTCTCCTAGACGTCGGACCAACGGACGTCACGCCGCAGCCGGATCTGCTCGAGTAGCGCCCCGAGCTCGGAGCTGTGGGGATGAGCCACTACGGTCAACCACGGCTGGGTGCCTGTAGGTACACGAGACGATCTTCGAGCTCCTGGTCGACGGTCGCGCAGATCGCAGCGACGAGCACGGCGATGCCCGCTGGGCGACGAGAGAACCTGGATGAGAGCGCGACGAGCACGCCGTGATGATGCTGACCTGCGGTGATGTGCTCGGCAGAGACGCGTGCGAAGTCACTGACGTTCTCGGTGAGCAGCGCGTATCCGTGCGCGACCGCCGCAGCGAATACCTCGGGGTCAGAGCTCCCAGCCAGTCCAAGCTCGATGACCGTAGAGACATCGATCTCGACGGCTCGAAGCGCCTCGGCCAGGGCGGCCGGGTACATCTCGTCCAGCAGCAGCTTCAATGCTTCTCAGCGGCTGCAGTCTCGCGGCGATGCAACTCGATTCGTGCTGCTACCTCGTCCGGATAGGCGTCGCGGTAGCGCAGCGCGGCGTCGATCTGAGGTCGTGTGAAACCTAGATCCCCCACGAGCGCAGCGATCGGGTCAGGCTCCGCCGCCAGATCCTCCACCCACATGACGATCTCCCAGACGTCAGGACCGCCGATCAGGCCGGCGCGCCGACCAGTGGGTCCGTCACGAAACGTGACCAGCGGATGCCCCTCCCGACGCGTGCCCTCCTCGGCATAGCGCCGAAGGCGACCCGAGAGCGTCTCCCCGGCGGCGCGCGCCCGTAGGCGCAGGCTCTCCGCGAGCGCGTCGTCGAGACGCACGGAGACGTTCACAGACATGTATGCAACGTAGCACATCGTATACGTCGCAAACCGGGGCCGGCACCGTACGCTGTCTGCATGAGCGGCGCAGAGGTGGGGCTGGCGATCTCCGTCTTCCTCGCCTGTGCAGTGGAGGCGGTCGAGGCGCTGACGATCGTGCTCGCGGTGGGCGCCACGCGCAGCTGGTCCTCGGCGATGAGCGGCGTGGGAGCGGCGACGCTGACGCTCGCCGCGATCGTCGCTGCACTCGGGCCGGCGCTGACGGCCCTGCCGATCGACCTGCTGCGGGTACTCGTGGGCGGCCTACTGTTGATTTTCGGCCTGCAGTGGCTGCGCAAGGCGATCCTGCGTGCGGCCGGGCTGAAGGCCAAGCACGACGAGCTGCAGACGTTCACAGAGGAGGCAGAGGCGGCGCGGGCAGCCGGTGAGCGGCGTGCGGGCTTCGACGGCTACGCGTTCACCGTCTCGTTCAAAGGCGTGCTGCTGGAGGGCCTGGAGGTGGTGTTTATCGTGCTCACGTTCGGCGCCAACCAGCACCGGGTCCCGCTGGCCGCGGCGGCAGCCGGGCTCGCGGTGATCCTGGTGATCGCCGCGGGCGCAGCGGCGCGGGCCCCGCTGGCGAGGGTGCCAGAGAACACGCTGAAGTTCGCGGTCGGCGTAATGCTCAGCTCTTTCGGGATGTTCTGGGGAGCCGAGGGAGCCGGCGCGAGCTGGCCGGGCGGCGACGCGGCGCTGCTAGCGATCATCCCGGGCGTCTTGCTGGCGGCGGTCGCGATGGCATGGACGGTGCGGCGGGCGGTGGACGCGGCGGCCGTCAAGCAGCTCGAGGCGAGGGCCGCCGCCGCTGGCGAGCAGGCCACGGTGAGCGCATGACGCGGGTGGAGGCGTTGCTCGCAGGCGTGTGGGAGTTCGTCGTCGGCGACGACTGGCGGACCGCTCTCGGGGTCGTGCTCGCCCTCGGGTTCACCGCGCTGCTCGCGGATGCGGCCATCGCCGCCTGGTGGGTCATGCCGCCCGCGGTGGTGGGGCTGCTCGCGCTCTCGATCCGACGCGCGGCGCGGGAGAGCTCGCGGCGGGGGTGAGCCGGCTGCCACAGCATCGGTGGCAGACGTTCGCCGACGCTAGAGTCCGCGTCTGCCGATGACGTGGGGGATGGTGCGTAGGAGGATCTTGACGTCGGTCCATAGCGACCAGTTGGCGACGTAGAGGTAGTCGATCGCGACCATCTCCCGCAGCGGTACCCGCGCTGGGCCGAGGATCTGCCACGGCCCGGTCATCCCCGGTGTCAGCTCCAGCCGCCGGCGATGCCAGCCCTCGATCCGCAGATCCTCATCCAGCACCAGCGGCCGCGGCCCGACCAGGCTCATCTCCCCCCGCACGATATTCCACAGCTGCGGCAACTCATCCAAAGCGCTACGCCGCAACAACCGCCCAACCCTTGTGACACGCGGATCCTCAGCGATCTTGAACAACCCCTCCTTCGCCTCGTTGCGATCCCGCAACGAGTCCTTCAACGCATCCGCGTCCGGGACCATCGTGCGGAACTTCAACATCCGAAAACGCCTGCCATGACGCCCCACCCGCTGCTGCGCAAAGAACACCGGGCCACCATCCTCAAGCTTCACCGCAACCGCAATCACAGCCAAAAGCGGCGAGACCGCCAACAACCCCAACGTCGCCCCAAACAAGTCGAACACCCGCTTGAACGCCGCCGAAGAACGCCCCAGATCAAACCGCCGCACACCCATCACCGTGACCCCATGCAGATCATCAAACTCAACCGAAGAGCCCACGACCTCAAGCAAACGCGGCAACACACTCACCCGCACCCCAACCGCCTTCAGCGTGCGCACCAGATTCAACATCTCCCCCCCATCGACACTACGCGGCGCGATGATCGCCCGATGCACATCAAGCGTCTGCGCCAAATCACGGATCTCCGCCAGCCGCACCTCCGAAAAACTGTCCGTCGACCACGACGCGACCTTATCCAGATCCAAATGCGCGACAACCTCCGCCTTGACCCCCCCATGCCCCGTCAACTTCGAGCGAATCGTCTCCGCCGAAGCCTCATCCCCAATAAACAAACACCGCTCCGCCGGCGCGATCCGCAACGCCAACATCCGCGACCCAGCACGCGCCAACAACAACCCCCCAGCCAACGCCAACCACAAAAACAACGCCTCATGACGATCCAACGGCACATGCGTGATCAACCCCCCAGCCAACCACGCCACCAACGCACACAACGTCGCCAACTGAAACAACTTCGGCGCCTCATCCAACGTCGTCTTACGCAACAACGTCTCATCCCGGTCATACAACCCCGTCAACTTCGCGCACACCACCAAAATCGGCAGCCCCGCAACAGCCACCCACGTCAACCCCACAGAACGCCGCGAAAACTCCTCCGTCAACACAAACGCACCAACAATCGCAACCACATCCGCGACCAACAAAAACCGACGAAACAACGCATCCCGCCGCAAACACGCCGCCGGACCACGAACCTCCGCAATCCCACCCAACCACACACGACGACGCCCACCCCACCCCAAAAACCCACGCGAACCACCAACCGAACGCGAACCAGCCAAGGGCATCGGCTCCCAAGGAGCTCCCGCTCCGGGCCCGTGATTAGCCTCGGCGCTCATCGCCTCCACTGCCTCCTTGCTTGCTGCCATGGGCGCATATCCTGACCCTCTTGACAGCAGTAGATGTCGAGATCTCGTGACCGTTGCCAACGTTCCGTCTCATCCTAGAGACCATCGATGCACAAAGCAAGGCTGGCGCGGACGCGCGCCAAGAACGCGCAACACCTTCGCTTAACAGGCTGCACAGACTCGACCGCGGAACTTCTCCGGCAGGGCTACTAACGCACGACCGGCCGCCCCGAATCGGGCGGCCGGCCACGCTTGCAATCCCTTGCGATGCTGCTTCGACCTTGTCCGCAGAACGGACGTCGGGCAACTCCTATCTACGCTTCTTTGCTGCCGATTTCAAGCGCGCCTGCTTCGGCGACTTTCTGCGCTTTCTTCGGGAGCGGTTCGTAGTCGTGACCTTCGACCTCTTCGCCACCGCCTGCGGTCTTCTCACTCAAGACCCACGTGAGGTAGTTCGAGACCGTCGTCGCGATCTTCTGCGACGCTTCCTGCGTGATCAACGGGTTTTCATGCGACAGGAACGGGAAGTACAGCCGCGGCGCCAACGCGTAGGTCAGCCCGCAGATCGGGTACGTTTTCGATTCCACGAGGCCTTTGACTTTCGACCAGTCGGCACGCGTCGAGCTCGGCGGGAACTTTTCCCCGGCTTTCAGCGCGTACACGGTCTTGGCGCAGTTGGAGTTGCCCAGTGCTTCGACATCCCCATTCGTCGCCGGGTCCGCGTATACCGCGTTTTTCACGCCCGTCTTGCTGTCCGAGATCGGCACCCAGAATTTGCCAGTGCCTTCACCGCCTTCCAAGCCGGGCTCCGTGAAGTTGCCCTTTTCGCGGGCGACCGCCATGTCGGCGTACCCGATCGAGCTCGGCGTTTCCGTGACCGACTTGATGACACCGGGGTTGCCGGTTTCGATGCCGCGCAGCACTGGTTTTTTCCCTACAGGCCAGCGCTGGTTTTCGCAGCCTTCGCTCACCGTCGCCCACGACTTCGATTCTTCGGGAAGCAGCGATCCGCACGGGTTCACGTCTTCGTGACCAGCAGACTTTTCGTTGATTTCACCGAACGTTTCCATCGTGAATTCACCGGTGTTCACCTGCGCGAGGAACGCCTTGAAGATGTGCGTCGTGCCCGATTTGTCCAGACGGACGACCCGAGTGATTTCATCTTCTTCTTCGGCGGGGACAGCGCAGCTCAGCGCATCTTTGGCTGATTTCTGCGCCGCGATCGCCTGCTTCCAGGTCGTGATCGAGCCGTCGTAAATGCCCTCGACGACGCTCCGTTCAAACGACAGTCGTTTGAGTTTCACCGTGGCTTTTTCCAGCTTCGGTTCACTGGTCGCCGTGCAGCCCACCGGCAGGTGGACAACCACCGCGACGGCACCCTGGAGGACGGGGATCGTCTGGATCCCTTCGCCGCCTTCAGGGGTGAGACCAGCGGTTGTTTCCATAGCTTCCTTGACGGTCTTGCTCGGCGCTTCGTCGGTCCCGCAGAACGGGAACGCTTCGACTTTCGGGTGACCGGCCGAGCCCATGTCCTTCAGGCAGGCGCCGCTTCCCTTGAATTCTTCTGCCGAGTTGTTGTAGCGCACAGTCGGCTTGTGCGTGCCGCTGCAAGCGAGTTTGCTCGTCGAGACGTTGAAGCCATCTTCCGCGAACTTCACCCCGGTCCACAGGAACTCGGCGGGCGCCTGGAAGGTCGAGCCGAGACCTTCGATGTTGGACCCTTCGCACTGGGCGAGCTGATCGGTTTTCACTTTTGATTTCGCGAGAGCGGTGCCCGGCACCGCCACCGCGAAGAGCGCCACCAGCGATACGGTGGCGGGCGCCACACGGCGCATGAGACTCGTCATTACGTGACTACCTCCTGTTGAGGATCAATGGTCGAGCGGAGATCGCATTGTCGGTCCGCACACGGGCATCCAACCCCGCGACCGAAACTCTGCCAGGCGGTAGGCCCGCCGACGTTACCATCCTGTGCCCGGTATGCGCGTTATCCAGACGTTCACAAGTCGTCTCCCGCGTTATCGGGATGTTCACAAGTGACCCACCGCGCCGCACCCGCGAGGCTTTGAACCTGTTTCCAAACAGGTTCTTAGTGCTTTTTGGCGCCCTTCGCGAGCCGCAATGTCACGCTGGAAGTGGTCTGTCGCTGCACATTGGCGGAATCGTGTGCAACCACGACAGCCGCGCCATGCACGATATGGCCGTGCGCGAGCAACGCGCGGCCCTGTGCCGAGAGATGCAGGGTCAGCACCTTGCTGGCGCCGCCCGCGACCACGAAGCTGCCGCGCGCCAGGATCACGGTCACCTTCTTCGGCTTGCCGCCCTTCTTGGCGCTCTGCGCAACGATCGTCTGTAGCGTGACCGTACCCACGCATTCGCTCTCCTTTGCCGGACAGCTCACGTTGAGCGTAACGGCTCCGCGCGCGCTCACGCTCAGCGACGTGCTGCCAGCGATCTTCGCTTCGGGGTTGTGCACCGTCTGTTCGGGCAGGACCCCGCCATTCCCCGGCGTCGTCGTGGTCGGCGGCGGTTCTTGTATTGGCGGCGACGGCGGCGTGTACATGAAGAGCTTCAGTTCCCCATGTCCTTCAGCGCCCGCTTGGTCCTTCGCTTCCAGAGTCACCGTACACACTCCGCCGCAGGTTGAGGTGAAGGCGTGTTCGACGACGGCGGTGTACTTGCCTTCCTTGCCAACCACCGCCTGCGGTCCGACGGTGGTGCCGTCTCCGAAGCGCCACGTGAGCTGGAGGTGCGGTTCGGCTTCGCTGGAGTCTGCGAGCTTTGCCTGCAACTTGATCTCCGTGCCCACTGAGAGGCCTTCGGGGGGAAGCGAGGAGGCCGGTTCGATCTTGAACGTGATCGCAGGCAGGACGGCCTTGACTTTGCGCACGACCTGCTTGGTGGCGATCGCGAGGTTGTCGGTCGTGACCGCCTCGACGATTTCATATTCGCCGGGAAGCGCGAAGGTGTATTTGACCGCAGCTTCCTTGCCCAGATATTCGGGGCTGGCAAGCGTTTCTTCTGCTTCGATCTTCGCGCCGACCCTGCGCACGATCTTCCAGGACGCTGCGAGCGCGTCTGCGCCTTCGACTTTCGAGCTCAGCGTGGCTTTCGCTTCCGTTCCCGCCTTGACTTCCTGCACATTTTCACTGTTGCCGATCTTGATCGTCGGCGCCGTCACTTCGACCTGCCCGCACGCTTCCGCGCCCGCGGTCGCGCCGAACTTCTCGATCACGGGCTCGCTCACGATCAGGCCGTTTTCTTCTGATTCAATCCCAGTGAAGACATCGACCTGTTCTGCGGAACCGGCCAGCTCCAGCGGCATTTCGTTGGAGACCGGAACCTCACACTTCGGCTGCCTTGACGTCGCGCCGGCACCACCCGTCCAGCCGACCTCGCTGACGGTGAGTTCTCCGGCGTGTTCGCTCGCCTTCAGCAGCATCACGCCCGAGGTGAAGGCTTCCTTGCTCGGCGACAATTCCACACCCGTGTAGATGTAGCCTTCTTCGGCCCCGGTCGGCGCGTAGGCAATCGTGTCCGACTCTTCTTCTTCGCCGCTGAAGCCTTTCACCACCTCATCTTCGGTCGGTGCAACGGAGGGGAGCACGAAGCGCCGTATCGGGATGACCGGTACTTCTTTGGCCCCGCTCGTCGGCATCGGGATTTCCCACAGCTGTTCCTGCTGCATCTCCACGAGCGCGCGACCGCCCTGCGTGGCAACCAGTGATACGGGGTGTTCGCCCTGGAGTTCTTCGCAGGCCGGTTCTACGGGAACCGTGCTGCCGCCGTCCAGACAGTTCACGCTGTCTACATAGCGCGGCCCAAGCGTCCCGTTTTCGAGCACGGGCTGGATCACGGCGCGCAGTTCTCGTTTGACTTCACTGGTGTCTTCATCCTGCTGCGCCGAGATCAGGATCTCGTGGGTCTTCGGGTCCACAGCGATCGCCCCCGGCTCGATCAGAGACAGTTTTGGCTTGTCCGAATACGGTTCGAGCGTCTTTTTTTCGACAAGCGGTTTGAGTTCTTCGAGTTCTTCGTTATGGACTACCGTCGAGAACGACAGGATCGCCTCCGCGGCGTCCTTCTCTTTGTCGAATTTTGTTCCTTCCCGCACGCCGTCCACGAGCACATACAGTGTCTGCTTTTCGGGATCCAGGGCGAGCGCGCGCAGTTCGAGTTCGTGCGCGTTTGGCAGGTCGATCAACGTCTCCGCGAGCACTTTGCCTTCGCCGTTGAACTTCTGGATACGCGTCAGTTCTTCTTCTTTCTTCGGTTCTTCGACGCGGTCCGCGACGTAGAAGTCCCCGGTTGCTTCTTCCAGCACGAAGGCATCCGTTTCGCCGAGTACGAGGTGCCCTTTTTCAGACCCCCCCTTGATCGAGACTTCCCCGATCCGGCCGAGACCCCCAAACGTCAGCGCGCCGGCGCTCGCAGCGCTGAGGCCGAGCATGGCCAGGGCAGCTGTCAGCGTCAGCGCAAGCGCCAAGCCGTTTCTAAGGGGGGCTTTGGTCATCGACCGATCTCCATTCGCGCAGGGGTCACCCGTCGAGCGACAGCGTCGCGGATCATCGGCGGCGCCGTGTTTAGAACGTGTGAAGACAGGGCGCCGTCTCTTAGCGCCTGCGACGGCGGGTCATGTCGCCGAGACGTCTCTGCGGGAGGCTCGTGGTGACGGTCGCATGTACCACGTGGCGGCGTCCTCGGCGCGGGCGGCACCCAGCGGAGGCGCCTGCGATCGCCGCGAGCAGCACCATGCCAAGCAGATAAGGTGGCAGCGATTCGTTTTCCGCCGAGCGGTAGGCGACGGCCTGATTGGAAACCGACTCGGGGGCCTGCTCCTGCTCCTCTTCCTTTTCGGCGACCTCCACCGGCGAGGTCACGGCAGAGGTGCCCGAGGGCGGGGTCGGCCGGGCGGGCGTCGGCAGCGGCGGCGGCACGAACGCGAGCACCGCGGTGGTGGGGACGACCGGCACGAAGTAGGAGGGCACGGCCGGCTGCGGCGCGGGGCGCGCTGCTAGCGAGGGGATGGGCGGAGCCGGCAGCGACAGCGGAACCGCGGGCGGCGGCGCGGCGGCGGGCGCAGGGGAAGGGCTGGGCGCGGGCGCCGGGGCGAGGCTTGTAGTTTCCACGGCGGGTGGATTACTGAGCTTCACCGTGCCGCATGGCTGGCGCACGCTGCCGCGCTGCACGGTCACGAGCAAGGACGCCGACCAGTCGCCCGCGGTGATCGTGACGGTCGTCGTGCCTGGGTTGAAGGCGCAGAACAGCCCTGACTTGGCGCCCGCGCCGGCTTCGGATTCGAGCGTCGGCTTGCCTGCGCTGTTCTGCAGCACGGCGAGATGACTGGTCGAGCCGAGGTTGCGCTCGACGAACGCGCCGATTTCAGGATCGGAGGACTTGAAGCCGTATTCGGGCAGTAGCGCGGTGGCGCAGTTGCCGGTGCAGATGCTCGGGACCGGGATGTAGGGGTCCAGTTCGCAGAAGCTCTGCTGTGCTTCGGCGTCGCAGCCGGCGCGCGGACGCCGCGCGAGCCCGGTGAACAGCGCCGGCTCGCTGCGCCGCAGGAGCGTCCCCTGCACCGCTTCGAGCGCGATTTCGCCGACGACGGGGATCAGTGGCACCTGCACTTCCGCGCGGTTGGAAGCGGGGTTGCGAGATGCCGTGTTCACCTGCGCCAGCATGATCCCGCTCGCGCCGTGGAAGTTGCCGGCGCTCTCGTGGAATGCCTTGATGTAGCCGAGCGTGCCCGATCCATAGGCTTCGATCGCTTCGCCACCCGAACGCAGGGGAGCGTGTTCGTTCTCTTCAGGTGAGTCGTAGAAGTACGCCGACGCGCGGCTGCACGAGCCTTCGTTCGTGCTGCCTTCCCGTTCGAGTCGTTCGCACAGGCCAGCCGGCGTGCTTCGGGACCCGGTGACCAGGATCTTCGCGAGCGCCGCCGACTGCGCGCGGCCAGCGCGGATCTGCGCTTCGATGTTGCCGGCGCCGATTGCGATCGCCGGTTCCTTGGCGGCGTGGGCGCTCTGGAGCTGGCCTTCCAGCCAGCTCAGCTGTGCTTCGCTGATTTCCGCTGCCGTCTCGTCCAGCACTATCGCCCGCAGCCGCCCCCCGTTGCCCTGCGAGCTGAAGGCGTAGTAGGCGTCCTCGCAGCCGGCCTGCGCGGCGCATGTCTGCGACTGGCCGTTGGCTTCGATCAGCGCCTGCTGGGGGAAGCCCGAGAAGGCCCTCTCAAAGCTCTGCTCCGTGCCTTCCGCTTCCGGGCGCGCATCGAGGTCGGGGGAGCTCGCCACGGCGTAGGCCGGAAGCTGGGCGCCGACTTCGGGCCCCGAGGCGTAGCGCCCGGAGGCGAGAATCTGAGCGTTGCGTGCAAGCTCGTCGGCGAACGGGATGGGCACCGTGCGGTGGCCCTCGACCCTACCTTCACTGACGCTCGGGCCCGTGTATATGAAAGCCCTGGCGCCTGCGGTGGCAGCGAGCGAGACCGCCGATTCGAGCCACACCTGCGGTCCGACATGGGCGAGCGAGCGTTCGGAGCAAGGGGCGTAGCATTCGGCATCGCCGCCGATCGCAAGCGTGGCCCACCCACGTGTCGGCACCCCGGCCGGCTGCTCGCCGACCGGCGTCACGCCATCTTCGCCGTAGCGTTCGATGTCCGCCGACTGGAGGACTTCTTCGCCGACCTGTCCGCCGACCGTCCAGCCGTAGCCGCCGGTCGGGTTCACGAGCATCGCCATCAGGGGATCGGGCGTGTATGGAAGGTCCTGGAATTCGTAGTCGCCCGCCGGCGCCCTGCCGATGTCAACTTCATGGCGCTGATCGCTCCAGCCCAACGCCGTCTGGCGTAGCAGCGAGCCTCCTTCCTCGCCACCGGAGATCGTGACCGGCTGCTGCAGGTTGGCCGGCGCGCCCGGTGGGACCTGGCTTTCCTGGAGTCTGTTGACCTGCCGCGCGCCGCCGCCCGTCACGAGCGCCCTGAGGGCGCCGCCTTCCCGGAACAACGCGAGCGAGCCGGCGTTGATCCCAGGTAGAGGGCTACGCTGCCACTGTGCTTCTGCGCCTTCGCGCTCGAGCACCTGAGGACCGCTGCTACCTCCATCGGCGGCAAACGCCGCGCCACCGTCCGCCAGCCCGGCGACGGCTACGGGAAGGCTGCCTGTGGACTGGAGCAACGAGGTCGCTTCGGCGTCAACGCGCCAGCCGCTGCCGTCATTGACGAGCAGCCCACCCGAATAGATGCCCTTTTCCGCGTTGATCTGCTTCGCGAATGGCACCAGCGCTTCAGAGCCCGAGAATGCAATCCCGAGGAACTCAGCGCCCTGCACTTCGGCGGGCAGTGAGGTTTCTTCGGTCCAGGTCTTGCCGTAGCGCAGGATCACGCCGCCGCGGCCGACGGCGGTCGTGCCCACGGCAAAACCGCGAGCTGGTTCGCTCGGATCGAAGGCGATCCCCAGCAGGTTGTCCCTGAAGTTGATCGGCGTGGCCGGGTCCCGTTCCCACAGCCCCGTTTCGGCTCGCCACAGCCACATCTGGCCTTCGTCGCCGACCGCGTAGGCGCGCGTCGGAGTGGGCCACGCGACAGCTCTGAGGTTGGGGCTCTCGACGGCCTCCCCCGGGCCGAACAGGCTTTCGGGGACCCATCCCTCCCCGGGCTTGTAGCGCGCCACCGCGCCGAGCTCGCCGACGGCCAGGGCTTCGCTGTTCAAGGAGGCAACCGGCTGCCCCGGTGCCGGCGCGATCGCCTGCAGGTTGCGCCGGAATGGTACGGGCCACGGCCTCAGCTGGCTCGTGGAGGCCGCGGAGGTGATGTGCACTGGCAGCAAGCTCGTGCCGAGCCATCCCTCTGTCGGGCTCGTAAACGCAGCGCCGAACGCAGCGCCCGGGTCCTGGCCGCTCGTCGCGCCGCCGCCGAGTGAGAGGACTTCGACGAACGAGCTGCCTTCGAGCCTGAGGCTCACCCCGCCGGGAAGCCCCGTGATGACGCGCTCGCCATACGGCCCGGCGCCGGCCCACGCGAGGCTGCGCATCGCGCTGCGCGGAATCGCCTGGGGCAGTTCGTAGGTGCACGCGCTCGGGGTCGTCGGCGGGGGCAGGCACCAACTTGCCTGCAGGGTGCCGCCGTCGCTGCCTTCCGACTTGAAGTAGAGCGTGGTGGAGGCGTTGGTCCCTGCAAGGTCGCCGCGATCGCCGTCGATCCAGACGCCTTCGTCGGTGACCGTGAGCACCTGCCCTTCGACCGTCGGCGGCGCTCCCGAGCCGTGGATTTCGAAGGGCACGTCTTTGCCTCCCGCTACCGGCACATACAGCGGATGGGCTTCGGCGTCGCCGCCGCCCGGCGCCAGCGCGACCGGCTTCCACTTCCACGAGCCCGCTTCTTCGGCCCGGCGGAACAGCGCGACAGCGCCTTCGGGGTAGCCACCCCCCGAAGCGAGCTGTCCGAGCAGCCAGGCATTCTGCGGCGAGCTCGCCCCGAGCGCGAGCACGCGAAATGAGCTCGCGCTGGCCGCGGGGATCTCGATCGGCTCGCTCGTCCAAACGCTGCCGTTCCAGTGAAGCACCCGTCCCTCGACTTCAGCTTTCCCGGTCGACACGGGGACGACCAGTGCGCCCGCACCGCCTCCTGGTTCGTCGAGCGCGGCCAGCAACGGGGCGCGCGAGCTCGTGAACAGCGCTTCTTCCTGCGTGAGCAGCGACGATTCCAGAGCTCCCCCGCCTTCCGCTTCTTCGCCTTCGACCGTGACCGGCGAAGTCGCCACGAAGGCACCGCCGGGGGCGCGCGTGAGCACCACCTTGCGTTGGCCAATCGTGCCGAGCATCGCGCCCGTGCCGTGCGCGGTGATCCTCGCCGCGAGCAGCTGGTCGGGGGCGAGCTTGAAGCCTCCTGGCAATGCCGGGCCACGCACCCAGCCCTGCTGGGCCGTGTAGCGCACGAGCACCCTGTCTTCCTGGGAGCTCCCTTCCGCTCCTATGCCCCAGGTCTCATCAGCGCCGGGTGCGCCTGCTTCTTCGGCGCTCGCTCCGATCATCATCACGGAGTTCGCGGGCACCGAGTCGTCTGTTTGGGCGGTCGGCGGCGTGGGAGCGAAGGCGGCGCGGCTCGCGTTGCCGCCGCCGAGCGTGAACGCGAGCGTCGCTGCGAACACCAGCGCCGTCAACAGCTGCAGTGCAATGCTGCGACGCGAGCGCGGACGGCCGCGCCTGCCGCGACTCACGGAAACAACCCCAGCGATCCCGCGCCGGAACGCAGCGGCGAGACCAACAGCCCCGTCGTGATCGTGCCGATATTGGCGCCTTCTCCGCTCGTAGAAGACACGACGCGTAGCGGCGCCAGCGCCTTCGTCTGAAGGCTCAGCTTCGTCGGCCAACGGTGTGGATCGAGTTGCAACAGGAGTTTGCGGTCTCCCGCGCTGAACTTGTGCGTCGCGGTTGCAGCCACCTCGAGCTTGCCGCGCTTGGCGATCAGGCGCACGCGCGCCTTCACGGAGAGGTGGAAGCTCAGTTCGAACTCCGTCCCTTTGAGCAGGCGACTGTGGACGCGCGAGAGCAGCGGCAGCGTGACTCTATTTTCGAGCGGCCGGGTGCTTTCTGCGAATTTCGAGATTTCCTGGGTCCCTCGTTCATGCAGCCCGGACGTGTCTTCGGGCGGCGCATCCTGTTCGACCTGCGGGAGGCCCTGATCCGGCGGGCGATAGGAGATCAGGTGTTCGAAGTCGGGGTCCCCGTTCCTGGGGAGCGTACGTTCCGCGGCGGGCGCGAAATGGTAGAGCCATCCCTTCGAGGTGGCAAGCCAGCAGTCTGCGACCTGCGGACACGCAAGCCGCGCCGCGGCGCCCTTGTCGCCGACGCCTTCAGCGCGTTCTTCGGCATCCGGCAGCGTCCGCTCGGAGAGCAGTTCCCCCTGCGCGTTGACGTGCACCAGCACGGCCTTTTCCTGCGCTTCTTCGTGCTCGAGCCCGATCCACGCGCTGTCGGTTCCAGGTTCGGCAGCGATCGCCGTCACCTTGGCCTTGCTCAGCGACGGCCCAACCAGTTCTCGTTCTTCGGCGCTGTCTTCGGGCGGCAGGATGTGTTCGAGCTGCCGACCGCCACGTGAGGCCGGGCCGATCACAACACGCCAGCTCCCGTCTTCGCGAACGGCCAGCGTCAGCTGGCCCAGGCCGGTGGACTGCAGTGCCCCCGCCGCAGCCCAGAGCGTGCCTTCGGCGCCAGACAGATGAAAGAACTGCAGCGACTGCGGAGACTCTTCTTCTTCGTAGAACGGGAGCCCAGCCCCGGCTTCATCTTCAGCTTCGAACGTGGGGATCAAGCCCGGCGGATTGATCAGGTGCAGCACAGGGGTCGTGACCAGTTCGGTGCGTTCGGTGCGGTCGCCGGGTTCGGGCTGCACGCTCTCGAAGATGTGGTCGTCGAAGGCGAGCATGTCGCGCACGGGATAGCCTTCTGCGAGATACGGTTCGGCTTCCAGCGCGCTCCCGTTCCAGTGCAGGTGGAACGCGCCGATCTGCGGTTCCGGCAGCGGTTCGCCTCCAAACCAGCAGTCGCTCGGCGACAGACACGCGGCGCCAGACATCAGCTGGTAGGAGTCAGCTTCGAAGGCCGGGTGGGCATAGGAGGCGACGATCTGCCCGTTCTGGAAGTGGCACAGGGTGTTGTCGCTGAGCGGCACCCTCCGTTCGTCGATCGTCCCGAGCGCTTCCGCCGCCTGCCCAGGACGTCCATCGGACACCGTCCAGAAGTCATCCGGGCCAGCCCATGCGATCCGCCCTTCATGTGCGGCGCCGCACTTGTTGGAGAGCTCGTGCCAACGTTCGCCGTCGTAGGTCCAGACGCCAGGTTCAACGGCCGGTTCGTAGCCCCCCGTGATCAGCAGGCCGCGGTTGGGAGCCCCTTCGAAGAACTCGATGTCGCCGACGCTGCCGAGCGGCACCGCCCACGCGGCGCCCGGCAGCAGCGGCTGTTCCAGGCGCCATTGCGGCTGTTCTTCGGCTTCACCCTGGGCGTGCGCTGCGGCAGGCGCCGTTACCAGTGCGCCACATGCGAGCACAGCCGCGATCAGCCTCACGCGTGTCGCGCTCACCGGCGCCTGCTCCTGCGCGTCGAGCGCGCGGCCCCGGCATCGCGCTTTGAAAGCTCGTGCACGAAGGTCACCTGCAGCGACTGCGTGAGCCGCGGATGACCGGGAGCCACGAACGAGACCGTGATGGTTGCGGAGAGTCCGCCGGCGCGCGCTGCGAGCCCGGCGTAGCGCTGCTGTGGGCGCAACACCAGCGTGAGCGGTTCGGGCTGCGCCTCGGGCAGCGTGATCCGGGCACCGGCAACGGTCCGCGTCGCCACCACAGCATGCGGGGAGGCTTTGGATGCCCTGCCCCGTCGCGCCGATCGCGCTATCACGATCCCACTCAGAGCATTAGCGCTCAGGGTCCCAGCACCCGGGACCCGCACGTACAGGACGACGCTCCCGTCACGCTGGGCGAGCGCCGTGGCGCCCAGCGTCCACGCCGGTTCCGTGTCGATCGTCGGCGCCGGCGAGACGTACTGCGGGGTGGGCAGCGGGCTTGGCGTTGCCCGCGCGACTACGAACGCATCGGAGCCATCCCGCGACCCGACTTCTGTGCTGCTGAATGTCGTCGGCCCGTTGCCGTCATACGGGGCCAGATTCGACGCGGTCGAGGAGAAGGCGAGCAGGGTCCCTTCATCAGCGAAGGACGGCGAGGTCGCACCGGCGGTGGGGTGCTGGTAGTAGGCGTCCTGCTCTTCCGGCTGCTTGGCTTGGTGGGGCTGTTCGCTTGCTTCGGTTTCGCTGCCGTAGCCGTGGGTCACCCTGGTGAAGGTGCCGTCGGCGAGATCCACGTAGAACAGTTCGTCCAGACCCGGTTCCGACGCCGGTGCGCTGACGAACGCCGGATACGCGAGCCGAAACTGCGTGCGCCGGGTCGTGAACGCCACATCCTGGCCGTTTTCAGATAGGGCGAATTCCGTAATCGCGTCGGATTCACTTTCCAGCGTCGATCCGATGCGCGTGAGGGGTGTCAGCGAAGCATCGCGCGAGAGTCCTTCGTGCATGTCGGCGACGTAGATATCGGCCTGCTCGCCCCTGTTGCGCCCGGCGCTGAAGAATTCGCCGAGCCCAACCGGCTCGGCACGGGATAGGAAGGCGACCGTGTAGCCGTCTTTGCTGAGCCGAGGGACGAATTCTCCTGGGGTGTCTTTCGCCGCTTCGCGGGCGCTCCAGATGCCGCTGTCGCCGGCGCCGGGTTCCGCTTCCCGGGGATGCGTGATGAACGGTCCCTGGCAGGGGTCGCCCGTCGGTGCATTTTCCGGGAGCACGCGCTCGCCCGACGCGACACACGCAGGGTTCGAGGGGTCGGAGCCCCCGGTGATGCGCTCCGTCGGCGTGGCGGGTCCAGCGATCCGGCGCCACAGCGGCTCGGTGTATTCCGACAGCGGCGTTTCGCCGGGGAGGAAGCCCGCCTGTAGCCCGACGTTCACCCCCATCCAGGCGACCGTGCTGCCGTCCGCGCTAAGCGCGGCACCAGGTGGACGCTGTTCCAGCCAGCTGCTGTATTCGGGGAACCGCTGCAGCATGTGTTCGGAGCCGAACGCCGCGCCGCGCCCGCCCGCTGCGATGGGCCTGCCGCTCGTTTCTCCCGTGGCAGGGTCGTATTCCCCACTGACGAGGATTGTTTCCTTGCTGTGGATCCGGCGCACCGCGACCTGCATCGCGGGTGTCGCGGGCCCCACAAGGTTCGAGACCGCGGTTGTTACGAACGCGACCTCCTGGCCGTCGGCGCTGATCGCAGCGGCGCCTGCGGCGACCGATCCCTTTTCGGTTCCCGCTCCTTCGTAGCTAAGCGGTTCGTCAGAGCCGTTGACAGCCGAGACGACGGTGAACGCCCCTTCCGCGCCGGGCGGCACATCCATGTCGCGAACGTAGACGGTCTCGGGGCCCGGTGGGCCCGGCGTCTCGCTGAGAGGGGGTTCGCCGCTCAGTCCGCGCGTGCCAGCGACGAGCTGGGCCTCAGTTTGGTTGGTCGTGAAGCTCACGTAGCGCCCGTCTTCGCTCACCGACGGCAGCAGCGCATCCCCGCCAGCCACCTGCTGGATCTGCCGCGTCGCGAGATCCACGCGCCACACGCCGGTTTCGCCCCCGACCGCACCGTCGAAGACGACGGACGTGCCGTCGGCCGAGATGACGCTGTCATGGGCGTATTCGGCCTGCTGCTGCTGCGCTCCTACGCCAAGTGCCCCCGCCGAGACCAGTTCGATCGGGCTGAAGACATCCCCGCGCGCGGAGATCGTCCCCAGCGCCGCCGTAAGCATCGCGCCGAAGCACGCCAGCGCGACTCCCAGGCGCCTGCGTCTCGCGCTCATCGTACGCTCACCCACTGGCGCACCGTGCCGGCGTTGCCGACGCGATCGCGAACGTGGACGATGACGAGGTAGACGCCCGCGTGCGCGTAGCGGTGCTCCAGGCGTGTGCGACCGCGGGCAGCTGTGCCGTCGCCGAAGCTCACGCTAACGGCCGAGGCCTGGACCCCGTCGTAAGGGTCTCTGACGAGGATCGAGACGCTCGAACCCTTGCGCCCGGCCTCGATGCTCACGGTTGGGGGCACCCCCGCGATCAGCAGCGGCAGGGGCGCGCTCAACGTCGACTGGCCGTCTTGGTCGGTTGCCAAAACCTGTATGCGATGGCGGCCCGAGGACAGCCCTCGCGGGTCCACACTCGCCCGCAGCGAGCCGCCGAGCGAGGTGGGCTCGACGTGGCCGTCGAGGACAAGCTTGTAGGTGATCGGACCCGCGGCGCTCTGCGCCGGCAGCCACGAGATCCTCGCTTGCGAGGGCTTCACCCAGACCTTCGGAGCGCTCACCACGAAGGGCACCGGGGGGGCGGTGGCCTCTGCCCCGACGATGCTCGCGTTCCCGAACTCGCCCTGGCGGAAGGCTATGATGCCGTCCCCGAGACCCGAGCGCCCGACCGAGAGTTCGTCGACTTCGCCGCCAGCCCCGCCCGAGACGAACGCCGTCTGGACGGCTCCGCTGGGAAAGTCCTCGCGCACCGCCACAGCCGGGTGACCAGGCGACTCTTCGCTCGGCCATGCCGAGACGCCGCCGCCCTGTGGGTCCAT
This sequence comes from uncultured Solirubrobacteraceae bacterium, assembly GCA_963735615.1. Taxonomy (GTDB): domain Bacteria; phylum Actinomycetota; class Thermoleophilia; order Solirubrobacterales; family Solirubrobacteraceae; genus Palsa-744. The sequence continues at coordinate 756,450 of CAVTLO010000001.1, forward strand.
GACGCTGGCCGCGAATGGTTCAGAGCCGGTGAATGGCGGCCCCAGCGAGACGGCGCCGGCGAGACCGGTCCCGCTCCTTTCGATCACCCGGGGGGTCCCATTACTGTCGTAGAGCAGGCGCATGTCACGGTTTTCGTCGATGTCGATGCTTGGCGGTCCCACGAGGGCCGCGGCACCGCCTCCAACGCTCTGGTCGACGACCTGCGCACCTTCGAATTCAGCCCCGTTGGTCGATTCGCCGTCTGGCAGGACATTCAGGAAGATGCGCGGCCCTGGGAGCGGAGAGCCCGGGCCCCCGGCCTGGCGGTAGGCGACCTCCGCCTGGCCCAGACGCGAGAAGGCAACGCTCAGCGCTTCCGCGTCGGCGGAGATCGGCACCCCGTTGTAGGTGGTGGCGCTGACCGGCATGACATAGTCGAGGGCGCTGCCGAATAGACGCCTCGCCCAGATCCGGGCGACGCCTTCGGTGTCTGGCTCCTGCCACACGACCACCGCGTTTCCCGTCGGGCCGATCGCGATCGCCGGGGCGTTGGCCCGTGTGGGCGGACGCATCGAGGAAGAGGGGTTGCGGTTGATCGCGCCGAGGTTGGACCACCGCTCGCCGTCGAAATGCGCCACGCGAACCTGCTCGACGACGTCGCCGGGCCGCAGCAGCGCGATGTTCGTCGCCAACGGCTCGACGACCCTATAGACGATGTCGGCCTGCCCGGTCGGGCTGACGGCGAGGTCGGGGTTCGTACCCGTTGCTTCTTCGATGTTGGGGTCGATGAAGATCGCCGGCCCGAAGCCTTCGGCGCCGGGGCCGAGCTCGGAGCCCAGGAGCTCGTACACGGGTTTGCCTTCGCGCGTCGCGTACTGCGTCGCCCATGTGACGATCAGCTCGCCCCCGTCGGCGGCGCCGATCCGCGGCCAGCTCGCGGCGAAGGGCTCTTCGGTGTCTACACGGATCGGCGCCTGCCACTGGCCGCCCACGAAGCGGGAGACGAACACGTGCGGGACGCCGTCGCTGCGCTTGAGGTAGACGACGCCGCCGGTTCCGTCTTCGGCCATGGCGACGCCACCGAAGCCGACGATTTCCTGGCTCGGCCCGTCGATCGTGACGGCTGGGAGGACCACAGCGCCAGCGGGCGCCGCCGCCAGCAGCAGCGCCACGAGCGCGACCGCGGCGATCGAGGCTGCCGGTCTCACGAGGTGTTGTTTTCCAGGGCGCCCGGCAGCAGGTTGTAGGCGCAGCGGAAGTTCTCCGGGTCCATCACCGGCTCGGACCCGGCGAACCCGCCTTTGTTGAAGTTGTCGTAGACCGTCACGTATTGCAGCGATTCGGGCAGCGGGTTGGCGGGGAGCTGCAGCGGGTTGGCCTGGCCCTGGCGCGGATCGCCGGTCGCCCCTTCGCTGACGCCCTCGAAACCAGCCGCCGCCGAGCCGGCTTCGGTGGTGACAAGCGAGGAGCTCATCTCGCGTTCGTCTTTCAGCCCGCGCGTCGGGTCGAGGTTGATAGTGGCCGTCAGCTGCGAGTCGTGGATCGTCGACTCGAGCTTGACTTTGTTGGCCGCGCCGGCCAGTTCAGAGGCTGACGGCAGCCAGCCCCCCTGTTCCTCGCAGGCGTTGCTAGCCCAGATGAAATTGTTTTTGCCGAGGTCTTGCTTGGTCAACGGAAAAGGTGCGCTTTCCAGACACCAGGTGCCGACGTCGACCGTTTCCGGCCGGCAGGTACCGGTGAGCTGCGCGGCCGTCTTGCCGCCGACCCTGGTGGCGTTCGACACGGTGGGGATCGCCGAGGCGGGGAACTTCCTGTTCTTGCCGAGCAGCAGCACACCGCCGGCATATGGCTTGGCGCTGAGGGGGTGCCCTTCAAACGCGCTCACCACCGCGTGGCGCGCCGCATCGGCGAGACCCGTGGTCGAGAAGACGAGCGCGACGAGCGCGACGAGCATCGCGGGCGAGGGTATGTGCCTCCGAAATCGGGGCGGGCGCACTCTCATCCGGCTTGCTTGGGGTCGCGCGTGGTGAAGCGCGGCGGCGCGGCGCGGCGTACCTGGCTCAACTCCTCCAACGAGACCTCCTGGACCGTCGAGAGCACGGCATCGAGGGCGACGCCAGAGAGAGTCTCGTGCTCGAGCAGCGCCGCGGCTGTCTCCTCGACGGTGCTCCAGTTGCGGTCGAGGACCACCGCGGCGCGCGCCTCAGCGTCGCCGACCAGCCGCTCGACCTCGTTGTCGATCAGGTTGAGCGTCTCGGGCCCGACCGAGCCGAGATCCTGGAGCGAGGCGCCAAGGAAGACCTCGCCGCTCTTCTCGCCGATCGTCACCAGGCCGAGCGCCTCGGACATACCGAAGGACGTGACCATGCTGCGCGCCAGTGCGGTCGCTGCGTGCAGGTCATCGTTGACGGCCGTAGAGGTGTGTCCGAAGGCGATGCGCTCGCCCGCGAGACCCGAGGCAATCACGATCAGCTGGCTCTCCAGATCGGGCTTGGTCATGATCGTCTGGTCGCGGTCAGAGAGCATGTGCGCGGCGGTGCCGAGCTGGCGCCCACGCGCGACGATCGAGAGCTTGCGCGTGGAGGTCGTGTGTCCGAGCGCCTCAGTCACGACCGCGTGGGCGGACTCGTGAATCGCGATTAGCCAACGCTCCTGCTCTGTAAGGATGTGGTGCTTGGCGGGCCCAGCGACAACGCGGTCGATGGCCTCGTCGAGCGTCTTTGCATCGATCTGCCCGCGCCCGTCGCGTACGCTCAGCAGGGCGGCCTCGTTGATCACGTTCGCGAGCTCGGCGCCGCTGAAGCCCGGGGTCTGACGCGCCACCTCCTCTAGCGAGGCATCCGGTGCGAGCGGCCGCTTGCCGCCATGAAGACGCAGGATCTCCAGGCGCCCGTGAACATCGGGCACATCGATCACCACCTGACGGTCGAAGCGGCCCGGGCGCAACAGTGCCGGATCGAGAATGTCGGGCCGGTTGGTAGCGCCCATCACTACGAGGCCGCCGTCGCCAGCGAAACCGTCCATCTCGACGAGGATCTGGTTGAGCGTCTGCTCGCGCTCGTCGTTGCCCTGGCCAATGCCCGCGCCGCGCTTGCGCCCGGCGGCGTCGAGCTCGTCGATGAAGATAATCGCCGGTGCAACCTTCCTCGCCTTGCGGAACAGGTCGCGCACGCGAGCCGCGCCGACGCCAACGAGCGACTCGACGAAGTCCGAGCCCGACACGGTGAAGAACGACGCGTCGGCTTCGCCCGCCACCGCCTTTGCGAGCAGCGTCTTGCCCGTGCCGGGGGGTCCGACGAGTAGTACGCCCTTGGGGGCAGCGGCGCCGACGGCCAGGTACTTGCTCGGATCGGCGAGGTAGTCGCGGATCTCGCGCAGCTCGGCGAGCGCTTCGCCCGCCCCGGCGACGTCCGCGAACGTGATCTTGTGGCTCGTGCCCTTGCCCTTCTTGCGGCCTTTGCCGGTGAACTCCGAGAAGCCTGCGATCCCGCCGGCAGCGCCGTCGCCGCCCAAGCGCATGAACAGCGAGAACAAACACACGAGCAGCAGGATCGGGATCAGGAACTGGACGATGATCGCCTCGGTGGCCTTGCTCGATTGCTGATCGACGCTCACGACCGCGCCGCCGGCCGACAGTTCGTTGACCAGCTCCTCAGTCTGTGCGCCCGATGCTGGGTACGCGGCCCACAGGCGTTGGACGGAGCCGGGTTCAACTTCGGCCAAGGTGGAGAGCGCGGCGCTGGCAGTAGTGCCGGACTTGCGCGACGACTTCCCCGTGGGCGCGGGAGCCGCTGGAAGAACCCCGCTCGAGGGCACCAGCGGCGTCGCGGCTGTCGTGATCGCCTCCACCCTACTGTCGTGGTCCAGCAGCAGCGCGCTGGAGATCTCGTGGCGCTTGGCGAGCGTCTGAATCGTGCTGATCGGCACCGCCCTGCCGGAGCTCGCCGGCTTGATCCCGCCCAGCAGCGTCGCAAAGGCGACCGCCAGGCCGATCGAGGCGAGCAGCAGAAACGTGCTCAGCGGGTCGCGCAGCAGCATTCGTATCGCGCCGCGAGCGGCGTCACCGAGCGCAACCAGCACGGGGTTGCGCCGGTGCGCCAACCCGGAGCGCACCGCGGCCCTGCCGGCGGCCGCGCTCGGAGCTCCGTTGCTGGAGGCGACGGGAGCCCCGTTGGTGGACGGGGACTCTTGCGGGTTAGTGTCGTCGGTCATGTCTGTCGGTTGATCGGAGCCGACTACGGCTCGTCATCGATCGAGGCGGCTACGCGGCCGAGCACGGTCGTTCGCCGGGCGACCCAAGCCATCCTCGTACGCCCGCTCGCCGCGGCGCACAGGGTAGCCGTGGGACGCTGCGCCGATCGACTGTCGCCAGCGTCACATGAGGCGAGCGGAAATTCAATGCCGTTCACAAAAACAACACAACCCCCAGAGGCGCTTTACAGAAAGTTCACAACTGGTGCCGGAGCAATGTTCACAAAATCTTCACACGCAAAGATCGCGCGTGTTGCGGGCATTCACAAAAACGAAACACCAGCATGCGCCGCGATCGACAGTCTTCGCGCGGGGTGACCTGGCCACAGCGCATTACCGCATCGATGCACAGCTCGAGCGGTTCCCCACGTGAGCGTCCCGACGCTCGATAGTCGGCTCAACTTTCCCCCTACCCCTACCCAAAGGAGCAACATCGTGCGTGCGCATCGCACTCTCACCCTCATCATCTACGCCACGCTCGCGATCGCGCTCGTCGTTCCCGCGAGCGCCATTGCAGCCAAGCGCCTGATCATCGGCGGCTCCACCTCAGTCCTGCCTCTACAGGAAAAACTCGCCGCCGCCTACCACAAGCAGTTTCCGAAGATCCCCGCGCCCGAGGTCCTGGGCGGCGAGTCGGATATCGGCATCAACGGCGCCGCTAGCGGTCGCTTCGACATCGGCGACTCCTCGCGCGACCCGATCAAGGGCGTCGACCCCGAACACCTCGTGTTCACGAAGATCGCCCGCGACGGCGTGTGCATGATCACCAACAGCTCCAACCCGCTGTCGAATCTCTCCGAAGAAATCGTGCAGGGCATCTTCACGGGCAAGGTGCGCGAGTGGAGCGAAGTCCCGGGCGCTGGGATCTCTGGCCCGATCGACCTGTTCGACCGTAACGGCGCTTCCGGTACGCAGGATGCCTTCCAGCACATCTTCCTCGGCGAAACCCTGCAGATCTCCCCGAGCGCAACCCAAGAGTCCTCCAACGGCCTCGAGCAGCAGGCGGTCGAGGCCGACAAGCAGGCGATCGGCTTCGTCTCGTTCGCCTACACCACCAGCGTGCACGCGGTCAACTACGAGGGTGTGGCGTGCACGCTCCACAACGCGCGCTCCGGTCAGTACGCCGGCGTGCGTAACTTCTGGATGGTCACCAAAGGCCCGCCCAAAGGCGAAGCCGCCAAGTACATCGCGTGGGTGACCAGCGGCAAAAAGAACGTCGACGCGATCATCAACTCCAGCTGGATCGCCGTCCACTGACGTCCATGGCCGCACACACCAAGCGGACGATGGCAACGGCTCAGCCTGAGCGGCGTAGCCAGCGGCGCACCCCGCTGAGCCGCGCCGTCCGAGGCGACAGGCGCGCCGAGCGTACGCTCGGCGCGCTCGCCGTCGGTGTACTCGCATTGATCGCGCTGATGCTGGTGGTCGTGATGATCAACGCCTGGCCGTCGTTCTCCGCCAACGGGCTGAGCTGGTTCGGGTCCGGTGGGGACGTCGTGACGCAGTTTCGCGCGATGCAGACGGACACTCCGCTCCCGGGCCATCCGCTGCTCTACTTCCGCGCCTGGCCGTTGTTGTCGGGGCTGCTACTGACGACAGTTCTCGCGGTGGCAATCGCGTTGGTCGTCTCCACGCTGGCCGCGATCTTCCTGACGGAGTTCGCGCCAGCGCCGGTGCGGCGCGTACTGGAACCGGTCGTGCGCCTGCTCGCAGGGGTGCCGTCGGTGATCTATGGACTCATGGGCATCCTCGTGATCGCGCCGTGGGTCAACGAACACCTGATCAGCAATGCGCGCAAGCAGTCGGTGGCGTACGTCGTGCAACTGAGCGGTGCCGACCTGACGAGCGCCACGCTGATCCTGACAGTGATGATCTTGCCGATTATGATCGCGCTCACAGCCAACGCGCTCTCGACTGTGCCGATCTCTTGGCGGGAGGGCTCGGCCGCGCTCGGCGTCAACCGCTGGCGCACGATGTGGCGGGTGTCGCTGCGCAGCGCGCGACCGGCAATCGCCGCTGCCGTTGTGCTCGCGACCGCACGCGCGCTCGGCGAGGCAATCATGCTGGCGATGGTCTCCGGCGGGCGCGCGTTCAACGCCAACCCCCTCGACGGCATCACGTTCTTCTTTGAGCCCGTCGAAACGCCGGCGACGGCGATCCTCAAAGAATTCGGCGGCGAGACGGGCACGCCGGTCGCTCACACCGCGTATGCGCTCGCGGCCGTACTGCTGTTCTCGGCCGCGCTGCTCTCGTTCGCCGGGTGGGCAGTGAGACAATCGATGAAGCGCTACGCGCTCGCGTGATGGCTCGCACGCCGCTGCTAGACGGTCCTGCGCCGAGCGCGATCGCCCGTCCGCGGCGCGAATCGACCTCGTCGTGGCCGCTGGCCGACCGCGTCTTTCATGGGCTGTGCTGGGCGATCGGAATCGGGCTGTGCCTGATCACCACCTGGATCGTGCTGTACATGCTCGTCAAGGGCATCTCGGCCCTCCACCTGAGCCTGTTTGTGGAATCGCCGGCGCCGTCGCTTCGCGAAAGCCAATCCGGCGGCTTTCGCGACCCGCTGATCGGCACCTTCATAATCACGACGATCGGCGTCGGGATCGCGGCGCCGGCCGGCGTGGGGATTGCGACGTGGCTGACGGAGTATGCCCAGCCGCGCTGGCTTGCACGCACGGTCGAATCAGCGGTCGAGACGCTCGCGGGCGTGCCGACCATCGTACTGGCGCTGTTCGGTCTGCTGATCTTCGCCCGCGGCTTCTTCGCGTTCCTGTCTGGAAGCACCAACGGCGGGGCGGTCTCGGGCAAATCGTTCCTCGCCGCGGGAATCCTGATGGCTGTGCTCGCGCTGCCGCTCGTCGTGACGACGACACGCGAGGCGCTTACCCAGGTCCCCTCGCGCGTGCGCGAGGCGTCCTTCGCGCTCGGTAAGACACGCGCAATCACCATCCGCCGTGTGTTGCTGCCCTCGATCAGGCCTGGAATCGCCAGCGGCGTCGTGTTGGGAATGGGTCGCATCATCGGCGACACGGCGATCATCGTGATCATGCTTGGCGCGGCGCCCAAGCTCCAGGGGGCCGGCGGCGCGCCGCTGCTCAGCACGCTGCGTGGAAGCGGCTCGACGCTCACCAGCTACATATACGGGTTCTCGCCGGCCGGCGAAGGCAACTCCCCGAACAAGGCGTATGCCGCCGCGTTCGTGCTGCTCGTGATCGTGTTGGCGCTGAACGCGCTCGTGACGCGTCTGAGCCGGGGACTCTCGCCGGGCACGGTCACTTCGGGGGCGAAACCATGAGCGACCGCGACATCTACGCCAGCTCTCCGCCGGCCGTGGAGCGCGGCGCACTGCCGCCGCCGATTCGGCGGATCGCCATCGGGGAAGAACCGACAATCGTCCCCGCACGCCCCGCCCCGGCGACCAACGGCGGGCCTGTTTTGCCCGCTCAACCCAGCGCGCGGACACGCGCCGTGCGCACGCCGGCCACCAACGTGCGCGACCGCATGCACGTGGAATCGGTGTGGCTCGCCTACGGCGAGAACTGGGTAGTACGCGACGTGACGCTGCCGGTGCGCCAGGGCGAGGTGCTGGCGCTGATCGGCGCCTCAGGATCGGGCAAGACGACGCTGCTGCGCTCACTCAACCGCCTCACCGAGATCACCGCTGGCGCGGCGCGCGCCGGACAGATCACCCTCGACGGCCAGGACATCCACGAGCTCGAGGTCACCGAGCTGCGCCGCAAGGTCTCGATGGTCTTCCAGCAACCAAACCCGTTTCCGATGAGCATCTTCGACAACGTCGCCTACGCGCTGGCCGAGCGTCCGGATGGGACACGCGGGCGCAGGCGTAGGCGCACCCCGGCGTTGGAGCAGGCGGTCGACGACGCGCTGCGGCGCGCGGGGCTGTACGACGAGGTCGGCCAGGACCTGCAGCGCTCGGCGATGCGCCTCTCCGGCGGCCAGCAGCAGCGGCTGTGCATCGCGCGCGCGCTCGCCGCCGAGCCCGAGGTGCTGCTGCTCGACGAGCCGTGCTCCGCGCTCGACCCGATCTCGACCGCGACGATCGAGGAGCTGATCGTGGGGCTGCGCGAGCACGTGGCGGTCGTGATCGTCACGCACAACCTCCAGCAGGCGCAGCGCGTGGCCGACCACGTCGCCTTCATGCACCTCGGCGAGCTCGTCGAGTACGGGACCGCCGAGCAGGTGTTCGACCGCCCCGCGATGCAGCGCACCCGCGACTACGTCAGCGGAGCCTTCGGGTGAGGCTGCTCGCGCTCGCCCTTGCGGCGATCGCGCTCGCCGGCTGCGAGTCGACACAGGAAAAGAGCGCGAAGCTCGAAAAGCTCGCCAAGCGAGAAGCAGCCGAGCACAAATCGCCCGCACAGCTGAACCTCACGATCGCCAAGCCGAGCAAGATCGTGATCGTAGATGCGACAGCGGTACTGCACAGCTCAGAAGGGGCCGCGGCCGCCGTCACGCTCCACAACAGATCCTCCAGCGCGCTGCGCAATGTGCCGATCGAGATCACCGTCAAGGACGCGCACGGCGCGACGCTCTACACGAACGCAACGCCCGGCCTCGCCGCCGCGCTCGCGTCTGTGCCGCTGCTAGCGGCACACGCCACCACCACGTGGGTCAACGACCAGGTACAGCTCGCCAGCACGCCGGCGAGTGTCAGCGCGAAGGTCGGCGAAGGTGAACGCGTCGCTGGACCGGTTCCGCAGCTCGCCGTCGTCGGGGCACATCTAGCGGAAGGCGCGGCCGAAGGCAACGTCGTCAACCACTCCTCGGTCGGCCAGCACGAAGTCGTCGTGTACGCAATCGCGCGCCGTGGCGGCGCGATCGTCGCGGCCGGCCGAGCGCTCGTCCCACAGATAGAAGTCGGTGCAACCGAGCACTTCCAGGCGTTTCTGATCGGCAACTCCCAGGGCGCTCAGCTAGAAGTGAGCGCGCCGCCGAGCACCGCGGGCTAAACCGCCATCCGGCTCAGCCGCCGCGCGACTCGTCCCCGCTCAGTGCGAGCGCCGCCGCTGCTTGAGCGTGATCCCCTCAAGCACGTGCGCGACCGTCTCGCACGCGTCCACAGCCGCCTCGAGTGACTCGAAGATGTCCTTCCAGCGGATCACCACCATCGGGTCGATGCCGCCCGCGAAAAGTGATGCGACGCCGTCGCGCTGCAGGCGATCGCCCTCGTTCTCCAGACGGTGGATCTCCACCAGATGCGGGCCCAGCTCGGTGCCCGTGCGCAGGCAGCGCAGCGCCTGCGCGATCTGCTCGCCGGCGCCTACCAGCACCTCGGTGAACTCGACCGCCTGCTCCATCGGCGCCTCCACGCCGTACAGCACCAGCTGTGCCGCCACCTGCTCGGAGTGGTCGACGATGTCGTCAAGCGCCGTCGCCAGCGCGTAGCCGTCGCCCGCGTCGAACGGCGCGCGCACCCGCCCACGACCGGCGAGCCGGTGGATGATGTCGTGCGTGATGCGGTCGCCGTCCTGCTCGCACACCTTCAGGTCCTGCGCGAGCGTAATGCGCTCGGGGTACTCCATCAGCAGGTCGCGCAGCAGCAGGCCGCACTTCTGCACGTTGCGCCCGGACTCCTCCACGAGGGCCATCAGGACGGCGTCGACACCGCGGCTGGGGAAGCTCATCGGCCGAGGATATTGCCCGGGCCACCCCAAGGCCGCCCAGACCCCAGCCATTCACGGATTCTTCACAGTTAGATCACGAGTTTGCAACTCCTTTACGTCAAGCGGCTGAGACGCTTCGAGTCGTGTCGGCCTTCCCGGAGAGCGTGGAAAGCGCGGACGTCCCGGTGGCAGACGTCCCGGCGGACGTGCTCTACGCCGGCGAGCTCGAGATCAGGATCGAGGAAGGGCTCGTACTCGCGACCGGGCGGGCTGTGATGCTATCGGTACGCGAGTTTGAACTGCTTGTCGCGATGGCCAGGCGCCTGGGCTCGATTATCACGCGCGAAGATCTCTACAGGACGGTCTGGGGCGGCGCGCTGCGCCCAGGAGACCGGTCGGTGGACGTGTACGTGAGCAAGCTGCGCAGCAAGCTCGAGGCCGCGCTGCCCGACCGACGCTTCATCCACACGCATGCCGGATTCGGATACCGATTCCAGCCGCAGCCTTCACGAAATGTTCACATGGAGGCCGCCGGCGGTTGAAGAGACTGGCTGCTGGTACGCCGCGAAAGGCGGAGAGACGCGTGCCGTAGGTGCCGCGACATGACAATCCAGCCAGAGGAGACGTAGTGATCAAGAACAAGATGGGCGCGCTCGCAGGTTGCGCGATACTCGCAGTGGGCCTTGCCGCATGCGGAAGCTCCAGTCCGTCGAGTAGCTCGAGCACCACGACCACCGCCAGCAGCAGTTCCGCGACGATCTCAGGGGCCGGCTCGACGTTCGCTGCTCCCGTGTACGAACAGTGGGGCTCGTCATTGTCGAAGACGCTCACCGTCAACTACCAAGCCGTCGGGTCGGGAGCGGGCATCACCTCGCTGGAGAGCAAAACCGTCGACTTCGGCGCGAGCGACCCGCCACTAAAGGCCGCCGACGAAGCGACGATTGCCAAGAACGGCAGCCCTTCGGTCCAGATCCCGATGTTCCTGGGCGCGATCACGGTCTCCTATCATCTGCCGGGCGTCAAGGCCGGCCTGAAGCTCGAAGGCAGGACCATCGCCGACATCTACCTAGGCAAGGTCAAGACATGGAACGACCCCGAGATCAAGGCGCTGAACCCCGGCATCAGCCTCCCGAGCACACCGATCACGGTGATCCACCGCTCGGACTCCTCGGGCACTACCGACGGGTTCACGGGCTTCCTGTCGAAGGTCGACCCGGAATGGAAGAGCAAGGTCGGCGAAGGCAAGACCGTGCAGTGGCCGACGGGAACGGGCGAGAAGGGCAACGCGGGCGTCGCCGGCGGCGTTGAACAGACGACCGGAGCGGTCGGCTATGTCGAGCAGGCCTACGCGCTGAAGCACGAATTCACGTACGCCTCGGTCAAGAACAAGGCCGGCAACTTCGTCGAACCGACGCTCGCCTCGACCAGCGCCGCCGCTGAAGGCGTCACGGTGCCCGCCAATCTCGGGATCAAAATCTCGAACCCCTCGGCACCGACCGCATACCCGATCACCTCGCAGACGTTCGTGGTCGTCAACAAGGACCTCTGTAAGGCCGGCATCCCCGGCGGCGAAGCGGCCGCCAAGGGCGTCGTCAAGTTCCTCGAATACGGGCTCGGCGAAGGCCAAGCGATCCTCTCAAAGGCCGACTACGCAGCGCTGCCGGCCGCGATCCTGGCGAAGTCCAAGGAAGCGCTCGCTGGCCTGCAATGCAACGGCACGGCGATCGGCTGACCGTGACACCACGGCCGCGTTTCGGGTAGACAACCGGTCGTGGAGTCAGCTTCGATTCCAAGCGGTGACCGCGCGATGCTCGCGCGGTCACCGCTTGCGCGCCTACCCGACCGTGCGCTCAAGTACGGGCTGACGGCGCTCGCGGGGCTGATCCTCGCGCTGATCGTCTATTTCTTCATCCGTCTCGTCGGCGAGGCTCGCCCCGCGTTCGCCAAGGAAGGCATCCCCGGCTTCGTGTTCGGCAACGACTGGAACGTCAGCGGCGAACATTACGGCGCGCTGCCGCTGCTCGTCGGGACGCTGATCACCTCCGCGCTGGCGCTGCTGATCGGCGTTCCGGTGGCAGTCGCCGCTGCCGTGTACGCGACCGAGCTGTGCCCGCTGCGTCTGCGCGCGGCGCTGACGCTGCTCGTCGAGCTGCTCGCCGCCGTGCCGTCGGTCGTGTACGGGCTGTGGGGCATCTTCTTCCTGGCGCCCAAGCTGCAGGGCGCCGAGCAATGGCTGGCCGACCGCCTGTCGTTCATCCCGTTCATCGGCGGCGGGCTCGTCACGATCCCCAACTACTTCATCACCGGGCTCGTGCTCGCGATCATGATCCTGCCGATCGTCAGCGCGATCAGCCGCGAGGTGATGGCGACTGTGCCGTCCGACCACAAGGAGGCCGCGCTGGGCCTGGGAGCGACGCGCTGGGAGATGATCCGTCTCGCCGTGCTGCCGTACTGCCGCTCGGGCATCGTCGGTGGCGCGATGCTCGGGCTCGGCCGGGCGATCGGCGAGACGATCGCCGTAACGATCCTGATCGGCGACGCGCCGAGGCTCGGCGACCACCTGTTCGCCCAGGGCTACAGCCTCGCGGCCGTGATCGCCAATGAGTTCGGCGAAGCCCAGGGCGTGCACCGCTCGGCGCTGTTCGCGGCGGGGCTGGTGCTGTTCGTGCTGACGCTGCTCGTCAACGGCGTCGCGCGGCTGCTGGTTGCCAGGGCAGCGCGCGGGACGAGCTCTGGAGCGCCCGACGCGCAGGCGGCGAACGGCATGACTGCGGTGGCCGACGCGGCGGCCACCGCATGAGCGCCCAGGGCGCATCCGCCGATCGGCTGGCGCGCTTTGCGGTCAGCCCGGCGCGCAGGCGCAAGGACCGGCTCGCGCGCGGAGCGGTCTTCGCCGGCAGCGCGATCGCGCTCGTTCCGCTGGTGCTGATCGTCTACTACCTGCTGCGCAAGGGGCTCGGCGCGTGGAGCACGAGCTTCTTCACGACCGACCCAACGGGCAACACGTTCTTCGGGAACTCGAGCATCGGCGGCATCAAGAGCGCGATCCTCGGCACGATCGAGATCGTCGCGCTCGCATCGGCGATCGCTGTGCCGATCGGGGTCGGCGTGGCGGTCTGGCTAGTCGAGTACGGCAAGAACAGCTGGTTTGCGAACACGGTGCGCTTCTTCGTCGACGTGCTCACCGGTGTTCCGTCGATCGTGTTCGGCCTGTTCGTGTACATCGTGCTGGTCGTCGGCACCGGCAGCACCTACGCCGGCTACAAGGGCTCGATCGCGCTCTCGCTGCTGATGCTCCCCGTCGTTATCCGCTCAGCCGAGGTGATCCTGCTGCTCGTGCCGGCGGCGCTGCGCGAGTCGGCGCTCGCGCTCGGCGCGCCGCGTTGGCGGGTGATCTTCAGCATCGTGCTGCCGACAGCGCTGCCGGGGATGATCACCGGCGTGCTGCTGGCGGTCGCGCGCGCCGCCGGCGAGACCGCGCCGCTGCTTTTCACCGCGGCCGCAACGCTGAAGACCAACTTCAACCTGGGTGGGTTCATGAACTCGCTGCCTGTGCAAATCTACAAGGACGTCACCTCCCCCACGCCCGCCGTCGTCAGCCGCGCCTGGGGAGCTGCGCTCACCCTGGTCGTGATGATCCTGCTCCTCAACCTCATCGCCCGCCTGATCGCGCGAAGGAGTCGCCTTGCATGACACCCGACGGACCGACCGCAGAGGTGGCTGACATGGATCCCGAGCGCCAGTCAGAGCTCGATCGCCAGGAGCGCAGCTCGAGCGGGACAGAACCCGAGGCGGGCCCGCGGCGCATCACTGGCGCCGCCGCAAGTGCCGCGGCGATGACTACCACCGAGGCGAGCGTCACGCCCAAGCGTGGGCTGAGCGTCAGGCTCGAGCAGCTGCGCGCCTTCTACGGCAGCGCCGAACAGGTCAAAGGCGTCGACCTCGAATTCCGCGCCAACGAGGTGACCGCGATCATCGGGCCATCTGGCTGCGGCAAGTCGACGATGGTCCGCTGCATCAACCGCATGCACGAGGAGATCCCAGGTGCTCGGGCAGAGGGTCGCGTGCTGCTGGAGGATCTCGACGTCTACGACCCGTCGGTCGACGTCGTAGCCGTCCGCCGCGCGGTCGGCATGGTCTTCCAGAAGCCCAACCCGTTCCCGACAATGTCGATCTTCGACAACGTCGCCGCCGGGCCACGGCTGAGCTCGCGCCGGCGCGGCGACCTGCGCGAGAAGGTCGAGGCAGCGCTGCGCGGCGCCGGCCTGTGGGACGAGGTCGCCGATCGTCTCGACGAGCCGGGGGCCGGGCTGTCCGGCGGGCAGCAGCAGCGCCTGTGCATCGCGCGCTCGCTGGCCGTCGACCCTGAGGTGATCCTAATGGACGAGCCTTGCTCAGCGCTGGACCCGATCGCGACGCTCAAGATCGAGGAGCTGATCGACGAGCTCAAGCAGCGCGTGACGATCGTGATCGTCACGCACAACATGCAGCAGGCCGCCCGCGTGGCAGACCGCACGGCGTTCATGCTCGACGGCAAGCTCGTCGAGATCGGCCCCACGCAGGAGATCTTCACCAAACCCACCGATCCCAGAACCGAGGAATATGTCACCGGGAAGTTCGGCTAGCGACGAGCAGCCAACCGCGGCCTTCCCGGCGGGCGCGACAGCGCAGCGAACGGCGGGCCTGGCATCGAGCGACGAGTCGCACGCGCAGGGGCGCGCGCACTTCCAGGCACAGTTGAAGGAGCTCGAGGCCAACGCGCTCGGCGGCCTGGACCTGATCGTCGAGCAGCTCGACCGCGTGCTCGAGGCGCTGCACCACCAGGACGTCGAGCTCGCGCAGATGGTGATCGCCGACGACGACCGCGTCGACGGACGCTACCTAGAGGTCCACCAAGGCATCCTCTCGCTGCTCGCGCTGCAGGCTCCGGTAGCGGGCGATCTGCGCCTGGTGGCGGCACTGCTACACATGATCAAGCACATCGAGCGTATGGGCGACCAGTGCGTGAACATCGCCAAGCTGATCCCGCTGTCCGGCTATGAGCCACCGGTGCACCGCGAGATGCTCGACGCGCTCGCGAAGATGGGGGCGTTCGCGCGCTCGGAGGTCGTCCAGTCGAAGGCAGCATTCGCCGCGCGCGACGTCGGGCTGGCCGAAGACCTCGTGCGTCAGGACCGCGAGATCAACCGCCTCAACCGCGAGATCTTCCGCCTGGCGATCGAGATCGGCGACGATCCCGACCGACGGGAGTGGGCAATGCACATGACGCTCGTCGCACGCGCGCTGGAGCGGATCGGCGACAACGCCGTCGACATCGGCGAGCAGGTCGCGTTTGTGGTCACCGGCCTTTTCCGGGAGTTCTCGGACTCCTCAGCGCCCCGCAAATAGCGGTCGCAGGCCTGTGAACATCCTGTTACATCGGCTTGCAAAGCTGTTCCGCGTCCCATCGATCGCATACACTGCGCCGCAATGAGCTCGAGCGTGAGCGCCGGAGACGCGGGCAACGCATCTGCGGCGCCTGACGGCACAGGAGCGGCCGCGGGATCCCTTCGCATCGCCGTCCTGGATCGCGACAGCGGCTTCATCCAGGTTCTCAGCAAGCGCCTTGACAGGCTGGCGTGGGAGCACCGGGTGCTCGCCAGCCCGGTACCGGCCGACGCGGTCGTGTCGATGCGACTGAGCGCGCTGGTGGTCGACCTCGCGGTGCTCGGGCCACAGGCGTGGGGGTGGCTCGAGCGACTGTGCGAGGCGCTGCCTGAGCTGGGGATCGTCGTCTGCACCGGCCCTTCCACCGTCGCCCAGCGGGTACGCGGCCTGCGCCTCGGCGCCGACGACTGGATCACCAAGCCGTGCCACCCTGAGGAAGTGATCGCCCGCGTGCAGAGCGTCGTGCGCCGCCGCCGGCGCAGTGCCAACCGCACCGAGACCGCGCCAATTGAGGCAGGCGAGGTCGAGATCCGCTCGGACCGCTTCCAGGCATTCGTCGGCGAGCGCAGCATCGACTTGACCAGGCGCGAGTTCGAGCTGATCGAGCTGCTCGCCGCCGCCGAGGGACGCGTGCTCGAGCGCGAGGAGATCTACTCGCGCCTGTGGGGCTACACGATGGTGCGTGGCGACCGCTCGGTGGACGTGTTCGTGCGCAAGCTGCGCCAGAAGCTCGAGAAGGCCTCACCCAGCTGGCGCTACATCCACACCCACTTCGGCATCGGCTACCGCTTCGCTGCGGAATCGCTCGAGGTCATCGACCCGAACGCTGTGCCCTCGTCACTCCCCGCCGAGTGGGGCGCCGACGACCTCCAGGGCAGCGTCGGCGATCAGGCCGAGCTCGCGGGGCCGCAGGAGGGCGACGAGCGCACCGCCCGCGCCATCTAGCCGTACGATCGCCAGACCACCCTTCTTGACGTCCGCCCGCGCGCCGGTGAGTTCCCCGATGATGCGCGAGAGGTCGGGCTCATGCCCTACCAGCAGCAAGCGTCCGTCTGCCGGCACGGCAGTGAGCGCATCGAGCGCCTGCGCGGCGTCAAAGTCGCCCGCGAGCGGCTCGTGGACAGCAAGCTGGGCCTGCTGCTCCCCGCTCCAGCCCCCTGCCGCCAACTCCGCCGTCTGGCGCGCGCGCACCCGGGGGCTGAACAGCACGACGTCGAATGTCGTCTGCAGACGCCGGATGGCGATGCCTGCGGCACGCGCCTGCTGACGCCCCCGCTCAGTCAAGCGGCGTGCGGCATCCGTGCGTGTGCCATGCGGCTCGGCCTCCGCGTGACGAAGTAGCCATAGCTGACGAGCCATTCCTGTGGGTGGAGCGTAGCGTCTCGCGCAAATTGAGGACTTCGCGGCTCAGGCGACGCGGGAGGCCGGCTTGGCGGCTACCTCGCCGTGCGGGAGCATGACCTCCGCGGCTTCCTCTGGCGTGACGTCTGGGTAGAGGACCCGCAGCAGCCCGATCGCCGCGAAGCCGCCGACGATTTGTGCGGCGATGTATCCCGGTACGGATGACGGCGCGATCCCCGCGAACGTGTTGGAGAAGATGCGGCCGATGCTGATCGCCGGGTTGGCGAAGCTCGTGGAGCTCGTGAAGAAGTACGCGGCGGCGATGTACGCGCCGACCGCGGCTGGCGCCGTCGCGCCGCGTTTGGTACGCGTGAGCGAGAAAATCACGAGCATCAAGCCGAGCGTCGCAACGATCTCGGCGAGCAGGTGCGCGCCTGAAGCGCGGTGCTTGGTCGA
The DNA here is from genome assembly GCA_963735615.1 of uncultured Solirubrobacteraceae bacterium. Lineage (GTDB taxonomy): Bacteria > Actinomycetota > Thermoleophilia > Solirubrobacterales > Solirubrobacteraceae > Palsa-744. The sequence goes on from CAVTLO010000001.1 coordinate 773,529, forward strand.
GATCGTTACGAGGGTCTGCGCGAACATCGCGTTCGCGACGATCGCGCCCGTGATACAGCCGGCGACCTGGGCGGGCGTGTAAGCGGCTGCCTCGCGCCAGCGCATTCCGCCGAAGCTCGCGTCGAGGCACGAGACGACGGGGTTGAAGTGCCCGCCGGAGACTGGGCCGAACATGAGGATGATCGCGAACAGGCCAGCACCTGTGGCAGCAGCGTTCTCGAACAGCTCGAGGCCGACGTCCCCTGGGGACAGCTTCTGGGCGGCAATGCCCGCGCCGATCACGAGCGCCGCTAGAAAGGCGGAGCCGACGTACTCCGCGAGCAGGCGCCGAGGCAGCGGTTGGCTCACGTCGCCGTCACCAGCTTGTCGGCAAACTCGCCCGGCAGCCCGACCGCGCGGACCTCGGCGGCGACGGCCTCGGCGTCGTAGTCCACGCGCTCGATCGTGACATCCACGCCGTCGCTGGCCGCTCGCAGCACGGCGAAGGCGCCGCGGCGGTCGCCGTCCTTGGGCTTGCCGACCGAGCCGCAATTGACGAAGAGCACACCGCCGTACTCGTGGACCCACGGCTTGTGCGTGTGGCCGAAGACGAGCACGGGATCGCGCTCAGCAGCGGCAAGTCGCTCGTACAGGCTTGCCGGCTTGTCCTCGAACAGGTACTCATTGACTTTCCGTGGCGAGCCATGGACCAGGTGCACCCCGGCGTCGCCGATCTGGAACTGCAGATCGAACGGCAGGGCGCGCATGAAGTCCTTCGAATTCCGGCTCGTGTGCGCGAGCGTCCAATCGACCGAGAGCTGTCCGAGGTCGCGGTCGTGCGGGGTGACGTATGCGCAGCCGCAGTCCTCTTCCTCGCGCGCGATCGCGTAGTCGTAGTTGCCGTAGATCGTGGAGATTTCGCGCTCTGCGATCAGCGTGCAGACCTCGTTGGGATGCGGTCCGTAGCCCACGAGGTCGCCGCCGCAGAACACGCTCTCGATGCCGAGCGCCTCGATCCGCTCGAGCGCAGCCTGCAGGGCGAGCAGGTTGCCGTGGATGTCGGTGATGACCGCGACCGTGTCCGTGTTCACGACGCGGATCGTAATACATCGACAGATGTGATTGTTATTGATATAAGTAGATCGATGTCCATCGATATGGAGCTCGCCCCAAAGCAAAAGCGCGCCGCCGGCGAGCGCTGCTGTGAGCCCGTCGTCTACCCCGACGTCGATCGCGGCCACGCGCTGCGGATGGCCGAGGTCGCAAAGGCTCTAGGCGACCCGATTCGCCTGCAGCTGGTGGACGTGCTGCGCACGCACGCCGGCAAGGTCTGCGTATGCGAGCTCGTGCCGCTGTTCGACATCTCCCAGCCGACGCTCTCCCACCACCTGAAGAAGCTCCGCGACGCCGGCGTCGTCGACTCGGAGCGGCAGGGCCTGTGGGCTTACTACTACGTGATCCCCGACGCGCTGAAGGAGCTATCCGCATGGCTGACATGAGCCTCGCCGAGACGACCACCGACGCCTGTTGCGCACCGGAGCAGCAGGCCACATGCTGCGAGCCGAGCGCCAAGGCCGACTGCTGCGGCCACGAGGATGGCTGCGGGTGCGACGTCGGCGTGACAACCACACAGGCGAGCGACGTACGCGAGCGCTACGCCGTATGACAGACGCGCGCCCGCGTAGCTGCCCGCGAAGCCTCCAAGACCCATCGAGAGGCCCAAGATCCACTCGGGTGCGACGCTCCCGCCGCGCGTGAGCTGCAGGACCTCGAAGGTCGCGATCCCGGCGATCGACGTCAGGAACGTCGCGAGCAGCGTCGCCGGCGCGACCTCGTAGGCGGAGAACCCGCACGCGATCAGCACAGGCGCGAGCAGCGAGCCGCCGCCGATGCCGTAGATGCCGCCGGCGACGCCGACCGCGAGGGCAAGCAGCGAGATCAACCCGCGCCCGCGCCGGCCCGGCTCGGGGCAATTCGGAGTCATTCGCTGAGAGCCGAGCAGGAGCCACAGCCCGAGTGGCAGGAGCACACCGGCGGCGATGAACATAAACGCGCGTCCCCCCGACAAGTACTCCACGCGGATAATCGCGCCGGCGATGACACCCGGAAGCGCGCCCGCGATCAGGAGCACGCTCAGCGAGTTGAACAACCGCCGCTCGTGCCAGAAGCGCAGCAGCCCGCCCGGCACCGCGACCACGTTGAAGATCAGGTTGGTGGGCGTCACGGCTGGACTAGGAACGCGCAGCACGCACAGTTGCACCGGCAGCAGCAGGACGGCGCCCGAGACGCCCGCGGGCGTCGTGACGAGCGCGATCAGAAAGCCGCACGCGACACCGGCGGGCCATTGCCAACTCATTCGGTGAACATATCGGCTCGCTGCGCTTCTGCGGTAGCTTGAGGGGCACATGGACGCCGATCGCGAGCACAATCAGGACGACCGAGTGGCGGTCATAACCGCCACTCCGGATGGTGGCGTCGATGCCGTCGCCGACACGTCGCTGGTGGATCCGTCGCTGTACATCAACCGCGAGCTTTCCTGGCTTGACTTCAACGACCGCGTGCTGCAGCTCGCCGAGGACGAGCGAGTGCCGCTGCTCGAGCGGGTCAAGTTCTGCGCGATCTACACGACCAACCTCGACGAGTACTACATGGTGCGCGTCGCCGGCCTGCGCGACCAGATCGACGCTGGCGTCGAGAACCCCAGCCAGGACGGGCTGATTCCGTCTGAGACGATCGCGCTAATCCGCGAGCGTGTGCTCGGCCAGAGCCGCAGGCTGACCGGCTGCTTCGAAGGCAGGCTGCGTCCGGCGCTGGCCGCACAGGATATTCGCGTGGTAGGAGTGCGCGACCTCGACGACGACCGGCGCGCGGAGCTCGCCAGGCACTTCCAGAAGGCGATCTTCCCGGCGCTCACGCCACTGGCGGTCGCCCCCGGGCGTCCGTTCCCCTACATCTCCAACCTGTCCCTCAGCCTCGCTGTGCTCGTGCGCGACCCGATCAGCGAGCAGACGGTGTTCGCGCGCGTCAAGGTTCCTACCGAGATCCTGCCGCGCTTCGTCACGCTTAAGCAACCCGCCCCCGAGCCGGCGCTGCTGGTGCCGCTTGAGGACGTGATCGCTAACCACCTCGACGCGCTGTTCCCAGGTATGGAGATCGCCGACTACGACGTCTTTCGCGTGACCCGCGACGCCGACCTGGAGGTCTCCGACGACGCCGCCGACCTGTTGCAGGCCGTCGAGGACGAGTTGCGCCGCCGGCGCTTCGGCGAGGTCGTGCGCGTCGAGGTCGGCGCGCACTGCTCCGAGCAGCTGCGCGAGGCGTTGGCAGGCCTGCTGGGCGTGCAGGAGGAGGAGGTCTACCCCGTCGATGGACTGCTCGACATGGGCGCCCTGTGGCAGATCGTGCGGCTTCCCGGACACGCCGAGCTGCGCGAGGAGCCACTCATGGGGATCACCCACCCGCGGCTGCTCCGCCGCGAGGGCGAGCGCCCGGACGTGCTCGGGGCGATGCGCGAAGGCGATTTGCTCGTGCACCACCCGTACGTGTCCTTCTCGACATCTGTTGAGCGCTTCGTCGAGCAGGCCGTCGCGGACCCGAACGTGCTCGCGATCAAGCAGACCGTGTACCGCACGAGCGACGACTCGCCACTGGTACCAGCGCTGATCGACGCCACCGAACGCGGCAAGCAGGCGGTCGCGCTGGTGGAGCTTCAGGCGCGCTTCGACGAGCGCATGAACATCCACTGGGCCAAAACGCTGGAGGAGGCAGGGGTACATGTCGTCTACGGCCAGCCAGCGCTGAAGACGCACGCCAAGTGCGTGCTGGTCGTGCGCCGCGAGGGCGACGGTGTGCGCAACTACGTTCATATCGGCACCGGCAACTACCACTCGGCGACTGCGCGTCTGTACACCGACTTCGGCCTGTTCACCACCGACGAGCAGATCGGCGCGGACGTCGCCGACATGTTCAACTACCTGACCGGCTACGGGCGCCCGCTGCACTACCGCAAGGTGCTGATCGCCCCCGCCCACCTACGCGACGGCATCCTTGAGCAGATCGAGCGCACGATCGCCGCGCACTCCGAGGAGCGCCCGGCCCGAATCGCCATGAAGATGAACTCGCTCGTCGACGGTCGCTGCATCCGCGCGTTGTACGCCGCCTCGCAGGCGGGCGTGCGCGTGGACCTGAACGTGCGCGGCATCTGCTGCCTGCGCCCCGGCCTGCCCGGGATCTCCGAGAACATCAGGGTCGTCTCGATCGTGGGGCGGCTGCTCGAGCACTCGCGCATCTACGCCTTTGAACGCGACGGCGAGCACACGATCTACATCGCCTCTGCCGACCTGATGCCACGCAACCTCGACCACCGCGTCGAGCTCGCCGTGCCAATCGAGTCCACTGAGCTGCGCGCCGAGCTGCTGGACTCGCTCGAACGCGCCTTCGCCGACAACCAGAGCTCGTGGGACCTCGACGGCGACGGCGCCTGGCAGCGGCGCGGGCGGGCGGGCTTGCAGTCAGGAGAACGGCCGCGCAGCCTCCAGCTCGAGCTCGCCGAGCTGTACGCCGCGCGTGCCAGCGCCGAGCGGCCTGTAGGGGAGCTCGAGGCCGCGTCACTGGGCGCGGGCGGGCGCTGAGCTTGACGTCAACTAGGAGTACACATCAGGCGTGTACTCCGCTCACAGGTTGTGTGGACTACGCCGCGGTGGGCGCGCTGGGCAGCGCGTCCAGCACGGCTTTGAGCTCGTCAACCGACTGGTAGTCGAGCCCGAGCAGGTGGTCGTGGCGGTGACGGACGATGCCCTGCTCGTCGATCACGATCACAGCCCGCTTCACACCGAGACGTGCCGAGAACGCGTCGTATTTGCGCGCCACATCCTTGTCCACGTCCGCGAGCAGCGGCACCGTGAGCGCGTGCTTGGCCGAGAACGCCTCGTGCGAGGCGAGATCCTGCGAGGAGATCCCCACGACGGTGGCTTTCAGCGCCGCGAAATCGCCGGCCCGGTCGCGGTAGGAGCAGAACTGTTTGGTGCATACCATCGTGTTGTCGCCCGGGTAGAACAGCAGCACGACGCGCTCGCCGCGATGCTCGGAGAGCTTGAACGGGCCGTCGGTGCCCTCCAGCTCGAAGTCGGGCGCCTGCTCGCCGACCTGCGGAGTCTTCGCCATGTTCGTCACCCTATCGGAGGATGGGGCCCAAGCGGAGGATGCGGTAGAACCTGACCGCATGCGCGCCCGCCGCCTCCGCAGCCTGGGACTGACCGTGGCGACGTGCGCGCTGCTGGGCGCCTGCGGCAGCACAGCGCCAGCCGAGGTCTCCACGCCCACAGTGGGCGTCGCCGCGATCCCATCCGCAAAGCCAGCCTCCGCAGCGCAGCTGCTCGACTGGCCCGAGTTCGGGCTCGATCCACAGCGCAGCGACGTGAGCGAGCTGGCCACCGGCATCACGCCCGCCAACCTCGCCCACCTGCACCACATCAGCGTCGCGTTGCCCGGCACCGTCGACTCCTCGCCGATCTACCTGCACGGTGTGTCTGTGGACGGGGCCGTCCACGACGTGATCATCGTCACGACCACGTACGGCAAGACGATCGCGATCGACGCCGACAGCGGCAAGCTCCTGTGGACGTTCACCCCGCCCGGCTACGACAAGTGGGCGGGCAGCGCGCAGATCACGGTCGCGAGCCCCGTCGCCGACCCGGACCACCAGTTCGTCTACACGGCATCGCCTGATGGGTTGATCCACAAGCTCTTGCTCAGCGACGGCAGCGAAGACACGAGCGGCTCCTGGCCGGCACGGGTGACGCTCGAACCGGTCCACGAGAAGCTCGGCGCCGCGCTCAACATCGACGGCCCCGACATCGTCGCGGCCACCAGCGGCTACCTCGGTGACATCCCTCCTTACCAGGGCCACGTGGTCCTGATCGAGCGCTCCAGCGGACGGCTGCTGAGCGTGTTCAACACGCTGTGCGCGAACCACCACGCGCTGCAGGTCCCGAACACGTGCTCCGCGAGCGACTCGGCGATCCTCTCTCGCGGCGGGCCCGTCGTCGAGCCGGGCAGCGGGCGCATCCTGGTGGACACCGGCAACGGCCCGTGGAATGGCACGACCAACTTCGGCGACAGCGTGCTCGAGCTCAGCTTCCCGAGCCTCAAGCTGCGCCAATCCTTCACGCCTAGCAACCAGGAAGAACTGAACACCAGCGACACTGACCTGGGCTCGAGCGCCCCCGCGCTGCTGGGCGAAAACCGCGTCGTGCTGGCGGGCAAGGACGGCATCATGCGCGTGCTCGCGCTCTCGCGCCTGGACGGGCACCCGCCGTCAAGGGCGCGCCTGCATCCGCTCGGCGGCGAAGTCCAGCGACTGTCGATCCCGGGGGGCGGCGAGCTGTTCACCGCCCCCGCCGTGTGGCGCCATGACGGGCGCACGACGGTGTTCGTGGCCGACGAACACGCGACCGCCGCATATGTGCTGCGCGGCGGGCGGCTGTATCGCGCGTGGGAAGCCTCCAGCCCCGGGACCAGCCCCGTGATGGCAGGCGACCTGCTGTACGTCTATGACCCGTCGGCCGGCGGCATCAACGTCTACCGGCCCTCCTCCCCGCGACCGCTCGCCAGACTCGCCGGCGAACCCGGTCACTGGAACAGCCCGATCGTCGTCGACGGCCACATCGTGGAGCCCGAGGGCGACGCCAACGCGCACGAGCTCACTGGCGCGCTGGAGATCTTCTCGGCGGGCTGACAACAGCCGCACGCAATGGCTCGTGCGGTCGACTGATTACGCCCTGCTGGTACGCGATCTGCGAGACTGCGCACACCATGGCGCAGCCGGCTTCTCAGCTCGTTGCACGGCCTAAGGTGATCTATGTGATGGGTGCCGGGCGCAGTGGCAGCACGATTCTCGGCGTCACGCTCGGCAACTGCGAGGGCGTCTTCTTCGCGGGTGAGCTGGACAAGTGGCTGGGCAAAGCGGGCCGGCCGCCGCTGCAGGGCGCCGAGCGCGAGCGCTTCTGGAACGACGTCCGCGAGGAGGTCGACGCGGACGATCTCATCGGCGGTCGGGCACGCCGCATGGAGCGCTCCTCGGCGCTCTTGCATCCGCGCAACTGGTCCGCACGCCGGCGCATGCGCCAGCGCTACAAACAGGTCGCCGAAGAGCTTTACCGCGCGGTCGCACACGTGGCCGGGGTCACCTACGTGGTGGATACTTCCCACTACCCGCTCCGCGCCAGAGAGCTGCAGCACCTCGCCGGGGTTGACCTGTTCTTGATGTTCGTGGTCCGCGATCCGCACAGCGTCGTCGCATCATTCGGCCGCGACGACGTCATCGAGCGCAGATTCGGCGTACTCAGCACCAACCTCTACCTGTGGTTGACCTATCTGCTGTCGATGTCGACCTTCCTGCGCCACCCCCGCGATCAGCGCCTGTTCGTGCGCCACGAGGAGTTCCTCGCCGATCCGCAGGCTGTCGTTGGACAGATCCTGGAGAGGGCGGGCGCTCCCGCCAGCACACCCGACCTCGCCAGGCTGCATACCGGCCTGCCCTTCCAGGGCAACCGCCTCGTCAGATCGGACGTGGTGGCACTCGAGCACAACGGGGCAAAGGCTCAGCAGGCCTCGCTCGTGACGTCACTGCTTCAACTCCCCTGGCGCGCCGTGCTGTCGTGGCTGCGACCGACCACCAGCATGCCGCCGGCGCAGCGGCCCGCGAGCGCAAGCCTCGACCCAACGACATGAGCGAGCGTCCAGCTCGGGATGCAAGCGCCCCGCAAGCGGCGCAGCCACCGTCCCCCGATGCGCCGCCGGCCGGGACGGAGCGCCCCAAGGTGATCTACGTGATGGGCTCCGGGCACAGCGGCAGCACGATCCTCGGCGTCACGCTCGGCAACTGCCCGGGCATCTTCTTCTCTGGCGAGTTGCAGAACTACCTGCGCCGCTCCGGGCTGCCCGTGCTCGGCGGACTGGAGCGCACGCGCTTCTGGGCGAGCGTGCGCAAGCAGGTACCCGAGGCGGACGAGCTCTATGGAGGCCAGTCACAGAGGTTGCTGGAGCGATCCTTTGCGATGTTCCGTGTTCGCGAGTGGCGCGAGAAGCGGCGCCTGCGCCCGGGCTATCGCCGCGTGGCCGAGGAGCTCTTCCGAGCGGTCGCCCGCGTGGCGGGAGCGACGCACATCGTCGACACCTCACACTTCCCGCTGCGCGCTCGCGAGCTCCAGCAGATCGACGGCATCGACCTGTATCTGATCTTCCTCGTGCGCGATCCGAAGCCCGTCGTCGCTTCGATCGGCCGTATGGTCAACCGTCACGACACCGCCAAGCGCGCGTCGATGATGCTCAAGACCAACGCCGACCTGTGGCTGACGCATGCGCTCTCGCTGTCCGTGTTTCTGCGCCACCCGCCCGAGCGACGGATCCTCGTGCACTACGAGGACTTCGTCGCAGCGCCCGAGAGCGTGCTGCGCCAGATCCTCGACCACAGCGACTCGACGGCTGCAATCCCCGACCTGGACTCGCTGAAGACCGGCCTTGCGATCCACGGCAACCGCTTGATCAGCGCGGAGGTCGTCGCCCTCAAACGCGAGCCGCGCCCCCCAGCGCCAGCAACGATGAGCATCTCAGGCCTGCTGCAGCTGCCCTGGACACGGGCCCTCTCACGCTTGCAGCCCACCACGCGCGCTCAGCCGCGATGACGCCCGCCACGCCGCGCTGAGGTCTGCTGTTCCAGCCAGCGCAGCGCCGGCGGCCGTGGCGCTCTGGCGCGTTCCAACCCCGCCAGAGACCCGCCGTCGGCGGCGCACATGAACGCCATCCGGCGTTCTTCGCGGTAGTCGTCCATGCCGGTGTAGTCGGTCATGTTGTGCGCGAGCGGGACCGCCTGCAGGCCGAACTCCGCAGCGAGCTCGATCACTGCCTGGAAGCTCGGCATCAGCACCAGCTCGTGGTCGACCCGGTTGCGCGGCTCGTGGAGCTTCGCAACCTCGAAGAAACTTGAGCGCGCGCGCGAGATCCCTGTGTCGATGACGATCACCTTCGCGCCGGCCCCGCACATCAGCTCGAACAGCTCGACCGGCTTGGCGCTGACTTCCATGATCCCGAGACACAGCACTACGTCGAATTGGCCGTCGAAGCGCCGCTCGAAGATGTTGCCCCGCACGAAGCTATAGCGCGAGCGCTCAACGCCCTTGGCCTCGAACACGAGCTCGGCCTGATCGATGTACATCTGGTTGGCATCGATGCCAAGCACGAAGTCGGCTCCAGACTCGATCGCGCTCAGCGACCACAGGCCGGCGTTGCAACCGAGGTCGAGCACCCGGTGGCCACCGAGCGTTCCCCCCATCAACGCCAGCAGGGCATCAAAGAAGTAGCGCCGGCGCTGGCGGTGGCGGTTGATCTGGCCCGGCCACGGGACGGGCGTTCGCACCCCGCCCTCGAACTCGAACATGTAGTGCCAGCTAGGAAATGCGGCGATCCGCTCTTCGAGTTCTTGGTCGTTCACGGGTGTCGCCTGATCAACGAGGTCTCGCGGTCCCCTCTCGGCCGGGATCGCTGGCGGCAGTATAGGTAGCGTCGGGCCAGCGGCTACGCTAGGGGCACGTCATGCTGAAGCTCGCGCGCTGGTCCACCACGCACCGCAAGTACGTCGTGCTCGGCTGGGTGCTGTTGCTGCTCGCGGTCAACGCGTTCGCACAGTCCGCCGGCACGAGCTACTCCAACAACTTCACGCTGCCCAACTCCGACGCCCAGCGCGCCGCCGACCTGCTCCAGCACAGCTTCCCCGCGCAGGCGGGCGACCGCGACACGATCGTCTACGAGGTCAGCTCCGGCAGCGTCCTCGCGCCGGCAGTGCGCGCGCGCATGAGCGCGATGTTCGCCAAGGTCGCGACGCTCGCGCACGTGACGAGCGTCATCAGCCCCTACGCAGGCGGCGCAGCAGGCAAGGCGATCTCGGCCAACAAGAAGATCGCGTTCGCGACCGTCGTATTCGACGAGAAAGCCAACCTCCTGCCCAAGAGCGCCCCCGAACGCGTCGTGCAGGTGGCGCGCTCCTACGCGAGGCCGGGGCTCGACGTGCAGCTCGGCGGACAGGCGATCGAGGCCACCGAGCAGGTCGGGTTTGGCGTGGCCGGCGCCGTCGGCCTGCTGGCGGCGATCGTCGTGCTGCTGCTGACGTTCGGCTCGCTGATCGCGATGGGCCTGCCGATCGTCACCGCACTGTTCGGGCTCGGCACCGGCCTCGGCGCGATCGCGCTGTTCACGCACGTGGTCGACACCCCCAACTTCTCCTCCGAGCTCGCCGCGATGATCGGGCTCGGCGTCGGGATCGACTACGCGCTGTTCATTCTCACGCGCTTCCGCGAGGCGTACGCCACGCCCGGGCCGACGTTCCAGAACGCGCGTGAGTCGGTCGTGCAGGCGATCGACACCGCCGGCCGCGCGGTCCTGTTCGCGGGCTCGACGGTCGTGATCGCGCTGCTGGGCATGATGCTGCTCGGCGTCGAATTCCTCTACGGCGTGGCGATCTCCGCGTCGATCGGCGTGCTGCTCGTGATGCTCGCCTCGCTGACGCTGCTGCCCGCCCTGCTGACGATGGCGGGCGCGCGTGTGGCTGCGGGCGGACGCAGGGCGCGTGCGCGTGCGCGCGCCGCGCTGCAGGACGGCGAGGCCGCCGACGCCGCCGCGGCAGGCTCAGCTGGAGCGGGAACCACGTGGCTGCGCTGGAGCGCATTTGTGCACCGGCGACCGAAGACGATCGCGGCGCTGGCCGCGCTGACGATGCTGCTGATCGCCGCACCCGCGACCGCGCTGCGGCTGGGCTCCAGCGACGCCTCCAACGATCCCGCCGGCCAGACCACCCACAAGGCATACGAGCTGCTGGCGCAAGGCTTCGGGGAAGGCTTCAACGGACCGCTGCTCGTCGTCGCGAAGGTGCCCAATCCAAAGCGTGAAGCCGCCGAAAACGGCGTCCTGCTGACGACGATCGACACGGGCACGACCTCTGTGCGGCGGCTGCGCGCGGCGATCGCGGCGACACCCGGCGTCGTGTCGGTCGCGCCAGCCAGACTGAACTCCAACGGCGAAGTCGCCACGATCACCGTATACCCACGCTCCTCACCACAGGCCTATGCGACCACGCAGCTCGTATCGCGCCTGCGCGAACACGTGATCCCGCCGCTGGCGGCGCGCACGGGGATGACCGTGTACGTGGGCGGCGTGACCGCCGGAGCGGTCGACTTCGCAACGACGCTCGGCCACAAGCTGCCGCTGTTCATCGGCGTGGTCGTGCTCCTGTCTGCCCTGCTGTTGCTGGTCGTCTTCCGCTCGCTGGTGATACCGCTGCAAGCCGCGGTGATGAACCTGCTCAGCATCGGCGCGTCCCTGGGCGTGATCGTCGCGATCTTCCAGTGGGGCTGGCTGGGGAGCCTAATGGGCACCCAGCAAGGGCCGATCGAGTCCTTCATCCCGGTGATGCTGTTCGCAATCGTGTTCGGGCTGTCGATGGACTACGAGGTCTTCCTGGTCTCGCGCATGCACGAGCGCTGGACGCATACGCGCGAGCACTCGCGCGCGGTCGCCGAGGGCCTCGCGCTGACCGGACGCGTGGTGACGGCCGCGGCGGCGATCATGGTGTGCGTGTTCCTGTCGTTCATGCTCGGCGAAGACCGCATCATCAAGGAGTTCGGCCTGAGCCTCGCAAGCGCGGTATTCCTCGATGCGCTGGTCGTGCGCTGCATGCTGCTGCCGGCGACGCTTGACATCATCGGCAGGGTCACCTGGCTGCTGCCCGCGCGGCTGGATCGGCTGCTGCCGCGGCTGAACGTCGAGGGAACGCTGCACCGGGAAGCCGACGAGTCCAAGCAGGAGCACGACGCCGTCACGACGCCGGGTGGCACCGCCGCGCGCGGGCGCAGGGGCGTTGCGACAGAGGGAGCAGAGGGCTAGCCCGGCGATGTGGGGCAGAGGCGCTCGCCGGCTCAGCCTGCAATGTCATCGAGCCCGGGGATCGGCTCGATCGGAAGCTCGTCGTAGAGCGCGTCCAGCTCGGCGAGATCCAGACGGTCCTGAGGCCGTCCCGCCAGACGCTTGAAGCCGACGACGCTTCGAAGCGCCGCGACGCGGACCGTCTGCCCGTCCCACTCTGTCGTCTCGGCGCGATCCGCCACCGTGTCGTAGTCGAGGGGTGGAAGCCCGCCACGCATGATATCGACGATGCCGTGCCGGCTACTGATGCGTAGATGCTCACCGCCATCAACATCCTCGGGTGTCAGCACCTTGCCATCGCGCAATCGCCTGCCGTCCACGCGCTCGAGGAAGCGAAGCACCGCCGCGTCTGCGTCGGGCCCGTCCGGCACGAGCAGATCGCTGTCTTTGGTCGCCCGAACGTAACCGTGGTAGATCACGCTGAAACCGCCGATCACGACGTACTCGAGCCCGACCGCATCGGCGTCCGCGACGACGCCGGCGAGGTCAGGACCAGAGAGCTCGTCTTGGGGCATGGCCGGCCCGTATGGACGCGGCGAGCAGCGAGACCGCCTGCTGGGAAAGTCTCTGGCCGACCTCGAGCCGCTGGGCGGGTGTCAGCGACATGTTGCTGGCGCGAAGCTGCTCGGCCTCTTCTCGGTTGATCTCAGCCCACTCCTCCTCATGACCAACCGACAGCAAGGGCGTCTGCGGTGAGGACTTCGGCTTCCGCGAGGCTGACTCCATACCTTGATTCTACTCTCGCTCCCGACGCCGACCGCCTCCCCGTACACTGACGGTCACGCATGTCGCTCGAACACGTTGACGTCCTGATCGTCGGCGCCGGCCTGTCCGGCATCGGCGCAGCCCACCATCTGCAGGCCAGCTGCCCGCGGAAGACCTACGCGATCCTCGAGGCGCGCGAGGCGATCGGTGGCACGTGGGATCTGTTCCGCTACCCGGGGATCCGCTCTGACTCGGACATGTACACGCTCGGCTACCGCTTCCGCCCGTGGAAGGACGCCCACGCGATCGCCGATGGGCCGGCGATCCTCGACTACGTGCGCGACACCGCCCGCGAGGGCGGCATCGACCGCAACATCCGCTTCCAGCATCGCGTGCTGGGCGCCGAGTTCTCGACCGCCGAGGCGCGCTGGACCGTGCGCGCAGAGCGCAGCGACACCGGCGAGACGGTCGAGCTCAGCTGCTCGTTCCTGTTCCTGTGCAGCGGCTACTACCGCTATGACGAGGGCTACACGCCAGACTTTCCCGGGATCGAGCGCTTCGCCGGGCGCGTCGTGCACCCGCAGCAGTGGAGCGAGGACATCGACTATGCGGGCAAGCGCGTAGTCGTCATCGGCAGCGGCGCGACCGCCGTGACGCTAGTGCCGGCGATGGCCAAGCGCGCGGCGCACGTGACGATGCTGCAGCGCTCGCCGAGCTATGTGCTGTCGCTGCCAGGCGTTGATCCGATCGCCGGCGCGCTGCGCCGCGCGCTGCCAGCGAAGGTCGCATACCCGCTTGTGCGCTGGAAGAACGTGCTGCTCGCGACGCTGCTCTACCAGCTCAGCAGGCGCCGGCCCGCGCTGATCAAGCGGCTAATCCGCAAGGGCGTCGAGCGTCGACTTCCGCCCGGCTATGACATCGACACGCACTTCAAGCCGCGCTATGACCCATGGGACCAGCGCATGTGCCTGGTGCCTGACGGCGACCTGTTCGAGGCGCTCAGCGCCGGGCGCGCCTCGGTGGTCACAGACCAGATCGAGACGTTCACCGAGAACGGGCTGGCGCTCGCCTCCGGGACAGAGCTCGAGGCAGACGTGATCGTCACCGCCACCGGCCTGAACATGCTCGTGTTCGGCGGCATCGAGCTGTCCGTCGACGAGCGCGCGATCGAGCTCCCGCAGACGACCAGCTACAAGGGCATGATGCTCGGCGGCGTCCCCAACATGGCGTTTGCGATCGGCTACACCAACGCCTCCTGGACGCTCAAGTGCGACCTCACCTGCGAATACGTCTGCCGCCTGCTCAACCACATGGACGCGCACGGATATGCGCAGTGCACCCCCGACGACAGCGACCCCACGATCGAGCGCCAGCCGATGCTCGACTTCTCCTCGAGCTACATCCAGCGCGCGATCGAGACATTCCCCAAGCAGGGCTCAAAGCCGCCGTGGCGTCTGTACCAGAACTACCCGCGCGACGTCCTCGGCCTCCGCTTCGGCGCCGTCGAGGACGGCGCGATGCAGTTCTCGGGCACCCGCTCGAGCACCGCGACGCCCACTCGCGTCGCGGCCTGAGCTGCTCGACGCCCGCGCAGCCCGAGCCCGCTAGATCCTCAAGCCGCGCAGTCCCTGCACGCGCCGTGCAGCACGATCTCGTGCTCTGAGACCGCCAACGGCACCCGCGCGCTGAGCGAGTCGATCGCGCGCTCGAGCCTCGCGTCGGAGAACGGCATCACCAGACCGCACTGGTCGCACACGAGGTGGTGGTGGTGCTGCTCGTGCTCGCACACGCGCTCGTAGCGGACCATCGCCTGGCCGGTCTCCACGCGCTGGACGAGCGCCAGCGCCTCCAGCTCGTCGAGGATCCGGTACACGCTCGCGCGGCTGACCCGCCGCGAGGAGCGCGCGCGCAGCGCGTCCTCGATCTCGAGCGCCGTCAACGCGCATTCCTCCCCGGCGAGCAGCTCTAGTAGCGCCCGCCTGGCGCCACCACGCTTACGCCCGGCGGCGCTCAGTGCAAGCTCGGCTTGCTGCACCCACTCCTGTGACGCGTCGGCACTCATGTCACCGATGGTAGGCCGCCCACGCGCGCCCGAGCGCGTACGCGCCGGCACTGATGCTGCCGACGAAGAACCCGATCGGGTAGTCCGTCTCATAGGAGAGCGCGATCGCGCTCCATACGGTGCCAAGCGCAATCGCCACCGACAGCGCCATCGCCACGTGCGGCCTGTCCGTCAGCGCTCGCGCGGCCGCGGGGGCGCCGATCATGAGGCTGAAGATCAGCAGCGTGCCGACGACGGGGACGGTCATGGTGCTCGCGAGCGCGACGACCGTCAGAAAGCACAGCTCCATCCTGAAGCTGCTCACCCCGCGCGCCTCGCCCACCTCGGCGAGCACCGAGGACAGCATTAGCGGTCGGTACAGCAGCGCGATCGCCGCGATGCACACGAGCGCGAGCGCGGCAGTCGGCGCCACCTCATTGCTGGCGATGCCCAGCACCTCGCCGAACAGCAGCGACTCGATCTCCGGCGCGTACTCGACGCTCATCGACAGGAACAGCGCGCCGAGCCCGAGCATCACGACGAGCGCGAGCGCCGTCACGACGTCGTGACGCCCGCGCCTGCCGAGGAAGCCGATGCCGAGCGCGCCCAGCAGCGAGAACGCTCCCAGGCCGATCAGCGTGTTGATCCCCACGAGGCTCGCCCCGGCAGCGCCCGCGAAGGAGCCGTTGGGCACCGCGTGGGCGACGAACGCCGAGCCGCGCAGCACGACGAAGAAGCCGACCAGGCCGGCGACCACGGCGACGATGCTCGCCACCGTCCACGCGTTGACCATGAAGCCCGAGAACATCTACACCGCCCGCGCCCGTCGCTGCAGCAACGCGGGCACACCCGAGAGCAGGTAGCCGAGGAAGATCAGGCTGACGACGAAGAAGCTCACCGGCCAGCCGGTGTCCACGGGCGGCCAGTCGAAGCTGTCGTATGCGAGCAGAATGCCGAGCCACATCGCCGCCACACCCAGCAGCCCGGCAACGGCGATCGCCACGCCGGGTCTGCGGGTCAAGCGCAGCGCCGTCGCGGCGGGCCCGACGAGCAGCGCGGTGGAGAGGATCGTGCCGATCGTGATCGCCGCGAGCGACACCGCCACCGCTAGCGCCAGCAGGTATGCGGCGCCGACGAGACGCACGCGAATCCCGCGCGCGGCGGCCATCTCGGCGCTCATCGAGCTGAGCAGCAACGGCCGGTACAGCAGCGCCACGAGTCCGAGCACCGCCACGCCCAGCGCTGCCACCGGCGCGATCGTCGAGCTGGCGACGGTGAACACCGAGCCGAACAGGATCGTCTGCGTGGCGCCGGTCGTGCTGTGCACGGTCGTGTCTAGATACAGCAGCAGCGCCGCCAGGCCGAGTGCCGCCCCCAGCACGATGCCTGTCGCCAGGTCGCGCCCGCGCGGGCGCTGGATGCCGATCAGCTCCATCGCCCCCACCGCGACGACGCCGACGACGACGAAGCCCAGCAGCGGCCCGACGCCCGCCAGGAACGCGGCCGAGCCGCCGGTCGTGTTGACGTCACCGAGCGCCTCGCCGGCGAAGGACTGGCCGCGGATGACCGTGAACACCCCCACCGTCCCCGATACGATCGCCACGATCGCGCCGATCGTGATCGCCACGCGCACGTCAACGCTTGAGAAGAACCCCGGCTCGATCACCGGCGCCAGCGCAGCGCTCAGCGGGTGGCCGTCCACGGGTGTACGCGCGAGGGCGCTCACGAGAGGATCTCCAACCCGGGTAGCACTGCCTCGTGTCCGTGCAGGTCGGAGGCGTCGCCGGCGCCGGCGACGACGAGCACGCGCCCGTGCACGTTGAGCACGTCGACGTGGCTGCCGTACAGCTCGCTGAGCACGTCCGCGCGCACGACTTCCGCGGTGGTACCGCTCGCGGCGCGCCCGGCGGCGAGGTAGACGATGCGATCCATCACCGGCAGCAGCGGGTTCATCTCGTGCGCGCTGATCAGCACCGCGATCCGCTGCTCGGCGGCGATCCGCGCGAGCAGCGCGACGACCTCCTGGCCGGCGCGCAGATCAAGGTTGGCCAGCGGCTCGTCGAGCAGCAGCAGCTTCGGGCGCGCGATCAGCGCGTGGGCGATCAGCACGCGCTGCTGCTCGCCGCCGGACAGCAGCCCCACCCGCGCGTCGGCGAAGTCGCGGGCGTCGACCGCCTCAAGCATCTGCTCGACCAGCGCGCGGCGCGCGCGCGAGGGCCGCGGAATACCCAGGCGGTGCGCGTCGATGCCCAGGCGGACGAGATCGCGCGCGCGCAGCGGCATGTCGGGATCGAGCAGGAACTTCTGGGGGACGTAGCCGATCAGCGGATTGCGGTGCGAGCGCGGGCGACCGTCGATCAACACGCGCCCGGCGCTCGGCGGCTGCAGCCCGAGGATCGCCCGGAACAGCGTCGTCTTGCCGGAGCCGTTGGCGCCGATCAGCCCCGTGAACTCGCCCGCACGGATGGCGAAGCTGACGTCGCGTAGAATCTCGCGCCCGGACAGGCGCACGCCGACCCCCTCCACGGTCAGGATCTCATTGGCATGGGTCTCCTGGGTTCCGGTCTCCCTGGCAATGGGCAGACCCTGGTCGCTGCCGCTCTGCTCGCCGCGCCCGCTCACAGCTTTTCCGTGGAGAGTTTTTCGGCGACCGCGCGGCGTAGCGCCTGGGCCTCGGCGAGCATCCACGACTGGTAGTCATACCCGGGCGTCGGCATCGTCTCGTACACCGCGACCACGGGCACGCCGTGGCGTTTGGCTTCCTGCAGGAACGACTGCGTCAGCGAATCGGTGACCTGCTGGTTGTAGACAAACGCCTTCACGCGATGGCTCGAGAACAGGCCGTTCTGAAGCGTGACGTCCTGTGGCGCGGGATCGACGCCGTTCATGATGTCCGCCTGCAGGCCGAACGGCGTCAGGTTGACGACCCCGGCCGCTTCGAGCATGTAGTCGCCGACCGGCTCGGTGGTGGCGACGGGCGTGTCCGGATATTCCGCCGCGAAGCGCCTGAGCGTCTGCAACCACGGCGTCAACGAGCGCACAAACGCACTCGCCCGCGCCTGGAAGTAGGCGGCATGCGCGGGCTGCAGCGACGACAGGTCGGCGGCGATCGCGTTCGCCACCGCAGGCATCGTCCGCGGCTGATACCAGAGGTGCGGGTTGGACGTGGAGTCGGGCAGCCCGAGCAGCTTCTGCACGTCGATCACCTTGCGCTGGGAATTGGATCCAATCCCCCCGGAGGCGGACTCGACCTGTTCCATGAACGTGTCGTATCCAAGGCCGTTCTGGACGACCAGCCCCGCCCGGCCGATGACCTCTGCGACGCTTGGGCTGGCCTCGAATGTGTGCGGGTCGGTGTTCGGGTTGCTCTCGATCGCGAGCGCACTCACGTAGCGCCCGCCGACCTGCGCGATCACGTTCGCGTACTGGTTCTCAGCGCCGACCGCGAGGATCCGGCCATGAGGGGTGGCGCCCAATCCGCTGCCGCCGCAGCCGGCGAGCGGCGTGCACAGCGCGACGAGGCTCGCCGCGAGGACGATGCGCTGGTGTTTGCCCATACGCGCCAACCTATCATAAGACTGAGTCTCGTTCTCAGTCTTATGCGCAGCGCATGTGGGTTAGCCGCACGGCGCGAGCGCAGGCCGCACGGCCGCGAGCGTCAGCCGCACGCCTGCCTCACAGAAGCTATTCGCGTTCGCTCTGGCGTTTGCGATTGATGTACAGCACGGCCCCGACGATCACGATCACAACGATCAAGATGCCACCGGCGATGTAGCGCAGTTTGTGGTGGGCCGGTTTTTTGGTCACCTGTTTGGCGGCTTCCGTGGGCGTGAGGATCGTCACGGGCACGTGCTTGGCTTCAAGCGCGGCGACGTTCTTGGGCTCTTCTTTGGGCCCGTATTTCGCGATCACGTAACTGCCGTCCTTGAGCGTGATGCGCAGCGAACGCAGTTTCTTGTTGACCGTGACGGCCTGGATCTGCCCGCTGGCGAGCTGCTGTTCGTAGGTTTTGAGGCTCTCCGGCTGGTAGTTGGGGGTGCTCGCGGCGCCGGCGGCACCCGCGGCGAGCATCAGCGCGGAGCAGGCCAGCAACACGGCGCAAACGGCGATCCTGAGGGGGAAAGGGGCTCTTGTGATTGCGATCATCGGCGGTACCCTACCCACCTAGACGCGCCCGGTGTCGCGCCGGTAGGCGCGCGCCGCGAGCAGCGCCAGGACCACCGTCCACGCGATCATCACGGCCCATCCCATCGTGCTCCACGCGGAGCCGCCGAACGCCACGTGGCTCGCTTGAACGAGCCAGTAAGACGGGATGAACTGGGCGGCGTCGTGCAGGAAGCCGTGGCTGCCGAGCGGGAACCACACGCCGCCGAGCAGCGCGAGCAGCGACACGCCGCCGCCGAGCGCGGGGCCGATCGAGTCGGGTGTGAGCAGGTGCCCGAGCATGACCCCGAGCGCTGCGAACGGCACGAGGCCGATCAGGATCAGCCCGGTCATCTTCAGCCACTCTTCAGCGGTCAGGCTAACCCCCAGCGAGGCGCCGGCCGCGTATAGCGCGAGCAGGCTGATCAGCGCCATCATGTACCCGGTGAGCACCTTCACGCGGAAGTACGCGCGCGGCCTGAGCGGCGTGATGCGCAGCTGGCGATTCCAGCCGACGGCGCGCTCGCCGGCGATCCGCGCGCCGCTGGAGAGCATCGCGCTCATCGTCCCGAACGCGGCCATCCCGACCATGTAGTAGAGCGGAAACGAGATGCCGCTCCCGCCGAAGTCGCGGACGTGGCGGTTGGGGCCCGCGGTCACGAAGAAGAGGATCAGCGGAAAGCCAAGCGAGAGCAGGAAGAAACGCCGGTTGCGCAGCGTCCGCAGCAGCTCGTAGCGCATGTACACGAGCGCCATCAGGCCTCTCCCCGCGTGCTCGCCCCACCGACGTTGGGCGGCAGGGTGCCGCCAGCACCAGCGCCCTTTCCGTCGCCCGTCAGCTGCAGGAACGCCTCCTCCAGGCCGGCGGCGGCGATCTCGATGTCGCGCGCCTCCGAGTAGGCGGCAAGCAGCGCCCTGATGGCCGCGTCGGAGTCAGCGCAGCGCAGCGCGATCGCATCGCCGCGGCGCTCGGCGCTGCTGACCCCGGGCAGTGCGGAGAGCGCGTCGAGTTCGACGCCGGGCAGCGTCGCGCGCAGCGTGCGCGTGCCGACCATCGCCTTGATCTCGGTGGTGGGCCCATCGGCGACGATCGCTCCATGTGCCATCAGCACGGCACGATCGGCGTACGCGTCGGCCTCCTCGAGGTAATGCGTGGCGAACACGATCGTCTTGCCGCGCACGGCGAACGCGCGCATCGTCGTCCAGAACGCGCGGCGACTCTCGACGTCGAGCGCGACGGTCGGCTCATCGAGCACGAGCAGCTGCGGATCGCTGACAAGCGCGACGGCGAGGCGTACGCGTTGGGTCTGACCGCCGGAAAGCTTCTGCGTGCGCTGGCTGGAGATGTCACTCACGCCCGCCAGCTCGAGCGCCTCGCCCACGCCGAGCGGCGAGGGGTACAGCGAGGCCATCATCGCGACCAGCTCTCTGACGGAGAGATCCCTGATCAGCGTGCCGGTCTGCAGCATCCCCCCGACAGCGCCATCGGCGACGGCCCGCGCGGGCGGGCGGCCAAACACGGACACGCTGCCTGCGTCGGGCGCGAGCAGCCCGAGCAGCATGTCGATCGTGGTCGACTTGCCGGCGCCGTTGGGGCCGAGCAGCGCGACGGTCTCACCGGCGGCAATCTGCACGTCGATGCCGCGCACCGCCCGGATCGGCCCGTCGGGCCCGCGAAAGGACTTCTCCAGACCGCGAAGCTGGATCTCGCTCGCCGGCGCGGCGGCTACGCCATCGAGCGAGCGGACGCTCATTTGCGCGCCGTGCGCACGGCCTTCAGGCGTTCCACCTTGGAGAGCACGACCTTGCGCATGCGCACGGAGACGGGCGTGACCTCGACGGCCTCATCCTCGCGCACGAACTCGAGCGCTTCGTCGAGCGTGAGTTTGCGGTGGGCATCCAGACGCACGAGCACGTCGGCGGTAGAGGAGCGCATGTTCGTGAGGTGCTTTTCCTTGACGGGGTTGACGTCGAGGTCCTCCGAGCGAGCGTTCTCGCCGATGATCATGCCTTCGTAGACCTCCTCGCCGGGACCCACGAACAGCGAGCCGCGTTCCTGCAACGTGAACAGCGAGAACGTGACGGTCTCGCCGCGGCGGTCGGCGACGAGCACGCCGCTGGTCCGCGTGAGCAGCTCGCCGGCCCATGGCTCCCAGCGGTCGAAGACGTGGTGCATGATGCCGGTGCCGCGGGTCTCGGTCAGGAACTGCGTGCGGAAGCCGATCAGCCCGCGGGCGGGCACGAGGTAGTCCATGCGCACCCAGCCGGTGCCGTGGTTGGTCATGTGCTCCATGCGTCCCTTGCGCGCTGCGAGCAGCTGTGTGACGGTGCCGACGTGCTCCTCGGGGACGTCGACGGACAGTCGCTCGACGGGCTCGTTGCGCTTGCCGTCGATCTCACGCTCGACGACGTGGGGCTGCCCAACGGTCAGCTCGAAGCCCTCCCGGCGCATCATCTCGACGAGCACTGCCAACTGCAGCTCGCCGCGGCCCTGCACCTCGTAGGTGTCCGGTCGCTCAGTGTCCTGCACGCGTAGCGAGACGTTTCCGATGAGCTCCTGATCCAGGCGCGCGCGGATTTGGCGGGCGGTGATCTTGTCGCCGTCTTTGCCGGCTAGCGGCGAAGTGTTGACGCCGAGCGTGATCGACATGGCGGGCTCATCGACGCTGATTACTGGCAGCGGGCGCGGGTCGCCGAGGTCGGCGAGCGTCTCGCCGATCGTGACCTCGGCGATGCCGGCCACGGCGATGATCTCTCCTGGGCCAGCTTCGGGCGCGTCGACGCGGTCGAGCGCATCGGTGACGTACAGCTCGGCTACCGTCGCCCGCTGGATCGAGCCGTCGGCGCGGCACCACGCGATCTGCTGGCCCTTGCGGATGTTCCCGTGGCGCACGCGGCAGATGGCCAGCCGCCCGACGTACGGGGAGGCGTCGAGGTTGGTGACGAGCGCCTGCAGCGGGTGCTCGGGGTCGTATGTCGGCGCGGGGATGCGCTCGAGCAGCAGGTCGAGCAGCGGCGCGAGATTTTCCTCTTTAATCGGATGCCCGGGGTCGTAGTGCAACGAGGCCACGCCAGCCTTTGCGTTGCAGTAGACGATCGGGAACTCGATCTGGTGCTCGTCGGCGTCGAGGTCGAGGAATAGCTCGTAGACCTCGTCGACGACCTCGGCGACGCGCGCGTCGGGGCGGTCGACCTTGTTGATGACGAGGATCACCGGCAGCTTGGACTCGAGCGCCTTGCGCAGCACGAAGCGCGTCTGCGGCAGCGGCCCCTCGGAGGCGTCGACGAGCAGCAGCACGCCGTCGACCATTGTCAGCCCGCGCTCGACCTCGCCGCCGAAGTCGGCGTGCCCGGGGGTGTCGATGATGTTGAGCTTGACGTCCTTGTAGCGCAGCGAGGTGTTCTTGGCGAGGATCGTGATGCCCTTCTCGCGCTCGAGGTCCATCGAGTCGAGCACGCGTGTGGCGACGTCCTGGCCGACGCGAAACGCGCCCGACTGCCACAGCATCGCGTCCACGAGCGTGGTCTTGCCGTGATCGACGTGCGCGACGATCGCGACGTTGCGGATGTCATCTCTGGTTACGGACACGGCCGCTTAGGCTAGCGGTGCGAGCCGCGCGCACTGGAGCGGAGCTGTGAATTCCGTCCGCGGATCGGGCTGACCGCGGCCCGCTGACGGATCTAGCGCCCGACGCCGACGGCGCGCAGCCCGGTCCGCAATCCGAAGCGCGCAAGCGCGGCGGGGTAGCGCTCGGCGGCAGCGATCGTCTGCTCCAGCGCGGCGGCGAAGCGACGGATCTCCGACTCCTCGATCGTGAGCGCGGGCAGCGCCTTGATCACGTTCATGCGGTGGCCGGCGACCTGGCAGAAGATCCTGTGCTCGTGGAACAGCGGCACGGTGACGAGCTGTGAGAACAGCCCCGGCTGGCGGCGCTCGACCGTCTCCCACAAGCGCCGGGCGCTCGTGCCGGCGGGCGGTCCGAATTCGATCGCCCACATCAGCCCCACCCCGCGCACGTCTGTGACGACCTCAAAGCGCTCGATCAGCGGCGTGGTCAACTCGAGCAGCAGCGCGCCCATGCGCTCGGCGCGGCCGACGAGATCCTCGCGCTCGAGTACGCGCAGCGTGGCGAGCGCTGCGGCGGCGGCGAGGTCGTTGCCGCCAAACGTGGAGCCGTGGCGGACGGCGCGCTCCATACCGTCGAACACCTGCGCAAACGCCGCGCGCGAGACGAGCACGGCGCCGATCGGCACGAAGCCACCGGACAGCGCCTTGGCGACGCAGATCATGTCGGGCTGAAGACCCCAGTGCTCGAGTGCGAGGAAGCGCCCGGTGCGCCCGATGCCGGTTTGCACCTCGTCGCAAACGAACAGCGCGCCCGCCTCGCGGCAGAGCCGCTGGGCTCCGGGGAGGTAGCCGGGCGCCGGGATGTTGACCCCCTTGCCCTGGACCGGCTCGACGATGAAGGCGGCGACGTCGCCGCGTTCGAGCTCGCGCTGGAGCGCGTCGAGGTCGCCGAAACCGACGGGATCACAACCAGGCAGCAGCGGCCCGAAACCCTCGCGGAACTCGACGCCACCGTTGAGCGACAGCGAGCCGAGCGTGAGCCCGTGGAAGGCATGCTCGGCGTACAGGATTCGACCGCGCCCGGTGGCGGCACGCGCGATCTTGATCGCCGCCTCGACCGCCTCGGTGCCGGTGTTCGCCGGCACCATCGCCGCGACGCTGTCAGGCGCACGCGCGAGTAGCTGCTCTGCAAGAACACCGCTGAGCAGCGTCACGCCCAGCTGCGGCAGGTTGCCCGTGCGCGCTGCCAGCACCTGCTCGATTGCGGCAATCACATCGGGGTGGTTGCGCCCGACCGCGAACACGCCGTAGCCGCCGAACAGGTCGAGGTAGCGCTCGCCCTCGGCGTCGATCAGGTGCGCCCCCTCCCCCCCGCTCCACACCTTGTCAAACCCGAGCGTGCGCACGATCCGCCCCATCTGCGGGTTCAGGTAGCGGTCGTTCAGCGCCATCTCCTCGCCGATCCTTGCTTCAAGGATCTCCTGCACGCTCGGCGGGGGCTCGCGGGGAATCATCATCTCGGTTGAGCCTAACTCGCGCGCAACAAGTCGAGGTCAGTCTCGGTATAACATGCGCCCACTTGGAGAGCCGATGCCGGGGGGCGGTGCTGCGGGTGGAAGCTGTCGTGGTTGTGCCGACTGCACGAGAGGCGAGCCTCGCGGGGTTTCTCGACGCGTGGCAACACGAGCTCTCCGACGCCACAGTGGTCGTTGTCGAGGATGGCCCTGAGCGAACCTTTTCGGTTACAGGTGCCAACGTTCAGCATTTCGCCTGGTGCGACATCGACGAGCAATTGGGAGACGCCGCATGGATCATTCCTCGAGGAAGTGGCTGCGTGCGCTCGTTTGGTTGCTGGATCGCACATCAGATGCACCCAGACATGATCGTTGCTCTGGACGACGACACTCGCCCGGACGCCGCTAATCCGGGGTTCCTGAATAGCCATTGGGCACGCCTGCAGAGCGCTGTCGATCCAGCATGGGTCAGCACGCTCGATGCCGCGAGCCCGCGGGGGGTCCCCTACTTCGCCACCGACCGCGAGCCTGCGGTCGTGCTCAACCACGGTCTTTGGAGTGGCGTACCCGATTTCGACGCTGCGACGCAGCTGCTGGCCAGTCGCGTGGAGATATCTGCGCAGTGGAGCGACCAGACGATTCCACGAGGTCGCTACTTCCCGATGTGCTCTATGAACATCGCGTGGCGCACGGAGTTCACCGCGGCGATGTACTTCCTGCTGATGGGCCCCGAATACGCTTTTGACCGCTTCGGGGACATCTGGGGAGGCGTGCTAGCTAAGCGCGTAGCCGATCATCTGGGCCTGGCGGTGAACAGCGGCTCCCCAGCGATCCGTCACGAGCGCGCCTCGAACGTGTTCTCCAACCTGGCGAAGGAGTCACGCGGGCTCGCGGTCAACGAGACGTTCTGGCGCGCGGTGGACTCTGTGGTGCTCACCGCCGAGTCGGTACCCGACGCCTATGCGCAACTTGCGGACCGGCTACCGCTGGAGCAAGAGCAGTTCACACTGCTGCGGCGCGCGATGCGGACATGGGCGGAGCTGTTCGGCGCGACGCCTGTGCGATGACGAGCCCGCGGTCGCAGGTGACCGCTGGCACCCACGTCGCTCCTGACAACGCAGGCGCTAGGCCGCGGCTGCTGATCCTCACCCCGGACTTCCCGCCCGCCCATGGAGGAGTCCAGGCCCTCGTTCACGGGCTCGCGCTCGCGATCACGGGATTTCAGACCGAGGTGGTGACACTCGCACAGCCGGGCGCGGGACGCTTCGACGGCGAAGGCAAGCTCACGACTCGGCGGGTTGACGCGCACATCGGCGGAGGCGCGGCGCGGATGCTCGCGCTGAACGCCGGCGGACTGCGGCACGCGTTGCGCTTCAGACCGGATGTGACGCTGAGCGCGCACGTGATCACCAGCCCGGCCGCCGCGGTCGTCCGCCGTCTGCTCGGCGGGCGCACGGCGCAGTACTTCTACGCAAACGAGATCCTCGGCAGACCGAGGCTCTCCGCGTTCGCCGCCGCACGTGCGGACGTGGTGATAGCGATCAGCGCGTACACCGCCTCGTTGATCGCCGCCACGGGGACCTCGCCCGCGGATCTGAGGCTGATCCCGCCCGGCGTCGAGCTTCCGAGCGATCCCGGTGCGCTGTCGGCCGAGCGTCCGACCGTGCTGACGATCGCCCAGCTCAAACACAGCTACAAGGGACATGACGTGCTGATCCGAGCGCTCGCCGACGTGCGCGCTCGAGTGCCCGACGTCGAGTGGGTGGTGATCGGCGAGGGACCGCTGCGTCAGGGGCTCGAAGCCCTCGCAAGCTCGTGCGGCCTCGACGGGACCGCGCGATTCGTGGGCGCCGTCTCCGACGAGGAGCGCAACTCCTGGCTGCGACGCGCAGACGTGCTCGCGATGCCGAGCCGTCTCGCCGGTGAGGGCTTCGGGATCGTCTACCTGGAGGCGAACGCGTACGGCAAGCCAGTGGTCGCCGGCAACGTCGCGGGACCGCTCGACGCCGTCGTGGACGGCGTCAGTGGGCTGCTCGTCGACCCAACCGATGCGGCCGCCGTGGGAGCGGCGGTGACGCGGCTGCTCCTCGATCGGGAGCTGGCGCAGCGGCTCGGCCGCAACGGCGCCGCACGAGCGGGCGACTTCAGCTGGCCGGCGATCGCCAAACGGGTCGAAGCGGCGCTGCTCGGGCCGACGCGGACGGGCTCGTGAGGGTCCTGTACGTCAACCACACGGCCGAGGTCAGCGGATCCGAGCGCTCGATGCTGATCCTCCTGTCGGGGCTGCCGCCGAGCGTGCAGGCGCGCGTGGCCTCGCCGCCGGGCCGGCTGGCACAGGCCGTCGAGGAGCTTGGGATCCCCGTGACCCCGATCACGAGCACGGCCGGGAGCCTGCGGCTGCACCCGGCTCACACACCGCGTGCGCTGGCGGAGATGAGCATGGCCGCCGTGCAGGTGCGCCGGGCGGCGCGCGCGCATCGCGCCGAGGTGGTTCACGCCAACTCGATCAGGGCGGGGATCGAGCTCGGCCTTGCCCACGTCTCGCCCGCCGCGAGCGTCGTGCATGTCCGCGACTGCCTACCCCCGGGCGCGGCGACGCGTGCGACCATGCGCCTGATCGCCGGCACAGCGACGACGGTGGTGGCTAACTCGCGCTACACGGCGGGCCTGGTACGGGCCTCGGCGCCGAACGCGCGACCCGAGGTCGTGCATCCGGCAATCGATATCGCACGCTTCGATCCCGCGCGCATCGACCGCGGCGCGGCACGAGCGCGACTGGGCGCGGCAGGCAGCCGCCGCGTGCTGCTGGGCGTCGTCGCCCAACTGAGCCCGTGGAAGGGACAGGACACTGCGATCGAAGCGCTGCGGCTGCTGCGTACGCAACACGTGGACGCGCATCTACTGCTGATCGGGTCGGCCAAGTTCGTCGCGCGCTCCACGCGTTTCGACAACATCGCTTACGTCGAGCGGTTGCACCAGCTGGTCGCCGACGCGGGGCTGGATGATCGTGTCTCCTGGCTCGGCGAGCGCGATGATGTCCCCGAGCTGGTACGCGCGCTCGACGTGCTGTTGCTGGCGTCCCACGAGGAGCCGTTCGGGCGGGCGCTGCTCGAGGCGATGGCGCTTGAAGTTCCGGTGCTGGCGACGAATGTGGGCGGTTGCGTGGAGCTCGTCCGGGACGGCCGCGAGGGCTATCTGCTACCGCCGCACGAACCCGCGGCGTGGGCGCAGGCCGTGCAGCGTGTCCTCGAGGGCCCTGAGCAGGGGCACCAAATGGGGCGGGCGGGGCGCCTTCGCATCGCCGAGGCGTTCGGCATCGAGGACCACGTGCAGGCGACGCTCACCCTCTACAGGCGCGCGCTCGCTCGACAGAACGGAGACGCGATCAGCTGACAGCGTCGAGCGCGCCCGCCAGCAAACGCTCGAGCGGGTCGGTCGTCGCGGGCACGGAGAAGAGTCGCCGCACGGACGCCTGTCCTGTGCTGGCGAGCTGTTTGCGCAGCGCCGACTCGTTGCGAAGCCTCGTGAGCTGACCAGCGAGTGCGTCCGCGTCGCCCTCCGGGAACACCAGGCCACCGCCGGTCAGCTCTAGCAGTTGTGGGATGCTGCCCGAGCTCGACCCCACCACCGGCACCCCGCACCACAGGGCCTCCGCGATCACGCGCCCGAACTGCTCACACCAGGTCGGCGTCGTGCGCGACGGAAGCACAAGTACGTCGATCTGAGCGTAGCCCGAGGGCATCTGCTCGTGGGTGAGCGTGTTGAGGACTTGAACTGTCGAGCCGGGGATCGCCTGCCCCTCCAGCTGCGTCCGCATTGTGCCGTCGCCGATTAGGAGCAGCTCAACCGGCGCGTCCAGCTGCCGCACAGCTGCCACGAGATCCAGCACGCCCTTGCTCTCGATCAGCCTGCCCGCGTAGCCGACGGTGAACGCGCGCTCGCGCACGCTCGCCACCGGCTCCCACCTCGGAACCGCGTGGGGCCACCAGGCGACGGCCCCACGCGCGCCCCAGCTTCGCACGAGCGACGCCGCGTCGGGCGAGCGCGCAGCCACGAAAACTGCGTCGCGCAGGACGCGCGAGCGAGACCAGCGCGCCAATGCCGGCTGGCTGCGATCGCGGTTCTCCGCGCATACGACTCCAAAGGGAACGCCGCCGCGTACAAGCGCGAGACGCCATTGTGCCGCGGACAGCGAAAACGGCTCGGCCTCGACGAAGGCGACGTCGGGGCGCGCCTGTGCGCACAACCGAAACGGGTTCGTAAGGTAAAAGTGACGCTGCTGGCGCCCTTGCATGACGACCGGCACGGGGCGAATGGCGTCCGCGAGACCCGGAAGCGCCCGCGGCACTATTGCCCGAGCCGAGTAAGGGTGGCGCCAGCGGCTGGGCACCACCAGCGTCACATCCCAACCTCTGCTCGCCAGCTCGTCGTAGACCTCCTGGTTTACGGGAAGAACCGCCGAGTGACTGACGATCAGGACGCGGCGTTTGGCTCCCGACCTCACGTCGGTGATGCTATCGGGCGTCTCGCGCCTCTTGCTGGGCGTCGGCGACCACCTGTGTGAACCACCGTCGCGCCCGGCCGGCTCGGCGCCAGTTGCCCTGACCGCCCCAAAACGGGGTAATATGGAGCCATGTCGCGGCTTGAGGCACCGGGCGCAACCGATGACACGCAAGCGCTGTTCCGGCGCTGGCAGCGTGATGGCGATGCCAGCGCACGCGAGGCGCTAGTGCAGCAGTACATGCCGCTGGCACGCGGTCTGGCTCGGCGCTATGGACGTTCGTCCGAGCCGTTCGAGGACCTGCTGCAGGTCGCCTCGCTGGGGCTGCTGAAGGCCCTGGACCGCTACGACGGCGACCGCGGCCACCCGTTCCCGTCGTTCGCCGTGCCAACGATCCTCGGCGAGATGCGACGCTACTTCCGCGACTCGGGGTGGGCCGTACACGTTCCACGCGGAGCGCAGGAGCGTGCGCTGAAGGTGCGCGAAGCACAAGAGCGCCTGGCCAACCGCAACGGACGCGCACCGACGGTCAACCAGCTCGCGGAGTACCTCGAGCTCGATATCGAGGCGGTGATCGACGCGCTGCAAGCTGCGCGCGCGTACGACACGCTCTCGCTCGACGCCCCGCGACCCAGCGCCGAGGGCGAGGTGGTCGCCTACGGAGAGTCAATCGGTTGCGAGGACGAGCGCTACGAGCTCGTCGAGCTCGACGCTACCCTCGCCTCGGTACTCGGCGACATCCCGCCACGCGAGCGCCTGATCTTGCACATGCGCTTCGTCGAGGATCTCACGCAGACGGAGATCGCAGAGCGCCTGGGCATCTCCCAGATGCAGGTCTCGCGCCTGCTTCGCCGCTCGCTCGAGCAGCTGCGGACGCTCACGCATACAAGCTGAGCGCAGCACCGCTGGCGCTCGATGGCCGAGACACCGAACGTCCACCTGAGTCTCTCGAACAACGCGGAGAACGTCCTGCTCGTGCGCCAGGCGCTGAGCGGCGTGGCCGCCGTCCTCGCGCTGGACGCGATTGAGACGAACGACGTCAACACGGCTGTCACCGAGGCATGCAACAACGTCGTCATGCACGCCTACGACGGCGAAGACGGGCCCCTGGAGGTCGACGTGTACGCGCTCCCCGTTGCGCTGACGGTCGTCGTGCGCGATCGCGGCAGCGGCATCCACCCGCACGAGGGCGAGCACGAGCACGAGCACGCTCATACCGGGATGGGCATACCGGTAATCGAGGCGCTCGCCCGCCGCGTCGAGTTCGCCGAGCCGCCCGACGGTGGGACAGAGGTGCGCATGGAGTTCGACGCACCGAAGCAGCCGTCGCTCGCATGTACATCGTCCGCCACCGAGAGTCCTCGAACGCGGGAGGCGCCAGGCGGCGACGGTCAGGTGTCCGCCGCGCCCGCGCACGGCTGGCTACCGGGCACGGTCGAGCTGCGGCTCACGCCGAACGCGATCGCGCGCGCGGTCCTGCCGCGCGTTCTGAGCGCGCTCGCTGCGCGTGCGTACTTCTCGATCGACCGCATCGCCGACGTCCAGGTCGTCGCCGCGATGCTCGCGGCGAAGGCCGACGAGTCGATCGTCGGCGACCGGCTCGACGTCGGCGTGACCATCGCGCTACGCAATCTGGAGCTGCGCATCGGCCCACCGCTCGGCGCCGAGACGTTCGCGCTGAGCCTCGCCGATCGTCGCGCGGACAGCGACTGAGTTCTAAGCGAGGCGGCATGCCGACAGGCTGACACCGGGAGGCAGGGCCTTGCCGACATGCCGCCGTGTCTCCCCTCTCTTGACGGGCGCTACCGGGGGATGCAGCACCCGCGCGCGGGGGACAACACTGCAGAATGAATATGCCCGCTGCGCGCGCGTCTAAACGTAGGAGACGTGTGGCGTGGCGCATGACGCGCCCCACGCCCGACGTTTGCCGCGAGACGAAACCGGGCATCTCAATTCTAGATTGGTAGGAAACAAACGCCTTATCGACGGCTCGCGCAGCACGCGCGAGAAGGCCACGACGAAGCGAGGGTAAAGCATGGTCGCTCAGCCTGACGCGATGGCGCCGAGCACGGCGCTAGAACCAGCTGGCTCGGCGACGTCCCGCCACGAGGCCCTCTTCTACGAGTGCGGAGATCGAGGGTTCGTCGAAGGGACGCTGGCGTTGGTGAGGCGCGCGTTGGGTAGCGAGGCGGCAGTGCTCGTGGCGGTTGGCGGCGCGCGTGCGGCGGCGCTGACGGAGGCGCTCGGCGAGGAGGCCGAGCGCGTGTGCTTCGCGGACATGCGCGCGTTCGGACGCAACCCCGCCAGGATCATCCCCGTGTGGCGGGAGTTCGCGCGCGAGCACGCGGGCGCCTGCGGCGAGGCGCTTGGCATCACCGAACCGGCGTGGCCCGGGCGCAGCGCGGCCGAGCTGAGCGAGTGCGAGCGCCACGAGGCGCTGGTGAACCTCGCCTTCGACGATGGCCCCGGGTGGTACCTGCTGTGCCCATATGACCTAGACGGGCTCGACGACCACGTGATCGAGGCCGCGCGCCACACGCACCCGTTGCTGGCTTGGGACGGCGCCAGCTACGACAATCGGGCCTACCCGAATGCGCAGGAGCCACCACGCCCATTCGCGGGCGTGCTGCCACCCCCGCGCGGGCGGGCGCGCGAGCTAACGTTCGATGGCGGCGCGCTGGCCGAACTGCGCCACGCTGTCGCCGACTGGGCGAGCGTGAGCGGGCTCGGCGGGGAGCGCACCGAAGAGCTGGTGCTTGCCGTGGACGAGCTCGCGAGCAACAGCATCCGCCATGGTGGCGGCGCGGGCATCCTGCGCTGGTGGCGCGAGGAGGACGAACTACTGTGCGAGGTGCACGACGGCGGCTGGATACACGCGCCGCTGGTGGGGCGCGTGCGCCCTGGCACCGACGCGTGCAGTGGCCGCGGCGTGTGGCTCGTCAACCAGCTGTGCGACCTGGTGCAGATCCGCTCGGCACCAGGAGGAAGCGTCGTGCGCGTGCGCAAGCGGCTGCCGTGACCGCGACGACGCGGGGCTAGACGACGATTTCGTCGGCCGCAGCAGCGATCGTCGGCAGATGCTCGGCGACGCCGGTCACGCTCAGCAGACGCTGAACCTGATCGGAGCCGGGGGTGATCGCGAACTCCTGCCCGCGAACGCGGCAGCGCTCGAGCGCCGAGAGGATCACCCGTAGTCCGGTGGAGTCGATGAACAGGAGTTGCTGCAGGTCGAGCACCAGCATCGCCTCGCCGGCGAGGTCCTCGCGTGCGAGCGCCTGCTCGAGCAGCTCCGAACTGGCCATGTCCAGTTCGCCGGCGAGCGTCAGAATCGCGCGGTCGGCCTCCTGCCGCACGTCGATCCGTAGCTGATCACCGACCCCCATGCGCGTGATTTTATCGGAGTGGCGCCCGCACTCAGCCACACAGGCGCCCCACACGAGGCAACCCGACTCAGGCGCCGTGCTGCGGGTACTGGGCGCCCGCGCGAAGCTCCTTGCTCAGCAGCGCCACGAGCTTCGTCGATCCGTGCGCTAGACGGCCGATCTCAACGTACCCGCGGGAGCTGTGAAACGCGAGCGAAGCCTCATTGGCGGGGAGCACGTTGACCTCGCAGACCATCCGCTCAAAGCGCATGGCGGCGACCTCCAGGGCGTCATAGAGCTGCGCGCCGATTCCACGCCTGCGCAGCGGCTCGACGACGACCACCCGGTCGAGATAGAGGAAGCGCGCGAAACGCGCACCAAACCAGCGGTAGTTCTCGCTGTCGTAGTCCGTGCCTGAGGCGATCGCCAGCGCAAACGCGACGACCTCGCCGTCGCTCTCGACCACAACGCTGCGGTCTGCCAACGACAGGATCCATCCCAACCGCTGCTCGTCCAGCTCGCTTAGCTCCTGCACAGAAGCGGCATTCAAGGCCAACGCTCGCGGCCAGTCGGCGGGGGTAAGTTCTCGCAGGCGCATCGGTCGGGAGCATGCCAGGCTCCCCTGCCGCTGGCGAGGTGCGTGGCTCCTGCGGGCGACGGCGGGCGCCGCTCAGTCGGTGGTACGGCGCCTGTACAGCGAGCTTGCCAGCGGCGCGAACACCGCGATCAGCGCAGCCGACCACAGCAGCGATGCGAGCACCGGGTGCTGCATCGGCCACGCGTGGATGCTGGCCGACGGGTTGGGGTTGCCAAGCAGCTTGCGGCAGGCGGCGGTGACGGCGCTGACAGGGTTCCAGTCGGCGAGCGTCCGCAGCACGGCGGGCATGTGCTCGGTGGGGACGAGCGCGTTGGAGACGATCGCGAGCGGGAAGAGGATCACGAGGCCGATGCCCTGCGCGGACTCGGGGCTCTTGCTGACCATGCCCAGGCAGGCGCAGCCCCATGAGAGCGCCGTAGCTGAACAGCAGGAAGATGCCGAA
The DNA here is from genome assembly GCA_963735615.1 of uncultured Solirubrobacteraceae bacterium. Taxonomy (GTDB): domain Bacteria; phylum Actinomycetota; class Thermoleophilia; order Solirubrobacterales; family Solirubrobacteraceae; genus Palsa-744. The sequence goes on from CAVTLO010000001.1 coordinate 806,355, forward strand.
GCCGGCGGCGATCGACGCCGACGCCGGCGTCGGGTCGCCAGCCGATGATCAGCCCGGTCGCGGCGACGAAAAAGGCGCAGATGGCGGCGGTCAGCAGGTCGGCGAGCGAGCGTCCGACGAGCACGGCCGGGCGCCACATGGCGAGCGTCCTGAAGCGGTCGATCACGCCGCTGCCGAGGTCGGCGCTGAGCCCGACGGCGGTCCCCATCGAGGAGGTGGTGAGGTTCATGGCGAGCAGGCCGGCGATCGCGAAGTTCTTGTAGCTGCCGCCGCCGGGCAGCACGACGCCGGAGCCGAACACGTAGACGAACAGCAGCGTGAACAGCACAGGCTGGACGGTCACGTCGGAAAGCTGCAGCGGCTCGCGTTTGATGTGCACGAGGTTGCGCTGGGTGAGCACGGCGACGTCGCGGAGCTTTTTCATGCGGGCACCTCGATCGGGTCGGCGGCCACGTCCCCCTCCGGGGACGATGCGGTGGGATGGCCGGTGAGTGCGAAGAAGACGTCGTCGAGCGAGGGCTGGTGGACCTCGACGTCGTCGACGGTGATCCCCGCCTCGTCGAGCGCGCGCACGACCGTCGTGGCCAGGCCGGCGGCGGTGCGCACGCGGCGCGCGCAGGCGCCGCCCGTCGTGGCTGACGTGCACGGGGCCGGCGACGAACGGCTCGAGCGCCGCCGGCGGCATCCGCGCGCGCCTCGCTGAGCGTGACCTCCAGGCGCGCGCCGCCGGTCTGCGCCTTCAGCTCCGCGGCGGTGCCGCCGGCGATCACGCGACCCTGGTCGATCACGACGATCCGGTCGGCGAGCTCGTCGGCCTCGTCGAGGTACTGCGTCGTGAGCAGCAGCGTCACGCCGTCGGCGACGAGCCCGCGGATCACATCCCACATGCGCACCCTGCTGGTTGGGTCGAGGCCGGTCGTCGGCTCGTCGAGGAACAGCACGGGCGGTCGCGTGACGAGCCCGGCGGCGAGGTCCAGGCGCCGGCGCATGCCGCCCGAGTACTCCTTGAGGATCCGATCGGCGGCGTCGAGGAGGTCGAACTGCTCGAGCAGCTCGCCCGCGCGCCCCCGCGCGTCTGCCTGCGACAGACCGCTCAGGCGTCCGATCATCACGAGGTTTTCGCGACCGGTGAGCACTTCGTCGAGCGTGGCGTCCTGCGCGGTCACGCCGATGCTGCGCTGCACCGCCCGGCGCTTCGTTGACGACGTCGTGGCCGGCGACCCGCGCGGTGCCGGCGTCGGGGAGCGAGAGCGTGGTGAGGATGCGCACGGCGGTGGTCTTGCCGGCGCCGTTCGGCCCGAGCACGCCGAGGATCGCCCCGGCTGGCACCTGCAGGTCGATCCCGTCGAGCGCGACGGTCGCGCCGAAGCGCTTCTTCAGGCTGTGCGCTTCGATCATCAGTGTCGGTCATGCGGGCAATACTACAGTAACTGAAAAAATAGTGCAACTGAAGTTTTGATAGAATGATGCCGATGCTGGATGAGGGATCGGGCGGCGTGGGGACACGGGAGACGGCGGCGAGGCGGATGCGTCGATGAGCCGTCCGACGAGCGCCGGATCCACCGGCTGCTGATCCGCGAACTCGGTCCGGAGATGGCGGACGCGTTCGTGCTCGCGCGCGAGACGCAGGAGCGCTGGGAGCGCCGGCGCCACCCGCACGCGGGGCTGCGCGAGCGCAAGAAGCGCCGCACGCGCCAGCAGATCTCAGACGTGGCGACCTCGCTGTTCGTGATGCGCGGCTTCGACCACGTGAAGGTGTCGGAGATCGCGGCGATCGTGGGCGTGTCGGAGAAGACGGTCTACAACTACTTCCCCACCAAGGAGTCGCTCGTGTTCGACCGCGCGGACGACGGCGATCGTGCGGCTGGCGGCAGCGCTGCGCGAGCGCGAGCCGGGACGAGTCGCCGACGAAGGCGATGCTGCGCGCGCTCGAGCGAGGACATGGACGACCTGGAAGACCTGCCAGAGGAGATCTACGCGCTCGAGGCGATGTTCGCGGAGATGGTCGCGACGACGCCCGCGTTGCGGGCCGCCCTGCGGGACCTGCAGAGCCGCCTCGTCGAGGTCGCCACCGAGGAGCTGGCGGCGGCGGCGGACGTCGACCCGCGCGACCCCGAGCCGCTGATCGCCGCCCGCGCGATCGTCGCCCTGCAGGAGCTGGCGTTCGTGTCGCGCATGCGCCACATCGAAGAAGGGCTGCGTGGCAGGGAGCTGCACGCGGCGGTGTCGGACGATCTCGAGCGCGCGGCGAGGCTACTCGACGCCGGCCTGTGGTCGTTCAACCTGCTCACGCAGGGCGCGCGCACCCGCCAGCAGCTGCGCGACGCCGCCGCCGCGGCCGAGGACGTCCGGCGGCAGGTGCTGGACGCGCTCGAGCAGGCGCGCGCGGCGTGGCGGGCGCTGCGCAGGCGCGAACGCCAGGTCTAGGCGCCGAGAGCGCGCCTACGCGCTCGGCGCGTCGGCCGGCTTCAGGCGCTTGCGCCCCTTCTGGTCGGTGCGCCCGGTGCCGATGCACGCGCGGCAGACGATCCATTTGCTCTCGCCCGGTTCCTCGCCTTCGGGCGACCACGGGGTCCACCCCACTCCGTTGCAGGTCGAGCAGCGCGCGTTCTCGGGGATGTGTCTGTCGCTTTGCGTCATTGCCGGAGCATATCCAGCCGTCCGCCATCGGGCCAGCGGCGTCCGCTGAACGTCCGAGCGCGAGGATCAGCGCAGCGTGGCCAGCCGCTCGTGCACGGAGCGCACGGCGCTGGAGCCCTCGCCGACGGCGGCGGCGACGCGCTTCATCGAGCCAAGACGGACATCGCCGGCGGCGAACACGCCTGGCGTGGAGGTCTCGAACGGCAGCGCGCCGGACGTGCCCGCCGTGACTGTGTCGGGCAGCTGGCGGTCGGTCAGCACGAAGCCGTTGGCGTCGAGCGTCACACCGCTGCTGGCCAGCCACTCGGTCGCCGGGCTCGCGCCGATGAAGCAGAACAGCCCCGAGCTGGGGGTGCTGTGCAGCTCGCGGGTCGCGATGTTCACGAGCGTGACCTGCTCGAGGCGCTCGTCACCGGCCAGACCGTGGACTTCGACGCCGGTGAGCAGCGCGATCTTCGGATCTGCCTCGATCCGCTCAATCAGGTAGCTCGACATCGTCTGCGTGAGATCGTCGCGCCGGATGGCGATCGTAACGGCGCAGTTGCTCTGGGCGAGGTAGATGGCAGCCTGTCCAGCCGAGTTGCCGCCACCGATCACCAACACCGGCGACCCGCTGCAGACGCGCGCCTCGAGATCGGTCGCCGCGTAGTACACGCCGGCGCCCTCGAAGCGCTCCAGGTGCTCCACAGGTAGCCGCCGGTAACGCGCCCCGGAGGCGACGATCACCGCACGCGTGGGGATCTCGCTCCCATCTTTGAGGACGATCACGTGGAAGCTGCCCTCGCTGCGCAGGCCGACAACCTCGCACGGAGAGTTCAATCGCGCCCCTAGCCGCAGCGCCTGGACACCGGCCCGCGTGGTGAGCTCTCCACCGGAAATGCCGTTGGGGAAGCCCGCGTAGTTCTCGATCCGCGAGCTCGCGCCGGCCTGGCCACCGACCGCGACGGCGTCTAGACAAACGGTGCCGAGGCCCTCGGATGCGCCGTACACGGCGGCGGCGAGGCCTGCCGGGCCGCTGCCGACGACGACGAGATCGAAGATATAGCCGGGCTTGGGCTGGAACGTCAGGCCGAGGTGCTCGGCGAGCACCTCGGGCGAGCAACGCTTGAGGACCCCGGTCGGGGTGATCACGACGGGCGTGTCGTGCGCGCCCACGCCCATGCTCTTGAGCAGGGCGTCGACGTCCTCGGCGTCCTCGAGGTCGATCCATGTGTGCGCCAGGCGCTGATGCTCGGCGAACGTCCGCAGGCTCATCGCCTCGGGCGAGTAGCGCGAGCCGATGATGCGGATCGCCTCGGCGCCAGGCCCTGCTCGCAGCATCTGCCGCCGCGCTACGAGCGTGGCGAAGATCACGTCGGCGAGTGCCGGGCGCACGCTCATCAGGCGCCGGAACTCGTCCTGCGCTATCACCAGCACGCGTCCCGGGCGCGCGACGCGGGCGTTGAGGAACCTGATCTGGCCCGTCAACAGCCCCAGCTCGCCGATGAAGTTACCGGGGCCGAACGTGACGACGACCTCGCCGTCGGTTCGCATCACCTCGACTTCGCCCTCGAGCACGACGAACAGGTCGAACGTCGCCTCGCCGACCCTGAACAGCAGCTCCCCCTCATCCACCGTCCGCTCGCTGCCGAAGTCGGCCATTTCCCGCAGCTGGGCATCGGAGAGTAGCGGGGCGACGGTCGGATCTCGCGCGGGTTGCGCGTTCATTGCGCCAGCCTAGATGATGCGCCGTCCCGTTCAGGTTTCTTTCAGCCTTGCCCGTCAGCATTGGCCGCATGAACCTGCTGGTCGTCGACGACGACCCCTCGGTGCGTGAAGCGCTCGCGCTGGTCCTCGGTCACGACGGCTTCGAGGTCAGCACCGCGGTCGACGGTCGCGAGGCGATCAGGATACTCGCGCTCGCGCCGCCCGACGCGGTGATCCTCGACGTGCTGATGCCGGGCCTCGACGGCCTGGAGGTCTGCCGGCGGATTCGCGCGACCGGCGATCGCACGCCGGTGCTGATGCTGACCGCGCGCGCGGAGGTGAGCGAGCGCGTGGCCGGCCTGGAGGCGGGCGCCGATGACTATCTGGTCAAGCCGTTCGCGCGCGAGGAGCTGATCGCGCGGCTGCGGGCGCTGCTGCGCCGCACCGGCTGGGAGGGCGAGGACGAGACGCTGCGCTTCGCCGATCTCGAGCTGGACCCGCTCGCGCACGAGGCTCGCCGCGGCGAGCGGCTGCTGGAGCTCACCCGCACCGAGTTCCTGCTGCTCGAACTGCTGATGCGCCATCCGCGTCAGGTGCTCGCGCGCGCGACGATCTTCGATCACGTGTGGGGCTATGACTTCGGCCCCGCGTCCAACTCGCTCGAGGTATACGTCGGCTACCTGCGCCGCAAGACGGAGGCCGCGGGTGAGCCGCGGCTCGTGCACACGGTTCGCGGCGTCGGCTACGCGCTGAGGTCGCCGCAGCGATGAGCTTCCGCTCGCGCATGGTGCTGCTCGCCGCGATCGCCGTCGCAGCCGCGGTGGTGTTCGCGTCGGTGGTCGTGTACGTGGTCACCGGCGACGAGCTGCGCGGGCAGATCGACAGCAGCCTGCACGACGAGCTCGTCCCCGGCCCGCACGCCGTCCAGGTGAAGACGGAAAAGCTCAGCGCGAGCCAGCTAGCCAGGCTCGAAAAGGAAGCTCCGCACGCAGGGCGAGCCGGGTCCCGCGCGCGGGAGTCAGGCAGTTCCTCGTCCGGCAGCAGCGCCTCGTCCCGCAGCAGTGCTTCGTCAGTCGAAGCGGCGGGTCCCGCCCCCGGCAGGGTGCTGATACGCGGCAGCGAAGCCCAGCGGATCGTCGGCAGCGGTGTCGTCGGCTTCTCCAGCGCGTCGGGTACCGTCCAGCCCCTGCCCGGCCCCGCAGCGAACCTCAAGTTCCTGGGCGTCGTCCGCCAGGTCCACAACGGCAGCGCCTCCGCCTTCAAGATCGTGCTGCCGAGCCTCGGGTTCGGCGGTGCCACCGGCTACGCGCAGCTGGCGCAGGTCGCTGGGCCAGTGCTGCGCTCGGGCGGAGGCGGCGAGGGGCTGCCGATCACCGCCGCCACCCGCGCCGTCGCCGCTGGGCGGCGATCCGCTTTCTACAGCGACGCGATCCTCAGCGGCACGAAGATGCGTGTGCTGACCGCGCCAGCGGCCGCGGGCACCGCATGGCAGATCGCACTGCCGCTGACTGACGTCGACAGCACCCTCGACCACCTGCGGCTGGTGCTGGCCGTGGTGATCCTCGGCGGCGTGCTGCTAGCGGCCGCGCTCGGCCTGCTCGTCTCTCGCGCCGCGCTCGTCCCCGTGCGCCGGCTGACCGGCGCCGCCGAGCGCGTCGCCCGCACGCAGGATCTGGGCCATCGCATCGCCGCCGACGAGAACGACGAGCTCGGCCGACTGGCAGGCAGCTTCAACACGATGCTGGCGGCGCTCGAGCGCTCGCGGCTCTCACAACGCCAGCTCATCTCCGACGCATCGCACGAGCTGCGCACGCCGTTGACGAGCGTGCAGGCGAACCTCGACGCGCTCGCGCTCGGCGACGCGCTCGCCCCGGACAAGCGTGCGCGGGCGGTCGCCTCCGCGCAGGCGCAACTGCGCGAGCTGACGGTGCTCGTGGGCGACATGGTCGACCTCTCAAAGACCGAGGTGGAAGAGATCGAGATCGAGGACGTGCGATTGGATCTGGCTGCGGCGGAGGCGGTCGAGCGCGCCCGTCTGCACGCGCCCGGATGCACGTTCAGCCTCGACACCGAGCCGTGCATGGTGCGCGCGGCGCCGGCGCGACTGGACCGCGCGATCGCCAACCTGCTCGACAACGCCTTTAAATGGAATCCCCCGAACCCACCCTCACCCCCCGCCGAACGAGCGGGCGGGCCGGTAGAGGTGCGCGTGCGCGACGGCCGCCTGGAGGTGCGCGACCACGGTCCCGGGATCGACCCGGAGGACCTTCCGCGCGTGTTCGACCGCTTCTTCAGGGCGCCGGCTGCCCGCGGGCGCCCCGGCTCCGGCCTCGGCCTCGCGATCGTCCGTCAGACCGCCGAGACGCATGGTGGCGCCGTGCACGCGGTCAACGATCCCGACGGCGGCGCGCGGCTGATCCTCGAGCTCCCGCCGCTCGAGATGACCGCGTCCGAGCTCGCCGCCTCACGCGCGGAGCCCCCTCTGGCCGGCGCCGTTCAGGAAGTTCCTCGGCTCCGTTAAGTCGATTCTCAGGCTGCACGGGCTTGATGTCTCCATCCCGTCGACCGGAAGAGGAGCCCCCCATGTCCCGCCGTCCCCCGCTCGTCCCGCTCACCATCCTGTGTGTGGCGTCGGCGAGCCTTCTCCTGGCCGCCTGCGGCGGCTCCTCGTCGTCCCCCACATCCTCTGCCGCCAAGGAACAGCAGGCCGAAGTGAAGTTCGCCGACTTCGCCAGGTGCCTGCGTGAACATGGCATCGAAGCCGAAACCGCGACCGGGCCGGGCGGCGAAGGCCATGGCCTGAAGATCAAGGGCGCCGGCGGGCCCGCCAAAATGGAAGCCGCCCAGAAGGCATGCAAGAAGTACCAGCCCGAACCGCAAAAGCTCAACCTCTCCCCGCAAGAAAAGGTAGAACGCGCCGAAGCCGTCGAAAAGTTCGCCAAGTGCATGCGCGAGCACGGCATCGAAGTGCACGCCTCCAGCTCCGAAGGGCACATCTCGATCGGGATCCGCAGCAAGCCCGGCGCCGGCCCCAACCCCGAAAGCCCCGCGTTCCAGAAAGCGCAGAGCTCGTGCCAGGGGCTGCTCCCGTTCAAGAAGGGTCACGGCCAGGGCCTTCCCCTGGGCGTGCCCAAGCACGCGTCGGGCAGCTCATCCCAAGAAGGCAGCTTCGCGACGGGCGGCTGAGCCATGGGTCCCTCGGGGCGCAGGCGCCTGCGCTGGCTGGCCGCCGGCATGCTGGCGCTAGTCGTGGTGGCCGTGCTGGCCGTGCTGGCGGTGGCGCTGCTCTGGTCCGGCTCGGGCGGGCGCCACGGTCCGGAAACCGGCGTGCCCGCCGGCGAGGAGACCGCGAGCGTGACCCGGCGCACGCTGTCTGAAAGCTCGACCGTCAGCGGCACACTCGGTTACGGCACGACGCTCGAACTGTACGACCGGCTGGGCGGGACCTTCACGTGGCTGCCCTCCGTCGGCGCCCTGATCGGCCGCGGCGGGACACTGTGGCGGATCGACGATCTGCCCGTCGTGCTGATGTACGGCTCGGTGCCCGCCTACCGCACGCTCGATAAGGGCGTTAGCGACGGCCCCGACGTGACCGAGCTGAACGAGAACCTGATCGACCTCGGCTTCGACCCCTATGGGGCGATCACCGACGACGAAGCCTTCGGCGAAGCCACCGTCGCGGCCGTCAAGCGCTGGCAGAAGGCCGACGGGTTGCCCGAAACCGGCGAAGTCGAGCTCGGGCGGGTCGTGTTTGCTCCGGGCGCGCGGCGCGTGACCGCCGTGAAGGTGACCCTCGGGCAGGACCCGCCCGCCGCCACCGCGCCCACCGCATCGTCCCCGGAGGGGGAAACGACCCCCACGACGCCCGCCGCCACGACACCCGCGGCAAATGAGCCGAGCGCCGGCAAATCGCCGGCGAAAGAACCCGGGAGCAAATCGCCCAGCAAAGGCAAGAGAAAACCCGCGAAAGGAAAACCGGCAAAAGAAGCGCCCGCCAAAAAAGAACCCGCGAAGGACTCCCCTGCCAAACAAGAACCCACCAAAGACGACCCCGGTAAGGAACCGTCCGGCGGAGACTCGGGCGCGAGCGCCGGCGAGGTCGTGCTGAGCACCACCTCCACCCAGCAGATCGTCCAGCTGAAGGTGAAGCCCGAACAGCAGCAGCTCGCAAAGCTCGGCGAGACCGTCACCGTGCAGCTTCCCGGTGACGGCCAGGCCCCCGGCCGCGTCACCGAAGTCGGCACGGTCGCCAGCGAAGCCAGCAGCTCGGGCGACGAACCAAAGGGCAGCAGCGGCGAAAGCGCCGAATCGACGATCCCCGTGATGATCACGCTCGACCACGACGTCGCCCACCTCGACGAGGCGCCTGTCAGCGTCGAACTCGTCAAGGGCATCCGCCGCAACGTGCTGACGGTCCCGGCGACCGCGCTGATTGCCACCGCCGGCGGCGGCTACGCGGTCGAAGCGCTCGCATCGAAGGGGGAACAGGGCCGTCGCGTGACGGTGCCAGTGACGCCGGGTATGTTCGCGGGCGGCTACGTCCAGGTCGAAGGCGCCGGCGTGCGTGAAGACATGACCGTGATCGAGTCGCAGTGAGCGCCGTCCTGGAGCTGTGCGAGGTCGTCAAGCGCTACGACGGAGGCGTGCAGGCGCTGCGCGGCGTCGACCTGACCGTGCAAGAGGGCGAGCTGTGCGCGATCGTCGGCCCGTCGGGCTCGGGCAAGTCGACACTGCTGCACATCATGGGCACACTCGAACGGGCGACCAGCGGGCTCGTGCGGATCGCCGGGGCTGACGTCGCCCGCGCCTCTGAGGGCGATCTGGCGGCGCTCAGGGCGCGTCGCATCGGCTTCGTCTTCCAGCAGTTCCACCTGCTCGAGGCCGACAGCGCGCTGGAGAACGTCGCCAACGGCCTGCTCTACATGGGTACTCCCTCCCGTGAGCGCCGCCGCGCGGCAGCCGCGGCGCTCGAGCGCGTCGGGCTCGGCCACCGCATGCAACAGACCTCTGCGTTGCTGTCCGGGGGCGAGCGTCAGCGCGTGGCGATCGCGCGCGCGCTCGTCAGCTCACCGGCGATCGTGCTCGCCGATGAGCCGACCGGCAACCTTGACACCCGCAATGGGCGCGAGATCCTCGAGCTGCTGCGGACGCTCAATGCGCAGGGCACGACCGTGCTCGTGATCACCCACGACCGCGAGATCGCAGCCACGCTACCCAGGCGCGTGGAGCTGCGCGACGGCCGCCTGAGCCGCGATGAGGCTTGACCTAGCGCCCAGTCGCCTGCTGCCCGCCGACGTGCTGCGGGTCGCTAGCGTAGGTCTGCGCACGCGCCGCCTACGCGCTGCGCTGTCAGCCCTCGGAGTAGCGATCGGCATCGCCGCGATGGTCGCCGTGCTCGGCATCTCCGACTCGAGCAAGGCCGGGCTCGTGGCCGAGCTGAACGAACTCGGGACCAACCTGCTCACCGTCACCCCTGGAGAAACGTTCCTCGGCGAAGCGGCCAAGCTCCCCGAAGCCGCCGTCAGGGACGTGCGCAACCTACACAGCGTACGCTCGGCGGCCGCCGTGACGAGCGTGTCCGGGGCGACGGCGCGGCGCAGCGCGTTCATCGAAGCCGCCGAAACCAACGGCATCAGCGTGCAGGCCGCCGACCCGCAGCTGCTCGCCACGCTAGGCGGGAAAATGATCCTCGGACGCTTCCTAAACGCCGGCGACGAACGCTATCCCCTGGTCGTGCTCGGGCTCGTCGCCGCCGAGCGGCTGGGGGTAGAGCGTCTGTCAGCGGACGGACGACCGCTGCAGGTGCTGATCGAACACACCTGGTTCACCGTCGCCGGCGTGATCGGCTCGCTGCCGCTGGCGCCGGAAATCGAACGCGCCGCGCTGATCGGATACCCGGTCGCCAAGCGCCTGTTCGCCACTACCCGACACGCAGGCATGCTTTACGTGCGCGCCGACCCCGAACGGGTGCCCGAAGCTGACTCGCTGCTCGGCGCCGCCGCCAACCCCCAGAACCCCGAACAGACGAAGGTCAGCCGGCCCTCCGACGCACTCCAGGCGCGCGCGGATGCGCAGAGCACACTGACCGCGGTGTTCCTCGCGCTCGGCGCAGTAGCACTGCTCGTCGGCGGCGTGGGGATCGCCAACGTGATGGTCATCTCGGTACTGGAGCGCCGCCCCGAGATCGGCCTGCGCCGCGCGCTGGGGGCGCGCGCCGTGCACATCGGTGTGCAATTCCTCGGCGAGTCAGTGCTGCTGTCCGTCCTCGGCGGGGCGGTCGGGATCGGCCTCGGCGCCGCCGCCACCGCCGGCTATGCCTACAGCCAGGGCTGGATCGTGGTCGTGCCACCGCTGTCCGTCGGCGGCGGCGTCGCGATCGCGCTCCTCCTAGGCGCGCTCGCGGGCCTGTACCCAGCGGTTCGTGCCGCCCGCCTCGCGCCGGCGGCCGCTCTGCGCAGCGTATGACGCATGCGGAAACAGCCGAGCACCCCGACGATCACGTGGACACAGCCGCGTTGACCCACCGCCCGGGCCCAACCGCGTAGTGCGTTTTGCGCTACAATAGGTCGGTGGCGTCGGCTCCCCATCCGCTCTCGCTGCGTCTTGGACGCGATGGGCTGAGCGCACTCGACGAGATTGCAAGGCGACGAGGGTTGAGCCGCGCTGAGGCAGCACGGCAGGCGATCACCGAGACAGCCGAACGCGAGCGTAGACGCAGCGGCCTCGCGGCCGAGGCGAGACGTCTCATGCAAGACAAAGGCTATGTGCGGGAAGCTCGAGACGTCGCCGAGCTGATGGAGACGCTGCGTGGTCCGTGGTGATGTCCATAGCATCAAGCTCCCAGGCAAGCGCGGGCACGTTCAGGAGGGTCGCCGTTACGCGGTGATCGTCCAGGCCGACGATCTGCTCACCCTCTCCACGGTCGTCATCTGCCCGACCTCGCGCTCGGCGTTCGCCGCCAGCTTCCACCCAGAGGTCGCGATCGACGACCAACCCACGCAGGTGCTCTGCGAGATGGTCGGTGCCATCGATGCTCGCGCGCTCGGTGACCCAGCCGGACACCTGACGCACGACGAGCTGCGCGCCGTCGAGGACGCCCTGCTGCTGGTACTCGATCTGCCATGAGCCACGGCGACGGCGAGCACACGCAAGAAGGACGGGAGATGGGGATTCAAAACCCGCAACGCTCGTCGAGCATCGCGAGGATCGAGCTCCACACCTCGTGCTGCTTGGCGGCCTCGTCGTCGTAGAAGCCGGCGTGCGTCAGGCGGATTCGCGTGCCGGTGTCCGTCGGCGTGAGCTCGACGGTGACGACGGTCTCGGCGCCGCCCGTGCCATGCATGCCCGTCACCCACGTGAGCTCGATGAGCTCGTCTCGCTTGAGCGTGAGAAAGCGCCCGTAGTGGGGGAATCGTTCGCCCTCGTGCTCAGTCTCGAAGTAGAACGGCTCGTCCTCCTGCGCGCGCATGCGGATCGCGCCCGGTGCCGCGAACCACGTGTCGAATGCTTCCGTCCAGGCCTTGTAGAGCGCCGCCGGTGACGCGTTCATGTCGCGCTCGACCGTCAGCTGGTGCGGGCGCCCCCTGAGATCGGGGCGCGCAAGCCGGGCAGGGGGAGGTGTGCTCATCGCAGTTGCCTTTCGTTGAACTGTCTGCTCGAGCGAGTCGGCCGCGTCGCCGCAAGGCTTCGCGATTCCCGATCGCGAGGGGTTCGTCACAAGATCCCACTTCGGCGGAATATGTAGCTAATGGCCCCCACCCGTTACTCGACCCTCAGCGACGGCGAGCTGCTCGAGCTGGCCACCGAGGACCCCGACGCGTTCGGGGTCTTCTACGACCGCCTTGAGGAGGAGGTGCTCGCGTTCTTCATGCGCGCGACACGCCGCCCCGACCTCGCCGCCGATCTGACCGCAGAGGTGTTCGCCGCGGCGCTGTCCTCGGCGCGCCTGTACTGTGCCGAGCTCGGCTCCGCGCGCGGGTGGCTGTTCGGGATCGCGCGACACGAGCTCGCCGACACGTGGCAGCGCGGCCGCGTGGAGGACCGCGCCCGACGCCGGCTCGGGCTCGATCCCATGGCCCTGAGCGACGAGGCACTCGAACGCATAGACGAGCTCGGAGCCCAGAGCGGCGGAACGCTGCGACTACTCGAGGACCTGCCGGAGGACCAGCGCGTCGCCGTCCAGGGACGCGTGCTGCAGGAGCGCGGCTACGACGAACTCGCGCTCAGCCTGTCCTGTTCGCAAAGCGTCGTGCGCCAGCGCGTCAGCCGGGGTCTGCGCAGCCTCAGACAGGCTTTGGAGCAGACGCGATGACATACATTCCCGAGCTTCGCAGCGCGCTGGTGGACGCCGCCAGCCGCCAGCAGGCCGCGTCTGGGCCTGGGCCTAGCGGCCGCGAGCGCACTTCGGCGCGGGCTTCGTGGCCTCGATCTGCGCACGGCGCGCGGGCAGTCCTCGCGAGCGTGGTGCTCGGCCTGACCGGCACCGCGGTCGGCGCGATCCAGGTGGGCCCGCCCCTCGGACCCGAACCGCCGCCCGTTCACACCGTCGCCAAGCCCCTCGGCGCACCCACGAGCGTCTCGCCGCGCCCATGAAGTGGCCAAGGTCGCGCGCCCGCTCGATCGCGGAGCTCGTCATGATCGTCGCCATCGCACTTGGGCTCGCGCTCGCGATCCAGGCGTTCGCCGTCAAGCCGTACCGCATCCCGAGTGGCTCGATGGAGCCGACGCTCACGATCGACCAGCGCGTGTTGGTCAACCGCCTCGGCATGGACTTCAGCGAACCGCACGTGGGCGAGATCGCGGTCTTCCATCCTCCCGAAGGCGCCGAAAAGGAACAGTGTGGACCCACGCCGCACATGATCAAGATCGGACTCGAAGCGTGCTCTCAGCCGATCCCAAAGGAGTCGAGCGTCAACTTCATCAAGCGGATCGTCGCCGGGCCCGGCGACGAAATCTACGTCAGGGAAGGCCACGTTTACCGCAAGGCCGCCGGCACGAGCCGGTTCGTCGCCGAGCGGGACCCCTACATCAAAGCCTGCGGCGCCAGCGCGGAGTGCAACTTCGCGACGCCGATCAAGATCCCCGCCGGCCACTGGTTCATGATGGGCGACAACCGCGGCGACTCCGACGACAGCAGATTCTGGGGACCAGTCCCCACCGGATGGATCATCGGCCAGGCGATTATCACCTACTGGCCTCCGGATCGGATCGGGATCTTCTAGCCGATGTGTCCAACTCGTTGACGGGACGGTTGGCGTGCGGATAGCTTGAGACGACGGCGCGCATGAGGGGACGGGGTGCCTGATCGACCCCGGCGTGCCGCTTGCATCCATACGACAGAGAGGGAAACAATGGGGAATCTACGCCGAATCATCGGCCTGGCAGCGCTCTGCGTTGGCGTGCTCGTGCCGACGGCCGCGGCGGCCGCGGCACCGCAGTACGTTGCGCTCGGGGACTCGTACTCCTCGGGCGTCGGCACGCGCGTGTTCTATGAAGAATCGGGCGAATGCGATCGCAGCCCTGACGCCTACGGGCCGAAGATCGCCGCAGCCGACGGTTACACGCTGAGCTTCCAGGCATGCAGCGGCGCGAAGACGACAGAAGTGAACGAAAAACAACTCGGCACGCTGAGCAGCACGACGAGCCTCGTGACGATCACGATCGGTGGCAACGACGCCGGCTTCAGCAACGTGATCATCAACTGCGCGCTGTATTACTTCACCTGCGGCAGCGCGATCAGCGAAGCCAACGAATTCATCGCCAAAAAACTGCCGGGCCTGCTGGAAACCACCTACAAAGACATTCGTGCCAAGGCAACCACGGCCACGGTCGTCGTGCTTGGCTATCCCAAGCTCTTCACCAAGGAAGGCAAGACGTGCAACGTCAACTTCCTGACGTCGGGCAACGAGAAGAAAATGAACGAATCGGCGGAAAAACTCGACGCCGTGATCAAGGCGCGCGCCGAAGCGATGAAATTCACGTTCGTCAACCCGACGAGCGCCTTTGAATCGCACGAGGTCTGCTCGTCCTCGGAATGGCTCAACGGGCAGTCCGACCCACTGTCTGAAAGCTACCACCCCAACGTCTCCGGCCAAGCGGAGTTCACCTCGCTGATCGAGGCGGTGCTGTAGGGGGACACATCGCGGGCGCCTGCCCTGGCGTGAAGGAACGCCGGGGCAGGCGCCTAGTCGCTAGGCTGCGGGTCGAGCAAGCGAAACCGAAGGAAGGGAGGACAGTAGCTTGGGCTCGATGCCAGATGGACGCGCCGGAGAGTGGCTGGCGGCGGGGAGCTTCTTTGAGTGGTCGCCGCCGCAGCCGACCGACGCTACGAGCACACTCAGGATCTTTCATGCCGAGTTCGGTGATGCGGACGCGCCGATACTGACGCTGCTGCATGGCTTTCCTACGAGCAGCGTCGACTGGTACGACGTGGTCGGCACGCTTAGCCGCGAGCACCGTGTATGCGTCATCGATCTCCCTGGCTTTGGTTTCTCGGACAAGCCAAAGGGCGAGCGTCAGTCCCTTAAGCGCGATAGCGAGCTGCTGGGTCACTACCTCACCGAGATCCTCGGCGTTCGGAGCGGCGCCGTGATAGCTCACGACCGCGGTGACAGCGTCGCGCTCGTGTTCGCCGAACGCTGCGCTTCGCCCGACGCACCCTTCGAGCTGAGCCACCTGATCCTCAGCAACGGAAACATGTTTCTGCCGCTGTCGAACCTCAACGAGTTTCAGCGGCTCGTGCTCGACCCCAAGTCCGCCGCGCAGGTGCTCAAGGCGCTGACGCCCGAGATGCTCGCGGCCGGCATGGGCCAGAACACCTTCACCCCGCCCCGGTCGCTCGATGATCCGACAATCGCGGCGCTCGCGCACACCTTCGCGATCAACGACGGGATCGGCGTGCTCCACGACACGATCCAGTACCTCCTCGAGCGCTCCGAGTACGAGCAAGCATGGCTCGAAGCACTATCCAGCTCGACAGTTCCGACGACGCTCGTGTGGGGTCTGTATGACCTCGTCGCGCCAGTGCGCGTGGCCAACTACATCTGGGACACATATCTAGCAACGAAGCCCGGGGCCAACGAGTTCTGGCTGCTCCCGCGCGCGAACCACTACCTCCAGAACGATCAACCGCAGGAGTTCGCCGAGGTCATCTTGACGAGTCTGTCGCAGCGTTCGCCGGTAACTCCCGGCCCGCTATCCGCGACTGCGAACGCCCCCATCTTGGTGGATCGCTCGCGGACGAGGCAGCCGTCAGCCGCAGAGGTGCTGAGCGGCGCCTAACCGGGCTACTCGACGGGTTGCGGCCGGGGCGGCACCGGCGCGGTGCTCGCCACCGCCGGGGGAGTGGATGTGTGCGGCACGTCCGCGTGGTACACGGGTGTGGGCGTCGCGCCGTTGGGCGGGGCAGTGTAGGACACCGCCCCGCTCGGCGCCGCGCGCTGAGGCGGCGGCCCGTCAGGCGTGGCCGCGTGCGCGCGCATCAGCAGCGACCCGACCGACTCGCTGACCTGATGCGTGCTCGCCAGCAGCTCCGTGATCGCGCCGTCGATGTCCCTGGCCAGCATGTCGGCATCGGGCAGCGCCTGGCGGTCCACATACACCCCGAAACACGCCTGATCGTTCACCGTCAGTAGCCCGACGGAGACCACGTGGTTGTCGGCCAGCGGCACGACCGGGTATGCGGCCTGTAGCGGGCATCCGAGCATGTACATCGGTACCGTCGGACCGGGGATGTTGGAGACCACGAGGTTGAACGCGCGCGGGCCAGCGATCAGCCGCGAGAGTGCCTGTTGCACCGTCACCGGCGTGCGCGCCGCTGCCTTCAGCACTAGGTCGGCGCCCTGGGGCTCGCCGTCGCGCTTGGCGCGGATCATGTCCGCGTGCACCTGGTAGAGGCGACCGACAGGGTCCGGTTCGTGGCACGGGAGCTCGGCGAACACAAACGAGATGTGGTTGCCGAGGACGTCGTCGTCGCTGCGCACGCTGACCGGGACCATCACCTTCAGCGCGACGGCTGCTCGCCGCGACGGGTCAAATAGGTGCGCATGCCGCCCGCGACGGCCGCCAGGATGACATCGTTGATCGTCGTGCCATACGCGCGCTTGATCGTCCGCAGCTCCGCCAGCGGGCGCTGCGTCCAAGCCAGGCGTCGCAGTGGCGAGAGCTGGGAGTTGAGCACGCTCGCGGGCGCCGCGCGCAGCATTTGGCTCAGCGCGCGCGTCACCCGCAGGGCGCCCGATGCGGCCTGCCGCGCCGCGGGGGCGGGTGCGCTCGCCGCGCCCAGCGACCAACTCAGCAGATCCAGCGGCTGACCCAGCAGGTCGCGCAGACCCCGCGCCAGCAGCGCCTCCTCGCCGGGCTCCGGCGCCGCCTGCCAGCTGTCGGGCTCGTAGGCAACGGTCTCGTCGGTGGGGTCGAGCAGCAGCGAGGCAAGCTGGACCGCCGCGAGCCCGTCAACCATGCAGTGATGGGTCTTGCCCACGATCGCCAGACGCCCGTCCTGCGCGTTCTCGCAGACCCACATCTCCCACAGCGGGCGGTCGCGACGCAACGGGATCGACATCACCTCGTCGACCAGGTCGTCGAGCGGACCCGGCGCCCAGTAGACGTGACGGTCGACCGAGAACGCCTGGTCGTCGGTCCACTCGGGCGCGTACAAGCCGAGCGGAACGGACGCGAGCTTCTGGCGGTAGCGCGGCGCGTAGGCCAGTCGCCGCGCGATGTGATCGCGGATCTCCGCAAAGCTCGGCAGCCGACCGTCGGCGGGAGCCGAGAACACCGCGACCCAACCCACGTGCATGTGCGCCGTCGGCGTCTCCACCGCGAGAAACGATGCGTCGAGCGCCGACAGTCGCTCGCCGCTCATTCCGCCAACACCAAGCGGCGGTCGAGGCCTGCAGCGCAGGCGCCGGCGGGCGTGCCGATGAAGGCCACGCCGCGGGCGGCGCTCACGCGCGAAATCTGGCGCCGTCCCCACTGCGCCGCGAGCGCGAACTCGAGCAGTCGCACGAAGTATGTACGCAGCGGCGCCGTCCTGATGCCGGACGCACGCAACGCCACGCGCGTACGTCGATTGTCGTAGTGGACCCGCATCGCGAAGTACGGAAAGAACACCTCACTGCGGGTCAGAGCGCGACGAGAGCGCTCATCGGTGGCGGCGCGAACGAGTAGCGGGTGCATGACACCGCTGTACACTGACGGCTCGATCAGACGGGGCGCCTGTCGGCCGAAGAACGCGTCGCAAGTTCAACCAGCTCACCGACACTGGTCGCGTGCGACCCGGCGGTGAGGTGAAAGGTGGCGCCCTCGGCCTCCGGAGCCTGACTCAGCGCAAACATCGCGTCGGCTACGTAGTCGACCGGCACGACGTCCACCGGTGCGTCACCGCGTGCCGGCAACGCCGCTAGGAACCGCGCGCGAAAGCGCGCAGCGGCCAGTAGAGCACGTTGAACGACGCCGTCCAGCCGCTGTCGCGCTCGCCGACGATGATGCTCGGACGCAGGACCGTGATCGGCAGCTGCCCACGCGAGCGCGCTACCAGACACTCCGCCTCGAACTTCGACTGCTCGTAGGTGTTGCGAAAGCGCTGGGCCTCATCGAGGTCGTCCTCGCTGAAGCAGCCAACGCGCTCGCCGGCGACGTATGCCGTCGAGATATAGGAGAAACGCCGCAGGCCACCGCGAGCGTGACAGCGTTCAGCGAACTCGAGCATGCGCCGCGTGCCGTCGACGTTGATCGCGCGCGCCGCCTGCAACTCCATCCCGAAGGACACCGACGCCGCGCCGTGCACGATCTCGCTCACACGCTCGGCGAGCCGATCGACTCCGCCCCAGATGCCCAGCCCTGGGCGCGTGATGTCGCCCCGCACCGCGACCACCCGCGCGGCATACGGATGATCCGTGCCGAACAGAGACAGCAGCGTACGTTCGATTCTGGCCGCGGCCTCGCGATCGTCCGCGGCCCGCACCAGCGCGTATACGCGCCTGTTGGTGCGCTCGAGATACCGCGCCAGCAACTCCATGCCGACGAAGCCGGTCGCACCAGTCAAAAACACGCTGTCTATGTTTTGGTCCACAGTCCTCTCCGACCTCCGCCCGGGGCACATGAGCATGACGACACCCGCGGACGCCAGGATGTCGAGTCCCGTCCACAGGCGCCTCGTCAGATGCCGGACGCTGCGTATAAATTGGCTTTACCTAAATATCACGTGGAGCGATAGTCAACCCCGCGCCAGCGAGTCAAGCCGCGGGTGACAGTCCCGCGCACGACCCGACGTGGACCTCGATCATCCGCTCGATGTAATCGTGCGCAGAGGGCCACGGAAACGCCGGAATCGTCTGGCTGAGCGCGACGAAGCCGTGGAGTCCCGCCCACATGTACGCGGACTGGATGAACGGGTCCGGGCCGTTCGGCAGGCACGCGCTGACGAGCGCCAGCAGGTCGTTGAACGTGTCCACACCTTCGTCCTCGCCCGGCGGCGCGCCCGGCGCGGGCATCGGCACGCCCTCGCGCAGCTTCGTCAAGAACAGCACGCGATAGATCCCCGGCCGCTGCGCGGCGAACTCGACATACGCGAGCCCGAACGCGCGCAGCCGCTCGAGTGCAGGCGCATCCGGTGGGACGGCAGCGCGCAGGAACTCGCGCAGCTCTTTGAAGCTCGCGATCATCACCGCGCTGAGCAACTCGTCCTTGTCGGCGAAGTGCAGGTACAGCGCGTTCGGGCTCACCCCCGCGCGGGCGGTGACCGCGCGCACGGACAGCTTGTCCTGGTCGCCGAGCTCCAGCACCAACTCGCGTGCGGCGTCCATTAGCGCCGCGCGCAGACGCTCGCCCTGTCCTCGCGGGTTGCGGGTCCGACCCGCTGCCACCGGCATCCGAATAAATATATCGAAGTCTCTTGACAGATGTACATGTACAGCTGTACAGTGAGCGCTGCACGCACCTACCGAACGGAGAAGCCATGCTTGCTCGCGCCACCAGCCACGGAGTCCACCACCCCCGCCGCACCGCAGCAATCGCCCTGCTGTTCGTCCTGGTCGCGGCCGTCGTCGGCGGCCCTGTAGCGAGCAAGTTGAACGTCCGCAACGCGTTCGAAGACCCCTCCTCGCAGTCCGCCCGCGCGCGCACGCAGATCGAACACGCCACCGGCATCGAGTCGAGCGCTGGCGTGATCGCGCTCGTCCACGCCGCGCCGCTCAGCGCCGCCGCCTCCGCCGCCGCTCGCACGCTCAGCAGCGACCCCGCCGTCGCGCATGTGGCCAGCTACGCCAACACGCACGACCCAGCGCTCGTCTCCGCCGACGGCCGCTCGACGCTGCTCGCGGCCTCGTTGTATGCCCACGCCGAACCCAACGCCGTCATCGACCGCCTCACCAAGGAATTCGCCGCCGACCGCGACGTACAGCTCGGCGGCCCCGACGTCAGCCTGCGCCAGACCAACTTGCAGGCGACCAAAGACCTCAGCTTCGCCGAGCTGCTCGCATTCCCGCTGCTGGCGCTGCTCGCGCTGCTGATCTTCCGCGGCGTCGCCGCCTTGCTGCCGCTCGGCGTCGGCATCACCAGCGTGTTGGGCTCGCTCGTCGCGCTGCGACTAATCAACGCCGGCCTGCCGCTCTCATCGTTCGCGCTGAACGTCGTCATCGGGCTTGGCCTTGGCCTCTCCATCGACTACAGCCTGATCCTCGTCTCGCGCTTTCGCGAGGAGCTCGCCGCCAGCGCCGAGACCGCCGCCGCGATCGCCACCACCCTCGCCACAGCCGGTCGCACCGTGATCTTCAGCGCGCTCACCGTCGCCGCCGCGATGGCATCGCTGGTCGTCTTCCCGCTGCGCTTCCTGCAGTCGATCGGCATCGGCGGCGCCGTCGTCGCGCTGAGCGCCGCCGCCACCTCACTGCTGCTGCTACCCGCGCTGTTCGTGCTGCTCGGTCCCCGGCTCGCACGCCGCGGGCCGGCGCCCGCCGATCGCGGCCTCTGGTATCGCCTGGCCAACGCCGTCATGCGCCGCCCCGGGATCATCGCCGCCGCCACAACCGTCGTGCTGCTGGCGCTCGCGCTGCCGACACTGCACACCCATTGGAGCGGTGTCGACGCCTCGGTCCTGCCCAGCAGCCAGAGCTCGCATGTCGTCGCAGACACGATCGCGCGCGAGTTCCCCGGCGCGGACGCCACCCCCACCGTGATCGCCATCAGCGCTCCAACGAGCGCCGCGCCCCGGCTCGCCGTCTACGCCAAGCAGCTCGCCCGCATCCCCGACGTCACCTCCGTGAGCACGCCGAGTCGACTCTCCGCCAGCACCTGGCAGCTCGACCTCGCCACCAGCGTCGACCCCATTGGGGGTGCCGCACAGCGCGCGCTCAATCACATCCGCAGCCTGCCCGCGCCCTACCCTGTCGCCGTCGGCGGCCAGGCCGCGCAGTTCCACGACCAGCAGGCGTCGATCGCCTCCTCCCTGCCGCTCGGCCTCGCGATCCTCGCGCTCTCGACGCTGATCATCCTCTGGCTGATGACCGGTTCGGTAATCCTGCCGGTCAAGGCGCTCGTAATGAACGCGCTCACCGTCGGCGCCGCGCTCGGGCTGCTCGTGCTCGTCTTCCAGGATGGCCGGTTCACCGGCCCGCTCGCCTACACCAGCCAGGGCGGGATCGAGTCGACCGACTTCCTCGTCCTCGCCGCAATCGTGTTCGGGCTCTCCACCGATTACGGCGTGTTCCTGCTCACGCGCATCAAGGAGGCCCACGATCGCGGGCTGGGAAACCGCGAGGCCGTCGCCGCCGGGCTGCAGCGCACCGGGCGCGTCGTTACCGCCGGGGCGATCATGGTCGCCGTCGCACTCGGCGCCTTCGCCACCTCGCACGTCGTGTTCATCAAGGAGCTCGGGCTCGGCACAGCCGCCGCCGTCCTGATCGACGCGTTCGTCATCCGCGCGCTGCTCGTGCCCGCCCTCATGGCGCTGCTCGAGGACTGCAACTGGTGGTCGCCCGCGCCGCTGCGCCGCCTGCACGCGCGGCTGAACGTCACCGACGAGCCTCGACTACGTCAGAGCGGCGGAATCCAGTACCCGCCGATGCGCATTCCCTCGTCCCTGGCGCGGGACTCGTCGAGCGGCCGCTCGTGGGCGCCGTAGACGTGCAGGTCGCTCCAGCCGGCTGCGCCGACGCGCAGAATGAACGCCCGCGGCATCGCGGCCAGGCGCGTGCGGTCCTTCAGTTCGTAGGTCGCCTCGACCTCGGCGATCCAGGCGTCGTCGTCGTGCCACTGCGCGGTGATTGTGTGCGCGGTGGCACGCAACTGGCCGAGGAAGTCCGCGAGCAGCTCGCGCACGGCCGCGGCGCCCTCCGCATGGCGACCGTCAGCGGTCAACAGCCGGATGTCCGGCGCCGCGGGCGCCAGCGCAGCGTCCACATCGAGGGCGTCCAGGGCTTGCAGCAGGCGGTCGATCGGAGACTCGCTCACGGTCATACCGTCCCACTCGCGCTTGCACTTTGCGGCGAGCCGCGCCGCTGCGGCGCGCGCCCTGCCGGCTGGGTGGGTGTCTCGCCCGGGTGCAGCACGGGAATCCGGCGCGTGAGCGCTCGCTCCGCGCGGACCGTCGCCCGTTTGCCATGGTGGAGGATCTCGAGGTCCGCGCCCTCCAGCAGCGAGTAGGTCGCCTGCTTGTGATCGACCTCGACCAGCAGCCGTCGCCCACGAAAGCACACACGGAACTTGAGCCGTGCGAGCGCCTGTGGCAGGCGTGGCATGAAGCCCAGCTTCCCGTCGTGGTCGCGCAGGCCACCGAGCCCAGCCACCGCAGCGATCCACGTGCCCGCGAGCGACGCTATGTGCAGGCCATCGCGTGTGTTGTGCTGGATGTCATCGAGGTCGATCAGCGCGGCCTCCGACAGGTAGTCGTAGGCGAGCTCGAGCTGGCCAACCTCGGTGGCGAGGACCGCCTGCGTGCACGCCGAAAGCGAGGAATCGCGCACCGTCAGCGCCTCGTAGTAGGCGAAGTTGCGCGCCTTCTCCTCGGCGCTGAACCTGTCGCCGCGCAGGTGCATGGCGAGCACGAGGTCGGCCTGCTTGACGACCTGCCTGCGGTACAGGTCGAAGTACGGGAAGTGCAACAGCAGCGGGTACTGCTCGGGGGCAGTCGCGTCGAAGTCCCAGCGGTCGTGTTCGGTGAACGCCTCCGCCTGGGAGTGCACTTCGCGTTCCTCGTCGTAGGGGATTAGCATCGCCGCCGCCGCGTCGCGCCAGGCGGCCGCCTCCTCCTGGTCGACGCCGAGCTCGGCCGCTCGTTTCGGATGGCTTTGGACAGCGTCGAAGGCGGCGCGCAGGTTGCGCTCGGCCATCAGGTTCGTGTAGATGTTGTTGTCGGCGATCGCGCTGTACTCGTCGGGGCCGGTGACGCCGTCGATGCGGAAGCGCCCGGCGGGGTCGTGGTGTCCCAGCGAGCGCCACAGCCGCGCCGTCTCGACCAGCAGCTCAATCCCGGCGCCGCTCGCGAACGCCTCGTCGTCCTCGCTCGCCGCCTGGTAGCGCAGGACGGCGTCGGCGATGTCGGCGTTGATGTGGAACGCCGCCGTGCCGGCGGGCCAGTAGCTCGAGCACTCCTGTCCGCGGATCGTCCGCCACGGGAACGCCGCGCCCGCCAGCCCCAGCGACCGCGCTCGCTCCTGTGCCAACTCGAGTGTCTTATGGCGCCACAAAAGCGCGTCGCGCGCCGCGTGCGGAGCGGTGTATGTGAGCACCGGTAGCACGAACGTCTCGGTGTCCCAGAACGCGTGCCCGTCATAACCGGGTCCCGTCAGGCCCTTGGCGGCGATCGCGCGCCGCTCCGCCCTGGCGCCCGCCTGCAGCACGTGGAAGAGGCCGAAGCGAACCGCCTGCTGTAGCTCGGCGTCGCCGTCGATCTCGACGTCGCCGCGCTCCCAGAAGTGGTCGAGGTATTCGCGCTGTTCGGCAAGTAGTCCATCCCAGCCGCGGTGTCGCGCCTCCACGAGCGCCGCGGCGACCTGATCGGTGACCGCCGGCCGCGAGCGGTGGGCCGACCAGCCGTAGGAAAGGAACTTGACGACGCGCAGGGGCTTGCCGGGCTCCAGGTCGGTGGTCACGAGCAGACGGCCAAGATCCTCGAAGCACTCCACGCTGGACTCGGTGTCGGCGGGACCGTCGATGATGTGGTCCATCGCCGCTGCCATCGTCAGCCCGCTCGTGCGGGTCGAGTGCGCGAGCACCGCGCGGGTGTCGCGCCCGCCGAAGTACTCGGAGCGCAATGGCGAGCTGAGCGCGGCCGCGGCGCGCGGATCGCGCTCGCCACCCGGCAGCTGCTCGTTGGCGACGAGCTCCGACTGCACCACCACCGGCGTCTTGCCGTCGAGCGCTTCGACTTCGTAATGGATTGCAGCGGCGGCGCGCTGGGCGAAGGACACCAGCCGCGTCGAGACAACGCGCACGGAACGCCCCGTCGGCGAGCGCCACTCGAACATGCGCTGCAGCACCCCAGCACGCAGGTCCAGGACACGTTCGTGGTTGCGCAATTCCCCGTAGCGGATGTCCAGCGGCTCGTCTTCCACCAGCAGGCGGATGATCTTGCCGTTGGTCACGTTGATGACCGTCTGGCCGTCCTCGGGATAGCCATAGCCGGCCTCCGCATAAGGCAGCGGCCGCTGCTCGTAGAAGCCGGCCAGATAGGTGCCTGGCAGTCCGAAAGGCTCGCCCTCGTCGAGGTTGCCGCGCAGCCCGATGTGACCGTTGGACAGCGCGAAGATCGACTCCGACTGCGCGAGTTTGTCGAGGTCGAGCCCGGTCTCGCGCACGACCCACGGCTCGACCGCGAAGGACATGTGCTGGATCACAGCGCGACCTCGCGCGACGGGCGCCGGATCACGGCGCCCGCCCCAGTTCGCTGAGATCGCGCACGACGACATCGGCTCCGTGTGCCCGCAGCGCGTCAGCCTGACCGACGCGATCGACGCCGACGACGCAGCCGAAGTGGCCCGCGCGGCCCGCCTCGACGCCGGCGAGCGCGTCCTCGAACACGGCCGCGTGCGCGGGCTCCACGCCCAGCGCGCGCGCGCCCGCCAGATACGTGTCGGGGGCGGGCTTGCCCCGCAGATGCTCGTGCTCGGCGACGACGCCGTCGACGATCTGCTCGAACAGGTCCTCGATGCCGGCGGCGTGCAGCACGTCGCGGCAGTTGGTGCTCGAGGAGACGACCGCGCGACGCAGCCCCGCCTCGCGCGCCGCCTTCACGTAGGCGACCGACCCGGCGTACGGCTCGACGCCCTGTTCGTGGATCAGCTTCAGCACGATCTCGTTCTTGCGGTTGCCGAGCCCGTGGATCGTTTCCGCGCCCGGCGAGTCGTCGATCTCGCCCTCGGACAGCTCGATCCCGCGCGCTGTCAGGAACGAACGCACGCCGTCATAGCGGGGCTTGCCGTCGACGTACTCGTCGTAGTCGCGAACGGGGTCGAACGGGACAAACGCGGTGTTCGTCTGGGCGGCACGCCGGCGCAGGTAGTCGTCGAACATCTGCTGCCAGGCGGCGGCGTGCACCTTGGCGGTCTGCGTCAGCACTCCGTCGAGATCGAACAGACACGCGGTCACTTCAGCTGGCAAGCCGAGCACAGCTGAGAGCTAATCAGCTTCTGGCGGCGCGCGCCAAGAACCGGCGTCCAAGCGGTAAGGTCGGCGCATGCCCTCCCAGCCTCGACTGATCGTGCAGCTGCCCCGCGACGGCCGCGTCGACCGCCAGCTGAGCGCGGAGCCGCCGGCGAGCGTGACCAGCGGCGAGGTCCTCGTCGAGCACGGACCGACCGACACGGAGGGCCGCCTGGAGGCGCCGGCTGCGGGCCAGGTCGTGCTGTCGCTACCCTCGCCGGAGGCGCTAACGCGCGAGGCGGCGGAGGTTCGCCGCGTGATCGCGCAAGCTGGCACGGGCACCGAGCCGCTACTCGTCGACGTCGAGGCCGCCGAGGAGCTACGTGAGCAGGAGCTGGCGGCGCTGCTGGACGCGGCGGGTCACACCTCGCGCGCGGTGATCCTGCGCATCGTCGGCGACGCCTGACCGACACTCGCCGCCGCGCGTGTCCGCAGGCTCAGGCGGGGTCCTGCGAGCTGTACGGGTCCTCTTCGCCGCGCACGTCGCGGTAGCGGCGGTCGAACAGCTCGAGCACTGCCGTCACGTCCGAAGGCCCGTCGACGCTGTGCGTGACGACGTCAGCGTTGGGCGCCTCGGGGTCCGGCTCGGCATCCCCGTGCTCGACGAGCTCGTCGTGCTCGGCATGCGAGAAGCGCAGCTCCACCACGCAACGGTCACGATCGACGACGCCTAGCACGATCTGCTCGTAGCGCACGAGCGCGGTCGCCGCGGTGATTCGCTCGATGCTCACACCAGGCCAGGTGTCGAGCTCGTTGGCTATCTCATCGACAAGCGCGGCGTGGGACATCGCTCGATCCTAGCTTGCGTGCGCCTAGCGTGTGCGCTTGACCTGGTGCGCGAGCAGCCTGTCCGACGCGACTTCGACCTGGGCGCTCATGCGCTGCTTGAAGATCGCGAGCAGCGCCTCTGAAGCGATCGCGCGCAGCCCACTGATCGCCTCGATCACCTCGTCCCAGCGCTCCTCCGGCTGCCCCGCCTGCACGAACGGCTCCCACAGCTCCTTGAGGTAGAGCTTGACAAACGCGCGCGAGATCGACTCGCAGTCGTGGCTGACGCGCTCGACGAGCGCGAGCGCCGTGTGCAGCGAGATCCCGAGCGCCATCACCTCTTCAGCGGCTTTCATCAGCGCTGGGCTCGGTGCTTCGAAACGCCCGTCGCCAAGCGGCACGAGCAGCTTCAGCTTGGCGATCCGCTCGACGTCCTTGCCATCGACCGCGCCGAATCGCTTGGTCAGCTCCTGCGCGGTCACGATCTCGGGAACCTCCGCCTCAAACGGCGCTGTTAGGGCGTTGCGCAGCCCGAGCAGGCGTTCAGCCGCTCCCCCGGAGGCGCTCACCAGCCGCTCGATCGCGGTGAGGTTGAAGCCGTCGGCCTGCAGATCGAGGATCAGGCGCAGACGCGCGACATGCTGGGAGTCGTAGTAGCCGACGCGAGCGCGCACCTCGGGCGGCGGCAGTAGACCACGCGACTGGTGGTTACGGATGTTGCGCACCGACATTCCAACCTCGGCTGCCAGCTGCTCGATCGTCAGCCCGGGGTTCTGCTCCTGCACCGAAGGCTGGGATGCGCGGCGCCCGCGTCCCCCTGCCTCTGTCGTGTCGCTCCGCGTCGATGCCACAGGATACGAGGATACCATGTTACATGTAACCTCATTTGAGGTATCATCGATTCAGGTCGTCATGCTCGCGCTCTTTGCAAAGCCCCCTCGCGCCCATGCGCTGCGTCCCGTCTCGGGCGACGCTGCACGGCGCCCAGCATCTCGGGGCCTGGATGTCTGAGCGCGGCGCCGTTCCGCAGATCTCCGCAGGCCGACGGCGCGCGCTGCAGTTCGTGCGTTCGTTCACCTCGCCGCTGCTGCCCGACGACTACCTCGAGCTCATCAACCCGCTGTGGTCCACGCGCGAGTTGCGCGGGCGCATAGAACGGATCGAGCGCGTCTGCGCCGACGCGGTCACGATCTCGATCAAGCCGAGCTGGGAGTGGCCGGGCCACACACCGGGCCAGTACGTGCGCCTCGGCATCGAGGTGGACGGCGTTCACCACTGGCGCGCCTACTCGCTGACCTCCGATCCGCAGCGGCCCGATGGCTGGATCTCGCTCACGCCGAAGCTGGTGGAGGACGGCAAGGTCTCCCCGTTCCTGTTCAGGCGCGTGCGGCCGGGGACGATCGTGCGACTCGGCGGCGTGGAAGGGACCTTCGTGCTGCCCACGCCGATGCCCGAGCGGCTGCTGTTCGTGAGCGCCGGCAGCGGCATCACGCCGATCATGGGCATGCTGCGCAGCATCGCCGGCCGCCAAGCTGCCCACGACGTCGTGCACGTGCACAGCGCGCGCACCGCCGACGGGGTTATCTTCGCTCGCGAGCTGCACCAACTCAGCGAGCGCCAGCCCGGCTACCGACTGCACGAGCGGATCACCTCCACGCAGGGGCGGGTGAGCCCGGATGAGCTCGAGCGGCTGTGCCCGGACTGGACCGAGCGCGAGGCGTTCGTGTGCGGCCCGGCCGGCCTGTTGGACTCCTTCGGCGAGCGCTGGCGCCGCGACGGGGATCCCACACGCCTGCATATCGAGCGCTTCGCGCCAACCGAGCGCGTCGGCGACGGGCAGCGAGGCCAGGGTGGCGAGATCCACCTCTGCGCAAGCGATGTCCGTGCGAGCAGCGACGGCGAGCAGCCGATCCTCGTCGCCGGCGAGCAGGCCGGCGCGGAGCTTCCCTACGGCTGTCGCATGGGCATCTGCCACACGTGCGTCGGACGCCTGCGCTCGGGCCAGGTTCGTGACCTGCGCACCGGGCGCGTCCACGGCCAGCCCGGGGAAATGCTGCGCACCTGCATCAACGCGCCTGAGGGCGCGATCGAGATCGACCTCTGACCCCACCCGCAAGAAAGGTCCCCATGCCAAGCACCCAGACCAGCCCTCCCCCCGCGATGCGACTCAACGAGATCCAGGGCCCGCCGTCGAGCGTTCCAACCACGGAGGCACACGGCGGCGGCGACGCCTACTCCGGTGAGCCCGAGAGCCCACTGCAGCGGCTCAGCCCAGAGCAGCTCGACGCGCTCGGCCGCGAGTTCGATGCGATCCACGACGAGGTCTTTTCCGATCTCGGCGATCGCGACTCGCGCTACATACGCGCGACGATCAAGCTGCACCGCCAGCTGGTGCTCGCCGCCCGCTCGCTGCTGCTCGGCTCGCGCAGAAGCGAGCTGTGGCTGGCGGGCACCGCGTCGCTGTCACTCGCGAAGATCCTCGAGAACATGGAGATTGGCCACAACGTGATGCACGGCCAGTGGGACTGGATGAACGATCCCGACATCAACTCGCAGAACTGGGATTGGGACACCGCCTCTCCGGCTGATGCCTGGCGCCATTCGCACAACTACGAGCACCACACGTTCACGAACATCCGCGGCAAGGATCGCGATCTGGGCTATGAGATCATGCGCATCGACCCAGAGCAGAAGTGGCATCCCGTTTACCTCGGCCAGCCGCTTTACAACCTGCTGCTGATGGGGTTCTTCGAGTGGGGCGTGGCGCTGCACGACCTGAACTTCGACGCGATCCATTCGGGCGAGAAGTCAAAGCAGCAGGTGATCGACGAGCTGCGGGCGATCGGCGTCAAGGCGCGCCGGCAGATCGTCAAGGACTACCTCGCGTTCCCCCTGCTCGCGGCCGCGCTGTCTGGTCCGAGCTCGGCGCGGCGCACGTTCAAGTCCACGCTCGC
Organism: uncultured Solirubrobacteraceae bacterium; assembly: GCA_963735615.1. Classification (GTDB taxonomy): domain Bacteria; phylum Actinomycetota; class Thermoleophilia; order Solirubrobacterales; family Solirubrobacteraceae; genus Palsa-744. Next base: position 835,043 of record CAVTLO010000001.1, read on the forward strand.
AGCCAACTTCACCGCTAACGTCGTCCGCAACGTGTGGGCCTACTCGATCATCTTCTGCGGCCACTTCCCCGACCAGACGTACACCTTCAGCCAAGAGGAGGTGGCCAACGAGACACGCGGCGGCTGGTATGTGCGCCAGCTGCTCGGCTCGGCGAACATCGAAGGCGGCTCGCTGTTTCACCTACTCGCGGGAAACCTCAGCTTCCAGATCGAGCACCACCTGTTCCCGGACATGCCGTCGAGCCGCTACGCCGAGATCGCCCCGCGCGTGCGCGACATCTGCCGCCGCTATGAACTGCCCTACAACACGGGCCCGCTGCGCAAGCAACTCGGCACGGTGCAGCGCACGATCCTGCGTCTGGCCTTCCCCGGCGGCCGCCAGCGGCCAAAGCCCGGCCCCTACAGCCCCGAACACGCGTAGGAAGTGCAGCCAGCGGCCTCGCCCGACCGACTCAGGACACCAGCGCCCGTCAATGCGCGGTTGAGCTGCCGGCGATCAGCGCGACCGCGTGCGCGAGCGCGTCTGCGATCGCCGCCCCGGTCTGATCGATGCTGGCGGGGCTACCGGGGAAGTTGACGATCAGGCTGGCGCCGCGGGTCCCGGCGACGCCCCGCGAGAGCATCCAGTGCGCGGTATGTGGTCGCGAGGCCTCGCGGATCGCTTGGGGAATGCCCGGCGCCTCGCGCTCCAGCACCGCGCGTGTCGCCTCGGGCGTGACGTCCGTCGGCGCGAGCCCGGTGCCGCCGCTCGTCAGGACGAGCCCGCAGGCCTCGACATCGCACCAGTGACACAGCCGCGCTTCAATCAGCGCCCGCTCGTCGGGGATCAGATCCTGCCCGGCGACCTCGACGCCGAGACGTCTCGCGAACGCCGCCAGGCGAGGTCCGCTCTCATCGCGGCCCACGCCCGCGGCCTTCGACGTGCTGATCGTGATGATCGCCGCGCGAGGAGGCACTCAGGCGTCCTCGGGGCGGCGCCAGTCGCTGCGCCCGCCCGTCTTCTCGAGCAGCACGACCTGCTCGATCGCGACGCCCCGCTCGATGCCCTTGACCATGTCGTAGATCGTCAGCGCCGCGACGGCGCACGCGGTCATCGCCTCCATCTCGACGCCCGTGCGATCGACCGCGTGGACCTCGCTGGTCAGCTCGACGACGCCGCGCTCGCAGTCGACGCTCGCGCTCACGTCGATGAACGTCAGCGTGATCGGATGCGCGAGCGGGATCAGCTGGCCCGTCTGCTTGGCGGCCTGGATGCCCGCGATGCGCGCCGTGGCGAGCACCTCGCCCTTGGGGACATCCCCCCTCTGTACCGCCCGCGCGGTGTCTGGAGACATACGAACGCGGGCACGCGCGCGTGCGACGCGGGCGCGTGCCTCCTTCGCGCCGACGTCCACCATGCGCGCTTGGCCCTGCTCATCGAGGTGGCTGAAGCGCGCGTCGCTCATCCAAGCGCCTCCGCGCCGGGCGGCGGCGTGCCGGCGACGCGCCGGGCGCTGCCGTCTGCGTCAACCTCGACCTTCCAGATGGGAGCCTCGGCCTTGATGCGGTCGATGATCTCGCTCGCACCGGCGAACGCCTCCACGCGGTGCGGCGCGGAGACCGCGACGATCACGCTCGGCTCGCCCAGCGGGACCGCTCCCACCCGGTGTTCGGCGCTCGCGGCGCACAGCCCGTGGCGCTCAATGCACTCGCCCACGATCAGCGTCATGCGCTCGCTCGCCATCTCCGTGTAGGCCTCGTAGTCGAGTCGGTTCACCTCGCGCGTGACGCCCTGGAACGTCACGATCGCCCCCGCCTTCGGGTCGGACACGCTCGCCGCGAGCGCCTCCACGCTGAGCGGGCGCTCAGTCACCGCGACGCGCGGGCCCGAGCCGCCGCTCAGCGGCGGGATCAGCGCCAGCTCGTCCTCGGCGGCAAGCCGCGTCTGCGGCGAGGCGTAATCGCGGTTGACCGCCATCCGCACCGGCAGGCGCTCGAGCACGTTGGTCAGCGTCGGCATCCGTGCGAGCGCCGCCAGCGCGTCGGCGACGGTCGCGCCGTCGGGCAACTGCAGCTCGACTCGATCGCTGCCCGCGCGCTCGCGCAGGATCGCGAACAGGCGGACGCTCACGGTCATCGCAGCCCCGGCCACATCTGCGGTAGGAGCTCGACGTCGACGCGCTCGCCCGCGCGCACGTCGCCGCTCGCCGTCGGGATGATCGCCAGCGCGTCAGCGCCGAGCATTGAGGTGAGGATGTGCGAGCGCTGGTCGCCGGTGGGCTCCGCGCGCCAGCCGTGCTCGCCGAGCGCCAGGCGGCAGCGCACGGCGTGCGCGCGGCCCGGAGCCTTGGCGTAGTCGCGCGTGAGCGTCGCGCTGGTACGGCGCACGCTCGCGGGCGCGCCACTCAGCGCGTTAACGGCAGGAGCGGCGAACAGCGTAAACGTCACCATCGCCGAGACAGGGTTGCCAGGGAGCCCGAACACGAGCGTCTCACCGCGCGTGCCGAACCACGTCGGCTTGCCCGGCCGCAGCGCCACGCCCCAGAAGCGCTCGTCGACACCGAGCGCAGCGAAGCTCGGCCTGACGTGGTCGTGGACGCCGACGGACACGCCGCCGCAGATGACCACGACGTCGGCGTGCGCGAGCGCATCATCGAGCGCGCGGCGGGTCGCCTGTGCGTCGTCGGGCACCGTCGCGACCGCGCGCAGCTCGGCGCCAAGCTGCCGGGCCAGCGCGGGAACCGAGTACGCGTTGGCGTCATGGATCGCGCCAGGCGTCAACTCGAATCCCACCGCCACGAGCTCGTCGCCGGTGGTGATGACCGCTACGCGCGGGCGCCTTGCGCAGCTGACCTCAGCCTGCCCCAGCGACGCGAGCACCCCGAGCTCTGCCGCACCCAGGCGCGTGCCGCGAGCGAGCACGCGCTGCCCGGCGCGGATGTCCTCGCCGGCACGCCTTACGTAGTCGCCCGGCGTGACCGCGGTGAGAATCTCGACGTGTCCGTCGCGCGTGTGCGTTTGCTCGACCGCGACGACAGCATCGGCTCCAGCCGGCATCATCGCTCCCGTCGAGATCGCCACGGCCTGATTGGGAGCGAGCGTCTGCTGCGACGGATGTCCCGCGCGCGACTCGCCCACGATGCGCAGCCCCGCCCGTGTCTGCGGATCGCCGCCAGCGACGTCCGTGGAGCGCAGCGCAAAGCCGTCCATCGCGGAGTTGTCAAACGGCGGAATCGGATCGGCGCAGTCGATGTCCACCGCAAGCACCCGGCCGTGCGCGTCTGCCAGCGCCACGGGCTCGCCCTCCAGAGCACTCGCGTGCTCGAGCACGATCCGCCGAGCCTCGTCGATCTCGGTCAGCGTTGACGTCATGGCTGCGAGCCAGAGCCTAGCTCCAGCCTCGTGCGGGTATCGTGACTCGGCATGGCCGGCATGGTGGATCAGCTTGGGCGGCCGCTGCTTGACCTGCGCGTCTCAGTCACCGATCGCTGTAACTTGCGCTGCCCGTACTGCATGCCGCGCGACACATTCGGCAGCGACTTCCAGTTCATCGACCGCGCCGAGCTGCTCTCCTTCGAGGAGATCGCCCGGGTTGCAAGGATCGTGTCAGCGCAGGGGGTCAGCAAGATTCGCCTCACGGGCGGCGAGCCGCTGCTGCGCCGCGGGCTGGAGCGGCTGGTGGAGATGCTCGCTGGCGTGCCCGGCATCGAGGACATCGCCCTCACCACCAACGGGACGTTGTTGGTCTCCCATGCCCGCGCGCTCGCGCAGGCCGGCCTGCAGCGGGTGACAGTCAGCCTGGACGCGCTCGATGAGCAGGCGTTCCACGCGATGAGCGACGCGCGTGTCCCGCTCGCGCGCGTGCTAGAGGGCATCGACGCGGCGCGCGATGCGGGGCTCGAGCCGGTGAAGCTCAACATGGTCGTCAGGCGCGGCGTCAACGACCATTGCGTCGTGGCGATGGCCGAGCACTTCCGCAGACGGCCGGAGATCGTGCGCTTCATCGAGTACATGGACGTCGGTGAGACGAACGGCTGGCGCCTGCAGGAGGTGATACCCGGGAGCGAGATCGTCGCGACGATCTCGCAGCGATGGCCGCTCGAGCGGCTCCCCGCCAGCCGCGACGGCGAGGTCGCCTCGCGCTGGGCCTACCGCGACGGAGCGGGGGAGATCGGCGTGATCCACTCCATCACCGAGCCTTTCTGCCAGGGGTGCACCCGCGCGCGCCTGTCGGCCGAGGGCCGTCTCTACACCTGCCTGTTCGCGACGCGCGGCAGCGATCTGCGCGCGCTCCTGCGCAGCGGCGCCGACGACGCGCAGCTCGCGAGCCACGTGCGCAAGATCTGGACGGCGCGCGCCGACCGTTACTCACAGCTGCGCGCGGCGACGCAGGCCCACCGCCGGGAGGCGGCCAAGATCGAGATGTCCTACATCGGCGGCTGAGCGCCGGCTCGATACTGTGGGTTCCGAGCAACCGCATTTTCGAGATCGGAGCTTCCGATGGCACCTATTTCTCGTGGCTTTCACGGCCGCCCCAGGCGCGACGTGGACCCCGCGCGCGTGCCGCCCGGGCAGTACGTCGTCGAACGACTTTCCGGTGCTCTCCGCGGGACCGACCCCGCGCACGCCGCTCGAGCAGTGGAGCTTTGCGATCGGCGGCGAGATCGCCGCGAAGAGCACGTGGACGTGGGAGCAGTTCCTCGCACTGCCCGCGGAGACGTTCACCGTCGACATCCACTGCGTGACCAAGTGGTCGAAGCTCGGCACGCGGTGGACGGGCGTGTCGCTCGACACACTGCTCGAAGGCGTCGAGACCGAGGCCGGCTATGTGACCGCGTGGTGCGACGGCGGCTACACCACGAACCTTTCGCTCAAGGACCTCAGCGCCGGGCGCGCCTGGATCGTCTATGACTTCGACGGGCAGCCACTGGAGGCCGAGCACGGCGGACCGGCGCGGCTTCTCGTTCCGCACCTGTACTTCTGGAAGAGCGCCAAGTGGGTACGCGGGCTGACGTTCACCGCCGAAGACGAGCCGGGCTTCTGGGAGCAGGCTGGCTACAACAATCACGGCGACCCCTGGAAAGAGGAGCGCTATTGGGGGGACTGACGCCGGCGCGCGCGCCAATCCGCTGGCACGAGCTGACGGTCGTCGAGATCATCGCTGAGAGTGCCCATGCAAAGACGATCGTGCTGGACCGCAGCGGCTGGCCCGGACACGTAGCCGGTCAGCATCTCGACGTGCGCCTGACCGCGGAAGACGGCTACCAGGCGGAGCGTTCGTATTCGATCGCCTCTGCGCCAGAGGACGCCCACCTGGCGTTGACGGTGGAGCGCATCGACGACGGCGAGGTCTCCCCATACCTCGCCGGCGAGTTGCGCCAAGGCGACCAGCTGGAGGTGCGCGGCCCGATCGGAGGGCACTTCACGTGGCGCGTGGAGAACGGTGGCCCGTTGCTGCTCGTCGCCGGCGGCTCGGGGCTCGTGCCGCTGATGGCGATGCTGCGCCACCGCGCCGCCAGAAAAGCGACGATCGACACGCGGCTGCTCGCCTCCAGCAGGAGCTGGGAGGACCTGCTGTATCGCGAGGAGCTGACGCGAATGCTAGGGGAGGAGGGACTGACCATGCAGTTCACGCTCACGCGCTCGAGACCGCCCGACTGGAGCGGGTTCGATCGCCGCGTCGACGCCGAGATGCTGACGCTGATCGGACCGCGCGTCAGCGAACGGCCGCGGGTCTTCGTCTGCGGCCCGACCCCGTTCGTGGAGAGCGTCGCCGACGCACTCGTGGACATCGGCCATCCGCCGAGCGCGATCCATACCGAGCGCTTCGGGCCGAGCGGCTGAGTCTGAGTCTTGGTCAGCGACTCGACGCCACCGCTACGCTTGAGGCCGAACGACTCGTCGAGGCGGTGGGGTTGGCGTGGGCGGTACGCAGGTAGACGGGCAGGCCAGAGCGAGCGTCGTCGGCGACGACCTGGAGATACCCGAGGCGCTGAGCCGACGCAAGCTGCGCAGGCAGCTGCTGTCGTTGACCGCGATCGTCCTTGCGGTCGTCGTGGTCGTGACGCTGCTGCCGGGACTGGGCGGACTGCGAGCGCGGCTCTCGCATGCAAACTCCGGGTGGCTTGGCCTCGGCGTGGGCCTGAAGTTCCTCTCCGGCCTGGGCTACGTGGCGATCTTCCGGATGGTGTTCTGTAGGCGCATGAGCTGGCGCGTCAGCTACCAGATCGGGATGTCCGAGGTGGGCGCCAACGCAGTGCTTCCGACCGGCGGTGCAGGCGGCCTCGCGCTCGGAGCCTGGGCACTCAAACGCGGCGGCATGCCCGCGAGCGAGATCGCTCGGCGCACGGCGGCCTTCTTCCTGCTGACGAGCGTCGCCAACGTCGTGGGCGTCGTCGTGATCGGGCTCGGTCTCGCCGTGCGCGCGCTGCCGGGAGAGACGGACATCGCGTTGACGCTGCTGCCCGCTGTGATCGCAGCCGGCTCGATCGTCGGCTCGCTGCTCGCTGGGCGCTGCGCCGGGTGGTTGCACCTACGCCTACAGGCAAGCGAAGCCGGCGCGTCCGCCAAGCACTCCACGCTGGCGTTGAAGACGCTCGTGGCCATCGCCGACGGTGTCAACGAGGCTGTCGCGTTGCTGCGCGAGGGTAACGCCGTGCTGATCGGCGGGATCCTCGCCTACCTGACCTTCGACATCATGATCCTATGGGCGACGTTTCGCGCGTTTGGCAACGCGCCGCCCGTGGCAATCCTCGCGATCGCCTACCTGATCGGAGAGCTCGGCGGGCTGATCCCGGTGCCTGGCGGAATCGGCGGCGTCGACCTCGGCCTGGTAGGAGCATTCGTGCTTTACAACGTGCCGATCACGACCGCGGCCTCCGCGGTGCTCGCGTATCGCGCGATCGCGCTGTGGGTCCCCGCGGTCGTCGGCTCGGCCGCCTTCGTGTGGTTGCGCCGGACGCTGCGCCACGAGTCAAACGCGATCGCCGTCTGCGCCCCGCAGACCGAGATGGAGGTCATCGGGCTCGGGCGCGTCGTCATCGACCTACCGCAGGTGCGCTCATGAACGCACCGCTCACCTCATCCGGCGCCAACTTGGGCATATCCTTGTGTTTGCGATGACAGACCATCTCCTGCGCTCGCTCGCACCGATCAGCGACGTCGGCTGGGCAACCATTGACGGCGAGGCCAAGCAACGTCTGACCCCTGCGCTCGCAGCACGCAGGCTGGTCGACTTCTCCGGCCCGCACGGCTGGGAGCACTCGGCCACGAACCTGGGACGCACGACCGAGCTCACCGCCTCCCCGCACAAGGGCGTGACGGCTCGCCAGCGGCGCGTGCTGGCGATGGCGGAGCTGCGCGCGGACTTCACGATCTCGCAAGGGGAGCTCCGCGACCTCGATCGCGGCGCCCAGGACGTGGATTTTGCCTCGCTCGACGACGCCGCGCATCGGATCGCCGTGGCCGAGAACGTCGCTGTGCTGCAAGGCTGGAGCGAGGCCGGCATCCGCGGCGTCGCGGAAGCGTCGCCGCACGAGGCCAAGGCGCTCGGCGAGGACGCGGAGAGCTACCCTCGCGCCGTCGCGGGCGCAGTGGAGTTGCTGCTGCGCAGCGGTATCGGTGGGCCATACGGCCTCGCGCTTGGACGCGAGCAGTACAGGCTCGTCGTCGAGACGGCCGAGCACGGCGGCTCGCTGCTGCTCGACCATCTGCGCAAGATCCTCGACGGCCCGATCGTCTGGGCACCGGGAGTCCAGGGCGCGGTCGTGCTCAGCCAGCGCGGTGGCGACTTCCTATATGACTGCGGGCAGGACCTGTCGATCGGCTATGACCAACACGATGGGGAGAGCGTCCACCTCTACATCGAGGAGAGCCTCTCCTTCGTCGTGGCCACACCCGAGGCCGCGGTCGCGCTCACGGCCTGAGAAGCGCGGCGGGGGCCATTGCCAACCAACCTGGACGCGAGCGCCGCCACCCCCTACGCCGGCCGCACGGCCTGGGCGCGCAGCCTGGCGGCGCCGGTCCGTAACTTCCTTGGCACCGAGACGGGCGGCGCATGCGTGCTGCTGGCGGGGACGATCCTCGCGCTGCTGTGGGCGAACTCGCCGTGGTCGCACTCGTATCAGTCGCTGTGGAGCACGAAGCTCGCGGTGAGGATCGGCAGCGACGGGATAACGCTTGACCTGCGCCATTGGGTCAACGAGGGGCTGATGACACTGTTCTTCCTGGTCGTCGGGCTGGAGGCAAAGCGCGAGCTCGACGTCGGCGAGCTGCGCGAGCGCCGGCGCCTGACGATTCCCGTGGTCGCGGCGCTTGGTGGCATGACCGTTCCCGTCGCGATCTATCTCGCGTTCAATGCCGGCGGGCCCGGCGCGCACGACTGGGGGGCGGCGATGTCGACCGACACGGCCTTCGCGCTGGGCGCCGTCGCCGTGCTGACGCCGCGCGCGGCGACACGTACGCGCGTGTTCCTGCTGACGCTGGCAGTGGTCGACGATCTATGCGCGCTGATCGTGATCGCCATCGCCTACACGTCCAACGTGTCTGTGCCCGCGCTGGCGCTCGCGGCAGCACTGTTCGCCGCGCTGCTGGCGCTGCGCTATGCGCCGGAATGGCGGCGGCCGGCGTCGATCACGCTGGGCGTGGGTCTCTGGATCGCGATGTTCGAGTCGGGCGTGGACCCCGTGATCTCGGGTCTGGCGGTCGGTCTGGCGACCAGCGCCTATCCGCCCTCGCGCGAGGACCTCGAGCGCGCGACCGAGCTGGCGCGCTCGTTTCGCGAGCAGCCCACCCCCGAGCTCGCGCGCTCGGCACGGCGGGGAGTGGCATCCGCGATCTCGCCCAACGAGCGCCTCCAGTACGGCCTGCATCCGTGGACGGGTTACATGATCGTGCCCCTATTCGCGCTTGCAAACGCCGGCGTGCACGTCACCGGGCACCTGCTCGCCGACGCCGTCCGCTCGCCGATCACGCTCGGCATCCTCGTCGGCTATGTGCTCGGCAAGCCGCTCGGCATCACCGGCGCCTCGTGGCTTGCCTCGCGACCGGCTGTGCATGGCCCGCGCTCGCCCCTCAGCCCGCCACTGCTGGCCGCCGCCGGCGCCTTCGCGGGCATTGGCTTCACCGTGTCGTTGCTGATCTCGAGCCTTGCGTTCAGCGGACAACGCCTGGAAGAGGCAAAGCTCGGCGCGCTTGGCTCCGTGGTGCTCGCGCCAGCGCTCGCCTGGAGTGTGCTGCAAGTCGTCCGCCGGCTGCCGGCGAGCGTGCGCGCGCGACAGATTGCGGGCACGGCCGAGGACATCCTCGACCTCTCGCGTGACGTCGATCCCGAGCGCGATCACATTCGCGGCGCGCAGGACGCGCCGGTCACGCTCGTCGAGTACGGCGACTTCGAGTGCCCCTACTGCGGGCAGGCCGAGCAGATCATCCGCGAGCTGCTCAGCTCGCTCGGCGACGACGTTCGCTACGTGTGGCGCCACCTGCCGCTCAACGACGTGCACCCGAACGCGCAGATCGCTGCTGAGGCCTCGGAGGCCGCCGCGACCCAGGGCCGCTTCTGGGAGATGCACGACACGCTGCTCGGACACCAACGCGACCTGCGCCCGGCAGACCTTTCGGACTACGCCAGGGAGCTGGGGCTCGACGCCGAGCGCATGATCGACGAGCTGCACCGCCGAGAACACGCCGGGCGGGTGAGCGAAGACGTCGCGAGCGCCGATGAGAGTGGCGTCACCGGCACACCCACGTTCTTCATCAATGGACGCCGCCACTACGGCGCCTATGACATCGACACGCTCAGCGCAGCGGTGACGGCGGCGCGTGGACGCGCGCGCCTGACCGCCAAGGCGGCGACCCCGGCAGCGGCATGAGCACACTCCAGGCCGCCCACCCGCTGCGGTGGCTTGCCGAGCGCGACCGCGACTTCGCCGCGCTGCGCCGCGCCGGGCGCGCCGCGATCGTAATGCCGGCGATGTTCGCGGTCGGCGAGGAGCTCATCGGCAACCCGGCGCTGGCGACGTTTGCGGCGTTCGGCTCGTTCGCGATGCTGCTGCTGCTCGACTTCAGCGGGCCGCTGCGCGTGCGGCTGGCCCACCAGGCCGTGTTCGCGATCGTGGGATGCGCGTTCGTTTGCATCGGCACGCTGGCCTCGCGCAACGTCTGGCTGGCGGCCGCGGCGATGACGCTCGTCGGCTTCGGCGTGATCTTCGCCGGCGTCGTCAGCTCGGTGCTCGCCGGCGCGAGCACCTCACTGCTGCTTGCCTTCATCCTGCCCGTGACGATCGCCGGGCCCGCCGCTTCGATACCCGATCGTGTGGCGGGCTGGGGCATGGCCGCGGGCGCCGCGCTGATCGCCGTCGGCGTGCTGTGGCCGGCGCCCACGCGCGATCCGCTACGCGCGGCGGCAACAGGCGCGTGCCGGGCGCTCGCGGAGCGGCTGCGCACGCGCGTCGCCTACCTGATGAGCAACCGCGACGCGGCCTTCGCGAGCGACCGCGACCACGCCGTCGCGCAGGCTGACACAGCGGTAGCCACGCTGCACCGCACCTTCCTGGCCACGCCCTATCGACCGACGAACCTGAGCACCGCGGCGAGGGCGACCGTGCGGCTCGTGGACGAGCTGAACTGGCTGAACGCGATCGTCGTCGCATCCGCGACGCCAAGCGAGCGCGCCCCCGCCGACCACGCAGCGTGCGCGGTCGAGGTGGCCGCGGCGGCGGTGCTGGAGCGCGGAGCCGAGCTGCTCGCGCTCACGGGCGGCGACTGTACAGAGCTGCATGCGGCGCTCGCCGGGTTGACCGGCGCGTTGGGGCGGCTGGAGGATGGCGCGACGGCGTACCTGCCGGTCGCAAAGCTGCGCAGGTCCCCCGGCCAGCAGGCCGTTGAGGGAGGTGTCGGCGAGTTCATCACCGCGCTCGATCCGAGCTTCCACGCGCAGGAGCTGGGCTTCGCGGTGTCGCGGATCGCCGAGAACATCGATCTGACCGCCGCGGCCGAGCGACGTGGTTGGCTTGCGCAGTTGCTCGGCCGCCAGCCCGCGGGGCTCGCCGGGACGTTGTCGGCGGCGCAGGAGCGGGCGACCGCGCACGTCGCTCGCAACTCGGTGTGGCTGCACAACAGCGTGCGTGGTGCGGTTGGGTTGGGGGTCGCGGTGTTCGTCGCCAATCGCAGCGGCGTCCAGCACTCCTTCTGGGTCGTGCTCGGCACGCTGTCGGTGCTGCGCTCGAACGCACTCAGCACTGGACAGACCATCCTTCACGGGCTGCTCGGCACCGTTGTGGGGTTTGTGATCGGCGCGGTGTTGCTCACCGTGATCGGCACCAACACGACGCTGCTGTGGTTCCTGCTGCCGGTGGCGATCCTGTTCGCAGGGGTGGCGCCCGCGGCGATCTCGTTCGCCGCGGGCCAAGCAGCGTTCACGCTAACGCTGGTGTTCCTGTTCAACATCATCCAGCCAGCCGGTTGGCGGGTTGGGCTGCTGCGGGTGGAGGACATCGCCCTAGGATGCGCGGTCAGCCTCGTCGTCGGACTGCTGTTCTGGCCGCGCGGCGCTAGCACTGCGCTGCGGCGCGCGCTCGCCGACGCATACAGCGACAGCGCCGACTACCTCGCGAGCGCCGTGCGCTACGGGACGCTCTGCTGCGAGCTGGGCGCGGGCCCCTTCGTGCCGCCGCTCGAGGATGCCAATCGCGCGGCCGCCGCGGCCCGGCGACTGGACGACGCCTTCCGCAGCTATGCGTTCGAGCGCGGTGCCAAGCCGCTCGCGCTGGCGGCGATGACCAGCCTGCTAACCGGTGTCGGTGGCCTGCGGCTCGCCGCCGACGCCGTCCTCGATCTATGGCGGCGCGAGGACGGCTCAGCGGCGGGCGAGTCCGCCGCCGGCGACCGCACGGCCGCCCGCACGCAGCTGCTGCAGAGCAGCGAGCTCATGGAGCGATGGTATGACGACCTCGCTCACAGTCTGCTGACCGGGCGCGCGCCACCCGTGCCCCTCCCCCATGACAGACTCGCCGACGGGCGCCTCGTCGCCGCGGTGCGTCACGACCTGGGCGAGGAGGACGGCCGCGTAAGCGCAACCGCCGTGCGGATCATCTGGACGGGCGAGCACCTCGATGCGGTACGCCGTTTGCAGAAGGTGATCGTCGACTCGGCACAGGCGGCGAGCGTACCGACGAGCGCGTGACGGGGGCGAGCGCGCGGCGGTGCCGACCAGCCGCCTTTCGATGCTTCAACTCCCCGCGCCCAGCACGCACGATCGCTGGCTTTGGCGACCGTGCGTGCCGACCCCACGCGGGGCGAGGCGCGCCTGTATCAGACTTCTACTGAGGCTTCACCCTCATAGCCGCCGAATACGTACCATGAGCCTTCGTACTTGGCCGGGTGTGCTTTCTTCACTTTCGTGACTTCGATGAGGGCTTCCTCGGGTTCTCCGAAAGGCCCTTCGACAATGTAGGAAACTTTGCCTTTTGCTTCCTTCACGTAGCCCCCTTTGAACCAGCCGAGACCGGGGCATTCTTCCCCTTCGTAGAGCCAGCACTCGCCGACGTATTCCCATCTCTTTGTTTTGGTGTACACGTACAGCGTGTTGCAACCGCCGTTCAGGCACATCGTGTACTCCTTGGGTTTGGGCGCTTTTTTTGCGGCCGGTGCGGCTGCATGCCCGGTCGCTGAGCCTACCGTGAGCGCGGCAGCCTGGGCGGAAGCGGCCCCCACCGCGAACAAGCTTGCCACGCAAACGGCGAACGTCAGCGTCATGCTCTTCGTCTTCATTCTCCTTGCCTTTCAGTCTCGTTTTCCCTAACTAGGCTCGACGAGCTTATCCGACTGGCGGGCACCTGTACAGCCTCCGCTTAATTGCTTTCTCTAAGCAGCGGTCAACGGTAGGCGCACCTGAAACACGGTACGTCCCGGCCTAGTGTCAAGTGTGAGCGAGCCGCCGTGACGGTCGACGACGATCCGTCGCGCCGTCGCCAGGCCCAGCCCCGTGCCGTGCCCGACGTCCTTGGTCGTGAAGAACGGATCGAACACCCGCTCGACGATCTCGCCGGGCACGCCGGGCCCGTCGTCGGCGATCTCCACCACCACGCAGTTACTGCCGTCACGTCGCGTCGTGATCGTGATCGTGCCACTGTCGCCGAGCGCGTCGATCGCGTTGTCGAGCAGGTTCGTCCACACCTGGTTGAGCTCGGAGCCGCGGACGGTGAGCTTCGCCAGCGTGCGGTCGTAGTCGCGCACGACCTCGATCGTGGTCTGCTTGAGCTTGAACCCGAGGACGATGAGCGTCGTCTCGATGCCCTCGTGGATGTCGACTTCGACGAGATCGCCCCGGTCCATGTAGGAGTAGGACTTCACCGCGCTCACCAGCGTTGACATGCGCTCGGTGGACTCCCGCAGCTCGGCGGCGAGGCGACCGGCGGTGAGGCTCGCGGCGACCCAGCGCAGCGCCGCGTGGGTGGCGGGGCCCGCCAGCTCCGCCACGCGGCTCAGCCACCGATCGTCGATGCCTACGGCGGCGAGCGGCTCGGCGAGACTCCACGGCTCCGCGATGCCAAGCTCCTCCAGGCGCGCCAGCAGCTCGTCCTCGGCATCGGCGGCGTCGAGCGTGTCGAGCGCCGTCGCCGACGCGGCGTGCGCGACCGCCTGCTGCTGCAGCGCCACGAGCTGCGCGGCCTCCTCGCGCTCCACGCCCGCCTCGACGAACTGGCCCAGCGCCGACCCGATCGCATCGAGCGCCTCGGCAAGCTGCGCGGCGGCACTGCGCGCGGCCGCGGCCGGGTTGTTCAGCTCGTGTGCGAGCCCCGCCGCCATCGTCCCGAGCGAGGCCAGCCGCTCGCGGCTCTGCTCTATTTCGGTGACGCGGCTCATCACCGGCGTGACCTGCTGCATCACCCGCCGGTGCACGGATGGCTGCGCGAGCGCGAGCCGGCGGAAGTCCTCCCCCGGGATCCGCGCGAGGCGGCAGTCGGTCAGGGCCACCATCCTCCCCACGAGCGAAGCACCGGTAAGCGCCGCGATCGCTCCCATCCACGTCGGCGCGACATGTCTGCTCACCGGCTCGCTGCGGCCGTGATCGACCATCAGCGCCTCCGATTCGCCCTCGAGCAGCAGCTCCGCGCCACGCGACTCGTCGCCCTGTTCGGCGATCACCCCCCCGGCGGGGACGCTCAAGGGCACCGCGACCGCCACCCACTCGGCGAGCTGCTCATCGCTGAGCTCGTCGAACAGGTCGACGCGCCGCAGTTCCTCGCCGGTAATCTGCGCCGGGGTCACGCGTCCAGCAGATATTCGTGGACGAGCGACACCGCCATCGAGCCCTCGCCGACGGCGCTCGCGACGCGCTTGATCGAGCGCGAGCGCACGTCGCCGGCGACGAACACGCCCGGCACGGTCGTCTCGAGCAGGTATGGCTCGCGCTGCAGCGGCCAGCCGTTGTTCTGAGCGTCGCGGCCGGCGAGGATGAAGCCGCGGGCGTCGCGCGCGACGACGCCGTCGAGCCAGTCAGTGCGCGGGGCAGCGCCGATGAACACGAAGCAGGCGTCGACGTCCAACGTCTGCTCGCCGTCGGGGCCGGTGATCCGCATTCGCCGCAGATGGCCGTCCTCGCCCTCAGCGGCGACCGCCGCGCTGCCCGTGCGCACCTCGATGTTCGCGAGCGCCCCGATCTGCTCGATCAGGTAGTGCGACATCGACTGCTCGAGCGAGGCGCCGCGTACGAGCATCGTTACCTTCGCCGCATAGCCGCTGAAATACACGGCCGCTTGGCCAGCCGAGTTCGCACCGCCGATCACGACCACCTGCTGGCGCTCGCACGCGCGCGCCTCCGTCATCGCCGCCCCGTAGTACACACCCGCCCCGGTCAGCTCGGGAAAGCCGGGCGTGTCGAGCTGGCGATAGGAGACGCCCGAGGCGACGATCACGCAGCTCGCGCTCAGCGTCTCCCCGCCGCTCAGCTTCACGATCCGTGCCGCACCCTCGGTGCGAAGGGCGACCGCCTCGTGGACAGTCAAAAGCTCCGCTCCCAGCCGCCGCGCCTGGTCGGTCGCGCGGCGCGCAAGATCCGAGCCGCTGAGGCCCGCCGGAAAGCCCAGGTAGTTCTCGATGCGGCTCGACTGTCCCGCCTGCCCGCCGGGCGCCTCGCGCTCGACCAGCACCGTCTTCAGCCCCTCTGAGGCGCCATACACAGCCGCGGCGAGCCCCGCGGGGCCGCCACCGACGACGACCAGGTCGTAGTGGCTCTGCGTCGGCGCGCCCACGACGCCGAGACGCTCGGCCAGCTCGAGGATCGTCGGGCGCTCGAGCACCGTGCCGTCCTCCAGCAGCGCGACCGGCAGGCGCTCGGAGTCCACGCCCGCGACCTGCAGCAGCTCGCGCGCCTCGCCGTCGCGCTCGATGTCCAGCCAGCGCGCAGGCACGCGGTTACGCACGAGGAAGTCGCGCAGGTCATGCGACTCCTTTGAGTAGCGGTGGCCGATCAGGCGCACGCCGCCCGCTTCGAGCGCCGCCCCCGCCTCCCACGTCGTCAGCAGATCCTCGACGACCGGGAACAGCTGTTCCTCCGGCGGGTCCCACGGCTTCAGCAGGTAGTAGTCGAGCGCGACCTCGTTGATCGCCGCGATCGCCGCCTCGGTGTCCGCGTACGCGGTCAGCAGCACGCGCTTGGCGTCCGGCGCGATCTTGCGCGCCTGCGCGAGATACTCGGTCCCCGGCATTCCTGGCATGCGCTGGTCTGCGATCAGCATCGCCACCTGATCGCCGCGGACGCCCAGCTCGCGCAGCAGCTCCAGCGCCTGCGGCCCCGAGCCCGCGCGCAACACCCGGAAGCGCTCGCCAAAGCCACGACGCAAATCGCGCGAGACCGCCGCGAGCACCGTCGGCTCGTCGTCGACCACGAGGATCGCCGGGCGCCGCTCGGCTGCGCGCGGGCGCTCGGGCGCCGCAGCCACATCGGGTTCGATCGTCGCTGGCATCAGCGCAGCGCTCCGATCCCGAGCGATCCGTGGTCGTCAGCGCTCGCGGGCACGCCATCGTCCTCCCCCACCGGCACGTCGACCCCGACGCTCGCAGCAGACGCGCCCGGATCGGGCGGATCGTCAAGGAAGTCGACGGTGGGCACGAAGAACAGGCTGCCGCTGACGGCGGTCGAGAAGTCGAGGATGCGGTCGTAGTTACCGGGCGGGCGCCCGACGAACATGTTCGTGAGCATCTGCTCGATTACGTTCGGGGTGCGCGCGTAGCCGATGAAG
Organism: uncultured Solirubrobacteraceae bacterium; assembly: GCA_963735615.1. GTDB lineage: Bacteria > Actinomycetota > Thermoleophilia > Solirubrobacterales > Solirubrobacteraceae > Palsa-744. The sequence goes on from CAVTLO010000001.1 coordinate 851,263, forward strand.
TAGGTACCGAACTCGCCATCCCCGACGCGTCCGAACGGCATGTTGTAGCGGACGATCTGTTGCTGTCCGCCGTCGGCGTCGACGATCGTGTTGAGCGCGACGTGCGAGTTGGCGGGCTTGACGTCGTCCGGCAGCTCGATGTCGTTGAGCTTCGTGCGCCCGACGATCTGCTCCTGCTCGCCGACCGTCAGCCGATCCCAGGTCGTGAGGTCGTGCAGGTAGCGCTGCACGAGCACGTAGCTGCCTCCGGCGAAGTCGGGGTCCTCCTCAGCGATCACCACCGCCTCCGGCGCGGCGGCGCCAACGGGGTTCTCGGTACCGTCGACGAACCCCAGGAGGTCGCGCTCGTCGAAGGACTTGAAGCCATGCACCTCCTCGAGGACCTTGGCGCTTGCCCGCAGCCGCTCGACGAGCCTCTGCGCCAGCTCGAAGCAGAGGTCAGCACGGTGGGCGCGAATGTGGAACAGCAGATCGCCCGGCGTAGCAGGAGCCGTGTGCTGCTCACCGCTCACGCCCGCGAAAGGGTGCAGGTTGGCCGGACGTGGCGAGCCAAAGAGGCGGTCCCACAGCGCGGACCCGACGCCGACGACGCAGCCGAGGCCGCCATCGGGCGCGCGAAAGCCGACCGAGCGGATAAGCCCGCCGACGTCCTGCAGCAGACCGCGTACATCGTCCTCAGCGTCCCCCTCGACGCCGAGCACGAGGAAGATCGCGGCCTCCACGGGCGCCATCAGAATCGCTTGCGGCTCTGGTGTCTGCGCCATTTGCTCTGGACCCTCCCCGACGAGAGCGCCAATGTTGCCACACCATCTCCCCCAGTGCCTTGCTAGGCCGAGACGAGTTGCTGGCCGCCATCGATCTTGTAGGTCGCTCCGGTCAAAGCCGTGTTGCTCATGATGTGGATGGCGAGCGCGGCGACGTCATCTGCTCCGACGACGCGTCCGATCGGGAGCGTCGCGCGGAGCTGGTCGCGCCGCTTTTCGAGGTCACTGCCGAGCAGTGATGCCGATAGCGGCGTGTCAATGAAGCCAGCGGCGATCAGGTTGACGCGGACCGGGGCAAGCTCCAGTGCCAGGTTGGCGATTAGCGCGGGAAACGCAGCAGCTATCGTCAACTCGGTCCCGCTGCCGATGGTCGGCCGCCCTCCCTCAGGGGTCATAAAGAGCAGCGTGCCTCCCGGCCTGACCTTGTCGGCGGCGTTGCGGGCAGCTTCGATGGCGAGCAGCAGGTGGTCGCTCAGGGCGTGGCGCAGCTCGTCGGAGGTCCTCTCGAGCAGGCGTCCATAGTGCGGACCGCCGGCGGTGACCATCACGTGGTCGATTCCCTGCGGCATGCCCGCAAAGAATCGCTCGAGCTCCGCCGGATCGTTGGCGTCGAACGCGGCGGTGCTGAGCGCGTCGAGATCGAGCGCTGCACGCTGCAGGGCATCGTCGGAGTGCAGGCCGGTGAGGATCACGTTGGCGCCTTCGGCGCGGGCGCGTCTGGCTGTTGCTAGCCCGATGCCCGAGCTGCCGCCAACCACGACGACGGTCTGGCCGAGGAGCTCAGGGTCGCGGTGTGTGGGAGCGGCTGTAGTTGTGGTCGTGGCGGTCATTGGCTGCTCCTATGTTGAGGTCGATCAGTGGTGAGGGCAGTGGCGAGTCTGGCCGCGGCGCCCGCGGCACGGGTTGACTACGCTCAACGTAGACTGGAGAGGCTTCCATCGCACCCGGGTTTACCACTGGTCCACCCCCGTGCCGCGGGCAAGGACTACTTTCGTTACTGAGAATGAGGGGCTAACGTGTGAGCAGCGCAATTGATCGTGAGGCTGATATGCGGGCTCGGATCCAGCAGCACTGGGAGGCTTCCGAGCGTGGGGACCTCGACGCCGAGCACGCGATCTACGCTGCGGACGCGATCCTGGACTACCCACAGTCCGGCGAGCGCTTCAGTGGTCGGGCAAAGATCCAGGCGCAGCGCGGCGGGCATCCGGCCGAGCGCCACTTCACCATCCGCCGGATCCTGGGCCGCGGCGAGCTTTGGGTAAGCGAGTGCATGATTACCTACGACGGCGTGCCCACATGTTCGGTCAGCGTCATGGAGATCACCGACGGTCTTGTAACGCACGAGACCCAGTACTTCGCCGACCCCTTCCCCGCGGCTCCCGGACGCGCTGCGCTCGCCGAGCCAATTCCGGCCCGCGAGCAATAAGCTCCCGCTGCGGCCACAAGTAAACGACACTACGCCTAGGGCAGACCCGCAGCGTGACGTGCGCGCTCGGCTAGGAGTCTGGCCGGGCAGTTGGCGAGATGGTCGTTGACCAAGCCGCATGCCTGCATCAGCGCATAGAGAGTTGTCGGCCCGACGAAGCGAAAGCCACGGCGCTTGAGCTCGCGCGCGAGGGCGACCGTCTCCGCACGCGTCGATTGGACATCGGCCCAGCTCTCCGGCGGCGGATCAGGATGCGCGGGCACATGGCTGCGTATGAGCTCCTCCAGCGGCTCGGCGGCGCGCAGCGCCAGCGTCGCCCTGGCATTGGCGAGCGTCGCCTCGATCTTCGCCCGGTTGCGGACGATATCCGCGTCGGCCAGCATGCGCGCGACGTCGGCATCGCCGAAGCGCGCGACGCGCTCGGGATCGAAGTTGGCAAAGGCGGCGCGGAACCCATCGCGCTTCTTGAGGATCGTCCGCCACGACAGGCCGGACTGGAAGGCCTCGAGGCTCATCCGCTCGAATAGCCCGCGCTCGTCGAGCACGGGAAATCCCCACTCCACGTCGTGGTAGCGCTCCATGAGCGGATCGCCCTCGCCGAAGCAGCGCTGCGAGCTCACGCTGCCCTGCTCGACAGTGTCCTGCGCAGACCGTCGCTGCCCGCCGTCGTCGTCCCGTCGAAGCCTCGCGCGGCCCTTTCCGCCCACTCCGCCAGCGTGATCGCATCGGGCTCAGCCGGGAGATAATGGGTGAGGATCAGCTCGCGGACGCCCGCGCGCTCTGCCACACCTCCGACCTGCGTGACGTCGGTGTGCAGGCCAGCCATCCGCTCGAGCGCCGCGCCGGCGAAGCCGTGGCGGGCGAGGTAGTCGAGGTCAGCGACGCTGTGGACGAGGATGTCCGCGCCCTGGGCGAGCGCGATCAGATCGTCGTTGACGGTCGTGTCGCCGGAGAACACGATCGAGCCGTCGGGGGTATCGAAGCGGTACGCGAGCGCCGGGATGGCGTGGCCATGCGTGACAGCCACCGCTTCGATGTGAACGACGCCGTCGTCGAAGACCACGACCGGGTGCTGTGCGCCGCCGTTGGCCGCGGCCGGATTGGAGATGTCGATCGCGCGGACGAGCGAGCCCGCGTCCGGCATCAGCGCGTCCAGCGGCATCACGTTCAGGTGGTAGGCGTAGCCCGCGAGGATGTTGTCGAGGAGATCCGCCGTGCCGGGGGTCGGCCGCTCCCTGTGGATCGTGGTCTCCCGGTGGAAGATAGCGTCGCCCGCCGGCAACGAGGTCCGCGGTCGTGTCGGGCCGTACACACGGATCGGTGCCAGCGGGCCGTCATCGCCACGCACGCCCCACGGGTAAAGCACCATGCCCGGCAGATCGCCGGTGTGATCGACGTGCAAGTGCGTGATCAACACCGCCTCAAGACGCCTGAAGTCAAGCCCCGCCTCGATGAACGCCGACGGCGAGCCGCGACCGCAGTCGATCACGAACACGCGTCCGTCGATGACGAGCGCCGAGGAGATCCCCGCGCGCCCCGCCACCGGCATCGGCGCGCCGGCCGTGCCCAGGAGCACCAGTTCGGTTGCCATGCTCGACGGTACCGGCGCCTACGCGCCCAGGTAGCTGAGCGTCGCCGTCACCAGCGTCTGGACTCCCACCTCGAGCGTCGGGTGCATCACCGGCGCGAACTTCGAGCTGTGATTCGTGGGGATGTCCTCGGCGACCCGGCCCGCTTGCTCGGCGCGCCGGTAGAGGTCAGGGTCGGTGCCACCGACGTACCAGAAGATCGACGGGACGCCCCACTCGCTGCCGAACGACCCGAAATCCTCGCTGACCGACAGCGGGTCCTCGAGCTCGTGGACCTTGCCGGCACCGAAGTACTCGCGAAACGCGTGCGCGACGTGCCTGGTCTGCTTCGGATCGTTCCTCGTCAGCGCGAAATGCTCGCCATAGCTGATCTCCGGCGGCTTCGGTGCGCCCGCTGCGCTCGCCTCGGCATTGACGATCCGCTCGATCGACGCCAGCACCCGCTTGCGAACCTCCTCGTCGAACGTCCGCACGTTGACCCTCAGCAGCGCATCGTCGGGGATCACGTTGCCCTTGCTGCCCGCCTGCAGTGCACCGACCGTCACGACCACCGGCTCATCCGCCGCTGTCTCGCGAGAGACGACTGTCTGTAGCCGCAGCACTGTTGCGGCCGCCATGACCACGGGGTCGACCGTCGCCTCGGGCCACGCTCCGTGCCCACCACGACCGATCAGCCTCACCTCAATATTGTCCTCCTCGGACTGCGTAATTCCGGGCCGGTAGCTGATCTCCCCGGCGGGCGGCGGCAGCACGTGCTGCCCGAGGATCACCTCGGGCTTGGGAAAACGCTCGAACAGCTTGTCGTCGATCATCGCCTGCGCCCCCTCACCCGTCTCCTCCGCCGGCTGGAAGACCGCCAGCAGCGTGCCTTTCCACGCATCCGGTGTTTCGGCGAGCAGGTTCGCGGCGCCCGACAGCCACGTGACGTGCATATCGTGGCCGCACGCGTGCATCACCGGCACCTCCTGACCGTCGGGGCCGGTGGCCGTTACCGTGCTCGCGTACGGCAGCCCGGTCTCCTCCTTCACCGGCAGCGCATCCATGTCCGCGCGCAGCATCACCGTCGGGCCATCGCCATTGCGCAGCAGCCCGACGACACCCGTGACACCAACGCCTGTGGTGACCTCGAAGCCGGCTTTTTCGAGCTGCTCCGCGGCCTTCGCGGCCGTCCGATGCTCCTGCAGCGACAGCTCCGGGTGCATGTGCAGGTCGCGATAGAGGTCTTCCAGCGCTGAGGTCATCGCTACAGGGCCAGCTCGCGGATGTTCGACTTGGCGACCTCGAGGACCTCGTCCCCGCGCCCGGAGAGGATGCTGCGCGTCGCCCACAGCGTGAACCCCTTCGCCTGGGACGCCGTGATCCCCGGCGGGATCGACAGCTCCTGGCGCTCGGTCATCACCTCGACCAGCGCCGGCCCGTCGTGCGCGAACGCCGCCCGCAGACCGTCGTCGAGCTCGCCCGGGTGCTCGATCCGCACGCCCTGCAGCCCCACCGCGCGGGCCACGTCGGCGAAGCTCGGGTTCTCCAGGTCGGTGCCGAAGTTGACGATGCCGTCGGCCTTCATCTCCAGCTCGACGAAGCTCAGCGCGCCGTTGTTCAGCACCACCACCTTCACCGGCAGGCGCTGCTGGCGCAGCGTCAGCAGGTCGCCCAGCATCATCGCGATGCCGCCATCTCCTGAGAGCGTCACCACCTGACGCCCCCGATGGGATGCCTGCACGCCGATCGCCTGGGGCATCGCGTTGGCCATCGAGCCATGGATGAACGAGCCGATCAGCCGCCTGCGCCCGTTCATGCGCAGGTAGCGCGCGGCCCACACCGTCGGCGTTCCGACGTCCGCGAGGAACACCGCATCCTCCGCTGCGAGCCTGTCGATCGCCATCGCCGTCAGCTGCGGATGGATCGGACCGCGGTCGCCGTGCTCGCGCCCGAGCGTGTCCAGCCGCTCGCGCGTGCGCCGGTAGTGCGCTCGCATGCGCGCCAGGTGCGTGGCGTCGCGCTCGACGTCGAGGTGCGCCAGCAGCGCCCCGATCGTGTCCTTGACCGTGCCCACCAGCGGGACGTCGATCGGGATGCGGCGGCCGATCTGCTCGCCGCGGACATCCACCTGCACGATCCGCGCGTTCTCCGGGTAGAACGACCGGTACGGGAAGTCCGTGCCGAGCATCAGCAGCGCGTCGCAGTGCTCCATCGCGCGATAGCCCGACTCGAAGCCCAGCAGGCCCGTCATGCCGACGTCATACGCGTTGTCGTATTCGACGAACTCCTTGCCGCGCAGCGAGTGCACGATCGGCGCCTTCAGCGCATCCGCCACAGACATCAGCTCGTCGTGTGCCCCATGACAGCCGGCGCCGGCGAGGATCGTCACGCGCTCGGCCGCGTTGAGGACGTCAGCCGCCGCGAGGACAGCGTCCTCCGCCGGGCGGACGCTCGAGAAGCTCGGCAGGATCACCGCCGCGCGGGTGTCGTGCGCGGCGTGGTGCAGGAAGACCTCGCCCGGGACGACCACCACGGCGACACCGCTGCGCCCGAGCGCGAAGCGCATCGCCATTTCCAGCATGCGCGGGAGCTGCTCGGGGATGCTCACGAGCTCTGAGTACACGCTGCACTCGCGGAACAATTCCTGCGGGTGCGTCTCCTGGAAGTAGCCGCCGCCGATCTCTTCGCGCGGGATGTGCGCGGCGATCGCGAGCACCGGCACGCGGCTACGGTTGGCGTCGAACAGGCCGTTGATCAGATGCAGGTTCCCCGGGCCGCAGCTGGCAGCACAGACCGCCAATTGGCCCGTCATCGCCGCCTCGCCCGCCGCCGCGAACGCCGCCGCCTCCTCGTGGCGGACGTGCTCCCACGCGACCTCGCCGTCGCGGCGCAGCGCGTCGGTGAAGCCGTTGATCGAATCTCCCGGCAACCCGTACACCCGCCGCACGCCGGACGCCTTCAGCGTCGCCACCATCACATCGGCGATCGTGCGAGGCATGACCGGACCTTTGGCGAGGTCGCGGCCGAGCCGCACCACGTCGTTTGAACTGGCCGTGTGGCTCATGATGTCTCCCTCTTTGAACCTGACAGAAGCTGGAAGGCGGCGGCCGTGGTGAGCCCATACAGCAAGTGCGCGCTCAGATCCTTCGCGAGCGTCTTGCCGTCGTACTTCCAGATCGGCTGATACAGCTTGGCCGCGGGCAGGATCACGTAGCCGCCGGCCCATACGCCCACGCCGAACGGCAGGCCGTAGCCGATGCGCGGGCTGCGCAGCGATCCCGCGAGGATGCCGTATGGGGCGGCACCGAAGATCCCGAACATCCAGTGGGTGATGTTGTTGACCAGCGCGGCGCGCTCGGGCGGCAGCTTGCGCGCGAACAGGCCCTCGACGATGCGCCTGCCGACCTGCGCCGGCGCCGGCGCGTCATCCCAGCTGGACAGGCCCTCTGAGAACTCCCACGACGAAAAAGCTTCCTCGCCGCCGCCGCGCTTGTAGCGGCTGAACAGCAGCGTGTCCATTGCCGCGGTCCCGACCGCGCCGGCCAGCAGCCCGCGGGCGACCGCGCCCAGCGGCGTCACGCACCGTCCATCCGTCTCGGTTTGTGTGTTCGGCGAAGTGCTCATCGTCTTCATTACTCCCTGCCGCCCGCGAACAGGTCGAGCAGCAACAGGAAGACGTTGAAGATGTCCAGGAAGATGCTTGCGGCGATCGGGACGGAGCTCGCCATGTCGGCGCGGCGCAGGCGGTTGAAGTCGAAGATCGTGAAGCCGCCGAAGATCACCAGGCCAAGCACGCAATAGATCACGTTGCCGTTGGGGATCGACACGAGCAGCGTCACGATCCCGAAGACGATCAGCGCGAGCAGCGCCCAGAACAGCGTGCGCGCCCACGACGACAGATCGCGCCGCGTGGCGTAGCCATAGGAGCCGAGCGCGGCAACGAACGCCGCCGTCGTCCCCGCCGCCTGCCACAGCGGGGCGGGGTTCATCTTGGCGTAGTACGCGAGCACCGGCGCGACCGCCAGTCCGAGCAGCAGCCCGAGGCCGAACAGCAGCCCGATCGCCAGCTGTTCGTGCCGGCGCCCACTGGCGATGTTCAGGCCAATGATGCACGCGAACGTGCCGATGAAGAAAACGATCCCCGCGCCGCCGCTGAGGTCGCGTCCGAGGTAGGCGCCAAGCGCTGCGCAGCCGACCGTCAGCGCCACCAGGCCCATCACCTGGCCGAAGACCGCGTGCGTGCGCTCGCGCGGGATCGCGTCGGGGTGCAGCGAGAGCTGGTCGATCGATTGGTCTGGTGTGGCGAGCTGGCTCATGGTTCCTCCAGGGGATGGCCGGGCGTCTTTGCGCTGTTGTCCGTTGGGTGTTGCGATCAAGGTCGCGCCTCCGGCGAGCGGTCGCACCCGTGGGTGGCCCTGGTTGGTGCCCTGGTGTGCGGGTGACACAGCAGGGTGGCGCCGGGAGCCAGTCCCAACGGCCTTGTAGTGCACGACCTCGCGCTGCGCGGCGCCGAGGCCATCCGCGCCGAGCAGGACCGCAGCCGCGAGGCGATCAAGTTCCTGCGGCGACTCGACTCGGGCGAGGAAGACGGCTTCGGCTTCTCCGTGTCCGAGCGGCTCCATGCAGAACGCCGCTGAGCCGTACAGCTCAGGCACGCCGCTCGTATTCGCCACGCGCGTAACGAAGAGAAGTTCGCCAACCTCGATCGCGCGCTGAAAGGATCGCGCAGCCCGGCTCGATCGACTGATCGCACCACACCCGGGATGGGTGACGGGTGGCAGGTGGTACTGTGATCCGGGACATGAAGAAGACCAGCATCTACCTGGACCCTGCGATCGATCGAGCGCTCGTGCGCCGCGCCGCCTCCGAAGGCACCACAAAGGCCGCGCTGATCCGCGCCGCCCTCGCGGCTGCGGCCGCGCCGGCGAACAGGGCCAAACCACGGGCGTGCGGGGTATTCGACGGGCCGGGTGATCTTGCCCAGAATGTCGACCGGTATCTGGCCAGCACAGGGTTCGGCGAGCGCTGAGCGGGTGATTGTCCTCGACACCTCTGTCGCCCTCGCTTTCATGGACCGCCGCGACGCCGACCACGAGCGCGTCCGCGACTGGATGGAGAGCAACGAAGAGGAGCTGAGCAGCACCCCGCTGATCGTGGCCGAGCTCGACCATCTCGTCTTCCGCCAGGGAGGAGCCGCCGCCGCACGTGCTCTGCGCGAAGACCTGGATAGCGGCGCCTACCTGATCGAATGGTGGGCCACCGCGATCCATGAGGCGATCGCCGTCGCCAAGCGCCACGAATCGATAGAGCTCGGCCTCGCCGACGCCTCGCTCGTCGTCCTCGCCGCACGCCTGCAGACCATCGACATAGCGACCCTCGACGAACGCCACTTCCGCACGCTGAAACCGTTGACCGACGGCAAAGCGTTCAGGCTGCTGCCGGCCGACGCATCCTGAACGCACGCTGCCTCAGCGAAATGACTCAGTGAGCGCACGCCCTCGGTTACGCGAGTCGAGAGTGGGTACAAGGAAAGTGCAGGCCGACCCTCGGAGAGGAGAGCATGCACTACATTCGCATTTCGCTGCAGGCGCTTTTGGCATGCGCAGCAGTTGCCCTTTTGACAAGCGCGACGGTTGCCATCTCAGCACCCGCTGCGGCTGCGTTCGGCGTGGAAGAACCCAACTTCGAAGCGGGCACCTGCACGACCTCCTCCTGCACGTACGCCAGAGTCGAGGGAAATCGCGGCGAAGCCTACGCCCAGGGAGCCGGGCACCCTCCGGTGGGAATCACGGCATTCGAGCTCAACCACAAGAACGGTCTCCTCGGCGGAGAACCGGAAGGCGCCCTCAAGAACATCCGCGTGGACCTCCCGCCCGGTCTCGCGGGCAACCCGGAGGCGTTGCCGAAGTGCCCGATCCCGGCGTTCCAGAACGACGAATGCAGTCCAAGCACACAGGTCGGCACGACCGAACTGACCGCGTTCGACGGCGTCAACGACCTGACCGTCTCGGGCACCGTCTACAACCTCGAACAGCCGCCCGGCCTCGCGCTGGACTTCGGCATCCATGTGGCCGTCGAACCGCTTGTCAGCGTGCACCTGTACCTCGAAGGCCACGTCAGCTGGAGCAGCGACTACCACGAGTACTTCGAAATTCACAACGTCCCCAGGGAAGGCGAAGTCCTGGGCGTGAAAGTTCCGTTGGCCGTGCTGAAGTCCAAGCTGGTCTTCAATGGCCGAGCGGGAAAAGGTGACTTCCTGACGCTGCCCAGCGAATGCTCCGCCACCACGACCTCATACCTCGAAGTCGAATCCTGGGAAGGGCAGGTGTCGAGGACCCAGACCCACACGCCGGTGGGCGTCGAAGGCTGCGGGAACGTCCCCTTCAATCCAATCGCCGAAGTGAGACCGGAAACCGCTCAGTTCGACGAGCCCGACGGCGCCACCACCGAAGTCAGGGTCCCGCAGAACACCAGCCCGGAAGACATCAACACAGCCGACATCAGGGACGCGCGAGTGACGCTGCCCGAAGGGCTGACGCTCGACCCATCGGCGGCACGCGGGCTGCAGGCCTGCACGGCCGCGGAGATCGAGATCGGCAGCACCAGCCCGGTCACATGCCCGCCGGCCTCCAAGGTGGGCACCGTCGCGATCGAAACCGATCTGCCCCCAGGCTCGCTTGCGGGCAACGTCTACCTCGCCAGCCCGGGCGGCGGACCGATCACCGAACCCCCGTACACGATCTACCTCGACGCCGAGAGCGTGTATGGCGTGTCGGTGCGGCTCAAGGGCTCGATCGAGCCCAACCCAAGCACGGGCAGGCTCGAAGCGACGTTCGCGGAAAACCCCCAGCTGCCGTTCAGCGACCTCATCCTCAAGCTCGACGGCGGTGCGCAGGCGCCGCTCGCCAACCCGCTCGCTTGCGGGAGCGCCCCGGTCGAAGCCCTCTTCACTCCATACACGGGCACGCCCGACGCGCTCAGTTCGACGCCGTTCGTCACCGCCGGCTGTCCCGCGCCGCTGCCGTTCTCGCTCGCCCAGAGCACGCAGAGCTCCTCGCCGCACGCCGGCGCGTACACGTCCTACACGTTCAACCTGGGCAGGCAAGACGGCCAGCAGTACCTCGCGCAGGTCAAGACCGTGCTCCCCGCCGGGCTGCTCGGCGCGATCCCGTCTGTCCCTCTCTGCGGCGAACCGCAGGCCGACGAGGGGACGTGCTCCTCGACCAGCCAGATCGGAACTGCGACGGTCAGCGCGGGCGCCGGACCCGAACCGCTCGCGTTCTCCGGCCCGGTGTTCCTCACGGGACCCTACGCCGGAGCGCCATACGGCCTGTCGATCCCGGTGGCGGCGACAGCGGGACCGTTCAACCTCGGTAGCGGCCCCTGCGACTGCGTGCTCACCCGCGCCGCGATCAACATCGACCCGTACACGGCCCGCGTGATCGCCACCAGCACGCTTCCGACGATCGTCAAGGGCGTGCCGCTGCGGCTGAGGGACGTCAGCGTCGCGGTCACCCGGCCCGACTTCCTCTTCAACCCGACCAACTGCGGAGCGCTCGCGACCGAATCGGCGCTGACCTCCACGTTCGGCGCCATCGAGAGCCCGTCGAGCGCGTTCCAGGTGGACAGCTGCAACACCCTCGCGTTCAAGCCGACGTTCAAGCTCTCCAGCGGGGCCCACACCTCCAAAGCGGGCGGCGCGGGCCTGCAGGTCAACCTCACGCAGGGCGCCCACCAGGCGAACATCCGCTCTGTGCTCGTCCAGCTTCCCCCCCAGCTCTCAACGCGCCTGGGCACCCTGCAGAACGCCTGTCCCGACGCGACGTTCGCCGCCGGCCCCAGCAACTGCCCGAAAGGCTCGAAGGTCGGCAGCGCGACCGTCGTCACGCCTGTGCTGCCGGGCAAGCTCACGGGGGTCGCCTACCTGGTGGCACGCGGCACCGAATTCCCAGACCTCGACCTGGTGCTCGAAGGCAGCGGCGTGCGCGTAATCCTCGTCGGCAACACGCGCATCTCCAAAGGAATCACCACCTCGACGTTCGCCTCGATCCCAGACGCGCCCGTCTCGAGCTTCGTCCTGGATCTGCCGATTGGCCCGGACTCCGTGCTGAGCGCAAACGCGAGCCTGTGCTCGCGGGCGCTGCTCATGCCCACGACGATCACCGCGCAGAATGGCGCGCAGATCAAGCAGAGCACGCGGGTCTCCGTGGCTGGCTGCCCCCACACGAAGGCCCACAGTCACCGCCGCGTCAAGGCGCGGGCCCGCCGCGCTTGTCGCAGGGTTGGATCGGCTCGAAAGGCATCCGGGCGGTCTTCGCCGGCGCGGTGTCGGCGGCGGGGAGCGCCGGCGGCGCGCAAATCGGCCCATCGCTGAACCCGGAGCGTGTACCACCTGTGTGGTACACCGCCGATGTGCTCTCCCCAGGCTCGGGCACGCCGCTCGTATTCGATACCTCTGCGTGGAATCGCCGCACCAATCCCGCGGTTGCTGCCCAGGTGGGCAGCAACCCGCGACGCCGGCCTGCGGAGCTACCCGATCGCCACCGCGTTGGTTGGTGGAGTGAGGGTGATCGGTTGGTTCCAGCCGGTGAAGGTGGTTTCGCCGGTTTCGCGGCCGTGTCTGGTGCGCTTGACGGGGTAGGGCTTGCCGGTGGTGGCGACATATAGCACGCCGCTGTAGAGCTTGCCGGTCTCCTTCAGTTCGATCACGGGCCGCCCGTCGATGGTCGTGGTGACGCCCTTGGCCGGGCTGACGGTGCTCAGCAGCACGTCCACCTCGGTGGGAGTGGTGTAAGCGGCCAGCGGCGCGAGCTTGGCGTTGCCCAGCGTCGCCTTCACCCACACTCCGGAGGGTATGTGGATGCCAGTAGTGGCCGCCAGGCGGTTCTTGAAGGCTGTGTTGCCGGTGACGTAGAGCGTGTCGTTGACACGGATCACTTCGAAGTCCAGCCCAAGCAGCGAGGCCTTCGCGCGAGCACCGTCACTGGCGCGTTCGAGCTCGAGCGTGATCACCAGCCGCCCCTGCGCGCTGCGGCTGGCAACCCGCACCGATCTGGCGCCGGCAGCGGCCAAGCGGCTCGCAGCCAGGATTTCGCCGGCGGATTTCGAGGCCACTCCATTCGAAGAGGAACCACCACAGCCTGTGAGGAGCATGGTGAGCGCCATGGCGGGTATCGCGCTTAGCGCCATACTGACGCGCGGGCGTGCGCGCTCGCCGCCGGCTATGCCGAGCAGCCTCAAAGCCGTCACTTGCTGTGGTCGGCTGCGCGGCTGGCCGCGCCGGTCGTTTTGTGCGCCGTGCTCTTGTGTGCCGCCTTTTTTGCGGCGTAGCGCCTGCGTGCCTGGCGTTCGCAGGCTTGGCGCTTCGCCCTGGAGTGCTTGTGCTTCTGCCCGCACGCCTTCAGAGCTTTGGCGAGCAGCTGCCCGCGGGTGAGCTTGGCTTTGGAGGACAGCACGCCGCCACAGCCGCTTGCTGTGATCGCGGTGGTCTGGTCGAGCACCGCACCGTTCTGGCCGGTGATTTCCGTCGGCATCGCAAGATTCGCCTTGCACAGGCTGAAGGCTTCCTTTTCGGGGACGTTCGGCGCGAGCACCCCATGCGGGCCGGCGGGCAGAACCGTTTCAAAGACCGTGAACGGCGCATCGGGCGTCGATTCAAAGCGCGAATAGGTGACCCCCGCTTTGATGTCGGTTTTGCCGTCGAGGATCAGCATGATGCCTTCGCCCTGCAGCACGAACTCGACATCCGGGAACGCAGCGCCACCGTGGGAGACCAGATACGCGGGACCCGACAGCGGGTTCGAGAGCACCGGCGTCTGGATCGTCGCGTAGCCAATCACCGAGCCTTCGTCACAGGAGGCAGGATTGGCGTCGAAGACCGCTTCGATGCAGGCTTTCTGCAGCGTCGGCAGCCTCGAGGACAGCGCTATCGGCAACTGCAGATCGACTTTCGCGATCCCCGCCTGCGCCACCCCGGTGGAGTCGACCCCGCCGGAGGTGACAGTTACCGCGAAGCTCGTGCCGTCGGCTTTGCTGCCGCGCCCACCTACGACCGCCGACAGCTTCGGCGCGAACGGCAGGTTCTGGCAGCCACCCAGCTGGAACGGCGAGGACACACCCTCGATGGCGCCTTCCGAGCCGCTCAGCGTCCCTTCGATCTTCATCGAGGTGCAGTTCGTCGGGTTGAACTCGAAGCCCGCACGGTTCACGCTCACCTGCAGGCGTTTGAGCTGCACGGGGATGCCTTTGAGCATGGTCGGGAACACTTCGCCCCGAGGACCGGGGTCGGTCGTGATGGTGACTGCGGCCGTTTGCGGATTCACGTCGATCCGCGAGCGTACATCCACCATCCCAAGGTCAAACGGGCCCGCCTTCGCTTCGGTGGCCACCAGCAGCCCAAACGGCGCACCGTCGTAGCCGCTGGTCAGGTACACGTCCCCGTCGAGCACATATGGTTCGCCGCCGAGACCCGAGCTCGCCGTCGAACGTCCGATCAGGCTTTCCGGGCCACACGCCCATTCCTGTCCAGCCGGCGGTTCCTGACATGGCGTCAGCGACGACAGCAGCGCCGCCACACCCGCAGGCAGATGCACAGCCAGCCCGCTCAACGCCTGATCGTCGTCCGGCCGCCGGATTTCAAGCGTGAACGGGGTGAACGCGCCCGCGCTCGGGTTCGTCACCTGCGCGTAGAACGCCGGCGAGAACGCCAGCGGGCTACCACCGCAGCCTTCACTGACCTCGAATTCCCCCGCCGGCGAGCTCACGTCCATGGCTCCCGTACCCGACCACGGCGTGAACACCGCTTCGGTCGCGTAGGCCCCGCAGCGCGGCGGCGTGGTCAGCGACGCACGTTCCCCTCCGAACAGTTCGAGCTTCAGTTGTTCAAACGGAAGCTGCGGCGTGTTGGCGAACGTCGTGGAGACGCGCCCCGTGGCGGGGTTCAGCTCGCCCTCGCCCGCGAGCTTCACGAGCACACCCGAGATCGGGTCTTCCACGATCATATAGAGCGCCACCAGCGAATCGAACGGGTTCTTACCACCTTCACCGGTGGGTGCTGGTTCGGCCAAGTACAGCGCGCCTTCCAGTTCGTGGGAGAGCAACGGCGTCTTGATGTGGACGATCCCCACCTTCGCGGCTTCCGGGCACGACGCCTCGTCGGGCGTGAATTCCTGCATCTGAGTCTTCGCGTTCAGGCCCTCGTAGCCGATCTGCACCTCTGAGCACGCTTCCAAGCCGTTCGCCGCCGCGGGGTTTAGCTGCACACCTTCGGGCAACGTCACCGTGGTGTCGCGTACGTCTGCCTCCGCCCGACCTTCCGGATTCGGTTCGAGCGTGGTGTTCTGCGGCACTTCGACATTCACGCTCAACCCGGTTGGCGTGCTTGCCTCATGGACCGGTGCGCTATGTGCTTCTTCCGGAGCGACCTTGATCGCCGGCGTGAACGGCAGCGCGTCGCACCCTTCGAAGCCCAACAGCTGACCGTCCCCGTTCATCCACGCGTATTCGCCGCCCAGGAAAAGCCCCGGTTGCGCCCACGAGTCGGCTTCCATCGAGAAGACGACCGGTTCAGCCTGCGGGCTTGCCGCACAGGAGCCGGGCAGCGTGAGGAAGGGTTCTTCGGGCACTGGGCTGATTAGAGGGCATGGTTTGCCCGCCTGCTTGCCATAGCTGCCGCCGGCGACGCATTCCCAGCCCCGCGCATCATCATGCCGCGAATCTCCCGGCACACCCCAGAAGGTCACCTGGCTCGAAAGGAGACCCGCGGTCTGCGTGACGTCCTTCGCACTCACATCAACGCCGTAGTCGCCGCCCGAGCGAACCGAGGTGTCGAGAACGACCGGGATCTTGCCGATCACCTCGAAGCCAAACCGCGCCGGCTCACCTTGAGCCGGCACCAGATTGAAGACCGGAACCGTCCTGGTGAGTACGTGGGCATAGACCGGTTCGTCCACTGTAACCGTCGCTACCCCGATAGCCGAACCCGGCGAGCAAAGATCGGTTTCGTCCACGAGCGCGAAGAAGTTCGCCATCGTGCACTGCTCAGGCGCAGTCGGATTACCGACCAAGCCCGCCGGTAGATGGAAGTTGAAATCCCTCGGCAAAGCGACGGGCTGGCGTTCCTTGTTTTGGTTCACCGCCAGCGTCGTAGTCAACTGGAACGGGTGCCCCCCGGCCTGTGTGGCAGGTGTACCGGTCTCGTTGAATGGGGCGATCTCGTAGTCAGCGATGCCAAAACCGGCCGATTCGTCGCTGATCGGGACCGGTAGGGTTCTTGACGCCGCGGTCGCACCGCCACCTTCTACGCGCGCCTGATCCGACATCGACGTCACGGTTCCGAGAGGCTGGGCGACCTTCACCTTGATCGAAACGATCAGCGGTTCGTACGGGTACAGCAGCCCTTTGAACGAGCAGCTCAGGGTACTGAGCGAGCATTCGACCTGCGCTTGATTCTTGGATCCTCCGCTGATTTCGATCGGTTCCAAGGCATTTGAGAGATCGTTGCTGATGCGGACCGGGGTTGTGCTGCCATCGATCGGTGCATCGCCGAGATTGCTTGCTTGGATGATGACTTCGCCTTGGCCGCCTGGCGGAAGGTTTGTAGGCGCGGTTTCGGAGCTGATGAACCACCACGGTCCCGCTGCACGCGCCGGCGTCGCGCCGACGGCGAGCGCCAAGGCGCTCGTGAGCAGCGCGAACACGAGCGCCAGCGTCAGCTTTAGCATCCTCGCGAGCCCTCCCGATCGGATCGCCATCGCGCTCACGCCCCGCTGCTCTCGGTCGAGACACGCCAGCTCGTGCGCCCAGCGCGCGTCGCGATCTTCCTGACCGTCTTTGGCCCGTATGTCTTGCGTGCGTGCGCTTCGCAGACTGCGCGCTTGGCCTTGGAGTGACTGTGCTCTCGGCGGCAGAGCGCGAGTGCCCTGGCTAGCTTTTGCCTACGTGTCAGCGGCTTGACCGTCTTTACGGCTTTGGCACCTTGCACCTGCGCCTGGGCCCGAGGTGCAGACGGGATGCTGCTCGGGCCGGAGAACGTCGCGCTCCCAGCGGGACCGCCAGGAGCTTCCTGGCCGGGCGCCGACGGTCGGCACGTGCCGACCGTCGCGCAGCCGCCGGCGGGCGGCTCGGGGACGGTCTGGCAGGGTGACCCCGGCGTGCACACGCGTGCGTCGTAGATGTCAAACGCGGTATCGGTATCCTGCGGCAGCAGCTGCGCGGCGGTCAGGAAGAACACGTCGTTTCCACTCGGAGTGGCTTCCATAAACGCCGATTCCTTGTCTGAGCTGCCGGAGGAGATCAGCGACACACAGCCGCCAGAGGGACTTTCGCAGCTGCCCACGCCCGACGGCTCGTACTCGTAGACGTCCTCCTTGTTGTTGGTCGCCGCAGGGACAAGATCGTCCGGACTGTTGAAGAAAAGGCGGCCTTCATCGCTGAGATAGCGCGACTGGAACATCGCGCTTACGAGACTCTCGGCCGTCCAGCCGGGGATGTTGCCGGCGAGCCAATGTTCGTGCCCTTCGGCCCATATTTTGCGCCGGTCGACGACCAGCCCCAGACCTTCACCGGATTCGTTGTGGTCCAGGACCCCGGCGGGGCGCGCGCCGCTCGGGTTACAGGAGACGCAGGTGAGCGTCGCTGACTGCGCGTCGTAGAGGTAGACCTCCTCGTCGCGCGCACCGTTCGCCGCGGGGTTGACATCGACATTGTCATAGCCAGTGATCGGTGCGGAGCTCATGAACGCCAGATACCTGCCGTTGGGAGATACCCGTGCGGTGAGGAAGGCCGTGTCGGCGACCTTGTTGCCTTCCCACTCCGGGCTGTCTTCGCTCGACAGGGTCGCGATGAACGTCGTGCTCCAATGCGCGCCGTCGTACTCGAGGTGGTACAGGTTGCTGGCGCCGGGCTGCGCCGTTTGCCCGTCGCCGTTCTGGTTGCCCGCGAGCACCCCCTGCGCGAGCAGGTAGACGTTGGATCCGGCTTCGTCTAGACCGAAGATGAAGTTCTGGACGAACGCGTGTTCGCCTTCGGCGTGGTCGACGGTCAGGTCTGTCAGCTGGCACGCGAGCATGCCTTCGTCTTCGACGATCGTGCACTCGTAGAGGTCGGGCTTGCCGATGCCCTGGCCGGGTTCGGCTGTGGAGTCGGCGGTCAACCTCTGCTTGTCGGTGAAGAAGATGCGTGAGTCGTCGGCGCTCGCGCCCTCGAACTGCGCGGCGCCTTCGTTCGTTTCGGCCACACCCTGCGCCGCATCGAGCTGGAGCGTCTGATCGGTTGTCGCGTTGTGTAGGTAGAGGTGCCCTCCGCGGTTTGAAAGGTCTTCCCGTGTGGTCCAGACGGTTCGCGTTCCGTCGGCCGAAACAGCGTGGTCGACCACGCGGCCCTGGAAGCCTAGTTCCGGCGTGCTTGCCCGCGCCCCGTCCGGGAGGCCGCTGACGAACTGCAGGTCGCCTCCTGTCCAATCGTAGAGGCCTGGCGCCGACCCTGCACCGAGCAGAGCCACGGTGGAGCTCACGACCACGCTGCTGAGATCCGCTGTCGCGCCGGCGAAGTGCACGTTGCCGCCGAACACTGTGCCGTTTTCGGTATCGCTTTCGGTGACGAGCGGCAGGTACGTGCTGGTTGTGTCGTTCCGCAGATACGGGGTGACCTGCTTCACACCGGGCGCGAGCGGCGGTTCGGGTATGCCACCGAGCTCGGGTGGTTCGTCCAGGGCCGTGGCCAGGTCGGAGCTGAAGTACCGGTATTCAGGCGCCTCGCCGGCCGTTATGCCCTTTGCCCGGCCGGACGGTGTCGCGATGTCTTGGTTGGTCCACTTCGTGGCGTCGCGGGTCGCGAGAACCTGCTGCATTTCGGGGGTGCGGTTGCCTTCGGCTTCGCCGAGGGCGCCGTCGACGACGTACGTGAGCTTGCTGGCGTCATCTGAGGCTAGGATCAGTCCGCCTTCGCGCGTGAGAGCTTCGGCGGGGGCTCCTTGCTTGTCAGGTGGCGTGACCATCTCCCACGCGCGGCTGTCGGGTAGCGCAAAGGTGGAGGAGGGCTCGGGAGTTCTGATGGATCGTTCGGTGCCTTCGCTTGTGCCGAGGCTGTTGATCGCGATCACGCGGTAGTGGTAGGTCGTGTCGGGTTCGAGGCTGGTCAGGGTGAGGGTCTTCTTGACTGGCTGTTCGCCCGATCCGACATCTTCGCCGGGCGGGGTTGGGCTCGAGATGCAGGCTTCGGGGTGCGGCTGGCAGGGTCCGCTGCCGTATTGGAAGTAGTACGTCGTTTCGTGGCCCAGCGGGTTGATGGTCGCGTTCAGCGTGGCTTCTGTCGCGGTGACGCCGCTCGCCCAGTTGTTGATCAGCGCCGACGGGATGGTCGTAAAGGTCTGGTCGGGGCCGACGGTGGTGCTGTCGCTGTTGGTGGCGATCACCCGGTAGTGGTAGGTCACGCCGAGTTTGAGCCCGCTCACGCTGGCTGAAGCGGGGACGGGCGTGGCCCCCGAGCCGATACTCGCGCCCCCAGACGGGATTTCGGTGCCGTAGCTGGTGGTTTCGCCGTATTCGAAGCGATAGGTGGTGGCGAGCTCATCTGGGTTGACTTCCGCGTTCAGGCTCGCGGCTTCATGGCCGATCCCAGTCACGGGCCTGCTCGTGATCCGCGGTGGACCTGAGGTCTGGAACTTCTGATCTGCGCCGAGCGTGCTGCCGAACTGGTTTTCCCCAACCAGCCGGTAGTGGTAGACCGTGTTCGGCGCCAGGCCGCTCAGGGACGTTTCGGCTGTGACGGCTGCTTTGCCCGCCCCGGCATCGCTCCCGGGCGGCGCGGGGCTCGTCTGGCCGTAGCTGGTCGTGGTTCCCCATTGGAAGTAGTAGTGCGCGTCAAACCCGTTGGGGGAGAGCGTGCCCGTCAACGTCGCGCTTTCCGGCTGCAGGCTCGCCACCGCGCCCGTGGAGAGCCCTTCCACCGCGGTCG
Organism: uncultured Solirubrobacteraceae bacterium; assembly: GCA_963735615.1. Classification (GTDB taxonomy): domain Bacteria; phylum Actinomycetota; class Thermoleophilia; order Solirubrobacterales; family Solirubrobacteraceae; genus Palsa-744. Next base: position 870,975 of record CAVTLO010000001.1, read on the forward strand.
GCGTCGTGAACTGTCTGGTCGCACCGTACATGGTGCCGTTTTCGTTTTCTCCCACCAGCCGGAAGAAGTAGGTTGTGCCCGCGTGCAGTTCTGCGAGCGTGACCGCGAGCGCTTCTTCCCCACCTGCAAACGCGGTTGGCGAGGTGCTTGAGCCGAGCGCCGCCGTTGTGCCCCACTGGAAAAAGACGTGCCCCGGTTTCCCAACCCCGTTGAGGGTCCCATTCACAATCGCGCTTGTGCGCGTCAGTTTCGACGCCTTCCCGGTGCTCACATCTGGAACCACCACGCCGGGACCATAGACATCCACCCGGGCCAGAGCAGGATCTGCCACGTAGACTGTCGTCGAGCCGGCGGCCGCGACCCCCGTCGGTTCGCCGAGGGGAGCCATCGGCGTGCTCGTTATCCAACCCACCCATTCCCCCGCACCATTGAACTCGCTCACAAGCCCGCGTTCGGCTTCGGCAACCAGCAGATCCCCGGTCCCGGGATCCGCCGCAATCGCCGCGACGTTGCCTTCCGCTTCTTCCTTACCGAACGCCCCGAGCGGCGAAGAAGACCCGTTCAGCTTGCTTTCAAGCGCCCCCGCCGCCGAAAACTCGTATATCAAGCCCTTCACGCCATCCGCGACGAACACGTTGCCCGAGCCGGCATCGACCGCCACGCCGTTCGGTTCTTCCATGTGGCCCTGCGAGAGCACCCGCACCAAGCTGCCTTCCGCGCCTTCTTGCTGACCGGCCGGCTTCGGCTTGAAGACGTCGACGACGCCCTCGGAAAGCGTCGGGTCTTCGCTGTCGACCACGTAGACGTCGCCTGCCGACGCGCTGTTCGAGTTATCGACCGCGACCCCCGTGACTTCGCCGAAAGAGTCCCCAGGCAGAGCGCCACCGGCCCATTCGCCGATCAGCGAGTATTCGCCCCCCGCAAGCGGCTTGAACACGAAGATCACGTTTTCCGTGGCATCGGCCACGTAGACGATGCCGGAAGCTTCGTCTACTGCCACGCCAGCCACGACAAGCGAGCCGTCCCCGATGCTGGTTAGGTAGTTGCCTGCCGAGTCGTATACATACACGTACCCAGCAGCCTGATCCCCAACGAACAGACGCCCGTCCGCACCGTCGACGGTGACAGCGGTCGGTTCGACCAGCGGGCCGCCTGCAGCCGCAGTGATGCTCGAGAGGAACCCGTGGCCGATCGCCGCAACCGCCGGCGACGGCGCCCGCGCGAAGCACAGGACAGTTGTGAGAGCGATCCCAGCGGCGATCACTCGACCCCAGCGCGGTCGCATCGGACCGCACTGAACCCCGAGTCGCCCTCGACTCCCGAGCGGTCTGCTCATTGGTCCTCGTTGCACGCTCGCCCCGGTCGGTTGGATGTGGACACGATGCGCGGGGCCAGGGTTCTGGCCCCGCGCACCAAAGCTGAGATCTACTAGCCGTTAGCTAGCCTTTGATCTCTCCCGGTGAAGACGCGGTGTTCACGTTCGTGATTTCCTCGCCGGCCGGTGACCACATGTTGCCGTTTTCTCCGCCTCCTTCGGGACCGAGGTGGTCTTCGAGCAGGGAGATCGGCTTCCCTTCGAACGCGTCCGGGACGTTCTGGGGGTGTGTTTCGTAGTTGACGGAGTAGACCTGGGTGAAGGTGCTCGTCATCGTGTCGACCGGGGTGATCGGGGAAATGATCTGGTCATTTCCACCCTTGGTTTCGGGCAGGTAGTACGCGCCTTCCTTCTTGTCGCCGACGCCGACTACAGTTTCGACTGTGAGACAGATGAATTTGGCGAAATTCCCGTGCTTCGTCGCGGGTTCGAGCTTCAGGCCCACTTCATGTGTTGCTTTGTTGATGTAGCCGAGTTCGCCCTTCAACGTGTTGGTCCTGACTTCACCTTCCGCCGCGCCTTCGCTGGTGCAAGGCGACGAGCCGAACAGCTTGCAGCCGGTGAATGTGACATTCACGTTCGCAACCTTGTCCTTACCGACCTGTTCGCCGGAGTTGGACTCGGCTTCGCATTCAACGTTGAGATGCCCCCCTGGTTCTGCTTCTTGAACTTCCCCTCCGCCTTCCACACACTTGGCACGCGGTACACGCTTGAGTCCGAAAGTTCCGCCCGAACACCCCACACCTCCTGTGCTGAGAACGCCTCCACTGCCTTCAGAGTGGCCCGTGAAAGGGACGTTGGGGAGCTTCGCGCCCTTGATCCATTCGAAGGCACCCGCGCCGTGAGATGCTTTTTCCTGGCAGTTGGCGTCCTTGTATTTACCGCCGATCTTCGCTTCGCATTTGCCCCATTCCGGGCTTGCCGCGGACGCCGACGACACTGCAACAGCCAGAACCGCGAAGACCGCGGCCAGGCAGAGCCCGATGATCCTTAGATGTTTCACTCTCCATCACTCCTTTTGTGATTCGCTAGTAGGCGATCGGCTGCCGAGGCTTGCTCTGCAAGGAGGCCTGGCAGCCGGTCGTGTATCAGCGCACCCCACCTGGAGCAACGGCCCCCGTATGGATGCACCATCGTCACCAAGGCACAGGCCAACGGCCCGGGCCACGATGCACGCTTGTGAAGACCACGCCTGCGTCGAGCACGCGCGCAGCGGGGGCGATCAATGCCCGCTCTTGTGCCGCGGCCAACACTGGCGCGGCCCAGGCAAATGACCCCGCGGGGCCTCGTGGAAGGAAAACGGCTCATGCGACGCTCCCAGCTGGGCGCGAGGCGCGAGTGCCAGACGGCGCGGGGCGGCGTCGCGGCGCGCGTTTGGGTAGCCCGTCGTGTTCCCTGCGCCCGGCGGCAACGAAGCTGTCAGTGATCAGCTCTAGGATGCGGTGGCCGTAAAGGGTCAGCAGCCATGCGTTGGGTTCGCGTGGCGCCAGGCCTGAGCGTGCGTTTTCGATCAAGCCCCGCTGCTCAAACAAGCGCAGCGCTTTCGAGGCCTGTTTCGAATCCATACCCACAGCAGCGGCCAACTCAGGGTTACTCGAAAACGGTGCCGAAGCCAGCACGTTCAACGCCAGCAGCGAATGCGGCTGAGGACGGATCGGCACCACCGCCGCACGCGCAGGCACCTCGCTCACGGCTCTCGCAGCAGGATCCACGCTCCCGCGGCGGTCTGCCTTCACAGCGCCCGGGCCGAGATACGGCACCACAATCGAGGACATCAACAACGGCGCCAACTCCACAAGCGGAGTGTTCGGCTGACGCAACATGCTCGCTCTGATCAACGACAGCCCACCAAGCGTCACCAGCTCAGCGACCAGCGCCGTCGAGGGATTGATGTCCGCCCCCACGATCACCTCACCACGCCCCTCCTCCAACACCACCCCCAACGCACAATGCACACGCCGGACACACTCACTCGCGAGCGCTCCCTCAAACGGCAACCCGTACGGCTGCTCGAGAACCAGCACACCACCCCACAGCGGCTCATCATCCAAAAACCCGAGCAGCGCCACGACCCCCGCACCAATCCGCTCAAGCCAACACCCCCCACTCCTGGCTGCATCGCGCACAACGCCAGAGAGTCGCTCCAGACCCTCCTCGAAGCCAACCGAAGTGATATCCCAGCTATTTACAGAGAGCCCACACTGCGAGCTCGCAGAACCACCCGTATAGGTGACCCCGGTCTCAATCAGACGGGGGCCACTGCTGGTTACGGCTGGAGCGTCAGCCTGGATGCACCCGAAAACGGCTAGTTCAAAGGCGTTTCGTGCTGAGCGTCATCGGTATCTTGACAAACTCGCCACCGTCTGTTTTAGTTCTCCCCACGGGTGGAGACCCGCTGGACAGGGGACGACGGAGGGAAGCGGAGAGGGAACCATGGACGGCAAGGTACAATTCGAGCGCGAAGCCGCGACCGGCGAGCTTGACGAGGCCCTGCATTTGCAGGCGTTCTACGGGCGCTCGGACAGCAGTTGGCAAACCAACACCGCCCCCAGCAGGCATAGCCCCCAGAGCAGCAGTGGCCCCCGTCTGATTGAGACGCGGGCCATGCCCACAGCCCCATAGACGCTGGGGTTTTGCGAGCCTCCCCACGGCCGCCCCGCCGCCTTTTCCCATCTCAGACCGTACACGTCCCGCAGCCGGCCGAGGCACGAAGGCCTAAAGAGCGACCGTTTGGTTTCACGAGGGGGCGGCCACGTTCCCCTTGACTGCAACATGGATTTGCGGGCGCCGGATCACGGTAGAAGCGCGAGCGTCGCAGGACTGCCGTGTCGGGCGACGACATACTGTCGTGGCGGAACCTTGCCGCTCGATCACGTGCAAGCAGATCCCACGCCACGGGTGGGTGTAGACGGTTCATCTGGCCCCGCTGTCGATGCTCGGACGATCTCGCTGGCCGTGAGTCGCGTGTCAGTGGCTTTTGTGTTCGAGCGGGCTGAGCTTGATGGTGCTTGCGGGGGCGTCGAGCGTGACGGGCTTGTTCCATTCGGAGAAGGTGCTTTGGCCGGTTTCTCTGCCGTGCTTGACGAGCTCGATCGGATAGGGCTTCCCCGTCGTGGGGATGTAGAGGACACCCGTGAAGAGTTTGGCGGTCGCGTTCAGCTCGAGCGCGTGCTGTCCGTCGAGGGTGCTGCTGGCGCCCTTGGCAAGCACGGCGTTCCTGGCGGGCAGGAGGCGATTCAGCTCGCCGCTGAGATACGTGAACGTAGCAAGCTGACCCAGCTTGCCGCTCACCGGCCCCGTCAGCCAGCTTCCCCGAGGCACCTTCGCGGCCACGCCCAGACTTTCGTAGAGGCCGGGGCTCCCTTTGACATAAACGGTCTCGCCAATGCGAATCACGTCGTATGCGACCCCAAGCACCGAGACCTGCGCCCGCCCGCCATTGCTAGCGAGTTGCGCGCTGAGGGTGACGGTCAGCCGGCCCTGGGAGGCCTTGCTCACGACGTGCACGGACGTGGCGCTGGTGGCAGCCGTCCTGCTCACGGCGAGGATCTCCGCCGGGGCCTTGGAGGCGATGCCGTTCCCCGCGGAACCACCACAACCCGCGAGAGCAATGCCGGTAAGCACGACGGCAAACGGGGCACCCGCACCGAAGGGGATGCTGGCACGGGCTGTGCGCACCCCGCATAGGCTAGAAGGCCTCACCTGCTGTGCTGGCTGCTGGTCGTGACCTTGCGGGCCGTCTTGTGGGCTGGCTGCTTCGGGGCGTAGCGCTTGCGCGCCTGCTTTTCGCAGGCTACGCGCTTGTGCTTGTGCTTGTCCTTGTGGCAGGCCTTTAGCGCCTTGGCGAGTAGCTGCGCCCTGGTGGGCTTGGCTGTCTTGGACGGCAGCACCCCACCACAGCCGGTGACCGCGATGTTCGTCGTCTGGCTGATCACCGCGCCATTCTGCCCCGTGATTTCGGTCGGCATCGCAAGAGTCGCCTTACACAAGCTGAAATCTTCCTTTTCCGGGACATTCGGCGCCAACACACCGTGCGGGCCAGCAGGCAACTCCGTTTCAAAGACCGTGAACGGCGCATCCGGCGCAGATTCAAATTTAGAGTAGGTGATGCCGTGCTTGATATCGGTCTTGCCGTCCAGCACTAGATTGATGCCTTCGCCCTGCAACACGAACTCAACATCCGGGAATTCCGCACCCCCGTGCGACACCAGATACGCCGGACCCCTCAACGGATTGCTAAGTACCGGCGTGTGGATCGTCGCCTCCCCAATCACCGACCCTTCATCGCACGACGCGGGATCAGCGTCAAACACCGCTTCCACGCACGCTTTCTGTAGCGTCGGTAGCCGCGAGGACAACGCCAACGGCAACTGCAGATCGACTTTCGCGATCCCCGCCTGCACCACACCCCCAGGCCCCACACCACCAGATTCCACCCTCACGTCCAAGCTCGTCCCATCCGCTTTACTACCACGCCCACCCGCCGACGCCGTCAACTTCGGGCTGAACGGCAACGCCGCACAACCCCCAACCTGAAACAGCGAGGACACCCCGGCGCTCGCTCCTTCCGAACCGCTGATCGTCCCGTTAACGCTCATCGGGTCACAACTGGTGGGGTTGAACTGAAAGCCCGGCCGATCCACATCCACGATCACCCGTTTCAACTGCAACGGAATGCCTCGCAACTGCGTCGGCAACGGCTCACTAACGATCGTCACCGACGCATTGTTAGGATCGATGAACAGCTTCGACCGCACCGTCACAAACCCCAAGTTGAACGGGCCCGCTACCGCCGGCATCACAATCTCAAGCCCAAACGGCGCACCACCATACGGACCCGTGATGAACACCCTGCCGCCTTCCTGGACGATCGGTTCGGGCCCAAGCCCGGCGAAGGCGGTGGCGTGCCCGACTTCGCTCGACGCCGGGCAAGCGCTGGCCATCGCCTGCGCTTCAGAGCACAGCTGCACCGAGGAGAGCATCGCCGCAACCCCGGGCGGGAGATGCATCGAGAGCCCCGACAGCGCCTGATCTCCGTCGGGCCGCGTCAGTTCGACGGTAAAGCCCGTGTACGCGCCCGCCATCGTGTTTGCACCGAACGCAGCGAACCCGGGGGTAAAGGGCGGCGTGCCGGCCGGGCATTCCGACCCGCCGATCCCCGAGGACACGAGGAAGTCTTCCGCAGGGCTGTTGGCGCTCGCTGGACTGGAGCCGGACCATGGCGTGAACAGCCCTTCCGCCGCGTAAGTGCCGCAGAGATCTGGAGTCGACACCGACGCCCGCGGGCCACCGAACAGGTCGACTTTCAAATCTTCGAAAGGTACCTGTGGGGCCTCCCGGAAGGTGGTCGCCACACGCAAGGTCTGTTCATTCAGCTGGCCTTCGCCCGCCAGCTTCACCGATACACCCGACACGGGATCCTTGGCGACCAGATACACCGCCACCAGCGAACCGAACGGGTTCTTTCCAGCTTCCCCGTTGGGCGCCGGTTCCGCCAGGTAAAGGGCACCTTCGAGTTCGTGTTCCAGCAGCGGCGTCTTGATATAGACCACACCCAGCTTGGACGCTTCGGGGCAGGCTGCTTCCACAGTGTCGAACTGCTGCATCTGCGACGCCGGGTCGATCCCTTCGAACCCGACCTGGGCCTCTGAGCATCCGACGAGCCCGTTTGCCGCTGACGGTGAAAGCTCAACGCCCGCCGGTAGCGTGATCGTCGTATCGCGCACATCCGCCTCCGACAGCCCTTCCGCTTCGAGGGTTGTCTTCTGCGGCACTTTCACATCCACAGACAGGCCCGTGGGCGTCGCGGTCGTGTGCTCTTCGGGAGTCACGTCCACCGACGGAGCAAACGGGAGCTTCTCGCACCCTTCGAAGCCAAGCCTTTCGTCGGTGTCACTCATCCATTCATACTGCGCGCCCACGAAGCTGCCTGGTTCCGCCCACGAGTCGCTTTCTACGGAGGAGAGGACCGGTTCCGCCGCCGGGTTCGCCTCACATGAGGTAGGCAGGATCAGGAATGGCTTCTGTTCGAGGTCGGACGAGGCGGGACAGGATTTGCCGACCTGTTTTGAGAAGTTGCCGCCGTCGATGCATTCCCAGCCGCGCTGGCTGTCATGGCGTGGGTCGCCGGGCACGCCCCATAGCGTGACCTCGCTGGAGAGCAGGCCGGCGACTTGGGTGGCGTCGTGGACGGTCGCGACGACGCTGTAGTCCCTGCCTGAGCGGACGGCCGTGTCGATTACCACCGGAACCTTGCCGATCAGCTCGAAGCCGAGTCTTGCGGGCTCGCCCTGCGAGGGGACGAGGTTGAAAACTGGCACTGTCGTAGTGAAGATTTTGGCGTAGAGCGGTTCGTTGGCGGTCACGTTAGCAACCCCCACGACTGAGCTCGCAGGACACTCGTCCGCTTCAAGCACAAGGGCAAAGAAGTTCGCCATGCTGCACTGGGGGACGGCGGTGGGGTCACCGATCAGGCCGGGCGGCAGCCGGAATTGCAGGTCCTTGGGTAGTGCGATGGGCTGCCGCCCGCTCTGGTTGAGAGCAAGGGATGTGGTCAGCTCGAAGGGATGCGCCCCAGCTTGGCGGGCGGGGGTACCATTTTCGTTGAACGGCTCAAGTGAAAACCCGGCGAGGCCGTATGAAGCGCGGGCGGCGGTGACGGATACCGGCAACGCGGCCGACGCCTGTGGGGCGGTGCCGCCTTCGACAGCCACATCGTTCTGCAGCGTCGTCACGGTTCCTGTCGGGTCTTCAATCTTTACTTTTATCGATATCGCAATTTGTTCGTATGGATAGACGGTGCCTTTGAACGTGCATCGGATCGGGCTCAGCGTGCATTCGACGCTCGTGTGATGCTTTTCCCCGCCTGAGATTTCGGTCGCGGCCATGCCCGCTGGAAGATTGTCGGTGATGACGACGGGTTCGGTACTACCGTCGATCGGCGCGTCTCCGAGGTCGCTGAGCTGCAAGATCAGTATTCCTTCTTCGCCGGGGGGCAGGTTCGTAGGCTGGGTTTCTGAGCGGATGTGCCACCAGGGTGTCGCGGCGTATGCAGTGGTCGTCGCAGATGTGAATCGGACGATGCCGAGCACGAGCGCGATCGTCATCGCCAGGAGTATCTGTGTCCGGGTCAGCCGGTGCTGCCGGAGGATTGCCCTCGGATACCTCATCTCGGGCCTCGATGCGTTGCTGTCACGTGGTTGTTCTGAATCGCGGCGCGCGTCTTTCGCACGATCGGGCCGTAGAGGTTCTGTGTGCGCGTTTCACAGGCTTTGCGCTTCGTGCGGGAGTGCGGGTAGTGCCGCCGGCATGTGGCTAGTGCTTTGACCAGCTTTTGGTGACGGGTAAGTGGTTTCGTGGCAGGTTTGCTCGTCGTGAGCCCGAGGACGGTTCCTTTGGGTGGGGGCGGGATCGCATTGCCGGGTCCGTTGTAGGTGCTTGTTCCGCTGGGGCCGCCTCCGTAGGGGCTGGGCGGTGGAGTCGGTCGGCAGGTTTCTGTGGCCTCGCAAGCTTCCTCGGGGGGCGCGGGGACGGTCTGGCAGGGTGATGCGCTGGTACACACGCGTGCGTCGTAGATGTCGAATGCCGTGTCGGTGTCCTGGGGCAGCAGGTTTGACGCGGTTAGGAAGAACACGTCGTTGCCGGTCGAACTGGCTTCAATGAACGCAGATTCGCGTTCTGAAGTTCCGGAGGAGAGCAACGCGACGCAGCCACCGGTGCTGCTTTCGCAGCTGCCGACACCCGAAGGCTCGTACTCGAAGACGTTCTCTTTATGATCTTTGGCAGCCGGGACGAGTTCGTCCGGGCTGTTGAAGAACAGCCTGCCCTGGTCGGTCAGATACCGCGACTGGAACAGGGCGCTCGTGAGGGTTTGCGCGGTCCAACCGGGGATGTTGCCGCCAAGCCAGTGTTCATGGCCGACTTCGGCCCAGACCTTGCGTCGATCGACTAGCAGACCTGGACCTACCCCGGATTCGTTGCTGTCGAGCACTCCGGAGGGCCTCGCGCCGCTGGGGTCGCACGAGACGCAGGTGACGTCTTCGTCGGCGGAGTCATAGATGTAGACCTCCTCCGCACGCGCGCCTTTGGCTTCCGGGTTGGCCTCAACGTTGTCGTAGCCGGTTGGGCTCGCCGCGGTCATGAATGCGAGGTAGCGTCCGCTCGGTGAGACGCGGGCAGTCAGGAAAGCAGCGTCGCCAAGCCTGTTGCCTTCCCACTCGACGTTGTCTTCGTTGGAGAGTTGTGCGATGAAGCGCGTCGTCCAGTGAGAGCCGTCGTAATGCAGCCAGTAGAGATTCTCAGCCCCGGGTGTGGCGGCTTCGCCCTTGCCGTTTTCGTTTGTGGCGAGGACACCTTGTCCCACCAGGTAGACGTCGTCAGCCGCTTGCCCGGCGCCAAATACGAAACCTTGCACAGCGGCATGTTCGCCTTCGCTGGCGGCGTCGGTCAGGTCTTTGAGCCTGCAGACTTGTTTCCCACCTTCTTGGGCGATTTCGCACTCGTACAGGTCGGCCTTTTCGGGATATTTCGGTTCGGCGGTCGAGTCCGGCGTCAGGCGCTGCTTGTCGGTGAAGAAGATCCTGGAGTCGTCCGAGCTGGCGGCTTGGAACTGCGCGGATCCTCTGATCGGTTCGCTCACGCCCTGCGCGGCGTCGAGCTGGAGCGTCTGACTTGTTGTTGTGTCGCGCAGGTATAGGTGGCCGTTGCCGGCGTTTTCTTCTTTGTTGGTCCAGACCACGCGCGTGCCGTCTTCCGATACGGAGTCCGTCAACATGCGGTCGTGGAATCCGAGTTCCGCCGTGGGTGCGGCGTTCCCATTGGGCAGGCCACTGACGTAGGAGAGGGCTCCACCCGACCACTCGTAGAGGCCGGGGCCAGAGCCAGGGCCGTCGAGCGCGACGTTCGAGGAGACGATGACGTGGCTCAGGTCAGGCGAGCCGTCGAGGAAATGCACCATGGAGCCCAGCAACGCACCTGGAGCGACATCTGCTTCGGTTACGAGCCCGGTGTAGGTGCCAGCGGCGTTGTCGCGCAGGTAGGGCGTAGGGTAAGAGACGCCGGGCGCGAGGAAGGGTTCCGCCCCGGCTGGTTCCACGAGGGCCGTGGCGAGGTTCGGGTTGAAATATTGGTACTCGGGGGCTTGGCCTGCCGTGAGGCCGGTGGCCTTCGCGTTCGGCGTGGCGATGTCCCGGTTGGCCCATTGACTGGCACCGCGGGTCGCGAGGATCTGCTGCATTTCGGGCGAGCGGTTGCCTTCTGCCGCCCCCTGGGCGCCGTCGACCACGTAGGTGAGACCGTTGCCGTCTTCGGAGGCTAGGATGACGCCGCCTTCTCTCGTGAGCGCTTCGACTGGCGCGCCTTCCTTGTCGGTGGGGGTGACCAGCTCCCACGCACGATTGTCGGGGAGGGTCACGGTTTGGGTGGGCTTCGGGGTTGTGAGCGCGCGTTCCGGCCCGGTGGCTTCGCCGAGGCTGTTGAGGGCAAGCACCCGGTAGTAGTAGGTCGTGTCGGGCTCGAGTTCTGTGAGGTCGAGCGTCTTTGCAATTGGCGCTTCGCCGGCTCCGATGTCTTCACCGGGGGCTGCTGGGCGGTCGCTGCATGCGCTGGGTTCGCTGGCGCACGGCTGTGTCCCGTACTGGAAGTAGTAGGTGGTGTCGTTGCCGAGCGGATCGATGCTCGCGCCGAGGACGGCGGTGGTCGGCGTGACTTCGGTCGCGTAGCTAGTTATGAGCGCGGGCGGGATCGTGGTGAAGGTCTGGTCTGGACCGGTCGTGGTCCCAGCGCTGTTCGTCGCGGCGAGCCGATAGTGATACTTGACGCCCAGCTTGAGCCCGGTGAGCGATGCTGTGACTGCGACCGGCTTGCTGCCGAAGCCGAGCGAAGCGCCGCCAGTGGGGGTTTCCGTCCCGTAGCTCGTAGTTTCGCCGTATTCGATGTGATAGGCCGTTTCGAGCTCGTCGGGGTTGACTTCGGCGTTTAGCGTCGCGGTTGCGTGACCCAGGCCCGTGACTGGCTTGTTCGTGATCCTTGGGGGCCCAGACGTGGTAAAGACCTCGTCGAGTCCCGTCGTGAGGCCGAAGCTGTTGGTGGCGATCAACCGATAGTGGTAGGTCGCGTTGGCCGTCAGCCCGGCCAGTTCGGCTTGGACCGTGACCGGGCTGGTTCCGGCGCCAGCATCTTCCCCCGGTGGCGCGTTGCTCTCATTGCCGTAGCCGGTCGTCTTTCCCCATTCGAAGTAGTAGTGAGCGTCGAAACCGTTGGGGGTTAGAGTCCCCGTCAAGGTCGCACTCGTAGGTTGCAGGTTGGTGGCCGGGCCGGTCGACAGGCCTTCGACCGCCGTGGGCGTTTCGAATTTGCGGATCGCGCCATAGTTGGTCCCGTTTTCATTTTCGGCTGCGAGCCGGTAGTAGTAGACCGTGCCTGCGCGCAATTCGGTCGCCGTCAGCAAGATCTTTTCTTCGCCACCGCCGAATGGTGCGGGCGCTGTGCTGGACCCGAGCGACTTGCTCGTGCCGTATTCGAAGAAGTCGTGCCCAGCTTTTCCGTCGCCGTTGACCGTCCCTCCGAGCTCCGCTGTGGTGCGCGTCAGTTTCGTGGCCTTCGAGCTAGCCACGTCAGGGAGGAGCAGCCCTGGCGCGAAGATACTTACCCTCGCTTGTAGACTGTCGGCGACATAGACATTTCCCGCCCCGGAGACGGCGACTCCGCGGGGTTCGCCGAGTTGCACCGTCGGGCTGCTCGTGATCCAGCCGACCCATTCTCCGTCCGGGTTGAACTCCGCGACGACGTCGCGTTCAGACTCCGCGACCAGCAGATCTCCGCTGAGCGGGTCGATCGCCACTGCTGTGACGTTGCCTGCTTCTTCTTCCGGGCCCGCGAACGTGCCTTCGGGGCCTTTCCCGGCCAGCTTGCCTTCCGCTGTCCCAGTCGCTGAGAACTCAAACACGGCGCCCCTGGTGCTGTCAGCGACGTAGACCTTTCCCGTGCTGTCGATCGCGACGCCGTTCGGTTCTTCCATCTTGCCCTTCGACAGCACGCGGACCACTTCGCCTTCAGCGCCTTCTTCTGAACCCGCCGGCTTCGGCTTGAACACATCGACGACGCCCTCTGAAAGTTCAGCGTCTTCGCCGTCGACCACATACACATCTCCAGCCGACGCGCTTGTCGAGTTGTCGACCGCGACGCCTGTCACTTCGCCGAACTCCTTGCTAGGGAGACTTTCCCCGAGCCATTCCCCGATGAGCGTGTATTCCCCACCCACACCCGGCTTGAAGACGAGGACTCCATTTTCCGCCGCGTCGGCGACGTAGACCACGCCGGTCGTTTCGGCCACCGCGATACCGACTGGATCCAGTTCACCGGCGCCGAAGTGCGCCAAGTACTTACCCGTCGAGTCGTAGACGTTCACATAGCCCGATGCCTGATCCGCTACGAAGACATCTCCGTCCGCGCGGTCGACGGCGACCGAGGCGGGTTCAAGAAGCGGTTCCGTGCCGGCTGACGTGATGTCCGAAAGATATGAATGCCCCACTGCGCCGAACGCGGAGGCAGACAGCAGGCCACACCAGCACGCAATCGCGAGCATGCCCAGCAGTGCCCTGCGCCGACCTGGCCGACAACCCTGCCGGCACGCCTGCAGTTGATGCCCGTTGGTCCCAGTGCTTCTCATCCGTACCCTCTCGACTCTCCCATATCTAAGGTTCTAATTGGACGGCAGCGCGCGGGGCCAATACCTGCCCCGCGCACCACCATCCATCCGAGGATCGATCGCGGCTAGCTAGCCTTTGATCTCACCCGGCACTTCCGGTGTGTTCACGTTGGTGATTTCCTCACCGGCAGGCGTCCAATCCCACGATTCGTGCGCGCCGCCAGCCTGCTGTTCGAGGTACATTTCTAGGAGCGAGGTCTTCTTGCCTTCGAAGCGGCTCGGAATGTTTTCCTCGGTTTCTTTGTTCTCCGTGTAGACCTGGGTGAATTCGCTGGTCATCGCGTTGACCGGCGTGATCGGCGAGATGATCGCGTCTTCGCCACCCTTGCTTTCGGGCAGGTACGCAGCACCTTCTTTGCTGTTGCCGGCGCCAACCCCGATTTCGATCTGGTTGATTTCGCCGCCGGTGCAATGGAACTGGGTGAACCGCCCGTGTTTTGTTGCGGGGGTCAACCGTACTCCCACTTCGTGCGCTGCTTTGTTGATGTACCCGAGTTCACCCGTGAGGGCGTTGGTCTTCACTTCGCCTTCGGCCGCTCCCGCGCTCTGGCACGGCAACTGGCCGAGGAACAGGCAACCCTTGAACGTGACAGCCACGTTCTCGATCTTGTCCTTCCCCACAGCTTCGCCGCTGTTTTCCTCGGATGCGCATTCGACGGCGCCGGCTTCTGAGTGCGAGTTGGTCAGGCCGTTGTGGCAGTCGGCGCGTGGCAGACGCTTGAAGAAGTTCGGCCCCGATTTTCCGGATCCGACCGGCTGTTCTTCTTCGCAGACGTAAATGCCCGAGGTGAGCACCCCGCCTGAGCCGACGCTGTGTCCGGTGAATTTGTGGTTCGGGAGGCTCGCGCCCTTCTTCCATTCGAAGGAGCCACCTTTGCCTTTGGTCTGACAGTTCGCGTCCAGGTATTTACCTCCGGCCTTGGCTACGCATTCGCCCCATTCAGGCGAAGAAGCCGAGGCACCTGCAGCCGCAATGGCCGCCATCACGAAGACAGCAGCCAGGGCGAGCCCGAGTATCCTTACGTGTTTCACTCTCCATCACTCCTTTTGTGATTCGCTAGTAGGCGACCAGCTGCCCAGGCTTGCTCTGCTAGGAAGCCCGGAGGCCGGTCGTGTATCAGCGCACCCCACCTGGAGCAACGGCCCCCGTATGGATGCACCCTCGCCACCGCACCACAGGCCGACGGCCCGCGCCACGATGCACGCTCATGAAAAGCACGCCCGCGCGGAACACACGCACAACGGACACGGTCAAAGCGATGCCCAGGAGCTATCGGGCTCATACGACGCTCCCGGCTCCGCAATGGGTATCGTTGCGGACCGACCGCGCGGCGGCACGTCGCGGCGCGCGTTTGGGCAGCCCGTCCTGTTCCTTGCGCCCGGCGGCGGCGAAGCTGTCGGTGATCAGCCCCAAGACCCTGCGTCCATAGGGCGTCAGTAGCCACGCGTTGGGTTCGTGCGGGGCCAGGCCCCGGCGCGTGTTTTCGATCAGACCACGCCGCTCGAACAGTCCCAGCGCTCTCGAGGCCTGTTTAGAGTCCATACCCACAGCAGCGGCCAGCTCGGGGGTACTGGAGAACGGTGCTGAGGCGAGCACGTTCAACGCGAAGAGCGTTTGCGGCTGGGGGCGGATCGGTACCACCTCGGCCCGCGCAGGCAACTCGCGCACGCCCGTCACTGCGCGATCCACGCCCGCGCGATGATCTGCCTTCGCGGCGCCCCGACCGAGATACGGCACCACGATCGAGGACATCAACAGCGCCGCCAAATCCACGAGCGGAGCGCCGGGCTGACGCAGCATGCTCGTCCGGACCAGCGACAGCCCACCGAGTGTCACAAGCTCGGCGATCAGCGCCGTCGAGGGGTTGATGTCCGCCCCCACGATTACCTCACCACGCCCTTCCCCCAACACCACACCCAACGCACGATGCACACGCCGAACGCACTCACTCGCGAGCGCTCCCTCAAGCGGCTGCTCGGGCGGCTGCTCGAGGACCAGCGAACGAGCCCACAGCGGCTCGTCATCCAAAAACCCGAGCAGCGCCAGGACCCCCGCACCGATCCGCTCAAGCCAACACTCCCCACCACCGGCCGCGTCGAGCACGACGCGAGAGAGCCGCCCCAGACCCTCGTCGAGACCCAATGCAATGGCATCCCCGCGATTTACAGAGAGCCCACACTGGGAACTCGCAGAACCACCCGTATAGGTGACCCCGGTCTCGATCAGACGGAGGCCACCGACGGGTTACCGCTGGCGTGCCAGCCTGGATGCACCCGAAAACGGCTAGTTCAATGGCATTTCGTGCTCAGCGTCAGCGGTATCTTGACAAACTCGCCACCGTCTGTTTTAGTTGTTCCCACGGGTGAAGACCCGCTGGACAGGGGACGACGGAGGGGAAGCGGAGAGGGAACCATGGATGGCAACGTACAATTCGAGCGCGAAGCCGCGACTGACGAGCTTCACGAGACCCTGCATTTGCAGGTGTTCTACGAGCGCTCAGACAGCAACTGGCAGACCAACACCATCCCCACCAGGCATAGCCCGCAGCCCAGCAGTGGCCCCCGTCTGATCGAGACGCGGGCCACCGCCACAGCCCCGTAGACACTGGGCTTCAGCGAGCTTTCCCACGCCTGCCCCGCCGTCGTTTCCCAGCCCAGACAGTCCCAAGCCCGCCGCGCGCTGGGACACGGAGGCGTAAAGAGCGACCAATCGGTTTCACGAGAGGACAGGCACGTTCCCCTCGCCTGCACACTGATTTGCACGCTCCCGGATCATGGGCAGACCAGCGAGCGCCGGGGACTGGCGTGTCGAGCGACGACACGCTGTCGGCACGGAATCTGCCGCTCGATCACGTGCGAGCAGCTCCCACGGGCGGGTGTAGACGGTTCATCTGGCCCCACTGTCGACGCTTGAACTGTCTTGCTGGCCGTGAGGTCGTGTGTCAGTGGTGTTTGTGTTCGAGCTGGCTGAGCTCGATGGTGTTTGTGGGGGGGTTGAGCGTGATCGGTTTGTTCCATTCGGAGAAGGTGCTTTGGCCGGTTTCGATGCCGTGTTTGGTGAGCTCGATCGGGTAGGGCTTTCCGGTCGTGGGCACGTAGAGGATGCCCTTGAAGAGTTTGGCGGTCGCCTGCAGCTCGAGCGCATGCTGTCCGTCGAGGGTCGTGGTGGCGCCCTTGGCGAGCGCCGCGTTGCTGGCAGGCAGTAGGCGATTCAGCTCGCGGCTGAGATCCGTGAACGCAGCGAGCTGACCTAGCGGGCCGCTCACTGGCCCCTGCAGCCAGGCTTCCTTAGCCATCTTCGAAGCAATGCCGAGGCGTTCGTAGACGATGGGGCTCCCTTTGAGATAGACGGTCTCGCCGATGCGGATCATTTCGTAGTCGACTCCCAGCAGCGAGACCTGCGCCTGCCCGCCATCGCTGGCGAGATGCACGTTCAAGATGGCCGCCAGCCGCCCCTGGGAGGACCTGCTCACGACATGCACAGACGTGGCACTGGTGGCGGCCGCCCTGCTCGCAGCAAGGATCTCCGCTGGAGTCTTGGAGGCGATGCTGTTTCCCACGGAGCCGCCACACCCCGCCAGAGCGATGACGGCAAGCACGACGGCAAGCGGGACACCCGCGTCGGAGCGAATGCTCACACGGCCTGTGCGCACGCCAGATGGCCTAGAGGACCTCACCTGCTGTGCTGGCCGACAGTCGTGGCCTTGTGCGCCGTCCTGTGGGCTGGCTTCTTCGGGGCGTAGCGCTTGCGCGCCTGCTTTTCGCACGCCAGCCGCTTGCGCTTGTGCTTGTCCTTGCGGCACGCCTTCAGCGCCTTGGCGAGCAGCTGCGCCCGGGTCGGCTTGACCGTCTTAGACGGCAGCACCCCACCACAGCCCGTGACCGCAATGTTCGTCGTCTGGTCAAGCACGGCACCGTTCTGGGCGGTGATTTCGGTCGGCATCGCGAGGCTCGCCTTACACAGGCTGAAATCTTCCTTTTCCGGGACGTTCGGTGCCAGCACGCCGTGGGGGCCTGCAGGCAGTTCCGTTTCGAAGACCGTGAACGGCGCATCCGGCGCGGATTCAAATTTGGAGTAGGTGATGCCGTGCTTGATATCGGTCTTGCCGTCCAGCACCAACGTGATGCCTTCGCCCTGCAACACGAACTCGACATCCGGGAATTCCGCACCCCCATGCGACACCAAATACGCCGGACCCGTCAACGCGCTCTTCAACACCGGCGTATGGATCGTCGCCTCCCCAATCACCGACCCTTCATCACACGACGCCGGATCAGCATTGAAGACCGCTTCCAGGCAGGCTTTCTGTAGCGTCGGTAGCCTCGAGGACAACGCCAACGGCAACTGCAGATCGACTTTCGCGATCCCCGCCTGCACCACACCCCCAGCCCCCACACCACCAGATTCAACCCTCACAGCCAAACTCGTCCCATCCGCTTTGCTGCCACGCCCACCCGCCGTCGCGGTCAACTTCGGGCCGAACGGCAGCGCACCGCAGCCACCAACCCGAAACGGCGAGGACACCCCCGCGCTCGCTCCTTCCGAACCCCCGATCGTGCCTTCGACGCTCATCGGGTTGCAGTTAGTCGGGTTGAACTCGAAGCCTGGTCGGTCGACGTGCACGATCACGCGTTTGAGCTGTAGCGGGATGCCCCGCAGCTGTGTCGGCAGCGGGTCGCTGACGACGGTCACCGACGCATTGTTGGGGTTCACGAGCAGCTTCGAGCGGACCGTCACAAACCCGAGGTTGAACGGACCCGCGACTGCCGGTGTCACGACCTCAAGCCCAAACGGAGCGCCCTTGTACGGGCCCGTGATGAACACCCGCCCACCCGTCTCTACATACGGTTCGCTACCAAGGCCGGCGACGGCCGTGGCCTGCCCCACTTCGCTGGACGCCCGACATTCATCGTTCGCGGCCTGCGGTTCTTCGCACAACGCCACCGACGACAGCAAAGCAGCGTTCCCAGGCGGCAAGTGCATCGAGACCGAGCTCAACGCCTGATCACCATCCGGACGCGTCAATTCAAGCTGAAAGCCCGTGAACGCCCCCGCCTGCGTACTAGTACTGAACGCGTCAAAGCCCGGGCTGAACGGCAGAACCCCCGACGGACACGCCCCTCCACCGACCCCCGAGGAGACCTGGAAGTCTTCAGCAGGCGCCTGCACGCCCACGGGACCCGTCCCTGACCACGGCGTCAGTACCCCTTCAGTCGTGAACGCACCACATGTCGCCGGGGTGCTCACGGACGCCCGCGGGCCCCCGAACAAATCTACTTTCAGATCTTCAAAGGGCACCTCTGGCGCGTCACGGAACGTCGTCGCGACCTGTAGCGTGTTTTCATCCAGCTGGCCCTCCCCGGCGAGCTTCACGAGCACACCAGACACGGGGTCACGCGCGACGAGATACAGCGCCACCAGCGACCCAAACGGATTGATCCCCGCTTCGCCATTCGGCGCCGGAGACGCCAAGAACACGCTGCCTTCAAGTTCATGGCTCAACAGCGGCGTCTTGATATGCACGACCCCAACCTTCGATGCTTCGGGGCACGCCGCTTCCCCGGCGCTGAACTGCTGCATCCCGGATGCCGGATCGAACCCTTCAAAGCCAACCTGCGCCTCGCTGCACGCCGCAAGCCCATTCGCTGCCGGCGGCGAGAGATCCACCCCGGCGGGCAGCGTGATCGTCGTGTCACGCACGTCCGCCTCCGCCAGACCACCAGCTTCCAACGTCGTCTTCTGCGGCACCGACAACTGCACCGACACACCCGACGGCGTCGCCGCAGTGTGTTCTTCCGGCACAACATCGATCGACGGCGAGAACGACAACTGTCCGCACCCTTCGAAGCCGAGCGGCACACCCGCTTCGCTCAGCCATTCATACTGAGCATCGACAAAGCTGCCGGGTGCGGGCCACGAATCCGCTTCCGCGGCGGACACCACCGGTTCGCTCCCAGGAGTCACCGCGCACGACGTTGGCAACATCAAGAACGGCTGCTGTTCAAGATCGGGTGAGGTGGGACACGGCTTACCGACCTGTTTCGCGAATGTTTCGTTGTCCACGCATTCCCACCCGCGGGCGTTGTCATGGCGCGGATCACCCGGCACACCCCAGAGCGTTACCACGCTGGAGAGCACGCCAGCCGTCTGGGTCGCCTCCTTCACGGTCGCGTCCACCCCGTAGTCACGACCGGACCTCACAGAAGTGTCGATTACCACAGGGATCTTCCCGATCACCTCGAACCCGAGGCGCGCGGGCTCACCCTGCGCGGGCACCAAATTGAACACCGGTACCACGGCCGTGATGACATGCGCGTAGCGTGGTTCGTTCGCGGTCACGGTAGCGACGCCCACAACCGTCGCTGGGGCACAGAGGTTCGCTTCGGAGACGAGCGCAAAGAAGTTCGCCATCGTGCACTGGGCGACGGCGGTCGGATTCCCGACCAAGCCGGGCGGTAGACGGAAGTTGAGATCCTTGGGCAGTTCGACCGGCTCACGCCCGATCTGGTTCAACACGAGCGACGTGACGAGCTCGAAGGGATGAGCCCCAGCCTGCGTCGCAGGCGTCCCGTCTTCGTTAAACGGCCCGAGCGAATAACTGGCCAGGCCAAACGGCGCCCGCGTGTCGCTGATCGGTACCGGCACGGTGCTCGAAGCTGGCGGTGCGCCCCCGCCCGCCACGCTCACGTGATCGGACAGTGACGTTACGGTCCCGAGAGGCTCTTCCACCTTTACCTTGATCGAGATGGTGATCGGTTCGTAGGGGTAAACCAGGCCCTTGAACGAGCAACTCAGGGTGCTCAATGCGCATTCGACGGGCACGTGGTTATTTTCGCCGCCGCTGATTTCGGTCGCCACAAGGCCGTCTGAGAGCGTACTGCTGAGACCGACAGGCGTCGGGCTGCCGTCGATCGGGGCGTCTCCCAGATTGGTCATGTGCAGGATCAGCACGCCTTCCCCACCTGCCGGCAGGTTCGTGGGCGAGGTTTCGGAGATGATGTGCCACCATGGGGTAGCGGCGGACGCGGTCGTCGTGCCGATCGAGAGCACCGCAGCAGCGAGAGCCCCCGCGGCGGTTATCAGCGACAATTGCCGCACGTTCCGGCCTGCGCGTGGTGTGAAGATCGCGAGTGGGTTGGTCATCGGTCGGTCCGGCGGGTCGTCTGGTCGGCTGTGTAGCGCTGGGCGCGGCGTGCGCTGTTCCTCGCGTGGCCCGCGCCGTAGAGCCTGCGAGCGTGTGCTTCGCAGGTTGTGCGCTTGTGTTTGGAACGCGAGTACTTTTGCCGGCAGAGCCTCAGAGCGCTGGCGAGCCGCTGCTTACGGGTGAGGGGTTTGGCTGCGGGCTTACTCGTCTTCGCCCCCTGCACCTGTGCTCGAGCGGGGGGTGGGGGTATGTTGCCGGGACCGGAGAAGCTAGCGCTCCCGGCAGGGCCTGCGGGTGCCTGCACGGGCGAGCTGGCCGGCCTGCAGGTTTCCGTGGCGGCGCACGGTTCTGGCGGCGCCGCCGGTACCGTGAGGCAGGGCGAGAGAGCCGTACATTCGCGCGCGTCGTATATGTCGAACGCGGTGTCAGTATCCTGCGGGAGCAGGTTTGCCTCGGTCACGAAGAACACGTCGCTACCGGATGGCGTTGCTTCGATGAACGCCGATTCGTGCGCGGAGGTTCCCGAGGAGATCAGTGAAACACACCCGCCGGTCGCGCTTTCACAGCTGCCTACACCCGCAGGCTCGTACTCGTAGACGTCCTCCTTGCCGTTACTGGCCTGCGGCACCAGATCATCCGGACTGTTGAAGAACAGACGCCCATCATCCAGGAGATAGCGAGACTGGTACAGCGCGCTCGTGAGGTTCTCTGCGGTCCAGCCGGGAATGTTCCCGGCAAGCCAATGTTCTTTGCCGCGTTCAGCCCACACCTTGCGCCGGTCGACGAGCAGCCCGAGCCCTTCCCCGGCTTCGTTGTGGTCGAGCACCCCGGCCGGGCGTGCACCCGTGGGGTCGCACGACACGCACGTGAGGCTTGCGGTGGCGGAGTCGTAGAGATAGACCTCCTCGTCGCGGGCGCCTTTGGCTTCCGGGTTGGCGTCGACGTTGTCATAGCCCGTTGGGCTCGCCTCGCTCATGAACGCCAGGTAGCGGCCATTCGGCGAGACCCGCGCGGTCAGGTACGCGGTGTCCGCGAGGTCCGCCCCTTCCCACTCCGCGCTGTCCGCCGGGGAGAGCGTCGCAATGAACCGCGTGGACCACTGCGACCCGTCGAAATGCACCCCATAAAGGTTCTCGCCGCCCGGCACCCCGCGTTCACCGTTGCCGTTCGCATTTGACGCCAGCACTCCCTGCGCGACAAAATATACGTCTGCGCCAGCTTCGCCCGTGCCGAACGCGAACCCCTGCACGGCGGCGTGTTCGCCTTCGTTCGAATCGACGGTCAGATCCTTCAGCCGGCAGGCGAGCTTGCCGGCTTCTTCGACGACTGTACACTCATACAGGTCGGCCTTTTCCGGGAATTTCGGTTCCGCGGTCGAGTCCGCCGTCAGGCGCTGCTTATCCGTGAAGAACACCTCCGACCCGTCCGGGGTCGCACCCTGAAACTCGGCAGACGCCTGGACCGGTTCGACGACGCCCTCGGCGGCGTCCAGCTGGAGCGTTTCACCTTTCGCCATGTCGCGCAGGTACAGGTGCCCACCGCCCGCGTTTTCTGCTCGGTTCGTCCAGATGACCCTCGTGCCGTCAGTGGATACGGCGTTATGTACCACACGTCCACGGAAACCCAGTTCGGGCTGCCTGGCCGGCGCCGCGGTGCCCGGCAATGCAGTCACAAATGCCAGGCTGTCGCCCGTGCCCTCATATAGCCCGGCCGCCGATCCCGGCCCAGTCAATGCCGCCGTCGCTTCGATCACCACATGACTCAGGTCAGGGGACGCACCCACGAAAGTCACGTCCGTCCCTTCCAGCGACCCGGCCGTCACCAGCGCTGCCGTCACGAGCCCAACATAGGTCCCGGTCGTGTTGTCGCGCAGGTAGGGAGTGGGGTGCGTGACGCCCGCCGCGAGGAACGGTTCGGCCCCGGCCGGTTCCACCAGAGCAGTCGACAAATCCGCACTGAAGTACTGATACTCCGGGGTCTGACCGGCTGTCACCCCCGTGGCCTTGCTGTTTGGAGTCGCGATGTCCTGCGAGCTCCAACTCGTCGCGCCGCGGGTCGCGAGCACCTGCTGCCATTCCGGGCTGCGGTTGCCTTCCGCTTCACCGAGCGCACCATCAACGACATACGTCAGCTTGCTTCCGTCTTCTGAGGCGAGGATCACGCCGCCTTCCCGGGTCAGCGCTTCGACAGGCGCCGCACCCTTATCCGGCGGGGAGACCATCTCCCACGCACGGCCATCAGGGAGCGCAAAGCTACTCACGGGCTTCGGCGTCGTGATCGTCTGTTCGGCGCCTTCGCTCGTGCCAAGGCTGTTGATCGCGACGACGCGATAGTAGTAGGTCGTGTCAGGGGTAAGCCCGGTGAGGCTGAGAGTCTTGGCGACCAGTTCTTCACCTGAGCCGATGTCTTCGCCGGGCGGTGTGGGACTGCTCGTGCAACCTTCTGGGTCGGAGGCACAGGGGGCGGTGCCGTATTGGAAGTAGTAGGTCGTGTCATGACCCAACGGATCGATGGTCGCGTTCAACGTAGCTTCTGTCGCCCTGACTTCGACCGCTGAAGAGGTAATCAGCGCGGGCGGGATCGTCGTAAAGGTCTGGTCGGGCCCGGTCGTGATCGTGTCGCTGTTGGTAGCGATCACACGGTAGTGATAGGTGACCCCGAGCTTTAGGCTGCTCAGGGTCGCTGAGACGTGGACCGGCGTGGCGCCCGAGCCGATGCTCGCCCCTCCCAGGGGGACCTCCGTGCCGTATTCGGTGGTTTCGCCGTATTCGAAGTGGTAGGTGGTGGTGAGCTCGCCCGGGTTCACTTCCGCGTTCAGCGTCGCTGTTTCGTGGCCGACCCCGGTGACAGGCTTGCTCGTGATCCTCGGTGGCCCAGAGGTCTGGAACGTCTGGTCGGCCCCGAAGGTGGTGCCGAGTTGGTTCTCGCCCACCAGCCGGTAGTGATAGACGGTGTTCGGCGCCAAGCCGCTTAGGGGCGTTTCGGCTTTGACGACTTCGTCGCCCAACCCAGCATCGGTTCCGGGAGGTTCGGGGCTCGTGTTCCCGTACGCGGTCGAGGTGCCCCACTGGAAGTAGTAATGCGTGTCAAGCCCATTCGGCGACAGCGACCCCGTCAGGGTGGCGCCTTCAGACTGTAGATTCATCACCGGGCCAGTCGATAGGCCTTCCACGGCCGTCGGGGTTGTGAACGACTTGGTCGCCCCATAGCTGGCGCCGTTTTCGCCTTCGGCGACAAGCCGGAAATAGTAGGTGCTGTTTGCATGCAGTTCCGTTAGCGTCGCCGCGACCGGCTCTTCGCCGCCCGGGAACACGGTCGGCGCAGTGCTCGTGCCGAGCTCTGGCGTTTCGCCCCACTGGAAGAAGTAGTGCCCCGGCTCCCCTTCCCCGTTGAGCGTCCCGGACAAGGTCGCGCTTGTACGTGTCACCTTCGAAGCCTTCATGGTCATCACGTCTGGGACCGCAACGCCCGGCGCGTAAAGGTCGACCCTGGCCAGGGCGCCGTCGCCTACGTACACGGTCCCTGAGCTAGTGACCGCTACGCCCCTTGGTTCGCTAACCGGAGCAGATTCGGTGCTGCTGATCCAGCCGTCCCATTCTCCAGCGGCGTTGAACTCGCTCACCACCCCAGCTTCGCTCTCCGCGACCAGCAGATCCCCGCTCGTCGGATCCACCGCCACGGCCGAAACATTGCCTTCGGCTTCTTCCCTGCCCGCGAAGGAGCCCAACGGAGAGCTCGACCCGTTCAGCTTCCCTTCAGCCGCACCCGACGCGCCGAACTCGTACACCAAGCCCTTGGCGCTGTCAGCCACATAGACCCGGCCAGAGCTCGGGTCGATCGCGATACCGTTGGGTTCTTCCAGCTTACCCTTCGACAACATCCGCACGAGGCTGCCTTCCGAGCCTTCTTCACGTCCCGGCGGGTTCGGCTTAAACACGTCGACAACCCCCACACTGAGATTCAGATCTTCGCCATCGACGACATACACGTCGCCGGATGATGCGGACTTCGAGTTATCCACCGCGACTCCCGTCACTTCACCAAACGCACCGGCCGACAAGCCTTCTCCTGCCCATTCGCCAATTTGCCCGTAACTTCCGGCTCCGTTCGACTTGAACACCAGTATCGCGTTCTCAAACGAGTCCGCGACATACACCAAGCCCGAGGCTTCATCCACGGCAATCCCTCCCGCCAGCAGCGAGCCTTCGCCCAAGTGCGTGAGATAGCTGCCGGAGGCGGAGTACACATCCACCACTCCTGCACCCACGTCCGCCACGAACACTTCCCCCGTCACCTGATCGACCGCCACCGCAGTCGGTTCTATCAACGCCGCCCCGTCGGCATCCGTCAAACTCGACACGAAGTTGTGACCCGTCGACGCAAACGTCGGCGCCGCTCCAATAAGCAGGCAGGATGCACATAGGAGCACGATCGCCAGCAGCCACCGCCCTCGCGCGAGGCGTTGGCTACGCGCCACTGGTCTGACCGAACACCCTGCTCGTGTTACCGCGGTCCTCATGAAACGCTCACGCACTCCTTCCAAGCGCCCAGCGTGCGCGGGACCAGCCTCGTCGCCGATCCCACGCACACCAGACATCACTTTTGCCAGCTATCTATGACTTTGCTAGCTATCTATGGTCTACGTACTAACCTTTGATCTCACCCGGCACTTCAGGAGTGTTCACGTTCGTGATTTCCTCGCCGGACGGCCCCCAGTCCTGCTGTTGGTGTACGCCTCCCGCGGTCTGTTCGATGTTATCTTCGAGTAGCGAGATGGGCTTGCCTTCGAATTTGTTCGGGAGGTTTTCCGCGGTGGGATTCCTCTGGAGTGTATACACCTGCGTGAATTGGCTGGTCATCGCATTGACAGGCGTAATGGGCGAGATGATGCCATCGTTCCCACCCTTGTTTTCGGGCGAGTAGTACGCACCTTCTTTGGTGTTGCCCATACCTACCTGGATGACCAGGCGGTTGACGGCACCATTGCCACAGACGAATTCAGCAAACAGGCCCTTCTTTTTTGCCGGCGTCAGACGAACACCGACTTCGTGGGCCGCTTTGTTGATGTAGCCGAGTTCGCCCTCCAGCGGCTTGGTTTCGATTTCTCCTTCGGCCAAGCCTTCGCTCGCGCACGGCAGTGAGCCCAGGAGGATGCAGCCTTTGAACAGGACATGCACGTTGGCGATCTTGTTCTTTCCGACGGCTTCCCCGCTGTTGTTCTCTTTTTCGCATTCAATTTCGCCAGCGACGTTTTGAGAGTCATTGAGACCATTGGCGCATTTGCTTTTCGGCAATCTCTTTTCCGCGTTCGGCCCATTTTTTCCCGATCCCACCGGTTGTTCTTCTTCACAGTTCAGAACGGCGCTGCCGAGCACGCCGCCGCTACCAACGTTTTCGCCCGTGAATTTGTGGTTCGGAAGTGTGGCGCCCTTCTTCCATTCGAAGGAGCCACCTTTGCCTTTGGTCTGGCAGTTCGCGTCCAGGTATTTACCACCGGCTTTTGCTACGCATTCGCCCCATTCAGGGGAAGCCGCCGAGGCACCGGCGGCCGCGATGGCCGCTATCGCGAAGACAGCAACCAGGGCAACCCCGAGTATCCTTACGTGTTTCACTCTCCATCACTCCTTTTGTGATTCGCTAGTAGGCGACCGGCTGTACAGGCTTGCTCTGCTAGATGGCCTGGCAGCCGGTCGTGTATCAGCGCACCCCACCTGGAGCAACGGCCCCCGTATGGATGCACCCTCGCCACCGCACCACAGGCCAACGGCCCGCGCCACGATGCACGCTCGTGAAGAACACGCCCGCGCGGAACACACGCACAACGGGCACGGTCAAAGCTCGCCATCGCCTCGGACTGACTCCCGGAGGAGGTTCGAGGGCCGCGCCGCAAGGCAGCGGCGGCGGCGGGTCGACTCATGCGGTCTCCCTCGTAACGCGGGCGCTCCGGACTCCGGGCCGCGCGACGCGGCGGCGCCCCTGACGGGCGGGCGGCTGCTCTAGGTCGCGGTGAGTTCGCACGGCGCTCCAGCCCCTCTGCGGGACCAACCGATATGACATCCCCGCTACGTACAGAAAGGTCGCACCGCAAGCCACCAAAGACCCACGAATTCGTGACCCTGGTCTCATCTAGACGGGGGTCACTGGCTCATCTCGGCGGGAGCTTGACTCTCATTTCCCCCGAAAACACCCGATTTAACGGCGCCTACGCGCTGATCGCCAACGGTATCTTGACAAAGCCGTACTCATCTGTTTTAGTTCTCCCCACGAGTGGAGGCCTGCAGCGCAGGGGACGACGGAGGGGAAGCGGAGAGAAGACCATGGACGGCAAGCCACATTTTCAGCGCGCGGTCGCCCCCGATCGGCTTGGCGAATTCGCACATTTGCGGGCGTTTTGCGAGCAGCCAGGTGCCGGTGGGCAAAGCGACGCCGTGCCCCCACGCTGCAGCCCGCAGAGAGCCAGTGACCCCCGTCTAGATGAGACGCGGGCCATGCCCACAGCCCCGTAAACACTGGGGCTCCAGCGAGCTTCCCCACGCCTGCCCCGCCGTCGTTTTCCGTTCTACGGAGTGCCCAGCCCACGGCCGGCTAAGGCGCGAGGGCGTAAAGAGCGACCGTTTGGTTTCACGAAGGAGGACAGCCACGGTTCCTAGATGGTATGACGGTCTTGCGGCCGCCTCGGATCACAGTAGAGCCGCGAGCCTCGCGGGAGTAGCGCATCGGGCGACGACGTGCTGTCGGCACAGAATCTGCCGATCGCTCACGTGCGAGCAGCTCCCACGGCGATCGATCCTGGCGTGCCGGGTACGCGAGATTCGGCAGTCTGCGTACACGGGCGTCATTGAAGTGGGCAGGGGGCGGGACTTGCCAGTAGGCGGCGGCGAGCGCGGCGACGTCGCCGGCCAGCGCCCATAAGCGCTGAGCTGAGGGCGCAACCGCACGCGGCGCTCCCGGGCACCGTTGAGCAATCGGGGCGCTTCATATGAAACGCAATGGTTCGTGATGTACCAGCTTGGGCGGAGCTTACGACGAAGTATCGCGTCGGGTTGACCAGCAGAAATGGCTTGACAACAGTGGGAAAAAGCGTGTAACGTACGTTCTGAAGAGGGCGCCCCGGGTGCCGTTTGTGACACCGGGAGGCAGGACGCGGGGGAGGAGATGCTTGATGGCTACCGGCTGCATTCGAGAGCGTAACGGGCGGTTCTATGTCCGGACGCGTGCGCTGGTGATCGACCCGAAGAGCGGCGGATCGCGCTGGAAGCAGGTCGAGAAGGCGGCCGGCACGAGCAGACGCAGAGCAGAGCGGATGCTACGCGCGCTGCAGGGCGAGGTCGAGGATGGCCGGTATGTGCCCAGCGGCGTCTCCGTGCTCGAGCTCGGGTCCAGATGGCTCGCCGAGCACGCGCAGGCGAACCTCAAGGCGGGCACCGTTGCGACCTACCGGGGCACGTTCTACCAGCACATCGCACCCACGCTGGGCGCCGTGCGCCTGGATGACCTGCGCCCACAGATGATCAGGGCGCTACTTGGCAAGAAGCGAGCCGAGGGGCTGAGCGAGGACACCGTCGGAAAGATCCACCGGCACCTCCACGCGATGTTCGCGTTTGCACAGGACGCGGGCCTTCTGAGCGTCAACCCGGCCGACGCCGCACGCGCGCGCGGTGGGCAAACGTCCCGTCGTCGCGCCCGCGGGACGCAGTTGGGTCCCGTACAGATCAAGCGCTTCCTCGAGGAGTGCTCGCCACGGTGGCGGCCGTTCTTCACCGTCGCCCTCGATACCGGTCTTCGCCGCGGCGAGCTAATCGGGCTTCGCTGGGGAGACATCGACCTACTACAGCGAATCATCTATGTGCGCCGCAGCATCGGCGCATACGACGAACCACGCGGAGTCGCACTGGACGAGCAGCACCTGACCACAAAGACCGAGGCGGGTCAGCGGCTCGTCCCGATCCTCGATGGCGCACAGGCGGCACTGGAAGAGCTCTACGCGGCGGCCGCCGACACGAACGACGACGCGCCCGTGTTCGCGACGATCGAGCGAAAGCGCGGCCGCGACGGGACGATCCGCGCGACGGGACGACCACTGAACCCACGGATGGTCACACGGGTGTTCCGCCGCTATGCCGAGCGGGTAGGGCTCGAGCCGACGATCCGCCTGCATGATCTGCGCCACACGGCGATCACCAACGCGATCAACCAAGGCGAGGACATCCTGCTCGTTGCCACGTTCGCAGGACACGCGAAGACGTCGACGACGGTCGACGTGTACGGACACCTGATGCCCGACCGCGTACGCGACGCCGCACTCCGAATGCGCTCAGTCTCCGGCGCGCGTGCCATCGGCGAATCCCCCGTCACCGCCGCACTTAAACACCCCTCAACTGAGTCACCTGAGCACCAAGACGGGTCAACCAACCCACATCGGCACGGACCCGCACGTCCGCCCACGACAGTGACAATGCGACTCCAACGCACCGTCAAGCCACGAGCGCGTGCGATCAGACTCAGGCACAACGGATCAAGCAGCGTTCAGAGCTGAGGGCCTACCCTCGTTCGAGCTGGCTGAGCTTGATGGTGTTTGCCGGCGGGTTGAGAGTGGCGGGCTTGTTCCATTCGGAGAAGGTGCTCTGGCCGGTTTCTCTGCCGTGCTTGACGAGCTCGATTGGGTAGGGTTTTCCGGTTGTGGCGACGTAGAGGGTGCCTTTGAAGAGTTTGGCGGTCGCATTCAGCTCGAGCGCGTGCTGTCCGTCGAGGATGATGCTGGCGCCCCTGGCGAGCACGTCGTTGCGCGCGGGCAGGATGCGATTCAGCTCGCCGCTGAGATCCGTGAACGCAGCGAGCTGATCCAGCCGGCCGCCTATCGGTGCCTGCAGCCAGCTTCCCGGGGGCACCTTCGCAGCGATACCCAGGCGCCGATAGACACTGGGGCTCCCTTTGAGATAGATGGTCTCGCCGATGCGAATCACTTCGAAGGCGAACCCGAGCAGCGAGACTTGCGCGCGCCCGCCGTCGCTTGTGAGTTGCACGTTGACGGTAGCCGCCAGCGGGCCCTCGGAGGCCTTGCTCACGACGTGCACGGACGTGGCGCTGGTGGCGGCCGCCCTGCTCGCTGCAAGGATCTCCGCCGGGGTCTTGGAAGCGATGCCGTTCCCCGCAGAGCCGCCGCAGCCCCCGAGAGCGAGGGCGACGAGCACGAGGGCAAGCGGGACACCAGCGTCGGAGCGGATGCTGGCACGGCTTGTGCGCACGCCGGTTAGCCTAGAAGACCTCACCTGCTGTGCTGGGTGCTGGTCGTGGCGTTGTGGGCCGTCTTGTGGGCTGGTTTCTTCGGCGCGTAGCGCTTGTGGGCCTTCCTTTCGCACGCCAGCCGCTTACGCTTGTGCTTGTCCTTGCGGCACGCCTTCAGTGCCTTCGCGAGCAGCTGCGCCCGGGTCGGCTTGGCCGTCTTAGACGGCAGCACCCCACCACAGCCAGTGACCGCGATATTCGTCGTCTGATTGATCACCGCGCCATTCTGCCCCGTGATTTCGGTCGGCATCGCAAGACTCGCCTTACACAAGCTGAAATCTTCCTTTTCCGGGACATTCGGCGCCAACACACCATGCGGGCCAGCAGGCAACTCCGTTTCAAAGACCGTAAACGGCGCATCCGGCGCAGATTCAAATCTGGAGTAGGTGATGCCATGCTTGATCGCGGTCTTACCGTCCAGCACCAGCGTGATCCCTTCGCCCTGCAACACGAACTCGACATCGGGGAATTCCGCGCCCCCATGCGACACCAAATACGCCGGGCCCGTCAACGCCCTGCTGAGCACCGGCGTATGGATCGTGGCCTCCCCAATCACCGACCCTTCATCACACGACGCCGGATCAGCGTTGAACACAGCTTCCACGCACGCTTTCTGCAACGTCGGTAGCCGCGAGGACAGCGCCAACGGCAACTGCAGATCGACTTTCGCGATCCCCGCCTGTGCCACACCGCCGGGCCCCACGCCGCCGGATTCGACCTTCACGTCCAAACTCGTCCCATCCGCTTTGCTGCCGTGCCCGCCCGCGGTCGCGGTCAGCTTCGGGCTGAATGGCAGCGCCGCGCAGTTCGTGACCTGGAAGGGCGAGGACACCGGGGCGCTTGCTCCTTCTGAGCCGCTGATCGTCCCGTTGATGCTCATCGGGCTGCAGTTGGTGGGGTTGAACTGGAAGCCCGGCCGGTCCACGTTCACGATCACTCGTTTCAGCTGCAACGGGATGCCCCGCAGCTGCGTCGGCAACGGGTCGCTGACAATCGTCACCGACGCGTTGTTAGGATCGATGAACAGCTTCGACCGCACCGTCACGAACCCCAGGTTGAACGGGCCCGCGACAGCAGGTGTCACGATCTCCAGGCCGAACGGCGCACCGCCATAAGGGCCAGTAATGAAGACCCGCCCACCAGTCTCGGTATAAGGCTCAGAGCCGAGCCCCGCGACCGCGGTTGCCTGCCCCACTTCGCTGCCGGGTGGGCAGGCACTCGCGGCCGCCTGAGCTTCTGAGCAGAGCGTCACCGACGAGAGCATCGCCGCAACGCCAGCGGGCAAATGCATGGAGAGCGCCGCGAGCGCCTGGTCTCCGTCGGGGCGGCTCAGTTCGAGGTTGAAGCTCGTGAAGGCGCCGGCCTGCTGGTTTTCGCTCTGTGCCAGGAAGCCAGGGCTGAAGGGCACACTGGCGGGGCAGGCTGAGCCGCCGACGCCGGAGGTGACCGCGAGGTCGCCGGCCGAGCTCACGGCGAGCGGGGTCGTGCCCGACCATGGCGTGAATAGCGCGTCTGTTGAGTAGTTGCCGCATAGCGGGGGGGTCGTCACGGATGCTCTGGGGCCGTCGAATAGTTCTAGTTCGAGGTTTTCGAAGGGGACCTGTGGTGTGTTGCGGAATGTCGTTGAGACGCGTAGCGTGTTTTCGTCGAGTTGGCCTTCGCCGGCGAGCTTGACGAGCACACCCGACACTGGGTCTTCGGCGACGAGGTACAGCGCGACGAGCGAGTTGAACGGGTTGCGGCCCGGTTCCGAAGCGCCGTTCGGCGCCGGCGAGGCGAGGTATACCGCGCCCTGTAGGGGGTGGCTGAGCAGCGGCGTGATGATCTTCACGGTGCCGAGCTTTGACCCGTCGGGGCAGGAAACCGGCTGGGTGTTGAATTCGTTGATCGCAAGGGCTGGGTTGAAGCCCGTGAACCCGATCTGGGCCTCCGAGCATGCTTCCAGGCCGTTTGCGGCCGATGGGCTCAGCTGGACGCCTTCGGGCAATGTGACGGTCGTGTCACGGACGTCGGCCTCGGCCAGCGCTCCTGGGGTAAGCGTCGAGCTTTGCGGCACCTCGACGTTTACTTTTAGCCCTGTCGGGGTGCTCGCGGTGTGCTGCACCGGCGTCACCGCGATACCCGGGTTGAACGGCAACTGGGCACAGCCTTCGAAGCCGAGGAGCTCTCCGCCTCCGGTCATCCAGGAGTACGCGGCATTCACGAAGCTACCCGGGTGCGTCCACGAGTCGGTGCTCAAGGAGACCGTGAACGGTTCGCTGGCGGGATTGGCAGCGCACGACGTCGGGACGGTGAGGAATGGCTTTTCCGGCTCCGCGCTGACCGCCGGGCAGGCGCCTTTTTTCGCCTGTTTGGCATACAAGCCTCCGGCGACGCATTCCCAGCCGCGCGAGGCATTGTGCCGCGGGTCCCCCGGGTCGCCCCACAAGGTTACCTGGCTGTTCAGGAGGCCCGCGGTCTGGCTCGCGTCCTGGACGCTGACGACCACGCCGTAGTCCTTGCCCGAGCGCACCCCGGTCTCGATCAGAACCGGGATCTTGCCCAGGATCTCAAAGCCAAAGCGCGCGGGCTCACCGCGCGAGGGAACGAGGTTGAACACCGGCGCCGTCTTCTGCACAACCCCGATGTTGGGTTCGTGCGCGACGAGCGTCGCTACACCCACGACGGTTTCGGCGCCGCATAGGTTCGTTTCTTCGACCAGCGCCGCGAATTCGGTGAGCGTGCACTGCTTCACGGCGGTCGCGTTACCAACCAACCCTGGCGGCAGGTTGAAGGTCAGATCCTTGGGCAGCTCGATCGGGTTGCGCTGCCCTTCCTGGTTTAGCACGAGCGTTGTCGTTATCTGGAACGGCTGCGAGCCGGCCTGCGTCGCGGGCGAGCCATCCTCGTTGAACGGGGTAAATTCGAACGCGGACACTCCGTACTGTGTCGGTTCGCCACCGATCCTCAGCGAGCTCGTGCTCGACACCCCCGCAGCACCGCCGCCTTCGACGCTCACTTCCTGCGAGAGCGTCGTGACGGTCCCCGGCGGTAGTTCGATCTTGACCTTGATCGGGATCGCCAGCTCTTCATATGGGTTGATCTTCCCAGCGAACCTGCATGTCACGACCGTCGTGATCGCGCATGAGGTTTCGACCCCGTTCTTCACGGTCGGGCTGACCGACAGTGCCGTCACACCCGCCGGCAGCCGGTCAACGATCGTCACCGGGCTCGCTGCGCCTTCAGCGACCGCGTCCCCGAGATTGCTCGCCTGTAGCGTCACCTGGCCATCCTGTCCGGGGGCCAGGTTCGTCGGTGCCGATTCCGAGGACACGCGCCAGAACTCCGCCGCGCCAAGCGCAGAACCCACGCCCACGCTCACGCTCAGCGCAAAGGCCAAGGACAGCAGCACACCAACGCGTCTGATCGCGCTCATCGCGACACCCCCTTGCTCGAGCGAACGGCCAGATGCTGGGTCCCCTCGCGCGCGGAGCGCTTGGAGCTCTTCTTGGCGTGGGCGCCATAGACCTTGCGTGCGTGCTTTTCACAGGCCTCGCGCTTGCGCTTGGAGTGCTGTTTCCTGCACGCCTTCAGCGCGCTGGCGAGCTTTTGCGCGCGCGTCGCTGGCTTCTTGGACGTAAAGCCCTTGCTTTCCCCCGCGGGTTTCACGAGTGCTGGCGGGGGGAGGTTGCCGGCGCCACCCGGAATACCGCTGCCAGCCGGCACGATCGGCGCCTGCACCGGCGGCTGCGCGGCACGACAGCCACTTTCGCTGCCACACGGTTCTTCACCAGCCGCTGGCGCGGACTCGCACAGCGATTCCAGGGCGCAGACCCGCGCGTCATAGATGTCATACGCGCCGTCGGTATCCTGCGGCAGCAGCTGCGCAGCGGTGATGAAGAACACATTGGAGCCGTCGGGCGTAGCTTCCAGGAACGCCGATTCGTTAGCCGAGGTGCCCGAGGACAGCAGCGCGACGCACCCGCCCGTCGCGCTTTCGCAGCTACCCACACCCGCGGGCTCGAACTCATAGACGTTCTCCTTGCCGTTTTTAGCCCGCGGGACCAGTTCGTCAGGGCTATTAAAGAACAGTCGGCCTTCGTCTGTGAGGTAGCGCGACTGGACGACCGCGTTGGTCACGCTCTCCGCCGTCCAGCCGGGGATGTTTCCTGCCAGCCAGTGTTCGCCGGTCTGTTCTCCGCTCCAGATGCGCCGCCGGTCCACCAACAGGCCGAGGCCTTCACCGGAAAGCAGCGTGTCAAGCACGCCCTTCGGCCGCGCGCCGGTCGGGTTGCAGGAGACACAGCGCAGGCTCGCGGTCGCCGAGTCATAGAGGTAGACCTCCTCGTCAGGCTTGCCGCCCTTCTGGTCGATGTTGTCATACCCAGTGAGGCTCGCGGACGACATGAACGCGAAGTACCGTCCGTTGGGAGACACCCGCGCGGTCAGATACGCCGTATCCGAGACATTGCCATTGATTTCCCACTCGACGCTGTCTTCATTAGACAGCGCCCCGATGAACAAGCTGGACCAGTGGCCGCCTTCGAAATGCATCCGGTAGAGGTTATTCTTCCCCGGGCCGGCTGCTTCGTGGTTGCCGTTTTCATTGCTGGCCATGACGTTGTGGGTGACGAGGAACAGCGTCGACCCGTCAGCCGTCGCCGCGAGCACGTTGCCCGTGACATCCGCGTGTTCGCCGGCATTCGCGGCCACCGTCAGATCCGTCAGCTTGCACGCCAGCTTCCCGGCCTGTTCGACCATTTCGCACTCGTACAGGTCAGGCAATCGCGACGCCGGTTCGGCGGTCGAGTCGGGCGTCAACTTCAACCAGTCGGTGAAGAAGACCTTCGAGCCATCGCTGCTGGCGGTCTGGAAGCGAGCTTCGCCGCTCCCCGATTCCGAGACCCCCTGAGCGGCGTCCAATCGCACCGTTTCGCCACTGACGCTGTCAGTCATGTACAAACGACCGAGCGCCGCCTGCGACAGCGGGTTCACGTTCGTCCACTCGATGCGGGACCCGTCGCTCGAGATCGCGCCCGCGGAGACGTGGTTATATCCCAGTTGCAAGAGGCCGGTTGCCGGCACCTGGGTGGGCAGGATGCTCAGCTGCTGGAGTCTCCCGGCAGACCACTCGTACAGACCCTGCGTCGAGCCTTCTCCAAGCAGCGGGACCTTGGAGGAGATCACCACGTGGCTGAGATCCGAGGTCGCACCGACGGTTTTGATCTTGCCTTCGTCGTAGCTTGAGCCGGGCGCGGTGTCTTCGTCCGTTACCAGCGGCAGATAGCTGCCGGTCGCGTTGTCGCGGAGGTACATGGTGTTCTGCGTCACCCCCGGCGCCAGCGGCGGCGCCGGCGTCTTGCCGGCCGGTTCCACGAGCGCCGTCGATAGATCGGGCGTAAAGAACTGATACTCGGGCGCCTGCCCCGCCGTGACGCCCTTCGCTTCGGTGCTCGGCGTCGCGATGTCCTGCGAGCTCCAGGACTGCGTGCCCCGCGTCGCCAGGATCTGGCTTACTTCCGGGCTGCGGTTCCCCTGCGCTTCTTCGCCGACCGAGCCGTACGTCACATACGTCAGGCTGTCCCCGTTTTCAGAGGAGAGGATCAGCCCACCTTCCTTCGTTAGGGCTTCGACGGGCGCAGCCTTGACCGGAGGGGTCACCATCTCCCACGCGCGATTGTCGGGAAGCTCGAAGCCCGGAGGTTCTTCCGCTTGCGTCGTGAACGTGTGCTGAGGTCCTTCGGTGGTTCCCAGGGCGTTGCTGTCGATCACGCGATAGAAATACATGGTGCCGGGTGTCAAGCCGCTCAGCGGCTGGCTAGCGGACTGGTCGGTTTCACCAGCCCCGATGTCAACGCCCGGCGGCGCCGGGACAGTCGTGCAGGCGGCGGGATTAGCCTTGCAGCTTTCTGTTCCGTACTGGAAGTAGAAGTGGGTGTCGTGCCCGAGCGGGTTGATCTGCGTGTTCAGCGTCGCCGTTGAGGCCGTAACCTCGGTCGCGAAGGTCGCGTCCACCGGCGCCGGCGGGATCGACGTGAACGTCTGATCAGAGCTAAACGTCGTCGGCGGCGCGCTGTTTGATGCCACCACGCGGTAGTGATACGTCACGCCGAGCTTCAGCCCGGTGAGGCTCGCGGAGACCGCCACCGCGGTTTCGCCAGCGGGAATGCTGCCGCCGCCGAGCGGCACTTCGGTGCCGTACGCGGTGGTTTCGCCATATTCGAAGCGATAGGTGGTCGCAAGCTCCCCAGGATTGATCTTGGCGTTGATCGTCGCCTGTTCATGGCCGATGCCGGTCGGCGGTTCGATCGTGATTCGAGGTGGGCCGGAGGTCGTGAGCTTGCGATCTGCGCCCCGCGTGACCCCGAGGCTGTTTTCCGCGACGATGCGGTAGTGGTAGAGCGTGTTTGGCAGCAGCCCGCTGAGACCCGTTTCGACCTTGACCGATTCGCTACCGGAGCCGGCGTCTAGGGGTGGTTCGGGGCTCTTGTTGCCATAGCTGGTCGTCGTACCCCATTCGAAATAGTAGTGCGTGTCCAACCCGCCGGGCTTCAGCGAGCCGGTCAGGGTCGCGCTTTCCGGCTGCAGATTCGTGACCGCACCGGTTTCGACGCCTTCGACCGCGGTCGGGGTCGTGAATTCGCTCACGACGCCCACGTTCGTGCCGTTTTCGTTTTCCCCCACGAGGCGGAAGAAATACGTCGTGCTGGGATGAAGTTCGCTCAGCGCCGCGGTCATTTTTTCTTCGCCACCGGCCGAGCTCGTGACCGGCGTCGAGTTTTCCAGTGCTTCCGTAGCGCCCCACTCGAAATAGTATTTTGCCGGCTTGCCAGCGTCTTCGACCGCACCGTTGAGGATCGCCGTCGTGCGCGTCAGCTTCGAGGCCTTGCCCGTCACCACATCGGGGACCGCAACGCCGGGGCCGAACACATCGATCTGCTCGCTGCCGACATCGGCGACGTACACGTCGCCTGCGGCTCCGATGCCGACGCCGCGGGGTTCGCCGAACGGGCCCGCCGGCGTGCCCGTGACCCAGCCAACCCATTCCCCGGAGGGACCGAGCTCGCTCACCACCCCTCGTTCGGCCTCCGCGACGAGCAGATCTCCGGTGGTTTCGTCCAACGCGATCGCGGTGACGTTGCCTTCTTCTTCTTCAGGGCCCCTGAACGATCCCTGCGGCGAGCCCGACCCCGTCAGCTTCCCTTCGAGGTGCCCGGCCGCGGAGAACTCATACACCACGCCCTTGGAGCTATCGGCGACGAACACCTTCCCGGACGACCGGCTCACGACCACGCCGTTTGGCGCTTCCATTTTCCCCGCACTCAGCACGCGCACCAGTTCGCCTTCCACCGCTTCTTCAGGGCCAGACGGCTTCGGCTTGAAGAGATCCACCGCGCCTGCGCCGATGTCCGGGTCTTCGCCATCGACGACGTAGACGTCCCCCGCTGAGGCGCCGCTCGAGTTGTCGACCGCCACACTGGTGACTTCGCCAAAGCCCTGTGCCGGCAAGGATTCGCCGAGCCATTCCGAGAGCAGCGCATAGCCGCCCGAGCCGTTGGGCTTGAACACCATCACAGCGTTCTCGAACCGATCCGCAACGTACACATCGCCACTGCCTTCATCGACCGCGACACCAAGCGCGTCCAGACTCCCGTCGCCAATCTGGGTCAAGGGCACCCCTGACGAGCTGAACACCTCCACCGTCCCAGCTTCGGGATCCCCCACGAACACCCGACCGTCGGCCTGGTCGACCGCTACCGCATCGGGTTCCACGAACGGCTCGCCGACAGGCCCGCCGAAGCTCGACAGGAACGGGTGACCCACAGCCGCCGCGGCAGAGGATGCACCGAAGACGCAGACCGATGTGACCGTAAGCGCCAGCGAAGCCGCGACCATCAGGCGGCGGAGCGGACGCGCGGCCTGCAACAGCGAGCCAGTCGCCCGCTCACTGGTCGGCCCCTCAGAACGTGCGCTCCGCAACCCCATCAACCCTCTCTCGACAGCCTTTGGCCTTGACGTCTTCACCTAGCCGCCTGCGGGCGCGGGGCCTACGACCCCGCGCCCACCGACGTTGCTGCTGCAGGCCAACTAGGCCTTGATCTCGCTTTCTTCACTCTGGGTGTTGACGTTGGTGATTTCCTCACCGGACGCCATCCACTGCGTAGTGAGTCCTGGCTCTTCGTTGTTGAATGTGTACGATTCGAGCAGCGAGATAGGCTTGCCTTCGAATTTGCTCGGAATGTTTTCGTACGTCGACGGGTTCACCGTGTAGACCTGTTGGTACGACGAGGTCATGGTGTTCACCGGGGTGATCGGCGAGATGATCTGGTCGTTCCCACCCTTGTTTTCCGGTTCGAAGAAGGCGCCTTCTTTGGAGTTGCCGACGCCTACGACCGTGCTGAGGATCGAACCACAGGTGAAGTTGGCGAAGTCGCCATGCTTCGTTTTCGGTTCGAGCACCAGGCCGACCTTCTTTTCGGCTTTGTCGATGTAGCCCAGCTTGCCCTTCAGCGGTTTGACGAGGATTTCGCCTTCTTCCGGGCCGTTTGAGCAGGGCACCGAGCCGAACAGCTTGCAGCCAAGGAATTTGACCGCGACGTTCGTGACCTCGTTCGAGCCCGTGGCTTCGCCCGTGTTGTGCTCGCTTTCACATTCGATCGTGACGATGCCACCCAGCTGTTCTTCGCCACCATTTTCCGCACACTTTTTACGCGTCTCGCGTGGCTGTTCTTCGGGGCCCTCGCAAAACCTGAGCTGGGTGGTTAGGACGCCGCCGGTGCCGACGTTGCTACCTGAAAACGGCATGTTTTTGAGCGATTTACCCTTGGTGAATTCGAATGTACCTGTGCCTTTTTTGGCTTTCACGGTACAGTTGCTGTCAGAGTATTTACCGCCGGCCTGCGCGGTGCATTTACCCCATTCCGGCAGCGCCGACGCGGTGGTCGCCGCGACCGCTGCGATCGCTAGCACCGCGACGATCGCGATCCCGAGTATCCTTACTTGTTTCACTCTCCATCACTCCTTTTGTGATTCGCTAGTAGGCGATCGACTGCCCGGCCTTGCTCTGCTAGAACTCCTGGCAGCCGGTCGTGTATCAGCGCACCCCACCTGGAGCAACGGCCCCCGTATGGATGCACCATCGTCACCGCGCCACGGGCCAACGGCCCGCGCCGCGATGCACGCTCTTGAAGAACACGCCCGCGTGGAACGCACGCACAGCGGGCACGGTCAAAACGATGCCCAGGAGCCGTGGGGCTCATGCGAGGCTCCCAGCTCGGCGAGCAACGCTACGGACGGACCGCGCCGCTAGGCGTCGCGACGCGCGGTTGGGTAGCCCGTCGTGTTCCTTGCGCCCGGCATCAGCGAAGCTGTCGGTGATCAGCTCCAGGACCCGGTGGCCATAGGGCGTCAGCAGCCACGCGTTAGGTTCGCGTGGCGCCAGACCCGGGCGCGCGTTTTCGATCAAGCCCCGCTGCTCGAACAGGCGCAGCGCTTTCGAGGCCTGTTTAGAATCCATACCCACAGCGGCAGCCAGCTCGGGGTTGCTCGAGAACGGTGTCGAGGCAAGTACGTTCAACGCCAGGACCACATGCGGCTGGGGGCGGATCGGTACTACCGCGGCGCGCACAGGCACCTCGCTTACGGCTTTTGCAGCGAGATCCGCGCTCCCGCGGCGGTCTGCCTTCGCAGCGCCCGGGCCGAGATACGGCACCACGATCGAGGACATCAACAACGGCGCCAAATCCACAAGCGGAGTGTTCGGCTGGCGCAACATGCTCATCCTGATCAACGACAGCCCACCAAGTGTCACAAGCTCGGCGATCAGCGCCGTCGG
Source organism: uncultured Solirubrobacteraceae bacterium (assembly GCA_963735615.1). Lineage (GTDB taxonomy): Bacteria > Actinomycetota > Thermoleophilia > Solirubrobacterales > Solirubrobacteraceae > Palsa-744. Next base: position 910,301 of record CAVTLO010000001.1, read on the forward strand.
GGGGTTGATGTCCGCTCCTACGATCACCTCACCACGCCCCTCCTCCAACACCACACCCAACGCACTGTGCACACGCCGAACGCACTCACTCGCGAGCGCTCCCTCAAACGCCTCCTCGAACAACGGCTCGAGGACCAGCACGCCAGCCCACAGCGGCTCATCATCCAAAAACCCCAGCAGCGCCACGACCCCCGCACCAATCCGCTCAAGCCAACACTCCCCACCCCCAGCCGCATCGAGCACGACGCGAGAGAGCCGCTCCAAACCCTCTTCGAGGCCCACTGCAATGGCATCCCCGCGATTTACAGACCGACCACACTGCGAGCTCGCAGAGCCGCCCGTACGTGTGACCACCGTCTCGTCTAGACGGGGGTCACTGGCTGATCAGGCCTGGTGCGTCAGCCGCGACATAGCCTAAAACGGCTAGTTCAAGGGCGTTTCGTCCTGATCGCCAGCGGTATCTTGACAAACTCGCCGCCTTATGTTTTAGTTCTTCCCACGGGTGGAGACCCGCTGGACAGGGGACGACGGAGGGAAGCGGAGAGGGAACCATGGACGGCAACGTACAATTCGAGCGCGAGGCCGCGACCGGCGAGCCTAGCGACACCCTGCATTTGCGGGCGTTCTACGAGCGCTCAGACGGCTACAGGCAGACCGAGACGGTCCCCACCACGCATAACTCGCAGAGCAGCAGTGACCCCCGTCTAGACGAGACGCGGGCCATGGCAATAGCCCCGTAGACGCTGGGCTTCCGCGAGCCTCCCCACGCCTACCCCGCCGTCGTTTTCCATCCCGGGCAGTGCCCGGCCCGCGGCGGACAGGGGCGCAAGAGCGTAAAGAGCGACCGTTTGGTTTCATGCGGGGGGCCGGGCACGTTCCCCCGGCTCGCACCCGGATTTGCGGGTCCCGGATCATAGGAGAGCAACGAGCGGCCCGAGCGCTGGCGGGTCGGGTGACGACATACTGTCGGCGCCATAATCTGCCGATCGATCACCTGCGAGCAGCTCCCACGGCGATCGATCGCCGGGCGGCCCGGGCACCGTTGAGCAATCGGGCGCGCTTGGCGTGAACGCAGCGGTTCGCGCAGTGCGAGCTTTGGCGAGGTTTAGGACGTCGACACCGCCTCGCGTTGACTTGACTTCAGCGTATGGTTCTATATTGTCGCTCGTCGAGGCCCTGGCTGGATACAACAGGTGTCACCCAATGCCCGGTTAGCGTCGCTTGAGTGGGTGCGTCAGGGCCTGTGGGCGATCCTTTGCTTTCACATACCAGGCCAGGCCGCGCGCTGGATGAACGATGCCGGACCTCCCTTTGGGAGACGACGGCGCCCCGAACCGCAACGAGGAAGTATTTTAGCGAATGGGACTCCACGGCGGGGTTGAAGGTGCTTTGCTGGAGGCGGTGAGTGAGCTTGTTGGCCGCGATGGTTATGCCCAGCTGACCGTAAGTCGGCTGCTCGTCGCGGCCGGTGTCAGCCGCGCCTCCTTTTACCAGCACTTCGAGAACACCGAGGACTGTTTTTGGAGCGCTTACCGAAGGCATGCAGAGCAGTTCGTCGCTGGCCTGGAGACGATCCCCCGAGGGAGTGAATCTCAAGCTCTCGCGGTGGTCGATGCGCTGCTCGCGAGCGCGAGCGCCAGCCCGGAGATCGCGCGGCTGTTGATGTGCGAGGGCCTGGCGGCCGGGCCGCGCGGTCAAGCCGAACGCGACGCTTTGATCTCCCACATCGAGCGGGCGATGGGAGGTTCAACTGCTCAAGCGACGATCGATCTCCCTTTGAAGATCCTGATCGGCGGCATCTTTAGATTCCTCTCGATGCGTCTCGCCGACGGCGGCACGAGCGAGAGCCTCCGCGGCGATGTGCGTCAATGGACAGAAGCGTTCGCAGTGGGCTCCTCCGAGCCATCCTGGAGCTTGCAGTTCGCACCCAAGCTAGCGAATCGTGAGCCCGACCTCCTCAAGCGAGGACCGTGGACTGCTCCCAAAGGCTCGCCGCGTGAGCGAATCCTGCGCGCCACGGCAGCGTCCGTCCGCAAGCAGGGATACCGAGCAACAACGGTCGCCGACATCGCCGGAGCCGCCGGCGTGTCGCGTCCGGGCTTTTACAACGAGTTCCCGGGAAAGGCCGAGGCTTTCGTCGCAGCGTACGAGGACACGTTTCAGCGGATCCTTGCCGTGTGCACACCTGCGTTCTTCCTGCCCGGTGCATGGCCGGAGCGCGTGTGGAACGGCGTGCAGGCAGCCACGCGACTGCTCGCGCGCGAGCCACTGTTCGCATACCTCGGCTTCGTGGAGTCCTACGCGATCGGACCGAACTTCGCGTCGCGGGTGCACGACACGCAGCTCGCCTTCACGATGTTCCTCGAGGACGGATACCGCCAGCGCCCGCAGGCGGCATCGCTCTCGCGGGCGTGCTCGACTCTGGTCTCGACCACGATCTTCGAGACCGGGTTCCAGGCGAGCCGCCACGGCACGAGCCTCACGATCCAGCGCATGCAGCCGCTCGCGGTCTATCTCGCCCTCGCCCCGTTCATCGGCCTGGACGCCGCCGGTGAGTTCATCGAGGACAGGCTCGCCCACGAACGATCTACCGCCGCAAAGACTCGAACTAGACACGGTGTCTGCTTGCCGCTCCCCACCAAAACGAGCAAATAGAGCCGGCCGCGTGCAGCTGCCCGCCGGCCTGGGGGGAAGCCGGACGCCTCGCCTAACACGATGTCCAGCAGTCTCTATGGCACGCGTGCTCTAGTGCTCAGACCGGTGCATTGCCCAAGGAATGCTCAGAACGATGGCCGGGTGCAATACGACCGGCGCCGAGGTCACTCAAGTAGGAGCGTCTGGGCGTTGAATGACGATGAGAAAGGTTGTTTGCCTTATGAGATCCACTTTTAGGACTATCCTGGGCGCAGTTGTCGCGTTGTGCGCCCTCGGAGCGGTGGCTGCGGCCTCAGCGTCGGCGGCACTGCCGGAATTTCATTATCTGAAATTCCCCACCAGCTTCACCGGCGCCGGCGGCGAGATGTTCTTCAAAGAAACGGGCGGCACATATAAATGTAAAGCCACTTCGATCAGTGGCACGATCTCCGGACCGAAAGAACTCTCCGGGGTTGTGATCAAGTTCAACGGTAAAAAAGAAGGCGGCGAAGGCGGGTGCACCGAGTTCCTGTTTCAGAGCGAACATGGCGAAGAATGGTGGACGAAAGAACTCAAGGGCCGCATCGCGTACCTCTCGAGCACGTCGAAAGAAGTCGGCCTGCTGCTCGAACCGGTTGCGGAACCAATCGCGAAAGGCATACATTTCTCGGTCAGCGCAGCCACGATCAAAGGCTCGGTCATCGCGCCGATCACACCTGTGAACAAAGGCGAGCGAGAATTCACGCTGCAGTACCAACAAGGAGGCGAACACGTTCAGCAGTGGACTCATTTCGAAGGGGAAGAAATCCTGCACGAGCTGTCGATCGAATGGGGCGGCAGCAAAAAAGGATTCGCGATGGAAGGCAGCATGACCATCACGCTCCCGATGGAAATTGAGCTGTTGGCGTAGAGGGCAACATACCAGGGCTGCCTCTGGGGTGCGCGGGGACCAACCTCTCCCCGCGCACCCAGGTAGCACCCGACACGCAGTCGCCGTTGGGTCCTGATCGTCGGCCCCGCCACACGCTCAGTCGACCGGCTTGCGCTCAACGAGTGCGAGTGCCGTCCAATCGAGCGCACTGATTGATCGCCCTCGGCCTCAACGCTGACCTACCTCTCGCTGGCCGTTCGGCGGCGTCTCATCGGTCTTTGCGTTCGAGCTGGGTCAGCTTGACGGTGTTTGTGGGGGGTTTGAGTGTGATCGACTTGTTCCATTCGGAGAAGGTGCTCTGGCCGGTTTCCCTGCCGTGCTTGACGAACTCGATCGGGTAGGGCTTTCCGGTCGTGGCGACGTAGAGAACGCCCGTGAAGAGTTTGGCGGTCGTATTCAACCCGAGCGCGTGCTGTCCGTCGAGGGTAGTGCTGGCGCCGTTGGCGAGCGCGGCGTTGCGGGCGGGCAGCAGGCGATTCAGCTCGCCGCTGAGATCCGTGAACGCCGCGAGTTGACCAAGCTGACCGCTCACTGGTGCCTGCAGCCACCTATGCTGAGGCACCTTCAAGGCGATACCCAAGCGCTTATAAAGGATCGGGCTCCCTTTGAGATACACGGTTTCGCCGATGCGGATCACTTCGAAGGCGAACCCGGTCAACGAGACCTGTGCCCGCCCGCCGTCGCTGGCGAGTTGTGCGTTGAAGGCGAGCGTCAGCGGGCCCTGGGAGACCTTGCTCACAACACGCACAGATGTCGCGTTCGTGGCGGCGGCCCTGCTCGCGGCAAGGATCTCCGTCGGGGTCTTGGAGGCGATGCCGTTCCCCGCCGAACCACCGCACCCCGCCAGAGAGATGACGACAAGCGCGGCGGCAAGCGGGATACCCGCGCCGAAGCGAATGCTCGCACGGCCCGTGCGCACACCGGATAGCCTAGAGGACCTCACCTGCTGTGCTGGCCGCTTGTCGTGGCCTTGCCGGCCACCTTGTGCGCCGTGGTGTGGCCCGGCTTCTTGGAGGCGTATCGCTTGCGCGCCTGCTTTTCGCACGCCAGCCGCTTGCCTTTCTTCTTGTCCTTGTGGCACACCTTCAATGCCTTGGCAAGTAGCTGCGCCCTCGTCGGCTTGGCCGTCTTGGACGGCAGCACCCCGCCACAGCCGGTGACCGCGATGTTCGTCGTCTGGTTGATCACCGCGCCGTTCTGGCCCGTGATTTCCGTCGGCATCGCAAGGCTCGCCTTGCACAGGCTGAAGTCTTCCTTTTCCGGGACATTCGGGGCCAACACACCATGCGGGCCAGCAGGAAGGTCCGTTTCGAAGACCGTGAACGGCGCATCCGGCGCAGATTCAAATTTGGAGTATGTGATGCCGTGCTTGATGTCGGTCTTGCCATCAAGCACCAGCGTGATGCCTTCGCCTTGCAGTACGAACTCGACATCCGGGAATTCCGCACCCCCATGAGACACCAGATACGCAGGACCCACCAACGGACTCTTGAGCACCGGCGTGTGGATCGTCGCCTCCCCAATTACCGAGCCTTCGTCACACGACGCCGGATCAGCATCAAAGACCGCTTCCACACAGGCTTTCTGTAGCGTGGGCAGCCGCGAGGACAGCGCCAACGGCAGCTGCAGCTCGACTTTCGCGATACCGGCCTGCGCCACGCCCCCAGGCCCCACACCGCCAGATTCGACCTTCACGTCCAAGCTCGTCCCATCCGCTTTACTGCCATGCCCACCCGCCGACGCCGTCAACCTCGGGCTGAACGGCAGCGCACCGCAGCCCGCGACCTGGAACGGCGAAGACACCCCCACGCTCGCTCCTTCCGAACCACCGACAGTCCCTTCCACGCTCATCGGGTCGCAGTTGGTGGGGTTGAACTCGAAGCCAGGCCGATCCACATCCACGATCACCCGTTTCAGCTGCAACGGAATACCACGCAACTGCGTCGGCAACGGGTCGCTGACGACGGTCACCGACGCGTTTTCCCGGTTCACGAGCAGCCTCGAACGGACCGTCACAAACCCCAGGTTGAATGGGCCCGCCACCGCCGGTGTCACGATCTCAAGCCCGAACGGAGCGCCCTTGTACGGGCCCGTGATGAACACCCGCCCACCCGTCTCTACATACGGTTCGCTACCAAGACCCGCGACAGCCGTGGCCTGCCCCACTTCGCTGGACGCCGGACAGTCATCGTTCGCGGCCTGCGGTTCTTCACACAACGTCACCGACGAGAGCAACGCAGCATTCCCCGGCGGCAAATGCATCGACACCGAGCTCAGCGCCTGATCGCCATCCCGACGCGTCAATTCAAGCTGAAAGCCCGTGAACGCCCCAGCCGAGGTATCCGTCGCCTGGGCATCAAACCCAGGCAAAAACCCAAGCGGGTCGCCCGAACAGCCTCCGCCCCCCGCGCCGGCGTTGATGCCGAACTCATCAGCCGGAGAAAGCTGACCGACCAGTTCCGTGCCCGACCACGGCGTGAAGGCCGCATCGGTCGCGTAATGCCCGCACACCGCCGGAGTGCTCACCGAACCGCGCGGGCCGCCGAACAATTCGAGCTTCAAGTCTTCAAACGGTACCTGCGGCGTGTTTGAAAACGTCGTCGCCACCTGCAACGAGCTTTCATTCAGCTTACCCTCGCCGGCGAGCTTCACCAGCACGCCCGACACCGGATCTTCCGCCACCAGATACAGCGCCACCAGTGAGTTGAACGGATTCTTCCCCGATTCTCCTTCCGGCGCCGGCGTGGCCAGATACACCGCGCCTTCAAGTTCATGCGAGAGCAAAGGCGTCTTGATGTGTACCACGCCCACCTTCGATGCATCCGGACACGACGGCTGCGTGGCAGTGAATTCCTGTGTCTGTGTCGTCGCGTTCAGGCCCTCGTAGCCGATCTGCGCCTCCGCGCAGGCCTGCAACCCGTTCGCCGCTGACGGGCTGAGCTGCACCCCTTCGGGCAGCGTCACCGTCGTATCCCGCACGTCCGCCTCGGCCAAGCCGTTCGCTTCGAGGGTCGTCGTCTGCGGTACTTCGACGTTGACGCTCAATCCCGTGGGCGTACTCGCCGTATGTACTTCAGGCAGCACCTCGATCGACGGGCTGAATGGCAGCTGGTTGCAGCCATCGAAGCCCAGTTGCTGATCTGTGCCGTTCATCCATTCATATTCGCTCGAATGGAAGCTCCCCGGCTGCGCCCAGGAATCAGCTTCTACGGAGGACGTTAGCGGTTCGGCCACGGGATTCGATGCGCATGACGTCGGCAACGTCAGGAACGGCTGCTGCCCTTCGCTGGAGGTCGGACATGGCTTGCCGACCTGCTTCTGGAACTCGCCACCGGCTACGCATTCCCACCCTCGCGAGGCGTCGTGACGCGGGTCGCCAGGAACGCCCCACAGCGTCACCTGACTGCTCAACAGCCCCGCGACCTGCGTCGCGTCCTGGACGCTTGCCACCACCGCGTAGTCGCGGCCAGTCCGCACTGAGGTGTCGATCACGATCGGAACCTTCCCCAGAACCTCAAACCCGAACCGTGCCGGCTCGCCCTGCGCCGGCACCAGATTGAACACCGGCACCGTTTTGGTGAACACGCCGGCGATGGCCGGTTCGTTTGCAGTCACCGTCGCCACTCCCACTACTGAGCCCGGTGTGCACAGGTTCGTTTCGTCAACGAGCGCAGCGAAATCCGTCATCGTGCATTGTGCCGCTGCGTTAGGATTGCCCACAAGACCTGGAGGCAGGTTGAAGCGTAGATCCTTCGGCAGCGCCACCGGTTGGCGTATTGAGGTTTGGTTCATAACCAGCGTGGTCGTCAGCTGGAACGGGTGCGAGCCTGCCTGCGTCGACGGGGTGCCATCTTCGTTGAACGGAGACAGTTCGTAGTTGTAAACTCCAAATGGCGCGGGCTCGCCGCTCACCGTCACCTGCTGGACGTTCGAGACCCGCGGCGCACCGCCGCCTTCGACGCTCATTTCGTCGGGCAGGCTCGCCACGGCCCCCTGCGGCTCTTCGACCTTTACTTTGACTGTGATCTGCAGCCGTTCATAGGAATTCACGACCCCCGCATAGGTGCACCGCAAAGAGGCCAACGTACACACTGTTTCCACTTCACCCTTACGCGCTCCAGAGATCGCCGTCGCGATCAGACCTGGCGGCAGCTTGTCGGCGATGACGACGGGGCTTTTGCTCCCGTTGATCGTCCCGTCACCAAGGTTGCTGACTACGACAAGGATCTCGCCTTCCCCTCCTGGCGAGAGATACGTCGGCGAGACTTCGGTGCCGACCTGCCACCACGGCGCTTGCCCAAACGCCGGCGCGGCAGCGACGCCAGCGAACACAGCAACGATCGCTGGCAGGACAAGCAGCAGTCGGCGCACGCTCGCAAGCGCTTGCGTATATCTAGCCGCATACGGGCACAGCGTCATCGTGCGCTCCTCTTTGTAAGGCGGCCGCTGGAGAGCTGCTTCGCAGTGGGCGTCTTCGTCGTTTTGGGTCCGTAGAGCTTCTTTGCGTGTAGTTCGCATGCGTGTCGCTTCTTCCGTGAGCGCATCCGCTTGCAGACCTTCAACGCGCCAGCCAGCTTTTGCGCTCGCGTCAACGGCTTCGAACTGGTCTTGACCCCTTTGACTTCCTGTTTGGCCGACGAGGGCTGGGCGTTACCCGATCCGGAGAACGTCGCGGTTCCCGACGGCCCAATCGGCGCCTGCTGCGCCGGCGCCGCCGGACGACACGCGTCAGCGGTGCTGCACCCGGTTGGCGCCTGCGGGGGCGGGGTCAGGCATGGCGATCCCTGCGTGCAGACACGCGCATCGTAGATATCGAAGGCGGTATCGGTGTCCTGCGGCAGAAGCTGCGCCGCGGTGATGAAGAACACGTCATCGCCGCTTGGGGTAGCTTCCAGGAACGCCGATTCTTTGCCCGAGCTTCCCGAGGAGATCAACGCCACGCATCCGCCCGAGGCGCTTTCACAGCTCCCGACGCCGCTTGGCTCGTACTCGTACACGTCCTCCTTGCCGTTGCTGGCCTGCGGCACAAGATCGTCGGGGCTGTTGAAGAACAGCCGTCCTTCATCAGAGAGATAGCGCGACTGGTAGAGCGCGCTCACCAGGGCCTGCGCCGTCCAGCCCGGGATGTTCCCCGCGAGCCAGTGGCCGAACCAGACCTTGCGCCGATCGACAAGCAGACCCAGCCCTTCGCCGGCTTCTTCGGTATCGAGCACCCCAACCGGTCGCGCGCCCGTCGGGTCGCACGAAACGCACCTCAGCCCAGCCGAGGCCGAGTCGTAGAGATAAACCTCCTCGTCGCGCTTGCCGCTGTTCTGATCGACGTTGTCATACCCCGTGATACTTGCCGCCGACATAAACGCGAGGTAGCGCCCGTTTGGTGACACACGCGCCGTGAGGAAAGCGCTGTTCGCCTTTCTGTTGCCTTCCCACTCGGGACTATCTTCGCTCGAAAGCACAGCGATGAAAGTCGTCACCCATCCGGTACCCACGGCATGGAGCTCGTAGAGGTTGTCCTTGCCCGCTTCGGCACTTTCGCCGTTGCCATTTTGATTGGCTGCGAGCACACCCTGCGCGACTAGATATAGAGTCGTACCGCCTTCGCTCAAGCCGAACAGGAACCCCTGCACGGCCGCGTGTTCGCCGGCGTTGGCATCGACCGTGAGGTCTTTGATCTGGCAGCGCAGCTTGCCGCCTTCTTCGACCATTTCGCACTCATATAGGTCAGCGTGTTCTTTGCCTGGTTCTGTGTCTGCGGTGGAGTCGCTGGTCAACCGCTGCTTGTCCGTGAAGAACACCCGCGAACCTTCGCTATTGGCCGTCTCGAACTGCGCCTCGCCCAAGCCGCCTGGCTCCGATACGCCTTGAGCGGCGTCAAGCTGGACTGTTTCGGAGGTAGCGATGTCGCGCATATACAGGTGGCCTGGATTTTCGACACTGTTCGTCCAGACGACGCGCGAGCCATCGCTCGAGATCGCGTTCGCGGCAACGTGGGAATAGCCCAGTGCCGCTTCATGAGCTGGTATTCCTTCGGGAAGCATGCTGACGAACTGCAGCACGCCGCCCGCCCACTCATAAAGACCGGGGGCCGACCCGGGGCCTGTCAAGGCGACTTTCGATTCGACGACGATGTGGCTGAGATCGGGAGTGGCGCTGATGAAATGAAGGTCATGGCCGAACTCGGTTCCCGGCGCCACGTTCGCTTCGGTGACCAGCGGCAGATATGTCCCGGTAGCGTTGTTGCGCACATAGATTGTCTTCTGGGTCGCTTCAGGGGCCAGCGGCGGTTCGGCGCGCGCGCTGTCGCCCCACGGTTCCACCAGCGCGAGCGAGAGGTCGGGCGAGAAGAACTGATACTCCGGGGGGATACCCGGAGGGATCCCTTCCGCCTGGTTGTTCGGCGTGACGATGTCCTGTGAGTTCCAGCCGTTGGGCCCACGGGTTGCGAGGATCTGCTGCATTTCCGGACTGCGGTTGCCCTGCGCTTCGTGGGCGATCGGGCCGTCGGCGACATAGGCGAGCGAGTCTCCGTCATCCGAAGCCAGAATCAGGCCACCTTCGCGGGTCAGAGCTTCGATCGGCGCCCCATCCTTGTCGGGCGGGGAGACCATCTCCCACGAGCGACCATCCGGCAGCGCGAACGCGTTGCTGGACTGCTGCGTGGTGAACGCATGCTGTACGCCGTCGGCGGTCCCCAGCGAGTTGGTCGCGAGCACTCGGTAGTAGTAGGTCGTGCCGGGTTGGAGTTCCTGCAGCTGTGCGTTGCCGGATACGTCGCTTTCGCCCGAGCCGATATCGACGGGCGCGTTCGGCGCGCTCGCGCATGGGCTTGGGGTCGCCTCGCAGCTTTCGGTGCCGTATTGGAAGTAGTAGGTGGTGTCGTTGCCGAGCGGGTTGATCGCGGTCTGAAGCTCAGCTCCCGTGGCGCTCACATGTGCCACCGACTCGCTATCGATCAGCGCCGGTGGAACCGTCGTGAGCGTACGGTCAGGTCCATCGACCGTTTCCACCGAGTTGCTGGCCGCGACACGGAAGTGGTAGGTGACGCCCGGCCTCAACTTGATCCCGGGTTCGAGTTCTTTCAGCACGGCCGCAACCTTGACGGGTTCCGCGCCAGAGCCGATGCTCGCACCCCCGATCGGCACTTCGTGACCGTAGGAGGTCGTTTCGCCGTATTCGAAGCGATACGTTGTCGCAAGCTCGTCGGGATCGATCTGCGCATTGATCGTGGCTTCATCGTGCGTGATCCCAGTGGTGGGCTCGCTCGTGATACGCGGCGGACCCGATGTCGTGAAGGTCTTGTCTTGGCCAAACGTAGTGCCAAAGCTGTTCGTCCCCACGAGCCGATAGTGGTAGGTGGTGTTCGGCGTGAGTTCGCTGAGTAGCGTTTCTGCAGCCACCGCTTCAGTGCCCATGCCCGCATCGACGCCCGGCGCCATCGGGCTCGTCTCCCCATATTTGGTGCTGAGCCCCCATTCAAAGTAGTAGTACGCTTCGACCCCACCTGGTGTCAGCGAACCCGTCAGCCTCGCACCCGTCGGTGTCAGATCCGCGACCGCGCCACTACTTAGGTCTTCCACGGCAGGCGGGGTCGTGAATTCACGCCCAGCACCGACGTTGGTCCCGTTTTCGCTTTCCCCGACTATTCGGTAGTAATAAGTCGTGCCGGCTGTCAATCCGGTCAGCGTCGCCACTATCTTTTCTTCACCGGACCCCGTCCCCATCTCGGGTGTGCTTGACCCGTACGCTTCACTCGTGCCCCATTCGAAGCGGTAGTGCGCCGGATCGCCATCGCCATTGCCCACGCCGTTGAGCACCGCCGTCGTGCGTGTCGCTTTCGATGCCGACTTGGTCGCCACATCCGGGACCACGACACCTGGCCCGAACACGTCCACGAGGTGCGTCCCCGCGTCCGCGACATAGACGTCGCCGCCAGAGTCCGTCGCGACAGCGCGTGGTTCGCCAAAAGGACCGCCCGCGGCACCTGTCAGCCATCCGACCCATTCGCCGGCCTGGTTGAACTCGCCGACCACGTGCCTTTCGGCCTCCGCGACAAGCAGATCGCCCGTCGTTTCATCGACCGCCATCGCCGCTACGTTGCCTTCTTCGCCTTCGGGCCCGCGAAAGGAGCCCTGCGGCGAGCCCGTGCCCTTCACCTTGCGCTCGAGCGCTCCCGCCGTGCTGAAGACATACACCTCGCCCTCGCTGCTGGCGGCGACATACACCTCGTCGGTACCCGCATCGACAGCCACCCCGTTGGGCTCGTCCAAGGGTACGTCCGTCAGAGTCCCCACATATTCGCCTTCCTGGGCTTCTTCGGGCCCAGCCGGCTTCGGCTTGAAGATGTCCACGACACCGCTTTCAGTGGACAGACTTTCGGAGTCCACCACGTACACCTCGCCCGTCGCCCCATCCACCGTGACACCAGCCACCGCGCCGAATTCCCGGCCGGGCGCGCCCGTGCCAAACCATTCCGAGAGCAGTTCATAGCCGCCGGACCCGCTCGGCTTGAACACGAGGACGGCGTCTCCAAACGGTTCGGCGACATACACGTCGCCGCTGGCTTCATCCACTGCCACCGCCTCCGGTTCGAGTCCTTCGCCGAACTGCGCGACGTAGCTGCCAGTGGCGCTGAACACGTCCACAACCCCGCTGGCGGGATCGCCCACGAACACCTCACCGGTCGCACGATCCACCGCCACCGCACCTGGCTCCTTCAGCGCTGTGCCCAATGGCGCTTCGCTCAAGCTCCTGAGAAACGGATGCCCAGTCGCCGCCAGCGCCGGCGCACCACAGAGCAGCAGCCCGCAGATAGCGGCCACAAGCGAACACGCCGCCGCGATCCGGAAAGACTCACCGGCATCCCAGCGCCGCCCTTCCGGGCCCTGTCCCCACGCCGCTGTGCACGAACGCCTCATTGAGCCCTTTCTGATCAAACTCTCTGCCTTGCAGTTACATGTGCGAAGCGTGCGTGGGATCACGCTCTGGCGATCCCACGCACGACCTCATTGCTACTACGAGCGTCTACTACGCTTTGATCTCACCTTCGGTTGCCGACGTGTTCACGTTAGTGATCGTCTCACCAGCTTTCGACCACGCGGTGCGGTACGCCAGTTCTTCGCCGTTTACGACGTAGGATTCAAGCAACTCGGCGGGCTTGCCTTCGAATTTGCTCGGGATATTTTCGTCTTCGCTGTTGATCGTGTAGACCTGCGTCAATTCGTGAGTCATCTGATCAACTGGGGCGATCGGCGAGACGATGCCGTCGCGACCGGTCCCTGCGTATGCTGGCTGTCCTTCTGTTTTGGTGTTGCCATCCACTCCCACCACTGTGGTGACGATGCCAGCGCAGACGAATTTCACGAACTCGCCCTTCTTCACGGCCGGTTCGAGCTGAATACCAACTTCTTTGTTGGCCTTGTCGATGTAGCCCAGCTTGCCCTTCAGCTGGTTGACGTTGATTTCGCCTTCGACGCTCGAGTCCGAGCAGGGAACGGTGCCGAACAGCTTGCAGCCGACGAATTTGACCGACACGTTCTTCACTTCTTTCGTGCCGCTCTCTTCACCCTGTGCGGTCTCCCTTTCGCATTCCACGGAGGCTTCCAAAATGGAAGCTTCTTCGTTGTTGATCTGTTCTTCGCTGCAAGCCGGGTCTTTGTTGCCCCGAACACAGGCTTCGTAGTGGCCCGTGAGCGTACCGGTTCCCCCGGCGCCCGTGAACACCTTGCTTTCAGTTACATCGGGGAGCTTTCTCCATTCATACGTACCGGTGCCCTTTTTGGCCTTCGTCGTACAGTTGCTGTCAGCGTACTTACCGCCAGACTTTGCGTAGCACTGCCCGAATTCCGGCAGCCCAGCCGACGCAGTCGACGCCGCGACCGCTGCGATCGCGAGCACGGCGACGATCGCCACCCCGAGTATCCTTACTTGTTTCACTCTCCATCACTCCTTTTGTGATTCGCTAGTAGGCGATCGGCTGCCCGGGCTTGCACTGCTACGAGGCCCGGCAGCCGGTCGTGTATCAGCGCACCCCACCTGGAGCAACGGCCCCCGTATGGATGCACCCTCGTCACCGCACCACAGGCCAACGGCCCGTGCCACGATGCACGCTCTTGAAGAACACGCCCGCGCGGAACACACGCACAACGGGCACGGGCAAAGCTTGCTGTAGGGCTCATGCGACGCTCCCAGCTCGGCGTGGCGCGCTGCGAGCGGACCGCGCCTCAAGGCGCCGCACGACGCGCGCTGGCAGCACCGTGCTTTCGTGGCGGCCGGCGGCAGCAAAGCTCTGCGCGACCAACTCCAGAATGCGGTGGCCGTAAAGGGTCAGTAGCCAGGCGTTTGGTTCGCGTGGCGCCAGGCCCGAGCGCGCGTTTTCGATCAGGCCTCGCTGCTCGAACAGGCGCAGCGCTTTCGAGACCCGTTTGGAGTCGAAGCCCACGGCGGCGGCCAGCTGGGGGTTACTCGAGAACGGTGTCGAGGCGAGCGCACGGAGCACCAGGAGCGTATGCGGCTGAGGGCGGATCGGCACCACCGCCGCACGCGCAGGCGCCTCGCTCGCGCCCCTCGCCGCAGAATCAACGCACCCGCGGAGGTCCGCCTTCGCGGCGCCCCCGCTGAGATACGGCACCACGATCGCGGACATCAAGAGCGGCGCCAAATCCATAAGCGGGGTGTTCGGCTGACGCAGCATGCTCGCTCTGATCAACGACAGCACACCGAGTGTCACAAGCTCGGCGATCAGCGCCGTCGAGGGATTGATGTCCGCCCCCACGATCACCTCACCACGCCCCTCCTTCAACACCACAGCCAACGCACTGTGCACACGCCGAACGCACTCGTCCCGAGCGCTCCCTCAAACGGCAGCCCGTACGGCTGCTCGAGGACCAGCACGCCAGCCCACAACGGCTCCTCATCCAAAAACCCAAGCAGCGCCACGAGCCCCGCACCGATCCGCTCAAGCCAACACACCCCACCACCGGCCGCGTCGAGTACGACGCGGGAGAGTCGCTCCAAACCCTCCTCGAAACCAACCGAATTGGCATCCCCACGACTTACAGAGAGCCCACACCGCGAGCTCGCAGAACCACCCGTATGTGTGACCACCGTCTCGTTCAGACGGAGGTCACTGGCGGATCACCCCTGCCGCGGCAGCCACGATGGACGCCAAAGCACCCATTACGCGGGCGTTCCGCGGTGGTCGTCGACGGTATCTTGACAAATTCGCCATCGTCTGTTTTAGTTCTTCCCACGGGTGGAGACCCGCTGTACAGGGGACGACGGAGGGAAGCGGAGAGAGAACCATGGACGGCAAGCAACATTTCCAGCGTGCAGTCGCGACCGGTCGGCTTGGCGATGCGCAGCGTTTGCAGGCGTTCTACGAGCTACCACACGCTGACGGACACACCAACACCGTGCCTACGCTACGTGGTTCGCATGGGGCCAGTGACCTCCGTCTGAACGAGACCCGGGCCATACCCGCAGCGGCTTAGACACACGGTTTCCGCGGCCCTCCCCACGCCCGCCCCGCCACCATTCTGCGCCTCACACGATGCTCGACCCACAGCGGCGCCGGGCGCGAGCCTGTAAAGAGCGACCGTTTGGTTTCACAAAGACAGCGGCCTTGACTCCGTCCACAGGCCAGCATCCACGGCCCTAACCCGCGAAAGAAGCGCGGGCCGCAGATGCTTTGAGCTTTCTACGAGCTACACACTGTCGGGGCAGCACCGCATTGAGCGGAAGGTGACTTCCACGGTCAGCCCGCCGCCCGGGCGTGCTTGGCGCTGGGCCTGCGTCGCCTGATGCTGTACCCGCGCCAGCTCAGTCGGGACACCGAACAGGAGCCGAGGCGCCTGCCCGCGCGATCTCCTGCCGGGCCTGCCGGCGCGCGCCATCGGCGAATCCCCCGTTGCCGCGGCGCTGAGACAGCCCTCAACCGAGCCGACTGAACACCGAGACGGTTCAACGAACCCGCATGGGGCATGGGCCGACCCGTCCGCCGACAACGGTGACAAATGCGACTCCAACGCACCGTCAAACCACGAGCACGGGCGAGCAGACTCGGGCACCACGGATCAACCGACATGCAAAGCTGAGGGCCGCGAGGACAGCGCCTAGGGGAGCTGCAGGTCGACCTTCACGATGTTCGCCTGCACTAGGCGTTTGGAGTGGACGGTCACATTGAAGCTCGTGTCGTCGAGTTCTCGCAACCATGAGCACGCGCTCTTGACACGTCCAGAGAAACCTGTTTTATTGCGCCCCGGACATTAGTGTCCGTTGAAGTACCAGATTGTCAAGTGCAATCTGACTGGGTCCGGCGCTGGTCGAAGTCGATCGGAGAGGAGCGGCAAAGACGTAGGGAACGTCGCGAACACCGGTCGGATGGCCGGCGCCTCGATACATGCTTCGGTCCGTCTCGGCCGGTGACACCGGCCGTTGGCCTTGGCGTGAAGAAAACCAAAAATCGGTGCCAGGGCGTCCGCCTTTGTGGTGGTGCACGGGCACCAACGATACGAAGGGAATACTCACACATGAGATCCAAGTGGAAGACGACGCTGGCTGCGCTGGTCGCGATGCTTGCGTTTGCGGCAGTGACGACGGCCAGTGCCTCGGCCGCGTTGCCTGAATTCGAGACAACCACATGGCCGATCACGTATACGGCTAGCAGCGGAGTGGTCGATCTACAGGTTAAAGGGGCATTTAAGATTCAATGTGAAAAATCCACAAACACAGGCGAAATCGCGAATTTCAAAACGCTCGTAAAAGTACACATCATCTATAAAGGATGCGAGATCGTCGGCGCCGAAACGGCGTGCACATCTAGCGGTGCCGCCGCCGGAGAAATCCGGAGCAGCTACCTGACGACAACGCTTGTCTACACCAACAAAGCGGCTAGAGAAGTTGGCCAGCTCGTCAAGCCGGAAGCAGCGGGCGGCGCCCTAGCCGAATTCAAGTGCGGGCTGCTTAGCACGAAATTGACAGGTGGGGTAATCGCCAAGCTGCCAAATGAACAGGTCAATAAATCGAGAACCTCGTTCACATGGGATTACAAGCAGAATGCCGGTATCCAGGAACCAACCGAATACGAAGAAGGCTCAAGCAAAGTCTCGAGCTTCCTCGACTGCTTCGGCACCCAGACCGGGGAGGAAGCAACCGAAACGGTGACATGGAGCGCGAGTGTAGAGATCGGCGCCTAAAGACGCCCGTAGCGACAAGCAGGATCTGACCGGAAGCACAGCGTGGGGCGACGCGGCAGCGTCGCCCCACGACTACTCCCTGATCGGCTCTTCGGTTGGGTTGAGAGCGCGTCCCCGATCTCTCGGTGGTGCGCGGTCAGCAGGCGCTGTTTGAGGAGGTTGGCCTTCGACTCCATGGCCTAACGGCCTCGCGAGCCGTAAAGAGCGATCGTGTGGTTTCACAGGGGCAGCAGCCCCGGCTCCTTGGGTAGGCGCCCATTCTACGGCCGTGTCCCGAGACAGAAGCGCGGACCGCAGGTGCTTCGAGCTTCTACGAGCCCCGCACTGTCGGGGCAGTACCGCACGACCGGAAGGTGACTTCCACGATCAGCCCGCCACCCGGGCGCGCTTGGGCGCTCAGCGTCGCGCGATGCGCGGCGGCGATCGCGTCGACGATCGCGAGGCCGAGGCCGTTGCCACCGGCGTGGTCGGTGCGAGTTCCGTAAAGGCGCTGGAACGGTTGCAACAGGCGCGGCACCTCCTCGGGGGGAATCATGGGACCGCTGTTTGCGAGCGTCAGGAACGCGCGCTGGTCACCGCTGCCGGTCGTGATCTCAACGTGCCCATCGGGAACGTTGTGGTGGATGGCGTTATCGAGCAGGTTGGCGATCAGCCGCTCCAGTAGCCGCGGATCGCCAACCGTTGGCGCCGGGTCGAGCCTCGTGCGGATGTCGAGGCCGAGCCCTGCGGCGTCTGCCTCGCGCGCGAGCAGAGCCTTGGCGGCGATGGCCGCGAGGTCGAGGCGCTCGCGACGCTCCAATCCTGCCTGGCCACGCGTGAGCGTCAGCAGCCCCTCGATCATCTGCTCCAGGTGAAGCTCTGAGGCGAGCACGCGCTCGTGGGCTGCGCGCAGCGAGGCGAGGTTCGCGTCCGGGTCGGCGAGCGCGACCTGGATCAGCGCTCGCTGGCGTGTGAGCGGCGCGCGCAGCTCGTGCGAGGCGTTGGCGACGAACTGGCGCTGCGCCGCGAACGCGGCGTCGAGCCGCCCGAAAAGGTCATCGAGGGTGTCCCCCAGTTCCTTGAGCTCGTCCTGCGGGCCGTCGAGGGCCAGGCGCTCGTGCAGGCTGGTGGAGGAAATCCTGCGGGCCGTGCGTGTGATGGTCCGGATCGGTCGCAGCATCCTGCCGGCGATGAGCCAGCCGGCCAGGAGCGCGAGCACGGCCACGATCGCCAGGGCGATTCCAGAGTTGACCAGAAGCTCGTGCGAGTCGGCAGCTCGCTGTGCCGCTTGGATGGGACCCACCTGTGCCAGCTGATGCACCGCGCCTGCCAGCTGACGCTGGTCCTGTGCCAGCTGATGCTGGGCCTGAGTCACCTGATGCTGCACCCGCGCCAGCTGAGTCCGCACGCCGAAGACCAGCCGCGGCCCAGCCCGTGCGATCTCCTGCCGAGCCTGCCCCAGCTCCTGGTAGGCCTGTGCCAGCGGAAGCGGACGCTGGACGACGACGGATTCGCCTCGAGGGGTGGGAGGCTTGGCGGGCGGAAACGGCAGCTCGAGACGCTGGATCGCGGGGGCATGGGGAATCCTCGGCAGGTGTGGCGCTTTGTATTCAGTCGCCCGCTCGAACAGGCCGTAGGTGATGGCGACCAACGCGATGCCGGACAAGAGGAAGAGGCCGCCGTAGAGAGCGGTGAGCCGCAGCCGGGCGGTGCGGCGAGGCAGTCGCAGCCAGGAGGGTGGCGCGAGCCGGAGGTGCGCGGCGCCCATCACCGGCCTCCGATGCGGTAGCCGGCCTTCGCCACGGTCTCGATCACGACGGGATCGCCGAGCTTGGCGCGCAGGCGGCTGATCGTGATCCTCACGGCGCCTGTGAACGGGTCGGCGTTCTCGTCCCACACGCGCGCGAGCAGCTCCTCTGCCGAGACGACCCGGCCCTGGGCGGCGAGCAGCAGCTCCAGCGCCCCGAACTCCTTCGGCGTCAGCTCGAGATCGCGGCCGGACCGCCGCGCGCAGCGCTTGGCCGTGTCGAGCACGACGTCGCCGTACGCCAGCACCGGCGGGACGCGCGGATGCGCGCGGCGGGCGAGTGCGCCGATGCGCGCCACCAGCACGGCGAAGTCGAACGGCTTTCCCAGGTAATCGTCCGCGCCGAGCCCAAGCCCATCGACCAAATCGTCGCTCGCCGCCGCGCCGGTCAGCATCAGCACCCGACTGCGTCCGCCGGCGGCGACGAGCTTCGCACACACCTCATCGCCGTGGAGCACGGGAAGGTCGCGGTCGAGCACGATCACGTCGTAGTCGTTGACCAGCGCGCGCGTCAACCCAGCTTGGCCGTCGAGCGCGACATCGACTGCCATCCGCGCGTGGCGCAGGCCGGCGGCGACCGTGTCGGCCAGCTCCTCATCGTCCTCAATCACAAGCACCCGCATCCGTAGCTCCTCCTCGTGAAGGTAGCGCTGCGGTGTTTCAGCACTGTTTCGCCGGCTCCCTCAGACAAAACCGCTGTCTGCCTCAGAGAGCGAAACAACGACGAAACAGCCCACCGCGTAGAACCGTCGAATGCGCCTGCTGACCGCCGCAGCCCTCCTGAGCGTTGCGCTTGCGGTCGCGGGCTGCGGCGGCCCTTCGAGCCCCAGCGTCGCCCACCTCTCCACCGGTAAGAGCGCCTCACTCGGCGAGCCCGGAAGGCAGCGGTTCCTCGCTCCCAAGCCCCGCGAGCCTCCAGCAGGCATCGATCGCCTACGCCAAGTGCATGCGCGCCAACGGCGTGCCCAGCTTCCCGGACCCGAACGGCAGCGGCGGCTTCAGCCTTCCACGCGAGTGCAGGACTCATCCATTCGCCCTCGTTCAAGGCGGCGCAGGCGAAGTGTCGCAAGCTCCTGCCGGAGAGGTCCCCGGCTCGGGGCTCCCCCACCCTCCCCGCAGACGCTGGCGAGGTTTCTGAAATTGCGCGGTGCATGCGCCAGCACGGCGTCTACCGACTTCCCCGACCCTCGGACCACGGCGCCGTCCGAACCCGTTTGGCTCCGGCATCGCGGAGTTGAGCGACATCGAAGGAGTGATCCTCCTGTTCCGCAGCACGATCGACCAGCAGTCGCCGGTGTTCACGCGGCGGCAGCCGCGTGCGCGTTCCCGCTGCACAACCACTGACCTGAAGGAGAACCGATGCCGCACAGCATCGATATCAAGAGGCTCACCCCGCCGCGAGCCCGCCTGCTCACCGCCGCAGCACTCCTGAGCGGGGTGCTGGTGGCAGGCTGCGGGGAAAGCTCAACAAGCCCGACGGGCGGCGCGAGCACCTCGGCATCCGCGACGAGTGCCGTTGCATCTGGGGTCGCGTTCTCCAGGTGCATCCGCTCGCACGGGGTGCCGAACTTCCCCGATCCGAAAGTCAGTGGCCAAACAGTCCGGATGGGCTCGCCGAGAACCATGAAGTCGCCCGCGTTCCAGTCCGCCGCGCACTCGTGCCAGCGCCTGCTGCCGAAGGGGCCTCCGGCCTCCGAACCACCGTCCCCGCAGGCGCAGGCGGCGATGCTCGAGGTGTCCGCGTGCATGCGCAAGCACGGGATCGCGGGCTTCCCCGATCCGAGCAGCTCGCCCCCATCGAACCCGGCCGCCAACAGCGGGGTCTCGGCCGCGGCGGGGACTACCTCGCGCTCCCGAAGTCGATCGACACGAGCTCTCCGGCGTTCGAGCGAGCGGCGGCCTTGTGCAACTTGCGGTGAGGAGAGTTGACGCCGCTGCTGCGGCGCTGTAATCTTGTCGTATGACAATAGATAAAGGACTCAGCCCGTCGGATGGTTCGGCTGGCGATTCGGGGCCCACCCCGGGCGGGCGCGGCATCGGCGATCGAGTTCCGGCTCGACGGCGCCTCGGGTGTGCCGACCTACCTGCAGCTCGTACACCAGGTCGAGCACGCGCTGCGGTTGGGCTACCTCGAGCCCGGCGATCAGCTTCCCAAGGTCCGCGACGTGGTCGCCTCGCTGGCGATCAACCCGAACACCGTGCTGAAGGCATACCGCGAGCTGGAAACGAAGGGCCTGACCGCCGGACGACCCGGCCAGGGCACGTTTATCCAGGCGACGCTCAACCAGGTCGCACTGCCCGAGCTGGCTGCGCTGCAGCGTTCGCTGCTGAGCTGGCTGACTGCAGCGGAGGGGGCCGGCCTGGACGAGGACGGGATCGTGGCGCTGTTCACCAGGGCGTTGCGGGATTTCCATGAGCGCCGCGGCGCGTCACGCAGCCGCGGCGGCGCGGTGAGCGACGAGACGCGGGACATCGCGTGAACGTTCTGGAGGCAAGCGGCCTCGGCAAGCGCTACGGCGGCACGTGGGCGCTGCGCGACTGCTCGCTCGCGATCCCCGCCGGTCACGTGGTCGCGCTGGTCGGCCCGAACGGCGCCGGCAAGAGCACGCTGCTGAACCTCGCGGTCGGCCTGGCGGCGCCGACTGCGGGCCGCGTCACCGTGCTCGGCGGCCAGCCGCCCGGGTCCCCCGCCGCGCTGGACGGCATCGCGTTCGTCGCCCAGGACACGCCGCTATACGGGAACCTGTCGGCCGCGGACATGCTGCACCTGACCCGCAACCTCAACCGGCGCTTCGACCGGGCATCTGCCGAGGCCCGGCTTGCGGAGCTCGGCATCCCTCTGAAGCAGAGGGTAGGCAGGATGTCGGGCGGCCAGCAGGCGCAGCTCGCGCTGACCCTGGCGCTGGCCAGGCGGCCGCGATTGCTCGTGCTGGATGAGCCGATGGCAATGCTCGATCCGCTCGCACGGCACGACTTCATGGCGACGGTGATGACAGCGGTCGCGGACGACGGCGTGTCGGTGCTGCTGTCCTCGCACGTGCTCACCGAGCTCGAGCGGGTCGCCGACTACCTCATCCTGCTGTCACGGGGCCGGGTGCAGGTCGCCGGCGAGGTCGACGACCTGCTCGCCAGCCACCGCATCCTGACCGGCCCGGCCGCCGAGGCCGATCGACGCCCCGAATGGCCGGTCGTGCACGCCCGCCGCGCCGCGGCACAGGCCCACCTGCTGGTCCGGGCCACCGCTGAGGATCCCGTTCCGCCCGGCTGGGAGGCGCACCCGGTCGGCATGGAGGAGCTCGCCCTCGCCTACCTGCGCGAGCCCGGCGCCGCGGCGCTGCCCGGCCCGGCCCGCGGCCGGGACGCCGAACCGTCGGAGGTGGGGAGATGACCGCGCTGATCGTGCCCGCCCGTCCGCGGCAGGACGCGAGCGTGCAGCCACTGCCGTGGCGGCGGATGGCGTGGGTCACCTGGCGCCAGCACCGCTTCGCGTTGAGCGGCGTTGCCGCGCTGCTGGGCGCGCTGGCGGCGTGCCTGTGGATCGTCGGCCTTCAACTGCACCACGCGTACGCCGCCGCGACCGCCTGCCGCCCGGCGAGCTCGATCGCCTGCGAAGCGCTGATCGGCCGCTTCGACGGCATCGACAGGGTGCTGGCCAATGGCTACGTGCTGCAGGCGGTGCCGGCGCTGATCGGGGCGTTCGTCGGGGCGCCGGTGCTGGCCCGCGAGCTCGAGACCGGCACCTTCCGCTACGCGTGGACCCAGGGCTTCGGGCCGTGGCGCTGGACGCTCGCCAAGCTGGTCGCGCTCGCGGTCGTGCTGGCCGCCGCCGCCGGAGCCATCAGCGTGCTGCTGTCCTGGTACTACCGGCCCTACTTCCACCCGTACTTCGCGGGCAACCCGATGCCCCTCACCACCGAGTCCTCTCCGCTCGCCGGCGGCCTGTTCGACCTGCGCGGGGTCGCGTTCGCCGCATGGACGCTGGCCGCCTTCGCGATCAGCGCCCTGGCGGGCGTGCTCATCCGCAGGGTCGTCCCCGCGATCGTCGCCACCCTCGCCGTCTACGCCGGGCTCGCCCTCGCGACGGGGATGTTCCTGCGCCAGCGCTACCTGTCGGCGCTCCTCACCACCAGACTGAACGTGCCCGGTTCCGCGTGGATCATCAGCCAGCGGTGGACGACCAAGGGCGGGCGGCCGGTCAGCCAGTCCTTGCTTGGCCATGTCCTCCAGGAAGGGGGACCGCAGCTGGCCGGCAAGGGCGGGGTCCCGAAGACCCTCGGCTCGTGGCAGTACCTCGTCCAGCATGGCTACACGCTGTGGAGCACCTACCAGCCGGCCGGCCGCTTCTGGACGTTCCAGTGGATCGAGGGCGGCTGGCTGCTCGCGCTGTCGGCGCTGCTCACAGCCACGACCGTCTGGCTGGTCCATCGCCGCGGCAGCCTGAGACGCCGAGAGCGCCCCAGCCCCAGGCCGAATCGGCGACGCCGATTGCGCCGCGCCGCGGTGACGGCAGGCGCGGTCCTGGCCGTCGGCACGGCCGTCGCGGGCTGCGGTGGCGGCTCGTCGAGCCCGGGTGTCGCGCGGCTCTCGACCAGCACGTCCGGCGCATCTGCCGCGGACGGCGGTGGTACGTCCTCGGCGCCTGAAGGCGGCGCGGGCACCCAGCAGGGGATGGTCGCCTACGCGCAGTGCATGCGCTCCCACGGCGTGCCGAGCTTCCCCGACCCCACCAGCAGCGGTGCGATCACGAAGGAAGCCGCTATCAGGGCGTTCAAACAGGTCGGCAACGCCAAGGCCTTCGCGGCCCAGACAGCCTGCCGGCACCTTCAGCCGAACGGCGGCCATCTGAGCCAGGCCGAGATCGCGCAGCACCTCAGCGACCTGCTCGCGTTCGCTCACTGTATACGCACGCACGGCATCCCCAACTTCCCCGACCCGACGAGCGGCGGCCAGTTGACCCACGGGATGCTCGCGAGCGCGGGTGTGGACGTGCATCAACCGGCGGTGCTGCAGGCCGCGGACGCGTGCGTGAGCGTCACCCACGGGGCTCTCACCAAGGCCGCCGTGGCCCGCTTCGCCGCGGGGCAATAGACCGTGGATCCGCGACATCTCGCCGTTGAGAGCGAAACAAGGACGAAACAACCCACCGCGTAGAACCGACCCGGGAGCTATCGAAAATCCCCGACGCAGGCCCTGAACGAGACATGCCGCCCAGCATTCACACGAACCGAAACCGGAGGGTGCTGGCGGCGGCGGGGCTGGTGCTCGTCGTGGCTGTCGTGGTCCTGATCGCGACCGATCCGTTCGGCGGCTCGACCAGCTCCCGCGCTGGCGTCGGCGACAACGCGACGGCGACAACGCTTGCGACGGTGAGGAGCCAGTCGCTGTCCTCGCAGACGCAGGTGAGCGGGACGCTCGGCTATGCGGGCTCGTCGAGCATCCGCGTGCCGTCGGGGACGGCGCCGTCGGCGGTGTCACAAGCGCAGCAGGCGGTCGCGAACGCCGAAGCAATGGTGAGCACGGCGAGGGCATCGCTGGCGGCTGACGGCGAAGCGCTCGCGGATAACCAGGCGACCGTGTCGGCCGCGCGCGCGAAGGAGGCAGTCGACTGCGGTGGCGAAGGCGCCGCGGAAAGCGCGTCGAGCGGCTCCCCCTCCAGCGGCTCCCCGTCGGGCGGCGAAGGCTCAGCCGGCGGGGGCTCATCCGGCGGGGGCTTGGGCCTGTGCGCGAGCGACGTGCAGGCGGTCTCGAGCGACGAGCAGGGCTCGTCGGGCGCCGCTACGAAGATCACCGCCGACCGCTCCCAGGTCTCCGCTGCCGAAAAGCAGCTCGCGAGCGCGCAGGAAAACCTGTCCACGGCGCGCGCCTCCGTGACGCTCTACGGGCAGAGCTCGACGTTCACGCGGCTGCCGTCGGTCGGTGAGGTGATCACGCGCGGACAGACCGTCTACGCGATCAGCGACCGGCCGGTGGTGCTGCAGTACGGCTCGCCTGCGACACGCGAGCTGCCGCTCGGCGCGGTGGTGTTCGAGCCGGGGCCGGTGCGCGTGACAAGCGTGACGCCGACGGTCGGCCAGGCGGTCATGCCCGGCCCGGTGCTCGGCATCACCACGACCGCTCGCCAGGTCAAGATCGCGCTCGACGCGGCCCAGCAGGCGAGCGTGAAGGTCGGCGACACGGTCACGATCACGCTACCGGACAACCAGACCACGCCTGGGCGGATCACGTACGTATCGAGCGTGGCGACATCGCCGTCGAGCAAATCTGGTGGTGGTGCTGGCAGCGGCGGTGGCGGCGAAGAAGAAAGCTCGCCGACGATCGAAGTTGACGTCACACCAACCAACCCCGCGGCGACGGGGCGCCTGGACCAGGCGCCGGTGAACGTGTCGATCACGACCGAAAGCGTCCACGAAGCGCTCGCGGTGCCGATCGACGCGCTGCTCGCGCTCGCCGGCGGCGGCTACGCGCTGGAGGTCGCCGAAGGCCGCGTGCACCGTCTGGAGGCGGTCAGCCTCGGCCTGTTCGACGATGCGGACGGGCTCGTGCAGGTGAGCGGCCAAGGCGTGTCGGCGGGCCAGCGCGTGGTGGTGCCAGAGACGTGATGAGCGAGCAGCCAACAGGCGTCCCGTACGAAAACGGCAGTCAGGCGCCGGCGGTGCTGGAGCTACGCGCGGTCAGCAAGGTCTACGGCGCCGAGCCGCCGGTATACGCGCTGCGGGAAGTGAGCTTCGCGGTGCGAGCGGGCGAGCTGGTGGCGATCGTGGGCCCGTCGGGCTCGGGCAAGACGACGCTGCTGCACGTGATGGGCACGCTCGAGCGCCCGAGCTCGGGCGTGGTTTCGATCACGGGCCTGGACGCGGCGGGGCTCGCCGATCGCGAGCTGGCGACGCTGCGTGCCACGCGCATCGGCTTTGTCTTCCAGCAGTTCTTCCTGGCGGAGCACTCGACCGCGCTTGAGAACGTCGCCGAAGGGCTGCTGTACGCGGGCGTAGCGGTCGCCGAGCGCCGTGAGCGCGCGGCGCAGACGCTCGCCCGGGTGGGCCTCGCCGATCGCGCCGGCTTCCGCCCGAGCAAGCTCTCCGGCGGCGAGCGCCAGCGCGTGGCGATCGCGCGTGCGCTGGTCGGCCGCCCCGCGATCGTGCTGGCGGACGAGCCCACGGGCAACCTCGACAGCGCGTCCGGTGAAGCGATCCTCGCGCTCCTGCAGGAGCTGAACGGCGATGGCGCGACGATCCTCGTGATCACCCACGACCACGAGCTCGCCGGCCGCTTGCCGCGACAGGTGCAGGTGCTCGACGGGCGCATCGTCGCCGACACCGAGGCTGGGACTGCGTATGTCTAGGGGGATCGCATGGCTGCGTCGCCAGGCCGGGTGGGCTCGTGACGGGGTGATGGTGGCCACGGGCGCCGCCGCTGTTCTCGGTGCGCTCGCGGGCGCGCCGTTGCAGGCCGCGGGCACGCCATTGCACGCCGCGCAGGCGCTGCTGCAGGCCATGGACGAAACGGGCACGCCGGGCAGCCCCGGCTCCGGCTCCGAATCCGGCGACGCGAGTTGCCCCTCGCCCAACTCGCCGAACGAGATGACGCTCGTCGCGGGAACACCGCAGACGGCCATCATCGGGACGGCGTTCGCGACCGACCTGCAAGTAGCGCTTGGAAACACCAACGGCTGCCCCGTGACGACAGCAGCCGCGGGCATCCCCGTCATGTTCAGGGCGCCCACCGGCGGCGCGAGCGGGGTGTTCTCCACGAGCGTCTCCAACACGGCGGTCGTCGGCGCCGACGCCTCGGGCACCGTCGCGGCGCCGCCGTTCACCGCCAACAGCGTCGCGGGCAGCTACACCGTCACCGCCACTTCGCAATACGGCACGGTCTCGTTCTCGCTGACCAACGCCGCCGCGGGCGTCTGGTGCTCGGCACTCGGCAGGCGCGCATCCGCATCGGCGGGGGAGCCCGTCAAGCTCACCCCGGGCGTCGGCGCCACGCAGTCCACCCCCGCGGGCGCCCCCTTCCCGATACGGCTTGCGGTTACAGCCACAGACGCCGCGGGTAACCCGGTCGCGGGCGTGCTCGCCACGTTCTCTGCCCCGCAAGCCGGCGCGAGCGGACGCTTCACCGTCCACGCTCGCGGCCACAGCCATCGCCCCCGCGTCTCTCGCCCCCACAAGGTCACGGTCGAGACCAACGCCTGCGGGATCGCCGTCGCGCCGGCCTTTACCGCCAACGACACGCGCGGCGGCTACATCGTCAAGGCGACCGTCAAGGGCGTAAGACCGGCTGCGTTCGCGCTCGTCAACGTCGCACGCGGCGGGTCCTCATGAGCGCGGCCGAGAACCTCGCCACCCCTCCTATAAATCTATCCCCCAAGAAACTGCGCCCGTCCGATCTCGCGCGCGTCGCTAGCGTCGGGCTTCGTACCAGGCGCATGCGTGCGGGGCTCTCGGCGCTGGGAATTGCGATTGGCGTCGCCGCGATCGTGGCTGTGCTCGGCCTGTCGTCCTCGAGCCAGGCCGGGCTGCTATCGGAGATCGAACGCCTGGGGACGAACCTGCTGACGGTCGGCAACGGCCAGAGCTTCGCCGGCAAAACAGCCGAGCTGCCGCTCGTCGCGCCCGCCATGATCGCCCGCATCGCGCCGGTCGAAACGGTTGCCGAGACGGGGAAGGTCAACGGCAACGTCTACCGCTCGCCGCTGATCCCCACCGTCGAAACCAACGCCCTGAGCGTCCAAGCAGCGAGCCTCAGCCTGCTGCACACGCTGGGCATCGCCGTCGTGCAGGGCCGCTACCTGAACGCCGCCACCGCCCAGGAGCCGGCCGCGGTGCTCGGCTCCGCCGCCGCGCAGCGACTCGGGATCGACCACCTCTACCCAGGCGAGCGGATCTGGGCCTCGAACCAGTGGCTGTATCTCGTGGGGATCCTCGGCCCGTCGGTGCTCGTACCCGAAATCGAAAGCTCGGTGCTCGTCGGCTTCAAGGCCGCGGAACGCTACATGCAGTTCAACGGGCACGCCAATACGGTCTATCTGCGAGCGCAGAACAGCCAGGTGGCGGCCGTCCAGTCGGTGCTCGCCGCGACCGCGGACCCGGAAGCGCCCAACGAAGTGGACGTCAGCCAGCCCTCGGCCGCGCTGACGGCGCGCGCCGACGCCCAGGGCGTCTTCAACGGCCTCTTCCTCGGACTCGGCGCCGTAGCCCTGCTGGTGGGCGCCGTCGGCGTGGCGAACATCATGGTCATCTCCGTTCTGGAACGCCGCTCGGAGATCGGGCTGCGCCGCGCGCTCGGCGCGACGCGCGGGCAGATCCGCACCCAGTTCCTCTGCGAGGCGATCCTGCTCGCGCTCGGCGGCGGCGCCGTCGGTGTCGCCACGGGGGCGCTCGCGACGGCGATCTACGCCTCCGCCAAGGGTTGGGCAATCGTGATCCCCACCCTCGCCTGGGCGGGCGGGTTCGGCGCGGCGCTCCTGATCGGCGCGCTAGCCGGCCTGCTCCCCGCGCTGCGCGCCGCGCGGCTCTCACCCACCGAAGCGCTGCGGACCGTGTGACACCGATCCCGATACGCGCAGCCGAGCAGCTACATGCGCGCCGACGCGGTGCGTCGGCGGCGTCGCGGAACCGGTCAAGTGCGCGAGCCCAACTGCCGATTGTCGCCGCATGGCGACGGCGGAGAGCAGCGCCCCGCGGTACGGCCTGCGCGACGCAGACCGCGTTCCAGGCGCGATGCTCGCGAGCACCCTCCGCTGCCTGCCTGCCGCGCTCGCGGCGGCCGTGGCGATGCTCGTCAGCGTCCTGCTAGTTGCCCTGCTGTCGCCAGAATTTAGGCAGGTACCGGCCAGTGGCCCACCGTTCGTGGCCGGGAACATCCCCGACGCGTTCAGGATCTTCGACGAGAATCTGCTTGTCCTCGCGCTATATGCGATGGGCAACGTGGCGGCTTCGGTCATTCGGCGCTGGCGTCAAGGCGAGGAGCAGCCCATGACGGCGAGCAGGGACCTGGCGAGTCGGCTGGCGCTGGCAACCGTCGTCGCTCTGCTTGTGTTCGCGGTTTGCAGGCAGGCATACGCTCTCGGCCATGGACTTGCCGGGTTCGCCGGCTATTTCTACGTGAGTCGCTGGCGAGTTTGGCTCGGCGTGCTTCCCCATGCGCTACCGGAGCTCACCGGCATCTTCCTGCCGGTAGCAGCCTGGCTTTTCGCCAGCCGAGGAGGCAGGCAGCGCGAGCTGTTGGCGCTTACCGTGGCCGCCGTGGTTGCGGCAGTGCCCCTGCTGGCCGCGGCGTCGGTGACGGAGGTGTACATCGCGCCGCGCGTCTTCAGGGCGCTCACGTGCGTCAAAGAAACGGAAGGGTTTCGCGCGGGTGGGGATGACTGCGGGCCCGAACCACGGGAATGCGCAAAGCTGAGCCCTGCGCAATTCGAACGGCGCTATCACATCCATTTGTCGCCGGCTGACGTGACTGATGCCCGCAGGCATTGCGAGACTGTTTGAGCGGGGCGAGCCGCTAGAGCACGAAGGGAATGAGCATCTTTGTGCTGCTTCGGTATGCCGGATAGGCAGAGGGGAACATCGCGATCAGGTTCTTCTCCTCCACGGACGCGCTGTAGTAGAAGTACCCGCCCAGGATCGCGACGATGACCAGACCGATGAGGTTGGTCGCGAGCGCCGTGCCGAGCAGTCCGACCAACAGCCCTGAGTAGATCGGGTGGCGGACGAATCGATACGGGCCGGAGGTGACGAGCTCCGGTTCCGCCTTCTGCGTCATCGGCATCCCCCAGTTGCGTCCGAGATATATGCGAGCCCAGACCGCCAGGGCGATCCCAGAGGCGAACACGGCGGCCCCGATCGCTCCGAGGAGCGGACTGTCGACAGCCAAACTGCCGCCGCGGAAGACGCGTAGGAGCAGGATGACCGCCAGGGCGCTCAGCCCATTCAGCGGGAGCCGAAGCGCGCTGGCCCTGCCCTCCTTCACGCCGAACGCGGACGCCAGCCAGTAGACCCAGAAGACGATCCAGGCGACGGCGATGGCGGTCTTCAGCGTGTGCATGGCGCTTTGAAGAGCGTATCCGCGCGCGAGCGGCCCAGCGCCGCGTGATTAGTCTCGACAGGACGGGGTAGGAGCGATGTTAGGGTCGTATCGACGGTACGGCGAAGCGAGCAGTAGCAACCCGGGAAGGAGTCTGTATGGATCTTGCATTGACAAGCCCGCTCCCAGTCCGAGACGGCCGCGGCTCGGACAGGGGCGCGCCGCGCACGGATCGCGACACGGTTGCGACACGAGAGCCGGCTGCGCCACCAGAGCTGTTCCTGGCATGGCAGCGAGACGGCAATGAGATCGCCCGCGAGCGGTTGGTCCAGCTCTACATGCCGCTTGCGCGGCGCCTGGCGCGCCGGTATGTGCGCAGCTCAGAGCCATACGAGGACCTCGTCCAGGTCGCCGCCGTGGGCTTGCTGCACGCCGTCGACCGCTTTGACGTCGAGCGCGGGCGGCCCTTTGCCAGCTTCGCGGTGCCCACGATCCTCGGGGAGATGCGCCGCTATTTCCGCGACTCGGGCTGGGCGCTGCATGTGCCGCGAGCGGCCAAGGAGAGAGCTCTCGAAGTACGCGATGCCGCGGAGAGCCTTCGCGCGGCGCATGGGCGAAGCCCGACGGCCAACCAGCTTGCGGAGTATCTCGAGCTCGATATCGAGCTGGTGTTCGACGCGATGGCAGCGATGCAGGCGTACGAGACATCCTCGCTGGATGCGCCGCGACCCAGCGACGATGGGACAGGTGCAAGCTACGCGGACACCCTGGGCGACGAGGATGAGCGCTTGGAGTTGATCGAGTACGACGCGACGCTTTGCGCGGCGCTCGCCGAGTTGCCGTCACGCGACCGTCTGATCCTGCGGATGCGTTTCGTGGAGGAGCTCACCCAAACGGAGATCGCCGGGCGGATAGGAGTCTCCCAGATGCAGGTCTCGCGCCTGCTGCGACAGTCGCTCGATCGCCTGCGGGCACTCACACAGCCGCCCACCGAGGTTCCATAGCTCCTCGGCCGGCGTCCGTTACGCTCATGGTCGATCCAGCCTACGCCGCCCACGGCCCGATCGCCAAGAACGCAATGGATCAGGCCGCGCACATCCGCCTGCAGCTCTCGTGCAGAGCCGAGAACGTGCCGCTGGTGCGTCAGGCGCTCTGTGGGCTGGCCGCCGCGAGCGGCCTCTCCCCCGCCGACTTGAATGACATCGGCACCGCTGTGACAGAGGCATGCAACAACGTCTCGGCGCACGCCTATGGCGGCGGGGAGGGGCCGCTCGAGGTCGAGCTGTTCGCCCGGGAAGCGACGATCGTCGTGACCGTGCGCGACCGAGGGATGGGGCTGGCGCTCGACGGCGTCGCTGCAGTCGAGTTCCCGAGCGACGCGGACGGTGAGCTCGCCGGGATCGGGGTGCCTTCGATCAAGGCTCTGGCGAGGAGCGCGCGATGGAGCGAGCCGGCCGGTGGCGGCACCGAGGTCGAGATGACGTTCTCCACCGGCTCGTTCGCGTGGGAGAGCGTTGGCTCAGGCTATGCCTTCGCCGAGCCTTTCTCCCCCGACGGCGGCCGCTTTTCCGAGGCGGTCGAGGTGGGGATGGCGCCTCTGTCGGTCGCGCGGGGCGTGCTGCCCCGACTGCTGCAGGTCATGGCCGCCCGCGCCCACTTCTCCCTCGAGCGACACGCAGACGTGCAACGAGTCGGGTCCGCCGTGCTGCTCGCCGATCCCTCGATTTGGTCCGCGTCGGGCGTGCACGCTCGTCTGCTCGCGGGCGGCGACTATCTGGAGGTCGCGATCGGCCCGCTCTCCGAGGAGGACGTGGCGAGGGTCGTGGCTGTCGCGCGCGCGACAGAGCCCAACCTCCGTGTCTTTGCGGAGCGTGTGGACGGCAGGCCGCAACGACTTGTGCTGCGTCTGGATCGATCGCCGGCCACTCGGCGCTTCGGGAGCACGCTCGAGCACAAACGAGCCTTCCACCGACTATGACGGCGGCTGACACGTCGCTCGAGCGGCCCCCGTGGGCGATCGCGTTGCTGGTCGAGACGGGAGCGGTGCTGTCCAGCTCGCTCGACCCGGCGACCACGATGCGCCGTGTGGCGCGACTGACGATCCCGGCGCTCGCCGATCTGTGCGTGATCGATCTTTGCGACCGCGAGGGCGCGATCAGCGAGCTCGCGGCGGCCTCGAAAGACGCAGAGCTTGCGGCGAGCCTTGAAGATCTGCGGTCACGGTTTCCGCTGGATCCGGGAGGGGCACATCCGGTGGCGCGCGTGATCCGAAGTGGCGAAGCCGAGCTGCTCGCGGAGATGAGCCGCGACTCGCTGCACTCGTTCGCTCAGGGCCCTGAGCACGCTGGGTTCATGGTCGCCAAGCGCTATCGCTCGGCGATCGTCGCACCGCTGACCGCTCGCGGCCGGACCCTCGGCGCTCTGTCCACGCTGAGGCTCGCGGACAGCGACCCATACGACCAAGGGGATCTTCAGCTCGTGTGCGAGCTCGCGCGCCGTGCCGCGCTCGCGATCGACAATGCCCGGCTGTTCAGCGACATCCAAGCGGTCGAGCAGCGACTGGACGCCGTGCTCAGAAATCTCGCCGAGGCGATCACCGTCGTGGACGACGCGGGCCGCACTGTCTTTGCGAACCAGGCGACGCTCGACCTGCTGGGTCTTCGATCGTCTGAGGAGCTCGCGCGAGCGAAGCCGGGGGAGATCATGTCGCGGTTCATCGTGCTGAGCGAGACGGGCGAGGAGCTGGATCTGGACGCGATGCCCTCGAGACGCCTGTTTCGCGGGGAGCCCGCACCGCCGTTGTTGGTGAGGAACATCGTGCGCGCGACCGGCGAGGAGCGGTGGGTGGTGGTCCGCGCGTCGCCGATCGTCGACCCCGACACCGGCCGCGTGGTGTACGCGGCGAACGTGTTCGAGGACGTGACACAGGTCAAGCGAGCGCAGCTCGCCGAAGCGTTCATGGCACAGGCCAGTCGCGTACTCGCTTCGTCGATGGACTACGGCGAGACGCTGCGGCGCGTGGCGCGACTCGCGGCCGGCCAGCTGGCCGACTGGTGCGCCGTCGATGTCCTCGACGAGCATGGTCAGCTCGAACGGGTGGCCGTTCACCACCGTGACCCCGACAAGCTCGCGCTTGCACAACAGCTCGACCAGAGCTACCGCCCGGCGCTCGACGAGACCCTCGGCGTTCCCGAGGTCATCCGTACGGGCGTGGCTCGGATCTTCAACGACATCACCCCCGACGCGCTGGGGGCCTATGCCCGCGACGCCGAGCATCTGCGACTGCTGCGCCAGATGGGCATGCGCGACGTGATCATCGTGCCGCTGGCCGCCCCGGCGCGCACGCTCGGTGCGATTACGCTCGTGTCCTCGCGCGATCGCCGGCGACTGACCGACGCGGATCTTGACGTCGCCGTGCGTCTCGGGCGCCGTGCGGGCACCGCCGTGGAAAGCGCGCGACTGTACACCGAGCGCAGCCGCATCGCGCGCGTCCTGCAGCGAGCGCTACTACCGGACTCGCTGCCGGACATGCCGGGGTTTGAGATAGCGGCGTCATATCGGCCCGCGGGCGAGCTGAACGAGGTGGGCGGCGACTTCTACGACGTGTTTCCGCGCAGCGACGGACGCTGGATGCTGGTGATCGGCGATGTCTGCGGCAAGGGCGCCGAGGCCGCGAGCGTGACGGCGTTGGCACGTCACACGCTGCGAGCGGCGTCGATGCTCGAGACATCCCCTGCGGTGATGCTCGAGCTGCTCCACCGCATGCTGCGGGCGCAGGAGCCCGAAGGTCAGATGTGCACGGTGTGCCTCGTGCTGGCTGGATGCTCCGGAGAGCACGCACGGCTCACGATCGCTCTAGCCGGCCACCCCTGCCCCCTGATCGTGGGCCCCGGTGAGAAGGCATCCGCCGTGGGCGAGCCCGGCACCGTGCTGGGAGTGGTTGACCCGATCACGGTCACCGAGGTCGTGGTCGAGCTTCGCCAAGGACAGACGCTGCTGCTCTATACCGATGGCGTGCCCGATGCGGCACGCGGCCGCGAGGGATCCGCGCCGGCACCCGAGCACCTGAGCGCACGGGCGCAGCGACTGGCTCTGCAGGCGATGCTCCAAGAGATCGAGGCGGCGGCGGTTGACAGCGCCGACGGACATCCGCACGACGACATAGCGCTTCTCGGCCTACGGCTCGCTGGGGTTGATACCCGGATACAATCGAACGCACGATGAGCGCCGAGGGGGAGTTCCACATCGTCACGAGGCACGGGCCAGATCGCCTGATCCTCGAGCTCGACGGCGAACTGGACATGGTCAGCTGCGCCCAGCTAGATGAGGCCCTGTCCAGCATGGATCTCGACGAGTGTGGCGCGCTCGTGCTCGATCTGCGCGGCGTGCGCTTTCTGGACTCGACGGGCTTGAAAGCGATCTTCAAGGCCCGCAGCCTGGCACACGAACGTGGTCAGAAGTTCGCCGTCACCCAAGGCTCGACGCAGGTTCAACGCCTACTCAGTCTCACGCGCTTGGACCGGCATCTGGATACGATCGACACGCCTGACGCCGTTCTCGCGTAGCTGAGCTCAGTCCTCTGGCGTAGCTGACTCCAGAGTCTCGATACGCCCCTTTCGACTCGCGGGAGACGCCTCGTTCGTCGGGCGTCATCACCAGCGTCCGTACCAGCGGCGACGGCCCCCGCCGGAGTCCACCCCTCCGACGAAGAAACCAAGCAACCACAGCGCCACGGCGATCAGCAGCACCCACCACAACACATTTGCGGCGAATCCAGCGCCACCGAGAATCGCTACGAGCAATATCAGGACGATCAAGGCAACCACATGAGCCTCCTTTTTCAGCTTTAGATCTCGTCTACCCACGGCGTGCACGAACAAACCCGCCCGGAGGACGGCTGCGCAGCTAAAGGCCGGGAGGATCGTAGGGTTCGCGTTCGACCGGGACTACCCGCCGGGGTCTCCACGCAAAGAGGTAGAGCAGCGAAAGAACCAGGCCCAGAATGCCGGCGAGCATGAGAATCAGCCCGACAGTGGCGAGCGACAGGCCCGACACGCTGGCTGTCACCGCATAGCGCAGAATCGCCCCCGCGGCTATCAAGAAGATGGAGCTACCGATGGTCATGAGTATGCGCTACCCAACCTATGATCATTGAAACTGCCGGCCGCGCGGCGACGTTGGCTTTAGGATCAGGGCTCGCGGCGCCCGCCGAGCCCGCGGACGCCGCGCTTTTCTGTCACGCGTCAATAGTTGGTGGCCGAGGTTCGGTGGCGCCGTTCGAAGCGCATGCCACCGCGTCCCATGTTGGAGATCACGCGAGCCACAGCCGCGCCGACGAGCACGTACACGACCAGCGCGATACCCCAGTCGACGGTGATCGCCCGCTTGGGATGGCCAGTAAAGCGGATCAGTCCCGTGAACGAGCCGGCGAAGAAGTTGGCGGCTTCGTGGATGCCCTGCACGATCGAGTTGCCCGCGTTCGCGCTCACGTCCACCAGCATGATCGCCAAACCGATCAACAACGCGATCAGCGTCGCCAACGTCATCACGAGCCGGGCGAGCATGACCACACCGATGCCCACGGTGCCTACGGCCGCCGCTCCGGCATCGCGTGTGCGCCACGCCAACGTAGGTCGTCGCTCGGGTCGGCCGCGCGCACGACCGCTTGCCGCCGCGGGACCTGCCGGCTCGCGCATGCCAACCGCTTCCGCCGGTTCGCGACTCGCACCTTCTCTACCTCTGATATGTCGTTTTTTTAGCTTCATGGCTATCCGCTACCCGCCCAGGGCATCTCTACGCGGCGCCAACAACCACGCGGCGGACGCTGCGGCGCTCGGCAGGTGATCTATGGATATCCTCGATCCTCCAGGTGTCGTTGACGGTGAAGCACCCAGTCAGTCATCTGCGAACACTCTGAACGCCACAGTCATTTGCCGATCGGCCTTGGCTGCCTCATCGCCCTTTGTCTCCTTCTCGGTATCTGGCTCCTCGGGCTGGGGCAGCTCTGAGTTGACCTGCATCACGACGCTCTCGAGGAAGTGACGCAGCTCGGTTTCCGTCCCCTGCTGCACATCGGCGACGTGTATTGCCTTCCCGTTGAGATGAACCTCACCCCAGCTGCGCGATGTGTCGAGCAACGCGAGAACGCCCTCAAAGCGCCGCTTCCATGCCTTCGAGCTCGCATTGGTGAGCTCGACCGTGAGCGTCGCCTCCTCGACCTCCGCGCTGGCCCAGTCGATGCTTCGCTGCTCGGGAGCGGCCATTGGCTGACGCTACCCGGCCGGGGACACTATGACACACCGTATGTATTCACCGTCGAGCGCCGGCCGCGACGCTCGCGACCTGATGGCGCCCCTCAGCGAACTCCTCGATGATCTTTGTGCAGAACGCCGTGAGATCCTCCGGCGTGCGGCTCGAGACGAGACCCTCATCGGTCACGACCTCCTCGTCGACCCACTCTCCGCCCGCGTTACGGATGTCTGTCTGGAGCGACGGCCACGACGTCAACTTCCGACCACGCACCAGATCGGCCTCGACGAGCGTCCACGGCCCGTGGCAAATGACGCCCACCGGCTTGCCTTCGGCGAAGAGATCCTGCAGGAAGCTGATCGCTCGTTCATCAGTGCGCAGCTGGTCGGGGTTGGCGACGCCGCCCGGCAGCACGACGCCGTCATATTCGCGCGCACGCGCATCGGTGAGGCTCTCGTCGACCGCGAAGGTCGAGCCCCTGTCCAGGTGGTTGAAGGCTTGGACCTCGCCGCTCTCCGGAGCAATCAGCTCAGGCTTGCCACCCGCCTGCTCGACGGCCTCCCACGGCTTGGTCAGCTCGACTTCCTCGACTCCCTCCTGCGCTACCAGAAATGCGATCCGCTTACCACTCAACTGCGCCATTTCGATCCTCCTATCGCTCGTGGGCCACCGAGATCTACCCGGCTTGATCCCAGCGAAACAATGGGGACGGCAGACGCAGACTCGACGCAAGGAGGTAGTCGACATCGCGTGCCTTGGCCACCGCCAGGCCGAGTTTGCCTGCCCCGAGCTCGGGTAGCGATTTACGCAGTGCCCACGTGTTAGCGGATTTCAAACGAAAGGCAGGCCGATGGCTGCGGATAAGAATGTGGACGAGGGCAGGGGTCGCCTGAAGGAGGCCGTCGGCAGCCTCACGGGCGATGCGGACCTCAAGCGCGATGGCAAAGCCGACCAGGCAAAGGCGTCGCTCAAGGACAAGGTCGACAAGGCCGCAGAGAAAGTCAAGGACGCGCTCGACGGGAAAGGAAATAGATAATGGATCTACTTCTACTGCTCATTGTTGTTCTGGTGGTTCTCAGCATCGCGGGCGGGGCGTTTGTGAACCCTTTTGCGCTGCTGCTTCTGCTTGTGGTGCTGGTGCTGTTCCTGGGTCCCTATCGCGGCCGACGAAGCGGCATCTAGCTGAGCTGCGGCGCGCTCGGGTGGATCGAGCGCGCCGCAGCCAGCAAGGATCGCCTGCGCTTCACCTGCTCGAGCATCGCTCAGCAGAGCGCTGCTCGGCCTCTGTTCACAAGCCCGCGATCGACATCCGCGGAATCCGCCGCTGGCCTCGTAACAACCACCGGCTCATGGCTTTGCTCGGGCGCCCTGCTCTTGGAGGTAGCTCGAGCGGGATTTGTGCTCGCGCGGCCTGCGTGCGCAGTGGCAAGGTGAACCAGACGAGCTTGCCGTTGGGCGAAGGGGTGATGCCCCAGTCCTCAGACGAGCTCTTGGACGATCTGAAGTCCTCGTCCCGACCGCTCCCGTGGTGTCGGGGAGCGCGGGACCGGCTGGCCTCGACCGTGATCGCTCACCTCCACGCGGATCTCGCGTGCGCGAGATGAGGATCGCGAGCTCGAAGTCGCTATGGGCGTGTCGCACGCAGTTGGTGGCAAGCTCTGAGGTCATCAGCTCCGCGGCTTCCACGGTCTCGCGCGGCTGGTCGCTGAGGACATCCCTGACGAACTGGCGTGCGC
This sequence comes from uncultured Solirubrobacteraceae bacterium, assembly GCA_963735615.1. Taxonomy (GTDB): domain Bacteria; phylum Actinomycetota; class Thermoleophilia; order Solirubrobacterales; family Solirubrobacteraceae; genus Palsa-744. Next base: position 947,849 of record CAVTLO010000001.1, read on the forward strand.
CAGCCACAGACTCTGGCCGGCAGTGAAAGCGGCGCGCCTTCCTCATGGTTCGATCGAGAACACGCCGGAGAGGCCCGTGGCCTCCAGCACGCGGCGGATGATTGGGGACGGGTTGCGTAGCGAAACGCTGCTTGCCTTCGCGCGGCGCCGATCAGCACCGCAATCCCGGCGCTGTCCATGAATCGCAGGTCGGTGAGATCAAAGATCAGCCGCCGAGGGGGCTGCGGCGGGATCGACGCCACCCGCTCCTGCAGCGAAGCGGCGTTTGAGCTGTCGAGCTCTCCCGAGAGGACTCACGACCTGTGTGCCCGATGGGTCGAGGTGCATCTCGATCTGCACCATCGGGGGCTCAGCCTCTAGCTCTGCCATCGGATGCCCACTATCGCCGTATCGTCATGGTGGTCCTCGGATGCGAGCGCCGTGCGCGAGCTCGCTCAACAGATCTTCGAGCGCAAGCGCCGACGTCGGTGGCCGCCTCTCGCAAGCGCGCCAAGCCGACGTCGAGCAACTCTCCACGACGCTCGACCAGACCATCAGTAAACGCGATCAGCGTCGTATTTGGCCCCACAGACACCGTCTTCTGCAGGTAGGGCGACGTGCGCGCAACGCCGATCGGCACGTTAGTCGTCGAACTCGACGAACTCGCCCGCCGGCGCCATCGATCACGAGCGGCGGAATGTGACCGGCGCTGGCCACCGTCAGCCGATGGGCGCCCACGTCGATCAGGGCACAGAGCATGGTCGCGAAGTAGTCGTGGGGTCCGCTGTTGACGAAATCCGAGAGCTGGGCGAGCACCGAGGACGGACTGGGGTCTTGCGCTGCATACGCCAGCGCGGCGTGGCGCAGCGAGGCCATCGTCGTCGCCGCTCGAAGCCCATGGCCAGAGACATCGCCGATCATGACCAGCACCTGTCCATCGCCCGCCGCCACCACGTCGTACCAGTCGCCTCCCACATCGATGCCCGAAGCGGCCGGCACGTAGCGTGCGCCCACCTGCAGCCCGGCGAACTCGGGCAATGTGTCCGGCAACAGCGCGTGCTGGAGCGTCTGCGCGATGCTGCGCTGCTCGGTGTACATCTCCCGGTTCTCTGCCGCAACACGGTCGAGAATGCTGGCGAGCTGCTCGGCTAGCGTCGGCGACCGCGCCAGCCGATCGGTCATCAGCGCCGCCGCCAGACTCACCAGGAGACCCACAAGAGCGATGATCCAGCGGAAGTCGCTCGAAGAACGCACCCCCGAGCGAGCCGTTCGGGCTCACCACAATCGTGAACACCCCGGCGCCAAAGGGAACGACGTCCGCAGCTTGCCGACCCTTGATCGGCAGATGCTTCAGGCTCGTCACCAGCACATCGCTCGTGCGCTCAGAGTGACCCAGATACAGCGCGTAGTTGAGGTCGGAGAAGGCCGAGTTCTTCTCCAATTTCGAGCGTCTGTTTGCGGGCAGCGGGTTTTCGGCGTAGACCGCGAACCCATGGGCACGGCCAGGGGCGCTGAAATCAAAACCGAGCGCCGGATGCGGGGAGCTGAGGAAACTCGTGAGGTTCAACACACCGGGCCGGGTGGAATGCCTGAAAGAACTGCTCGGCTCTTTCCGGCATCGAAGCGAGCACGGGAGCGCCGCCGAGCACCGTGCTCGGCGCAAGGTGCGATGCTGCCCAACGGCCACAGCGATACCGAGCGTGAACTGGCGGCCAGGCCCGACATAAGGAGCGATGAACGCACGAAATTTCTGCGCGTTGCCGCCCGTAGCGTTGGCCAGCTCGGCAGCCGATGCCAGCGGCGTCTGAATCGACGGGGCGGTGGCCGCCAGCACGAGGCTCAACTCCCGCACGCGGAGGCTCAGCAGCCGTCGCTCGTTGCGGTTGTATACGGCTGCAGACGTCAGCACCAGCGCCGCCGTCACGATCAGCCCCGTCAGCAGCGCGGCCACCGCCACCCAGCGACGGTCGCCACCGCCGGACGCGAGCCCGACGAGCTCGCGGAAGACACAGCGGCCTCGGCAGCTCCCGGGCCACCCGCCACGTCGTAGCGCGAGCCAGTCGCGCTCGCCGACACCGCACGGCTGCTCATTGCAGAGATCTCCCTGTGCTCATATCCAGGCATAGCTTATCCGCCGGAGGTCAGGACACAGGCGCGAGCCATATCAGGTAAAACAGCAGTTACCCGGCGACGGCCGGCGCGGCAATCCCGCGCTTGAGGCGCAGCGTGCGCTCCCCCGAGCAGCAACCCTGACCGCGGCCTGAGAGGGCTGCTTGCTAGGGTCGGCCTCGTCCAGCCGCAGGAGGCATCCGCCACGTGGGATCTGTTCGTCATAATCGCCGGTCTTCGCCGAGCAGTCACCGCCATGCGGTGTCGGGGGACGATCTGGTCCCGCTGATTGGTCGGTTCTTTCCCGCTCCTGTGGCGGCGAAGGTCCCGGAGGTCATCCTGGTTTTCTGGGTGGTGAAGATCCTGACGACCGCTGGCGGGGAGGCCACGTCGGACTACCTGAAGACGTACGGCAACTTCGGAGGCGGCGGCCTTGAGCTGCTCGTGATCGTCGTGGGGCTGGTGCTGCAATTCAGCACCCGTCGTTACCGAGCGTTTGCTTACTGGTCGCTGGCCTACGCGATCGCAATCACCGGGACCGGCGTCTCGGATTTCCTGCATCTCGATGTTCATATCCCCTATGCAGGGACGACGTTGCTGTGGGCGGTGATCTTGGCCGCGATCTTCTGGCTTTGGCAGCGCAGTGAGGGCACGCTGTCGATCCACAGCATCACGACCCAGCGACGCGAGGCGTACTACTGGGCAACGGTGTTCGCGACCTTCGCCCTCGGGACTGCGCTTGGAGACTTCACCGCGACGTCGCTGAACTTGGGCTACCTGGACTCGGGCCTCCTGTTTACGGTCATCATCCTGATTCCCGCTCTGGCGCACTGGCAGCTTAGGCTGGACGGCATCGCCGCGTTTTGGATGTCCTACGTCGTTACGCGTCCGCTGGGTGCGTCCTTCGCCGACTACATCAGCAAGCCCAAAAACATCAGCGGGATCGACTTCGGCGACGGCCCCACGGCGATCGTGTTCGCCGTCGCCGTCTTCGTCCTAGTCTCCTACCTCGCGCTCGCCCGCCCGGACATCCAGAAGCCTCTGGAAGCCCCCGCGGCATAGACACGATCGACGCCTCCGCTGCCGATCGCCTCCACACAGGCAAACCCGAGGTCGAGGTGGACTGAGCGCCGCTCAATCGGCGAGCCGGCTCCGCCCACTTCAACTCGAAGGCCACCGAGGCCAACGTCATCCACGAGGCGCTCGCGCTCTCCAGCCAGTGGGCCATCCACTCCTCCGGCCAGGGTGTGTACGTGCTGCCGCTCACCTCCGGCTGGCTCGCCCAGAGCTTCACTTGGGCGCGGCGCCTGCTGTAGGCGGCTTGGGCGCCGTGAACGCGAGATCTGCTCGAAGGTTGACTGGGTGCTGCTGGAGCTATGTCGCGGTGGGCGCTCCGAACCATCTGGTCAGCGCTTCAGGGAGTCCGAGGTAGCTTCGGTCTCCGACCCACGCGACGTATCCGTCGGGCCGGATCAACACGGCAGTGGGGGCCGTGACCGCCCCGAGTACCGGGAGCTCCCACGGTCCCTCGTATTCGGCGTCGATCAGCTGGACGCGGTCGGCCCATGGAGTGATGTCGAAGCTGCCGGGCTTACCGAGGTTGAGCAGCACCGGCTTGGCGTTGTGCAGCAGGGTAAAGACCCGCAGCGGGCCGTCGGCGGTCACGAGATCCAGATCGGGCATGCGGCGTCCCAGCAGCGGATGTCCCTCGCCGAGGTCGTAGCGGACGTCCAGCCCGGAGGTGATTCCGGCGAGGCGTTTGCGAGGCTCGTCCATGCTCGCCAGCTCCGATACCACATCGACCAGTGCTCTCGTGCGCTCGTCCTGGCGCTGGAGCGCCGTCTGAGCCATCGTGTGCCGGAGCGCGCGGGCGCCGACCGGGTGGCGCTCTTCCTGATACGTGTCCAGAAGGCTCTCCGCGGAGGTCCCGTTGACCACCTGAGCCAGCTTCCATCCCAGGTTCACGGCATCCTGCACACCGAGGCTGAGACCCTGCCCACCCGCCGGGTAGTGCACGTGCGCTGAGTCGCCGGCGAGCAGCACTCGTCCCGCGCGGTAGGCCGCGGCCTGACGCGTCATGTCGGTGAACCTCGAGATCCACGTGGGATTATGGATGCCGAAGTCGGTGCCGTAGACGGTGGTGAGCGCCTCGCTCAGATCGCTCAAGGTGGGCTCGCTGTCGGACCCGATCTGCTGCTCGGTCACCATCACCCGCACCGGCCCTCCATCCATGTAGACCACCTCGCCGTCGCGGATCTCGTAGTCCAACCTGCCGATGGCGTGGACACCGAGGGCGTCCTTGCGCATGCCCAACTCCGGCTCCTCGGTCACCTCGACCTCGGCGATCAGGTTGCTCTTGGTTGGATCCCATCCGGGGAACTCGATGCCGGCCGCCTTGCGGATGATGCTGCGTCCTCCGTCGCACCCAACGAGATACTGCCCCCGCAGCCACTGGCCGTCGGCCAGCTCGACGTCAACGCCGGTGTCGTCCTGCACGAAGCCCGTCACCTCACTTCCGTAATAGACGTGCAGCGGCAGCTCGGCGATCCACGCGGCCATGATCCGCTCGATCTGGTTCTGCCAAATCCCGAGCGAATACGGATGACGCGTTGGGAAGTCGCTCATGTCCAACACCTGCGTGCCGAACATCGAGGCCTGAGCCACCTGGCCCTCCGCAAGAAACCGGTCAGCCACCCCGCGCTGATCGAGTACCTCGATCGTACGCGAGTGAAAACCGCCAGCCCGCGAGCCGACCAGCACGTGATCAGGACGCCGCTCGAGGACAGCGACGTCGACCTTCGCCAACGCCAACTCAGCCGCCAGCATCATCCCCGCCGGACCGCCGCCGGCGATCACCACCGCATGTTCGTTCATTCAGCTCTCCCATTTCCGTAGTTGGGCCTGCAGCGGGCGATTATGCGGCACGACCGGGGCTTGTAACAAGCCCCCCGGTACGGTATAAATTGGATGTGGAGAGTTGCGGTGTCGGGTGCAGTCAGTAGTCCACGCTCACCACGGCGACGCACGGCGACGCGAGGGCATCGGCGGAGCGACGATTCAAGGTCATGCCCGTTCGTGCCAGGTTCGCTCCATCGCCCGGAGCATCTGTGGGTAGACGACCAGGTACCGAAACGGCCTGATCGCGGCCATGTAGGCGTTCCCCAGCAAGCCGTTCGGCCTCACGTAGACCACCATCTGGCCGCGGTAGCCAGCGCTCCCGTCGGCGATCCAGCCGAGGTGCAGGACGCCGTGCATCGTTTGGTTTGCGATCTCCGCGGCGAACTCATCATCGGTCAGGTAGAGCGAGGTGAACGGCAGCGTCTCGAACTCAGGCGTGGCCGTGGCGCGCAAATCATCTCGCAACCGCTCGCGGAGCGTTGTCACCCTCGACCCAAGTCCCGAGCTCGGGTCGTCCAAGCCAAACAGGTCACCGAGCTTCCACCGCAGCGACCACAGCGCCCGCGCCGCGCGTGGCAGCGTCTGCGCCGGATCAGATGAGGCGAACCCCTCGACGAGGGTCGGGAACTCGTCGGCTCGACCCGGCGTCGGCAGCGCCCAAACATCCTCGAGCCGAAAGTCGCCGGCGATCTCGTGGATCCGCCACGGCCGGGAGGTGTGTGCTGTGTTCGGAAGCTTCATCTCAATCTCCACGTGCAGCCAGCTTGAACAGGTAGGGAGCGCCGCCCCGGTGAATGTTGCCGATGACGGCCCAAACCACCGGTGCCGTCCGGCGCATCTCGTACTGAAGGAACGTGGTCATCACCAGTCGCTCGTGGTGCAGCCGCCACACCATGTAGCCGTTCAGCAGCCTCGAGCGTGCTTCGAGATGCAGCAACTCGGGTTCAGACGTCACGATTCGCCAACCAAAGACGTGGTTGGAAGAAACCCACGGACCGAGGCGAAATCCAAGAACCCAGCGGTGTATGAGCAGCCCCGACTGGCGGATTGTTACCGGCAGGCGCTCAAAGCCGTCGCGTGCCCATTGCTCGGCAGAGCGTTGGTCCGTCGGGTTCCTCGCGACCTCGAACGCGTCCGCGTAGTCCGGTGATGCGAGGGTAGATGGAGGCTGCTCGGACACCACAACGCGGTGCGCTCGCGGCGCGTTCGAGTGTGTGCTTGCTTGTTTCGAGCCCATCACCAGAGAACTCCACCAGGCGTTCATCTCTAAACCCATCCATACGCCTGCGTATAGTTCGAGGCTAGCATGATCATCAGGAATGTCAACACCAACCCGAACTCGGTAGAAAGGCGATGGCGCCCCCGACCCGCACGCCTCGCAACAGATGGATCGAAGCGGGACTGAGCGCCCTCGGGGCAGGTGGCCCAAACGCCGTCCGGATCGAGTCCTTGGCCCAAGCATTGGGCGTCAGCAAGGGCGGCTTCTACTGGCACTTCAAAGACCGCCAGGCGCTGCTCGAGGAGATGCTGGACGTATGGGAGCACACCTGGGTCGACGCGGTGATTGAGGCCGTCGAGGCCGAGAACGAGGACGCGAGGTCGAGATTGAGGCGACTGTTCGCGCTGGCCGTAGCCTCAGGCGATGAGCTGTTGAAGATCGAGCTCGCAATCCGTAATTGGGCGCGGCGCGAGCAGGCAGTTGCGGCGCGGTTGCGGCAGGTCGACAACAGGCGCATGGACTACATGCGCTCCCTGTTCGGAGCCATCTGCGAGAACGACGACGATGTCGAGGCTCGCTGCATGTTGGCCTTCTCGCTGTTCGTCGGCAGCCACTTCGTCAGCGCCGATCACCGTGGACGCAGCCGTACGGAGGTGCTGGAGCAGGCCCTGGAGTGGCTCGCCCAATAGGAAGCGCCAGTACTCACCCCCCGCCGCTGACGCTCCCGGCTTCGGCGACGGCGTCGAGGGGACTAAGCCAGCAAGCCCGACGGTAGGCTCCGGCCATGTCCAGCCGATCCGAGATTTCCGCCGGAGACCCCGTGCCGACGGGTGAGGATCTTGCCTTCGCGGGCGTCGCCCACTTGCCTGAGCTGCTGAGTGCCGGCGCAGTGACACCACGTGAGCGTCGCTTGCCGCGCAGCTCGAGACGGCCCGGCCGTGGGTGGACCGTAGGCCACTGGTTTCCCTAGCCGTGGCGCGCGGAGCGCCATATCCACCTTCCGCGATGCAGCGCCTGCGAGTGCGTCATCACCGGACGGCGCGGTAGCCGAGGTAGAAATGGAGCGCTGCCGGCGCGATGAACAGCGCTCCCCACCAGATGTCTCGATAACACAGATACGCGCCGAGGCCAAGCAGCCAGACACCGACACCAAAGCGCACGCTCGCGACTGCGCGACCGTGACCCTGAGCGTATGCGTTCAGCCGTTTCATGCTGCACGACAAGTGTAGGAGTGCGCCGCGTCTCAATGCCCGCCAGCTCCAGCACATCCCCGGCGAGCCGCCTTTTGGCGGCACTTGTTGTTGGCTCACATCCAGCGGGCCATCGTCTAGCACCCGCTCGAGGCTCGCTCACGGTTTCCCGAGCGCCCGCAACTGAGTCTTGACCGCGTCGATCGGAATCGCAAAGCCCACCCCCACGTCGCCTCCACCTCCACGGGTCTCGATCTGCGCCGCGACGCCGATTACTTCACCGGCACTGTTCAGCAAAGGGCCTCCCGAGCTGCCGGCGTTAATGGGCGCGTCGGTCTGCAGCACACCAGGGATCGCGACTCCACTTGGCGCTGTGATCCGGCGCTGTAGCGCCGAGATCACACCTGCGGTCAACGTTCCTTCCAAGCCAAAGGCGCTACTGATGGTGTACACCCCGTCTCCTACGTGCACCCGATCGGAGTCACCGAGAGAGAGTGGGTGTAGGGTCAGTCCGTCTGTCGGGATGCGCAACAACGCGAGGTCGTACGCAGGGTCCTTGCCCACCAATCTCGCGGTGACAGTTCTACCGTCGTGGAGCCTGACACTTACGCTCGATGCTTCCATAACTACGTGCCAGGCCGTGAGAATCGTGCCTGTGCCGTCGATCTCGAAGCCTGATCCGGTGACCGGCCCGCTCGATGCTTCTTCGCCTTTCAACAGCTCCGACGCTGACGGCGACGAAGCCTGGGCTTCCCCATTCACGCTCACGGAGACAACCCCCGAGACGTCCCTTTCATACACCTCTCGTGCGCTGAGTTCCGGCACTTCGTGCGCGCCAAATCCCAACTCAACGTGATCTGATCCCGCAAGAGCGGGGGGCGCGACCGTCGCCTCTACGGTGGTGCGCTCGACGGTGACAGTCGCTCCGTTGCCCAATCCTCCCGCCACCGCCACAGCGACCACAGCACCGATCACCGCTATACCGCCACCAGCGACCCCGGACACAACGCCGATGAATGCCGGCCCACGCGGTCGCCGCCGCGCGTCTACTGGCTCCACCGGGAACACTCACAAAACACCTTGCAGATAAAGGCCGCTGGCCGCGCGGCTCGCTCGTGGCTCACGACTGTCCGAGGCCTCGCCTCAGCGCGTCCAGGGCATCTATTGGGCGTACATCGGTCCGCGTGCGCGATCTCTCGTTCGCCCTCAAGCACAGGCTGTCATCCCCTGTCCCGTCACGCCGCTCGCTTTGGCCGCTCGTATCATTCCAGCCCTGCGTAGATTTCCTCGTCGTTCCCGAGCGCCGCCGTCCCAACTTTGTCTCTTTCCCATTCCCTGTTGTTTTTTTCAAGCCATCGTTGTTCGGCCCTCTTTTTCGCCGCCCAAGCAAGATACCGCCTTGCTTGACTCGGACAATACGCTTCCGCTGCTGTATGCGCTTTCAAACGGTACTTCCTCACATCCTGAGCGCAGGCTCCTTCAGAGTCTACGCTGCAGAGCGGCACGACTGACTTGTCATCGCGCCCTTCTCCCATGCCATGTTCACCGCTAAGCGTCGCTTCTTCTCCGAGCGGTTGTAGAAGCACTCCGGTTTCCAGTTGTGCTTCTTCACCGCCCGACCCAGCGCCGTGCTTGTAGCTGGCGTATTCGTATTCTTCTTCCCCTTCTTCATACCATTCTTCTTCTTCCCATTCTTCCGCACCGTAGTAATGCGGGTTGGCTAGTTCTGCTTCCTCCCGTGCCAAGTCGGCCTCACCTTCCGCGACGATCCTCGCGGTGGCTTCTTCGGCTGCGCGATTGGCGGCTTCTTGGGCGCGACGCGCGGCTATTTCGGCTTCTTCTTTGGCCTGGGCGGCCGCTCCGGCTTCAGCGGCCCAGCCGGCGTCCATCGCGAGGACTGATTCCGCTGACTCCCCGCTGGGGTCGGAGGTGTTCACGGGATCGCCGAACGTGTAGGTGTAGGCGTTGGCCGAGCCGCCGGGAATTGGGTCGGGTTGCAGGAAGCGGCCGAGTTGTGGCACGTAGGAGCGGGCGCCCATGTTGGTCGCCCCCGACGGCAGTTCGGACGAGAGCTCGAGACTTCCGAGCCACGAGTATTTCGACGGAAGGCTCGTGGTCGGGACGCCGAACTCGCTGGTGTCGGCCTTGGACGCGAGTTCTGTCGCCGTTTCCGAGAGATATGCCTTCGCAACGATATCGCCGTGGAGGTTGACGATCTGCAGTTCGGGTGCTTCGGTGCCGTTCTGAATTGCGCCCAGCTCTCCGTCGATGCCGGAAATGTTGCGCACCGTTTCGCCCGAGGTGTTCGTAGTCCATGAGGGGGCCGAGCCGGAGCCCGCGTAGTGAAGAGTGGTGTTCGCAACTTTTTTCCCGGTCGCGATCGTTTCGAGCGTACGCCCAGCGGGGTCCAGGTTGTAACCGATCGTCTCGCCGCCCTGCGTCTGGCTGGCGAGCTGGTTATCGGTGTAGTAGGTGCTCGTCAGTTCTTCGGAGGGTTCTTTGCCGCCCGCATCTTTGGCGGGCAGCGCGGTGATGTCCCCGAAGGTGTTGTACGTGGTGCCGGCGTCGGTGAGGCGGTTGGCTTCATCGTAGGTGTGTTTTTCTTCGCTGCCACCTTCGGTTGCGCATTCGCCTTTGGAGTTCGGTTCGCGAGTCGTCAGGCTTGTGCGATTTGTTTCTATGTCATATGCGTATAGGCGGGTGGTGCAACCCTGGCCGGCCGGTGTGTTCTGCACCTGGGTCAGCCGACCCATTTCATCGTAGGTGTAGACCTGATGCGAGAGTGTGCTGGCCTGTTCGAGCCACTGACCGTGGATCGACGGGACGACCGCGTCCTTGAACCAGATGCATTTTTCTTTTTCTTCGGTGCAGTGCGTGACCTTTTTATATTCAAGACCAGTTGGCGCACCCGTGGCGTTGTAAGTGTAGCTCGCCGTCATTCCGTTCGGCTCGCCTTCGGTGAGCATGTTTCCTTCGACGTCGTAGGTGGCGGTAAAGAGCAATTTGGTCGTGCCGTATTCGTTGAGTAGTTCCGTCGGCATTCCCGTCGTTTTGCTGTAGGTATAGGTTTCCGTGCCCCTACCGTCGTTGACTTTCATGACACGTCCGTCGACATCGTATTCATAGGTGGAGGTGTTCCCGCCCGCGTCGGTATAGCTTTCCAACTCCCCGCGCTTGTTGGCCACGCTCGTGATCGTCGCACCGCCTCTCGTCTGCTTTTCTAGAAAGCCCGTGCTCGGGTTGTATTCGTCGGTCAGCGTCGGCAGCGCCGTCCCGACGGCCGAGCTAATCGCCCCGGTCTTCACACGGCCCGCGCTGTCATAGGTCATAGTCTTGACGCGCGTCGCGGATTCGACGGTTTCGGTGATTGTTTCCGGCTCGTCGAACAAGTTGTACGAGTTGTACGTGGTCACGGGGAGCTTTGGCAGCCCACTGGTTTCGGGTTGCCTGGCCGGCTGTGTCCGGCAGAGCAAGTTGGCCCACTCCGGATGTTCGCCGCATTGTGGATACTGGCTGTTCGCGCCGGCCGAGTAGTAGATCATCTTCTTGTCATTGGCCGCCAAGCTATTGTTCCATTTCTCCACCCGATTATTGCCCGCATCGACCACGTATAGGTCGCCGGCCGCGTCGACCGCGTCGCCCTTCGGTTCTTTCAGTTGCCCTTCACCGGAGCCGCTGCTCGCGAACGTCGCCAGGTAGCCGCCGCTCGAGTTGAACTCCTCGACGTGGCCCGCGGGGTTGTCGACGACATACAGATTCCCCGCCGCGTCGGAAGCGATGCCTTCGGGCGCGTACAATTCGCCCGAGCCTGATCCTTCGGTGCCGAACACACGGACGAACGCGCCTTTATTAGTGAGCTCCTCCACGCGATGGTTGGCGGAGTCGGCGACGTAGAGGTTTTCGCCCGAGAAGGCGACTGCGAGCGGTTTCTTGAACTGTGCTTCACCCGTACCCGAGCCTTCTTTGCCGTAGGAGGCGATGAAGGTGCCGGTAGAGGAGTACTCGAAGATCTTGTCCGCGGTCCTGTCAGGCACCCACACGTTGCCCCCCGAGTCGATCGTCAGCGACGCCGGAAAGGCCAGTTTGCCCGACCCTTCGGTGCCGAACGCCCTGATGAATGCCCCTGAGGAGGAGAGCTCCTCGATCCGCGCGTTGTAGGTGTCGGCGACGTAAACGTTGCCGGTGCTCTGGTTGACCTCGATCCCACCGGGGCCGTTGAACTGCCCGTTGCCCGAGCCCGACAGCCCCGCCCGGCAGCCGCCCGAGCAGACCTCCAGTTCTGATTTACCGTCGCTGACGCCCCAGCCGATCGCTTTCATGAACGTGCCCGATGAGGAGAACTGCTCGATCCGGTTGTTGCCCAAATCGCTAACCCACACGTTGCCTTCTCCGTCGATCGCCGCGTCGATTGGAGTCGAGAGCTGCCCGCCCCCAGACCCGGCGGAGCCGAACTGTGAGGCATAGGTGAGGTGGGCCGCGCCAGCTTCGGGCGGAGTCCAAGTCGATATCTCTGCGCCATACAGATCCGACACGTAAAGCTTACCCGCCGCACCAACCGCCACCGCAATCGGACTGGAGAGCGGGTGCGCAGGACCCCACGTTTCCCAATCGGTCAGGAAACGGCCCGTGGGGCTGAACTCGTCGACACGCTGGTTGCCGAGATCGGCGACATAGAGGTTACCGGTGCTCGGGTTGGCCGCGACCGAGAACGGTTCTTTGAACTGGCCGGCACCCGCGCCTTTGCTCCCGAACTGGCCGAGGTAGGACCCGCTGGAGGAGAACTGCTCGACGCGGCTGTTGCCATAGTCCGCAACGTACAGCGAGCCTTCTGAGATCGCGAGGCCCATGGGTTCTTTGAGCTGGCCGTTGCCCGAGCCCGCGCTGCCGAAGGCGCGGACGTAGGCGCCTTCGGGGTTGAGCTCGACGATCCGGTCGTGGCCGCGATCGACCACATAGACATCGCCCGAACTGTCGAGCTTGACGCCCATGGGTTCCGCCACGGCGCCTTCGCCAGAGGTACCCAACGACGCCACATACGCACCCGAGGAGCTCAGCTCCTCCACGCGGTTATTGCCGTAATCGCCGACGTAGACGTTGCCCGTACTCTGGTTGATCGCGATCCCAAAGGGACGTTTGAATTGTAGTTCACCCGAGCCTTTGGAGCCGTAGGCAGCGATGAATGTACCGGAGGCCGAGAACTTCTCGATCCGGTTGTTTTCGGAGTCCACCACCCACGCGTTGCCGCTCGCATCGAAGGCGACTTCACACGGCTGATTAAGCTGCCCGTTCCCCGAGCCCGACCCACCGAACGCCGAGGCGAACACCGGCGGGTAGATCGTTTCCGAGCTACCGCCCGGGCTCCTCGTTTCGACGGCCTCGCCCGTGCTCGGTTCATACACGGTGGTGTGTGTGAATTTCAATCCCTTCGGGCTGGATGTGACGGATGTCGGTTTGCGCAGCTTCCAGCCGAGACCTTCCTGGCCCGCATAAGAAGTGGTGGTTTCACGTATATCGAATTCTTCTTTGCTTGCCGTCTGAGCGCCGTCCGTCGACTTCGTGACGAGGTCATAGGGACCGCCTTCGGAGGGTGCGCCTTCGTTGTAGTAGTACTTCACATGGCTGCGCGCCAGCACTTCTTCGTCGGCTTTTTCTTTTCCCTTGGCGAGCTTGACGATGTGTTGCGGCCCGAGCGTTTCGAGCAGCTGGGTGCCCGGTTCGGCGCCTTTTTCTTCATAGACGCTCTCGGTGTCAAGCAATTTTGCGACTTCGGCAGATTTGCATTCCAGTTTCGATTTGCAGGTTTCTTTGAGCGCAGTCGACCGGTTGTCTGGGCTGAGTGTCCGCACCACATCGCCATACGCGTTGTATTCCGTCGTCGATAGCCCGCCCGTGGGCGACAGCGTGTTGACGGTCTTGCCTTTTTTGTCCATGTAGTCGATTGTCGCGCGTTCGTAACCGCTGGCGGGCCACCCCTGCGGGCTGTCCGGCGGGAAGATGGCCATACCTTCGGAGGGATTGTCTTTCTCACCCCATTTTTCGGCTTCTGGTTTGGTCAAATTCGGCAGGCCAGTCCCAGAATTCGGCACTTTGTACTCGACGGTCCAGCCCGGCTGCGGCGCCACCACTTCACCTTGAGTGGGATTGAGGTTGAGCCTCCCGACTCTTCCGGTAGCGGAATTATTTGTGTACCACACGTTCCCGTCGGGGCCTGCGGTTATCCCATACTGTATGCCGCTTTCCGGGAGCGAGTATTCGGTGATTACCCCGGCCGTGGTTATCTTCCCCATCTTGCTCGTATTGGAGTCCGTAAACCACAGATTTTTGTCCGGACCAGTGGTGATCATGTACGGATCGCTGGCAAAGGGCAGGGAGTATTCGGTGATCGCACCGGAGGTCGTTATCTTGCCAATCTTATCTGTCTGGTCGTCGGTGAACCACAGGTTTTCATCGGGACCCGCTGTGATTCCATCCGGATAGCTCCCCGAAGGCAGCGCGTATTCCGTGATCGTGCCGGACGTCGAGATCCTCCCGATCTTGCTTGTACCGAAGTCGGTGAACCACAGCCTTTTATCCGAGCCGGCTGCAATTCCCATTGGCCTACTGCCTGAGGGCAACGCGTATTCGGTTATTTTACCCGCGGTTGTGATCTTCCCGATCTTGCTCGTTCCTTCCTCGGTGAACCACAGGTTTTCGTCCGACCCTGATGTAATCTCCTGCGGTCGGCTTTTTTCGGGAAGCGCATATTCGGTGATCGTACCGGAAGTCGTGATCTTCCCGATCTTGCTTGTTTCTTCATCGGTGAACCAGAGATTTTTGTCCGGACCAGAGGTGATCCCGATCGGGCGACTGGTCGCGGGAAGCGCGTATTCGGTGATCGTACCGGAAGTCGTGATCTTTCCGATCTTGCTTTCGCTCGAGTTGAACTTGGTGAACCACAGGTTTTTGTCCGACCCCGTGGTGATCCCCCTCGTATAGACATAGCCAGAACCGGGAACCGTGTATTCGACCATTTCGGCTTCCAGCGCTTTGCTATAGCCGGTTACCGCAACGACCGAGCCGCCTCCGTTGGTCGCGGTGACCTCAGCGACCACCGTGTGCCCGAGGTCGCTTTCGGTGGGTGTGTAGTTCGCGTTGGTAGCCCCCGAGATTGGCGTGCATGCTTTGCCTGTGGAGTTGCAGTCCTCCCACTGATAGCCATACGCAATCGGCGAGTTCGACCACGCGCCGTTGGAGACGGACATCCGCAAACCAACAGTCGGCGGACGCGACAGCTTGGGCGCTTCGGTGTTGACCGGTGATGCTCCGTTCCACAGGCCCGCCGATGCCGGCGCCTGTGTGACCTTCACCACTCGACCAGTGTTCGAGTCCCCCGCGCTGGTGCCGTACGTAAACGCCCATGACTCCTCCCCGGGCTCCGTCAGCGCCGTCACATGCCCTTCGGGATCATAGCCGTAGAGGGCCTTCAGCGCCGGCGAGATCTGCGGGTTCCACTCGGCGCGCAACCTGCCCTGTTTGTCATAGGCATATTCGGCTACGGCCGTCCCGGGTTCTTCCATTTTTTTGCTCGCTGGGTTGTACGCCTCGAACAACACCCGCTGCAGGCGACCCTTGTATTCGCCCCATTCTTTTTCGTTTTCGCCGATGCTTTCCTTGGTTTTAGCCGCATATTCGAACTCAAGGATTCGGCAACCCTTTTCGAGTTTTTCAGCTTTTTCGAGCCTCGAGATACACGAGAACGACAAGCCCGCTGGTTCCGGCGCGATCGCCCACTTCGGCTCGGTCACACCTTCGACGGTCTGAAAGACGTAGCGAACCGTCTGCGAGGCCAACGGACCTTCCTGCTTCGTGGGCTTCCACAAGCTCCCTGATGATCCGCTCGACGACGTGAAGCGCGTAGTCACGGCATCCGCCGCATCCTTCATAACGTATTCTGTCAGTTCGCCTTTTTCGTTCTTGACTTCAGACAGCGACAGGCTCGCATCCCCCGAAGGCGAGACAAAGCCGCCTTTTTCGTTGCTCGTGAACGTCGTCTGTCCCCCGTTTGACGTGGTCAGCGTCGCGTTGCCGCCCGGGAGCTTGGCGATGCTTTCCTGACCACCCACACTCAGGCTCCACTGTGGCCCCAGAGGACCTTCCGACCCCGCCGTGAGATGACGCGAGCGATAGCTCCGCGTGACCGCCAAACTGGGCCCCGCGCCAGCCACCGACACATCGGTCGAGCCGAGGGTGAACTCGCCAGACTGCGGCTGAACCGAGCCTGGACCCAGCGGCACGAGCGCGGCACGATAAACCTCGAAGCTGATTTCTTCCGTAGCGACATTGCCGGCGTTATCGGTGGCAGTCACCTTGAGCTTGTGCTGCCCGGTACTGAATTCACCGCCACTGAGCGACCATTCCGCTTTTGCCGTACACGGACCCGTCGGCACCGAACAGGAACCCTCCGGCGAACCGACCTGGCGCCCGTCGACGGCGATGGCGAGCGACTTTATCCCCGAACTGGGCGTCGAACCCGAACCGTCCGTCGCTTCGGCCTTCAGCGTGGTCGGGCCGCCTCCAAGTTCGGCCCCATTCGTCAACCCGGTCAACGTGAGGTTATGAGGCGGGGCGCTGTCGATTTTGACTTTGTAGGACCCCGTGCTCCCTTCAAGGCCGACGGGATCCTTCACCTTTACTTCGACCGAGTCTTCGCCTTCGGGCAGAGATTCGAGGCTACCTTTGAGTGCGAATGTCCCCGTTGTTGGGGTATGGCACTGCGCACCGCTGCACCAACCCGCCCAGGTCGAGCCCCATTTCGCCGCGCCGGGCGAGCTCGACGTCAAGGACTGCACGCCCAGTCCAGGATCGGTGCCAGTCGCCGAGACGCCCCATTCGCCCGACGAGGTGCTGGCCCAGCGATTGCCGTACAGCGGATTCTGCTCGCCGCCGACCACTTCTTCGGTCGTGTTCATTTTTATACTCGGCGGGGCGCTCTGCTGCAAAGTCATTTCCGAGCGATAAAGCCCTGACGTGTAGGCTTCTTTGCCGGACAGCGCCGTCACTGCCACCCATAGCTCAGCCGTGTTGCCCTCTGACGGTTCGATCGTAGCCGACACTTCATGCCAACCCAGTTCTTTAGGCAGCAACAGCCTTTCGGATTCAAGGTGAGCATCAGCGATCAGCATTTCGCTATTCGCGACCGTGGAGGGAATGTCCGAGGAGGTTTCCGCACGCCAGTGTTCGATTTTGGATTCACCTTTCGTGGTGTAGAGTATAGCGCCGTATTGGCTCCGTTCATACCCGTACCCACACAAACACACCCCAATGAAGCCGGGGTGACGTTCTTCACCTTCTTTCCAGGTTTCCCCCGAATCCGAGAAGGAGAAGCCGAGCTCATTATCTGTGCCGAATTCCCACGCCGGCCCCTTTTCATAGACTTCGTCGTAAACCACGGTCGGGTCGACCGCGATCGGATACTGGTAGCTCCCAGCCGGCGCGTTGACCGCGATGCTCAGCGTGTCGCCCAAAACGCTCATCGACACCGGGACCGCCGTGCCGGCGGCATCCAGAGCGCTGGGCGGAAGAATCGACGCGATCGCGTGGCCCCCAAGCACAACCCGCGCCGGACCAGCACCTTGGTGGAGCAGGCGCGCCCCCCTCGGCAGGCCAACTCGAAAGAACAACCGCTGCGCGCTCTTGACCGACCGCAGCAGAGCGTCCTCGTCAAACCCCTGCGCGGTCGGCTTGACCACGACGTCGGTATCTGGGAGCGCGTTTGCATACAACACGCTCATTCCCGCCGTCACCTGTCCGGGGGTCCGCAACGACGCGCCCCGAGCATCGACGGGAGCCAGCGACACACCGCTTCGACCTAGGCTCACACCATCGCTGAGAGTCTTCGGGATATGTATGCCAACAGGCGAGAGCTTCGGCTGGAAAGCTTGGCCCACTTCCTCCAGCGACAGGTTCAGCGGCACGTAGCCACCCGAACGCGACGCGGCCGCTATCGGAATCGACGATTCGATCACTCCCAGCTTCCCACCACCGAGGTCGACCCGGGCGGTGTTATCGCTCGTGTAGCTCGTTATCCGCGCACCCGCTGGCGCCTTTGGCGCCCCATCGGCCGGCTGGTGGATCAGCGCGGGGAACGTCGCGGCGGCCACAGCCTCAGCCTGCCTGGTGTTCAGGTGCTCGTACTCCGAGCGCGATGCTTCCCGGTCGGCCACCGCTTCTGGGCGAGCCAGCTTCGCCTGTTCAGCGGCCAGCGACTGTTCGCCTTGATCCGGGGACCCGAGCGTCACCAGCGCACCGGACAGCGACGAGGTGTTGGCCACGGCTTCGACAGCGGGCGAGCTATCTCCCGACGCCGCAAACGGCGAGATCGCAAGTCCAACCAACAAACAGGCCAGCAGCGCTGCCGCGGAACCGTACTTCATTCGCGCCCCCGTACCCTTCATGTCAGCCCCCCAGTTGGTTGTGCAAGTTTGCGGTCCATCGCCGTCCCGCGCCTCACGCGACGTGGATTTCTAGGTACGTGACTTCTACCTGGACTGCACGCGCCGGCGCCACAGCAATGTGGTCAGGCTGGGACGGCACCACCAACCACATTGCCGACCTCGCCGGCGCGACTGTGCCACCGAGCAGAACGCGGTCAATTAGTTAGAACTGATCGTCGTTGAGCGGGCCCTTGGAGCTGTCGGCGAGCACGCGGAGCCGGCCTACCTCGCGGGCTCGGCGCGCGCCGCGCCTCAGCGCTCGGCCTGCCGCGTCACGTTCACCACGCGCGTGCTGGCATGGTGGGCGAGCGTCAGGAGCCCGAGGTTCGCGTTCGTCGCGGGCAGCTCCTCGTATGAGCGCACGTGCACCACGAGCGTCGACGGGCCGCCGCCCGGCCTGTGATAGATCATCTCGATCGGCATGAACGTGTGAGCGTCGACGATCACGATCGCGCCCGCGTTGCCGTGCGGCGGCAGCACCTCTGCTCGGTAGGCGGCACGGGCGCCGACAGTCGTCTTGCCGAGCACGTGCAGCCGGCCCGCGCGATAGGCCTGCTGGATGACGCGCACGGGATCCCAGTTATTCAGCAAGGGCGCCGAGCTGTGCGCGCGCAGGATCTTTTGCGAATGTTCGGTAGACCAGGCCGACTCCACGCCGCCGCCGCTGACCAGTTCGACGGTTTGCGAGGGGCCGGCGATGACGTCCCGTTCGCGCAGCGGATCGGTCGTGCTCCAGCGCTGATAGCGAATCCTGACAAAGCCCGCTTCGCCTTCGAGGAACATGTAATGCACGCCGTTTCCGGCGAGCGTCGCGTTGTAGACGGCGGCAGCAACGTCGAACTGGCCGCCTCCGCCTTGGCCGAGCAGCGCAAAACCGAGCACCGCGGCGACGATCGGCAGTGCGAGCGCGGCGCGCTTGGGGAACGCCGAGCGGGCGCGAGCTCGCGGAGCGCGGGGCGCCGCGCTCGCGGAGCGCGGGGCGCCGCGCTCGCGGAGCGCGGGAAGCGAGGCGATCGGGGGCGCGGGGAGGTCCTCCGGCAGCGGGTTGATCGCGCTGATCTGCTCGAGCAAGTCGGTTCCCATCACAAAGCCTCCAGGGCGGTAGCGGTGTCGGCGGCGGCGCTCGATCCCTCGCGGGCGAGCGCATCCGCAAGTCGTCGGCGCGCGCGGTGCAGGCGCACGCGCAACGCCCGCGGCCCGATCTCCAGCACGCGGGCAGCCTCCTCGTTGCTGAGGCCCTCCCAGGCGAGCAGCAGCAGCAGCTCGCGGTCGCTCTCGCTGAGACTCGCGAGGGCGCGCCCCAGCCGCGTCCGGCCGGCGGCGGGGAACGGGTGCACGGGCGTGGGTGCGGGCGCCTGCGTGTGCACCGCGAGCTGTTCGCGCAGCGCGCCCTGACGCGTGCTACCGCGGCGCTGGTTGGCCAGCACGCGGCGCGCGACGCCGAGCAGCCAGAGCCGCTCCTGGGCGCTCGGAACGTCCTCGAGCCGGCGCCACGCGACGAGGAAGACCTCGGCCAGCACGTCGTCGGCGTCCGCGCGAGCTGCACGCCGACGCGCGTAGCTCAGCACCGCGCCGGCGTGGGCGTCATACAGCGCCTGAAAACGTTCGTCGGGCGTCATCGCGATGTGGATGTCCGGGTGGGGCCAGTTTGTTACACGGACGGACCTCGCCGACGCGATGCTTTCAAGGAGACCTCAGCCGATCTGCTGCGCCAGCTCGACGATGATCCCCTCCGGGCCGCGTACATAGCAGAGCCGATAGCTGTCTTGGTAGCGCTCCACCTCGCCAACGAGCTCCGCGCCGCCGGCTCGCAAGCTGGCAACGACGGCATCGACATCGTCGACTACGAACGCGACGTGGCGGATGCCCGGGGTGTTCGCCGGCGCGCGCCGGTCGCCGCCCGGGCCCGATGGGGCGTGAAACTTCGCCAGCTCGAGCCGTACGTCGCCGTCCGGAGTCGCCATCATCACGATCTCCGCCCGGACGCCCTCGAGCCCCACCACACGGTCCACCCAATCGCCCGCGACCGGCGCCTCGCCCTGCAGCTTAAGTCCGAGCTCGACAAAGAATGCCGTCGCGGCCGCAAGGTCGTCGACGACGACGCCGACGTGGTCCATGCGTTGGATCGACATGCGCTCGACTGTAGCGACACGACCGCGTCTTACTGCCCGCCGCCGCTCCCGGAGCGCCGTCGAACGGTGTCAAGAATTGTAAGACGTCGGTACCGACCCGGGGGTGCGCTTGTCCCACCCGTGAAATGGCGAGTAGTCGCCCGCGTCCCACGCTTCGCGCAGCCCAGGCTTGCTCAGATCCCAGTCGGGGCGGATCTCGCTGGTCACGGTCCGCAGGTCGTGCGAGAGATCCACGAACGAGGGACGTCCCCAGAACCAGTAGCCGTTGTAGACGCTGTGGATGACCAGCCCGGGCTTGAGCACGAGGGTGTGGGGGATCATCGGGTCGTGCTCGGGGTCGGTGTACTCCTGGATGTCGAGGTCCTTCTGGACGGTCCGCTCCGGGTCGGAGAGAAAGGGCCACTGCGCGCCTGTCGACGCGCGGAACTCCTGGCTCGCGTGGTGGGTGTCGGTCGAGATCGTGGCGACCTTCGTGTAGGCCACCGCAATCTTGGGGTAGTTGGCGGCGAGCTCGAGGTGCTGCTGGTGCTCCTTGGGGCAGTAGTTCCCGCGTGCGAGCGTGAGGATCAGGGGGTCCTCGCCTTGGATCTCGCTGAGCCTTTGAGTAACGTTCTCGTGATCGGGCAACTCATAGTCGGGGAAGGTGCCGCCTGGGGCGATGTCGCTGCGCATGATTTGCTCCTGTCCATGGTCGAGGAGTGACGAGGGTCCACATCGAGCCTAGTCAGCCGGCGCCACGGGCGCCAGAAGGGAGGGCCATCGCAATGAATGCCCACACGCCGGTGTGCGAGTTGCTGGGGATCGAACACCCGATCGTCCAGGCGCCGGTGTCTGACGATCCCCCCCTGCCCGCCGCGGTCTCCAATGCCGGCGCTCTAGGCAGCGTGGCGCTGTGGTGGGCCGATGACGCGGGAGATCTCGTTCGTGAAACGGCGGCGCTCACCGACCGGCCCTTCGCCGGCAATTTCGTTCTCACCTCCGATCAGCACCGTCGACTCGAGCAGGCACTTTCCGCTGGTCTGCGGATCGTGTCGTTCCTGTGGGGTGAGCCCGACAGTTACGTCGACTCGGTGCATGACGCCGGAGGGCTCGTTATGCACACGGTCGGGAGCGCCGAGGAAGCGCGACGCGCAGCCGGATGTGGAGTGGACATCATCGTTGCGCAGGGTTGGGAGGCTGGCGGGCACGTATGGGGTGGCGTGGCAACGCTGCCATTGGTGCCAGCGGTGGTCGACGCGGTGGCGCCTGTACCGGTGATCGCCGCCGGTGGGATCGGCGACGCTCGAGGGGTCGCGGCCGTGCTGGCCCTTGGCGCGCAGGCCGCCTGGCTGGGCACCCGGTTTCTCCTGGCCGAGGAGATGCCGATCCACGAGGAGTATCGGCGCCGCCTGATAGCCGCGACCGAGACCGACGCAGAGTGGTACGCCGACCTTTATGCGGTGGGGTGGCCAGACTCCCCTCACCGCGCCATCCACAACTCCACGGCCGAGAGGTGGGAGGCCGCAGGCCGGCCGCCACTGGGTAGCCGACCGGGAGAAGGAGAGGTGATCGCGCACTTCGCCTCGGGCGAACCCATCGTTCGATATTCCCCAGCGCCCCCGCTCGTTGGGACAACGGGGGAGATCGAGGCGCTATCGCTATGGGCCGGGCAGAGCGTTGCGCTCGCCAAGCAGTCACAGCCCGCCGCCGAGATCGTGGCCGAACTCGTCTCGCGCTTGTAGCCCGCCTAAGCTTGACCAGATCGCAGCCGGGCTCAACTGCCGCGCCAGAAAAACCGCAGTGGCGCAGCCGGTCGCTTGCGCCGGGGGGAAACACCTGACAGGGTAAGCCAATGTTGAATCAGGTGGCTGATGGCGTCTGGGTCCGGCAGAGCGAGTGGGTCTGGACCAATTCCATCGTGGTACGCGGGGAGGATGGGTTGATCCTGATCGATCCCGGCATCAATGGCTTTGAGTTGAAGCAGCTCGCCGATGACGTAGACCGGCTCGGCATTTCGTTGGTCGCTGGGTTCTCCACCCATCCACACTGGGACCACCTGCTCTGGCATCCCCGGTTCGGCGACGTACCGCGCTACGCCACCCCTGCCGGCGCCCACGCTGCCAGTGAAGCCCGAGAGCGGGCGCGGGCGATGGCGGCGGAGAGCGCGTCAGGCATCCCTCTCGAGCTGATCGCGCTCATCACCCCCCTGCCCGCTGACGGCGGACCCGTGCCCGGCGAGATCATCGAGCATCAGGCGCACGCCATCGGCCACGCCGCGGTCCTGCTCGCAGACCGTGGCGTCCTGCTCGCCGGTGACATGCTCTCCGACGTCCTGATCCCGCTCCTCGACGCTCGCCGCCCCGATCAGGTGGGCGCCTATGAGAAGGCACTCGACCGGCTGGGTGAGGCCGCCAGGCACGTCGATGTCGTTATCCCCGGCCACGGCGCCGTGGCCGAGGGCCCCGAGGTGGCGGCCCGCCTCGCCGCCGATCATGGCTACATCGACGCGCTGCGGCAAGGAGAGGAACCGGTCGACGCGCGTCTGGGGCCGGATGCGGACTGGCTCTCCGGCCCCCACCAGTCGAACCTGGAGCAGGCCCGACTGGATTCGAGCGAGATGCTCTGACGACGGCTGAATCCCGGCCGTCGTCGCGCCCAGGGCAGTCGGGCTGGCGAACAACTCCCGCAGATAGTTGAGCGCTGTGCGGGTGGCGGCACCGCGGAGCTCGTCGGAGGCGAGTCCGCCCGGGCGCGCGCAGCCCGAGCGTCTCGCGCGCGGTCGGGATCGTCAGCGGCGGGGCACGAGCCCAACTCCCCGCGGATCGCGAGCAGCCGTCAGTTTATATTGACAAACGGCCCATGTCAATCTAAACTGACGCCATGAACGTAGACGACCTGGCCGCGGCGGCCACCTCCGAGAACCCAGCAGTGGGCTTGCGCGCCGCCCTAGCGCTGCGCCGCTTGGCAGAGCGCGTCGAGGCCAACCAGGTTGCTGTGGCGCGGCGCCAGGGCTGGTCGTGGCAGCAGATCGGCGACGCGCTCGGCGTGACGCGCCAGTCAGCGCACACCAAGCACGGAAAGGAGCTCTGAGACGCAGATGAGCGGAGCATCGAAACGACGCGAGGCCGCAGGCGCGGGCGCGGCCGGCAAGGGCTCGCCCGGCGGCGAGTACCACCCGTGGTCGACCTATGTCGTCGCACGTGAAGAAGCGCGACGCCGTGGCGATCGCAGGATCGGCACAGAGCTCGTATTGGTGGCGCTGCTGAACGAGCCGTTGGTCGCTGAGGCACTGGGCACAGATGCAGAGCATGCGCGCGCGGCGCTCGAGGCGATGGACAACGAAGCGCTGGTCGCGATTGGCATGGACCCGCCGCCCGCCGTTCCGCAGTTGCCGGCACTCGATCCAAGCGCTGTGCCTGCGCGGCCGACGATCAGGATGGTGCTGCGCAAACATCTGCGACTCACGCCTTGCGCGAAGAAAGTGCTCAGCGAGTCCTCCAGGTCGATGCGGCGCGGGCACTCGCATCCAGGCCCGCAGCATGTGCTCGCGGGGATCCTCGAGCTGCCGGCGCCAGACCCCGCGGTCGAGCTGCTGGCCGCGCTCGGCGTCGAGCGCGGCGCTGCCAGAGCGCGCCTGGCGGATCGCGATCGTGCTGACGATGCCGATGCGTGAACTACGCTGCCAGCGTGAACGATTGCTGCCTGCGGGCGAAGCGATGTGCGCGTGGCTGGCGTGGGGCAAGGCGATCCGCGCGTGAGCTGGTGCCCGACGAAGCGATGAGCGCGTGACGGCAATCGTTCGCGCAGAGTCGCTGTCAAAGCGCTTTGGCGGGCTGACAGCAGTCGAGGACCTGTCGTTCGAGCTCGCCGCGGGCACGATCACGGGCTTTCTGGGCCCCAACGGCGCAGGCAAGACGACGACGCTGCGGATGCTGCTCGGCTTGGCGGTGCCGACGAGTGGCCGCGCGCTCGTGTTCGACCAGCTCTATGCGCAGCTGCAACAGCCGGCGCTGCGGATCGGCGCGGTGCTCGAGGCCACTGACTTCCACCCTGGCCGCTCAGGCCGCGACCATCTGCGCACACTCGGCCTTGCTGCCGGCCTGCCCGACTCGCGCGCCGACGAGGTGCTGGCGCTGGTGGAACTGAAGGACGCTGCCAAACGCCGCGTGAAGGGCTACTCGCTGGGCATGCGCCAGCGGCTGGGGCTTGCAGCGGCGCTGCTTGGCGATCCCGAGCTGCTGGTGCTGGACGAGCCTGCCAACGGCCTTGACCCCGAGGGCGTGCGCTGGCTGCGTGACTTCCTGCGCGCGTTTGCCTCCGGAGGGCGTACGGTGCTGATCTCGAGCCATGTGCTGGCAGAGGTCGCACAGACGGTCGACCAGGTGCTGATCATCAACCGCGGGCGGCTCGTTGTGGAGTCCTCGCTGGAGCAGCTGACAGCGCAGGTCGGCGGCGCGGTGCGCGTGCGCACGCCGGGCGTCGAGCAGCTGCGCCAAGCGCTCGAGCGCGAGCAACTGCAGACGACGGCAGGCAACGAGCATGTGCTGCTCGTGCACGGCACCACCAGCGAGCACGTCGGCGACGTCGCGCTCGCTGCAGGGGTGCCGGTGCATGAGCTCGTCACCGAAGGCTCCTCGCTGGAGCAGATCTTCCTCGAGCTGACCGGTGGAGACGGCAGCGCTGTCAGCGGTGCGACCCCGAGCGTCGCCGTCCCCCCCGAGGCGAAGCCGTGATCGCACAGGTCAAAGCAGAGCTCTTGAAGGTGCGCTCGACACGCACCACGCTTGGCTTGGTGCTGGGGATGATCGCGCTGATCCTGCTGTTTGCGCTGCTGACGGGGCTGCTCAGCAAAATCAGCGGCCTGTCCACGACCGAAGACCAGCGCACGACGCTCAGCTTGGGCAGCCTTGCGGGGATCTTCTCGGCGCTTGCGGGCGTGCTGCTGGTGACCAGCGAGTTTCGCTTTGGCACGATCCGCCCGACGTTCCTGTTCACGCCTGTGCGCTCGCGTGTGCTCGGCGCGAAGCTGATCGCGGGCCTGCTTGCGGGCCTCGTGTTCGGCGTTGTCGGCGAGGGAGTGGGCTTTGCGATCGGCTATCTGATCATCGACGCCCGCGGCATCACGTTTGTGTTGAGCGGCGGCGAAGTCGCGCTGCTGCTGCTGGGGACGCTCGCTGCAACCGCCCTGTGGGCAGCGCTAGGCGTGGGCTTCGGCGCGATCGTGCGCAACCAGGTCGGCGCGGTGATCGGCCTGCTCGCCTGGGGCTTCATCGTTGACAACCTGCTGTTCGGCCTGGTCCCGTCGGTCGGTCGCTTCACGCCTACGCGCGCACAGGACGCGCTGATCGGGCTGAAGACCGAACACCTGCTTTCGCCTGCCGCCGGCGGGCTTGTGCTGGTTGCATGGGTGGTCGTGCTTGCGCTGATAGGCCTGCCGCTGGTCGCGCGCCGGGACGTCAGCTGAACGAGGCAGCCCGGCGCACTGACAGACCAGTGCGGTTCTCTAAGGCAATCGGGGCGAACGGTTAGAGTTGGCTTTCCTATGCGGTTTTTTGGCGCTCTACGGGGGTTTGCGGGGGGCCATACCGCCCTCATGCCAGGCTTGGCGTCGGGCGAGGCCCGGCGTATGCCATAACGAACTTCTGTACACGATCGGGCACGGACTCTGTCTCTCGCTTGCCCGGCCGCGTAGGAGCATGAACCTATCGGGGCGAACGGTTAGAGTTGGCTTTCTGATGCGGATTTCGAGCCCTCTGCGGTCCATTTGCGGCCTCCGGACCGCCTCCATGCCGGCGCTTGCACGACCCGACGCCAGGCGTATGCCATCCCGCACACGTGTATGCCGATCCGGCGGTCGCGCGACGCTGCGGCGGAGGCCTGTGTGGATGCCGTAGGCGCCCTGCGGGGTGCTACGTGGCATCCTCGCGCAGAAGTTCGTCCCAAGTCGTGCTTAGCCTTGGCCGATCACCGAGCACAATGTCATCGCTGAGATTCGCAACCCCGAGGGCCATCTCGTCCACATAGACGACGTGGCGTGGAATCATGTCCTCCAGCAGCATGTCGAGATGAGCGAGTACCTTGAAGAGACGATGACCGCGATCGAGATGCCCGATCACCGCGAACCCGACCTCCAAGCCGGACGGGAACGCTACTTCCGCGAAGGAGGCCCGCTGCGCTGGATCCGGGTGGTCACGGAGTTCAGCGGCGACTTCGATCGCGTCGTGACAGCGTTCCCGCAGTCCAACGATCCGCGAACGGGAGGCTGGCGACGATGACGGTCCACGTCGGTCCATACGAGTTCGATCACGTCTCCTACGACACCGACGGCGACGTCCTCTACCTACGCCGAGGCGAGCAACAGGCCGCAGCCGACACGTTCGGCACCCCGGAGGGTCACGCCGTGAGGCTGGACGGCAACGGCAACATCATCGGCATCACGATCGTCAACGCGAAATGGCTCGTCGAACACAACGGCAAGATCACGATCACAGTGCCCAACTTGATCGAGACGAACGCCGACGATCTCGCAGCCGCCCTCGCCGCCGCCTGAGCCCGGCAATGGCCGCAAGTCGCCCCGCGTCTAAATCATCGCGCGTCGCCCCAGTGAAGCTGAGCCACAAAGCTGTCTCCCGCGGATGACCCGCCTGACCGGTCTCCCCGAGCTGACCACGGTACTCCTGCCAGAAAGCGTTCCAATGCGGCCGTTTGAGACAGAGGATGGCCGCCGAGGCATGGTCCGAGATCTCTCGTATTTGGAGTTTGTCGTCGAGGCGCTCATCGCGCAGAGTGCGGTGAGACTCGCCGTTTGCCCAGCGTCGTCATTTTATGACGACTTCTCCTTTCTCCCACATGCGCTGCGATCGCGCATCGTAAAGGTCGACACAAATTCCGAGGCTTATGAAAAGGCGTTTGCCGTTCTACTCCCCGTCATCACGGAGCACGGCATTAAAATATCGGGTGAAGCTGGTGTCTTCGAAAGCACGAGCGAGATGGACTCTCGAATCACAAACGCCCTTTGTCGCGCCCTGATAGACCTCCGCCGCCTTCTCGTCGGAATCACTCATCGCTGTCAAGTGCCGCTCGATCCGGCGGCGATGTTGTCAGCCATCGACGTGCTGCGCGCCAGCGTAACGACCCCGGACGCTCGGGGAAATCTAGCAGCCATTGAGGGCATCCTGAATGCGTACGAGCCCTTGGCGACTCCCAGTCTGCACGTGCGCCACGGGATCGAGATTGACCGCGTCCGCGCCTTCTCTCGGTTTGCCAGCGATGAGACCTATCGTGCCATGTCGCACGAGGCTGGCCTATTGGGGATACCAGCGAAGGCGACTCTGGCTGTCTTGGGGATGCGGCGCAAGTGCGCTGAATTGCTCGCCCGCCCCAAAGTGGCTGACCTGTTCGAGGCTGGCACTCAGTCTCTCGCAGTCGTCACGAAAGACGTGGCACTGAAGCCCAGCCTTCTGGGGCGCCTGCTGAGCCCCGATAGCGACTATCTCCCTCCCTTGGTTAATCTGGCGCCTGCCTCAACTCGCGCGCACACCGAATGGCAAGCTGCCTCACCCCCGCTGCGGATACCCAAAGGACTTCAGCGAGAAGTGCGCATTTTCCCGCCGCCAGGCGACACGCAGAAGCCGTAGCGTCAACGCACATTACGTCTGTGCTCATCTCGCGTTCCCGGCACCGCTTCCAGAGACGTCACCAACCAGAGCGCCGCTTTCCTCCCCTTGTCTTACGCATGGCGAGACACTCGCGGCAACGACACCGGTGGGCCGGTGTGCCCAAGTCGCCCGCCAGATTTGCGGTCTATCTGCGGTCCGTTTCGGCGACTGGTGCGGTCTGTATGCGGTCCCGAATCCCACGAACAGCCGCGAACACGAGCGAATACAGTCCCGCGAGGCCCAGCGTTTTCGGGGATTTTCGCCCGTGTTCGCTGGCCTTCGCGGTTCTCTAAGACAATCGGGGCGAAGGGTTAGAGTCGGCTTTCTGATGCGGTTTTCTGGGAGTCTGCGGTCCGATTGCGGTCCTGCATACCGCGCCCGTGCCGGGGGAACGCAAAGGCGAGACCCAACGCATGCCATCGCTCACGCGCGTATGTTGGTCGCTGCTCCGCGCGACGATGCCAGCCTCGGGACAAGCGGCTGTACGCGTCACGGCGCCCCTCCGTGCTCGGGCTGGAAAATCTGGCGCCGCCCACGGGCGCGCAGGGCCACTACTCATAAAGTCTTGAGTCACTAAGAGGATGTTTTGAGACAGCCAAATGCCTTTTCGTAAGGCTGATTTATCAGGTTCCGACGTGTACCGTTGGGCTCTCTCACGATTGGTCCCAGTTTACGAGTACGAACACGAGTGCGAGTCGCAATCGTGCTCCGACCCTGCACGACGAGGGACACGGTTACAAGTTCGCCGATGCGAGGCTGATGTTCGTGCGCATGGACTTCGATCGTTTCCGTGTAGCAGTGCCTACTCGTGTCGTTGCCCATCGCTTCGGTGCTGCCTTCTTCATGGACGCGGTCCACCGAGAGGTACGCGGCGAAAAGACGCGGGCCGCCTTCTTCTTCCCCTTCGAACTTGCCCCGAGGAGCAAAGGGCAACGCACGATTGAGCCGGAAATACGAGACGAACCCGGAAATCGGCTTGCCATTCGCCGCCACCTGTTGTGTGATCGTGAGATCCTCGAACTTATAGCTCGTCGCGGCGGGCCGCGCACGCAACTTCATCGCCCTCTCAGCCAGCGCCGCCTCCGGAGACACCAGGACGAGCGCGCCTGCGAGGAAAAATAGTGGCAGTAGCCTCATGCTAGCCCGGATCATTCATTAACGATTCCGCCCCGGGCTTGCCGGGGCGGGAAACGTCCGACTGGGCTTGGAGAATTGGGGTTGTCGAGACCTTGTTCCCGAGCTCAGGAGGATCACCTTGCGGGTGCAGCGCGGTGGCCGCGATTTGAAGGTAGAGGTTACGTCGGACGGTGAGGGTTTGGTCTCGCGCGCCGGGTCGGCGTTGCTGGCCGGGATCGCTGATAGGACGGGGCTGACGAGAGCGCTGTCGCTTGGTCTCTTGGGGATGAAGGAGCGTCGCTCGGGCCATGACCCGGGCCGGGTCGTGCGGGACTTGGCCGTGATGCTGGCCGATGGCGGGGAGTGCGTCTCAGATCTCGGTGGGCTGCGCGACCAGCTGGCGCTGTTCGGCGCGATCGCATCGAACGCGACCGCTTATCGCGTGATCGAGCGGATCGCCTCTTCACCCGAGCTGGTGGACGCTCTGCGCGCCGCGCACGCGAACGCACGCGCACGAGCGTGGGAGCTGGGTGTCAAACCGGGTCGTGTGACGATCGATTTGGACGCGACGCTGATCACGGCGCACTCGGAGAAGGACGGCGCCGCAGGAAATTTCAAGGGCGGGTATGGCTTTGCGCCGATGATGGCCTACTGCGACGAGTCAAACGAGGCGCTCGCCGGGATGCTGCGCCCAGGCAACGCCGGGACACACAGCGCCTGCGACCAGATCACGGCTGCTGAAAGCGCACTCGAGCAGATCCCGCCTGAGCACGTGCAGGAGCTCGAGATCCTCTTGCGCACGGACTCCGCTGGCGCCGCGCACGAACTCGTGGACTGGTGCCGCGAGGGGCGGATCGGCTTCTCGGTCGGGTTCGACCTGACCGAGCCTGTCCGCAGCGCGATCCTTGATCTGCCCAAGGATGCTTGGGTTCCAGCGCTCGAGAAGGACGGGAAAATACGCCCGAACGGTCAGCTCGCCGAGCTCACTGGTCTCGTGGACCTGGACGGCTGGCCTGAGCGCTCACGCCTGGTCTGCCGCCGCGAGCGAGCACACCCCGGCGCACAACTCGCGTTCACCGACCATGACGGGCACCGCTTCCAGGTCTTCCTCACCGACCAAGACGACCCCGCGATCGCCGTCCTGGAGCTCCGCCAGCGCCAGCGCGCTCACGCCGAGGATCACATCCGCAACGACAAGGACACCGGGCTGCGCAAGCTCCCCTTCCAGGACTTCCAGATGAACCAGGTGTGGCTCTACCTCGTCCTGATCGCGCACGACCTGATCATCTGGTCACAAACGCTGTTGCTCGACGGCCAACTCGCCAAAGCCGAGCCCAAGCGACTGCGCTACACGATCCTGCATACGGCCGCACGGCTCTCCTTCCATGGGCGCCGCGCACGCCTCAAACTCCAGCGCACCTGGCCCTGGGCGCGCGACCTCGCCGCCGCGTTCGCAAAGCTCGAAGCGCTCTCAGCACCCGCCGACTAGAAACCGCCGGACGCGACCACGAAGCGAAGAACAGCCGACGACCACGCGCAGCATGCCCGAAAACGACACGCCATACGCTCAACCAACGAACACAACCACAGATCGCATCGCACACGACAGCCCAAGCATCACCAACCGCGATCCACCCCACCGCCGACACCACCCACACCCCAGAAAAACACGATCACAGCCTTACTGAATGATCCGGGCTAGTTAGAATACGTCGGCAGCGTCTTGGGAAGCGCCGAGCGCGGAAGGAATGCCTCCTTCCCCTCCGCGATTCCGAGGCTCGGTATTTCCACAAGTACCCAGCGACCTTCGCGGGTGACGTACCTCCACATCGGCTCGCGTCGGCGCCAGGGCACCCACTATCCGGTCAGCGACGCCACGGCGCCAGTGTCGAGCCCCACCGACGAGCCCGACGAGGCCTACACAGACTGGCGGCGCGAGTCGTGGCAATCAGCGAGTGTCTGGCCGTCGATATAAGGCCGAAATGCGCGCGGCTTCCGCGCCCTGCCTACCTCGTCCAGTTCGCCCCCATGAGCGGCAGCCTCGCTACCCGGTGAGCGTGATGAGCGCAACGATCACGCCGGCTGCCGTGAGGATCATGCTCACTGCCGCCAGAACGATTGTGGCGCGCTCGAACCCCAGCTTCGCGGAGTCGAGGGCGCGGGTGGTTGCTTGCAGCTCCGAAACCGCGCTGATGACCATGACCGCTAGGAAAGCATCGGAGGGCTGTAGAGGGGGCTTCTTGTCATCCAGGAGGCGAAGAATGTCCTCAGGGCCGAGCGCAACGAGATCAGCATACGACTGGACACCGACCGATTCGAGCACCACATCGGAAAACTCAGCCATGGGTCGCAGGATCGCTAGTGGGGCGGACGGTTTCCCCATGCCCGGCCGCCCAAAAAACGGCTGCGGTCCTTTTGCGGTCCCTTTTTGCTCCTGTTGCGGTCCTTTTGCGGTCTCCAGACCCACGAACAGCCGCGAACACGAGCGAACACGCTCCCCCGATGTCCAGCGTTTTCGGGGATATTCGCGCGTGTTCGCGGCTGTTCGCGGGTCTCTAAGACAATCGGGGCGAACGGTTAGAGAACCAATAAATACGGGGGATTTCGGCCGCCTGCGGTCCCGTCTGCGGTCCCCATACTGCGCCCATACCCGGCCTCGCACTCGTCGAGACCCTGCGTATGCCATCCCACACACATGTATGCTGCTCAGGGGAATCCGGACGCTCGCCGGGGATCACCAGGCCACCTAAACGATGGCCGGCCTTGCCACCTCTCTCCGTCGTATCTCGCTGGCCAGCATGAAAAGGAGCTGCTCGGGCTGGGCAGAGACGAGGTCCGTGGCCCACGCGCCGTAGCGACCGTTTGCGATCGCGGCGAACTCCTGCGGGCGGTACCGCACTACCGAGCCGAAGAAGAAGATCAGCATCCACATCGAGGCGATCTGCGGCATGCGACCGGGGGCATTCAGCGGGGTGAGGTGCAGGTAATAACGCCGATAGCCGCGCTCCGGTCCGGCTGTGATGATCCGCCATAGCCACGGCCGGCACGACTCGACCAGCCCGGCCACGACATCGGTCGGACGGCCAGTGTATGGGACAGGGCTCTGCTGCTCCAAGCAAACGAGCTCGCGGTCCTCTGTCAAAGGGGTCGGATCGACCTCGGAAAAGCGTCCGTCGAGCCCGCCCTCCTGGAGCAGCCGGCTGCGCGATATCCCGTATCGCGAGAGGTCCCCGCGTCGAAGCCACAAGCGTAGCCACAGCGTCTTTGCTCCACGGTCATGGACGAACTCGATGTCATCGAGCACGACGAACCTCTCGGATCTGCCGCTCGCCTCCCGCCAGAGCCGGTGTCCGACCACGAGCTGCGGCGCGAGGCCGGACACCGAGATGGGCCCGGTTGAGGGGCGCTGGAAACCAAGGCGCTCCATCAGCTCGGCAAACACGTTGACCCGGGATCCTCCGTCCCACACGACGACCGAGGAGCCAGACAATCCGGTGCCGACGTGAGTCTCCGACAGCCCGTGGCGCGCGCCGTCGAGCGACCCCGTGAAGCCGCGGGAGCGAATCACCGCCTTGCCCAGGTTGAGGAAGGCGTAGTAGGTCAGTAGCGGGCTGGCGGGAGTGCGCGCAGCTCCCGCCTGGTAGAAGGCACGTGCTTGCTGGAGGAACGCCAGAGCCTCGCGGCGGGACGTTGCCGACGTCACCTGATCGTTGACGGCGCCTTCAATCACAGCCCAGGGGTCAACCGCAAACACCACATCCTGTAGGCCGTAGCGGCGATTCTTGCGCTTGATCGGGAAGTAGGAGAACGTCAGAGGCCGTCCCTTGACGATCAACGGGTCGGCAGGGCTTGCCTGTGGCAGGCGTGGCATGTGCCTCATCATCGACGATGCGGCGACCCCGCCGTCAGGAGCTCCGCCCCAGACAGCAGCTGCCTGCCGGTCTTGTGCAACCGTTGAGCGCCGTAGACTCGGCCAGTGGCCGAGCACACTCTCCCCGATGGCCTACGGTGGATAGAGAATCTGCTGGCGCTCGGCCGGGCCCTCGGCTACAGGGCCGAGCCGGAGTTCGACGTCACACCCGATGAGCCCGAGGAAGCTCCGGTGGATGTCGCCTGGCTGACCTCGGAGACCGACCGATTCCCGCTGTTCATCTTCGAGGTGGAGTCACGACCAAGCGGCCAGATGGCCTACAACGCGGCGAAGGTCTTCGGCCAGGATACGCTGTTGTTCCAGAAGCCGCTGTTTCACTTCCATATCGTCCTAAAGGGCGGAGAGACCAGCGGCAGGCTGAGTGCGGTCAGCGAGCTTTTCGGCAAGTTCAACTACCGCGTCTACCGAATCGCCGCGGACGGCGCGAGCACTGCGCTGAGCGACATCTTCAGCCAGCACCGGCGCGTGCGCAGCACCATTGATGTCCTCGCCCTCTCACAGGCCCTCGCGCCCTCCAGATGGCCCGGTGTTGAGCTCGACGGACTCTGGGAGCACATCGAGGCGGCCAGGTTCACCGCACCGTGGGCGCGCAGCTATGGGCAACTCGCACTGTCAGAGACGCCGTTCCTGGCGCGCCTTGGGCGGATTCTGTCGGCGGACATGGATAAGGAGACGCCCATCGATCCAGCTCAGTACGGAGGCTTCGTCGCGGCGCACGTCGCGCCGCTGCTCCATTCTGCGATCCTCGCCGAGCAGGAGCCGGGTCGTGCTCGCGAATGCCTGGAGCGAGCACGGTCGCTACAGGACGTGGGCGATGCCCGCGCGTTCGCGCCGCGGTACGGACTCTCCCAAGACTATGACGGGCTAATTTTCTCGATCATGCCTGCGGTGTGGGCGCTGCTCGCCGCAGTACTGGTGGATGTCGAGGGCGCGCGGATGTGGGTGCTCGAACAGATGGAGGACGTGATCGCGCAGGAGTCGCGCGTTCCATTCGTCTTGTCGGCCTTGACAGCCGTATGGATGCTGCACATCGCCGCAGATGGAGGCGAGGAGACCATTGCGTTCTACGAACATGCTGCGACGATGCTGAACAGCGGTGGCGGGGTTCCTGTCGGCATGCTTCAGAGCCCGCCGATGATCGGCGGCAGCCCAATGGATCTTGACCCGTGGTGGGAGGAGCTGACGACCAATGCGGAGCCGGTCCCAGATGCCCCGGAGCTTCACAGCGAAATCGGGGGCAACCGCGACGCGTTGACAAGGCTGGCCCTCAGATACCTGCTTGAGGATCCACCGCTCGACGGGTCCGCGTTACTCGTGGCGGCGCTTAGCTGACTCCTAGAGCCCCGGCAGGCCGTTCGTGAGCAGGGCGCTCGGCTGCTGTAGGGATGCGCTGACCCAACGTCCGTCGGCATGACGATCCTCCGGGATCATCGGCTGCAACCGATCGGCGCGGCACCAGCCGGCGAGAGTCGGTGTTTCATCCGTGTCGATCTCGACGACCACGAGCGCCCAGTCGGGATCGCGCAGCCCCACCTCGTACTCGTTGCGGGAGAGGAACACCTCGCCGCGCCAGCGGCGGCGCCTGGTCGTCTTGACCTCCAGTCGGCGCGGATGTCCGTCCAGGCGCGGGGCGATCACATCGTAGCCGAGCTGATCGGAGATCCGGCTGACCTGCACGACCTGATCGACTAGATCCGGCGCGCCGGCAGCGATCAGCTCGCCGCGCGCATATTGGAGGACGTGCTGCTCCCCGACGGCGCCCAGAGCGGCGAGGGCCGCCGCGTCGTGCCGGCGTGCGGCGCGCAGCAGGATCGCCTCGCGTAGATCCGGATCCCTCAGGACGCTGCTTATGGCATCAAGGTCGGGGTCCGGTATGGCCGCAGTCCTGAGTGTGTTCCCGGTCGCGGCAATCGCGAGCCACTGCGGCGGCCGGCGCTCCAGGATCAGGTCGAACAGGAGCTGGACAGCCGCGTCGTGAGGAGCGAACGCGATCTCGGCAATCGACTCAGATACCTCCAGAACCTCGTCCTGGACCGAGATGAGACTCACGCTGCCGAGAAGCTCCTGGGCGCTGTCAAAGTCGCGCGCGCCGAACACGCCGTCGCTTGGGAGTCGGCGAAATGACTCTCGGGCTGCCATGATCGCCGTCTGAGGATGATGCATAACTCGCGCGGCCAGGCAGGCTGAACGGAGCTGGTGCAGTGTCGGCAGCTGGCTGTCAACCATCGCCGCCGCGCAGGTGGGCGAAGAGCGCGTGAACGTCTGCGATGTCGCCGGCTTCGAAGGGGGCGCCGACATCGTCCTCGTCCGGGAGCGCCATCGTCACGATGTCCGGGTCATCCAGCATGGCACCGAGCCGCTGTGTCTTCTCGCCTACGCGCTGGGCCACGACATCGTCGATCGTGCCGGGTGTGACTAGCACGGTGATGCGGGTCGTGACCTCGGGTGCGAGGCCTAGGCGGTGGATACGGTCGAGGCTCTGCAGATACTGGCCCGCGTTGAACGTGCGGTCGAGATAGACCGCGTCGTTGCAGTGGTGGTGAAGGCTCACGCCTTCTCCGACTGCGGCTGGGTTGGCGAGTAGTACCCAGCAGGTCGGGTCACTCCGGAACCGCGCGATCTCCGTCTCCCGAGCGGCGCCGCCGACGGTAGAAGAGGGTGCTGCGGTGATGCCGCCGTGTACGACCGCGGGCTGAAAAGCCGACAGCTCGCCACGAAGGACCTCGAGGTTACGCACGAAGTTCGACCAGACAAGCGTCTTGCGACCTGCCTCGCGGTTATCGGCCACTAGCTGAGCCAGATAGAGGAACTTGGTGGGTGTCTCATACGCACCGTAGCCAGCAAGCAGTTCGGCGAGGTTCACATCGCCTTCGATCGGCAACGGCGGGTGGCGGAAGCTCAGAGCGTCAGCCGCGGAGGACCCGGCGCTCAACAGGCCGGGGTTGGTCGCGGCCTCAAGGAGGTACATGACGATGCCTCCCATGCGGGCCAACGCAGCCTGTCCGCGGCTGTCCAATCGGGCGCGAGGCGCGAAGCGGCTGCGTAGAGCCGCGTAGATTTCGCGTTGCAGTTCGTCAGGTGCGACGGGGACCACTTTGAACTGGACGGGCGGGAGCTGCAGGCGACTCTTGGTAGTGCGCACGAACAGAGGCTTGATCGCGGCGGCGACCTCGTGCGCTGCCTGCGGCGGCGGCTCGGTAGCCCACGCCGAGCGGGGCAGCACACGGTGGCCCTGACCGAGCCACAGGTAGTCCAGCAGGACAGCGATGTCCGTCGGGCTCTGGGGCGCCGGGGTACCGGTCAGCACGTCACGTCGGGCCGCCAGGTAGGCGAGGTCAAGACAGGTGGAGCCCCATTCGCCGGCGCGGCCACGCTTTATGCGGTGCGCCTCGTCGAGGCAGACGAGCGTCGCCTGGGTGCGTGCCCACTCTGCGACGGTCTCGTACGAGACGTAGAGGCGCTGGTAGTTGACGAGCACGATCTCGGCCGTGGCGGGGATGCGGGTGCCGTCGTAGCAGTGCACGACGGGCGGGTCATCCGGGAAGCACGCCCTGACCTCCTCGATCCATGCCTCGAACGCGGAGATCGGGGCAACTACCAGCATGCGATGCACCCTGCCGGTGTGGCGTTCGGCCTCGTAGCACGCGAGCTGCACGGCAGTCTTGCCGGCACCGGGCACCGAAAAGTTCGCTCCGTGCGCGAGCGCCAGCAGCCGTGCCAGATCGTCCTGTTGGAAGGGCCGCAGTAGCCGGGTGTAGCGCGTGGGCGCGAGACGCTCGCGCAGCTCCTGCATTGTGAGCGGAGCGGTATCTGTGAGCGCACGGTCGAGGGCGGCGCGCTCGCTGCGGTGGGCGAGCACGAGTTCGCGTGCCTGAATCTCCCACTCGAGGGATACGCCGTAGGTACGGCATGCGGGGGCTAGCCAGGTAAGCGTCGCGAGGAACCGCTCGGCCGGGAGCTCAAGGGTGATGCTTGGCTGGGGGCCAACAGAGCCCCATTCGGCGCGGGCCAGCGTCCAGAAGCTGTCGGGAACTTGCTCGTCGCGGCGGGCTTGGACCGCCCGGCCGGCGCGCACGACGCGGACCGTCAGCTGGCCGGCCACCTCAGCCGGCTGCGCCGAGGTCTTCGGTCAGGGAATCGAGCCTCTCCTGGATGGCCTGGAGGGCTCCGCGTAGCGGCTCAGGGTCGAAATCGCCGTTGTCGGCGACCCGGGCGAGAGCGTCGGACGCGGCCTTAAGCTTGCGCTCAGCCTCGATGGCACGGTTGTACGGGCGCACGAGTCGGTTTTCGTTGCGGCGGTCCCCCTCAATGTCAGTGGCGGCCGTGCGCAGTGCTGCGTTCATGGTCTCGATGACCGTGTCGCGGGTTTCGCTGCGTGACCCCTGGGTCGTCGGAAGCTCGATGTTGCTGTCGCCATGGCTGCTGGCAAGCAGGTCTACCAGCGCTGCTATCTGCCCGGAGCTCGACAGCACATGGTTTCCATCGGCGTTGGCGGCGACCTCATCGGTTGGCGCCTCGTCGAGGATGTCGAGGCCGACCGGGGTGGCAGCGGGTTGCGTGGTCTCGGTCGCGCGTAGCGCGGGGAGCACATCGACGAACAAGTCGTCGTCTTCGAGGGTCGGGATCACGTACTCGTCGAGCACGTCCCCGTCGAAGCGGCGCAGATCACGGTAGGGAACGCCGGCGAGAATCCCGAGTATCCTCGTCTCGCGTAGGCGGTGTGCGGCATCCGGATCGTCCTGGGCAGTGTCGCGGTAGGCGCGCTCGAGCTCCTCGAGGGCGATCTCCTGCTCGTCGAAGTCGGTCAGCGGGATCGCTCCGCTGCTGCGCCGCTGGATGTCGCGGATGAGGACGAGGACACGTGTGTCCTGCTCGACCTGGGAGCGTCCCTTGGTCATCGCGCGCTCATCGGAGGAGGCGGCGAGGTTCAGCGCACGGGCGACGTCCTCGACCGGTCTGCCCTGTTTGGTAATTAGGTCATCGACGAACAGGAGTCTGTTCGTAAAGCTGTAGTCCTCCCGGAAGTCGCGTTGCATCTGCAGCGCAAGCTCTAGATCGGAAACCTCGTCGGCGGTGGCGTCGGGTAGGACGGCAACGTGGATGTAGCGCGCGCCGTTCTCCCGTAGGGCAACCGCGCGGCGATTAGCGTTGACGAGCAGGCCGACGCGGGTGATGACTCCCGGTTGACGCTGCTCGTCAGCCTGGAGATTTGCGCGGAGGTCCTCGTAGCCCTCGATGTCTTTGCGGATGATCGCGGCGATGATTGTCTGCGCATCGTCCGAGAACGGGTCGCGAAGGACAAGGTCCCGTTCGGGGTGGGACTCGAGTTGCGCCTGGATGCGGTGACTGTTGGGATTCAGGACGACTGCGTCAAGGTCGAGACTCACGACGGGAAACACGCGGAACTCGTCGTGCCAGCGCAGGCGCAGTGTCTCTTCGAGCTTGGGGTCGTGCCCGGCCACGGCGGTGGCGATCCGATGCGCGCGTGCCTCCTCGGTCATGCTCATCGGTGAGCTGCCGTCTTCGTGCGCGGGGCAGCAAAGTGGATGTAGGTGCCGGCGGGTTCGCCGAGGTGCTGCCGGTAGCTGCGGCTGAACGTGCGATAGCTGCTGGCCCGAGTGGCCCGTCCGTCGGCGAGGCGACCCGCTAGCTGCGCAACAGTGCGGCCGGCTGCGAGCAGCTCGCGCGCCTGCGGGTCCTTTGGGCTTGCCGCGATCACGATCTCCGCCTCGGCGACGGGCTGCGGGCGACACTCCAAGACGAGGTCGTGGCTGAAGGCGCGACGGCCCCGCTTTGAGTGGTCGGTCTCGTTCTCAGCGTGCGCGACGGCGAGCGCGCTGACGTGGAACCCAGCATTTCCGAGAGCGCGTGCAAGCGCCCACCATGCGTGCCCGTCGGTGTTGTGGAAGGTCAGCACCATGCGTCCCGACGGCCGGAGCGTTCTTCGAGTCTCGCGCAGGACGGCTGTCAGGATGTGCCGATAGCGTTCGCCGGTGACTCCCCGCACGGTGTTCGGAACTGCCTCTGAGCGCAGGTCGACGTGGACGCTCTTGGGGATCAGACCGATCGCCTGCGCCCACACGAGGAACATGCTGCCGAGCTCGGCGTACTGGACGTCGTCGAAGTACGGTGGGTCTGTCAGCACCAGGTCGATCGAGCTGTCGGGCAGCAGCTGTCGCGTGCTCGAGCCTTGGACGACCGCGTCCTCGCAGGCCGCGAGGCGCGGGGCGCTGGCTCTGAGCTTGCGGGGCACGCTGCTCGGGAATCCCTGTGCCCACTGGGCCGCGCGGACCGTCTGCGCGATTCTGCGTGGCAGTGTGCCGCGGCCGCGAGTAGCGAGGAGGTTGACCTCCGCGGCCAGGCCGGTCACGCTGAAGCGGTGATTGGCGGTGAGCTCGAATGCCTTGGGGTAGTAGCGGTCCCACCGGCTCGCGTAGCCGGCCATCTCGGACGCACCGGCGAGCACGAGGCGAAGCCGTGCGCGGATCGCTTCGTCTAGCTCGAGCTCTTCGAGTGCGGCGGCGGCGTTGAGCATCGCGCACAGCTGGCGCCCGGGGTAGAGGTCGGCCCAGCGTGTGATGCCGGCGCCGCGCAGGCGCCGTGTCTCAAGGCCTGGTGGGATCTCCGCTGCGAGTGGGGCCGGCAGCTCGGGCGGGTCGAGCTGCGCAAGATCGAGATCCTCAACCGTGGGCAGCTCGAATTGGGCCTGGCCATCGCGCAGACGCTGAAGGAGTACGGGCCGCCAGGAGTAGCCGGAGCCAAAAGCGCGGAAGGCGCGACGACAGTTAGCGGCACGACACGTGAACAGCCCGCCAGGGATCTGCGAGCGGCCGGGGTCGGGCAGGCGGCGTCGGCAGTCTGAGCAGCGTCGGGCGTGAGCGTTTAGAGAGGATCTGGTAATCGCCCCGCAGGCGTTGCAGCCGAAGTAGCCGTGCGTCTCCCCGGAGCGGCGGCTGGCAATGGAGATGAGCGAATAGGGGTAGAGGTGAGCGAGCGTGTCACAGGCGGGGCAGTTCGCTGTGCGTACCCAGAACGTTGTGAGCGTGCTGACATCCGCGCCTAGACGATTGTCGCCATATAGGCGTCGGCGCTCGTGCTCGAGGGCGGCGGACCACGCCTCGCCTGCGCGTGCGAGCTCGCGGGCGTCAACGCGATCCAGAGCGGTTGCGAGACCAGTGGTTGCCCAAGGGTGAAGGTCCTGTGCGTAGATGCCGAGACCTCGCTGCGCGGCCTCGATTGCGACCGTACCGCCACCGCTGAATGGATCAGAGATGCGGGAGCCGGGGGGCGCGGCGTCGAGGATCTCACCGATAAGCGCATGAGGACGTCTGGCCCACCAGCGGAACAGTGAGATCGCCGGTG
Organism: uncultured Solirubrobacteraceae bacterium; assembly: GCA_963735615.1. Taxonomy (GTDB): domain Bacteria; phylum Actinomycetota; class Thermoleophilia; order Solirubrobacterales; family Solirubrobacteraceae; genus Palsa-744. Next base: position 987,894 of record CAVTLO010000001.1, read on the forward strand.
CGTGGACCTCACGATTGCGCTGCTGGCGCGAGACCCTAATGTCTAGCGTGGTCCAATCTATAGCCTCGAGTAGGCTTTTCTGCTGTCCGGAGCTCATCGGGGCGTGCTCGCCTTCGAGTCCGGCCCCGGGGCCGTCACGAGCCCTGCCGAAGGGCGCAGACTAGAGAAACGTGCAGGATCATTAGAATATGAAGACTAGTCGCACCCCACGACGTGACGGCGAGCCGTACGGCGCGGGCCAATGCTCCGTCGCGCTGCCTAGCATCGCCGGCTCGCAGGCCTGGACTTGAACGAGTGAGCGGCGGGGTAGCCTCCGATCCTAGGCCAGTTGCCCAGGCCGATCACTTCGGGCCGAGCGGCGCTGCGCAACCGGCTCGAACGTGGCTACCCGGTCGCCCGCAATAGGATGAACGCCTTCGGGGCCGGGAAATCGTGAGGCTACAGCGGGCGCATGAGTCGCGAATCGGCGGCCTGCCTAGCGCCCGAGCCAGAGGCGCCGAGAAGCATCTCGCATCCGGGGAAGGCTGCGGTCCTTTTGCGGTCCCTTTTCGCGCCCGCTGCGGTCCGTTTGCGGTCTCCAGACCAACGAACAGCCGCGAACACAAGCGAACACGCTCCCACAAGACTCAACGTTTGCGGGGATTTTCGCGCGTGTTCGCGGCTGTTCGTGGTTCTCTAACCAATCGGGGCGCCGAGATTCGAACTCGGGACCTCACCGACCCGAACGGTGCGCGCTACCAGGCTGCGCCACGCCCCGACGCCTCCTCAGTATCCCACACGCACCGCAAGACGGCGCTCTTGATGTCCGCCCACGCGCGCGCGACATGCCGGTGCGCGCTCCAGCCACGCCTCGCGCAACCCCTGCGCCCAGCGCCCGCTACCCTCGCCCAATGTCTGCCCCAACCGCCGACATCCTCGCCGAGGCCGACCGCCTGCTCGACCCGCAGCGCTTCGAGGACTACTGCGTTAACGGCCTGCAGGTGCCGGGCCCAGACCAGGTGCGGACGATCGCCACCGGTGTCTCAGCCCACGCCGACCTCTTTCAGCTGGCCGCCAGCGAGCGCGCCGAGTTGCTGCTCGTGCACCACGGCCTCTTCTGGGGGTCCGACGTGCGCACAATCGACCCGCTACTCAAGCACCGCCTCCAGCTCCTGTTCGACGCCGGCATCGCGCTCGCCGCTTACCACCTCCCCCTCGACGCGCACCCCGAACTCGGCAACAATGCGCTGCTCGCCCGCGCGCTCGGCGCCACCGGCGAGCTCACCCCGTTCGCGCTCATCCACAGCCAGCCGATCGGCTTCGTCGCGACCCTGTCGGGGGACGACGCTCAGGAAGCCGGCAGCGCCGACGACAGCCCCAACGCCGGCGACGGCCTACCCGCCGAGGATCTCTTCGCGCGCGTGGAATCGGTCACCGAACGCCGGCCGCTCGTGTTCGACGCAGGGCCGCCGCGCGTGCGGCGCCTCGCGATCGTGTCCGGTGGCGGCGTCGACTTCATCGCCGACGCCGCCGCCGCAGGCGCACACGCGCTGCTCACCGGCGAGCCCACCGAGCGCGCCATGGCGCTCGCGCGCGAGTCGCACGTGCATCTCATCGCCGCCGGACACCACGCCACAGAGACGTTCGGCGTAAACGCGCTCGGCGAGCACCTGGCCGCGCGCTTCGGCCTGCGCCATGTTTTCCTCGACGTGCCCAACCCCGTGTGACGCTCCAGGCGTACGCTCCGTCACGGCATGCGCTCCGCCTATCCAAACCGCCAGTCAGCGTCTAACATCAGATTCTGCGTTTCACGCAAGCAATCAACCGCCTGAGCAACGAGGAGGGAGTGCTGATGGAGGCCACGGCCGCCGCCGCGACCACTGGGTCGCAGACGATCGCCGACCTGATCGCCCGTTCGGCCGTCGAGCACGCCGAGCACGTCGCCGTGCGCTACAAGCACGACGGCACGTGGCACGACGTCACCTACGCGCAGCTGGCCGACATCGTCGAGGAGATCGGCCTCGGGCTGATCGACCTTGGTATCCAGGCGGGCGAGCGCGTGTGCATCCTCGCCAACACCCGCCCCGAGTGGTCCTACGTGGACATGGCCATCGTGTCCGCCGGCGCCGTCGCCGTGCCGATCTACCAGACCAACTCGCCCGAGGAGTGCCTGTGGGTGCTCTCCGACTCAGACGCGTGCGCGATCGTGTGCGAGAACGAGGAGCAGCTCAACAAGATCGTCGCCATCAGCGACCACGTGCCGAACCTGCGCACGGTGATCGTCATGGACCCGCCCGCCGGCAAGCTGCCGCTGGACGCGATCACGCTCGAGCAGGTGCGCGAGCGTGGACGCACGCGCACCGCCGCGGAGCTCGACGCGCGCCGCGCCGCCGTGCACCCCGACGACGCGCTGACGTTCATCTACACCTCCGGCACGACCGGTCCGCCCAAGGGCTGCGTGCTCACGCACGGCAACTACCGCGCGATCATCGGCATGATCAGCGAGGCCGGCGAGATCGAGAGCGACGAGGTCATCTACCTGTACCTGCCGCTCGCGCACTCATACGCGCTGCTGATCCAGCTCGCCGTGTTCGACCTCGGCGGCACGCTCGCGTACTTCGGCGGCGACACCAAGCAGATCGTCCCCGAGCTGCTGGAGGTCAAACCCACGTACCTGCCGTCGGTGCCGCGCGTGTTCGAGAAGATCTACACGCTCGCGCACGGCGCCATCGAGGCGCAGCCGCCCGAGGAGCAGGAGCGCGCGCGCAAGGCGATCGCGCTCGGCGTGAGGGTCCGCGACATGATCAACCGCGGCGAACCCGTGCCCGAGGAGCTGAAGGCGCCGTTCGAGGAAGCTGACGAGCAACTGTTCAAAAATGTGCGCGCGATCTTCGGCGGCAACGTACGCCACGCCACCAGCGGCGCCGCCCCCATCGCCAAAGAGATCCTCGAGTTCTTCTGGGCGTGCGGCGTGCCCGTGCTGGAGGGCTACGGCATGACCGAGACCGCCACCGCAGCAACTACCTCGACCGTCGAGAACCACCGCTTCGGCACCGTCGGGCGCGCGCTCCCCGGCGTCGAGCTGAAGATCGCCGACGACGGCGAGGTCCTCATCAAAGGCCCCAATATCTTCCACGGCTACCACAACCAGGCGTCCACCAGCTTCGGCGCCGTCGAGAACGGCTGGCTGCATACCGGCGACCTCGGCTCGATCGACGACGACGGCTACCTGTCGATCACCGGGCGCAAGAAGGACATCATCATCACCGCCGGCGGCAAGAACCTGACGCCCGCCAACATCGAGAACGACCTCAAGCAATGCCGCTGGATCTCCCAGGCGGTCATGCACGGCGACCAGCGCCCGTACCCGGTCGTGCTGATCACGCTCGACGAGGAAGAGATCCCGAGCTTCGCGCGCGAGCACAGCCTGCCGGAGGACATCCCGTCGCTCTCGCAGGAGCCCGCCGTGCACGCGCTGATCCAGCAGGAGATCGACCGCGCAAACGCCAAATACGCGCAGGTCGAGCAGGTTAAGAAGTTCACGATCCTCGATCACGACCTGTCGCAGCCGACGGGCGAGCTGACGCCGACGCTGAAGGTCAAGCGCAACGTCGTCAACGAGCGCTACGCGCAGCTGTTCGACGCGCTGTACGCGAGCTGACTTGAGGCGCGTCGTATACCTGCGAACATAGGGAGCGATGCGCTCCGACCCAAGCGATAACGGCGGGCTGTTCGTCGGTCGGCGCCCCGGCACCGCGCCCGTGCGCTTTCGCTCGCTGCCCCAGCGCGGTAGCGACGTGCGCCAGCGCATCGACGGCTCCATCGCCAGCTTCATGCTTGCGGGGATCACGCTGCTGTGCCTGCTGTGCTGGGGGCCGATCCCGCTCGCGTGCCTGTGGCTGGGATCGCAGGCGAACTACCTCACCGGCAGCGTCAGCCTCGGCATCCTCGTGTCGTTCGCCGGACTGTTCGCGCTGCTGTTCGGCGCGCTGGCATTGATGAAACGCATTGACGGCGCGTGGATCCTCGTGCGCCGCGCCGCCGGCCACGACCAGCGGGCGGGAGTTCTCGGCAGGATCTTCGCGGCCACCGCGGTCGTCTGCGCGCTCGGGTTCCTGCTGTGGTTCCTCGTCATCCACGGGCCGGGGACGGGCCTGGTCACACGCGGCAACGGCTCGTGAGGACCCACCCGCCCGCAGCGCTCGCGGCCATGGCTGCACGCGACGATCACTGCTAGAACGAGTTCGTCGCCATGGGCCTGCTCGACTACTACCGCCAATTCGAGGGGATGTCCGAGGAGGAGGTAAACGAGGGCCTGCGCGAGGAAGCCGCCGAGCGCCGGCGCAAAGCGCTCACGCGCGTCGAGACGCTCGACCTGTCGCTCACCACGTGGCCCGAGCTGCCCCACCCGCGCATCGTCAGCGCGATCACGTTCGTCGCCCGCCGCGGGCTGCACCGCTATCCAGAATTGAGAGGATCGGACCTGCGCGGGGTACTCGCCGAGCGGCATGGAGTTGACCCCGAGCGCCTGATCTTGGGGAACGGCGCCGCCGATCTGCTCAGCGCGGCCACGCGCGCGCTGATCGAGCCCGGCCAGCAGCTGCTCACCCGCTGGCCGTCATATCCGCTGTACCCGATCATGGCGCGCCGCGCCCACGGTCTCGCCGTGCGCGTGCCCGGCCCCATCGACGGCTGCGTGGACGCGCTGCTGGAGGCCGTCGCCCGCGAGCCCGACGTGCGCGCGATCGCGCTCGCCAGCCCCAACGACCCCACCGGCGAGCTGTTGGGAGCAGCCGAGCTGCAACGGCTGCTCGAGCAGCTGCCCGAAGGCGTCGCCGTGCTGCTCGACGAGTCGCTCGTCGACTTCGCCGACGCGCAGCCGTCCAGCTCGTCGATCGAGCTGCTCGAGCAGCATCAGCGCCTGCTCGTGTTCCGTAGCTTCTCCAAGGCGTGGGGTCTTGCCGGCCTGCGCATCGGCTACGCCATCGGCGGCCCCAGCTCCGGCGAGCTGCTAGCCGAGCTCGCGCCCGACCTCGGCGTCTCCGAGATCTCCCAGGCGGGCGCGTACGCCGCCCTGCACAGCTGCTCCGACCTGCTCGAGCGGCGCGTCGAGACGATCTGGAAGGAGCGCCCGCGCGTGATCGACGGCCTGCGCCGCCTCGGCTTCGACGTCACCGACAGCCAGGCCAACTTCGTGTGGGCCGCACATCCCGCGCTGCAGGGCGGCGAGCTAGCCGCCCGTCTCGCGCGCGCAGGCGTGCTTGTGGCCGCCGGCGACGCCCTCGGCGAGCCACAGCACGTACGCGTCGCAATCCACTCCAAAGCCGCCACCGACCGCCTGCTCAGCGCCGTCGAGAAAGCGCTGTCTATTTGACATGATCTGCGCCTAAGTATACACTTGTCTGAGCTCAGTGTGACTTTGGGAATGGGAGATGGGCGTTGTGTCCGATGTCGAGCTTCCTTCAGATGCAGCCGACGCGACGCCGCCCAGCGATGGCATCAGCCAAGGGCGCCTGCGACGGACCGTGCCGCTCCTGAGCCTGAGCGCGCGCACCGCCGGCGAGGCACTCGTGGTTGGGCTGCGCGGCAAGCTGGCCGGCACGGACCCCACTGAGTTTCACGCGCGCACGGCGGAGCGCTACGTCGAGTTGCTCGGTCGCTCCAAGGGCGTGTTGATGAAGGCGGGGCAAATGCTCTCGTTCGCATCAATCAATCCAGCGGTGCCGGCGGAGTTTCAGCCGATCTACCAGGCGGCGCTGACGCGTCTGCGCAGCGACGCGCCGCCGATGGCGCCCGAGCTCGCGCGCACGGTGCTCGAGCGCGAGCTCGGCTGCTCGACCGAGCGCACGTTCGCCGAGTTCGACTGGAAACCGCTCGCGGCGGCTTCGATCGGCCAGGTCCACGCAGCACAGCTCCACGACGGTCGCGCCGTCGCGGTCAAGATCCAGTATCCGGGGGTCGCCGACGCGATCGACGCCGACCTGAAGAACACCGAGCTGCTGGCCGCATTCCTGGCGCTGAGCATTGGCGGCGTGTCCCCCTGGAAGCTGAGCTTCGACCTCCGCGGCGCCGCGCGCGAGCTCAGCGTGCGCATCGCCGAGGAGCTCGACTACCGGCTGGAGGCAGCCAACCAGTCCACGTTCGCCGAGTACTACCGCGGGCACCCGTTCATCCACGTCCCAGAGGTGGTCGATGCGCTGTGCACCGACCGCGTGCTCACCCAGGAGCTCGTTCGAGGCCGGTCCTGGAGCGAGGCCCTCACCGCCCGGCAGGAGCTCCGCGACCAGTGGGCGGAGGCGATCTGGCGCTTCGTCTACGGGACCTACAAACACCTGCACCTGTTCAACGCCGACCCGCACCCCGGCAACTACTTGTTCCACGACGATGGGCGCGTCAGCTTCCTGGACTTCGGCTGCGTCAAGCGCTTCGACCGCGAACAGGTCGAGATGCTGGACGCCATTGGGCGCGCGTGCTTGCGCAACGACGTGCACGGGACATGGCGGGCGTGCGTCGAGGCCGGGTTCTGGCGATCCTCGGACCCGGTCACTCCCGAGGAAGTGTTCGCGTACTGGTCAGAGGGCTTTGCGATGCTGTGGGCAACGCAGCGGTTTGTCGTGACCCCCGAGTATGTGGCGAAGAGGATCCGACGCAGGTGCTCGCCGACCGGCCCGTCGGCCAACGTCTTCCGGTACATCAGCGCCCCGCCCGAGTACACGATCATGAGCCGCGTCGAGATCGGGTCGGCGTCGGTCGTAGCGCAGCTACGCGCAGGCAACCACTGGGGCTTCATCGCGGCAGAGCACCTGGAGAACGCCGCCCCGATCACCGAGATGGGTAAGCGCGAGCGAGCGTTCTTCAACGCACGCCCGGTTGCGGGTTGTGCCTGAGTTCCAGTGATCCGCGAAGCTAGCCGACGCCGATGAGATCGCGCACGCTCCGACCACGCGCGGACACTCGCTACGGCGTCCCGAGATCTCAGCCGGTTGAGTCGGCCTGGCGCAGCAGAGCACCGGTGGTGCCCTCGAGGATCTTGCGCCACGCGCTCACCGACTCGGGCTCGTCGTCGAAGTGCGCCACCACCCTACGCACGCGCTTGGCGGAGATCTCCAGGCCGTGGCGCTCGGCGATCTCCTCGAAGCGGTCGTATTCGCCGACCAGCCGCTTGGTCACCGACTCGAAGCCGTGTCGTGCGATCTCCACGCGCGAGGTGAAACTCATCATCGACGTTTGAAACATCAGCTCGTCGTTGGACTCCGGCTCGATCAGCACGATGTCGACGCCCGGGTAGCGCTCCTCCCAGCCCTTCGCGAGTTCGTGCAGCCGCTGATGGGCAACCAGCTTGAACACCTGGTAGCCGATCTGCGCGAAACCCATGTCGGAGACCCGCTGCGGGCGCCTGCCACGCAGCGTCCTGACGGTCGTCGAAAAGTCGTTGATGAACGGCACGATCGGGTTGATCACCACCACCAGCTTCGCGCCCGCCTGGATCGCCAGGTCGAGGTTCGTCGTCGACACCATGCCGCCGTCGATCAGATCGCGGTCATGGATGCGTACCGGCGCGTACACCATCGGCAACGCCCCCGACGCGCGCACCGCCGTCGAGATCGGAACGTCGTTGGCACCGTCGACGCCGAGCACGACACGCTCGCACGTGTCGAGATCGGTGGCCGTCAGGTACAGCTCCGCTGCCAGCTCGCCGAAGTCGTCGGTGCGGCCGGGCTCGCTTAGCACCTCGCGCAGGTAGCTCTCGATCCCCGCGCCCGTGTACAAGCCCGACGGCAGGCTGTCGGCAAGCCCCATCAACACATCCATCAGCGACACGCCACCCGGTTGGGAGATCAGCTGGCGGGCGGTCGAGACCGCACGCCAGGGCATCAGCGCCGCCTTGCGCGCGAACTCCACCACGTTCAGGCGCAACAGATCGCCGACGTCGATGTCCTTGAACGGGACCTTGCCCTGGCGTGTGACCACCCGCATCATCTCCTCGGGAGTGACGCCGTTGGCGCACAGCGCCGCTATGAACGAGCCAGCGGACGTACCGACGTACACATCGAAGTTGTTGACCGTGCTGTTGACTGCCAGCAGGTCAAGTGCCCGCAACGCGCCGATCTCATACACGCCCCCCGTGAATCCGCCCCCACCGAGAACCAGCGCGGTCTTATCGCGCCTGGGCCGGCGCCTGCGGTCAACCGACGCGGGCCGCCCGACCCCACGGGCCGCCAAACGGCCCGTCCGAGGCTTGCCCTTGCCCGCATGTTCCAGCTTGACAACCTTGCCCATGCAAGCAACATTCTATGGCTACGTGCGCCGACCTTCTGCCGCGCAACTCATAATTCTGGTTTGCGGGCTGACGATCGCGAACCTGCTCGCGCCGTCCGCCGCCGGCGCCCAGGGCACGATCGCCGAACTGCAGGGCGACGTCAGCCACCAGCTCGCGCTCGCCGGCCCCACAGACGGCGCGTACGTCTATGACCTGACCGCCAAACAGGCGCTGTTCTCAGAGCGCGCCACCGCGATGCGCCCGCCGGCGTCCGTGGAGAAGCTGTACACGGCGACCACCGCGCTCGAGCTCATGGGCGCCTCCACGCGCCTGGCCACGGCCGTGCTCGGCGCTGGGCACATGGCGCCGGGCGGCGTGTGGGAAGGCAGCCTGTACCTGCGCGGCGGCGGCGACCCGACGTTCGGCAACACGTCGTTCATCCACAGCCACTACAGCGGCGTCGGGGCGAGCGTCTCCGCGCTCGTCTCCCAGCTCGTACGCACCGACGGTATCCACCAAGTCACCGGCTCGATCGAGGGCGACGAGTCCTACTTCGACTCGCTGCGCGGAGAGCCCTCCAGCGACTACGCGTGGGACCCCTTCCTCGAAGGTACGCTCAGCGCACTCGCGTTCAACCGCGGCGAAACTGGTCACGAAGGCGGCCCACACGCACCCGCCGCGTACGCCGCGCGCGAGCTGTGGGCGGCGCTAAAGGGCGACGGCGTCACCATCGCCGGCTCCCACGGCGCCGCCACCACCCCGCCGGGCGCCGTGCAGCTCGCCGTCGCGCAGTCGCCGACCGTCGCGCAGTTGCTCGGCCTGATGCTGCCGCCGTCCGACAACTTCTTCGCCGAGACGCTCGTCAAGGATCTCGGCGCCCGCTACGGCGGCGCCGGCACCACCGCCGCCGGAGCAGCCGTCGTCGCCAAGACCGTCGGCTCGCTGCTCGGCATCCACCCGCACGTGCTCGACGGCTCCGGCCTCTCCGAAGCAGACAAGACCTCCCCCTACCAGGTCGCCGACCTGCTCGTCGAGCTCGCCCCCACGCCCATCGGCGCGGTGCTGCGCGACAGCCTCGCCGTCGCCGGGCGCAGCGGCACGCTCGAACTGCGCATGCGCCGCACCCGCGCCGAAGGCAACTGCCAGGGCAAGACCGGCACGCTCACCGGCGTCTCCAACCTCGTCGGCTACTGCCGCGCCGCCGACGGGCACACGCTCGCGTTCGCGGTCTTCACCGACGGCATCCCCATCGAAACCGCGCACACCTTCCAGGACAACATCGCGATTACCGTCGCCGACTACTGAGCGAGCAGCTGCAGCAGCGCCGCTTCATCTAGGACCGGCACGCCCAGCCGCTCGGCCTTCTCGAGCTTCGAGCCCGGGCTCTCGCCAGCGACCACGTAGTCGGTCTTCTTCGACACCGAGCCCGTCACGCGTCCGCCTGCGGCGAGAATTCGCTGGGTCGCGTCCTCGCGCGAGAGCTCCGGCAGCGAGCCGGTCAGCACCAGCGTCCTGCCCGCCAGCGGACCCGCAGACGGCGGCGGACCCTCTTCTCGGAAGCGCAGCCCCTGTGCGCGCAGATCCTCGATCAGGCGCAACATGCGCTCGTCGTGCAGCTGCGCGCTGATCGAATCGGCCATCTTCTCCCCCACGCCCGGCGTCTGCGCGATCTCCTCCGGTGTTGCTTTCAGCAGCGCATCGATGTCGCGGAAGCGCTGCGCCAGGTTGCGCCCGGTCACCTCGCCCACCTCCTCAATGCCCAGCGCGAACAGCACGCGCGCGAACGGGCGCTCCTTGGATGTCTCGATCGCCGCCAGCAGGTTCTTCGCCGACAGCTCGCCGAAGCCCTCCAGCTCGAGCAACTGCTCCTCGCGCAGCCGGTAGAAGTCCGCCGCCGTACGCACCAGCCCGTGCTCCTGAAGCAGCGCCACCTGCTTCTCGCCGAGGCCGTCGATGTCCATCGCGCCGCGCGAGACGAAGTGCTTGAGCAGCTGCCACGCGCGCGCCGGACAGTCCGGGTTGGGGCACTGCGTGAACACGCCCTCCGCCGGCTTGACCGTCGGCGTGTCGCAGAACGGGCAGCGCTTCGGCGGACGCGGCAGCGGCGGGCGGCGCTTGTGCTCGGCGACGTGCGGCGCCGGCGAGACCACCTGCGGGATCACGTCGCCCGCGCGCACCACGATCACCTCCTCGCCCGCGCGCAGGTCCTTGCGCACGATGTCCTCCTCGTTGTGCAGCGTCGCCAGCTGGATCGTCACGCCGCCCACTTCCACCGGCTTCAGCACCGCGTACGGGCGCAGGTCGCCAAACTTGCCGACGTTCCACATCACCTTCTCCAGCGTCGTCACCGCCGTCGTCGGCGGGAACTTCCACGCGACCGCCCAGCGCGGGTCGCGCCCCACCGTGCCGAGCCTGCGCTGCAACTCGAGGTCATCGACCTTCACGACCGCGCCGTCGATCTCGAAGTCCAGCTCGCCCCTGCGCCGCTCCCACTCCACGCACTGCTCGATCACCTCGTCCTCGCCGGCAAGCAGCTTGATGCCATCGTTGACGCGAAAGCCGTGCTCGCGCAGCCACTCAAGCGCCTGCGAGTGCTTCATGAACGACAGCCCTTCCGTGACCCCCACCTGGTAGCACCAGATCGACAGCGGCCGCTTCGCCGCATCAGCGGGATCCAGCTGACGGATCGTGCCCGCCGCCGAGTTGCGCGGGTTCATGAACGTCGACTCGCCCGCTTCCGCGCGGCGCTCGTTCAGCGCCGTGAAGTCCCACAGCGACATGTACACCTCGCCGCGCACCTCCACCAGCGCCGGCGCGTCCTCGATTCGCAGCGGGATCGCGCCGATCGTGCGCAGGTTGTGCGTCACGTCCTCGCCCACCTCGCCGTTGCCGCGCGTCGCGCCGCGCTCGAGCACGCCGTCGCGATACACCAGGCTGATCGCCAGGCCGTCGATCTTCGGCTCGACCACGAACGTGAACGCCGGCTCCGCGATCCCCTCGCGCGCGAGGTGGTTGCGCATCCGCTCGACCCACGCGCGCAACTCCTGCTCCGAGCGCACGTTGCCCAGCGACAGCATCGGCTCCAGGTGGCGGACCTTCTCAAGGCGCCCCACCGGCTCGCCGCCAACCCGCTGCGTCGGCGAGTCCGCGCTCGCCAGCTCCGGATGCTCGCGCTCGATCGCCCTGAGCTCATCGAGCAGCCGGTCGTAGACGTCGTCGCCGATCTCCGGGTCGTCGAGCACGTAGTAGCGGTGCGCGTGGTGCTCCAGCTCGCGGCGCAGCTGTTGCGCGCGGGCGGCTACGTCCGGCGGCGCGGACACTCCCTCCAGCACCCCGCGACCTTCGTCGCTCACGGCTGGGGGTCGCGTACGACCGGCTCGAGCAGTCCCTCCAGATCGAAGCGCCGCAGCGCGTCCAGGCTCGGACGGTCGGTCAGGTCGAAGTGGATCGGGGTCACCGCAATCCGGCCCGCCGCCACCGCCGCGAGGTCCGTACCCGGCTCGTCGTGGAAGCCGGGATCGGAGCCGTAGATCCAGTAGCGGCGGCGGTGCTCCTCCTCGCGCTCGAGCTTCAGCTCGTCGCGGTAGATGCGCTTGCCCAGGCTCGTCACCTCGACCCCGCCCGGCTCGCCCGCCGGCACGTTCACGTTCAGCAGCGTCCGCGCCGGCAGCGGCACGTCCTCGATCCGCTCCACCAGCCGCGCCACGAACGCCGCCGCCACGTCGAAGCCGAAGCCCCCGTCGAAGCGGTAGTCGAGCGCCCGCGCACCCGACTGCTGTGAGACGGCGATCGCCGGCAGGCCCAGCACTACGCCCTCCAACGCCGCCGCGACGGTGCCCGAGTAGGTGATGTCGTCGCCAAGGTTCGCGCCGTGGTTGATGCCCGCCACCACCAGATCCGCCTCGAAGTCCTCCACCACGCCAAGGCTCGCCAGGCGCACGCAGTCAACCGGCGTGCCATCCGTCGCGTAGCCGAGCGTGCCGTCCGCGAACGGCACCTCCTGCACCCACAGCGGCCTGCGCGTCGTGATCGAGCGCGCCATCGCCGAGCGGTTGCCGTCCGGCGCGATCACCGCCAGGCGCACGCCGTCGAGCTCCAGCAGCGCGCGGCGCATCGCCTGCAGGCCGTCCGCCTCGATCCCGTCGTCGTTTGTCAGCAGGACGTTGAGCATCGGTGAGTCCAGCATAGGGGCCGCGCGAGCGGCATTAGGTGAACAGTCCGTCGCCGATGAACCCGCCGGGTGATGCGCCAGGCGGACAGGCAAAGACGGAGCTCGACGTGTGGAGAGTGTGGTGGTTGAGCGCGTCGCTGGCGGCCAGGCGGCGTTGAAGGGGGATGAACTGGCGTTCGGGACTGCGCTGGAAGGCGATGAAGAAGAGGCCGGCGTCAATCTGGCCCGAGCCAGGTTCGACAGGTTCGAAGTAGGAGTAGCCGCGCCGGAGGATGCGCTGACCGTCGTTGTTCCGGGGGTTGGCGAGGCGGATGTGAGCGTTGGCTGGGATCAGCGGTTCGCCGTCGCTGGCGGCGGCGGACAGCTCGACCGGGTCGAACTCGCTCTTGCTGCCGAGCGGGGCGCCTGTGAGCTTGTAGCGGCCGATCGTGCGCTGCTGGTCTTCGAGGGTCGTGCTGTCCCAGACGTCGAACAAGATCTTGATGCGCCGCGCGATCAGATAAGTGCCGCCCGTCATCCACGCGGGACTGTCTGCGGGCTGAACCCAGACGTAGTCATTCATCTCGGTGGTGTCCTCAGCGCGGATGTTGTCGGTGCCGTCCTTGAAACCCATCAGGTTGCGCGGCGTGACCTGAGCATGGCTGGTGCTCGAGGTGCGGCCGAAGCCCAGCTGTGCCCAGCGCAGCGACGCCGCGCTGCTGGCGATCCTGGAGAAGAGGTGGACGGCGTGGAAGGCGACCTGGGGATCGTTCGCGCATGCCTGCACGCACAGATCCCCACCCGAGCTGTTGGGGTCAAGACTGTCCCCTTGGAACGGCGGGAGCGGCTGCAGCATCGGCGGCTTCAGATGCGCGAGGCCGAAACGGTCTTCGCCGGGGGATCCGAACAGGCTTGGGCCGAAGCCGACCGTGATCGTCATCTGTGCGGGGCCCAGGCCAATCGCCTCGCCTGTGTCCTCCGGTGGCTGACTCGGTTCCTGTGGAGATGGCTGGTATGGCTGCCCAGCCGTCAGCGAGGCCGCCGCTGCGGTCCACTGCTCCAGGATTTCACGCAGCCCTTCGACCGCTTCGCTTGAAAGGTCGAACGCGGCGAAGCTCAGATAGTCCTGGGCAGGAGTCGCGATCCCGGCCTGGTGGGCGCCGTAGAACGGCACGGCACCGTCCGACGATTCCGCTCCCGGCCGCTTGGCGGCCGGCTTGTGTGGAGACTTGGCGATGACGTGGTCCAAGCCCGCGCCGACGCCAAGCATCGCCGCGCCAGACAGCACGCCGCGGCGGGTCAGGCCGCGTGCCATTCCGTCGGGTGTGTGATCTTGGTTGGCAGGCAAAGGTGTTCGGTCCTCAAGAGCCCGATCGTGACCGACTCGCCACGCCGACATCTGCCGGTGTCGCACGGACCAGACCTGAACCCCGTGACCTTCTGGCTCAAGGCCCGAGAGCCTCACCGTTTCCGAAATCGTCGATTATCCGCAGCGGTGATTCGTCACACTACGTCGCGTACCTGCTCCTTCGCGCATTGTGGCTGCGGGAGCTGCCGGAACGGTTGCTGAAGAAGCCCTGGCGCTCCCTACACCGAGCGGTAAGGCGCACGCTTGCGTCATCACCGGCGCCTCAGCATGAGCCAAACTCCCAAAAGGAGCAGCACGACTCCCACGACGATAAGCAGTGGATGTTCTTCGACGATGTAACCGTCGCTACCGTGCATGCTTGCGCTCCCATCGACGTACTCTCACGTCTCGCCGGGACCCTTCTGATCCAAGATCACTGCGACTTCCCCGACGCGTCTTTCGAACTCCACCGCTTCTGCGTGCTCGTAGCCGTGCCCACGCAAAGATAGCACTCGCGCCCACAACAATCGCCACGATCTCTACCACCACCAGTGCGGTTGATAGTCCGCCCTGCTGGCGCACAAACTGCGCGGCACCCACAATCGCGAGCGCTACCCCTGCACTTATTGCCATCCTTGTCTCGGCCATTGCTATGCGTGTCCTCTCGTATTATCCACCACCGAGTTCCGCTCCTCACTGAAGGCCCGCAGCCTTCCCGACGCGCGCGCGGAACATGCTCGGCCACTCCCACTGCGCTCTCTGCCATCGCTGGTCATCGCGTCCAGCGGACGACTTTGCTTTTCACGTAGAACTGCCCATCGAAAGATGGCACCAATGCCCATGACGCTCGCGATGGCCGCGACAATCGGCATGATCTGCCCGATATGCCCACGCGCCACCGTGCCTGTAGCGATGGCCGCGAGCAACACTACAAAGGCTACCATTCCTCCCCGGAACCAACGACCTTGCCGTCTCTCAGGCCACGCCTCGCGCTGTGCGGGCGTCGCGCTGTTGCGCTTGCGAATCATTCTTCTTCAAATACTTCTGGAGCTATTTTGTGCGACACAGGATCGATCCCACCACTAGCGGTACCACTGCTCGCTTTGTCGAGGCGGTACATCGGTTTTTACCCGGTTCGCGCTCGTCGCAACATAAACCAGGCGATGACCGGCACCAAGAGAAGGACCAGCAAAACAATTGCCACTGCCCTGCCAAGAATGCTCTCGTAGCCAAGAAAGGCGAGAACCGCTATCGACAGTCCGACTTGGTAGCTCCTGAACATGATTTTCGATGAGGCGCGTGCGGCCTTCGGCTGATCGCTCACTGTCATGTAGCGATTCCATAGCAGAAGAAGAAAGAAGGGCCAATTATATACCCGTGCGTTAGGCCAGCACCAAAGCGCTGTTGACTGCCCAGGCGCAGCGTTGACGGTGAAAGTGTTGCTACGACACCAATCCAACCTAACCGACACGGAATGCGTACCTGGTGGCACGGTGAGTTGCATGCTCTCCCCCTCCCGTATCTGAAGAACACGCTCGCCGTCCACAAAGACACCGTACGGCCTTCGCCGGTCAGCGTTGTAGCCCGGTTCGCGAGTTATGTTGATGCGGTGCACGGCGCTCATGATTCGTCAAACCTGCTATGGAAGAAATGGGAATTCTACTTCAGCGCCCGTTGTGTCGCCACCGAGCGCACCGAGAGCCCCTCCGTATAGACACCCCGTCGCCATGCCAAGCGGCCCGCCCTCAACCAAAAAAGCCCCGCCGGCCAGGCAACCGGCGAATGTATCCCCGAGGCCGCTACCCGTACCGCCGGATTCTTGTCTTGCTCTCCTCTTCCCGCTCTCCGGATCGTTTTCTGTCGTCTCTTCTATTCTTTATTTTTCGTAGCAACGGTCGTCATCTCTCCTTATGCGACGACTTCGTTCTCTCGTATAGGACCGCCCACCGAAAGAGCAGCCCAATCGCCACAACGACAGCAGCTATCTCTATGCCTTTCAGAACCTGTCCGGTGTTATCCCCATGTATGGTTGCCCGAAGGGCCCCAGCTGCAAACATCACTACAAGTGCTGCGATCCCTCCCCACAACCACCGACTAGCTCGTCGCTTATCATTTCGCGTCTTGTCGCGCTTTACGCGCGAGTCCGCTTCGATGCTCGTCATTCTGGGATCACGTTTGGAAAGAGTTTGTGCATGGCTAATCAACGACTGCCGCGATAATGCTGAATCGCAGCAACGACGAACGTACCTAGCGCAACTATGAGCGGCCAGGAGAGGAGTGTGCCTTGAAGCAGATATCCGCCAATTCTAAATGCGATCACGCCAAGTATTCCGGGCACCAACCGAAGTTCGTGGCGCCTCTCAACCGGCCCGTCGGCGGGGGACCGAGGATTCTTCATGAGGCCTCGCTTCTATGATTTCGTGGTCTGTTCGATGCTGGTGCCGAGCGCTTCGGTTTCGCTGGCGGGGAGGCCTTCGCTGTTGAACGTAGTCTTGCGTTCGATTTTACGCGGATCAGTGACAGTCGTGGCTTCCACTTGGCCTTCTTTGTTTTCGGTGTAGGCGAATTTGTAGACCCCGCTGTTACCGAGTGTCTGCTTTGCGACTCGCCCGTGCGCTTCGTATTCCGATTCTACATACGTTTTGCCACGGGCATCCTTGATGGCGGTCATCTGGTTCGACCCGTTGTATTCGTATGTCGTGGTCCGTTCGGCGGGGTCGGTGACTTTTTCGAGAGTGCCTCCGGAGTTGTATGCGTTATACTCGTGCGTTAGGCCAGCACCAAAGCGTCGTCGACTGCCCAGGCTGAGCGTTGACGGTGAAAACGTTGCTGCGACACCAATCCAGCCTAACCGACAGGGAATGCGTACCCGGTGGCACCGTGACTTGCGTGCTCTCTCCCTCCCGTACCTGAAGAACACGCTCGCCGTCCACAAAGACGCCGTACGGCCTTCGCCGATCAGCATTGTAGCCCGGTTCGCGGGTGATGTTGATGCGATGCGTGGTGGTCATGATTCGTCAACCTGCTATGGAAGAAATGGGAGGCTTGCTTCAGCGCCCGTGATGTCGCCGCCGAGCGTATCGAGAGTGCCTCCGTATAGACACCCGTCGCCGTGCCAAGCGGCCCGCCCTCGACAAAAAACGCCGCCAGCCACGCCACCGCCGAATGTTTATTAGTAGCCCGATGCCGACCGTATGAGCACGCGTTTGCTTCCCGCGCCATCGCTATCGTGCATTTTGCGTGCCTCCTAACACGCGTCACTCGGACCTACGCGTGATCAGCCTTTATCGGGCGGTCTTGCTCTCTCGTACAGGGCTGCCGACCGAAAAAACGAGCCAGTGCTCACGACGACAGCGGCTATCTCAACACCTCTCAATATCTGTCCGTCGGTAGCTCCATGTACCAGCGTGGCGATACCCAAACCCGCGAACACCACCGCAAGTGCCACGAGCCCTCCCCACAGCCATTGGGCAGCTCGCCGTCTGTCAGTTTGCGTCTGGTCGCGCTTTGCACGCGATTCCTCTCTCGAGTTCATTCTGGGAATACGTTTGGAATAAGTTTGTGCAACACCGGACGCACCAAAAGAGCGCCAGCGGTGTATCCTGTACAAAACGTGCCGGTAGCTAGAACGGCCTCAGGGCCCCCGGCGATGCCTCTCGTCGCGAGGGCTATTGGTGCACCACCCGCACCGCATGCCGTTCCCACGCTCAGAATTTCCCCGCTGGCTTCTTCACCTTCTTCGCGTTCCTTTTCCCGGGCGATTTCTTCTTCCGTTTCTTCTAGTCTTTGATAGCTCTTGCACCTACCGGCTTCTGCCAGTCCGGGTCCCTTGTGGGCGCAGCCGCCCGGGGCCGGTCCGAAGCCTCCCGGTACGGCTCCTACGCCGCCGCTAGGCGCTACGCCGCCGCTAGGCGCTCCCCCAACGCCCGCACCACCAGCACCTCCTCCACTACCGGGACTGCCAGAACTCGTGCCGCCGCTAGGGCCGGGGGTGGGAAATCTGAGGTTTGTGCCGTAGGGGTCGGTCGCGTTCGTCGGGCTGTCGCTGGTGTAGAGGTAGACGTTGCCACTCGGCTCGTTGGCTTCCTGTCCGAGGGGATCTTGGCTGATGAAGCGAGTGCTCGCCGGGCTATAGTAGCGCGCGCGGTTGTAGTACAGGCCGTCGCCGTCGTCTTCGCGTCCGGCGTATTGGAAGGGGTTTTCGCTGGCGGTCCCTTCTTTGGTGGTGTTGCCGAAGGGGTCGTAGGTGTATGTCGTTTCGGCTTTGCCGGTGCTGCCGGCGAGAGCGATGGTGCTGCCGAGGGCGTCGGTTAGGAGGTTTTCGGTGCCGCTGCTCGTCGTCCGCGCAAATGTCTTGTCAGGACGCAGGCCCGTGAGGAGGTTTGTGGTTGCGCTTCCCTTGGTTTCCTGGACGGCATTCGGGCCGTCGTAGAGGACTTTGGTGGTCGTTCCCGCGATTGCCTTGCTCACGCGCCGCCCAAAGGGATCGTATTCGAAGGTTGCTTTGGTTCCTCCGGTGATTTCTGTGAGCTGGTTGCGTGTGTTCCACTTGTATTCGTTGGTACCGTCTGAGGTCAGGTTGCCATTGGCGTCGTAGCCGAGTTTTTTGGAGCCGCGTTCGGTCTGCTCGTTGTCGGCGTTGTACGTCGCGGAGCTGATGGCTTCCGGGAGTCCCGTGCGGGCGTAGCTTCCCCAGACGGCTTCCCTGCCGCTGTTGGCGTTGTAGCTGTAGTCGAGTTCGCCGAGTGTGGTGGAGCTCTTCTTGTCGAGGATCGATGTGATCTCGTTGGCGGCGTCGTAACCATATTTCTCTTCGACGCCATCGACGAGGGTGGTCTTGGTCGGGTAGTTCGCTTCGTTATACGTGAACGCGACTTTTTGGCTGCCGCGGGCGAGTTCTGTGAGGCGGTTGGCTTCGTCGTAGGTGTATTTGAGCGCTTCCTGGCCCGGGACGGTCATGCTCGTTCGTAGGTTGTCTTCGTTATAGCCGTAGCTGATCGTCCCATTGGGTGTCGCGAGAGATTTCAGGCGGTTGAGTTCGTCGTATTCCGGCGTGTAGGTTCCGGTCGCGCTGTCTACAACCTTCGTGAGACGGTTGCCGTTGTCGTATTCGTATTTGATCGTGCTTTCGGCGGTTTCGCCGGAGACTCCGAACTTTGCTTCGGTCAAGCGATTCAGGGAGTCGTAGGTGAATTTGGAGACCTTGCCCCTGCGGTCTGTCAGTTCGGTGAGGTTGCCGTCCTGGTCGTAGACGCCTTTGGTGGTGTGTTCAAGGGGGTCCGTTTCGCTTTCGAGGAGATCCATGGGGCTATACGTCATCGTGCTCTTGTGTTTGTTTGGATCAGTGGTCGCGGTGGAGTCTCCGTCGCCATCGTATTCGTAGGAGGTCACGTTCCCCAGCGGGTCCGTGAGCTTTGTGAGTTGGTTGTCGGCGTTGTATTCGTAGAGCGTGCGCTGACCGCCTGGGGTGGTGGTGGACCCCACGCGCCCGAGGGCGTCTACGAACTGTTTGGTGGTGCGGCTGAGGGGATCGGTGATCGCGGTCAGATCGCCGAATTCGTAGGTTAGTTTCGTCGTCTTACCCAGAGCGTTCGTGATTGCTGTCGCCTGTCCCGCCGGGTTGTATTCGAAGCTGGTTTTGTGGCCCAGAGGGTCAGTTTCGCTCAAGAGTTCGCCGTGTTCACCGTAGTGATAGCTGGTCGTGTGTTTCAGTGGGTCCGTTACGCTCGCGAGCTCCGTGGTCCCTGGTTCATATTTGTATTCCGTCGTTTGCGCTGAGGACGTGCCCGCGAGCAGTGTTTTCTTCGTCATGTTGCCGTAGCTGTCGTATTGGAAGGTCGTCTTACGGCCTCGTGGGTCGGTGGTGCTGAGCAGCAATCCGGTGCCGGCTTCCGGTTCGTAGGTCGTGGTCTGTTCGATGCTGGTGCCGAGCGCTTCGGTTTCGCTGGCGGGGAGGCCTTCGCTGTTGAACGTAGTCTTGCGTTCGATTTTACGCGGATCAGTGACAGTCGTGGCTTCCACTTGGCCTTCTTTGTTTTCGGTGTAGGCGAATTTGTAGACCCCGCTGTTACCGAGTGTCTGCTTTGCGACTCGCCCGTGCGCTTCGTATTCCGATTCTACATACGTTTTGCCACGGGCGTCCTTGATGGCGGTCATCTGGTTCGACCCGTTGTATTCGTATGTCGTGGTCCGTTCGGCGGGGTCGGTGACTTTTTCGAGAGTGCCTCCGGAGTTGTATGCGTATTTGAGAGTACGCCCGCCATTGTCTTTGATTTCCGTGATGTCGTTAGAGCTGTTGTAGGTGAATTTCACCCATAGTCCGTGCGGGGACGTGATCTGCGTGATATTGCCTTTCAGGCCTTCCGAGCGTGTGATCGTGAGCTGCTGGCCTTGCCTGTTGCGGATCGCCTCCAGGGGCGCCAGCTCCCCAAATACGTAGGTGGTCCCATTTGTTAGTGTTAGATCCCAGCCTGCGATCGTTTCGCTCCACTTGATGGTCGAGCCGTAGAAGATACTGGGCGTGGTGGTAGCCCTGTATTCGGCTTCTTTGTATCCTTCTCCAGCAGAGATGCGTTTGTAAAGTATCTTTCCGCCGTTGGGAAGGACGAGGTCGGCTTCGTGGTAATTGTTGTTTGACCACATGTGCATGTCGTAGAGACTCTGCATGCCTATGCCAAAGCTGTAAGAGTTCGTGTCCCCCTGTCGGAAGGTCCGTTCGATCACGATCGGGATGGTATCCGGGAGCACCAGATCGGTCTTGTGGTAGTCAAACAAGCCAGTGTGGAGATCGACTGGGTCGCCGCCGCCGGACCAGGCCCCTGGGGTCGGGCCCGATGTTGGCGGCGGATTTGTTGTTGAGAACATTGCCCCCGAGAATTCCCACACACGGACCCCGGGGTCGGGTACGACTTGCTGGCCGTTGGGCGACACCGAGCCCTGCCCGTATATGTACCAGCCGCGGCCGTGCGGATCGTAGTTCCAAAAGCTCACGCGGGTACCGGGACGCAAGTGCCCGAGATTGGGGTAGATGATCTCAGCGCCCTTGCTGAGGTACGCCCGTCCAGGCTGTAGCGTGAAGTACAATGGCACGTCAGCGAAGAACGGGAGTGGGAACGGTGTACGATCGACGGGAACCGCCGTGATGTTCAGGTTGCGGACCACGTGCCCGGCGGCGTCATGGATAACGGTGCCCGCTGGTAGGCGCACTTCGAGTCCTGGGATTTGCGGCGTTGTGAGCGTTGTTTCCCGGCTGGTTGGCGATGCCACGCGGCGGTTGCCGGCGGCGTCCAAGCGGGTCAACCAGATTGTGTAGCTGAGAAGGGTCAGCTTGTGCGCGGCGAGATTGACCCGCGTCTCGTACGTTCCATACCGCTCCCCGTCATCTTCGACGACCAGGATCTGCTCTCCCGCGGGAACGCCGCCGCTGAGGACGAAGCGTCCGCTGTCGTCGGTGCGAGTCGCGACGCTGGTTCCCGCGATCGACACACGCACGTTTGCTAGAGGCAGCCCGTCGATTGAAAGAACCTCGCCGGCGAGCGCCGTCGTACCAGAGAGCGCTTTCAGCGGCGGCATGTTCGTCCACGGGCTGGCCTGGTAGCCCGTTTCCCAGCCCCGGCCGCGATGAGCCCCCACGGGAGGCTGCCAGCCACCAGACCCCGTCGGACGGAACGTCGCCGCACCGCGAGGCATGCTCTGCGCTCGTGCTAGAAGCCCAGCGGCCCGAGTCGGCACGATATGGATCCCGGCTCGCTTGGTCGTCGTGATGGACGTTGAGCCGCTGGGGATCTCCGGCGTAAAGCTGGTTGTCATCGTGTCGCCCGCAGGCGGCTGCGTCGGCGGAGGGGGTGTCGAGAGACTGCGCCCACGCAACGGCCCTCGTATCGCCCCGGGATGCGATCCTAGATATGCCGTCAGCGTGAGTTTTCCGGTGTCTTCTCCGTTGGGTTCCAACGCTATCGTGTAGGTGCCCGTCGTCGCTGGCGTGACTTCGACTGACGCGCCCTCATATGCCGAAAAGCTAGCTCCCCCGACGTTGCTGCCGGCCGGATTCAAAATCGCCATCGCACCATTCGCGATAGTCGATTCCGACACGGCTATCGTCACTGTCTGCCCTTCGGTGCCTGGGAAGGTGTATTCGGCATGCTGGCCTGGTACACCAATGGCTACTGTCTTTGCTTCCCCGGACGTAGTCGGCGTAATCGTGCCCGTCACGGCCGACGCGTTGTATGCGATCAGTGTGGCAGTGCCCGTGGCGCCTCCGACCGGGTTTACACGCAACGTGTAGGTACCAGTCGTCCTGAACTTCACCGGTTCCATAAAAGCGTTTTCGGTCCCCGCGAACTCACGGTACCCCAGTCGGGTGCCTTCCGAGTTATACCATTCGAGATAGAAAGCGCCGCTGAACGACGTGCTCGCCGTTTTCAACGACACCGCCTCCCCCGCCGTACCAGCAACCGTAAAGGCGCCCATATCTCCGGGCGTCGTGAGCGACACTTCCTTGGACGCACCTTCCGGAGTCGGCGAAATTGAACCCGTCTGATTCACTACCGAATAAGCAGCCAACTTGACACTACCCGTTTCCCCAGTAGTCGGTTCAATCAAAACCGTGTACGTCCCCGTCGAAGGCAACGTCATCGGCGCAATAAATTCATCCCGGCCCGTAGAAAAGCCGGTTCGGGACAACTGGCTGCCTTCCGGACTCCACAACGAGACCGCCCCATTCACGATCGAGGATTCCGAAAGTACCATCGACACACTCTCGCCTTCGGTTCCTGCGAACGTATACCGAGCGAACTGGCCAGGCACGCCGATCGTGATCGTCTTCGGCACTCCAGTTTCAAGTGTGCCGGTAACGTCTGAAGCGTTGTACGCCGTCAGCGTAGCGGTCCCCGTGGCCCCTCCGACCGGGTTTACGCGCAACGTGTAGGTACCAGTCGACGGGAACTTCACCTGTTCCATAAAGCCGTTTTCGGTCCCCGTGAACTCACGGTACGCCAGCCGCGTGCCTCCCGAGCTATACCATTCGAGATAGAAAGCCCCGCTGAACGACGTGCTCGCCGTTTTCAACGACACCGCCTCCCCCGCCGTACCAGCAACCGTAAAGACGCCCATATCTCCGGGCGTCGTGAGCGACACTTCCTTGGACGCACCTTCCGGAGTCGGCGAGATCGAACCCGTCTGATTTACTACCGAATAAGCAGCCAACTTCACGCTACCCGTTTCCCCGGTCGTCGGTTCAATCAAAACCGTGTACGTCCCAGTCGAAGGCAACGTCATCGGCGACACAAAGTCCCGACCCGTAGTGAAGCCCGACCGGGACAACTGACTGCCTTCCGGACTCCACAACGAGACCGCACCATTCGCTATCGCGGATTCCGAGAGGATCATCGACACACTTTCGCCAGCGGTACCTTCAAACAGCTCAAGCGCAACCTTTTCTTTAGTGGGAAATTTTACGGTGATCGTTTTGCCCAGAGAAAAGGTCCCAGTCGGACCAACTTGCGACGCAGCGATCCCGCTCGGCGGTATGTAGAGCTCCGGGCCCGTCGTGGCGCCCTGCGGCGTCGCGACATAGACCGGACCGCCACCTGTAGCTGCGGGCACCTTGAACTTAATCGCCGTGGAGGACTCCGACAGCAATTCCGGTCTTGTCTGGTTCACCGCGACAACATCGTCATAGACGGTAGATTCAAAGTTCGTGCCCGACGCGGTGACTTCGGTCCCCGCAGCAGCGATCGTCGCCGACAGAGAGCTCACTTTGGGCGCCGAGGAACTCGCGACCGTAAAGGTCTGTGAGCTCGTCACCGGACCTTCGGTGGTCGTCTGCACGGTCACCGTCCCTGTTGTCGCCCCCGTAGGGACTTTGACCGTCAGCGATAGCGCCGTCGCGGCGCTCACGGTCGCCGCCGTACCATTGAACTTGACCGTGTCCGAACTAGCCGTTGTCGAGAACCCCGTCCCGCTTATCGTGACCGTTTCCCCCACAGCCCCCTGAGCAGGAGCAAGCTGGATGATCGACAGTTTCGTCGACGATTTCAACGCAATCGACGTAAGGTTTCCCGCGGGATCCCACCCATACAAAGCGGTTTCGGTTGCCGGGTTGATCACCGCCTTCAAGTGCCCATCCGCGTCATAGACATAGCGAATCGCGGTGGTCGGCGGTGTCGCAAACGCAGCATCCGGCCCAGTCCAGCTCGCCACGACAGCGAGGCAGAGAAGCACCAGCCCCCGCAATCCGCCAAGGCCACGCAGCGACCGGCCGGCACCAAACGCTTGGGCCCTCGCGAGTCGTTGTACAGCAAGCCTCATGTATTGCTCCTCGTTTGCTAGTGCCCGAACTATGCCTGGCGCCGATGTGCAGAACAGTTGCGGATGACCGTATCCGAACACACCCGTGTTTGTCTATACCCAAAAGCGTTCACTTTTCGTATATTCGGGAATTGAGTGCGTCGTCCAGCGTCGAACGGCTTCGTCGCGTATGCTGCCGGACGTGCCGGAGCGTGTCCCAAGCCCGCCTACCTTCCGCGGGCAGTGGCGTCGAACGGGGTCGTCCGGTTCATCGCTGGGATCCGCTGTGGGTCTCGTCCTGCTCGTGTTGACTGCGTGCGTGCCCGCGAGCGCGAGCGCGCACGTGTCGCGCGAGAACGCGGCCGCCACACACTCCTATCTGCTCGCCTCCGTCAGGTTCGAGGAAACTGAGATGGCCGACCTACCGCAGGAGATCGCGGAGAAGCAAGCGGTTGCCGCAGGCATCTCGGGTGAATGCGCCGGCATCCTCACCAACGCTCCGCCCAATGAAGAAGTCTTTGGATTCGGACTTGTTGGGCCGGCTGGGCCGGCATCGAAGACCCGGCCGAGCGCGAAGGCGGAAGGCGAAAGGCACAGGCAGTCCCGACAGCTCGGCGACCTCAAGCTCGAGCTGCCGTCCGCGCTGGAGGACTCGAGGACTCAAGCCGATCGCGAAGCGGACGAGGTGCTGATCCGCGCGCTCACGCCGCTGAAATGGAGCGATCCTAGGATCACGTTCGTCTTCCACGTGATCACCGAAGAGGCCCAGGAAGAGCTCGACAGCCCCGTACCAGCCGTGTGCGCCGACATGCAGGCCTGGGTCGCGAGCGGATACAAGACCCTCTCCCCGACCTCCAAGGAGCTTGCGGGCCGGGCTAAAGCCAGCCTGATGCGCGTGTTCGAGCTGATCGCTGTGCTCGAGGGAACACACATAAAGTTCCTCTCCGAGATCCTCGGCCGATACGAGAACGCCACGGACACAGCGCTCGCCCGTCGTTCGCAGGTGCTCACTACCCAGCTGGAGCAGGGAAGCGAAGCGGAAGCCGACGACCTGAAGCGCCTCGAAGCCGCGGTCGGCCTGCCCCCGCGAAAGCCCCAAAGCCCGAACCGGCCAAACGGAAGCCCGTCGTGATCGGCCGCGGCAGGACCGCCGCTGGGGGGCGCTTCGTGG
Source organism: uncultured Solirubrobacteraceae bacterium (assembly GCA_963735615.1). GTDB lineage: Bacteria > Actinomycetota > Thermoleophilia > Solirubrobacterales > Solirubrobacteraceae > Palsa-744. Next base: position 1,013,089 of record CAVTLO010000001.1, read on the forward strand.
CACGTGCCGAACCAAGCTCGCACGCGCGGGACGCGCTCGGCTGCGTCTTTGTCACGATCGAAGAACCATCCCGCCCGCAGCGCGGAGGACTGATCGAAACCCTCAGCGGTGAAGGCACCGACAGATGCCTCTCGCGGTCGCACGCTGACCGTGCTCAAGCTCCCCGCCGTCGTGGAATGCACCAAGCACCCGGTCAAATACCTCCCCGGCGGCATCGTTAACCTCGCGCACGGCAGCCTCCCGCGGGGACCGAGCTTCACGATTCGCGGCGAAGGCTACCGCAAGCTCGGAGCCGACCATTTCGAATTGAAGCTCCGAGTCAGCAACGAAGAACTTCTCTTCGGTGGCGGTGGCGAAGGCGAGGGCCTCGACGGCGACCTCGCCGTCCCGAACGGCGTGCGATCGTTGGAACCACAAGCGTCCAGCGGCTGTCTGCCCGAACCGTACGCAATCATCTACGGGCTGCTGAGGGCACCCGGCGACACGGTGCTCGCGCGGGTATCCGGAACGCTCGTCCCGCTGCGCAAGGTGGCCATCCCCGCGCGCCTGCACCCCGGCGGCGTGCTCGTCTACGGGGCCTTCACGCCGCTGCCGACTGAACTGCTCGTCCGCAATCAGAGCGGCAAGACCGTCGACAGGGAGAACCTCGGCGAAGCAGCGAAGTCCGACACCGAAATGTGCGAAGGCGAAGCCGAAAGCTAATAGGACACCCCTGCCAGCACCAACCCTCGCGCCGGCGCCGTGCGACCGGCCTGCGCGCGCGGCCGACCGTCGAGCAGCGTCGTGAATTCCTCGAGCGTGCGCACGCCGCTTGCGACTTCGAGCATCGTGCCGACGAGCACGCGGTTCATGTGGCGCAGGAACATGTCCGCCTCGATCCAGAACTCGAGCAGGTCGCCGTGCGCGCGCCACTCAGCCGAGAGGACGTTGCAGGTGAAGTACGAGTGCTCGGTCTCAGTGGGCGTGAACGCGGTGAAGTCGTGCGCGCCTACGAGCGCGCTCGCGCACTCCTCCAGCGCCTTGCGGTCCAGGCGCACGGTCCACCAGTACAAGCTGCTGCGCTCGAACACCGGGCGCGTGCGGCGCGCGATGACGCGGTAGCAGTACGTCCTGCTGGTGGCGTCGCGGCGCGCGTCGAAGCCCTGCGGCGCGGGCTCTGAGGCGAGCACCGCGATGTCGGCTGGCAGCAGCCCGTTCAGGCGCAGCGGATCGACCGCCTCGTGGTTGTAGCTTGCGACCTGGCCCCACGCGTGCACGCCCGCGTCGGTGCGCCCGGCGACCGTCAGCGTCAGCGGCCGCCCGTCAGCGGTGCTCTCGCCGAGCACCGTCCGCAGCGCACGCTCGAGCTCCTCCTGCACCGTGCGCTTGTCCGGCTGGCGCGCCCAGCCGGCGAAGTCCGTCCCGTCGTACTCGATCGTCAGCTTCGTGACCAAGCTCAGACGAGCTCGATGAAGACCATCTCCGTCGCGTCGCTGCGGCGCGGCCCCAGCTTGAGGATGCGCGTGTAGCCGCCCGGGCGCTCCGCGTAGCGCGGTGCGACCTCCGCGAACAGCTTGTGCACCGCGAACTTGTCCTGCGACAGCGTCGACAGCGCCTGGCGACGAGCGTGCAGATCGCCGCGCTTGGCGAGCGTGATCAGTTTCTCGATCTCCGGCTTGACCGCCTTCGCCTTCGCCTCCGTCGTTTCGATGCGCTCGTGCTCGATGATCTCCTTGCTCAGGTTCATGAGCAGCGACTTGCGGTGCGCGGAGTCGCGGCTGAGCTTGTTGCGGGTCTTTTGATGTCTCATGGCGGTTCGGTCAGTTTAGGGGTAGAGCGCTGGGCGCGGTATTTGCGATTGCGTGCGCCGTATAACTATCGCTATACGGGACTTGTCGGCGCACACTCAGACCACGGCCTACGATTCAGTCCTGACGCAGGTTCAACCCGCGCGCGTGCAACGTTTCGATGACCTCGTCGATTGACTTTTTGCCGAAGTTGGGGATCGCGTTGAGCTCGGCCTCGGACTTGGAGATGAGGTCACCGACCGTCTGGATGCCGGCGCGCTTGAGACAGTTGTATGAGCGCACGCCCAGCTCCAGCTCCTCGATCAGGATGCCGTACTCCTCGCCCTGCAGTGCCGCCTGCGAGCCGCCGCCGACCGCCAGGCCGTGGCCGTCGAGCTGGCCGCCGGGGCTCGCGCGCAGCTCCTGGATGCGGTCCGCGTCGGTGAAGATCGCCAGCTGGCTGATCAGCAGCTCGGCCGCCTCGCGCAGCGCCGCCTGCGGGTCGATCGAGCCATCCGTCTCGATGTCCAGCGTGAGCTTGTCGAAGTCCGTCTTCTGGCCGACGCGCGCCTGCTCGACCGCGTAGGCGACACGCCGCACGGGCGAGAAGATCGAGTCGATCGGGATCACGCCGATCGGCTGGTCGGCGGACTTGTTCTCCTCCGCCGGGCGGTAGCCACGGCCGCGACCGATCGTCATGTACAGCTCGAGCTTCGTTTTCTTCTCGAGCGTCGCGATGTGCAGATCGGGGTTGAGGATCTCCACGCCCGCCGGCAGGTCGATGTCCTTGGCGGTGATCTCGCCCGGCCCGGTGACCACCAGCGGCGCCTCGACCTCGCTCGCGTCCGAGTGCATCCGGCAGACGACGCCCTTGAGGTTGAGCACGATGTCGGTGACGTCCTCCTTGACGCCCTGAATCGTGGAGAACTCGTGCGCAACGCCCTCAATGCGCACACTGGTTACGGCGGCGCCGGCGAGGGAGGAGAGCAGGACGCGCCTGAGCGAGTTGCCGAACGTGTAGCCGAAGCCGCGGTCGAGCGGCTCGATCGTGAACGTGCCACGATTCTGCTCCACGGACTCGCTAGTGATCCGGGGGATTTGGAAGTCGAGCATGAGAGTCCTAACGTCGATTTGGTGTCGCACCGGCGCCAGTGAGGGCGCCGGCTCTGAGCGCCGCCGCCCGGATGGGCGCCAGCGCGGGCAAGGGTCCTACTACTTCGAGTACAGCTCGACGATGAGCTGCTCCTGCACCGGCGCGGCGACCTCGCGCCGCTCCGGCTTGCGCAGCACCTTGGCCGTGAGCGACTCGTGGTCGGCCTGTAGCCACGCGGGGATCTGTCCGGTCAGCTCGGTCGCATCTCTGACCACCTGCGTCGCCGGCGTGCTCGCCTTGATCGTGATCACGTCACCCGGACGCACCTGATAGCTGGGGATGTTCACCCGCCGGCCGTTGACCGTCCAATGGCCGTGGCGGATCAGCTGGCGCGCCTGCCGGCGCGATGCGGCGAAGCCGAGACGGACCAGCACGTTGTCCAGCCGGCACTCCAGCAGCGCGAGCAGGTTCTCGCCTGTGATACCTGGCTGGCGCGAGGCCTTTACGTAGTAGCCGTGGAACTGCTTCTCCAGCACACCGTAGTAGCGGCGCGCCTTCTGCTTCTCCCGCAGCTGCACGCGGTACTCGCTCTGTTTCATGCGCCCGCGCCCGTGCTCGCCCGGCGGATATGAGCGACGCTCCACGCCGCACTTGTCCGTCAGGCAGCGCTCGCCCTTGAGGAACAGCTTCTGTCCCTCGCGGCGGCACTGCTTGCACTGCGGGCTCGTGTCTCTGGCCATTCGTTACACCCTCCGCCGCTTGCGAGGGCGGCAACCGTTGTGCGCCTGCGGGGTGACGTCCTTGACGCCCGTCACTTCAAGGCCGGCCGCCTGCAACGAGCGGATCGCCGTCTCGCGCCCGGAGCCCGGACCCTTGACGTAGACCTCGACCTTCTGCAGCCCCTGCTCAAGGCCCTTGCGCGCGGCCGCGTCGGCGGTCACCTGCGCCGCGAACGGGGTCGACTTGCGCGAGCCCTTGAAGCCGGCGCCGCCGGCTGACTCCCACGCGATCACGTTGCCCGCGGTGTCGGTCAGCGAGACGATCGTGTTGTTGAACGAGGTCTTGATGTGCGCCTGCCCGATCGGGATGTTCTTTTTCGGCTTGCGCCGGCCGCGTGCGCGTTTGGGGGCTGGCGGCATTACTTCTTACCCGCTCGCTTCTTGCCCGCCACCTGCATGCGCTTGGGGCCCTTACGGGTGCGCGCGTTGGTCTTCGTCTTCTGCCCGCGAACCGGCAGCCCGCGGCGGTGGCGAATACCGCGATAGGAGCCGATCTCCTGCAGTCGCTTGATGTCGTTGACGCGCTCGCGGCGCAGATCGCCCTCGACGGTCAGCCCGTCGTCGATCGCGTCGCGCAGCTTCGCCACCTCATCCTCGGTGAGATCGCGGATGTAGGTGTCCGGGTCGACGCCGACCTGCGTGAGCACCTTGTTGGACGTCGAGCGTCCGATCCCGTAGATGTACGTCAACCCGATCTCCGAACGCTTGTTCAGCGGAAGGTTGACCCCGGCGATGCGCGCCACCTAACCCTGCCTCTGCTTGTGGCGCTTGTTCTGGCAGATCACCAGCACCACCCCATGGCGGCGGATGATCTTGCATTTCTCGCACATCGGCTTGACCGACGGTCTTACCTTCATGATCCCTTTCGGCGGCTGGGTTCCGGCGACTCGGCTCTGGCTGCCGTTGCGGCCGCCGCTACCAAGTCGAGGATATACCTTCGCGCGCGCAAACCGCGTCGCGCTAAGGCAGGACTCCAGATGGTAGCAAGGTCAGCCTGCGAAGGTCAGCCTGCGCTCGCGATCCCCTCGAGCGGCTCGTTCGTGTGCGCATCGCCTGGCTCGTCCGAGTGCGCCTCAGCGGGCTCGCCAGCACGAGCATCGACGGGAAGATGCCAGGGGGTCAAGATCAGCGGTCCCGACGCCGTGACCGCGACGGTGAACTCGAAATGGGCCGCATTGGAGCCGTCCTGGGAGAAGATCGCCCAGCCGTCGCCGCCGACGCGCACGCCGGGACGCCCGGCGGTGGTCATCGGCTCGATCGCCAACACCATCCCCTCCTCGATCAGCGCTCCCTTGCCGGGCTTGCCGTAGTTGGGCACCTGCGGGTCCTCATGCATGCTGCGTCCGACGCCGTGGCCGACGAGCGAGCGCACCACCGAGAACCCGGCACCCTCGACGACGCGCTGGATCGCGTTTGAGATGTCCCCCACGCGGTTGCCCGCCCGGCATTGCGCAACGCCCGCGTGCAGCGACTCCTCGGTGGCGGCGAGCAGGCTCAGGATGTCCTCGCCGACGTCCTCGACGATGAACGTGCGCGCGGCGTCGGCGACCCAGCCGTCGAGCGTCACGCCGACGTCGATCGAGATCGCGTCGCCGCGCTTGAGCTTGTACGGACCCGGGATCCCGTGCACAATCATCGCGTTCGGCGACGCGCAAATCGAGCCAGGGAAGCCGCGATAGCCCTTGAACGTCGGCGTCGCGCCCTGCGCGCGGATAAAGCGCTCGGCAAGCTTGTCGAGCTCCGCCGTGCTGATCCCAGGGCGGACGTTGCCTTCGATCAGATCGTGCGTCGCGGCGAGGATCAGCCCCGCGCGAGCCATCTTCTCGATCTCCTCGGGAGACTTCTTGATGATCACCCAAGGAGCTTAGCTTGAGCTACAGGTTCTCCTCCAGGCGCAGCGTCGCCACGGTCGCGCGGATGTGGGCGTGAACCTCGTCGGCAGTGCGCCGCCCGTCGAAGCGCCGCAGCAGCGCCGCGCTGTCGTAGTAGGCGATCAGCGGCTCGGTCTGCGAGTGGTAGACCTCCAGGCGCCGGCGGATCACGTCCTCCTTGTCGTCATCGCGCTGGTTCAGGCGCGCACCGTCCTGGTCGCACACGCCTTCGTGCTTGGGCGGATCGAAATCGACGTGATAGATGTGGCTGGGGTTCTTCACGCAAACCCGCCGTCCAGCCAAGCGCCGCACGAGATCGTCGTCGGGTACTTCGATCAGCAGCGCCGCCGTCAGTCGTCGTCCCAGACCGCTCAGCGCCTCGCCCAGGGCGTCGGCCTGCGCCTCGTTGCGCGGAAAGCCGTCCAGCAGAAAGCCGTCTCGCGCGTCGCCGTCGGCAACGCGCGAGGTGATCATCCCCACGATCACCTCGTCCGGCACCAACTCGCCAGCATCCATATACCGCTGGGCCTCCATGCCAAGCTCCGTTTCGTCAGCGACCTGCGCCCGCAAAATGTCGCCAGTCGAGATGTGCGGCAGCTGGAAGTCATCGCGCAGACGCTCCGCCTGCGTCCCCTTGCCAGCCCCCGGCGGCCCCAGCAGGATCAAGTTCAACTCAGACAAGACCGCGCCAGCCTATCCGCAATGGGGGTGTAGTTGCCACCGTCGATGGCCGTACACGGTTTGCGATGCCTCGTGCGTGGGGCTGCCTGGCCGTTGCAGGTGCCACGCACGTCGGCGACCTGGGGGCAGTACCAGCGCCCAGAGCATCGACCCGTGCGTCGCGAGTCCCGGCGCATGGTCCCTCGGCCAAGCGAAGCCGTCCGAATGGGGCGGTCGCCGCGAAGTCGCGGCCGCCCCAGGCGGACGGCGAAGCCTTTACTTGAGAAAGCCCTCGTAACTGCGCATCATCAGCTGCGCCTCGAGCTGCTTCATCGTTTCCAGCGCGACGCCGATCACGATCAGGATCGAGGTGCCTCCGAACTGGAACTGCTGGTGGGTCTGCGCGAACAGCAGCGCCGGGAGCGCGGCGACCGCCGCGAGGAACAGCGCGCCCGGGAACGTCAGCCGGGCGAGGATGCGGTCGAGGAATTCGGCGGTCGGGCGCCCGGGACGCACGCCGGGGATGAAGCCGCCGTACTTCTTCAGGTTGTCGGCCTGATCGACCGGGTTGAACGTGACGGCGGTGTAGAAGTACGTAAAGACGATGATGAACAGCGACTCGCCGACGACGTAGTGCCAGCCGTTGGGCGTGAAGAAGTCCGACAGCGACTGGCCCCAGTGGGTTTTCACGAGCTGCCCGACGGTCGGCGGGAAGGCCATGATGCTGGCCGCGAAGATCACCGGGATCACGCCCGCCATGTTCACGCGCAGCGGCAGGTATGTCTGGCCGCCTTCGGTCATCCGCTTTCCGATCACGCGCTTGGCGTACTGCACCGGTATGCGCCGCTGGCCTTCCTGCACGAACACGATCCCGGCGACCACCGCGAGCACGAGGAACGGCGCCAGCACCTTGAACACCTGGTCCTGGGTCGTCCACCAGGTCTGGATACCGGAGGGTAGGCGCGAGACGATCGAGGCGAAGATCAGCAGCGAGATGCCGTTGCCGATGCCGCGCTGGGTGATCAGCTCGCCGACCCACATCAGCAGCACGCAGCCGGTGGTCAGGCAGATGACGATCAGGAAGATGTGCGGCAGGTTGAAATGCGTGATGACGTTTTCGCCGGCTTTCGCCTGCAGGCTGTGGAACAGGAACACGTAGCCGATCGACTGCGCGAACGCGAGGCCGACGGTCAGGTAGCGGGTGTATTGGGTGATGCGCGCCTGACCGACCTCGCCTTCCTTGGAAAGCTTCTCCAGCGATGGCACCGCGACCTGCAGCAGCTGCAGGATGATCGATGAGGTGATGTACGGCATGATCCCCAGCGCGAAGATCGCCAATTTCGACAGCCCGCCGCCGGAGAACAGGTTCAGGTAGCTGAGGATGCCGCCGCCGCCAAACGACTTCTGAATGTTGTTGACGGCCGTCAGGTTGACGCCCGGCACCGGGACGTGCGAGCCGAGGCGGTAGATCAGCAGCATCCCCGCCGTGAAGGCGATCTTCTTGCGGATGTCCGCAACCTGGAAGGCGTTGAGAATTGTCGAGAGCATGGCTTTGGTCCCACGGCGCCGCGCAAAAACCGCTCGCCAGCGCCGTCGGAGTGCCCGATTCTAGTGGATAAGCCGCCGCGCGCAGCCGGTTGCTCGGCGCGAGCGCCCGGCTAATCCTCGATCGTCTGGCAGGTGCCGCCGACAGCCTCGATGCGCTCGCGCGCGCTGGCGCTGAATGCGTGAGCGTGCACGGTCAGCGCCTTGGAGAGCTCGCCCTTCGCGAGCACCTTCACGGGCACGCCTTTGCGCGTCGCGAGGCCGTTGGCGTGCATCAGCTCGAGCGTGACCTCCGTACCGGCGTCGAAGCGGCTCTCCAACGCGGAGATGTTCACAGGCTGGGTGTGCGTGCGGAAGGGCTCGAACGGCATCGACTTCTTCATGTGCGGTCCGCGTAGCTTTCGCATACGCATGTGGATCGGCATCTGCCCGCCCTCGAACGCGGCCCTGCTCTTGGAGCCCGCGCGCGAGCCAGCGCCCTTCTGCCCGCGGCCTGAGGTCTTACCGGTGCCCGAGCCTTCGCCGCGCCCGATGCGCTTGCGTGGGCGGCGACTGCCGCGCGCGGGCGCGAGGCTGTGCAGCCCGACGCGCTCCTCGACGTCCTTTTTCGCCGCGCTCACTTGTCCTCCTTGACCTCGACCAGGTGGCGCACCGCGTGCAGCATGCCGCGTGTCTGCTCGGAGTCCTTGAGCTCGACCGTATGGCCGATACGACGAAGGCCCAGCGAGCGCAGGGTATCGAGCTGTTTGCTGTTGGCGCCGTTCTTGGAACGGCGCTGGGTGACGCTCAGCGCGGCCATCACGCGGACCCGTCAGCGGCAGCCGTAACGGCCGCCGCGGCTGTCTCCGCGTCCGCGGGCGTCGCCGCGTCTGCCTCTGTCGCTGTCTCCGTCTCGGCGTCAGCGACCTGCGCCACGCCGTTGGTCGGCGCTCCGCCCAGACCCAGAACCTGGTTGATGCTCAGCCCGCGCAGCTTGCCGACCTCCTCGGGGGTACGCAGCCCGCGCAAACCGGCCACGGTCGCCTTCACCAGGTTGATCGGGTTCTGCGTGCCGAGGCTCTTGGAGAGAATGTCGTGGATCCCCGCGAGCTCGAGCACCGCGCGCACGCCACCGCCGGCGATCACGCCTGTACCTGGCGAAGCAGGCTTCAGCAACACGCGGCCGGAGCCAAAGATGCCGGTCGTCTGGTGGGTGATCGTGCTGCCGTGCTTGGGCACGCGGAAGAGGTCCTTCTTGGCCCGCTCGACGCCCTTCTGGATCGCCAGCGGTACCTCGTTCGCCTTGCCGTAGCCGACGCCCACGACGTCGCGTTCGTCGCCGACTACCACCAGCGCCGTGAACGAGAAGCGCCGGCCGCCCTTGACGACCTTGGCGACGCGGTTGATCTCGACCACGCGCTCCTGGAGATCCAGGCCGGCTGGGTTGACTGAGCGATCTATCGATATGGACATGAGCAGGAGGAGGGTAGCGGGAGCGAGGGTCTTCGGCGCCTAGACCGTGATGCCGGCCTCGCGGATGGCTTCGGCGAAGGTGCGCACGTGGCCGTGATACTGGTAGCCGCCGCGATCGAACACCGCTTCGGAGATGCCCGCAGCCTTCGCGCGCTCGGCGAGCAGCTGCGCAGCACGCGTGGAGCGCTCGGCTTTCGCCAGCGACCGCAGCTCCGGCTCGAACCAGTTGACCGCAGCGAGCGTGCGCGCGGCGACGTCGTCCACCATTTGCGCGGAGAGCCCGCGGTTGGAGCGGAACACCGAGATCCGCGGACGCGTCGCCGTGCCCGAGATCTTTGCGCGCACCCTGCGCCGCCGTTTGAGCCGCCGCGTCTCCTTCGTAAGGACGGTCATGCGCGCTTACCGACCTTTCTTTGCACGATCTCGCCCTCGTAGCGGATGCCCTTGCCCTTGTACGGCTCAGGCGGGCGCTGCTTGCGGATGATCGCCGCCGTCTCGCCCACGAGCTGCTTAGAGATGCCCTTCACGACGACGCGCGTCGGCTGCGGCACCTCGAATTCGATGCCGCTCGGCGCTGGGATCGGAACGGGGTGGGAGTAGCCGACTGCCAGCTCGAGGTTCTTGCCCTTCAGCTGCGCGCGATAGCCGACGCCCTGGATCTCCAGCCGCTTCTCATAGCCGTTCGTGACGCCCTGCACCATGTTCGCTACCAGCGTGCGCGTGAGCCCGTGCAGCGCGCGATGTTCGCCGCGGTCGGTAGGCCGCGTGACCACCAGTTGCTCGCCTTCCTGGGTCACCTGGATGTCCCTGTGGATGCGCTCGCTGAGCTCGCCTTTTGGCCCCTTTACGCTGACCGACTCAGGCTCGATCGACACGGTCACGCCGCTCGGCACGGGGATGGGTTGCCTTCCGATTCTCGACATCGCCTCAGCTCACCACACCTGCGCCAGGACCTCGCCGCCGATGCCCGCCGCGCGCGCGTCGTGGCCGGTCATCACGCCGCGAGAGGTCGACACGATCGCCGTCCCCATACCGCCGAGCACCTTCGGGATGTGCTTGGCGTCGACGTAGGTGCGCCGCCCCGGGCGCGAGACGCGTCGCAGCCCTGAGATCGCCGAGCGCCTGTCCTCGGTGTACTTCAAGCGGATCTGGATCAGCTGACCAGCGGCGCCCTCTGGCGCGGGGATCACCGACCACGATTCGATGTAGCCCTGCTCGTCGAGGATCCGCGCAAGCTCGCCCTTCAGCTTCGACGCGGGCACGTCGACCGTCTCGTGCGCAGCGTGGATCGCGTTGCGCACGCGCGTCAGGAAGTCGGCTATCGGATCGGTCATCGACATTGGGTTTGGCTCTCGGTGCTCGTTTGGATTGGTGGCGGTGGTGTTGTTATTGCTCTTGGAAGAGCTGTATAGCCATGGTCATACAGGCGCTTCCAGTGAAGACATTCTCGTGGCGGCCTTTACCAGGAGGACTTCGTCATCCCGGGGATCTGACCGTTGTGGGCGAGGTCGCGAAGGCAGATGCGACACACCCCGAACTTCTTGTACACCGCGCGCGGCCTACCGCAGCGGGTGCAACGAGTATATGCACGTGTCTTGTACTTCGGCGTGCGCGCCTGCTTGACGCGCTGCGAGGTCTTGGCCATCAGTCGGTGCTCTCCTTCTCGGTTGTCTGCGCGTCCTCGTCCCCGGGGGCGTCGCTCTGCTCGGCGGGGTCCGCAGCTGCCTCGGGCTCGGGCCCGGCGGCTGCCTCTGCCTCGGGCTCGGCCGCTGCCTCAGCGGCTGCCTCGGGCTCAGGCCCGGCGGCTACCTCGGGCTCAGCGGCCTCGGGCTCAGACTCGGCGGCGGCCTCCCCGACTATCTCCGCTTCGGCTACGGCCTCCTCGGCCACGGCCTCGACCTCCTCGGCAACGGCCTCGGCCTCATCGACCGCGTCGGGCACCGGAGTCTCGCGCTCCGGTTCACCGGCCGCCTCGGGCTCGGGCTCCGCGGCGGCCTCCTGCTCGGGTTCACCGGCAGGCTCGGGCTCGGGTTGCGCTGTGGCCTCCTGATGAGACTTGGCCGCCTCGGCCTCCTCGTGGGCACGAGCGGCGGCCTCGTCGGCCTGCGGGTCATAGCCCTTGGGCCGGCCCTGCGGGGAGAACGGCATGCCCATCGCGGCGAGCAGCGCGTACGCCTCGATGTCGGTGGCGGCGGAGGTGGTGATGGTGATGTCCAGTCCGCGTACCTGGTCGATTTTGTCGTAGTCGACCTCGGGGAAGATGATCTGCTCCTTGACCCCCAGCGAGTAGTTGCCGCGGCCGTCAAACGAGCGCGGGTTCAGACCGCGGAAGTCGCGGATGCGGGGAATCGCGATCGAGATCAGCCTGTCGAGAAACTCGTAGCTGCGCTCGGCGCGCAGCGTCACTGCCAGGCCAACCGGCATGCCCTCACGCAGTTTGAACGCCGCGATCGACTTGCGCGCGCGGCGCACGCTCGGCTGCTGACCAGCAATCGTCGCCAGCTGGTCGCTCGCCGCTTTGAGCATTTTTGAGTCCTGCTTGGCCAGGCCAACCCCCATGTTCACCGTGACCTTCTCGATCCTCGGCGCCTGCATCACAGATGAGTAGCCAAAGCGCGCCATCAGAGCCGGGCGGATCTCCTCCAGGTAGCGGGTCTTCAGCCGAGCCGTCGGCGCGCTGTCGGTCATCGTCGCCATCGTGGTCAGTCCAGCCTCTCGCCGGAGCTCTTGGCGACGCGCACGCGCTCGCCGTCATCGCTGCGCTCGATCCCAATGCGCGTCGGCTTGCCCTTGGCGTCGAGCAACATCACGTTGGAGATGTGGATCGGACCCTCACGCTCGATCACCCCGCCCAGCTGCTGTTCGCTCTGGGCCCCGGCCACCTGCTGGGGGCGGGTGTGGCGCTTGACCATGTTCAGGTGCTCGACGTACACGCGTTCCTTGGCCGGGTCCACACGGAGCACGCGCCCGGTCTTGCCGCGGTCCTTGCCGGACATCACCTGCACGCGGTCGTCCGAGCGGATCTTCAGCGAGCGCCGCTTGGGGCGAGCGGCGGCCGATTTGCGCTTGGCCATCACAGCACCTCCGGCGCGAGCGAGACGATCTTCATGAAGTTGCGCTCGCGCAGTTCGCGCGCCACCGGCCCGAACACGCGCGTGCCGCGCGGGTTGTTCTGGTCGTCGATGATCACCGCCGCGTTCTCGTCGAAAGCTATGTACGTCCCGTCGTCACGGCCGATCGGCTTCTTGGTGCGCACGACTACCGCCGTCACCACCTCGCCCTTCTTGACCGTACCCTGGGGGTTGGCCTGCTTGACGGTCGCCGTGATCACGTCGCCGACGAACGCGTAGCGGCGCTTGGAGCCGCCCTTCACGCGGATGCACAGGATTTCACGCGCGCCCGAGTTGTCGGCCACGCGTAGCCTCGTCTCGTTCTGGATCATCGCGCGCGCTCCAGCACGTCGACCAGCGCCCAGCGCTTCGTGCGCGACAGCGGCCTGCTCTCGACCACGCGCACGGTGTCGCCCTCGTGCGCGTCGTTGTTCTCGTCGTGTGCGTGCACCGTGCTCGAGCTGCGCACGATCTTCTCGTAGCGGCGGTGCCTGCGCGCGACGTCGATGCGCACCGTGATCGTCTTGTCGGCCTTGTCGGAGACGACGATGCCCTGACGAACCCTGCGCGTGCCCTCCACCGGCGCGTGTACCGGCGCAAGCGCCTCCGGTGCCGACGCCGCCGCGCGACGCGTGGCGGCTTTCGCGCGTTCCTGCAGGCGCCGCGCACGGCGGCGGACGGCCTTCGTCTTGCGCTCTGCCAGTCGCTCGGCGTGGCGCTCCTCCGGGGAGCGGCTAGGGCGAGCCTCGGAGTGTTTGGAGCGCGCCCTGCGACGGCGCTCCTTCGGCGGGACGATCTCCTCGGGCTCGACGGGAGGCGCCGCCGCGGCCGGCACGTCAACGGGCGCGGCGTCCTCGGCGTCAGCGTCTGGCGCCTGCTCGGCGTCGCTGGCGGCCGCGTCTGCCTGCACCGGCTCCGGGCCGGCGTCCTGTGCCGCAGGCGTCTGCTCTGGCGCGTCAGGCGCCGTCTCGGGTGTGTCGTTGTCTGTCTCGTCAGCCATTTCTGTCAGCTCGTCCTGTCGTGTATTGCTCAGTTACCGTCGCCGGGACCCGCCGCGAGCTCCCGCTCGCGCGCTACGGTCAGCGCCCGCGCGAGGTCGCGCCTTGCGCGGGCGAGTCCCGCGGTGTTGTCGAGTTCGCCGGTCGCGTTGGAGAAACGCAGCCCGAATACCTCTTTGCGCGTCTCCGCCAGGTGTTTGGTCAGTTCGCGGTCGTCCAAATCCCTTATCTCGCTGGCCTTCATCGTCAGTCCTCGCGCAGCACGAACTTGGACTTGACCGGAAGCTTGTGGGCCGCCAGGCGGATCGCTTCGCGCGCAAGCGGCTCTGACACGCCGGCCAGCTCGAACATGACACGTCCGGGCTTCACCACCGCCACCCAGCCTTCGGGCGAGCCCTTGCCCGAGCCCATACGCGTCTCGGCGGGCTTCTTGGTGATCGGCTTGTCGGGAAACACGTTGATCCACACCTTGCCGCCACGCTTGATCTTGCGCGTCATCGCGACACGCGCTGCCTCGATCTGGCGGTTGGTCAGCCAGCCGCACTCGAGCGACTTCAGGCCGTAGTCGCCGAACTGCACGTGCAGCTGGCCGCGCGAGTTGCCGCGGCGGCGACCACGATGCTGCTTGCGATGCTTGACGCGCTTGGGTGAGAGCATCAGCGTCCACCTCCGCCCGTCGGTCCGCCGCCACCGCCGCCGGGACGCGGACCACGTCCGCCACCTCCGCCGCCACGGCCGCCGCCACCTGGACCGCCCGGACTGCGTCCGCCACCACCGCCGCGTCCACCTCCACCAGGACCACCCGGACCGCGTCCACCGCCACCCCCGGGCCGGTTGCGTCCGCCGCCGCGACCTTCGCGGCCATCGCGGCCACCGCCGCGGCCATCGCGCTCGGAGCTCGGCGGCGCCGGCGCGGTCATGTCGGTGAGGTCCGCGCCGGTGTAGCCCTCGGGCATGATCTCGCCCTTGTTTACCCAGCACTTGACGCCGATGCGGCCGAACGTCGTACGCGCCTCGTAAAAGCCATAGTCGATGTCCGCGCGCATTGTGTGCAGCGGCACGCGTCCGTCTGAATAGCTTTCCGTGCGGGCCATCTCCGCGCCTCCCAGGCGCCCAGCGACCTGCACCTTCACGCCCTTCGCGCCCGAGCGCATGGCGCTTGTCAGCGCGCGCTTCATCGCGCGACGGAACGCCACACGATTCTGCAGCTGCTCGGCGATCGACTGGGCAACCAGCTTGGCGTCGAGCTCTGGGCGCTTGATCTCGAGGATGTTGACCTTGATCTGCTTTTTGGTCATCCGGTGCAGGTCGCGACGCAGCGCGTCCACTTCGGTCCCCGACTTGCCGATCACGATGCCAGGCCGGGCAGTGTGGATGTTGACCTCGAGCTCGTTGGCGTCCTTGCGAATCGTGATGTCCGACAGGCCTGCGTGGGCGAGCTTGTTGATGATGTGCTCGCGCACGTGCACGTCCTCGGCGAGGTACTCGGCGAAGTTCTTCTCGTTGAACCAGTTTGACTTCCAGTCGTGGATGTAGCCCACGCGCATTGCCTCTGGATGAACCTTCTGTCCCATTTCTCAGTCTCTCAGCGGTCTCTCTTGGTGGTCCCCGGCTCAGGGCGCGGGCTCAGCGTGATCGTCAGGTGGCTCGTGCGCTTGCGGATCGGCGTCGCGCGTCCCATCGCGCGTGGCCGAAAGCGCTTGATCGTCGGCCCTTCGTCGGCGTACGCCTCCCGCACGATCAGATCGTCCTCGAGCAGCTCGTGATTGCTCTCAGCGTTCGCGACCGCCGACTCGAGCAGCTTGCTCCAGTCGCGTGCCACCTCGCGGGGGGTGAACGCGAGGATAGCGCGTGCCTCTTGCACGGACTTGCCGCGCAGGTGCCCACACACCATGCGCGCCTTGCGCGCCGAGGTGCGCACGTAGCGCGCGTGCGCGCTCACCACCCTGCGCCGCGGCGCAGCTTTGACGCTCGCAGCCGCACGACGCGCGAGTGTTTTCGCCGGTTTCGACGCGGCCTCGGCCTTTGCGAGCTCCTGCGCCTCCGCAGCGTCCCCGGGCGCTGCCGCTTCAGCGCTCGCAGCTTTCTTGGCGAGGCGTTTCTTGGAGGCGGACCTCCCAGAGGCCTCTTGTTTGCCGCCCGCGGGCTCAGCTGCGACGGACTCGCTCTCGCCGGCGGACTCTTGCTCAGCGGTCGACTTGTTCTCAGCTACGGGTTTCTTCTCTGCAGCGGCTTTTTTCTCAGACGCAGGTTTCTTGTCGGCCGCTTTCTTCTGCGTGGCTTTCGCAGCCGGTTTGCCCTCGGCGGCTGCTTTTTTCGCCGCGGCGGGTTTTTTCGCGGCGGGCGCTTTCGCGTCGTCGGGCTCGGCGGACGTCTGGCCGTCCTGCGTCTCGTCGTCTGCGCTCATCTACCTGACCTTCCCCGAGCCGGCGTGCCCACGAAACACGCGCGTGGGCGCGAACTCGCCGAGCTTGTGTCCGACCATCGACTCGCTGATGTACACAGGCACGTGCTTCTTGCCGTCGTGCACGGCGATCGTGTGACCGACCATCTCCGGGAAGATCGTCGAAGCGCGCGACCACGTCCTCAGCATTTTTTTGTTGTTGGCCGCGTTCAGCGCTTCGATGCGCTGCATCAGGCGCTCTTCCACCCACGGCCCCTTCTTACTCGAACGGCTCATCAGCGGCTCCTACCCTTCCCACGCCTGCGTCCACGCACGATGTAGCGGCTGGAGGTCTTGTTCTTTTTGCGCGTGCGATAGCCGAGCGTGGGCACGCCCCACGGCGTCACCGGGTGGCGCCCTGCGGTGGTCGAGCCCTCGCCGCCGCCGTGTGGGTGATCGACGGGGTTCATCGCGACGCCGCGTGTCTGCGGGCGTACGCCCATGTGGCGCTTGCGCCCGGCCTTTCCAACCTTGACGTTCTGGTGCTCGGCGTTGCCGATCGTGCCGACGGTCGCCCTGCACTCGGCGCGCACCATGCGCATCTCGCCTGAAGGCAGCCGCAGCGTCGCCATCTCGCCGTCCTTTGCCATCAGCTGCGCCGAGGCTCCCGCGGAGCGCGCCATCTGGCCGCCGCGGCCAGGCTGCAGCTCGATGTTGTGCACAACCGTGCCCACGGGCATGCGCGCGAGCTCCATGCAGTTGCCGACTGCGATGTCCGCGTTCTCGCCCGAGGACACGACCATGCCCACGGTCAGCCGCTGGGGCGCGAGGATGTAGCGCTTCTCGCCGTCCACGTAGTGCAGCAGCGCGATGTACGCGGAGCGGTTGGGGTCGTACTCGATTGCCGCAACGCGCGCGTCGACGCCGTCCTTGCGGCGCTTGAAGTCGACCCGCCTGTAGGCGCGCTTGGCGCCGCCGCCGCGGTGGCGGGCGGTCTTGCGCCCATACGCGTTGCGCCCGCCGCTCTTCTTCAGGCCTTCGACGAGCGTCTTCTCGGGCTTCGACTTCGTCACCTCCGCGAAGTCCGGGTAGGACACGAAGCGTCGGCCGGGGCTTGTCGGGCGTGGCTTGCGGATCGGCATGGTCTCAGCCCTCCAACGCCGCTAGGCCCTGGAATATCGGAATGGACTCGCCCGAACGCACCTGCACGATCGCCTTCTTCCAGCGGCGCGTGGCGCCCTTGGCGGTGTTGCCGCGACGCTTGGGCTTGGGCTTGACGGTCATCGTCCTGACGTCGACGACATGCACGTCAAACAGCGCCTCGACCGCCTGGCGGATCTGCGTCTTGTGCGCGTCGGCGTGGACGCGGAAGGTGTAGCGGTCGGCGGCGGAGAGCACGTAGGTCTTCTCGGAGACGACCGGGCGGATGATCACCTGCGTGTGCTCCATCAGGCCGCCGCCTCTCCCCTGGTGGGCTTCGCGGTACGGACCGTGAGCGCCTGCAGGGCCGGCTCGGAGATGACGAGTGTGGCTGCGCCCAGCAGGTCGGCGACACCGACGTTCTCGGCGGTCAGCACGGCGACACGCGCGAGGTTGCGGAACGACAGCGCCGCGGCGGACTCCTCCGGCGCGAGCACGACGAGCGCCGGCCAGGGCTCAGTGGGCAGCTTCCAGTCCTCGAGCAAGTCGAGCGCCTGACGCGTCTTCGGCTCGGTGAACGCGCTGGCGTCGAGGATCGCGATCGAGCCGCGTCCGGCGTGCAGCGAGAGCGCGCTGCGCAGCGCAGCGCGCTGCTCCTTGCGGTTGACCTTGAAGGTGTAGGAGCGCGGCTGCGGCCCGAACACGGTGCCGCCGCCGATCCAGATGGGAGAACGGCTCGAGCCGGCGCGCGCGCGGCCGGTGCCCTTCTGGCGCCACGGCTTGGCGCCACCACCCGAGACCTTGCCACGTGTTTTCGTGGCGGCGGTTCCACGCCTGCGCGCGGCCTGCTCGGCGCGCACGCTCTGGTGTACGAGCGGGCCGGAGAAGCTCGCGCCGAACGCCGAGTCGTCGAGCTTGACCTTCTTGGCGGTGCCGGCGGGGCCGAGGACGGGAGCGTCAGGCATCGGTCCTCACCTCAACGAGGGCGCCGGTCGGGCCGGGCACCGAGCCGCGGACCATCAGCAGGTTGTCCTTGGCGTCGATGCGGATGACCTCGAGGCCCTTCTGCGTCACGCGCTTGTTGCCCATCTGCCCCGGCCCGCGGATTCCCTTCATCACCCGCGCCGGCCACGCCGAGGCGCCGATGGAGCCCGGCGCGCGGACGTTGTGCGAGCCGTGGGACTTGGGGCCGCTGGCGAAGTTGTGGCGCTTGATCGTTCCCTGAAAGCCCTTGCCCTTCGACACACCCGAGATCTTCACGCGCGCGCCGACCTCGAACGAGTCGACGGTGACTTTCTCACCGAGCGCCAGCTCGCCGGCCTGGGTGGGTGAGATCCTGAACTCCGCGAGCGTGCGCATCGGCGGTGCGTCGGCCTTCTTTAGATGGCCGAGCTCGGGCTTTGAGATGTGCTTCTCCTTGGCCAGGCCAAACGCGAGCTGCACGGCGTCATAGCCGTCGCGCTCGCTCGTGCGGATCGCCGTCACGGGGCACGGCCCAGCCTCGAGCACGGTCACGCGCGCGACGCTCCCGTCTTCCTGGAAGACCTGGGTCATGCCGAGCTTCTTGGCGAGGATCGCGGGCATGGTGTGTCAGGTCGCGAGGCGGATCTCGATGTCGACGCCAGCGGGGAGGTGATCGAGGCGCTGCAGCGAGTCGACCGTCTTGGGCGTCGGCTGGTGGATGTCGATCAGGCGCTTATGCGTACGGATCTCGAAGTGCTCGCGCGAGTCCTTGTCCTTGAACGGCGAGCGGATCACGCAGTACACGTTCTTCTCAGTCGGCAGCGGTACAGGACCGGACACGGTGGCGCCGGTGCGGGTGGCCGTCTCGACGATCTCCCTCGCGGCCGACTCGATGGCGGATGTGTCATACGCCTTCAGCCGGATTCGGATCTTGTTCTGGTTGGTCGCTGCCATGTGAAGTCGCCTTGCTGATCGTGTCGTGTGGTGTTGAGTGCTGCTTGTCGCTGCGGGCGCTCGTCGCTGTACATCACCGGCGAAAGAGCCTCCCGCCGAGCCTCCGCCGGACGGCGCTGGAAGGCGGCTCTGTTCACGGAGCCGCCCCGTCGCCGCCACACCTTGCGGTGGGGCTGAATTAGTCGTATCGGACTGCCAATATGCGCGTCGCACCGACGTGTTCGGATGGACGCGCGTGTACTACTCGATGATCTCGCTGACCACGCCCGAGCCGACCGTGCGACCGCCCTCTCGGATGGCGAAACGCAGGCCCTGGTCCATGGCGATCGGCTGGATCAGCTCGATCTCCATCTGGACGTTGTCGCCGGGCATGACCATCTCGACGCCGTCGGGCAGCTTGGCCACACCGGTGACGTCGGTTGTGCGGAAGTAGAACTGAGGCCGGTAGCCCGTGAAGAACGGGGTGTGACGACCACCCTCCTCCTTCTTGAGCACGTAGACCTCGGCCTTGTACTTGGTGTGCGGCGTGATCGAACCGGGCTTGCACAGCACCTGGCCACGCTCGATCTCCTCGCGCTTGGTGCCACGCAGCAGGCAGCCGACGTTGTCGCCAGCCTGGCCCTGGTCGAGGATCTTGCGGAACATCTCGACGCCCGTGACGACCGTTGAGGTGGAGTCGTGCACGCCGACGATTTCGACGGTGTCGCCGGTGTTGACGATGCCCTGCTCGACGCGCCCGGTGGCAACGGTACCGCGGCCGGTGATCGAGAACACGTCCTCAACCGGCATCAGGAACGGCTTGTCGAGCTCGCGCACGGGTTCGGGGATGTAGGAGTCGAGCGCGGCGGCGAGCTCGATGATCTTCTCCTTGTAGGCCTCGTCGCCTTCGAGCGCCTTCAGCGCGGAGCCGATGATGAACGGGATGTCATCGCCGGGGAAGTCGTATTCGGAGAGCAGCTCGCGGACCTCGACCTCGACCAGCTCGAGCAGCTCCTCGTCGTCGACCATGTCGGCCTTGTTGAGGAACACGACAATGTAGGGCACGCCCACCTGGCGGGCGAGCAGGATGTGCTCGCGCGTCTGCGGCATCGGCCCGTCGGCGGCGGAGACGACAAGGATCGCCCCGTCCATCTGGGCGGCACCGGTGATCATGTTCTTGACGTAGTCGGCGTGACCGGGGCAGTCCACGTGTGCGTAGTGACGGTTCTCCGTCTGGTACTCGACGTGGGAGGTGGCGATCGTAATGCCGCGTTCCTTCTCCTCGGGCGCGTTGTCGATTTCCGCAAAGCTGCGGGCTTCGGCGCCTCCCTTCTCGGCCAGCACCGTGGTGATGGCAGCGGTCAGCGTCGTCTTGCCGTGGTCGATGTGACCGATGGTCCCGACGTTGACGTGCGGCTTGTCGCGCTCGAACTTCTCCTTCGCCACTTTTTGTTCGCTCCTTATCGACTTGTATGCCCGCCTCTGTGAAGGCGAACCTCAGAAATCTATCTAAATGCGTTGCTGCATGACTGCTGGCTGCGATTTGCTCCTATGCGCCTTGCGCGATGAGATGCCCGCGAGTCGAGCGAGACAAGGACGCAGGAAGCGTGGCGTGCTTTGCACGCGAGCGACCGAGGACGCAGTATCGCGAAGCGCTCACGGTCATCTCACGCCGGCACCGGTTCGCCGGTCCGCGCTTCGACGATCTTCTCGGCGATGTTCGGTGGAACCTCTTGGTAGGCATCGAACTGCATCGTGTACGTGGCGCGTCCCTGCGTGTTGGAGCGCAGGTCGGTCGCATACCCGAACATCTCGCTCAGCGGCACCTTCGCGGTGACCGCGAGCGCGTTGCCGCGGCGCTCCTGGCCTTCGACGTGGCCCCGGCGGCGGCTGAGGTCGCCGATGACGTCGCCGAGAAAGTCCTCAGGCACGACCACCTCGACCGCGAAGATCGGCTCCAGCAGCACCGGCTTGGCGCGTTTGGCGGCCTCTTTGATGGCATACGAGCCAGCTACTTTGAACGCAATCTCCGAAGAGTCGACGTCGTGGTACTTGCCGTCGACGAGCGTCACGCGCACGTCCACCATCGGGTAGCCAGCCTTGACGCCGTTCTCGAGCGCCTCCTCGATGCCCTTCTTGACAGCGGGGATGTACTCGGAAGGGATCGCGCCGCCCTTGATCTTGTTGACGAACTCGAAGCCCTCGCCTGGCGCTGGCTCGAGGTCGATGTAGACCACGCCGAACTGACCCGAGCCGCCGGTCTGGCGCACGAACTTACCCTCGATCTTCTCGACATGCCCACGCACGGTCTCGCGGTAGGACACCTGCGGGCGACCGACGTTGGCCTCAACACCGAACTCGCGCTTCATGCGGTCGACCAGCACCTCGAGGTGCAGCTCGCCCATGCCCGAGATCTCGGTCTGGCCGGTCTCCTCGTTGGTGCGTACTTGGAAGGTCGGGTCCTCCTCGGCGAGGCGTCCGAGCGCGGTCGACATCTTCTCCTGGTCGACCTTTGTCTTGGGCTCGACCGCGACCTTGATGACGGGCTCGGGGAAGACGATGTTCTCGAGGTGCACGGGGGCGTCGGGGGCGGCGAGCGTGTCGCCGGTGATCACCTGCTTGATGCCTACCGCAGCGGCGATGTCGCCGGCGTAGACCTCGGTGACCTCCTCGCGCTCGTTGGCGTGCATCATCAGGATGCGCCCGATTCGCTCGGTCCGTCCGGTGCCGACGTTCAGCACGCGCGCGCCTGCCTCTAGTTTGCCGGAGTAGACGCGGAAGTAGGTGAGCTTGCCGACGTACGGGTCGGCGGCGATCTTGAACGCGAGCGCGGCGAACGGCTCGGAGTCGTCGGCCTTGCGCACGACCTCGCGCTCGTGCTCCTCGCCTTTGATCAGTTCGGTGCCGACGACCGGCGGCACGTCCAGCGGCGAGGGCAGGTAGTCGATGACGGCGTCCAACAGCGGCTGCACGCCCTTGTTCTTGAACGACGAGCCGCACAGCACGGGCGTCAGTTTGGTCGAAAGCGTGGCCGCGCGGATCGCCTGCTTGAGCGTCTCCTCGGGCACGTCGGCTTCCTCGAGCAGCAGTTCGAGCAGCGCGTCGTCGTAGTGGGAGACCTCCTCGAGCAGGTGTTCGCGCGCAGCGGTGGCCGCTTCAACCAGGTGCTCGGGAATCTCGATTTCGTCGACTTCCTTGCCAAGCTCGTCCTTGTAGACGATCGCCTTCATCGCGACCAGGTCGACAACGCCGAGGAAGTCGCCCTCGGCGCCGATCGGCAGCTGGATCGGCACGGGGTGCGCGCCGAGGCGGTCGATCATCGTCTGCACGCCTTTGTCGAAGTCCGCGCCGATGCGGTCCATCTTGTTGATGTAGGCAATGCGCGGCACGTGATACTTGTCGGCCTGGCGCCAGACGGTCTCAGACTGGGGCTCGACGCCGGCGACCGAGTCGAACAGCGCGATCGCGCCATCGAGTACGCGCAGCGAGCGCTCAACCTCGACCGTGAAATCGACGTGGCCGGGCGTGTCGATGATGTTGATGCGGTGGTCCTTCCACTGCGCGGTGGTGGCGGCAGAGGTGATCGTGATGCCGCGCTCCTGCTCCTGTTCCATCCAGTCCATGACCGCCGCGCCCTCGTGGACCTCGCCGATCTTGTACGTGCGCCCGGTGTAGTAGAGGATGCGCTCGGTCGTCGTCGTCTTGCCGGCGTCGATGTGCGCCATGATCCCGATGTTGCGGGTGTTTTGGAGTGAGAACTTGCGTGGCATGGATCGTGTGGTGGTGTTGCTGGGTGGCGGTCGTCAGGGCAAAAAAATAGGCCCCTCGGGCCCACGCGCGCAGCTGGTCTTGTATGGACCGGTCCGCGTCGTTATCTGCTCGAGGTCTCCATCTTTATGCCGACTCCGCGGGAAGCACGCGTATACGTCGCGTCCACCCGCGACGCGGTCTCGACTATAGCAGAGGAATTCTGCGCCCTAGACAGGCTTCCTGCCTGCGGTGGCTTGCGCTCGCGCGCCCTGCGCGGGCGCCCCGCAGACCTCGTCGGCGGGCGCGTCATCGACCATTGCGGCGAGCCGTTCGAGCACGCGCGTGGCCGCGCGTAGCTCGTCGATCTCAAGGCCGTCGAGCGCGTGCTCCCAGCGACTCTTCCATGCCTCGCGCTTGGCCTCAATCGCGCGGCTACCCTGACGCGTGAGGCGCGAGACGACAACGCGGCGGTCTGTCTGCGAGCGCACGCGCTCGACGTGGCCCTGCTCGGCGAGGTGGTCGAGCATCTGGGTGACCGTCGCAGGCGTCAGTCGCGCCGCGGCGGCGAGCTCTCCGGCGGGCAGCTCGCCACGCTCGTGCAGCTCGATCAGTAGCTCGAACTGCGCGTGGCTGAGCTCGCCGGAGCCCAGGTGGGTGTCGCGCCCGCGCAGCCGGCTGAAGCCGCGGAACACGCGGCGAAACGCCATCCCTAGATCGGTCAGCTGTGTCTCTCTGGCGTCTGGCTCGACGGTCCGTGCGAGGGTGGTGGGGCTGCTCATGGCGCGCTCGTCTACACCCCGAGCGGCTCGGCGGCCGCCTCGGCGTTGCTCGCGGCCTGGTCCATACGTGCGCGTGGGTTCTCGGCGCGCAGCAACACGAGGCAGGGGATAAGCGACAGCGCGGCGATGCCAACGGAGCCCCAGTAGGCCTTGTCGAAGGCGTGGGCGAGGTGCGTGGCGGTGTGGGCGCCGGCGCTCGCGCGCTGGAGCACGACGGCGAGTACGGCGGTGCCGATGGCACCGCCGATGCGCTGCAGGACGTTTAGCTGAGGCGTGGCGTCGGAGAGCTGGTCGGGGCGCAGCGACGCGAACGCGGCGCTCATGGCGGGCACAAACGCGAAGCCGATGCCGACACCGCGTACGAGCAGGATCAGCGAGATCGACAGGATCGAGGTGCTCGCTGCGACGAATGCGAGCGGCAGCGTCGTGATCGACAGGATCGACACGCCGACGATCGCCACACGCCCGCCGCCGAAGCGTTCGGTCATGCGGCCCATGAACGGCATCACGAACAGCATCCCCAGCCCCTGAGGACCGGTCAAGAGGCCCGTGACGATGACGCTCTCGTGGCGGACTTCCTGGTAGTAGAGCGGCACGAGAATCATCGCGCCGAACAGCGCGGCACCGAGTCCGAAGGTGGTCAGCGACGCGGCGCCGAAGACGCGGTTGGCATACAGGCGGATGTCGAGCAGTGGGCGCTCGATGCGCAGCGCGTGCCACACGAACACGCCCGACAAGACGAGTCCGACGACGATCGGCCAGACGACGCTCGGCGCCGTCAGGCTGCTGTTGGAGCCGAGCTGAGAGAGCCCGTAAACGGTGGCCGACGATCCGCCGGAGAGCAGCCCGAGGCCGACGACGTCCAGTCGCCCCGCCTCCCCCGAGTCGGTCTTCGGCAGCATCCGCCACGCGAGCACCAGCGCGATCGCACCGATGGGGACGTTGACGAGGAAGATCCACGACCAGTGCAGCTTCTCGAGGATCGCGCCGCCGACGACCGGACCGAGGATCGGCGCGAGCATCGCCGGCATTGAGACGATCCCCATCACCCGCCCCATGCGCTTGGGGCCGGCGACCTGGGCCATGATCAGCTGGCCGACGGGCATGATCATGCCGCCACCGGCGCCCTGCAGCACGCGGAAGAGCACCAGCGACGTGGTCGAGGAGGCGACCGCGCACAGCGCAGAGCCACCGGTGAACAGCACGAGCGAGGTCATGTAAACGCGCTTTGCGCCGAAGCGCCGCGCCGCCCAGCCGGTCACCGGGATCACGGCCGCGAGCGACAGCAGGTAGCCGGTGATCACCCACTGGACCTGGGCGATCGAGCTGTGCAGGTCGCTGCGCAGCGTGTGCAGCGCGACGTTGACGATCGTCGTGTCGAGGATCGACATGATCATCCCGAGGATCACCACGCCTGCGATCTTCCACACGTACGGCTCGATGCGGTCGGATGCCTCCGGGTGGAAGCCCGGGTCGGGCGCTGCTGTCGGCGAGGAAGACATTCGGTACCTCAATGTTAGGTACCAAACCTTTTTCCTTCAACCCCTGCCGGGGCGACGGCTCACCAACGGTAATGCGCGAACGCCTTGTTCGCCTGGGCCATGCGGTAGATGTCGTCCTTGCGCTTGTAGGCGCCGCCTTGCTGCGACTGCGCGTCCATGAGCTCGTTGGCGAGGCGCTGGGCCATGGTCTTCTCGCGCCGCTGGCGGGCGAACTCGACGAGCCAGCGCACGGCGAGCGTGCGTGCGCGCCTGGCGGGTACCTCGACGGGCACCTGGTAGGTGGCGCCGCCGACCCGCCGTGAGCGGACCTCGAGCGAGGGCGTCAGCGCCTTGATGGACGCGTCGAGCGTCTCAATGGGGTCTTTGTCGCCGCGCTCTCCGACGAGCGCGAGCGCGTCGTAGACGATGCGCTCGGCGGTGGACTTCTTGCCGTCGAGCATGACCTTGTTGATCACTTGCTGGACGAGCTTCGAGCGGTGTATTGGGTCCGCCTCGACGGGGCGGATCTGGGCGGCTGCGCGGCGGGGCATCGGCTACTTTTTCTTCACGCCGTACTGCGAGCGCGCCTTTTTGCGATCGCTGACGCCGGCGGCGTCGAGCGTGCC
This sequence comes from uncultured Solirubrobacteraceae bacterium, assembly GCA_963735615.1. Classification (GTDB taxonomy): domain Bacteria; phylum Actinomycetota; class Thermoleophilia; order Solirubrobacterales; family Solirubrobacteraceae; genus Palsa-744. The sequence goes on from CAVTLO010000001.1 coordinate 1,038,418, forward strand.
ACGCACGACCTTGTAGCGCACGCCGGGCAGATCCTTGACGCGTCCACCGCGGACGAGCACGACCGAGTGCTCCTGCAGGTTGTGCCCCTCTCCCGGGATATACGCGGTGACCTCGATCGATCCGGAGATGCGCACACGCGCGACCTTGCGCAGCGCGGAGTTAGGCTTCTTCGGGGTAGTCGTGTACACGCGCGTGCACACGCCGCGCCGCTGCGGTGCGGCAACCTTCTTCTTGCGGCCTTTGCCGGACTTCAGTCCGGGGGTCGCGATCTTCTTCTTGGGCGTCACGCGCCCCTTGCGCACCAGTTGCGAGGTCGTCGGCATCGCGCTGGATGCTAGCAGCGACGCGTCGCTGCAGCCGCGAGACGTCCACGCGGCCTACGCCGCATCGGCGCTATGCGGCCTGCGAGACGCCGGCGGCGCGCACAGGTGCGGGCATTAGCGCGGCAGCGACGACAACGAGCACGAACGCGAGCGCCTGCAGCAGCACGCCGGCGGTGCTCCCGGCGACGGGGTCGCCGAAGACGACTATCCCGCCGGCGATGCCAGCGATGTTGGCGGCGGTGCCGGTGACCGCGATCACGGGTACCGCTTCGCCGTCCTGGAGCCCGCGGGCGGAGGCGTAGAAAGCCACGATCGACGCGACCACGGCAACCGCCAGCCATGGGCTAAGCGCGAGCCCGAGTAGCCCGTGCGCAGCGGTGATGCCGGTGAGCGCCTTGATGGCGGTGTCGGAGACGCCGAACAGGACACCGGAGGCGGCGCCGAGCATCACGCCGTGGTGCTCGACAGTGCCACCCATGCGCGGGCCCATCAGCAGCAGGCCGCCGAGCCCGAACAGGCCGGCCTCGAAGGAGATCATCGCGGCCTGCGAGAAGTGGGAGTGCGTACCGTGCATCGCCGGCAGCGTGAGACCCAGGAGCACCAGCCCGGCGGCAGTCAGCGACAGGCCAAGCCACTGCCGGCGGCCGACCTTGAAGCCGAACATGCGCTCGGCCATTACGGCGATGAACACCATGCCGGCGGCGAGCGACACCTGGATCACGGACATCGGTGCAAGCGACAGCGCCGCGACGTGCAGGCCCCAGCTGGCGGTCGCGATGAGCATGCCCAGCGCGAACCACTTCGAGGAATACAGCTGCCTGACGGAGCGCAGCGGGTGCAACACCTGCACCTTGGGCACTGAGTTCGCTCCCCTGTACTTGTAGAAGAAGCCCAGGTTCGCCACAAAGGCGCACGCGAGCGCGAGGAGTATGCCTAGGTCCATGGTCATGGTCGGGGAGGCGACAGACGGGTCATCGGCGGAGCACACCGACTGCTTTACTGCGCCCGAGCAAACTCGGCGCATCTTCCGTCGCAAGCAGCGTATCTGGCGAAACCTCTATGGGAGCTAAAGAGCACCTCAGCGACGCCAAAGGGCGCCAACCGCCCCTGCTGATGGTCGACATCGACGGCGTCGTTTCTCTCTTTGGCGGCTGGGAGCAGGCCGGTTGGCAGGCAGGCGAGCAAGCTCGCGCCCAGCCACTCGACGGCTCCTTCCATTCGATCGAGGGCATGCCCCACTTCCTTTCGTCCACCGCGGCCGCTCACCTGCTCGCGCTCGCGAGCCTGTTCGAGCTGGTTTGGGCGAGCGGCTGGGAGGAGCGGGCCAACGAGCACCTCCCGCACCTGCTGGGGCTGCCGCCGGAGCTGCCGTTCCTGCGCTTTCCACGAGCGGTTGGACGCGCGAATGCGCACTGGAAGCTGGACACGATCGACGCGTACGCCGGTGGGCGACCGTTGGCGTGGATCGACGACGCGCTCAACGCCGCCTGCTACGAGTGGGCTAGCACCCGCACGGCACCGACGCTGCTCGTGCAGACCGATCCTCAGCTGGGACTGACGGCGCACGAGGCAGCGCGGCTGGCGGACTGGGCGCAGGCGCTGCCGAATGTGCCCGCGATGTGACCGCGGGGAGCGAGGCTACGTCCTCTGCCGAGGAGCGTATAACCATGGCTATACGCTCCTCGCAAAGTCAAATACATCCACACCCCGGCAACGCCGGCCTCTCGATACCCGCTTGGCTACTCCGCCAGCTCCTCATCCGGGAGCTCCAGCTCCGCGAGCTCCTCTGCGAAGCCGGGGTCGGTGCCGCCGGCGCCGATCTTCTCGAGCGACGCGAGATCGGCGTCGAACTCTTGCCCGTAGCCGCCGTTGAAGGCGTCGCCCGCGAGGCCGAGCTCGGCCGCGATCTCGTCCTGATCGAGCAGGCCCACGTCGTCGATCGCGCGCGGCAGCGGTTCGGAGGGCTCGATCTCGATCCGCCTGTAGCGCTTGAGCCCCGTGGCGGCTGGGATCAGCTTGCCGATGATGACGTTCTCCTTGAGCCCGTTCAGACGGTCGATCTTGCCTTCCAGGGCGGCGTCGGTGAGCACCTTCGTCGTCTCCTGGAAGGACGCCGCCGACAGGAACGAGTCGGTGTTGAGCGACGCCTTGGTGATGCCGAGGATGATGTCCTCGAACTGCGCCGTCTCACCGCCGGCCTGTATGACCGCCTCGTTGGCCTTGGCGAATTCGAAGCGATCGACGAACTGCCCAGGCAGATAGTCGGTGTCGCCCTTCTGGTCGACACGCACCTTCTTGAGCATCTGACGGACGATCAGCTCGATGTGCTTGTCGTTGATGTCCACGCCCTGTGACTTGTAGACCTCCTGCACCTCGTTGACCAGGTACACCTCGGTCTCGGTGCGTCCGCGGATCGCCAGCAGCTCATGCGGGTACACCGACCCCTCGTTGAGCTGCTTGCCCGCTTTGATCTTCTCGCCGTCCGCGACGAACAGTCGCGTCCGCCGCGGGAAGGCGTGGCGGTGCTCCTCGCCAGCCTCGTCGGTGATGACCACAGTCAGCGCTTTGTCGGTCTCCTCGATCGTCGCGACGCCATCCTGCTCGGCGATTTTCGAGAGACCCTTCGGCCGGCGCGCCTCGAACAGCTCGACCACGCGAGGCAGGCCGTGCGTGATGTCCGCACCGGCGACGCCGCCAGTGTGGAAGGTACGCATCGTCAGCTGCGTACCGGGCTCGCCGATCGACTGCGCAGCGACGATGCCGACCGCGTCGCCGATCTGCGCGAGCGCACCGGTCGCCATCGCGCGGCCGTAACACGCCTGGCAGACGCCGCTCGGCGCCTCGCACTTAAGCACTGAGCGCACGGGCACCGTCACCTCGACGCCCTTCTCGTGGTCATCGGCAAAAGCGCCGACGATGTCGGCCAGCTCGGCGCGACCGATTTCGGTTCCCTGCTCGGCGAGCATGCGGCTGCGCTTGGTCGTGATGTCCCGCGCGGCGATGCGCCCGACGAGCACGTCGTTGGGTTCCCCGCCGGCCTTGAAGGCGGCCATCTCGATGTACTCCTCGGTGCCGCAGTCGGCCTCGCGGATGATCACATCCTGGGCGACGTCGACCAGACGCCGCGTCAGGTAGCCGGAGTCGGCGGTGCGCAGCGCGGTGTCAGCCAGCCCCTTTCGCGCTCCGTGCGTTGAGATGAAGTACTCGAGCACCGACAGGCCCTCCATGAAGTTGGCCTTGATCGGGCGCTCGATGATTTCACCCTTCGGGTTAGCCATCAGGCCGCGCATACCGGCCAGCTGGCGGATCTGCTTGAACGAGCCGCGGGCACCCGAGTTGGCCATCATGAAGATCGGGTTGAGCGTGTCGAGATTCTCGATCATCGCCTCCGCGACCTCATCGGTCGCGGCGTTCCACTGCTCGACAACCGCCTCGTGGCGCTCCTCCTGTGTGATCAGGCCGTCGTCGTACTGGCTGGTGATGTCGCCGACGAGCTTGTCGAACTTGTCGAGGATCGACTGCTTGGACGGCGGCACGACGACGTCGTTCTTGGAGATCGTGATTCCGGCCTGTGTGGCGTACTTGAAACCCAGGTCCTTGAACGCGTCGAGCACCAGCGAGATCGTGGTCGCGCCGTATGACTGCACGAGCATGTCGATCAGCCGCGTTGTGTCGCGCTTCTTCATCGACTGGTTGACGAACACGTACTTCGACGCGTCGAACTCATCGCCCAGCGCCTCCGCGAGTGCACGCTCGATGCGGTCGTTGTAGATGATCCGCCCGATCGTCGTCAGCACGTGACCGCCCTCGCGCCCGTACGGACGGAACTCGGCGATGTCGTGCAGCTTGACGACGTTGCCCTCGTAGGAGAGCTCGGCCTCCTGCGCAGTGCGGAACACGTGCGGCCGCGGCTCGTACGTCGCCCGGTCGATCTTTGAGAGCTCCTCAGCTTCGGGCCCATAGGTGAGGTAGTAGGCACCGAGGATCATGTCCTGCGTAGGGGTCGCCAGCGGCGCCCCGTGCGCGGGGGACAGGATGTTGTTGGAGGAGAGCATCAGGATGCGCGCCTCCGCCTGCGCCTCGGCCGACAGCGGCAGGTGCACGGCCATCTGGTCGCCGTCGAAGTCGGCGTTGAACGCGTGACAGACCAACGGGTGTACCTGGATCGCCTTGCCCTCGACGAGCAGCGGCTCGAACGCCTGGATGCCCAGGCGGTGCAGCGTGGGCGCGCGGTTGAGCAGCACCGGGTGCTCGTGGATGACCTCCTCGAGCACGTCCCACACCTCGGCGATCATCGAGTCGACCATCTTCTTGGCCGCCTTGATGTTCTGCGCGGACTTGCGCTCGACCAGGCGCGCCATGATGAACGGCTTGAACAGCTCGAGCGCCATGATCTTCGGCAGCCCGCACTGGTGCAGCTTGAGGTAGGGGCCAGCGACGATCACCGAACGCCCGGAGTAGTCCACGCGCTTGCCGAGCAGGTTCTGGCGGAAGCGCCCCTGCTTGCCCTTGAGCATGTCCGACAGCGACTTCAGGGGGCGATTGCCCGGCCCGGTGACCGGACGTCCGCGGCGGCCGTTGTCGAACAGCGCGTCGACGGCCTCCTGGAGCATGCGCTTCTCGTTGTTGACGATGATCTCCGGTGCGCCGAGGTCGAGCAGCCGCTTGAGGCGGTTGTTGCGGTTGATGACGCGGCGGTACAAGTCGTTGAGGTCGGAGGTCGCGAAGCGCCCACCGTCGAGCTGCACCATCGGGCGCAGCTCCGGCGGAATCACCGGCACCGCGTCGAGCACCATCATCTCCGGCTTGTTGCCGGACTGGATGAAGGCGGACACGACCTTCAGGCGCTTGACCGCGCGTGCCTGCTTCTGGCCTTTGCCGGTCTTGACCTGATCCTCGAGCTCGACCCTTTCGGCCTCGAGGTCGACCTGCTGGAGCAGGTCGCGGATCGCCTCCGCGCCCATGCCGCCGCGGAAGTATTCGCCGAAGCCGTAGGACGAGCCGAAGCGCTCCTTGAGCTCGCGGAAGGTCGTCTCGTCGTGCTCGATCTGCTTGGGCTCCATCGTCTTGAAGAGCTCCCACACGTTGCGCATGCGCTCGGCGGCGTCCTCGATGTAGGCTTCGGTGTCGGCGATGTCGGCGTCGAACGCCTTCGTCAGTTCCTTGACCTGCTTCTCGCGCTCCTCGTCTGAGAGTTTGGACAAGTTGATGTCCAGCGAATCCGCCCACAGGTGGTCTTCGTCGTTGAAGTTGGTCTGTTTGCCGTTCTGGAGGTACTTCTCGCGGCGCGCCAGCGACTCGCGCAGTTCGAGCACGCGCTCCTCGCGCTCGGCGGCGTAGCCGTCAAGGACCTTGTTGACCTCCTTCTCGAGCGAGTCGATGTCCTTAGCGCGTGCCTCGTCGTCCACCCATGTGACGATCGACGCGGCGAAGTACAGGACCTTCTCGAGTTCCTTGGGCGCCATGTCCAGCAGGTAGCCGATGCGGCTGGGCACGCCCTTGAAGAACCAGATGTGGCTGACGGGAGCAGCGAGGTCGACGTGGCCCATGCGCTCGCGGCGGACCTTCGAGCGCGTTACCTCCACGCCGCAGCGCTCGCAGACGATGCCCTTGTAGCGCACGCGCTTGTACTTGCCGCAGTAGCACTCCCAGTCCTTCGTCGGACCGAAGATCCGCTCGCAGAACAGGCCGTCCTTCTCGGGCTTGAGCGTGCGGTAGTTGATCGTCTCCGGCTTGGTTACCTCGCCGGAGCTCCAACTGCGGATCTGCTTTGACGAGGCAAGGCTGATCTCGATGGCGTCGAAGTTATTGATGTCGATCATCTGGGTGCGCTTTCGCTCGCGGGTGAATCGGGCAACTCCTCGGCGGACTCGTCACCGGCGAGGCTGTCCAGGTCTATGTCCTCTGTGTCCTCTGTGTCCTCGACGTCGATCAGCTCCTGCACGCCGATCACGTCATCCGCAACTACCTCGTCCTCGACGGCATCGTCGTCCTCCTCGGCGCTCGCGGCGGGCTCAGCGGGCTCGGCTCCGTCCTCCACCTCGGCCGGCTCATCGGCACCATCGCCGGCGAGCGCCCGGACCCCTGAGAGGTCGATGCCGAGCTCCTCGGCAGCGCGCAACAGGTCGTCGTCCTCGTCACGCATCTCAGCGCGCTGGCCCTCCTCGGAGACGACGTTGACGTCGAGCGCCAGCGACTGCATCTCCTTGAGCAAGACCTTGAACGACTCGGGGATCGACGGCTCGGCGATGTTCTCGCCCTTGACGATCGCCTCATACGCCTTGACGCGCCCGACGGTATCGTCGGACTTGATCGTGAGCATCTCCTGCAGCGTGTAGGCGGCGCCGAATGCCTCCAGCGCCCATACCTCCATCTCGCCGAAGCGCTGGCCGCCGAACTGCGCCTTGCCGCCGAGCGGCTGCTGTGTGACCAGCGAGTAGGGGCCGGTCGAGCGGGCGTGGATCTTGTCGTCGACGAGGTGCAGGAGCTTGAGGATGTACATGTACCCCACGGTTACCTGTTCCTCGAACGGCTCGCCCGTGCGGCCATTGAATAGCGTCATCTTGCCGGAGGCCTGCTCCCCCACTCGCCGGGACTTGTCGACGTCCATGCGGATGCGCCCTTCGTGGGCGTCCTGCCACTTGACCAGCGCGTTGTCCACGTCTTCGACGGTCGCGCCGTCGAACACCGGTGTCGATACGTACACACGGCGGGGACCGGCGTTGGCATCCGCTTCTTTGTAGGCGTCGGTGCCGTCGTCGTACCAACCCTGCGCGGCGGCCCAGCCGAGGTGCGTCTCGAGGATCTGCCCGACGTTCATGCGCGAGGGCACGCCCAGCGGGTTGAGGATCACGTCGACCGGCGTGCCGTCCTCCAGGAACGGCATGTCCTGTTGGTCGACGATCTTCGAAATCACGCCCTTGTTGCCGTGGCGACCGGCGAGCTTGTCGCCCTCGGAGATCTTGCGCTTCTTAGCGACGAACACGCGCACGAGGTCGTTGACCCCCGGCGGCAGGTCGTCGCCGGCGTCGCGGCTAAACGTCTTGACGTCGATCACGACGCCGCCCTCGCCGTGCGGCACCTTCAGCGAGGTGTCGCGCACCTCGCGCGCCTTCTCCTTGAAGATCGCACGGATCAGCTTCTCCTCGGCGGTCAGCTCGGTCTCGCCCTTGGGCGTGACCTTGCCGACGAGCAGGTCGCCGGAGATGACCTCGGCGCCAACGCGCACGATGCCGCGATCGTCGAGGTTGCGCAGCGACTCCTCCGAGCGGTTGGGGATGTCGCGCGTGATCTCCTCCTCGCCGAGCTTGGTCGTGCGGGCGTCGATCTCGTACTCCTCGATGTGGATCGAGGTGAGCTCGTCGTCCTGCACGAGGCGCTTGGACAGGATGATGGCGTCCTCGAAGTTGTAGCCCTCCCAAGACATGAACGCGACCATCAGGTTCTTGCCGAGCGCCATTTCGCCCTTGTCCGTCGAGGAGCCATCGGCGAGCACGTCCCCGTCCGTGACCACCTGCCCGGTGTGCACGAGCGGCTTCTGGTGGATCAGCGTGCCCTGGTTGGAGCGCATGTACTTCTGCAACTCGTACTCGTCCTTCTTGCCCTCCTTTGTCTGGACGACAATCTGGTTGGCGTCGATGTAGTCGACCGTGCCAGCGTGCTTGGCCAGCAGCACGTCGCCGGTGTCGAGCGCCGCGCGGCGCTCCATGCCGGTACCTACGAGCGGCGCGTCCGCCTTCAGCAGCGGCACCGCCTGGCGCTGCATGTTCGAGCCCATCAGCGCGCGGTTGGCGTCGTCGTGCTCGAGGAACGGGATCATCGCGGTGGCCACCGACCAGATTCTGCTCGGGTGAGACGTCGATCAGGTCGACGTCCTTGGGGCCAACCGTCACGTACTGGCCGGCCTGCGTGCGGCACAGGATTTCGGTGCCCTTGAGCTTGCCCGTCTTCTCGTCCACGGGCGTGTTCGCCTGGGCGATCAGCAGCTCCTCTTCTTGGGTGGCGTCGAGATGGCGGACCTCTTCGGTGACGGTGCCGTCCTTGACCACGCGGTAGGGCGTGGTGACGAAGCCGTACTCGGAGACCTCCGCGAACGACGACAGCGACCCGATCAGGCCGATGTTCGGTCCCTCGGGTGTCTCGATCGGGCACATGCGCCCGTAGTGCGTCGGGTGCACGTCGCGCACCTCGATCGGCGCGCGCTCGCGCGTCAGGCCTCCGGCACCGAGCGCGGACAGACGGCGCCGGTGGGTGAGCCCAGCCAGCGAGTTAGTCTGATCCATGAACTGCGATAGCTGCGAGGAGCCGAAGAACTCCTTCAGCGCGGCCACCACCGGGCGGATGTTGATGATCGTCTGCGGCGTGATCGTGTCAGCGTCCTCAGTGGTCAGGCGCTCGCGCACCACGCGCTCCATGCGGTACAGCCCGATTCGGAACGCCTCCTGGATCAGCTCGCCGACAGTGCGCAGGCGACGGTTGCCGAAGTGCTCGTACTCGTCGAGGTGCTCGGCGACGGGCTCGCGCGGCATGCTCGTGGCCTCCGCCGCGTAGTCCTTGATCTCGACGTCGCCCTCCTCGGGGATGCCGAGGATCTTCGGCAGCCGCACGAGCTCGTTGATCAGGGCAACGATGTCGTCCTTGGTCAGCGTGCGTATGTCGAGGTCGGTCTCCTGCTTCAGGCGCGAGTTGAGCTTGTAGCGGCCGACACGCGTGAGGTCGTAGCGCTTGGGATCGAAGAACAGCTGGTTGAGCAGCGCCTTGGCGTTGTCAACGCTCGGCGGCTCACCGGGACGCTGCTTCTTGAACAGCTCGATCAGGGCGCCCTCTTCGGTACGTGTCGCCTCGGTGTCGGACTCGATCGTGTTGCGGATGTACAGCGAGTTCTCGAACAGGCGCAGGATCTCCTCATCGGAGGCGTAGCCCATCGCACGCAGCAGCACCGTCACCGGCAGCTTGCGCTTGCGGTCGATGCGCACGTAAACCTTGCCCTTCTTGTCGATCTCCAGCTCCAGCCACGATCCACGCGCAGGCATCAGGTTGGCGATGAAGACCTGCTTCTCGCGGTCCTTCGGTTCCATCAGGTACGCGCCCGGGGAGCGCACCAGCTGGGTGACGACCACGCGCTCGGTGCCGTTGATCACGAACGTGCCGCGCTCGGTCATCCACGGAAAGTCGCCCATGAACACCGACTGCTCGCGGATCTCGCCGGTCTCGCGGTTGATGAACGCGACCGTCACCGTCAGCGGGCGGGCGTACGTGAGGTCCTTCTCGCGGCACTGGTCCAGCGACGCAACGGGCTCATCGAACGTGAACTCGCCGAACTGCACGGCGAGGTTGCCGGTGTAGTCCTCAATCGGCGAGATGTCGTCGATTGTCTCGCGCAGACCACCGGTCTGTGGGTCGGTCAGCCACGCAAACGAGCGGCGCTGGATGTCAATCAGGTTGGGGACGTCAACGGTCTTTTGCAGGCGCGCGAAGCTTCTGCGCGTCCGGAGAGCATCTACAGCAGCCAAGAAATGACTCCTTCGGAGGGCGATACACGGGCAGAGGAGGGCGCCGAAGCGCGACTAAGAAAGATAGCACAGGCTATCCCTACCCTGAAGGGCCGCCAGCACTCACGGACCCCGTCCTTCGAGAAATTCGCGTATGTGGCGCGACCTCGGCGCTTCGGACGGCTGCGACTATCGGCTAGCGGAGCGCACTTTACCGGAAAACGCGCGGATTTGTTAGGGGTGGGTAAAGACGTGCGGACGGTGCGCGGCGGCGTCGGGGTAGCCTGCAGCCTCGATGCCTCTGCCGCTGTCGCACGTGATCGGCGACTCGACGCCGTGTCGCCTGAGGGAAACAGGCTGTGCCGGCGGCAACGTCATCGGCGTGATCCTGCTGGCTCTGCTTGTCGCAGGCGTCGTGGTCAGCGTCCTGGCATGGATCTGGTTTCGATGGGAACGCGGCCCATTCCCGACCATCATGCGCCTGCTGAGCATGCTCAGGAGACGGTAGACCTCGTTCGAGGCTCCAAAACCGGGCCCCGCCGGAGATACTGCCAGTCAGCTCGATACCGCGCGGCGTGACTGCCGCTTTCGCTCAGCGGTGGGCACCCGCAGCCGCACTCCATCAAGCACGGTCTCGACCCGGCTTGAGGCACCGTCCGCCCCCGCCAAGCGAAGCCGTCAGCCTTTGACGGTCGCCGCGAAGTCGCGGCCGGCAAAGGCTGACGGCGTAGCATCACTTGAGCTCGACGCTGGCCCCTGCCTCCTCGAGTTCCTGCTTGAGCTTGTCGGCCTCCTCGCGTTCGACGCCCTCCTTGACGGGCTTTGGGGCCTCGTCGACGAGCGCCTTAGCCTCTTTGAGACCGAGGCCAGTGGCAGCGCGGACGACCTTGATGACCTGGATCTTCTTGTCGCCTGCGCCGGCGAGGATTACGTCGACGGTGCTGCTCGCTTCTTCCTCGGCGCCGCCCGCATCGCCACCGCCCGCCGGCGCAGCGGCGGGGGCTGCCATGGCGGCAGCGGACACGCCGAACTCCTCCTCGAGCGCTTTGATCCGCTCGGCGAGCTCGAGCACGGAGATGCCCTTGAGCTCCTCAATCCAGTCCTGTGTGCTGGTTGCCATGTGAGTCAGTCCTCCTTGGTCGTCTCGGCGTCCTCAGGCTGGCTCGCAGCCGAGACGTCCGCTTGGTTGTCGTCTGCTTGCGCCGGCGCATCTGCCTCCGGCTCCCCCTCAGGGGACGATGCAGTCTGTGTCTCGGCCTCTGCCGTAGGCTCGGGCTCGGCCGTGGGCTCGGGAGTCTCGTCCGCGTCGGCCGGAGCCTCGGCCTCTGCCGGCGGCGCCTCCTCAGCCTCGGCCTCCGGCTCGGCGTCGGCCTCCGGCTCGGCGTCGGGCGCCGGTATGGCGGCCTCTGCCTCTGCCTCTGCCTCTGGCTTGGCGGCCGCCTCAGCGGGTGGGGTCTCGGGCTCGGCCGTAGCTGCGGGCGCGTCACCCGCGGGCAGATCCCCCGACTCCTTCTTCTCGCGCACTTGCCCGAGCGCGACGGCGAGGCCGCCGAGCAGTCCGCTGAGGGAGCGGACGAGGCCGCCGATGGGCGAGGCGACCACACCGACGAGCTGGCTGTAGAGCACTTCGCGTGAGGGCAGGCGCGAGAGCGAGCGGATCTGGTCGACGTCGATGGGCGCGCCTTCCATCAGCCCACCCTTGAACGGCAGCAGCTGCGTGGCGCGGGCGTAGTCGGCGACGGCTTTGGCGGCGGTGGCGACGTCGCCGCGCACGAAGGTGAGCGCGGTGGGCCCAGACAGGTAGTCCTTGAGCGCCTCGGCGCCAGACTGGTCGGCAGCGCGTTCGGTGAGCGAGTTCTTGACGACCTTGAAGGTGGCGTCCGACTCACGCAGCTTGGCACGCAGCTCGGCGACTTGCGCGACGGTGATGCCGCGATAATCGACGGCGAAGATCGCGTCGGACTCGTCTATGTGATTCGCGATCTCGGCGATCGCGACTGCCTTCTGGTCTCGGTTCATGGGGCTCCTGTCCCGGGCTTGCGCCCCGCGAAAGCGGTGGCTGCCGGGGGTCTCTGGTGGCCTATGGTGGGCAATGATGGGCACATTTTTCGCGGCCGACAGCCGCGAAAAATGAAACGCTAGGCGGCGATGGTAGCCGCAGGTGCCTCCTCGACGATTTCACGTGTCTTGGATGGGTCGACCTTGACGCCGGGCCCCATCGTGGAGGCGAGCGTGATCGAGCGCAGGTAGCGGCCTTTGGCGGCGGACGGCTTGGCGCGGATCAGCTCTTCGATGACGGCGGCGTAGTTCTCGAGCAGCTTGCGCTCATCGAAGCTGACCTTGCCGATGACGAGGTGCACAATGGCGCTGCGGTCGGTGCGGTACTCGACCTTGCCGGACTTGGACTCTTCGACGGCTTTGCCGACGTCCATGGTGACGGTGCCGACTTTGGGGTTGGGCATCTTGCCGGAGGGGCCGAGGATGCGCCCGAGCTGGCCGACGACCGACATCATGTCGGGGGTGGCGATCGCGACGTCGAAGTCGTCGAATCCCTCCTGTATCTGTTTGGCGAGGTCCTGAGCGCCGACGACGTCGGCGCCGGCGTCTTCGGCCTCCTTGGCCTTGTCGCCCTGGGCGAAGACGGCGACCTTGACGTCCTTGCCGAGGCCGTTGGGTAGCGCGATGGTGCCGCGCAGCTGCTCGTCGGCGTGGCGCACGTTGAGGCCGGTGCGTACGTGCACCTCGACGGTCTCGTCGAACTTGGCGCCGCCGAGCCCGCGCACGAGCGCGATCGCCTCCGTCGGCTGGTACTCGTGCTCGCGGTCGACCTTTGCGAGCAGCTCTGAGTAGCGCTTTCCGTGCGTACTCATGATGCGACCTCCACACCCATCGAGCGTGCGGTGCCCGCGATGATCTTCGCGGCCTGGTCGACGTCGTGGGCGTTCAGGTCGTCGAGCTTGCGCTCGGCGATGTCGCGCAGCTGCTGCTGGGTGATAGTGCCGACCTTAACGCGGTTAGGCTCGCCGGAGCCCTTGTTGATTTTGATCGCTTGGCGGATCAGCACGGCGGCGGGCGGCGTCTTCGTCACGAACGTGAACGAACGGTCCTCGTAGACGGTGATGACGACCGGAATGACGGTGCCGGTTTCGCTCTGCGTCTGCGCGTTGAACGCCTTGCAGAACTCCATGATGTTGATCCCGTGCTGGCCCAACGCAGGCCCAACCGGCGGGGCGGGACTCGCCTGCCCGGCGTTCGCCTGCAGCTTGATTGTCGTGAGTACCTTCTTGGCCATTTCTCGTCTTCTTGTTCTAGTTAGTGGCAGAGCTTATTGGGAATCTGCGCGGCTGAGCGGGTCGAGGATCAAGCGAGACAAGGACGCAGTGAGCGAAGTGTGCTCGGCACACAAGCGATCGAGGACGCCGTCTCGCGCCGGTCATCGGCCCGCTCAGAGCTTCTTCACCTGATCGAATTGAACCTCAACGGGGGTCTCCCTGCCGAAGATTGATACCAGCACCTTGAGCCGCGCGGCGTCCTCGTTGATCTCGGAGATCTCGCCTGAGAAGTCGGAGAGGGGGCCGGACACGACCTTGACGGACTCGCCGATAGTGAACTGGGCGCGTGCGCGGGTGGCGGTGGCGACCTCCTTATGCAGCAGCCGGTCGACCTCGCCCTGGGTCAGCGCGACTGGCTCCTGCGAGGCGCCGACGAAGCCGGTGACACCGGGGGTGCCCTTGACGACTCCCCAGGAGTCCTCGTTGAGCTCCATGTTGACGAGCACGTAGCCGGGCATCGTGCGCTTCTCAACGGTGACCTTCTGGTTGTCCTTCATCTCGGATACGGCTTCGGTGGGCACGACGACGGAGCGCACGGCGCGCTGCTGCCCGAGCGACACGACGCGGTGCTCGAGGTTGTGCTTGACCTTGTTCTCGTGGCCGGAATATGTGTTGACGACGTACCAGCGAAACATTCAGAAGCTCCTGGGCGTTACGGAAAGATGGCAGATAGGGACGGGCTGACCGTCTGACGTCCGAGGATCAAGCAGATCAAGGACGCAGCGAGCGAAGTGTGCTCGGCACATACCCCTTCGGGGCACAGGCGAGCAAGCGTGAGGACGCCGATATGCGCAGGTCATCGGACGTCAGAGGACGAATTCGACGATTTCCTTGGCGACATAGTCGGCGAGGCCGAGGTAGAGACCGGCGATCGCGACGAAGCCGAGTACGACGGCTGTCGCCTGCGTGACCTGACGGCGGTCGGGCCATTGCACGCGCTGGAGCTCGGCCCAGCTGGCGCGCAGGAAGCCGATCGCGCGGTTGCCGCCGCGTAGCGGCGCTCCGGACGGGCGCGCAACGTCGCCGCCACCACTGCCACCACCGCCGCCGCCGCCTGGGCCACCACCGGTCCCGCCTGGCCCCTGCGGTTCCTGAAGCGCGTCCTCGCTGGCGACGTCGAGATCGTCCTCCTCGGCCTGGTCGGCGTCGGGCGCGAGCGGCACGCCGCCAGCGCCGACGACGAGCGCGGCGTCGAACTCGTCGACCTCAGCGCCGGCGTGGTCGAGCGCGCCTGGCAGGTCGGCGCGCTCGATCGTGCCTGGGGCTGGCACGTGCGTGGACGTCTGCTCGGCGGCGGCACCGTCAGCAGTGGGAGGCCGGCGGACAGCCGCGCCCCCGCCGCGTGCGCGGCGTTGCTTTGCACGTTTGCGATCACGAGCCACGGCAGCGCTCCCGCGCTAACGGGTCTCCCGATGACTGGTGTGGCAGCGACACCAGCGGCAGTACTTGCGCAGCGTGATCCGATCCGGATTGTTGCGCTTGCTCTTGTTTGTCTGGTAGTTGCGTCGCTTGCACTCCTCGCAGGCGAGGGTGACAGCAATTCGTACGTCTCCGCGGGCCATAGATCAGAAATCCCTGCGTCGTTGTGGACGGGCGGCTCTGGGCGAAGAAAAACCCCGCCCAGGCGCGAGGTCTCAAGCAGTCTAGCGCGCTTTGGATCCGATGGAACCCGCCCACGCAAGCGTACGCGGAGGACCTTGACGTGGAGGGCGCAAACCGCGAAGCTCGGAGCGCCGATCTGTTCCCGACCGCCGCCAACCCGCACACCGACAGAAGGAGACACGCGCGATGCCCCTGCCCGAGCAGATCCCTGTGAGCGCCCATGACGAGTCGTTCGCGGGGGTGACGTACCACATCCGCGGCGAACTGGTGCCGGAGCTGCAGATCGACATCTCGGGTCAGCAGGTGATGTTCGAGCACCACACGCTTCTGTGGAAGGAGACGCAGCTGAACGTCGAGCTGAAGAAGCTGCCGGGCGCGATCAAGCGCAAGATCGCGGGGCTGGAGTTCTTCGTGACGCGTACGTCGGGCTCGGGGCGGATCGCGTTCTCGCGCGACTCCGCGGGCCAGTGCGTGCCGATGCACCTGAGCCAGGGCGAGGGGCTCGACGTGCGCGAGCACCAGTTCCTCGCGGCGACGGACAACCTGGACTACAGCTTCGAACGCATCAAGGGCGTGCAGAACATGCTGCTGGGCGGCTCGGGGCTGTTCATGGACAAGTTCCGCGCGAGCGACGGCGACGCGCTGGTGTGGCTGCACGGACACGGCAACGTGTTCCTGGTCAACCTCGGCGACGGCGAGCAGCTGGACGTGGAGGCGGGGGCGTGGCTTTACAAGGACCCGACGGTCAGCCTGGAGGCGGTGACGATGGGCTTGAAGACGGGGATCATGGGCGGCGGCGGCAAGCTCACGTGGAACCGCTTCACCGGCCCGGGGCGCCTGGCGATCCAGACGATGTTCATCGCGCCCCTGGAGGGCGAGGGCGCGGCGGGCCAGAACGCGCAGGCGGCAACCGCGGGCGGCTTGGCGGGCGCGTTGATCGGTGGGCTGACGCGCGGGTGAGCGCGCTGTTGAGCTACTCGTAGATCGTGAGCGTGGCGAGGACGACGTAGAGGGCGACGAGCGCCCAGCCCTCGAATTCGGCGGCCTCGCCGTCGCCGGTGACCTGCCACAGCGCGAGCGCGGTGAGCGCGAGCGCGCCGATGTACACAGGTGCCAGCGCGAACGTGAGCGTGGTGGACAGCGCGAAGGAGACGAGCACCAGCAGCGGGAACAGGAACGCGGCGATCTGCGCGACGGAGTTTTTGACGACGGAGATGGCAAGGTCGGAGCGACCCTTCCACGCGAGCACAAGGCCAGCGGTGTTCTCGACGGCGTTGCCGGCGATCGCGACGATCACGAGGCCGGCAAACGCCTGGGAGATGTGCAGGATCGTGATCGCCGGCTCGAGGCCGTTGACGAACCAGTCCGACACGAACGCAGAGCCACCGCCGGCGACGATCAGCAGCACCAGCGTCAGCCCAAGCGACAGCCGCGGGCCACGCGGCTCGGGCTCCGCAGGTGACGCGTCCGTGGTCTCGCCGTCCGCGGGCGCGCCCCCGGCCACGCGTGCAACCATCGCCCCCGGGGAGCTCTCGTCCGCCTCGGGCAAGCTGTCGGAGCGCAGGTAGGGCACGACCCAGGTCATGTAGACGACGAGCAGACAAATGGCGCCGACTATCGAGATGCCGTCTACGTGGTGGCTCGCGGGATCGTGGGAGGCGAGCGACAGACCGAGCAGCACGATGATGAACACCGTTACCTGCAGCAGCGTGGCGGTGTCCCTGGGCAGGCGCTTGGAGAAGCGCATCAGCCCGTCGGGCGCACGGCGCGCGCCGACGACGATCACGAGCCCGAGGACGAGCAGCGCGTTGGCGAGGACCGAGCCGATGATCGCCGTCTGCGCGACCACCAGCTCGCCCTTCTGCAGCGCGAAGATCACGACGAACAGCTCCGGCAGGTTGCCGAGCGTCGACTGCAGCATGCCGGTGATGCCCGGCCCGAAGCGCTCGCCGAGCTGCTCGGTGGCGAACGACACCACCCACGCCAGCCCCGCTAGGGCTAGCGTCGCCAGTGCGAAGCGCGGCACCGCCGACCATGTGCCGAAGTTGGCGACCCCCGCCAACGCGGTGAGTACGGCGATGATCGACAGGGCGGTGCGCTCGAGGGGAGTCATGCCGGCCATGGTGCGCCCGCGACAATAGCCCGCCGCTCCCCGGCAGTTCCTTGATCTTTGCGAGAATCGCGCGGTGAGCGACGGCGATGATCAGGCGCCGATGGACGTCACCGAGCTGCCGGGCGACCTGCCAACACCGGTCGATGACGGCGCGGCGGACCATCTGCACGGCATTGAGGTGCCGCAGGTCGTCCTGCCGTCGAGTCTCGGTGGCGACGTCGATCTCGCCGCAGCTGCCGCCGGCCTCGTCGTCGTGTACGTGTACCCCCGCACCGGCCGGCCCGGCGAGCCGCTGCCTGATGGCTGGGACGAGATACCGGGCGCTCGCGGATGCACGCCGCAGAGCTGCGCCTTCCGCGATCACGTGCGAGATCTCGCCAGCCACGGTGCTTCGGTCATCGGCGTCAGCGCACAGTCTCCAGCCGAACAGCTTGAGTTTGCCCAGCGCGAGCACATCCCTTATCCGCTCCTGAGCGACACGGCGCTCGAGCTCGCCGCGACGCTGCGCCTGCCTACCTTCGAGGCCGCCGGCATGCAGCTGTACCGCCGCTTGACCTTCATTGCACGTGCACACAGCATCGTCAAGGTCTTCTATCCCGTGTTCCCACCGCAGCGCAACGCCATCGACGTGCTCGCGTGGCTGTCCGAGTCAGCGCCGCTACGCTGACTGCGCATGCGACTGGCTACCTTCCTACCCCCCGGCTCACAGACGCCCCGCGCGGGCGAGGTGCGCGGCGCGGCCGGCGAGGAGCGCATGTTCGCGCACGCGCTTGAGGAGCTGACGGTGCTCGATCGGCTGGCCGACCCCGAGGCGGTGCCCGTCGAGGGTCAGTCGTGGGCGCTCGCCGAGGTCACGCTGCTCGCGCCCGTGCCCACGCCGCGGGCGATCTTCGGGATCGGCCTCAACTACGCAGATCACGTGCGCGAGACCAGCGGCGAGGCCCCGGCGCAGCCGCTCGTGTTCATGAAGCTACCGTCGTCCGCCGCGCCGCCGAACGCGCCAGTGCACTGCCCGGAAGTCGTCAGGCGCCTGGACTACGAGGGCGAGCTTGCTGTGATCATGGGACCCGCACGCGCGGTCGCCGGCTACGCCGTCGCCGACGACGTCACCGCCCGCGACCTGCAGGGCCGCGAGCCGCAGTGGACGCGCGCGAAGGGCGCCGACGGCTTCTGCCCGTATGGCCCGTGGATCACAACTGCCGATGAGATCCCCGACCCGCACACGCTCGCGCTGCGCACGTGGGTCAACGGCGAGCTGCGCCAGGACTCAAACACGTCCAACCTGATCTTCTCGGTGCCCGAACTCGTCGAGTTCATCTCCGAGACGTGCACGCTGCACGCCGGCGACGTGATCCTCACCGGCACCCCCTCAGGCGTCGGCATCGGTCAGGACCCGCCTGCGTTCCTCTCAAGCGACGACGTCGTTCGCATCGAGATTGAGCGCCTCGGCGCGATCGAGCACGCGATCGCCTAAGCGCGCGACGGCACGCTCACTGCGAACGCCTCCAGGCCGGCCCGAGCCGGCCCCCTAAAAAATGGCTCAGTGGCTCTCAAGCACGCGGTCGATCAGGCCGTACTCGAGTGCCTGCTCCGCCGTGAAGAAGCGGTCGCGCTCCATGTCGCCGCGCACCTCCTCCGTCGGTTTGCCCGTGTGTTCGGCGTAGATCTCGTCGATGCGCGCGCGCACGTTGAGGATCTCGCGCGCGTGTATCTCGATGTCCGTCGACTGCCCTTCGAAGCCCGCCGACGGTTGATGGATCAGGATCCGCGAGTTGGGCAGCGACGCGCGCTTGCCCTTTGCCCCCGCCGCGAGCAGCAGCGAGCCCATCGACATCGCAACGCCCACGCACATCGTCGCGATGTCCGGCTTGACGAAGTTCATCGTGTCGTAGATCGCCAGGCCCGCGTAGATGCTGCCGCCGGGCGAGTTGATGTAGATCGAGATGTCCTTGTCCGGGTCCTCGCTCTCCAGGTGCAGCAGCTGCGCCACGATCAGGTTCGCCACCTGGTCGTCGATCGGCGTGCCCAGGAAGATGATGCGCTCGTTCAGCAGCCTCGAATAGATGTCGAACTCGCGCTCGCCGCGCGCCGTGCGCTCGATCACCATCGGAATCAGTGGCATCGCCCCACCCTAGCGCTCGCGACCGCGCATCCGCGGGTGCGTGCTCTGCACGATGCTCGCCCGGCCCGCCGCTGGCCGCATGTGCGAGTTGGGGCGGATAACGTCGGGGTAGAGAACAGGGCGACGATGGATTACCTCTGCCTCGACAGTCTGGAGATGCCATGCGCCACCGCCCCGCTCGCCCCGCGCGTCGACAGCTGCGCCTATCGCGGGTCATCGTTGCGATCGCGCTGCTGATCGGGCTCGCGTTCGCAGCCTCCGCCGCCGCCATGACCAGCCACGCCGGCTGGCCCCGGGATCAGCACCTGGCGATGGACAAGGGCCCCGCCGGGCGCCACAACACGCTTACCGGCAGGCCCAACGTGCACAACTACCTGCTCGGCGGCTACGGCGACGACACGATCTACGGCGGCGAAGCCGGCGATGTCATCTGGGGCGACTACCACCCCTCGGGCTGGCCGTCCTTCCAGACCGCCGTTATCCACGCCGGCAACGGCCCCAACTTCATCTACGCCAACGACACCGTCAACTACGTCTGGACCGGCACCAACCCCGACACGGTCGTGCACGCGCACGAGGACTCTGGCGTGATCCACTGCCAAAACCCGCACATCGTCGTCTTCACCAGCCATCATGCGCTGCCGCACTACAAGCTCGACGGCTGCCGGCACATCAGCTTCTACTCCGTCGGCTACTGACGCCGCGCTCGCGCCCGCCCACACTCAGGCAAGCGGCGCTGGGCAGCGGCGTTTACGCGTGGACCTACGCGGCCTTTAAGACGCACGTGCACAATGTTCACAGCCAGACATTCGCAGACACGGGGAGGACACGATGACACGCAGGCTCAAACAGAAGCTCCTGATCGGCGTAGCCGTCGTCGCCGTGCTCGCCGGCGTCACCACCGCCGTCGTCATGGCCGCGCAGCCCGCCGCCCATCACCGCCGGGCCGGCACGCTCGCGACCGCCGCCGGCTATCTCGGCTTGAGTCCAATGCAGCTACGCAGCCAGCTGCAGTCCGGCAAGTCGCTCGCCCAGATCGCGGACGCCACCAGCGGCAAGTCCGAAGCCGGGCTGATCGCAGCGCTCGCGGCGGCCGCCAAGGAACGGCTCGCTTCCGCCGCCGCGAAGCTGCCGGCAGCGATCACCGCCGAGGTCGACCGCGCCGGCGGCCCCACGAACGCGCGCGCCGGCCGACGACTACGACGCGGCCACAGTCGCGCGCTGGCCGCCGCCGCGAGCTACCTCGGCGTAAGCGCCGCGCAGCTCCGCAGCGAGCTACGCTCGGGGAAGACGCTCGCCCAGATCACGGACGCCACTAGCGGTAAGTCCGAAGCCGGCCTGATCGCAGCGCTCGTCGCCACCAGGAAGGCGACGCTCGCCAGCAGGGTCGGCGCCGGAAAGATCACGATGGCGCAGGCCGACACGATCCTCCCCAAGCTCACCGCCCGCGTCAGCGCTCAGGTCAACCGTGTGCACGGCAAGCACGCGACCGCCGCCCGAGGACACCGCTCCCCGCTAGGCGCCGGCGCTCCATAGCACGACGCCGCGCGCTCGCCGCGGCTCAGATGTTCACCGAGCGCATCCCCTGCTCGTCGTAGCGCGCGCCCGTCGCCGCCGGCACCGACTCCGCGATCCGCTCGACCTCCTCCTCGCTCAGCTGCACGTCCGCCGCCGCCACGTTCTCTTCCAGGTACGACACGCGCTTCGTGCCCGGGATCGGCACGATGTGCTCGCCGCGGTGCAGCACCCACGCCAGCGCTAGCTGCCCCGGCGTCAGCCCTTTCTCTGACGCCAGCTCGCGCACGCGTTCCGCCAGCTTGCGGTTCGCCAGCAGGTTCTCGCCCGTGAAGCGCGGGCCGTAGCGGCGAAAGTCGCCCTCGTCGAGCTCCTCCGGCGAGCTGAAGCGCCCCGACAGGAAGCCGCGCCCCAACGGCGAGTACGCGACCAGCGCGATCCCCAACTCCTGCAGCGTCGGCATGATCTCCGGTTCCACGTCGCGCGTCCACAGCGAATACTCGCTCTGCACAGCCGTGATCGGATGTACCTCATGCGCGCGGCGGATCGTCTGCGCGCTCGCCTCCGATAGTCCAATATGGCGGACCTTGCCGGCCGCCACCAACTCCGCCATCGCGCCCACCGTCTCCTCGATCGGCGTGCGCGGGTCGACGCGGTGCTGGTAGTACAGGTCGATGTGCTCCACGCCCAGGCGCTGCAGCGACGCGTCGCACGCCGATCGCACGTACTCAGGACGGCCGTCGATCGAGCGGATCGGAGCCCCACCGTCGGGCCCCGGCTCGATCTTGATCCCGAACTTCGTCGCCAGAAATACCTCCTCGCGGCGGCCTTTGATCGCGCGGCCGAGGAGCCGCTCGTTCGTGTGCGGCCCGTACATGTCCGACGTGTCCAGAAAGTTGCAGCCCAGATCCAGCGCGCGCTGGATCGTGCGCTGCGCCTCCCCTTCGTCGGCCGCCCCGTAGAACGCCGACATGCCCATGCAGCCGAGGCCGATCGCCGAGACCTCCGGCCCCTCCGGTCCGAGCGTACGAGTGATCATCTTCAGCTCCTGTCGCGTCGGTGGTTGCTTGCAAGGGTCGCGTCCGTGAGTCGCTCGCAAGAAGTCGATCCCGACATAATGGCAACAGCCGTGTTCCCGCTGAACCTCCCCAACGTGCTCACCGTGCTGCGGATCATGCTCGTGCCCGCGCTTGTCGTCGCGCTGCTCGGCAACACGCCCGACGGCGACGTCATCGCAGCGATCGTCTTCGCGCTCGCCTCGCTCACCGACTTCATCGACGGCTACCTCGCGCGTGCGCGTGACTCGATCACCACCTTCGGCAAGCTCATGGATCCGCTCGCCGACAAGCTGCTGATCGTCGCCGCGCTGATCTCGCTCGTCTCCCTGCATCGTCTCGCCGCCTGGATCGCCATGGTCATCATCACGCGCGAGCTAGCCGTCACCGTCCTGCGCCTCGGCGCCACCCAGGCCGGCGTCGTCATCGCCGCCAGCATGTTCGGCAAGGTCAAGACCTGCCTGCAGATCGCCGCCATCCTCGCCGTCATCGCCGTCCACGGCCAGCCCACCTGGGTGAGCGCGCTGCTGTACCTCACCGTGCTCATCACCGTGCTCTCCGGTCTCGACTACTTCTTCGGCCTGCGCCGGCAACTGCAGCAGGTCCACGCGCCCGCCGACAGCTGACGCCTACGCGCGCGTACCCGCGTTCAGCCACTCCTCCAGCGTCGTCTGGTGCGCGCTAGGCGCGCCCGAGTCGATCTCCGCGCGCAGCTCCGACAGCAGGCCGTGGCGCTCGGCTACGACGTTGTGCTGATGGATCGTCTCCAGGTTCTCTTGGCGCGCCGACACGAAGCTCTCGCCGTCCAGATCCGTGAATGTGCGCACGACACCCGCGATCATCTCGCGCACGCAGTCCTCCACGAAGCGCGGGCGCCGGTGGGCCTTTTCCACCACCTCCACCTCGTCGGAGCGCTTCATCAGCTCGTATATCTCCGACGACATGCTCGACTCGGCGATCTCGAGCAGCGTCGCCGCGTCGATCTCCGCCGCGCACTCTCCCGTACAGCCAATCTCAAGCGTCGCCAGCCCGCGCTGGTTGTGCGTCGCAACCGGCACGCTCTCCAGGATCATGTCGATCTGCTCCGCCGAGAAGTCCTGCTCGAGCAGGCGCTCGCGTGCGCGTGCCGCCACCAACTCCTGCGCACACGGACACGCCGTCATGCCTGTCGCCGACACGCCCACCGTGCCGCGCGTGCCGTGCTCGAATGCCACCGCGCGGCCATGCAACGTGTAGATCTCCTGCGTTTGGATGCCCGACACCGGCGCCCGCTTGTGCTCCGGGTAGCGCGCCGCAATCCTCACCTCCGCGCGCTCCGCCCCCTGGCGCGCGCGCACCAGCTCCGCGATGTGGCGCGCGAGCGTCTCCGCCCGGAACGGGGACTCGCTCAGCACCACCTCGCCGATCGCCTCGTTGACGACCTCGTCGAAGCGCGACATGTGCGCGCCCTTCTGGTCGCGGCTCAGATCCACGTAGCAATCCAGGCGCGCTAGAAACAGCTCGTCGTGTATGCGTACCACCTTCTCCACGCCGCTCACGCCCACGCGCGACAGTCCCACCGGGATGCCCGGCTCGCGCGCCTGGACGTCGTCGCCAGCGCCCGTGGTGGGAGATAGCCTGGAGGTCGGCCGAGTTGCCCGCACCGTGGGCAAGCCTAGCGCGCGTGTGGCACGCCGCCGGCGACCGCCAACAAGCGGACTCCCCCGACTTGAATTTCTGGTATCAATCGCCACTCAACTCATCGAGCAAACGCAACGCACAGGAGGCTTAGCGGAGAGGCTGGGGAGGTCGGAGCCGAATTTAGGTGCTTCGATGAAGTCGGATGAGTCGTTGGGAGGCCAGTTGAGCGAGGGGCTTGAGGGTCTGTTGGGCGCCACGGACACAGCCGTGGTCGAGTTGGAGGAGCTGCAAGGGATCATCGCCGAGTCTCAGGAGAGGGGATTCCTGACGGCGGACGCGTTGACGGGCGCGCTGGAGGACGCGGAGCTCTCCAGCCAGCAGACGCACGATCTGCTCAGCTACCTGGAGGAG
Source organism: uncultured Solirubrobacteraceae bacterium (assembly GCA_963735615.1). Lineage (GTDB taxonomy): Bacteria > Actinomycetota > Thermoleophilia > Solirubrobacterales > Solirubrobacteraceae > Palsa-744. Next base: position 1,062,003 of record CAVTLO010000001.1, read on the forward strand.
CATGGGATTGAGGTGCTCGCCGCCGGCGAGGCCGCGCCTGAGCTGCACCCGCACGGGCCCACAGCGACGGACGCGCACGACGGCGCAGGCGACGATCCGCTCGCCGAGCGCGCGGCCGGGCCTACGCTCGTCGGCGCCGACGAGCCCAACGATGAAGGCGAACGTGGCCACGAACTGCACGCGCGCTTCGAAGAGCTAAAGCGGCCCGACGTCGATCTCGCCGTCGAGCCCAGCCTCGACTCACTGCGGCTGTACCTGCGGTCGATCGGGCGCGTACCGCTGCTCAGCGCCGACGAGGAGGTCGCGCTCGCCAAGCGCATAGAGCGCGGCGACGTCGCCGCCAAGCAGCACATGGTCGAGGCCAACCTGCGCCTCGTCGTGTCGATCGCCAAGGGCTACGTCGGCCGCGGGCTGACGCTGCTCGACCTCATCCAGGAGGGCTCGCTCGGGCTGATTCGCGCTGTCGAGAAGTTCGACTACCGCCGCGGCTACAAGTTCTCCACGTACGCCACCTGGTGGATCCGCCAGGCCGTCACGCGCTCGCTCGCCGACAAGGGCCGCACGATCCGCATCCCCGTGCACATGGTCGAGCGCCTCAACAAGCTCATCCACGCCGAACGGCGGCTCATCCAGCAACTCGGGCGCGAGCCCAGCCCAACCGAGCTCGCCAGCGAGCTCGACTGCACCGTGCGCGAGGTGCGCGACATCATGCGCATCACCCAGCAGCCCATCTCGCTCGAGAAGCCCGTCGGCGAGGAGGACGACTCCGCGCTCGCCGACTTCGTCGAGGACGTCTCCGCCGAATCGCCCTTCGAGATCGCATCCGAGGCCTTGCGGCGCGAGAACGTCGGCCGCGTGCTCGCCTCGCTGCCGCGCCGCGAGCGCGAGGTCATTGAGATGCGCTACGGCATCGTCGGCGGGCGCTCGCGCACGCTCGAGGAGGTCGGCCGCGCCTTCAACATCACCCGCGAGCGCGTCCGCCAGATCGAGAACCGCACTTTGAAAAAGCTGCAGACGCTGCCCGAAGCGCAGCAGCTGCGCGAGGCATCCTGAGCGGCCGGCGGCGGCGTTTCGAGCAGCCGGCGGGGTGTGGGGCATACGCGGGGACGACCGGCCGGCACGATATTCCCTTTGCCTCGGGCGTATTACCATGGCTATACGCCCGGCGGCGGACGAAAGATACGCCCTCTCCCGGCACCTCTTCGCAGCGTCCGCCGTATGACCATGGCTATACGGCCGACGACGACGAGCGAACCATGAGCCCGCAACCCGCACCCTGTTCCCTAAACTGACGGACCCCTGGCGGGGTTCCCGAGCGGTCAAAGGGGACGCGCTGTAAACGCGTTGGCTCTGCCTTCGGAGGTTCGAATCCTCCCCCCGCCATGCAAGCGCTCACCCAACCGGCTGCCCACCCCCGCGCCCCTCACCTCCGGCCAAGGCGCCCCAGGCCGGCTGTAGTAGTAGCCCTGCACGAGCGGCACGCCGAGCCGTTGGATGGTGCGCAGCTCGGCGGCGGTCTCGACGCCCTCGGCGACGAGCAGGCAGCCGACCTGCGTTGAGTAGCCGGCGAGCGCACCGACAAGCGCGGCGCGCTCGCCATCGCAGTCGATGCCGCTGACGAGCGAGCGGTCGAGCTTGAGGTAGCTGGGGAGCACGGAGGTGATCTGGCGCAGGCCGGAGTAGCCGGCGCCCATGTCATCGACGGCGAGGCGTGCGCCGCGGGCGCGCAGCGGCTCGATCGCGCTGAGCAACTGCATGTCGCTGTGCACGAGCGTCTCCTCTGTGATCTCGACGATCAGCCCGACCAGATCGTCGGGAAGGCCGCGACCGGCGGCTTCGAGCATGACCATGGTCGCCGCCTCGAGCAGCACGGGCGCAGACAGGTTTACCGACACGCTGGTTCCAGGCGGGCGGCGTGCGAACAGCTCGAGCGCCCCGCGCAGGCACGCACGCTCGAGCGCGGCGCGCTCGCCGAGCTCCTCCGCAAGCGAGAACCAGTGCAGCGGGCTGCCGTCGGCGCGCGGCTGGCCGAAGCGCGCGAGCGCCTCGTACGCATGCACCGTGCCGGCGCGCACGTCGACGATCGGCTGCACGACCATCGTCAGACCGTCGCCCGCGATCAGGCGCTCGAGCGCGGTGCGGGCGCTTGCGATCTCGTGGGCGCTGAGCGTGTCGTCCGCGCGCGGCGGGCTGGAGCGCGCGTGGGCCGCGGCACGGTCGCTGCGCTCGCTGCGGTCGCTCATGCGCGCTGCGATGTCGCCAGCCAGCAGCAGCGTCTCGGCGCTGTCCGCCTGCCGGCGCGCCTCGCGCAGCATGAAGTTCAGCTCGCGCGTGAGCCTGCCGCATGTCAGCAGCAGCGCGAGCGCGGCGACGCACATCGCGGCGTAGTCGCCGCTGAGGTGATCCGCGCGGATCACGGGCAGCGCGAGCGCGCTGAACACGATCGCGCTGCCGACCCAGTGCGCGCGCCCACCGCGCGCCATCACGCCGCTGGCGATCGCCGCGAGCCACAGGATGCTGAGCACGCTCACGTGCTGATCGCCGAAGCCGATGATCAGGATCGCCGCGACGCCCGCCGCGGACTCCTCGATTTTCAGCCACGACGGCCGCAGGACTGCGAACTGCACGACCGCTGTCAGCTCGATCGTCGCAAAGCCCAGCAGCCCGAGCGTCGGGTGCGGCAGCAGCCTTGGCTGGGCCACGATCAGCGCCATGCCGATCACCCCCATCGCCATCCGCGTCTTGGCCGCCGTGCGACGCGCGCGCAGGATGCGCCCGTCGTCGCGCTCGATCGGTACGGCGGCTTGCAGTAGGGGCAGTGCCATCCACGTCAGCTTCGACTCAAACCCACTCGCAGCTTGACTGGTTTCGCGCGCTCTCGACCGCTGTCAGGGGGCCGCTCGCGCGCCGATGCGGCGGTCCGGGCGTGCGCGGCGGCTACGCGTCGGCACGCGCAGCTACGCGTCGGCGAGCGCCGCGTGAACGTGCGCCGCGTGCGTGCCAGCGGCCAGCCCCACCTGCATGCCTACCCGCAGCAACAGGTCGAGCAACTGCTCGCGTTCGGCGTCGCTCAGCTGCGCGCACAGATGGCGCTCGAGCTCGGTGGCCAACACGAACGCGCGCCCCAGCAGCTCGCGCCCTTCGGCCGTCAGGTACAGCGTTCGCGTGCGCCGATCGTCTGGGTTGTGCCGCCGTTCGAGCAGCAGGCGCGCCTCGAGCGCATCCACGAACGCGACCATGCGGCTCGGCGGGATCTGAAGGCGCTCGGCGGCGGCCTGCTGCGACATGCCTTCCGCGGCGCCGACCACGCGCAGGATCGCGAACTCGCGCGGCTCGAGCCCGAGCGGGGCGAGCGTCTGTCGGAACAGCTTCGACACGGCGTAGCCGATCGATGACAATTTGAAGCCGACCGCGCGGAACGGCACGGTCAAGTCCAGATCCCCGTCCTCCACGTTGACCCTCATAACGTGATCATATCTCGCTGAAATAATTTCTGGTATAGATCATTCCGTTCGGAATCATTACAAATAGAGGTTCGCGTGGGAGGCTGACATGACAGCGACGACCCGCTGGGTACTGGCGCACAAACGCATCGTGGTGGCGTTCTGGCTCGTGCTGACGCTCGTCGGCATCGCGTCGGCGGGGACGGCGACGAAAGCGCTCAAACAGAAGTTCACGGTGCCCGGCAAGGAAGGCTTTGTCACCAACCAGCAGATCGCCCACGACTTCCATGGCACGGGCGGCAACGGCGCGCCGCTGCTGGCGGTGGTGACGCTCCCAGCGACGACGTCAGTCGACTCGCCCGCGGTCGAGCGGGAACTGCGGGCGGTCGAAGCGCGCTTGGAGCAGACGCTCCCGGGCACGCGCCTGGCGGGCTACGCGAGCACGCACAGCAGCGCGTTCCTCTCTGGCGACGGGCGCACGACGTTCGTGATCGCCTACCCGCCGCCCGACCGCACACAGGCGTTCGAAGACAACCCGAAGGCCGCGGAAAAAGCGGGCGCGGCGTTCACGGGGCGTCAAGATCGCAGGCGCGCCGGTGCATGTAACGGGCTTCGACGCGCTGTCGGTGCAGAGCGGCGGCGGCAACGGGCCGGGCGTGCTGCTGGAGGCGATGCTCGGCGGCCTCGGCGCGCTGCTGGTGCTGGCGTTCGTGTTCGGCTCGTTCCTTGCGCTCGTGCCGCTGATGATGGCGATCGCGTCGATCCTGACGACGTTCCTGGTCGTGTGGGGCCTGACGGCGATCACGGAAGTCTCGCCGATCGTGCAGTTCCTGATCGCGCTGATCGGCCTGGGCGTGTCGATCGACTACTCGCTGCTGGTGGTGGTGCGCTGGCGCGAGGAGCGCGCGCACGGCCTCGCCGGCGAGGCGGCGATCGAACGGGCGATGCAGACGGCCGGGCGCGCGGTCGTGTTCAGCGGCACGACGGTGGCGATCGGCCTGCTCGCGCTGGTCGCGCTGCCGGTGCCGTTCCTGCGCTCGGTCGGATACGGCGGCATGCTGATCCCGCTGATCAGCGTGTCGTGGCGATGACGCTGCTGCCGGTGGTGCTGGCGAAGCTCGGCCCGCGCCTGGACTGGCCGCACATCCGCGACGACGACAAGGCGAGCAGCGCGTGGACGCGCTGGGCGAGCCTGGTCGTGCGCCGGCGCTGGATCGCGGCGCTGGGCGCGGCGCTGGTGCTCGCGGCGCTGGTGCTGGCGGCGACGAACCTGCAGCTGGGCATCTCCAACGTCAACACGATCGCCAAGCAGGGCGACGCGAAGCAGGGCCTGGTAGACGCTGGAGCGCTCGGGCATCGGCGCGGGCGTGCTGGTGCCGAACGAGGTGCTCGTGGGCGGCTCGACGTCGCCTGAAGGCGTGGCGCGGGCGCTGGCGGCAGTACCGGGCGTGCACGGCGCGGTGGCGCCCGACTCGCCGCAGTGGCGCCACGCCGGGCGCGGCGGTGGTGGACGCGTTCCCGAGCGCGGACGCCTCGACGCAGAGCGCACGCGACACGCTCGACGCCGTGCGCACGGCCGCGCACGCCGCCGGCGCGGGCGTCAGAGTCGGCGGGCTGCCGCCCAGAACGCGGACTTCATCGAAGCGGTCTACGGCAACTTCCCGCTGATGATCGCGCTGATCGCGGTGATCACCTTCGTGCTGCTCGCGCGCGCGTTCCGCTCGCTGCTGCTGCCGCTGAAGGCGGTGATCCTGAACGTGATCAGCGTGGGCGCGGCGTGGGGTGTGCTCGAGCTCGTCTGGCAGAACGGCCACGGCTCGAGCCTGATCTGGGGTATCTCGGCGACGGGGTCGATCACGGCGTGGATCCCGCTGATGGTGTTCGCGTTCCTGTTCGGCCTGTCGATGGACTACGAGGTGTTCATCCTCGCGCGCATGCGCGAGGAGTACGACGCGACCGGGCTCGACCGACACGGCGGTCGTGCGCGGCATCGGGCGCACGGGGCGGCTGGTGACGAGCGCCGCGCTGATCCTGTTCCTGGCGTTCGTGTCGCTGGCGTCCGGGCCGGCAGACGGAAATCAAAGTGCTCGCGACGGGCCTCGCGGCAGGCATCCTGCTCGACGCAACGGTCATCCGCGCGCTGCTGGTGCCGGCGGTGGTGTCGCTGTTCGGCCGCTGGAACTGGTGGCTGCCGCAGATGCCCGCGCGGCTGCTGCGCGTCGAGCCCTCGCCCGCGCCGCGCCCAGCCACGCGCAGCCCGCGGCCGAGGGCGCACTCGTGAGCTCCGCCTACGGGCGCCGAAGCTCGCCTTAGTCGCGCAGGTGCTGCGCGAGCTCGTCTGCGTCGGGCGTGCTGAGGAGCACCCTGCTGCAGCGTGCCGTGCCGTTCTCGACGCGAAGGACAGGCGCGGGACGCCGCGGCGCACGACGAAGACTTCGTCCAGGCGGATGCTGCGCGCGACGTAGTAGCAGCCAGGGCAGGCGCAGGCCGACTTTGATGCCGGCGCGCATGGCCTCGCGGACGGGGTCCGCGACGACGCGCACGTCGCTGATGTCGGCGCGCGCGACGCGAATGTCGCGCAGCAGCCCGAGCACCTTCTGCCACAACGCGAGCCGCACTCGACCAGTGCTCGCTGACGTCATGCGCACGGCCGAAGCCTAGCCGCGGCGCGCATACGCCGCGTGCAGCGATTCGGGTAGACCTACGCGAGCGGCACGGCGGCGCAACAGCCGGTGATCGAGCCGCCAGCGGCGGCCAGAAGGGAGTGCGAATATGGAGTCCTCGGAGGTCTCCGACGAGGGTACTGGTCGTGGCGCACAAGACGGCCGCGACGCAGCCGCTGCTCGATGCGGTGCGCGAGCGCGCACAGCGCGGGCCGAGCACGTTCACGCTGCTCGTGCCGAACTCCGCGCACGGCCTGCACAAGGTGGTGGACGTGGAGGACCAAGGCGAGGGCGAGGCACAGGGCGTACTCGATGTGGCGCTGCCGAAGCTGAGCGAGGCGGCGGGCTCGCCGGTTGAGGGCATCGTGGGCGACGCGGACCCGGTGGCGGCGGTGCACGACGCGATCAACCTGCGCGGCTTCGACGAGATCATCATCTCGACGCTGCCGACGCACGTCTCGCGCTGGCTGAAGCTCGACCTGCCGAGCAAGGTCGCGGGGATGGGCCTGCCGGTGACGACGGTCACGCCCGCGGACGCTAGCTCGGCGTAGAGCGCCGCCCGCGAGGGCCTGCGCGGGGAGCCGTCGCGATCGACCCGCACGCAGCGTTTGCGTGCGGCCACATGTAGCTGGCGAGGCGTGGTCAACCGTGCATGGCAGGGGACGGTCATGCAGACGCTTGTCAGCATGGTAGGTTGCTGTTCCTATCCAGCGAGAAACCCGCTCGTATAGCTGACTATGTATGACAGTTGTCTGTGGAACTTTCGTCTGCGCAGCGCGAGAGTTGGAACGGTGGAAACTGTCCGTAAGCAATTTGCGGCAAATCTCAGGTACTACCGCGATCGCGCGGGGCTCTCACAGGAGGCGCTCGCAGACATCTGTGACCTGCACCGCACCGAGATCAGCCTGCTGGAGCGCTGCAAGCGCTCGCCGCGGCTGGAGACGATCGTGATCCTCTCGCGCGGCCTCGAGCTGGGATCGCCTGGCGATCTACTCGAGGGAATCAGCTGATCTCCTTGCGCGGCGCCTGCGTGTCGGTAATCAGGCGCGCACTGCGTCCGTGGGTGGCGAAGCTGGATGACCAGCGGATGAAGACGACGATGCGGTTCTGGAAGCCGACGAGATACCAGATGTGGACGAGCAGCCAGGTGATCCAGGCGATCGAGCCGCTCAGCCGCACACCGGCGATGTCAGCGACAGCGGCGCGACGGCCGATCGTTGCGAGGTTGCCCTTGTCGCGGTAGCGAAACAGCGGCGCCTGCTCGCCGCGCAGCCGCGCGCGCACGGCCTTCGCCGCGTGGTGGCCCTGCTGCATCGCAGCAGGCGCAACACCTGGAAGGACCTGCGCCACGCCATCGCTGCCGCGCACGCGCACCATGTCGCCTAGCGCGAAGACCTCCGGGTGCCCGGGCAGCGACAGGTCGCGCTCGACGGTCACGCGCCCCGAGCGGTCGAGCTCCGCGCCGCTACGTTCCGCGAGCTTGGCTGCAAGCGGCGAGGCGGTGACGCCGGCGGCCCAAATGACGGTACGAGTGGGAATCTCTTCGCGGGCGCCGCTGCCGTCCTGCACGGTCACGCTGTCGGCGTCGACCTCGACCACAGTGCGGCCCAGCAGCGTGGTCACGCCAAGCCGCTGCAGCGAGCGCTCGGCCTTCGCCGACAGCGACGGCGGGAAGCTCGTGAGCAGGCGGTCGCTCGCCTCGATCAGCAGCACGCGCCCGGCGCGCGTGTCCACCGATTCGAAGTCATGGCTGAGCGTATCCCGCGCGAGCTCGCCGATCTGGCCGGCGATCTCAACCCCGGTCGGCCCGCCACCGACGACGGCGAACGTCAGCCAAGCGTCGCGCAGCTGGGCGTCCGGCTCCATCTCGGCGGCCTCGAACGCGCTGAGGATGCGTGCGCGTGCGAGCAGCGCGCTCTCCAGCGACTTAACCTCCTCGGCGAACTCCGCCCACTGATCGTTGCCGAAGAACGAGTACGCCGAGCCGCCGGCGACGATCAGCGTGTCATACGGGAGCGACGCAGGCGCAGGCAGCCCCTCGACCGAGTGCAGCCGCAGCTCGCGGGCATCGAGATCGACATCGCTGACCTCGGCCAGCAGCACGCGGACGTTACGGTCGCGCTTGAAGATCGCGCGCAGCGGATAGGCGATTTCCCCCGGGGACAGCGCGCCGGTGGCGACCTGGTAGGTCAGCGGCTGGAACAGATGGAAGTTGCGCCGGTCCACGAGCGTGACCTCGACAGGCGCGCGACGCAGCTTCAGCGCGGCCTGCAGGCCGCCGAAGCCGCCTCCGACGATCACCACGCGGTGCGTGCTCGCCCGACCCATCCCGATCAGGCTAGAGATACGGCGCGTGATTGGTGGTGCGGCTGATCATGCCCATAGTCCGCTGACGGGAATGGCCCATAGGCGGTCGCCGAGCGGAAGAGTCTGCTCGCCCGCGTGAACGATGACGCCCGAGATGAACTGCTCGCCGAGAACGTCACGCAGCTTGGTGAGCACTGTGGTGTCCTTCTGAGAGAGGGAGGCACTAGCCTTGACCTCGATCGCGACGACGCGGCCGGATCGATCCTCGAGGACGAGATCGACCTCGCCACCCCAGCTGTCGCGGAAGTGGTAGACGCGCGGATCGACCTCGCTCCAGCCAGCGTGCTTCATCACCTCCATCGCAACGAACGTCTCCAGCGCCAGGCCCGTCACACGATCGTCCTCCGCGAGCCGCTGCTCATCCGCGCCGAGCAGGTGTGCGAGCAGGCCGCTGTCCGTGATGTAGACCTTCGGGGCGTGCACCACTCGCGCCAGGAAACTCGGCCGCCATGCTGGAAGGGTCTGCACGAGGAAGATCGCCTGGAGCAACTCGATGTAGCTCTTGACGGTCTTCTGGTCTATCTCCAGCATGTTGGCGACGCTCGCGTAGCGCAGGAGGTTTCCCGAACGAGTGGCGAGCACCGAAAGCAGTCGCCGCATTTCGTGGCCCTTGTGCAGGTCGGCGATCGCCCGTAGGTCACGCTCGAAGGTCGTCGTGAGATAGCTTGAGAACCAGCGATCCCGTCGGCGGGCGTCGCGCTCGTGGACCTCGGGGTATCCGCCGGCGGCAACCCTGCCGGCGAACGCTGCCCGCCCGATCGGAGCGTTGGTGACCCGCGGCACAGAAGCGGCGAACAGCCCGTCCACGAGATTTCTGCCGCCGCCTTCGAGCTCGACGTGCGCGAACGGCCATAGTCGCAGGAGCTCGATCCGCCCGGTCAGCGCCTCCTGAACCTTTCGTGAGGTCAAGATGTTCGCCGATCCGGAGAGCAGGAACTGCCCTGGCTGTTGATCGCGATCGACCACCTGCTTGATCGCCAGGATCAGTCCAGGAACGCGTTGGACCTCGTCGATGAAGATCGGGCCGTTGAACCCAGCCAGGAACCCCACCGGATCGGACTGCGCCGTCTCGCGTGCCGCCTGGTCGTCCATGCTCACGCTTGCCGCCGGGTGCTCGCCTTCGGCGATCGACTCGCAGAGCGTGCTCTTTCCCGCTTGACGCGCGCCCATGACCATCACCACTCGAGTGTCCCCGAGCGCCTCGGCGACTCGCGGGCGTATACGACGGTCGATCACGCCAGAAAGCCTACACCCGCCGCCGGCTAGCATGGAAAGTTAGCACGGCTAACACGGAGCCTAGGGGCGGAGAACGCGGACTACGCAGCCGGGCAGCCAGGAACGTATATCCGGTTCTGGGCGAAGCCGACGCGGGGACTCGAACCCCGGACCCCCTCCTTACCATGGAGGTGCTCTACCAACTGAGCTACGTCGGCGCGAAGCCCGAATCCTAGCGCGGTCGCTGCCGATCGCGATCTCATCGGCGCTCCTATTGGGCAGAAGTGCCCGGCCGTTCCTGGGTGTTTTCTGGCGTTTGGGGGCGTTATAGGGGCAGTCGTCTTGCCAAACGTATCGGGGCCTCAGCTATGTAGCCGCGATCTGGCAAGGCGGCACTCGGGGCATCGTCTGCTATCTGGTGATATCGAGTTGATATCATGCTGAGCGTGTCCGAAGATCGTGTTCCACTCTTCGTCAGGCTGCCCCGTGAGCAGTCGGCCGCACTCGACCAGCTCGTCGGTAGGACTGGCCGGCGCAAGCAGCACCTAGTGAGCGAGATGCTCGCCGACCAGCTCGCGGTGGGCCACATCGAGTTCGCGCAAGGCGCGGGCGACGACGAGGTCCTCACCCTGGCGGAGGCCGCCGCCTTGCTACGGCTGCCAATCGAGGCTGTCCGTGCCAGAGCAGTCGCCGGTGACCTACCAGGTAGGGCGTTTGCGGAGGAGTGGCGCTTCTCACGAGCGGCGCTGCTGGCCTGGCTCGCGCACGATGCGCCTCAGCGCGAGTACAGCGCGAAGAAGTCCCGGTCGTCGGGTTCAAGGTAGCGGGTGACTGGGCGTTCCATGCCTTCGAGCAGCTTGTTCGGGTCACGCGCTCCGGGGGCGCCGTAGCTGATGAAGGTGACCCAGTAGGAGTTGATGTCGAGCTCCATCGCGCGAATCGCGCCGGTGCGGATCAGCGCCCGTGCGAGGCTCGCGACGGTCTGGTCTTCGCCGGCGGCGTAGATCAGGTTGCCGTGCTTGTCGACCCCGATCGCCGAACGCCACACGAGGATCGCGTTGCCCACGGTGGCGCCCCATTCGCCGTCGTTGGCGATGTTGGCGCTCGGCCTGCCGTCTTCGACGATCAGGGGCAGGTTCTGGCGCGCGAACGACACGCCGGGCGGGATGCTCGCGCCGTAGCGCCAGTCGACGACATCGACGCGCCCGTCGCTATAGCCGACGAGCGTTCCCTGCCCATCGCGCAGCGGGGCATAAGTGTGTCCGTTGACCGCGAAGCCGCCGTGGGAGTCGCTCAGCTTGAAGCCGCTGTTGAACGTCGCGAGCAGCTTCGGGCGCGCGGCCGTCGGCACGTCCATCGCGCCTCTGGGTATCGATACCGACGGCTCGAGGCGTCCGGGGTTGAGTGCGAGGGTCGTGCGTTTGGTGTCGATCCACGCGAGGCCAGCCACCACCCGCGGATATTCCGGCTGGTCGCGCAGCGTCGTCAATAGGATTGGCGGTTCGGCTTCGAGACCGGGACGCGTCGCGTGCCATACGCCCTCGCCGGGGAGGGCCGGGCGGAGCAGGGATTCGACGCGGGCGGGGCGGCTTTCCGGGTTCACCGCCACGTGAGCGACGCTGCCGGCGCCGTAGCCTACTTTGGGCAGCGCGCGCAGTGTCGGTCCACCCTTGCTGGGCGCTGTCAGCGAATAGTAGATCGACTCTACGCGCGCGACAAGCCCAGCGGCGCCGTTGTCGCGCAGCCACTCGACGCTGCGGATGCCCAGACTCGAGTTCGACGGTTCGCTCATCGTGCCCCAATAGGAGATGACGACAGGAACCAGCGCGGATAGAGCCAGCACGAGCGCGATGCGCTGCATGCGCGCTGGCAGCGACGGGCCGCGCTGGCGAGGCAGACGACGGGCGGCGGGCGCGCGTCCCTTTCTCGCGGCGACGCCAGACTCCATGCGCTGACTGTAGTGACAAATGGTGCACATCAACCAAACGCGCGTGAATGGTGAGTGGATTCTCACTGAGAGAACTCTCACACCTTTACCTGTTCATTTTATGGGGGTGAAAGGTTTCTGATGTGGAATCCTTGCCGCGCTTGAGCAGCAGACAGCTGCCGTTTAACTGAAATAACTGGAGGCTCAACATCGTTCCGCTCGAGGCACTAGCCAACGACGAACCGACCCCTGGGAGGGCATCGCGCGCTGCGTCGGGGCCAGCGGTGGTGGCGGCGACGGCGAGTGCCCGCCGGTCGCTCTGGGGCTCAGCTCGCGTAGTGCTGTGCGCGTGCCGGCCGCGCCAGTGGAGCAAGAACATGCTTGTGTTCGCCGCTCCCGCCGCCGCCGGCTGGATCGATCGCCCCGAAATCGCCGCCAAGGCGACCGGCGCGCTCGTGGTGCTGTGCATGATCTCGAGCGCCACTTACCTCGTCAACGACGTGCGCGACCGCAGGCAGGACCGCGAGCATCCACGCAAGCGCCTGCGGCCCGTGGCGGCGCGCGAGCTCTCACCGCGCGCGGCGCTGTGGGCGGCGGCGGCGTTGGCCGTCTGCGGAGTCGCACTCGCCGGCACGATCACGCCCGGCCTGGCAGCGCTAGCGTGCGGCTATCTGGCGTTGACGGCCAGCTACTCGCTGTGGCTGCGACGGGTGGTCGTGCTCGACATCCTGGTCGTCGCAGCCGGGTTTGTGATCCGCGCGCTGGCGGGCGGCGTCGCGACCGACATCTATCTTTCGCGCTGGTTTGTGATCGTGACCGCGTGCTGCGCGATCTTCCTCGTTGCCGCCAAGCGCTACGCTGAGCTACGCGTGCATTGCGGGTCCGGGCCCACGCGCGCGACGCTTCGCCGCTACTCACTCCGGCAGCTGCGCCTCGCGCTTGCGCTGTCCGCTACCGCGGCCTCGGTGGCCTACGCCTCGTGGGCATTCACACGGCCGAGCCACCTCGCGTGGTACGGGCTCTCGATCGTCCCGCTCGTGCTGTGGCTAGGTCGCTACACGACGCTTATCGGCACGGGCGGCGGCCAGGCGCCAGAGGAGCTGATCCTGCACGACCAGACGCTGCTCGCCCTCGGCGTCGGATGGAGCGTGCTGTTCCTCGGCGGCGTGTATGTCGGCCCTTGAGCTGAGCGCGCGAGAGCGCTCGGCGCCCGGGCTTCGCTCGCTGAGCGGATGGGGGCGCGCGACGCACTCGAGCTGCCGCGTGATCGCACCGCGTGAGCCCGCCGAGGTGCTCGACGCACTGGCCTCACACCGCGGCGGCGCGGGCGTGATCGCGCGCGGCGCCGGGCGCAGCTACGGCGATGCCGCCCAGAACGACGGCGGCACCGTGCTCGACATGACCGCGCTCGATCGCGTGGTCTCGATCGACGCCGAGCGGCATCTTGTCAGGGCGCAGGCCGGCGCGACGATTGCGCAGCTCATGGCGCGCCTGGCGGCCCACGGCCTGACGCTTCCGGTCGTCCCCGGCACCCGCCACGTGACGCTCGCCGGCGCGATCGCGAGCGACATCCATGGCAAGAACCATCACCGCGACGGCGGCTTTGCGCGGCATGTCGCCTCGCTCTCGCTGTGCACGCCCGCCGGCGAGATCAGAGAGCTCACGCCCGACGGCGACGCCGAGCTGTTCTACGCGACGCTCGGCGGCATGGGCCTAACGGGGGTGGTCCTCGAGGCGAGCATCTGCGCCGAGCCGCTGCCCTCCCCGTGGGTCGCCGCGGACACCGATCGCACCGACGACCTCGAGCAGACGCTGCATCTGATGAGCGGCGAAGAGCGCCACCGCTACTCGGTTGCCTGGCTCGACCTGCTCGCCGACGGCGCGAAGCTGGGACGCGGGATCGTCAGCCGCGCCGACCCGCTGCCCTCGGACGGGCCCACGCCGCCGATCCGCAGACCTCGCATCGGCGGAGCGACATATCCGGGCACGCTCTCGCGGCGCCCCGCACTCGAGGTCCCGCGCGGTTTCCCCGGCACGCTCCTGCGCCAGTCGAGCGTGCGGGCGTTCAACGCGTTGCATTGGTCAGTCGCGCCGCATCGCGAGCGTGGCCGGCCACTCGCGCTCGCGCCGTACTTCTTCCCGCTCGATTTCGTCGGCAGATGGAACAGGCTGTACGGCTCCGCCGGCCTGATCCAGTACCAGTTCGTGATCCCCACCGGCGCCGAGGACGCGCTCGAACGCTGCTTCGGGCTGATCCGCACGCGCCGACTGCCGGTGTACCTGGCAGTGTTCAAGCGCCTGGGCGCGGCGTTCGGTGGGCCGCTGTCGTTTCCGCTGGAGGGCTGGACGCTCGCGCTGGATATGCCCGCCGCCGCGGACGGCCTGCGCTCAGCGCTGCGGGAGCTGGACGAGCTTGTCGCGGGCGCCGGCGGGCGGGTCTACCTGGCCAAGGACGCCTGTCTGGGGCGCGAGGCGCTGAACGCGATGTATCCACAGCTCGATCGCTTCCACGCCCAGCGGGCGAAGGTCGATCCGCACGGCGTCCTGCGCTCGGACCTCGCCTCGCGCCTGGGTCTCTGCGGGGCGAGCGTATGAGCGCGACCTCCGACCCCGGCATCAGCGCCGCTGCAGGCTCAGGCGGGCGCCGGGTGCTCGTGCTCGGCGGCAGCTCCGAGATCGCGTTGGCGATCGTCCGCGAGCTGCAGTCGCGCGGCCCGCGCGAGGTCGCGCTCGTCGGACGGGATGCCGATGCGCTCAGCTCCGCGGCCGCGGAGCTCGGCGCTTGCGGGTGCGCACCGGTGCTGACGTTCGAGCTCGACGCCCTCGACCTCGCCCGCCACGAGCACGTGTTGGGGCGGGCGTTCGACGAGCTCGGCGGCGCCGACATCGTGATCCTCGCGGTCGGCGTGCTCGGCGACCGCGGCGGCCTGCCGGCTGACATTGCCGCGGCGACGAGCGTGCTGCAGGTCAACCTCGTCGGAGCCGGCTCGCTGCTGATGCGCGCGGCAGCACGCCTGCGCGACGGCGCGGGGGGAACGATCGTCGTGCTGTCCTCCGTCGCAGCCGAGCGTCCGCGGCGCGCGAACGCCGTCTACGGAGCATCCAAGGCGGGCCTCGACTCGCTCGCGCAGGGGCTCGCCGACGCCCTTCACGCGGACGGCGTGCGCGTGCTAGTGGTGCGCCCGGGGTTCGTCAGGACGAAGATGACGCGTGGCCTGCAGGCGGCGCCCCTGTCGACCACGCCGCAAGCTGTCGCCGCCGTGACGGTCGACGGGCTCGAACGCGGCGCCTACACGGTATGGGCGCCTCGTCGCCTACGCTGGGCGATGCTGATGATGAAGCTCATCCCGCGTCTACTCTTCAGGAGGATCGAGCAGTGAGCGCCGCGCGCCAATCCCGCCCGGAGCCGGCCCGGCTGACGCCCGCGGCGGCCAAGCTCGCACAGCTGCGCACGCGGCGCCGCCAGGCGCGGCGCACGCGCAGGCTCGCGCGCGTGGACGTCGGCCTCGGCGCGTTCGGCGCGCTCGTGCTGCTGATCGCCAGTCCGGGTCTCGCGATCACCGGGCTGATCGCCTTGCTCGTATTGGCGACATGCCTGATCTCGGCGCTCGTGCAGCGGCGCCTCCGCCGGCGGACGGCCAC
Source organism: uncultured Solirubrobacteraceae bacterium (assembly GCA_963735615.1). Taxonomy (GTDB): domain Bacteria; phylum Actinomycetota; class Thermoleophilia; order Solirubrobacterales; family Solirubrobacteraceae; genus Palsa-744. Next base: position 1,077,260 of record CAVTLO010000001.1, read on the forward strand.
AGCGCCCGTGGCCAGGCCGCGCGCCGGCGCCTCGACACATCGCCCAGCCTGAGCGCTCGCATGCACACACGGCAGGAAACACAACGCTCCGAAACGGCTCGCGTCGAGCGGCCGACGAGTAACTTTTCACTTGGCTCTTCACCGTATTCCCCGCCCACGCATTCCCATGTTCGAGCGTACATGTGACAGCTCTCACGCCGCACTAAGGTCGTGCTTAGCGCCTGGGGCGAAGCTCGAATGATGCGCGGGTCAGGAAAGCGCCCGGTCGCCCGGCAACTCGTCGTGACGAGCATCGTCGCCGCCGCCGCCGTCGTCGTCGGCGCGATCGTGAGCGCCATGCTGCTCGCCGATCCCACTCCCGGACCGCGCGCGTCGGCCCGCCTGGCCGCCGCGACCAGGCCCGCGCGAAGCAGCGGCGGACCGAGCGTCGCGCCTGCCCCGGCAGCTGCCGCGTGCGGAGCGACGAGCACGGCCACGATCGCGGGGGTCGATCGAATCGCGGCACGAGGGATCTACGAGGGCGAGCTACACGGCCGCGAGGTGAGCGCGGACATCGCTCACGTCACCGGCTCTCAGGCGCTTGTGAGCGCGTTGGCGAGCCACAACACGGCCGCCGTCTACGAAGCGGTACATGCGATCGTCTACACCCCGCATTGGCACATCGTGCGGCTGCGAGTCCTCCAGGCCGGACGCGTCGTGGCCGACGTCGGCGGCCCGGACATCATCGCCCCGATCTCCGGCACGCTGCGCTCGAGGGGCAGGAAGGTCGGCACCTACGTGATGTCAGTGCAGGACGACGCCGGCTACGTGAAGCTCGTAAGCCGCTTCATCGGCGTTCCGATCGACCTCTACAGGAGCGGCTCGTTCCTAATGGGGACCCTGCAGCCCGCACCCGCGAAGGTGACCGCGGGGACGTCTGTCGTCATGCGCGGCACCGCCTACGCCGTCGATCTGCTGCGCGCGCAGGCTTTCCCAAGCGGCAACCTCGACGTCGCGCTGCTCATCCCCAAGCCCGCGAGCAAGCTCTCCCGCTCGAGCTGCGCCTCCCTACGGCTCGCGGCATGGGGCAGCATCGCGATGCACATCGCGGCTCGCCTGCACCCTCTCGCCAGCCACTACCAGAACCTCGTGAACGTCCTGCAAGGCACGACCGGCGGCCTCGTCTATGTGCGCTCGGGCTCCCGGCGGCTCGCCGGGAGCGCTGACCCGACACGGCTCCCTCGCGACGGGACGGTCATGTATGCCGGCCGCACATGGTCGGTCTTCTCGTGGGAAGCGGTGCCACCGGCACGGATCTACTTCCTGACTCCCCCAGCCTGAGCGACTTTCTCGCGATCCTCGCCAGGGCAGTCTGCGCGTTCGAGGCGTCGAGCGCATAGTAGCTTCGCGCGCTGGGTAGCTCGGCGGTTGGCGTACATTTACGCACGATGCCCGACATGCGCTTCACCGCACCTTCAGGTGAGCTCGGCGGCTACCTCGCGCTGCCGCTCGGCGAGGGCCCGCATCCCGGGGTTGTCGTGGTCATGGACGCACTGGGATTGTCAGACGACATTCGCGAGCAGGCCGACCGGCTTGCAGCCGCCGGCTATCTCGCGTTCGCCCCCGACCTGTACTCCGGTCGCGGCATCCGCTGCGTGGTCGCGACGCTGCGCGCGTCGCGCTCGGGCAGCGGGCCTGCGTACAGGGACATCGACGCAGCGCGTACGCTGCTGCTCGCGCGCGAGGACTGCACCGGGCGGATCGGGATCATCGGCTTCTGCATGGGCGGCGGCTTCGCGCTGTTGTGCGCGCCCAGCGGCGGCTACGCAGCATCGTCGGTCAACTACGGCGAGGTGCCGTCCGACGCGGCCGAGCGGCTACAGGGCGCGTGCCCGGTCGTCGCCAGCTTCGGCGCCCGCGACCCCGGCCTGCGCGGCCGCGCCGAGCGCCTCGAGCACGCGCTCAGCGTCGCCGACGTCGAGCACGATGTCAAGGAGTACCCCGACGCCGGCCACAGCTTCCTCAACCGCATCAACATGGGGCTCGTGCTCACGCCGCTGCTCCACGTCGTCGGCGTCGGCTACCACCACCCCTCCGCGGAGGACGCATGGCGGAGGATCCTCGCGTTCTTCGGCGAGCATCTCAGCTGAGCTGTCGCGATCACGCCCCGGACCTGCATCGGGGCTCACCTGCCCTTCGGTGCGATCGTCACCAGTGCCGCGCTGCTCGGCTTCATGTCGACCGTGATCACCCCGACCGTGTTCGCCACGTGCGGCAGCGACGTCGGCTCGCTCCATGAGCCGTTCGCCGCCACCGACCGACCTCCCAGCGTCACGCCCGACTGCGCTTGCGGTGACGGCGCCTTCAGCAACAAGATCGTCGCGCCGTGGTAGCCGCCGCCGACGTGCAGGCGCATCGCCACCGGGCGCGCTCCCGGCAGGTCGTCGTCGACGAGCACAAACTGCAGCGCCCCATCTGACGCCTCGAACGTCGTCGCTTCGACGTTCGGGCGCTTCGCCGGGCCGGGGCTCACCGCCGTCTGCAGTGGGCGCTCGCCCACCAGCGCCCGCGCCAGCAGCAGCGCGTACCACTCCGGCTGCGCGCGCAGCGCGCCCGTCGCCAGCGCTTCCGGGCTCGGCGCGCACAGCGGCGTGTAGCCTTCGCAGTTGGCCGGATTTCCCTCCAGGTTGATGCCCGACACGCCCAGGTCCATCGCCTGCGTCAGGTAGCTGAGCGCCCACAGCGCCGACGCGAACGTGTCGCTGATGCCCGGCACGCCGCCGCATGACACCGTGTTCGTCTCATCCAGGCGGAACGGCACTTCCGTCTCCTGCGCGATGAACGTGTAGCGGCGCAGCGAGCGTTCCTCCAGCATGCGCGTCTGCTGGCTCAGCAGCCGCGCGATGCTCGGCGGCGGCTGTTCCGCGCAACCCAGCGGGTAGTGGTGTCCCGTCAGCATCGCCGGACGCTGGTCGATCGCCTCGCTCAGCCCCCACTTTTCGTATGCGCTCGAGCCCGACGTGTCGGGGCCCGCCAGCGGGATGCCTGGCGCCACCGCTTCGATCGCGTCGCGATACGCCGTCACCTGCGGCTCGTACTGCAGCGGCGTCCACGGTTCCGGGCGCAGACGGTGCCTGCCGTACGAGTCCGGCTCGTTGCCGATCTCGATCGCTTCCAGCGACGACCCCAGCGCCGCCTTCGCCGCCGCCGCCTCGTGCGCCGCTGCTTCCGGTTCGAAGTGGCCAAACCCCAGCGTCAGCAGGACGTGCCAGCCACTCTGCGCCGCGACGCTGCCCAGCCCCGCAAGGCTGCCCGTTTCGAGCACCCCCAGCGCCCACGCCGGCCGTGGCGTCCCTGCTTCCTTCCACGCAATCTGTTCGTCCGCCGTAACGCCACCGAAGCGAAGCACGCCCGCGCCCAGCGAGCGCAGCATCGTCACCATGTCGCCCTCGCCCGCGTATGTGGCGATCTGCGCCAGGCTCCCCACCTCGAACGACAGGCCCAGGAAGCCCTGCGGCACCGGCGCCCCCGCTTCGCTCGTCTGCGCCGACACCGCCACCGGGATTGGCCTGTCCTTCAGCGGAATCCGCCCGTGCTTCGCCGCGCTGGCCGCCGGGGGCATCGCCGCGCAGATCAGCGCGACGGCCAGCGCCGACCACAACCACAGCCACGAACACACACGTGGCGAGTGCTGTATAACCATCGTTATACATCCGTCGCCGAGTGACATACACACCACGCCGAGCGACACGTGCACCCCCGCGCACGGCCGAAACGGTCTCGGTGCACTCGGCTAGCGCTCAGAGCCGACCGCGAACCAATCCGAGTTGAGGCCCGGCGCTCCTTCGCAGGCCTCGCGCATGATGTTCAGAACCGCGCGACGGCCGATGTCCGCGCGTTCGTCCTGCGTCATCGAAACCGGCGCATCCGAGTCCACCGTCGCCCAGATCTCCCCGCCAACTTTCGCGAACGACGCGCCATCGCGGTTGGGCCCCAGCCGCGCAAGCAGCAGGTCGAGGGCGTCGTCCGGCGGCGAGTACCCCGAATGGCGTGTGATCCTGAAGCGCACGCCGCAAGGCTACAACGTGAACTCGCCGCGCGCGACGATTACTGCCGCGCCGCTCACTTCCACCCGCTCGATCGCATCCGCGGTGCCGCTTGCCCGCGCGTGCAGCAACGACGGGCGCCCCGTCTCCTCGCCCTGGCGGATCTCGATCTCCTCGCCAAACGCAATCCGCCCGTGGCGCGCCAGGTGCACCGCCAACGGCCCCGCCGCCGAGCCCGTCGCCGGGTCCTCCGCGATGCCCAGGCCCGGCGCGAAGTTGCGCGTCTTCCAGCGCGCGCCCGAGCCCGCGAAGCAGTTTGCGCCCACCGCGCCCAGCTCCGCCAGCGCGCGCATGTCCGGCTCAAGCGCCGCCACAGCAGCCTCGCTGTCGAGCTCCACAAACACCTGGCGCGGCCCGTTCACGTACGCCTGCACCGGCAGCCCCGAGCGCTCCACCCCGAGCGCCGCCAGCAGCTCAGCCTCGCGCTCGTAGCGCCGCCACGTCGGGATCGGCTGGCGCATAGACCCGTATGCGATTCGCGCTCCAGCGGGCGGTTCTGCGGGCGACGCCGAGCGCCCATCCGCTCCCCCTCCGCCACCGCGCAGCGTCACCGGCACCACGCCCGCGCCGGTCTCAAGCGTCACCTGCACCAGCGCGCGCTCGACGCCGATCGTGATCGCCGTGCCGAGCACCGGGTGCCCCGCGAATGCCAGCTCCGCGGTGGGCGTGAAGATGCGGATGCGCGCGTCGCCGCCCTGCTCTGGGCTGAGCACAAACACCGTCTCCGACAGGTTCAGCTCACGCGCCAGCGGCTGCATCGTCGTCGCCGAGATAGCGCGCGCGTCCGGGAACACCGCCAGCTGGTTGCCCTGTAGCGGCGTGTCCGTGAACACGTCCAGCACGACGTAGCGACCGCCCGCGGTTCGCCCCATACACGTAAGCATTGCCGATCGACACTCCGCAGCCGCGTTGCACGGCGCTCGAACAAAGATTAGTCGCTTGACTAAATTTAGATAGCTCTCTAATCTTCTGTCGGATGTCGGTCTCAACCTCAGCGATCGGTCTGCGTGAGCGTCACAAGCAGCAGCGCCGTGAGCGTGTTCTCAAGGCGATCCGCGAGCTGCTGCGCGAGTGCCCCGACGAGACACCGACCGTCGAGCGCATCGCCGAGCTGGCCGATCTCTCTCCAGCGACGGTTTTCAATCTCGTCGGGCCGCGAGAGCGCCAGTGGGCGGCGCTATGCGAGGAGCTGCTTGGCGAGCTCGATGCGTGCCTCGCTTTCGCCGCCGATGAGGATCCTCGCGCTCAGGCACACAGGATCGTCGGCGAGACCGTCGAGCTATTCATCGCCGATGCGGCCGTCTTCAGGCGTCTCGTCAACAGTTGGCAGCGCAGCGGCCCGCTGTTGCAGGACAGCCCAGTCCCGCGGCTGCGCGCCGCGTTGCGCCGTGCACAAGCGATCGGCATGCTCAGGCCCGATCTTCACATCGATGCGCTCGTCGGACACATCGCCACTGCATGCGGTGGCGCGTTGCGTTATTGGGCCGCAGGGGAGATCTCAGACGCAGCTTTTCGCAAGCGTGTGCGCTTTGCAGTCGACATCGTGTTTGCCGCCGGTGCAAGCCAAGACCATGCTGCGGAGCTTCAAGCGCCGCTGGAACGCAAGCAACGGAGGTGATCGCGATCCGTCGAGCTGCCGTTAGCTTCGACGCGGCACCCGGCATCCGGCTGGCCGCGGACGTCTTCGGGGAGCCGGATGCGCCTGCGGTGCTGATGCTGCACGGAGGCGGGCAGACACGACACGCGTGGCACGCGAGCGCCACGAGTCTCGCCGAGGCCGGTTGGCGGACGATCACCGTCGATCTGCGCGGCCATGGCGAGAGCACCCATCCGCGGCCCCCGGCGTACGCGCTCGAGGACTTCGCCGCCGACGTGCGTGCGCTGATCGCCGCGATCGCCGACGCCCCGGTCGTGGTCGGCGCCTCGCTCGGCGGCATCGCCAGCCTGCTGGCGATCAGCGAGCCACCGCAAGCGCCCGTCGCAGGACTCGTTCTGGTTGACGTAGCGCACCGCTTCCAACCGCGCGGCGGCGGGAGGATCGTGAGCTTCATGGAGCAGCACCCCGATGGCTTTGCCAGCCTCTCCGATGCCGCCGACGCCGTCGCCGCCTACCTCCCTCACCGCACACGCGCTCGCGACATCAGCGGGCTGCGCCACAACCTCAGACGCAACGACGGACGTTGGAAGTGGCACTGGGATCCAGATATCTTGACCCACGCGCGCGCGATGATGAAGGACCCGACACAGCTCTCTGCGCGCCTCACGGAGGCCGCCAAGCAGCTGCGCCAACCGTGCCTGCTCGTCCGCGGCGCCGACAGCGACGTGCTCAGCGCCGGCGTCGCGAGCGAGTTCATCGAGCTCGCCGCGACCGCCACCCTCACAGAGGTGCCACGCGCCGGTCACATGGTCGCCGGCGACAACAACGACGCCTTCACCGCAGCAATCAGCGCGTGGCTTGACCCCCACCGGCTCTACAAACACGGTGGGGGCGCCCCGCAAGACGCCCCCACCGAGAGTCGCTCGATGCCGCCTCCTACAGCTTGATCACGCGCGTGATCGTCGTCACGCCGGGGATCTCCACAAACATCGTGTACCTGCCGCTCAGGCGGCCGCGATGCGCGAGCTTGATCCTCGAACCTGGCGTGCCCAAGCCGCGCGCCACGATCTTGTGGTCGCGCACTAGCAACATGATCTCGTGCGTGTGCTTACGGACGCTGGCCGTCGCAGCCGTCGCCACGCATTCGAGCACCTGATGTTTTTCGACCCTCTTTTTCGTGCACGTGACCGTCACGATCTTACCTTCCTTGCCTTCCTTGCCTTCCTTGCCTTCTTTACCTTCTGGGCCGGCGGGGCCCGTCTTACCTTCGGGACCGGGCGGGCCTGCTTTGCCTTCGGCTCCCGTCTGGCCTTTTTCGCCTTCTTTACCTTCCTTGCCTTCCTTGCCTTCTTTGCCTTCCCTGATTTCATTTTCCGGCGAGGGGATTTCGTGTTCGACCTCGCCGGTTTCGCTGTTCAGGATGATCGCCGGCGCGCGGTCGTCGCTCCTTGAGAAGTCGAACATGTTGTCGAGCGTGCCCGACGTGGCGTCCTCAGAGGTACCGCCGATTTTCCCGAGTCCCCAGTTTTCCTCGATGAACCGCGTGACCGACGACTGCACCGTGAACGTGCCGTCGACGTAGTTGCTGCGCGCCCATGGCGAGATCACCAGCAGCGGCAATCTCGGGCCGACGCCACAGCGGTCCTTGTGTTCGGGGTCTTCACTGGTGACGGTGCCGCATTTGCCGGCACCGTTCAGCTGGTCGCTGGTGTCGTTGGACGGGTACACGACCGGCCCGAGCTGATGGTCATACCAGCCGTCCGAGTCGTCGTAGTCGATGACGATCGCCGTGTTTGCCCAGTATTTGGACTCCTCGATCATGTTGATCTCTTCGACCAGGAACCGCTGTTCGTCCAACGGGTCGGAGTTGCCCGCGTGCCCGTTCTCATAAGCCGGCGGCTTCAGGAACGCGACCTGCGGCATGTTGCCTTCCGTGACGGCCCTGTTGAACCACGACAGGTCGTACTGGTGGTTGACCGCTTCGCCCAGTTTCGTGCCCGCCGGGTCGCTGTAGCCGACCTGTTCGAGCGAGCTCGGGGCGACGTGATCGGGGTTGGCGGTGCTTTCGTAGAACTGGAACGGCTCGTGGTGCTGGACGTAGTCGGTGACGGTTGCGGCGCCGATGTTTTTGTGGCTCGTGCCACACACAGCGCGTTTTTCTTTGGCGGCGTTTTCGGTCGCCGACGGCGCGAACCCGCCCTGGAACCAGCCCCAGGTGACGCTCTTTTCGTTCAGCAGGTTGCCGATGTTCTTGCCCGTCAGCGACACCGTCACGCCTCCGGGGAGGCCTTCGGCGTTCAGCGCACTGCTCGCGTTGCTGCATTGGTCGAAGTACGGTTCGCCGTCCCCCTGCAGCACGCCGTTGACCACGCTGGAGGTCGAGCCACCGTGGGCTTCGGCGCCTTCGGTGTCGCCGCTGATGAGGTTGACCGCACCCGGAGACGAAGGCCCGAACTGGTTGCCGTAGGAGTTGTCGTTGAGCGCATAGTGCTGCGCGTAGTTCCACAGCCCGGTGACGGTGTTGCCGTCGTAGTAGTCCATCACGATCCCCTTGGGGCCGTATTTGGAGGAGTTGATCGCACCGGATTCCGAACAGCTGCTGCCCGTCGTCTTCTGAACGAACTCGTTCATCAGACCGCCGTCGTCAGCTTCCTGCTCGGGCGTGTAGCTGTGGTTCTGGTCGCACGTCAACGCTTCCGCCCGTCCGAGCCGCTTGGGGTTGTCGAGGTTGGGGTTGTCCGTAAGCAGTCCGTTGCTCAGCCCGTTGACGCCGGGCGTGCCCGGAAGCGCGTGGAATTCGGGTTCGCCCGGGGGGTTGGCCGCGTACGGATACGTGCCGAAGTAGTGGTCGAACGAGATGTTCTCGGGGAAGATGACGACGACGTGCTGGATTGGCGTGAGCGCCGCTGTAAGCGGCGGTGGCGGATTGGACGCGCTCGACATCGAGATGCCGAGCGCTGCCGCTCCCACGGCGAGCATTGCGGCAAGCGCCGCGAAGTACTTCTTGCCGGTGCGCAAGTTGCCTTCTCCTTTGGCTTTTTTGTGGGCGGCCATGCAGTGTGCGCGTGCCCGGGGCCCCCAGTCTGGGCACGCGCACGGCATCCCAACAGCCGGACACGGCCGCTGTGTGAAGAGGGCGTTGCCCGGGCGTTAGCAACCTGTGACCGAGGGCGCCGTCAGCCGACACTTCCTGGTAACAACCTTGGTCGGCGCCGGCCATATGTTGCGGGAGGTCAAGGCCGCGCTGCGTCGCGGAGAGCGACGCAGGCGCACCTCGCCAGTCACCGACAGATCAGCCGCCCATGAAAGAGACGCCGCATCGGATGACACGTCGTCGCACTGCCGTCTGGCTTTCGCTCGCCGTGCTCGTGCTCGCGCTGTGCACGTTCTTGGGAACCGCGCTGGCTCCGAGCGGCTCGGGTAAGACCGGGCGCTTCTCGGTCGTGGCGCTCGCGGGCCGCACGACGCCGAATCCGCTCGCCGGCCGACTCTCGAAGGTCTACGGCACGAGCATCCCCGCCAGTCGCTACGGCACCGAATTCGCCGACCTCGAGGACGAGGGCACCAACATCAAGGGCGAACAGGTCTCCGACCTATCGCCGATCCCGCCGAAGGACTTCGCCGGCCCCGAGCACGAATACCGCATCTATGCAGTGCACTGGATCTCCCAGGCGCTCGCAGGCGCATCCGCGCTGGGCCGCGCGCTCGCATCGGGCAGCCTCGGTGCATCCCGGCACGCGTGGGAGTCGACCTGGAGCGACTACATGCATCTTGGCGCCGTGTACGGGCTGTTCGGCGAGCTCAACCAGAAGATCGACGGCAATCCCGGCAGCCTGCCCGGCGGCACCGCCGATCCCAGCTTCACAGGTCTGCATCGACTCGAAATGGGCTTGTGGAGCGGAGCGAGCCTCCGCTCGCTGAACGTCTACGACGTCGAGCTCGAGCGCGACCTCACACAGCTGCGCGGCGTGATCCCGACGATGAAGATCACCCCGCTCGAATACGCCACGCGCTCCCACGAGATTCTCGAGGACGCCCAGCGCGACCTGCTCAGCAGCATGGACGTGCCGTGGAGCCAGCAGGGCGTGCTTGGCACGGCGGCGGGCCTGGCCGCCACCGAGGAGCTGTTCCACACGCTCGAGCCGCTGCTCGGCGGGCGCGAAAACACAGAGGGCGAAGTGCGAACCGAGCTGGCGCTGCTCAGCGGGCTGCTGACGACGATCCGTCGCGCTCACCACGGCAGCTGTCCGAGCCTCCCGCAGCTCGGCATCTACGAACACGAGCAGTTGGACGGCTACGTTGCGGGCGCGTTGTCGGCACTCGATCAGATGCCGGGTGTGCTCGAGACCGAAATCCATCGCGCGCCCCCGAAACTGCAGGAGAGCCGTTGAGCCCACTGGACCGACGAGAGTTCCTGACCGGCTCGATGGCGCTGATCGGAGCGGGCGCCGTCGGAGCGGCCGGCGGAGCGCTCGCGGAGGCTGCGACCAGACCAGCTGCAAAGCAGCAGGGCGCGGCCCAGATCGCTGAACGCTCGCTGGCCAACGAGCTCGGCACGCGTGTGCCCTTCGACGGACCACACCAGGCCGGGGTCCTCAATCGCGCACCGGCCCAGGCCACGTTCGTCGCACTCGACTCGATCGCACCCGATCGCTCGACGCTGGTCGCAGCGCTGAAGGATCTCAGCACGCGCTCGAGAGAGCTCACCCAGGGCTCCACGGTTGGCACCGAGGAGCTCGACGACCCGCCGCCCGACTGTGGGATTCTCGGCCCGGTCAACGCCCCCGACGAGCTGACGGTGACGATCGCGTTCGGCGCCTCGCTGTTCGACGGGCGCTACGGGCTCGCCGCGCTGAAGCCCAGCGACCTCGAGAAAATGCCCAACTTTCCAACCGACGACCTGGACCCCGCCCGCAGTGACGGCGACATTCTGCTCTCGATTTGCGCGGCGCAGAGGGACACTGTCGTGCACACGACGCGCGAGCTGATGCGCTCGGTCGTGGGCCACATGGTTCCGCGCTGGAGCCTCGACGGCTTCCAAAGCGCCAAGCGCGGTCCCACGCCCCGCAACAACGCGCGCAACCTGTTCGCATTCCGCGACGGAACCGCCAACCCGGACACCGGCGACGCGAGCCTGATGGATGAGCTCATCTGGATCCCACCCGCCCCCCGCAGCTCCAGCGAGCCGGCATGGACCGCCGGCGGCACCTACCAGGTGATGCGCACGATCCGCATGCACGTCGAGTTCTGGGACCGCGTCGGCATGTTCGAGCAGCAGCACATGATCGGCCGCGACCGCGTCACCGGTGCGCCACTCGGCGGCACCGACGAGTTCGAGGACCCGCGCTATGACCTGGATCCCCAAGGCAAGCGAATCCCGCTCAACGCGCACATCAGGCTGGCCAACCCGCGCACACCGCAAACCGCCAACCAGCGCATCCTGCGCCGGGGCTACAACTACGATCGCGGCATCGACGAAGCGGGCAACCTTGACCAGGGTCTCGCCTTCGTGGCCTTCAACCAGAGCATCCAGCGGCAGTTCGCAACGATCCAGGCCCGCCTGAACGAAGAGGAAATGACCGACTACATAACCCCGGTCGGTGGCGGCTACTTCTTCGCACCGCGCGGCGCCAGCGGTCCGGGCGACTGGGTCGGCTCGCCGCTTTTCACCTGACGGTCCCGCTAGCGCGCCGCGACAGATTCGCCGACCCCGCTCCCGCGGGCCTATTTGAGTTTGCCGAGCACTTCTTTGGTGACTGCTGTCACTTCTTCGACTTTGGCGTGCACTTCTTTGACGACTTCTTTGACCACTTCTTTGACTTTGCCCGTGGCTGCTTCGCTTTTACCGGGAGTTTCGCTTTTATCGGGAGTTTCGCCTTTGGTGGACGGTTCGCTTTTGGTGGACGGTTCGCTTTTGACAGGAGCTGGTTCGCTTTTGGTGGACGGTTCGCCCTTGGCGGGGGCTTCTTCGCTTTTGCCTTTGCTCGGACTTTCGCCGCTGCCTTTCGCGGGGGCTTCTTCGGCGTTCGCATTCGGGCTCTCGTCCTTGCCCGCCGGCGCCTCTTCGTGCCCTGCCTGCTCGGTAACTTGGCTCGGGCCCACAGGAGCCGTGCCGGGAGCCGTCGGTTGCGCTGTGCTCACAGCACCAGCCGACACTCCACCGCGCACCGCCAGGACTGGCGCCGCATGGTGGCCGCGACCGGCATGTCGACGCTGCACTGGCGGGCCCGCATTCGTACCTGCGCCTCCGGCGATCGGCCCATTCACCGACGCCGACTCAGCGATTCTGAGCCTGCGGTGGGATCGTCGAGCCCGAGGCCGTCCTGGCCGGGTGATGCTTGGCGGGCGCCAGCCCAAGCGTGGACGACGTCGCCGCGACACCGCCGACGAGCGCGGCGACCGCTACCACCTTCGCACTCGAAGCGACGCTCGCCACGCTGCCGCCGAACCATGAGAGCACTCGTTCAGGCAGACCCGCGACGAACGCCCACGCGGCGAGCGGACGCCGACCGGCGTAATGGCCACAGAACGCACGCACGACCGCTGGGTCGAGCCGCATCCCCGCCTCGTCCCTGAGGATGTCGATCGCCTTCTTGTGCGGGCTCGCAGCCCTGTAGGGACGCCCGGAGGTGATCGCGTCGAAGGTGTCGGCGACGGCGATGATCCGTGCCCCAAGCGGGATCTCCTCGCCGGATAGGGAGTCCGGATAGCCGGTTCCGTCGAGGCGCTCGTGATGGTGACGAACCATCGACGTCAGCTCCTGGTCGCGCAACACGGCAGCCATCGCCGCCCCGCAGCCCGGATGCTGCTTGATCACCTCGTACTCCGCGTCGCTCAACGGGCCGGCCTTGTGCAGGATCGCCGTCGGCGTCTGGATCTTCCCGACGTCGTGGATCGCCGCCGCGGTGCGGATCCGGGCAACCTCGGCCTGCGGGAGGCCCATGCGTCGCGCGATCATCCACGAGTGCCTTGCCACCCTGCGGGAGTGGCCGTGGAGGTGAGGGTCACGTGTCTCGATCCCAGCGACCAGTCGCTCCAGCAACTTGGCACGCTCTTTGGTGCTGAGGCCGTCCACGTCGCGACGGCGTATCTCGCTCGTCGGCCCGAGCGTGGCTAGCGCGGAGGCGAGCCGATGCTGGGTGCGCAGGCGATGCAGGTACCCCCAAATCATTAGCTCACTGAACAGCAGGTCTTCAGAGCTGGGTCGCTTCTCCCACAGCGCGCGACCCAGTTGCGAGACACTGAGTGAAAGCCCCATCCCCAGGAGCACGCACAGGACCGCCGAGGAGATCGTCCCAGAGGCGCGCAGCCACCACACGATCGCGATTGGACAAGCGGCGACGAGCAACGTCGCGACGATGACCTGGGCGAACTGCTTGACGGAAGGGGCCAGACGCTGGCTTCTCGGTGCCATGGTGACCAACCGAATCTGTTGGGTCGGCGGCCGGGCGGTCTCGGAGGGAGATCCCTGGCTTTGCGTCCCCGCCTCACGACGGGTTTGCCCTGAGCGACGGATTGTTTGGCCGCAGCTTCGACCGGCCGATCGGTGAGCTTGAGCGTCGAGCTGTCCGCTGGACGAAATGCTCGGCGCCGGCTCCCGTCGTTTACGATCTGAGGATGGCAACGGTCCCAGCACACCGAGCCGGCAGCGGCTCGCCGATGGTTTTGATCCACGGCTTCTCGGCTAGCTGGGCGGTCTGGCGGCCGGTGTTGCCGGCGCTCGAGCGACATCACGACGTGCTCGTGCCGACGCTAGTCGGGCACTACGGCGGTCCCGAGTACCTCCCCGGGTCGCCGGCGACAGGCGATGCGCTCGCCGACGCGCTGGAGCGCGACATGGACGCAGCCGGCTTCGAGCGCGCTCACCTTGTCGGCAACTCGCTCGGCGGCTGGCTCGCGCTCGAGCTCGCCGCGCGCGGACGAGCGCTCTCCACGACCGCCCTTTCGCCTGCCGGCGGCTGGCACCATGGGGGGCGTGAGACCAAGCGGCTCGCGCGGCTGTTCCGACAGAACCACCGGCTGCTCAAGCTCCTCGGCCCCAGCGGCGCGCGGCTGATGAGCCGCCCGCGCCTACGCGCGTTTGCGCTTCGAGACGTCGCCGTGCGCCCAGCCGAGCTCCCCGCAGCCCTTGCCGTGGAGATGACCAAGGCAGCAGCCGCGTGCGCGATCTACCTGCCGATGCTCGATGAGCTGAGCTCGACGGGGTTTGGCGAGCTCGCGAGGATCGACTCGCCTGTGCAGATCGCGTGGGGCACGAGCGACCGAATCCTGCCGTGGCCCGGCTACGCCGAGCGCTTCCGTCGCATGGTGCCCGAGGCGCAGTGGGTCCCGCTCGAGGGCCTTGGACACTGCCCAATGCTCGACGATGCCACGCTCACGACGAGCACGATCCTCGATCTCACCCGTTCGATCGACGCCGGCCGCGACACGCAGCGGCCCGTCGCGGCCGCTGCGTTCCCGCGCTGAGCTCGGCGCCGCCGCGAGATCACAGGCTGCGATCAGTGCCGGACGCGGCGCGCCAGCCTCGCTGCGCGGTCACCGCGCGGCAGTCGCACGGTTGCAGTGCCGATCAGAAGTTCGCCTGGCGCACGGCCGTGCGAGCGTTTGGCGTCAGGGCCGGAGGAGTCGTACAGGACTTCGACGGATATCGAGCGACCGGCGCAGCGCGCCGCGAACGGATCCAGCAGCGTCAGGTGAACCGTCGCGCCCTGCGCGACGTTGCGATCGAGGACCGCCACGCCGCCCCCTTCGCGCCCGCCACGGCACGGCTTGCTCCACAACGAGTAGCCCTCCGCCGCGCTCGTCACAGCGAACGGCGCCGAGAAGGAGAGCTCGGCTGCGCTGACCCTGCCATGGCTGACCTTCAGCGCGACCTTCGGCCGGCGGACGAAGCTGCCGGGCGGCGTGACGCGCAGGTCGGCAGGATATGGGTTCGGCGCGGGGCAGGGCTGCCGGATCTTCACCTTCCCACCAGTTCTTGCGTCGTAGCCGTTTTCGCAGACCTTGCCGTCGCGCTCGTAGCTGATGCTCGTGAGCGCGCCCGTCGTGCCCGGCCCTTCGCCCGGCGTGTCCGTGCCCGGCGCCTCGCCATGGCCCTCGTGGATTGAACCGGAGGACGCCGGCTGCACGATCAGGTACGCGCCGACTCCCGCCACAACCTGCTGCGTGCGCAGCGCAGCACCTTCGCGGTAGGTCACGCTCACCGCATGCGGGCCAAGAATCCCGTAGGTGATATCGCGTCCGTGCGCCACCGGGCCTGGATGCGCTTCCAGCGCAAAGGCGGCGTTTTCGTCGACGTCCCCGAATTCGGCCGCCACCGCGCTCCCCCACGCTTCGCCATTGCCGGTCACATCGCCGTCCGCGAGCACGCAGCTACCCCGTTCGCTCGTCACGCCGCCCTCCGACGCGCCGCCCGCATATGTGGGCAGCACGCCCGGGCCCACCGGATGAAACCTGCCATCGTCGTGATAGGCGCCGTCGATCCCGAGCTCCCCCAGCTGACCGTTCTGGACGCGGCCGATCTGTACGCACACGAGCCCACGCGTCGTCTGCACTACACGCATGCCCCACGGCAGACCGCCGCTGGGGTCGGCGACGCGCAGCGCCAGCAGGCGCGACTGGCCGGGCAGCGGCAGGCCCGCGCCCACCACCGGGCTCAGCGCGCCACTCGGCGACACGGGCGCGCCGGTCAAGATCACGCCGGTCGCTGCCAGCGCGATCGTCGTCGTAACCAGCAGCGCAGCGACTCCAGGGATCAAGAGCCACACTCTGCTGTTACGACGGGCGCTGGTGAAACGCTGCAGGAAGCCGAACCGTCTGGCATCGCGAGCGACGACACGCGTCAACTCCGCTTCGAGGTCCTCGAGCGCGCGAAACCTGTGGCTCATGAGACGCCCCCGTCGGCCACCGTCGCTCCTGCGAGCGAGCTTTGCAGCGCTCGCAGAGCCCGCGACACGCGCGCCCGCGCGGCCGGCTCGGAGACGCCCAACCGGCGCGCGACCTCCTCGTAGGGCATCTCCTCGACGACGCGCAGCTGCACGGCCTCGCGCTGCTCATGGCTCAGGTGCGCGAGCTCCACCGCCAGCCCATGACGCACCTCGCTCAAGCCCGCCGCGTCCTCAATAGCCGCCAGATCGTCTTCGTGCACGCTCGGCGTGCGAATCCCCAGACGGCGGACCGCCGCTCGCTGCGCGTGGCCACGGCGGAGGTAGTGCCCCAACTGCCGGCGTGCGATCGTGAACAGCCACGCTCGCATCTCCTCGCGGCTGTCCACGCGCACGCGCTCCCACCCGCGCCAAGCCTGCGCGAACGTCTCCGCCGTCAGTTCCAGCGCAACCTCGCCGTCGAGCGTCCGCCGCGTAAGGAACAAAAGCACCGCCTCGGCCTCCTGTCGATAGAAAGGCACAAAGCCTTCGGGATCAGCCATCACACCTAGATTGCCCGCACGCCAGATTCTGTGACCGCGCCCTCGCGCAGCGCGCGGAAGCTTCCGTGACGCAGCGCCCTTCCCTGTTCAGGAGGTGTTCGGCGAAGATGTATTGCTGATGGCCCGTAGCGCACTCTTCGCCGCTCTCTTCGCCGCGCTCGGCTGGCCGAGCGGCGTGCAGGCGTCCCCCATGCGCCGCGCGCAGACGAATTGTCGGTCCGGAAGAACAGTGTTTCGCCGAGGCGGAACTCGGGCGTTCGTGGTGCTGCGCCAGTTCAGACCGGGCAGCGGCGAGCCCAGCGCTCCGTACAAGACCTTCTACGTCTGCCGCGCCGGCTCACGAATACCTCACGCGTTCAGGCAGGGATCGCCGTATGTGAGAGAAGCGATCTCCGGTTTGCGGCTGTTCGGGGACCGGCTCGGCTTTGTGGTCCGCGCAGAAGGCATTCAGAGCGGATCGGAAACGGAAGTCGGCTGGATAGACCTGCGGATCGACCGTGTGCTGACGGGACTGATCAACGCGTCGGAAGGCTTGGCGAACGAATCTGAAGAACAACCGAGGCTCCCCAGGGTTCCAGACCAGGTCGTCAGATACGCGATCGCGAACGACGGCACGGTCGCCGTACTCGGCGAAGGCGACGAGCCGCCGGAATGGGAGGTCTGTCTGCTGGCGGTCAAACCCCACTCGCTCGGTCCACCCCGAGCGCTGTTCCTAGCCAAGACGGAACAGGAAGCCCTGGATCCCGACTCGATCGCGATCACCGAAACGACTGTCCTGTGGCGAACGAAGCATGGCCAGCTAGCCTCGGCTCCGCGATAGCCAGGCCGCGACTCGCGCTGTCTTTTTGGCATGCTGCACCTCTTTCACAACGAGATGGGGGGAGATATGTGGCTCACGCTCGCAGCGGCGTCAGCGAAGCAGCACAAGATGCGTGCGATCGGACTGTCGGCGAGCATCTCGCTGGTGCTCGTGGCCGGGGGCTGTGGCGGGTCGAGCTCGTCGAACACCAACCCGACTTCGAGCGCTCCCGCGAAGACCTCATCCTCCACGTCGGCCCCGACACCGACGGCAAGCACAAGCGCCGCCACGAGCACCGCGCCCTCGACCGGCGCGACGACCGCCGCCGGCACGAAGCTCTCACTTGGCACCCCGGCGATCGTGGACTACGAGCCCGGCGGGTCGCCAAAGCCAACGTATCGTCTGCAACTGACCGTGCTCGCCATCAGGAAGGGCTCGCAGACCGAACTCGACGGCGTAGAACTCGAAAAGTCCGAGCAGGGCAAGACCCCGTACTACGTCACGCTGCGAATTCAAAACGCAGGCTCGGGTGACGCAGCAGCCGAAGAAAACCAGCCGGCGGCCGCCTTCCAGGCAACCGATGACCGCGGACAGCAGGGTCAGGAACTGACCGTGCTCGGCAACTTTCGGCCATGCCCGAACGTCACCCAGCCCAAGCAGTTCACGCACGGCGTCACCTATCAGACCTGCGTGATCTACATGGTCGGAGGCAGCGGCTCGATCGTCGGAGAGGAGTGGACCGGGAGCGGCGCTGACGCCTACTCGGAAAACCCGATCGTGTGGAAGGCGGGCTGAGCGCGCCGCCCGCGCAGCAGCACCAGCGCCGCCAGCGCACCGACAACGCTGAACCCGGCGGCGACGGCAAATGCGAGCCGAAAACCGCCGCTCAGCGCCGAGGTGCCAGACGCGCCCACGAGCAGATCCGCGCGCGTGCGCGAGTCAGCGATCGTGCTCAGCACCGCGAGCCCGAGCGCACCGCCGATCAGCCGCGAGGTGTTGAGCATGCCTGATGCGAGCCCGCTCTCCTTGGCGGGGACGCCCGCCACCGCGGCGATCGTCGCGGGCACCAGCGACAGCCCCAGGCCCATCGCCGCAAGCAGCCCGCCGGGGAGTACGTCGGCTGTGTAGCTGCCGCCGCTGCGCACGCCCGTCAGCAGATACAGCCCAGCCGCCGCACATAGCATCCCGACGGTCAGCACCCAGCGCTCGCCGAAGGCGGCGACCAGGCGCGGTGCGAGCGTGCTCGCAGCGACGATCGCGAGCGTCATCGGCAGGAAGCGCAACCCCGCCTGCAACGGGTCGTAGTGGAGCACCTGCTGCAGGTACAGCGACAGGAAGAACCAGATCGCGAACACCGCCGCGTACAGCAGGAACACGATCAGGTTCGCCGCGCGCAGCCTCGCCATGCCGAATACCCGCAGCGGCATCAGCGGCTCGCGCGCAAGCCTGCCCTCGACGAACACGAACGCCACCAGCAACGCCACGCCCGCGGCCAACGGCACGAGCACGCCTGTCGCGCCCCAGCCAAGCGTGTCGGTGCGCACGATCCCGTACACGAGCGCGGTCAGCGCGCCCGTCACCAGCAGCGCGCCGGTGGCGTCGAAATGCCGGTGCACCGACGATGCGCGGCCCGCGGGGATCATGCCGCGCCCGAAGAAGATCACGCCGATGCCGATTGGGACATTCACGAGGAAGATCGCCGGCCAGCCGAACGCCTGCGTGAGCACGCCGCCGAGCAGCACGCCCAGCGAGCCGCCGACGCCGCCCATCGCGCCCCATACGCCCAGGGCGCGGCTGCGCTCGCGGCCCTCCGCGAACGACGTCGCGATGATCGCGAGGCTCGCCGGCGAGATCACTGCGCCGCCGATGCCCTGCAGCGTACGCGCGCCGATCAGAAGCGCGCGCGAGTCCGCCAACGCGCACGCCAGCGACGCGATCGCGAACAGCGCAGTCCCCGCCAGGAACACGCGCCGGCGCCCGAGCAGGTCCGCCGCGCGCCCACCCAGCAGCAGGAAGCCCGCGAACGTCAGCGTGTACGCGTTCACCACCCACTGCAGGCCAGTAGTTGAGAAGCCCAGGCCGCCCTTGATCGACGGCAGCGCGACGTTCACGATCGATACGTCCAGGATTACCATCAGTTGCGCCAGGCACACCAGCACCAGCAGCGCGCGCGAGCGCGGCTTTGCCATCACGTTATCCTTTGCCTCCGAAAGTACGATGATCATCGTAACAGATGTTGGATGACCGTCGTACAATGAGGATATGAGCCTGTACCATCCAGCCCGCGAAGATTTGGAGCTGACGGCCGTGCTGCACGCCCTCAGCGATACTCAGCGCCTGCGCATCGTGCGCGAGCTGAGCGTCGATCCCACGCCGCGCTCGTGCGGCAGCTTCGACCTGGGCGTCTCCAAGTCGACCTGCACGCACCACTTCCGCGTGCTGCGCGAGGCGGGCGTGATCGCGCAGCAGGAGGTCGGCACATCGAAGCTGACGTCGCTGCGCCGCGATGACCTCGACGAGTGTTTCCCCGGCCTGCTCGACGCCGTGCTCGGACCGGCCGCCGTTCCCGTGTAGGCTCGAAGGAAGCGCAGCACCGAGCGGAGGGAGCAGGGATGAGCGAGGCCGTGCAGGTACAGAGCGAAGTCGTGCAGATGCAGATCGAGGACGGTGTCGCGCTGTTGACGCTTAACCGCCCAGATCGCCTGAACGCGTGGACAGCAGAGATGGAGCGCGCGTACTTCGGAATGCTGGAGCAGTGCGCACACGATCAGCAGGTGCGCGTGATCGTCGTGACGGGCGCCGGCAGGGGCTTCTGCGCGGGCGCGGACATGCAGGAGCTGCAAGCGATCGGCGACGGCACGATGTCGGCCTCCGCCGAGGAGCACGCGCGCGAGCGCCGCCCGCAGACGTTCCCGCTGACGATCCCCAAGCCGATCATCGCCGCCGTCAACGGCGCGTGCGCCGGCATCGGCCTCGTGCAGGCGCTGATGTGCGACCTGCGCTTCGCCGCCGCCGGCGCCAAGCTGACGACCGCGTTCGCGCGCCGCGGGCTCGTCGCCGAGCACGGCATCTCGTGGATCCTGCCGCGACTGGTCGGTCCCGCCAACGCGCTCGACCTACTGCTCTCCGGACGCGTCGTCTTCTCCGAGGAGGCACAGACGCTCGGGCTCGTCAACCGCGTGCACGCGCCCGACAGGCTGCTCGACGCGACGCTCGACTACGCGCGCGAGCTCGTCGTCAACTGCTCGCCCGCGAGCATGGCGACAATCAAGCGCCAGGTGTACGCCGACCTCGAGCGCACACTGCCCGACACGCTCGCCGAGGCCGACCGGCTGATGCTCGCGTCGTTCACGGCGCCGGACTTTGTCGAGGGCGTCACGAGCTTCGTCGAGCGGCGAGACCCGCGGTTCGCGGCGCTCGAAAGCTAGCCGAACAGCCCGTCAACCGAGACTTCGATCCGGCGCTCGGGTAGGGCGATCGGATTGGCGTGTGCCTCCACGCTGGCATGGCCGCTCACCCTGAACAGCCCCTGGACGATCCTGCTCAAGAAGCGCGACGGCTGCCCGATCCCGTGCGCGTCGTCGCGCGCACCGGGATGGTGGTAGTAGCGCGCGGGGACGTACACATGCAGCCTGCGGCGTGCGCGCGTGAGCGCGACATAGAACAGACGCCGCTCCTCGGCGATGCCCTCCTCACTGCCGGTGCTCATGTCGGCTGGGAAGTTGCCGTCGTAGGCGGCGATCAGATGAACGGCCTCCCACTCAAGACCCTTGGCGGAGTGCGCGGTGCTGAGCGTGAGCCAGTCCTCGTCGAGGTGCGGTGGCCCGGCGAAGTCGGCGCTGGAGCTAGGCGGGTCGAGCACGAGCTCTGAGACGAAGTGGCGAACGTCCTTCGCGCCACGCGCGGCGAGCGCGAGCTGGTCGAGGTCTGACACGCGCACGGCGCCGTCGGCGTAGTGCAGGCGGATGAGCGGCGCGATCGCCGCGCCCAGCCGCTCGACCTGGGTGCCAGCGCTGTCGATGCAGCCGGCGCCAGTGGCGATCAGCGCGTCGATCACCGCGCCCGCCTGCTCGCGCGAGCCCTCCAGAACGTGCTCGGCGGCGGCTGCCCAGCGCTCCAGCTCGGGAGGAGCGTCCGCTGCGGGGCGCAACGTGTCGAGGATGCGACGCGCCCGCGTCGGGCCGACGCCGTCGAGGAGCTTGAACAGGCGCAACCAACTGAGCTCATCAGCGGGGTTGTCGGCGAGGCGCATCAGCGCGACGAAGTCCTTGACGTGCGCGGCCTCCAGGTACTTCAGGCCGCCGTACTTGACGAACGGGATGTGGCGTCGAACCAGCTCGACCTCCAGCAGCGCGGAGTCGTGGTTGGTGCGATAGAGGACAGCCTGCTCGCGCAGTTCCATCCCCTCCTCGCGCGCCGCCAGCACCCGCTCGCAGACCTCGCGTGCCTGTACGGCTTCGTCGTGCGGAAAGACGAGCTCCGGCGTGCTGCCGCCCTCGCGCTCGGTCCACAGCGTCTTCGGGAACCCTCCACGGTCCTGCGCGGAGACGGCGTTGGCGACCGCGAGGATCGGCCCGGTCGAGCGGTAGTTGCGCTCGAGCGTGGCCATGTGGGCGTCGGAGAACTGCTCGGGGAACTCGAGGATGTGACGCGCACTGGCCGAACGGAAGCCGTAGATCGCCTGGAGGTCATCGCCGACGACGGTCAGGCCCGGCTGGGTGAGGCGCATGTTGCGGACGATGTCGACCTGCAGGCCGTTGACGTCCTGGTACTCGTCCACGAGCACGTGGTCGTAGCTGCCGGCGATCAGTGGGCCGATCGCGTCATCGGCGGTGAGCGCCTGCCAGTAGAGCAAGAGGTCGTCGAGGTCGAGCACGCCGAGCGCTCGCTTGCGAGCGGTGTAGGCGCGGAAGATCTGTGCGAGCGCCTCGCCATGTTCTTCGCACCACGGGAAGTGCTCGGCCAGGATCTCCGTGAGCGGTCTCTGCGCGTTGACCGTGCGCGAGTAGATGTCGAACATGGTTGCCGCACGCGGGAAGCGCCGGCGGCTCTCGGCGTGGCCGCCCTCCTGGCGCACGAGATCGAGCAGATCGGCCGCGTCGCCGGCATCGAGCACGCCGAAGCCCGCGTCGAGACCGAGCGAGGCCGCGTGGACGCGGATCAGCCGGTGAGCGACCGCGTGGAAGGTCCCGCCGAGGATCCTGCCGGCGTCGGGCGCGACGCGCTCGGTGAGCGTGCGCACCCGCTCGACCATCTCGCCGGCCGCGCGACGCGTGAACGTGAGCAGGAGGATGCGTTCGGCTGGCATCCCCCCGGCCAGCAGCCAGCCGACGCGGCCGCACAGCGTGGTCGTCTTGCCGGTGCCCGCGCCGGCGAGGATCAGGAGCGTGTCGCCCGCGTACGTAGCGGCACCCCGCTGCTCGTCGTTGAGATCGTCGAGGAACGAGCGTGTGTCGGGTCTGACGAACATCTGTTCGCCACGCTAGGTCAACGCGCGGATGGCTTGCATGGCTGCATGCAGCGCTGCGATCGCAAACACGGCGACCGCAGCGATACCAAGGCGCATGCCACAAACAGCCTGCCTCTACATGCTGCGGCCGCGGCGTCTGTAGCCGAACCCGCCGGTCAGCAGCAGGACTACGATGACAATAAGAAGGATTGTGAGCATGATCACCTCCCCAGTCTCGTGCCGCCGCCGATGAGCCGCGCGATCAGGCCGCCCACGAGCAGGTAGACGGCCGCTGCGATGCCCCAGTTGACGGCGATGGCGGCGTTGGCGCTGCGGAAGCTGAACATGCCGTCGAACGGGCCGGCGAGTGAGTGCGCCCAGCTGTGGACTTCAGAGACGATGCTGTTGGCCGGATTGGCCTTGAGCACCACCAGCAGAATGCCGGCGACGATGATCAGCACGACGATGCTGACGACGAGCTGAATGGCGCGCACCAGCAGGTCAGCGCCTTGCCCAAACGTTCGAACAGCGGTTGATGTCCCACGCCGACGCTGCGGGCGCGATATGTCGACCGGTCGAGCGTCCGGATCGACTTCCGAAGCAGGCCCTGCGGGCCTTGCTCTAAACATGAGGAACCTCCGGTTGGTCTCCAATCCCTTCCGGGCAAAGCCCGGCGGGGTCTCGCAACGGTGCAGAGGACCTATTCGCGAAGGCGATCGTGCGCCGACGGAGCATTCCCAATCTGATGGGGCGAAAGCACGCGCAACCGGTCTGCGAACCTGTTTCGGGCGTGCTCACCTTCAGCGTACCGCACTTGGAGGACCAGCTCGAGCATCAGCTGCGCACCAGCGCGCTCGCGCTTGTCTATGCCTGCGCGACCCGCGGCGAGTAACGATGATGCAGCATCAGCGCGTTGCCGTCGGGGTCTGAGAAGAAGGCCATGTGGCAGACGCCGGTGTCGAGCGTGTCGCCGGCGAACTCGACGCCGCGCTCGGTAAGCGTGGCACGCGCGGCCTCGACGTCCTCGACGTGCAGCGCAAGCGCGTTGTGGTTGGGCTGGTAGTCGAGCCCGAACTTCTCGGCGACGATCACGCTGAGCGTGACGGTGCCGGTCTCGAACTCGGCGAAGTGGCGCTCGGGGTAGTACACCGAGCGCTCGATGCCTAGAGTGGTGCCGTAGAACTCGACGGCGGCGTCAAGGTCTTTGGTCGGCACGGCGACGAAGTCAACGCCGGTGACAATCTGGGTGTCGGCAGTCACTGAGCCGATCCTACACCCGCCGCCAGCGCACGCCGCCGAGGTCGAGCGCGTCTCCCCCGCCTGGCAGCTCGTGCGGGAGCTCAAGCGCGATCTCAACGAGCCCTTCGCCGAGCTCGTCGACGGCGTCCTGGAAGCGGATCTCGCCGCCATCGACACGCAGCAGCGGCGCGCCATCGCCGTCACGACCGTCGCCGCTGACGGGCAAGCCGAGCACTTCGCCCCAACGCGCGGCGACCGCTTCGGGGTCGGCGACGGCGATCGTGATCCCGGCGAGGCGCCCGTCGGCGCCGGTGCCAGTGCGCCCGGTCCACTGCGGACCCCCCCAACGCCAGCTGCCGTACGGATTGGAGCGGTCGAGCGAGACGATCGCGCCGCGCATGTCGGCGGGGTGCAGGTGCGTGCCGGAGATGTCGGGCAGGTCGATCTGCCAGACGACGCGCACGCCGCACGCGAGCGCACGCGAGCGCGCTCCTTCGAGATCCTCGAGGTCGAAAATCACCATGTAACCGCCGTCGCCGCGGTGGCGCATGAGGTAACGCCCGGCGGCGGTCTCAGCGCGCGTCGGCGAGACGACCTCCAGGAAGCAGTCGCCGATCGCGAAGACGGTGTTGGCGAGGCCGAACTCGCCCACGCCTGGGTCGCGAAACGGCTCGTCCAGGCCGAGCGCGGTGCGCAACTGCGAGGCCACCACCTCGAGCTCCCCGGCGACGAGCACCGCCTGGCGCAACCTGACCCCTGATCCCCCTTCGTCCACCGGCCAAGGCTACTGGCTTACCGCGAGCGCGTGGGATACGACCCGCACGTGGGCTGTGCGATTTTTGGGGAGACACGCTGGCGCACCCCTTCGATAAACCCTGGTGGCGCCGGTCACCACAGCAACTCGCAACCGCGACGACGGGTCGAACCTTCGGCGTCGTTGGTCATTCGCTCGTCACGGTCCCGGGTGTCGATACGGTCAGCGTCGCAACTTCGCTGGTCCGCGAGTCGGTTGAGTTGGTAAAGACGGCGCGATACTGGCGGCCGTTGTCGGTCGTTTCGACGGCTTTCACCGTAAATATCGTGGTCGTCGCGCCGGGAATCGCGCTGAACGTGCGTCCTTCGTCACTCGATTCTTCCCACTGGACCGTGGGTGTGGGGAGGCCCCTGGCGGTGGCTGTGAACGAGGCGTCATGCCCAAGTTCAACGCTCGCGGAGTCCGGGTTGGCGATGATCGACACCGCTTCGGTCTTTGAGGGGGCGCCAACGTGGAACGTACAGGTCCCCAAGGCGTTTTTATATTTCGCGTTCCCGAGCCAAGAGCTGGCAACGTGCCATTCGCCGAGTTCCTCAGCGCTCGCCACCGCTTGATAGGCGCCGTCGGCCTGCGTCTTCTGGGTTTCGGATCTGGTCGCGCCGGAGGGAGTCGTGTCGGCGATGGTTATGGTCTCGCCCGCTTGTGCGGGTTTGAGCTTGCCGGAGATCCTCACGCGCTCGCCGAGCGGAACGGGGCCCGCGGGACATGCAAGGCTGATGCTCGATTCTTTGGGGCCGGGAGGCCGGGGGTTCGTAATCGTGGTCGTCACCGTGATCGTTCGAGTGCCGCCCGAGCCGTGAATGACGGCGCCGGCGACGCCCCCCAAGAGCAGCAGCGACATCGCAAGGATTAGCGCGGCCACTGGCCTCTCCACGATCCCTTCGAGCCACCTACGCAGTGAGGACGGGGGAAGCCGCGCTCGTAGCGTCTTGCAGAGCACCTGGAGGTTGTGATCGGTGACCGCCAGGCCATGCGCGTCTTTGAGCTGGTAGCGCAGATCGTGCGCTTCGCTCAGCAGGGAAGCGGCATCGGCGTGCTTCTCGGCGGCGAGATACAGCGTACCTTGTTCGTGTAGCGCCCACGCCTGGCCACCGACGTCCTGGAGCCGCTTGGCCGCGCGCAGAGCCGCCCGCAGCGACTGCAGCAGCTGGAGCCATCGCTGGAGCAACGCGAGCAGCTTCGCAACAGCGCGGGCGAGCCGCAGCGACTCCTCCCAGCGTTCTTCACGATCGAGTCGCGCGAGCAGGTCGAGCAGCGCTTCGACCTCCCCGCCGATCGCCGCGGGGTCGAGAACGCCTTGCACGATCTGGATGAACAGGCTGAGAGCGAGTTCAATCTTGCTCGTCACCTGCGCGGCGTCTTCGACTGCGCCTTCGAGCGCGGCGGCCCCTGCACGCGGGGGCTCGGGTTCTCTGTCGGCCTGCGTGATTGCCTGCTCCAACGGGCGCGGCTTCGCCTGCCCCGCGGCGCCCTGGTCGACGGCAGCCTTGATTTCCATTCCCGCTGGATCGCCGACCACGAGCACGTAGCTGCCGACCTTGACGCGCTTGCGCTCGAGCTCGGGCCGCGTCGGAGGGTCGTTGGCGTCTGCCGACACGACGCTGACCTACGTGAGATCCGCGGCGAACGTAAATGTACCGCTCATGACACAAATGCTAACAGGCGGAATCTAAATGTAACGCCCGCTGGGAGCAGCCGCGCGCGCGAGCCTCTACACCAGACCTGTTTGTGTGTCGTTGCGGGGCGCAAGCAGCTCCCACACCATCAGCGCCCGCCTGAGCCCTGAAGACATCGTCGCCGCGCCAGGCGCCCGGTGTCCCGTCGATCACCATCACAAACGGGAAGGCTGAGGCGTCGTGAGAGCGCCGAGCATCGCACCGCGGCAAGCGCGAGCAAAAGCGATCGCAGACGGGGTTCCAGCGGGTCGCGTCAGGCGCCACCACAATGTCACGGGTAGAGCCGGATCACTGCCCTGGCGATCCTCAAGCCGCGCGCCCGGACCGGCCGGCGAGCCATGCCCGGCAGCGGCGAAAAGACTCCCCCCGGCCAAGTGCCCTGGCTGAGGTTAGTTACGAATAGGAGGGCTCTCTCTGCCTCCTTCGCCGCTGTTGTCAAGCAGCAATACTCAAATCTCCCCACAGGAAAGCGTGCCCAGCAATGTTTAGCGCGTAGCCACCGTCATACAGGCTCGCGATGCTCGACTGTTCGCTTTCTTCCCTTTCTTTGGCTTCCCGTTCGGCTTTTTCCTCGGCTTCCTCACCTTCTTTAGCTTCCTGTTTTTCTTTTGCTTCCTGACGTCCTTTAGCTTCCTGCTGTTCCTGCGCTTCCCTAGCTTCCTGCGCTTCCTGCCGTTCCTTGGCTTCCTTAGCTTCCTGCCGTTCCTTAGCTTCCTGCGCTTCCCTGGCTTCGGCTTCCTGTGCTTCCTGTTTTTCTTTTGCTTCCAGACGTTCCTTAGCTTCCCGCGCTTCCTGCTGTTCCTTGGCTTCCTTAGCTTCCTGCGCTTCCTGCTGTTCCTTAGCTTCCTGCGCTTCCCTAGCTTCCTGCCGTTCCGTGGCTTCCCTAGCTTCCTGCGCTTCCTGACGTTCTCTAGCTTCCGCTTCCTGTGCTTCCTGTTTTTCTTTTGCTTCCTGCCGTTCCTTAGCTTCCTGCGCTTCCCTAGCTTCCTGCCGTTCCGTGGCTTCCTTAGCTTCCTGCGCTTCCTGACGTTCTTTAGCTTCCTGACGTTCTCTAGCTTCCTGCGCTTCCCTAGCTTCCTGTTCTTCTATGCTTTTGGCTTCGGCCGGCGTGATGTAGTCAAACTGCTCGGCCGGCGCCTTTTTGCTCGTCTTGCCGCCAGACTTGCCACTGAGGAATACGGCACCTTTCTTTTTCGCCGCCGGCACAATCATCGTGCACACCGTGAGCGAGGAGCAGTTGACCTCGAGAGCAAGCCCATGGCCAAATTTGAAGCTTGTGGCACCGCCGAGAGCGAACCCCGTTCCGGTCACGGTGACCTTGACCCCCCCGGACGTAGATCCCCTTGATGGAACAATGGCGGTAATAGTCGGCGCCGCGAAAGTGTAGATCGCTTTGGGGACCACAGAGCTCGTGCCGGCCTGAGTCGTCACGGTCACCGAAGCGTTGCCGGTGCTATGCGGAGGGGTGACCGCAGTGATTACAAAGGCGGACACCACCTTGAATTCTGTAGCTTCGACCCCGCCAAACGACACTGCGGTTGCGCCCGTGAGGCTCGTGCCATGGATGGTTACCGGGCTGCCTCCGGCCGCCGGGCCCTTGTTGGGTTGGACTTTTTCCACGACCGGCATCGCTTCATCCACGAGCGCCCCGGACGGTCCAGCCTGTCCACTGCTGTCGCGCTCGGTCACGCCTGGATCGGATCTCAGGCTGTGATCCGCGGCAGCGGGGCTCGCGGCGAACAGCGCAACCATGACGGCCACCAAAGCCGCCGCCGGAGCCAAGGCGAGCGATAGCGGTGCGGTCCAGCGTCTGCGAAAGAGTGGGTCCGGAAGTGGACCCTGTGCGGTGCTACCACGACTAGCCCTGCCGGTCATTGTGCCCCCCTGTGATCCAGAAACTGGGTGGGAGCATACTGGCAGGAAGTGTGGTGACCGGCGCCACAACGGCTTATCGAAGCCATGCGCCAGCGCGTCTCCCAAAAAAGTTGACGTTTCAGGCCGACGTCGCCGCCAGGGCCGTCGCCCTGGTCCTGGCGCGCTTCGCCGCGTACATCGCCTGGTCGGCCTCGACCAGCACCTGCTCAGCGCTCACCGTCAGCTGATCGATCATCGCCACGCCAACGCTGCCCGACGGATGCACCACCGTGGCGCCCACGTCAATGCTGCACGCCGCGATCACGCGCTCGAGGCCGTCCGCCACCTGCGCCGTGCCCTGCTCGTCCGCGTGCGGCAGCAACACCGCGAACTCGTCTCCCCCCAGGCGCGCCACCACGTCCGTCTCGCGCAGGCGTCGCGTCAGCGCCGTCGCCACCGCCTTTAGCGCTTCGTCGCCCACCTTGTGACCGTGCACGTCGTTGATCGCCTTGAACGCGTCCAGGTCCACCACCATCACCGCCGCCCGCTCGCCGTAGCGCTGCGCGCGCGCCACCTGCAGCCTCAGGTCGTGCTCGAACAGCCTGCGGTTGCGAAGCCCCGTCAGGTGGTCGTGGTCCGCCAGGTGGCGCAGGTGCTCCTCCAGGCGCTTGCGCTCGGAGATGTCCTGCAGCTGCGCGATGAAGTGCAGCGGCGCCGACTTCGCGTCGCGCACCAGCGAGATCGACAGGATCGCCGACAGCGTCTCTTGCGCCGCGTTGAAGTAGCGCTTCTCCACCTGGAACGCCGGGATCGCGCCCGCCAGCAGCTGCGCATACTGCGCCGCGTCGTTGTCCACGTCATCCGCGTGCGTAATCTCCGCAAAGCGCCTGTCGATCAGCTCCTCGCGCGTGTAGCCCGTGATCTCGCACAGCGCGCGGTTCACCAGCGTCCAGCGGCCCTCCAGGTCCATCAGCCCCGTGCCGATCGGCGCCCGTTCGAACACCTGCTCGAAGTGGGCATCCGACGGTCTCGCCACGCCGTCCGCCGCGCGGCGCGCCGTCACGTCCACGATCACCGCCACGCCGCACGCGATGCCCGACCGTTGGCCCGTGCCATCCGCCGGGCCATCCGCCGGGCCGTCCGCCCGGCCGTCCGCGCGCAGCGGGCCCACGTCCACCATCAGCGAGCGGCTGTCATCCGCGCTCCATATCTCTCGCGAGCGCGTCTCGCCCTCAAGCGCCGAGCGGAACAGCGGCTCGATCAGCTTCCACAGGCTCTCCGGGAACGCACCCCCAACGAACGCGCCCTCGCCGCGCAGCGCCGCATCGCTCGCCGACTGCTGCCCCAGCGTCTGGCCCGCCGCCAGGATCAGGCGAAGCTCGCGATCGAACACCAACATCCTCGCCCCCGGCAGCTCGCGCAGAGCCGCCGCAGCCGCGTCGTCGGCGCTCACCGCCGACCCTTGTGGGTGGGCACCTTCTATCGACACGGAACAGCTATCGGCCGGGTGCGCGGGTCACTTGACCGCGGGGCGGAAAAACTCCGATATTCGGGCACGACGGGAGGTGGCCGGGTGCTACACCGCGCTCGTCACGTCGAGGCGGATCCGAGGAGCTGCTCGAGAAAGAACCGCGTCTTCGGGGGAGGCTCCTGCTGCGGGTAGATGTGTTTGAGCAGATCGAGCGCCTCCTGCGCGCTGCGCACGCCGCACTCCCGCAGCAGGATCTCGATGTCGTCCTCATCCTCGCCGAAGCGCATAGCCATCAGCTTCATCGCAAGGAGGTACCTCGGCGAGGCTGTCGTGACTTCGATTCCGTGAATCTCCGGCACCGGACGAGGATGCTCGTCAGCGCCTGGCATGAAGCCCTTG
Source organism: uncultured Solirubrobacteraceae bacterium (assembly GCA_963735615.1). Classification (GTDB taxonomy): domain Bacteria; phylum Actinomycetota; class Thermoleophilia; order Solirubrobacterales; family Solirubrobacteraceae; genus Palsa-744. Next base: position 1,107,069 of record CAVTLO010000001.1, read on the forward strand.
ACCGCGTCGTTCAGCCAATCGTCTGGCAGCCCAAGGTTCGTTGCGACCTTCGCCGCCGCGGTGTAGATGGCGTTCTTCGGCTCGAACACCGCGTCGATGTCCTTCGTGACCCGTCGCGTCGAGTACGCCAGCGCCATCGCCGCACCACCGACGATGAAAATCTGCCCGCGCACACCCTCTCGGGTGAGCTCGTCGCCCAGCGCTTCCAGCGCACTGAGTATCCGGGCGCGTGTGAAATGCCGCTCAGACACGATCGAAGACCTCGCGGGCCATGAACACCCCGTGACGGGCGAGCACTGCAGGCGTGTTCGCGAGCGTGTACGCGTGGAACTCCGGTCGGCTCGCCACGAACCACCACGGCTCGACAAAGCGCTCGGGGTCGTTGACCCACGCCGGAGCGACCAACGCGCCCTCGATCGCGAACAGCTCCGCGACGCCTGCCAAGGCGGCGTCGAAGCGCGCGTCGCCTGTCGGCGGTGGCTCGTCCCGCAGGAGCGCCGCCTGCCCGGCGCGAGACGAGCCCCTGAAGTCGTCCGCGAACCCAAACAGCAGCCTTAGCGCATCGCGTTCCTGCCCTTGCTCGAGATCCCCCGCCATCGTCTGCGCCAGCTCCGCCAGAGATGACGCGCCGCGGCGCACCCGCGGGTTCGCTCGCACCTCCACGTCGTATCCGCACGCGTCGAGCAGTCGCTCCAGCGTCGCAAGGCTCGGCGCACGCGCGCCCGACTCGTACGCAGCCACCGCCGGCTGCGCCGTCCCCGCGCGGCCGGCGAGCTCCAGCTGCGTGATGCCAGCCGCTTGACGAGCGTCGCGGATCATGGCAGTGAACTCCATCGCGATCTATTATATACATTTTGATATATTCGTCCGCCGCCATAGCCGGTCGCGGCGATTACGCCTAACTGAGCCGAGCGCCCGACACTTTGCTGATGCCAGCGGGGAGAAAGCAGAGATCACAGCGGGGAGATTCCAGCGGATCGCGTCGGCGACGTCCTGCGAAGGCGTATCAGGGAGCTCTCCTGCAGGAGCTTGCGACCCGCAGCGCTCGGACTACTGGTAATGACGACGCTGCATCAACGAGGTGGTCGGCTAGCGGGAATAGGCTCCAGCGGAGCTAGGATCGCAGGTGCCGCGTCAGCCTCTCCGCGAGGATTCGCACTCCCGGCTCAGAGATCGGCGTCGTGAAATAGCCGGGGATCGTCTCAACCTCCACGCGCTCCACCAGCCCACCCCACCCTAGGTCGAGCGGGGCCTGACTCCCAAGCGGCATCGTGGCCGCGCGCAGCACGACGATCGACCCGCCGTAGGGCTGCGGGTCATACGCGGCGAGCGCCTCCCTGAACGCCAGCCGCGGCGAGAGCTTCGCGGCCGATCGGTCCACGATGGCTGACATCTTGTCGAGCGACGCGCTGCCCGCGCGGTGCGCCTTCCACGCGGCGTACGCGAACTTCTCGCGCATGCCGAGACGGATGAGGTTTTCGGCGTGGAAGGCAAGGATCCGAGCGCGGTGGACGATCCGGTAGACCGGCTTTGGCATCCACCGCGCGGGGCGCGGCAGACCCGGCGCCCACGCATCGATCAGCGCCAGCAGCGCGACCTCCGCTCCGGCCGCGCGCAGCTGCTGGGCGATCTCGTACGCGAGCGCCCCGCCCGTGCACTCGCCGACGATCACGTACGCACTGTCTGCCTGCGCGTCCCTGATCTCGCGCACGTGGCGTTCGGCCATCTGCTCGAGCCGCTCGTGCCCGGCGAGCTCGCCCGCCGGCGGCGCGCACAGCCCCAACACCGTCCGCTCGGGGCCCATGTAGCCGGCGAGCGCGTAGTACAGCGACACGTCGCCCGCTTCTGCGTGCACGCAGAACAGCGGCGACCCAGTTCCCGAACCGGGTTGGATCGTCACCAGGGCCACGCCCGCTAGGATCGCACGAACGGACCGGCTCGCGGCAAGCAGAAAGCTCTGATCCAGATTTCACAAACCAGCCGCGACAACGACAGGCGCACCGATCTGCCGGCTCGGCTGCGATGGGCGATGGGGGCGGTGCGGCTGACGCTGCAAGAGCCTGGCGACGGGCTCGATCGCGCCGTCGGGCGGGCGCGACGGCTGATCACCGGCGCCGACCCGCAGAGCTACGTATATGAAGCAGACCCCGAATGGGAGCGCCACCTGCACGAGCGCCTCGGCCAGCCCTGGCCGTGCGCCGTGGCACAGGAGTTCGACGCGCTATGGGCGCAGGTCAAGCACACGCTCGAGCAGCAGGGCCTGCCGATGGGCCGCGGCGCCTACGGCGGCTGGGACGACGGCGACCAGGGCTTCGCGCGCGTCGTCTACTGCCTGACGCGGCATTTGGGTGCGAGGTCGGTGGTCGAGACCGGCGTCGCCCGCGGGATTACCTCGCGCGTGATCCTCGAGGCGCTGGCGCGCGACGGTGACGGTCGCCTCAGCAGCATCGACCTGCCCGCGCTCGACACCGCCATCCACGCCGAGATCGCCGCCGCCGTGCCCAGCGAGCTGCGCTCACGCTGGACGTACGTCAACGGCACTAGCAGGCGCCGGCTGCCGCCGCTGCTCACCGAGCTCGGCGAGATCGACCTGTTCGTCCACGACAGCAGCCACACCACCCGCAACCTTCGCTTCGAGCTCGAGCGCGCCTGGGGCGCCATGCGCAAGGGCGCGATCGTCGCCGACGACATCGAGCGCAACGAGGCCTTCGGCCAGTTCACACGCGCCCGGCCGGATGTGCCCGCGTTCATCGCCGCCGCCGACGACAGCGACGCGCAGTTCGGGGTCCTGCTGAAGGGCCTTTAGCGCTGTACTCGCGCCAAGCGCACCGTCGCAGCTAAGCGATCAGCGACGTCGCGCCCGACCGCGAGAGTCGGCGACCGTGGTCGATCAGTGGGCGTGCTCGTCGTTGGTTTCAGTCGTGCCCTGCGCGGCCTGCAGGATCTCCTCCGCGAGGAAGAGTTGCCCCCACTTGCGACCAGTGATCTCGCGGAGGATGCCTTGGTCGACAAGATCACCAATCGCGGCACGCGCCGTAGGACTGGTCACGCTCAGTATCTCGGTCGCACGGCGAGCGTTGACGTACGGGTTGATGAACAGCGGCTCGACTAGATCCCTCGCCGCCGGCCGCGCTTTGGCCTCGACGAGACGGTCGTGGTAGAACGCCTGAAGATCGAGAAGACGCTCTGCGTCTTGGACCGCGGCATGTCCCTGGACGCGCACGCCCTCGAGGAAGTAGCGCAGCCAGCCGGGCCAGTCGCCGTGAGTGCTGACCCGAAGAAGCCGATCGTAGTACTCGGTTCGCGACCGCTCGAAATAGGCGGAGAGATAAAGGAGCGGCTGCGGAAGCAAGCCCCTGGCGTGCAGGAACAACGAGATCAGGAGCCGTCCGACTCGGCCGTTGCCATCGCCGAACGGGTGGATCGCCTCGAACTGGTAGTGGGCCAGCGCAGCGATGATGAGGGGCGACAGCTGCTCGCTGTGGAGGAATGACTCGAGCTCATGGAGTGCTCGTTCCATGTCGGCGACCGGGGGCGGCACATAGGTCGCCTCCTCGATAGGCGCACGCGGCTCTCTGGCGATCCAGTTCTGGTAAGACCGGAGGCTACCCGGATGGCGCCCGTGGCCACGAACTCCTTCCATGAGCTTCTCGTGGATCTCGCGTATGAGGCGCAGACTGAGTGGCAGTGTCTTGAGGCGCTCGAGCCCATATTCGTGCGCGGTGAGGTAGTTCCGGACCTCTCGAACATCCTCTCGGCCTGGCTGAAACATCCCGATGATCTCGTCCTCGTAGAGGTCGGCAAGAGTGCTGACCGTCCCCTCGATTCGCGAGCTGAGAACAGCCTCCCGGCGCAGATAGGGCGCGATCAAGAGCATCGGGTTTCCCAGATTGCGTCCTGTTCCAGCTAGAAGCCCCACCGCGTTTGCGGCGGCTGCAAGGCAGTCCGCGAGCGCTGGCGTAAAGTCGAGATCCGGGGGGAGCGGGGCGGGTACGTACGCATCGTGGCCGTCTACCGTCTTCGTGAGGTGGCCAGGCGATCGAGGCGTAAAGAGCGAGGAATCCATAGCCGCTTTCAAAGCGTATACGACCTTTGAAAGAAACCTGGGCTTTTCTTTCCGTTCTTAGATCAGAAAGCAAAACCTCTTTCCAAGCTCTCGCTCAGAACCCGCGCTTGACCGCCAGGTACGGCAGCAGTGCCAGCTCCGCGATGCCAGGCAGCGGATCGTCGCGGCTGAACACCGACTCAGCGTTCGCGAGCCGCAGCGAGTGCAGATACGCGCGCCAGTCGAGCGCCCCCTGCGCCGCCAGCGCGAGGGCCGTCGGCACGTCTGTCGCCAACCGAATCCACGAGACGCCGGTCTGCGCGCGCACCCCATCGGGCAGCGGCAGCGACAGTTGGTCGGCGTACAGCAGATACGGGAAGTCAACGCCCGCGCGCTGCCCGAGGCTGTGATACCCCCACGTGCGGGCGTTGATGTCCAGTAGCTTCGTCTGCCCGTCGCGCACGTCGTGCTTGTACTCGAGCTCGACCAGGCCGTAGTAGCCGATCCGCCGCAGCAGCCGCTCGGAGACCTCCTCCAGCTCCGGGCGCTCGATCGTCTGCACGAATGTGCTCGCGCGCCCGAACAGCGGCGGGTGCTGGCGTAGGCGATTCACGACCATGCTCGCCGCCGCGCGCCCATCGCGGAAGAACGCGCAGTACGCCAGCTGCGTCTCCCCCCCTCCCGGGATCAGCTCCTGGACGATCACCTCGCCCGCGCCCACGAGCTGCGCCGCCTCGCGAAAGCGCGCCTCGAGCTCCGCGCGCGTGTCCGCCCGCCACGCCTTGTCTCCGGTCTCGTAGACGAAGCGCTCCTTGATCGCCGGCTTGACCGCAAACGGCGGCTCGCCGTCGACCGCATCCAGCTCCTCGGCGCTGCCCACCACCCACGTCCGCGGCGTCGCGATCCCCAGCTCGGCCGCGATCTCATACGTCTTGCGCTTGTCCCACGCCCACTCCACCACATCCCACGCCGGCGTCGGGATGCGAAAGCGCGGCGTCAGCCGCTCGCGGTAGCGCGACAGCGCCGCGACCGTCTCCTCGCGCGTGGGAAACACCACCCAGCCGTCCAGCGCGTGGCGCTCGCCGAGCTCGAGCAGCGTCTGCACCGTCGCCTCCTCGTCGCGCAGCTCCTCCACCCTCACGGCCGCCGTCGCAAAGCGCGAGTGGCGCGCGATCGAGCGCTCGTCGTCCACCACCAGCACGTCGACGCCGCGGCGACCGAGACTGCGCACGATGCCGAGGCCCTGATAGTCGCCGCCGATCACGACCGCGCCTGGGACGCCCGAACGACCGGCGAGCGCCCGCGCGGTCCTGCCGCCCGCTCCTCCCACGCGCAGCGCCCCCGCTATGACCGCACGCCGCCGAGCGGCCGCCCGGACGCGTGGCCTGCGATCGCACCCGCGACCGCGCGACCCGCAAACCAGCTGCCCGACACGAAACGGTTGATCGGCCCGAAGCTCCACGCCGCCGGTGCGCCCACCATGTGCAGGCCGGGCACCGTGGTCTCGAGGCCGCGCCGCAAGACCGGGTAGCCGTCGACGCGACGCAGGTCCGCGAGGATGCCATCGTCCAGGAACTCGTAGCGCGCAACGTCCACCTTGTAGCCAGTGCCGAGCATCAGATGGTCGACCTCGCGCTCGCTGCCGTCCGACAGCGACAGGCGCAGCTGACCGTCCCGCTCCTGCGCGCCGCGGAGCCCCACGCCGGTACTGATCGCCACCTCGCCGAGACGCACCCTGACGAAGTGCGAGCACGCCGGGCGGATCGAGCGCGCCGCGATTTTGTCCTGCGCCTCGCGCGGCAGCTGGCGGAACAGGCCAGGTTTCTCCACGAGGCGGCTGTACCACAACGGACCCACGTCCGTTGGCGCGTACACGATCGGCCCCAGCCGACCGATCCGCTTCTTCACGCCGTGGCCGCGCAGCCACACGACGGACGGTTTGCGGACCATCACCTCAACGTGCGCGGCGCCGCGCTCGCGCATCAGCGCCGCAGACTCGAACGCGCTTTGCCCGCCGCCCAGCACCGCAACCCGCTGACCGGCAAACGCTCCGAGGTCGCGGTGGTGCGCGGTGTGTGAGACGCGCTCTACGGGCAACCCCTCGAAGCCCGCCGGAATGCGCTCGAACGGCGCGATCCCACACGCGATCACGACGCGGCGCGCAGACACGCGCGTGCCGTCGTCGAGCTCCAGGCCGAAGCCGCCAGCTGTGCGCTCCAACGAGCTCACCATGCGTTCGTCGAGGTCAGGCACAGCCGTGCGCTGGACCCACGAGCCGTACTCGATGAAGTCGCTCAGCTCGACCGGGTGCTCGATCTGCGCCCCGCTCTGCTGCGCGTACGCGGACAGCGACAGCGGTCCGACTGTCTCGACCATGCTCGTCGCCGACATGTTCGAACGCAGTTTCATGCCCTCCGGCATCGTCTTCCAGAAGCCCATCGGCGAGCCGAACACGTGTGCCTGCGCACCCGCGCGGCGCAGATGCGTGGCGGCAGACAGGCCGTGCGGCCCCGCGCCGATCACCGCGACCTCGAGGTCCGGCCCGCCTCCCGCGGCCGAGCTCCCACCCGCGCCCACGGTGGCACCCGCGGCCGAGGTCGCGCTTGCCAGTGGTGAACTCATGCTCATCTCCATGACGCTCCTTCCGTGAGCTCGACCCGCGCCTCCTCAGCGGCGGGTCCCGTAACAATCCAATCCTCTCCCGCGCGCTCGATCCGCGAGTTCGCCCGCCGGCGCCACCACGCGCTGACATCGCGTGGGAGCGCCTTCCATGCGCTCTCGTCGCTGGCGAAGCGCTCGAGCAGACGCCTATAGGCGGTTTTGATCCGCGGCTCGATCAGGTAGTCGGGGTGGGTGTCGATCAGTGCGAGCCCGCCGCGTCCGCGCAGAAACTCGGCCTTCTCAATCCACGCGCTCGCGTCGTCGTGACGGAGAATCACGAACAGCGTGTGGTCCTGCGCCATCGTCAGCGGCAGCTCGACCATCTGCTGGTTGAAGAACGGCAGCCACGTACAGCATCCGCCACCCTGCGGCTCGAACGGATCGCTGTCCGGGTAGGAGGAGTCGTAGTCGAAGCCGAGCATCGGCATCAGCTCCCACCCACGCTGCGTCGCCGGGGCGCGGAAGCCGACCGCGTGCCAGCGCTCCGCCGCCGCGCGCATGCCCGGCAGGCGTTCCTGCACGCGCTCAAGCGACTCGAGGTCGCGTCCGTCGTGGAGCAGCCCGTGCACGCCGACCTCGAAGCCACCATCGCCCAGCTCGCGGATGCGTTCGTCGTCCACCTCGTAGCGGCGGGGAACGAAGTTCCACGAGGAGCGCAGCCCCAGGCCGCGCTCGAGCTTGACAATCGGATCGATCGCCGCGACCCCCGCCTCGGTCTCGACGTCGTGCGTCAGCACCAACGCCCACGCACGATCGTGCGGCCAATTCGCGATCCGCGGCAGCGGCTCGCCACTGACGTCAGCGAGGATCGAGGAGAACAGGTCGAAGAAGTCGTGTAGGGCCGTCTCCGCCGGCCAGCCCGGGAACTGCGTGCGCGCCTGCACGCGCGCGTACTGGCGGCGCAGCCAGATCTGCAGCGGGCGCGGCAGCAGCCCGCGGATGCCGTAGTAGGCACGCACCGCGCCGCGCATGCTCTGGCGCTGAGCGGCGCTGCGCGCGACCTGCAGATAACGCTCGCTCCAGTAGCTCTCGCACACCTCATCCGGATCGAACGGCAGGAACACGCTGCCGTCGCGCTCCACCCAGACCGAAGCGACGTGCTCGCCGTCCGGGCCCTCGACGGGTAGGGCGCGCGACCAGCTACCGCCGTAATCCGCGAGCAGCGGCTCGGCCAGCCGATCGTCGAGGACGTGCGCGAAGATCGGGATGCTCGCGCCGGGCGCCTGAAGCGTTGCGGCAACCGCCGCGCCGACCGCGGCAGCCTCGCTCGCCCACAGCAGCTCCGCGCCCGCCTGTGCACGCAGACGCTCGACGCCCGGACGGGCGGGCGCGGCCGCGACGTCGCAGGGGATGCGAAAGTGCTCGGCGATCGCCAGCCGGCGTGAGCTGCTGAACAGCGTGCTCAGCGATTGCGCTTGGTCGTGGACTTCCAACATCATCTCGCCGCGAACAAAACGACTGCCTGTGCGGGGAACTTGTGCGGGCGGCGGTATGGTGGGCCGCGGCGGGGATCTCCAGGACATGTACGACTACGTCATAGTCGGGGCCGGCTCCGCAGGCTGCGTGCTCGCCAACCGCCTAAGCGAAGACGCGGACATCCAGGTGCTGCTGCTCGAGGCGGGGCCGCCGGACACGAACGAGAACGTCCACGCCCCGCTCGGCTATCTCGAGCTCTCGCGAGGGGAGCTCGACTGGGGCTATGAGTCGGCGCCCGAGCACGAGTGCGCCAACCGGCGGGTTGCGCTGCCGCGCGGCAAGGTGCTCGGCGGGTCCTCCTCGACCAACGCGATGATCTACATCCGCGGCAACCCGCTGGACTTCGACGAATGGGGCGTCAGAGGCTGGTCGTGGGCGAATCTGCTGCCGTATTTTCTAAAGGCCGAGGACAACGAGCGCGGCGCCTCGCCCCTGCACGGCGTCGGGGGCCCGCTGTCGGTGAGCGAGCCACGCTCCGTGAACGCGGTCTCCCGTGCATTCGTCGCTGCCGGGGAGCAGGCGGGCCTCGCGCGCAACGAGGACTTCAATGGCCCCCAACAGGACGGGGTGGGCACGTTTCAGCTGACCCAGCGCGGCGGCATGCGCGCGAGCGCGGCAGACGCCTATCTGCGTCTGGTGCTCGAACGCCCGAACCTGACGCTGATGACGGACATCGACGTGCAGCGCGTGCTGTTCCAGGGCACGCGCGCGGTGGGCGTCCAGGCGAGGCAGGGCGACCACGAGCGCGAGCTACGAGCCGAGCGCGAGGTGATCCTGTGCGCCGGCGCCTACAACACGCCGCAGCTACTGATGCTCTCGGGAGTCGGGCCCGCCGCCCACCTGACTCACCGCGGAATCGACGTGCTGCGCGACCTGCCGGCCGTCGGCGAGAACCTCTCAGACCACGCAGCCACCGAGCTGCTCTGGATGACACCCGAGCCACAGAACCGCGAGCGCCGGCGCGGCTGGCGCAGCGCGAAGCTGCTGCTCACCTCGCAAACCGGTGCGTTCGCGTCAGGGCTCGCCGAGGCGGGCGGCTTTGCCCGTGTCGCAGCCGACGCCCCGGCGCCCGACGTGCAATTCCACGTCGTCGCCGTGCAGTTTCTCCAGGCGCGCGCGAGCGACCCGGAAGCCCACGGCGTGTGGCTCTCGCCCTGTTTGCTTACGCCGCAAAGCAGGGGCTCAGTGCGACTCGCCTCAGCCGATCCGAGCGCCAAGCCAATCGTGCACAACGCGTTCTACACGGCCCGCGACGATCTGCAGCGGATGCTCGCCGCGCTGCGTCTCGGGCTTGACATCTGCCGACAGCCGGCGATGAAGCCGTACTGCGCCGAGCCATTCACGACGCCCCACGGCGACGCGCGGGACGCCCTGCGCGAGCACGTCGCGCGCACAACCTTCGCCTTCTACCACCCTGTCGGCACCTGCCGCATGGGTGAAGATGCCGACGCGGTCGTCGATGAGGAGCTGCGCGTCAACGGCATCCAGGCTCTACGCGTAGTCGACGCTTCGGTGATGCCGTCCGTCCCCCGCGGGAACACGAACGCCGCGACGATCGCGATCGCAGAGCGCGCCGCCGACGTGATCAGAGATCTCATCTGAGCGTTCAACCACTGAACGCACGTCGCGCACATCGGGCCATTGCGGGGTGGGGCGGCCCACCCCATGATCCCTGGAGACGGATCGAGACGCACCGCAAACTACACCGGGAAAGACAAGGGGGGCATCGGATGCGCCGCAACCTTGAGCTCACGGATGGGCAGCCAGGTTTCAGGCCGCGCACGGCAATCGACGACTCGCCCGAGACGGCACGGGAAGTCCGGCTGGCGATCGCACGCGCGCAGGAGGGCGATCGCGACGCGGTCAGGCTCCTGTACATCCGCTACTCAGACAACGTCTACGGCTACGTCCGCAGCATAGTCAGAGACGAAAAAGAGGCAGAGGACCTCACGCAGCAGGTTTTCATGAAGCTGATGCTCGTGATTGGCAAATACACCGACTGCGGCGTTCCGTTCTCAGGCTGGCTGCTGCGCATGGCGCGCAACGTCGCCCTCGACCACCTGCGCAGGCGCCAGCCCACGCCGACCGAGGATCTGATCCGGGAGGACGCCCATGCGGACGAGGGCTCACGCGAAGCCGCGCGAGACCTCTACGCGGCACTTGCCACGCTCCCTGACGAGCAGCGCAAGGTAATGGTCATGCGCCACATCGTCGGTCTCTCGCCGCCGGAGATCGCCGAGCAGATGAGTCGCTCGGAGAGCTCGATCCACGGCCTGCACCACCGTGGTAGGCGGGCGCTGCAGGAGGAGCTCGCGCGGCTCGGCTCGGCGCCCTCGATCAGCCTGGCATGTTGAGCACCCGTCCCGAGAGCGCCACCGACGCGCCGGCGCCGGTGCCATTGACGCGACTGGACTTCGCCGAAGCCGACCTGCTCGAGGAGCTGCTGGGCGCGGTACGCGAGGTGGCCGAACGCGGCGCGTTCACGCTCGGCGAGCCAGTCGAGGCCTTCGAGCGCGAGTTCGCCGCCTACTGCGAGACCAATCACGCCGTCGGCGTCTCCTCGGGCACCGAGGCGCTCGTGCTGGCACTGCGCGCGCTCGACATCGGGCCCGGCGACGAGGTGATCGTGCCGAGCAACTCGTTCATCGCCACGGCCGAGGCCGTCAGCCTCGTCGGCGCGACGCCGCGGCTCGTGGATGTCGATCCCGACTCGCACCTGATCACCGCCGAGATCCTCGAACGCAGCCTCGGCCCGGGCGTGCGCTGCGTGATCCCGGTACACCTGTTCGGCCAGACCGTCGAGATGGATCCGATCATGACGCTCGTGCACGCCGCAGGCGTGCACGTCATCGAGGACGCCTGTCAGGCGCACGGCGCGCGCTACCGCGGGCGGCGCGTGGGCACCTTCGGGGCGTTCGGGTGCTTCAGCTTCTATCCGACGAAGAACCTCGGCGCATGGGGGGACGGCGGCGCGGTCGTGACCAGCGTCCCCGAGCTCGCCGAGCGCGTCCGCCTGCTGCGGGCCCACGGCGAGCAGCCGCGCTACTGCCACCGCATCGTCGGCACAACCGCGCGCCTGCACGCCATACAGGCGGCCGTGCTACGCCCAAAGCTGGCGCGCCTGGACGGCTGGAACGATGACCGCCGCCGACTGGGCGAGAAGCTGACGACGATGATCGGGGAGGGCCTCTCAGGCGCAGGCTGCGAGGGCGTGATCGAGATCGCCAGCGCGCCTGCCGAGCATGGCGACCACGTGTACCACCTGTTCGTGGTGCGCAGCGACGATCGCGACGGGCTGCGCGAGCACCTCTCCCGCCAAGGCGTCGCCTCGGCCGTGCACTACCCGACGCCAATCCACCTGACCGAGGCCTACGCCGACCTCGGCCTCGCGCCCGGCAGCCTGCCGGTGAGCGAGCGCCTCGCCGAGCGCATGTGCTCGCTGCCGCTGTTCCCGGCGATGAGCGACACCGAGGTGGAGCGCGTCGCGCAATCGGTGATCGGCTTCGCAGAAGACCAGGGCTAGAAGACTCGTTGATTACGCAATGACGCTCAACGGCTGGCACAGCGATGGAAGCGGCGAGACGGGCACGCGCGCGATCCCCAGCGGGCGGATCGCGTCAAGACCAGCGCCGATCGGCGCCGCGTTGGTCGGCTGCGGATACTGGGGCCCGAACCTCGCACGCAACCTGTCCGAGGTGCCCGAGTTCCGGCTGCACGCCGTGTGCGACCGCGATCCCAAGCCGCTGCGCGCGCTCGGGCGCAGGCATCTGCACACCCTCACGGTCGCCGACTTCGACGAGGTGCTCTCCGACCCCGCCGTGGAGGCCGTCGTCATCGCCACGCCGCCGACCACACACGCACCGTTGGCCAAGCGGGCGCTGCTCGCCGGCAAGCATGTGCTCGTCGAGAAGCCGCTCGCGACGACCCTAAGCGATGGCCTCGAGCTCGCCGAGCTGGCACACAGCACCGGCCTGACGCTGATGCCGGGACACACGTTCGTATACAGCCCCGCAGTCAACAAGGTACGCCAGCTGATCGAGGAGGATGTGATCGGCGACATCCACTTCGTGACCTCCTCGAGGATGAACCTCGGCAAGTATCAGAGCGATGGCGTCGTCTGCGACCTCGCGCCACACGATCTCTCGATCCTGCTGTACTGGCTGAAAGAGCGCGTCGTCGAGGTCGCCGCCTCTGGGAGCTGCGTGTTCCACGAGGACGTGCCGGAGACGGCGTTCGTGACGCTCACGTTCGCGAGCGGCACGACCGCCAACGTGCAGTTGTCGTGGCTGGCGCCACGCAAGGTCAGGCAGATGATCCTGGTTGGCAGCAAGCGCATGGTCCAGTACGACGACACCGCCGCCGACGAGCCGGTGCGCGTGTACGACCGTGGCATGGACGTCGGGGCGCCGTCCAACTTCGGCGAGCACCAGCTCGTCTATCGAACCGGCGACGTCGTGATCCCCCGGTTGGAGGCACAGGAGCCGCTGCGCCTGGAGATGCAGGACTTTGCCCGCGCGATCCGCACCGGCGAGGAACCCCGTTCCAACCTCGCGCTCGGACTCGACATCGTCGCCGCCGTCGAGATGGCCGGCGCATCGATGCTGCAGAACGGCGCGCCGCAGGCCTGCGTGCAATGGGCCGAGCCGGCGGCGGCATAGCCGAAGGCGATTCGCTCGCCGGCGACGCTCGCGTCGGCTCCAGCTTCCGGCTGCGGCGACCAGAAGACCCGCTTAGCCTGCGCACGTACGCGAGGCGCGCGAAAAGACGCCTGACCAGCCTGATTCCCCCGGTGTCCGGATCGGTGGCGTGGCTGAAGCAGCACGGCATGCTGGTCATCGGTCGCCATTCCTATGCGCCACCCGAATTCGTGCAGATCGTCGCGGGCGACTCCGCGAGGGTGATCATCGGAAACTGGTGCTCGCTCGCTACCGGCGTCGAGATCATGCCGGGAGGCAACCATCGCATCGACACCGTCACGACCTATCCGATTCAACGTCGCTACGGCTTGCCAGGCGCCGAGCAGGCCGGGCAGCCGTGGTCCAAGGGCGACGTCGTGATCGGCAACGACGTGTGGATCGGCCGCGGCGCCAAGATCCTCGGAGGAGTCACAATCGGCGACGGCGCGGTGATCGCCGCGTGGTCGGTGGTGACGAAGAGCGTCGCACCCTACACGATCGTCGCGGGCGTCCCCGCGCGCGTTACCCGTCGCCGCTTCCCGCCGGAGATCGCCGAGAGCCTGCAGCGAATCCGATGGTGGGACTGGAGCGACGCGCTGGTCCTGGAGCGGATCGAGGAGCTGACGAGCGACGATCTCGCGGCGTTCACGAGAAAGTACGACCCGTCCGCCTCCGCCGCCGATTCCGCCGATGCGCCCGACATGCGCCCCGCTCCCCCGGCTGGGTGAGCCCGGGGTACCAAAACGGCCAATCCTCGATTCCCGGCGCGAGTATGGAGGCACGCCGCGCGTTTGGTGTACGTGCTCGTCAAGGGTCTTGTAGTCGTTCCCGAGTCGGCCTGCTGGGCAGGCCCATGGTTCGGCGCGACGCGCGCGCCGTCGCTACAGAGGGTCGCGAATCGACCGATCATCTGCCACGTCCTCGACGCGCTGGCCGAGGCTGGTGTCGTTCAGGTCGCGATCGCCTCACCGCCTGAAGTGGCTACCGAGATCGAGCTGTGCATCGAGCGTGAGGGCCCCGCTGGCGTCGTAGTCAACCACCTCGTCAACGACCGCGTCGCCGGTGGCGAGGAGGTACTGCTCGCGGCAGCCGACTTTGTCGGCGACGCCCCGTGCATCCTCCACCGCGCCGACGGCCTGCTCGGCGAGCCGATCCTCGCGATGATCGCGCCTGCGGACGGCCGTGCGCGCGACGCGGTGCTGTTGCTGAACAACAGGGCGCTCGAGACCGCGCAACTACGACTGGTGCCCGACGGCCAGACCGCGGTCGACTATGCGCTCGCACCATGCGCGGTCGCGGGCGCGTGCTTGGTCGGCCCCGGACTGCTGCGCAGCCTGTCGAGACCGGGGTGCTCGCCGGCGCTGTTGGATTTCGCCGCGGTCGCCGATCAGATCGCGCAGGATGGAGGCAGCACCAAGGTGCAGGTTGCACGCAGGTGGAGACATTTCGCCGGGGACGCGCGCGACCTGCTCGATATGAACCGGGCGATCCTCGACACGCTCGCATCCGAGGCGACGCCCGACCCAAACGACGACAATCGCTTCGAGGGAAACATCACGATTCATCCGACGGCGCGCGTGACCTCGAGCGTGATCATCGGGCCGGTGATGATCGGTGCCGACGCGCTGATCAACAACTCCTACATCGGCCCGCACACGGCGATCGCCGAGCGCGTGCGCATCGAAGGAGCCGAGCTCGAGCGCTCGATCGTGCTCGCGGACGCAAGCGTGCTGCACGTCGGCGGCCGCCTGGTGGCGAGCATCGTCGGCCGTCACGCCCGCATCTTCAGAGACTTTTCGATGCCGCGCGCCTTGCGCCTGCAGGTCGGAGACCGTGACGAGGTCGCGCTGTGTTGAGGTGGGCGCACCGGTGCGCTCGTGCGCCGCAAAAGAACCCCGTTCGAGCCCTCGTTACGTCAACTGGTGACACGGCCAAGCAACTGGAACGGTCAGGCGGGTAGCGCATGAAGACATTGGTGACAGGCGGAGCGGGCTTCATCGGGACCCACGTCGTGCGCGAGTTGGTCGCGCGGGGCGATGAGGTAGTCGTGCTCGACTCGCTGGAGGAGCAGGTCCACGGCGGCGTCAGCCCGGAGCTGCCCGCGTCGGTGGATCTGGTCGTCGGCGACGTCGGCGACCGCGCCGCCGCCAAGCGTGCGCTCGCGGGCGTCGAGCGGGTCGTGCACCTCGCGGCGGCCGTCGGCGTCGGGCAGTCGATGTACGAGATCGCCCGCTACACCGAGCGGAACACCATGCAGACCGCCATCTTCCTGGAGGAGCTGGTCGCCCAGCGCCCGCTGCCGACGCGCCTGGTCGTCGCGTCCTCGATGTCGATCTACGGCGAGGGCGAGTACGAGTGCACCGAGCACGGCCGCATCGCGCCGCCGCCGCGCAGCGAGGAGCAGCTGCTCGCTCGTCAGTGGGAGCTCGCGTGTCCTACCTGCGGCGCGGAGCTCGCGCCGGTCGGTACCAGCGAGGAGAAGTCGCTGATCCCAACGTCGATCTACGCGATCACCAAGCGCGACCACGAGGAGTTGTGTCTGGTCGCCGGCGCGGCGTACGGCATTCCCGCGACCGCGCTGCGCTTCTTCAACGTCTACGGGCCGGGGCAGGCACTGTCCAACCCGTACACCGGCGTAGCGGCGATCTTCGCCTCGCGGCTGCTCAACGGGCGCCCGCCGATCATCTTCGAGGACGGCAGGCAGTCGCGCGACTTCATCCACGTCAGCGACATCGTGCGCGCGATCGTGCTCGCGCTGGAGTCCGAGCGCGCGACCGGCCACGCGATCAATCTCGGCACCGGGCGCCCGAGCACGGTCGTGCAGATCGCGCAGGCCCTATCGGCCGGCTTGGACGCCAAGATCGAGCCGATCCTCAACGGACAGTACCGGGCGGGCGACATCCGCCACTGCGTCGCCGACCCTCAGCGCGCCCGCGAGCTGCTCGGCTTCGAAGCCGCCACGACGCTCGAGGACGGGATGCGCGGACTGCTCGAGTGGCTCGCCGACCAGGAGGCGGTCGACCGCGTCGACGACGCCACACGCGAGCTGGCCGCTCACGGGTTGGCCCGCTAAGCCATCAGATAATCGTGAGCCCGATGCGCCACGACGACTCGGAGCTGGCCGACCTGGCGATCGTGATCGTCTCGACCAACGAGGCACACTGGATCGAGCAGTGCCTACCGACCGTGTTCGATCACGCCGGTGACGCCCGGCTGCAGGTGATCGTTGTCGACAACTCCTCGACCGATGGCACACGCGAGCTCGTCGAGTCCAGCTTTCCGCAGGCCCAAGTCGTTACCTCCCCCAACCACGGCTTCGGATACGGCAATAACCGCGGGATCGAACACGCCAACGCGCGCTACGTGCTGCTGCTCAACCCCGACACGCAAGTGCTCGAGGGGACGTTTGGGGAGCTCGTGCGACTGCTCGACGAGCGACCGCGGGTCGGCCTTGCCGGCGCGCGCCAGTTCAGGCCCGACGGCACGTTGGGACCGACGATCCGCCGCTTTCCGAGCGTGAGCCGCACACTCGGCGAGGCGCTGCTCTCCGAGCGTTGGCCGGTCCATCCGACATGGGCGGGAGAACGCGTGCTCGACCTGAAGCGTCACGAGCACGAGGAAGCGTGCGACTGGGTGTCGGGCTCGTTCATGCTCGTGCGCCGCGAGGCGCTGCTAAGCGCGGGCATCCTGGACGAGCGCTTCTTCATCTACTCGGAGGAGCCGGACCTATGCCTGCGGATCAAGCGCGCGGGCTGGGAGGTTCGTCACATGCCGCAGCTGGCGATCGTCCATCACGCCGGCAAGGGCGGGGTACGGCCGCGGATGATCGCCCAGGACGCTTACACGCGCAAGCAGTACGCGCACAAGTACTTCAGCCGCTTCTACCGCGCCGTGTATCTGGCGGCGTGCCGGTTTCACTACCTGGTTCGCGCCGCCGGCGCGAGCGCGGCCGGTAAGGAAGCACGCGCCCACCGCGAAGGGGCGCTGTTGGCGCTGCGTACTCTCGCCGGCCGCGTCGAGCCGCCGTTCGGCGCACCGCCCCCCACCGCGGTCGACCCGTTCGCGGGCCGCGCCGAGCGCGAGGACGCGTTGCTGGACACGGCCGGCGTCGAGACGCACTGAACGCGCGCAGCCGGCAGCCAGGCGCGACACGCAAGAACCACCGGCGAGCGCCCGTTCCTTTCACGATATGTCCGCTCAGTCCGGAGCATTTGCGTCAGCGAAGAAGCTCGTAGTCGTGAGCGACAACCCGATGATGGTCGGGGCGATTCGCACGGGTTTGCTCGACGGGTCGGCCTTCCAGTTGCTCGGGTATCTCGACCCGCGACGAACAACCGCGGGACGGATCAGGGACAGCGGCGCTGAGGTCGTACTGGTCGACGAAGCCGAAGGCCCCGATCAGACGATCGATCTGATTCGGAGCATCAAGGAGGAGTGCGAGGCGATCACCATCGTCTGCCTGGTCATCCAGATGGACGGCGAGTATCTCCAGCGTGCCGTTGACGCGGGCGCAAGCACCGTGATCTTGAAGGCGATCCACCCGGGCGCCCTAGCGACGTTCCTAGACGAGGTCCTGAAAGGCCACGTAGCGCACTCTCCCGCGAGGCTCAACGCGCTGAGCGAAGAGACGCCCGGTGCGCTCGCCGCTGAGCACACGTCGCTGACCGGACGCGAGCTCGGGATCCTGCACTTGGTCGCGGCGGGCGCGACCAACCACGAGATCGCGCAGCAACTGTGGATCACGCGGCAGACCGTCAAGTTCCATCTCTCGAACATCTATCGCAAGCTCGGCGTCAGCAACCGCACCGGCGCATGCCACTATGCGCACCTCAACGGCATCATGCGCGCGGCGCCCAGCGAGCGCCAGCAGGTTCGGGTCGCGTCCTAGACGGTCGAGGAGCGCTGGCGCAGCACCTGCAACGGCGTGCGCAGCAGCAACCTGAGGTCCAACCCGAGCGACCACCCGCGTGCGTAGGCGATGTCCATGTCGAGCGCCTCGCCGTAGGTCGAGCTCGCCCTAGCGGTCACCTGCCAGAGACCCGTGAGACCCTGAGGCACGGAAAAGCGCTGCAAGTGCTGGGAGTCGAAGCTCTCGGCCTCGTAGGGGATGCACGGTCGTGGCCCGACAAGCGACATGTCGCCGCGCAGCACGTTAACGAGCTGCGGCAGCTCATCAAGGCTGGTCTTTCGCAGCCAGCCGCCAACATCGGTGATCGCGTCGGAGCGATCGAGCTTGTACAGGCCGTTGTTGCTACTGACGGCCGTCGGCGACATCGACTGCTCGATGTAGGAGCGGTGGACCGCCTCGTCCGTGTCGACCTTCATGGTGCGGAACTTGAGCACGGTGAACTCCTTCATGTGCGTGCCCAGGCGCGTCTGGCGAAACAGGATCGGGCCCGGTGAGTCGAGCCGGATCCGCACCGCGATGTAGGCGAGCAGCGGTGCCAGGGCGACGAGCGCGGCCCCTGAGACAAACACGTCGATCGCGCGCTTGACCGCGCGCGAGACCCGCGCGGGGCGGACGGTGGGAAGGCCGAGCAGCGGCATCCCTTCGACCCAGTGCACGCCGGCGTTCAGGCCGACAAGCTCGAACAGCCGCGGCACGATGTCGATCTGCACGGGCAGCTCGTCGAGATGGCGCACGGCGGCGAGCATCTCCGCTTCAGACTCGTTGGAGAAGGCGACCACCACCCGCTCGACGTCGAGCGCCGCAATGATCTGGGGCAGCTTCGCAGGCGGGCCGAGAATCGTGAGGTTCTCGGGGAGATCGGCGTGACGCGAGCGCGGGTTGCGGTCGATGAACCCCACCACGTTCGCGCCGTACTCTGGGTGCTTGACGAGCTTGCGAGCGATCCGCTGGCCGACCTCGCCGGCACCGACGATCACCGTGTTCTGCTCGTAGGCCTTCGTGCGCTTGCACACCTCCCGTGTGATCCGCCGCGCGACCGGCACGGTGCACACGGCCAGGACCCAGAAGGCGATCAGGGCGTCGATTGCGGGACCGCTGCGACCGGTCAGCTGCGAGGCAACGAGCAGCAGCCACAGCCCGATCGCCACGAGCGAGAAGACCCCGGCGACGTCGTCGGTCGAGGAATGGGCCGCGCGCTCGTAGTCGCGCCGGTACAGGCCATGGAGTTTGGCCACGAAGATCCAGCACGGAAGGGTGAGCGCGAAGACCACCAGCTCGCGCCAGGAGCCGAAGGCCCCCTTCTCACCCCAGAGCAGTGTCACGAGCAGGTAGGCGAGGCTCAGAGCGAGCAGATCGGCGATCATCAGGCTGCGCGGCAGCAGCCAGGAGCGTCGCTCGGCACGCCGGCGTGCCAGCAATCCCCGGGTGTGGGCGTCCATAGCCGCAACGGGGTCCTCGACACCGAAGCACTCGGGGCTAACAGCCGCTTCCACGGCGCCGCCGCTTCGCGCCCTGTGCGCGGCGATCGAGCTGACGACATCCATCGCCATGCATCATGCAGTGGCGCCATGTTCGCGCGCTAGACCAGGATGTGATTAATGCTGCAAGACCGGTCCACGGGACGGGCAGGTACGGGTAGGGCCCTATACTATTGGCCAGCACTGTTAACGTGGAGTGCGGCTATCTTTTGGCCCTCCTTTCAAGCTCAGTGAGTGTGAGTTCGCCGGGGGGCGTGATGGTCGGCATAACGGGGAGTGCACCGGCCGGATCCGACAACGAAGAGGTGCAGCGTGGGAAAGGATGCCCGATGAAGCGACTAGTGATCGTCGCGGACAGCTCTCTGATCGTCGAAGCGATCGCGATCGGCTTGCGCAAGAGCGGCGAGTTCAACATCCTCAGTCATGTCGACGCGAGGCTCGCGTCGACGACAGAGATCGTGGGGTCTCAGCCCGATGTCGTGCTCGTCGACGACATGGGGCAATCGCCCGAGATGGTGGAGCTGATCAGGGAGATCAAGGCCGAGCAGGATCGCATCGCGGTGATCGTGCTGACGCTGGCGATGGATCCGGAGTGGCTCGACGACATCTTCGCCGCCGGCGCCATCGGCGCGATCTCAAAGGCGACCCACCCGAGCGCGTTGACGACGCTGGTGCGCGAGACGGTCAACGGCCACGTCGTTCACGTCGCCAAGCGTCCCGCTCGCAGCCGCAGCTCGCGCATCGCGGCCGTCGCCGCAGAGGGCTTCTCGCTGACGCCGCGCGAGCTGGAGGTGCTGCAACTCGTGGCCTCCGGGTCGAGCAACGTGGAGATCGCACAGGCGCTGTGGGTCACCGAGCAGACTGTGAAGTTTCACCTCTCCAACGTCTATCGCAAGCTCGACGTGGCCAACCGCACGGAGGCCAGCCACTACGCTCACGTGAACGGTCTCGTCGGCGCTCCCGCGGCTGCCAAGGCCCTCGACGCTCCCGGGTGAGCACGCGCGAGTCATGAGCGCGGGGAGCTCGGAGAGGCAGCACGCCATGAGCACGGTGGGCTCGAAGAGGCCAGCTTGGAGACGGTTGAGTTGCCGGCGAGAGTGGGCTGTGCCGCTTGCGCTCGGCGCGATCGCGTCCGTCGCGGTAACCCACCTCGTCGACTATGGCGCCTACAACCTGCGCTACTGGCTGTTCAATGCCAACTCCGCCGCCAGTTGGTCGCACGGCGTGGTCGCGGCACTACTGGGGGTCGGGGCGGCGGTCTGTGTCGCGGGCGCGTGGCGCCTGCCGCGCCAGCGAGCGGCATGGATCGCAACGGCGCTGATCCTCGCCCTGTTCTGTATCGGCGAGATCTCCGAAGTGCATGCGAAAATCGACGCGCTCAGCAGGCTGCTGTACGTGCCGGTTCTGGCGATCATGGTGTACTGCGTGTGGCGGTTGACGCGCGGTGGCGCGTACTACACGGTCATCGGCGCAGGCGCGGCGTTGCTCGTGACCTCATACGCGATCCACGTCCTCGAACCGCGCAACATCGCCGAGGCGTTCGGGTGGAGCGCCGGTGGCTGGGCATTCCAGGTGGTGGTGGCCATCAAGGAGGGCACCGAGCTCGCGGGCGTGCTGCTCGCGCTGCTGGCGCTGTGGGGCAAGGCCGCCGCGCCCGCTGAGACCGCCGGCGCACCCCCATTCACGACACAAGTTCGCGCTCGCGAGGGACGTTGAGTTGGCAATGGAGCAGCGGCTGCTTGTAGTCACCCCACTCCGAAACGAGGCCGCGCACATCGAGCTGGTCGCGCACGCATTGGAGGCTCAGACCCGCCGGCCGGATCTGTGGGTAGTGGTCGACGATCACTCGACCGACGAGACGCCGCGAGATCCTCGCGCGACTGGCCGAGCGGCTGGACTTCATGTCGGTGACACACCGCGAGCCGCCGGCGGACGACGCAGCTCCGAAGGACCGACTGGCGATCGCGGCGCCGCCCCGAGCATTCAACCTGGGACTCCGAGGCGCCGACTGGCAAGCGTTTACGCACATCGCCAAGCTCGACGGCGACGTCGAGCTGCCGCCGCGCTACTTCGAGCTGCTGCTGGGCGAGTTCGCGAGC
Organism: uncultured Solirubrobacteraceae bacterium; assembly: GCA_963735615.1. Lineage (GTDB taxonomy): Bacteria > Actinomycetota > Thermoleophilia > Solirubrobacterales > Solirubrobacteraceae > Palsa-744. The sequence goes on from CAVTLO010000001.1 coordinate 1,128,413, forward strand.
GACCCCGCGCTCGGTCTTGCGGGTGGAGTGCTGCAGGAGCGCGACCGCGATGGCTGGTGCAAGCCGCACGCGTCCAACGACTACCACGTGCGGGGCGGCTTGAAGTGCTACACCTGCGAGTGCCTGCGGGCGATCGGCGGCATCCAGGAGCGTCTGGCGTGGGATGCGATCGACGAGATCTACGCGCGCATGCGCGGCTACAGAACACGCACCGTGTCTGAGCTGATCGCCCGCCACCACCGCCCCACGGGCAGCGCCGACGGCATCATCAGAGGCCGCGCGCGGCACGGCCAGTGCGCGTACATACTCCACTTCACGCCCCTGTGGGTCGCGTTGCGCGCCTTCAAGGTGGGGCGCGAGCGGCCCCGGGTGCTCTCGGGCTTCGCGTTCCTCTACGGCTACATGCGCTCGCCGTTTCTGCGCGTCGCGCAGGTCGACGATCCGGAGTTCCGCACGTTCGTGCGCCGTGAGCTGCGTGCTCGCCTGCGCGGCGAACTGTCGCGACGCAAGAAGCAAACGAGGTCGACCGTTCGTCGGATAGATGAGCGTATGCGAGAAGCCAGCCGTGGTGTCTGAAGGTCTCGGCACCAACGCTTGGACGGCCAAGCCCCTGCGCAGCGTGCTGCTCGGCCGGCGCGTGGCCTCGGCGCACTGGCCCCGCCAGCTGCAGTGGGTGCAGACGGCGAGCAAGAAGCTGGCGTGGACGGCGGTCGAGGCGCGTCAGGTCGATACTCCCGTCCGCTATGCGCTGCGGGAGCTGACGAGCCATCGCCAGGGCGTCTACTCGCTACGCGACGGCGGCAGCCGCTTCGTCGTGCGCCACCGCAGCGGCGACGTCGAGATCTTCCGCAAGTTCTACGGCTACGGCTACTACAACCTGCCCGCTGAGATCGTGTCCGGCCTGCGCTCGCTGGGGCGGCCGGTGAACGTGCTGGATCTGGGCGCGAACATCGGCTTCTTCGAGATCTTCACCCGCGATCGCCTCCCGATCAGCCGCGTCGTCTGCGTCGAGCCGGATCCCTACAACGGCGCGGTCTTGGACCAGGCGCGAGCCGCCAACGGCGCCGATTGGGAGATCGTCGCCGCATGCGCGGCCAACGAGCACGGCACGGCGACGTTCAGCACCGGCCACAAGAACCTCTCCCGCATCGCCAGCAGTGGCGACGCGACCATACCGACGGTGGACGTATTCCCGTACATCGCCGACGCCGACCTCGTGAAGATGAACATCGAGGGCAGCGAGTGGGAGATCCTCAAAGACCCGCGGTTTGCCTCAACGTCGGTCAGTTGGATGGTCGAGTACCACCACATCGCCAGTCCCGAGGCCGACATCCACGGGCTCGTCAAAAGGCTGTTCGCGGACGCGGGCTACACCGTGCGGATCGCGTCACAGAGCGCTGACCGCAACGGCCTGCTGTGGGCCTGGAAGGCGTGAGCCGCGTGCGGCCCTCGCGCCGCACCGCGTAGCTCCTCGCGCAAAGCACGCGTCGACGCAGCACGCGTTGACCGTCTCGCACTGCTCAGGCTCCGCGCAGCGCCAGGCGGAGCCACTCAGAATTCGCGCAGCGCCAGGCGAACGGCGTTCTGCAGGCCTTCGCCGCCGGGCCTCGACGGCAAGTTGCGCCTGGAGGACTGCGCCACCTGCTCGGGCAGGCTCGCGACGTCCCACACGACCGCGACACGCCCGGTCCGCTCGAACACGGTGGCGAGCGCGACCTGATGGTCGTCGACCGTCTCACGAAAGCGCTTGAGCCGAGGCATCACCACCGGCACGTGGCCGATGTTCGAGGCACAAAGGATCGTCCCGGTGCCAGCGTGACTAATCACGGTATCCGCTTCGCCCATGTAGTCGAGAACCTGCTCGAAGGTGAGCCACTCGTGCGCCTCCTTGACGCCGCTCGGGGGCGTCGCCGGCCCATGCTGGACGACCAGATCCTGCGACGGAAGTTGCCCGACGGCTTCGATCAGGCGGTCGAAGCGGAACGTGGGATTGCTGCCCACGGTGACGAAGATCACAGCAGGTTCCCCACGAATTCCATCCGAGGGCGCGTGGCCGCCTCGGGCCACTGCACGAAGAACCGGTCCACCAACGGGTAGACGAGCTTGCCGGTGAGCGATGGCCCATCGACCCGTGTCAGGCTCTCCACGTAGATCAGGCGGGCGCCGACGAGCTTGCCGACGAGGAACAGCGGCACGGTGACACCGCCCCCGGTCGACAGCAGCACGTCCGGGCGATGGCGCCTGATGACGACCGCCGCCAGCCAGAGATTGCGAAACAGGTTTTTGATGTTGCGAGCGGTGGGGACGTATGCAAACACCGCGGGTTCGTCCCCGAGCAGCGCTTCGGTGTCGGCCGCGCGCGTGGTGACCCACACGCGCGGAAGGTCCTCCCAGGCGGATTTGAGCGCCTGCATTTGCATGAAATGCCCCCCCTGACAGCAGATCAGCATCACCCGCGGCTGGGCGCCGTGCAGCTCACGACGCCGCATCGCTCGCCCCCGAGATGGTCGTCCACGCAAGCCCCGATTGCTGGCCGCGGCGCACGATCTCCGCGAGCGCGTCAGCGGTCGCTCGTGCGCTGGTGCGACGACCGTAGCGTGCGGTGTCGTGTAGCAGGACAACCGCTCCGGGCTCGAGCGCGCTCGTGACCTCGCCAGCGATCGCCCTGGCGCCGATCTCCTCCCAGTCAAGGCCCCACGCCGACCAGTACGCGACCTTCAGGCCCATCGACATGCAGACCTCATAGGAGACGTCGGAGAGCTTGCCGTAGGGCGGCCTGAACCAGGAGGGGCGTACACCGGCGGCGGACTCGATCGCCTCGAGACCCTGTTCCAGGTCTGCTCGCGCCTGCTCGGCGCTCAGCAGGTCATAGCGCGGGTGCGAGAACCCATGTAGCCCGAGCTCGTGCCCCGCCGCGAGGATCCGCTGGGCGAGCTGCGGCGCTCGACGCACCTCGGCGCCGAGCACGAAGAAGGTCGCGCCGACACCGAGCCGATCGAGCTGCTCGAGGACTCGCGGAGTGGCGTCGGGCCCGGGGCCGTCGTCGAAGGTCAGCACCGCCCGGTTGCCACTCACGCGCTCCAGTCCCGGCAAGGCACGCCAGCGATCTGCTCTACCGGGATGCCAGTTGTACATCCGCCTGCGCAGAGCCCACGGAACCGCAATCGGGATGCGACGTCTCGCCCGCAGCGGCATGGCCATCGCGTGGCTGGGCATCGTCATCATCTGGCTGCCGCCTCCGTCTCGATCCATCGTCGGAGAGCCCTTCGCCCTCACCTGTCCGTACCCTTCAACAACGCTCCGGGGCGTCCTCACCTTGCGTTCGACGGCCGCGCCGTCCGCACGACAAGCACCCGATCGCGCCGCCGATCGTCGCCGACCCGCCGTATAGGCCGCTCGCGGCTGCCTGGCCAGGTGGGGAGTGCGCCACGGCGCCGCGCTTGTAAAGATCGTTCGATGACCGGGGGCACCCCATCGCCGGCTTCGGCCGACGACGCCGAGGGCTCGGCAGGCACCGGCGAGTTCCGCGGGCGGGTGATTCGCGGGCTGGCGTGGCAGCTCGGCGGTCGTGGCACCCTGCAGCTGACGCAGATCCTCGTGGTGGTGCTGCTGGCCCACCTGCTGACCCCGCGGCAGTACGGGATCGCGGGCATGGTGCTCGTGGTCCTCAGCTTCGAGCCAGTCCTCGCTGGCGTCGGCTTCACCTCCGGGCTCGTCCAACGCAAGGTGATCACCGAGCAGGACATATCCACGGCGTTCTGGACCAACACGGCCGTTGGCCTGCTCGTCTGCGTCATCGGCGTCGCCGCATCCCCCCTCGTCGCCGATTTCTACGGCAATGCTCAGGTCCGTCCGCTGTTCGCGGCTGTGTCGCTCGTATTTCTGATCAGCTCGCTCAGCTCCGTGCAAGGCCAGCTGCTCGTGCGCGAAATGAACTTCCGCTCGCTCGAGATCCGAGGGTTGGCGGCCGGGCTGATCGGAGCCGCGGCCGCGATCGCGACGGCCGCCGAGGGCGGCGGGGCATGGGCATTGATCGTGCAGCAGCTCGCCTACTACAGCGTCTCGCTCGTGCTGCTATGGAAGTTCTCGAAATGGCACCCTCGATTTGTGTACTCGCTGGAGAGCCTGCACGAGCTGCGCAGGTTCGGCGGCAACGTCTCCGGCACGATGATGATGGAACAGCTCACCTTGACCTCAGACAACGTCCTCGTGGGGCGCTTCCTGGGGGCTTCGGCGCTCGGCCTGTACGCGTTCGGCTACAGCCTGATCATGCTCCCGTTCACGCGTATCACGGCGCCGCTCTTCCAAGTCCTCTACCCCGTGTTCTCGCGCGTGCAGCACGACCGCCCGCGGCTCATGTCACAGTGGCTGCGCTCGCTGCGCCTGATGTCCGTTGTGATGATGCCGGCGATGCTTGGGTTCATCGTGGTCGCGCCCGACCTGGTCAACGTCGTCTTCGGGCACCGCTGGCACAACGCCACGCCGGTCATTCAGATTTTGTCTGTGGTGGGCCTCGCCGTCGCCCTGCAGGGCCTCAACCAGGTGGTTCTCACGGCGCTCGACATGACGCGCACGCTGTTCCGCTACTCGTGCATCCTTTACGCCGCGAGCCTGGTCTCGTTCATCGTCGGGCTGCACTGGGGAATCGTCGGCGTGGCCGCGTGCTTCGCGGCGGTCAACGTGTTTCTGCAGCCGCTGTACCTGAACCTGACGGCGCGCTCGCTGGGGGTCGGCGTGCGCGACTGGGCCAGGACGCTGTCCGGGGTCATGCAAGCGACCACCGTGGCGATCGCGGCGGCGCTGCTCACGCGCGGCTTGCTGCTGGCAGACGGCATACCCGCCCCGCTTCGGCTCGCCTGCACGATCGCCGTGGCGGCCTTGCTGTATGGCGGCGCGCTTTTCTGGCGCGCGCCGGAGGTCGTGCTGGAAATCCGCGAGCTGCTGCCGCGCAGGACGCCCGCGCCTGCGGGTGTCGCAGCCGTATGATCGAGGCGCGAGATGCGTCGCGGCCCGCTCGGCAAGTGGGAAACGCGCCTTCTGCGGCCCTAGCCTATTGGCTAGTCTGGAACCCGTCTTACGGCCATTAGTCGAACTCCGCGAGTGCCGTAGGATCCTCGCTCTAATATGGATTTGAGTCTATTTCTCGCGGTTTTGTGGCGCTCCAAGCGGCTTGTGTTCGGCGGCCTGTTTCTGGGTGTCGTGCTTGCGGTGCTGGCCTACGGACAGCCGAGCTTCGCGGGCGGTAAGCCCAAGCTCGTGCCGCGCGGCGCCGAAGTCTGGCAGAGCGAATCGCAGCTGCTGATCGCCCAGGCAGGCTTCCCGTATGGGGAAACGACGACCACGACGCCTTCGGTGTCCCTGAACACGCTCTCGCCGGTTTACGCAAACGTGGCTAACGGCAACCTCATACAGAGCGAAATCCGCCAGCAGTTGGGTACCGTCGGCACGGTCAAAGCCAATGAAGTGATCGACGCCGCCGCCTCCACCAACCTGCCGTTCGTGACGTTCGTCGCCAGCGCCCCGACGGGGAGCCTCGCGACGAAGCTCGCGGCCGGGGCCGCGGTGATCTTCCAAGCCTACGTCGCACGCCAGCAGGCGTCCGCCAAAATCCCACGTGACCGGCGCGTCCAGCTGTCGATCGTCGAGTCGGGGACGAAGCCCAAGCTCGTCGAAGGACACAAGCTGAGCATTCCGATTCTCGTGTTCCTCGCGGTGATGCTCAGTGCCATCTCGCTGGTGTTGATGAGGGAGAACGTCAGGAAGTCTCGGGCCGCGGCGCAGCTGGAGCACGCACCGTTCGACGATGCGCCCTACGAGCAGACGGCACACGAGCCACACGTCGGCGTGTCAGCGCCAGCCCCGGGATACACGAGCGTCCCCCACGAGTACGCAACGGCGCTCAGCTCGCACGACGGGGGCGTGGGCATCCACCGCAACCCCGTGGAGGCCGGCAATGCGTAGGCGCGGAGCGGCCGCGAGCGATGCTGGCGCGCGTGCACTCGGCGGCGCGCGCAAGCAGCACAGAGCCTGATCTGGGTCGCTAGCGATGGTTCGCGAGCAGCGCGTACCGCCATCCGTGGCAGTGATGGGCGCCCTTGTCGCGCTACTGACGGCCGACATCCTTGCGGGCGCCCGACAGGCGGAGGTGATCGCGGCGGCGCTGATCGCGGTCGTCTTGGCGACGTGGCTGGCGCGGCTCGCGAAGAACTGGACCGCGCTCATCGGGGCGATGCTGATGGTCGCGCTGCTAATCCCCAGCACCGGGAGCTACACGCTCCCCGAAGCCCTGCCGTTCAAGCTCGAGCCCTACCGCGTGGTGGTCGGGCTGTTGCTGATCGGTTGGGTTATCTCGCTGTTGATCGACCGTCGCGTGCGCGCCCGCGCCACCGGCTTCGAGGGACCGCTAATCGCGATCGTGCTTGTGACGCTTGCGTCGGACCTCGCGAATCCCGCACGCGTCGACGGGCTCTCGAGCTATGTCGTCAAGGCGCTCTGGCTGTTCTTCTGCTTCGTGCTCTTCGCCTACCTGGTCGTCAGCGTGGTGGACACACGAGCGGCCGTCGAGCGTTTGATCACGGTGCTGGTATCTGCCGGCAGCATCGTCGGCCTGGCCGCGATCGTGGAGCGCAGGAGCGGCTTTAACCTCTTCGAGCACCTGCACGTGATCCTGCCGATCTTCCATTACAACCCGGCGGTGGCCGAAGCGATCACCGAAGAACGCGGCGGCAACCTGCGGGCGTTCGCGTCCTCCGGGCATCCGATCGAGCTTGGCACGGTGATGGCTCTGCTGGTCCCGTTCGCGGTGTACCTCGCGATCACCAGGCGGCGAGCCTGGTGGTGGTCTGTGGCGGCGCTGCTGCTGGGAGACTTCTCGGCCAGCTCGCGCACGGGGATCATCGGCCTGTTCGTAATCCTTGGCGTGTTCCTATGGCTGCGCCCACGCCAGACGCTGCGCTGCTGGCCGGCGCTGATTCCGTTCCTGGCGGTCCTGCATGTGGCCGCTCCGGGCGCGATCGGGGGAGTGATCCAGGGCTTCTTCCCGAAGGGCGGCCTCGTCCAGCAGCAGAGCGAAACGTTCATCGGTCCCGGCGGGAAAGTCGAATACGGCAGCCGGCTCTCTCGGATCGGCCCCGAGCTTCATGAATTCTCACTGCACGACCCGCTCGTGGGCATCGGCTACGGCACCCGCGTCGTCGGCTTCCTCACCAAAGGCGACAACTCGATCATCCTCGACAACCAGTGGCTCGACACGCTGCTGGAAACGGGCGTCCTCGGCGTGCTCGCGTGGCTGTCGCTGTTCGTGCTTGCCATCCGCCGGCTGAGCAAACGCGCGAAGCTCGAGCGAGATACGCGCGAGGGGTGGCTGCCGGTCGCGCTCACCGCCTCGGTGTCGAGCTTCATGGTGGCGATGTTCTTCTATGACGCGTTCTCCTTCGTCCAGGGTATCTTCCTGGCGTTCGCGATTCTCGCGCTGTCCAGCGTGCTGCTACGCCTACCGGCCAACGTCGCGTCGGAGGCGCCGGCGGGGCGCCGCGAGCGCGCGCCGCGCGGCCCAGCCGTCCTCGGTCTCAGCGCCGCGACGACGACTTAGCCGACTACGCCCGCCCCGCCCGGGCTCGCATCGGCGCCGGCGTCAACGCGTCGCGCCCCGCGAGCGGTATTCGCGAACGCGGCGCCCGAGCCGCCAAACCGGGCGGCGCAGCTTCTCGACGGTACGCGCGGTGCTCGCGAGCGCGCCGCTTGTCAGCGGCGCCGCCGGCAGGCCGCGGATGACGGCGCGGCAGCGGCGCTGCCTGAATGCGTCCACGCACGTGTCCACCGCCAGCGGACCGGCGAGCTCGAGCTCCATCGCCAACGGAAAGATCTGATGCGCTCCGTGCAGATCGAGCGCCGCCACGCCGACCATGCCGGCATCGGCCGCCCACCTGCACGCGCGATCGTTGGGCGCCCAGCCGTCCCACTTGCGTGTCCAGATCTCGATGCCGGTGCAGAGTGTGAGCCAAGCCGGATCGACGCTTTTCCACGCGTCGCGACGACGCGGATGCGCGAGCACGGACACGCCGTCGTGCTCCGCGACGGCCGTGAGCAGCCGCGCCGTGGGGACACGCTCGCCCAGGAACGGCACCTGGCCCCAAACCGGGATGTGAATCAGGTCAGCCGCGTCCGCGTACTCGATCCCTGGGACGAGCAGCGGGCCGTCGACGCTGGCGTGCTCGCATGCGTTGATGTACTCCCGCAGGCGCTCGGCGCTGAACCCGCGATCGTGCTCGCACATGAACACCGCGTCATAGCCGTGGTCTCTGAACAGCGTCGCGACCTTCTCGAGCGACAGCTTCGCATCGTAGGACCACTCCGAGTGCACATGAAACGCGGCCCTGACCATGCTCACGCGCGCCTCTTTCGCAACGTTTGGCTGGCGAGCGTCCCCCATGTGTCGCTGACGAACACGCGGCGCATCCTCGGGGAGAGGTTGTACCAACGGGTACTGAGGCTGGGTCTCAAGACCGCGCGCAGCGTCTCGCCGCGCCCGGGCCACGCGCCGACGTAGGATCTCGGGGCCCCTGAAGACGAACAGCAGATGGACCAGCTCGCGGCCCAGATGGCGGCATTCCAGCTCGGTGAACGCCGGCTCGTCGGGGAGCGTGGCCTGCCCGTCGAGCAGCCGGCGCACGGCCCATGCTGGGTACTCATAGCCCAGCCTGCGCGCGAGCGCAAGGCTCCCCCAGGCACGTCCGTTCAACTCCATGAACCACCACGTGCCCTGCGCGTGGAGCAGCTCTACCATGAACATGCCGTTCCAGCCCACCGCCCCCAGCAGGCGCGCGACAGGATCGCGAAGCAGCTCCGGCACCGGCGCGGAAGCGCATGCGCTCGAGCCGGACCCCGCCGGGTTCATCATCCGCACGCGGCGATGTGCGCTCAGATGGTGAACCACACCGCGATCCGCGAGCCCGAAGATGCCGGCGCCCGTGCCGGGCACCCAGCGCTGCAGGATGACGGGCGCTGTACCCCACGAACTGCGCAGCGCGCCGAGCTCGCCCGGCGTCGCAACCAGCTGCGGGGACAGTCGCCTGAGCCGACCGGCCATCGCTTCGGCCGCCAGCGCGGGCTTGAGCATCGCCGGCAGCTGCAAATCCTCGAGCACGTCCGCTTCTGCTCCAAGCTCAGTCCAGGCGGGGACATCGAAGCCAGCTGCGCCGGCCGCGCGCAACTGCTCGCGCTTGTCCAGCGCAAGGCGCGCCTGTGGCCCCCGCGGTCCCGCCACGCGCGCATCAGCGGGGAGGCCGCGGTCGCACACGAACACAGCGGCATCATCGAGCGGCATGATCACATCGTGAGCGCTCGCAGCCGCCGCAAGCTCGCGTATGCACGCGTCGAGATCCTGCTCGGGCGCGGTCACCTCGACGAGCTCGACACCGCGCATGTGGCGCAGGGCGACCGGGCGACCGCGGCGGGCGAAGCTCACGACCCGATAGCCGCCGCAGAGCAGGCTCTCGGCAGCCTCCGGCGCCGCTAGGGCGTCGGCGAATCCCATCAGCACTGATGGACTCGAGGGGCTCACCGCACGCGCTTCAACGCACGCGCTTCAGCAGTCGCTTGCCGCGCTGCGACAGGCCGAGCGGCTTGCTGGCGCCCGCACGGGCGAGCTCCAGCCAGTGCTGCAGCGGGCGATTCCGGTTCACGGTCGTCCTCGACGAGAGCCACGCGCCGCTGGCGTGCGGGCCGCCATCGCTTGTGAAGACCCGGCGATAGCCGGCGGCACGCAACGCTCGCAGCACACGACGATCGTAGGAGCCAAACGGGCAGGCCGCTTCGGTGATCTCGCCGGCGACGATCTCGCCCAGCCTACGGCGTGAGAGCGTGAGCTCGTCGTGGAGCTCCGCATCTGGAAGCGTGCGCCAATCGCGGTGGTGCAGCCCGTGACTGCCGATGCGCATGCCCGCGCTGCTCAGCTCGGCGATGTCCTCGGCGCTGAGGTAACCGGCCGTGCCAATCCGGCCCGTAAGCGGGAAGAAGCGCGCCGCGAGTTTTCGGTCGGTCAGCGCCGGAAGCACGGCCTGCACATCGGAGACGTTGCCGTCGTCGAACGTGAGCACCACTCCCTCGCGAGGCGCCGCGTCGAGGATCGCCTCGAGCCACTGCACCGGAACCCACACGTCGCGCTCGGCGGCGCCGATCGTGTCCGGCGGCTCACCGAGGCCGTGGAAGTTCAGGATCAGCTCTTGCAGCACGGCTAGCTATTCTTGCCGATCGTCGACGCGCCCGTCAGTAGGCGCCGATGTTCCACGCGCCGGTGCGCGGCCGGGCCTCGCCGTCGATGTTCTGGCAGAGCGCTTCGGTCGGCTTCCCCGGTTCGCACAGGTCCGTGAGGTTCGTGCCAGCTTCCTTCGCGGGGGAGCCGGCTTCGAGCTCGCCCGCCTCTTCGGCGGGCGTGACCTTGATGCCCGCTGACGCCGGGGCTTTGGAGTTGGCGTCCTGCCCGGTGCAGGACTTCCAGTAGGCGAATTCCTTGAATTCCTTCTGTTCGCCGCCGCAGATCCACGCTGCACCGCCCCCGTCAGCGTAGAGATTATAGTTCAGGCCGCCGCCGGCGAACGTCGCTTTCTGGCCTTCGATCAGTTTGGCGCAGGTGCTTGAGATGTTGTCCTCGAACCGGACCCTTTCGCCGCCGTGAATCAGGATGCACGGGTTTTTGCTTTCGCCTTCGACAGTGTTCGGCCCGATGATCGTGTTGTTGAAGACGTGGTCTTCGCCCGATTCGGTGTAGATGCCCCCGAGCGCGGACTCTTCGTTCATCACGCTCACATTGTCGAAGATCCAGACGTTCGAGGCGCCATCGCCGCACTGCGTTTCCTCTGCCGGCCCCTCGATGAAGATCGACGCGTTCATGTATTTGCCGGTTTCAGGGCCGAAACGGTTGTCGTAGATATACAGGCCGTTGTAGTGCGGCTGGAAGATCGCGTCGTGTGAGCTGTAGCAGTGAACGCCGTCCTGATGGTTCGGGTCACCGACCGTGTCCCATGCCTTGAAGCCATACAGGCGGTTGTCGTGAAAGGAGATCGGTCCGATGTTGCCGCCCGTGAACGCCGCGGTCGAGGCAAACCCGTGCCCGATGTGCGTGAGTGTGTTGTATTCGATGTCGACGTTCTTGTCTTCTTTGTTCCACTCGGAGTACAGCGCCCAGCCCACATAGTTCAAGGTGTTGTGCGCGATCGTCAGGTTGCTGCCTGAAAACTCGATGCCGCGTATCGGTTCGGCGGACGTCGTATCAGCTTCGCTGGTTTTCACATACAGATCTTCGATATTCATGTAGCGGATCGTGCAGCCTTCGCAGTCGAGCGCTTCGATGCCGTGCGCGTTTACCGCCGAGCCCTCTTCTTTCTTGCCCGTACCTTGGTCAGTGTTTTCGATCACGCCGCGTTCTGATTCGCTGGTGCCTTCGATGTTCAGATACGTGTGTTCCGCGGTGTCGATGCAGCCCGATTCAGGGCAGGCCGGCATGCTGATCTTGGCGCCGGGCAGGAAGCGCAGCGTGATCAGATCGCCGCTTTTACCGTTCCCGGCGACGCTGATCGCTTCCGTGAGCGTCCCGCATATGCCCACTATGGTGCCGGCGCCAACCTTGCCACTCCCTGCGCCCCAGTGAGCTGCTGTGTTCAGCCAGGCAAGCGAGTGCGAGTTGGCACAGCTTTCCCCGCTTTCGCTACCGGAACCGGCCTGCGTCACGTAGACCTGCGGACCCGCTACGACCACTCCTGTCGCTGCCGACGGGGCTTCGCTCGAGCCGTCGGCGTTGCTCGCGGTGACGACGACCCGCACCGTGTGACCGACATCGCTAGCGGCCAGTTTGTAAGTCGCCGAGCCCGCCTCGCCGATCTCTGCACACGCTTCACCCGCCGTGTTGCAATCTTCCCACTGGTAGGCGAAGGACGTCGGCCCTCCCGTCCACGTCCCTGTCGACGCGCTCAGCGTCTGCCCTTCCACAGCCGATCCGTTCACCGACGGCGCCGCCTTGTTTTGGGGGACGCTGAGCGGCGCTACCGTCGCCGTCGCCGCTGACAGGCCTTCGGTCGCGCCAGCTTCATTCCAAGCGGTGACGGCCACGCGCAGCGTGTGACCCACGTCCCTCGCGGCCAACTGGTAGGTCGATCCGCTGGCCCCGTCGATCTTCGCGCACGCTTCGCCCGCACTGTTGCACTCCTCCCACTGATAGGCGAACGACTTCGGGCTCCCCGTCCAGGTTCCCGAGGAGGCGACGAGCACCTGGCCTTCGGTCGCGTTGCCGGAGATCACCGGCAGTTCAGTCGCGACCGGCGCGCCGAGGAGAGTTGGGATTAGCTGCACACTTACGATTTCTGACTGCGCCGTCAGCGGCGACGTGAGCGCAGGGCTGCCCAGGGGCGGAGCAGGAGGTGCCGCGGTGACGAAGGCCGAGACAGGACAGTCCGAGTAGGTCCTACCGGTCCGCCATGAGCTCGGTAGCGCGCGTAGGTCGCGCCTGGCGCTTGTCTTGCTCTCGCACGGGCCGTGCGGGCGATCCCGGTAGCGGAGCATGCCGCCCCTACCGAGGATCGCAAGCCAGTAGATCGTGCCCGCGTGGAGCTCGACAGGCGCGATCGACACCGCATTCCATGAGCCCGGCCGGGGATCGGCCGTGGAACCGGCGCTGAGCAGCGTGCCGGGATGACCGGCCACAGAGCTGTACAGGCCCGCCACGACGGTGCCGGCGGCACTCGAGGAACTGAGGTAGGCGTGCACCGTGCTCGCCAGACCGGACACGCCTGCCTGGACGCGAAACGCTTCGGCCTGGCCGGCAAGCAGCGAGTCATACTGCCATTCGACAGCCGTGTCGCCCAGCAGCACCGAACTCGCGCTGGCGACGCTGTGTGATCTCGCGCGATGGACGAAGGCCCCGGGCTTGCGCTCACCCCTCGTCGCGGCCTTGCGGCGATGCGTGCCGTGCGCGCCGAGCGCCGACGCCGTCGGCAGCACGAGCACCACGAGCAGTCCCCAGTTGAGCCTGCGCCTGAGGTCCTTGAGCACCGTCGCCCTCACGCTGGGCACTCTCGCATGTCCACCCCCGCCTGAAGACCGCGCTTGCTGGTTAGAACCACCCGCTCTCGTAAAAATCCCGCAAACTCCGGTCATTTCGCCGGCGCGGCCGGATGCGGGGCGCATGGTAGGCTCCCGCAGGTGATCTCACTCCCGAGCGACGGGCGGGAGCGTCGGTCCCCGACGCCCGGACGCGCCGGACGTACCTGCAGCCGGCCGCAACGGTGACCGGCGATCAGTCAGCCCCCGTGCTCAGGCGCGCGTTTCGCTTCCTGGGTCCCCTGCGGCCTCACGTCCTGGAAGTGACTCGACGCGCCGGTGTGCCTCGCTACTCGTGGCTGCTCGACCGACTGAACTGGGAGTTGCACCTAGCCGGCACCTTGCACGCGTTCCCGGATGCCCTGATCCTGCCCTCACGTGAGGACCTGTACGAGCACGTGAACCTCCGCTGCAGTCGTGACGGCGAGAGCCAGGCGATTGATTACCTGGAATTTGGCGTGGCGGAAGGCGGGACCTTCGCCCACTGGCTTGAGCTGAACACGAACGAGCACAGCCGCTTCTTCGGCTTCGACTCCTTCGAGGGACTGCCAGAAGACTGGAACCTGCGGCAGGGGTCGGGTGGGTTCAGCACGGGCGGCAAACCGCCACAGACGTCCGACCCACGAGCACAGTTCATAGTCGGCTGGTTTCAACACACGCTCGCGGACTTCCTCGCGTCCTACACCCCCGCCTCGCAACTCGTGATCCACATCGACTGCGACCTGTACTCATCGACGCTCTACTGCCTCACGGAGCTCGACCGGCTCATCGTCCCCGGCACGGTGGTGATGTTCGACGAGTTCTACGACCCGCTTCACGAGTACCGCGCGCTGGTCAACTACTGCGCCGCATACATGCGCGAGTTCGACGTCATCGCCACGACCCAAGGCGCCGTGCAGGCCGCCGTGGTCTTCCGCTGACAGCGGCGACTCGTCAGTAGGCGCCGACGTTCCACGCGCCAGTGCGCGGCCGCAGCCCGCCATCGATGTTCTCGCAGAGCGATCTGGTCGGGCCCGCGCAGAGTCTGGTCAGATTGGCGCCTTTTCGCCGTGCCGGCGAGCCAGCCTGCAGCTCACCAGCCCTCCTGCCGGACATCACGATCCTGGCGCGAGCCCGCGTATGGCTGTGCTCGTCCTGACCGGTACATCGCTTCCAGCTCGCGAACGCGGCAAAGCGTTCAAATCTACCGTCGCAGATGAATGAGTTCTCGCCGCCGTCGGCGTACAGGTTGTAGTCGAACCCGCCGCTCGCGAGCGTTGTCGAGGATTCCTTGTCGACCATCTCGTTGCAGGTGCTGACGATGTTGTTCTCGTAGTGGACCTCGCTGGCCTGCTCGCCGATCACGACGCACGGATATGGTTCTGTGCTGTTTGGGCCGATCACCGTGTTGTTGTAGACGTGGGGATTGGTGCCGTAGATGGCGAGCGCGCCGTTCGCCTCGTGTTCCGCGCTGAACGCGACGTTGTCAAATATCCAGATGTTCGAGCTCTGATCGCCGCAGGGCGTCCCCTCGGCTTCGCCCTCGATGAACACATCAGCGTTCATGTTCTTCCCGGTTTCGGGGCCAAACCGGTTGTCGGCGATGTAGAGCCCGTTGTAGTGGGGAAGATAGTGGGCGCTCGCGGAGCTGTAGCAGTGGACGCCGTCGTGGTGGTAGGCATCTCCGGGCGTGTCCCAGTCCTTGAACGAGTAGACGTGATTGTGCTGAAACCGAGATCGGCCCGATGCTGCCGCCGGTGAACGCTGCCGTCGACGCGAACCCGTGATCGATGTGGTAGAGCGTGTTGTATTCGAGGCGCACATCTTTGTCTTCTCTGTTCCACACTGAATAGAGCGCCCAGCCGAGGTCATGAAGCGTGTTGTGGGCGATCGTCAGGTCGTTGCCCGAGAACTCGATCCCGCGAATCTCTTCACCTGGCGCGGCTTCATCGCTTTCCGCCGTCTTCACATAGAGGCGTTCGATCGTCATGTACCTGATCGTGCAGCCAGCGCAATTCAGCGCTTCGATCCCACGTGCCGGTTCGTGTTTGCGGCCCGTCCCCTGTTCGGTGCTTTCGATCACGCCGTGCCGCGACGCACTGGGCCCTTCGATGTCGATGAATCCGTGCCCAGCGGTATCGATACAACCGGACTGCGGGCACGCCGGCATACTGATCCTCGCCGACGGACCGAAGCGAAGTACGATGGGCTTCCCTCGCGTGCCGCTGCTCGCGAACGTAATCGGCCCCGTCAGCGTGCCGCAGAGAGCCACCGTGGTCCCGGCGCCCACCTCCTCGCCTCCAGATCCCCAGTTGCCCGAGCTATCTAGCCAAGCGAGCGAATGCGCCTCCCCGCAGCCACCCCTGCCGGTCTGGCTGCCCGCGCCATCCTGCGATATGAAGATCTTGCAGCCACAGGCGACGCTGCCACGAAGCGCCAGGCTCGCGACAACAATCAGGCCGGCAATCACGAGCGCCAGCGCAACTGCCACCACGATCCTGATCAACGCACGCTCGGACGACACCTGCAGCGCACTCTACCACCGCGCTCCCCGTTCACGCGGTGGCCGATCGGCAGGCACCGTTGCTCGATCAGTACGCGCCCATGTTCCACGCGCCCGACTTCGACCGCGGTTCGCCGAGGATGTTCGCCTCGCACGCGGTTGCGACTTCAGCCGGAAGCGTTTCACATTCACTCGTCAGGTTGACACCCGTGCCTTCGGCCGCCATGCCCGATTCCAGTTTGCCGTCTTCTTCGCGCTGCGTCATCTTCACCTTCGCCATGCTCGATTCGTACTTCGTGGCTTCAGCGTCCTGTCCGGTGCAGGAGCGCCAGTAGCTTAGCGCCGACTGCTCTTCTCCACCGCAGACGAAGTTGTTGCCGTCGCCGCCCGCGTACAGGTTGTGATTGAGCCCTTCGGGCGCGAAGTAGGATTTTCCGCCTTCGATCAGTTTCCCACACCTCGTCACGATGTTGTTTCGGAAGCGATCGTGTTCTGAGACGTTCTGGACCGCCACGCAGATCCCTCCGGCCTCCGAGTCTTCTGGACCGATGAAGGTGTTGTTATAAGCGCGATCTTCGCCCGTGCCCATGTAGAGACCACCCTGCCCGCCACCGTTCACCGGATCTTCGTTGCGCACGGTGACGTTGTCGAACACCCACAGCTTCGAGCTGCCGTCCGCACAGGCGGGTCCGGTGGTCCCCTCCAGGTAGAAGGAGGAGTTCATGTAGATGCCCGTTTCAGGTCCGATGCGATTGTCATAGATATAGAAGCCGTCGTAGTGCGGCGCCACCGTGCCGCTGTCGGCGGAGCGAAAGCAGTGCAGTCCGTCCTGGTGATTGACGCCGTTGATGCTGTCCCATGGCTTCTGATCGTAGATTTCGTTGTGCGCGAAGATGATCGGCCCAACGATCGTCTGCGCCGAGTAGAAGGCTGAGGTCGCAGCGAAGCCGTGCCCGACCTTCGTAAAGACGTTGTGTTCGATATGTACCGGGCCGTTGTTGGCCACGAAGTTGCTGTATAGGGCCCAACCGACGTTGTTGAAGGTGTCGTGGGCGATGGTGATGTTGCTGCCACCAAAGCGGATGCCTTCGATCGACGCCGCTTCCGTCGGATCGGATGCGCTCGTTTTCACGTACAGGTTTTCGATGTCCAGGTACTCAAACGTGCACCCTTCGCAGCCTTCCGCGTAGATGCCGACGAGGTAGTCGGTGATGTTGCCTTCTTCTTTACCGGTGCCCTGATTCGTGTCTTCGATGTGCCCGCGCTGGGATTCGCTGGTGCCGCGAATCGTCAGGTACCGTTCCCCGTTCGTGTCAACGCAGCCAGACGTCGGACACTTGGGCATCACGATCGCCGCCGACGGCGCGAACTCCAGCGTGATCGGTTTTCCGCTTTCGCCGCTTCCGTGAGCCACGATCTGCCCCGTAAGCGTCCCGCAGAGGTTGACCGTCGTCCCGGGCGCCACCTTGCCGCTCCCAGAGCCCCAGTTGCTCGAGCTGTCGAGCCAGGCGAGCGAATGCGCCGTCGCGCAGCTCTGACCGTTGCCGCTGCCCGCGCCGGCCTGGCTCACGTAGAGCCCTTCGCCTGGGGGCGGGGTCGTCACCGTCGCCGTCGCAGTGGATGTCGCTTCGGCGGATCCGCCCGCGTTGCTCGCCGTCACCGCCACCCGCAGCGTGTGGCCGACATCGCTTGCGGCCAGTTTGTAGTTCGAGCCCGTCGCGCCGCCGATGTTCGCGCAACCTTCGCCCGAGGTATTGCAGTCCTCCCACTGGTAGGAGAAGGACGTCGGACTCCCCGACCACGTCCCATTGCTCGCGCTCAACGTCTGGCCTTCAACCGCAGAGCCGCTCACCGATGGAAGCGCCGTGTTCGAAGGAGCGGACTGCGGGGCCGTCACGATCGCGGTTGCGACCGACGTAGCTTCACCCGACCCGCCTGCGTTGCTCGCGATCACGACGATCCGTAGCGTATGCCCGACATCACCCGTCGCCAGCTTGTAGCTAGAGCTCGTCGCGCCACTCACGTTCGAGCAGCCTTCACCCGAACTGTTGCAGTCCTCCCATTGATAGGAGAAGGACGTCGGACTCCCCGACCACGTGCCATTGCTCGCGCTCAAGATATGGCCTTCAACCGCAGAACCACTCACAGACGGCAGCACCGTGTTGTTCGGCGCCAGCGGTAGGACCTTCGCCGTCGCGGCCGAGGAGGCTTTCGTGGAGCCACCGGCATTGCTGGCCGTCACGACGACCCGCAGCGTGTGCCCGACATCGCCCGCCGCCAGCTTGTAGCTAGAGCTCGTCGCGCCGCTCACGTTCGAGCAGCCTTCACCCGACGTGTTGCAGTCCTCCCACTGATACGAGAACGAGGTCGGGCTGCCAGTCCACGCCCCACTGGTCGCACTCATCGCCTGACCTTCCACAGCCGAGCCGCTCACGGACGGCAATACAGTGTTCGTGGGAGCAGGCGGGGGCGGTTCGGAGTTCGCAACCGTAGCCGTCGCCGCGGAGTTCGCCGCGGTCGTGCCGCCTTCGTTGGTCGCGCTTACGACGACCCGCACCGTATGCCCTACGTCACCAGAGGCCAGCTGGTAGCTCGACGCTGTCGCCCCGCTGATGTTCGAACAGTTCTTACCCGACGAGTTGCAATCCTGCCACTGGTAGCCGAACGATGTCGGGTTACCCGTCCACGTGCCATTGCTGGCGGTGAGCGTCTGGCCCTCCTGGGCGGTTCCGCTGACGGCAGGCGCGGCCGTGTTCGTGGGAGCAGGCGGCGGCGGTTCGGAGGCCACGACGCCGCTGGCTTCCGAGACGGCCGTGTTCGATCCACCTTCGTTGCTCGCGGTCACAGCCACGCGCAGCGTGTGGCCAGCATCGCTCGAGGCCAGCTGGTAGCTCGACGCAGTCGCGCCGATCACGTTCGTACAGGCTTTGCCCGCCGTGTTGCAATCCTCCCATTGATAGGCGAAAGAGGTGGGGCTTTCGGTCCAGCTCCCGTTGCTTGCAGTGAGCGTGTCGCCCACCTGCGCCGTGCCGCTGATGCTCGGCGCCACCGTGTTCGCCGGGGCCGGCGGCGGCGGCAGGGTGATCGGCTCGCTTGGTTCTGAGGCGGCCGAGTTCGATCCGCCTTCGTTCGTGGCAGTCACGACGTTGCGCACGGTGCCCCCAACGTCCGCCGGTGACAGCGTGAGGTTCGACGTGGTGGCTTCACTCACGTTCAAGCAGCCGAGGCCCAGGCCGTTGCATTCCTGCCACTGATACGCGTAGCTCGTGGGCGTGTCCTTCCAGCTGCCCGTGGTCGCGCTGAGGACCTGTCCCGCGGTCGCTTCACCGGCGAGCGCCGGCGGGGCAACGTTGACCGGGGGTGGGGAAGCCGTCGACACGTACGCCGAGACGGGGCAGTCAGCGTAGACGGTGCCGCCCTTCCAGGAGAGCGGCATGATGCGAAGGTTCGCGTGCGCGCTCGTTTCACTCACGCACGGACCCTGGGCGCGATCGCGGTAACGCAGCGTGCCGCCCTCGCCGAGGATCGCGAGCCAGTAGGTCGTGCCGGACACGAGCGTGAGCTTTGAGATCGGCAGGGTGGTCCATGTCCCGGCGCCCGAGACCGGGGCCGAGGCCGCCCGCAGGCGCGCACCGGCGTGGCCGCCTACGTTGCTGTAGAGACCCACGATCACGGTGCTGGCTGCATTACCCCCGCCTATATAGACATGCACTGCGCGTGCGAGTCCCGAGGCTTCAGCCCGTAGCTCGAACGCTTCGGCGCGGCCAGCGGCCAGGAAGTCGGACTGCGATTCCACGACGGCGTCACCCAGCAGCACAGTCGAGGCGGCAACGGCTTTGTTGCGGGATCTCCGCTGGTGGACGACCACGCCGGGCTTACGATGGATGCGGCGCGCGGCTGTGGCCATGGCGCCGGTGGAGAGTTGTGCACGCGTCGTTGCATGGCGAATGGAGTTCGCGGCGAGCGCCGATGAGCCAGCGAGCACTGCCAAGAGCGTGACTGCCGTGAAGAAGCTGCGCGCGCACCGCGTGATCATCGAGGACCTCCTGTTTGCTGGAGTTGGCGTATGCCGACTTCCACCTGCCGTCCCTACTACCCACTGCCGTCGGCGCAACGCCGCCTTAGCTGTAATCGCCTTGAACGCCGTGGACGCTCCGCGGAAACGTCGGCCTGGAGGGACGACGCGGCTGTAGTGAGCACCGGACGACGCAGGCGTCGTAAGCGCCGGACGACTCAGCTACATGAACCACGGGGATGACGCAGAGTTGCGGTCGTCCGTTCCCGGCCGGTGCCCCGCCCCCGAGTACCTTATGTTCCAGTTGTGGAGCTATCCAGGAAACCGCTCCGGGTCGTACTGGCGGACGACCATCACTTCTTCCGCGAGGGCCTGCGCGGAGTGCTCACCGCCGATGGGGTGTCCGTGATTGGGGAGGCGACGGACGGCGAGGAGGCGGTGGCGATGGCTCGCGAGCTGGAGCCTGACGTCGTCGTGGTCGATCTCAGGATGCCGGGGACTTCGGGCATCGACGCGGTGCGCCGAATCATCGCTGCCCATCCGCAAGCCCAGGTCATCATCCTCACCGTCTCGACCGGGCAGAGCGACGCGCTCGAGGCCCTAGCAGCAGGCGCCTGCTGCTATCTGCTCAAGGACACGCGGGTCGAGGAGCTCGTCGCAAGCATTCGCCTGGCGGGCGCTGGCCATGCCGTGCTCTCTCGTGAGATCGTGCGGGCGCTGGCGGAGCACGTGCGCATCGGCAGCCAGGGAACCGCGCACGCCGCCATCAACGGGTCGGCGCTCAGCGCCCGCGAGCTTGAGGTGGTTCGGCTGATCGCCCAGGGCGCCGACAACGCGGCGATCGGGCGCGAGCTTTCGATCAGCGGGAACACGGTCAAGCAGCACGTCACGAGCATCTTCGGCAAGCTCGCGGTGCAAAACCGCGTGCAGGCCGCCGTGTGCGCGGTGCGTGCAGGCTTGGTCTGAACGCGTCTAAAAACCCGAGAAGCGCGTCACGCGGCGTTCGCGCGCTCGACCGCCCTCATCGCCGCGTCGCGGTCGGCGACGCCGAGCTTTGCTACCCCTGCCGAGACGTGACGGCGCACCGTGACCGGCGAGAGCGACAGCATCTCGCCCACATCGGCGGTGTTCAGCCCGGAGCTCAGCAACCTCAGGACCTCCGACTCGCGGGAGGTCAATTCGATCGCTCCGACCCGAATCGGCTCTTCGGGGGGCGCCGTGAAGTCGCGCAACTCGTGCAGCACCGCCCCGACGAGCGCGCGAGGTAGCGCGGCCTCGCCCCTGAGCACGCCGCGCAGGGCGTCCGGCAGGCGATCGGGACGCGTGTCCTTCGGCAGGTATCCGACGGCCCCGGCGCGCAGCGCTGCGAGCACGTTCTCGGTGCGATCAGACGCGCTCAGCATGACGATCGCGGTCGCCGGCTGCTCCATCGCGATCCGTGCCGCTGCTTGGATGCCGCCGCCGCGCATGCCGACGTCGAGGACGACGACGTCTGGACGCTCGCGGTTTACCGCGCGAACGGCGCCGTCACAGTCCGCCGCCTCCGCCAGCACTCTGAAGCCGCCCTTCATAAGCGCCATGCGCACGCCCAAGCGAGTCGCGGGGTGATCGTCGGCAACGACGACGCTCGGCGCATCGGGGATCGGCTTCGCCCTCACGGCAGGATGGCCTCGACCGTTGTGCCCTTACCCGCCTCGCTGCTCACCAGCAGGGCCCCTCCGAGCGTATGCGCGTGCGAGCTCATGCTGCTCAGGCCAAACCCGCGCTGTGCACACGTCGAGTCGAGCCCGCGGCCGTCGTCGCACACACGCAGTCGCCACCGCTCGCCGTACTCGAGCACCACCTCGACCTTTGACGGCGCGGCGTGCTTGACGGCATTCGTCACGGCCTCACGCGCAACGTGCACGAGCGTGTCGAGCGTCGGCTGGTCGGGCTGCATGCCCGCAGGCACGGCCTCGGCACAGAAGCTCACCGGCACCAGCCGGGCGGCCGCACGCGTGGCCTCCCCAACCGCATCGATGACGGGTCTGGGCCCGTGGGCCAGCAGCGAATCGACGGTACTGCGGGCGCCCGCCAGAGCACGTTCGCACGCCGCGACGATGATGCTCGCGTTCGCGGCCTGAGCGGGGTCGTCGGCCAGCATGCGCGCGGTCGCAAGCGCCAAAGATAGGTCTTGCATGATCAGATCGTGGACATCAGCCGCCGTCCGCCGGCGTTCCCGCGCGAGCAGATCCGCGACCGTGACGCTAGTCCGCTCTGCGATGTGGCCTCGAGGGCGCTCCAGCGTGGTGGCCTTCGCCGTGCTCTCCCCAGCTCGTGGCTGCCGGGTCGCGCGCCGGGCCTTCGGGCGTCTCGGCGTCTTGCGTGCCGGGGGTCCCTTGGCGCCCCTGGCATCGAGCTCGACCGCAGCGGCTGCCGAGCCGCCGCGCTCCTTGCTGTCCGTATCGATCATCCCCCGTTGACCAGCCTTCCTTGGTGGCCTAGGCACATACCTGCGTCGACGGCCCGGCCCGTCGACCCACGCCTGCCCGCGACCTGTCGCTAACTCGCGCTCCCGCCGCGGGAGGCTCCTACCGATGATGAGACTACGCGCTTAGATTTCATGTCGCGTGATCATACAGCGCCGACTTCCCATTTTGCAAAGATTCCCTGGGCGCGATCTTGCACTTTGCGCGGACTTGTTTACGGCCGCTCGCCACGTGAGTAACGCCCGTGAGATTCCGTTAACGAAGTGCCCATGGCCCAACCGATAACGAACTTGATGGCCGAAGAGATCCGCCAGATCATCAAAGAGCACGGTCGCCTACCAGTCGAGGCCGGCGACCTCGCGGTCGATGCCGACCTCTATGAGGCTGGCATGACCTCGCACGCGAGCGTCAACGTGATGCTCGCCCTCGAGGACCATTTCGACGTCGAGTTCCCAGACCGTATGCTCACGCCGAGCGTCTTCGGGAGCATCGCCTCGATCGAGGCGGCGATCGCGGAGCTGCGCCCCCCCACGGCGAGGCCTTCGTGAGCGTCTCGGTCGATCGCGACCAAGCATTCCTTGATGCCGTCCGTCATGTAGCCGACGAGTTCGGAGCGCCGAACGCCGACGCCGTCGATCGCGACGCACGCTTCCCGAGCGAGACGCTCGGGGCGCTGCGCGACGTGCAGGCGCTGTCCGCCTTCGTCCCGACCCGCCTGGGTGGTGCAGGCGTCAGCTTCGAGACGATCGCCGCCGCCTGCTTTGAGCTCGGACGCCGCTGTGGAGCGAGCGCGATGGTGTTCGCGATGCACCAGATCCAGGTCGTCACGATCGCCCGCCATCTCGACGGCGCTGACTGGTTCGAGGAGTATCTCGCGGCACTCGCCGCCGAGCAGCGCCTGATCGCGTCGGTGACATCGGAGGTGGGCACGGGCGGGGACATGGGGCGCTCGATCGCCGCTGTCACGCCCGCAGCCGGCGGCGGCAGCGCTTTCGAGAAGCAGGCGCCGACGGTCAGTTACGGCAGCTACGCCGACGACCTGCTCGTCACATTGCGCCGCACGCCGGAAGCGGAGCCCGGTGATCAGGTGCTCGCGCTCGCCCGCAAGGAGCAGATCGCGCTCGAGCCGACCGGCACCTGGGACCCGCTGGGTATGCGCGGGACATGCTCTCCGGGTTATGTCGTGCGCGCGACGCTTGAGCCGGAGCAGATCCTGCCCACGCCGTTCCCGCGGGCGATGGCCGAGTCGATGGTGCCCGTCAGCCATATCCTCTGGTCGCAGCTGTGGCTCGGGATCGCGACCGATGCCTTCGATCGCGCGCGCGCGTTTGTGCGGGCCGCCGCTAAGAAGGGCTCGGGCGAGCCGCCGCCCACCGCAGTGCGGCTCTCGCACGTCATGAGCGAGCTATCCCTGCTCCGCGCCGAGGTCAGCTCGGCGCTCGCGGAATTCGTCGAGGCATCCGAGGAGCCCGGTCGCGAGCGGCTCTCGACGATGGCAGCGGCGCTGCGCTTCAACAACCTCAAGATCGCCGCCTCCGAGCAGGCGCCGCGCGTCTGCCAGGGCGCGCTCGGGGTGTGCGGGATCGTGGGCTTCAAAAACGACACGCCGTTCAGCGTCGGCAGGCATCTGCGCGACACGATGTCCGCCTGCCTGATGATCGCCAACGAGCGCATCCACCAGACAAACGCCAGCCTGCTGCTCATCGCCAAGGACGTCTAATGCCAGGCGCCACCCCGGCCAGCCCCGATCAGGCGGCGCTGCTGCGTGAGCTCGTCGACCGCCGTCTGCTGATCGACACTGGCGTGCCCGGCGTGTACGGTCGCGGCGGAAAGTTCGAGGACGTGCGAGAAGGCGTCGCCGCGCTGGTCACCCGCGCGGCTGCCGCCGAGGTGCCCGAGCAGCTGCGCTTCCCGCCGATCCTGCCGCGCAGCAGATCTCGAGCGCGTCGGCTACCTCAAATCCTTCCCCCACCTCGCCGGCAGCATCTTCGCCTTCACGGCACCGAGGCGCAGGCCGCCGAGCAGTACGAGCGCGCCAGCCGCCACGAGGACTGGAGCGAGTTCCAGGGCATGACCGACCTCGTACTCACGCCCGCGGCCTGCTACCCCGTCTATCCCGCGATCGCCGCCCGTGGCAGACTCGCCGCCCGGCGGCGTGATCGATCGACGCCGGCGGCGCCTACGTGTTCCGCCGCGAGCCCTCCGGGGACCCGGCGCGGCTGCAGATGTTTCACCAGCGCGAGATCGTGCGCGATCGGCGAGCCCGAGACCGTGCAGCGCGTGGCGCGACGCTTGGCGCGAGCGTGCGCTCGAGCTGCTGAGCGCCATCGGCCTGCAGGTGAAGCTCAATCTCGCCTCCGACCCGTTCTTCGGCCGCAGCGGCCGCATGCTCACGGCGAGCCAGCGCGAGCAGCAGCTGAAGTTCGAGGTGCTCACGCAGATCGCCGGCCCTGAGCCGACCGCGGTGGCGTCGTTCAACTACCACCAGGACCACTTCGCATCGGCGTACGCCATCAAGCTCGCCGACGGCAACGGAGCCCACACTGCCTGCCTTGGCTTCGGCCTGGAGCGGATCACGATCGCGTTGTTCGCTACGCATGGGTTCGACGTCGAGACCTGGCCCGCCGAGGTGGGCACGCGCCTATGGGAGCGGTGAGTCAATCCGGCCCAGGGCTTGTGAGCCTCCTAGGACTCGATCCGCAGAGCTACCGCTCGCACGCGTTGCACGCGCCCGCGAGCGACCTACGGGGAAACCAACTGCTACACGGACATCCTGATCGAGTTGCTCCACGCCCGCGGCGATGAGCCGCTGGCGGCGGTGGGCTGCGCCCTGCGCATGGACTTCGAGGGCGACCAGTGGACGTTCTTCAAGCCGTTCCCCGAAGATCTCGAGCTGCTGTTCGGCATCGACGTGCACGAGATGCAGCCGTATCGGCCGCTGCCCGAGCAGGCGGCCGAGCAGATCGCGCGGAGCGGACGCTGATCGTCGAGCTGGACTCCTGGTATCTGCCCGACACGTCGTCGACGACCTATCGCTCCGAGCACGTCAAGAGCTCGGTCGTCGTGGAGAGCATCGACCTCGAGGCGCGAGCGGCTGCGCTACTTCCACGGCACCGGG
Organism: uncultured Solirubrobacteraceae bacterium; assembly: GCA_963735615.1. Classification (GTDB taxonomy): domain Bacteria; phylum Actinomycetota; class Thermoleophilia; order Solirubrobacterales; family Solirubrobacteraceae; genus Palsa-744. Next base: position 1,153,588 of record CAVTLO010000001.1, read on the forward strand.
CTATACGAGCTCTCCGGCGAGGACTACCGGGGCGTTTCCGCCTCGGGCGGCCCTTCTCGGAGGACGTCCTTCCTCCGTACACCGAGCTCGTGCGCTTCGACGCCGGCCCGCGGCTGCGCGGCGAGGAGCTGCACGAAGCCGCAGCGCATGCTGCTGCGCCGCCACCTCGACCGCCGTCCGGCGAGCAACCCGTTCGTGCGTTTCGCCGCGCAGCTCGAGCGCGATCTGCCGCGTCTGCTCGAAGGCGACGCGGGCGACTATCACGCTTACGCGTTCGCGACCGTGCGGATGGTCGGCTCGGCGTTCGAGGTCGCCGCCTCGAGGCCGAGTGGCTGCTGGGAGATAGCGCCGACGCCGGCGTCACAGGCGCTGCTGCGAATCGTCGAGGGCTGCAAGGCCCTCTCCTTCAGGCTCGCACGCCGCCGGCCCTTCGAGCCCGAGTCGGCGCTGTTCGCGCTGGCGTCGGCCTGGGACGAGGCGATGGAGCTGCTCGATGTCGCGCTCGCCTGAGGCGGGAATCACGCCGAGCGCACGCTCGCGCGCCCGCGTGGACGGCCACGAGACGCTCGCGCTATCCGCCGGCTGGCAGGCCGCCGCTTCACCGGCAGGGATGCATCCCGATGCGGGGGCATGGACATCCTCAGCTGGATGCCCGCCGCGTGCCGGGCACGGCCGCCGCCGCGCTGCGCGACGCCGGCCCAGTGGCGGCCGGGCGAGCCCCACGACTTCGACGCGGAAGACTGGTGGTTTCGCACGAGCTTCGACGCGGGGCCAGCGCGGCCCGGCGAAGAGGTGCGCCTGTGCCTGGACGGCATCGCGACGGTCGCCGAGGTGTACCTCAACGGCGAGCGCGTGCTCGAGAGCGACTCGATGTTCGCGACGCATGAGCTGCAGCTAGGGACGCACCTGAGCACTGCCCCCGGCGACGGTGCCCCTCACCACGAGCTGGCGATCTGCTGCCGCGCGCTCGCGCCGCTGCTCGCCGAGCCTCGTCGCCCCCGCGCGCGCTGGCGCACGCGGCTGGTGGCCGAGCGCAACCTGCGCTTCTTTCGCACGATGTTGATCGGTCGCGCGCCCGGCTTCGCGCCCGGGCCAGCTGTCGTTGGCCCATGGCGAGCCGTACGCGTGGAGCGCCGGCGGCGGGTGGCTATCGAGGAGCTGGCGTTGCGTCCGCGCATCGACGCCGGCGGCGACGGCGGGGTGCTCTCGGTCGTGGCGCGACTGCGTTTGCTGGACGGGGCGCCGCTGAGCTCGGTAGAGATCGAGCTGGACGGCCCGTCGGGCACGCACCGAGCGCAGCTCGCGCTCAGCGGCCAGGAGGAGGAGCCCACCGCGCGCGGCGAGCTGTCAGTGCCGGCGGTTGCACGGTGGTGGCCGCACACTCACGGCGAGCCGCGCCTGCACGACGTCCGCCTACTGGTCGACGAGGGGCCACGCAGACGCGTCATCGACGCGGGGCGCGTCGGCTTTCGCGAGCTCGCATTCGGCACGGGCGCCGCCCACGACGTCGAGCAGGACGGGCTCGACCTGCACATCAACGGCGTGCGCGTGTTCGCGCGCGGGGCCGTATGGACCCCCCTCGACGCGATCACACTGGCCCCCTCCGAGGACGATCTGCGCGCTGCGCTCGAGCAGGTGCGCGCGGCGGGCATGAACATGCTGCGCCTGCCCGGCACGGGCGCCTATGAGACGAGCGCCTTCCACGACCTGTGCGACGAGCTCGGGATGCTCGTTTGGCAGGACTTCATGTTCGCCAACTTCGACTATCCGCTGCAGGACGAGGCCTTCCGTGCGAACGTGACGCGCGAGGTGGCCGAGGTGCTGGCGAGCCTGGGCGGGCGGCCGAGCCTGGCGGTGCTGTGCGGCAACAGCGAAGTGGAGCAGCAGGTGGCGATGCTCGGGCTCGATCCCGCGCTCGGGCGCGGCGAGCTGTTCGGCGAACTGCTGCCCGGGCTGATCGGCGAGAGCGGCATCGACGCGCTGTACGTGCCCTCCGCGCCGTGCGGCGGCGCGCTGCCGTTCCGTCCCGATCGCGGGATCGCCAACTACTACGGGGTGGGCGGCTACCGACGCCCACTCGAGGACGCCCGCCGCGCAAATGTGCGCTTCGCCGCCGAGTGCCTGGCGTTCTCCAACGTGCCGTCCGAGCCGGCGGACCAGGCGACACCCGCCGTGGCGCCGCCGGAGCGCGTCGAGGAGAACCCGGTGCTGCGGACCGGCATTCCCCGCGACGTCGGCGCGGACTGGGACTTCCAGGACGTGCGCGACCACTACCTGGGGCTGCTGTTCGACCTCGACCCCGACGTGTTGCGACGGGCCGACCTCGCGCGCTACCTCGAGCTGTCGCGCCCGCGACAGGCGAGGTGATGGCGGAGATCTTCGGCGAGTGGCGGCGCGCCGCCTCGCCGTGCGGCGGCGCGCTTGTGCTGTGGCTGCGCGACCTGCTGCCCGGCGCCGGCTGGGGACTGATCGACCACCGCGGCGTCCCCAAGCTCGCCTACCACCACCTCAAGCGCGCGCTCGCGCCGGTGGCAGTGTGGACGGTGGACGAGGGCCTTGGCGGCATCGTCGCCCACGTCGCCAACGATCGCCCGCAGCCGCTGATCGCCTCGCTGCGGGTGGCGCTCTATCGCGACGGCGAGCTGCGCGTCGGTGAGGCCGCGCGCACGATCGAGCTGGAGCCGCACAGCCAGGGCGCGTGGAACGTCGAGACGATCATCGGTCATTTTGTCGACGCATCCTGGGCCTACCGCTTCGGCCCACCCGCGCAGGACGCGATCGTGGTCAGCCTCGAACGCAACGGCGCCACCGACGCGTTCGAGGCGGACGCGAAGCTGATCTCCCAGGCCGTGCGCTTCCCTGCGGGGCGGCCGCTGGAGCGGGAGGCGCCTGAGCAACTGGGGCTCGCCGTCGAGGGCGCCTCGCTCCCCGGTGGAGAGGTGCAACTGACGCTGACCAGTAGGCATCTGGCATACGGCGTACGCGTCGAGGCCGCCGGCTTTCTGGCGAGCGACGACGGATTCTTCATCGAGCCCAGCGGGGCGCGCAGCGTCACGCTCCGCCCCACCTCAGAGGAGCGTTCGGTGGGCGCCGGCAAGCCGGTCGAGGGCATGGTGAGCGCCGCGAACATGCACGGCCAGCTCGACCTCGCTCTGCGGGCTACGTCCTGATGGCACAGCGCAGCCGGCACGCGGACCGGCATCGCTCACCACGGCGGCGCGATCAGTCGTAGGTGAATCGGTCAGCAGGCGAGCTCTTCTTGCTCTTGGCCCTGCCAACCTTCGCGATCACGTCGACTGCCCCCGTCCTGCTCGCTGCCGGCGTCAGCGCCGTGCACGTGGTGGTTGACGTGCAGTTGACCGACGTGCCGGGCGTCTTGCCGAACTCGAAGGCTGTCGCGTTCCCAAGCGCAAAGCCGCTACCAGTGATCGTCACCGGCGTGGCGCCCGTCCTGGACCCGGTGTCGGGGCCGACGCTCGTGACGGTGGGCGCCCCGAAGGTGAAGCGGTCTCTGGGGGTGATCGGGCTCTCACCGCTGGGGGTCGTCACGGTCAATTCCACCTTTCCCGCCGTTCCCGCGGGAGCTTCGACGGTGATCGACGTCGCCGAGTTGACCGTGAAGCTCGCCGCATTGGTCGAGCCAAACCTGACCGCCGTAACGCCCACGAAGCTCGCGCCGGTGATCGTCAGCGTGCTGCCACCGCTGGCGGGACCCTTCTTGAGCGAGAGCTTCTTGATGCTGGGCGCATGCCCCGGCGGCACGTAGATGAACTCGTCAGCCGCGCTCGTCGTGCTTGTGCCTCCGGCGTTTGCAACGGTCACCTGTACGGTGCCGGATAGCTGCGCTGGGGCGATCGCGGTGATCGACGTGGCCGAGTCGATCGTGAAGTGTTTCGCAGCGGCCGAGCCAAATTTGACTTCCGTCGCTTCCGTGAACCCGCTGCCGGTGATCGTCACCGAGGTCCCGCCTGCTTCGAGCCCAGCATCCGGGCTCACGCCCGTGACCGCAGGCGGGTCGGGGAGCGTTGCGAATGTCTGATCGGCGCCGTAGTTGGTGGCGCCTTCGCTCGTGGCAACGATCCTGAAGTGGTAGACGGACTTCGGGCTGAGTTCCGCCAGCATGGCGGTTACCGCGACTGCGCTTGCGCCCGACCCCGGCGACGATTCGCACGGCGCGACGAAGCCATAGCCTTCGGTTGGCCCGTATTCGAAGTGGCAGTCGCTCACCGTCTGCCCGTTTGGGTTCACCGTCGCGTTCAAGGTCGCCGTGCTTTGTGCCACACCGGATGCGGCTTCGGTGGCAACCGAGGGGCCCGGGATGTAGCTGATCTGCACTTGCGGTGCGGCCGTTGGCGGGGCCGGTTCCGTCGCGCCGCCTGCCGGAACCAGCGAGGAGCCGCCACCGCCACCGCCGCCATCGATGCCCGCGCCGGCACCGCCGCCACCGCCGTAGTAGCCGCCACCACCACCGCCGCCGCCGCCGCCCTCGCATGGAGAGGAGTCGCACGGGCCGTTGAATTCCCCGGTGCCTCCAGGCCCGCCGACGCCAGGCCCAGCGACGCTGGACTGCGAGCCTTCGGAACCGGCCGTCCCGTCAACCCCTTCGCGGCCACCCGCGCCGACTTCGTCGGCAGACGCGCCGCCCCCGCCGCCGCCAAAGTAGTTGTCGTACGCGTTATACGGTTCCGACAATTCCCTTTCACCGCCACCGCCCGGTTCCCCCGCTGCACCGCCGTTGTATGCGGGTGTGCCGACACCGTACGGCGACAGTCCACCGCCGCCGCCACCGCCACCCGCGACGAGCACGGGCTGGCTGAAGTCGCCGCCAAGACCGACGCCAGACGCGCCGCCACCGGCGCCACCCGCGAAGCAACCGCCGTGTCCGGTGGCTTCTTCGCAGCGGCGTTCGCCCTGAGAGCTCCCGCCGGCGCCGCCGCCGACATCCACGCACACGAATAGGCGCGTACCCGCAGAGATCCCCGCCAGTGTGGCCGAGACCACGTCGGCACGACCGCCGGAACCGCCTGTATTGAGGACTTCTTCGGGAACCAGCGGATAGATGTAGCTACCGCCCGCGCTTCCAGGTGCACCGGTCGCTTGAACTTCGAAATGCGACCCGGCGGGCGCCGTCCAGGTGGTGCACCCGGGCGTCGTGAATGAGACCGTTTCCGCGACCGCGCTGACCGCGCCGAGCAAGCACAGTCCGCAGTACACAGCCACGAGCACACCCAGCATCCGCCAACGCCGGCGTGGCCGCGAAGCCACACAAGATCCAGGTTCCGTCCCGAATGCCATGGGAGAACTATCCCGCAACGGCCAGCGATCGTGCCCACCCATTTGGGGGGGCCGCCGTCCAGGGTGCAGTGCGTCCCGGTGGATAATCCCGTTTCTGAGGACCAAACGATGAGCACACTCCAGCCAGCGCAACCGCTCTATCTACAAGGGCCCGGCACACCCGTCTTCGCCCTCCTGCACAGACCTCCAGGCCGGCCGCGACAGACCGCTGTGCTGCTCTGTCCACCGTTCGGATGGGAGGACATGTGCTCGTATCGCATCCGTCGTGAATGGGCTGAACACCTGGCGCGAACCGGCCACACCGCGCTGCGAATCGACCTTCCTGGAAGTGGCGACAGCGCCGGCGCTCCCAGCGATCCCGGGCGGCTGGACGCGTGGACGCAGACGGCCGAGGCGGCGGCGCGGTGGCTGGCGCGCGACGCAAGCGACACGCGGGTGGCGGTCATCGGCATCGGCCTCGGTGGACTGGTGTCCTGCCGGGCCGCGCTCAGCGGTGCGCCGATCGACGATCTGGTCCTGTGGTCGGTGCCCTCGCGCGGGCGCACGCTGCTGCGCGAGCTGCGCACGTTCACGGCATTCGAGGTCGCGAACGCCCTCGACACTGGGGAGTCGGCGCCGGCCAGCGATCCCGCGGACGAGGGGACGCTCGTGACCAACGGCTACCTGCTCAGCGCAGAGACGGTCCTCGAGCTGGAGCGGCTCGACCTCGGTAACGTCGACGTCTCCACCTCCTCCACCGGACGCGCGCTGCTGCTTGGACGCGACGGACTGAAAGTGGACAAGGCCATGCCTGCGATCCTCGAGCGCGCCGGTGCCGAGGTGACGGTGCTTGACGGACCCGGCTTCGGCACGATGATGGTGGAGCCCCAGGACGCGAGGACTCCGACGGAGGTCTTCGAGCTCGTGAGCTCGTGGCTAGGAGAGGCAGAGTCGCGGCAGGGAGCGTCCACATCGGTGCCGGCGGCGCGAGAGCACGTCGTGGCGAACCACCCGCCCGCGGGAGAGCCGACCGAGAGCGACGAGTTGCTGATCCACTCTTCAGGAGCAACGCTGCGCGAGCGGCCGGTGTTCCTCGACGGGCGCGAAGGGCAGCTCTTCGGAGTGCTGACCGAGCCGCTCGGCGTCCGCAGAGAGTTGACCGCGCTGCTGCTGAACGCGGGACCTCAGCGCCGAACCGGACCCAGCCGCATGTGGGTCGAGATCGCTCGTCGCTGGGCCGCAAACGGCGTGCCGACGCTGCGATTGGATGCGACCGGGATTGGGGACGCCGATGGCGACGCCACCGTACTGGGACAGCTCGCGGCTTTCTACAGGCCGGTATATGTCGAGGAGATTCGGGACGCGCTCGAGACGCTCGTCGAGCGCGGACTGCCGCCGCGCTTCGTAATGCTCGGCCTTTGCTCGGGGGCCTATTGGTCGGCGCAGGCAGCCGTCGCTGATCGGCGAGTGGCAGCGGTGATCATGCTCAACCCGCGCACGCTGGTCTTCGATAAGTGGCGGTATACCTTGAGGCGCACGCGCCGTCTGCGCAGGCAGATGCTGCTCCCGTCGACATGGCGCAAGGTGCTCAGGGGCGAGATTAAGCTGGAGAAGCATCTGGAAACCGGGCGCACGCTCCTCGCGCGTGCGGCGAGCGGTCCGATGCGGGCGCGCAGGCGGATCTCCGCTGTAGGGCATGGAAAGCGGCGGGAGCGCGAGCGGACTGGAGACGAGCTAGTCGAAGACCTCTTCGATGCGCTCAGGGACCGCAACCAGCGTGCGCTGCTGATGTTCACCGGCAAGGAGGCGCTGCGCGGGGAGCTCAGCCGCACGGGGGTGCTCGACCGCGTAGATCGCTGGCCGAACCTCGAGCTGGCGCTCCTCGGAACCTCAGCGGACACGCACACGCTCACGCCGCTGTGGCTGCAGCGTCAGGTTCATGCGCTTGTCGATCGGGTCCTCGAGGACGAGCTGAAGCGCCTGCCGCCGGCGTGAGGCGCGCCTTGCGCGCTACAGGCGTATGACGTTGGTGGTGTTGGTGGTGCTGCGTGTGGTGCCGCGGAGGTCGAGCACGAGGCGTGCCTGCTGGGCGACCATGTCATGGTCGATGCTGGGGTGCGCGGTGACGATCACCGCGAGGTCGGTGTCCGTGAGCGCGTCATCCAACGGGGTGCTCGTGAGCGCGAACTCCGCAAGGGCGGGCACATGCGGGTCGTGGTAGAGGACCTGCGCCCCCAAGTCTTTCAGCAGGCTGATGATCTTCAGCGCCGGTGACTCGCGAATATCCCCCACCCCAGGCTTGTAGCTAACCCCGATCACCGCCACACGCGCGCCTTTGACCGACATCCCCGCGTCGTTGAGCGCACGCTGCGCCTTCGCGACACAGTGATAAGGCATCTGCTGATTGACCTTCCCCGCCAGCTCGATGAACTCCGTCGCCATATCGAACTCCCGCGCACGCCAGCTCAAATAAAACGGGTCCACCGGCAAACAATGCCCACCCATCCCCGGCCCCGGCTCAAACCGCATAAACCCATACGGCTTGCTCGCAGCCGCGTCCACGACCTCCCAAATATCGATCCCCATCCTGTCCGTCAACATCGCAAGCTCATTCACAAGCGCAATGTTCACCGAACGAAAGATGTTCTCCAACAGCTTCGTCAACTCCGCCGCCTCAGGACTCGAAACCCGCACGATCTCATCGCACACCAGCCCATACAACGCCTCAGCGCGCTCCGCACACGCCTCCGTCAAACCACCCAGCACCTTCGGCGTATTACGCAACGTGAAATCCGTCCGCCCAGGGTCCACCCGCTCAGGCGAGAACGCCAGATGAAAATCCCGGCCCGCGACCAGCCCCGAGCGCTCCTGCAAAAGCGGCGCGACCCGCTCCCGCGTCGTCCCTGGATACGTCGTTGACTCCAACACCACCAGCTGACCCGCCTGCAACACCTCCCCAAGCTCCCCCGACGCACCCACCAACGGACCCAAGTCAGGCTCCCGGTTCGCCGTCAAAGGCGTCGGCACACACACAAGCACCGCATCCGTCCGCGCCAAATCCGCATACCGCGACGTCGCATGAACCCGCCCAGCGACCTCCCTAAACGCCTCCGAAGAGACATCCTCGATATACGACTCCCCCGCCACCAGCGACTCGATCTTGCGCGCATCCACATCAACCGCGATCACATCGCAACCAGCCTCCGCGAACGCAACCGCCAACGGCAACCCCACATAACCCAGCCCAATCACACCAACAGTCATCACCAGCCGCCGACCAGGCTCGCGCCGCGTGCGACCTCGCGCCGTACGCCTATCCCCGCCGAGAACACAGTCAATAAACGCTGTCGTCCCCTCTGGACTTGCGAGGATCCAGCGGCGAACCAGCTCGGGGTGCGGGGTGGGCGGTGGTGCCGCGCGCACCGTCCCGCTGAGTACCGGCGGATAATTGGCTGATGCGTGCTTTGCTCGCGCGAGCGGCTGACCGGATCGTGCCCGCCGAGAACCCCTCCGGGGTCGTATACGGGATCATCGTGATCGGCGCGCTGCTCGCGGCCGAGAGCGGCCGCCACGAGAGCTACCTCGACACCGTCGCGTCGGCCGCGATCGCAACCGCGCTGTACTGGTTCGCGCACGCCTACGCGAACGTCCTCGGCCGGCGCCTGACCCGCCACGAGCGCCTCAGCGTCGGCGTGCTCGCGCGGGCGCTTGGCCGCGACTGGGCGATCGTGCAGGGAGCGGCCCTGCCGCTGGCAGCGCTGACGATCTGCTGGATCACCGGCGCTGCGCAGCAGACGGCTGTCACCGCCGCGCTGTGGAGCACGGTGGTAGGCCTCATCGTGCTCGAGCTGATCGCCGGCGTCCGCTCTCGCGCAAGCGCCCGTGAGCTGGCGCTCGAGGGCTGCGCGGGGGCCACCATGGGGATCGCGATCCTCGCCCTGAAGATCGTCCTTCACTGACGCACGATCGATCCCGCGCTGTTCGTCCGCAGAGCTCGATCGTACATCCGTTGCTTGTCTGTAGACAAAAAATTGCTGACATGGGATGATTCGACCGCCGGACACATGACAGCAGTCGGCTGGTTCGAAAGGTCGCGTCGAGGGGAGAGAGCATGGCACCAGGACGCAGAGCGTCGTCGACCGCGCGCGAGGCGCGCACTGGTAGAACCGAGAACGCTAATAGGACCAACGGCAGCTCGCGGACGGCCGCGTCGCGAATCGGTCCGATCTACAAGCGACTGCCCCATGGGCCCCACCGCCTTGAGCGCAACGAGGTCGTCCTCCATCAGCGTGCTCGCATCCATGGCGCGATGGTCGAGGCCGTCGCCAGCAACGGCTACGAAGGCACGAGCGTCAAGCAGGTGATTGGCCTCGCGGGCGTCTCGCGACGCTCCTTCTACGAGCAGTTCGCCAACAAGGAAGCTTGCTTCCTAGCCACCTGCGACCTGATCGTCCGCCGCGAGCTCAAGCAGATTAGGAGGGTCTACCTCGCCACCGACGGTCCGCTGGAGGACCGTGCGCGGGCGGTCTTCGAGCGGTTCGCCCAGGCGACCACCGACGATCGCAACTCGGCTGTGCTGGTGGTGCTCGAGGCACAGCGGGCCGGTCCAGCCGGCGTGCTGCGTCTGCACCGGGCGACCGGCATCTGCGAGCACCTGCTCGCGCGCAGCTTCGCCGAATCGTCGGGGACGACGCAGCTGCCGATGCCGATCGTCAGGGCCATCGCCGGCGGACTGCACGGGACCGCGTCGGCGTTCCTGCGCGCCGGACACACCACGGCGGGCATCGACCTCGCCGGCGAGCTGCTGCGCTGGACGCTGCTGTTTCAGACCCCAGCCGCCGAGGGCATGGCTGAGCGCATGACCGCGGGCATGGCGGCGCGCATGCGCGAGATCTCATCAGCCCACGGCAACAGGCTCGGCGACGCGGAGGCTCCCAGCCGCGACGAGCGCACGCGCCTGCTGCAGGGCATCCTGCGGCTCCTTACGCGCGAGAACTACCGCGCGCTGAGCGCACCCCAGATCGCCGACGAGGCGAACGTCCCGATCGACGCCTTCTGCGAGCTGTTCTCCGACAAGGAAGAGTGCTTGCTGGGCGCCGTGGACATGATCGGCGACGAGTTGCTCGCGATCGCCGCCGATCCCGACCTCGTCTCCGACGACTGGCCACAAGCGGTCCGCCGCGTGCTCGCCGAGCTGATGCGGCATCTCGCCGACCACCCCCTGCGGGCGCGCACGCTCGGCCAGGAGACGTTCTTCGCCGGCGACGAGGCGCTCGAGCGCACGGTCGACCTGTTCCACAGCATCGCCACACTGCTCACCGAGGGCGCTCCCTCCAAGCCACACGGCAGACTCACCACCGAGGCCGTTGCCGGCGCGATCTGGCACACGATCCGCTGCCAGGTCGCCGGCGAGCGCATCGAGCTGCTCGCAGCCCTCTCCGACCACCTCGCGTACGTCGTGCTCGCGCCGTTCATCGGCGCCGCCGCCGCCGCCGAGATCGTCACCGACGGAGTGCCAGCCGGCTAGCGACGTCTGCGGCCCACGCGCTCCGCGAAGTGCGTGAGCACGATCCCCACGAGCACTGAAATCACGATCACGATGATCAGCGGCGCGTGACCTGACCCGACGATCCAGTCGACCTTCACCTGGTTCAGGTTGAGGACCGCGAACGCGATGAAGACCGCCGCCAGGATCAGCGGCCCAACGGCGCGCACCCGCTCACGCATGGGACGACGCTCGTGCTTAGCCTTGGCGCCAGCGCCGGGGCCAGGGATCTGTGCTGATGGAGCTGACATCGCGTCTCGCATTGATCGTAGCGCCTGACCGAGCGCTGGGCGACACCCAGGGATGCCTTCCCCCGAGTCGAGCGTATCGCCATCGTTATACCGGCTTCGCGAGGGTTTGGCGAAACTCAGATCGCATGCACTGGTGCGGGATTCTAGTGGTGCTCGCATCGGCTGTACCTCGCTTTTGATTCTCGCCTACCCCACCCGCTGAGGCGTCGTGACGCAGGCGTAGGATTCGCCGCTCTACATATCCGCACCACGGCAAAGTCCCTCTTGTGTGGGCAAAGCCGGGTCCGCTTTCCCCCGAACGAGGAGGCACACCCGGCAGCACACATAGGGCAGAAAAGGTGCGGGAGGAGAGCTTAGGACCCCCCTCCCGCCACGCGCTGCGGTGGCGGAATTGGCATACGCGCCGGGCTTGGACCCCGGTGGTCATTCGACCGTGCGAGTTCGACCCTCGCCCGCAGCACTTATGAGCGCATGGACAAGCCACTTGCTCATGGTCGGTATACCCGAAACCGCGCGCGCGGCGGTGGCTCGCGCACACGCTGACGGGTGTCCCTCTTGGGGTCAGATCGACGTTTTTCCGTCCGATCCGACTGGTAGTTTTCCCTTTACTAGAGCCAAAGATGACCCCCGCGAGGCGCCAACCTCCGGGGGTCTGGATCAAGGAGTCGAAGCCTCCGTGACCTCCCCCAAAGTACCACGGCGATCCGTCGCCGAAGACCTCTCGCGCATCCTCGACTCACACGAGGTCTCCCGCCTCATCGATGAGCTTGACGCGACCCGCCAAACGGGACGGCCGGGCTACCCGATCAGGGTCATGGTCGGCATGGCGCTCGCGAAGTCGCTCTACGCAATCCCGACATGGACGCGCACGGTACGTCTCGTGCGCGAGCATCCCGCGCTGCAAGCGGCGCTCGGCTGCGAGGGCGACCCTCCGAGCGAATGGGCGTGCTACCGCTTCACGGCGAAGCTGCGTGACCACGCGCCGATGTTGGAGCGCTGCATCGCGGACGTGGTTCGTGCGCTCAAGAAGGCCAACCCCGTGCTCGGGTGGGATGTGGCGATCGACGCGAGCGACATGCCCGCCTATGCGAAGGGCAGGAAAGCCGAGGAGTTGGAGCAAGGGAAGTGCTCGGACCCCGATGCGTCGTGGGGGCACCGCTCCCGCGTCTCGACGCGCGCCGGGGGCATCTTCTACGGCTACAAGCTGCACATGGCGGTGTGCTCCAAGACCGACCTTCCGCTCGCATGGCGGATCGAGACTGCGAAGGCGCACGAATCGAAGGCAGTCGCGCCGCTGCTGGACAAGCTCCACACGCTCGGGATCGACCCCGAGACATGCGCGCTGGACAAGGGCTATGACCATGCCGGGGTCTACTTCGACTGCATGGTCCGCGACATCGCGCCCGTGATCCCGCTGCGCGAAACAGCCGACGTGAAGCGCGGCGAGGGCGGGCCGCCGGACTGCGAGCATGGCGTCTGGAAGTTTGCCGGGGCCGACCACAAGCGTAAGGCGAGCAAGTGGCGTTGCCCGACGGGCGAGTGCAAGCCCGCGTCGATCTGGCTCAAGGCGAACCGGCTGAAACCGCTGATCCCGCGCGACACTGAGCGCTGGAAGGCACTCTACCGGGGCCGTAGCAGCGTCGAGCGCGCGTTCGGGCGCAGCAAGCACGAATGGGGACTCGGGCCGCTCAGGGTGCGCAGGATCGAGCGCGTGCGCCTTCACGCCGACCTCACGATCCTCTCTCAACTGACTTCGGCGCTGAGTCAAGAACGGGGGTTGGCTTCCACTGCGCGAGCGGCATAGATTGAGGCCTCTTTCAACGAAGGAGGCGAGCGAGATGGGCGAGCGGCTTGCGAAGGACGTGGAAGCCCTTTTCAAGGCGAAGGTTGAACAGCGGCCGGAGTGGCACCGCATGATGCAGAAAAGAGGCCTCAGCGCCAAGGAGGCGCCCGCCATGCTCGCCGTGCTGTTCGGTGCCCTCAAGGAGGCCGTCGTCTACGTCGCCCGTGAGGTAGACGATCCCCCCCCGTGGAGACGATGCGTAGACCGATCCGCTCGCCGTCTTCAACGACCTCTGCAAACGGGCGACGGTCGAAGCGCTTGAGCAATGCTGACATCTGTACTCCTTTGGATCGAGGAAACCAATACAGTCGCGGCGTGAAGCATCGCCCGCTGCTGCCAGTGCTCTTTGTCTTGGGGATAGGCGTCTCGGGGTGCGGGGGAGCCTCCAAGACGACCAGCACCGAAGCGGAAGTCCCGTCGAAGGCCGAAAAGGCCGCCACAGCGTGCCTGGGGCTGGACGAAGCCGTCCTCGCCTGGGTGAGACAGGTAGGCCATGTCCTTGAGCCAAGCGTCGGGCAGAACGAGGCTGCGGCACTCACCCAAGCCGACGAACAAAGCTACCGCGTCGAAACGGCGGTCAAGAGCGTCACAGCAGCCATTCCCAGCGCGAAAGAAGCCGCGACACGTCTGGTATCGACCATCGACACCGTACGAACCGCGCTGAGCGAAGGCGACGAAGATCACGCAGCCGGGGCGCTTGCCGAAGTGAAAGCCTCAAGCGGCGCAGTCATCGCGGCGTGCCACGGGTAGCGCCACGCGCTGGCGGCCTAACGCGGAGCCCTTCGAGTACGACAATTTGGGCGGTGATCCGACTGCGTGGTCCCCGCGTGTGGAGTGCCCTATCGAAGTCGGCGACCGCTTGGACGCCCCAATACTCGCGCAGCATTGCGGTGATGCGGTCGTCCCAAAGGTTCCACTCGCGGTGTTGTGTGAGCGCTATCTCCACCTGCAAGAGCGCGTGACCGTCCTCGATGGCTTGCTCCAGCAGGGCGACCTTCGGGTCCGTCGCTTCGCGCGCGAGTCGCTTCCGGTATTCGTCATGCAGGGACCAACCAAGGCCGCCCACAAGCAGCAGCAGAACGCCGATCGCCAGTGCGGCCCACGTGAGCGCGCCCGTAATCACAAACCCCGCGATGCTCGCGAGCGTCAGCACGGCGGTGAGCAGGGCCGTCACTCGCTTTCCAGCCCCGCCAAGCCAGCCGAAGGAAGTCCACAAGGAGCGCACGCACCCCTCCTTATACAGGCGTCCGCATCGTGGAACTCGCGCGATATCGGCAACAGCGGACCTCCTGTAGGCTGTGCGGGATGGGATTCCTGCGCAAGACGCTGCTGCTCGGCACCGCCGGCTTGGCTCCAGTCAAGGCGAACTCGAAGAAGGAGCGCACCGCGAAAGCGGCCGAGAAGCAGGTGCGGCTCCAGCAGCAAGCGATGAGGACTGCGCGGCCAGCGGCGCGCCCCGCTGCTCAGCCCGCCAAGCCGAGTACGGCCAGCGAGCTTGAACGCCTCGCGGGCCTGCACGCAAGCGGCGCGCTCACCGACGCGGAGTTCGCGGCGGCGAAGGCAAAGAGTCTCGGCGGGTAGCGCCACGCCCCAACCCGGCGACGTGGCGCTCTCGCAGGTGCTCAGGTGGCGTGGCCGACCAAATCGGCCATGTGGAACGCGGCGGGCGTCGCGGTCACGAACCCGTCGCTGACCTGGTGGAGCAGCCCCTTACCGCAGAGCGGCCGGGTGAGCGCTTCAGGGTCGAAGTACTCCAGCTCGCGGCCGATGTCCGCCACGCTCCAGACGGTCGGCTGACGGGACGGTTCGGTGAGCAGGTAGATCACATCGCGTTCCATGCCGCCAAACTCGCGCTCGCCACGGGTGGGACGAGGGCCAAGGGTAGGGGTAGGCTTCTCTTGCATCAGGGTCAACTCCTGGTGTCAGCCCCCGGCCGTTAGCGCGGTGCGGGGGCACTTGATTAGGAGCCAACGACGCTACCCTCTCCCGGCAGATGCCGGGGCCGTTTCGCCAACCGTTTCGCCAAACCCTCTCGCCGCCTGAGAGTAGAAGTCTTGCGGCGCGAGCGTAGGAATGTTGCAGCGCGAGCGTAGAAGTCTTGCGGCGGGGGAAGCGCCGAGCGCGCGGCGAATACCATGGCTGTGATGAAACGGAAGCTCACCCCAGCACCGGGGCCGGTCACGCTACTCGCGCTGCTTGGCGCGTGCGGCGCCGTCGCGCTCGGCGGCTGCGGCGGCTCCCAGACGAAAACGGTGACCGCCGCGAGCGCGCCGGCGACGACGACGCAGAGCACCCCCACGAGCAGCACGTCGAGCACCACGACGACCGCCACCGCGACCACGCCTACCGCCACCGCGAGCGCTCCCACGAGCACCGCCGGTGGTACCGCCGCGCCGACGACCACGCATACCGCTCCCGAGCCCGAATTCACCCAGCAGGAAACCCACGTGGAAGGTCTGGCCGGCGCGATCGCCGCGCTCAAGGACAGGGGCTACACGCCGAGCGAAACGTCTCAGTATCACCCCAGCCAAACGCTGCGGGTGCTCGTCGGCACGGGCGCGGGCTCCGGCGACGGTTACGGCCAGCAGGCGTTCTTCTTCGTCGCCGGCCGCTACATCGGCACCGACACCAAGGAACCGAGCGCGACTGTCGATGTGATCGCGCAGAGCGACACGGAAGTCACGCTCGGCTATCCGCTGTATCGCAAGGGCGACCCGCTCGCGAGCCCCAGCGGCGGCCGCGCGGTCGTCCGTTTCCAGCTCGACAACGGCAAACTGACCGCGCTCGACCCGATCCCCCCAGCCAACTCGGCGACCGGCTCGAGCCGCTACTAGCGAGGGGGATCGGTTGGCGTGCACTCGGCGAGATACATACACAGCACCCGCGCCGGAGCCCTGATGACGCTCCTCGCGTGCGTCGCATTGGCCTGCGCTCCGCTTGCCGACGCCGCGCGCCTACCCGGCCTGCTGACGCACCAGAGCGTCCGCCATCCCTTCCAAGTGAGGCCAGCGGTCATCGGCTTCACGGGCGACGGCAGCGCGTTCCTCGGCGGCTTCGACGGCGGCACCGCGGCGGACCACTTCGGACACATGAGCTGGCGGACGTGGAACGCCACCGTGGCGGTCGGCACGGGCGCGGTGTGGATCGACGACTGCGAACCGAGCTGCGCCGGCGGCAGCTACTCGCCAAGCGCTGTCAGCGTGCGCGCGTTCGCGGTGCGCGAAGGCCACTTCACGCGCATGACGCTGCGCTTTGACTACCGCGGCGAAGCGATCGTCGAAGAGCTCGGCGTACACATGTTGCGCGCTTCTCCCCGCGTCGCCGGCTTCTACGAATACTTCATCGTCCGCCACGCCAGCGACCCCCTATCTTGAAGTCCACACACCGCACACCGCGAGAAAGGGCTTAACCGATGAGCGTAAAGATCGAAGGCCGCGCTGAGGATCTGCTGAAGGCCAAGAACTTCTGCCACGTGGCAACGCTGCGCGCCGACGGCTCCGTGCACGGCGTGCCCGTGTGGGTTGACGTCCAGGACGGGCGCCCGGTGCTGAACACGGCGGAGGGGCGCGCGTGGCCGCGCAACCTCGAGCGCGACCCGCGCGTGACGCTGACGGTCGTCAACGGCGAGAACCCGTACGAGTACGTGGAGGTACGCGGACGCGTCGCCGAGCGCACGCATGAGGGCGCGGACGCACACATCGACACGATGGCCAAGAAGTACATGGGCGTGGATAAGTATCCGCTGCGCCAGCCGGGCGAACAGCGCGTGATTATCCGCGTGGAGCCCGACCACGTGCACGCGTTCGGGGGCTGAAGACCGCAGGCTCAGCCGCGCCGCAGCAGCCGTCGCCACAGCGACGGCGCGCGTGGCTGCGCGCGCAGCCACTCGTCCCTGAGCGGCAGCTGCCCGCGCTTGCGCGCGGCGAGCACGCAGTCGGTGTGCGCGTGGCGTCGGCGGCGGGTGTCGCCTTCTGGCGCGATCAGCATATGCTCGCTGAGAGCGGGTAGCGGATGACCACAAATCGGACAGCTATACGTCGCCGGCTTGCGATTCGCAGCGCGGCGCACCGTCCACCATGGGGCGCGCGGAAGGCTGGGCACGGCTCCATTGTGGCGCCGCTCGCTGCGACGGTCGCGGCAACGGTGACCGTGGCGGTGGGCGTGGGTGTCGGGTTGGCGCTGGCCCGCTCCGAGCGCGAGCGCCGCCGTGCGAACGAGCTCGAGCGCGAGCGCCAGCGGGAACGCGAACGCCAGCTCCAGTTCGACCGGCGCCTGGCGCTGGCGCCGGTCGAGCGCTTGGCTGAAGGCATGCGCCGCATGGCGCTCGGCCAGGTGGACCTGACGCTCGAGCTGCTTGCGCCCGGCGACGAGGATGCGCTCGCGACGGCACCGGACGAGCGCACGGTGCACGAGACGCGCAAGGCGCTGAAGCGCCTACGCGCGATGCTGCGACTGCTCGCTGGCGAGCTCGGGGGCGAGGCGTCCGCTCGTGAGAACACGGCGCTACGCGATGTCGCGCGCAGCCTGTCGGGCGCGCGCGACGCGGCGGTGATGCTCAGCACGCTAGACGGCCTGATGCGACGCCACCCGCGCGCGCTGGCCCGCCGCCGCGGCGTGCTCGAGCTGCGCCGGCGCCTGCGCGCGGAGCACGCGCGCATGGAGCGCGAGACGCTCGCAGACCCGGCTGCGCGCGCGGAGGTGCTGGGCGAGCTGCAAGCGTTGCGATGGCGCGTGGCCGCGTGGAGCCTGTCCGACCGCGACGGCATCGAGCTGATCGAAGCCGACCTAGAGCGGGTATATCGCCAGGGACGCAAGCGCTTTCGGCGCGTCGCGCGCCGCAAGGGCGACCGCATGATCGCGATGCACGAGTGGCGCAAGCGCGTCAAGGATCTGCGCTACGCGGCCGAACTGCTCGAGCGCCGCGGCAGCGGCGGCACAGGCGCCTTCAGCTCCCGTGGCCCTGGCGGCTCAGGCCGCTCGGCCCGCTCCGGCGAGCGCCTGCGCAAGCTCGCGCGCCGCGCGGACGCACTCGGCGAACTGCTCGGCGAGGAGCACGACCTGGCGGTGTTCGCCGCGCGCGTGCGCGCGGGCGGCGTGGGCGCGGACACGCAGGAGACGTGGGACACGGATCGGCGCACGCGCGAGCGCCTGCTGGAGCTGACCGCCAGGCGGCGGCGGGCGCTGCGCAAGCGCGCGCTGCGCGACGGCGAGCGCCTGTACGACGAGAAGCCGAACGCGTTCATCCGGCGCATCAGCGCCGCGTACGCGCGCGACGCGCGGCTTAGCTGACGGTGACGATGGTGAGCGTGCGCCTGCCCTTAGGCAGCGTCACGGCCGCCTGATCGCCGGGCGCGCGCCCGAGCAGTGCGACGGCGACGGGCGATTCGGCGGACAGGCGCCCCTCGCGTGGGGAGGCGTCGTGGGAGCTGACGATCCGCCACGTCTGCTCGGCGCCGTCCTCGTCGCGGACGACGACGGTCGAGCCGAACGAGACGACCTCGCCGGCGCCGGCGGGCGCCTCTTGCACGATCACCGCGCCGGTGATCTTCTCGCGCAGGCGCGCGATCTTCGTCTCCAGGTGCGCCTGGTCGTTCTTGGCGTCGTGGTACTCGCTGTTCTCCTTCAGATCGCCCCATTCGCGCGCGGTCTTGATGCGCTCGGCGATCTCCCTACGCCCGTCTCCCTCGAGCACCGCAAGCTCGGCTTCCAGGGCTTCCAGGCCCGCGGCCGTCGTCAGGTTCGTTCCTTCGGTCACCGCCATAGAGCGTACTCCCCCTAGAAGTAGTCGTTGGCGGGGATCGACAGCAGCGCGTAGATCTGCACAATCGCCGCCTGGTAGAGCAGCTGTGCGGACGGCGGCGAGCCGGCGACGAACACGTCGTCGCTGAGGCGCCGCTGCTGCCAGGCGTAGTTGACGTAGTTCTGCGCGATCGCCGGCCCGGGCGGGTCGTGCGTGACGGAGTCGAGGTACAGCAGGTTGCGCAAGTAGACGGCGACGAAGAACGGGTTTTCGGAGCCGAGCCGTTCGGGGGTGAAGTACGCGAGCGCCGCCTTGGCGGTCTGGCGCGCCTGGAACAAGTATGCAGCGTCGCGGGTCGCCTGGTAGAGCAGCGTGCCGGCGCCGATCATCGAGCCCTGGTTGTAGCTCCATAGCATCGGTTCGACGACGCCTTTGATGCCGATGTGATCAGCGTACAGGTTGGCCGGCTGCTGCAGGCAGCCGCGCACCCATTCGTAGGCTTTCTCGGCGAACTGCAGGTAGGCGGCGTTGCCGGTGGCTTTGTAAAGCAGCGTCGCGACCTCCGCCGCCGGCGCGTTGGTGACCGTGTTGCGTTCGCCGTTGCTGGCGGCGTTCGAGAACGGGATGCCGCCCTCGCACGCCAGTCCGGGGCGTTCCTGCCAGCCAGCCATCTCGAACGCCATGATCCCCTCGACGCTGCCGAGCAGCGGCGTCTGATGGGTGAGCTGGTAAAGCCGCATCAGCTCGATCGCGACCCAGTCGTTGTCGTCGTAGTACTTCGTCCCGCCAGGCCCCGTCGGCGGCGCGACGGTGCCGTCGAACGCCGCAAGCGTGCTTGTGAACGCCCCTTCTGAGGCACCCGAGTTGTCCGTGTCCAGATAGGAGTTCAGGCCGGTCAGCCGCGACTGCAGTTCGCGCGCGAGCGACACACCGAGGTGCGGGATGTAGGCCATGCTGACGGTCGCGGCGAGCGCCTGCGAGAACGGCCACAGGTAGGAGAACGGTTCGCCTTCGTACAGGCCCGAGCCCACGTAGAAGTGCTTCTGCATCGCTTCGAACGCGACCAGCGCGCGCGCGGGGTTGCCGTGTAGGACGGGCTTCTTCGGCTTCTTGGACTTGGTGGGTTTCGTGGCGGCCGGCGCGGAGCTCCCCGGGGCCGCCGAGCCGCCGCTCGAGCTCGCCGCGCGTGCGTATTCGGATGGCTTCGGGGTGAACGCCGGGCGCGTGGCGCCCGCTGGGTACGGAGAGGTTTTATAGGAGGATGCCCGGGCGGCGTGGGCACTCCGCGCGGCGTGGGTGTCCCGGGCGCCGGAGGCCGCGCGCGCGGCTGCGGCGAGGCCCACAGCGGGAGTCGCGGCGGCGGCGAGCGTCAGACACAGCAGCGACGCGGCGCAGAGGCCGGCGAGCGCACGTCGGTGATCGGTCTTGGGAATCATCGTTCAAGCAGCACAACAGGCGACGGGCACGTTCGATTTGGTATGAACGCGGTGCTCGTGTCGAGGCGGCTCACCGCTGCCGGCCTGCCGGTGCAATCCGGCGCGATTGTCCCACAGGCGTTGCCGGGAGGGTGAAGGGTGAACCGCGACTTGCACTTCGACTACACGACGATCGGCCATGTGACGATCGACGTGCTCGACGGCGGCTCACGCCGCGCCGGCGGCACCGCCTTCTACAGCGCCGTGCAGGCCGCGAGGCTCGGCCTGCGCGCGCGGATCCTTACGCGCGGCGTGCCCGGCGAGATCGAGGCGCTGCTCGAGCCGTTCCTTGGCGAGCTCGAGCTGACGGTCCTGCCGGCGCCGCACACGACGACGCTACACACCCTCGGCACCGGCTCCGAGCGCAGCCAGCGCGTACTCGCATGGGCGGGGCCGATCGCCGCCGACCTCGAGCTGGACACCGCGATCCTGCACCTCGCGCCCGTCGCCCGCGAGACCCCCACGCGCTGGCGCTGGGCGCCGCGCGGGGCGCCAGCGGGCACGCCTGTCGCGCCGCCCGAGGGCACGCCGCGCGGGGACGCGTCCCTCCCGCCACGCCAGCGGGCGCCGTTCGTCGGCCTAACCCCGCAGGGGCTGGTGCGGGATTGGGGCGGGCCGGGCGGCCAGATCACGCAGGTGCCCCCAATGGGCGCTGGCGCGGCGGCCGTCGCTGGGCGCTGCGACGCGATCGTCGTGAGCGAGCACGAGCGCGCGAGCTGTAGCGCCCTGATCGCCGCGGCGCGCGCGGCGGGCGCGACCGTGGCGGTGACTGCGGGCGCCGGCCCGATCACGATCCTCACGCAGGGCACAGCGGCGCCCGCATCATCCGCGGAGGCGCTCGAGCCGGAGACCCTCGTACTCGAGCTGGACGTCCCCGCACTCGAGCAGCCGGTCGACGACCTCGGCGCCGGCGACGTGTTCGCGGCCGCGTTCTTCGTTGCGCTCAGCGAAGGCCGATCGCCACTGGCGGCCGCGGGCTTTGGCAGCGCGGCGGCGGCTGTGCGCATGGGCGGTTCAGGAGCGGGCGCGATCGGCGGGCGCGAGGAGATCGAGGCGCGGCTCAGCCTAACCGCAGGCGTCGGCGACCAGCGCTGAGAGCTCGTCCGCGGCGATCGCATCGCCGTTGCCGCACGCGCGCGCGGCGAGCAGCAGGCTGCCGCCGACGGGCGCCATCTTGACGGCGCCCACACGCGCTTGCGGCGCACAGGCGTGGATGGCGCGCGTTAGCGGTTCGACGAACACGGCCCCCGCCTTGAACGCGCTGCCGATCAGCCCGACGGGGAAGTCTCCTTCGAGGCCGGTCTGGCGGATGACCGCCGCGATCTGCTCGCCGAGCTCAGCGGCGCCGCGCGCATAGAGCTCGCGCGCGACGGCATCGCCCTGCGCAGCGAGCCTGGAAGTATCGATCGCGATTTTCGCGATCTCGCCCTTGGTCAGCGGCGGTTCGGCGTACACGCGCGCGACGACCGCCTCGATACTCGGCTCGCCGAGGCATGCGGGCACTGCGTCGCTGAGCGCCGTCGGCGGGCCGGACGCCTCGCGGTCGCGCAACGCTGCTTTGATCGACTGCACTCCCAGCCAGTAGCCGGAACCCTCGTCGCCGAGCCGATGGCCCCAGCCTCCGGCCCTCCACGCGCGCGTCTCGGCGCCCTGTCCGCCGACGCCGAACACGTTCGAGCCGGTGCCTGCGATCGCCGCGACGCCCGGCCCGCCGCCGGTGGCGGTCGCCCAGGCGGCGACGACGTCGTTGACCACCAGCCACGCGTCCGTCCGCGCGGCGCGCACGTTGCGCACGACGCTGGCGGTGTCGGTCCCGGCGATCGCGAGCACCGCAGCACCCAGCTCCCCCGCGTCGATGCCCGCGTGCGCGATCGCCTTATCGGCGGCGCTCAACAGCTCATGCACGGCGGCCTCGGCGCCGACGGCGTCCTGGTTGCTCGGCCCGCCTTCGCCGATGTGCAGCACCGCCTCGCGTAGGTCGAGCACCGCTGCGAGCGTCTTCGTGGCGCCGCCGTCGACGCCCATCACATATCGAGCATCGCTGCGCGGTTGCGGCGAGCTGAACACGGCAGGCAGCTGCACGAGGGAGTCGCGGTTCATCGCGGCATCCTCTCAGGATCGGCGGCGCACCGGTCGGATGATCGCCGCTACGTCCACTCGACGCACCACGTCGGCGATCGGGGGGTAGGGTCTAGGATCGCGTCCATGGGAACCGAGGCGATGTTTCCGCGCGCGCGTGCGAGGGCAGGTATGTACGAGTCCTTCTACCTGCGCGCGGTCTCCCCCGAGGAGCCCGTCGGGATCTGGATTCGCCACACCGTGCACAAGGCGCCAGGTCGCGCGCCGCGCGGGTCGGTGTGGTGCACCGTGTTCGACGCCCGCCGCGGGCGCCCGTATATGAACAAGCTGAGCACCGACGAGCTGCGCGTCCCGGCCGGTGGCTGGATCGCGGTCGGCGACAGCGCAATGGGCGCGGCGCATGCGGACGGCAGCTGCGGGGACGCGCGCTGGTCGCTGCGCTTTGGCTCCGATCAGCCGGAACTACGCCATCTCTCTCCCGCGTGGCTGTACCACACGCCGCTGCCACGCACGAAGCTCACCAGCCCGGCGCCGACCGCCAGCTTCGACGGCGTGCTCGAGCTCGCCGGGCGCGAGGAGCTGCACGTGCGCGGCTGGCCGGGGATGGTGGGGCACAACTGGGGCTCCCAGCACGCCGAGCGCTGGATCTGGCTGAACGGCCTCGCGTTCGCCGAGCAGCCAGAAGCGTGGCTGGACGTCGCGATCGGACGCCTGAAGCTGGGCGGGCGAATGACGCCGTGGGCGGCGAGCGGCGCGCTGTTCCTCGACGGCCGCCGCCACCGCATCGGCGGCCTGGGCGCGCGTGGGACGCGCGTCGCGGCTGACGCGACAGGCTGCTCGCTGACGCTCGCCGGCGAGGCCGGCCTGCAGTTGCGCGCACGCGTCGCGGTTCCCGGCGAATCGGCGGCCGGCTGGCGCTACGCCGACCCCGACGGCGGCGCGTCGCAGCGTAGCGAGCACGACGTCGTCCACTGCTCCGTCGCCGCAGTCGAGCTCACGGTCACGCCGGCGCACGGCGGCCTCGCCACGACTCTGCACAGCGCACACGCCGGCGCGTATGAGCTCGGCATGCGAGAGCGCGACCACGGCGTACCGATAGCTCCATTCGGCGATGGCTGACGCACCAAGGCGCGATCGCAAGCCAGGGCCATCAGCGCTCGCAGGCCGGAGCGTCGCACCCGAGCTCAGAAAAAAGACTGGGCCGGCGAGGGGAGCCGGCCCAGTCGTGGAGGGTCTGGGAAGCGGCCGACAGGCCACCCCCCAGGGAGGAGAGAAACGTCAGGTGGGTCTACGTTGCCCGCTCGCCACGGTCGACGATCAGAGACCGGTGTCCGTGCTCACGAGCAATGTTCATGAACCTTATCAGGATTATTGGGAATGTCAAGGACCGGCTGAAATGCGTGTCCATGCGCCCTTTCACGACTCATGCCGCGGCCTTGCGCGGCCGATCTCGACCGCGACATGGATCTTCCGATGGCTCAGGACGGTCAAGCTGTCGCGATGGGCGCCGAAGCCCTGCTGCGCGAGCACCCCGGCGCGCTCGTGTGCGGGCTCGCCGCCAACGGGCTGATCGTTCCTGTGCCCCAGTCGGTGGGGTTGTGGGGTCAGGGCCTGATCGAGGGGCGCGCGCTGGTTGACAATGTCGTCGCGAACGACCGCGCCACGGTCGTCAGAGTCTGGCTGCGCGCCCAGGAGGAGGGGGCGGCCTCCGACAAGGTCCGCCTGCTGCGCCAGCCCTCGACATGGACGACGCTGCACTTCATCGACCTGCGCGAAGTGCACGGCGTGCTGCTCGGCGTGATCATCCCCAGCGACGAGCAGGCAGACGGGGCAGAGAAGCTCGTCGAACTCGCTCCGGCTGCGCCGCGCTTCTGCGCGCTGATGGAGGACGAGGGCGCACGCGTCCTCGGTTGCGACCGCTCGTTCACTGAGATGTTCGGCTATACCGAGGAGGAGCTGCTGGGCAACCCGGTGCTCGACCAGATACACCCCGACGACCAAGGCCGCGCGGTCGAGGGCTGGCTGGCGGTGCTCTCGAGCGGCCACGACCAGCAGACGCGGCTGCGCCGCAAGCGCAGCGACGGCACGTGGATGTGGGTAGACACGACGCTGCGCAACTTCCTCAACCACCCAGACCGCAACTACGTGCTCGTCGAGATCATCGACATCTCCGCCGAGATGCAGGCCCAGGAGGCGCTGCAGGAGCGCGAGGAGCTGTTGCGCCGGCTGACGGCGGCGATGCCCGTGGGGCTGCTGCACCTTGATACCGAGCGCAACGTCATGTACAACAACGCGCGCCTACTGGAGATCCTCTACGGCTCTGAGGCGCCTGGCGAGCAGAGCGAGCCACGCGCGGCGAGCGAGGCTGCCAGCGCAGCGGCAACGTCGGCGTCGAGCCTGCTGCACACGGTCACCGAGCAGAGCACGGCGGAGCTCGACGCGGCGCTGGATGAGGTTCTGCGCGACGGTGTCGATCGCGACGTAGAGGTAGACATCACGCTGCCGTCGGGAGCGTGGCGGCGCGCACTGATGAGCCTGCGGGCGCTCGTGCGCGCCAACGGCGAGGTCAGCGGCGCGATCACGTGCGTGCTCGACGTCACCGACAGCGCCCGCGCGCGCCAGGAGCTCGAGCGTCGTGCGACGTTCGACGCGCTCACCCACTGCCACAACCGCGCGTCTGTGCTTGGCACGCTCGAGCGCGAGCTCGCGCGGGATGACGCGAGCACCACCGGCCTCATCTACGTGGACCTCGACGAGTTCAAGCCCGTCAACGACAAGCTCGGCCACGCCGCCGGCGATGAGCTGCTCGTGCTAGTGGCCGAGCGCCTGAAACTGGCCAGTCGCGACAGCGACGTCGTCGGGCGCCTCGGCGGCGACGAGTTCCTGGTCGTGTTGCGCGACATTCCCGGGAGCGAGAACGCGATGCGCGCCGCCGACCGCATCTGCGAATCGCTGTGCGGCACCTTTGAGCTCTCCTGCGGGAGCGTCGAGCTCGGCGCGAGCGTCGGCGTCGCGTGCTCGGGCGAGCGGCCAGTCACCTCCGAAGATCTCGTCAAGCGCGCCGACATGGCGATGTACCAGTCCAAGGAGCACGGGCAGTGCCTGCCCGTGCTCGCGCCGGCCGCTTGACAAAACACACTTAACACAGAACGGAGCGTGGAGAACACGGGCCGCTGGGACGACCCGGCTCCCCACGCTCCGTGAGGCGCTACCTTGCTAGTGCCTGCTCACGCGGGCGGTTCAAACGTGAGCTGGCCGCCCTTGATTTCCAGACCTTCAGCATTGAGGCCTAGCTTCCCATTGTTGTATTCGATCCAACCCGCGTGCGGTCCTTCGGTGATGAGCTTGCCGTTGCCTTCACCGCTTTTCGCGACACAGCCGCGACGCTTTTTGGTCGTCGCCGTATCGACGTAGCTGACGATGCCCGCGAATTTTTCTGTCGTTTCGATCTCGAGCCTGTCCTTGACGCCGCCCGGATACTCTTCTTGGAGTTTTTTGCTTTTTTCCCAGTTTTCGACGGGTTCCGTTTCCGGCGTGTATTCCGCCGCTTCCCAGAATTTTTCTTCGTTGTTCGTAGATCTCGCCGGCACGAACTGCTTTGGCACTTCAAGGAGGCAGGAGCCGTTCACGCCCTTGATCACCTCGGTGGCGTTTTCCGCGATTTCAAACCCACCTTCGGAGTTACCGAGCTCGGCGGATTCGTCGGACCTGAACTTGATGTCAAGCTTGAAGTTCGAGGCCTTCCACGGGATCTGAGCGCCGTCGGGGTTGCTGCTGACGCATTCCCTGAACGTGATTTCGGTCAGCAGACTCGAAGACCGTTCTTCTGTGACCACGCCCTTCACCCTCGGGGTCTTTTTGCACGGGTTTTCGTATTCGATTTCGCCAGTTTCGCTGTTGACCACTCCGAACCTGTATCCACCGATCTGCAGCTCCGTCACTTCGGCTTCATCTTCTTTGTTCTCGACCACTCGAGCCGGTGAGGTCGGCGAGATGGTCTGCCCGGCGACGCTCGCCACGAACGTGCCGAACACCAGTTTTTCTTTCGCGAATGCCGGCACGGAGAGCGCGCCGAAGGCGCACACCCCGACGGCAAGCCCGAGTACGATCCTGACGCGTCTCATTCTCCTAAGTCCTCGCTTTCGCCCTTGGCGGGCTGATTGAGCTAGTCTGGCCCTTGTAAACAACTTGTCGCTATCCGCGGGTAGCACAAAGGTCCCCTCCTCCGCTTACCCCCGAGATAGAGGGCCGGAGCATATCATGGAGCGCCGCCGTTTGACAACAGCCTGGAGCACCGGCTGGACAGGGCCGGCAGAATTGAGCAGATGAGCCGCATGAGCAAACGAAGCCTGATGATCGCGGTCGCCGTCGCGGCCGTCATCGCTGGCGCGATCGTGGCCGTCGTCAGCTCGGGCGGCGGCGGTCACGCCCGCGCGCGCTCCGGCCTCGCTCGAGCGAGAGCACAGGCGGCACCCAGGCGTACAGCCGAGATCGAGGCCGGCTATCTTGGGCTGACCAAGACGCAGCTGCGCAGCGAGCTGCGATCGGGGCGAAGCCTCGCGCAGATCGCCGACGCCACTGGCGGCAGATCGACGACAGGGCTCGTCGAGGCACTCGTGAGCGCGCGAGCAGCGCAGCTGAGCGCAGAGGTCAAAGCGAAGCGGCTGTCCCCCGCCGCCGAGCGCACGCGGCTCGCGCACCTGCGCAGACGGCTCACGGCCGAGCTCGAAAGGACTCCCGGCTACAGCGGCCTGCCCGCGACCGCCCGCTATCTGGGTGTAAGCACCGCGCAGCTGCGCGCCGATCTGCATGCCGGTCGCAGCCTCGCGCAGATCGCCGCCGCGACGCCCGGAAAGTCGCCAGCGGGACTCATCGACGCGCGCGTTAGCGCACGGGAAGCCACACTCAAGGCGGCGCTCGCCTCCGGAGAGATCAGCAGGAAGGTCGAGCGCGAACTCGCCTCCGGCCTGCGCCCGCGGATCACGGCCGAAGTCGAGCGCAAGCCGATTCCCTGACCGCAAGCGCCATTGCAAACTCTGACAATGCGTGCAACCGCCACTGCATCCATAAAGGGCGTCTAAGAGAGGGTCGATGGCCCCCCGTGAAGGACACGCCTGTGTCCACAATCCCATAAAAGGGGGCCCGAAGTGTTGATGCGTAAAGGCAAGCGAACCTTCGCTAGCCGCAAGCGAAAGATAGCCGGCCTGTGCGCGTTCGTGCTCGCAGGCGTGATCGGCGTGGGCGCGTACGCGTTCACAGCAAGCAACACCGTTCCCGCTCAGGCTGCCGGTGGTGGCCAGGCGGTGGTGTCTGGCTACACCGAGTCAGGTGTGAGCTACACGTGGAATGAAGTTGGAACTAAGATCACCAAAGCCAACTTCGATCTCACCAGCAAAGAAAAACTGGAGCCGTCGGACGTCAAGGTCGCCCTCAGCAAAGCGGCCCCCAAAACGGCCGAATGGGTCGACTGCGCGAAAGCCGAATACACAGTGGTGTCAGCGGAAGAGACAGAAATCGTCTGTACCTTCCCTGGTGAAGGCGTGCCGAACGCGGAAGGCTTGCAGCTGACCGTCGCCGCCGTCAGTGAAGGCGAAGTGGTCGTCGAATAGCACGATCGACATGGGCGACGTGGAGCGGCCGGCACGTCCGGCCGCTCCAACGCCCACACACGCAATGCGAAAGCCTCGATCCGCATGCGAACCACACATCTCAAAAAACTCGTCGCCTGGGCCCTGGGACTGTCTGTCCTGGGGTGCCTGTGGTTTTACCTCGCGCCAGCCCCGCTCGGTGGCTCGACGACATACGTCGTCACCCACGGAGTCAGCATGGAGCCCCGCTTTCACAGCGGCGACCTGGCGGTCGTGCGCAGCCGGGGCAGCTACCACGTCGGTGAAATCGTCGCCTACCAGAACAAGATGCTGCACACGATCGTGCTGCACCGAATCATCGGGCGCGCCGGCAGCCGCTACATCTTCAAGGGAGACAACAACGACTTCGTCGACTTCGAACACCCGGCCGCCAGCCAGCTGATCGGCGCGCTGTGGATACATGTACCCGGCCTTGGCGCTCGACTGCAGGCGATCCGCTCGCCAGCGCTCGTGGGAATCCTGATCGCCATCGGCGTACTTCTGCTCAGCGGGGCCGCATTCACACGCCAGCGCCGACGCAAGCGCAGGGACCTGCGCGCAGGCGAGGGGATGACCCAGCCACCGATGCGCTTCCCGCAACAGACCGGTGCAAGCCCAGTCCTCGTCGTGCTCGCGATCGGCACGGTCGCACTGCTCCCGTTCGTCGTGCTCGCGCTGCTCGCGTTCACGCGCGCGCCGTCGCAGCGCAGCTCCTACAAGATCCCCTACAAGCAGAGCGGCACCCTGTCATACGTGGCCGATGCGACGCCGGGCCCGGTCTACGCGAACAACCGTGCCGTCACCGGCGAACCGCTCTTCACCCGCGTGCTCAGCACGGTCGATCTCCATTTCGCGTACCGGTTCGACGCCGCCGCCAAGCACTCGCTCGCGGGCCGGGCATCGCTGTCCGCGACGATCGTCTCGACCAGCGGCTGGCAGACGACGCTCTCGCTCGGCGCGCCGACCTACTTCCACGGCGATCGTGCGCTGGCCACCGGCACGCTCGATCTGACCTCGCTGCTGGCGCTGGTGCAACGCGTAGAACACACGACCGAAGCGCGCGGCTCCTACACGCTCACGATCGTCCCGCACGTGAGCGCGAGCGGCGTCGCCGGCGTCGCGCCGATCCACGCGACGTTCGCGCCCGAAATCAAGTTCAGCTTCTCGGAAACCGAGATCCAGGCAGCCAGCTCGTCGGCCCGCTCGCTCGTCGGCGCACCGGCGCCTCCCAGCCAGTTCCAACCGACGAGCTCAGGCTCGGTGACGGGCACGCGCTACCAGCCGCTGTCCGTCTCGCTCGGCGTCGCGCGGCTGTCCGTCGCCACGGCGCGGACGATCGCGCTCGTGGCGATCGGCATTCTCATCTGTGCCCTGCTTGTGGTCCTCGCGCTGCTGCAGCCGATACTCGCGTTCCTAGCACCGCGGCGCCGTGATGAGTCGGCGAGCATCCGCGCGCGCTACCGACACCTGATCGTCCCCGTCGAACGCGTCTGGCAGCTGCCAGGGGTGCCCGTGATCGACGTCGCCGACATGGATGCGCTCGCGCGCGTCGCCGAACACTACGATCGCTCGATCCTGCACGAGGCGACCGCCGACGGCGACGCCTTCTGGGTCGCCGACGAGAGCGGCCAGTTCCGTTATGCGCTCGACGCGCCCGCGTGCAGCGAGGACGCCCCCGCGCACAACGAGGTAGCGGCCCGGCCGGTCGAGGTCGGCCCCGACGCGTCGTCGTGGCAGGCGACAGAGGAGTTCGACGCACCGACGTGGCCGGCCCAGGACGAGCTCGTGCACCCAAGCGCGTCCGATCTCCTGGTCGGCGAAGTGTATGCCGACGAGCTCGAGCTCGGGGGGGTGTACGCCGGGTCCTACGCGGAGCCTGCGGCAGAGACCCCCGCCCTCGACGCTGCCGCCGAGAGCGAGCAACGCTGGGCGGTTCCCGTCGACCAGGACACGTTCGTGCAGGAAGGCGTGGATCGGCGCAGGACGGACAAGAGCGCCGATGCGAGCAGCACACGGGCACCGGCCAGCGCCGCCTACTTCACCGGGCTCGAGTGGACCACTAACAGCTGACCGGGCCGCCCCCGTCAGCCAGCTGAGTCCTCAGCCGTCAGCTCCGCCGCCTCTTCGGCGAGCCGCGCATAGGCGTCCGGGCGGCGGGTGGCGAGGAACGGGAACAGCTCGAGCCAATCGTGGCGCTGGTCGAGATCGAGGTCGGCGACCAGCACGGCCGGCTCCTCGCGTGGCGCCTGCACGAGCTTGCGCCCGTATGGATCACAGATGAACGAGGAGCCGTAGAAGCGCAGCGGCGGCTCGGAGCCGACGCGGTTGACCGCGACCATGAACACGCTATTGGCGATCGCGTTGCCGACGATCACCTTCTCCCACAGCGGCTGCGTGTCGAAGTCTGGATGCTCGGGCTCGGAGCCGATCGCCGTCGGATACACGAGCACGTCCGCGCCCTCCAGGCTGTACGCGCGCGAGACCTCCGGGAACCACTGATCCCAGCACGTCGGCAGGCCGAGCTGGGCCTCCCCGACGGCGAGCAGCGGGAACGCGTCCGCGTCGCCCGGCCCGGGGCGAAAGTAGCGGTCCTCGTGATAGCCGGCGGTCACCGGGATGTGCAGCTTGCGCGTGCGTGCCGCAAGCTCGCCGTCGGGCCGCACGACGATCGCGGTGTTGTAGCCGAGGCCGTCCTCGCCGTCCGCGCGCTCATACAGCGAGGCGTGGATCAGCGCGCCCGTCTCGCGCGCCATGCGCGCCGCGAAGCGGTGGGTGGCGCCGCCGGGGAGATCCTCCGGCTGCACCTCCGCTGCCTGCGGGCCCGCGGGATCGACCGCGAAGTAGCGGCTGAGCGTCAGCTCCTGCAGGCACACCAGCCGCGCGCCCTCGCCGGCGGCAAGCCTGATACCGGCCTCCAGCGCCGCTTCGTGCTCCTCGGGGTCGGGGTGCCAGCGCTGCTGCACGGCACCGATCCGCAGCGGCGCCCGGCGCGGTGGGCGCTTGCGCGCCGGCGAGGCGAGCGGGACTTGCGCGGCGATCACGCGGATCTCCCCCATCCGCATGACTGTAGGAGGCTCGAGCGTACGCTGTGAGGTGTGAGCGTCGCCCTGACCTCGACCCCGGCCGCCGACGGCTATCGGATGCCGGGCGAGTTCGAGCCGCACAGCGGCTGCTGGATGGCGTGGCCGGAGCGTCCGGACAACTGGCGTTTGGGCGCCAAGCCCGCGCAGGAGGCCTACGCTTCGGTGGCCGAGGCGATCAACGTCTGTGAGCCGGTGACGATGGCGGTCTCCGACGCGCAGTTCGAGCACTGCCGCTCGGTGCTCTCGCCCTCGATCCGCGTCGTTGAGATCGCGACCGACGACGCGTGGATGCGCGACATCGGCCCGAGCTTCGTGATCGACGCCGGTGGCGGCAGACGCGGCGTCGACTGGCGCTTCAACGCCTGGGGCGGACTCGACGGCGGCCTGTACTTCCCGTGGGACCGCGACGATCGTGCGGCCAGGAAGGTCCTGGAGATCGAACGCGCCGATCGCTATCGCGCGCCGATCGTGCTCGAGGGCGGCTCGATCCACGTGGACGGAGAGGGCACGGTGATGGCCACCGAAGAGTGCCTGCTGAACCCCAACCGCAATCCCGAGCTCTCGCGCGAGCAGATCGAGCGAGCGCTGTTCGACCACCTCAGCGCCGAGAAGGTGATTTGGCTCGGCCGCGGGGTCTTCAACGACGAGACCGACGGGCATGTCGACAACCTCGCGTGCTTCGCGCGACCGGGCGTCGTGCTGCTCGCCTACGCCGCAGATAAGTCCGACCCCCAGCATGCCATCTCGCGCGACGCGCTGGAGCGCCTGCAGGCCGCGACCGATGCGCGCGGGCGCTCGCTCGAGGTGATCCGCCTACCGTCGCCCGGCCCGATCACGATCAGCGAGCAGGAGGCCAGCGGCGTCGACGCGATTGCCGGCACCCTGCCGCGCCGCGCGGGTGACCGCCTGGCGGCGTCGTACGTGAACTTCTACCTCGCCACCACGCGGATCGTGATGCCGCTGCTGGACGAGCGCTTCGACGACGACGCCGCGCAGCTGCTGCGCGGCTGCTTCCCCGATCGCGAAATCGTCGGCGTCCCCGCGCGCGAGATCCTGCTCGGCGGCGGCAACATCCACTGCATCACCCAACAGGTCCCCGCCAGATGATGATGAGGAGGAGGAGGAGGAGGAGGAGGAGCCTGATGTTCCAGAAGGCCGCGGCGTCCCTCGGCCGCGCGATGCTCGGCGACCACACATCACCCCACCGCCTGTATCACCTTCGCTATACAGCCGATCGAAGCGGGGTATCACCCGCCGCCGCTGACCGTATAGCCACCGCTATACAGCCAATCGAAGCCCAGTATTCACCCGCCGCCTCAGATCGCCAGGCTAGTTAGCGCACGCCACAGCGGGCATCCTGATTGCCGCGGCCGATCCGTAGATCGACCGCGGGCCATCTACTGGGGCGCTGGTAGGCGCCCGGGCTTGCTACAGCGGCTGGACGTTGGCGGCCTTGGGGCCCTTGTCGCCGGCCTCGGCCTCATATGAGACCTTCGCGCCCTCGGCGAGCGAGCGGTAGCCCTCGCCGACGATCGCGCTGTGATGGACGAACAGATCCTTCGACTGGTCATCAGGGGTGATGAAGCCGAAGCCCTTGTCGTCGCTGAACCACTTCACGGTTCCTGTAGCCATTCTGCATTTCCTCCTGCGTTTGTAGTGCTGCGAACGCGGAGATTGCTGAGCAAAGGCTACGAGCGCTGGCACTGCGATGCCGGGCTAAATGCCCGACCTGATCCGTCCACGGTAGCAGCAGCAGCGCCAGTGCGCTCGGTCATTCGATGTGAACGAGCGTTCCGATCGGCGTGTACGGCCATACCCGCCCGGCGGTCGCGGGCGGCATCTCGACACAGCCGAGGCTCTGAGGAAAGCCATACTGAGCGCGTTCGAAGCCGTGCAGCGCATCGCCGCCGTTGAAGTAGCTGATCCATGGCACGCCCGGATCTTCGTAATGGCTGCCGCCCGGGTTGGTGCCGCTCATCGTCCCCGAGGCGATGTGCTCGTACACCGGGAACGTGCCCAGTTCGGTCGGCGCCGTCGCGATGCCAGTATTGACGGGCGTCGTCAAGCGGATCGAGCCGTCGTTCCACAGTTCGAGCGTCTCCGAGTGCTCGCTCACCATCACGTATGTGTAGCTCGCAGTCGTCCGCTGGTCGGCGATCGCGGCGCGGAGCAGCGCCCGCCACACCACCGGGCCGATGATCCCATCGGTCGTGAGTTCGTGGGCGTTCTCGAACGCCATCACCGCACCGCGCGTCACCACGTTGGCGGCGCCCGGCTGCCACTCCGCCGCTAGTGGTGCGGGCGTGTTGCCGTAGCGCCAGGAGAAGCCGCCGGTCGGCGGGTCGACCGCAGCGCGCTCCTGGGCCGCTGCAGTCAGCGCGATCTGGTGCGTCGAAGAGAAGCTCAGCGGCAGGTATCCGAGCTGCGCCAGGATCTGCTGCGCGCGCAGGATCGAGCCTTCCGGCACCGTCCAGTTCGCGACGCTCGAAGACCCGTCGTGGCCGGTGCCCAGCAGCCGCACCGCGTGCGGCAGCTCGAGCGTGACGGGGGTGCCCAGGCCGAAGCCGTAGCCGTTAGGCGCGAACGCGATCGTGTGGCTGTCGAGCGTGCGCCAGCGACCGGCAGCGGCGGGCTGCAGGCGCGGCAGCGCTCCGCCGAGCGCCGCCGACACCGGTTCGGAGAAGGTCAGGTAGATCGGCGTCGTCGGCGAGATCCGCGTTCCAGGACTCGGGCTGAGCACCGCGCTCGGCCCAGCCCCAGCAGGGAACCAGCTCAGCAACGACGGCGCCGGCAGCGTCTCCCATGCACGCGCTGCCGCTGCGACTTCGATCGAGCCGGCTTCGCCGCTGCGCGCCACCGTGATCTGACTACGCGCCTGCGCGAGCAGATGCCGGCGCAGGTGTTCGGGCGCCCCGTATGCGACCGTGCGCACCGGCTGGTCAAACGCCAGCTGCAGCGGCGCGCCGGCCGCCAGCGTCACGTAGCGTTCGCGCAGTAGCGCGGTGGGAGTGAGCAGCCGCAGCCGCTGGGTGTCGCTCGCGCCGGCAAGCCACGCGATCCAACCGGGGCGGCGAAACACGACTTCGACCGAGATCGGCTCACCCGGTGCAAGCGCGACCTGCGGCCATAGCCGCCCGTCGCTCACCGTCAGCGGGATCTCCCGCCCGCGCGGCCCGGTCGCCCTCACGCTCTCGATCGTGCCGTTCGTCAGCGGCAACTTCACGCGCGCGAGCGCGGCAGCATCGGCAACGATCGCCGGGCGCGACCACACGAACGCCAGCGCAGCGAACGCGACCACCGCAAGCGCTAGCGCCACCCCCACGCCCGCCAGCGCCCGCGGCCAAACACGGCGCGACGCCGCCAACGCCGGTGGACCGACGTTGCGCGAGCTGCTCTCATCGCTGCGGCGGAAGCTGCCCAATCTCACTGCGAACCTCCAGGTGGGCTGTCCCAGAGGTTAGTCAACAGCGCCAGCTCGGCGGGTTACACCGTGCACGTCAGTGCCTGGGATAGAGCGTGACCAGCGCCGCGCTGCTCGCCGGCATCTGCAGCTCGAGCGAGCCGGGACCGCCTGACACGTACGGCAAGCGCGCGACGGGGCTCCACGTCCCTTCCGCGCTAACACCGCGACCACCCAGCGTAACGCCGCTCGTCGCGTGCAGCCCGGGTGCCTGGAGGCGCAGGATCGGACCGGCCCTGAAGCTCGGCGACAGGCGCAACCGCACGTGCAGCCGCTGCGCACCTGACTGAGCGAAGTCGACCAGCACCAGGTGCACGCTGCCGTTCGGAGCGAGGAACGCGCCCGCCGTCAGGGCACGATCGCCGCCCACCACGCGCGCTTGCACCGGTCTGTCGCCGAGCAGGCGCTGGGCGAGTAGCAACGCGTACCACTCCGGATTGGCATGCAGCTCACCGCTCGCCAGTTCCTGCGCGTCGCCCGCCACCAGCGGGCTGTAGCTGAGCGGTTCGGCGATCAGATCGTGGAAGTTGAGCCCGGCGACACCGCTGGCCATCGCCCGCGCCACGTAGTCGACCGCCCACAGCGCCGAGGCAAACACGTTGCTAACGCCCGGCTGCCCGCGACAGGAGACGTTGTTGGTCTCATCCATCCTCAGCGGCGTCTTGCTCGCCACCGCGAGCGCCGACAGCCGCGCCAGCAGCGCCGACTCGTTCGCGCGTGTCAGCGGACTCAGCAGCTGGCTGAGCTTCGGAGCGTATGCCTCGCATTTCGTCAGCGGGTAGTAGTGGGCGGTCAGCAGCGCGGGGTGCTCGGCCGCCGCCGTCTCACCGACCCACCCCAGCAGCGCTTCGCTGCTCGAGGCGTCCGGGCCGACGATTGCGACGCCCGGAGCCGCGGCCGCGATCGCCGTCACGTACGCGCCCGCTTCGCTCGCATAGTTCGCGAACGACCACGGCGACGTGCGCAGCGCGTCCGCGACATACCTGTCTGGCTCGTTGCCAATCGCGATCCCTTCCAAGCTCGCGCCGAGCGCCGCCTGCGCAACCTGCGCCTCCTGGGCCGCCGCCGCCGGTTCGTAGTGGCCGAAGGTGACACCCAGCAGCACGCGCCAGCCGGTCGCACGCGCCAATGTCCCGATGCCGCCCAGGTCCTGCGGCGTGATCGTCGTGTGCGACCACGCCGGCGCCGGCGTTTCATCCGCCCAGCCCGCTTCGTTGTCGACGCTGAAGCCGCCAAAGCGCATCACGCCCTGCCCGAGCGAACGCAGCAGGTTGACGAGATCGCCGCCGTCCGCGTAGCTGGCGACGTTCGGCAGGTTGCTCGCCTCAAACGACAGCCCGAGGAAGTCCCCGGCGACGACCGGGCCGATCGCCGCGTACGGATCGATCGACACGCTCGCCACGGCCTTGCGCTTGACGGCGCGCTTGCGCGCGAGCGGGGCACGCTTGCGGGCGGACGGCGAACGCCCGCGCGCTGCTGCCAAGTGAGACGTCGGCGCGATGTCAGCCGAGGCCCACGCCGCCGGCACGAGCGCGAGCACGACCATAGTTACCAGCATGGCGGAGGCGGCGCGCACACGGCTACCGTAACGCGCCAGAATCCCCACCACCGACCAGCAGGAGGATCGACATGAGCAGCGCCGACACCAGCACCCATATCACCGAGGTGGCGACCGTGATCGTCCCCGTCAGCGACCAGGACAAGGCGATCGAGTTCTACACAAGCAAGCTCGGATTCGAGAAGCGCGCGGACGTTCCCATGGGCGAGGCCATGCGCTGGGTGGAAGTCGCCCCGCCGGGCGCCAGCACGACGATCGCGATCGTGCCCCCGCGCGAAGGCGAGCCCACCGGAGTGCAGACCCGTGTTGCGTTCGGGACGGACGACGTCGACGCCGACCACGCGAGCCTAAAAGCACAGGGAGTCGACGTCGACGATGAGGTCTCGCGCATGGGAGGCCCTGTCCCGCCGATGTTCACCTTTCGTGACCAGGACGCCAACAGCTTCCTGATCGTCCAGCGAAGCTGACCCTCGCGGCCGCGTGTCGCTGAGCGACGGGAGCAGGCTCAGCTGGCGCGCGGCGACGCGAGCGCAGCGTTGAGCGCGCCGTCGTCGGGCGCCTTCCGCAAGCCGTGGTTGGGGGGCTGCTCGAAGCGCTCGCGCGCCAGGCGCCACGCAGCCGTCGGAAACTCGGCCGTGTCGGTGCCGTCGTGGAAGCGCACATGCGCATCGAAGCCATCGCGGAACACGTCCAGCATCGCGCGGTTTTCCGGCAGCACCTCCGCGACGAAGCACGTGATTCCCTCCGCCTCCGCCACCGCCGCCAGCCGCTCGATCAGGAGCGTCCCAAGGCCGCGACCGTGGAGGTGGTCGGCGACCTCGATCGCGACTTCCGCGCGCCGGTCGTCGAGCTTTGCGTAAGTCGCATGGCCCACGGTTACGCCCTCTTCGTCGTGCGCGATCAGGCCGTAGCGATCGCCCCCCGTGGCGGCCACCAGATGGGCCGCATACTCGATGTCGGCGGCTCCCGTGAAGAAGCGCATGCGGCGAGCTTCCAGGCACAGCCGCGACAGGAACACGAGCAGCGCCGGCTCGTCCTGCGCCCTCGCCGCGCGCACCGTCACCGACGAGCCGTCGCGCAGCCGCACCAGCTTCGCCGCGTTCCGGTCGGCGGTAGACCGCGCGATTGCGCTCGCAGCGCCCACGTCATGGGCACGCTGCGAAAAGTTGGCGCCTTCGGATCCCATCGTGCCCAGCCTCACAGGGACACGGACCTCGGGCATCCGGTTTTGACTGCCGTACCCCAGCGGAAAACTACGGGCGAGGATTCAAAGCGCCCAGTAGTGGGCGATCTGCGCCGCCGCACGCGAGGTCAGCAGCGCCTCCGGCGCCGCCGAACGCGGCGGCTCGTCACCGGTGAGCGCGGCGAGCGTCTCGCGGACGCAGCGCGCGAGCGCCGTCGGTTCATAGCCGCCCTCCAGCACCACGCCTAGGGGCGCGTTCAGGCGTTCCGCCAGGGCGCGCACGTGGCGCGCCATCTCCGCGAACGAGCCATCCTCCAACCTGCACCCCGCCAGCGGGTCCTCGCGGTGGGCGTCGAAGCCCGCCGACACGAGCACCAGCTCCGGCCCGAACTCCTCCGCCGCCGGCAGCACGATGTGCTCGATCAGCGACAGCCACAACTCCTCTTCCGAGCCGCCCGGCACCGGCAGGTTGATCGTGTACCCCTCCCCCGGTCCCGAGCCTACGTCGCTCAGCGCGCCCGTGCCCGGATAGATGCCCGCCTGGTGGATACTCGCGAACAGCACGTCAGAGCGGCGGCGAAATGCCTCCGCCGTGCCGTTGCCGTGGTGCACGTCCCAGTCCACGATGAACACGCGGCTGACGCTCAGCTCGCGGATTGCGAACTCGGCGGCGAGCGCCACGTTGTTGAACAGGCAGAAGCCCATCGCGCGATCCGGTTCCGCATGGTGGCCCGAGGGGCGCACCGCGCAGAACCCCAGCCGCGACTCGCCCGCCATCAGCGCGCGCGTCATCTCGCACGCGCCGCCCGCCGCGTGCAGCGCCGCGCGGTAGGACGGCTCGCCCACGAACGTGTCACTGTCGATCGCGCCGCCGCCCACCCGCGCGAGCTCCTCGATGTGTCGAACAAGGCGCGCACTGTGGACCAGCTCGAGCTGCATCTCGCTCGCCGCCGGCGCCTCGCGGCGCTCCAGGCCCAGCCAGTTGGTGCCAGCCAGCTCGCGCTCGATCGCCAGCAGCCGCCCCGGCGTGTCCGGGTGGCCCGGCATGTGCACGCGCGGGTCATGCTCCAGGCACGCCGGGTGACTGAAGTGCAGGCCTCGTTTCTCGGAGAGCGCGCCGATCCAGCAATGGTGCCAGTCCAGCGCCCGGCGGGAACTTTTCGAGCGTCAACCGACAATAGATCGCGATGGGCCGCTCACTCCTCGCCAGCGATGGCATCTCCGACAGCGCGACCATCGCGGGCTCGCTCGAGCAACCCGAGAGCTTCGCGCGGATCTTCGACCGTCACTACCTCGCCGTGCACCGATACGTGGCGCGGCGCGCTCCGCGTGCGCAGGCCGATGACCTCGCGTCGATGACGTTCGTGGTTGCGTTCGAGCGTCGGCGCAGCTTCCGCCCAGACAGCACCAGTGCGCGGCCCTGGCTGTTGGGGATCGCCACCAACCTCCTGCACGAGCGCCATCGCGTGGAGCGCCGCGAGCAGGCGACTTTGTTGCTGCTTAGCACCGAGCACCCAGCCGCCGGGTTCGACGGCGATCGCAACGCCCGCGATGGGCCCGACACCGAGCGGCTCGCCCAGGCACTCGCGACGCTCGACTCAGCACAGCTGGACGTACTGCTGCTGCACGCTTGGGAGGAGCTTTCCTACGAGGAGATCGCCGAAGCACTGGCGATCCCGCTCGGCACGATCCGCTCCCGCCTCGCCCGCGCGCGAGCGCATCTCAGGTCGCGGCTCGAGGAGCCGCGAGCGTGTCCCGACCCGACCCATGCCAGGA
This sequence comes from uncultured Solirubrobacteraceae bacterium, assembly GCA_963735615.1. GTDB lineage: Bacteria > Actinomycetota > Thermoleophilia > Solirubrobacterales > Solirubrobacteraceae > Palsa-744. The sequence goes on from CAVTLO010000001.1 coordinate 1,192,482, forward strand.
GCACAGATGACTGACGAGCTAGATCTGCTGCGGCGTCATCGCAGCGAACCCACACCCGCGAGTGACGAGGCGCGAGCCGGGGCGAGGCAGTCGCTCGAGCATGCGATCGGTCGCGAGCAGCTAGCGCCGGGCCGCCCAGTCCGCCATAAGCGCGCACGTCCGCGACGGCGGCTGCTCGCGGGCGCCGCGCTCGCAGTGGCGCTTGCCAGCCTCTCGATCGCCGTCGGCGCGTCGCTGCGGTCGGGCTCGAGCACCGAGCCCGCACTCGCAGCTGGGCCGCTGCTCGAGCAGCTCGCGCGCATTGCCTCGATCCAGCCGTCGGCGATTCCCGGACCCAACCAATACCTATATACGGCGTCGCATTCGCTCACGGCTTCGGACACCGAGCTGCCCGGCGGCATCTACTGCCAGGTCGTCTTTCAGGAGTACCGCCAGAACTGGATCGCAGCCAACGGCGAAGGGCTGTTCCGCGAGAGCGATGGGCCGGCGCACTACCTCTCCGCGCGCGAAGCCGCCGCGTGCAAGGCCGCTCCGGCGCAGCCGGCGGGCGAGAGCGACACGTGGGCGGCGCCCGGCTGCCTGTCGATCGACCCGATCCCGCTCGGCCGCCTGCCAAGAGATCCGACGCGCCTGCGCGAACGCCTGTTGACCGGCAAGGTCGAGGGCGGGCCGCCAGGACCTGCCGAGGCGTTCACACAGGTCGGCGACCTGCTGCGCGAGACCGACGCGCCACCGGCGCTGCGCGCCGCGCTCTACCGCGCGGCCGCCGGCCTGCCCGGAGTCAAGTCCCTCGGGACCGTGACCGACCAGCTCGGTCGCCAGGGAGTGGGGCTCGCGTTCGACAGCCACGGCACGCGACACGAGCTGATCTTCTCGGCCACCACAAGCGCGCTGCTCGCCGAACAGGACGTGCTCGTTGGACGGATACCCGGGGTCGACGCAGTTCGCGAGACCGTGCTCGGATGGTCGACCTACTCTGCCGGCCGCGTCGTCGACCGGCTCCCAGCGGCATCTCCACTCGCGCTCACCCCGCCCTGCGTGCGGGGTGGTGGCACAGGGCTGTCGGTGCCGGGACAGCCGCGGGACAGCGTCATCGTCGGCTTTCGCACGCCTGCAGGCGGCGCCGTCCTCCCGGTAGAGCCGACTCTCCATCCGAGCCGCCGCGGCGCCCCAACGAGGGACCATCGACTCCGGGGCTGAGCGGTCACAGAATCGGCGCTCGCGGCACTCTTGAGGTGATGGACGATGCGGATGCCTTCTCCGAGATCTATCGACGCGAGGGAGAATCTGTGCTGATCTTCCTCACCCGGCGCACCTGGGACGGTGAGACGGCCGTCGAGCTGACCGCGGAGACGTTCGCCCTGGCGCTGCGCTCCTGGCGCACGCTCGGGGCACTGGGCCCCGAGCAGCAACGCGCGTGGCTGTTCACCGTCGCGCAACGCCTGCTCTCGCGTTACCTGCGCCGCACAACCGTCGAGCGCCGGGCCGTGCAGCGGCTGGGCATGCAGATTCCGCCGGTCGAGCATGACGATTTGCTGCTGATCGAGCGCCGCGCCGGTCTGCCTGAGCTGCGCCGTACGGTCGCGCTCGAGCTCGCCAGGCTGAACTCCACCCAGCGCGAAGCCTTGCGTCTGCGGGTGGTCGAGGAATGCAGCTACGAGGAGATCTCCCGCCAGCTGGGCGTCTCGCAGCAGACCGTCCGCGCGCGGGTGTCGAGGGGGCTGCGTGCGCTCGGACGCGCGCTCGAGCCGTATCACATCCTCCTAGAGGGCCATGGCGCCGAGACGGGGCGCATGGCGGACCGCGATGCAGCCCACGAGGGCGCCTGATGCGCGAGCGTCCAAAGGCTCTCGAGCAGCTCGGAGACGAACTGGACCGTGTCGCCCGCGCCTTGCTGCTCGACGCCGACACGCCTAGCGGTGCGCTGCGTCGGGCATTCGCCGGCCGTCTGAGCGTAGTAGCCGCGTGTATCGCGCTGCTGCTCCTGGCCGCTGCCGCGACCGCGGCCGTACTGCTGATCCAGCAGGGCTCGCCGCTGCCAGCGCCGCACGCGCAGGATCTGCGCGCCAGCGGCATCCCGCTGCCTGGCAGCGCGCGTTTGGCGGGGCTCGACGCGCCCGACCCCGAAAGCTCAACCCCACCGTGGGACCTGCGCCTGTCTCGCACGAGCAGCGGCGAGACGTGCACCGCGGTCGGCCAGGTCTTCCAGGGACGCTTCGGGATCGTCGGGCTCGACCACGTCTTCCGGGCGCTTCCGCTCGGCTCGGTCGACAGCTGTGGCATCGACGGCGACGACGGGCCGACGCTCGTAGGCGCCAAGGACTTCGTCGGTGCCACGCCCAAGGAAGCCCGCACGGTCCTCAGCGGGGTTGCCGGCAGCGGCGCACGGTCGGTGATCGCGTACGGCAGCGGCACTCCACGGCACCTAGTTCTGGGGCCAGAGGGCAGCTTCATCACGGTGTACGCGGGCGACGCCGAAGAAGTGCGTCCGCGCGTGATGATCCTGATGCGCGACGGGCGCTCCCGTACGATCGAGCTCGAGCAGTCGGGAGTGCTCGAAGCTCCAGACCCCGAAGGCGCAGGCGCGTGGGCCGCCAGCAGCGAACCCGACCTGGAACCGAACGCGTTCCGCGACGAGGACTGCGTGCAGGTCACCCGCGAGCCCAGCCAGAGCGAAGCGAGCCGCTTCATGCTGCCCCTGACCCCCCAGGTCTGCGGCCGTCTGAGCACAAGCCCGCTGTTCGTGCAGATGCGCCGCTTCGTCCCGGGGGAAGACGCGACGCCCTTCCCCTGGGACAACGCGCCATCGCGGACGATCGTCTACGGCATCGCCGCGCCGCGCGTCAGCCGGCTTGAGCTCGCCGGCGCGGGCGTCGCGCGGGCGCTAACGATCGACCCCCGCGGAGGAGCATTCATGGCGGTCCTGGACGGGCATGTCGATCCTCGCTCGCTGACGTTGAGCGCGACGCTGCGCACCGGAGCCGTCCTCACCTACCGGCACGCAACCGGCCTGCTGGCCTATCCGAGCAACACGCCGATCAGGGTGCAGCCGGTCCCCGCCTATCGCCCGCCGGCTGCGGCCAAGTCCGCGCTGCCGCCACCGTTCGAGCTCCCGATCGCGTCGACCATCACCGAAACGCTGCGCGCCGCCGACCCCGCGCGTGGGCCCGAATGGGTGCTGCGCAGCTGGCAGGGGAACCCCAACAAGAGCGTCAGCGGCGCCGGCGACGAACGCTCCTACTGCGCCGAGCTCGGGGTGCTGTGGCACGGCAGGCTCGTCGAACCAAGCGCGAGGCCATCCGCTCGCAGCCTGCCGCTGAGCGCCGACGAAGAAGGACGCTGCAACTCGGCCAAGGATCTCACCCGCATGCGCTACATGCTCGCGCTCGAAAGCTACCTCGACGATCCCTACGAATACTCGCCCCACCCCGAACGCGCCGTCCTCAGCGGGATGCTGCCGCCGGGAGCGCGCGACCCCGTGCTGCTCGGTGTCGGGCCCACGCGGGCGCTCCCCGTCGATGCCAACAACGCCTTTCTGGTGGTGCTGCCCGGCCGCTACTGGAATGCGCGTCCGCGGATCTCCTATGTCCTCGATGGTCGCCGCGTCGGCAAGCTCCACGGCGGGCTCGGCTCGCCGGCCTATCAGCGCGGCACAGAAGCGCCGGTCCCCCAGGTCCGCGCGCCGGACCCTGACGGGGCCGCTCCCTGGGGATTCGCCGCGACCCGCAACTGCTCGACCGCCGTCGGGCGCATCGTGGACGGTCGCCTGGCAACCATCGATCTGTCCGACGGCGTACTCAAAGCGGGGTCCGAATTCTTCGGGTACCGCTCGAGCTGCTTGACCCATCCAGGAGCACTCGAGTCCGCCGTCGAGCTGCACGAGCCCGTCGAATTCGACCAGCAGCAGGTCGGCACAGGCGAGGACCCCTTCCGGGGCGAACGGGAACCACTCCGGGAGCCCGAAATCGAATGGCGCACGCTGCCGGGCCGAACGATCGTCACCGGTCTCGCCCGTCCAGACGTCGTGTCGGTCACGCTCAGCTCCCCAAGCGACGTGCGCACGCTGCGGCCGTCCGGCCCGTTGCACGCGATCCTCGCCGTCTACGACGGCTACTTCCTGCGCGGCAACCTCACCGCAACCGTGCGGCTACGAGACGGACACGTGCAGAGCGAGCAGATCGCCAGCTACGGCCCCGGCTCATTCCCCCCCGAACCGCTCGCCGTGAGGCTGCGCGATGCCAAGCAGACGCTCGCGCAACTCCGCACACGCGCACGTTCGCGCGGAGGCTCGCGCGATCCCGCCCTGCTTGCGTCGTTCGCAGCGCGCGTCCGCCAGATGGAGCAGCGAGTGGCCTATCAACGGGCGCACCCCGATCTGCTCCCCTCGGAATAGAGCCAGTCACACTTTGGCGGCGACCGCGTTTATTGAGGTGTGATCGCCTTCGATGCCTGCTCCGACGCGGTCTTGCTCGCAGGTACGCGCGCGGACCCAGACGCGTTCGCTGCCTTTTATCGCCGCTATGAGCGCCTGATCCTTGGCTACCTGCTGCGCCGCACTGGAGACCCGGAGCTCGCGGCGGACCTGACCGCCGAGGTGTTCGCCGCAGCGCTTCGGGCGGCCAGCCGCTACCGCCCGGAAAGCTCGAGCGCCGCGGGTTGGTTGCTGACGATCGCGCAGCGGGTTCTGACGAGCAGCAGACGTAGGGGGCGGGTGGAGGCACGCGCCCGACGCCGAGTCGGAATCCGGGACGCGGTGACGCTCAGCGGCGAGGACCTCGAGCGGATCGAGACGCTCGCGAGCCTCGACGGCCACAGCCTCGCGCTGCTCGACGGCCTACCGCCCGGCCAACGCGAGGCCGTACGCGCACACGTGCTCGACGAGCGCTCCTACCGCGACATCGCGGGCGAGCTCGAGCTGTCTGAGCTGGTGATCCGCAAGCGCGTCAGCCGCGGACTGTCAACACTCAAGCGCCAACTGGAGGAGCCAACGTGAGCGTCGTTCCCGAGATCGAGCACCAACTCCGCGGCGCAGCCGAGCGCGTGGCGCGGAGCCCGATCAGACGTGCTCTCGCAAGTGTGCGCCGCTGGCGCGGTCGGCTACTCGCGAGGCCACTGCTGGTCGGCCTGCTGGTCGTGTCGAGCGCGACCGGCGTCGCGCTGGCAGCACGAGCGCTCGTCGAGGTAGGCAGCCCCGCGCCACGCGAGTATCCGAACCTCGGCGAACGGATCCTGCCGACGGGCACGCGACTGCTTTCGCTGCGGATCGCGGACCCCGCAGGCGGGCCGCCGTGGGGCATGCGACTGATCTTCACAACCGCAGACCACCGCGCCGACGGCACGCGCGGCGACGCGGCACACTGGGGCTGCGTACAGATCGGGCGCGTGCTCGACGGCGAGCTGGGCGTACTCGGCCAGGACGGCGCGTTCCACGACGACGGCCGCTTCCACGCGCTGCCGATCCAACCCGAATCGTGCGGGAGCCTGAATCGCTCCGCAGAACTGGTGGGCCTGACGGGCGCCTCGAACATCGAAACCGCCAGCGCCTACCAGGGGCTCCACGGCTGCGTCACCGAAACCACCCGGCGACAGCAGGCGCTCGCGCTCCCCAGCATCGAGCGCCAGCTGGCCGTCGCGCAGGCCGAGGGCGATGCGCAGGGCATCCGGTCGGCCCTCGAAGGGCTCGCCAGCTACCGTCGGATCGCTCCTAATGTCAACGCCGAGCCCACCTGCCCGACCACCAGCCTGCGGCACATCTACTTCGGCATCGCCGGCCCCGATGCCCGCAGCGTCACGGTCAGCGGGCCGGGCGTCAAGGAGACGATCGCCGTGAGCCCGGGGAACGACGGCGCATACCTGATCGTTCAGCGCCGCTCCCATCTGCAGAGCGTGCTCTCAGCCCTGAGATCCGAGAATTTTGCGCTCGATGCACTGGCGTTGCACGAGACCATCCACTACATCGACGGTCGCAGCTGCCAACAGGAAAGCGCGCCTGAGTGCCTGGCGCCACTTGGATCGGTGCGCGTCGGACACCACCGCCAACCCGCGACAGCGCCCCCGCTTGCGCCGGCGCCCGAAACCGCTTTGTCGCGACGGGCCGAGCGCGACCCCTCGACCCCCAATCCGGTCACAATGACGCCGAGGCGCGGCGGCCCACACACCACGTTCACGCTCAGCTTCCGCAGCTTGCTGAACGGCGGCGGCTACAGCTACCGCATCCTGAGCGATGGTCCGCAGCGATGCCAACGCGCAGCCGAACTGGCGACGGGCGGAGACGGGGTTGCGATCGGCGGCGTCCCGCTCGTCCGCGGCCAGACGATCACAAAGGCACTGGTGCCAACGGCGCGCGCTCTGTGTCCGGGCAGCTATCGGATCTACATCTCCTACAGCGATCCAGAACGGGGCCAGCTCCAGAACTTCCCCTTCGCCACAGTCCGCTTTACCGTAAGCCGCTGAGGCCCCGAGCGGGCCGCCGCAGGCCGGCGCCGAGCCTCGCGCGCCGACCTGCGGGTGCGGCTAGATCAGGAGCTCGGTGCGAGCCGGCGACGTGCCTTCTGCAGCGAGGGAACCGCGCTCTTTGCACCGGTGAGCACGCGGGCGCGTACGTCGACACTGGCCTTCTTTGCGGCGATCGTGATCTCCTCGCCGGTTGCCGGGTTGCGGCCTTTGCGTGCTTTCTGCGCGGGCTTTACACGCACGGTCAGCTGGACAAGACCGCCGATCTTCACCCGCTCAGCGTCGCCGATCTGCTCCAGGACGATTGCCTCGAGCGCCGCGAGCGCGCTCTTTGCGTCGGCCTTGCTCAGATCCGCGCGCTCTGCGACGGCGGCGGCAAGTTGTGTCTGGGTCAGCATCGGATCTCCTCAGCGGTTGCATTGTCGGGGACGCACGAGTAAATCTGAACGGGCGGACGCAAAACCGTCACCTATCGGCGCGGGTGTGCGCCTCTGAACTCGATCGTGCCCTGTCAGGGTGGGAATGGCACGGCCGCGAGGCGCTCCTCAGCGAAGCTCGGACCTGACGAGGCGCACGCCTATATCGAGCGTGGGCAGCCCTCGCAGCTGTCCGTAGCGACGGTCCCACGCTCCGCTCTGCAGATCATGGCGGAGCCGCTCCAGACCGCTGTCCACGACCGAGGCAGGCAGGAGGTGCCAGATCGATGAGGCCCGGCGCACGCCGGGGTCGAGGTGCGCCTCGGGCCGGCTCCAGAGACCGACGCAGAAGCCATCGGTGCAGTCCGCTGGCACCGGTACCGCGTCGACGTGGAGACCGGGGAGCACCCCTTCGAGGTGCGCGATCGACGGGAACGTCTTGCGATCGTGCTCGACGATCTGCGGAAGATAGTCGCGACACAGCCACATGTTGGCCGTGACGTCGAGATCGAGGGTCAGCAAGACGATCCGCTCGCGCGTGACGCGAAGCACCTCGGCGAGGCCGCGGTCGACGTCATCCCAGTGCTGCATCGTAAAGACGCCCATGGTCGCGTCGACGCTGTTGTCCTCCAGCGGAAGCGACTCGGCGACCGCCCGGATCGCGGGAGCGGCATCGGCTGGGCGCTGGGCGATCATCACGGGGGAGGGCTCGACGGCGATGACCTCGCGGTCGATCGGCTCGTAGGAGCCAGCTCCGGCCCCGACGTTGAGGACGCTTCTCGCGCCCCCGAGCGCGTCCCATAGTGCCGCCTGCAAGCGCGGATCGGCGCGACGGACGGCGCCGTAGCTGAGGCCGATGCGATCGTAGGCGGGAGCGCTCATCGCTTGGCTCTCGTGCTGTGGCCGGCCGGTTGCGCCGGCGCGCTCTCGCGCAGCAGCGAGACGAGCAGCTCGACGAAGTCGCCGTAGAGGTCATCGCGTACGGCGTCGGGGCTAACCAGCGCTTCGATCGCCAGCCCGATGCCGAGCGCGCGCAGGACGAGCGCGAGGTCATCAGCAGGCATAGCCAGCTCCGCTGCGGCCTCTCGCTGGTATTTGACGATGTAGCGCGCGACGGCTTGGCGCATGACCGAAGAGCGGATGCCAAAGCGCTCTGCGAGCTCGGGCTCCCTGCCGGCATGAACGATGAACTCCATGTGCAGCAGCATCGACTCGCGGTCGCGAGCGAGCCGCTGCATCCACTGGTCGGCCAGTGCGCGCGCGCGGATCTCCAGCGGAGCATCGTCGGGAAGCTCAGCCTGCGTCTGCGCGAGCTCGCCCACGCGCTGCGCCATGTAGTCCTCGAAAACCGCCAGGAACAGGTCGGCCTTGCCGTCGAAGTTGGAGTACACCGCGCCGTGGGAGTAGCCGGCCTCCTCGGCGATCTCCTCGACGCTCGCCGCTTGAAAGCCACGCCTCGCGAACACATTCGCGGCGGCGTCGATCAGCCGAGCACGGGTCTGAGCCTGTTGCTCGGCTCGCGTCAATCGTTGTGTGGCAGCCATACCCGGATGATTGTAACCACTTAGATTATGACTATCATCTAAGTGCGCGATGAGGCGCGTGGACCCCACTACAGCGCCGTCGCGCACCTGCTCCGACGGCGTCGGAAGGATGGAAACGATGAGCGATCTCAACGACGTGCTGGCCGAGCAGTCGTGCTACTACCGTGCACGGGCAGGCGAGTACGAGGACTGGTGGTTTCGCCGCGGACGCTACGATCGCGGCGCCGAGGCAAACGCCCGCTGGTTCGCTGATGTCACCGCCGTGCAAGAAGCCGTGGAGCGCTTCGCCCCAGCCGGAGACATTCTGGAGCTGGCGTGCGGGACCGGACTGTGGACCGAGCGGCTGGCCCCTCACGCCGCCAGCGTGACCGCGATCGACGGCTCTCCGGAGATGCTCGAGCGCTGCCTAGCCCGCGTGAACGACCCGTGCGTGCGGTATGTCGAGGCCGACCTTTTCGCGTGGGAGCCCGACAGGACATACGACGTGTGCTTCTTCGGCTTCTGGCTCTCGCACGTGCCGACGGAGCGCTTCGACGCGTTCTGGGAGAAAGTCGGCCGCGCGGTTGGACCGGAGGGCCGGGTGTTCTTCGTGGACAGCCTGCGCAGTCAGCGGGCGTCGGCGGTCGACCACGAGCTCCCCGACCAAGACGAGGAGACGATGCTGCGTCGACTCGCCGACGGGCGCGAGTATCAGATCATCAAGCTATTCCACGAGCCAGAGCCGCTGCAACGCGCACTCGCCGGGCTCGGCTGGAGCGCACAGGTACAGAGGACGCCCGAGTTCTTCATACACGGGCAGGCCACGGTCCGGCATCCACGATACGTGTGAGACCATCTCCGCGGCTAATGTTGATCTCGCCGAAGCCGCTTGCCGTAGTGGTGTCGTTGTGCACGGCGCTGGCCGCGTCGGCTTTGGAGCTTTGAATTCGACAGAGAGTGGGTTGGCATCGCCGTGGACAACTCGACGAGCGCGGCCACGGGTTCCGTCTACGTGGTCGATAGGGGCCATGCGGTTGTCGATCGGTTCAAGCTCAGCGGCGGCGCGTTCAAATACGAATCTCAGCTGACGGGTTTCATCGAGCCTGAAGGTGTTGCGACGGATGCGAATGGCGATGTGTACGTGAGCGATCCTGGCGCCGAAATGCTGCGCGAGTTCTCGCCGGCTGGTACGGAAATCGCGGGCTTCCCGGTGAAAGGCTCCGAGCGGAGCGTCGTCGTCGATTCCAGGGGCGACATCTTCGTGTATGGCGACCCGATCGGCGCGTTCGCGGGCGCAGAGCCAGCCGAGATCTGGCGCAGCTCCGATACGAGCACGGTCGCCGAAAAGGTGACGGAAGTTCCCGAAGTCGAAGGCGCGGGAGCGGATGGGATCGACCGCGCGACCGACACGGGCTACGTGGCGATCCACGGGCGAGTGGTCGAAGGGCTCGCGATGCCCACGCCGGTGAGGACCGGAGGCGAATTCGGGTCGGGCACGTTCTCGGAAGCAATCGAAAACATCGCCGTCAACGAAGAGACCGGCGCGATCTATGTAGCGGACGCTGGCAACAAGAAGGTCTTCATCTACCAGGGAGCACCATCTCACTTCCTGCTCACGGTGTTCATCACCGGCGAAGGCGAAGTCACCTCGGTGCCCGCAGGGATCACATGCTCGGCGACGGAATGCACGCATGAATTCGAAGGCGAAGTGGCCCTGACGGCCAAAGCTGCTGCGGGCTATGAATTTGCCGGTTGGATCGGGTGCAAAAAAGCCTCGGCTACGACCTGCACAGTGGATCGGATCGCCGCCACCGAAGTCACGGCTGTGTTCTTGAAAGCGGATACGCAAGGCGCGACCGGCAACGAAGGCACGGCCGGCACAGCCGGTGAAAAGGGCACAGCCGGCGAAAGGGGTGCGCCCGGTGCTGAAGGTCCGGCCGGCGCCCAAGGTCCCGCGGGCAAGGTCGAGCTCGTGACCTGCCGGACGGTCAACGGCAGGCAGCGCTGCACGACCAAGCTCGTGTCGGGCACCGTCAAGTTCACGGCGGTCGGGTCCCCTGTCCAGGCGACGCTCTCCCGTCGCGGCGTCGTGTACGCGGCCGGAACCGCTCGTCTGGCACACGGGCGCATGAGCCTGCGGCTGCTGCCCGTGCGCAGGCTGCGACCCGGCAAATACACGCTGACGCTTGTCAGCGGGACGGGGCGGCACAAGAAGATCAGCAGGCAGTCGTTCACGCTGCCCTAGATCTGGATCCGCACCGGGCCGAAGGTGACCTGGCGTGAGCGCTCGGCCGTCTCCCGGTGAAGCTCGAATGTGGCGAAGAAGAGATCGAGATATGACCCGTCCCAGGCCAGCCGCGCCTGACCATCTAGCCCACCGATCACCGCGCCCGCAAGCCACGTATACGGGGATTGACGCCGACCAACCACGCGCCCGGAGAGATTCGAACTCCCGACCTTCGGTTCCGTAGACCGACGCTCTATCCAGCTGAGCTACGGGCGCAGAACGTCGTAGTCTATCGCCGACCCTCCGCCTCGCCCCAGACGGTCGCAACCAGCGACCGCGGGCCGCCGTGGTCGCGGTGCTCGCAGACGTAGATGCCCTGCCACGTCCCCAGGGCCAGCCCGCCGCGGCTGATCGGCAGCGTCAGCGACGGTCCCAGCAGCGACGCCTTGATGTGCGCAGGCATGTCGTCGCTGCCCTCCAGCGTGTGGGTCCACAGCTCGCTGCCCTCGGGCACCGCCTCGTCGAACCACGCCTCGAAGTCCCGGCGCACGTCCGGGCTGGCGTTCTCGTTGAGCGTCAGCGACGCCGAGGTGTGGCGGATTAGCAGGTGCAGCAGGCCCATCTGGACGTCGCGCAGCTCCGGCAGCGCGGTCAGAACCTCACGCGTGACGAGGTGGAAACCGCGCGGCAGGGCCTCGAGCGTCAGCTCACGCTGCATCCACACAATGACAACCAGCCTAATCGTCAGCCGACAACCGGCGCTCGATCGCCGCCCGAGCGCGGCCGAAGGCGCCCTCATCAGCCAGCAGCCGCGAGCACGCATTCGCGCCGAGGCCGAGCGAGTAGATCTCGAACGCTAGCTCGGCGGCATCCTCGACGCCAGCGATCGCGGCCTGGCGCTCGAGCTCGCCAAGCCAGCCGGCAACGCCCGCGACCACGACGTCGCGCACGGGCCCCGGGCGATCATCGAACTCCGCCGCCGCGGCTGCCCAGAAGCAGCCGCCCGGGAACACCTTTCGTTCCAGGTAGTCGACGTAGCGCTCGCAATACGCTCGCAGGCGCGAACCCCCTTCCGGCTCGGCTTGAGCGGGAGCGACGACCTCACCAAAGAAGCGTGCCGCGGCCGCCTCGATCGTCGCGAGCTGCAGCTCTTCCTTTGAGCCGAAGTGAGCAAACAGGCCGCTCTTGCTCAGCTGCAGCTCTCGCGCGAGCCTGCCGATCGTCAACCCCTCCAGACCTTCAGCGGACGCGAGGTCGACCGCACGCTCGAGGATCGCCGACCTGGTGGTAGCCGCCTTTGTAGCCATGCGCCCGCATTGTATCGATGCGCCCCGCTGCAGCGCACGAACGTTCGTGCTATTAATCCGGTCCCGGTCCCGCCCGGTCCCGGCCGGCCAGCGTCAGTCAACCGAGCAACAGGAGGCAAGATGTCTGACTTCACCGTCACTCCCATCGACGACATGGAGGCTGTCGTGTTCGGCTCGTTCAAACGAGCCCGCGCCGAGCTCGGCGTGGAGTCCTTCGGGATGCAGGTCCTCGATCTGCCACCCAACGCCAACCAGTACCCCGAGCACGATCACGCCGAGAGTGGCCAAGAGGAGGTCTTCGTAGTGCTGCGCGGCTCCGGCGAGATCGAGATAGATGGCGAGCGTCACGCACTGGACGCCGACACGATGATACGTGTGGGACCACAGCCCAAGCGCAAGATCTGGCCGGGCCGTGACGGCATGCGCGTGCTTGCGCTCGGCGGCTGCCCGGGCCGGCCCTATGAGGCGCCCGATGTCACCAAGCTCGGCGCGCCTGACCCCGGGTTGGGGTAGGAGCGCCTGGCGGGCATCGGCGCCTGCGCCGAGATCCCGCGTCGCGTAGTGGTATCTCGGCGGCCCCGTCAGCTGCCTGCCTCTGAGAGCCTGACGCAACTATCAACCCACCAGCGTGTCCTATTTGATGGGATTGACCGCGACGGCAGAAACATCAATCTGACCCAAACCGAGGTTGACCTGTCCCATCGATGCAGGAGGGGTTCCGATGCGCAGAGCGCCCACTTTCACCGCCGCCGCATCCGTTGCGCTGCTGGCCCTCACAGGCGTCGCCGCGGCGCTGCCGACGGTTAAGTTCAAAGCCGAGGCCGTTCCGATCCCGCACTTCCGCGGCACCGGCAACATCCTCGGCGCGGGTGCTGCCGTGCAGGCGGAATATCAGATCACAGGGACCGAATACCTGGGCTCGCCGCCGCCGATCATCGGCGTCAACTTCTACCTCCCCAAAGGCTCCAAGTTGCACACGGGCGGCTTTCCTACATGCTCGAAGGCGACGCTCGAACAGTTCGGCCCCGTCCAGTGCCGCAAGGGCTCGGCGGCCGGGCCGATCGGCAAGGTGCTCGGCTACGTGACGCTCGGCGGCGAACGGGTCGAAGAGGGACTGGAACTGTCGTCCTTCTACGCGCCGGGCGGCGGCCTCGAGTTCTTCAGCAAGGGCGCCTCGCCGGTGTCGATTGAAATCATCTCCAACGGGCATTACGTCAACTTCGGCGGCGCCGGCGGCTACGGTCCGGAGCTCAAGACCGAAGTCCCGCTGGTCGCGAGCCTGCCGGGCGCACCGTACGCGTCAGTCAAGTCGATCACCGTCAAGGCCGGCTCGGCTTACACCACTGGTAAGGGCAAGCACAAAAAGACGATCTACTACGGCCGGGTGCCAACGAAGTGCCCCAAGGGCGGCTTCCCGATCAAGACCGAAGTGATCTTTGCCGAAAATGGCGAACTCGCCAGGCCGGAGACAGTCACCAAAACGTACAAGGCGCCTTGCCCGAGGAAGCGCGGCTGACGGGTGGGTAGGTAGCCTGGAGCGGGCAGCCGAGCATGTATAGCGGCTCTGCGGGGCCCGGGATGTTCGATACGACGAGGTTGAACGTACGCGGGCTGGCGATGAAACGGGAAAGGTGTGCTGTACGGCCGGAAGGGTGAGAGCTCTGTGTTGAGCACGCTTGCGGACAAACGCCTGGCAACTAAAAGAACACAATCTTGCCCAGGAGGAAGCTGTGCGCGCAGCGTCGCCGCTCGGGCGACGGTCGAGCTGGAAAGAGAGCTACGATGAGCGATCTACTCGAGCCGGCGACCGAGGTTTGTGGGCCTCTGCGCCCCCGAGGAGGTGGACGGTACGTCTCGAGCACCAGAAGACGGAGCACCCGGGGGCGAGGCGCGCGACCAGCGCCCGAACGTCGCCTCGTTCCGACAGCGGGTAGGGCATCCCAGCTGGGAGGGGTTGCGCGGCCGCCGCCGCGAGCGCGAGGCACTGGATCGCCTGTTGGCTGGCGTGCGGGCAGGCGAGAGCCAGGTACTGGTAGTGCGCGGCGAGGCGGGGATGGGCAAGACAGCGCTATTGCACTATCTGCTCGAGCGCGCGTCGGACTGTCGTGTCGCGCGCGCGGCGGGCGTCGAGTCCGAGATGGAGCTTGCGTTCGCAGGCCTGCATCAGCTATGCGCGCCGTTCCTGGACGGACTCGAGCGCCTTCCCGGCCCGCAGCGCGATGCGCTCGCAACGGCTTTCGGCCTGAGCTCCGGGGAGCCGCCGGATCGGTTTCTGGTGGGGTTGGCGGTGCTCAGCCTGCTGGCGGACGCGGCCGAGCAACAGCCGCTGATCTGCCTGGTCGACGATGCGCATTGGCTCGACCGAGTCTCCGCGCAGACGCTCGCGTTTGTCGCTCGCCGCGCTGCTGGCTGAGCGTGTGGCGCTCGTGTTCGCGGTGCGTGAGCCGAGCGAGGAACAAGAGTTGGCGGGACTGCGGGAGCTCCTCGTCCGGGGTCTGAGCGATGGCGATGCCGGCGCGCTGCTGGACTCGGTGATAAGCGGGCCGGTGGACGGGCGCGTGCGCGAGCGGATCGTGGCCGAGACGCGAGGCAACCCGCTCGCGTTGCTGGAGTTGCCACACGGGCTGACACCGGCCGAGCTCGCGTTCGGATTCTGGATTGCCCGACACGATGCCGATGGCGAGCCGCATCGAGGAGGGCTTCCTGCGGCGCCTCGAACCGCTTCCGGCACAGACCCGCAGCTTCCTGCTCGCGGCGGCGGTCGAGCCGGTCGGCGATCTGGCGCTGCTGTGGCGAGCGGCCGAGCAGCTCGAAATTGGCGCCGACGCGGCAGCGGCGGCTGAGGCGGCAGGATTGATCGAGCTCGGGGCGCGGGTTCGATTTCGCCATCCACTGGTGCGCTCGACGGCTTGCCGCGCAGCCAACGTCGCCGATCTGCAGGAGGTGCACCGCGCGCTCGCGGAGGTGACCGATGCGGACCTCGACCCCGATCGCCGCGCGTGGCACCGCGCGCACGCGGCCGCTGGGCCCGACGAGGAGGTAGCCGAGGAGCTCGAGCGCTCGGCAGACCGCGCACAGACTCGCGGAGGTCTGGCCGCGGCGGCTGCGCTGCTCGAGGAGGCCGCGCGGCTGACGCTCGACCCTGCGCGCCGGGCACAGCGGGCCCTCGCCGCCGCACAGGTCAAGCACCAGGCTGGCTCCTCCGACGCTGCGCTCGCCCTGCTGGCGATGGCCGAGACGGGACCGTTAGATGAGCTACAACGTGCACGGGTGGACCTCCTGCGCGCGAAGATCGCATTCGCGTTGAGGCGAGGAAACGATGCCCCTCCGCTGCTGCTTAAAGCCGCCACGCGGCTCGAGCCGCTGGACGGCGAGCTGGCACGCGAGACATATTTGGACGCCTTCTCAGCAGCGCTGATCGTTGGCCGCCTGTCACTAAGCGCGGATCTGATGGAGGTGGCGACGGCGACTCGTGCAGCGCCTGCGGCACAAACGCCCGCGCGCGCACCCGATCTCCTCCTGGACGGGCTGACGCTGCTGGTGACGGACGGCCGCGATGCGGCCACGCCGCTGCTAAAGCGAGCGCTGAGCGCGTTTCGCAGCGAGCACCTCTCCGCCGAGGAAGGACTGCGCTGGCTGTGGCTCGCCGGACGTGTCGCCCAGGATCTGTGGGACGACGAGAGCTGGGAGGTGCTGTGCACCCAGCACGTCCGTCTCGCGCGAGCGGCCGGGGCGTTCACCGTGCTCCCGATCGCGCTGCGCTCGCGCATCTTCGTGCATGCGTTCTGGGGCGAGCTGGACGAGGGCGCGGCGCTGACCGGGGAGGTGCAGGCGGTGATGGAGGCAACCGGTACGCAGCTCGCGGCCTATGGCGCCGTTGCGCTGGCGGCCTTCCGAGGCCGCGAGGCGGAAGCCTCCGAGCTCATCGACGCGACGATCGCGGACGTAGCGAGCCGCGGCGAGGGCATGGGGGTGGGCATCAGCCATTTCGCGGCGGCGCTGCTGCACAACGGCCGCGGCCGTTACACGGAGGCCTTGGCGGAGGCCGAGGCGGCGTGCGCTTACGACGACCTGGGGGTCCTCGCGTGGGGGCTGACAGAGCTGATCGAGGCGGCGAGCAGAAGCGGGAAGCGCGAGATCGCGCTCGCTGGGCTCGAGCGGCTGACGCAGAGCACGCGCGCCGGCGACACAGACTGGGCGCTCGGCATCGAGGCGCGGTGCCGAGCGCTGGTGAGCGAGGACGATGCCGCGGAGCCCCTCTATCACGAGGCGATCGAGCGCCTCGGGCGCACCCGCGTCCGCGTTGAGCTCGCCCGTGCGCGCCTCCTCTACGGCGAGTGGCTGCGCCGCGCCGGGCGGCGCGTGGACGCCCGCGAGCAGCTGCGCGGGGCCCACGAGCAGTTCATCGCGATCGGTGCAGAGGGATTCGCCGAGCGTGCCCGACGCGAGCTGCTGGCCACCGGCGAGACCGTGCGCAAACGCATACCGGAGACGCGCGACGACCTCACCGCACAGGAGTCACAGATCGCGCGCCTCGCAGGTGTCGGGCGCACCAACCCCGAGATCGGCGCTGAGCTGTTCATCAGCCCGCGCACGGTCGAGTGGCACCTGCGCAAGGTGTTCACAAAGCTCGGCGTCAGCTCCCGCAAAGAGCTCCATGCGGCGCTACCCGACGACGGGCGAGCGGGCGTCGCAGCCTAGTTGGAGCTCAGCCCTGTCAGAGATCCCAGATACGCCCCGCGTTGGGCGGGAAACCCGATGACCGACCTCGACAAGATCTGCGAAGAGCTGACCATCGACGGATTCCACACGGCGTTGCGCAACAGTGAGCTGAGCACCGCCGAGCTCGTGGACTGGTACCTCGCCAGAATCCAGGCGCACAACATCGCCGGTGCGGAGCTTCAGGCTGTGGTTACGGTGAACCCACTGGCGCGCGAGGAAGCCGCCGCCTGCGACGAGTTCCTGGGCGCGCATGGGAGTTTCGTCGGGCCGCTCCACGGGGTGCCCGTGCTCGTGAAGGACCAGGCCGAGACGGCCGGCCTGCGCACTACCTTCGGCTCGATCCTGTTCGACGGCTATGTGCCGGAGTCCGACGCCACGATTGTCACCAAGCTCAAGGACGCCGGGGCGGTGATCCTCGCCAAGACCGCCATGTGCGACTTCGCGGCCGGCTGGTTCTCGTTCTCTTCGATGACCGACCACACCAAGAATCCATACGCGCTTGCACGTGAGTCTGGTGGTTCCAGTGCGGGGACGGCCGTGGGAGTAACAGCCGACTTCGGACTCGTCGGTATCGGCGAGGACACCGGGGGGTCGGTCCGCATCCCCGCCTCGTTCAACAACCTGTACGGGCTGCGCGTCACCACCGGCCTGATCAGCCGTGCCGGCTTCTCGCCACTGGTGCACTTCCAGGACACGCCGGGCCCGATCGGCCGGACGGTCCGCGATGTCGCGAAGCTGCTCGACAGCATCGTCGGCTACGACCGGAAGGATCCTTTTACGGTGACCGCGTCGGCGGCCTGCTGCACGGGCGGATATGCGCAGGCGCTCGATATCGACGCCCCTCCGGCGGGTTGGCGGGTCGGGGTGCTCGAGACGGGCTTCGGCTTGGACGCGAACCCTGATGCGGCGCCGGTCAACCACGCAGTTCGAGCCGCGATCTCCCGCCTGGAGGGGCTCGGCGTGTCTACAACGCGCGGGATCGAGATCCCGGAGCTTCCAGCATGGATCGCGGAGACGTCTGTCTACACCATGCAGTCGAAGACCGACATCAGCGACTTCCTCGCAGAGCGTCCCCATGCCCCCGTTGCGGGCTTCCAGGAAATCTACGACAGCAGGCGATTCCACCCGTTGAACGACCTGTTTCACGACATCGCTAACGGCTCGAACGCGATCGACGGCGAGGTGGAGTGCATGCGCCGACGGCTCAACCAGGAGCACCTACGGAGGCTGATCCTGAACATCTTTGCCGAGCATGGAGTCGACTTCCTGGTTTACCCGACCGTGCAGGTGATTCCCCCTACGCGCGTGGAGCTCGCGGCCGAGAAGTACAGCGCGCTCACCTTTCCCACCAATACCGTGATCGGATCCCAAGCTGGGCTGCCGGCGCTCACGATCCCGGTGGGGTTCACCGGCGAAGGCCTGCCGGTGGGGTTGGAGCTGCTCGGCACACCCCTCGCCGAGGCGCAGATGCTCCAGTTTGCCGGCGCATGGGAAGAGTCCGCGCGGCCGCGAATGGCTCCTGCGCTGTAAACGTGCGCGCGATCGACCGCAACCCCGAGCGGCACTTCGCGCGCGAACCGACGCTCAGCCGGTTGCCGCTCCAGCGTCGCAGCCGTAAAGATGTTCGCGCAATTGGTCGCAGCTCTCCGCCGACCAGCGCTCGCTCGTCTCCAACGCCTCGATCAGGTCCTCGGCCGCTCGCAGCAGCCGCCGGTTCTCGGGCTCGCCGAACAGCAGCGCGTCGGCGGCTTCCAACAGCGTTTCGCGCTCCTTGGCGTGCAGCTTGGCTGTGCCGTGTCGATCGATTGTCTCGAGTAGCGCCGTGTAGTGGGCGCCACGTGCGGTCATCGGCTCGGCTGCGGTCATCATCGTGTCTCCCAGGTTAGCCACCTCTCACGCCGGGCACGAATGAGAGCCGCGATGCCGGCGGCGTCAGCCGGCGGCGATCGTCACCGGCGTCCCGGGGCTGATGCGCGAGGCCAGCCAATCGATGCTCGCCCTCGCAAGGCGGATGCAGCCGTGTGAGGCGGCCGTGCCGAGCGTTCCCCCTAGGTTCTCGAGTCCGTGGATCGCGATCTGGCCTGGGCCACCTTCGAATTCCTGGAGCACGTTCGAGCGGGCGCTCAGCGCCAGCGCGAACGGACCGCCGGGCTCGCCGGCCTGCATCTGCAGGCTCTCTTCGACGAAGAACTCGCCGGTCGGCGTCGGCGTCGATGGCTTGCCGACGACCGCTCGGAAGACCCTCACGAGATGCCCTTCGCTGTATACCTGCACACGGCGAGCCGCCAGATCCACCACGATGCTCCACGCGGTCACCGACGGGCGGGTGCCCCGTTCTGCGATCCAGCCGCTAGCTCCGTTGGGGCGACCCGGGAGCAGCACCAGCAGCCACCGGCCCCCGTCGCTGGCGATCGAACGCGCGAGCACCGGCAGCGTCGTCGGCTCGCCCGTGATCGGCCGCCTGGCTGCCACGAGCGCGAGCTGCGCGGAGCTTGCTTCGGGCGTGCGGTGCGCGCTGTGCGCGCTCAGCAGGACCACGAGTTCCTGGGTCGCCTGCACGCGCGGTGCGACTGTGCCCGTCGCGGCGCCCGCAGTCCCCGCACCGCTGGTCAGGCCGGCAGTCGCGCCCGCGAGGCATGCGATCGCAGCGCCAAGCGCGAGGCGCCTGAGCGGGCGGACACGTAGCGTGCTCATCCTGTGAAGCCGCCGTGATGGTGCGGCAGCGCCGGCCGCGCGCCGACGTGTCGGTGTTTGCGTTTGGCGGCTTTTTTCGAGCCGGTGGTCGTCCCCAGTTTGGTCGTAGCACTGGCGCCGCTGCCGGCTTTTGCGCCGCTGCTTGAGCCGCCGACGGTGGCTTCTCCGGTGCCAGTCGTTTCCGATCCACCGCCACTGCCGGTTTCGCTCGAAGGGCAGTTGGAGGTGGTGATCGTGTTGGTGTCGAGATTGACCGCGCCGGTGCTCGCAAGCAGCCTGCCGTGAATCGTCGCCGCCGTGTTGGCCGTGATCGTCGCCAACGCCATGATCGTGCCGACGAAGCGCGTGCCGGTTCCCAAAGTCGCCGAGGAGCCGACCTGCCAGAACACGTTGCACGCCTGTGCGCCGTTGATGAGCTGGACGCTCGTGTTCGAGGCTGTGATCAGCGTGCTACCGATCTGGAAGATGAAGACCGCATTGGGGTTGCCCTGCGCGTCGAGCGTCACCGATCCCGATGACAGCAGCAGCGAGCTACTGGCAGTGCGGACGCCGGGCAGGAAGACCTGGCCGGCGAGGTCCGTTCCGGCCGAGCCGTTGCTCGGCCGACCGGCAGCGTCGTTGTATGCCGCCGTCAGCGCGTTCTTGGCGCCGATCGTCACGGCGTCGTCGACGTGCGTCGCACCGAGCACGTGCGGGGCGCCGGTGACCGACGAGCCGGGGCTCAGGCCGAGGTCGCCGAACATCGTCGTGGGTCCGGTATTGGTGACCGTCGAGCCGCCCAGCACCGAGAAGCTGGCTGCCGTTCCCAGACCCACCGACGCGGTGGCGCCCAAGGCACTGCTGGCAAACAGAAGCATGGACAGCGACGCGAGCGCGATCAGCGCGGCGCGAAGCGTGTAGGCGCTCGCCCAAACGCGGGGCTTGCGAACTGCTGCGAGGGAGCTGCCGTCGGCCGACTCGCACGTTCGTGGGACGCCATGATTCATGGGCGTCTCCTGACTGCGGCGTGAATCACCGCGATAGAAAGGGAATGGCTCCCCGGCCTGTTCGACCTATTAGTTAGCCCGACGCCCTGAGCGGACTACGTGAGTCGGACGGCCGTGAGTCGCACAAACGTCCAGTGCCGACGGCGCCGTACATGTCTGCGGATATGAACGGAGGCGAACGTCCCGACAGGCGCAACAGATCGCGCGCTATCTTTCTGTTTTAGTCAAGTAGTCTGAACTATTGGTCGATGAATGAGCCCATCATGATGCTGGTCAGCTGATGAGCCTACGGCGGTCCGAGCGGCCTGTCGGTCCGCAGGACGCCGACGTGGTGTCGAACGACTCGGAGCGCACGCCGGGGGGCGAGGGAGAGCACTGGCTGTCCGGCCGGGGTCGCACGGCACTGATCGGGGGACTGATCCTCGCCGTCGGCCTGGCTGCCTCGGTGTTCGCCGCCAGCGAATGGCGCGCCAGCGCAGTTGAAGCGAACAGGAGGTCCTTCGAATCGACGGCCGCCGTTCTCGGCAGTGCATTGGGGGCGAAGCTGAGCGCGAACATCGCCCTAACGCGCACGACGGACCCGGCTTTTCGCAAGCTGCCTGGCCACAAGCTCGAGGTAATCACGTCGGGCAGACACACGAGCTACTGCTTGACCACGGCGATTGTGGGCAGCGGCGCCGCGGCGAGCCTGTATCCCGGGCTGCTGGACTACTGTGCGCCAGCTGGCCCAGGCATGGACGGCTCGCCGTACCCGCAGCTCGTGCGCACGGCGACTGATACAGGATCGTTGATCGTCACTCCATTGCCCGCGACCGGCAGCCACTTACTGGTCGCGATTGGCACGGCCGTGTACAGGCGCGGCTGGTCGATCGCCCCGACGGCGGCGCGCAGGGCGGCGCTGACGGGTTTTATCGGGACGACGTTCGACAGCGCGACCATGATCGGAGCCGTGCTCACGCGCCGTCCAACGGTGACGCTGGCGCTGTACCACCGAAACGTCGGCGCCCCCCTGGAGCTGATCGGGCGCGCGGGCGCCAATCCGAAGGGGCCTTCGCCCGGCTATTCCTCGCGTCGTGATCTGGGAGAAGGCTGGCTGCTCGAGACGACCGGCACCGCGGCCGCCTTCGCCTCGCCCAACTTGAGAGGCATGGTCGCGCTGTGCCTCGGTCTGCTTGTCACGGTTCTGGTGTTCGTCCTCTATCGCGTGCTGTCGGGTTCGCGCCGGCGCGTTGGTGAGAGGACCGACGAGCTCGAGTACCGCGCGCTGCACGACCCGCTGACGGACCTCCCGAACAGGATCCTGGCGCTCGACCGCGCGGAACAGATCCTCCGCCGAGCACGGCGTCTGGACGTCCCGGTCACGGCCTTGTTCGTCGACATCGACGGCTTCAAGCAGATCAACGATCGCCACGGCCGTCAGGCCGGAGACGAGGTGCTGCGCCAGGTCGGCGCGCGACTGAAGGCGGCGCTGCGCGAGAACGACACGGTGGGACGCCTCAGCGGCGACGAGTTCGTGATGCTGATCGACTCAGTGGGGCTCTACACGGCCCCGGAGCTGGTGGCCGAGCGCATCCTTGACGTGCTGCGTCAGCCGATCCACCTAGCCGCGGATGAGCGCGAGCCGATCTCGATCACCGCGAGCGTCGGCGTCGCGACCGGGCGCCCCGGCTCGGCTGAAGATCTCATGCAGGACGCCGATCTCGCGCTGTGCAAGGCCAAGGCGATCGGCAAGAACGGCTACGTCAAGTTCGAGTCCGCGATGCAGACGGCGGCGCAGGACCGCATCCATCTGGAGATGGACCTCGCGAACGCGCTCGAGCTGCGCCAACTGTTCGTGGTCTACCAACCGATGCTGGACCTCGAGAGCGAGGAGGTGGTTGGCGTCGAGGCGCTGCTGCGCTGGCGCCACCCGGTCAGCGGCGTGGTCCCGCCCGACGTATTCATCCCGATCGCTGAGGACAGCGGCGCGATCGTGGCGATCGGCCGCTGGGTGCTCCAGCAGGCCTGCATGCAGGGTGCGAGGTGGCATCGCAACGGATATCCGCTGAACATGTCCGTCAACGCCTCCGCCCATCAGCTCGAACGCGGTGAGTTCGTCGAGGAGGTTCGCGCGGCACTCCACGACAGTGGCCTGCGTGCGGCGAGCCTGACAATCGAGATCACCGAGACGGTGCTGATGCGCAAGCCCGACCAGACGGCTCAGCTGTTGGCCGACCTGAAGGCGCTAGGCGTGCGTATCGCGGTCGATGACTTCGGCACGGGCTACAGCTCGCTCGCCTACCTGCGCCAGTTCCCCGTCGACTCGCTGAAGATAGACCGCACATTCATCACCAGCCTCGAGCTCTCGAGCGAGGCGCACGCGCTCACGCACACGCTGATCCAGCTCGGCAAGGCGCTCGGCCTGCAAACGCTCGCCGAGGGCGTCGAACAGCACAGCCAGGTCCGCGAGCTGCAGCGCGAGGGATGCGACCTGGCGCAGGGATTCCTGTTCGCGCGCCCGCTCGCCCCAGACGTCGTCGAAAGCTTCCTGCGCGACAGCCATGGGCTGGCCGATACGTTCGCCGATCAGCCACAACCGGCGCGCTCGCCGGCCGTGAACGCACGCTGACGATCGTCTTGGCCGCGCGCCGGATGAAGACTTCGGCGCGTGATCTCCGCGTCAGACGGCGACCGGCTGGATCGGCAGTCCGGGAATGTGCGAGCGAGCCCGCAGCAGCGTGCCGCCGAGCTCAGGCTGGACGTGGTTGTCGGCGGTGCTGATCAGCACGTCGCACATGTCGGGACCGCCGAAGCAGAGACTCGAGACGAAGCTCGCGGGCAGTGTCATCACCTCGTCCAGCTCACCATGGGGAAGGAAGCGGGCGACCCCGCCACCCTCGCCGAGCGCGACCCATACACCGCCGTCGCGGTCGACGGCGAGACCGTCAGCGGAGCCGCGCGGCGAGCGGCAGAAGTCGCTCGCGTGACCACCGTCGCGCGGCACGGCGAGCACCGCTCCGCGCTCATAGTCGCTGAGGTAGATCGTGTGTCCGTCTGGGGACATGCCGATGCCGTTCGGCCATACGACATCCTCGGTCAGGATCTTGACGGCGCCGTGCCGATCGACGGCGAGCAGCTGGCCGGGCTGCGGGTCCTCGCCTGCTAGTGGCCGGTAGCGCAGCACGCCGGCGAGCAGCTCCCCGTCGCGCGTGGCGCCGAGGTCGTTGTAGCCGCAGACATGCTCGCCTGAGAGGATCTCGCGCTGCTCGCCGCCGGGCAGCAGGTGGATGACGCTGCGCCCGCTGATCACCCAGCCGCCGTCGGCGTGCGCGACGATACCGCCGATGCCGCGGCGCTTGGCGAGGATCTCGCGCACGGCGCCGTCGGGCGAACATCCCCACACGCCGCCGGCGATCACGTCGCTGTAGACCGCCTCGCCGCCGGGTCCGAAGCACGGCCCCTCCAGCAGGCTGTGGGGACGGGCGAGCACCGCCTCGATGGGCGTGACGTCGGAGAGCAGCGTCATCGCAAGCACCTTATGTCTTCTATTTATTAATGGGAGGCGTGCGGCGGTTGCGCCGGCTCGCGCGCCGTCAGCGGCAGGCGCACGCGGCTCGCTACGCGCGCCAACGAGCGTGTGCGACGATGCACGCGATGCTCGACCGGCTCAGACCCGCGCTCGGTCTCGCCGCCGGTCTTGCCACGGTGTTGCTCTCGGGCTGCGGCTCCAGCGGCGCGGGGACCACGGGCGCCCACGCGGGCGAATCGGCGTCGACCACGGGCGCGCAGGCGACGAAGGCCAGCTTTGTCGCGCAGGCGGAAACGGTTTGCCACACGCTCAGCGTGCAGGAGCGGCCGCTGAAGGCTCGTCAGGAATCGCTCAAAGGGCTGTCGACGGCGTCGGCGGGGACAGCCTTCGTCTCGATCGCCCGCCAGGTCGTGACGTTCTCGCGGGCGGCGGACGAGAAGCTTCGGGCGCTCGCGCGGCCTGCCGCTGACGCGCGGACAATCGAACAGCTTCTGAGCGCCTTTGGCCAGGAGCTCGCGTACGCGACCAACATCGCCACCGCCGCAGCCCGCGAGGAAAACACGCCCGGCGAAGATGCCGTGAACGAGCTCAGGAAGTCGATCGCCGACAACAGCGCGCTCGCCGCGACGTACGGCATGAAGGACTGCATCGGCTCGGAATGACCCGCTGCGAACAGCGACGCGCTGCTCTCCGGAGCGCGCTTCTCGGGGCGGGCACGAGCGCCTAGCTTGGGAACGGCTCGGGCGTGCGTGTGCCCGCTACGTAGCTCTCCTCGGGCTCGAGCATCGCATGCAGTTGCGTGCGGAGCTCGGGAGTGTCCTGGTGGCCATGTGCTGCCACGGCGTGCTGTGCGGCGGTGGCGATCACCTCGTCCTCCTCGCCGATGATCGTCAGCGAGCAGTTGTTGTCACTCTCGAAGCGACGGCAGTCTGCGATCTTGCGTCCCATGTGGCTCACCTTTCAGTTAGGAATCTGGGGCACCTCGGATGAGGGGCTCCTCAGGCTTTCGGATCAGCTGTTCTTGGCATAGTCGCTGGCGCCGAACCAGTCGATGACCTTGACCGGCTCCTCGCCGACGACCCAGGCGTCGTGCCCGCTTGGCAGGGATGTGACGTCGCCTGGACCGGCGATGAACTCGGTGCCGTCGTCCATGCGGATCGCGAGCCGCCCGCTCACGTGGTATTGGAAGTGCGGCGCCTCGCAGCTGTCTGTGTTGGCGATCGGCTTGACATCGTTCGACCAGCGCCAGCCCGGCTCGAAGACCATCATGCCGACATCTCCGCCGCTCATCTTGAGAATGCCGGCGTGCCCGTGGGGAAACTCGCGTGTCTCGTCGGGGGCCTCAAAGCTCCTGTGCTCGATCGTCTGCATGGCTACATCCTCTCTTCGGCGTGGGGCTCGTTCGAGGACGCTATTCTTACCTACTAGTAGGTTGATTGTCAAGGGCCGGTCCAAGCCGATCTCTTTGCGAAGATGGAACACATGGTGGTCACACAAACTCAAGCACCCACGAGCACGGCACAGCGAATCCTCGACGTCGCCGAGCAACTGGTCCAGAGCCGGGGCTACCACGGGTTCAGCTACGCCGACATCGCCGGCGAGCTCGCAATTACGAAGGCCAGTCTGCACTACCACTTCGCCAGCAAGGCAGAGCTGGGCGAGGCGCTGATCGAGCGCTACTCCGCCCGCTTCACAGAAGCGCTGGAACGGATCGACAGCACGATTCCCGACACCGGCGCAAAGCTTGACTCGTACGTGGGCCTCTACACGGACGTCCTGCGGGGCGAGCGCATGTGCCTTTGCGGGATGCTCGCAGCCGAATACCAAACCCTGCCGCAGCCGATGCGCGGCTCGGTCATCCGCTTCTTCGATGGCAACGTGGCGTGGCTGGCGAACGTGCTCGCGGACGGCCAGTCTGACGGGACGCTGTCGTTCGACGGGGCCCCCAACGACGCAGCCCAAACAATCCTCAGCAGCCTTCAAGGCGCAATGCTCGTCGCGCGCCCCTACGGCGACCTCGCGCGGTTCCAAGCCGCCGCCGCGCGCACCCTTGCCAGCCTCAAAACACCTTGATGCCCCGCCGCGGCCGGTGCGCGATCGTCCGGCTGCCCACGTGGAGGGGCTGGACGCCAAGCGTTTGCGCATCAAGGTCATCGTCGCCCGATCTCACGTTTCGCCGCTGAGTGTCGTTGTGCAGCCATGAACCGTCAAGATCTCCAGTTCGACTCAGGCTGCGACGCCTGCGCCGCGTGGCTCTACCGATCCCCAGACGGCCCGCAGGAGACGCCAATCATCATCATGGCCCACGGTCTGTCGGGAACACGACGCGACCGGCTTGGACCTTTCGCCGAGCGCTTCGCGGCGGCAGGCATCGCCGCCATCGTCTTCGATCACCGAGGGTTCGGCGACAGTAGCGGTGCGCCAGACCTGTTTCACCCGGCACGCCAGTTGGAGGACTGGCGTGCGGCGATCGCCTTCGCGCGCCTCCTGCCGGGCATTGACGCTCAGCGCGTGGCGACGTTCGGCTCCTCGATGGGTGGAGGAAACGCGCTGGCAGCGGCGGCCGAGGATCGCCGCGTGGCGGCAGTGATCAGCCAGGTCCCGTTCCTCGACATTTGGCGCCAACCGCACCGCTCGTCGCCGCGAGTCACCGCCATGATGCTCCTCGCCGCTGCCCTCAACCGCCACCTACCCGTCGTCGGCCAGCCGAACGAGGCGGCGTTCATCAATGCACCCGACAGCGAGGCCGGCTGGCGGCGCATCGTCGCGATCGGCGAGGACTCGCGCTGGCGCGACCGGGCATCCGCGCGCTGGATACTTGGTCGCCCGTACAGACCCATCCGTCACGCCGCCACGTTGCATTGCCCGTGGCTCGTCTGCGTCGGCGAGGCCGATCGGGTCGCCAAGCCAGGACCGGCGATCGCCGCCGCGCGTCGCGCGCCGCTCGGCGAGCTGCGCGTCTACCCGAACGTCGATCACTTTGACATCTACGACGGCCCCGAGCACGAGGCGGTCGTTGCCGATCAGACCGACTTCCTACGCCGACATCTCCTGTCGGACGTGACAGGCTGAACGCACGTACTGGAGCGTGACTCGAGCCGCGAATCGCTCGCGGCCGAGAGCTGCTTGCTGCGGACGAGGCCGAGCTCGGAGCGACCCCTGTGACGTCAAGACTCAGGTTGCTGGCGAGTGGCCGGCCTGGCTCTCGACGCTGGTGCACTCATCACTGCAAAGGGGAGAAGACGTGACACACCATAATGGATCGACATGCCACGTCCGCTCCGAAATAATGTTTTATCACTTCAATCAGTTTATGGGAGAGCTTGAACCCTCCTATTTCTAATAATGACCCCGGCCCTTATTGCACTACGGAATTGCTTCGTATTTTTCTTTCGTTTCGAGTTCTTTACCGCCAAAGAGCGAGGAGAACGTGGCTGCTTCTTTCGTGTGATTTTTGTAACCACCGCCAATCCATGACGAATCACCGATAGCGTAGCTTCCCTTACCGCCACTAACCGATGTATCGTACTCCTGCGTTTCGTTTTCCTGGCCGCCGCCAACAACTGTTGTCTGGCCGCGAGCAATGTTTCTATAGCCACCGACTACGACATCACCGGACCGTGCGGATCCTTCCGACACCGAGCAGCAGTTCACTCGATTGAAGGCACCACCAAGGATGTCGCCAGCTTCGACGTTGAATGCGACGTTGCCTAGACCGAAGAGCACGTCGTCACCGTTCTCCGGTTCGCTGCCTTCGGCGTGTTCGAGCTTGTTGCTCTCTCCTGCAAAAAGACTGAACTCGCCATTTTCATCTTCATTAGAAGAACCCGCGAATACGTCTCCTTTACCGTAGGCCTTGTTTAGCCGTCCGCCCAGGATGTTGAATTCGCCGGTTACGTACTGTTTCTGCCCTGCGATGATGTTGTTGCTTCCCATCAACGATTCCAGAGCTTCCGGTCCGACGATGACATTCCCCTCAGTGGAGCTTGCTGGCGCTTCCACGACGACGTTTACATTTTTGACGTAGAGCGTCGGCTTGTTGGCTACGCCTTCGGCTTTGAAGGTAATATGCTGCAGCGCTGCCTCTTCTTCAGCTGAAGGTAGGGGTAGTGCCGTGTCTTCGGTTGGGCATTCACCTTTTGTATTCGGGGTTTTTACATCCGCTGATGCTTTGGCTGGCACACACACCGTAACCGGGGCTGCCTGCGCGAACGTTGGTATCGCTATGAACATCAATGCTGCAACGATAGTCATCAGACTCTTTCGCAACGGTCTTCCTT
The DNA here is from genome assembly GCA_963735615.1 of uncultured Solirubrobacteraceae bacterium. Taxonomy (GTDB): domain Bacteria; phylum Actinomycetota; class Thermoleophilia; order Solirubrobacterales; family Solirubrobacteraceae; genus Palsa-744. The sequence goes on from CAVTLO010000001.1 coordinate 1,220,598, forward strand.
TCAAATTGATATTACAAGTAGACTTCTTCCATCCTGTAGAGGGGAGATTTCATAGGGCGACTCCACAAGGAATCAAGGCATTCAGCGGCCCAGTCCAGTCCCAGGACGACCGGCATGACGGCGCGCGGCAGGACTCGCAAAAACGAAGAGGATGATGAGGCACGACAGCTGATAATCAGATATCCGATCGCCCAGCCGACATCGCCAAGCGCACGCAAGCACCGACGAGGCATGTAGTGGCCAGGGCTTAATTTTGGTGGTCCAAGACATGGGACTGGCCGGACAACCGACATCACGGGGAAGGCTACGCCAGTACGCCCCGGCGATCAAGAGTTGAGCGCCGCGCCCTGGCCGAACTGCGCGGCGCTCCTGCGAGGCATCAGGGGACCTGGCCCGCACCATCCGCACCATGCGGAAGAGGGCGACGGCGGCTCATCCGACGCGTTCGTGCCGAGCGCGACCGGATACAGCAGGAGATCGCCGCCGCCGAAACATCGCTCGCTAAGACGAGGTCGCCTCGCAATCAACGAGGGCGCCTCTGCCGCACCCTGGAGCTAGCCGAGGCGCGGGCATCTACGAGTTGGCCGACGAGCGCACGAAACGCGCCGAGCGGACCACCGAGGAAGCCTTGGCCTGGGTCGAGGCCGTAAGGCCCAGGAAGACCCGAAAGCAGATGGAAAATGCCACCGGAGGGCCGTCTCGGGGGCGTTTCCTATGACCGATATTTCGATCTATGAAGTGCTGACGGAGAGTCCGGGACGAGGTGCGAACCCCGTTCCCAACCTGGACAAGCTCCTGGAGGTACTGATGGAGCCGGTCGGACGGAACGTGCGGCAGCGGCGATCCGCGCGAAGGGGTTGAGTCCCGCATAGCTGCATTCGCCCGAAAACGGCCCCTGTTGAACGCGACCAGACCGGCATTGTCTTGGCCGACACCCGCGCCTCCCGGCGCGGGTGTCGTTCGCCGTGTTCTATCGAGCGTGGACCGTCAGTTGTTCTCGGTCCACCATCCTTCTTCTCCGAGTTCCGGGAAGGCCGAGAGCGTGTATGTGCCCGGGTGTTCGGGCGAGTTGAAGCCCGTGGCCGTTTTCACCCCTTTTAGCACCAGCCCATACCGCGAGGGGTTTCCGTCAATGCTCCCTTCAGTTTCGGTGAACGTGTATGTTTCGCCACTGATCACGTACGTCCCCGAGCGGACTTCCTTGTATTTCTGTTTTTTTCCTTCGATCACCACGGTACCTGAGCACTTGAGGTCCCACGTCTCCTTCTTCGCGTTCGTCTTGAACACGCATGGCGGGTTCGCCGGACACGACTCCGACCGGCACCATTCGTCTTTTTTCACGCGAGCGGCGTGCGCCTTGTGTGCTCCGCCACGGGCGGCCAGCACGCTCTGGGCCCCGCTCGCCCCCGTCGCTGCACTGAGAGCAAGTGCCACCGCGAGCGCGCCGATGATGATCCTAGCCTTATGCATCCGTACGGCCTCCTGACATCCGTTGATCCTTGACGCCGCATCGTAAGCGATCATCGAGTGCGGAGTCAGGGTCGCGGGAACTCACCAGCGAGCAGCAGAAGCTCGTCCGGCTCTACTACAAGGGCAAGATTGCCCAAGAGGTTCTGGAGGCCGAGCAGACCGCATTGAGGCCGAGCGAACCGAGGCGCACCGCTGGTCGGCAGCAGCCGTCCTCGAGGTCACGGACGTCATGCAAGCCCTCGAAGACGCGCTGAGCCTCATCGATCACGGCCGCCTCCCGACCACGACCCCGATTTTCGGGGGCCGGGGTTCGTACATCGAGCAAATGGCGGGGTGGTCGGGAAAGTTCTCGAAATCTCCGTGGCCCCTGATCCGAAGGCTCCATGAGGAGCGATTTCGTCCCAGAACGGACTAGACGAAGCGCTTGATCGGGTCTTCTCGGCGTCATCACGAGCGCGCTCGTAAGCGACGGTGTCCAGCAGCTATCAGCCGCGTCGACCGTCCTCGGGCCGCACGGAAGCCAATCGGCGGATGTCTTGCTGGCGAATATCACATCTCATGAACGTGCGATGCTTTGGGGCATGGCTCCGAGCACCAACGTCGCCGACTGGATCTCGACTGTCGCCAGCTGCGTCGCTGCGACGGCTGCCGTCTGGGCGGTCGCGGCTGATCGCCATATAAAAAAACGCTCATCCATGTGGTTGACCATGTGTGACGCAAGGGACAGAGCGCCCGCGCTTGGGCCCAACTCTCAGCTTCAGCCCGTCCCACCAGCTCCGAGACACTGACGCCCCAGACCCTCGGCTAGCCGAGCGACGTTGTTGCAGCTCGGGGTTGCGACGGTCCGCTCGACCTAGCTTACCCAGCCCCGCCTGAAGCCGGTATCAGCGGCGACACCAAGCGCGAGAGGCCCTAGAACGTTCGGGGGGCACGGGCTGACACCGACGCGATCGGTAGCGCAACAGACGGATAGTTCATTCGATCGGCGAGATGGTCGGTTCGCTGCGTCCATCGATCGGATGTCGAAAGTAACCGCAGTCCTGAGGATGCTTGGTCGATGAGCAACCCAGAGCAGACCATGCAGCTCGCCCGCAGCCTGGCCGAGGAGGTCGTGGGCGTTGCCGGCGAGCTGCTGCTGTCTGACGCCGACGTCAACTACGTGCAGAAGCGCTACACGATGCCCGCGATCGAGCTTCTCGGTGAGGCCGAGGCGCTCGGGATACTCGCCGGCAGTGGCGACCGAGATGCACTTGCGGCACTACACCGGATCACGAGCAGACTTGCCGAGTTGAAGGATGAAGCGCTTGCGGAGAGGACCAATCAGGCGGACGAGGACAGTGAGCGCTGAGCCGCCCGCCCCTCGAAGCGACACGCCATCGCCTCGGCGAGCGCGCGCTGCCGTTCATCCGCCAGTCGCGGCATAACATCGCGCAGCAGCTCGGCAGCCTTGAGGTGGGCCTCGGGAGTCATCGCCGCAAGTCTCCGATCGCTCTCCTCAGCAAGCCGACGCACCTCTTTGCTGACAGCCATAGGACAAGCATAGGGCCCGATTTCGAACGACGGCCCAATACCAGGCAAAAACGGAGAGGGAGGGATTCGAACCCTCGAACGAGGTTTCCCCCGTTACGCGATTTCCAGTCGCGCCCGTTCAACCGCTCCGGCACCTCTCCCGGTGCTTGTTCGCCGAGCTGTCCTCGACGGCGGTGCAGCGAAGGCTACGACACCGGCGCCCGTTCCGTTGCTAGGCTCCCCGCATGCCACTCGCAGCCAGCGAAGCGTTCGCCAAGACGTTCGGCCTGATCGTCACCTTCGGGGGCATCGGCGTGATCGTCAACATCATCATCGTCTACATCGCAATCCAGGTCCGCGGCGAGCGCCGGCAGAACGAGGAATACCTCGAATCGCGCCGGCCTCCCGGCACCTGAATCAGCCCCCGCCGGTGCTCCCGGCGCCTGATTTCGAGCCCGCCGCGCCCCGTTTCGCGCGGCGCGATGTCTCCGCCAGACCCCGGAAGGGGTCCCCATAACGGTCGTTTACGGCGCGCTCGGCACGTGCAGGCGCGACCGTCAGCTCGGGACGGCTGCATACACATTGGCAATAGATGTCGTTCTAGTTGACAAATAGTGGTCTTGGTGTAAAGTGCGCAGGCAGTGGAGTAGCCGTACGACAACCACGGAGATCCCAACGCATGTCAGCCAACGCAACCGCTGCCGACCCCGCCACCGCCGCCGCGAGCGCACGCCCCTGGCGCGACCCCAAGCGCTACGCGTGGCTGCTCGGGCTGCTCGTCCCTACGCTCCCGTTCCTCTCCTGGGGGCTCGTGCGCATCACCGGCCTCGGCGTCTTCTGGTTCTACGGGCCAATGCTCGTGTTCCTCGTCTTCCCGCCGCTCGACCTGCTCCTCGGCATGGACGCGCGCAACCCGCCCGACAGCGTCATCAAGTGGCTCGAACAGGACCGCTACTACCGCTGGTGCACCTACCTCTATCTCCCCATCCAGTACGCCGGGCTCGTGTTCGCCTGCTGGCTGTGGTCGCACGGACGCCTCTCAGGGGTCGACAAGGTCGGCCTCGCGCTCACCGTCGCCATGGTCAGCGGCATCGCCATCAACACCGCCCACGAGCTCGGGCACAAGCGCGCCTCGCTCGAGCGCTGGCTCAGCCGCGTCGCGCTCGCCCAGAGCAGCTACGGGCACTTCTTTATTGAGCACAACCGCGGCCACCACGTGCGCGTCGCCACCCCCGAGGACCCCGCAAGCGCGCGCCTCGGCGAGAGCTTCTACGCGTTCCTGCCGCGCACCGTGCTCGGCAGCCTGCGCTCCGCCTGGGAGCTCGAGCGCGTGCGCCTGCACCGCATGGACAGGCGCGCATGGAGCCTTCGCAACGACATCCTCGGCGCCTGGGCGATGACCGTTGTGTTGTTCGCCGCACTCGTCGCCGGCTTCGGGCTCGTCGTGCTGCCCTACCTGCTGCTCCAAGCCGTCATCGGCTTCTCGCTGCTGGAGGTCGTCAACTACCTCGAGCACTACGGCCTGCTGCGCCAGAGGGTCGACGACGGCCGCTACGAGCGCACGCGCCCCGAGCACAGCTGGAACAGCAACAGCGCCGCCTCCAACGTGCTGCTCTACCACCTGCAGCGCCACTCCGACCACCACGCCAACCCCATCCGCCGCTACCAGGCGCTGCGCCACGTCGACGACGCGCCACAGCTGCCAACCGGCTACGCCGGCATGATCCTGCTCGCCGTCCTGCCGCCCATCTGGCGGCGCGTCATGGACCACCGCGTGCTCGACCACTACAACGGCCAGCTCGACCTCGCCAACGTCAAGCCCAGATGAGCCGCTATCGCTGCCCGGCCTGCGGCTACGTCTACGACGAGCAGCACGGGCACCCGCGCGAGGGCTTTCCGCCTGGCACCGCCTGGAGCGATGTGCCCGACGACTGGTCCTGTCCCGACTGCGGCGTGCGCGACAAGGTCGATTTCGAGGCCGACACGACCGCCGCCGACGCGTGAGCGCGCCTACCACGCCCGCGCGCATCCCCTACTCCGTCGCAGCCCGTGAGCTGCTGCGCAACACCCTGCTTGACGCCGCCCGCGACCAGCTGCAAAGCCAGCGCTGGGCCGACGTCACCATGGCCGACATCGCGCTCGCCGCCGGCGTCAGCCGCCAGACGCTCTACAAGGAGTTCGGCTCGCGTGACGACTTCGCTCAGGTGCTCGTCCTGCGCGAGGCCGACCGCTTTCTGCTCGCCGTCGAACACGCCGTCAGCGCCCACCTCGACGACCCCGCCAGCGCGCTCGCCGCCGCCTTCGACGTGTTCCTCACATCCGCCGCCCAGAACCCGCTCGTGCGCGCAATCGTCCACGGACACGGCTCCGAGGAGCTAATCCCGTTGTTCACCACTCACGGCACGCCGCTCGTCGAGCGCGCCGTCGAGCGGCTCACCGCCGTCATCCTCGCCAGCTGGCCGCTCGTCCATGCCGATGACGCCGAGCTGCTCAGCGAGTGCCTCGTGCGCCTCGCCATCAGCTACGCCGGGCTGCCCAAAGGCCCCGCCAGCATGAGCGCCGCGTCCGTCGCCAAGCTGCTCGGCCCTTACGTCGAGCAGCTCATCGCCGACGGCATCACGCGCGTCGGCGACGGCGGCGCGTAGGGCCGGCCGGGCGTCAGTCGCTCGCCCCACCGTTCGCGGTGCCCGCGGCCGCCTCTTCCGCGTGGGCCGCTTCGCGCGCACGGCGGTACTCGTTGACGACGATGTCCGTCAGCTCTTCCACCGACGTCTCCGCCGTCGGCTTGTCCAGCGAGATCACGCCGTCCTGGATCAGGCTCACGCGGTCGCACGCTTCAAACACGTTCACGTAGTTGTGCAAGATCATGATGATCGAGACCCTGCCCTCCGCCTTCAAGCGGGCCACCAGGTCGAGGATCTGCGCTCCCTCTTTCACACCCATCGCCGCCAACGGCTCGTCCAGCAGGATGATGTCCGCGTCGGAGTTGACCGTGCGCGCGACAGCGATCGCCTGACGCTGACCGCCTGACAGGCGCGCCACCGCCACGTCGATGCGCGGGATGTGGATCCCAATCTCATCGAGCGCCGCGCGCGCCTCGCGCTTCATCCGCCGATTGTCGAGCAGCGGCATCGGCTTCAGCAGGCGCTCGCGGCGCAGGAACAGGTTGTGGTAGACCGACAGTTCGTCGATCAGCGCCAGGTCCTGGTAGACGGTGTCGATGCCTTTCGCGCGGGCGTCGTCAACGCTTTTAGGCGCGTACGGCTCCCCGTGTAGGAACATCTTCCCGGAGTCCTGCTTTTGGAAGCCGCTGATGATCTTGATCAGCGTCGACTTGCCCGCACCGTTATCGCCCAGCAGGCCCAGCACCTCGCCCTTGCGCAGGTGCAGGTTGACGTCGCGCAGCGCCGTCACCGGCCCGAAGCGCTTGGCGATGTGTTCGACGCGCAGCACGTCATCCGCAGCCGACACTGGCCCGACGATCGTCTCCCCCTTCGGGGACGATGCCGCCCCTACGGGCTGATCAGCCACTTCGGGACCCCCTGCGCACGCGCTGCACGTATGTGTTGATGGTCATCGCCAGGATGATCGCCAGGCCCAGGTAGAGGAGCTGGTAGTCGGCGTTGACGCCCTTGAGGATCAGCCCATCCTTGAGGATGCCCAGGAACAGCGCCCCGATCAGCGCACCGACGACGGTCCCCGACCCGCCCGCGAGCAGTGTGCCTCCGATCACCGCCGCCGCAATCGCCAGAAGCAGGAGTTCGTTCGCGCCGGCGACGTCCGGCTCCAGCTGCGAGGCCCGCACGGCCTCGAGGATCCCCACGAAGCCGCCGGCGGCAGCACAGAGGATGAAGTTGCGGATTACCACCAGGCGCACCCGCACCCCGGCCTCGGCGGCGGCCAGTTTGTTCGAGCCCACGGCCACCGTGTACAGGCCCCAGCGGGTGAACGTCAACACGATCTGGCCCACCACCACGATCACGAGCGCCCAGATCAGCTCGGAGTAAGTGCCCTCGCCGAGGACTTTTGCGAACGTCGAGACGTGGTTGACCGTTTCGGTGAGCGTGATGTGCGCTCCGTTGATCACGCGGTGGACGGTGACGGGCGTGCCGTTCACCTGTGCATCCGGCAACGACACCGGCTGACCATGCGAGATGACCAGCGTCAGCCCCTCCAGCGTGAACAGCATGCCGAGCGTGGTCACGAACGAGTTGATGCCGACGATCGCCGTAAAGAAGCCGTTGAAGAAGCCGACCACCATGCAACAGACGAGCGCGAGCAGCACGCTGGGCACCGGCGGAATCCCGGCCACCGCCAGCTTGTAGTAGATCAGCGGCGCAAGCAGGTATGTCGCCCCGATCGACAGGTCGATCTCGCCCAGGATCATCACGAACACCTCGCCCACGGCGAGGATCGCGAACGGGGCGAAGAACGGCAGCGACGTCTTGAAGCTGGAGGTGGTGAGGAAGGTACTCGTGTCCAGCGCGAAGTAGATCGCCACGATCAGCGTGACGACGATGATGCTGCCCTCACGCAACGACAGCGCGCGTTCGAGCAACACGCTGCGACTCGGCAGGGAGGCTCGGCGCGTCGGCGCCGGGCCTCCAGCCGATGGCGTGGGCGCCCCGGCCGAGGCCGGGCTCTCCGCCGCCTGCGTCATGGCCTACGCCGCGGTACCAGCCGCGATCGGCACCACTTTGGCTTCAGAGGAGGTGCCCTCGTAGCGACTCTTTGAGTTGACGTACGGGGTGATGCTTTCTTTGTCCACGAATTTCAGGCCCGTGTTCACTTCCGCTGGACCCGACAGCGACCCGGAGACCTGCCACAGGAACAGCTGCAGGATCGGCACGAACCCCTGCAAGTAGGGCTGCTGGTCGATCGTGAATTCGAGGTAGCCTTCGTGGAGCCCTTTCTGGGTTTTTTCAGCCAGGTCGAAGCCCCCGGCCTTGATGCCTTTTGCGTTCAGCCCGAGCTTCTGCATCACGCCCGCCAGTTCGGCGGTATCGCCACCGTCGACGGCGTACATCCCCTTCGTCCCCTGATGGCCGGTCCAATAGGCTTCGATCGCCGTTTTCTCGCCCGATTCCAGGGAGCCGGTCACAATCGTCGTCAGTTTGATCGGCGCGCCCGACGCCTTGATCGCCTTTTCGGCTCCTTCCAGGCGCGGCTGCAGGTTCGCCGAGCCAGCACTGGCGGTGAAGATCACCACGTCGCCCGAGCCCACGTCTGCAACGATCCGTTTGCCCATCAGTTCGCCGGCCAGTTTCAAATCCTGGCCGATGTAGGACAGGCGCTTGTTGGAGGGGGAGTCGGCGTTGTAGGCGACGACCGGGATGCCCGCCTTCAGCGCATTTTCGACGGGCGTGTTGAAGGCGGTGTTGCTGATCAGCGACACTGCGATCCCGCTCGCGCCGGATGAGACGGCGGTGTCGATGGCGTTAACCATCTGGTCGATGTTTTCACTTTCCGAGCCCGTCCACTCGTAGCTGCAGCCGAGCATTTTGCACGCATCTGCGATGCCGTACTGCGTCGGCACGAAGAACGAGTTGGTCGTGACGTGGTTGACGACCACGAATTTGTACGCCGGATGCGAGCCGAAGATGCTCGCGGACCCGCCGCTGCTGCCACTCGAAGCGCTCGAACCGCACGCACTCAGGATCGCGCTCGCGGAGCCGGCCGCCATGCCGGTCAGCGCGGTACGGCGCAGGAACGCGCGCCGGTCGATTCCCCCTCGCCCGACGTCCTGTCGGTCGAGATGCTCGAGACGCTCGACCGCTTCGTAAGCCTGGTCGGTGTCTGCCATGGTCCTCCTCCTCTACTCGCAGGGCCGCTATATCCGGCGGCATCGACTAACTACGCATCCCTGCCAATCGCAACCATAGTCAACCCGCCGCGAGGAAGGCGCCCCCAGCTGCCGTCGACTACAGCTGATGTACCCTCGGGGCATGGCTGGGAAACCCGCCGAGCCGCCCCCCTCCGACCGCCCGCCGGGGATTGACGACCAGGCCGACGCGCACGCGCCGGGCGGCGAGCGCGAGCCGCAACACGAGTGTTCCGGGCCGGTCGCGATCGCTCGCTACGTCAAAGACGACGGCCGCGCGCTGATCCTCTATACCCGCGACGAGCACCCGACGACATGAGCGAGCTGCGCTTCGCCGAGCTGCGCGGCGAGGAGGTCGTCTACGCGATCCACCGTCAGGAGCGCACGTTCCTGCCAGCACGCGACCACTGCCCGCTCGACGCCACGCTGCCCGGCCGGCCGCAGACCGAGATCCCGTTCCCGAGCTTTCAGATCGCCGTCTTCGACAACCGCTTCCCCGCGTTCGAGGCGCCCGTCGGCGCCGCCGAGGTGGTCGTCTACACAGACGACCACGACGCCTCCTTCGCCACGCTCGCGCCCGAGCGCGTCGAGATGCTCATGTGGGTGTGGCGCCACCGCTACGCCGAGCTCGGCGCGCGTGCGGACATCGACTACGTCTACATCTTCGAAAACCGCGGCGTCGAGGTCGGCGTCACATTGCACCACCCGCACGGCCAGATCTACGGCTACCCGTTCCTGCCGCCCGTGGCCGCGCTCGAGCTCGCCGCCGACCGGCGGCTTGGCGGCTGCGCGCCGTGCGCGCTGCTGGCGCGCGAGCTCGCTGACGGCCGTCGCATCCTGTTCGAGAACGACAGCGTCGTCGTCTACGTCCCCTACGCCGCCCGCTGGGCCTACGAAGCGCACGTCGTCATGCGCCAGCATCGGCCGAGCCTGCTGCAGTGCGAGCCGGGCGAGCTGCGCCTGCTCGCCAACGCCCTGCAGACGCTCGTGCGCGGCTACGACGCGCTGTTCGAGGAGCGCTTCCCGTACGTCATGGCCGTCCACCAGGCGCCCACCGTCTCCGCTGCGCGCGGCGGAGACGCCACCGCCGTCGCCGGGCACGGCCACCTGCACGTCGAGTTCTACCCGCCGCTGCGCACCGCCGAGAAGCTCAAGTACCTCGCCGGCTCCGAGCAGGGCGCCGGCACGTTCATCTCCGACACGCTGCCCGAGGAGTCCGCCGCCGAGCTGCGCGAGGCGATCGCACGTGCCGCCTGAGCGCAGCCGCGCGTTCGCACCCGGGCGCGTCAACCTGATCGGCGAGCACACCGACTACAACCAAGGGCTCGCGCTGCCGTTCGCCATCGGCGAGGGCATCACCGTCAGCGCCGACGCGCTCCCGCCCGATGCACCAGGAGATGGGGAGCCGGCGCCCGGCGGAAGACAGGCGCCCGGCGGGGAACGGGTCCACGCATTCGCCCGCGACCTCAACGAGCGCGACGAGTTTGCGCTCGCCGCGCCCGGGCCCGCCAGCGGATGGCGCGCGTTCGTGCGCGGCACCGTCGCCGAGCTCGCGCGCGCCGGCTTCCCGCTCGTCGGCGCGAGCCTTCAGATCAGCGGCCAGCTGCCACCCGGCGCCGGGCTGTCCTCCTCCGCCGCGCTCGAGGTCGCGCTGTGCCTCGCGCTGATCGAGCTCGGCGCTGGCGGCGTCAGCGAACTGAACCGCACCGACATCGCACGCCTGTGCTCACGCGCGGAGAACGACTGGGTCGGCGCGCACACCGGCCTGCTCGACCAGCTCGCGTCGCTCTACGGCGAGCCCGACGCCGCGCTGTGCATCGACTTCCGCACGCTCGACGTCCAACCTGTGCCGCTGCTACTCGGCGACTGGCGGCTCGTCGTGCTCGACTCCGGCGAGCGCCATCAGCTCGCCAACTCCGGCTACAACCAGCGACGCGCAGAGTGCGCTCAAGCGTGCCGGCTGCTCGGCGTCGACTCGCTGCGCGACGCCGAGCCCGCAGCCATCGAGCTGCTGCCCGAGCCGCTGCGTCGCCGCGCACTGCACGTCATCGAGGAAAACCAGCGTGTGCGCCAGTCCGTGATCGCGCTGCGCGCCGCAGACCTTGACGCCGTCGGCCTCCTCCTCAATGCCTCCCACCAGAGCCTGCGCGATAACTTCGAGGTCTCCACGCCCGCCGTCGAGGCCGCCGTGCAGCGGCTGCGCGATGCAGGCGCCAGCGGCGCCCGACTCATCGGCGGCGGCTTCGGCGGCAGCGTGCTCGGCCTGTTCGCGCCAGGTATCCAGTTTCCCTCCGACGCGCGCGAGGTGCGGCCCGGCCGCGGCGCGCACCTGCTCTAGGCATCAGCCGCCGTGACCGATTAGGGGCCTACTCGACGGGGCTGCGCTGTCTATCTCCTCTTAAAGAGCTCGTATAACTATGGTTAGACGGAGTTCGTAGTGGCTATGCAACTGCGTGCTCGTCACAAAACCGTCACAGCCGTGCCACGACGAGGGCGCACGCGGCCAGCACCGTCGCCAGCGACAGCGCCGCAAGCGCGCCGTCCAGCGGACGCAGCAGACCCGCCAGCGACAGCTCCTCGGTGCTGCCGTCGCTCAGCGTGCGCGTGCCTTCGATCGCCAGCGTGCGCCGGCGCAGCTCGCGCGCCTGCGTGCTCAGGCGCCGCTGCGCCACGCTCATCGCCAGGCAGCCCGCCGCGATCAGCACGCCCGCCAGCGCCACCTTCTGCGCCTCCACGAAGTAGCCCGTGAACGCCGGGAACGCGCCCCAGCCGACCGCGAACCACACGTCGCTGTGGAAGCGCCCGCCCGCCAGCTCGAGGTTGTACGCAGGCAGGAACAGCGCGCCCGCGAGCACGAACGGCACCAGCCACACCGTCACCGTCACGATCCCCGCCACGCCGATCGCCACCGCTCCCAGCAGGCCCAGCACGCCCGCGCACACCAGCGTGCGGTCGCCGATGCTCGTGCGCAGCGGCCGTCCGTGCAGCTCGTCGAACGCGTGCGCCCCCACCCCTACCGCCAGCGCGAACGCCGCCAAGCCCCACAGCAGGCGGTCCACGTACAGCCGCGGCGCCACCGCCGCGCCCAGCGCAAAGTAGCTCAGGTGCCATGCCGTGTACGGCGGGTGCAGCAGCGTCAGCGCGTCGCCCACGCGACCGCCGCCCAGCGCGTAGAACGCCGGACGCTCGCGCGGCGGAGCTGGGGCCGGGCCTGGCGCTGGGGCGGGGCGTGGCGCTGGGGCGGAGCCTGCGCGCCTGCGCGCCGGGTCAGCCATCCGCGCGCTTGGTCGCCCATATGACCACGCCGCCGCCGAGGCTCATCCGCCGCACGCGCACGTCCTGCAGGCCTGCCTGCTGCCAGTAGCCGACGATCGCATCCAATGGGTGACGCGCGTAGAAGCCGCGGATGCTCGGGCCGAGAAAGCGGCCCACCTGCGCCCACTCGCGCGACGCCAGCCGGCCCAGCGCCGGCAGCCCCACCGCCGTGTACAGCCGCCACGCCACGTACGCAGGCGGCCACGGCGGCACGCCGAACTCCAGCGACGCTACGCGCCCGCCCGGGCGCACCACGCGCGCGAGCTCGCGCATCGTCGCCGGCGGATCGTCCACGTAGCGCAGCAGGTACGTGAACGTCAGCGCGTCGAAGCTCGCATCCGCGAACGGCAGCGCCTCCGCCTCGCCCTCGATCAGCTCCACGCGCGCGCGTCCGGCGCCCGCATCGACGGTCGAGTCGGCGGCCCGCTCGACGGTCGCGAAGCGGACACGCGCCGCCGCCAGCATCTGCGGGCTTTGGTCGACGCCCACCACCGAGCAGTCCGCACACGCCAGCAGCTCCGCCGCCACCATCCCCGTGCCCGTCGCCACGTCCAAGATGCGCTCACCCGGCGCGGGCGCGAGCGCGCTCACCATTGCCCTGCGCCAGCGCGGGTCCTGCCAGAAGCTCAGCGCCGCCGACAGCGCGTCGTAGTGGCGCGGCAGACCGCTGAACAGCTCCAGCGCCTCGCGCTTGCGTGTAGTTGAGCTCATTGTCCTTGCCAATCTGACAGGCTAACCGGCAGGCCAAGCCATGTCAGAGCCAACCATGCCACAGCCGATCCACGCTGCCGCCGGCGCGCGCGTGATGCTCGTCACCGGCGCCTCCAGCGGCATCGGCGAAGCCACCGCACGCCGCCTCGCGCGCGAGCCGGACGCCTCGCTCGTGCTCGTCGCCCGCCGCGAGGAGCGCCTGCGCGCGCTCGCCGCCGAGCTCGGCGAGCGGCGCGTCAGCTTCATCGCCGTCGATCTGCTCGACGACGACGCACCCGCGCGCGTCCGCGAGCACGTGCTCGAGCGCCACGGGCAGCTGCATCTGCTCGTCAACAACGCCGGCGCCGCCTGGCGCGCGCGCTTTGCCGATACCCCGCCTGCCCCCCGCGATGGGGGGTCCGGGGCACAAGGCGGCGGCTACGCCAACGTGCACCGCACCATGCTCATCAACTTCGACGCCCAGGTGCGGCTCACCGAGGTGCTGCTGCCGCTGCTGCGCTCATGCGCGCCAAGCGCCATCGTCAACGTCGCCTCCACCTCCGGCCGCGTCTCGCGCGCAGGGTCCGGCGCCTACAGCGCCTCCAAGTTCGCGCTCGCCGGCTGGTCCGACGCGCTGTTCGCCGAGGAGCACGCGCACGGCGTGCACGTCGGGCTCGTGCTGCCCGGGTTCATCTCCACCGAGGGCTTTCCCCATTCCGAGCTCACCGCCAAGCCGTGGACGCGCTGGATCGTCTCCACGCCTGAGAAGGCCGCCGACGCGATCTACGACGCCGGCATCCGGCGGCGTGCCGAGCGCTACGTGCCGCGCGCGTACGCGATCGCCGCTGCGCTGCGCATCCTCGCCCCCGCGCTCGTGCGCCGCGCGCTCACCGGCGGCGGCGCCGCCGTCATGACGACCACCACCGGCGCCGACATCGCCGAGCGGCATAACGGGGCGCAGGCGTAGGGGTAAGCTCAAACGATCGCAACGCACGCGCTGGTAGCAGGGGCAAGCGGCTTCATCGGTGGCCGTCTCGTCGGCGCCCTGTGCGAGTCCGGCGCACAGGTGCGCTGCCTTGCACGCGATCCAGCGCGGGCCGTACACCTCGAGCGCAATGGCTGCCAGGTCCGCCAAGGGGACGTCACCGACGCGGCCAGCCTGCGCGGGCTCGGCGAGGGCATCGACGTCGCATACTTCCTCGTCCACGCCATGGCCGGCGGTGCCGGCTTCTCCGAGCGCGAGCGCAGCGGCGCGGTCAACTTCGCGCAGATGGCCAAGCACGAGGGCGTCGACCGGGTCGTCTACCTCGGCGGCCTCGGCGACGCGCACGTCTCCAAGCACCTGCGCAGCCGCCACCAGACCGCGCTCACGCTCGCCGCAGAGGGTCCGCCGCTCACGTACTTTCGCTCGGCCATGGTCGTCGGCGCCGGCAGCGAGTCCTACCGCACGCTGCGCTACCTGGTCAAACGACTGCCCGTGATGATCGCCCCGAGCTGGCTGCGAGTCGCCACTCAGCCGATCGCCATTGACGACGTCGTCGAGTACCTGCTGCGAGCGCCGGATGTGCCCGAGTCGCGCGGGCGCGAGGTCCAGATCGGCGGGCCTGACATCCTCGCCTACGGTGACATGCTCGACCGCATGGCCATCGCCATGGGCGTCCACCCGCGGCCCAAGCTGCCCGTCCCGTTCATCACGCCCTGGCTGTCCGCGTTGTGGCTCGGGCTGGTCACGCCGGTCGACACCAACGTGGCACGCCCGCTGGTCGAGGGGCTGACCACCGAGACGATCGTCACCGACCCCTCCGGCGCTGAGCCCTTTGGCATCGCCACGCTCTCCTTCGACGCTGCCCTGAAACGCGCTCTAGAAGAAGAGCGCTCGCAAGCGCACCCGCCGGCCGCCTGAGCAGCCGGCCGGCTGATCTAGGGCTCGAGCGCGCCCGCGTACAGCGCGAACACCGCGCCCTGCGGGTCTGCGACGACGGCGAGCTTCGCGATTCCGATGTCGATCGGTCCGGCCAGCTTGGAGCCGCCCAGCTCGTCCACCTTGGCGAGCGCCTCATCCACGTCCTGCACGCCGAAGTACGTCAGCCAGCTCGGCGGCGACGGCGGCGTCAGGTCGCGGATGCCGCCGTTGTTCGCGCCGGCGTTCTTGATCATCAGGTAGCGGTCCTGCATACCCTCGGCCTGCGCGATCTGCCAGCCAAACAGGTCGCCGTAGAAGGAGGCCGACGCGTCCAGGTTGGGGGACTGCAACTCGTTCCACACGAGCGCGCCCGGCGCGTTCACGAGCTCCGCTCCGATCGTGTCGGCCGGCTGCCAAAGCATGAAGAACGCGCCTTGCGGATCCTGAATCACAGCCATGCGCCCGACCGTCATCACGTCGAACGGCGGCGCGTGCACTGTCGCACCCAGCTCCTTCGCGCGCTCGGCGGTCGCGTCCGCGCTCGCCACCGACACGTACGAATTCCACAGCGGCGGTACACCCGCGTCGCGCTGCTGCTGCGGCTGCGGCGCGATCGCCGCCACGCGCTTGCCGTCGATCAGTTGCATCGAGTAGTACGCCTCATCACCCAGCGGTATGTCGTTCGCCTGCCAGCCGAGCAGCGGACCGTAGAACGCCTTCGCCGCCGCCTGGTCGCTCGTCGTCAGCTCGCTCCAGCAGAACGTGCCGGGGGTGTACTCGCTGCGCTCGCCCATTGGTTGCGAGACTAACGCATCCATGACGCGCCAGGTTCCCATCCACGGTGAGACCATCAGGCTCGGGCAGCTGCTCAAGCTCGCCGGCATCGTCGACAGCGGCAGCGACGTCAAGGCGCTGCTCGCCAACGAGCACGCGCTCGTTAACGGCGAGCCCGAGACGCGCCGCGGCCGACAACTGCACCGCGGCGACGTCGTGCGCGTTGGCGGGGACGAGTTGCACGTGGCCTGAGCGCCCGGACGAGCCGCGCATGGCCCACGCGCCCGGGCAGGTCGCCGGTGGCCTGAGCGCCTACATCACCGCGATCGTCTCGTACACCTCGACGCCGCCGCCCGCTGCGAAGATCGGGCAGCCCTTGGCGAGCTCGCCTGCGGCGGCAAGGCTGTCTGCGCTGACCACCGAGTAGCCGCTCAGGCCTGAGGGCGCACCGTCGCTGACGCTGCCGTCCGCCAACACCGTGCCGGAGGGCCCAAACGGGTTACCGGCGTCCACAACCGCCGCGCCGAGGTTCCCGAACCAGGCGCCCCATGCCGCCATCGCCGCCTCGCGCTCCGCATCCGTCGCCGCCATGCCGCCGCCCTTGTAAGCCAGCAGGTAGTTCGCCATCGTGATCCTCCGTTGTGTCGATCTGGGTTTGTGTTGGACTGCAGTCAGGTCTGTTGCGTCGGTGCGTCAGGACGGCTGCGGCGCGGTCGCAAAGATCCGCGTGCCGAGCATCTCCAGGCACGCCGCCCAGCCGTGGCCGTGACGGTCGCGCGAGTCGGAGGACTCGAGGCCCGAGTGCTCGAGCACGACCGTCGTACGCTCGCCGTCGGCGAGGAACTCGACCGTCACTGTGCTCACGTGCCCCGTCGTGCCGTCCTCCTCCTCCCAGCACCAGCTGTACACGAGTCGCTCCGGCCGGCGCACCTCGCGATACTCGCCGCGGACTGTGCGGACGGTGCCCGCGTCGGGGTCTTCCATCGACAGGCGGTAGGAGCCGCCGACGCGCAGGTCGACGTCCGCGACGGGCGTGCGCGACGCCGGGTTGACCGCCCACCAGCGTTTGAGCACGTCCGGGTTGGTCCACGCGTCGAACACGTCCTCGGCGGACGCGTCGTACGTGCGCTCCAGACGCAGCGTGGTGGAATCGATCGCGCTCATCGCGGCTCCTTTCGGGATGTGGTTGCTCGCTGCTCGTGCAGGTACTGCCCGACCACGTCCAGCTTGCGCTCCCACAAATGGCGCTGGCGGGTCATCCAATCGTCGGCATCCGCGAGCGCGCGCTCCCTGATGCGCAGCCTGTGCTTGCGCCCGTCGATCACGCGCACAATCGCACCCGCCTCCTCGAGCACTTTCAGGTGCTTGCTGATCGCCGGCTTGGACACGCCGAAATCACGCGTCGCTTCACCGACGCTGAGCTCGCCCTCACTCAGGCGTTCGAGGATGCCCCTGCGGATCGGGTGCGAGCACGCCGCGAACGTGCGGTCCAGCGCGTCGCTCTCGAGCGTGTCACTGTTAGCCATATGGTTAACAATAGCACGGCCCGCGAGAGCCGGTCAGCTGACGCGCGCGACGATCAGCGCGGGGAGCGTGGGCACGCGACTGCCGCCGAGCGGCTCCGAGGTGACCATGATTTCCCTGACGCCGTCGACGCTGCCGGGCACGCCGACAGTGGCGGCACCGTTGGCGGCGACGGTGAACAGCGCGTCGGTCGGCAGCGCCTTGCCGGACGCGGAGCGTTTGAGCCACACCTCGTACACGTGGCCGGGCGCGGACTGCGGCATATCGGCCAAGCTCAGCTGCGCGTGCCCGTCGCTGACGCTCAGCGAGGCGCTCGCGCGCGGCACGAGCACCTGCGCGCGGACCACGCGCGTGCCGCCGCCTGCGCCTCCGCCGGAGGAGAGCGCGACGACCGCCAACGCGATGACAGCCACCGCGAGCGCGGCCACAGCGAGGTTCGGCCGCCAGCGCAACCACGCGGATGCCACTGGGCGGCTGGTGCGGCCGGGCTCTGAGGCACGGCCGCGGCGAAGCTCTTGTGACTCGCGCTTGCGTGCGTCCGCGCGCACGCTCGACATCACCCGCCGCTTGAGCTCGGGCGGCGCGCTCAGCTGGGGCGCGGCGGCTGGCAGCGCGGAGGCGACGAGTTGCAGTGCGGCGACCTCCTCACGGCAGACGGCGCACGACTCGATATGGCGGGCAAATGCCTCATGCTCGGGCTCGGTGAGGGCACCGAGCACGTATGGCGCGGCGTTGCCGCCGCAGCCGTCAGGACCGACGCGGGGCTCGTCGATGCTCATGGCAACACCTCCGTTGGGTCCCCGAGCGCCATGCGCATCTTCGCCAGGCCGAGACGCATGCGCCCCTTGATCGTGCCGACGGGCGCGTCGAGCATCGAGGCGATCTGCACGTGTGTGAGGCCGCCGAAGTACGCGAGCTCGATCACGCGGCTCTGCTCATCGGGCAGCTGCTCGAGTGCGTCGCGGATCTCGCGTGCCTCGTCGCGGCGAGCGAACTCGACGTCGGTGCGCTCGGGTGCGGCGAGCCGCTCCTCGATGCCCTCGTCGCTGATCCGGCCGCGGTCGTGCACGGTGCGGCGGCGCAGGGCGTCGATTGCGCGGTTGTGCACGACGCCGAGCACCCATGTGCGCACGCTGCCGCGCGCACGGTCATAGCGCGCGCCGCTGCGCCATAGCGACAGGAACGCCTCTTGGACTACGTCCTCGGCAAGCGCCCGCTGCCCGCACATGCGATAAGCGAGCGAGAACGCCGCATCGGCATGGCGGTCGTAGATCGCCTCGAACGCCGCGGGCTGGCCCGTGTAGACAAGCTGCATCAGCTCCTCGTCGGCGAGCACGCCCAGGCCTGCGGCCGAGCCTTCTCGACCTGAGCGCAGCGGTTTGAACATCGGCATCATTGTGACGTCCCGCCCATCACGGCCCCGTCCCTACGCCCGGGCCGCGCCGCGCGTCGCGGCGATCGAGGAGCCTGGCGAGCAGCACGCTGAGCTCGAACAGCAGGTACAGCGGCACGGTCTCGAGCAGCAGCGTGATCGCATCGCCGGGCAGGAACGCCGCGACGGCGCCGCACGCGAGGATCGCGTAGCGGCGGTTGTGGCGCAGCTGCGCGGTCGTGACGATGCCCGCGCGCGTCGCCGCGAGGATGCCGACGGGCACCTGGAAGACGAGCCCCATCGCGAGCAGGATGACGGCCGCGAAGTGGTAGTACTGGCTTGCCTGCACGAGCACGTTGAACTCGCCGCTGTTGAAGTTCTGGAAGAAGCGCACCGCCGCGGGCAGCACCACGAAGTACCCGAACAGCACGCCGGCGATGAACAGGAACGGGATCGCCAGCATCAGCGGCGTGGCGACGCGCTGCTGCTCGGGGCTGAACGCCGGCAGCAGGAAGCCGTAGAGCTCGTACAGCAGCACCGGCAGCGACAGGATCAGCGCGAAGATCAACGCGATCCCGAGCGTCGTGGTGAACGGCTCGCCGATGCCGAGCGTCACCGGCTTGTTGCCCTGCGGCGCGGCCGACAGGTGGCGGATCGCTCCGCTGCAGCACCGGCGCGACGCCCGCCAGCGAGCCCCTGGTCGCCGCTGAGGCGCCGCTGTCAGGCCGCTCCAGCGCGCGCACGACGACCTGCAGTTGCGCGGCCACCGTGCGCGCGCTCTGCTGCACGGTGTAGGTCGAGCCGAGCGGCCCGTTGCCCGCCTTGACCTGCTTCTGCGTCTGGTGCGCGAGCGGCGCGTTGATGATGTTCAGCAGCGCGTGGTTCTGCCAGAAGCAGAACCCAAACGCGACCGCGACCACCGCGAGCGAGACGATCAGACGCGCCCGCAGCTCCTCCAGGTGCTCGACAACGCTGAGGCGGTCTTCGTGTCCGATGCTGCCGACGGCTACGGCCATGATCTTCTCCGCGCTCAGGCGGGGAGCTGCTCCGGAGCCGGGCGGACAGCAGTCTGGGGGTCGATTGGCAGCGCCACCGGCTGCTGCTGGTGAGCGACGAGCGTCGGCGCGGCGATCGGCTGGGCAGCAGGCTGCGCCATGGGCTGGGCAGCGGCCGGGTGAGCGCCCTCACCGCTGATCGCATCCTTGAAGCCGCGCATGCCGTCGCCCAGCGAGCGGCCCATCTCGGGCAGTCGCTTCGCGCCGAACACGAGCAGCAGCAGGATCAGCAAAAAGGCGATGTGGATCGGATTGTCGAGTCCCATGGTGCGAGTTCCTCCTGAGTTGAATTGAGTGGGAGTTTCAGTTGTTGTGCCCCGGCGGCGGCGAGCGCTTGGCTGTTGGTACGCGGAGGGGCCGCGGATGGATCACCGGCAACCCATCCCGGTTTCCTTATGTCTTGATCAGCGGACCCGCCTTGGCGAGTACTTCGGCCTTGGTCAGCGGCACGTCGAAGCCGCCGTTGGGCGTGGGGGGCTGCCCGATCAGCAGGTCGATCGCGGCGGCGTGGCGCGCCTCGATCTGCACGATGCTGCCGGCGGCGGCGAGCACGGTCTTGCTCTGCAGCGATGGCGCCGCTCCGTTGTAGGCGCCGACGCCCGTGTTCTCGAGCACCGACGCCAGCGCCAGGAACGAGCTCTGACTGCTGGCGGGGAACACGAACGTTGGTTTCTTGACGGGGGTTGCGCCCAGCTGCTTAATCACGGTCGTGAGCGCCTGCACGTGGGCCTGCTCCTCTTCGCCGAACAGCGTCGCGTAGGACTTCGCCTGGCCACTGAGACCGACGGCCTTGCCCTTGACGTTGTAGAAGTCCGACTCCAGGTACTCCAGCGTGAGGGCGAAGTTGAGGATTTCCGCGTCGCCGCCCCCTGACGCGGCGAGCGCCTGGGAGACGAACGGCGTCACCCCGGAGACCCCGTATACGGCGCCAGCGGCAAGTGCGCCGCGCAGGATGAAGCTCGAGCGAGTGATGCCGTGCACCTCGACGTGCGCCAGCCCGGGGGCGGCCAGGTCAGTCGGTGCGGTAGGCGTGAGTCCGTTGCTTGACATTTGCGTTAGCTCCTTTTCTGTAGCTGTGCTCAGGCCAGGAACGGCTTTACAGCCGCCAGCACCGTTGCCATGTCGGCCGGTTTGGCAAACGCGCCATCCGGGGTGAGTGACTTCTTGACGAGCGTCCCGAGCGTTGCCGCGTGGCGCGCCTCGACGGTGTGGATCGCGAGCGCCGTGGCGAGGATCTCCGGACTCTGGATGTTGCCCGCCTGCCCCAAGTACGCAGCGGCGCCCAGGTTCTCGACGGTGTACGCCAACTCCGCGACCTGCGTCGCACTGGTGATCGGGAATTTGCCGTTCGGGTTGGCCGCGGGCGTTCCACCGAGCTTTTCGACAGCACCTTTGAGCGCTTCGACGTGCGTCTTCTCCTCGCCACCAAAGCTCTTGATCAGCGCGCCGACCTTGCCGGTGAAGAAACCCGAGCCGACGACCTTTTCGTAGAAGCCAGTCTCCAGATACTCCAGCGTGAGCGCGTAGTTGAGGATCGCAAGGTCACCGCTATTCGACGCCGTCGTGCGCGTGTGCTCGCCGTCGCGGCGGCTGTTGACACGTTTTACTGCTCCTGCCGCACGCAGCGAGAACGAACGCGCTAAAGCTCGCCGCTCCCGCGCCTCCCGCCATCTTCAGAAACCGCTTGCGGTCGACGTCGTCGCGCACGAGGCGCTCGACGATCCCGGCCGGCTGCGGCGCAGACCCTTCGTCAAGGTCGATCGAATAAGTCATCGTTTCTCCGATATTCGGGGGGCAAGATCCGACCGCGGAGGAATGTTCCAGGTGCGGCCGTGCTTTTCTGTGATACGGACAGCCGCCCGGCGCGGATCACTCAGATGCGGCCGGGCAGCCCGAACGCGTCCGCCAGCAGCTCGTAGGAGCGCCGGCGCGCGGCGTGCTCGTAGGTGATGCACACGACGATCGCCTCCTCGGCGCCATAGCTCTCAACCACCTCTGCGAGCTGCTTGCGCACGGTGTCCGGTGAGCCCACGACGGCACGGCGCTCGGAACGCGGCGCCGCGGCGCCCGCACCGCGTTGTTCCTCGCTGCCCCGCTCTTCCCCGCCGCGGCCCTCGCTCTCGAGGAAGCGCAACGCCTGCTCGACGGGCGGGACTGCGATCAGCTGGCCGCGGCGCAGCATCGTGAACGCCATGCGCCCGCTCGCCGCGAGCGCCCGGGCCTGCTCGTCATCCTCGGCGCAGATCACCCACACGCCACAGCCGTGCGCGGCCTCGCGCCGGCATGTTCGTGTTCCCCTCCGGGGACGATGCCGCGAAGCGCTCGCGATACAGCGCCGCGATCTCCGCGCCGTTGGGGTTGATGAAGTCGGCGAACGCATACGGCAGCCCGAGCTCGGCCGCCCAGATCGCGCTCTGCGGCGAGGAGCCCAGCAGCCACGGCTCGGGCTGCTCCGGACGCCCGGGCAGCGTCTTCGCCAGGCGCGCGAAAGGATGATCGGGAGGCAGGCGGTCGTCGAGATACCCGAGCAGCTCCACGAGCTGCTCGGGGAAGTCATCGGGGGAGGCCTGGCGGCGATCGCGCTGCAGGGCGTACGTCGTCAGCGGGTCGGTGCCCGCCGCGCGCCCGAGGCCGAGGTCGATGCGGCCCGGGAACAGGCCGGCGAGCACACTGAACGTCTCGGCGACCTTCAGCGGGCTGTAGTGCGGCAGCATCACGCCGCCGCTGCCGACGCGGATGCCGGTCGTGGCGGCGGCGATCGGCCCGATCAGCGCCTCGGGGCTCGGGCCGGCGAGCATCGGGCCGCCGTGGTGCTCGGCGACCCAGTAGCGGTGATAGCCGAGCCGGTCAGTCAGGCGCGCGAGGTCGAGCGTGTTCGCGAGCGCGTGCGCGCCCGAGGAGCCCTGCGAGATCGGGGACTGGTCGAGGACCGACAGGCGGAAGGGCGCAGGGGTGCTTGCCACGTGGCACGCAGGTTATGACGACGCGGTAGGGTTTGACGTGAGTTCTTCGGGGAGGAGACCGATGTATCAACCAACGCTGTTCCGTGACCGCGAGCGCCCTGCGCAGATCGTGATCGGCGGGGTCATACCGGCGCTTGCGGGCGCCGTCGCCGGCGTACTGGTGGGCGTCTCAAGCGGCGCGTACTGGGGCTACGCGGCGTTCGTCGCGGTCGCCAGCGTGATCGCCGGCTTCGAGCACGAGGACGGCTGGAGCGGCGCCGACCGCGGCCTCATCGCGGGCTTCGTCTACGGCGTCGGCTTGCTGCTCGCGCACCTGATCGCCGGCACCCACGCGAAGGTCTCGCTCGGCAGCTTCCCGCCGCTGCTCGCCGTCGTCACCGCGATCGCCGGCATGCTGCTGACCGCGACCGGCGGCAGGCTCGCGCGCGGCTTGCGCGAGCGCGCGAGCGACGCAGACGATCGCGCGGAGTGATTCGCCGTCGGAGTGACCGGCCACCGGTAGGCTACGCGCATGAGCGACCCGGCGAACGACTCCGAGCCCCCCTTCCACCTGTTCCTCGACGCGGGCGAGGTGCCCGTCGCGGCGAGGGCGCTGCGACTGCTGATCTCCGACGAGGCGCACGCGGGCCACATCCGCGAGCTCGCGCGCGCAGTCATCGCCGAGCTGGAGCAGGCACCCGGACGAGCAGCAGGGCGTGCTGACGGTGACACTCACGCCCCAGCAGATGAAGATCACGCACAGCGCTGTGCGGCTGCTGTTCAACGACCTACAGCGCGAGCAGGCCGACGAACGCGAGATCCTGCGCGCGATCCTCGAGAAGCTCCCCGACGAACACGTGATGCGCGCGATCGAGCTGGAGTAGGTCACCGGGCGAGTTGGCTCCTCGGGACCGCATCAGGGCACGCGGCACGCCGGGCAAAGCTGGTTCAATGGTGTTATGTGGTCGTGGTCGTGCCGCGCTGACCACATCGAGGGACTATCTTGATTGATAGAACAACACAGGGGATTCTCGACGTCGCTCGGAGCGTGCTCGCGGACCTTGATCTCGACCAGGTGCTCGATCGGGTACTCGAGTCGGCGCAGGAGCTCACCGAAGCCCGCTACGCGGCGCTCGGCGTGCTGAACGAGGGCAGGACCGAGCTCGTCAGCTTCCTTACTAGGGGCATCGACGAGGCGACGCACGCGATGATCGGCGCGCTGCCGCGCGGCCGCGGCGTCCTCGGTGCGCTGATCAACGACCCGGCGCCGTTGCGCTTGGACGATGTCGGACGCCACCCGCGCTCCTACGGCTTCCCCGCCGGGCACCCGCCAATGCACACCTTCCTGGGAGTTCCGATCCTCGTCGGAGGAACGCCGTTCGGGAACCTGTACCTGACGGAGAAGGCGGGCGGAGCGGAGTTCTCAGACACGGACGAGCAGGCGGTCGCAGTGCTGGCAGAGTTCGCGGGCGTCGCGATCGACCACGCGCGCCGCTACACGGGCGCGAGCGAGCGCCGCGACGAGCTCGAGCGGACGGTCGCCGCGCTCGAGGCGACGACGCAGATAGCGCGCGCGGTCGGGGGCGAGACCGACCTCGAGGTGATCCTCGAGCTGGTGGCAAAGCGCGGACGCGCGCTGGTGTCCGCCCGCGCATTGCTAATCGAGCTCAAGCAGCGCAACGAGCTCGTCATCGCCGCCGGCGCCGGCGAGCTGCCAGGGGATCTGATCGGCCAGTCCGTGCCGCTGGAAGATACGGTCGCCAGCCACGCGATGCGCACGGGGCGCGCACAACGCCTGG
Organism: uncultured Solirubrobacteraceae bacterium; assembly: GCA_963735615.1. GTDB lineage: Bacteria > Actinomycetota > Thermoleophilia > Solirubrobacterales > Solirubrobacteraceae > Palsa-744. The sequence continues at coordinate 1,244,772 of CAVTLO010000001.1, forward strand.
AGGACGAGCTGACGCGCGCTCGCTTCGACGAGCACGGCCTCGGCCGGCTCGGCGTGCAGGCGGAGGGCGGGCTGGCGGTGCCGCTGGTGTTCCGCGGGCGCACACACGGCGTGCTGTTGGCGCTCGACCGGCTCCAGGACGGGCCCGCGTTCTCGATCGAGGACGAGCGCCTACTGGAAGCCTTCGCCGCTAGCGCCGCTAGCGCCGTCGCAACGGCGCAATCGATCGCCTCCGAGCGCAGCCGCCAGCGCCTGGCCGCCGCCGAGGGCGAGCGCCGGCGCTGGGCGCGCGAGCTGCACGACGAGACCCTCCAGAGCCTCAGCGCGGTGCGAATTGGGCTGTCCACCGCGGGGCGCTCGGAGCGACCGGACGCGCTCCCGCAGGCCGTGCGCCAGGCCGTCGACCAACTTGAGGACGCGATCGCCAACCTGCGCGCGCTGATCACCGACTTGCGCCCAGCGGCGCTGGACGAGCTCGGCGTCCACGCCGCGTTGGAGGGCCTCGCCGAGCGGAGCACCCGACATGGGCTGGAGGTGGACGTGAGCGTCGAGCTGGCCTACGAGCAGGACCGCGCGTCCACCCGCCACGCACCGGAGCTCGAGACCGCCATCTACCGGATCGTCCAGGAGGCGTTGACCAATGCCTCCAAGCACGGCGGGGCAAAGCGCGCGGTCGTCGAGATCCACGAGCGGGAGACCACCGTCCACCTGAGCGTGCGCGACGACGGCGACGGCTTCGACATCGACGCGGAGACCGACGGGTTCGGCCTGCTCGGCATGCGCGAGCGCGTCGAACTGCTCGGCGGGGAGATCTCGATCGACTCGGTTCCCAGCCAAGGGGTGACCGTCACTGCGCGCCTACCAGTGCAGCGACCGGCCGGCGAGCGGCTCGCTGGCTAGGCGCGCTGCTGTGGGCGACGATCTACCGGAGCTGACGGTCGCGGATGCCTCCGCGTGGCGGACGTGGCTGGCCGAGCATCATGACGACCTGAACGGGGTTTGGCTGGTGCTCGCCAAGAAGGGCACGACGACGCCAACGAGCCTGACCTACGAGCAGGCACTCGACGAGGCGCTTTGCCACGGCTGGATCGACGGCCAGGTCCGCCGACGCGACGAGTCAACCTTCAAGCAGCGCTTCACACCCCGCCGCGCACGCAGCACGTGGTCGAGGCGCAACGTGGGCCATGTGGAGCGGCTCTCCCGGGAGGGCCGCATGCACCCCGCGGGAGTCGCCCACGTCGAGCGCGCCAAGGCCGACGGGCGCTGGGAGGCCGCGTACGCCGGCCAGGCGAGCATCGAGATGCCGCCCGACCTCGCCGAGGCGCTGGCCGCCGAGCCGCGGGCACGGGCGATGTTCGAGATCCTTACCAGCCAGAACCGCTATGCCGTCCTGTATCGCATCGATACGGCCAAGCGCTCGAGCACGCGCGCCCGACGCATCGAGCAGTACGTGGCGATGCTCGCTCGTGGGGAGACGATCTACCCGCAGAAGCGCAGGCTTGCCGGCTGAGAGCCGCTTCGCCGGCTCTAAGCTCTGACAGAATGGTTGCGCTCATGCGCCGGATGGCCGCCATCGCCGTGCTCCTCGCAACTGGCGGCCCACTCGCCGGTTGCGGCAGTGGCGGGCACGCCGCTAGCACCGCGACAGCGCATTCAGACGCCACAAAAAGCACGCATGCCACGCAGCCTGGGGACGAGACGCCTACACCGCGTACCGGCGCCACGCTCACGAAGGCACAGGCGCAGGTGTTCGCCCGCGCGGTCAACCTCCAGGCCACGGACGTCCCCGGCTTCCACGTGTCCTCCGCGCACGAACACGAACCTGAAACGTCGGCCGAAAAGCGCCTGAAGCCAGAACTGCGCCGGTGCTTTGGATCGGCTGGCGAAACCAAGGCACTCGTCGAATCGGGCTCGAGGAAGTTCGAACGCTCGGCCTCGATCGTGAGCCAAAGCGTGAACTCGGAAGTGACGGTCGGACACACGGCTTTGACCACGAAAGAACTCGGCGCGATCCGCAGCGGCCGTGTACCGGCGTGCCTGTCGCACTATTTCGACTTGCTGCTCAAGAGCCAGGATCTTCATGGGGCGAGCATTGGGCCGGTTTCGAGCAAGCAGGGGTCTCCGCCGGCGCCGGGCATGACCGGGAGCTTCGGGCTGCGCTTCACCGCGACGATCACCCTGCGCGGCATCCGCCTTCCCTTCTACGTCGACATCCTTGGCTTCGCGGATGGTCCCGCCGAGGTCTCACTGTCCACCTTCGGGCTGCCGCGACCGTTCCCAGCGGCGTTGGAGGAACGCCTGTTCTCGCTGCTGGTGAAACGCGCCAAGGCCCACAAGGTGTGACCCCAGATCGAGCCTGAGCGCCGGGTACTGGACATCCCCCGGCGGGCGCGGCCGCGGTAACCGGCGCGCGCAAGCAGTGATCCGTTTGCCGTCCTGGTGCGCAACACCAACGCACACCAACCATCACCGGCAAGGAGACAGGGCAATGGATGACAGACACGACGGGTCCGAGCTCGTTCACAGCGAGGCGCCGCCACAGGACGAGCGTTGGGCGGCACACAGCACCCGCAAGGGCTTCCTGAAGGGTGCCGCCGTCGCAGGCGCCGGCGCGGCGGGCATTGGAGCGCTCGCGCCCGCGGCGGCGTTTGCGAAGAAGAAAAAGGGCGGCGTCACCCACGGCGACCTAGAAATCCTGAAAGCCGCTCAGATCGCAGAGGCGTTGGCGGTGACGACGTACACCAACATCATCAGCACGGCGCCGTTCTTCAAGAACATTCCAGCTGACGATCAGGGTTACCTGCAGGCCGCGCTGCAGGAGGAGATGTCCCACTACCTGCTCGAGGAAAGTGTGACGAAGAAGCCCACGCCCTTCACGTCGTTCTACTACCCGCCGAGCATGTTCGCCGACACGCAGACGACGCTCGACATCCTCGTGACGCTGGAGGACGCGTTCATCGCCGCCTATCTGGTGGGAGTACGCCACTTCAGCAGCGCCGACCTACGGGTCACGGCGGCGAGGATCATGGGCATCGAGTCCGACCACCGCACGCTCGCGCGCGTGGTCGGCGGTGACGTGACACCCGAAAATGGTGGCCCGATCACACAGATCACCGGCATCCAGAAGGTCGCCGAGTCGATCGCGCCGCCCAACAACAACGGCTACGAGCGCACGCTGTCGCTGACGAACATCGGCCAGGCGGTCGAAGCGCTGCTGCCGTTCGCCGAAACGGCGGCCGCGGAAAAGGCGGGCTTCGATACAAGCAAGCCGTACAAGTTCATGCCGTTCACACCGACGCTGCCGAGCGCGCTCGGCGAATTCCACTCGTTCAAGGGCTGATGCCACCGCGCCCGTTCGCGCTCACGCCCCGTGACACGGGCGGGGGTGAGCGCGGGGCGCGCTGCGGATGCACACGACGAGATCGACGCGCGATCGTCGCGTGTGACCCCCTACTCGTCCTGCTGGCCCAGCCGCTCGAGCACCTCGTCGCGATCGGTACCGTGCACCCGCAGTACACGATCGAAATCCTCGCCGTAGACGTGCATGACGGCCATCAGCACGTCCGTCGTCGCGAGCGCCGGCGCGTGGCGTTCGCCGGCGATGCGAACCGCGTGCTCGGTGACACGCGCGACGGCATCGCGACCGGCGCCCGCGGCGCCCGCGCGCTCGTGATCGGCGCTCGCAGCTTCACCGGGGAGCGGCTGCTCGCTCACGCCGAGCGCCTGCAGCGCGATCCCGACGCGGCCGTGCAGGCGCAGGACTCGCAGCCAACGCTCCGCCTCGGCTTCGGGCGTGCGGGCGAAGGGCACCGCCGTGGAGGCAATGCCAAGCGCGATCGCCGCGTCCGGCGCGAGCACCGGTCCCGAGCTCATAGCGCTGCCCCGACGTCGACGCGGCGTGCGTGCAGGTAGGAAAGATGATCGCGTCGCAGGGCGAGCCGCGGCGGGCCCTCGCCGAGATGCAACTCGAGCACGACCGTGCCGGCGCGCCCGGCCGCGACGCACGCCGCGCGGATCACGTCGGCTACCTCGCCGCGATCGACCCCGCAGGCGAGCAGGAAGCGCGCGGTGCGCTCGCTGGACGCCTCTTCGCGATCGAGCTCCAGCTCCTCGACGAGGACTGTGGGCGCGGCGTCGTCCCCCTCCACGCCGAGTAGACACGCAGCCATGTCGTCGGGGCGCGCGTCCGCGCGTTCGGCCACCCGCGCGAGCACCGCCGCGGCGCTCGCTCCAGGCCCGAGCTCGACGAGCGTGTCGATGAGCCGGCCAGTGCCGAACAGCTCGGCTCCGACCCGCGCCTCGGTGACGCCGTCTGTGTAGAAGCAGATCTGCGAGCGGCCCGGTATCGACACGGTGGTCTGGCGCGTGCCAGTGCGCATCCCCACGCCGATCGGCGGCGAGGTGCAGGCAGTCACCTGCGCGAGCGCCTCGGCGTGCGCCGCCGCGCCGAGCACAACCGGCGGCGGATGCCCGGCGGACGCGTACACGAGCACACGCTCACGCGGCTGGTAGGTAGCGGCGAGCACCGTCGCGAACACGCCGCCGAGCTGGCGCTCCAGCACCGCACCCGCGGTCTGTACCGCATCGCGCGGCGAGAGCCCGGCCTCGAGGTACGCGCGCAGCGTGAAGCGCACGAGCGCCGTGTGCGGCAGCGCCTGGCGGCCGTGGCCGGAGACATCGCCGATGATCACCGCCAGCTGCCCGTCCTCGAGCGCGAAGACGTCGTAGAAGTCACCACCGGCTCCTGGGCCCGCCGCCGGCTGGTAGGCGGCGGAGGTGCCCACCGGCCCCAACCGCGCGGGCGTGATGGGCAGCAGCGCGGCCTGGAGCAGGCCGACGTCTTCGAGCAGCTCTCCCCGCTGGCGCTCCAGGCGGCGCGCGCGCAGCGCCGCGACGCGCGAACGCACGGCGAGCGCGAGCGCGAGCGCGAGCAGGCAGGCGATCAGCACAAGTACCGTCGTCGGTACGACGTTGACGATCCGCGTGATCGTCGTCACCAGCGGCGAGGGCCGGCCGGCCTTGCTCGCGCGGTGTGTGCCGCGACGCGCGCGCTGCGTACGTGGCGCCGGCCGCGCCGTGGCCGAGCCCACGGCCGCAACTACCGCTGCGGCCGGCGCGGCGGTAGTTGCGCTTACCCGCCGTGCGCCATGATGCGTGCGCGAGGAGCGGCGTACGGCGTGGGTGGGACGGCCGTCGACGGCCGCTTTGGGCGCGGCGGCTGCAGGTGCGGGAGTTGCCGCCGTGGACGGCGCCGCGACCGGCGCGCTCGCAGCTGAGGCGCTGGGCTGGGCGCCTTCGGGCGCAGCGGCAACCACCGTCGGCGTGCCCGCAGCGCTGCCCGATTCGCTGGTCTGCGTGGATTTCGCTTTGCTCCGTTTCCCACCTTCATGCGCCCGCGCCACTTCCCGTTCCTTGTGATGTTCAGCGCGCTTGCGCGCGGGGCTCGGCTTGCTCGTCGAGGCGGGCGTTGACGCTGCTTCTTCGGAAGATTCGGCACCCTGTTCCGCTGTCGCGGAGCTCTGCGGCGTCGGGCCCGAGTCGTGGCGGGAGCGTTCCGCGCGCTTCGGTCGCTGACCGCCCGCCGGTTCGCGCGCGCCGCGCGGGCCGCTGCGCCGGTCTTCGGGGCTCGCGCCGGCCGCGACCGGCGTCGTGCTCGTGGCGGTCGTTTCGCTCCCCTGAGCAGGCGCTGGTGGGGTGCTGCTCTGGCGTGTGTGATCGCGTCTGGCCGTGGCGTCGGGGATGATCGCGAGGCTGAGCGCACAGCAGATGACGACGAGCAACCCGGCCAGGCGCCGGGTGCGGCGAGCGCGCGGTGCGAGCATGCTCACGCCGTCACGCATGCGGCCAGCACCTCTCACCTCAGCTCGCCTCGGCGGCGCGCCCATCAGAGCGCGCGAGCGCTGCGTCGAGCGTCGGGAAGATCGCAAACACGCCGTCCATCCCCGACAGCTCGAAGATCTTCAGCAGACTCGGGCTAGCGCACACGATCGCGAGCGTCGCGCCGTCATCGAGGCTGCGGTCGACGCCGACAAGCACACCGAGCGCGGTCGAGTCCATGAACGTGGTCTGCGAAAGGTCAACGACGAGCCGGCTGTGTCCTTCCTCGAGCGCGTCGAGGAGCATCCACTTGAGTTGCGGCGCCGTCGCGAGATCAAGCTCCCCCTCTATGGAGATCACGCTGGCGCGCGCGTCGAGCTCGCGGCGGCTGATCGCAAAGGGCACCGGGGTCGAGCGGTCCGTCTTGTCTGCGCGGCTCGGCATCTCCCTCCCTCTGTCGCGGATGGCTCTCACGCGGGAACCTCGATGCTAGCGCGAGCGGATGCCCACGTCGAGGTCTATAACCGTAATCGGCAGATGCGTGTGTTCTGGCCAGCGACACGCGAGATGATCGAACAGACGTCCAGAGGGCAAGCGGATGCTCATTCATCCATTCGCCACCGGGCGTACGCGTCGCTAGCGACGGCGGTGCGCGCGGTGCATCACTGCTGCGGGCGCGTGTACACGGTGACGACGGCGGCGCCGCCGAGCCCGATGTTGTGCTGCAGCGCAGCGCTAGCGCCGTCGACCTGACGCGCGCCGGCCTGCCCGCGCAGCTGCCACGTGAGCTCAGAGCACTGAGCGAGTCCGGTCGCGCCGAGCGGGTGGCCCTTGGAGATGAGGCCCCCGGAGGGGTTGACGACGGGACCGGAGCCGCCGAAGGTCGTCGCCTGCGCTTCCACGAGCTCATGGCCGTGGCCCTGCTCGGCAAGGCCGAGCGCCTCGTAGGTGATCAGCTCGTTGGCACTGAAGCAGTCGTGCAGCTCGATCACGTGGATGTCCTCGGGCCCGATCTGCGCCTCCTCGTACGCCTGGCGGGCGGCGTCGCGGCTCATGTCGTAGCCGACGATCTTGATGCAGTCGGCGGTCTCGTCGAACGTGCTGGGCAGATCGGTGACCATCGCCTGGCCGCAGATCTCGATCGCCTGGCCCCACAGATCGTGCTCGTCGACGAAGCGCTCGGATGCGAGCACGACGGCGGCGGCGCCGTCTGAGGTGGGCGAGCATTGCAGCTTGGTCAGCGGCTCGTGGATCATCTTCGCGTCCTTGATCTCCTGCAGCGTGTACTCCGTCTGGAACTGCGCATACGGGTTGTTGACCGAGTGCTTGTGGTTCTTCCAGCCGATCCACGCGTAGTGCTCGGGCTGGGAGCCGTACTTGTCCATGTGGTCTCGCCCAGCGTTGCCGAACATCTGCGGCGCGAACGGCGAGGTCTCAGGATCCCGCAACTCGAACATGCGCATCATGTGCTTATCCATCGTTGACGTGCGATCGGTGTACTTCATTCCCAGCGAGCCGCGCTCCATCTTCTCGAAGCCAACCGCCAGCGCGCAGTCGACGAGGCCGCCCTTCAGCGCCTGGCGCGCGAGGAACAACGCGCTCGATCCGGTCGAGCAGTTGTTGTTGACGTTGACGACCGGGATGCCAGTGAGCCCGAGGCCGTAGATCGCGCGCTGACCGTAGGTGGAGTCGCCGTAGCAGTATCCGGCGAACGCCTGCTGCACGAGCTCGTACGGAATGCCGGCGTCCGCGAGCGCCTTCGTCCCCGCCTCCTTGGCCCAGTCGGGGTAGTCGCCCTCCTTGGTGCCGGGCTTGTCGAACTTGGTCATGCCGACGCCGATCACGTACGTCTTCATGGCGCTGGAGTCTACGCACCCTGCAGCTACTTATTGCGCAGCGCGCGCTTCAGCTCGAGTCTCCCGACGACTTCACTCAGGTGGCGGGCCACGAGCTCAGCGCACTTGACGCGAAGCTCGCGGCCCATCCACCACGCTCAGAACTTGAAGCCCCCCGACGTCAATTCCGTGATCAGCAAGAAGCCGTCCTGGCCGGACTCGCCGACGCTGAACCCGGTTTTGATCGTGCGTGCGCATGTCCTGCTCGACGCCGGACTGCGCAGACCGGTTGCTTCGCCGGTGATGTACGCGACGGTTTCGTCGCCGATCGTGAATTCACCCGTAAGCAGCGTCAGGTCGTAGACGCACCCGGCGGGCGTGGTCAGCGCAAGCGCTGGCGTCGCGACGACGAGCGCCGAGCCCGTGTCGCTGAGAGCTACGTAGCTCAGCCCGCCCGACAGCGACCCGCTCTGACAGCGGTCGTACACGGGCGGGTCAACCTGCACGACGTCGACGGGGGCGCCGTTGTTCAGCAGCTTCCCGTAGGACGCCTCCAGGCATTCGCCGTTCACCAGGAGGCTCTCACTGACTACCTGCCCACCCGGGGGGACGGGTGTGCCGCGTTCGGTGAGCTCCAGGCCCGCGCGCAGATTGACGCCCGGAGAAGCGTAAGCGCTGGCGGCGAGCGCCAAAACAAAAAGCGCCGCAACCGCGGCCAAGATCGTTGCCTTCATCCTCATGCTGTGTGCCTCCTTGCCGTGTGTCTGCAGCCCGACACGATCCATCCCGAGTCCCGTTCGACACCCGGATCAGACTGTTGTGAGCGGCGAAGTGTACACGAGGGCAAACGCCGGGCGTGAGGGCCCGCCTGGCCACACGACCAGGATCGCCCGCTCGCGTGATGTCCGCCCGCGGAACGCGTGCGCGGGAGAATGTCGCGCATGACGATCCGCGAGCTGCGACGCGAGGACCACGACAGCTGGCTCGCGCTATGGTCGGACTACCTGAGCTTCTACCGCCAAGAGCTGAGCGAGCAGGTGACGCGCACGACGTTCGAGCGGCTGTGCGAGGAGCGGGACGGCATGTTCGCGCTGGTGGCGCTGGACGAGCGGGGGCGGCCGATCGGCTTCGCGCACTCGACGGTGCACCCGTCGACGTGGGCGCTCAACGGCTACTGCTACCTGGAGGACCTGTTCGTGGCGCCCGCGGCGCGCGGACGCGATGTGGCAAAAGACCTGGTCGACGAGACTGCTCGCGTGGCGCGCGAGCGCGGCGTCGAGCGGATGTACTGGCACACGCAGCAGTTCAACGGCGCGGCGCGCTCGCTGTACGACAAGGTCGGGCGGCTGACGTCGGCGGTGGTGTACGAGCGCGATGTGTGACGGCGCCTGGTGCTACAGCCGTCGTGCGCCACCCTTGGTCGGTAGTTCAATCGGCGGCGTGGCGCGGGATCACGCTCGTCGGGACTCGCAGCGCTTTAGCGACGGTCCCGATACCATCACGTGGACTATGAGGGTGTCCCACTCCACGGTCGCTCTTCCTGGATTTGCTAGTTGACGACGCGTCTTCACCCCAGTAACAGCGTCGCCAGCTGCGCGCATGTCCTGCAGGTCGCACCGACATATCCGCCGGAGGTCGGTGGTGTGGCAACGTGCGTGAGCCAGGTGGCACGACGGCTCGCGGCCCGCGGCGTCGTGGTCGACGTGCTCACGGTCGACCCTACAGGCGAGATGCCGCGATGCGAGGAGCTGTTCGGAGCACGGGTTCGTCGCGTGCGCAGCTGGCCGGCCGGGGCCGACTACCGTTTCGCTCCAGCGATCATCGGCCACGTGCTTCGCGCCCGTTGCGATGTCGTGCACGTTCAGTGCTATCAGACGCTGGTCGCGCCGTTTGCGATGCTCGCGGCGGCACGAGCAGGCATCCCCTATGTGCTCACCTTCCACGGCGGTGGCCACTCTTCGCATTGGCGACATGCGAACCGCGACAAGCAGCTGCGCATCCTCCAGCCACTTCTCGCGCGAGCAGCGCGACTGATTGCGACGGCCGAGTGGGAGGTCGAGTACTACTCGGCTCTACTCGGACTTCCGGCGAAGCGCTTCGCGATAATCCCCAACGGCGGCGATCTGCCGGCGCCACCAGAGCACGTGGCGCCGCCGAGCGGGACGCTGATCGTCTCGGTAGGACGCGCCGAGCGTTACAAGGGTCACCGCCGAGTGCTCGCCGCGCTTCCTGACGTGATTCGCGAGGTGCCAGACGCGCGGCTGTGGATCGCCGGTGAAGGACCGGACGCCGCCGAGCTCGCTGCCCTTGCGCAACAGCTGGGCGTCTCCGATCGTGTAGAGATTAAAGCGGAGCGCGATCGAGAGCAATATGCAGCGCGGCTGGCTGGGGCGTCGCTTGCGGCGCTGCTCAGCGAATTCGAGACGCACCCGATTGCTGCACTCGAGGCGATCACGCTCGGCGTGCCAACGCTCGTCGCAGATAACTCGGGGCTTGCTGAGCTCGCTCGCAAGGGCCTCGCGCGCGCGGTTGCCCTCAACGGGAGCGATACCGCACACGCAGCCGCGATGGTCGAGATGATCCGCGAGCCGCCGCCAGCGCCAGCGCCGAGCCTGGCTCCGCCGAGCTGGGACGACTGTGTCGATTCGCTGCTCGAGCTCTACCGTGCGCTGTCCGCAGCGGGCAACGCACGGAGGCCGAGGCGCCCGCCGCTGGCACGACGTTACGCGTGAGTAGCGCCAGTAGCCACGCGCAGCGCCGACCCGAGGAGGAGCCATACAAGCGTCTGCTCACACGCATCCCGACGACGCGAGCGTGGCACGCGCCATTGTGGGGCGCCGCCGGCCTGGCGCTGATCGCTGGCAGCTTTGCGCTCACGCGGGAGGGTCACAGCGGCACAGGAGTAACCGCGCTGTTCTGGCTAGGGCTCGTCACGATCATCGCTCCGGTTACCGCCCGCCTGCTCGCCGAGTCGACACCTCGCAGCGAGCGGATCGCGCTCGTCTTGCTCGTGGGCGTGATCGCCTACGCGGTGAAGGTGCTCCGCGACCCGCTGATGTTCGTGATTAGCGATGAGTTCACCCACCTCGCGTCCGCACAGAAGATCGTCGCAACCCACAAGCTCTTCCAGGCGTTGTCGGCCTCCGGCTTGACCGTGGCCCCGCAATATCCGGGGCTCGAGACCGTCACGGTGACGGTGAGCGAGATCACCGGTCTCTCACTGTTCTGCAGCGGCCTGATCGTAATCGGAGTGGCCCGAGCAATCCTGATGCTGGCGCTGTTCCACCTGTATGACCGTGTCAGTGGCTCGCCCGTGGTCGCTGGGCTCGGCGCACTGCTGTTTGCCGCGAACGGCAACTTCCTCTACTGGAGCGCCCAGTTCTCTTACCAGTCGCTGGCGCTCCCGCTGTTTGTGCTTGCACTCGCGCTCTACGTCAGGCGCACCCAGCGGCCCACAGAGCGCCTGCCGCTCACGCTCACGCTGCTCGTACTCACGGCGACGATCACGGCGGTCCATCATCTCACCTCCTATGCACTGGCCGCGTCGCTGCTGATCCTCACTGGGCTTTCGATCCGAAAGGCGTGGGCGAGCGGTAGGGCGATCGGCCTCGCGGTGTTCGCGCTCGCAACTGCAGCGGCCTGGTTCTTCCTCGTTGCGACGGGGACGTCGACGTATCTCGGCTACGTGTTCCGGCGCACGGCGAAAGCGCTCGAGAATGCCGCCCACGGCACGCACAAACCGTTCGAAGCGAGCGCCGGATCGCTGCAGACGCCAATCGTGGAGCAATTGGTCTCGTTCGTGGGGGTATTGCTCGTGATAGCGCTGATTCTGTGGACACTCCGGCGGGTGAGGCAAATCACCGCCTTCCACAGCCCCGCGGGGCTGCTGTTCGCCGCGTGCGCGCTCGGCTTCCTCGTGCTGTACCCGCTGCGCCTGTTCCCTGGCGCATGGGAGACCGCGAATCGCGGCCAGGAATTCCTCTTTGTAGGCGCCGCGCTGGTACTTGGGATTGGACTCGTGCGGCTCGCCTCCGCGGAGCGTGTTCGCCGTCGAAGCCGACTGCTCGTCTGCGCGATCCTGGTCGTCATCTGCGGCGGTGTGATCTCCGGCTGGCCCGACCCCCTGATCCTGTCGCAGCCGCTGTCGGTGCGCGTCGGCGACGCTACGATCGTCCCCCAAGGCCTGAGTGTCACTAGTTGGATGAGCCGCGAACTACCAGCAAGCTCGACCTACGTGGCCGACGAAGCGACCGGTCGCGAGCTCGTCATCGACGGGGCGCATTACACCATCTTTGGGCCCGGTGACGTACCGGCGGTGCTGGAAAGCCCGTCGCTCCCGTCCTGGCAGCGCGAATTCCTGGCCGACAGACGCGTGGACTTTGTGATCCTGGACCAGCGCCGGGTCAGCGCCAACGACGAGGCAGCGTACTTCTTTCAGCCAGCGAACGATCCTGACGACGGATTCGGCTACTACCCGCCCGGGGTGCGCGCGAAGTTCGCGGTCTCGAACGTCAGCTCCATCCTCGACAGCGGCGATATCGTCGTCTACGACGTGAGCGGGCTCCATAAACGCCCGCCGCGGTGCCGTGCGGTGGGCGTCCGTTCCGAGGCCAGCGGCATAAGCTGCCGTGCCAATGGCGCAGTGCTGAGCATCGCTGGGCCGAACCACACGGCCGAGCTGCCGCATATGCGCGTCCACTACCTACGAACCGAGATAGAGCACCGGACCGGCGGCCTGTACCTGACGGTGGTAGTGCAGGTGCAGAACGTCGGGAGCACGAGCTATGCACCGGACCCCGACTGGCATCACATCTACCTGGCCGTCGATGGCAGGCGGATCGCCCGCCTCCGTAGGTTCGCGGACCGCAGGGACAATCTCGATGGCACTATGCCGCTTGCACCTGGCAAGACGATCGAAGGCAGCCTTACGTTCGTGGTGCAATCCCCATCACTCCTGGCGGCAGTGTTCACCAGGGGCGCGCAACTCGACATCCGGGTGCCCTCGCCGCCGGACTCCACCAAGCACGTCAACATCGGTGTGATCGCGATCGCGCCACTCACGGAGCTGAGCGCGCGATGAACATGGCGCCGCGCCTCAGACTCCCGCTCGATTTGCTCCCCGTCGTACTCCTCGGCGCGTTGACGACGCTCGCTGTGGTCGCGTTTCCCCACGTAGTTGCCCTCCGCGCGACTTTTGGGCTGCCTTTTCTGCTCCTCGGCCCAGGCTACGCGCTCATGCGGGCGTTGTTCGCCCGTGACCGGCTGGAGGCTTCGATGCGGGTGCTGCTCGCGCTCGCACTCAGCATCGCGACGATTGTGCTCGTCAGCCTGGCACTGAACGCCGCGCAGATCGCGCTCACGGCGCGATCACTTGCGGTGGCCGTCCTGATCACCACAGCCGTGGCTTGCCTCGTGACGGCGGTCCGCGACCGTCACCTGCCCGAGACGATTCCGCTAGCACCCTTGCGAGTGCCACAAGCGCCCTCCCGAGTGCTGCGATCGCCGTGGCTGTGGTCGGTGAGCACGCTGATCGCGGTCTTTGCGGGGCTGCTCGTGTTGCTCGCCCGACCGCTGCCCGACGGGGCCTTCGCCGGGTATACGCAGCTGTCGGCGCTGCGCTCCGGTGCGGGCGGCGTGCGAGTGGAGGTTCAGAGCGCGGAGCATCTGCGTACCACCTATCGGCTCGACGTGACGACCGCGGCCGGGCGCTCGCTTTCGCGTACCCTCACGCTGGCGCCCGGTCAGCAATGGAAGCGCATCATCGACGCTGGCCGGCCGGCAGAGCAGACGGTGAACATCCGGCTTTACCGTACCGCCGCGCCGGCCGCCGTGTACCGTGAACTCACCCTGCGCGCCTAAACGGCGTATTCCGGCCGATGCGACTACTCATCGTCAGCGATCATTATCCCCCGTTCATCGGCGGCGTCCAGCGCCAGACCCACGCGATGGCTCGCGAGCTGTGCGCCCGCGGCTATGAGGTCGGCGTCGTAACCGTCTACCAGGACGACCTTCCCGCCTTCGAGGAATCCGACGGGTTTCCCGTGTGGCGACTTCGTCAGCTCCGCTCGGCGCCGCTCGTCGGAGGGCGTGCGCGGCGACGCCACCAGCCGCCGTACCCCGACCCTGTGACTGTCTTGCAGCTAAGGCGCGTGATCCGATCGTTTCGCCCCGATGCGGTTCACTCCTCGGGCTGGTTCACCTACTCCGCCGCCGCCGCGCTGCTCGGCGCACGCATCCCGCTGCTCGCCTCCGCGCGTGAGTACGGCTTGAGTTGCGCCAACGCATCGATGCTGGATCGTGGCTCGCCGTGCTCAGGTCCCGCGCTCGGAAAGTGCCTGGCGTGCAGCCGCTGGTACTTCGGGACCGCCCGCGGCCTCATCGCGGCTCTCGGCGTACGCATCTCTGCGCCACTCGTGCGCCACAAGGTCGCGGCGTTTCACAGTGTCAGCAACTACGTGCGAGATGTGGTCGAGCGGGATCTCATCCATACCCACGCACGCGTGCCGCACGTGGTTATCCCAAGCTTCCGCGTTGCTGCCGACGGTGAGCCGGACGCAGCAATCCTCGGGCAGCTCCCGGACGAGCCATTCATCATGTTCGCTGGAGCCCTGCGCCGCGTCAAGGGCGTCGAGGCCCTGCTCGCGGCCTACCGCGCGCTTGATTCGCCGCCTCCGCTCGTGCTGCTCGGGACGTTCGAGAGCGACACCCCGAGTGAGTTTCCGCCCGGCGTGCTCGCACCCGGCGGTGCGTCCTACGCAACGGTCCTTGCGGCGTGGGACCGCAGCATGTTCGGCGTGATGCCGTCGCTGTGGCCGGAGCCTTTTGGCAGCGTGGTGCACGAGGCGATGAGCCGCGGGCGCCCGGTCATCGGCACGACCCCCGGCGGGCACACCGACATGATCGAGCATGAGGAGACTGGGCTGCTCGTAGCGCCTGGCGATGCCAAGGGGCTACGCACGGCGATGCAGCGCCTGATCGATGAGCCGGAGCTACGCGATCGGCTTGGCCGGAAGGCCCGGCTGCGTGCCGCCGACTTCACCGCCGAGCGGGTGATACGGCAGTTCGAGGCGTTCTACGCGCCGTTCGACGCCCTCGCTTAGGCGAGGCTGGACACTAGCCGCGGCACGCGGCAGACCGCCGCCGGGGCCTGCTCGACGCCGCCAGCATGGATATCCCGTCCACCGTACATGAGCCACCTCATGGTGGCGGGCGTGCGACTCGAAGAACTCAACAAATGCTTATGAGCGGTCGTACGTGCGTTGCCTTTTGTGTTGCAGCTGCGCTAGCCGCCGCGGGCGCAGCCCCGGCGAGCGCGTCGACGCTGCGCGCCAGGCCGGGCTGCCGCGCGCAGAGCCGCGCAAGAGCTACTGCGGTGCATACCGGCTCGCCGCTGGACGTGAGCGTCTCGGGCGCGACGCTCACCGGGACAGTCGCGGCGAACGGAGCGCGAACGACCTTCTACTTCCAGTATGGCCGCAACGGCGCGCTCGCTAAGCACACCCGCCACTCCTCCAGCCACGAGCTCTGTGGACGCATCGTGGTGCGGCTACGGGTCGGCGGCCTCGCCGGCGACAGCAACTACAGCTTTCGGCTCGTCGCGCGAAACGACCTCGGCAGCTCATACGGTGCCACTGTCGGCTTCGCCACCGCGCCCGGCGCCGGCGCGCACCCAGCCGCGCCAAGCACGCCGCATGCCGGCGCGAGACGCCGAGCGGCAGCGACCGGGGGAGGCTCGAGCGCCCCAGCGCCGCAGCGGCAGGTGTTCTGGGGGGCGGAGATCGGCCCGCAGCTCACCGGCACGGCCGCGCCGTGGGACATGAATGCCGTGACGGCCTTCCAGGACGTGGTGGGAAAGGCGCCCTCGATCGTCGCGTTCAACACCCCGTTCGAAGCATGCTCCCCGACGTGCAACTACTATCCGTTCCCGGCCGCCCAGCTCGCGGCCATCCGCGGCTACGGCGCGATCCCGATGCTCAACTGGGCATCGATGTCCTCGCCGCTGGCGGTCGCTGAGCCGAGCTTCCGGCTAGCGAACGTCACCGCTGGAGCCTTCGACGCCTACATCCGCAGCTTTGCGCTGGCAGCGAAGGCCTGGGGCCACCCGTTTTTCCTGCGCTTCGACTGGGAGATGAACGGCAACTGGTTCCCTTGGGCGCAGAGCGCGAACGGCAACCGACCGGGAGACTTCGTGGCGGCATGGCGCCACGTACACGAAATCTTCACCTCAGTCGGCGCCAGCAACGTCACCTGGGTCTGGTGCCCCACATCCGACCCCAACCACGAATTCACGAGCCTCAGCGAACTGTACCCGGGTAACGCCTACGTCGACTGGACCTGCCTCGACGGCTACAACTATCCAAGCCCCGGCGGTCACGGGTGGTCGAGCTTCGATCAGATTTACTCCGCGACCTACGACCAGATCGTCGACGACATCGCGCCGGGCAAGCCGTTTATGGTGGGCGAGGTCGGCTCGAGTGAGCAGGGCGGCTCGAAGGCCGCTTGGATCACCGACATGCTCGGCGATATCACCACCGGCTACAGCGCACTGCGAGCATTGGTGTGGTTCGACTGGTCCCAGGGCGGCGACGACTGGCCGATCGAGACCTCGAGTGCAAGCGCCGCGGCCTTCGCGCAAGGAATCGCGGCGCCACTCTTCACCACCAACACGTTCGGCAACCTCGGCCCGGGACGATCGAACCACCGACCTGAGCCGTCGCCGCGGGTCCGTGCAACGCGTGGCACGCACCCCGGCTGCCGCCGGAAGGTGCCGCTATCTTGGGGCGATGCTGCGCCTCGGACGGTCGAGCGGCCCGCGCGGATTCTCGGCGGCCGTGCTGGGCGCCGTGACGGTCGCAGCCGCGCTTGCGGCAACGGGGTGCTCGGGGGAGACGGCTAAAGGCTCGGCGCGCGTGCCGGCGGACTACTGGGGCGCGGAGATCGGCAGGCAGTTCAGCGCTGTGCCGCCCCCCTATGACATGGCGGCGCTGGCTGCCTTCCGCGGGGTGGTTGGGAAGGCGCCTTCGATCGTTGCGTTCAACATCCCGTTCGAGGGATGCTCGCCGAAGTGCAACTACTATCGGTTCCCGGCCGCCCAGCTCGCAGCGATCCGCGACTACGGCGCGATCCCGATGCTCAACTGGGCGTCCCAGTCCTCTCCGCTCGCGGTCGCTGAGCCGAGCTTCCGGCTAGCAAATGTCACCGCTGGAGACTTCGACTCCTACATCCGCAGCTTCGCGCTGGCAGCGAAGGCCTGGGGCCACCCATTCTTCCTGCGCTTCGACTGGGAGATGAACGGCACCTGGTTCCCATGGGCGCAGAACGCAAACGGCAACCGGCCGGGAGACTATGTGGCGGCATGGCGCCACGTACATGACATCTTCACCTCGGTCGGCGCCAGCAACGTCACCTGGGTGTGGTGCCCCACATCCGACCCCAACCACGAATTCGCAAGCCTCAGCGAACTGTACCCGGGTAACGCGTACGTCGACTGGACCTGCCTCGACGGCTACAACTCTGGCAGTGACGACGGCAAGGGTGGATGGAGGAGCTTCGGGCAGATCTACTCGAGCAGCTACCACGAGATCGTTGAACACATCGCTGCGAACAAGCCCATGATCATCGGCGAGGTCGCCTCGAGCGAGCACGGTGGCTCGAAGGCCACTTGGATCACCGGCATGCTGAGGACGCTCCCCAGCGCCTTCCCGCGGATCCGCGCGTTCGTGTGGTTCGATGTGCACGAACCGCGAGCGGACTGGCCGATTGAGACGAGTGCTGCGAGCGTTGGGGCATTCTCGAGCGGCATCCGTTCGGGGCCGTACACGTCAAACACATACGGTCACCTGCCGGCGCGACCGATCAAACCTCCGTCGTGACGCCGCTCACGGCCGGCGCAGGCACGCTCAGCCGCGGTCACGCCACAGCGCCATCTGGACCCGGCGGCGCACATAAGAGCTGGCGGTGATCGCCAGGCCGCTAATGATCGCCGCCCCGCGGCGCAGCGCCGCGCCGTCGCCCCCGAGCGCAGCGACCAACTCGCGCACCACGGCGAGCGGGAGCACCGTACGCAGGTAGCGCCGCTCGGATTCGAGGCTTCGCTCGGCTCCCGCGATTCGTGTCAACGTCGCCTTCGAATCACCCTCCATCCGACAGCGACCGACGAAAAACGCCCACGACAGGCGCGACTGCGCCACGACGTGATGAACCTTGGCGTCCGGCGCGTACAGCCAGCGGCCACCGGGACAGTGCTTGGAGGCGCGGATGCAGAACTCGGTCTCGTCGGCCGTGCCTGTGACGGGCGCTCCGTGCGTCCCCGCCACGTGGCCCATCTCGGAGTGGAAGCCGCCGACCGCAGCGTGGACCTCTCGGCGCACCGAGAAGTTCGCGCCGATCGGGTTGCGAACCTCTGCGAGTGTGTCCGGCAGCCCCGTCCAACTGCAGCCGACAACCCAGTTGAACTCGGCGGGAAACCAGTCGGGCTTGCCCGAGCGCCAGTCCGGCAGCACCAATCCGCCGACCCCGAGCACGCCGGCAGACGCATAGTGGCTGACCAGTCGCTCGAGCCACTCGGGCTCGGCGATCGCGTCGTCATCGAGGAACGCGAGCACGCTGCCGCTCGCTACCGCACAGCCGGCGTTGCGCGCTCCGGCAATTCCTGGACTGCACTCATTGGCGAGCACCGTCACTCCGTGGAAATGGGCGTTCGCAAGCTGAGACAGCTCCTCGTTGTGATCGATCACGAGAATCACCTCTGTGGGCTGGTGGGTCTGCGCGCGCGCCGAAGCCACTGACTCCATGAGCACCGGCCACCGGTCCATGGTGTACGCGCAGATCACGACCGACGCCGTGACAGGATCCTCCATGCCGCAGCGAAGGCTAGCAGCCAGCCGGCCGCCGTACGTTAGCTGGGAAAGTCGAGATGTGTACTCCCGCAGGCCCATTCGACAGATGTCCAAACACGACCCGCGAATGATTGGGTTTCTGAGCATTCCGCCGCGTCGGGGCACTGATATAAAGCCAGCCTAAGAGGCATCGAACGCACTGAACGGGTCTCATGGCGGACGGCACAAGCGTCCTGCGCCATGCATTCTAAAAGGAGGCAGTTCCTCATGGTCGAGACCTTTTTCCAGCAACGTCCCGCCCGCAATCCCGACACGCCGCAGGCGAGTGGCAGCACCGGACCAGCCGTGAGCCTTGTGATTCCTGCACTGAACGAGGCGGATGGGCTTCGCGCGGTTCTACCTAGGATTCCAGCGATCGTTGATCACGTGATCGTCGTCGACGGCGGCTCAACGGATGGCACGGTGAACGTCGTGCGAGAACTCGCCCCAGCGGCAACGGTGATACAGCAAGACGGCAGAGGCAAGGGCAACGCGCTCAAGTGTGGCATCGCCGCAGCCCGGAGCGAGATCATTGTGACGATGGACGCCGACGGGTCGATGAACCCGGAGGACATCGACCTGTTTATTGCTGAGCTCCTGGCGGGCTTTGACTTCGTCAAAGGCTCTCGCTCGCTTCCTCACGCAGGCAGCGCGGACTTCACCTGGCTTAGGCGCACCGGGAACGCTGGCCTTACACGCGTTGGCAACTTTGTGTTTGGCAGCGACTACACCGACCTGACTTTCGGCTTCAACGCGTACTGGCGCCCGACCATCCAACATCTGGGAACGCTCGCGGACGGATTCGAGTTCGAGATCCAGGCGGCCCTTCGCGCGGCGAGCGTGGGCATGAGGACGTCTGAGGTGCCGACGCACGAGCCCGCAAGATTGGGGGGCGAGTCCAAGCTGAACCCATTCACCGATGGCCTCGCGATCCTGCGCATCATGCTGTCGGAGGCTTCGCCGCGAAAGGGCGTCAAGCTGGGTGCACCGCGCGCTCGCCCGGCCGCAGACGCGAGCCGCCATCAGGTGCTTGCGCCGCGCTAGCCAGTCAAAGCCGACTCAGTCGCGCTCACGGGTGAAAAATCGTGTGTTTCGCAGTGACAGGCGCCGGCGCTCGCGCAGCCCGTGCGCATGGTGGATGAGCGCCGCGCCGAGTGCTCGACGCTGAACGGCCTGGCTGAGCTCCGCGGCCAGTGACGCACGTGATGCGCCCTGGCGCTGGTCGGCAGCCCATTGCGCAGCGTAGTCGCTCTGTTGCGGCGCCACGTCGAACGGGCTGTCCACGTGCGAAAGCTTGCGGGCATTGACGAGCAGCATCAGCGGGCGCCGCGACATCGCGCCGACGCGTTCGCGTACCTCCTTGGGGCCGCGAACCGCGTAGGCCGTGCGTGGCGCCACCAGCGACACGCTCGGATATACGCATTCAACCAACAGCATCCTCTCGATCGAGAAGCCGCGTGGCTCATCCAGCGCCGAGTAGAAGAACTCTGGGCTGAACTGAAAGAAGCCGTGCCCGCACTGGTTGTTCGCTGGCGCCCATATGAGTGCGCGCCCACCGACCTTTGTCATCCGCATCAGGTTCTCCAACGCCCGATCGGGACGGAAGATGTGCTCGATGGACCCCCCGTCGATGACCACATCGAAGCGGCACTCCAGCTGCGGGCCGATGCGCGTGTTCATATCGTGCACGATGTCGGCACCCTCATAGGCCGACGCGTCGATCGAGGACACCGACTCAGCGCCCGCCGCAAGCAGGAACGGCTCGCAGTAGCCGCCGTACGGTCGCTGCGACCACGTACTCGAGCTGAGCTGGTAGCGCCTCGCGAGCGCAGCGACCTGCGCGTGTTGGAGATACTGCGTCAGACGCCCTATCGTCGCCACTGCGCCGAGGCTCCCGTGCTCGCGAGCCCTCAGCAGCTCCTGTGCGGTGTAGTAGTTCAGGCCCATCGACTGCGCCGCTTGACGCTCGCACGGCGCTCACTTGCAAACATCAGCGCGTAGCTATCAGCTTGACGGCATGCAGCCCGCGACAGACCACACGCCTGAGGCCAGTAGGCATACGCTCCAGCTGCTGCTCCAAGCGCTCGATGGGCGCAACCGAGAACTGCTGCGTGAGGTGCTGCCCACCTTTACTCAAGAGCGCAGTAACGGTGCTGAAGCCGGCAGCTCGGAGACGATGCGCGAGCTCGCCGGCGGTGTACTCGCAAAGGTGAAAGCCTTCGAGTGTTTCACCGAAGTGCCGCGAGATGTCATGCGGCCCCGACAGGCGATTTGGAGTGACGCACACGTAGACGCCGCCGGGTCGCAACGCAGCGCGGATCGCCGTCGCCTGCGCGAGCATGTCCTCCGGATGCAGGTGCTCGACGACGTCGTGGCTGTAGACGACGTCGACGGAGCGGTCTGGCACCGCGAGCTCGACCCCGTCGAACGTTCGAAGCTCAAAGCCGGCGGTTGTGCCGGACTCGCAGAACAGCGCATCGGTAACGTCCAGCCCGGTCGCACTGGCCACCAGCGGCGCGACCGCGCGTGTCACCGCACCATCGCCTGCCCCGACCTCTAGGAAGATCGCGTCGCTTCTGAGGAACGGCGTAAGGAGTCGCAGCTGAGGCGCCACCGCCAATGCGCGTGCCCTCGGGTCGTTAGCCTGTAGTACGAGAGGGTGGTGAGCGATCCTGTGGCTGCGCTCGCCGTACACCTGCCCGTACAGACGCTGGCGCTCAGCGCTGGAAGCGGCCGCCCGCAGCCTGCTCGCGAGCTCACGCTCGATCTCGAAGTGTTCGTATAGCTCAGCCTCGGTGCGAGCTGATGCCTGCCTAGACAACGCTCGAGGCCCTCGACGGTTGATCTGAGCTGACCGTCTCGGTGGCGAAAGCAGCGCGGCGATCGTGTATCGAGCGGGCATCCCACCAAACCCAGAGGCTGCCCAGCGCCTGTGATGAGAGCCAGATCGCGCCAATCCCCACTAGCTTGAGCGTAGGGGCAACAATCCACGCCCCAACGAGCGCGACGGTGGCCATCCCCATGGTCAGGCACGCTGCGGCGCGCAGGCGCCGGCGGACGCGCAAAACGGGCACATAAAGATTGGTGATCGCGTCCGGGATGGCCGCGATGGTCAACACGCGCAGCAGATCCGTGCCCTGTTGGGCATAAGCGGCGCCGAACAACGAAAGGATCGTACGGCCGGCGACGAGCACGATCACCATCGCGGGGAGGAGCAGCAGAGCTGTGAGGCGCACACCCGAGCGCACGGACGCCGCAAGCCGCTCGGGATGATTCGATCCCTCGGCGAATAGCGAGGTGCCGATTGAGGAGGAGATCATGAAGAACAGGCCGCCGACCATCCAGGTGATGTAGAAGTAGGCGTTGGCCTTCGGAGACAGGCGGGTCACGACGATCACTGGCAGGAGATACAGCGGCAGCGAGTTGCCGAGTGTGATGAGGTGATTGCCGGCGAGCAGCCGTGCGATCGCCCTCAGCTCAGTGGCGGTGCCGTCGAGCCGAAGGTGAAACCCCGGGCGAAGCGCAGGCACCATGATGAGGAGGGCGGCGGCACACGAGATTCCCGATGCGATGACCCACGAGCCGAAGATCACGGTGGTGCCGGAAGCGCCCGTCAGCAGCAGGGCGGGCGCGATCACGAGCGGTATCTTGACAACGCCGAACAGCCCGCCTCGCATGGACATCGACAGGCTGCGTCGCTCCGCGATGAACGTGTAGTCGAGAACGAGGCTGAGCGCCCAGAACGTTGTGCCGGCGATGAACAGAAGCGCGAGCGCCAGATCGCTGCGCGCGACCGCAAGCCGTGGCGAGACAAGCGGCAGGGCTGCGAGGACGATGAGCCCAGCGAGCGCTCCGACTGCGCCTCCGCCGAGCAGGCTGGCGCTGAAGGTGGTCGACCATTCCTCGATGCTGGTCCGCGTGGGCAGACGCTGGACCAGCGCTGGCGCGGTCCCCAGATTTGCGACGATCGCCGTGACGGTCATGAGCGAGACAAGCGCCGTCGCAAGTCCGACCTGCGATGCGGAGAACAGATGCGCGACCGACGCCCAGTAGGCGTACCCCAGGACCGAGGTGAGAACGATCGCCATCATGATCCATGCCGAGTTGCGATGCAGGGAGCTCACTCGAGTTGCCCCTGCGCTCATGACCGGGTCATGTTGCTGCTATGCACGCGGCTTCAGTCGGCTCACCAAACAGGAGGAAGCCGCCCGCGGAGCAGTCGCTCGACACCGCCGGCCTGATGTGGATCGTGAGATGGCCATAGTTGTCGGCCGTCGCTGGATGCCCATTCGGGTCATCCTTCAGGCGGAACGACGCCACTTCACCAGCGCCGAGGAGCGGGTAGCTATACAGATGGTCAGCGGTCGGTGCGGAGTAAGGTCCGCCGAAGGGAGCCGGGTGAGAGAACCGGGCGCCCCCGGTGCTGACCTCGAAATTGGGGAACCGCGATGGAAGCGTTGTGCAGGGCGTCGTACCGGGCCTGCCGAAGACGAATTCCGCGTCGATGCCGAACACTTTGCCCGAGGTAGATTCCGGTTTTCCGCAGACTGTGTTCCAGGGGCTCGTGGGGTGCTTGAACTGTTGCAGCGCCCAATAGCTGATCTTGCCCTTTACTTCGGCGACGTACAGCCCGCCGACCGGCAGTATGTGCGTCGTGTTGACCGGCCCTGCGTAGCCCGTGACGTCTGGTGCGTACGCCTTCAGGATCAGGGTTTGTGTCTTCTCGATCCTGGAAAGCTTCGCGCCCGAGTCCACGGCGTATGCCGGCGCGGTGGCAGCGATCGCTAGGGCGCTCGCCAGGACCCCGAGCGCAACGCGGCATGTGTAGGACCTGTGGCTGTGAGCCGACCGCGGGCCGCTCACGGCCGCTCTTCCTCCGAGGCGCGCGTCGGCAGCTAGAGAACGAGTGCGACGCAGCGCTCCGCTGCTTAGTCTCAAGGTCATTCAGGCTCCCATGCCGGTCGTTAGTAGCTAACGTGCTCTTGGCGAGGCGAGTGGTCCTTTCACCCTGCGATGCGCCTCAACCTGTCGCGCTCCCGCGACTATCGCATCACCAGAATAAGGGGAATCTGGAGTCGCGTCTGTAACAGCGTGTTGAGGCTTTTGGAGATCTATTTGGACGTTTGTCCAGTCCCGATATGGAGTCGCGCCACTCCAGATCGAGCTTGAGCACGTCACATCACCAGCGCGGCATATCAGTCGGCGGCGTTGCGCGGGATCACGCGATCCACTTCGACTGCGCCGCCGGAGTGCGTGTCGGTGTAGAAGACGAACACCGCCGGCGGCCCGCCGAACCACGCGCTGGCCTCACGCACGCCGACGTACTCCGCAGGCCGCTGCGAGCCGTCGGCCTCCATCACCCACACGGGCTCGCCCTTGTGGAACGGGCCGTCGCCGATGTCCGTCAAGGCCGCTCGACCTCGCCCAGGCATTGCTCGTAGCGACTCATGAGCTCCGATGGGCGCACGTCGAGCGCGTCGGCGATGCGCAGCAGGTTGGCGAAGCTGACGTTGCGCTCGCCGCGCTCGATGCCACCGATGTATGTGCGGTGCAGCCCGCATGTCGCCGCGAACGCCTGCTGCGAGATGCCGCTCGCGCGCCGCAACTGCCTGATGGCCAGCCCGAGCGCGGCGTGCTGTGGAGATCTGGCGGCCATGGTCGCAAGGTTGTGATCGCATCCAGCGTATACGGCCACACGAGGTCGACGGTGCGCGCGGTCTTCGACGCCGCGCCGCGCGCCGGGACTCACGCTGGGCGGAGTCGTTCGAGCGGCGCATGCGCCGCTCGGCGGGTCGCACATGTGCGACCCGCTCCGGACCGTGCATGCACGGTCCGGCCTGCCGGTACATGTACCGGCAGACTATTGCTACTTATAGTGTGCAGTACTGCGCGCATGACATTGATCATTGGAGAAGCGCTGAACCTTAGAGCGGACCTGCAGAAGCGGGTCGCGCAGTTGCAGGAGCGAGTGGCAGGCAACGCTGATGGAGTGAACCTGAGTGAAACGCAGTCGATAGCCGATAGGGACGAGCGTCAAGGCCCGCTACCCGACCAAAGGGCCGCACATTCCATCGATCCCTGCAAAGGAGCGCCGGGGCAGGCGCAAACGGGGTCGGAACCCCAAGCACCGTCAGCCCAGCAACACGCAGCGCGCAACCTGCACCACGGATTGGGCATTACCGGACGCTGACCTGACGGTGAGGGTGGGTTAGGGGAATGCGAACTGAAAAGGACTGCACCTGCGAATATGTATCGTAGATAGCTGCGTAAATGTATCGTAGATGCCTGCGGAATGGTATGGTAGATATGTGGTGGACGACGCGAGGGTAGACCTGGACGCTCCCGCCAGCCGCTATCGGCGGCGGATCGCCGACGACGAGCTCGACGAGCTGATCGCCGGGCTGCCCGCGGTAGCGCTCGATGGCCCGAAGGCTGTCGGCAAGACGGCCACCGCGCTGCGGCGCGCGGCGACCGTGTACCGCCTCGACGATGAGGCCGTTTGCTCGATAGGGGAAGCAGACCCGTCACGTCTGCTGGACGGCGAACGGCCCGTGTTGATCGACGAGTGGCAGCGGCTCCCCGCGTCCTTCGACCGCGTACGCCGCGCCGTCGACGACGGCGCCGCGCCTGGAAGCTTCCTGCTCACCGGGTCAGCGTCCCCCACCGAGCCGCCGACCCACTCGGGCGCTGGCAGGATCGTGCAGGTCCGCCTGCGACCGATGGCCCTCGCCGAGCGTAGTGTCGGCAGCCCAACGATCAGCCTCGGAGCACTCCTGAAGGATGACGCCCGGACTCCGATCACAGGGCACACCGACGTCAACCTTGAGCGCTACGTGCACGAGATCCTTGCATCGGGCTTTCCAGGTCTCCGCGGGCTTTCCGGCCGTCTGGCGCGCGCACAACTCGACGGCTACATCGACCGCATCATCGACCGCGACTTCGACGAACTCGGCCGGCAGGTACGACGACCGGGGACGCTGCGAAGGTGGATGCAGGCGTATGCGGCAGCGACCGCGACGACCGCTTCCTACGAAAAGATCCGCGACGCCGCGACCAGCGGCCACGGCGAGAAGCCCGCCAGGACTACGACGCAGCCCTACCGCGACGTGCTCGAGCGGCTGTGGATTCTCGATCCGGTCCCCGCGTGGCTGCCCACTCGCAGCCGACTCGCACGCCTGGCGGCACCAGCCAAGCATCACCTCGCCGATCCCGCGCTCGCCGCCCGGCTGCTCGGCGTCGACGCCGACACGCTGCTGCAGGCCCGGCCAGTGGGTCCCCCGATCGCTCGCGAGGGGACGCTCCTTGGAGCGCTGTTCGAGTCGCTAGTCACGCTCAGCGTTCGCGTCTACGCCCAGGCCGCCGAGGCGCGGACGGCTCACCTGCGTACGTGGAGCGGCGACCGCGAGATCGACCTCATCGTCGAGCGCGGCTCGCGGATCGTCGCGATCGAGGTCAAGCTCGGCCACACGCCCGACGAGCGGGACGTGCGTCATCTACTTTGGCTACGCGACGAGCTTGGCGACGACCTCGCCGACGCGATCGTCATCACCACCGGCCAGGACGCCTACCGGCGCGCCGACGGGATCGCGGTCGTGCCCGCAGCGCTGCTCGGGCCATGAGCGACGCGAGCGAAACGGCGGAGCGCTCGGGCATGCGGCCGTCCACGTGGTATCTGATGCGCCATGTTCCCGATCGACGACTCGCTGCTCGACAACCCGGCGTACGCAGCGCTGTGCGGGGCTCATGCGCGGTTTGCGCAAGTGCGTGGGCGCGCGCGCCGATATTCCGCTGACGTCGCGCCATTCCTCGCCCTGCCCTCGCCACCGTCGGCACAGGACTGGCAGGACGCCGCCGGTCTCGTTGCACCAGGTAGTTATGCGGCGGTTGGCTACAGCGGCTCGGAGCTACCTGACGGCTGGCAGGCGGTCAGGGCGTTCGATCTCGTGCAGATGATCGGCGAGCGGGTCACCGGGGGCGAGTGCCCAGAAGCGATGCAGCTCGGTGCCACCGATGTGCCCGAGATGCTCGAGCTCGTCGCCCAGACCGAACCGGGGCCGTTTTTTACCAGGACGATCGAGCTGGGCGATTACCTGGGGATCCGCCGCGACGGGGCACTCGTCGCGATGGCCGGCGAGCGGCTTCGTCTGGACGGCTGGACCGAGATCAGCGCCGTCTGCACCAAGCCCGACCATCGCGGTCACGGGCTGGCCTCTCGCCTCGTCGGAGCCCTAATCGCGGGCATCGAGCGTCGCTCCGAGCGCGTATTCCTGCACGTCCTCGCCACCAACACTGCAGCGATCCGGCTTTACGAGGAGCTTGGCTTTCGCGTACGGCAAACCGCGACGCTCACCGTCGTGACGCGCGAGCAGGCCCCAGACGCTCAGACCTAGCGGCGCGAGTAATGCTTGGAGTCCGCATCATGCGGCACACCTCGAAGGGACCGACGCTCATCGTCCAAATCCGTCGGCGCTCCGAGGGTAGTCTCCGGCCGTGTAGAAACGGATGAAGGATCTCTGGCAGCAGATCACGCAGTCCGAGTACCCGTGGGAGCGGGAGGCCCTCGACTACCTCAGGCGCCGCCTGCCCGACCACGAGCCCTACCGCGCATGGGCGAACTTCGAGTTCCTCCTCGGCGGCGTGCTCTCTGAGGTAGACGTGCTCGTGGCCGTCCCGAAGGGGCTGTTCCTGGTCGAGATCAAGAACTGGCCGGGTCGGATCGATGGGGACGCCGGCACGTGGCGTTGGACCCGCCCCGGCTCGACCAGCGGAAAGGCCCTCGACAATCCCTACCTGCTGGCCAACCGCAAGGCGAAGCGCCTGAAGTCGTTGCTCGCTCGCCAGAAGGCCTTCCGCAACGAGGTCGTTCCGTTCGTGGCGCCACTCGTCTTCCTCTCGAGCCCCGAGCTCGACTGCCGGCTGATCGACGAGGCCCGCCACGGCGTGGTCGGACTCGATCCCGACGAGCACGGCGAGCGCCCGCAGCGGGGTGGGCTTCCCGGCGTCGTCACACACCTCACGAGCCTCTCCCGCGAGGAGGCCCAAGCCCTCGGGCAGCGTCGGATCGACCGGCCGACCTCCGCACGGATCGCCCAGGGTCTCGAGCAGGCAGGCATCCGCCCCGCCCGGCGCAATCGCACGGTCGGTGATCTCCAGCTCCGCGACCTGCTCGACGAGGGCTCCGGTTACCAGGACTTCCTCGCCGTCCACCCGCGCTTCCCGGACATCCAGCACCGCGCGCGGGTCTACGCCAACCCCGACGTCGCGACGCCCCAAGAGCGGGAGCAGGCGGCCCGTGCCGCCGAGCGCGAGTATGCGCTGCTGCACGCCGTCGACCACCCGGGGATCGTTACCGCCCAGTCCTTTTACGAGCACGAGCTCGGCCCGGTGATCGTATTCGAGCGCGACCCCAGCGAGGTCCGCCTCGACCAGTTCCTCGCCGAGGCGGGTAAGACCCTCGACCTCGACGCCCGGCTCGCGCTGATCCGCGAGATCGCCGAGGCCCTCGCCTACGCCCACGGCCGTCGACTCTTCCACCGTGCCCTGTCTCCGCGCTGCGTCCTCGTGAGCTCGCCCGACAAGCCCGCCGCACGCCGCTGCCGGCTGATCAGCTGGCAGACGGGGGCTCGCTCCGGTGGCGAGGGCTCCATCGCCTCCGTCACCGGGACGCAGCACCTCGAGGACCTCGTCGACGAGGCGGGCGTCGCCTACCTCGCCCCCGAGTCGTTCTCCCAGCTCGATGCAGACCCGCAACTGCTCGACGTCTTCTCGCTCGGGACGCTCGCGTACCTGATCTTCTCGGGTCAGCCTCCCGCCCGGACGCGGGCCGAGCTGGTACAGACTCTCAGCCACACCGGGGCGCTCGAGATCGCAGGCGCCCTTGACGGTGCCGGCTCCAACCTTGGCGAGCTGGTCCGCGAGGCGAGCCGGAGCGACGTGACGCAGCGGTGCGCAAGCGTCGCAGACTTCCTCGTGCTGCTCGACTGCGTCGAGGAGGAGGCGACCGCTCCCGACGCCGCCCCGGAGGAAAGTGTCGCCCCAGCCGCCGCCACGGTCGGCGATGTCCTCGCCGGGTTCACCGTCAAGCGCCGCCTCGGTCGCGGCTCGACCGCCGTCGCGCTGCTCATCACCACCGAGGAGGGCACCGAGCGCGTGCTGAAGGTCGCCGCCGATCCCGAGCGCAACCGTCGCATCCTCGCCGAGGGCGAGGTGCTGGCCAAGCTCAACGATCCGACGGTCATCACGCTCTACGGGACCCTGCTTGACATCGACGGCTATGCCGCGCTCCTCCTCGCATACGCTTCGCATGGCACGCTCGCCGAGCGGATCCGCCACGACGGCCGCCTTCCGATCGACACACTCGAGCGATGGGGCGAGGACCTGCTCTCCGCGATCGCCTATCTCGAGGCGCAGGGCATCTCCCACCGTGACATCAAGCCGGACAACCTCGGCGCGATCGAGTACGCCAAGAACCGGGAGCGCCACCTCGTGCTCTTCGACTTCTCCCTGGCCCGCGCCCCGGCCGATCAGCTGGCCGTCGGCACGCGGCCGTACCTCGACCCGTTTCTCGGGCAAGGCACCCGCCAGCGCTACGACCTCGCCGCCGACCGTTGGTCGGCTGCGATCGTCCTCCACGAGATGGCGACGGGACAGCTGCCGTCGTGGGGCAGCGACCCGGTGCTCGCCGTCGATGAGCTGGCCGTCGAAGGGGACGCTATGCCCCGCGAGCTGGCGGCACCGCTCGTCGAGTTCTTCACCCGAACCTTCCGTCGCGACTCATCGGAGCGCTTCGACACAGCGGAGGAAATGCTCCGGTCCTGGCGGCGGATCTTCGAGACGGTCACCACCGCTACCGACGAGCGACCGGAGGAACGCCGAGAGGAGCGCGAGCTCGCTCTCGCCCGCGCAACGTACGAAACGCCCGTCGCCGCGCTTGGCCTGAGCCCCCAGGGGCTCGACACGCTCGAGCGGATCGGTGTACTGACGGTCGCCGAGCTGCTCCGCAGCCAGCCGTTTCGCCTCAACCGGATTCGCGGCGTCGGTGTCGACACGCGCCGGAGCCTCGTCGACACCCGCCGGACCCTGCTGTCGCGGCTCGGCCCGCCCGAGCCGCGGCGCCAGCGTGGCTCCACCACGCGGACCACCGCCGAGGAGGCACCCGACGTCGAGCGGCTCGATGAGCTGGTTGCCCAGCTGCTGCCGCGAGAGACCGCCCGCAACCGCGCGCAGGTCGCCGGACTTCGGGCGCTGCTCGGGCTCGACCCCGACCTCGAGGTGTCCGGGTACTGGCCAAACCAGAGCGAGGTGGCTACCCGGTTCGACGTGAGTCGGGCCCGGATCGCGCAGATCAACGGCCAGGGGCGTGACCGCTGGCGCCGGCTGAAGGCCGTCACCCGGCTGCGCGAAGAGCTTCGGGCCATCCTCGACCGCCTCGGCGGCATCGCCGGCGTCACCGAGCTCGAGGCCGAGATCGCCGGCACATGGGGCGCCGAGGACGAAACGCAAGATGCCGCCCTCGCGCGCGCGGCTGTGCGAGCCGCGGTCGAGGTCGAGCAGGGAATGGAGGCTCCTCGGTTCCGCACGCGGCGTACCGCCGACCGCGTCCTCGTCGCCAGCGCGGGCGGGACGCTCGAGGAGCGCCAGGCCATGCTCGAGTACGCCGTGCGCCTCGGCGCCGCCGCCGATGCGCTGGCGGGGCGCGAGCCGCTGGCCAGCTCGGCCGAGGTGAGCGCCTCGCTCGGCGCGGTGCGAGCGCCTGGCGCGGTCGCCGGGCTGACGATCGAGCGGTTGATCCGGGTCGCCGCCTACGCCTCGTCCGGTGCGGCGGTCTCCGGCCAGCTCGAGCTCTATCCGTGCGGAATGGCCGCCGAGCGCGCGCTCCGGCTCGCGCGGGGCGCCCTGCACGGTGCCGAGCGCCTGAACGTCGATGAGCTCCAGAGCCGCGTCACGGCCCGCTTCCCGGAGACGAAGGCGTTGCCGGCACGCCCCGAACTCGACAAGCTGCTCGAGCGGGCGGGACTCGAGCTGCGCTGGGACGATCAGCAGCAGGCCTATCGGCCGCCGGAACGCCGCGCGCTCACGGAGCTGACCAGCCATCTCTCCTCGTCGCTCACGCGCCTGTCAACCGCGGCGGTCATGCACATCCCCGAGCGCGAGGAGCCCGAGGTCGCGCGGGCTCGCGAGTTCGAGGAGCGGCTCCAGGCGGCCACTCGGGAGGGCGGCCTGCTCTACCTGTGCACGGTCCCGAGCCGACTCGCCGCCGCCCAGCGCGAGCTCCGGCGGTTCGGCGTGCATCCCGTCGACGCTGATGCCGCGATGCTGCGCGCCCTGCGGGACTCGGCCCGCGAATTGAACGTGAGCTGGGAGCTCGTGCTCCGCGCCGACGCGGCCGACCGGGCGGATGTCAACTGGAGCCGCCTGTCGTCGCTCGTCGCGCGCTCGCTCCCCGGTGTCGAGGCTGCCCTCGGCGACCACGACGGAACCGTCCTCGTCGAGAACCCGGGCCTACTCGCACGCTACGGGCAGATCTCGCTGCTCGAGCGGCTGCGCGAGCGGATCCTCGCCGGTGGCCCACCCCGCGGGGTCTGGGTACTCGTGCCGGCCGACTGGCACGCCGGGCGGCCCGCGCTCGACGGAGTGCCACTCCCCACCCTCACGCCAAACGAGGCGCTCGAGATTCCGCCGGCGTGGCTGGCCAACCGCCACCGGGCCAACCCGGGGATAGGACGGGCGGCATGAACGTAACCAAAGAGTTCGATGGAGAAGGAGCATGATCGAGCGGCCGGCGCTGGTGGCTGACCTGCGGCGCGAGGTGACCGCGCTCGAGGACGACATGCGCGGCCACATCGACGCGACGCCTGAGCTCGCGGCGCAGCTGCGCTTGGAGCACCAGCGGGCACAGACGGCGCACCGCACGGCGATGTCGCTGACGGAGTGGCGCGACGGGGAGATCACCCAGGCGGCAGTCGCGTGGGTGATCGGCTGCGTGTTCGTGCGCTTCCTCGAGGACAACGAGCTGATCGAGCAGCCGCTCCTCTCCGGGCCGGGACCGCGGCTCGACGCGGCGCGCGGACAGCGGGAGGTCTACTTCGAGCAGCACCCGCAGAAGTCCGACCGCGAGTACCTGCTGTGGGCGTTTGATCAGGTGGCGCAATACCCGGCCGTCGCGCCGCTGTATGACCCGCACCACGCGCCGCTGCGGCGGATCGCTCCGAGCGTCGACGGGGCCCGCCGACTACGGGAGCTGTGGCAGCGCACCGACCCCGACACCGGGGCACTGGCCCACGACTTCAGCGATCCATCCCGATCGACGCGGTTCCTCGGCGACCTCTACCAGGATTTGAGTGATGCGGCGAAGAAACGCTACGCGCTCCTTCAGACCCCGGAGTTTGTCGAGGAGTTCATCCTGGACCGTACCCTCGAGCCGGCCCTCGACGAGTTCGGCCTCCTCGGCCTGCGGATGATCGACCCAACCTGCGGGTCCGGGCACTTCCTGCTCGGCGGTTTTCACCAGCTGCTTGCCCGCTGGCGCGAGCGCGAGCCGCTGACCAACGTCCGCGTCCTCGCCCAACACGCGCTCGACCAAGTCTACGGCGTCGACCTCAACCCGTACGCCACCGCGATCGCCCGGTTCCGCCTGCTGGTCGAGGCGATGATCGCCTGCGAGATCACACGCCTGCCCGAGTGCCCCGACTTCAAGCTGAACCTGGCGACCGGCGACAGCCTGCTGCACGGCCCCGAGCCCGGCCAGTTCGCCGGTTTCGGCCACTACCGCACCGGCATCGCCCACGTCTACCGGACCGAGGACGCGCCCGAGCTCGCCCGCATCTTCGGACAGGGGTACCATGTCGTCGTCGGCAACCCGCCGTACATCATCGGTGACGACCAAGCGCTGCGGGATGCCTATCGAGAACGGTACCGGTCCTGCAAGGGCGCGTTCTCACTCGCCGTTCCGTTCATGGAGCGCTTCTTTGAGCTCGCCCACCCGGAAGTCGGCGAGCGGGAGCTTGCAGGCTACGTCGGCCAGATCACGGCGAACTCATTCATGAAGCGAGAGTTCGGCCAGAAGCTCGTCGAGGATTACTTGGCGCTCCTCGATCTCACGACGATCATCGACACCAGCGGTGCTTACATACCGGGCCACGGAACTCCCACCGTGATCATTTTTGGCCGAGCGCGGCCGCCGCTTTCATTCACGCTACGCGTGCTTGATGCGGTCCGAGGGGAGCCGAGCCAGCCGCCGGATCCGGCGCACGGCCTCGTGTGGCAATCAATTCTTGATCTCGTCGATCAACCGGGCCAGCAGAACCGATTCATCCGAACGAGTGACGTTGAGCGGCTAGAGTTCGCCACGCACCCGATGACCCTGGGCGTTGGCCGCGAGCTTCGGAAACGGCTCGAGCGCACCGACCAGTCGGTAGACAGCATTGCTGACCAGATGGGGTTCGGTGCTGTAACACGTGAGGATGAGGTTTATGACCTGCCCAACGGGGTCGCAGTGCGACACAGCATCCCGCGCCAACAGATCACGGCGCTCGTGTCTGGAGACGAGGTGCGAGATTGGCATATCGCGACTCTTACGGGTGCTCTGTGGCCGTATGACATCACCACCCTTCGTGCAGTTGGGGCTTTTTCCATGAGGCGGTTTCTTTGGCAGTGGCGCGCAGGGCTAAGCGACCGGGTTGCGTACGGGAATACGCAGCTGGAACGCGGCCTCGAATGGTACGAGTACTCGATGTTTTTCGACACTCGGTACCCTCGCCCTACTATTAGTTGGGGTGAGGTGGCGACACATAATCACTTCGTGCTCGACCGCGGTGGCAAGGTATTCAAGCAGACCGCCCCGGTCATCAAGCTGCCCGCTGGCGCCACCGAGGAGGAGCATCTGCGGTTGCTCGGGGTGCTGAACAGCTCGACAGCGTGCTTCTGGCTGATGCAGGTATGTCACAACAAGGGGGCTGGTGGCGGGAAGCGTGTCGAGGCTGGATATTCAGCGCTTGGCGCGGAGTTCTGGGAGAGCCACTTCGGCTTCAATGCGACGAACGTCAAGGATCTGCCGCTGCCGCACTCGCGCCCACTCGCTCTCCCCCAGCGCCTCGACGAACTCGCGTGCGAACGTGGGGCCTTGCTGGATTTCCTGACGGACGCCGACGATCTCCACGTCACAGCTCGGGAGCTTGCCGCTCGAGATGCTGACCTATTCGCTCAGATGATCTCCCTTCAGGAGGAGCTCGACTGGGCGATTCTCGTCGCTTACGGCCTCGTGAGTGGCGACCTCCCCCGCCCTGGCCTCGACGCACCGCTGATCCACCTCGGCGAGCGTGCGTTCGAGCTCGTGCTCGCGCGGCAGATGGAACGGGGCGAGGTTGAGACAACATGGTTCGAGCGGCACGGGTCGACGCCCATCACTGAGCCGCCGGCCCACTGGCCGGCGACCTACCGGGAGATCGTCGAGCAGCGGATCGAGTTGATCGAGCGCGACCCTGACGTGGGGCTGATCGAGCGACCGGAGCACAAGCGTCGGTGGAGCGGGGTCTCGCCATTCGAGGAGCGGCTGCGGGAGCGACTCGAGCAGCTGCTGCTCGACCGGCTCGAGGCCGAGGAACTGTGGGGTCTGGAGCCGCGGCTGCGCTCGCTGTCCGAGCTCGCTGACGTCGTCCGGCGGGACCAGCGGTTGGTAGCGGCGTGCGAACTGATCGCCGGAAGCCCGGACGTCGATCCCGGCGAGGTCGTCGCGGAGCTAGTGCTCCGGGACGCGGTCCCGTACCTCGCCGCGCTCCGGCACACCGATTCCGGGATGCGCAAACGGGCGGAGTGGGAGCGGGTGTGGGCTCTCCAGCGCCGGGAGGACGCCATCGACGCGCTGGCTTTGCTGCCCGAAGAGGATCCGCGGCAGATCACCGCCGAGCAGGCGGAGCAGCGCAAGCGGAGCGAGGTCGGCACGATTGCGGTCCCGCCTCGCTACGCGAAGACGGACTTCCGCGCCGACACGAGCTGGCGGCTGCGCGGCAAGCTTGACGTGCCCAAGGAGCGCTTCACGCTCTACGCCGGCGCCGAGCGTGGCGCCGGCGGCGCCACGCTCGGATGGGCCGGCTGGGACGAGCTCCAGAAGGCCACCGCCCTCGCCGCCCGGATCGTCGAGCTCCAGAGCGAGGAGGCCGCCGACCAGGATCGGCTCGCGCCCCTGCTCGCCGGGGTCCTCGAGCTGCTGCCGTGGATCCATCAATGGCACCCCGAGCCCGATCCGCGCTACGGCCAGCCCCCGGGCGTCTTCTTCGAGAGCTGGCTCGACGGCACTCTGTCCGCCCTCGGGCTCACCCGGGACGAGCTCACAGGCTGGCGAGCACCGGCATCCCAGCGCGGACGCCGGCGACGTGCGGCGGTGAGCGCCCGATGACGCTCCTCTCCGAACTTATCGAGATCCCGGACCAGGTCCTCAAAGGCGATTTTGTCATCAACCTGGCGGCGGCGGCCGGCAACGCTGAGGTGACCCTGCATGACTACGTCGTCACCGAGCAGCTTGCCGACGCCTACGACAACGCGCTCGG
The DNA here is from genome assembly GCA_963735615.1 of uncultured Solirubrobacteraceae bacterium. Lineage (GTDB taxonomy): Bacteria > Actinomycetota > Thermoleophilia > Solirubrobacterales > Solirubrobacteraceae > Palsa-744. Next base: position 1,279,844 of record CAVTLO010000001.1, read on the forward strand.
CTTCGTCGCCGCGGCGGTGCGAGAAAACGCGAGCAAGGCCGCCTACCTCGACGGCAGCTTCGGCTCCGGCAAGAGCCACTTCATGGCCGTTCTGCACCTGCTGCTCCAGCGCAACCCGCAGGCCCGCTCGCTGCCGGAGCTCGCCGAGGCAATCGCCCGCCACGACCCGGTGCTGGCCGGGTGCTCCTTCGACCTCGTGCCGGTACACATGATCGGCGCCGAGACGCTCGAGCAACGGATCTTCGAGACCTACCTCGAGCACCTGGAGCGGACCGATCCGGACGCGCCGCACCCCGCCCTGTTCATCGACGAGCCGATCTTCCGCCAAACCGACCAGCTCCGGTCCGATCAGGGGGACGAGCGCTTCTTCGCCACGCTCAACGACGGCAGCGAGGTCGAGGAGGGGTGGGGCGAGCTCGCCGCCGCCTGGAACCCCGAGAGCTATGAGGCGGCCCGGAGTGCACCCGCCGGCGATGCCGGGCGGGCGCGGCTCGTGAGCGCGCTCATCACCACGCACCTGCCGATGTTCACCGAGGTCGTCCGCGGCCGCGTGAGCGGGTGGGTCGACCTCGACCGCGGGCTGGCTGAGCTCACACGCCACACGCGAGAGCGCGGGCATGACGCGCTCGTGCTATTCCTCGACGAGGTCATCCTCTGGCTCGGGAGCCGGATCGGCGATCCGGCGTTCGTCGCCCGCGAGGGCCCGAAGCTCGTTCGGCTCGTCGAGTTCAGCCACACTCGCCAGGTGCCGCTGATCTCATTCCTCGCCCGCCAGCGCGACCTGCGTGACTTCATCGGCGACGAGCTGCCGGGCGCGGAGCGGCTCTCGTTCGTCGATGTGCTGCGCTACTGGAACGACCGCTTCCACCGGATCGAGCTGACCGACCGCAACCTGCCGCGGATCGCCCAGCGACGACTGCTGAAGCCCGTCAGCCCCGCCGCGCAGGCGGAGGTCGACGAGGCTTTCGGCCAGCTCGAGCGCTCGCGGCCAGAGGTACTCCAGGCGCTGCTCACCGAGGACGCCGACCGTGAGACGTTCCGGATCTCCTACCCCTTCAGCCCGGCCTTCATGAAGACGCTCGTCGCGGCCTCCTCGGCGCTTCAGCGCGAGCGCACCGCGCTGCGCGTAATGCTCCAGCTGCTCGTCGACCATCGCGCCGAGCTCGAGCTCGGCGATCTCGTCTCAGTCGGAGAGCTGTTCGCCGTGCTGAGCGGCAGCGACGAGCCATTCAGTGAGGACCTCCGCCGCGAGTTCAACACCGCCAAGAAGCTCTACCGCGAGATGCTGCGCCCGTTGCTGCTCGCCGAACACCACCTCGAGGAGGCTGAGGCCACCACGCTCCCCCGCTCGCATCCGTTCAGGGGCGACGACCGGCTCGTCGGGACGCTGCTGCTCTCAGCGCTCATCCCCGGCGCCGAGCCGGTGCGCAACCTCGACATCGCCCGGCTGACCGCGCTGAACCACGGCTCGATCGCCACGCCGATCCCGGGCACTGAGCGGACGATCGTGCTCACCAAGGTACGCAAGCTGGCGGCCGCCGGCGCGCCGATCCGGATCGGCGAGGACCCGCAGAACCCGAGCGTCACGCTCCGCCTGTCGGGCGTCGACACGGAGCTGATCGTCGCCAAGGCCGAGGGCGTCGACAACACCGGCGTGCGCCGCCAGCTGGTGCGCAGCCTACTGGCCGAGGAGCTCGGGATCGAGATCGCCGTGAGTCTGCTGCCCGAGGAGCACACCGTCGTCTGGCGAGGTACCTGGCGGGCCGTCGACGTCGTGTTCGGGAACCTGCGTGATGAATCGGTACTGCCTGGCGATGCACTGCGCGCTGCGGGCGAGCGCTGGAAGGTCGTGATCGACTATCCGTTCGACGAGCCTCTGCACTCACCCGCCGACGACCTCGAGCGACTCGAGCGCTGGCGCGCGGAGAACGACTCGACCCGGACCGTGTGCTGGGTCCCCGCGTTCCTCTCCGGCGAGCTTCAGCGGCAGCTCGGACGGTTCGTCATCATCCAGCACGTCCTCGAGGGCGAGCGGCTCGCCCAGTACGCCGACCACCTGAACCGGCAGGACCAGGAGTTGGCGCGAGTCCAGCTGGAGGAGCAGGCGGCTGTCCTGCGTGAGACGCTCCTCGCCGCCATCCGGCAGGCCTACGGGGTCGAGCGTGCGACCGAGCAGACGATCGATGAGTCGCACCCTCCCGAGCTCCGCCTACAGTCGCTCCACGAGGGATTTCGGCCGCAGCTGCCGATCGGCGCGCGACTGCGCGATGCCTTTGAGGGGCTCGTGCGGTCGATGCTCGATGTCCAGTACCCCGACCATCCGCGGTTCGAGGAGGAGGTCCGGCGGACAGAACTACGGGACGTCTGGGAGGAAGTGCAACGGGCCGTCGAGAACGACGGACGGCTCGACCAGGTCGATTCGCAGCGCCGCCGCATTCTGCGGCGAATCGCCAACCCACTCGAGCTGGGGATCCAGCACGAGCAGCCGTTCGTTCTCGGCGAGACGTGGAAGGAGCGGCTGAACCAGGAGATCGCTCGGGCCCGGGAGCAACGCGAGCTCGAGCAGCTGACGGTCGGCGATGTCCGGCGGCTGATCGACCTGCCGCGGCCGCGCGGGCTGACGCCTGAGGTCTCGGCGCTTGTCGTGCTCACATACGCACGTCAGACCGGGCGGACGTTCCGTCTCCAGGGCGGCTCGGCCGGCGAGGTCGGCGTCGAGCGCCTACCCGACGAGCTCGAGCTGGTGACAGCGAAGCTACCGGACGAGGCGAACTGGGAGACTGCGCGAGAGCGCGCCGCCTCCCTCTTCGGGCTGGCGGCAAGCAACCCCGCCCGCACCTCGGCGAGCGTCGAGAGCTTCGCTGCCACTGTCAACAACAAAGCCGCAGCGCTGTCGGCAGGCGCGCATGAGCTCGTGCCGGCCCTCGAACAGCGGATCACCCAGCTGACAATCGACTTCGCCACGAGCGACCGACTTCGAAGCGCCCGCGCCGCACAGGCCGTGGTCGATGCCTGCACGACCGCCGTCGACTCGGTCGATCTCGTCGAGCGGATCGCCGCGGCGACCATCCCCACGACGCCGCAGGCCGTCGGCGCCAGCCTGTCGACCGCGGAGGAGATCAAGCGCCTGCTGACCGACGCGCGGTGGCAGGTGATCGAGCGACTGCTGGCGGCGGACGGCGACGGAGGCGACGGCCCGGCGCTTACCAGCCTACGCTCCGCGCTCGCCCGCGACGAGTTCTCCGAGCCGCTCACGCCGGCCGTCGAGGCCGCCTACGATGCGGGGGTCCGGCTGATCGCCCCGGCTTCACCGCCGCCGCCTCGAGCACCCTCGCTGCCACCGCCGGCTCCACCAGGTCAGGGGCACGGCCACGCCACACGTCTCACGATCGCCGAGGCGCAGGCGAAGCTTGCCGAACTCGATGACGGCGAGGACGCCTGGCTTATCGACCTCGCCTGGACGGCAGCGGACAGGTGAGCGACCAGCTCGAGTCGCTGCGCCCTTACGTCGCCGACCTGCTGTCCCGGAAGTACCCCAACGGACCGCGGGTGTTCGCACTGCGCTACGACCACGTGGCCAGCGGCGAGTTGAGCCACGATGGCGAGACGGTGTGCCTGCGCTGGTGCCCCTCGGAGCTCGCGGTCCGGGAGGCGCTCGTCGAGGAGCCGCGTCCGGACCCGCTCGTCCTGCTCACGCCCGTCTCCGAGCTCGCCTCCGACGTGCTCGGCCGACTGACGCTCCACCGACTCGCCCACCCGCGCCCGGCGGAAGCACTCATCCATCTGTTCGGTGTCCCCGACATCGACCCGGCGATCCCGTCCTGGATGATGAGCGCGCTCGTCCGCGCCGCACCGCCGGAGGGATACGAGCGCACCGGCGCGCGGACGCTCGACCTCGACCGGGCCTCGCGCGCGCTGCTCCGCCACGCCCACGGGATCGAGGTCGAGCTGGGGCTCCCCGCCCTCATCGAGTGGGCGGGCACCGAGCGGGCGGCGGCACTCGCCCGGCTCGACGATGCGCGGCGAACCGCGACGGTGGACTGGCTCGAGCTCGAGATCCCGGGTGCGCGCCTGCTCGTCGGCACCGTCGCCGCCGGTGAGGGCCCTCGAGCGCTGGCGATTGGATTGGTGCTCCGCCCGCTCCTCGCCGGCACCGACGAGGCGGCGCGGATCGCCGCCCTGACGCGGCTCGAGCCGCTGCTCGCGGGCGCCCCGTTCGACGAGCGCGGGGCGTGGGCCTGGGCGGCGGCGGCGGAGGCTGCACTCCTGCGACTGGACACCGCGGATGAGACCGCCGCACAGAGAGTTCGCCATGACGCCGAGCGACTGCTCGAGCAGCTGCACGCCGAGCCGCTGTCCGACGCCAGCGCGATCCTACGCAGCGGACTGCGGGCGAGGCTGCGGACGCTCGCCGCCGCACTCGAGGGCGATGGGGAGGTCGAAGTCGCCGCCGACGCCGTGGCGGAACACACGCTGGCCGTGCGCTCGGGCGCCGCCCGCGTCGCCCGGCTCTCGACTCGGCTGCGGCGCTGGTTGAGAACGGATCTGCCGGCGTCGCCGCGGGATCTGACCGAGGCGGCCAGACGCTACGTCGACTCCTCCTGCTACGCCGACTTCGCGCGGACCGTGCTCCGGCACGGGACCGAGGAGCCCGCACTCGACGCTGCTCTGCGACCGCTGATCGGCGCCACGAACGAGCGCCGCGCCGAGGAGGAGCGCGCGTTCGCCAGGACGCTTGCCACCTGGTCGGCGCACGCCCGGACAGGCCCCGAGCTGCTCGGGGTCGAGGACCTGCTCGCCGAGGTTGCGGCGCCGCTCGCCGCCCAGCGTCCCGTGCTCGTCGTCGTCCTCGACGGAATGAGTCACCGGGTCGCGGCCGAGCTGCTCGAGGACGCGCTCGCCGACGGGTGGACGGAGCTTCGGCGCGCCGGCCAGCCGGGGCGCGCGCTCGCGCTCGCGGCGCTGCCTAGCGTGACAACATACTCACGCGCGAGCCTGTTCGCTGGCCGACTGGTAAAGGGGCTGGCCGCGGACGAGGTCACTGGGTTCGCCGAGCATCCTGCCCTCCTCGCAGTGAGCCAGCACGACACGCCGCCGCTCCTCTTCCACAAGCGGGCGCTGCGCGATCCACAAATCGGGCTGTCGGCCGCGGTGCGGGCCGCCATCGCCTCTGAGCGACAGGTCGTCGGGGCGGTCGTCAACGCGATCGACGACCATCTGGCCCGCAGCGAGCAGCTGCGCAACCCGTGGTCGGTCCACGATGTGGTGGCGCTCGGCTGGTTGCTCGACGCTGCGCGCGAGTCGGGCCGGATCGCCGTGCTGCTGTCCGACCACGGCCACGTCCTCGAGTGGGAGGGGGGAACCCAGCGGCCGCACGGAGGTCAGGGCGGAGAGCGGTGGCGCGTTCCCACGAGCCCTGCGGGCGAGGATGAGGTGCTGGTGGAGGGGCCGCGAGTGCTCGCCGGAGAGGGGCGGTGCATCATGGCGGTGGACGAGGGGCTCCGGTACGCGCCGAAGAAGCATGGCTACCACGGCGGGGCCACCGCGCAGGAGATGCTCGCGCCGGCGCTCGTCCTCGCGCCGACGCCGATCGAGGGGATCGAGGGATGGGTCGAGGCGCCGAATGACCCGCCGTCGTGGTGGAGTGGCGTCCGCGCTCAGACGGAGCAGCCGGCCGCCGAGCCGACGCTCAGACAGACGAGCGAGCCGGCCGGTCGGCCGCAGCCCGAGACCCAGCTCTCGCTAGGCCTGACGGATGAGGGCCGGCGCCTCGGCGACGCGACAGCAGCTCAAACGGGTACTGCCTGGATCAGCGAGTTGCTCGGCTCCGACACGCTCGCCGCCCAGCGCCGACAGGCGACGCGCACGCCCCTGGCGGACGAGCGGATCGCCGCGGTCCTCGGGGCGCTCGCCGTGCGGGGCGGCAAGCTGCTGCGGCCTGCCCTCGCGCAGGCGTGCGGCCTGGCGCCCGCCCGCCTCGCCGGCACCCTCGCGGCGCTCCAGCTCCTGCTGAACCTGGAGGGGTACCCGATCCTGAGCGTCGACGAGATCTCCGACACCGTCGAGCTGAATCTCCCCCTGTTGCGCGAGCAGTTCGCGCTCACACGATGAGCATCAGCCCGGGACGCCGTCGCGAGATTATCGACGCCCTGCGGCGCGGCACGGTCCCCCAGCAGGGCCTCGATCTGTTTGCGGTCGGCCTCGGCGCACTCGAGCCGGCACTCGACGATGAACTCCAGGCGGTCGCCGGCGGCGGTGCCACCTTCAAGGCGGTCCGCGGCGAGTACGGGTCCGGCAAGACGTTCTTCGCTCGGTGGCTGGCCGAGCGGGCGAAGACCGCGGGCTTCGCGGCGAGCGAGGTGCAGATCTCGGAGACCGAGACGCCGCTGCACCGGCTGGAGACGGTTTACCGCCGGCTCGTCGAGCGGCTGTCGACCGCCGATGTGCAGCAGGGGGCGCTCCGCGTCGTCATCGACCGCTGGCTCTACGCGCTCGAGGAGGACGTGATCGCCACCGGGGTCGAGGAGCGGGACGCGACCCTGCTCGACGCACGGGTCGACGAGCTGATGGAGAGCCGGCTGCGGCGCGTGACAGACGCCTCCCCCTCGTTCGGGGCGGCGCTGCGTACCTACCGTCGCGCGGTCGCCAGCGGCGACGGGCCACTGGCCGATGGCGTGCTCGCGTGGGTGGCCGGCCAGCCCAACGTCGCAGCCCAGGTGAAGCGTGCGGCCGGAGTGCGCGGCGAGGTCGATCACTTCGGCGCCCTCGGGAACCTCCAGGGACTCTTGACGATCATGCGCGATGCGGGGCATCCAGGGCTACTGCTCGTGCTCGACGAGCTGGAGACGCTCCAGCGCGTCCGCTCCGACGTGCGCGAGAAGGGCCTGAACGCGCTCCGGCAACTGATCGACGAGGTCGACAGCGGACGCTTCCCAGGCCTGATGCTGCTCGTCACCGGGACGCCCGCCTTCTTCGACGGCCCGCAGGGGGTGCAGCGACTCCCGCCGCTGGCACAGCGACTCCACGTCGACTTCGGCGCCGATCCACGGTTCGACAACCCGCGCGCGGTCCAGGTCCGGCTTGCGCCGTTCGACCACGCCCGTCTGGTCGAGGTGGGGATGCGGGTGCGTGACGTGTACGCCACCGGCTCGCCAGCTGAGGAGCGGCTCGTGCGGCTCTGCGATGACGGTTATCTGGACGTGTTTGCTTCGGCCGTCAGCGGAGAGCTCGGCGGACGGTTCGGGATCGCCCCGCGGTTGTTCCTGCGCAAGCTCGTGGGTGACGTGCTCGACCGGATCGACCAGTTCCCTGATTTCGACCCGAGGCGCGACTATGCGCTCACGGTCAGCGACAGCGAGCTGACGCTGGAGGAGCGCGAGGCGCGGCGGGCGCCGACCCGTGCGGACGAGGTCGAGCTCGACCTGCCGTGAGTGGCGAAGCTATGGAGCGCCTTCATCCGGCGCTCATCCACCACCTGATCGGGACGTTGCGCTGGACGCGGCTGCGTCCACTCCAGGAGCAGGCGATCGAGCCGCTCCTGTCCGGTTCGCATGCGCTGCTCGGCGCGCCGACCGCGGCGGGAAAGACCGAGGCGGCAATGCTGCCGCTGCTCTCGCGGATGGCCTCCGAGCAGTGGAAGGGCCTGTCGGTGCTCTACCTGTGTCCGCTTCGAGCGCTCGTGAACAACCTCGCGCCGCGCATCGAAGGACTGTGCACGCTGCTCGGCCGCCGGGCGGCGCTCTGGCATGGCGATGTCGGCGACTCCGCGCGGCGGCGGATCCTTGCCGACCCACCGGACGTCCTGTTGACGACACCCGAGTCGCTGGAGGCGATGTTTCTGTCGCGGCGCGTGGACGCCACGAGGCTGCTCGGGGGCGTCCATGCGGTCGTCGTGGACGAGATCCATGCGTTCGCCGACGATGACCGGGGGTGGCACATGCTCGCACTGCTCTGCCGTGTCGATGCTCTGCGGCGGGCAGAGACGGAGGACGGCGGCGGGGTTACGGCGGCGGCACAGCGGGTCGGTTTGACAGCCACGGTTGGGAATCCTGAGGCGTTGCTCGACTGGCTCTGTGTCGGTGCCTCAGGCGAGCGGGCCGTCGTGATGGCAGCAGACGAGGGGCTGGCGCCGCCCGAGCTAGAGGTCGACTGGGTGGGATCGCTCGAGAACGCGGCCGAGGTGATCACGCGCCTGCACCGAGGCGAGAAGCGGCTGGTGTTCGCCGACAGTCGGGCGCGGGTGGAGGAGCTCGGCGCGGCGTTGCGGGCGCGCGAGGTGACGACGTTCGTCTCGCACAGCTCGCTGGGCGCGGACGACCGGCGCCAGGCCGAGCGCGCGTTCACCGAATCCCGGGACTGCGTGATCGTCGCAACGAGCACGCTCGAGCTCGGGATCGACGTCGGCGACCTCGACCGGGTGATCCAGCTGGGCGCACCCCGGACGGTCGCATCGGTGCTCCAGCGGGTAGGTCGCACAGGGCGCCGGAGAGCTGTCCGCAACTGTCTGTTCCTAGCGACGAGCGACATGGAGCTCCTGACCGCGCTCGCGCTTGTCGACCTACTGCAGCAGGGGTGGGTCGAGCCGCTCAGACCGCCTGCGTACCCGGTGGCGCTGGCTGCACAGCAGCTCCTCGCACGGGTACTCGCAGACGGCCGCCTCGGGCGAAGCGAATGGCCAGGGAGTTTCGGACCGGTGGCCGAGGCGGCACATCTTGATCACGCGGTCCTTCAGGCCGTGCTGCGGCACATGGTCGAGCGCGGGATCCTGCTCGAGGAGGGCGGCGTGCTTCAGATCGGCGTCGAGGGCGAGCGACTGTTCGGTCGTCGGCACTTCATCGACCTGACTTCGATGTTCCTCAGCGAGCCGCTGTTCAGCGTGCGGTGGGGGCAGCGGATGCTGGGCCACGTCGATCCGTCGTCACTGACGTCGCGTGACGTGGCCCCACCCACGATCCTCCTCGGCGGCACGAGCTGGGGAGTTCGAGACGTCGATTGGGAGCGAAGGGTGGCGTGGGTCGAACCGAGCGATGCGCCGGGACGATCCCGATGGAGCGGTGCGGGCGGGGCGCTGTCTCTTGAGGTCTGTCAGGCCATCCGCAGGGTGCTTGTCGGCGGCCAAACCCCGGACTGCTGCTCGCGCCGCGCCGAACGGCAGCTGGCCGAGCTGCGTGAGGCGCACTGGTTCACGCGCGATGGCATCACCAGCGCCGAGCAGCTGCCCGATCGGGCACGGACCCGCTGGTGGACATGGGCAGGCGGCCGCGCAAATTCTGAGCTCGCGCGGCGTCTCGCCGGCGAGGGACCTCGGGTGATCTCCGCTGACGATCTCAGTGTGACGGTGGCAGGCCTCGCCGAGGGAAGCGAGCTCCGGACGAAGGCAGCCGCCGCTCGAAAGGCGGAGCCGCAGGTCGAGCCGCGGCGGCTGGAGGCCATCAAGTTCCACGCGGGCGTGCCCGTCAATGCGCTCGAAACGATGTGCCACATCCGCGACGGCGATGCCGAGGCGGTCGGTCAAGTCCTCGACGAGCCTGCGGAGTCAGCCAGCCGGTCTCGATGACGCTCGCGGGCGAGCAACTTGCATGTGCGTAGTCCCGTCAGCACCGACCTTCGGGGTATGAGCGGAGGGTTCCGGACCCAAACGGCCTGAGCAGCAGCGACCTTGCTGCCCTCCCCGGCAATCTTGCTAGCCCCAACGGTGCCCTGCCGGGTCCCACCGCGAGACGTGCTCGTCTTGCACGCCGTCCACGAGATCGACCACCCTGTCGACGACCTCGGCGAAGTGTTCCTGCAGGCCAACGAGACCGATACGAGCCCGGAACGCTACCCACGGCTGCTGACGGATTTCACGCAACGCCTCGAGCTGCGGCCTCAGTGGCCTCAAATCGTGTCGGCGGTGCTCCGCCACGTCCTTCAGCGCCCCACGCAGCGACTCGGCGTCGATGGCGTGAACCTGGGCGAGCAGATAGACGTCGCCGTAATCGCGGTCGCGGGTGTTCGCGTCGCCGAAGAACATCATCGTCTCGGCCTTCTCGGCGATGACGTTCTCCAGGGGATAGCCCAGAAGCTCGAAGATCTGATCGTCCAGGAGCGTCGGGTAGTCGATGCGCTGCGGTCTGACCGGGTCCCCGAAGGACAAATCGAGCTTGAGCTTGAGTGCGGCGCCAGCGAGATCGACGGGCAGCGTGAGACGGATTCCTTCGTAGTCGGCGTCTTCGCGTATTGACATGAACGAGATACCCGCAGGATCGAATCTGACCCCGTCCTCCATAGGATCGCCAGGATGTTCCCGATCACCGAGCGAAGACTGTCCTCGTCGCTTGGCAGACCCCGCGCGAGCATGTCGGCGTCACGCGTCGCGCGGCGAACATCTAGCGCCGCGAGCAGCATCCCGCCCTTCAGCACGAACAGGTCAGCGAACGGCGATTTGGCGAGCCGAGCCAGGAAGCGCTCGTGGATGTAGAGCTCGAAGAGCTGCTGACTGTTGCGGCGGTGGGAGCGCGCGAGCTTCTGCAGATCGAGGTAGGCCTGCTGCGGCGTGCGTCCGTTCACGTCAGCAGAGGCTCCAGGACCTCGGACATCACCGAACCGATCCGCAGCTGGCGCGCAAGCGCGAGCAGCTCTCCGGGCTTTGCATCTTGTCGTCGGAGGTAGGCCCGCAGCGCTGACAGCGCCACATCTCGTCCTTTACGCGCGCGTAGACGCAGAAGATCAACAACAGTGCGCTCCCTCGAGCTGACAGCGATCGCCTCCGATGAATCAACCGATTGATGAACACGCCCGATCGTGAACGTCTCCGCCGCGAAGACGTGCACTTGCGTCGGCGGAAAAGTGATTCTCGGCCGATGCCTACCGCGCGCGACAGCAACATGAACCAAGCCGGGCATCTCGTCGGTCAAGTCCCAGAAGCTGGCCGCCGAGTTCAGGCAGATCATCCCGTCGGGCACTCGGCGACATACAGCTATGAGATCAAGATGCGCCGTCGCCGGGGCGTTAGCAAGGCGATAGATGCCACGCGATAGCTCGATCAGCGCTCCTTCATCGCGCAGGCGATACAAGTCCTCCCAGCGGACGCCGCCCTTCGTCAGCTCAGAGGCCGAGGCAATTCCGCCCGATCGTCGAACCAAATCCAAGGCGTCCTTTGAGCGCACCGGATGATAGTCTATACAGATAGACATCAGATGTGTAGTATTTCATCCCCCAGCGGTCCTACTGGCTATCGTTCTCCGAGATCTCGGACAACCTCGCCTTGCGGCCGTATGGGCGCCTCCCCGTTCCCGCGCGACGTTCCGACCGAGCTAGTCGAGGAGCCAGTCAGCTCCACTGATACGCCACGCCGCCCACCAGTAGGGATGACGCAGAGCGGCGGCTCCCGCGTCGACTTGGCTACGCCACTCCGGACCGAGTCTCGTATCCAACAAGGGGTGAAGCTTCACGGGGACCCCGCGCGACCCTTGCCCGTCTCGCAGAACGGCGACCGCGGAGTCAAGCGAGCGATGCGGCGATGCCCCGGCTGCCAGATGCCAGTGAGTCATCGCTGCCACGATGGTGGCTACCAAGTCGTTTATGGGCCATAGGGTTGAGATCACAACGGCCGCCCCGGCACACAGACACGCAGTGTCCAGCCCAGTGTGATTCTCGAACGTCCTACGCGGTGGCGCATAACGGCCAGAGTCACATGTATTGATAAACACAAGCTGACACCGAGACAGATCGGCATCGGCATGTATCCGGGCAGATGAAGTGATCTGCGGCGGATCTAGAGGTACTGCACCAGCCAATAGTGCCGCCGCAAACGGATGAGGACCTACTGCCGCGTGGCCCGCGATATGGACAACCGTCGCCTCACTCATCTGTCGCACGATCTCCTTGGCTGGAACCCCATCGCTGACGACTGTTCCGCCGTGGATTCCCGCAATGAGCTCAACCTCAGCATCGGCACGCGGGAGCGTGCCGCCGTGTGCGGCGATCGCAACAGCCTCATCGGCGCCAGCCGGACGCTCGATCGAGCGTCGCAACATACGAATGGCCGGGGCATGAGTGATCCGAACGCGGTGGCTCAGCGGCGTACCGTCAGTGAGGTTGAGCGCGGACCACGGCACACAGTGCAGCCCACGCCACGGAACGAGGACGAGATGGTCAAAGTGCTGCTCGCAGGCCAACTCGCAAAGCGCGTCGGCGACTGGTGCAGCCTCAGCCACCATGCGCGCCACCGGGTCGACATCAGCACTCGGGCGCAAAGAGGAGTTTCGCGTCCATGGCTCCAGTGCTCCAAGCAGTCGGTGAACCGGCACTGGCGTTGCGACCGCGTCACGTCGCGATCCATTGCCGGCCGCCCAGAACAGCGTGAGGCCATCCTCGACCATCATGTGGACGATCGCGCGCGTATCGGTCGCGATGCCGTCAGTCAGGTTGCGGAGCCACGTCTCAGGGTCAATGCGTGTATCACCGTCTTCGCTGTGCCTCCAAGCCTGTAGCTCGCGAAAACGGCTCCAGCGACGATCAGTCTCCATTTCATCGGGCTCCTTGAGACCCCATATGCGATCAGCTCGCTCCGATTCACCCATGAGCACGTCGCGGCGTGCCTCCAGCAGCTCAGGGTCCGCTGCCTCATCAACGGAGAGCTCGAGAATGTCGTACGACTTCGAACGCTCGGCTGCCTGCAATCCTCCGACGATGTGTCCCTGTGCCATCCTCTTGAGAGCTTGGGTGACGTACGCCGGCGGATCGGGGAAACGGTCCAACCATGGGCTGAAAAAGTCCTCCTCCAGGACCGCGATCCCGCCGCGTACAAGCTGAAGATTGCCGTCCGGGTCAACCGCAAGAACATCGATTTTCAACCGTCGCGTAATTGCGAGCACCGCGAGCCAGCTCCACGCCTCCGGGTGATCGCGGATCAGCAATGACACCCAGGACCAGTCGTTCGGCGCTCGGGTGGCATCTCGCCAGCAGACCGATATCGCTGGGGGACCCAGCTGTCCCTCAGTGCCGGGCTCGAGATCGACGTCAAGTTGAAGCGTCGACAGAATCGTCGATATCACTCGGGAGAATCCAGGCAGTCGCGGTTGGGCCACCCCGAGCAGTGCCAGCTATGTACCGGCCGTTGAAGACATCCTGTTCGAGCCAGTCCGGAATCAGACTAACCTCCTGCACCCTCTCGCATACTGCATTGACGATCGCTATCGTCGTTTGACCGTTAACTCGCAACTCATTCACGTGGAAGATGGCGTTGCGGTGCTCGGCCCACCCAAGCACCGCAGGCGGCACAGATGCTGGGACGAGTAGAGTCCGCTCCATCGTGGTAAGTGCGTTGAATCGCCGCTCAATGTCCGCAGCGAGATCCGCTAGCTGACTCGCCCAGTCGGTATCAAATCGCAACATCCTTGCGATCGCAAGGTCCTGAGCCAGCGCGCGCACCGGCCGATTGGTTCTACCGATTGCAGGCAGCTGATCGAGGATGGCTCGATCGTCCAAATGTGCCACGAGAACGCGCATGTCGGCGTTGCGGAGGGCAAACGGCTCATCCGTGGGACGGCCCCAATTCTGGGCGTTCCGCTGAATCTCCAATGCCTCACTGTCGCCCAGCCACCAAGCCTCAGCAATTTGAGCGCTGGACTCGCATGAGGGCCCTGTCCCAATGGGTTGCTGCGATTCGAGCCAGGCCAACATTGATCGGTAAACAGGAGCGGGCGTCCATACAAGTCCGGACACTCCCATCCCGGACCGGAAATGGCTATACGCGCTTTGCGTTACAGCAAACGCCTGGTCGGCGTCGGTTTCGAGGCGCAGCTGAGTCCATTCGATCAAATGACCTAGGGGCACACCGTTCGTGTGGTGATACGCCACACCAGACGCGACGGCCGCGATGAATGCCACCTCTGTGAGCGACGCAGCATCGGCATCAATTCCGTAAGCCTCGAAGACGGCGGACCCGGCAACCTCAATGGCGCGCTGGCGGAACCACGCCGCGCGGTCGATCGGCGTCTCAGACTCGAGAGCGCGGCCCTGACCGTTCATGACCGATCAGGATCGCAGGACACGAGGCGTTGTGCGGCTATTCGCTCTCGAACTGCCACCGCACAACCCCCGTCGGCCCTCACGAGCCTCTCGACGCCAATCGACCTCGCAGCGGGACCTGTCCCGTAACGGCCCTCCAAACGACCTTTCTCTACGGGAGGGCCATCCCTCAGATAGCGGGGGCAGGATTCGAACCTGCGACCTTCGGGTTATGAGACCGGCCGGGCGTTTGCGGCTGTTCGCGGCTGATTGCGTTTGCGTGGTGTATCCGCCGTTTTTGCCCGCCCGGCCTCCCGGACGTTTGCGGCTGTTTTCGGGCCTTTCCTTGGTTTTTCCTTGACCCGAGGGCATCATCGAACGCGCCCCAAAGGAGGCACCCAGACGGTCCAGCCTAGGCGCATCTCAGAATGGGCCGCTGCTGCAGGTCCAGGGTGGATGCCCACGCGAGCCGTACGCGCGGCCTACAACTTCAGGTCCTCATGCATCCAATGCTGGTGCTTGGGGTTCCAGATTCCTCTTGTTTTCTTGTCGCTGAGAATGGGCGAGAGGAAGACGGATGCCGCGGCGTGTCCGGAGGCGAGATCGGTCGGCGCGCCGACTTCCTGGGCGAGGCGGCTGTACTGCGTGGCCCAGTCTTTGGGTGGCACAGGCAGTGTTGTCGGCAGGGGGTGGGTGTCGCGTTGGGTGAATGTGATGCCGAGCGCTGCGCGCAGCAGCGCGGCGTGCACAGCAGCGGTCGCAGCGATGAGGGCGAGGTCGACGAGGTCCTTGGTGCGGGTGCTTGGTCGATCGCCCTCGTAGCTGCGTGTGTATGCATGGAGCTTCTCGGCGACCTGCAGCTCGAGCGCGACGGCCCGTGTCTCGACCGGCGGTATGTCTGCGAAGGCGAGGAGGGCGTCGGTTGTGAGGGTGTCCACGGCCAGCGGTTCATTGCTGCGGAAGCCGACATCGAGTAGGAAGCTCTCAAATAGCCGGCCGGCCAGCGACGCCGTGACCCGGTACCGGTGGCTGCCACCGAGGCGATCTTCAGGAGCGCCCGTCCGCTCGACGGCAAACGCGAAGTAGTCGCCGGCGTTGTGTTCGGCGGCGTCGATGAGCGTCTCAAGCAGCTGGTCCTGGTCTGCCTGCCAGTCGATGTCGATGTCCTTCGTTGTTCGGGCGCGCCCGGGGAGGCGGAGCTCCAGTGCGAAGCCTCCCTTCAGCAGCCACTGGCCGTCGGCCACGGCATGCAGACGAGCGAGCAGCCTGTCGAAGGCGACGCGCTTACGGTCGCGGGCGAGCTGCGCGCCGTCACCCTGCGCCCGGGTCTTCAGCCGCTCCTCAAGCGCTTGCCGGAATGCTGTCGCGTCTTTGTACCTCATGTCGAGCTTCGCTGGAGTGTGTGGTCGATGAAGGCGCGTGCGCGCGGCGTTCGCGACGCGGCCGCCGAACGCAGCCGGCGCGGTGTGGTGAGCCCCCGGTCCACGGCCTGCGTTATGGCGAGCTCAATCTGCTCGAGCTGAGCTCCGCCCTGGAGCGCGTCGAGGATCGTGCGCTCCGGTGTCGTCACCGGCACGCCGGCAAGCGTTCGGATTTCGGTGTCTGCGGGCGGGGGCTCAAGCGTGTGGAGTCGGACTCCCGGGCGCGGACGCTGCCCGCGCTTGGAGCGCGGTATGGAGAGGTCGATCGCGCTAGGGATCACGTCGGAGAGCTCGTAGAGCTCGAGCGCGCTCTCGTGCGAGACGACGGCTCCAGCATCCCGTAGTGGAAGCCAAGCTGCGACGACGTGCTCGTGTGGGCTCGTCGGGAAGTGGCGAAGCCGGTACAGACCCCGGCGAACCCGCTCGTAGCGGCCACCGGGGCGCGCGTGGTGGCGCAGGGTGCTGCGATCCATACCCGCCGCGAGAGCCTGCCGGGTCGTGAAGTAGCCCGCCTGCGACTCGGCGACCCTATACAGCTCGTCGTGATCCACGTCATGCATTAGGGGGATTATATGACGCTTATGTCGGACTGGACCGTCCTTCTCGTCTGACCTCAGCTAGAGGCCGTGCGGGGGAGCTTGGCCTCACGAACCGCCCCTGCGGTGTAGCGCAATGCCTCACTGACATCCTCACAGACCAAATCAGGGTAGGCCGCGAGGATCTCCGACACGTCTCATCGGCCATCATCCCCGCGACAGTGGCTACGGGCACGAGCGTAGGCCGCGTAATGCGGCGCACACCCCCACCTGGTCCAGCCTGACCGTGATCCTCGATAAAGCCATCGGGCCAAGGGTACGGGCTGCCTCCACACCCCCGTGGACTGCCTACGGCGACAGGCCGACGTCTGATTCAGCCGTCACGTACAGTTCGCGCCCGTGAACACCAGCAGAGATAACTAAGGATTATCGCTGTTATCCCCAAATGACGTTCGACACGTCGAATCCGACTTATCAGGAGCTGCTCGGACGGGTGTTGCAGTCTGGCGCGAGCGTAGTGCCGTTCGTGGGAGCCGGGCTCAGCGTCTACGGGCGACGGGATGAGCGCCTGCCGCTCTGGCGAGAGCTGCTGGAGCGGCTGATCACGGAGGGCCTGGAAACCGGGCTGATCCCAGATGACGGCGATCCCGTCATAAATTCTGCGCTTGCAGCGAGGCAGTACATCCGGGCCACTGATCTCATCCTCGACGCGCTCGGCGAGCCAACGTTCCGCCGGGTGATCCAACGTGAGCTCGATGATCGTCATCTCGAGGTCCCACCCGCGATCGCCCAGCTCGTGGGGATCGGCTGGTCGCTGATAGTGACGACGAACCTCGATCGGCTGATCGCTCGTGCGTACCTCGATCACCACGGTCGCCCTATACGGACGATTACGAGCCTCGACACGCACGCTCTCGCGGCCGCGCTCGCCGGCTCCGCCACCGACGCCGAGCCGGCCCTGGCTCAGATCCATGGGGACATCGACGTCTATCCCTCATGGCGGCTGACGCAGTCCCACTACGAGCAACTGCTGAGGGACCCCGGGTACATGGAGGCGCTCAAGCACCTCTTCCTCCGCAAGGTCTTCTTCGTCGGCTTCGGACTCCAGGACGGGGACTTCAACCTCATTCTGGAATCGGTGGCCCACATCTATCCAGCGGGCGTCGGGGAGTTCTACGCGCTGATCGAGCGGGGCCGCAAGGGAGACCCCGTCATCCAGCGCCTGGCTCACGAGAATGGCCTACGGCCGGTCTTCTACGATGCCGATCCGTCACCGGAACCTGATGACCTCTTCGCAGGCCACCGCGAGGTTTTCGAATGTCTTGCGCACCTTGCCTCAAGCTGGGCTGCCACGGAGACCAAGCTCGAGGTCAAGCTCAAGTACTTCCCAGAGCTGGACCCGTTCGTAGTCGGCCGGGACCAGGAGATCGATCGGTTGGCTTCGCTGCTCGAGACCGAGACTGGTGGGATCGTACAGCTTGTCGCGCTGGGAGGTGCTGGGAAGACGTCGCTCGTCCAGCGCTTCCTCGAGGCTCGTGCGGCCCCGTTGGCCGCTGTGGGTTATCGGCAGGTATTCGGGTGCTCGTTCTACCGAGCCGACATCGGCCAGTTCATCCACGACATGGCGATCGCGACGGTCGGTCCCCTCGCGCTTCCACTTCCTGAGCGGGCGGATCGCATATGTAAATACGTGAAATCCAATCGCGTGTTGCTGGTGCTCGACGGCGTCGAGGCGATCCTCGACGACCGCTCGCAACTCACCAATCCCTACGTCGCGCGGATCGTCGAGAGCGTCCTTCGCGGGTGTGGCGCGTGTCTCGCCACCTCCAGGGTTCCAATCCGCGGGGACCGCTTCGAACTGGCATCGACGATCGATGTCGAGCCACTCTCGACAGACGAGATCCTGGCCTTTCTCGACGAGTGGGGGTTGAATGCCATTGGCCGGATCGCTCAACGTAGGCTCGTGGAAATCACCGCGGGCCATCCGCTTGCCCTTCGGATCCTCGCCGGCGTGCTCCTCAGCGTGCCGCCGCAAGATGCGGTCGAGACGATCGAGAGGTCGTCGGCCGTCGACGTTCACGACGAGATTGATCCCCTGCGCGAGAACCGCCTCGCGAGGGTCCTTGGCTCCTACGTCCATCACCTCGGCGAGGCCGAGTTCGCCTTCCTTGTGACTGCCACCGCCTTTGAAGCACCAGCGACGTTCTTTCTCTACGAGGCTGCGCTCACCCGCGCCTACCACGACACCGACGTCAACCTGACGCTCGTCGATCAAGATCTTCGCCCAATCGTCGCACTGCTCATCGAACGGCGCCTCCTCACGGTGGGCACTGGCGGGGAGCTGTCGAGCCACCCAACGGTACGCGACTACTTCGCCAGGCACGCCCGCGATGCTGGCCAGTCGCTGGTTCCCATCCATCGCTATCTCGCAGCCGAGTACCTTCGCGACGCGTCCGCGACGCCCGAGACTTTCGAGGATGCCGTGCCATTGGTGACCGCGGCTCGGCACGCCGCATCGGCGCAGGACTGGACCCTCTTCGACGACCTATTTCGACGGCGCCTGATGCGCGGCTTTCGGAGCCACCTGTGCAATAACCTCGGCGCATGGGACGAGGCACTCGCACTCGCGCGGCTCGGTGACGACCCTACGTTTCCGGCGGCGCTTACGCCCGAGCCTGCTTACTACCCGGCCAACGTGGCGCGCTGCCTCAAGCATCTCGGCCGGAGTTCTGAGAGCCGGGCGAAGTACTTCGACGCCCTGACGGCGGCGGCAACATCTCGCGACCCCGACACCGCAAAGTACGTCAACACCTTCCTGACGCTGCTGGTCTGGCGTGGCGAGCTCTTCGCCGCTGACGCCCTTGTCGAGCTCAACGTTCGCGCACTGTCCTGGATCGACGAGCCGTGGAGACGTCACTGGCAGGTCGAGGCCGGATACGGCACGTTCGCCTACCTCCGGATGATGGAAGGCGACCTGTCGCAGGCCGCCGCGCTGTTCGACTTCGCTCGACGCGCGTGGGACGACTACGACGGAGAGCGAATGTGGACCTTCGAGTATTACCCGTACTACCGAAGCGAGATCAGCTTGCTCGCCGACCCCGGGGCCCACGAGGAGGCGCTCGCGCAGGTCGAGTCTCTCCTGCTCCTCGCCGAGGAATACAAATGGCCGGAGTCGATCGCCCGCGGCATGATCCAGATGGCCGACATCCAGCTCGACTTGGCGCTCCGGCGGGAAGACCCACTGGCGCTTGTCGAGGCGAAACAGCGCCTCGACTATGCGGAGGGGCTCCCGGCCGGGCTGACCGTCGCCGCGGTCGAGATCGCCCATCTCCTGTCTCGGCTCAAGGCAGAGCTCGTACGCCGCTGGCTACATGGCGCAGGCGGCGCAACGCCGGACGGTCTCGCCGAACTTGTCGCGCGGGTCGATGTGCTCGTGGACACATCAGCCCTCGGCTGGGCTCGGCCCGAGGCCATCGCCTGCAGTGGCGTTCTGGCCTACCTCAGCGGCGCCACCGTCGAGGCGGCATCGCGGTACCGAGAGGCCGCCGAGCTTTGTCGAACCCAGGGCAACTGGCTGGCTGCTCGAAGTCCCCGCTCGGTCGTTCACTGGCTTGGCGAGCAGACGGGGCAGACGCCGGACCTCGAGGCCAGGACGTCTGAGCCCGATCCGATCGGGTTCCTCGGAAGCCCCCTGGAGCCTGACTGGATGCTCGAGCGCCTCGCACCCTTGAGGGACGGAGACGAGCCGTCAGCTCATCGGCTCAGACCTTGATTTGCGTCCCGGCCGCGTCGCGCAGCGCGAAGAGGAACATCCTCACCTCATCGATCGGCCACTGCCGGACAGCCAGCGCCTCCGCGTCGTAGCCCGCACGAAGCGCCATCGCGACGACGTCACGGAGCGGCGAGGTGTTCGAGACGGCGAGGTAGACCACTCCGCCCGCCGCCAACAAGCTTCGAGCCCGTAGCTGGTCGAAGAAGCGCTGCGCCAGACCGGGCCCCATACAGCGATTGCGGACGATGTAAGGGTCGTCGGACAGCCTGATGTCGATGAGGGGCGGGTTGAAGGTGACCACATCGAACTGGGCCCCATCTGGCACCCCGTCCCACAGGTCGCCTGCGATCCCGAGGAACGGCGGGCCGCGCCTGCCGACGATCCGGTCGTAGTGCCGCGCGGCGGCCCGGACGCTCTCTTCGTGGATGTCGAGCGCGTGGACGCTTCGGGCGTTCCGAACCCCGGCCACGACCGCCTCCACGCCGAGGCCGGCTCCCATGGCGGCGTAGCGGAGTCCCTCGAGCGGCAAGGTCCCATCCAGCATGAGACCGCACAGGAACGTGTTCGCGGCCCCAGGCACGAACACGCCGGGCGGCACGTCGAACGTCCACGCGTTCCAGCGGTACACCGCGCCCGTTGCGTTGGTCGCGCCCAAGTCATAAGTCGCCCGGATGGTTTCGAGCGAGACCGTGGCGGGAAGCACCGCGTGCAGCTCCCAGTTCTTTGCGAGCGCCCACGGCTCATGCGGGCCAGCGCCTGCGCGGTTCGGACCTGACGCGCTCACTCTGGCGACACCCGCCTCATCGGAGCACCCCGTAGACACGCCTGAGCCGTCGCCGCCTCGTCTGCTCCCGGAAGCCGCGTCTGCCATGCAGGTAGCGCCGGTTGTCGATGACGAGGACCTCGCCGCGCTCGAGCAGGAACGAGATCTGCCGCTCCTCGACCGTGGCCAGGGCGTCGAAGCGGTCGAACGCGGCGCGAGCGCGTTCGGGCGTCTCGAGCCCTGACTTGACGTAGCCTTGCTCCAAGTACTCGCGTACGTAACGAAGACCAACCCTCCCCGCCTCGACGCGGGTCGCGATCGGCTGCGAGCGGGTCGGATTCCCGTCAGTCTGGTCTCGGAGGTCGATGGGGTGCTCTTCGAGCAGCACAGCCGCGACCGACGCGTCTTCGGCGGTCAAATCGGCGAAGACGGCGGCGCCATCGACGATCAGGGTCTCGCCGCCCTCGTCAGCGGCAGTCAGCGACAGCAGCGCGAGGATGTCCGGTGCGGCGGGCAGGAAGGTTCCGTCGGTATGGAAGGACACGTCGGAGCGAGACATCGAGAAGGGGCTATGGCTCGGCTGCGTTTCAGCGGCCTCGACCGGAAAGAACACCTCGCCGGTCACGTACTGCGGAACCGGGAGGAACAGCGTCGTCAACAGGTTCCAGGCGGCACGGCACAGCAGCTCGTCGCTCGCGTCCGAGAGCGCCAGAATCGACGAGCGCGTATCCCGGCGATTCGCCGAGCAGGCGAGTCAGGCGGTCCCGCAGGCGCGTAGCGTCGTCCCCGAGGCCGGCGGGCGCGGTGCGTGGCCACTCGGCCGGATCGCGATCGAGCGGGATCTGGCGGTCGAGCAGCCACGTCGAGGCGCCAACGTCCACGAGCGCCGACGGATCGATGTTCACTGTGCGCCCCCGCGGTGCGCCGGTCGCGCCCAAGGCGTGTACTTCCGCACGAGTCGGTCGCCGAGGACCAGGGCGTCGATCGGACGCTGGATGAACAGGTCCAGCGCATCCACCGGGCGCTCAACGATCGGCTTGCCGCGCAGGTTCAGCGACGTGTTGAGCAGGACTGGAATGCCCGTGTGCTCGCCCACCCGCTTGAGAACGGCGTAGAGGAACGGATTATCTTCCGAACGAACGGACTGGACCCGAGCGGTCCCGTCGACGTGAGTCACCGCTGCCAGCCGATTCTTGAACTGGTCCCGAACTGTCGCGACGAAGAGCATGTAAGGCGACTCCTCGACGCCGACAAAGTACGTGTCCAGGTCGTCGAGCGGCACCACCGGGGCCAGTGGCCGAAACGACTCGCGCTGCTTTACGTCGATGTTGATGTGATCGCGGGTTCGGCCGGTCGTCGGGAGAGCGAGCAAGCTGCGGTTGCCGAGCGCGCGAGGGCCGATCTCGGAGCGTCCCCTGCAGACCGCGACGCTTTCGCCATCACTTAGGATCTGTGCCACCTCCGCCTCGAGGTCGGTGGGCTGTGATGCGATCACAGGTGCCTCCGACAGCGCCGCTTCGACCTCGCCGACGGTGTACTCGCGACCAACGTAGACCGCCCGACCGCGCCACCCCTCCGTCGCCGGGCGTCGAGGTTGTCCTAGCAGGGCGTGCGCTCCATAGAAGCCTGCGCCGACTGAGAGTCCGTTGTCACCGGCCGCCGGAAAGACGGAGACGTGCTCGAAGGCCGTGGATTCGAGGATTCGTGAGTTCGCGAGTGTGTTGAGAGCGCATCCGCCACCGAAGCTGAGCACCGGTGAGGGCGCTTGCCGATACGCCTCGCGGGCGGCCTCGACGATCGCGTCGACGAAGATCTCCTGCGCTGCGTAGGCGAGGTCCGCGCGGATCTGCGGAGAGCGAGGAGACGCAGCCAGCCTCTCGTTCAGCCAGTCCCAAATCCCGCCGTAGGGATCGAAGAGGAACTGTCCGTCGGGGCGGATCGTGACGAACTCTCTAAGCGAGTCGACAAACGTAGGCGTGCCGTACGCCGCGAGGCCCATGGCCTTGCCCTGCTCGGCGGTCTCGAAACCGATCGCAAGCGTCACGATCCGGTAGAACCATCCGATCGAGTTCTGGGTGACATAGCGCCATGCGCTGGACGTCCGCTTCTGGACTCCGGTCTGAAGCGGACGGACCTCGAACGACGTGTCATCGGCCCAGCCGGTCGAGATCGTCTCGACCTCCCACCCGTTGGCGCTCTCTGCGAGGGCGCTTCCGTGCCCGTCTACCACCAGTAGCGTCGATCGCTCATGTGGCGCGGTGTAGAAGGAGGCGGCTGCGTGCGCGGTGTGGTGATTCACGAAGGTGACACGAGACCAGTCGAGCCACTCCATCGGGCGCTCTAGGTCGTCTGAGCAGAAGATCGCGTCGATGTCATCCAGATCAGCGCTGAGCGTGTCGAGGCAGTACGTGGTCGCATCGCGAGCGGGCTGGGAGTGCCACTCGGCCTCACCTCGCTTGACCCGCTGGATGCGCTCGTCCTCGATGGCCACTCGGATGCTGCCGTCGGCGATGATCGCGGCGCTGAAGTCGTGGTTCGAGCCTCCGAGGCCGAGTACCAGACCGCTCATAATCCTTAGTTATCACTGCAATATCCGCTCCAACGTGTCGGCGGCCGTGACGACGCGCTTGAGCGCCCCGTCTGAAACATGGGTGTAGAGTTCGGTCGTAGCCAGACTCGCGTGCCCCAGCAGGCGTTGGATGTATCTGATGTCGACGCCGGCTTCCATCAGCTGGGTGGCGGCGGTATGGCGGAGCATGTGCGGCGTGATCTGCATGTTCAGTCCCGCTGCGTTCGCGGCCTTGCCTAGTCGGGATCTCATTGCCTGAGTAGTCAGGGGGTTGTGGCAGAAGTTGAAAAGGAGTTGCTCGTGCGCGATGCCTAGCTCACCGCGCGCGTGGAGGTATGTTGCGGTGAACGTGGTCAGCCACGAGTTGGGCAAAAATACGTGCCGCTCTCGACGGCCCTTGCCGAGAATGCGAATGCTCTCGGCTTGTAGATCGATGTCATCGCACGCAATGCCTACGACCTCGTGTACTCGGACTCCGGTTGCCAGCATGAGCGCGACGCCTAGTAGCGTCGTGCACTGATGCGGTCGAACTCTGACTGCATGCGCCTGCGGGGCGCCACTAACGAGTGCGGCGCGCTGGAGATGACCGAACAGGCGGTCGAGTTCGTGCGCCGGTATGACGCGAGGCAGCCTTCTGCGCCGGCCGGTCGGTAGCGTCAAGCCGACAAGTGGATCCTCTTCTAGGAGTTGGCGGCCGAGCAGCCACTTACAAAAGCCGCGAACTGCCGCGACCCGCCTGCGTATCGAGGGCGGCGACAACCCCGCTTCCCGGAGCGCCTCTACGAAGGCCACGAGGCAATCGCGGGTGATGCGTCGGACCTGTGCGCGGTCGCCAAGGTGCTTCTCGAACGCTACAACGTCCCCTTCGTACGCCCGAAGGGTATGTGGCGACAGATCCTTGGTGGCGTGAAGCCACCGAATGTACTGCCGTTGTGCCTCGCAAATACGCACTGCACACTTCCTTCCTCGAGGGGCGGCACAGCGGCGTCGCGATTGAAGCGAGGTCGTGGCAGCCCACATGACATGGCGGTGCAGGAATCGGCAGCGTTGAGTTGGCGCTTGAGACGCTGAACGTTCTCGTCAATCAGATCGGAGGGCGTCGTCCCATAGAGCCTTCCGAGTGGCTCGCCACTTGGTGCAGGCTGCCCTCGGCGTCGTGGTGTAGCAGTGTTACCACGGGAATACGCTGGGCTTGGCAGTAGGGGGAACCCTCTGCGCCACACCAGTTTCCGCGCAGGGGAACTCTGGCGAGCTTATGCGCCGCTCGTTGGGAGGTGCTCGCCCCGGACCTGACGCCACGCCTGTGCTTGCTCGACGCTCATCCAGTAGCAGGCCTCGTTGGCACCGTCTGCCGACCACTCGCGCTCGTAAGGCGGTTGCTCCTTTGAATCTTGCCCGGGCGGTAAGCCCGAAGCCGCTTAGCCCGAGGAGCTCGTGGCCCTCTACTCGCCGGCGGGCGAGCGGGCGCCGCATGAGCGCTCGAACGACGTGAGGATGCACGTGACTGAGATCAAGTCAACCTGCGGTCCGGTGTCGGGGATCAGGCGTCGTTCTGCCGACCGATAAGCGGTTACGGATGGGCTCACCGCAGTTCGAGGGTGCGCCTGAAGGAGCCGTCAGCGGCACGGTCGTACACCACCAGTGATGGCTGGACGTCGCGCATCACACCTCGGCCGAGCGCTACCGCGGCCGACGCCGGACAGGCGGGGAAGATCTCGAGCCTGCGGCAATCAGGGTGCTCATGTTCGATCATCTCCAGGAAGCGGTGGTAGGTTTCGGCGAAATTCTCGAGCGAGGCGCGGGAGCCGAGCACGTCGCGGCCGCACTCAACACCGGCAGGGGCGATCTCATAGACCGCGGCGTCCTCGTCCATCGTGGTCCGCACGTCCTCGCCGATCCTTGCCGTCAGCGAGACTGCGAGCGCCACTCGTGGGCTGCCGGGCACTTCCGTGAGGATGCGATCGTCGAAGTTAACCGCGGCGGCGTTCCCGTCGGGGAGCCAGCCGCCGTCGCCCGCACCGTCGCGGCGGCGCTGGTAGATCGTCGCGGCGATCTTGTCATCGAGATGGAAGCCCAGGGCGATCAGAAAGGGGATCCTGGCGATGGCGAACACGGAGATGTGTGGGATCGGATCCTGCGCGTCGCGGATCCGCGCGGCGGCCTGCTCGATGATCTGCCCGCCGATGCTCCAGTACTCCGCCTCGCCCTCGTGGGGCACGTTACGCAGGTCGATCTCGATGTCCTCGCCCGCGAGCGCGAGCGGGTAGCGCGGGAAGCGCCCGTCGCCGGTGACCGCAGCCGCGACTGTGCTGCGGGGGATCTCGACCGCGCCGCCGCGGACACTGCCGATCAGGCGCACCACAACGCTGCGCTGCTCGGGCGCGATTGCGGTCAGGGCGAAGATGCGCGCCTCGTGCTCGCGCTTTATGCGAAGTAGGCCCTGCACGGTGTGCTCGGTGATCAAGCGGTCGATGAGGCGGTGATGGGCCCGACAGAGCAGCATCAGATTCTCCGGCTCGGCTCGGAGCTCGATCGGGATCTCAGAGTTGCCGCGTGGAGAGCCAGGCACATCGCTCGCGCCGACGATGTGGGCTCGTTCGGCGAGATTCAGCTCATAGCCCGAGAACTCGTCAGCGAGCAGGTACTCGTTGCAGTACTCACAGCGCCCGCCGGCCGCGACCCACAGGCGCAACGTGCTCTGAGGCGTGATCGCCGCGCGTCGCTCCCCCATCGCTCTAGTCCTCGGCCGAGGGCTCATGCCCGCCGCCATGCCAGCGACCGGTGAAGCTCCATATCTCGTAGTGCAAAAGCCACTCCGAGGCCCACGGGATGATCGTCCGGGCGATCATCTTGCCGTCGTTCCATTCGCCCGGATAGCAGAGGCAGAGGCGCTCGCCTGGATAGACGTGGGGCAGCCTGGCGCCTTCGGGGGCGTGGATCTCGGGACTCACGACCCGCACCTCAGGCGCGTGGCCGTCGGCACGGTAGGTGATCTGCATCACGTAGGTGACGCTGAGCGGGGTCGGCTGGAGCGTTCCGGTCCAGCGTAGGCGTCCGCCAGTGAGCGAGACGGTGCTGGTCAATGGCAGGCGCGCGAGGCTGCCCATCTGTTGGGCGAGTGTCTTGCGGTCACCCGCCATGACCGAAAAACCCATGGTCGCGGACCGGGACCTCGCCGCTGCTCGACAGCACGCCGCTGGCGCCGGCGAGCGCAAGATCGCCGCGCTCGCGGGTGGAGCGGTAGGTCTCACCGAGGCCTTCCATCGCCTTCTGGACGGGGTGCTCGCCGAAGCTCTCCGCCAGGCGCACACCGACCTTCTGAAGGCCCCACTCTGACGAGGCTTCCTGGAGGTCCTCGGCGAGCTGCTCAAGCCAGCCGTGGAAGCACGCGGCGAGTTGGGGCTGCGCGCGCCAACGGTCGGCGAAATTCTCGCGCGGCTCGACCGGGTTGGGCACGAGCGGGCCGTCCTCGGTTTCCTGGATGTAGGAGGGCATCAGCTCGACGGCCTCGAGCACGGCGTCGATCAGAATCCTGCTCGCCGCGGTAGGCATGGGCGGCGAGGGTGGTGATCAGGATCGAGGCTGGGCGCAGCTCAAGCTGGGAGCGGAAGTGCTCGTTGCGGTGGGCCTTCAGGACTTGGATGACGCGGTGCAGCGTCGTTTTGACCTTCCAGTCGGGGATTGCCTGGGGCGGCGTGCGGGCGGCCTCGGCGAGCACCATGCGCTTCTGCACGAACTCGAGCTGGCTCTGGGCCTTGAACCAGGCGGCGTAGGCGAGCGGGTCTGAGAACTGCCACGTGTGGAGCTTGCGATCGGTGATCAGCACGCCGGTCGGTCCGCCCTCGGGGTTTCCGATCGCAGGCAGGACGTCGAGATGAAAGCGCAGGCGGGAGGGGTAGCAGAGTGTCCAGCAGCGGTTTCGCTCGTGCAGCTCGCGGGGACCGCCAGGGCCGTGCTGGAGTGATCTGTAAAGGTCGAGGCTCTCGCCGACCTCGTGCTTGAGCAGGGCCTGGGTGGTTTCGTGCGTTGCCAGCTCGCGTCGGCAGACGGTGTCGACGTCGTACTCGTCGCCCCAGCTCGGCAGGACGACGGTGTTCAGCAGGAAGGAGCCCTGCGGATAGACGACCCAGCCGTCTTCGTCGTCGGCGTGGGCTGCGAGCCACTCGCCGACACGCTGGTACTCGGCGGTGGCGTCGGCGCGCAGCGCCGCGGGGATGTCCAACTCGGCGACGGTGCTGGTTAGCAGGCTGCTGATGATCTCGGATCTCGACTCGAGCACGGGGCGGCTCCTTGGTCTTGAAGATTGACGGCGTCGACGGCGCCTATCTAGACCTGAACCCCCGATCGTGGGATCTGTTCAGCGCCGCTCAGCGGCGGACGCGGTCGATCTTGTGAGCGCTCATCAGTGCGTAGACCATCGCCTGACGAGAGACGCCGAAGTCGCGTGCGAGGGTCCGTACGGACGGGGTCGCTGTGAGGGCGGCGCTGAGGCGCTCGCGTGGAATCAGCAACTCGGAGGCGAAGGCGTTCGCCTCGGGCTCGAGCTTGGAGCGCTCGCCCACATGGGCGAGGACACGGTGGCCGATCTCGTGCGCGAGCGCAAACTGCTGCGCCATCGGACTGGCCGAGTCGGACAGCTCGATCCGATCGCCGACGAGCAGCCCGTCGTGGTCGAAGCTGCCGATCACGAGCTCGATCCCCAAGGTCTCGGCGAGGCCCTCGAGCGCGTAGGGCGGCCCGGGGATCGTGTGCTCGCGGTGGAGCTTCTGCGCGGCGGCGCGGGCGAGCTTGTACTCCGGCATCGCCCGGACGGAGGCTCGTTTGGTTACCGGGACGAGCGCCGAGTCGCAGATAGGGCAGGGGTCATCGACGGTCTCGGGCTCACGCGGGCCTTCCTCCTGCGACCAGTCGGGGGCGGTGGCCGCCGCGGTGTCGATCACGTAGCCGCAGAACTCACACTGCAGCTCGCGCTCGAGCGGGTCGTAGGCGTCCTCGGACTCGAGATCCTCCGAGCCACACTCCGGGCACTCGGCCTCGAATTGGCTCTTCAGCGCGAACTGGTTCCCGCAGGAGCGGCAGACCATAACGCTCACAGCCCGAGCTCCTTGCGTAGCGCTATGGCGTAGGTGTCAGCTGCCTCGCGCGCAATCTCGGGGTCCCGCTGCGGGCGGCGCACAGCGCCACGACGTCGGCGTGCCATCGCCGGAGCCTGCAGCATTGCCTGGCCTGCGTGGTGAGCCTCGACGGAGGCGTGGGCGAGGCCGACGATCCGCTCGGATGCGAGCAGCTTGAGCAGCCGAATCGCCTTGGCGATCGCGGCTGGGGGAATCTCGGCGTAGGGGTCCAGCTGGGCGCTCTCGAAGCGCGCCCAGGTGGCCGGGACCACGTCGATGTTCTCGCTCCACTCCTCGAGTTCGATCCCGGCATCCTCCCGGCGTCCATGGAGGACGGGCCCGAGCTCCTCACCGCCCTGCAGCGCAGACCATGGCGCAAAGTACGCGCGCAGCTCATCAGCGATCGCGGCGTGCCCTGCGATGCGGGGGTCGTCGGGGTCTAGCACGGGCGGTCCGGCGGGCTCGGCTAGCGCCCGGCCGGAATAGATCGCGTCATACCCGTCGGTGAGCGCCGCGAGATCGCGCTCTGAGAGCATGTTCAGCGGCTCGACGGCCTGCTCGGTGAGGACGTGGTCCGTCGCCCATACCGGCGCGAGTGCGGGGTAGCCGAGCGTGGCCATCGGCAGCTGGATGTCGTTCTCGGTCGACCAGCGTGTGTCAAGCAGCAGCGGCACGATCAGCATCTCGATCGGCTCGGCGCTCAGGACCGCGCCGATCAGGTACTCGTCGGTGTCCGGCGCCCAGAAGCTCCAGACTGTCCCTGCCTGGGCAGGCTCCGACGCCGGAGCAGGCTGGGGCGAGTTCGGCGTGGGCGGAAGCGGCTCCTCATGGCCTTGAAGACGTGCCTCCAGGGCGCGGCAGCGCGCGCAGTCACGTAGATGATCCGCGATGGCAGAGGTAGCGTTGGGCGCGGCGAGGTCGGTGATGGGTGGACAGCTCATTCCTCTCCTATTAACAGGGCATCGAGGATTTCCTTCAGTACATCGGGCGCGTCTGCGCCGAGACGGGCAAGGACGGCGGCTAGCTGCGCGCGCTCATGGGAGATCGTGCCGGTGGAGCAGTGCAGCCGGAGTGCGAGTTCGCGCGTGCTCTCCTTGCGCTCGACTCCGATCAGTACCTGCACCTGACGGGCGGTGAGCTCGGCGAGGACCGCTGTGGCGGCCTCGTGCTGGATGAGGAGTTGCTGCGGGTCCGCGCCGAGCCCGCCAGCGTGTGTGTTGGGGTCGAGCTGCTCGGCACCGGCGGGATCATCCAGGGCGAAGCGCAGCTTCAGCGCCCGCGAGATCGTGGTGATGCTCATCGCGTTGCGTGTGAGCAGGCCGTCGAGGAAGCGCGTCAGCTCGTCGCTGTCGAGCAGCGGGGAAAGCTTCTTCGCATCAGGCTTGTAGCGGATGATCTTGAAGTCGCCGAGGGACCACGCAAGCGCGGCCAGGGCACGGTCATCGCCGGTGAACGGGGTACTAGTGGCGTCAGTGAGCTGCCAGTGCCGGCCTGCGCCGGAGCCGCTCGCGCTGTATCTCTGACCGTCTGTGAGGAGCTGACTGACGCGAGCGTAGAGGTTGCCGGACTGCGAGCGCTGCAGACGATCGATCAGATGCTGGCGCAACGCAGTCTCGAGCATGCGCCTGAAGACGGGCAGCGCCGGCGCGCGCTGGAGCATGGCCAACAGCTGGCCGCGCCCGATCAGCCGCTTGGAGGTGAAGTCGGCGAACGTTTCCTCGATCGCCTCCTCGCTCCATACGCCCAGCGGCGAGTATTGGACGGGCAACCCCGAGGTTCGGATCATCAACCTCGCGGTGCGCAGGCAGTCGACGAGCAGCTCGCTGGGCGGCTCGGCACCGGCGAGCACGTCAGCACGGACACGGGTGTATTGCTCGTGAGTCATCGTGATCCTCGGGTGGCGAACGAGAGCACTTCTTGAAGGTAGGGTTCGGCGAGCTGGCCGTGATTCTCGGCGGCGTCTGCAATCGGCCGGCTCACCGGCCGCCGCCAGCGACTGAAGTGCCCCTCCTTGTTGAAGGCGCTCGAGGCCTCCGGGGGTGTCTCCACCGATCCGGGAACCGAGGCGGACCTGGGCGCGACGATCACGACCGTCGAGGTGATCGCGAGCACCATGCAGGGCCGCCAGACGTCCTTGTGTGACGCGCCCGTGTCGCTGTCGTGCAGCATCAGTACGTCACCAACCGAAATCACGCGGCTTTCATCTGGCGGTTAGTACGGCGCGGACGGTTCCGGGCTGCCGTGGCGGTATGCGCGCAACGGTCACCCCGGCGGGGGTCAGCGAGGGGTTTCCGTCGGCGTCGCGCTTGATGAGTCCGGCGGCCTCAGCCCAGGTGAACCAGTAGTCGATCTCCTCGCGACCTGGAGCGCGCCAGGCTGACCCGGAGGAGCGTGTGGTCAGAAAGTCGCTCAGGCCTAGAGTCCTGCGAGCCCCCACGGGGGGGCGTCCAAGAACGCGCGAGACGCTGTCGGACGAAAGCGATCCGGCCGCAGCAGCAATCGCGCATGCGCGCAGGTACTGCGGCGTGCGTAGCAGTGGGTCGGCTACCGGCTCGCGGACCGGGCGGACAGGGAGGATCGTGAGACCGTCTCCGATGGCCGCATCAAGCTCTGCGCCCCAGAGCGGCTTTCCGAGCGCGTATGCAAAGCTGCTCACTGACTGAGCCCACTCCCTTCCAAGTAATACCGAGCGCCGCAGCAACAGCGCCAATGCCCGTAACTAGCTGCGAGGTCGGGTTGGTGACCACAAAGACCGCGAGCGCTATGACAGCCGTTACTACGAGCGTGATTGCAACGCCGTAGCGAGCGAGCACACGGGCACCGATTGCGAGACCGCGACGCGCAACATCGTTCGCGGCGTTCGCGTAGGCGTCCGCGGTAAGGGCATCGCGCGGGTTCTTCTCGCCACAAAGCGCTGCGCGCCAGAGCTCGCCTTGCTTTCGCAGCGTCCTTCGGACGTTCTCCTGTGCTGGCGCCCAGTCGTCATCGCTTACCACGGCGACATTTGCCGCCCAGCCCTCCCAGCGCGATAGCGACAAAAGGACCCCCTTGCCTGAATGAGCCGGTAGCTCAGAGGCCAGATCGTTGAGCCAGCGACGAAGGTTCTCCAGACGAAAGTGCTTGAAGCGCTCCCCAAGTTCGACCTGATCGGCAGTCGATCGAACGGTGTCGCTTAGCGCGCGGCCGAGGCCGTAAGCCTTTCCGAGGTTCGGATCGCTCGCGGCGAGCGTGCGAGCGATGTCGAAGTGAAGCTTGTTCATCGCCACCTCGCTGCTAGGGCCTGCGAGTGCGGGTCCTGGTAGAGGGTCCGCACGTCGACGGTGCTCGGTGGGTCCTGACCGGCCGCTGCAAGCGTGTCATGCAACGCCGCGAGACGCGCAGCGATCGCATCCAGGCGAATCTCGGTTTGCTCCGATGGATTGAACGCACCCAGCCCCGGCAGACCGTCAGCTGGCGGCGGTGGGTCCGTCTTGGGGCGCCAATCGTGACCGTACAGCTCAGACATCGTCCAGCCGAGGTTGAGCGCGGTTGCGGTGGTAGTCATGGCCATGCATCCCTGGCGTCAGCCCATAAACCCATCACGACGCAGTGCTTCGGGCCTCAGCGCGCAAAGTCTATTGCCTGGAACAGACCAGCTTTTTCGTCAGAGCAAGTAGTTCGCACTAATCGCGCTAGGCGGCGAGCGCGTCAGGGCGCGAGGCGCGCGTACGCCTCGGGCGGATGCGCTTTCATTCAGTCATGGATCCTCAGCCATCTGGGCCGAGTCGTGATCTGCACGACGCGTGGCGTCTTCTTGGCGAGTGGATATCGAACTGTCCCCAGCTGTGCGCCCGAGCAGCGAAGTGGATAGTTAGATGGATGGAGAGACGGACCGAGGCAGTTTGGAGGTGGAGTGCTGTCGTATGCATTTGCGTCGTGGTGGCTGCCTACCTTGCCGCCCCGGCAAGCCGGGGACTTCTGCAAGAGCCCGGGGAACTGGCCATAATCTTCCTCGCTCCGTTGTTCGTCGTGCTGGCGGCAGCCAAGCACAGCGTGTCTCGAGAACGACGGTTCCCGGAGTTGCTCGGCGGGCTGAGCGCCCTCGTGGCCATGGTCGTGTCGGTGTCCCAGCGACACGTGCTCTGGCAAGGTCGCGTCCTGGGCTACGCCACCCTCCTTTTCGCCGCGGCAATGTTCGTGCAGCGGATGCGTGCCATGAGCGACGCTGCACCTAACTATGCAAAGGGACGGCTTCGCTGGTATCTCGGCGTGTGGGGGCTTGGGCTATTGACCCTCGGGATGGTCGCGGAGGCTTGGTCTTTGACGGTGCCGGCGCGGCTTGGTGGGGAAATGCAGCATCCGCCGGCTCAGGGCTTCCTCATCGCCGTGGTGTGGCTGCCCGCTTTGCTGGCGGTCGTGCGCATCGGGTGGCCTGTGGCAAGGCGTCTGACGAGCGGCGGTGGTCTCTACGCCTGCGGTCAGCGACGCTTCTGTATCAGCCGCCTGCTGCTCACCGTCGTGCTCAGTACAGACCTCGGAGCGCTCGCGCTGAGAACCGTGGGCCGTCCGGCGCTCGGCTGGGTCCTTGGACTCACGGCTGGCTTTCTGGCTAGCTTGGTCTGGGAGCTGGTCGTGCGCGCCAATGTGCTCATGCGCGGCCCGGGGCCGCTGGTCTGGGGCTTCGGTCTGCTGCTGATCGGCGCCGGGGTTCGTGGAGCGCTCGTCGGTGCCGGCCACCCGCATCCGACTTTGACCGGGCTGGCGGCTGGGATGCTCGTTTGGCTCGGAGTGTGGATTGAGTGGCGTGTGGTGCGGGAAGTGTCCGGGCTGCAAGGTCGCGGGACGGTGGTGCGTGAGCACCCGCAAGGGTGAGACCTCTGGCAGAGCCGCCGGCAGAGGACATCCCGCCGCCTGGATGGTCGTTTTTCCGCGAGTCGTTTGAGAACGGTCCTTCCGGTCGTCCGAAGGCATGGCGCACGGTGGGGTGCTGGGCGGTCGATCGCCTGAGCGAGCGCCTCGGCGCGGACTGGCCCGAGAGGGCGTATGAGAAGTTGGGGCGGCTTCCAGCTGGCATGGCCTGGGCGGGAAGCCACACGGCAGCTTACGTGGAGCTGGTCGAGCTGGCACTACGACTGGAGCTTCTCTGCAACTGCGAAGGATTCGCCCGTATCCGCGACTCGATCAAGCAGGATCCGAGAGAAGAGCAGATTCCGCATCTGCGGCTCCAGCTCGAGGTCGGCGCCCTGGCACAGCGCGCCGGCTACGGCGTGCGATTTGAGCGACCAATTGATGGTGGCAACAAGACATCAGACGTTAATATCGACCTCCCCGACGGCCAGTCGCTGCTGGTGGAGACGAGGGTGCTGCTGCTCGATGAGCATTCGGTCGCGATCAATCGGTTCACCGATCGAGCCTTCGAGAAGATCCACCGTGTCGAGTCGCTCCACGACGCTCAGTGCGATGGCGAGCTCAGGGAAGTGATCGACGATGAGAAGCTCGGAGAGGTGGTCAATGCCGTGGAGGCTCGGGCTCGGCTTGTGAGGGCGGGGGCCGTCGCGCCCCCGCTGAGAATGCATGGCGCGACTCTCGTCGTGAACCGCCGCGGGACCGGCCCACAGCAAGGACTCCAGGGGCCCGCTCTCACCGGGGATCTCTGGCCACGCATAGCCGACCGGCTAGACAAAAAGGCACTGCAGACACAGGGTGCCCAGAACGTTTGGCTTCGCATCTGCGCCTTGCATGGCCTGTGGCTGTTCACGGATTGGGCTACCAAGAGCCTCGGCGAGAAGCTCACAGCGATGCGGCATAATATCGTAAGCGTTCTCGATGATCGTCCCCATGTCGAGGGAGTCGTCATCAGCTCGGGCTCCGGATGGCCGCAAGGCACCGTCATCGACGAAGATCACGAAGACTCCGACGCCGGATACGCGATCCGGCGCGGAATTCCACCAATCATGGCACGCGAGACACTCGTCGTCCCGCTGAGGGCAGACGGTGAGACACGCTCGCACGCCCACGTGTGGCGCGACCTATCTACCTCTGAACCGAGCTGGCTGGACTATGCGCTCGCACAGTTCCACTTGCCGTCCACGGCCGAGATTTTCGAGAGTGCAAACCCTTGCGAGTAAACACGGGCGGTGGTTCAGCAGACACCTCACTGGCACGCCCCCCGGTCTGAGCGCCGATCCCTACCCGAAGACTCCAGCTCGCGCGCTGACCTGCCGTGGACGTTGGAAGCCGCCCGCTCCGAACAGAGGCGCGTCGATCGGGTGTGAGAACTGTTGGCAACGAGGTGTTCGCGACCGAAACCGTTTCGGGACAAATTCGGGAGGAAGTTGGAATTCGGCATGCCCGAGGCTATCGTCGAGGTTGGTTCTCTCCCGAGTCTCATTGCGCTGAGCGTTGGTACGGTCGACGACAATCAACCCGTTTGCTCCGATCAGCGGTCACGTGTGGCTATACCAGGGCAAGCGTCAGCAGACCTGGTGCGCGAGGTGGCGCGATCAGACGGGCCAGCACCAGAAGCGCCTCGGGCACGCCTGGAAGAGCCGGGGGCGGCCTCCGCAGGGCTTCCTACGCAAGCGCGATGCTGAAGCGCTGCTGGAGGAGATCCTTGTCGATGCTCGGCGAGGCCAGCTACACCAGCAGCGTGTCGGTGTCAGCTTCGCGGATGTCGCCGAGGACTGGTACGCACGCGGACCCTTGGAGCGCGACTGGTCGCCCTCGACCCAACGTGACTACCGCTCGGTGCTGGACGCGCATCTGCTCCCCGAGTTCGGGGCGAGGCGCATCGAGACGATCACCCCGGAGCAATTCGAGCGCTGGCGCTGGCGGCTGGCCAAGGACGGTACGCACTCTCGAAAGACGGTCAACAAGATCGCCACTCAGGCCCACGCGATCTTCCGACACGCCGTGGAGCACTTCGGTCTGGCCGTCAACGTCGCCTCGAAGGTCAGGCGACTGCGTGAAAGCAGCGACCCCGGGCGCTTCGACTTCTTCTCCCCTCATGAGGTCGACCTGCTCGTCACCACCGCCGCGAGAGGCGCGCACCGCGATCCCACTCGGCCGGCGGTCAGCGACAAGGAGCGGGCAGTATGTGCCGAGGAGGACCGCCAGGACGGCGTGGTCTATCTCATGGCAGCGTTCACCGGGCTGCGGCGCAGCGAACTGCTCGCGCTGCTGTGGGATGACGTCGACTTCGAACACTCCTCGATCCGTGTCTATGAGGGCTACAGCGCCAGGAAGACAGGCAAGCCGAAGTCGCGCAAGTCACGCACCGTGCCGATGGTCGACAAGCTCGCCTCCGCGCTACATGAGCTGGAGAAGCGCGAGCATCACACCGCCAGGCGCGACCACGTCTTCGTAAGCCGCTTCGGTACCGAGCTCGATGGCTCTGCGCTGCGCCGCCGCTACATCGCCGCGCGCAACGCCGGCGGGCTGCGTCCGCTGCGCTTCCACGACCTGCGCCACACGTTCGCGAGCGTCGCGATCGACGTCGCGAGCATCACCCAGGTGCAGGCTTGGATGGGCCACGCCGACGTAAAGACCACGATGCGCTACCTGCACCATAAGAGCCGCGCCGACGACGCCCGGCTACTCTCCGCGGCGTTCAACCCCAAGAGACTCCAAGCCCCACCCGACCTGAGTTGACGACCAACTCGTCAGCGTAATTGGTCCGATTATGACCATCGGGCAACCGAACCCGAAGGTCACCCTTGGATTGCGCCCCAGGGGTTGCGGCTGTTTGCGGCTAGCGCTGTTTTTGCGGCCCCGAGGCTTGCGGTCGTCTGCGGCTGCGTGACCGGTTCGGGAGGAAATCTTGGGAGGAACTTGACCCGAGCGACCCATCCCGCACCCTGCAGAACGTGAAAAGCCCCGCGTTTGCGGGGCTTTTCTAAGTAGCGGGGGCGGGATTCGAACCCGCGACCTTCGGGTTATGAGCCCGACGAGCTACCAGACTGCTCCACCCCGCGTCGCTTCTTATGTTCTAGCAAAGAAACGCACAAGTGGCCAGCCTCGGGCGACCCCGGACGATCGCCCGCCCAAGAGGTGCCCGCAGCGCCGTCCTCTGTCGATCCTCGCAGTCCGCCCGCTCCCTCTGGTCGCCCACCTCTACCATCCCGCCCGTGCGCGTGTCCGTCGTCGACATCGGGAGCAACTCCACGCGCCTGCTCATCGCCGACGTCGACCCGGGCACCGGGTCCGTGCAGGAGCTAGTCCGCCAGTCCAACGTCACCCGCCTCGGCCACGGCGTCGACGCCACCGGCGCGCTCGACCACGACGCCATGGAGCGCGTGTTCGCCGTGCTCACCCGCTCCCGCGCCGAGATCGACGCCCAAGAAGCCACCGCCAACCTCGCCGTGCTCACCTCCGCCGTCCGCGACGCCAGCAACGGCGCCGACTTCGCCGCGCGCGTGCGCAGCGACTTCAACCTCGACGCCCGCGTCCTCAGCGGCGACGAAGAGGCGCAACTCACGTTCCTCGGCGCCATGGCCGGGCGCCCCGCGCCCACCGAGCCCACCGTCGTCATCGACATCGGCGGCGGCTCCACCGAGTTCGTCGTCGGCGTCGGCCACGCCGCCGCCTTCCACACCTCGCTGCACGCGGGCGTCGTGCGCATGAGCGAGCGCCACATCCACACCGACCCGCCCGCGCCCAACGAGCTGCACGAGCTCGCGCTCGACGTCCGCGCCACGCTGCTGCATGGGCTGCCCGCCGAGCAGCGCGCGCCCGTCAAGCACGGCATCGCAGTCGCCGGCACCGCCACCTCCGCCGCCTCCATCGACCAAGAGCTCGACCCCTACGACCCCGCCCGCGTGCACGGCTACCCGCTGCAACTCGGCACCGTCGAATTGCTGCTCGCCCGCCTCGCCGACATGACCGAAGCCCAGCGCCGGCAGGTCGTCGGCCTCAACCCCGACCGCGCCCCCAACATTGTCGCCGGCATGATCCTGCTCGAGGAGGCCATGCGCGCATTCGAGCTCGAGCAAGTCGAGGTCTCCGAGCACGACATCCTCTACGGAGGCGCACTACGGCTCGCCCGCGGCTAGTTCAAGCCAGATTCGACTTGCGCGGGTACACCACGGTCGGATCCGTCAACACGTTCACCAGCGCCGGCCTGCCCGACGCGAACGCGCGCTCCAGCGCCGGGCGTACGTCCGCCGGGCGCTCCACCAGCTCGCCGTAGCAGCCCAGCGCCTCCACCATCTGGTCATAGCGCGTCCCCGGGCGCAGGTCAGCCGCCACCGAGTACCCGTAAAGGAACTCCATCGGGTGCTTCTCCAGCGCCCAGATGCCGTTGTTGCCCATCACCGCCACCACGTTCACGCCGTGGCGCGCCAGCGTGTCGAACTCCATCCCCGCGAACCCGAACGCGCCGTCGCCCACCAGCAGCACCACCTGGCGCTCCGGATGCGCCAGCTTCGCCGCCAGCGCATACCCCGGGCCCGTACCCAGGCAGCCAAACGGCCCCGGGTCAAGCCAGCATCCCGGCTCGTAGCTGTCCACCACGCGGCCCGCGTACGACACGAAGTCGCCGCCGTCGCCGATCACGATCGCGTTCCGATCCAGCACCTTCGCGAGCTCCGCGTACAGGCGCATCGGGTGCAGCGGCGCCCTGTCGTCCTCGAACTCCGCCCGCTCCGCCTCGCGGCGCTCCGTCTCGCTCGCCCGCAGCTCCGCCAGCCAGCCCTCGCTCGCCAGCGCCTTCGCCCCCGCGCCCGTGCGCAGATCCGCCAGCGTGCGCGCGATCGATCCGTAGCACTCCGCCGCCACCGGCCGCGGATGGTCGCGCTCCGGTTCCGCCGCGTCGATCACCACGATCTCCGTGTCCTCGCCAAACGACGCCCCAAAGCCCAGGCGGAAGTCCATCGGCACGCCCACCACCAGCGCCACGTCCGCGCCCTTCAGCGCCTGCGAGCGTGCACGCGAGAAGAACAGCTCGTCGTCCGCCGCCACGCACCCGCGCGCCAGCCCGTTCAAGAACACCGGGACGCGCAATGTCCGCGCCAGCTCCCGCAGCGCCTCCTCGCCGTGGCCCCAGTACAGGTCCGTGCCCGCCATGATCACCGGGCGTTCCGCCGCCGCCAGCAGCGCCGCCGCCCGCTCCAGCGTCTCGCCCGACGCGCCCGCGCCGCCCGCCCCCGCGCCAGCCAGCGGCGGGCGGTACTCGCTCTCCTGCTCCTCCGCCTCCATGAACACGTAGTCCAGCGGGAAGTCCACAAACGCAGGCCCGCCGTGCGGCGCGCAAGCCGCCGCAAACGCGTCGTCCACCAGGCCCGGGATCTCCTCCGTGCTCTGCGGCGTCGCCGCCAGCCGCGCCAGCGGCCGCACGAACGGCACGTGGTCGATCTCCTGCAGCGAGCCCTGCCCCCAGCGCAGCGCCGGCGCGCGGCCGCCCAGCACCACCATCGGCGAGTGGCTCGCCTGCGCTGACGCCATCGCGCTCATCCCATTCGTCACGCCCGGCCCCGCCGTCAGCGCGCACACGCCCGGCTCGCGCGTTACCTTCGCCCAGCCCTCTGCCGCAAACGCCGCCGTCGACTCGTGGCGCACGTCCACGATCTCGATCCCCTCCTCGCGGCAGCCGTCGTAGATCGAGAACAGATGCCCGCCTGACAGCGTGAATAGCTTGCTCACGCCGTGTGCCTTCAGCCGGCGTGCCACCAGCCTGCCGCCGTGGAACGTCCTCGTCTCCTGCGCATCCTGCGTCGACATCGCCGCGACTCTATCCGACCGGGCGTGCGCTGCCACGGGTTTGAGCGCTGTCCGGGACGGGAAAAGCCCCTTCAGATCCCTTTATCTAGCGCAACTTTTGCGCTGCTAGCGTGTCGTTAGGAGCGACAGCAGCTACCGGACTGTCTAATGGAGGTCTCCTCTCTCACACATCCGAGCAGCATCGCCGGCCTGCGGGGGCCGTCGGCTCTGCTGCGTCTACAGTCCGACGAGCGCCTCATCGCGCTCACCCGCCGCGGCCAGCACGCCGCCTTCGAGGTGCTCTGCTCCCGCTACCAGACGCGCCTGCTGTCCTTCTGCCGGCACATGCTCTCCTCGCGCGAGGACGCCGAGGATGTCCTGCAGGAGGTGTTCGCCGCCGCCTTCAACGCCGTGCTCGCCGACGAGCGCGACATCAACGTGCGCCCGTGGCTGTACCGCATCGCGCGCAACCGCTCGCTCAACCACCTGCGTCGCGCCTCCGCCATCGGCGTCGACTCGATGGACGTCCACTTCGCCGAGCAGGGCATCTCCACCGGCGACAAGGTCATGCGCAGGGAGAGCTTCCGCGAGCTGATCGCCGATGTCCACGAGCTACCCGAGACCCAGCGCACCGCGCTGCTGCTGCGCGAGATCGACGCGCTCTCCTATGAGCAGATTGCGCACGCCATGGAGACCACCGTTCCCTCGGTCAAGTCGCTGCTCGTGCGCGCGCGTATCTCACTCGCCGAGGCCGCCGAGGCGCGCAAGCTCAGCTGCGAGCAGGTGCGCCTCGAGCTCGGCGAAATGGCCGAGGGGCTCGGCAAGCTCAGCACGCCAGCCCGCCGCCACGTGCGCGGCTGTGAGCGCTGCTCGTTCTTCCGCAAGCAGCTCAAGGACAACAACCACGCGCTCGCCATGATCCTGCCCGTCGGCCCACTGCTACTCGTCAAGAAGCTGCTGCTCGCCAAGCTCGGCTCGACCGCCTCCGCCGGAGGCGCACATGTCGCCGGCGGGGCCGGCGCGACCGTCGGCGCTAGCGCCAGCGCCGGGGCGACCGCCACCGCCGGGGCTGCAGCCGGTGCCGGCGGCAGCGTCGCCGGCGGTCTCGTCACCGCCGGCGCAGGAGCCCTCGCCACCAAGGCCGTCGCCGGGCTCGCTGCGGCCGCGATCGTCGCTGCCAGCGCCGTCGCCGCCGACCACGCCGTCGTCGTTCACCATCATCGCCCGCCAGCCGTCGCCTCCGCGAGCGTCTCCGCGCGCGCCAGCGAACCGGTCGTCGTCCACCAGGCGTTGCAGCCAGTCACCGCTGGCGAGCCCACCGCAGGCGCACGGCTCGCCGCCGCACGCCGGCGACGCCATACCAAGAGCACCAAGGCAGCCAAGCTCGCCCTGCAGACGCCCGCCACGCCTCCCCCCGCCACCGACGCTGTGCCCGCCCCGGCAGCCAAGCCCAGCGACCCCCAGCCGGTCACTGAAGTCACGACCACCACCACCGAACTTCCCGCCGCCGCCACGACCGTCCCGACCACGACCGCCGGCACCACCACGACGACGACCACCACCACCACACCACCGCCAGTTCCGGTCGTGCCGATCACCACGACCCCGACCACACCGGTCCCCGAAACGCCGCCCGCACCGACCGAACCCACACCCGCACCCTCCACCGAACCCATCGCCAGGAGCCCCGAAGCCCAAAGCAAGCCGGACGCCGGCGGCACCGAAGCTCTACCCGAAGGCAAACGTCTTGATCGGCTTCAGCAGCACGCCCGTCGTGCCCACTTCCAACGGTGAGGTGATCTGCGTGGTCGCGGTGCTTGACGTCAGCATCACCACCACCACCCCTTCCCGCGCTCGCTCCCGCGGCAGCAGCAGCACCGCGCGGCCGTACACCTGCTCGCCTTCGACGCGCGCCGTGAACATGATCTGGTAGCCGGTGAGCGTGTTGTTGACTTTCGTCTTGCCCTCGCCGCGCAGCTCAAAATCTGCATAGCGGCGGGCGAACGAAGGGAGCAACCCCGTCACGAACAGCGGTATCTCTGCCGTCAGTTCGCGCGAGTACGACGGCAGCACTAGCGGATCGACGGCGTAGGAGTACTTCAGCGCGCCGTCCGGCCAGCGACTCTGCACCTTCACATAGCCGCCCGGGTCGGGCACCGTCTTATACAGGTCCCTGTAGCTGAAGCTGAACGGGACGCGACCGCCGTGGGAGAACCTCGCGTTCTCGAGCGTCAGCGCCGCTGCCACGATCGCCAGCAGCGCCACCATGCCCGCGGCAATCACCGCCGTGCGCGCCAGCCGCGACGCCGCGTACCAACGCGGAGCCAGCAGCCGCCCGAGTGTCGGCCCGTACTCGGGCTTCATCTGCACCGCCACCATCGCGCTCAGGCGATCATTCACCGATCGAGAACAGCGCTTCGAGATCGTGGCGCGAGTAAGCCGCGAACGCCACCATCGTCTGCGTCCGCGACACGCCTGCCAGACCGCCGATCTGGGCTGTCACCACGTCCGCCAGCTGCTCGTGATCGGGCACCCGCACGATCGCCACGAAATCCCACTCTCCCGTCACCGAGTACGCCTCCGCGACACCCTCGATGTCCGCCAGTGCGCCGCCGAGGCTCGACAGCGCGTCGCGCTCCGCCTCGATCAACACCACCGCGTTGGTCATCGTCATCGCCGCGCCATCCTACGTCCTCTGCTCGCTCAGCCTGTGCATGCCGAGCCCCACAGCCAGGCCGAGCAGCCCGCCGAGCACACCCGCCAGCCAGCTCGCCTCCGGGCGCGCGAACGGCAGCGCCAGCAGCAGCGCCGCCAGCGCACCCGCGCCCAGTAGATCGCCCTCGCGGTAGTCGCCCGCGCGCGCCGCCTCCAGGTCGGGGGCCGCCCACGCCGCCAGCAGCGCCAGCGCCGCTCCGTTGCCGCCGCTCACGAGCGGTTCCGAGTACGCCGCGCTCGCCACCAGCGCGCCCGTCGCGCCCGCGCCCAGGAACAGCGCCAGCACCGCCGCCGGCCCGTGGCGTCGCTCGAACAGCCAGCCGAAGATCGCGATCGTCAGGATCGCCACGAACGCGTAAACGCCGTTCACATACGCGAACTCGCTCGTGAACAGCCGCCACCAATCGCCGTGCAACGGGCCGAGCACGGCCATGTGCAGGTACAGCGAGCCTTCCGCGTGCTCCGCCACCCACAGCGCGCAGCTCACGCTCACCAGCGCGATCGTCGCGTACGGGCGATCGGCCGCCCACCGACTCGGGCGAACGCGGGTGCCGCCGCCGCGCGCGCGGGCGCGCGACGGCGCCGGCTTCGAGCGGGTCAGCAACGAACGCGCACGGCCGCGCAGGGTCGTGCGCGCGGGCGCGTTCACCGGCGGCAGCTTCGGCGCGCGCCGGCGCAAGCGATGCCCGCAGTACGGACACTCGGTGATGTACGGGCTGACCTCCGAGCCGCATTGCTTGCACACCACGAACAGGTCAGCGCCGGAGGTCATCGCCAACCCATTCTAAGGACCTCTCGACCCCAGCCCGCACGCCTCTGGAATACTCAAGCCCATGAACCCCGGAACCGACAGCAAGCTCTACATCCTCGCGTTCGACCATCGCGGCTCCTTCCAGAAGAAGTTCTTCGGGATCGAGGGCGAGCCGGACTCCGAGCAGACGGCCATCATCGCCGACGCCAAGCACCTGATCTTCGAGGGCATGCTGCAGGCCGTCGGCGCTGGCGCCGACCCGTCCATCACCGGCGTGCTCGTCGACGAGCAGTTCGGCTCCACCGTGCCCGCCGAGACGCACGAACGGGGCCTGAAGCTCGCGATGCCCGCCGAGCGCTCCGGCCAGAACACGTTCGAGTTCCAGTACGGCGACGATTTCGGCGAGCACATCGAACGCTTCAACCCCGACTACACCAAGGTGCTCGTCCGCTACAACCCCGACGGCAACGCCGCCGCCAATCGCGAGCAGCTAGACAAGCTACTGCGGCTGAGCGACTGGCTAAAGCAGCACGACCCGAAGTTTCTGTTCGAGTTGCTCGTGCCCGCCGAGGAAGCACAGTTGCAGGCCGTCGGCGGCGACATCGACCGCTACGACACCGAGTTGCGCCCCGAGCTCATGCGCCGCGCAATCGCCGACTTCCAGGACGCCGGCCTCGTCGTCGACATCTGGAAGATCGAGGGGGTCGATCAGCGCTCCGA
Organism: uncultured Solirubrobacteraceae bacterium; assembly: GCA_963735615.1. Lineage (GTDB taxonomy): Bacteria > Actinomycetota > Thermoleophilia > Solirubrobacterales > Solirubrobacteraceae > Palsa-744. The sequence goes on from CAVTLO010000001.1 coordinate 1,322,871, forward strand.
CTGCGAGATGCTCGTCGCCCAGGCGCGCAGCGGCGGGCGCGACGACGTCAAGTGCGTCGTGCTCGGACGCGGCGCCGACGACGCCAAGGTCGACCAGTGGCTTACCGCCGCCGCGCCCGTCGATGGCTACATCGGCTTCGCCATCGGGCGCTCAATCTGGTGGGACCCGTTGAAGGCCTATGTCGACGGCAAGATCGAGCGCGCAGCCGGTGCGCGCAAGATCGCCGAGAGCTACCTGCGCTTCGTCGCCGTCTACGAGCGCGCCAAGACGCCCGCCGGCTGAGCGGCCGAGGACCCAGCAAGGGGCCAGCAGAGATGAAGATGCGCCAGAGCCTCGCCGAGTGGGAGCAAGCCTTCGTCAAGGAGGCCTCGCTCGACCGCCGCCGCCGCGACTCCCTACGCCGCACCACCGAGCAACGCGCGCTCAAGCGCGAGGTCGAGCGCCGTCACAAGCGCGGCTCCGTGCGCTTCGCGCTGCTCGTCCTCACGCTCATCCTCACCGCCGTCGTCGTGACGATCGTGATGTTTCGGACGCTGTACCTGCTGCTCGGTTAGACCCACGCTCCTAGCGGCCCGATGGCCAAGCCTGGCAAGGACGCAGCGAGCGTGGCGTGCTTTGCACGCGAGCGATCGCATCGTCCCCGGATGGGGGAGGACGCCGCCAGGCGCCGTGCCAGCGGGTCGCTAGGCTCCGTCGCCGAGGTCTTGTAGCGACTCCTCGACGGCTGCGGCCGCGTGCTCGGGCGTCGCGCCGTCCTTCGACGGCGTCGCCGCGCCAGCTTCGCGGTGAATCTCGAGGTAGATCTCCTTGCGGAACACCGGCACCCGCTGCGGGGCCTGAATGCCGATGCGCACCTTCTCGCCCATGACCGACAGCACGGACACCTCGATCTCGTCCCCGATCATGATGCTCTGGTTGGACTTGCGCGTCAGAACCAGCATTTGGGTGCACCTTCCTCTTTGCCGATTGGCGACCCGGCGCAACCCCAAACCGCCGGAACGCCAAGCATAGTCACAGGACCGGGGGAACGCGATATCAATTTCTCACATCTGTGCCGCAGATCGCCCGCCGCAAGACCCTGCACGGCAAGGCCGCCGCGCCGAGCGAGCGCTTGCGCTAGTCTCCCGGACCGTCCATGCCCCGGAAATCTCTGCGCCCGCACCTCAACCAGATCCGTGCCTGGGTGCGCCAGGGCCGAACCGACGCGTGGGTCGCCCATCAGTTGGAGGTCACCGTCCGCGACATCGAGCAGTTCAAGCGCCAGAACGAGCTCGTCAGCGACGAGGAGTCCCCCGAGGGCGTCGGCGGGTCCAGCGACTACCCCGAGGAGATCGACCTTCGCGCCGAGGACGACGCGCTGATCGCCGCCGAGCTCGAAGCCGCCGAAGCCGAGGCCGAGCGCGCTAGAGCCGAAGCGGAGGCGGCCGGTGAGGAGCCTGACGAGGACACCGAGGGCGACAGCGGCACACGCACACGCCGACGCAGCCGCCGTGGCGGGCGCGGACGTCGCTCCGGAGCACGCAACACCGGTCCGCTCGAGGGCACCTTCGATCACGGCGAGGAGGGCTACGGCCTGTGGCTCGACCCGGCCATCCAGGAGAACCCGATTTACGCCGAGCACTGGGCCGGCCACCGACCTGTCGAGGTCGAGGTCGAGGAGGATCGCATAATCATCCGCAGGGCCGGAGGCGAAGAGTAGCCCTATTGGGCAGTGTTCTCGCGAAGCGCGAGCTGCTGCTAGGCCTCTGACAGCGTCCTGCGACCGCCAGCGTAGTCGGCGGCCTCGCGCAGGTAGTGGGCAAACGCGGCATCGACGACCACGCCGGCCTCCCACGCCCACGGGTCCTCTGGGGCCAGCTTCATCGCAATCTGCAGGCACCACGCGGCACCCTGTTCGTACAGGCTCACGAGCTCGTCCGCCGAGAAGCGGCCGCCGAGGCGCCGGCGCAGCTCCGCCACCAGCGCGTCGGTCACGCGCTCGAGCAGCGCACGCCGCTCGACCGGCGCCGCCCGCAGCCGGCGCTCTCCCTGCTGCCACTGGTAGATCGCGGTCTCGAACGACACGCGCCGAGGCTAGCAGCGCCGCGCCGGCGTGCGACAGGCCGCGCGCGGCGGCGCCTGGAGACTCCCAGTGATCAGTTGCCGGGCAGGCCACTGATCACGTACGGCTGCTCGCCGCTCTTCATCATGCCCAGCTGGCGAGCCTCAGTTTCGAGCGTCCCCGCCGCGGTGAGCGCTTCGCGTTGGTGCACCAGCAGCGCGTGTTCGCGTTCCATGCTCGCCACCGTCGCGCTGTCCCGCCGTGACTGGCGCCAGGTCGAGAGCATGTGCACACCCGCACTCGCATACAGGTACACCAGCGCAACCAGTACGCACAGCATCGCCACGCGCCCCAGGCGGTCCCAGCGCACGCGCGCCCTGGGGGTGCGGCGCGAAGCGGGACGTGGGGCCGAGATCGCGGACATGCCTACCCCGATTCGCGCCAGCCCGCCAACATCCTGCCGCTGATCGGCGGCCGTCAGCCGCGGAGATGGGCCGTCAGCCGCGGAGATGTGCTCGCACTTCCGCCGTATAGCGATGGCTATACGGCACGCACGAAATGAGTTAGACCGACCGTCAGCCGAACGCGCTACGCCCGGGGAAGCGCGCGGCGGGGCCCAGCTGCTCCTCGATGCGCAGCAGCTGGTTGTACTTGGCGACGCGGTCCGAGCGCGACGGCGCGCCCGTCTTGATCTGCCCGCACCCCGTCGCGACCGCGAGGTCAGCGATCGTCACGTCCTCGGTCTCGCCCGAGCGATGGCTCATGACCGCCGTGTAGCCCGCGTCGCGCGCCATCGCGACCGCCTGCAGGGTCTCGGTGAGCGTCCCGATCTGGTTGACCTTGATCAGGATCGAGTTCGCGACACCCGTCTCGATGCCGCGTCGCAGCCGCTCAGTGTTGGTGACGAAGATGTCGTCACCGACGAGTTGCACAGCGGCACCCAGACGCTCGGTGAGCAGGCGCCAGCCGTCCCAGTCCTCCTCGTCCATGCCGTCCTCGAGCGACACGATCGGATAGCGCGCGGCGAGGTCGCCCCAGTAGGCCGCGAGCTCGGCCGCGCTCAGCGTGCGACCCTCGTGCTCGAGCACGTATGCGCCGTCCCGGTAGAGCTCGCTGGCGGCCGGGTCAAGCGCAATCGCCAGATCCTCCCCCGGGCGGTAGCCGGCAGCCTCGATGCCCGCCACGAGCATCGCCAGCGCCTCCTCGTTGGAGCCCAGGTCGGGCGCGAAGCCACCCTCGTCGCCGACCGCCGTTGCCAGCCCGCGCTCGTGCAACGTGCCCTTTAGCGCGTGGAAAACTTCCGCGCCCATGCGCAGGCACTCCGAGAACGTCTGCGCACCGCAGGGGACGATCATGAACTCCTGAAAATCGACCTTGTTGTCCGCGTGCGCGCCGCCGTTGAGCACGTTCATCATCGGCACCGGCAGCACACCGAATTCGGACCCACCCGCCCCGCCGAGGTAGCGCCACAGCGCCAATCCCTCCTCGGCCGCCTGCGCCTGCGCGCTCGCCAGCGACACGCCAAGGATCGCGTTGGCGCCCAGCCGCGACTTGTTGGGCGTGCCGTCCAACTCGATCAGGGCGGCGTCGAGCGCCTCCTGGGACGCCGCGTCCATGCCCGTGAGCGCCTGAGCGATCTCGCCGTCGACATTTCCAACCGCGCGCGAGACGCCCTTGCCGCCCCACCGCTCGCCGCCGTCGCGCAGCTCGGTCGCCTCGAACTCGCCGGTGGAGGCGCCTGACGGCACCGCCGCGCGGCCGTGTGCGCCCGAGCGCAGCTCCACCTCCACCTCCACCGTCGGGTTGCCACGGCTGTCGAGGATCTGGCGCGCGTGGATTCGCTCGATCTGGCTCATGCGACTGACCTCACGTCCGGTGGCGCAGACGGCGCCAGAGACCCCCGTGCTACCCGGTCGGTGTGGCGGCCCCCGGGGTAGCAGCCCCGGTGGAGCTTGTCTTCGGCGCTTTGTAGCCCTTGCAGTCGGCTACCACAAAGCCCGAGCGGCATTCCGTTTTGGCGCTCCACTTCGATTTGAAGTTTTTCACGAACTTGCTCAGCGCCGACTGCTCCCCGGTGGCGATCAACTGCTGTTTGATCGTGGACTGCACCTTCGACAGGGGCTGCTGGGTGCCGGCCGTGACGCTCACTACTTCGTAGACGTAGTAGCCAAACGGAGTCTTGACGGGCCCGCCGAGAACGTTCTTGCTGGCCGCGAAGATCGCCGTGTCCAGCGCCTTCTCCTCCTCGCCTTTGACCACTTCCTTCAGCAGCCCGCCATTGGCCTTGCTCGTCGGGTCGATCGAGTCCTTCTTGGCGACGCTGGCAAAGCTCTTGCCGGATTCGATTTCCTTCTTGGCGCTGCTCGCCTGCGCTTCGGTCTTCGTCAGGACGATCCTCACGTTGCGCTTTTCCGGCGTGCCGTATCGCGACTTGTTTTCGCTGTAGTACTTCGCGATCTGAGCCTGCGTGACCTTGCTCTTTTCCTTGACGACCTGTTTCTGGATTTTCGCCGAGAGCATGTTCAACTTCACCCGCAGCAGCAGGTCGGAAACCGTCTGCCCCGAGGTCGACAGGAATTTTTCGAATTCGGCGCCTTTCGGGAATTGCGCGCTCTTGATTTTCGTGAATTCTTTCTTGACCTGCGCATCGCTGAGGCTCACGTTCAGCGCGGACGCTTCTCCGATCACCCACTGCGAGGAGATCAGAAAGCCGAGCACCTCCGTCTGCAGCGACTTGTACTGCTGTTCGCACTCGGACTTCAGCTGCTTGGTGGTCGGAGCGCTCTGGCCTTTGGCTGGTTTCGGCGCCGTCTTGGCCAGGTGGGCGATGCACGTCGTGTAGTTCGGGGGTTCCGGCACCGCCGGCTTTTCGGTCGTGCCAGTGGCGCTGCTGGCGGCGGCAACCGACATCCAGTGGCCGAACGCCGTCTTCGTGATCGGCGTGCCGCCCACCTGCACGACCGCGTCGCCGGGGACGCCGCCACCGCACGCGGAAATTCCCACGAGGGCAAACAAAACGGCGCCTAGCGCCGAGAGGAACCTGAGAGCCTTGGACACGACGCGGGCACTCTAGCGGAAAAGGGATGAGCTGTGCATAACGGTTGCCTAACGAGTTCTTAAGCTGCCTCGCGCACGATCGCTAGCAGCGCATCCGCCGCCTTCACGACGCTGGGAAACCGCTCGGTCCCGTCCTTCGGAACGCGGACGGAGACCTGCGAGCGGCCGGATTCGTACAGCGCGTCGGGCAGCTCCTCGCGCAGCCGTCGCGCCCTGGCGGCGTCAAGCTCGATCGGCACGACCGCCAGGCGGTCGCCGCGGAAGCTCACCGTCCGCGCCCCCGCCTGCCCGAACTTGATGCGCGCGCGCTGCAGCGCCAGGAGGTTCTCGACCGGCTCCGGCAGCGGCCCGAAGCGATCCTCCAGCTCCTCGCGCAGGCGTTCGACGTCGGCAACCTCGAGCGCACCGGCAACCCGGCGGTGGACGTCGATCTTGGCCTGCTCGTAGGGCACGTAGTCGGCCGGCACGTATGCGTCGACGTTGACGTCCAGCCGCACCGGCTCCGGCAGCGGCTCGCCCTCCAGCTCTGGCTCCGCCGCCGCGACCGCCTCGTCGAGCATCTGCATGTATAGCTCGAAACCGAGCGCCGCCACGTGCCCGGACTGCTCGTCGCCGAGCAGGTTGCCCGCGCCGCGGATCTCCAGGTCGCGCATCGCGATCTTGAAGCCTGCCCCCAGCTCGGTGTAGTCCGACAGCGCCGACAGGCGCTGCGCCGCCTCGACCGTCAGCGCGGCCGCCGAGTCATACAGCAAATACGCGAACGCGCGCTCGCGGCTGCGCCCGACACGCCCACGAATTTGGTAGAGCTGCGCGAGCCCGAACGTGTCCGCGTGCTCCACGATCAGCGTGTTCGCCTGCGGGATGTCGATGCCCGACTCGATGATCGACGTGCACACCAGCACCTCCGCGCCGCCGCGCAGGTAGTCCATCATCACCGCCTCCAGCTCGCCCTCGCCCATCTGCCCGTGCGCCACCGCGAAGCGCACGCCCGGGCACAGCGCGCGCAGGCGCTCGGCGGTCTCATCGATCGACTCGACGCGGTTGTGCAAGAAGAACGCCTGCCCGCCGCGCTCGTGCTCGCGCACGATCGCGCGCTTGACGAGCTCCTCCTCGTACTCGCCCACGTACGTCCGCACCGGCCGGCGCCCCTCGGGGGGCGTCTCGATCACTGAGATGTCGCGCAGTCCCGCCAGCGACATCTGCAGCGTGCGCGGGATCGGCGTCGCCGACATCGAGATCACGTCGACCTTCAGCTTCAGCTGGCGCAGCAGCTCCTTCTGCTTGACGCCGAAGCGCTGCTCCTCATCGACGATCAACAGGCCGAGGTCCTTTGCGCGCACGTCGCGCGAGAGCACTCGGTGGGTGCCGATCAGGATGTCCACGCGCCCGTCGGCGAAGCCCTTGACCGCGGCTTTCTGCTCCGCCGCGGTGCGAAACCGCGAGACATGCTCGAGCGTGAACGGGTAGTCGGCCAAGCGCTCGGCGAACGTGCCGTAGTGCTGCTGCGCGAGGATCGTCGTCGGCACGAGCATCAGCACCTGCTTGCCCTCCTCGGCGCACTTGAACGCCGCGCGCAACGCCACCTCGGTCTTGCCGTAGCCGACGTCGCCGCAGATCAGCCTGTCCATCGGCCGCGGCGCTTCCATGTCTGACTTGACCAGCTCGATCGCGTCGCGCTGGTCTGGCGTCTCGGTGAACGGGAAGCGCTCCTCAAACTCGCGCTGCCAATCGGAGTCTGGGCCGAACGCGTGGCCGCTGCGTCTGCGCCGCTCGGCGTACAGGCTCAGCAGCTCGCCCGCCAGCTCCTGCGCGGCGCGCCGCGCGCGCGCCTTCATCGTCTCCCAGCGCGTGCCGCCGAGCTTGCTCAGCGGCGGGTGACCGGCCGCGCCAGCGCCGACGTAGCGCGAGATCTTCGCCAGCTGGTCCGTCGGCACGAACACGCGGTCATCACCCTGGTATTCGAGGTACAGGTAGTCGCGCGTGACGTCCGCTACCGTGCGCGTCTCAAAGCCCGCGAAGCGCGCCACACCGTGGTCCTCGTGCACGACGATGTCGCCGGTGCGCAGTTCCGTGAACGAGCGCAGCGCGCCACGCCTGGCCCCTCCCGGGCCGCCGTGGCGGCCGGCGCCTTTGTAGAGCCCACCTACCCCGTCAGCGCGCCGACGGCGCAGCAGCCGATGCTCGGGGAACACCGCCAGCTTCAGCTGCGGCGCGACGAAGCCCTCACGCAGCGACGCGGCTGCGAAGCGCAGCGACGGCTCCAGCGGCCTGCGCGCGACCGGCGAGTCACCCCTGGCGAGCGGTGTATCGCCATCGCTATACGGCGCTTGTTTGCGGTCATGCCCGCCGCGGTCGCCGTCGCGAGCGCCATCGCCGAGCCACGTGGCTTTCAGACGGCCGAGGTTATACGCGGCGCGCTCGCCCTCGCCGCGCCGCGGGAAGGCAACGACCGTCCTGTAGCCAGAGCGCACGAGCTTCTCGAGCTCCGGCTCGGCCTCGCCGAGCGAGCGCGCTGCCGTGTCCGCTGATTGCGCGCGCAGCTCTATCTGCTGGCCGCTCGACAGCGCCGACAGCCAGATCCGCGTGCGCTCGGCGAGCGTCGCACGGATGCTCTGCGGGTCCACGTACAGGTGGTGCGCATCCTGCTCGCCGAACGCCGCGCTGACGTCGCTCCAGTGATCGCCGAGCACCGGCTCAATGTCCTCCTCGGCGGCGACGATCAGCTCCGTCTCCGCGCCGACCAGGTCCAGCAGCGCGCCGAAGCGCTCGACCGGCAACAGCTCGGCGATGTCCGGGCGCTCCTGACCCTCGCCGGCGTTCCCAGCCCCAGCCTCGGCCGCTGCCGCCACGCCAGAGAATGCGCCGGTGGCTGCGGCGATCTCCGCGAGCTCGCGGTACTCAAGCGCTAGCTCCGCCGCGGGCGCGATCTCGACCTCCTCGGCGTCCGCGAGCGAGCGCTGCGTGAACGTCGAGAACCAGCGCAGCGATTCGATCTCCACGTCGAACATGTCCACCCGCACGGCCCGCTCCTCGGTCGCCGGGAAGATGTCCAGCAGGCCACCCCGAAGCGCGAATTGCCCGCGCTCCTCGACCTGATCGGTGCGCTCGTAGCCGGCGCTGACGAGCTCCGCGGCGCACTCGTCTAGGTCCAGCAGCTCGCCGACGCGCAGCGTGAACGAGCGCGGGCGCAGCTGTGGGTCGGGCACCTTCTCCGACAGCGCCACCGCGCTCACGACCACGACCGGCTGGTCCCCATCGGCGTGTCCACGCGAGGCCGTAGCGCCGCCCTCGCCGTCGCGGCCGTCGCGGCCGTCGCTCGCGAGCTTGGCGCCCAGCAGCGCGTCCAGCGCCGCGACGCGCAGCCCCACCAGGTGCGCGGGCGGTGCCAGGTGCGACTCGTACGCGACGCCTCGCGAGGGGTAGTAGCGAACGCGCCGCGGCGCAAGCCACGCGCCGAGGTCGCCCGCGAGGTCGCGTGCGGCGCGGTCGTCGCCGACGACCACCAGCGTCGGGCGCGAGCGCGCCGGCTCGTCGATCTCTGTCAGCGCTGCGATCACATACGCGCGCAGCGAGCTCGACACGAACGCGTGACCGCCGTCGCGCGCGAGCGCCAGCGCCTGCTCGTCTTCTTGCACGAGCCCCAGCAGCGAGCGCAGCGGCCCGGCACCGCTTGCCATCAGCGTCCCTCTCCCGACGTCGCGTCACGGGCTGGCGTTTCTGCGGGCGCGGGCGCACCCGGCGCGGAGTCTCCCAGCACGACGCGCTCGACCTGATCGCTCGCGCGCTCGACCAGCTCGCGCACCTGCGCGTGGTCTTGGCGGAAGCGGCCGAGCACGTACGCGGAGACGATCTCGGGGTCGGTCGAGTCGGGGCGCCCTACGCCGACGCGCACGCGCATGAAGTCGGCGCCGCCGAGCTCGCGCTTGAGCGACTTCAGCCCGTTGTGACCCGCCAGGCCACCGCCGAGGCGTGCGCGCACGTCGCCGAACGGCAGGTCGATCTCGTCGTGCACGACCAGCACGCGCTCGAGCGGCAGCTTCAAAGCGCCGCGTGCCGGGCCGACCGAGCGTCCGGCGTCGTTCATGTACGTCTGCGGGCACAGCACAGCGACACGCGGGGCCGCGCCGGGCGGAGCGCCGCCTCCAGATCCACCCTCGCCGGCGGTCGCGCCGATGCCGAGCGACGCGCCGGGCGCGCCCGTGCGTACACGGCCTTCAGCGAGGCGCCCGCGGAAGCGGTCCTTGGCGGCGCCCAGCCCCCAGCGCTCGACGAGCTCGTTTGCGACGGCGAAGCCGATGTTGTGCGGCGTGTTCGCATACTCACGGCCGGGGTTGCCGAGCCCGACGATCAGCCAGTCGACGGCTCCACCGCCACCACCACCTCCACGGCCACCGCCGAACGGGCGTCTCAGCGCCGTTTACTCCTCGCCTGCGGAGCCCTCGGAGCCGCCGGCCTCGCCTTGCGCACCGCCCTCGCCGACGACCTCTGTCTCGGCTTCGATCTCTTCGGCGGTTTCGCTCTGCAGGCGCGGCGGCGACAGGGTGGCGACGACGGTTTCCTCGGCGTCGTCGAGCAGCGTGACGCCCTCGGGGGGCGTGAGCGCTCCGACGAGGATCGTCTCGCCAATCTGCATGTCGCCGACCTCGTGCACGATCGACTCGGGAATCGCGGTGGGCAGCGCTTCGACGTTGAGCTCGCGCGTAATCTGCTCGAGGATGCCGCCTTCCTTGACGCCGGGAGCGTCGTCAACGCCGGTGAGCTCGAGCGGCACGACGGCGCTGATCGCCTGATCGAGGCGCACGCGCAGCAGGTCGACGTGGACGGTCTCGCCGCGCACGGGGTGGCGCTGGGCCTCCTTGAGGACGACCGGCGTGGCTTTGCCGCCGTCGATGCTCAGGTCGAGCACCGCACCGGAGCCGGCGAGCGCGTGACGCAGCTCGCGCTCGTCCGCGTCGAACCCGAGCGGCTCGGCGCCGCCGCCGTACAGCACTCCTGGCACGCGCCCGCTGCGGCGCAGGCGGCGCACAGCGCGTGAGCCGGCGGCATCGCGGCTGTTGACGTTGAGCTTGGTGGTCGTGTCTGCCATGAGCGACTGCAGACTGTAGCAATCGCCCGTCGCCGGCTCGCCCTCTGCGTCGGGCGCCAGCCCGCTCCCTCCGGCTGCGCTAGCTCGCTCCCTGTTCGAGTCTCGCCGCTTCTTCTTCCTGCTGTTCCAGCTGCGTGCGCTTCGAGCACGTGCCTTCGCCCGAGATGGGCGGGCTGATCCCGATCAGCTGTACGTGGATGCCCGACAGGAAGCTGCCGGTGCGGCGCACGTCCACGCACTGCACCACAGGCAGCGTGCCGATCACCGTCCACGCCAGTCGCGTCTTGCCCGTGGCTCCCGAAAGCGAGTTCGCGGTCGGCGATTCGAGCTGCAGGATCTTCACCGCGCCGGCGCGATGCACGCGCGGGTCGCGCGCGTTGGCCTTGGCGCTCGTCAGGCACGACGGGCTCGCACGACAGCCGCTCAGTTGAGCGAGCATGCCAGCCAGATTGCCCTTCGCCTCCGCCTGCACGAGCGCTAGGTCGTCGCTGCGTTCGGCGTTTTCAGCGCTCAGCCACCGCGCCAGCAGCGCGCCGACCAAGAGCACGACGATGACCGCGACGGCGAACAGCGCCCACAGGATGCGGCGTTGGCGAGACGGCAGCCGCCGCCACCACTCGCGCGGACCGCGCGTGCCCGCCGCTCCAGTAGCGATCGTGGAGGACATCGTGAGGGGATGATGACGGGAGGTCGCATGCGACCTCCCTCGGGACCGCGCATGCGCGGTCCCGCCGGTCGGCACATGTGCCGACCGGAACAGCTCAAAACAACTGGTTCTCGCCGCCGAATACCTCGCTGACGGAATCGTCGACGAAGATCCGGCGGATCGAGTCAGCCAGCAGCTCCGCGCACGGCAGTACGCGCACGTTGTCCGGGCGGCCGCTTGTCGTGATCGGGATCGTGTCGGTGACGACGATCTGCTCGAGCCCTGACTCTTCGAGGTTCTTGTACGCGTCGCCCGAGAACACCGCGTGCGTGGCCGCCGCGTACACGCGTGCGGCGCCTTCCTCCATCACCGTTTTTGCGGCCGCCTTGAGCGTGCCCGCGGTGTCGATCATGTCGTCCACGATCACCGCCGTGCGGCCCTTCACGTCGCCGATCACGTAGCCGATCTCAGCCACCTGCTGCGCGGGGCGCTCCTTGTCGAGGATCGCCAGCTCGGCGCCGATCTTCGACGCGAAGTTCTTGTTCAGCTTCACCCTGCCCGCGTCCGGCGCCACCACCACCAGGTCCGGCAGCGCCAGGTCGGCGAAGTACTGCGTCAGCATGAACAGCGCCGTCATGTGGTCCACCGGGATCTGGAAGAAGCCCTGGATCTGACCCGCGTGCAGGTCCATCGTCAGCACCCTGTCGGCGCCCGCCGCCTCGAGCATGCGCGCCACCAGCCGCGCGGAGATCGGCTCACGCGGCGCCGACTTCTTATCCTGGCGCGAGTAGCCGAACCACGGCGTCACCGCGATCACCCTGTGCGCCGACGCGCCGACGGCCGCGTCGATCATGAACAGCAGCTCCATCAGCGAGTCGTTCGCCGTGACCCCCGTGTGCGGGTTGCCGCTGGTGGGCTGCACGATGAACACGTCCGCACCGCGGATCGACTCCTCGTAGCGGCAGTACACCTCGCCGCCGGAGAAAGTCTTCAGCTCGACCGGCCCCAGGTCAACGCCGAGCTTGTCCGCGATGTCCACCGCCAGCTGCGGGTTCGCGCGCCCGCTGAACAGCATCAGCCGCTTGTTGTAATCGATCGGCAGGCTCGCCCGCGAGTACTGGGTGCGCGTGTCGATCGCACTCATCTCGCCAGGGAGTGTAAACGCCCGCGACCGATCGCTCATGCCTCGCCGCCCTGCCCGCCGCCCGGGCTCGCCCCGCCGCTGGCCGGCCGCGCGGCGTAGCCCTCGACGTTGCGCTGGCGCTCGCGCGCGATGCCGAGCGCGCCCGGCGGCACGTTCGCGGTGATCACCGATCCCGCCCCCGTGTACGCGTCGTCGCCGACGCTCACCGGCGCCACCAGCGTCGTGTCGACGCCCGTGCGCACCCGCTCGCCGACCGTCGTGCGGTGCTTGGCGCGGCCGTCGTAGTTGGCGGTGATCGTCGCCGCGCCCAAGTTCGTCCCCGCGCCGACGTCCGCGTCACCGATGTACGACAGGTGCGGCACGCGCGCGCCCGGGCCGACGTCGGAGTTCTTGACCTCCACGAACGTGCCGACCTTGCTGCCCCTGCGCAGCACCGTCCCCGGGCGCAGGTATCCGAACGGGCCGACGCTGACGCCGTCCTCGAGCACGCAGTCGATCAGGTAGGAGTGGCGCACCGTGCACTCGCGGCCGATGCGTGTCATGCCCTTGATCGTCGTGAACGGCTCGATCGTCGTGTCCTCGCCGATCCGTACGTCCACGTCGATCACCGTCGCGTCCGGGTCGACGATGCCGACGCCCGCGAGCATATGGCGCTCGTTGATCGCCGCCTGTGCCAGCTTGCGCACGCGCGCGAGCGCCACGCGGTCGTTCACGCCCAGCACCAGCCGCTCGTCGTCCACCACGTGCGCCGCCACCGCCGCCCCGTCGGAGCGCAGCACGTCGAGCACCTGCGGCAGGTACAGCTCCCCCTGCGCGTTGTCCGCGCTCAAGCGCGGCAGCGCCTGGCGCAGCGCGTGCTCCGCAAACACGAAGATACCTGTGTTCACCTCGCGGATCTCGCGCTCCGCCTGCGTTGAGTCGCCCTCCTTCTTCGTCTCCACCACCCGTTCGACCGCTCCCGCCGCGTCGCGCACCACGCGCCCGTAGCCGCTCGGATCGTCGAGCACCGTGCTCGCCATCGTCGCCGCCGCGCCGCTCTCGCGGTGCGCCTCGATCAGCTCGACGAGCGCCTCCGCACTTACCAGCGGCACGTCGCCGCTAAGCACCAGCACTGCCGCCGCCGGGTCCACCGCCGGAGCGTCCGTCGAGCCAAGCATCGCCATCGCCGCCGCCACCGCGCCGCCCGTGCCGTTCGCGCGTTCCTGTACCGCCAGCTCCACACCTTCCGGCAGCACCCGCTCGAGCGCCAGCTCCGGCGAGTCCACCACCACCACCCTGCCCGCCCCCGCTACAAGCGCCGCCCGCACCGGCCACAGCACCATCGGCAGCCCGCACACGTCGTGCAGCACCTTCGGCGTGTCCGAGCGCATGCGCGTCCCCTTGCCCGCAGCGAGGATCAGAACGGTGGGGGCGCTCACCGTTCCCATGCTATTCACTCGCCGCGCATCCGCAATCTTGCAGCTGGGGGGCAGGGACTCGAACCCCGATTCTCAGGACCAAAACCTGATGTCCTGCCGTTGGACGACCCCCCAATGGGCCTACAGGATAGTCAGCTACGAGCGCCTGCCGGAGCGGTTGGGCACGCGCCCTCCCTCCGCACCAGCCTCGGAGGCGGGGCCGCCCGCGGATGCGATCCCGAGCACGCGCATCGACTTCAGCCCAAGGCTGAGCTTCTCGCGGCCGTCGCTGGAGCTGACGTCGAGCCCCGAGAGCTCGCGCACGCGCTCGAGGCGGTAGTAGATGGTGTGACGGTGGGTGAACAGGCGCTGGGCGGTGCCGGCGACGTTGCCGTCGGCCTCGAGGAAGGTCTCGAGCGTGCGCACCAGATCGGTCTCGTACTGCTCGTCGTATGCGACCAGCGGCTCGACCGTCTCGGCGTAGAAGCGCTGCAGCTCGCTCGGGTTCTCGCTCATCGCCGACAGCAGCAGCCTGTAGGCGCCCGTCTGGTCGAACGCCAGCGCCGCGCCGTCGGCGGAGCCCTGCGCGACGTTCGCGGCGAGCAGCGCCTCGCTGGCCGCACGCGGCAGCTCCGAGGGCTCTCCGGTGACGCGGCTGCGCCCGAGCGCGAACGTGTAGCCGGCGAGGCTCGCTTCCATCTCGTTGAGCACCGCCTCCGCCGCGCGTGCCGCCGTGGCCTCCTCGCCGCCCGGCACCAACACCAGCACCTCGGCGCCGGGAATCCCCTCGCGCTCGGACAGCGCCGCGATCGAGCGGCTCGCCACCGCCCGCGCGCCGCGCTCGGCGACCGCGCGCACGCGCCCGCGCCAGCCCTCGTCGGTGGGCGTCTGCGGATGCGCGCGCGCGACCAGCATGCTCGCTCCCTCCTCGATCGCCAGCGAGAGGTCCTTTGCGCGTGCGAGCAGCTCGTCGCGGTCGGTCAGCTCGCGGCTGAGGATCGCGCGCAGGAAGTCCGCGGAGGCCGTTTCCGAGACGCGCTCGGGCGCGCGCACGCGCTCGACCTCGGAGGCGATGATCGTCAGCAGCACGCGGCGCATCGAGTCGCTTGGCTCGGTCTTCGCGCGCATGTGCAGCGTCCCGACGATCGTGTCGGCGACGCGCAGCGGCGCGCTGCTCACGCCCTCGCCCTGAGATAGCAGCGAGCGCTCCTCAGCGGGCGAGCGCGCCGCGACCGCCAGCGTCGCCCCCCAAGCGTCCGTCACCGCCAGGCTCGCCTCGAGCGCCCTCGAGGCAGCGCGCACCACCTCCGGCAGGCCCGCGCCAGACTCGACCGCCTCGGTGATCGCGTCGAGCGCCGCGAGGTCTGACACGCCGGTCAGCCCCAGAAGTAGACGGCGGCGAGCGCCGCGACCACCCCGACCCCGACGAGCACCGCGAGCACGTACAGCGACAGCACCGTCGCCGCCGCCCGCTCCCACAGTCGCGAGTACGACGACCACGCCGGCACGAGGATCAGCACGGCGAACAACACCAGGCTCACCAGCCCCGCGCCCGCGGCCACCAGCTCGTTGATTTGCGACCTAGTCATGGAACCTGCGGGGATTGTGACGTACGCAGACGTCGTTCGCCCGTGCCCAGCGTGACCGCGCGCGCGAACGCGCCGTCGACCGGCGCGGCGCAGATCGGCTCCGGCACGCGGCCAACGAGCGCCGCGGCGCCGGCATGCGCCAGCACGAGCCCGCTCTCCGGTGTGCGTCCCGCGCCCCCGGCACGCGCGGAGGAGGCCGTCGAGAAGGGGCTCGGTGGGAACAGGCCGATCACCGTCGGTCCGGAGCCGCTCACAAGTGCCAGCTCCGCGCCGGCCTCCCGTGCCTGCCCCAACGCCTCGGCGATCTGCGGGCACAGCGACACCGCCGCACGTTGCAGGTCGTTGTGGAGTAGCTCCGTCGCCGCGGGCAGCGCCGCGCCGTGCTCGAGCTCCGCACGCAGCTCGGCGCCACGCTGCTCCAGCTCCCGGTGCGTGCGCACGAGCGCCAGCCGGTCGGCCTCCGCGTACACGTCGGCCGTGGACAACTCGGCGGCCAGCGGCAGTACGAGCACGCCGAAGCGCGATCTCGCGGACGGGAGTTCGTGGAGGCGCTCGCCGGCGCCCGTCGCCAACCAGCGTCCCGGCGAGATCTGCGCGGGGACGTCAGCGCCCAGCTTCGCTGCGAGCGTGCGCAGCAGCTGCTCGTCGCCGAGCCCCGACGCGTGCCTGGCCAGGCGCAGCACCGCGGCGGCGTCGGCCGAGCCGCCGCCCAGGCCCGCCGCGACCGGGATCCGCTTGACGATACTCAGCCGCAGCGCCGGCGCGCGCCAGCCGGTGCTCGCTCGAAACTCGCGCAGGGCCTTCGCCGCTAGGTTCTCCTCGCTGGCGCCGGGTACGCCCGGACAGAACACCTCGTCCCCGCGGCTGCCCACCGGCGCCGCCTCCAGCGTCACCTCGTCGGCCAGCGAGATCGACTGCATGACGCTCGCCAGCTCGTGCCTGCCGTCGCTCGCGCGCACCGGCCCCACGAACAAGCCGAGGTTGATCTTCGCCGGGGCGAGCGCGCGGTGGACACCCGGCGCGAACACGCCGCGGTCGGACCCCGGACGGGCGCGTTCGGCGCTCATAGCTCCAGCAGGAGCGCGAGCGCGCGGAAGTCCTGCGGGGACAGGCGCTCCGCGCGCGCGTCCGCCGGCTGACCCAGCCGTGTCAGCGCCTCCCGCACCCGCTCGCGCGACCGCGGCGGCAGCCCGGCCGACGCGCCCGCCAGGCCGAGTGACCCCGACAGCGTCTTGCGCCGATGGGCAAACGCGGCGGCGACCAGCGCGCGCAGCGCCGGTGACACGCTCGGCGGCGGCGCCCCGGCGGCGGGACCAGCGCCCCGCGGCGTGCCCTCGCCCGGCGACCCATCGCCCACGCCCGGCCGCCGGCGCATGCCCACGAGCACCGAGTCGACGTTGGGCACCGGTTGGAACACCGTGCGCGGGATCGCGCGCAGTACCTGCACCTCGCACGCCAGCTGGGCGAGCACAGAAGGCACGCCGTACGCGCCACCCCCCGCTGCCGCCGCCAGGCGCTCGCCAACCTCGCGCTGCACCATCGCCACCCACGAGGACACACCCGGGAGCTCCTCGATCGTGCGCAGCAGCACGCCCGCCGCCACGCCGTAGGGCAAGTTCGCGACGACCTTGCAGGGAGCGGGCCGCAGGGCGCCAAGGTCGAGCGTCATCGCGTCAGCCCAGTGCACGGTTACGTTGGCGTGGGCGTCGGTCGCGTCGCTCAGCGCCTCGCGCAGGCGTTCGTCGATCTCGACCACATGCACGTGCGCGGCGCGCTCCGCTAGGTACTCCGAGAGCACGCCCAGCCCGCCTCCGATCTCGAGCAAAACGTCCTGCGGCTCGAGCGCGGCGGCACGGCCGATCACGCCGAGGATGTTCGAGTCGATCAGGAAGTTCTGGCCAAGGTCGCGGTCGGGGCGCACGCCGAAGCGGCGCATCCGCCGCAAGCTCGGCTGCACGGGTCCCTCAGGGGGCTCGTCTGGGGCATGACCCGGAGGTCGAAGCGCGGCCACGGCGATCATGCCCAGCCGAACACGCGCGCTGCGTTGCGCGTGACCATCGCGTCCAGCTCGTCGAGATCGACGCCACGCAACTGCGCCAGGAAGGCCGCCGTGTGCACGACGAACGCGGGTTGGTTGCGCTGCTTACGCACCACCTGCGGGGTCAAATACGGCGCGTCGGTCTCCACCAGCAACAGCTCCGCGGGGACCAGCCGCGCCGCGTCCGCCAGCTCGGCGGCGTTCTTGTATGTGACGTTGCCCGCAAACGAGATCGCGTAGCCGCGCCGCACGCACTCGTGCAACCGCTCGGGCATTGAGAAGCAGTGCATGACCACGCTCACGCCGTCGGCTTCGGCGGCGAGCTGCGCGAGCGTGTCCTCATCGGCCGCCCTCGTGTGGATCACCAGCGGCTTGCGCGTCTCGCGCGCAAGCTCGATCTGCGCCGCGAACGCTCGCTGCTGATCGGCGCGCGGCGGCACGCTGTCGCGATAGAAGTCAAGGCCCGTCTCGCCGATCGCCGCGCAGCGCTCGTGCGCCGCCAGCGCGCGCAGCTCCGCCAGGTCGGCGTCGTCGAAGCCATCGGCCGCGTTCGGGTGCCTGCCGATCGCCGCGTACACCTGCGGGAAGTCCTCCGCCGCGGCGAGCGCCGCGCGACAGGACGCGCCGTCGATGCCGACGGTGAGCATGCGCGTCACGCCTGCCGCCTCCGCCGCCGCGACCAGCTCCGCGTTCGGCGGCTCGCACAGGTGCAGGTGTGTGTGGGAGTCGATCACCGTCGCAGGACGCAGCTCACGCGGACTTGGGAAACAGCGAGTCGAGCCGCCCAATCGGCTTGCCTAGCGCCTGCGTCGAGTCCCAGCGGGCCGCTGCAAGCAAGCGATCCTCGCTGCCGAGGGCCGCAAGCAGCTTGTCGGTGCTTGCCGGCAGGTAAGGATGCAGGAGCACAGCGAGCACCCGCAGGCCCGCCACCAGCGTCGAGAGCACGAGGTCCAGCTCCGGTGCACGAGCCTCGTCCTTGGCGAGCTGCCACGGGGCGCGCTCCTCCACGTAGCGGTTCAGCCGCCGCACGCGTTGCCAGATCGCATCGAGTGCCGCCGTCAGCTCCGCACGGTCGATCATCGCCGCGACCTCCTGCGCGAGGCCGGCGAACTCGCCGTCGAGCTCGGAGTCAGGCGCGATCGCCAGCGGCACGCCGTCGCGGTAGCGGTGCACCATCGCGATCGTGCGGCTTGCGAGGTTGCCGAGCTCGTTGGCCAGCTCGCTCTCGTAGCGCAGCTCGAAGGACGCCGTCGAGACCGACCCGTCCTGGCCGAAGGGAACGTCGCGCAACAGGTAGAAGCGCAGCGCATCCGAGCCGTAGCGCTCGATCACCGCGAACGGGTCGAGCACGTTGCCCAGCGACTTGCTCATCTTCTCGCCGTCCATCAGCAGGAAGCCGTGCACGAATACATGCTCGGGCAGCTCGAGCTCTGCGGCCATCAGCAGCGCGGGCCAGTAGACGGCGTGAAAGCGCAGGATGTCCTTGCCGATCAGGTGGTAGCTCGCCGGCCAGAAGCGCTCAACAAGGTCACCGCTGCCCGGGGCAAGCCCCGCCGGCGAAGGCGCGTAGGAGAGCGCCGTGTAGTAGTTCAGCAGCGCGTCGAACCACACGTAGAAGACGTGCTCGGGGTCCCACGGCACCTGCACCCCCCACGTCAGCTTGTGTCGTGTCAGCGGCACATCGCGTAGCCCCGAGCGGATAAACGACAGCGCCTCGTTGTAGCGGGTGCGCGGAACGACGAAGTCCTCCCGCGCCGCGTACAGCTCCTCCAGGCGCTCCTGGAAGGCGGACAGCTTGAAGAAGTAGTTCTCCTCCTGCTCGCGCGTCAGCTCGATGTGGTGGATCGGGCAGCGACGGTCCTCGTCGATTTCGTTCTCCGCCTTGAAATCCGCACAGCGCGGGCAGTACCAGCCTTCGTAGGTCCCCTCGTACACGTATCCGTTCTCGCGCACTCGGGAGAGCACCTGCTTGACCATCGCTTCGTGCTGCGGGTCGGTGGTGCGAATGAAGAAGTCGTTGCTCGCCTCCAGCTGTGGCGCGAGCGCCTTGAAGCGCTCAGCGTTGCGGTCGGCAAGCTCCTGCGGCTCGATGCCAAGCGCGTGCGCCGCATCGGCCACTGGCTCGCCGTGCTCGTCGGTGCCGGTGAGGAAGAACACGTCCTCGCCACGCTGGCGGTGGTGGCGCGCCATCACGTCGGCAGCGATCGTCGTGTACGCGTGCCCGAGGTGCGGGGCGGCATTGACGTAGTAGATCGGTGTGGTTACGTAGAAGGACACGCTTGCTCCCACGCTATCGAGGGTCGACCGGATACGTCAGCGCGACGGCGACCGGCGCGGGCGCGAAGGTCATCCCGCGAATATAGGGTCATCTCGATGGCAAACGACCGCGAGCAACCGCCGCAGTACACGCGCTACCGCGCCCGACCGCGACTGGCGCCCGGCAGGGGCGAGGAAGATCTGCGCGAGCGGCGCCCCGGGCAGGCGCCCAACGGCGCACGCCGAGGGGGACGCCATCGCAGCGGACCGCGCTCTGCGGCTGGCGGCTGGCGCGACTGGCGCCGCTGGACGAAGCCCAAACGCGTCGCGCTCACGCTGGTCTCGCTCGTCGTCGCCTGGCTGGCGCTGTCGTTGGTTCTGTTCCTGATCAGCTCGCACTTCGAGCGCACGCCGCTGCCGGCGGACGTCGCGAGCGTGCTCGACCCGGCCGGCTATCCGCTGACCTCGGCGAACAACATCCTCGTACTCGGCTCCGATCGACGCCAGAAGAACAGCAGGGAACCGGGGGCTGAAACCACCGGCTTCGGCCGCTCGGACACGATCATGTTGATCCGCACCGGCGGCGGGCACGCGGCGCGCTTGTCGATCCCGCGCGACACCGTCATCGAAATTCCGGGGCACGGCCTGCAGAAGGTCAATGCCGCCCACGAGTTTGGCGGTCCGGCGCTGTCGGTATCGGTGATCGAGCACTGGCTCGACGTACCCATCAACCACGTCGTGGAAGTCGACTTCGAAAACTTCCCCCAACTGATCGACGCGATGGGCGGCGTTACATATAGCGGCGGCTGCATCGTCTCCAACCTCGACGGCGGCTCGGCCGACGGCGGCTTTACCCTGCGCCTGAGCGCAGGCACGCACCATCTCGACGGCACGCAGGCGCTAGCACTGGCGCGCACGCGCAAGAACCTGTGCGCACCGAACGAGACCGACATCCAGCGCGAGGAACACCAGCAGGCCCTGTTCACCGACATGAAGCAACAGCTGCTCTCCCTGTCGAGCTTCTTCCGCCTGCCGTGGATCGCCTGGCACGCGCCGCCAGCGATCATCTCCGACATGAGCGGAACCGAACTGCTGGGAATGTTCGCCGCTCTCGCCGCCACCGGGACGCCGCCGACGCGCGTGCTCCTGCCCACCGGACAGACGATCCTACCCAGTGGCGAAGAAGGCCTGACGATCTCAGAAGAAGCGCGCCGCGCGGACGTCGCGCAGTTCATGAGCGGGTGAGCAAGCGTGTGTGGGGCAGAGGTGGCAGGCGAGTCCGCTCAACTGCGGCCTGTATAACCATCGCTATACGGGCCGCGCGCGGAGTGAAAGGCCCGCCTGTCGCTAGCTCTTGGCAGCGACCGGCTTAGGGTCGCTCGACTTGGCCGCGCCCTTGTCGCCCTTGCCATCCGATGAGGAGGAGGAAGAAGAAGAAGAAGAAGAACCTCCGTCGGACGAGGACTTGCCAGCTGCGGCCTTCTCGGAGGAGGACTTCTCTGACGAAGACTTCTCCGATGAGGACTTCTCCCCGTCCCGGGACGATGCGGCGGCTGCGGCCGTCTCACGCTGGCGATTGCGTGTGCCGTAGTCGGTGTTGTAGAAGCCTTTACCCTTGAAGTGAACGGCGGGTGCGTGCAGTACACGCTCGACGGGCACACCAGTATCGGGGTCGACTGCGAGCGCGTCGTCGCTGAAGGACTGCTGGAGCTCGAACGTGGTGCCGTCCGGTCGTCTGTACTCGTAGATGGGCATCGGGTTGACGATTATAGGAGCGTAAATCAACCGCTCGCGCCGCCGGGGACGCGCGCAGCGGGCGTTAATCGGTCAGCAGCGCACGCGCGCAGGTGATTCCCGCGCTGATCGTCGCGGAGAAGTCCCGGTGCGGCTCGGTCAGCATTCGCAGCGCAAAGCCATCTCCGATCGAGAACAGAACCTCGGCGACGGCATCCGGCTCGGCGTGCAGCCGCAGCACGCCCTCGCGCTGAGCGGCAGCGAGCATGACGGCGACGTGTTCGCGCGTGCTGCGCATGAGACCGGCGTACTCGATGGCGATGTCGGCGTTGCGCCGCGAGAGGGTGAAAAGCTCGAAGACAAGCGTGACGAACTCGGGATCCTCACTCACGGTCTCGTGCAGGCTCTGGGCCATGAGGTCGATAAAGTCGTCGGCCGTTTTGGCCGTCGAAAGCTGCTGCTCCAGCCGCTCGAGACGCAGATCGCAGTCACGTCTGACGGCCTCAGCGAGCAGCTGCTCCTTGGTGCCGAAGTAGTAGTGCAACAGACCCCGCGATACGCCAGCCTCGCGGGAGACATGGTCGAACGTGGAGGCGGCGGTTCCTCGCTGGGCGACGCTGCGCCGCATCGCGTCGATGATCCGTTGCGCCTTCTCGCCCGACAGCGACCGAGCGCGGCCATCGCTCGGGCGCGCCCGCGAACCCGGCTCCTCGGCGACTGCCTCGGCGTCTATGACAGCACCGTCCACGGCACTCATCGTCGCGGCGAGCGCCCTGCTCAGCTACCGGCGACGCCGGCCGGCGCAGGCGTCTCGGGCTCGGTGGTCGGGCTGTAATCGAACTCCTCCTCGGCACCAAAGAGGAGGTCGAGCAGCTTCGAGCGCAGGCTCTCGCTGAGGGCGATCGCTAGCACGGAGCCAACCGCGAGCAGCAGTAGCGAACGTCCAAGGCCGCCGCGGCGGCGCGGGGCGGGCACCGAAGGCTCACGCAAGGAGCCCGCTGCCTGACGCAGCGCGTTCGCCGCACCTGTGAGCTCCTGCTGAAGCTTGGGATCCTCGAATAGCACCTGCGTGGCAGGCTTACCGTTGCCCATGCGCCCGTAGGCGCTGCGCGCCGCGGCGTACGCGGAGAGCAGGTTGGAGCGCAACTCCTCATCGTCGAGGACACGCTTGACGTAGCGGCTTGCCTCTGCCGCGTAGTCGCTCTCGCCGGCCTTACCGAATCTGTCCTTTGCTGCCATCTCGCCACCACCTCTGCCGAAAGCTTGCAGGTCTGAGACCCAATATAGCCCTCCATACCCCGCTAGGCGTGCAGCGCGGCTTGCTCCTGAGCGGACGGAAACGCCCACGCGGCACGCGTGCGGCGCTCATGGCGGAAGACGAAGCGCAACTGCTGCGGCGGTTTCAGCTGGGCCTCGTTGGGCCGGAAGGTCGCGCACGGCTCGGGCAACTCGAGCGCACATAGGAGATTGACCCGGAAGTAGCACTCGTCACAGCTCACCTTTTTCGCCGCCCGCTTGGGCGCTCGCTTAGTCTGCGTTGCCTGCACCGGCACCTACCCCCGCCTGCGAATCGGAGTTGAATGGGACGGTCGCGATCAAAGCACCATTCGGCGGGCCGCTCAAGGGACGGCGCGGGTCCACCCCGCAAATCGCAGGGAAATCCTGTTACCCGGAAATAGCCCGTGACCAGTCACGTTCCTGTGACAATCGCGCCGATCAGGCCGCACTTTCCGAGAGTTCCCCGCGTCGGCGACGCGCCCGCGTCATGATCTGCTCAGATGCGCATCCTCATCACCGGTGCAAGCGGGTTCGTCGGCTCGCTACTCGTCCCGCGACTGTGCGCGGACGGGCACGAGGTTCGCGCGCTCGGCCGCGACCGTGAGCGCATGCGCACGGCGCTCGCACGCACGCAGCGACCGGCGCAGCGAGACGATGTGGAACTGGTGCACGCCGACGTGCTGAGCGCAGCCGGGCTGGCGCGGGCGCTCGCGGGCGTGGAGGTCGCCTACTACCTGATCCATTCGATGGAGCACCCGCCGAACGGCGATTCGCCGTTTCCCGCGCGCGATCTGCTTGCCGCAGAGAACTTCGCCGCGGCGGCGGCGGATGCGGGTGTTCGCCGGATCGTGTACCTGGGGGGTCTCACGCCGCGCCGCGATGCCCCAACGGCCGCCGCTGACTCGGACGCCGGCATCGACACGGAAGCGAAGGTATCGCGCCACCTCGCAAGCCGCGAGCAGGTGGAGCGTGTGCTGCTCGCGGCGATCCCTGATTCGCTGGCGCTGCGGGCGTCGATCGTCATCGGTGCGCACTCGCGCTCGTTTCGCCTGCTCGTGCATCTCGTGGAGCGCCTGCCGGTGCTGACACTGCCCGCGTGGCAGGCGCTGAGCACCCAGCCGATCGATGCACGTGACGTGATCGAGATGCTCGCCGCGTGCGCAACGGCACGATTGCCGCGCAACTCGCTCGACGTCGGTGGCCCCGACGCGCTCACCTATGGCGAAATGCTGACGCGCATCGCCGAGCTGATGCTCGTCAACCGTCCGGCGCTCACACTGAGGGTGAATCTGACTGCCGTCACAGCACGGGTGGCTGCGGCGATCGCCGGCGAGGACCCCGCGCTGGTGCTACCGCTGATGGAGGGACTGCAAGCTGACCTGCTGCCCGCAGAGCACCACGCCGCGGAGCTGCTCGGCGTGCGGCTGCACTCGTTCGACGGAGCGGTCGAACACGCGCTATCCGAGTGGCTGCAGTCCGAGCCGCTGGCTGCCCGATGAGCGTCGTCACCGCCTCGATCCACATCCCGGCGCCGCCCGAGCAGGTGTGGAAGCTCGTGATGGACCCCTCCTGCCTCGGCGAGTGGGTCACAATTCACCGCAGGCTCGTACACGCCGACGATGGCCCGCCGCGGATCGGATACACGATGGACCAGCAGATCCATATGCGCGGCGTAAGCCTGGAGGTTCACTGGACGCTGGTCGATTGCCGCCCGGGGGCGCTCGCAGTGTGGGAGGGTCGCGGCCCGGCGCGCTCGCACGCGCACAGCGAATACGTCCTCAGAGCGCAGGACGGGGGAACCCGCTTTGACTATCGCAACGAGTTCCGTCCTCCGCTTGGACCCGTCGGCGCGCTCGTCAGCCGCGCACTCGTCGGTGGCATGCCCGAGCGCGAGGCGATGCGCACACTTGAACGTCTGCGTGCACACTTGAAACGGGTGACCCAGCGGAACTAGTGTAAGGTGAAGCGAAAGTGATGTGAGCTCGAAGCACATCGACACTAGTGAATAGGATTCAAATCGTGACCGACTTCCTTGACGAGAAGCGCCAAGAGATCACGGGCCGGCTGAAGGAGCTCAGGCCCTTGGTTGACGAGTTCAACCGCCTCGAGGCCGCAGCAGCGGCCCTGGCGGGTGTGATCGGATCGGCCGCATCAGACGCCGGCTCAGCCGCCACCGCGGTAGTTACCCGCCGGCGTGGGCCAGGGCGTCCGCGCGGCTCGGGCCGCAAAAAAGCAGCCGTGAAAGCAGCCGTTGCAGTAGCGCCCAAAGCGGCGCCCAAAGCACCCGGGAAACCGGGTCGTCCCGCGAAAAGGCGTGCCGGACGTCGCAAAGGCAGCGGCACCCGCGCAGCCGAGGCGCTGTCGTTCGTGCAGGGACAGCCGGGCATCACCATCCCCGAGCTGGCTGCCAAGATGGGGATCAAGCAGAACTACCTTTACCGAGTGCTTCCGGGCCTTGAGCAGGAAAACAAGGTGGAGAAGAAAGGAAGAGGCTGGTTCCCAAAGGGCTGACCCTTGAGGGATTGCCGGACTCCTTCTCGTCTCCGGCAAATTCGTTGAGTTGACATAAGGGGGGGCGTGGCTGAAATGGCCACGCCCCCTTAATTTTTGCTAAACCAGGCCCCAACCAGCCCTGACTGAGCTCTAAATCAGCCCCTGGCTGGCGACGGTGTCGCGCTCGCTGACGAGCTCGAGCACGGAGGCGTCGATCTTCTCGCGGGAGAAGGCGTCGAGGTCGAGGCCTTGGACGATCTCGTACTGGCCGTTCGCGCACGTGCAGGGGAAGCCGCAGATGATGCCCTCGTCGATCCCGTAGGAGCCGTCGGAGGGAACGCCCATGGACACCCAGCGTCCGTCGGTGCCGGTGACCCAGTCGTGGACGTGGTCGATGGCGGCGGAGGCTGCTGAGGCGGCGGAGGAGGCGCCGCGCGCCTCGATGATGGCGGCGCCGCGTTTTCCGACATTCGGCAGGAACTCGTTTTCGATCCATTCCTGGTCGTCGACGACGCCGGCGGCGATCTTGCCGGCGACGTGGGCGTGGAACAGGTCGGGGTACATCGTCGGCGAGTGGTTGCCCCACACGCCCATCTGCGTGACGTCGGTAACGGGGACCTCGAGCTTGTTCGCAAGCTGGGCGATCGCGCGGTTGTGGTCGAGGCGCAGCATCGCGGTGAAGCGCTCGCGCGGGATGTCGGGCGCGTTGTTCATGGCGATCAGGCAGTTGGTGTTGGCGGGGTTGCCGACGACAAGCACTTTGACGCCATTGGCTGCATGGTCGTTGAGCGCCTTGCCTTGGACGGTGAAGATCTTGCCGTTCTCGCTGAGCAGTTCGGCGCGCTCCATGCCCTTGGTGCGCGGACGCGAGCCGACGAGCAGCGCGATGTCGACGCCGTCGAACGCACCGGCGGGGTCATCGTGCAGGTCGAGGCCGGCGAGCAGCGGGAAGGCGCAGTCGACGAGCTCCATGGCGACGCCATCGAGCGCGCCCATCGCCTGGGGAATCTCCAGCAGGCGCAGGTCGACGGGCTGGTTGGGGCCGAGCAGCTGCCCGCTGGCGATGCGAAACACAATGCTGTAGCCGATCTGCCCGGCCGCTCCTGTCACGGTCACACGTACTGGATTGCTCACAAGCCCATCTCCTTTTTCAGGTTCTCGTCAATCGAAGCTAGGAACTGCTCGGTGGTCTGCCACGGCTCGTCTGGGCCGATGAGCAGCGCAAGGTCCTTGGTCATCTTGCCGCTTTCGACCGTTTCGATACACACGCGCTCGAGCGTCTCGGCGAAGTGGGTGACGTCGGGCGTGTCGTCCATGCGCCCACGCGCGGCCAGGCCGCGCGTCCACGCGAAGATCGAGGCGATCGGGTTGGTCGACGTGGGCTTACCCTGCTGGTGCAGGCGGTAGTGACGGGTGACCGTGCCGTGCGCGGCCTCCGCCTCGACGGTCTTGCCGTCGGCGGTCATCAGCACGCTGGTCATCAGCCCGAGCGAGCCGAAGCCCTGGGCGACGGTGTCGGACTGCACATCGCCGTCGTAGTTCTTGCACGCCCACACGTAGCCGCCTTCCCACTTCAGCGCGGAGGCGACCATGTCGTCGATCAGGCGGTGTTCGTAGGTGATGCCGGCCGCCTGGAAGTCGCTCTTGAACTCGCCCTCGTAGACCTCTTCGAAGATGTCTTTAAAGCGCCCGTCGTAGCGTTTGAGGATCGTGTTCTTGGTGGACATGTACACGGGATAGCTGCGCTCCAGGCCGTAGCGCAACGACGCGCGCGCGAAGTCGCGGATTGAGTCGTCGAGGTTGTACATCGCCAGCGCGACGCCGCCGCCGGGGAAGTCGTACACGTCCAGCTCGATCGGCTGGCTGCCGTCGGCGGGGGTGAACGACAGCGTCAGCTTGCCCTCGCCGTGGACGACCATGTCGGTGGCGCGGTACTGGTCACCGAAGGCATGGCGCCCGATCACGATCGGCTTCGTCCACCCGGGCACGAGCCGGGGCACGTTGGCGATGACGATCGGCTCGCGGAAGATCACGCCGCCGAGGATGTTGCGGATGGTGCCGTTGGGCGAGCGGTACATGTCCTTCAACCCGAACTCGTGCACGCGCGCCTCGTCGGGCGTGATCGTCGCGCACTTGACCCCCACACCGTGGCGCTTGATCGCTTCCGCCGCGTCGACCGTGACCTGATCGCCGGTCGCGTCGCGGTGCTCGATGCCGAGGTCGTAGTACTCCAGTTGCACGTCCAGGTACGGGACGATCAGCTGCTCCTTGATGAACGACCAGATGATCCGTGTCATCTCGTCGCCGTCGAGCTCCACTACCGGGTTCTTCACCTTGATCTTGGCCATGTGCGGGTCCTTGGGGTGGCTACGTTGGACTGGAGAGCACCGAACGCCGGCGCGGGCGGGCGGCCGCTGTCGCTGCGGGTGGCCGATGCTATCGACGATTTTCGGGAGACACGTTCGCTGGCCCCCCTACAGCCTCCTCGGCGCCGGTCACGACAGCCTGCGTCTCGGCGTGAGCCGCTGCGCGTGCGTCAGTCGTTCCAGCTGGCCTGCGAGCCGTGCGCGACGATCACGTGCGAGCGCCCGCCGGCGAAGGGAATTGTCGCGACGCGCGCGTGGTACGGCGTCTGAAACAGCACGTTTTCGTCGATCAGCAGGGTGCTGCCGCTGGCGGAGATGCCCGCGCCGAGGACGGCTTGACCGTGGACGGTGACCGCACGCGCGCGGCCGGTGACGACGTTAACGGCATACGCGTCGCTCTGGTCCTCGCCCTCGAACTCGGCCAGCAGCCTGTCGCCGTTGGCCGAGAACGCAAGCGGGACGAGTCCCTGCGCGAGCGAGTCGACGGGAATGTGCGTGACCCTGCGCACGGGTGCGCCACCGCTCGGCGAGGCGAGCCAGATCTGGTATTCGGGCGAGAGCTTGCGCGTGCGCTCGCGGTCGTAGGCGATGTACTTCGGTCCCCACACGGGGTTGAGGCTGCGCCCATCGCTGGTCAGACGGTGAAGCCCCGAGCCGTTGGGTTCGCTCATGTACAGGTTGACCCCGCCGGCGAACGATTCGGAGTGCGACAGCCCGAACACCAGCTCGTCGCTGCCGTCGTGGGCGAAGCTCGCGCCGTAGAACGTGCCTTTGGCGATCTGCGTGACCGTCTGAGTCTGCGTGTCGATCACGTCAAGGCTCGACGCGACCTTCCCATCGACGATCTGGGTCGACTGCAGCTGCACCGCGAGGTAGCGCGAATCCTGCGACCAGGCCAGCGGCACGGCGTTGCTCGTTTCGAGGTTCAGGTAATCGACGATCGGAGCGCCCGAAGCCGAGTAGAGGCCGAGCGCCGGGCCGTGTTCCTCGACGCCGGGACTCACGCCGAACAGCGACGCCGCGACGAGCTGCCCGTCGGGCGCGAGCAGCGGCTGCTGCCCCGGGCCGAGCAGTTTTGATTCGGTTCCATTGGCCGACGCGAGCCAGATCTTCGACGTGGAAGTCCCGGTGACGTACGCAACACGCGGCACGGTCGCCGCTGGCGTCACATCGGCCACCGCTTCCGCTGCGGCGGCAAGCGGCGTGCCCCCAGCCGCTACCGCGGTCCCTGCGGTGAGGCACGTCGCGGACAGGAACACGGCGATTGTCGCAAGCAGCACTCGCAGGATGCTCGCGGCCTGTCGCATGGCGCCGCAGCCTACTCTCTGCTTGACTGTCATGTGATGGCCAGCACTATCTCGGCATCGGTAGGTGACGGCGCGCCGTGGCAGACGCACACGGTGTTCAACCAGGTGCCGGCGCCGGGGGACGTGGATGTGTTCTCCAGCAACCTGCCGCTGGTCGAGGCGGTCGAGCGCGAGGGCGCCGGCTGGGTGAGCGAGCGCGCGGCTGCGCTCGGGCGCTTCGTCGGCGCGGCCGGCGGGCCGCAGCAGGAGTGGGGTCGCCTGGCGAACGAGAACAAGCCTGTGCTGCGCACGTTCGACCGCTACGGGCACCGCATCGACGAGGTCGAGTTCCACCCCGCGTGGCACCAGCTGATGCAGATGGGCGTCGAGCATGAGCTGCATTCGCTGCCGTGGACGAGCGAGGAGCCGTACCCGCACACGGCGCGCGCGGCGCTGTACATGACCGCGATGCAGGCCGAGGCCGGTTTCTGCTGCCCGATCACGATGACGTTCGCCGTCGTGCCCGCGCTGCGTGCACAGCCGGAGCTGGCAGCTGAGTGGGAGCCGCTGGTGACCGCCAACACGTATGACCCGCGGCTGATACCCGCAGCTGAGAAGGGCTCGGCGATCACGGGCATGGCGATGACCGAGAAGCAGGGGGGCTCGGACGTGCGCGCGAACACAACCGTCGCGACACCCGTCAACGGTGGTGGCGCGGGGGCGGAGTACACGATCGTCGGGCACAAGTGGTTCTGCTCGGCGCCGATGTCCGACATGTTCCTCGTGCTCGCCCAAACCGACGACGGCCTCTCGTGCTTCCTGTTGCCACGCATCCTTCCCGACGGCAGCCGCAACGCGTTTCACATCCAGCGCCTGAAGGACAAGCTCGGCAACCACTCCAACGCGTCGTCTGAGATCGAGCTGCACGGCGCGTGGGCGCGGATGCTCGGCGAGCCCGGCCGCGGCGTGCCGACGATCATCGAGATGGTCGGCCACACGCGCCTTGACTGCGTGATCGGCTCCGCCGCCGGGATGCGGGTGGGCGTCGTGAACGCGCTGCACCACACCGCGCACCGCAGCGCGTTCGGCAAGCTGTTGATCGACCAGCCGCTGATGCGCAACGTGCTCGCCGACCTGTGCCTGGAGTCCGAGGCGACGACCGCGCTCGCGATGCGCCTGGCGCGCGCGTACGACGAGGCGCGCGCCGACGCCGACGCCAGCGAGGATCAGAGCGACGCGCAGCTGTTCAAGCGTCTGGCCACCGCTGTCGGCAAGTTCTGGACGTGCAAGCGCGCGCCCAACCATGCGTTCGAGTCGCTCGAGTGTCTCGGCGGCGCGGGCTACGTGGAGGAGTCAGGGATGCCGCGCCTGTATCGCGAGGCGCCGCTCGCGTCGATCTGGGAGGGCTCGGGCAACGTCATGAGCCTCGACGTGCTGCGCGCGCTGACGCGCTCGCCGCGGTCGTTGGAGGTGTTCTTTGACGAGGTCGAGCTCGCGCACGGCGCCGACGCACGCCTCGACACGAGCGTTGCGCAGCTGAAGCAGCAGTTCACCGACCCGAGCACGCTCGAGCAGCGCGCCCGCCGGGTGGTCGAAGGCATGGCGCTGTGCCTGCAGGGCTCGCTGCTCGTGCGCACCGCACCACCCGCCGTCGCCGACGCGTTCTGCGCCGCGCGCCTGTCAGGCGACGCCGGTCTCGAGTACGGCACGCTGCCCGCTGGCGTTGACTTCCAGGGCATCATCGGGCGCTCGCTGCCGCACGCCTGACGAGCCGGCCCCTTGCTGGGCCTACCATTGAGACATGCCCATACGCGGGAACATGCAGCTAGCACGCATCTTCGGCATTCGCATCGGCGTGAGCGCCAGCTGGTTCGTGTTCCTGTTCCTGCTGATCTACTGGCTCTCGCACGAATATTTCCCGGAAGTGATGAACGGCTCGCAGACAACCGCGTACGTCGTCGCTGTCGCCGGCGCGCTCGGTTATTTCGCGTCGCTGATCCTGCACGAGCTCGGGCACGCGCTCGTCGCGCGGCGCCAGGGCATCCCGATCGTCGGCATCGATTTGTGGTTCCTGGGCGGCCTGTCGCAGATGCGCCGCGAGCCGGCCAGCGCGCGCGAGGAGCTCAAGATCGCCGCGGCCGGGCCGGCGGTCACGCTAGTGCTGTTCGCGCTCTGTCTCGGCGCGATCGTGGCGCTCGCGAGCAGCGGCACGGTCTCTGACGTAGCGCTCACAAACGCGAGTGTCAAGACCTCGCCCGTGCTCGCGCTGCTCGGCTGGCTTGGCTTCATCAACGCGCTGCTGTTCGTGTTCAACGTGATCCCCGCGTTCCCGCTCGACGGCGGGCGCATCGCGCGCGCGCTGATCTGGTGGCGCACCGGTGATCGCAACCGCGCGACGCAGGCGACCGGGCGCTCGGGGCAGGCGTTCGCGCTGCTCGTCGGGCTGTTCGGGTTGTGGGTGTTCGCCCAAAACGGATCCCTGATCGGGCCGCTGACGATGGTGCTCGCGTTCTTCCTCTACCAGGCCGCCACCGCGGCCGTGGTGCAGGGCACGCTCGGGCGGCGCATCAAACACATCACCGTCGCCGACATCATGGACCGCGAGCCCGTCACGATCCCCGCCGACGCGACGCTGCTGGATGCCCAGGAGCAGTTCTTCCTGCGCTACCGCTGGCCGTGGTTCGCCGTCGTCGACCCCGCCAGCCACTTCCTCGGCGTCGTACGCCAGCAGCGCGTCGACAGCGAGATCTCCGCAGGGCGGCCCGCGCTCACCGTCGTCGACGTGCTCGAGGAGGATATGCCCGTGCGGATCGGCGAAGAGGCGCCGCTGGAATCGCTGCTCGGCTCGGAGGGACTCGGCCGGCTGGGGGCGATGGTGGCGGTCGACAGCGACGGCGTCCTGCGCGGGGTGGTCACGCTGACGCAGGTCCGCGACGCGCTGCGCCCCGCCCAGCCGGCCCGTCCGGCAACCCGATGAGTCTGGCTGCCACCCGCCGGTCGAGCCGAGGCTTGGCGGCGCGTGCGTTATAGAGTCCCCTGCGCGCAGCCTCCTGTCTCGTCGCGCACGACCCTTTCCCTCCCCCGAAAGCGACCTCACCGACACATGCCAGAACATGACGTGCTGATCATCGGCGCCGGTCTCGCGGGCCAGCGCGCGGCGCTGGCCGCCGCCGAGGCGGGGGCCAGCGTGGCAATCATGAGCAAGGTCCACCCCGTGCGCTCGCACTCGGTCGCCGCCGCCGGCGGCATCAACGCGGCGATCAGCGTCGACGACGACTGGCGCTCGCACGCTTACGACACCGTCAAGGGCTCGGACTTCCTCGGCGACCAGGACGCGATCGAAGTTATGTGCTCGGAGGCCCCGGCTGAAGTCATGCACCTGGAGCACATCGGCGTGACCTTCCACCGCAACGACAAGGGCGAGATGGATCTGCGCGCGTTCGGCGGCGCGTCGATGAAGCGCACCGCGTACGTCGCCGACATCACCGGCCAGGCGATGCTGCACGTGCTCTACGAGCAGCTGATGAAGCATCACGAGACGGTCGCTCGCTACGAGGAGTGGTTCACGACCTCGCTGCTGCGCGACGACGCCGGGCGCTGCGCCGGCGCGATCGCGCGCGACGTGCGCAGCGGGCGCATGGAGGCATTTAGAGCCAAGAATGTGATCCTCGCGTGCGGCGGCGCCGGGCAGGCGTACAAGCCGACCACCAACGGGCTGATCGTCACCGGCGATGGCATCGCGATGGCCTACCGCGCGGGGGCGCCGCTGATGGACATGGAGATGGTCCAGTACCACCCGACGTGCCTGGTCGAGACGGGCATCCTGATCACCGAGGGCGCGCGCGGCGAGGGCGCGCACCTGCTCAACGCTAACGGCGAACGCTTCATGGAGAAATCGGCCCCCAACAAGATGGAGCTCGCCTCGCGCGACGTCGTCTCACGCGCCGAGCAGATCGAGATCAACGAGGGCCGCGGCGTCGGCCCGAACAAAGCCGGCATCTTCCTCGACGTGACCGTCGTGCCGCGCAAGCGCACGCTTGAGGCGCTGCGCGAGATCGTCAACCTCGGCCGCGACTTCGCCGGCGTAGACATCACGCGCGAACCGATCATGATCCGCCCCGGCCAGCACTACATCATGGGCGGCGTCAAGACCGACATCGACGGGCGCACGCCGATCGACGGCCTGTACGCGGCCGGCGAGGTCGCGTGCGTGTCCGTCCACGGCGGCAACCGCCTTGGCGCCAACTCGCTGCTCGACACGCTGATCTTCGGCCGGCGCTCGGGCGAACACGCCGCCGCGCGCGCCGCCAGCATGGGCATGCCGAGCACCGACGCCAACGCCGCGCTGCGTGATGATGCCGCGCGTATCGATGCGATCGTGGGACGCTCGCGCGATGGCAGGCGCGTGTCCGAGATCAAGAACGAGCTCGGCGAGCTGATGAACCGCCACGCTGCGGTGTTCCGCGACGAGGCCGGCCTGCAGGGCGCGCTTGAGACGATCGGGCGCCTGCGTGAGGAGGCCAACAAAGCCTGGATCGACGACCGCGGCACGGTCTTCAACCAGGACGTGCTCGGCGCGATCGAGCTCGGCTATATGGTCGACTGCGCCGAGGCGACCGTGGTGGGCGCGCTCGAGCGCAAGGAGTCGCGCGGCGCGCAGTTCCGCACCGATTACCCCGAGCGCAACGACGCGGAGTGGCTCAAGCACATCGATATCACCCGTGGCGCCGACGGCACCCCGGAGATCAGCTACTCGCCCGTCACGATCACCCAATGGCAGCCCGAGGAGCGTAAATACTGATGGCTCCGCGACGCCGCATCGCACGCCACGCCCACCCGCGACCGCAGGAGCGCAGCTGATGGCCGAAGCGCACGACCGCCCGCCGGAGCAGTTCACCCTGAAGCTGCGCCGCTACGACCCCGAGTCCGGCGAGGCGCCCTACTGGGACGAGCACACGGTCGAGCTCGAGCCGCACCGCTCGGTGCTCGAGGCGATCCTGCAGGCGCGCGACCGCTTCGACGGCTCGATCGGCATCCGCTGCTCGTGCAGGCAGGCGATCTGCGGCTCCTGCGGCGTGCGCGTCAACGGCGAACCGTCGCTCGCGTGCCACACGCACCTGGACGCCGCCAAGGCTGGCGCGGAGAACGGCGTGATCGAGATCGAGCCGATGGGCAACATGCCCGTGATCAAGGACCTGATCGTCGACATGGACGCGGTGCACTGGAAGAAGATCCAGCGCGTCACGCCGTGGCTGCTCGCCAAGCAGCCGGTGCCCGAGCGGGAGTACCTCGTCTCGAAAGAGGCGATGGTCGACGTCACGCAGACGATGGCCTGCATCCAGTGCGGCGCGTGCGTGTCCGACTGCCTGGCGATGGAGGTCGACCCCGGCTTCATCGGCCCGGCCGCGCTTGCCAAGGCCTACCGCTTCGTCGGCGATCCCCGTGACGACCAGCAGTTCGAGCGCCTCAACGACCTCGCGCAGGACCCGCAGGGCATCTTCGATTGCACCCACTGCTTCAAGTGCGTGCAGGCATGCCCCAAGGACGTCAACCCGATGGGCCAGATCATGCGCCTGCGGCGGATCGCCATCGGCGACCATCACATCGTCGACGTCAACAACGGCGAGCGTCACGAGGCCGCGTTCACGACGCTGATCAAGAACAACGGCCTGCTGTGGGAGGCCGAGCTGATCCCGCGATCCTACGGTGGCAACTCGTGGTTCGGGAAATTCGCGCCGCCCGCCGGCAAGGAGCTGCTGAGCTCGCTCCCGACCGCGATCAGGGGCCTGCTTGCGCCGCAAGGTGACGATCCCGGGGATCCTCAGGCCGCACAAGCTCCCCAGCGCCGACCTCAAATCCGTGCAGGCGATCTACGACAAAGTCGAGAGCCGCCCCGAGCGCTACGAGCTGAACCTGTACATCGCCGGCGAGGACGAAGACGCGGCCCCTGTCGCCGTCGCCGCCGGCCCTGACGTGGAGGCCGCCGGCGCCTCGACCGGCACCGAAGGGAGCGCCAACCAATGAAGGTCGCCTACTGGCCCGGCTGCGTCAGCCGCGGCTTCACGCCCGAGCTGCACGGCTCGATGGCCAAGGTCGCGCCGCTGCTGGACATCGAGCTGGTCGAGCTCGACCGCGCCTGCTGCACCGGCGCGGGCGTGATCGCCGAGCACAACCAGGAGCTGGCGGACACGCTCAACGCGCGCACCTTCGCGCTCGCTCAGCAGGTCGACGGCGCCGAGCTGATGATGAACATCTGCTCCACGTGCCAGGGCGCCCAGAGCGAGTGCCAGGAGCGCCTGGACGCCAACGCCGAGTACCGCGCGCACGTCAACACCACGCTCGCCGGCGAGGGTCTCAGCTACGAGAAGGGCCTGACGAACAAGAACTTCCTGTGGCTGCTCGTCGAGGAGATCGGCCTCGACAGCTTGCGCTCGCGCGTCAAGCGACCGCTCACCAACCTCAAGGTCGGCCCCTTCTACGGCTGCTACATCGTGCGCCCGCGCGAGCGTCTGGGCATCGACGCGGAGCACCCCCGCGACCACTACCTCGACCAGGTGATCGACGCGCTCGGCGGGACCGTGATCGAGTACGCAGGCATGCGCAAGTGCTGCGGCTTCCCGATCATCACCATGAACAAGGAGGCCTCGCTCAAGCAGGCCGGACGCCACCTCGGCGACGCGATGGACGCCGAGGCCGACTGCCTGGTCACGCCCTGCCCGCTCTGCCACCTGAACCTCGACCTGCAGCAGCCACTCGCCGAGAAAGTCGTCGGACGCGAGCTGGAGATGCCCGTGCTGCACCTGCCGCAGCTCGTTGGCCTCGCGCTCGGCCTCGACCCCAAGGAGCTCGGGCTCGAGCCGCCACGTCGTGCGCCCGACGTCGGTGATCGACTGGTCGACCTCGGTGGTCGGCGCGGCGGCCTGAGCGAGCCCGGACGGCTCGCTGAGGCGCACGCGAGCCGGCTAGAGTAGGCACGCATGAGAGCGGTGCGCTGTCGACACGTACGGCGGGGTCGACGTGCTGGAGGTGCGTGAGGTCGATGATCCCGTCGCTGGGGCAGGCGAGGTGCTGGTGGCGGTCAAGGCGGCGGGGATCAACCCCGGTGAGATCGCGATCCGCGAGGGGCACCTCCACGAGCGCTGGCCGGCGACGTTTCCGTCGGGAGAGGGCACCGACGCTCGCTGGCGTGGATGCAGGCGGTCGGCGAGGGCGTGAGCGCGTTCGCCGTCGGGGACGAGGTGCTCGGATGGACCGAGCAGCGCGCCAGCCACGCCGAACTCGTCGTGGTTCCGGTCGAGCAGCTGACCGCCAAGCCTGCGTCGCTCTCGTGGGAGGTAGCAGGATCGCTGTTCGATCGTCGGCTTCGCCGCCTACGCGTCCGTCCAGGCGGTCGCCCCGCAAGCGGGTGAGACCGTCGTGGTCTCGGCCGCAGCCGGAGGGGTCGGCTCGGTCGCCGTCCAGCTCGCGCGCCGTACCGGCGCCGAAGGTGATCGGGCTCGCGAGCGAGCGCAACCAAGACTGGCTGCGCCGCCATGACATCGTGCCGGTGACGTACGGCGACGGACAGGCCGAACGCATCCGCCAGGCGGCCGGCGAAAAGATCGACGCGTTCATCGACACGTTCGGCGGCGGCTATGTGGAGGAGGCGATCGAGCTGGGCGTCGCTCCGCAGCGAATCAACACCATCATCGACTTCGACGCCGTGCAGCGGCTCGGCGTCCACGGCGAAGGCACGCACGCGATCGCCACCGTGCCGCTACTCACAGAGCATCGCGGGGCTGGTGGCCGACGGAAGCCTCGAGATACCGATCGCGCGCACCTACCCACTGGATCAGGTGCGCGACGCATTCCGAGAACTCGCCGAGCGTCACAGCCACGGCAAGATCGTGCTTCTGCCCTGAGCCGCGTGCGTGCGGATCCTCACCGTCGTCGGCAACCGGCCGCAGTTCATCAAGGCCGCCGCCGTCTCGGGCGCCGCTGCGCGAGCGCCACGAGGAGATCCTCGTGCACACCGGCCAGCACCACGACGACTCGCTCTCGCGCGTGTTCTTCGCCGAGCTCGGCCTCGCCGCGCCCGAGCGCGAGCTGGGGATCGCCGGCGGCTCGAACACCTCGCAGACGGCCCGCATGCTCGCCGCGCTCGAGCCGCTGCTGGCCGAGATCGCACCCGACGCCGCGCTCGTGTACGGCGACACCAACTCGACGCTCGCCGGCGCGCTGGCCGCCGCGCAGGCGCAGGTCCCGGTGGTGCACGTCGAGGCCGGCATGCGCTCGTTCGACCGCACGATGCCCGAGGAGCTCAACCGCGTGCTCACCGACCACCTCGGCGCGCTGCTGCTGTGCTCTTCGGACACGGCCGCCGCGAACCTGCGCGGCGGAGTCGGTCGCGGGCCGCGTCGAGGTCGTCGGCGACGTGATGGTCGACGTCGCGCTGCGCTGGCAGCCGGCCGCGCGCGCCGACACGCGAGATCCCCGCCGCGTACGGCCTGCAGCCGGGCGCCTACCTGCTGCTGACCGCCCACCGCGCCGGCAACGTCGATGATCCCGAGCGCCTGCGCGCGCTCGTCGAGCTGGTGCGGCGCTGCCCGCGCCGGTGCTGTTCCCCTGCATCCGCGCACCCGCGCGCGCCTGCACGAGGCCGGCCTGCTGGCCGAGCTGGAGCGGCAGCGACGGCCTGACGCTGACCGAGCCGCTCGGCTACATCGAGTTCAGCGCGCTCGTCTGCCATGCCCGCGCGGTGCTCACCGACTCCGGCGGCGTCCAGAAGGAGGCGTACCTTGCCGGCGTGCCGTGCGTGACGCTGCGCGCGAACACCGAGTGGGTCGAGACCGTGCAGGCCGGCTGGAACACGCTCGTCGACCTCGACGCCAGCGCGGCGCTCGCCGCGCTCGAGCGCAAGGCCGCCCGCGCGAGCGGCCGCGAGCTCTACGGCGACGGCCACGCGGCCGAGCGCTGCGTCGAGGCGATCGGGACGTTGGCGGCGCGCTGACGGACGACAGAAGCCCGCGCCACGTCCAAGCTCCGTCGTCTAACGCTAGCTGTCCCCCAGCTCGACCGCCAACGGGATCCCGGTGTCGAACCAGTAGCGATGCAGCTCCTTGATCTTCGCGCGCGTCGGCAGTCCGCGCAGATGCAGGTCGCACTCGCCGTAGTCGAACAGGTTGACCGTCTCGCACAGCGCCTCTCTGGCCTGCTCCAGCTCGGCGGGCTCCGTCAGCTCGCGTGCGACGCCCGCGAACGTCCCGCCGCGGATTCGCAGCCGCACGTTCGGGTTGGCGCGTATGTTCCAAACCCACGCCGCCACGGCCGACGGGCGCTCGCCGCCAGCTTCGGCGGCCGCAGCTGCACGATGTACGCCTTGTTCCCTCTGCGGATCACGCGCACGCACTTGCGCCGAACTTTGCCGGTCTTACGGCCGGTGGTCGTGATCACGCCGTATCCCGACGGCGGCCGCAGCTCGAAGAACGGCAGCATCACCGCGCTCAGCGCGCGACCGTCCTTCGCCGAGCGGATCACACGCGCGTGCTTCGACGCATGCTTGGTGGCGGCGTCGCGCACATACGCCGCCCGCGCCCCGTCGTCCTCAGCCCGGAGGTCCGCGCTCGTGCTCGTCGCGTCGCTCATCTGCGGGCCCGTCTCCTGGGTGGGTGTGGTCAGCGGCATCTGCGATCTCTCTCTACTAATTTGTACAGCGTCTAGTACAACGTCTTATACACTGTTAATGGAAGATGTCGAACGCTAACGGCGACACCCACCGCACGAGGCTGCTCGAGGCAGCACAGATGCTGCTACGCGAGCGCGAGTACGGCAACATCACCGCGCGCGACCTGGTGAGTGCGTCGACACACCAATCTTGGCTCGATCGGCTACCACTTCGGCTCAAAGGAAGCGCTCCTCAACGAGG
Organism: uncultured Solirubrobacteraceae bacterium; assembly: GCA_963735615.1. Lineage (GTDB taxonomy): Bacteria > Actinomycetota > Thermoleophilia > Solirubrobacterales > Solirubrobacteraceae > Palsa-744. The sequence continues at coordinate 1,361,187 of CAVTLO010000001.1, forward strand.
CGATCGGGCTCGCGTTCGAGGACTGGGCGGACGCGATCGGCCGCGCGATCAGCGGCGAGGCCCACGCGGGACTGCCGGCGCTGATGGCCAGCTCTCTGCGCACCGTGCTCGACGAGTACGACTCGATGCGCCCGTACCATCAGGCGTTCATCGAGGCGCTCGCGCGCAGCGCGCGCTCACCGCAGCTGCGCGAGCAGCTCGCCGCGCACTACCGCAGACAGCGCGACCGCGTCGCCGGCTGGATCGCCGACTCGCTGTAAAGGCGCGCTCGAGCCCCGCGAAGCCCGACACCTCGCCTCGCTGCTGCTCGCCACCGCCGACGGCATGCTGATCCAATCGTTCATCGACCCCGACGACGCCCCCACCAGCCGCCAGCTCGCCATCGCCACCGGCAGGGCGTTTGCCGCTGCGCCGAGCGGGACGCCGTGAGGCAAGGCGTTCGCCGCCGCGCCGAGCGGGACACTGTGAGGCGATGAGCCAGCCGCCCGCCGCCGTCAGATGAGCGAGGAGCAGCGACCCGTGCGCGTCGGCGTCGTCGGCCTCGGCTACTGGGGCCCGAACCTCGCGCGCAACCTCGCCGCGATCCCCGGCTGCGAGCTCGCGTGGCTGTGCGACGCCTCCGAGGCATGCGCGCGCGCAGCTCGAGCGCGCGTTCCCGGCCGCGCGCACGACCGGCGAGCTCGACGACCTGCTCGACGACGACGAGCTCGACGCGGTCGTGCTCGCCACGCCCGTGCCCACGCACGCCGAGCTCGCCATCGCGGTCGCCGCCGCCGGCAAGCACTGCTTCGTCGAGAAGCCGCTCGCGACCACCGCCGCCGACGCCGAGCGCGCGGTCGCCGCCGCCGCGCGACGCCGGCAGGATCCTGATGGTCGGCCATCTGCTCGAGTACCACCCCGCGGTCGCGCGGCTGAAGGAGCTGATCGACGGCGACGAGCTCGGCCGGCTGTACTACATCTACGGCAACCGCCTCAACCTCGGCAAGCTGCGCGCCGACGAGAACGCGCTGTGGAGCCTCGGCGCGCACGACGTGTCGGTCGCGCTGCACCTGATCGGCGAGGAGCCCGAGCGAGTGCTTCGCCCACGGCGCCTGCTACGTGCGCGAGGGCGTCCAGGACGTCGTCTTCTGCTACCTGCGCTTCCCCTCCGGGATCGTCGCGCACCTGCACCTCTCCTGGCTCGATCCGCACAAGGAGCGGCGCATCACCGTCGTCGGCGAGCGCCGCATGGCGACCTTCGACGACATGCTGATCGAGGGCAAGCTGACGATCTACGACAAGGGCTTCGACGAGGACACGCGCTCGTGGGGCGAGTACATCGCGCGCTCCGGCGACACCTTCTCGCCGCGCATCCCCAACGTCGAGCCGCTGCGCATCGAGTGCGAGCACTTCGTCGACTGCGTGCGCACCGGCGCGACGCCGCGCTCGGACGGCCACAGCGGGCTGCGCGTCGTGCGCGTGCTCGAGGCGCTGCAGCGCTCGCTCGACGGCGCTGACGCGGCGGGCTCGTCAGCGCGCTGCGCGGCGGCGCTCGACGCCGTCGAACTGCTCGCGGCGCGGCGAGCGCAGTCGGACCGACGCTGCGGCCGACCCGCGCAGCACGTAGGCGTCACGCGTGTGCTGTAGCGAACACGGGCGCCAGCACGGCAGTGGCGCGCGACGTATCGACGTGGTCGTCTGACTGTGCGCAGTATCGTCCTTATCCAGCCGAGTCTAGCCGAGGAGGCACAGATCCTTGCGGCACTGCGCACGCGCTGCGGCGCCTGAAGGGCTCCTCGGCGACGTGCCCTCGCCGGAGAGCTCGAACGCGCTGTGCAGCGCCTGCACCGCCGCTCGACGCGCTCCGGTCGATCACGCACGAGATCTTGATCGGCGAGGTGGAGATCATGTCGATGTTCACGCCCTCGTCTGCGAGCACGCCGAACACCTTCGCCGCCACGCCCGGGTGCGAGCGCATGCCCGCGCCGACGATCGACACCTTGCCCATCTCCTCGTGCGCCGTCATCTCCGCGAACGCCTCGCCGGCGAGCGGCTCGAGCGCGGCGCGCGCCACGCGCAGGTCCTCGCGCGGGCACCGTGAACGAGATCTCCGCCAGGCCGCCCGCGGCGACGGGCTCGTTCTGGACGATCATGTCCACGTTCACGTTCGCCTCCGCCAGCGCCTCGAAGATGCGCGCCGCCGCGCCCGGCGTGTCGGGCACGCCGATCAGCGTGACCCGCGCTTCCGACGGTCGAGTGGGTGACAGCGGTGATCAGGGGCTGCTCCATCGTCTCTCCTTCCGCCACCACAACCGTACCGGGCTCATCGTCGAACGAGGAGCGGCAGTGGATGCGCACGCCGTGGTTGCGCGCGTACTCGACCGAGCGCAGCTGCAGCACGCCGGCGCCCGACGCCGCCATCTCGAGCATCTCCTCGAACGACACCAGCTCGAGCTTGCGCGCGTCCGGCACGATCCGCGGGTCCGCCGAGTACACGCCCGCGACGTCCGTGTAGATTTCGCACACGTCCGCGCTCAGCGCCGCCGCCACCGCCACCGCGCTCGTGTCCGAGCCGCCGCGGCCCAGCGTCGTGACGTTCCTCGCGTTCTCGAGACGCCCTGGAAGCCCGCCACCAGCACGATGTGGTCCTCTTCCAGCGCCGCGCGGATGCGTTCCGCGCGCACGTCCAGGATCAGCGCCTTCGTGTGCGACTCGTCCGTCACGATCCCCGCCTGCGAGCCCGTCAGCGAGATCGCCCGGTGGCCGAGGTCGTTGATCGCCATCGCGCACAGCGCGCACGAGATCCGCTCGCCGGTCGACAGCAGCATGTCCATCTCGCGCGGGTCCGGCGCCGGCGAGATCTCCTCGGCCATCGCGATCAGCTCGTCGGTCGTCTTGCCCCGCGCCGACAGCACCGCCACCACCTGATGGCCCTGTTCGCGCTTCTCCACGATCCGCCGCGCCGCGCGCTTGACGCGCTCGGCGTCAGCCACCGAGGTGCCGCCGAACTTCATCACGATCGTTGACATGGCCGCAGGATATTGGCCGCGCGCCGGCAGGCGATCGTCGACACGACGCGCGGCGGCCTGACGGCGGCGCCCGCGAACGCCTTGCCCAGCGTCACCTCGTCCGCGTACTCCAGGTCCGAGCCCACCGGCAGGCCGCTCGCCAGGCGCGTGACCTTCAGCTCCGGCGCGCGCGCGCGCAGCTCCTCGGCGACGTGCAGCGCGGTCGCCTCGCCCGTCGTCGTCGGGTTCGTCGCCAGCACCACCTCGCGCACCGTCCGCGCCCGGCGCGCTCGCGCGCGCGAACAGCTCCGCGATCTTCAGGTCCTCCGGGTCCACGCCGTCGATCGGCGACAGCGCCCCGCCGAGCACGTGGTAGACGCCGTGGTACTCATGCGTGCGCTCCATCGGGATCACGTCGCTCGGCTCCTCCACCACGCAGATCAGCCCGTGGTCGCGTCGTGGGTCCTCGCAGATGCGACAGCGCGCCTCGTCCGTCAGGTTGAAGCACACCTCGCACAGCCCGATCCGCTCCTTCACCTCGACGATCGCCTCCGCCAGCGCCGTCGCGTCCTCGCCGGAGGCGCGCAGGATGTGGAACGCCAGACGCTGCGCCGTGCGGCTGCCGACGCCCGGCAGCTTCGACAGCTCCGTCACCAGCCGCTGCACCGGCGGCGCGTACGACGTGCTCACAGGCCCGGCAAGCCCAGACCGCCAAGGCCGCCCAGGTCGAGTCCCGCGGTCGCGCCGCCCAGCTTGCGCTCCGCCAGCTCCTGGGCCACCCGCAGCGCCTCGTTGACCGCCGCGAGCACCATGTCCGCCAGGATCTCCACGTCCTCCGGGTCGACCGCCGCGGGATCGATGCTCACCTCCCGCACCTCCAGGTCGCCGCTCACCTTCACCTCACCATACCGCCGCCCGCCGAGGCCTCCACGACCTCGCTCTTCAGCTCCTCCTGAGCGAGCTCCATGTCCTGCTGCATCTTCTGCACCTGCGCCATCATCTGCTGGACGTTCGGCATCCGCGGCTGCTTAGGCATCACGCGCCTCTCTCGTTGCTGGTCACGGCCTGCTCGCCGCGCTCGTTCTCCGGCGACTCCCCGGCGGCGATCTCCTCCGCGTCGAACTCCCTCATGAAGCGCGCCACCCACTCCTCCTCCGACTGCTCCGATGCTGCTGGGCGATCGTCTGCGACGAGCTCGTCGCGCAGCTCGTACGACAGCCGCCAGCGCCCGCCCATGATCGCCCGCAGCGCCTCGCCGACCGCCATCCGGTTGGCCGGGTCTTCCGCCTTCTTCTTCAAGAACTGCGCCGTCGACGCGAACGCCAGCGTCACGTCCTCGCCATCCACCGCCACCGGGCGTGCTTCCGCGATCAACGCGCCCAGCAGCGCGTGATCGCCGCGCACCAGCTCCACCACCGCCGGCCACGTAGCGCACACCGACTCAAGGTCGCGCGCGCCTGGCGTCAGCGGCTCCGAGGGCGAAGTCTGCGGCACCGCATCGCCGGGCGCCGGCTGGGGATCGTCGGGCGTCGGGGGATGTCATCAGCGTCAGCGGGCGGGGCCATCTCCGCCACGGGCGCTCGGACCGCGTCGGGCGCAAGCGCCGGGGTCGCGTTGGGCGCCACCGCGGCGTTGGGCGCGGGGACTACATTGGGCGCAGGGGCCGCGCTCGGCGCGGGCGCGGGGACTACATTGGGCGCGAGCGCCCGCGCACCTTCCAGCCGCTCGATCCGCGCGAGCAGCGCCCGCATCGAACCATCCGTCTCGGGCTTTGCCGCCTTCACCAGTGCCAGCTCCAGGCGGGTGCGCGCGTCCGCGCCCGCGCGCACGCCCTCCATCGCCTCGCCCAGCAGCTCCAGCAGGCGCACCACCGTCGCGTGATCCACGCGCTCGGCCTGCGCCCGCAGCGCCGCGTCCGCCTCCGGCGTCAGCGACAGCTCGTCCGGAAGCTCGCCGAGGACCTGCACGACCAGCAGCTCGCGCGCGCGCACCTCCAGGTCGGAGGCGAACGAGCCCGCGTCGCGGCCCTGCTCAGCGCACTCCTCCAGCGCCTGCAGCGCGCGCCTTGAGTCGCCCGTGGCGACCGCGTCGACGGTCGCTTCCAGCAGCCGCGCGTCCGCCACGCCGAGCACCGCCAGCACGTCCTGTAGCGCGATCTCCGAGCCGCTGTAGGTGACCAGCTGCTCGAGCGTGCCGAGCGCGTCGCGGAAGCTGCCCGTCGCCGAGCGCGCCAGCGCCGCCACCGCCTCCGGCGGGATCTCGATCGACTCCGCCTCCGCCGCCCGCCGCACGACGCTCGCGATCTGCTCCACCGTCGGGCGGTGGAAGTCGAAGCGGTGGCAGCGATCGACGACCGTCGCCGGGACCTTGTTCGCCTCCGTCGTCGCCAGCACAAACACGGTGTTCGGCGGCGGCTCCTCGAGCGTCTTCAGGAACGCGTTCCACGCCGCCGTCGAGAGCATGTGCGCCTCGTCCAGGATGTACACCTTGCGCCGCCCGCTCACCGGCGCGTACGCCACACTCTCACGCAGCTCGCGGATGTCGTCGACCGAATTGTTCGACGCCGCGTCCATCTCGATCACGTCCAGCGAGGTCGCCCGCGCGATCGACACGCACGAGTCGCATACGCCGCACGGCTCGATCATCGGGTGCTCGGAGGTCGGGTGGGTGGGATTCTGATCGCAGTTCAGGCACGCTGCCAGGATCTTCGCCATCGACGTCTTGCCTGTCCCGCGCGAGCCCACGAACAGGTACGCGTGGTGGACCTTGCCGCGCTCCACCGCGTTGCGCAGCGTCCGCACCACCGGCTCCTGGCCGACCACCTCCGCGAACGTACGCGGCCGGTGCCTGCGGTAAAGCGAGGGCTGCTGGTCCTGTGGCTGCTGCTCTGGGGACACCGTTCGCCTCAGTCTACCCGCGGGCGTTCGCGGGCTCGACCGCCCGCCCGAGCGGATAGCGTCCGTGCCCATGGGCACCGCCGTCAAGCGCGCCGCCAAGCCGTTCGAGCGGCGATCGGCGAGGGCGGCGCTGTCGATCGCCGTGGGCGCGCTCGTGCTGCGCGTGATCGCCGGTGTCGGCTTCGCCAACTACGACACGCTCTATGCGCTCGCCTGGGGCGGGCAGCTCTCGCGCGGCAGCACGCCCGCCTACGACGTGCCAATCGCCCCCACGCCGCACCCGCTCTTGGAGCTGCTCGGGCTGGTGCTCGCGCCGCTCGGGCCGCACGCCGTCGAGAACGTCACCGTCGCGCTCGGCTTCCTCGCGCTGTCCGCCTGTGGCTGGGTGATCTACAAGCTCGGCGCCGAATGGTTCGGCTGGGCTGCCGGCGCACTCGCCGCGCTGATCTTCCTCACCCGCGCCGAAGTGCTCTCTTACGGCGTGCGCGCCTACGTCGATCTCGCCGTACTTGCTGCTCGTCCTCAGCGCCCTGCTCGTCGAGTCCCGCCACCGGCGAGCGGGAGCGCCCGTGCTCGTGTTGCTCGCGCTCGCCGGACTGCTGCGCCCGGAGGCGTGGGTGTTCTCGGGGATGTACTGGCTTTATCTGATGGATCTCATGCCCGCGTTCCTGCGCAAGCGCCTGCGCGCCAGCGCGTCGGGCGCGCACGCCATCGCCTGGCGGCGGCGCACGCGTCGCGACGTCGTGCGCCTGACTCTGCTCGTTGCAGCCGCGCCGCTGTTGTGGGTGCTCAGCGACCTCACGATCACAGGCAACCCGCTGTGGTCGCTGACGCAACACGCAGCACACCGCGTCGCTATCTCGACCGCGTCACCGGGATCGCCAACGTACCCGAGTACATACCCCGGCGGATCGGCGAGATCCTGCGTCCGCCGGTGCTCCTCGGCGCCGCGCTCGGGGGTGTGCTGTCGCTGCTGTGGCTGCGACGCCGCGCGTTGCTTGGAGCGCTCGCCGGCGTCGTGGCGGTGATCGTATTCGCCGCGTTCGCGACGATCGGACTGCCAATCAACACCCGCTACGCGTTCCTCGCAGCCGCGATCCTGTGCATCTTCTGCGGTGCCGGCGCATTCGGCTGGATGCGCCTGCAGCGCGGAGATCGGCGCCGGCGCTGGTGGATGGCCGGCGGCGCGCTGGTGGTCGCCGCGCTGATCGCCTACGCGCCGTCCGAGTACCGTTCCGCGCACCGCGAACTGGACAAACTAGCGCGTACGCACACGATCGAAGACGAACTCGTCGCGCTTGTGGGCAATCACGCCATCAACCTGCACTGCGGCCCCGTCGGCGTGTCCAACCATGCGCCCGTGCCGCTGCTCTCGCTGTACCTCAAGACCAGCCCGCGCAATATCGTCAGCCCCGAAGCTGGCCACATCGCCTCCGGCGTGTACGTCGATCCCGCCAGCAAGGAAGTCGAAGAAGACTACGTACTCGACGCCCGCGACCCCGTCGAGCGCGTCACCGTGCCGCCCGGGTTCAGCGAGTCCGCGACCCAGCCGGTCTTGGCTGATCTTCCAGCGCTGTGCATGAGAGTGGACCGTGCACCCCTCGTCGAGACTCACGGCACCCGGCGCCGATCGCCACTCGCGACTCCGGTCCGGGAGCTCCCGCTGCGCCTGTCGGTGATCGCTTAAGGCTGCTTCCTTCCGGACCTGACCTGGTTCGCAAGCCGACACCGCGCGGGACCCGAACCATCGACGCCCCGAACGACGGAGCAACCGGGGTCGGAACCCCTCGGAGGGGAGTTCAGCCCCGCTAGAGCGGATTGCGGATACAGGGCACCGCTACCTCCCCGCCTAGCACGGTCCACGACCGATCGTAACGCACACGGGAGCAGCCGAGTTCCGGTAGGCTGCCCGGCCGTGACTAACTTCAATATCTCCCCCCCCACCATTCGCCGCACCGTCCTCGCCGCCGGCGCCCTCTGCGCGGCCGCCCTGATCGCGGGCTGCGGCTCTGGCGGCTCGAGCACGATCACGGTTGGCAACGAGAACAGCGCCGACAACTCGCTAATCCATTCGGGCGAAAAAGCGACCGCCTCGACACCCTCGCCGACCACGCCGGCTAAGACGCCGACGAGCGGCCCGCTGTCCAAAGAACCGAAGGTGACGCCGCCCTCGGGTCCCGCGCCGGCGAAGCTCGAAACGAAGGAACTGGTCGTGGGCACGGGCGCGGAAGCCAAGGCCGGCGACACCGTCACAGTCAACGACGTTGGCGTCTTGTACGCCAACGGCAAGCAATTCGAAAATACCTTTGAACGCAAAGAACCATCCACGTTCGCTCTCAGCGGGCTCATCGCCGGCTTCAGCCAAGGCATACCCGGTATGAAGGTGGGCGGACGGCGCGAGCTGATCATCCCCGCGGCCCTCGGCTATGGGGCCAAAGGCTCACCGCCGAAGATCCCGCCGAACGCACCGCTCGTGTTCGTGGTTGACCTGCTGGGCGTCTAGGCGAACCGACGGCCGCGCCACGCAAGACCGCAGCGCGTGGCGCCGGCCGATGCCGGATGGCCGCTCGCGCGGCCGCGTTGCCCATGCTGGTCGGCATCGCGGTCGCGGCCGCCGGCTGTGGCGAGGGCAAGCCACAGAGACCGCAGGCGCTGGCGCTGGAGCGCGCCGACCTGGTTGCTGTCGCGCGGACACTCGCAAGCGAGGAGCCGTCGGTGCGCAGCGAGGTGGCGGCGACCAAAGCGGCGTGGTCGCTGATCGCGAACGGCCTGCCGGCACACGCGACGGCGGTCTCTCAGCCCGCGATCCGCACCGCGATAGAACGCGCCGCGGCGCTCCGCCTGCCGGTGATCTTCGACGAAAGCCAGGCGGGCGCGATCACCGGACCGGGCTCCGGCATTGCCGGCAGCTACCGCGTGTTCAGCATCCTCGCCAGCCGCGGCTGGCGAGGGATCGGCGCGGCTATCGAAGCGGTCGAACACGGTTCGAGCACCGCCGCGCGCTTCGCGCGCGCGAACGTCGCGCTGTACATCGAGAGCGTCTACGACGCCCACTACGCCCTCGGGCGAATCGGCGAGCGCCTGCTCGCCGGCTACAAAGCGCTGGGGGGAGCGCCAACGTTCGGCGCTTCGCTCACGCAGGCCGAAGCGAGCGCGCTGGCTGACACATACTCGGAAGCGAACGACCGGCTGCGTCCCCGCGCCGGCGTGCGGCTCGGGTCATGAGTAGGCGACGCTCGTGAGCGCGTTCGTCACCGCCGGCGCCGGGTTCCTGCTGGCGGTGCTGTGGTTCGACCTGATGTTCGACGTGCAGACGATCGCGCACCGCGGGTCCGAGTTGCCCGAGGCAGCACTCGTATCGATCGCCGGCTACTACTCGCGAGTGACGACCGCCGCGCGGCCGATGAATCGGCTGATCGCGCTCGTGATGCTCGCCACGCTCGCCGCCATCGTCGTCGAGCTGGCCAGCGGTCAGCAGCCCGACTGGGTGCCGTGGGCCTCGCTCGCGCTCGCCGTCTCGCCGATCGCGCTCGCCGGCGCTCACACCGTACCCAGTGCCGTGCGCCTCGGCACGCGCCGCGATCCCGTCGCCCGCCAGAGCGCGCTCGCGCACTCGATCTGCTGCGAGCACCTGTTCTGCGCGCTGTGCATCGCCGCGCTGCTGGTGGTGCAGCTCGGGTTCGCCTGAGGCCAGGAGTCGATGTTGCGCGACGATGACGCGCTCCCAAACCATGGTCCCAGATATCGGATTTGCTCCCGTTTTTGATATCTGTGCAATTTGTCACCAGCGAGCGAGCGAGAGCAATTGACCGCTCCTTGCGGGCGAATCGCGAGCGCCAGGTTGACCGCGCAGGCACGCTCGCATAGCGTCCAAGCACGTGCTCCGGATGACCGTGCCAGCCCGCGTTGAACATGCGCTGACACATCCGTTGCACGGTGCCAGCCGCGTTTGCAGTGCACGTGGCTCTCAGCCGTAACCGCAATCGCGGCACTCGCCAAATCGGGCAAGGATGCTACTCGCCACTGGAGGCCCCAGCATGAATGCAGCAGCGACACTCGCCCCTTCCTGTCCACAGAACATGCGTGCCCTGGGGCGCGCAAACGAGGTCCGCACGGCCCGCGCCGAACTCAAGCGTGGGGTGGCGTATGGCGAGATCGACGTCGCCGAGGTGATCCTCCACTGCCCCTGGGAGGCGCGCAGCATGGAGGTGGCGGACCTGCTGATGAGCCAGCACCGCTGGGGTCTGCGCCGCTGTCGCAAGCTTCTGGCTGTGGTGCCCATGTCCGAGGACAAGCGGCTCGGGTCGATGACTGATCGGCAACGCGGCGCGCTCGCGTCGCTGCTCACCGCTCCCGGGCGGCGGCCGCGAGCGGCTCGGTGATCGCGTCGCCCGCGCTACGCTAGGGCCAGCTGCAGGAGCCCGCAGAACGCATCCGCGACACTGGGATCGAATTGCGATCCCGAGCAACGACGCACCTCGGTTAGCGCCTCCGAGACGGTGATCGCGTCGCTGAACGGGCGATCTCTCATCATCGCGACGAAGGCGACGCACACCGCGACGATACTGGCGCCAATCGGGATTTCCTCGCCGGCGAGCCCGTCGGGGTAGCCGCGACCGTCGTAGCGCTCATGGTGGAACCGCACGAGGTCGGCGACATGCGCGAGCGACGGCGCGGACGCGAGGATGCGCTGTCCGATTTCAGGGTGCGTACACATGATCTCCCACTCCTCGTTGAAGAGCGCCCCCGGCTTGTTCAGGATCGAGTCTGGGATCGCGATAGTGCCGACGTCGTGAAGGCGCGCCGCTAGCTCCACCCGCTCCACTTCGTACTCGGAGAGCCCCAAGCTTTCCGCGGTCGCGGTTGCAAAACGGGCGACCTTGTTGAGCTCCTCGAGCACTCCCGGCCGGTGCTCGTTGAGCACCTTCAGCAGCAGGCCGAGACTCTCCCGGCTCCCGGCTCTGTTGCTGTTGTTGCGACGTGCGCTGGTCAACACCATCTGTACTCCGATATTTCGCCCGACGCTGCCTATCCTGGCGTCGTCTTGGTTGTCCCGGCACGCCGACTGCATCGGATCGTTGCCGGGTGGTCGATACCGTAGTTACCCGCTGACGCCCCGGAGTATCAAATGCAAGGGAGCCTGCGGCGGCGTCATGCGCTCAAGCCCAATAGAATCGGGCGCCCAGGGCGCGTAGCTCAGTGGGAGAGCGCTCGCTTCACACGCGAGGCGGCGGGTGGGCGTGGGAGCCCGGGTTTCCGGCGCCCATCAGGGTTTTCGGCGCTCAGACCTTCGTCGGATACGGTCGGATTGAGGGCGACTTGCCGCGGTTTGGGCAGCGGAATGGAGCTGCTGCCCAAATGGCCGCTGAGTTCGTTCTACGTCGCGTCGAGTTGGATAGTCGCTAGATCCGCAGGCGTTAGCTTTTGCATTTCTCGCGCAGACGCGACGAGAGGAAGCACAATCTCGGCGGCCCTCTGAGCCGACGTCTCTAGGCTCTTGAGAGCGTTGCGGGCCGGGTCGTCGTGCGGCTGACCTGACTCAACCAGGGAAGCGACAACGTGGAGAGCGAGGTAGGCGTTGTGAACAATCACCCAGTCAGTGAAACCAGCGCCTTCGAGGAACGGCGCCCGCATCTCCTCCCAGGTGTCGCGGTAGGCGTCCCAGTCATAGCTCCCCAGCCAGGCCCCGGCATCGGCATACATCTTTGCCATGAGCCGCATCACAATGAGGTCATGGTAGATAGCCCGAGCTGCCGCCTTGCGCGCAATTGCCCTCGTCCGTAGGTCGCTGTAGTAGCCGACCCCGCCCGTTGCGAGCGCGCCGACGACCGCACCAAGAAGTACGAAGGCAAAATCCATTATCGACCGATCGTGATACGTCGATCGGTCGGATCGGCCGAGTGGCTGTCGACAGGGCCGCACGCCCACAGGCAACGAGCGAGGCGAAATCTGCCGGCACTCTAATGAGTACTCGTGGCACACACGCTGCGGTTGGGTTGTCCGCGGTGGCGCCTGAGATCATCCGGCCTATGCCCAAGGACCGGATTCGACGCTACCGACTTGCCCCAGACGTGCGCGTCGTGATCCAGCGCTCAAGCTCTCATCCGGTCGAGTACGCGATCATGCTGCTCGTCGAACGCGACCGGAAGTGGCACACGGTGCGCACCTTCGACAACGCCCACGATCCAACCGAGCATCACGAGCACCGCTACATCGGCTCCGAGAAGCAGGAGCCGATCAGCACGCAAGGGTCCGTGAATGACGCGATGCACGCCGCCGAAGTCAAGATCAGGGGAGGCTGGTTCGATATCGTCCGTAGCTGGGAGAACACACGATGAACACCGTCTACGACAAGACTTGGGATCTCTTCATGGCTGCGTCGATGAGCGACGACGATCTCGGCTACCCCGATGAGGTCGAGTTCATCCCCGGCGACCAAGAGTGGGCCGACGACGTGGTCTGGCGCAACCTCACCGAAGGCCATCCGACCGTCCTCGTCAGCGAGGATGCCGAGCTGCTGCTGCTCCCGCGGCCCCGCAGCCTGATAGACCGGCTACGGGGACACGTCGTCGTCAACGTCGCCCACCGCACCCACGGACACGCCTCGCCCTACGCGATTGCGGGCCGGCTGGGTCGCCATCCCGTGCGCCAGATGCGCGAGCTGGCGCACGCGTAGACAGCAGGATCAGTAGCGCCACTCGTCTGGTGCCGCGCCTGGCTTCCATGCGCGGGTGACGCCGCCGCCTTCCTGGCGGAGAGCAAGACCGTAGTCGGAGAACTGGACCTGGAACGCAAGCTCTTCGCGCGGGTCCCGCCCAGCGTCGTCGAGCCACTGGCGCCACACGACGAGGGCGCAAAGGTCTCGACATGCGTCTCGCTCTTCCACCAGCCGTCTTTCAACCCATCGAGCGCTGCCGGGTAGCGGCCAAACAGGGCGACGGTTCCGCCCCACATCCATATGAGCGCATTCCGCATCTCCGCCGTAGGGCTCGAGCCACGGTGGCCACCGGTCGGATGCCTCCTCGGGTGCTCCATGCGCAGCAAGGGCCGACGTGACGCGCGGCTGGCGAACCTGTCCGCTGGCCGCTGCTTCGGCGATGCCGTGGCGGACCATCTGGCCCGCTAGCCGCGCGACTGGCTCGTCCGCGTTCGCTGCGAGTTCGTCTAGTTGCACGGCAAGCGCCTCCGGCAACGTGATCTTCAGGCGACGGCTCATCGACGGTACCCCCACGCGTGCTTGCTGACCGTGTTTGTGTTGGTGCTTCTCGTGGTTGTCATGTGGTTATTGACCCCGAGTACGCGAAACCGGCTACGGAATTGGTCCCACACGAGGGTCCTGCTCGACCCTCGTGCATCTGGTCTGTTCTTCGTGGAGCGAAGCGACGACGTTCAGGCTGAGCACGGTGGCGCGAGGCCGGCGAGTATTGGCCGCGAGCGTGGCGGAGGGTCGGTGTCTCATCTCGGCTCGGTTCTGGTGCGCCGCCGATTGGACTGCAAGGCGTTCGATGGCAACTCGTTGGCCGGTTGCGACCTTTTGGGGTCACTAACACCCATGACCCACCGCAGACGAACACGATCCCCCTTCAACTCGCCGACGCCCAGCGGCTCCCCTCTTGACGCCCTAACATTCTGGCGTCCATGTCACCGAGCGTGAGTGGGACCTGTGCCGAGACCTGTAGGCTGGCGTCAGGATCATGGTCCGAGTCGTCGTCGATACGAATGTCGTGGGCGGCAAGAGGTCCAGGCCACTCACGACCGCCGAGCTTCGTCGGCTACTCGACGAGTCCACCCGCGGGAACTTGCAGCTAGTGGTACCTGAGATCGTGCTCCGCGAGTGCTCGAACCTGTACGCGGACTACTTGCAACAGCACGCGGAGGCCCTCCACAACGCGACAAGCGCATTGCGGCAGGCGGATCTGTTGACCTCCGCGGACGACCTAGACTTTAATCGGAATCGCGTGCGTGCCGACACGGAAGGAACGCTACGGGCGGAAATCGCGCAAGCTGGAGGGATCATCCCACCTCTGCCATCGGTAAGCCACGACAAAGTAGTCGAGCGGGGCACTTCGCCGCGGCAAGCCATTTGACGTCAACGGACAGAATGGCTATCGCGACGTACTGCTCTGGGAGACGATCCTCTCACTCGATGCAGACAAGGATGGAATCGTCCTTATTGCTCATGACAAGCGCGCGTTCTACGATAGCGATATACCGAGCGGGCTGGCCACGGTCCTGCGAGATGAGGCTGAGCGCGAGTTCGGACGCCCCGACGCAATAGCAGCGTTCTACGAGCCGGATAAGGGATTGGCCGAGGCCCTCGCGATGGCAGTAGAGTCAGCGGAGCGAGAACGCCAGGAAGAAATCGAAGAACAGCAGCGTGCCGATGAGCAGGCCGCCGAGCGCATCAAAGGGCTGCTAGATAGCGACCTATCGTTCCTTAATCTTGTCGCCGAGGCAGTTGACGAAGCGCTCAAATACTTTAGTCTCGGAACAGACTTGACGGCGTTTGGAATCGGCGCCGACGGCATTTACGATGCCTACATCGACGATGTCGAGTCCCTCCACAATTGGGCAGTCCCGAGCGCCCATGTAGCCGCTGACCATACGATCTTGTGCGAGTTCTCAGCGCTAGTTCGAGCGTCCGCTACCGCCACCATGCACCCTTCTCTCGCGGTGATGCTGGATAAGGACCCTCGAGTGTGGATAGTCGACTATGGGATGGGCTCGCCGACAGCAGTGGCGAGTATTGACATCGCTGCCCGCGTCGTCGTTGATCTGGTGATCGACCAAGACTCCGATGCGTTGCGATCGGTCGCGGCCGTGTCCAGATTCGAGCCTTCTGACTGGGATGCGGAGAATAATGCGGCATAGTTGTCCTGTCGCTAGCTCGGAGCGGCTCGGCGGGCGTGGGCACTCGCTCCTTGTCCCGGCCCAACTCCCGGATAGCTCCCGACCTCGCGCGATGCCTGTCCATTGGGCAGCAATGGGCAGCAGAACCGCCCAAGGGCCCCTACCGAAGCCGCCGGCACCGCGCAAGCCCACTAGAATCAGCCGCCCAGGGCGCGTAGCTCAGTGGGAGAGCGCTCGCTTCACACGCGAGAGGTCGGTGGTTCGATCCCACCCGCGCCCATCGTCCGTTTCCCCTGTATCCAAGCCGATCTCCGGTGGCGCGAAAATGTCCGGCGACGGGCCAAAATCGCTTGGTGGGCCAAATAGTGGGCCAAAATCGCCGTTCTGCGCGCCCCGTAGAGGGTCGTCTGAGCGTCCGAGACAAGGGCGTCGAAGGCGACGCCGTGTGCGCGCTTGCTCCGGTCCAAGAGCTCGTTGTAAACGTCTACGGTCAGCTTCGAGTCCGAATGCCCTACCTGGCTCTGAACGAAGCCCACATCGAAGTTCGTCGCCAAGAGCATGATCGAGACGTATGTCCGGCGCATCGTGTGGGGCGTGACGTGCGGCAGCGGCGGTAGACCGCTCTGGACAAGGTTGCCGCTCGCAAGCTGGGCGCCCGCGTCGAGCACGCGTTCGCGCACGTTCCCGTCGTCCCAGCGCGTGCCCTTGCGGGTGCAGAAAAACGGCTTGTCGGGCTCCACGGGGTAGCCACGCCGAATCTTCTCGGCTCGATGCGCGAGCAGTACGTCGCGGAGCTTCGGCGTGACCTCGACGTGGCGCACGCCCGCGCGAAGCGGTCCCGCAGCTCCAGCCGATCAAACGGGTTGACGCTTTCGGTCGCTTGAGCCAGCGCCGCGTCGAACTCCACCCTCACGCGCGAGCCGAGCCGGGCGAGGTGCCGTCCTTCGCGGTAGCGCCGGCAGCGGTGATCGACCGCTAGCCAGAACGCACCGAGCAAATGGTGTTCATTGGCGACCCCTCGCGGAGACATGACAACGGCGGTGATCGCGTCGTCCAATTCTACGCGCAGAATGCGCGCTCGGGGAGGTTGAGCGACGCGAAGCCGCGGCGGGGCTTCGGGAGGGTTAGGACAAGAGGCTGGCCCGCCGCCGCGACTCGCGCGCTAGGAGGTTCGAGCCGGGGTCGACGGCCCGCATGGTACGGGCTATGTCATCACAGCGCCCGGCGCGCAACTGTCGTGGGCGCGCGGGCTAGCGGCGATCTACGTGCTCAGCGGATCGGGCGCAGCTCGACACCGTGAGCTACCCCTTGCCAATCGGTGTCGGCTGTCAGAGCTGGAGCGTCCAGCCGTCGCGCCAGTGCTAGGCACGCCCGGTCGCCGAGTGAGAGCCCTGCATCGCGGGTCAACGGTCGTAGGCGTCCCGCGTCGATCGCGTCAGCGGCCGTGAACGGCTCGACGGTGATCGCGCCATCGAGTAGTCCTCTTTGGGTGAGTTCAGCCGCGAGCTGCGCCGGGTCGCCTCCCCGATCGGCGACGCGGCTGAACACCTCGGCAAGATTGACGGTCGAGATCACCGCACCGCTGGCGATCGCCTCGGCTACAACGTCGGCGCCGGGCTCGTCTCGAAGATGCGCGAGAAGCGCCGAGGCGTCGAGTACGGGCGCCAACTACTCGGTGTCCTCGCGTGCGGCTTCTGTACGCCGCTCGGCGAGCAGTTCGTCCACCATCGACCCTCCGGGGAGCCGACGGAGCAGTCCGCGACTCTGCTCGGCCACGGCGCGATATGGGCGTAGCCGCAACGAGCCGTCGTCGTCGGTGCTCAGCAGCATGTGAGTACCGGGTTTCAGGTCCAGCTCACGGCGTACAGCGGACGGCAAGACAAGTCGCCCACGGTCGCCGACAGTGATGCGCCTCTCAGTGTGGGCCATGCTGTGATTGTACCACGATTGCGGAGCGACCCACGCAACTCCGCGGCTTCACGATCTCAACAGTCTCCGGGGTCGGGCGGACCGCTCCCGCAGCCCACACGATGCGATCTCATCTAAGCCTGATCCACCCTCCGAAGGGCATGTAGCGCATTGTCTGTGCTACGGGTCAATCGTCGCCGCGTGAAAAGAGCAGCGACAACTCAAGAGCGCTCGCCAGCATGAGACAAACGTAGAGCACGGGCTGTGGAAACTCAGCACCGACTGTGTGATCGGCGGCGAACATCGACCAACGCCAAGCACCCGGTGAGCAGATGCGTATGGATGACCCAAGGACCGACGCCATCACGCCGGCGGCAACCACGGGATCGGGCGGCTCATCGCCCCGTGCCACCCAATACCCGACGATCATCGACCTCAGTCCCCAGCGATAAGTTCACGAACCTCGACCGGCAACCGGCCATCAAACCTCTGGCTCGACACACCGCACAAAGAGCCGACTTTGTTCCGGCAGCAGTTACGTCTGCCCAGTCCAATCCCCAACAACGGGAATGTCCCCCGGTAGGCCGTATTTCGGGATGACGATTTCGCCTAGACCTTCGGTGTTGCTGTTCCGCAGATAAAACGTGTTATTGCTCGGCCTGTACACACCGATCGTGTCCTTGCCGTCCCCAGTCCAATCCCCAACAACGGGAATGTCCCCCGGTAGGCCGTATTTCGGGATGACGATTTCGCCTAGACCTTCGGTGTTGCTGTTCCGCAGATAAAACGTGTTATTGCTCGGCCTGTACACACCGATCGTGTCCTTGCCGTCCCCAGTCCAATCCCCAACAACGGGAATGTCCCCCGGTATCCCGTACTGAGCGACGATTTCGGCTGGACCTTCGGTGTTGCTGTTCCGCAGATAAAACGTGTTATTGCTCGGCCGGTACACACCGATCGTGTCCTTGCCGTCCCCAGTCCAATCCCCAACAACGGGAATGTCCCCCGGTAGGCCGTATTTCGGTATGACGATTTCGCCTAGACCTTCGGTGTTGCTGTTCCGCAGATAAAACGTGTTATTGCTCGGCCTGTACACACCGATCGTGTCCTTGTTGTCCCCGGTCCAATCCCCAACAACGGGAATGTCCCCCGGTAGGCCGTATTTCGGGATGACGATTTCGCCTAGACCTTCGGTGTTGCTGTTCCGCAGATAAAACGTGTTATTGCTCGGCCGGTACACACCGATCGTGTCCTTGAGGCTGCTGTATTCGGTGTAGAGCTTGAGGCCTTCAGTCTTCTCACCAAGTTCGGCGGTGCTGTTGTTCTCCTCGGTTCCCTGCTCGACGCCGATAACGGCGTATTCTGCGAGGTTTTCAGAGAAGCCTGTTCCATGCTTGGCGTTGTCGGCTCTAATCGCCGCCAGCAAGTTTTCTTCCCTTATTGCCGCTTTGAAGGGGCCGATCCATGGGTGTTCACCAATCACGTAGCTATTGCCCGATCCTGCGATCTCGGTGGAGAAGTTCGTACCAAGTGCGAAGTCCGTTCTGAGTTCGATACTGACGTGACCATCGGCATCGGCGGATTCCAAAATTTGGCCTTCGGGGGGCAGACCCCAGCCCTTCGTCCACTCCACGAAGCAATACTCAAAAAGATCTCCGTTCCGGGAGCCGACCTGTTCGATGATAGGACAGAGATAACCCCATGCGTAACCAGCATTGACGACTTGCGGATAAGCGGCAGCTTCGATTACGAGAGCGGGCCCGACGAATGCGTGGCTCCACGGACGAATTTTCCCGTTTTGACTGGCGAATGAGACGTAGTGCTGCATCCCACAGGGCCCGCAAGTTGCTTTGGCGGCGGGCCGCAGTCCTTGACCCCACGTTCCGCCCAGCGCCTGACACACGCTTCCGTGCCCATCGGTCATTGTGTCCGGCGGCGAGGGATTGAAGCCGGTCAAGCCGCTTTCGTTATTTGTGTCTCTAGTGTAGAACGGGCCCTCGTTGAGGTCATAAGCATTGCAGTAGTCGCCGCTTTCGGTCAGTCCAAGATCGCCGTCCAGGGCGCCTTCAATGGTTCGCACCGGACTGCCGCTATTGAGGAACCATTCACCCACACCGTCGCACGTGGAGGATGATGCGCCGGGCTGGCCAGTCTGCCAGCAGGTCGAGCCGTTTTCGCCATACCAGTAGAAGCTCGATGAGGCGCTCGCCACAGACGCAACACCCAACGAGAGCACCACAACCAGCGACACCACGAGCACCATCCGACGAACCACGTGGTCTTTCCGGCGACCTGCTGATGTAGCCGCTAGTAGGTTGCGCCCGAGCTTGCCCGTAGATCTCATCGGTGAACTCTCCCGTCGTATCGATCCAGCGCTGGGGCAGCGTCCTCTCACAGGGGGACACCGCCGGCGCCGGTCTGGTAAGTAGCGATCTTGTCGCCAGGGGAAGTTCTAGGACTTAGCGCGCGGCTCGTCAACGGTTCATCGGCAGAAAATAGCGCGACGCAGAAAGTGAACCCCCCTCAAGTTCATATACTCGGCAATTGCGTTCTAATCGTCCGAACAATGGCTGGGTAATCCACCCCTGTGAATATCTGTGCAGCGGCGCGAAGGTCCGAAAACTAGTCCTCTTCGGCGGCTAGTGCCCGGGCCATTTCTTCACCGCGAGGTGTGAGCAACCATTCGTTCGGCGAGCCGGGTCCGACGGAGTGCTTGACGGCAAGACCCTCGCCTTGCAATTGTGAGAGCAGCGTCGAGATCTGCGACTTGTGGCTGACGCCAATCGCCGTGCCGATCTCGCGGTTGCTCGGATGGACTTCCCGCCGGCGCTGCTCGGCGAGGTAGAGCAGACAGTCGCGCAGGCGCCGCGTGGTCGGATTGGTGAGTGTCGCTGGACGCGTCGGCTCACTCTGCGTGGAGGCAGTCGGGGGCAGCGCCCAGCTGATCTCTCCGGCTTGGATGTCCCGGGTGAGCTTCGCTCCCCGCTGGACTTCTCGCGCTCGGTCCTGCGTGCCCAAATAGAGCGCGGTCACGAGACCCATCAGCGGGCCGAGCAGCTCGATCAGCGGCTCGGATCGCTGGGTGACCAACTTCATCTGGATCAGTCCAACGACCGACGCCATCACGCCGGCCGCGATCACAGGATCAGGAGGCTCATCGCCCCGCGCCACCCAGTGCTCGACGATCATCGACCTCAATACCCCAGCGATGTGCTCACGCCGCTCGAGCGCCCACGAGCCGGCCGACATCGACTCCACAAACCAGATTCGCGTCAGCGCGGGCTCGGAATCGAAGAACACGAGCAGCGAAGCGAGCGCGCCCAGCACACCGTCCCGCCAGTTCTTCTCGCGCACAAACGCCTGCACGATCAGCCCGCCGACGCGCTCCACGGCAAGATCGAGCACCGCCACAAAGCACCCCTGCAAACCGTCGAACTCTTCATAGAACGTACGGCTGGACACTCCGGCGCGCCCCGTCATCAGCTTCACCGACGAGCCCGCGAAGCCATGCTCGGCAGCGACGTCCACCATCGCCTGCAAAATCCGAGCACGCGCGCCCCCCAGCACTCGCCCAGACGACACCGCCGGCTCGTGAGACACAGCTGACCCCAGACGATCGGAGCCTCCCCTGGACGAGAAGCCGTTTACTCCAACAGCATCGTTACTGGCTCGCTCTACTTCCTTGCTGTATGCGCTGCTGACCGCTGTGATCAGACGATCGACGAGCGCAGAGATGATCCCCAACAGATCGCGCAGCGCGCGCGCCTGGGCGTGCAGACTCCAGTCCGTCTCGTCATGCTCGGCCTCCTGCATGACGAAACCCTCAAGCACCGCATACCCAGCAAGATACCGGCGAAGCACGGTATCCAGTCCCACGCCCGTGCGCGCGGCGCGGCGTGCCTGCTCCAGCGCAGCAAGCGGGACCGCCTCCAAAGACTCTCCGAAGCGCTCAATGCCGACAAGGGCGTAATCCAGAGCGGCAACGCCAGCCGCACGCAACCCCGCCACATATTCGGGGTCCTCGCTCCCCGCTTGATCAAACCACTGGTCGCTGATACGCGCGAAGATCGCCTCATCGATCTCCAAGCGCCGCGCGCGCAAGCGCTCGACGATGCCAGCATGAGCATGCCTGAACGCCCCCGACGGCATCGATCTTCAGATACCCCATGCCGTCTGGATCGCCTCCAGCATCTGGACCGCCACCGGATACTGACGACTACTCGGCCCCGTGAATAGTGACGCGTCACTACTCATCCGGCAAGACCACAGAGGCATGGACCACCATACCCAGGGGCAGCCACGACCTCACCTGCCAACGTGCCCACGGAGGACCTACCTCTAACTCCCATACAGCAACGCAGCAAGAACGCCCCAGTCATTTCTTACGAACCGCCTTCTTACCACGCGCTCCGTACTTCGCCCGAGCCGCCTTTTCGCACTTATGCCTCTTTACATGGCGCACGTCTTTGCGGCAGGCTTTGAGCGCTTTCGCGAGGAGCTGTGCGCGGGTCGCTTTGTACGCGGCGACGCCTTTGCAGCCGGTGACCCCGACGTTGATCGTCTGCTTGATCGTGGTGCCGGCCTGGCTCGTGATTTCAGCCGGCATCGAGAGGCCTTTATTGCATAGGCTGAAGTCATCCTTTTCGGGGACGTTGGGGGTCAGGACCCCGTGTGGGCCGGCGGGCAGGACCGTTTCAAAGCGCGTGAACGGCGCGTCGGGAGCCGTTTCGAAGCGGGAGTAGGTGATGCCGTGTTTGATGTCGGTCTCGCCGTCCAGGACCAGCGTGATCCCTTCGCCCTGCAGCACGAACTCGACATCGGGGAATTCCGCGCCATGAGAGACCAAGTAGGCCGGGCCCGTCAATGGGTTGTTCAGGACAGGGGTGTGGATCGTCGCGGCGCCGATGATCGAGTCTTCGCCACAGCCCGCTGGGTTCGCGTCGAAGACCGCGGCCAGGCAGGCTTTCTGCAGCGTCGGCAGCCGCGAAGAGAGGGCCGTCGGAAGCTGCAGGTCGACCTTCGCGATGTTCGCCTGCCCCAGCCCCTTCGATTCCAGGGTCACGGCGAAGCTCGTGCCATCCGCTTTGCTGCCATGCCCAACCGCCGATGCCGTCAGCTTGGGCGCGAACGGCAGCCCACCGCACCCCTGCACCTGAAACGGCGCGGACACAGGCTCGGTGGCGCCTTGGGCACCGGTCAGCGTCCCTTCGATCTTCGTCGGATCACAGTTCGTGGGGTTGAACTCGAAGTTGGGGCGATCAACGGTCACGTTGATGTCTTGGAGCTGGAGGGGGATGCCTTTGAGCTGCGTCGGCAGCGGGTCGCTGGTGATCGTGACTGCCGCCGTTTGGGGGTTGACGTTGATCGTGGAGCGGACGATCACGTCCCCAAGGTTGAAGGGGCCTGCGACCGCGGGTGCCACGATCGATAGGCCGAACGGGGCGCCGTTGTAGGGGCCGGTGATGAAGACTTGGCCTTCGGGGGTGCTGTAGGGGTCTGGGCCAAGCCCGGCGGCGACGGTGGTGTGCCCGATCAGGCTTTCCGGTCCGCAGGTGCCGTGTGATGCTTGTGGTTCAGGGCAGGGCGTCACCGAGGACAGGAGCGCCGCGAGGCCCGGCGGCAGGGTCACGGTGACGTCTTGGACGGGCTGGTTGCCGTCGGGCCGGGAGACGTTCAGCGTGAAGCTCGAGAGCGCGGCTGCCTGGGTGTTTGTGGACTGCGCGTTGAATCCCGGCCTGAAAGGCTGCCCGTTAGGGCATGGGCCGCCGTTGGGGCCCGTCTGGATCGTGATTTCGCTCGGGGCGGAGGACAGGGGGTATTCGGTGGGTGTCGACCATGGGGTGAGGGTTGCAGCTAGGGGGTAGGTGCCGCATGCTGCGGGGGTCGTGGTTGATGCGCGGGGGCCTCCGAAGAGGTTGAGCGTGAGTTCTTCGAACGGTAGCTGTGGTGTGTTCGTGAACGTCGTTGTCGCCTGTAGGGTGCTTTCGTTGAGGCTGACTTCCCCGGCGAGCTTTACGAGGACTCTTGAGACAGGTTCTTCAGCGACGATGTAGAGAGCTAGGAGCGACCCGAAGGGGTTGGCGTTCTGCGCGGCGAGGAACACTGAGCCTTGTAGTTCGTGTGGTAGTAGCGGTGTCTTGATGCGTACAGTCCCTAGCTTTGATGCGGCAGGGCATGACGCCGGCGCGGGCGTGAATTCTTGGATCTGCTTTTCGGGGTTGAAGCGGGTGTAGCCGACCTGTTCCTCAGAGCACGCCTGCAGCCCGTTCGCGGCCGAAGGGCTGAGTTCGACGCCCGCGGGCAGCGTGACGGTGGTGTCCCTGACATCGGCCTCGGCGAGCCCACCCGGCGCAAGCAGCGGCTGCTGGGGGATTTTGACCGTGACGCTCAGCCCGCTCGGGGTGCTCGCTTGGTGTGATTCGCTGGCGACTTCCACGGTGGGTTGGAACGGGAGCGTGGCGCATCCTTGGAGGGCGGGGATACTCGCGGTTTCTCGCAGCGTGGCACCGGACCACGCTTCGCCGGTCAGCGTCGCTGTCAACGGCCCTTCACAGGAGGTCGGGAGCGTCAGAAACGGCGTGACGGGCCGCGGGTCGGGCGGCTCGCACGTTTCGCCTTCTTGGGCGTCCACGCCGCCTTGGATGCATGCCCAGCCGCGTGACTGGTCGTGGGCTTGTGCTCCTGGTTCGCCCCAGAAGACGACCTGGCTGGCGAGGATTTGTGCGGTCTGCGGCGCGTTGCTGACGCTGACCTGCACGCTGTAATCGCCACCCGTAGCGACGGCGGTGTCGAGGATCACCGGGACGTTGAAGACCTCAAACCCGAACCTGGCGGGCTCCCCCGGCGCGGGCGTCAGGTTGAACACGGGCACCGTTTCCGTAGCGAACCCAAAGTTCAATGGTTCGTTCAGCGTCACCAGAGCAGCCCCGACCGCTGAGTCAGACGGGCACGGGTTCGTGTTTTTCGGCAAGATCGTCGAGAAGTCAAGGTTCGAGCACTGCGGCACCGCCTCGGGGTCCCCGATCAATCCCGGTGGTAGCTCGAAGTGCAGATTCTTCAGTAGCGCGGGTGCTGAAGGGCGTAGTTCTCCTTCGTAGGCTTCAAGGACCCGCGTGAAGCTAAACGTCGTCGTGAGCTGAAACGGATGGGATCCTGCCTGTAGGTCCGCGGAGCCACCTTCGTTTTCCGGGGACACTTCGACAGGCCCCGACCCGAACGCTGTCGGTTCCTCGGAGACCTCCAGGGGGCTTTCAGAGCTGACCGGCGCGGCTTGGCCGCCTTGGACGTGCAGCTCGCTATGAAGCATCCCGGCTGCTAGGCCTTCAGCGACTTCAACAACGATGCGTACTTCTAGACGCTGGTAGGGGGCTACGTCCTTCGGGTAGACACAGCGGATCGCTGGGAGTGCTTCACACGCTAGTTCTTCATGATGGACATGGTCGATCAGTCGCACCGACCTCGCGACCAGGCCAGCCGGCAGAACATCGCTGATCACGATCGGCGCCGTACTGCCTGTGGCCGGGGCATCACCGAGGTTCCCAGCGACGACGCTGATCATGTCCTGCTTATCACCAGGACGCAAATTCGTAGGCGCAGAGCTCGAGGACAATCCCCACCACGCCAAGGGCGCCGCCCCGGCAGCCGACGCCCAGACAGCAAAAGCAGCCGCCAAGGACACAACCCCAACGCCCATCAGCAGCACAAGGCGCCCGCCAGCCGGATATCGCCGTAGGGTCCTCATCGCTGGCGCCCCGCGTCATGGGTGGCATGGCCGCTGGCTTTCTTTGCGTGGCTGGTTTTTTTCGGCGTGTAGGTTTTGCGGGCTTGGCGTTCGCACGCCGCCCGGCGTTTCTTTGAGTGCTTCCAG
Organism: uncultured Solirubrobacteraceae bacterium; assembly: GCA_963735615.1. Lineage (GTDB taxonomy): Bacteria > Actinomycetota > Thermoleophilia > Solirubrobacterales > Solirubrobacteraceae > Palsa-744. The sequence goes on from CAVTLO010000001.1 coordinate 1,385,696, forward strand.
CGGCTGCGGCAGCCTTTCAGCGCCCGCGTCAGCTTCTGTGCGCGCGTGAGGGGTTTTGCGGTGCTGGGCGGGCTGCTGCCTTTGTTAGCGAGCGTGCCCGAGGACGGGGTGTTTCCTGGCCCGGTGTATGTGGAGGTCCCTGACGGTCCGCCCCCCGCCGGTGGCGCTGGTTCTCCCGGCCTGCAGGCTTCGCTGGATTCACAGGATGTTCGGGTGGCTTCTTCGCCGTTGATGCACGGGGAGAGAACGGTGCAGGTGCGGGCGTCGTAGAGGTCGAAGTTGGTGTCGTGGTCCTTAGCGACGAGCGGCTGGGCTGTGATGAAGAACGCGTCATCGCCACTATCGCTCGCATCGACGAACGCGGATTCCTGCTTAGAGGTGCCGGAGGAGAGCAGGCCGACGCACCCAGCAGGATTGGCGCATGACCCGACGCCGGTGGGCTCGTACTCATAGACGCTCTCGACCCCCACCTGGGCTGCTTCGCCGTTGATGCTCTCTTCGCGGGTGCGCGCGCCACCTTCGACGGGGGTGAGCGCGTCGGCGCTGTCGAAGAACAGCCGGCCGGTGTCTGAGAGATACCGTGGCGGGCGCAGCGCCTCGGCAGCCTTCGTGTTATCCCCCAGCGGCGTCCACCCCGGCAGGCTCCCCGCGAGCCAGTGATCCGCCGGCGCATGTGTTTCTTCCCCCGCGGCCCAGTCTCGGCGGCGGTCCACGAGCAGCCCCCGCCCTTCACCGGCGTTGCCGGTATCGAACACGCCATGCGGCGGCACCCCTGCCGGGTTACACGACGCGCAGAGGGTGAGCTTGCTCGCGGCGTTGTAGAGGTATACCTCCTCATCACGCGCGCCGTTTGCAGCGGGGTTGGTGTCCTGGTTGTCATAGCCCGTCAGCGGCTGGTCTGACATGAACGCGAAGTACTGCCCGTCAGGGGAGTCACCAGCGGTAACGTCAGCGAGGTCCGGGCGCGGCTCCACGCTCGCGCCGCGTGCACCGTTGCCCTCCATGCTGCCCCAGTCCCCAGAGTCTTCGCTAGATAGCGACGCGATGAACGACGTGACCCCTTCATGCAACACATACAAGTTGCACGTCGCGCCCGCCACAGGTGTTTCTTCGTCAGAGTTCACGCAGTGCCCCGGCGTAGCACCCGGCGCTAGGACACCGTTCGCGGCGAAGTAGACATAGGAGCCGTTTTCGCTGATCGCCGGGGCGACGTTCAAAACATCAGCGTTTTCGCCGGGGTTCTCATCAACCGTTAGGTCTCGCAGGTTGCACGCCGGGGTTCCGTGCGCTTCGGTGATTTCGCATTCGTAGAGATCCGGTGGGTTGCCTGGTAGGCCCGGGAGGGGCGCGAGCTTTGATTCTTCGGTCAGCCGCGCGGTATCGGTAAAGAACACCCTGGTCCCTTCGCTGTTCGCGCCCTGGAACCCCAGTTCGCTTTCTTCTTCCCCAGGTTCCCCAACCAGCCCCGCCGCGGCGTCCAGCTGGATCGTGTGGGCAGTGCGTGTGTCGGTCATGTAGAGATGGCGGACCGTTTCCGTGGTTTCCCCGAACGCCACTTCGCTATCCCCACTCCAAAAGACCCTGGAGCCATCCGCCGCCAGCGCACCCCGAACGTTGTGATCTTCCCCACCAAGCACCGGTTCGACCGCAGCAACGCCATCCGGTAGCACACTTACCGGCTGAAGCGGCTTGCCCGCCTGCCACTCATAAAGCCCCGCGCTCGCACCAGCCACCAGCGGAACTTCAGAAGCGAACACGACGTGCGTTAGGCCTGGGGTGGCGTCCAGGAATTCAAGCTCGCCACCGAACCGACTACCCGCCGTGTCATCCCCCGGCGTCACGAGCGGCAGATACCCCGCCAGGCTACGCACATACATCGTTTTTTCTGTCGCTTCGGCTGCGAGCGGTGGCGCTTCGAACGGTTCATTACGCGCCGCGTTATCCGGCTGCACAAGACTTTCCTTGAGATCCCCGGTAAAGAACCGGTACTCCGGGGCTTCTTCAGGAAGAAACCCCTCGCCCTTGTTGCGCGGCGTCACCAGCTCCTGCGAAGACCATCCCGACGCGCTACGCGTCGCGATCGCCTGCGTCGGATACGGCGCCCGGCTGCCTTCCGGTTCAGCGACAATCGGTCCATTCGCGACGTAGGTGATCGCGTTCCCGTCTTCAGATGCCTGGATCACCCCGCCTTCCTCACGCAACGGTTCGATACCCGACCCGTCCTTTTCCGCAGGAGAGACCATCTCCCACGCCCGCCCATCCAACATTCCCGCAGCACTCGGCAACGTCGTCACGCTCCCGAACGTCTGAGCGCCTTCCGCGACCCCCAGCGAGCTGCTCGCTAGCACCCGGTAGTAGTAGGTCGTGCTCGCTGAGAGCCCCACAAGATCCGCGTGCACTTCCACATCGCTGAACCCCGACCCGATATCCACCGGTGCGGCCGGGACACTCGTGCACGAGGACGGGCTTTCCGCACAGTTCACGGTCCCGTACTGAAAGACATACTCGGTATCGCCGCCCGTCGGGTTGATCAACGCCGTCAGCTCCGCCGAGCTCACCCCCACATGCCCCACTGACACGCGATCCACCGTCGGCGCGCCCGCCTGCTGCGCTTCAAAGACATCGACCGTATCCGCCGCAGCATCCACGACATACACATCCCCTGCCCTCCCGTTGACCGCGACGCCCGCCCCCGACGGGCTCTGCCCAGGCAGCGTCAGCGTCTGCACCAGCGAACCGGCCGCGTCGAATACCGCGACCCGCGAGACGTTATCCAGATACACATCCCCCGTCGACGGCTCCGCAGCGATCCCCGTCGTCTGCGACGGGTCCACCGCCGCGAGGGTCGTATCCAGCGCTTCGCCTTCGACCGTCAGCTTCGCCGCGACCGTCGGCCGCGGCGCTTCGCCTTCTTCCAGCGGGCACAGCTCTTCCCGGTTTTCGCGTTCATGACCCGCATACAACGTCCCCGCCGGCCCCGCCGCGAACCCTAGTTTCGGGCAGATCACCGCCGGTTCAAACGCGGGTTCCACAAACACCGGCTTTCCCGCATCACTGAACGCTTCCACGTGACCTTCCGCTTCCACACCACGGTAGACCCACACCGTGCCGGCAGGGTCAACGGCTACGCCGTCCAGCGTGCCTTCCCATTTCGCTTCAACGCCTTCCTGTTTGATCGCCCCCAACGGTTCGCCATCCGCAGTGAACTTCTCCAGATGCCCATGTTCATCACGGCCATCAGCCACGACATACACGTCGCCTTTGGACGGGTCAGAAGCGCTAGTCGAGTTATCAACCGCGATCGCATCCGGGGCATCAAACTGCCCCTTCCCCGCACCCGCCAGACCATCCTGACACCCCGCTTCGCAGACCTCGAATTCCTTCGCGCCGTCCTTCACACCCCAGCCCCACGCCGCCAAGAACCGCCCCGCCGCGTCAAACTCCTCCACCCGCTCCCCGCCACGATCAACCACATACACATCACCCGTAGCTTCATCCACCGCCACACCCGACACCCCAGAAAACTCCCCACCACCAACACCAGGCCCAGCGAACGAGAACCCGAACACGTGTCCACGCTGGCTAAGCGCCCACGCCGGAGCACACCCAAACACAAGCACCCCCACCAACACCCCCAACACCCCCAGCCAGCACGACGCGCGTGCGCCGACCCCACGCCGCCGTCCCCCCCGCTCATGTGAACGGCCGGTTCGCGTGCTGCTGGCGTGACTATTGCTCATCGGTGCCTTTCCTGAAGGGACATCGTGCTCGCAGCAGGAGCTGGGTCACACGGGAGTCTGCGGATGCTCACCGGCCTGACCTTCACGCCTGCGGCGCGCGGGGCCCCGGGTCGGGTAGCTCCACGCGCCACTAGCTTCTCAGCGTCATCAATCGGTCTCGGCCTAGAAAACCGCGTTGACCTCCAACGCTTCTTCACCGGTCTGCGTCGAGACGATGTTGATACCCGACTGTTCCGGTTTTTTGCCGTTGATTTCCGAAATCAGAATGTCGGTCGGTTCACCTTCGAGGTGTTCCGGTTTCTGTTTAGCGCCTTTCGCCGTGTATTTCAACGTCAACGCGGACAACATTTTATCCGCCGGCACATTCACCAACACTGACCCACCAACAGTGATATGCAACGCCACAGTGCAGTTGAACGTCACATACAGCCCACCATCAGCCGCGGTCGGGAACAGGTCCAGCGCGACCTTCTTTTTCGCTTTGTTTTCGAAACCAATCCTGCCTTCCAGCGGATTCGTGACAATTTCGCCTTCTTTCGCGCCTTCAGTCCCACACGTAAACCCAGCCGCTTCACAATGCGTGAACTTGACCACAATCCCACCAACGGTTTTTGGCGACGTGAATTCACCGCCACTTTCCTGCGTTTTACACGTCACCGTCGTCCCGTTCAACGTTTCAAGCTTCCCCACCCCACCAGTCGTTTTGAACTTCCCATTCACGGCACCCGGCTCCCATTCATAGCTACCACCCGCCTTTTCTTTTATGCAGGTAGCACCACTAAACTTCCCAGCGTTCTTAGCTGTTTTCACACAGCGCCCCACTTCCGGCGCCACAGCCCACGCACTCGACGCGGCCCCGACGGCCGTGACAGCTGCGGCCAGAAGACACAGCGCGATAGTTCGTACACGCGTCGTTTTCACAATTTCTCCTTCGATCAAAACCCTTGCGGACGCGTCTCGGCGCCCATGGTCATCATCCAACACGTCTCTTATGCCTCAGAACCTTTTGAAACAGCGGCTACAGGAGCCCCACCACAAACGGATGAGGCCCCTGCAATCAATCACCGCCTACGTCTGTCTAGCCCTGTTCCGCTTCCCATCCTTCGAGCGCGGTCTTTGTGGTGATGGAGTTTTCGCCGAACAGCGTGAGCGTGCTGTGATCCCCTGCGGGAGCCGGCAGCTTAAGCTTCTTGTCAATCAATTCGTCGGTTTCCGCTTCGTTTTCGGGAGTGCCACATCCTTGTGCACCCGGAGCCGCGAACGCATTTTCCACGAATTCGGACCCTACTGCGAAGACGATGCGTTCTGAGGGATCTTCGCTGAGCTGTCCAGCCGTACCGTGAATCGATTCATTCGGCGGCGGCGGACTTGTCGCCCCAGTCGTGAGGGCGAGCACGATCGGTTCTTCGGCTGAACCGAAATAGCAGTGTTCGCCAAGAATGCTTCCGGTAAGATGCAACCGGACCGCTACTTCCACACCCGGTCCCTGTTCCAAGGCGATCGCGAAGAAGTGGAAGTGCGCCGGACCGACAGATTCCGCGGCGCCTTCGACCTTGCAATTGGTGGATTCGAAATCCTGACAAGACCGAAGATACGCGCTGTCCTTCTTGTTCTTCGCCAGGACGGAAAGGATACCGCGCGGCACAATCTGCGGCGTCGGCGTCAATATGACGCCGGTCGTTGGAGGAATGATTTCAGAGTTCGAGCTTTCGCTCGGGTTCCTAATACCACCTTCGAGGAGAATCGGCTTTGTGATTTTAACCTTCAACGAGCCTACCTCCAGCAAACCACCCGTCGTCCTCCCGAAGATGCAGTCAAACGCTTCGGGATTTTCCTTTGGACAATTGCTAAATACGTGGAACGTTTCTTTTTCGACGTAGACCGGTTCGTGTGTTTTTTTGGCTGCGACGGCGCGATGCGCCGACGCTGAGCCCGGCACCGCTGCCATCACGGCTACAATCGTCATTGCACCGACGAGCGGCACGACCGTGCGCATCCTGCGCGCGAGCTGAGTCCTTACATGTCTCACTCTTCCATCACTCCTTTTTGTACTCTTGGTTTATGAGCGATCGACGTCCGAGCTCTCATCCCTAGAGACCCCCGACGCCTGTCGGTTGTGACGACGCACCTCGACCGAGACAAACGACCCCCCGAAGTCGACGTACCTCCGTTACCGCTGCGGGCGCCAGCGGCCCCCGCAGCGATGCACGCTTGTGAAGCACACGCCCACGCGGAACACACGCACAACGGGCATGAACAAAGCCGACCCTCCCGCCACGCCCCGCGTGCGCTGGGCGACAGGCCCAGCAGGCCCCGGTGGCCGAGCAGAGCCCGGTGCAAGCGCAACAGCTCACGCGACCCTCCCCGCTGGCCGCGACTCGCGCGCAGCAGTCCGCGCAGCGATACGCAGCGCGCGTTCTGCCGAGCCGTCGTGCTCCCTGCGCCCGGCGGCAGCAAAGCTGTCCGTGATCAGCTCGAGAATGCGCTCGCCATAAGGGGTCAGCAGCCACGCGTTGGGTGCGCGTGACGCCAGACCCGAGCGCGCGTTTTCGATCAAACCCCGCTGCTCGAGCAGCCTCACCGCTTTCAAGGTCTGTTTGGAGTCCAAACCCGTCGCCAGACCAATCTCGCGGTTACCCGACAGCGGCGCCGAGACGAGCACACGGAGCACCAAAAGCGCATGCGGCTGAGGACGGATCGGCACCACCGCAGCACGCACAGGCACCTCGCTCGCAGCTGCTGCGACGAGTTCCGCCCCAGCACGACGATCAGCCTTCGCAGCACCCAAGCCGAGATACGGCACCACAATCGCCGACATCAACAGCGCCGCCAAATCCACAAGCGCAGTGTTCGGCTGACGCAACATGCTCATCCTGATCAGCGACAGCCCACCCAACGTCACCAATTCGGCAATCAGCGCCGTCGAGGGATTGATATCCGCCCCCACGATCACCCCACCACGCCCCTCCTCCAACACCACACCCAACGCACCATGAACGCGCCGGGCACACTCACCCACAAGCGCCCCCCCCAACGGCCGCTCGAGGATCAGCGACCCAGCCCACAGCGGCTCATCGTCCAAGAACCCGAGCAGCGCCAGGACCCCCGCACCTATCCGCTCAAGCCAACACTCCCCACCCCCGGCCGCCTCGCGCACGACGCAAGAGAGCCGCTCCAGACCCTCCTGGAGACCGACCGCAATGGCATCCCCACCGTTTACAGAGAGCCCACACCACGAGCTCGCGGAGCCACACGTATGTGTGACCACCGTCTCGTCTAGACGGGGGCCACTGGCTGATCAGGGCTGGCAAGTCAGCCAGGACGCGCCCCAAAACGGCTAATTCAGGGGGTGTTTCGAGTTGATCGTCACTGGTATCTTGACAAACTCGCCGCCTTATGTTTTAGTTGTCCCACGGGTGGAGACCCGCTGGACAGGGGACGACGGAGGGGAAGCGGAGAGGGACCCATGGACGGCAAGGTACAATTCGAGCGCGAACCGGCGACTGGCGAGCTTGACGACGCCCTGCATTTGCGGGCGTTCTATGGGCGTTCAGACAGCAGCGGGCAGACGAACACCGTCCCCGCCGGCTATGCCCCACCAAGGAGCAGTGGCCCCCGTCTAGACGAGACGCGGGCCATGCCCACAGCCCCGTAGACACTGGGCTTCAGCGACCCTCCCCACGCCCGCCCCGCCGTCATTCTCCGCTCGAGGCAGTGTCCGGCCCACAGCCGGGTGGGGCGCGAGGGTGTCAAGAGCGACCGTTTGGTTTCACGAACGTGGCAACGATGGTTCCCTGGTGGCATAGCGGGTTTGCGACGCCCCGAATCACGGCAGCGCCGCGAGCGTCGGAGCGCTGGCGTGTCGGGCGACGACATGCTGTCGGCGCGCAATCTGCCGATCGATCACGTGCGAGCACGCCGCAGTTACCGCACCGTCTGCGCCGCCTCTAGCGGCGCGCACAGCGCGGTCGCGTCGATGAAGAACTGCCGCGCGAGCGTCGCGATCATCCGTGCGAGCTCCTCGTGCTCCTCCGGTCGCCAACCCTCGAGTAGATCCGACAGGCGCTGTTCCCCCGTATGCATCAGGCGCTCGAGTGTCGCGTGCCCCGCGGCGGTTAGCTGATCGGCGGCCTGGTCGACCGGGCCTGGGACGATCAGCTGCGCACGGGCAAGCTCCTCGCGCGCGCCGGCGAGCGTGTCCAGGCCGATACCAAAGCGCGCCGCGAGCGCAGCGATCACTGGTGCATCGTCCTCGCTGAGCCTCGCCAGCAGCCAGCACGCAGCGGGGCTCAGATCGACGCCCGCGCGCGCCGCCACGCGCACCACTATCTCCCTCGCCCCTGCACGGCGGTCGAGGCGACCGAGCTTGTTGACTATCTCCGCCAGCGAGTCGGCCTCGCGCGGCGTCGCGTAAGTGTCGCCGAGGTCTCCGGTTGCGACGGTTTCGCGCAGTTTGAGCTCGCGGATGAACCACGACAGCACGAATCCCGCCACCGCGAAGCCCGACGCGGTGAGAAAGACGCTGCTCAACGATGATGTGAATGCGTGCAGGTAGTCCGCGTGCAGCGGCGCCGGCAGGTGGGCGATCTGCTTGGGGTTGACCTCGACGCTGGTATTCGTGTGTGCGGTCGCGCGCGCCGGCAGAGCGCTCTTCAGCTCCGAGCGCAAGCGGTTGGAGAAGATCGCGCCGAGCGTCGCGGTGCCAAGCGAGCCACCGATCGATCGAAACAGCGTCGCGCCCGAGGTCGCGACGCCCAGATCGGCATAGTCGACGGCGTTCTGTACCGCGAGCACGAGCACCTGCATCACCATCCCCAGTCCCAGGCCGACCACGAACATGAAGGCGAAGATCGTTCCTACGCTGCTCGTCGAATCAAGCCTCGAGAGCAGGTAAAGACCCACCGTCAGCACCGCCGTGCCCGCGATCGGGAACGCCTTGTAGCGGCCGGTGCGCGTGATCACCTGCCCAGAGGCGATCGACGTGATCAACAGCCCGCCCACGAGCGGCACCAGCTGCAGCCCCGACCCCGTGGGGCTCGCGCCCTTGACGACCTGCAGAAACAGCGGCAGGTAGGTAACCGCGCCAAACAGTGAGAAGCCGACCACGAAGCCGACGCCACCCGTCACCGCGAACACGCGGTTGCGCAGCAAGCGCAGCGGCAGCACGGGCTCGCGCGCGTGCCGCTCGCTCACAAGGAAGGCCGCGATCAGAACGACCCCGCCGACGCCAAGCCCGACGATCACGCTCGAGCCCCACGCGAAGGACGTGCCGCCAAGCGACGCCCCCAGCACGATCGCGCTCAAGCCCGCCCCGAGCAGGACGGTGCCCAGGTAGTCGATCGTGTGGTGCACCCGCTCTGACGCGGCTGGCAGCGTCGCGGCGAGCACGAACATCGCGAGCACGCCCAGCGGCAGGTTGACGTAGAAGATCCAGCGCCAGCTCAATTCGCTCGTCAGGAACCCACCGAGCAGCGGCCCGACGACGCTCGCCACACCGAACACCGCACCGAACAGCCCCGTGTAGCGACCGCGTTCGCGCGGCGGCACGACGTCGCCGATCGCCGCCTGCGCGCTGACCAGCAGGCCACCGCCACCCAGTCCCTGCAGCGCGCGAAACGCGATCAGCTCGTCCAGGTTCTGGCTGACGCCGCAAAGCGCCGAGCCGATCAGGAACAGGGTCAGCGCGAACTGCAGGACGACCTTGCGTCCGTACTGGTCTCCGAGCTTGCCATACAGAGGCGTCACCACTGTCTGCGCGAGCAGATACGCGGTCACCACCCACGAGATGTGGTTCAGGCCTCCCAGATCGCCGACGATCGTCGGCAACGCGGTTGCGACGATCGTCTGGTCGAGCGCAGCGAGGAACAGCACGAGCATCAGGCCCGCGAACACGAGGCGCAGGCTCATCTGGTCACGGCGCCCCGCCTCGGGCGGGATCGGAGGGGATGCGACGGCGCTCACCCGGAGGCGAGCCTAGCTCAGAACCGCTATCCGGCGACGATCGCTCGGCGCAGCGTCTCGCTCAGCGCGTGCCCGAGGGCTCGCCCATCGGCGGCGTTCGCTGCCCGGGCATCGCGTCCTCAGGCCCAGGAGGGGGCGCGGTGGCGATCACCGTTGCGCTCGTTTCGGCGAGCTCCACACGCAGCAACGCGGTGCCAAACACCGCGGCGATGTCGCTCGCGCGAGCTAGCGCGCGCTCGATATCGGCAATGTCGATGAGGGAGCTCTCAAGGAAGCGCCGGACGTGCGCCGCGCCGAGTGCCCGGGCGTCGACCTCCAGTTCCTCGACGTGAGTGTGCGCGGCAATCAGCGTCATCTCTGGAGCGAGGACGCATGCGGCCATATCATCCGGAGTGGCAAGCGTCTGCGCCCTGACCCGCGCGAGCAGCTTCGCGGCGTCCGGCCGCGGTCCGAGCGCGGTGAGGAGTTCGCTAAGGCGCTCGCGTCCGAGCATCTCTTCCTTGCAGCGAGCCTCGATCAGGCCGTCGCTGAAGAAGCACACGACAGCGCCCGGCGCTAGCGACACGGTCGTCTGGCGACGGCCCGTGGGCGCCGTCCACCCGACGGGAGGCGAGGCGCAGCCGGCCAGCGGCTCGCGCATCTGCAGACCATGCAGGATCGGCGGTGGGTGACCAGCGCTCGCGTACGTGAGCAGACCGTCGCGCGTGCAATAGATGCCGAGGACGACCGTGGCGAAGTGCTCCGCCGAGGGGTCGGCCAGCACCCGGCCCGCAAGCGCGAGCGCCGCGCGCGGCTCGAGCCCTGCCTGCAGGTACGCGCGCAGGGTGTAGCGGGTCAGCGCCGCCCGGGTCAGAGCTCGATGTCCGTGTCCGGCGACGTCACCGAGAATGATCGCCACCTTCCCCCGCTCGGGCACAAACACGTCGTAGAAATCGCCGCCAGCCGCCGGGCCCTCGGCCGGCCTGTAGGCGACCGACACGGCCAGACCGCCCACACGCGTGGGGATCTCGGGCACCAGTGCCGCCTGCAGCGCGTCCACGTCCTGTAGCAGCGTCGTGCGCTGATGCTCGAGGCGCCGCGCACGCCGCGCCGCCATGCGAGCCCGCACGCCGAACCAGATCGCCAGCACGAGTAGCAGCAGGATGATCGGCTTGCTCCAGTCGGGGACCGGCAGCGGCAGCGGTATCCGTTTGCCGATCGCCTCCAGCGGATTGCTCGAGCTGTGTCCCGCCACGCGTGACGCCCGCGATGGGCCGCTGTCGGCGCTGGTAGGCGTGGCGGCAGCGCCCGCCGCGACACTCGCCCCAGCGCCGGCGCCGTGGCGCTGGGCGTGATCTTCCTTGACGGGGCGCGAGGCGGCCGCGTGTTTGCGCCTACGCGCGCCGCTCGCCGACGTGCGCCGGACGGTGCTGGCGGCCGTCTGCGAGGCATTCGGCGCGGTGTCCGAAACCGACGCCGCCGAAGCGCGATCGCCCGTGTGCTCGCCCGGGGAAGACGACGGCGCCGTGGGAGACGTCCCAGCGCCGCCGCCGCTCGGTGTGGTCGGCGTGGCGCCGCTGCTCGTCGGCGTTTCGGTGGGGGCGGTGTTCGGTTGACTCGGCGTCGAGCCGGTCAGCGAGGGCGTGGACACACTGACTTCCGGCGTTGACACGGTGACCGCAGGCGTCGACGCGGTCACGCCGGGGAGCGTCACCCCGACGCTCGGGACCGTAACCCCGATTGCCGGCAACGTCACCCCCAGGGCCGGCAACGAGATGCCGAGCAGCGACTTTGCCGGCGAGGACGACGTGTCGCTCGCCTGCGCACCGGTGGACCCTCCCGCGAGCACCCCCGCGCCCGCGCCCGCAAACGCCACGACGACGGCGATCGCTGCACGCGCACACCAGCGGGCCGCCATCTCCTAGTCACCGCCCTGCTTCACAGACGGGTGTGCGCATGCCAGCTTGGACAGGCGCAAGGTGGTGCTCCCGGGTGCCGCGCACAGCTGGACCGCATCCATCAGGTGGGTCATCAGCGCGAATCCGCGGCCGCGCTCAGAGCTCGTGACACGATCAAACGTCGATACGGCAAACGTCCCATAGTCACGCACGGCGAACGTCAGACGATCGCCGTCGACGAGCACGCTCAGGTGGATGTTTCCGTGCTCGTCGGCGCTGCCGTGCCGGATCGCATTGGTCACCGCCTCGTTGACCGCGAACGCGAACTCATAACTGCGATCGTCATCGAGCCCGAACGCCACGGCGGCCCCACGTGCGTATTCGCGCGCCGCCGCCAGCTGCGACGGCTGGGCTGCCAAGCAGAGCTCGCTCGTCGTGCGACTCGTGAGCACCCATTGAGCCGACTCGCGCACGTCAACCAGCCGTCGCCAGCGCCGAGATGGCCTCCTCGCGCGAGCTGTGTAGCTCGAGCAGGCTGTCGATCCCCACGATCTCGAAGATTCGCAGCACGCGCTTGTTCTCCTCAGCACAGACGACCGCCACCGAGCCACCGCCCAGCTCGTCCAGTCTCATCACGGCTCCCATGAGCACGCCGATCGCGGTCGAGTCGATGAACGTCACCGTGGAGAGATCGAGCACGAGACGCGTGCGACCGGCCTCGACGTGCTCGGCGATCCGCGCTTTGAGCTGTGGGCTCGCGGCATAGTCGATCTCGCCTCCCGCGACCACCACGGCGACCTCGCCACCGTCCTCCCCGCCGCCAAACGCCAGCTCATCACTGATGTAGAAAAAGCCCATCTGCTCCTCCAAGGCTAAGTGACCACGATATCGCGTACCCGTATCTTCGGTCATATGAAATCGCTCCTATAGCGTCGGATGCCCAGTCAGCATGACGGAGCGCAAAGTCGCGCTCCGTCACTGATACCCGCAAATGGACGCTTGTCCTACCCTGCCGCGGACCACGCCTCGACCACGACATCACATCACCCGAATGCGACGGTCGTCGCGGTCGAGGATGCCGGCCCACCGACGGGCGCGAAGGACAGCTCGAGCTTCACCCGCAGGCGATGATGGTGCTCGCGCAGCGACGCTACGCCGGCGCGGGTGAGCACAGCTCGCAGCGTCAGGCGCTCTGCACGGTCGGCCTGCTCGCGCACACGCCGCATGCGCGTGCCCTTGAGGACCAGCGTGCCCGCCGACGGGACCTGCACCACGAGCACCGCCTCCTGCCCTTTCACCTTCCGACTGAGCACATTCACCTTCGCGAGCGCCTTCGCGCTGCTCGAGCTCCCCGACGCCGCATCCTGCGCGGGCAGGTTGTCGATCACGAGCGTCGTGTTCCCCGGCGTCCCCGCAGCGCCGTTACCGCCAGAGCCGCCGGCGCCCGCGCCACCCGATCCGCCGGGGCCGGCGCCCGCGCCTTCGGGCGTCTTTTCGTTGTTCGAGCCCAGCAGGCCGAGGTCGAGTCCTTCGAGCCCGTCGAGCACGCCGAGGGTCTTGTCGTCGGCCAGTGGGGCCGTTAGCGCCATCGCGTTCGCTGGGAGCTGCGAGCTGGTGGTGTCCATGTCTTTGGCCAAACCTTCGGGGGTCGTTCCCATTTCGCTCGCGAGCCCTCCGACGGTGCCCACGGTGAACGGTTCGCCGCTCAGCGTCGAGCCGAGCAGCGCTTTCAGCTTTCCGGGATTCGGCGCCGCGAGCAGCTGTTCGAGCAGCTGTTCCGGTTCGCCAGCCGACCCCAGTAGCCCGCCCAGCGCCTGACGCGCGGTCACCGAGCCGAGGACTTCACCGAGGACGCCCGACAGGCTCTTTCCTTCAAGCAGCAACGGCAGTTCGAGCTCCGTCAGTTCAGGCGCAGACAGCAGTTTTTTCAGCTGAGCTTCAAGTCCCGAGACCAGTTCGGAGGAGCTCAGCAGCTGCCCTAGCGTGCCGCCTTCGCCCTGCAAACCTTCGATCTCCTTGGCGAGCGCTTCGCGCAGGGAGCCGCCTGCGAGCGCTTTGAAGCCGGGGAGCTGCGACAGCACTTCGCTCAATTTCGCTGCGGAGAGGTCGTCCAGCGGGACGCCCGACAGCACCTGTTCCACTTCATTGGAAGGGAGCGCTGCCACCGACACCGGCGGCGTTAGTTTGGAGGTCTCGCCCACCACGCCCGCCGCACCCGCAACGGACGGCACCGCAAGGCTCGCGGCCCATACCGGGGGCGCGACGATCGAGACCAGCGCGGCCACGCGCCTGGCTCGCATCCAGATCCTGTTCGACAACCAAGCGGACAACGCGTACACGAGATCCTCCCTTGTTCGAAGCCTTTCAATGAGCCCAACGTCGGTAGTTTCTACCCGGACGATCAAATTGATAAAATAAGACCGAACATCCGTTGAGTCGGATAGGTGGAACTAGATCTCGTGCACACGAAGGCGCCCGCTGGCGCCGCCTGCGGAACCTCGGACGCTTAGCTGCGCTCGTATGCAGTGATTACGCAGATCAGCCGAGCTGCACAGGCAGCGTCTTGAGCTGATTGATGAACAGTGATTCCACGTATCGCGGCCCACCCTGCCCACCAGCGAGCTCGATGTTCGGGTAGCGCCTGAGCGTCTCCTCGAGCATCACCTTCAACTCCAGGCGCGCGAGCGCGGTGCCTAGGCAGAAATGCCGCCCGCCGGCGCCAAAGGCCTGGTGCTCGCATTCGCGGCGCACGTCGAAGCGGTCGGCGTCCTCGAAACGCGTCTCGTCGCGGTTGGAGGAGACGTACCACATGACCACCTTGTCGCCCTCGCGGATCTTCTGCCCGTGCAGTTCCGTGTCGCATGTGGCCGTGCGGCGGAAGTGCGCAAACGCCGGGAACATCCGCAGCGACTCCTCGACCGCGTCGGGGATCAGCGACGAATCGTCGAGCAGCAGCTGCATCTGCTCGCGGTCTTCCATCAGCGCGCGCATACCGCTGCAGTAGGTGGCCTTGGTGCTGTCGTTGCCCGCGGCGACGAGCAGGAAGAAGCCCATGACGATCTCGTGTTCCTCGAGTTTCTGCCCTTCGACCTCGGAGTGCACGAGCACGCTCGTGAGATCCTCGGTGGGGTTCTCGCGGCGCGCGGCGATCAGCTTGCGGCAGCGCTCGAAGATCTCCGGCAGGTCTTTCTCGAGCGCACCCTCGAAGCCATCGGGATTGATGTCTGGATCGGCCGCGCCGAGCGTCGAGTTCATCAGCCGCGCCCAGATCGCGTCGTCCTCCTCGGGGATGCCCATGAAGCTGCCGATCACGCGCGAGACGATCGGCTGCGCGACATCGGTGACGAGATCGGCGGTCTCACGGCCATCGAGCCGGTCGAGGACCCTGACGGCGATCGCCCGGATCGAGTCCTCGTGCGCCGCGATCCGCTTCGGCGTGAAGCCAGCCTGAAACAGCGCCTTCAGGCGGTCGTGCTTGGGCGGGTCCATGCCGATGAACATCGCCTGCGCGAGCTCCAACGGAAAGCCTGCCGCCGCCGCGAGCACGCCGCCGCGTTCGGAGGAGTACGTCTTCCAGTCGCGGCTGACCGTGTGAATGTCATCGGCAGTCGTCACCGACCAGAAGCCCGCCTCCTCGGGGAAGAGTTCGAATTTCTTGGTCCAGTGGACCGGGCACTCGTGGCGCATCTGCTTGAACAGCTCATACGGCGGGCCGTCCGCCCACAGCTCTTCCTCGGTCAGTTCCACGGCCTGGATGTCGCGCCCAACAGTTGCCATTTCAAACCTCCACGATCGCCCGCCCAAATGGTGCGCCGGATGATACTGGCTGGCTGGCCAGTTTGTGGCGAGCGGCGTCAGGCCGTCGCGCCGCGGACCCGGACAGCGATCACGTTGGCACCACGAAAGCTCAGCGGCCCGGTGCGCTTGGTGCAGTAACAGCCCGTTCCCCGCGCCAACCAAGCCCGCCGTCAGACTGGTGCTCGCGTGAATCGAGGAACGCCACAGCCGAACGTGCCCGGCCGCGGGATCGTGGCGTCCTACGGTGCGCGCTTCTGGATGCTGGTGGTGCTGATCGGCCTGGGGGCAGGCCTCGGCGGGGCGGGCCTGATCGAGCTGCTGCGCGCCGTCCAGCACCTGGCGTGGTCCTATCACTCAGGCGACTTCCTGGACGCTGTCAAGCGCACCTCCTCGACGCGGCGGGTGCTGGTGCTGCTCGTCGGCGGCGTGGTGGCGGGCACGGGAACGATGCTTCTCGGGCGCCGCAGCCCGGGCGAGGTCTCGGAGGCACTGTGGCTGCGCAGCGCGCGCGTGCCGTTCTGGGCGAGCATCGCGCGCGCGATCCACTCGATCGTGATCGTCGCGCTCGGCGCGTCACTCGGCCGCGAGGCGGCACCCCAGCAGGTCGGCGCGGCGGTGGCGAGCGCGCTGAGCGACTGGGCGAAGCTGCCCGACTGGCAGCGGCGGCTGCTGGTGGCGTGCGGCGCGGGCGCGGGGATGGCGGCGGTGTACAACGTCCCGCTCGGCGGCGCGCTGTTCGCGCTGGAGGTGCTGCTGGGGACGCTGACGCTGCCGCTGGTACTGCCGGCGCTGGCGACGTCGCTGATCGCCACGGCGACGGCGTGGATCGCGCTACCGACCGCCCCGACATACACGATTCCAACGTACTCGGTGCACGCGTCGCAGATCGTGTGGGCGGTGATCCTCGGGCCGATCGCGGGGCTGGCGGCGATCGGCTGGATACGCCTGATCGCGCGTGCGCACGCGCTGCGGCCGTCCGGCTGGATGCGGATGGCGGCGCCGATCGTCGTGTTCACGGCGCTGGGCGCGCTCGCGATCGCCTATCCGCAGTTGCTGGGCAATGGCAAACCGGTCGTGCAGCTGGCGCTGGTGGCGAAGTTGAGCGTGGCGCTGCTGGCGGTATTGCTCGTGCTGAAGCCACTGGTGACGGCCGCGTGCCTCGGCAGCGGCGCGCCGGGTGGGCTGTTCACGCCGACGCTCGCCTACGGCGTGCTGCTGGGCGGTCTGCTCGGCGAAGGCTGGGCGCAGATCTGGCCGGGGGCGCCGCTCGGCGGCTACGCGATCATCGGCGGCGCCGCCGTGCTTGCGGCCTCGATGCAGGGGCCGCTGGCGGCGGTGGTGCTACTGCTCGAGCTAACCCACCATGCGGACGCGCTGATGGTCCCGACGCTGATCGCGGTGGTGGAGGCGACCGTGCTCGCGCGCGTAATGGGGGCGCCGTCGATCTACTCGGCGCGGCTGTCTGCACCCGCCTCGCCCGACGCGCCAGATGAAGCGGTGTGCGAGATCCCGCTTAGTCTTGGCAGATGATCCAAGCGCATCGCCTGCTGGAACGTCGCCTGGTGCTGGCGGCAGCGGTCGGGGCCGGGCTGATCCTCGCGGCGGCGGGGTCGGACTTCATCGTCGGCTCCTTCTGGGAGCGCCACGGGATGCTGACGTCGCTGTTGGCCAACCTGATCGTCGTCGGTGTGACGGTGGCGGTGGTCAACCAGATCCTCGACGGTCGCGACAGGCGCCGCTGGAACCTGCTGGCGCAGACGGTCCTGTTCGCGCTGATCCAGAGCGCGCGGGCGACGTGGACGGGAATGCTGGAAGTGCTGGAGCTGGCGGAGGTGCGCAGCGGCTCAGTCGAGTCGCTCGTGCAAGCCGGGAAGGTGGCGCTAGACAGCGAACGCGTCGCGCATGCGGCGGACGCGTTGCTCGCGGACGCGGAGCGCCGAGCGGGCCTGCAGCGGCTGACGATCGCGCTGGGCGACCACGCGTCGGAGGTGATCGCGAAATGGGCGCCGGTGATGGTGAGCGCGAAACCGTACGCGGAGGTGCTCGACCGCCACGTCGAGCTCGCCGCGCGCCTGGCGTGGCTGGGCGATGTGCTCGCCTACAACGAGCCGCCGGAGGGGCAGAGCCCACGCGAACGCGCGCTCACGCGCAGCAGCGTCGCCAGCGAGCACGCCGAACGGCTCGGCACCGATGCGTGGCTGCACGACCAGATCCTCGCGACGATCGCGCTGGCGACGAAGCTCGACTACGAGGCCCGCGAGGACGCCTACGCGATCGTCCCGCTCGAATGGTGGGCGCAGCGCACGGCCGGCCTGGCGGGCAGCGAATCGCCGCCGCCGCCGCTGAGCAAGGACGCGCAACCGTAGACGATCGGCTGCAACGGGGGCCGGCGCCGGCAGGACCTGTTCGGCAGGGGGATTTGCAGCGCTGGTCGCGATCAAGCCGAGGTGGTACTACTAACGTCATGCCCCGCGCGATGTGGACCGGCACGATCAGCTTTGGGCTGGTAACGGTGCCGGTGAAGATGTACAGCGCCGTGGATCGCAAGACGGTGCGCTTCCACCAACTCTCCGGCAAGAGCGGCGTGCGTGTGGCGCAGAAGCGGGTCGATCCGTCCACCGGCGAGGAGGTCGCCTACGCCGACCTCGTCAAGGGCTACGAGCTGGCGCCGGACCGCTACGTGGTGATCGAGCCGGGCGAGCTGGAGGCGCTCGAGCCGAAGAAGACAAAAACAATCGAGATCGAGGAGTTCGTAGATCTCTCACAGATCGATCCGGTCTACTACGACCACCCGTATTACCTGGCGCCGGGACCCGGCGGCTCGAAGCCCTATCGGCTGCTACTTGAGGCGATGCGCGAGACCAACAAGGTTGCAATCGCGCGCGTGGTGATCCGCTCCAAGGAGCAGCTCGTAGCGATCCGCCCGATGGGCGAGGTGCTGGGGATGGCGACGATGCTGTTCGCCGACGAAGTGCTGCCGCCCGATCGCCTCGACGAGGTCACCGAGGCCGCGGAGGTGAAGACGACCAAGCGCGAGTTGGACATCGCCAAGCAGCTGGTCGACTCGCTCGCGGGCGACTTCGAGCCGGACAGCTTCCGCGACACCCACCGCGAGCAGGTGCTCGCGCTGATCGAGCGCAAGGCGCAGGGCAAGGCGATCGCCGTGCAGCCCGCGCCAGAAGAGGTGGCGGCGCCGGCGCCAGACCTGATGAGCGCGCTGAAGGCGAGCCTCGACGCGGTGCGCGCCCGCGAAAGCGGGGGTGCGGGCGCGGACGCTGCGAAACCACGCAAAGCCGCCAAGAAGGCAACCGCCGCGAAGCGGACCGCCGCCGCGAAACCAGCCGCGAAGAAACCCGCCGCCAAGCGGTAGGCGTGGAGCCCGGCCGCGTGCCGCGTTCGCCCCTCGTGACGAGCTCGCGCTCGCGCTCTTTGTTCGCGCTTGCGAGCGCCGTATAACGATGGCTATACGGAAGGCGGAGGACAACGACACCCAGCCGGGCGCCCGCCTGGAGCGCTACGGCGCCAAACGCGACTTCGCCGCGACCCCCGAGCCCGCCCCGGCCGTGCTCGAGCCCGCCCCGTCCACGCCCGAGGCGCCTGGCGCAACACCTGAGCCGGTCGCCCGTGCGCCCAGGCCGACCGTGAAACACACCGCGGCGAGCGGCGCGCCGCGGTTCGTGATCCACGAGCACCACGCGGCGCGGCTGCACTGGGATCTGCGACTGGAGCGCGACGGGGCGCTTGCGTCGTGGGCGGTTCCCAAGGGGCTGCCTGAGGCGCCCGGCGAAAACCACCTGGCGGTGGCGGTCGAGAACCATCCGCTCGAGTACCTGGACTTCGAGGCGGAGATCCCTAAGGGCCAGTACGGCGCCGGCTCGATCACGATCTGGGACAGCGGCACGTATGAGTGCCTGAAGTGGGAGCCGCGCAAGGTCGAGGTGGCGCTGCACGGGGAGCGCGTGGACGCGCGCTACGCGCTGTTCCCGATCGACGCGGGCGCGCAACCAAAGAACTGGCTGATCCACCGCATGGACCCGGCGGCGGACGGCAAGCGCGAGCCGATGCCGGCGCGGATCGCGCCGATGCTCGCGCGGGCGGGCCAGCTGCCCGACGAGGACGACGGCTGGGCGTACGAGATTAAGTGGGACGGCGTGCGCGCGATCGCGTACTCGCAGCCGGGCGAGCTGCGGCTGGAGAGCCGCAACCTCAAAGACATCAGCGATACCTACCCTGAGCTGTTCGCAATGAACGCGGCGCTCGGCTCCCACCGGGCGGTGCTGGACGGCGAGATCGTCGCCTTCGACGACGATGGGCACCCGAGCTTCGAGGCGCTGGCACAGCGAATGCACACGGCGTCACGTGCAAAGGCGCGCAAGCTGGCGAAGGGCACGCCTGTGACATACGTGATCTTCGATCTGCTGTGGCTTGACGGCCATTCGTTGATGGGCGCCCCGTACGGCGAGCGACGCACACAACTGACGGCGCTGGCGCTCAGTGGCGGAAGTTGGCAAACACCCGAGCACATCCTCGGCGAGGGCAAGGCGCTGCTGGCGGCTACGGCTGAGCAGGGACTGGAGGGCGTGGTGGCCAAGCGTCTGGACTCGCTGTATCAGCCCGGCGCGCGCACGCGGGAGTGGGTAAAGGTCAAGCGTGTAGCCCACCAGGAGCTCGTGGTCGGCGGATGGATGCCGGGCAAGGGCAAGCGCGGCGACAGCATCGGCGCGCTGTTGGGGGGTGTGTACGAGCAGGATGGGCAACTGCGCTACGTGGGGCGCGTGGGCAGCGGCTTCAGCGACAGCGAACTGCAACGCCTGTCCGGCCTACTCGCGCCGCTGGCGCGCGCCGCGTCACCGTTCACCATCGGGGAGCAGCCACCGATGGGCGCGCGCTTCTGCGAGCCCCAGCTCGTCATCGAGGTCGTTTTCGCAAACTGGACCGCCAGGGGCAACCTGCGCGCGGCGACGTACAAGGGCCTGCGCGAGGACAAGCCGGCAGCGCAGGTCGTGCGCGAGGACATCACCGCGGAGGGACAGGCGGATACGCCGGCCAAGGGGACACAGCCACGGGGAACCGGGCGGCGAAAACGGTCACAGGCGCAGGCCCTTGGGGCGCGAAAGGAGCAGGCGGATGCGCGGGGGCCGCTGGGGCCACTGTCGATACGCAGACGCGGCGGCGAGTCGGCCGAGACGACCGTCGAGGGCCGCGAGCTGAAGCTGTCGAACCTCGACAAGGTCCTGTATCCAAAGGCGCGATTCACCAAGGGCGACGTGATCGCGTACTACGCGCAGATCGCGCCGGTGCTGCTCGGCCACCTCGCAGGGCGCCCGCTGACGGTCACGCGCTGGCCCGACGGGGTGCAGGCGAAGGCGTTCTTCCAGAAGCAGGCTCCCGCGCATCGCCCAGAGTGGGTGCGCACGGCGGCGGTGGCAAGCGCGCGCAAGCAAATCGACTACACGCTCGCGGACGACCTGCCGACGCTCGTGTGGCTGGCGAACCTGGCGGCGATCGAATTGCACGTGCCGCTGGCGCGCGCCGGGGCGATCGCGCGGCCAACGGCGCTGGTGTTTGACCTCGACCCAGGCGCGCCGGCGAGCATCGTCGAGTGCTGCCACGTCGCGCTGCACCTTCAGGGGATGTTCGAACACCTCGGCCTGCAGAGCTACGCCAAGACCTCTGGCTCCAAGGGCCTGCAGGTGTACGTCCCGCTGAACTCCGCCGACGCCACATACGAGCGCACAAAGCCGTTCGCCAAGGCCGTCGCCGAGCTGTTGGAGGGCGCTGAGCCAGACGTGGTCGTCTCGCGCATGACCAAGGCGCGCCGCACGGGCAAGGTGCTGATCGACTGGAGTCAGAACGACGCCAAGAAGACAACCGTGTGCGTGTACTCGCTCCGTGCGACCGAGCGCCCCACCGTCTCCACGCCGGTGGAATGGGACGAGGTCCGAGCGACGCGCGACTCCGGCGACCCTGCCAGCCTTGCGTTCGACGCCGCCCAGGTGCTCGAGCGCGTGGCCGAGCGCGGCGACCTGTTCGCACCAGCGCTATCGCTGGTGCAGACGCTGCCCAACTAAAGTCGCAAGTCAGACATGTCGAATCGGCCGCATGTCCATCGCGGACATCATGGACCGACTCTGGCGACTGGCCCCGCACCAGCGCATGCTGAGCGCAGCGGTCATCGCAGCAACGATCGCTGGCGCAGCAGGACCGCACTACGAGGCGATCGATCTCGTCGTTCGCGCCTCTCTCTGGTTCGTAGCCGTCGCGTTGTTCGAGCGCACCCTCGAGGCCATCCGCGGAGCGACGTGGGACCGGCGAGCCTTCATCGCCTACCTGCCACTGCCATGTGCATCCCTTGCATTTTTTCTCGCCAGGGAGACCGCGAACCACGTTACACGGTCCGGCTCGCTCGACACCTTCTTCGAGGCAGCGGTCTCAATCCTTGGCCTTCTGCTCGTCTCGCTGGTCGTCGAGGCGCGCCGCGTGGCTGCTTACGATCAGTGGCTACGCGCGCTTCGAGGATGGTGGGTGGCGTTCGTGATCATCGGCATGCTCTTCGCGCTCCTTGGGCTTACGCCCGGCCGGCGGTCCCAGAAAAGCGACTACGCCTATGTGTGGGCAGGCCTGGTGGGCGCGGTGGTGGCACTGACGGTGGTGATGTGGAGAGATCCGACGAGGCAACCCGGAGCGTTTCCCCTGAAGCCGGAGATCGCGAGCCCTCAGGAGCACACATCAACGAACGGGCTGACCACCGACGCAGCGAGCACGTCCACTCGCACTCGGGCGCAGTCCAACCGGGCCGCACACCCGGGAGACCCTCGCTGACACGATCGAAAGTGCGCGAGCGCTTCTCGAGCAAGCCGCTCAGTCGCGCTCTCGACGCCGTTGCCACAGGCGAGTGATGGCGTGTCACCGTTTCAGGCGGTCTATTATCGCGCCCCCGACGGGAGCGAGCCCGTCCTCGATCTCATCGAGTCGCTTGACAAGCCGCGTCGGGCTTCTCTTCGCAACCGAATCGCACGTCTCAATCTGCTCAGCGGTGAGGTGCCACACCTTCCCTTCCCCCACAGCTCCCAGGTCGAAGGGGAGCTCAGAGAGCTGCGCTGCCACTTTGGCGCAGAGCACTACCGCGTGCTCTACCGGCGATCGGAAGGTTTGATCGTGCTGCTCCACGCGTTTCGCAAGACGACCAAGAAGCTGCCCGCCTCCGAGGTCGACATCGCCAGGATGCGGTGGCTGGACTTCCAGGCCCGCATGAATCCCAGGCCGAGCCGTCCACCACGAGCAGCGGGACATGACGCCCCCTGAAGTCATTTCACAAAAATGCTAACTTCTATAGGTCGAATGGCACGCCAAGTCAAACCCCCTCAGAACCCAACCCCGGTAGGAACGCTTGTCGCGCACGACCTCCACGTGTCGCGCGAGGACGTTGAGCTCCGCGCTGAGCACGAGCGCCTCGCACCGTTCGAGGCACTAGCGCGACTCGTCATCATGCGCCGGGCAGCATTGGGCATCTCGCAAGTGCAACTTGCCGAGCGCATGCACACCACAGCGTCCGCGATCTCACGGATCGAGAGCGGACAACACGCGACCAACGCCCGCACCCTCATGCGACTTGCCGAGGCTCTCGACGCGCGCGCGGTCCTCGGTTTCGAGTATGGGCCGCCGAAAAGGCGCCAGCTCGTCGTGCTCTGAGCGCCGAACTCGCCACGCCGCGACAGCTACTCGAACTCCGGCGCGCTCCACCCGGGCATCACCTCGGGCAGGCCGTCGCTGACGCGATCGGGGAACTGCGCGGGGCGCTTCTCGAGGAACGCCGTGATGCCCTCGACCGCGTCTGCCGACTGGCCACGGGCGGCCATGCCGCGCGAGTCGGCGCGGTGCGCGAGCATCGGATGCTCGGCGCCGAGCATCCTCCACATCAGCTGGCGCGCGAGCGCCACCGACACCGGCGCCGTGTTCTCCGCGATCTCGCGCGCCAGCTCGCGGGCGGCGTCGAGCAACTCCGCCTGCGGGTGCACGCTGCGCACAAGGCCGCCCTCGAGCGCCTCCTGCGCGGAGAACACGCGGCCCGTCGCCACCCACTCCATCGCGCGGCTAATGCCCACCACGCGCGGCAGGAACCAGCTAGAGCAAGCCTCCGGGATGATCCCGCGGCGCGCGAACACGAAGCCGATGCGTGCGTCCTCGGCCGCCAGGCGGATGTCCATCGGCAGCGTCATCGTCGCGCCCACACCCACCGCCGGCCCGTTGATCGCCGCGATCACCGGCTTCGTCGATTCAAAGACCCGCAGCGTGAACTCGCCACCGTTGTCGCGCATCGCGCCCGCGACCGCCTCGCGCTTGCGCGCGTCGAACGTGTCGCCGCCGCTCGCCAGGTCCGCACCCGCGCAGAAACCCCGGCCGGCTCCCGTGACAATGATCGCGCGCACCTCGTCGTCCGCGTCCGCCACGTCGAACGCGGCCCTTAGCTCCGCGCCCATCTGCGCCGTCCACGCGTTCAGGCGGTCCGGCCGGTTCAGGGTGATCGTGAGCACGCCGTCGGCTACCTCGGTGGTGATCTGCTCGAAGTCCACGGCGGCAGATGATATGTCGGTATCGTCGGTGGGGGGATTCAGCATGTTCGCTGGCGACATCCACGGTCGGTACAGCGGGCCGCGCGGCTATCGGCCCGGGCTCGCTCTGCGCGAGGCGCCCCCATGGTTGACGCTGAAGCGACTGGCCGTAGCCGCCGCCACAGCATTCCTGTCGATCAATCTGTGGACCGGTGCGCCCCTGCTCGCACTGTGGGTGGGCGCCCGCAGCTCTGACGACACGGTCCTGAGCATGCGGGCGGTGTGCGTCGTGGTACTGGTGCTGGCGATGCTCGTGCTCGTGATCGCCATCGCGCTCACCTGGCTCAGCAACACATACGACGAGCTCGTGGGCCGCCAGCAATGCGAACGCCGCATGCCCTGGCTGCGCAGCATGCGCGGCGAGGCCGAGGGCCATATCAGCGCTCGCGTCGGGATCACGCTGCCCGAGCGCATCGTGATGACGAGCGTGTACCTCGCCGTCATCGCGCTCTTGATCTGGTTCCTGTTCTTCGCCGGATCGTCGCTGCCGAACACGTTCTAGGCACAACTATGATGCGCGCAGCGATGAGCGACCTGTTCGACGTCTCCGGCAAGACCGCGCTCGTCACCGGCGGCTCGCGCGGCATCGGCATGATGATCGCCCACGGGCTCGTGCAAGCCGGCGCGCGCGTGATCGTCTCCTCGCGAAAGAGCGCCGACGTCGAAGCCGCAGCCCAGGAGCTCAGCGCCTTGGGTGACTGCCACGCGATCCCCGCAGACATATCCACACAAGAGGGCGCCCAAGCTCTCGCCGCCGCTACGCGAGAGCGCTTCGCCTCGCTCGACATCCTCGTCAACAACGCCGGCGCCGCATGGGGCGCGCCGCTGGAGGAGTTCTCCGCGCTCGGCTGGCAGAAGGTGATGAGCACCAACGTCGAGGGCATCTTTCACCTGACCGTCGCGCTGCTCGGCGAGCTACGTGCTGCCGCCAGCATCGAGGACCCCGCGCGCGTGATCAACATCGGCTCGATCAACGGGCTGCAGCCGCCGCCGGTGGAGAACTACAGCTACAGCGCCAGCAAGGCCGCCGTTCACATGCTCACCCGCCACCTCGCCAAGCGCCTCGCGGCCGAGCACATCACCGTCAACGCGATTGCGCCCGGGCCATTTGAAACCAAAATGCTTGCCTATGCGCTCGACGACCCCGACATGCGCGACGCGCTTGAAAGCAACGTGCCGCTCGGGCGCATCGGGCGCGCCGACGACGTCGCCGGGCTGACGCTGTTCCTCGCCTCGCGCGCCGGCGCCTACATGACCGGCACCGTGATCCCGCTCGACGGCGGCATCACCGGCTGCAGCTGACGCTCAGGAGCCGATCACCAACGCCACCGCCAGCAGCGCGAGCAGGTGAAACGTCTGGTCGACCGCAATCGACACCGACAGGTTGCCCGTCGGGTCCAGATGCTTGACGCGTTTCATGTACGCATGCAGCAGACGTCCGTCGTCCTGGATCAGGTGCGGGACCGCGATCGCCGGCACCACCCACACCAGTTCGACGCTCGAGATCGCTCACCACCAGCGCCGGCACGAACGCCAGCGTGTACGTGCCGACGTGCGTAAACAGCGCCCGCCGCGCACCCCCCGCCCCGCGCGCCAGGCCGCCGCGCTTGTGCAGTGCCTGCCAGTCAGTCTGCAGCAGGTAGTCGCCGACCAGGTGCGACACCACGAACGTGGTGAAGATTTCAACCCAGGTCATCGAGCAGAGCCTATATCCGCCGGGTGTCGTCCCGGGGACGCCAGCCCGATGCGGACGCTCACCCGCGCCCCGCACTAGTAGCCTTGGCGCCGTGAGCGCGATGCCGCACGGACACCCGGGGAGTCCGTTCCCGCCGATCGCCGACTACGGCTTCCTGTCGGACTGCGAGACATGCGCGCTGATCGCGCCCAGCGGCAACGTCGAGTGGATGTGCCTGCCGCGCTTTGACTCGCCGAGCGTGTTCGGCGCAATGCTCGACCGCGACGCCGGCGGCTTTCGACTCGGCCCCGCCGGCGTCACCGTTCCCGGCGGCGTGCGCTATCTGCCCGGCACGATGGTGCTCGAGACCAGCTGGGAGACGCCCACCGGCTGGGTCGTCGTCAACGACGTGCTGTGCATCGGCCCATGGCACCACAAGGACGAGCGCTCGCACACCCACCGGCGCTCGCCCACCAACTACGACGCCGACCACGTGCTGCTGCGCACCGTTCGCTGCGTGCAGGGGTGGGCCGAGATCCACCTCGACTGCGAACCCGTCTTCGACTACGGCGGGCTCGCCGCCGAATGGTCCTACACCGGCCCCGGCTACAACGAGGCCACCGCCGGCTCCGAGGGCATGGACCTGCAGCTCAAGCTCGTCACCGACATGAACCTCGGCTTCGAGGGCCCGCGTGCGCGCGCACGCACGATCCTGCGCGAAGGCGACGTTGCCTTCGCCGCGCTCGGCTGGTCCGAGCACCCGCTGCCCGCCACCTACGACGAGGCCAACGTACGGCTCGTGCGCACCGCCCACTACTGGCAGGAGTGGCTCAAGCAGGGCAGCTTCCCCGACCATCCCTGGCGCACCTATCTGCAGCGCAGCGCGCTCACGCTCAAGGGGCTCAGCTACGCCCCCACCGGGGCGATGGTTGCCGCCGCCACCACCTCGCTGCCCGAGACGCCCGGCGGCGAACGCAACTGGGACTACCGCTACACCTGGATCCGCGACTCCACGTTCATGCTGTGGGCGCTCTACACGCTCGGCTTCGACTGGGAGGCCAACGACTTCTTCTACTTCGTCGCCGACCTCGCCGAAGCCGCCGAAGCCGAGGACGGCGAGCTGCAGATCATGTACGGGATCGGCGGCGAGAGCCGCTTGGACGAGCAGGAGCTCGACCACCTCTCCGGCTACGGCGGCGCGCGGCCCGTGCGCATCGGCAACGGCGCCTACCGCCAGCGCCAGCACGACGTCTGGGGCGCCGTGCTCGACTCGATCTACCTGCACACGCGCTCGCGCGACCAGCTGCCCGACCGCCTGTGGCCGATCATCAAGCGCCAGGTCGCCGGCGCGCTCAAGCACTGGCGCGAGCCCGACCGCGGCATCTGGGAGGTGCGCGGCGAGCCCCAGCACTTCACCTCCTCCAAGCTCATGTGCTGGGTCGCCGCCGACCGCGGCGCGCGCCTAGCGCTGCTGCGCGACGACCGCGAGTGGGCCGAGCGCTGGCGCACCGCCGCCGATGAGATCCACGCCGACATCTGCGAGCACGGCGTCGACCAGCGCGGCGTCTTCACCCAGCACTACGACGCCACCGCGCTCGACGCCTCGCTGCTGCTGATGCCGCTCGTGCGCTTCCTGCCCGCCGACGACCCGCGCATCATCGCCACCGTGCTCGCGATCGCCGACGAGCTCACCGAGGACGGGCTCGTACTGCGCTACCGCACCGGCGAGACCGACGACGGGCTCGCCGGCGAGGAGGGCTCGTTCACGATCTGCTCGTTCTGGCTCGTATCCGCCCTCTGCGAGATCGGCGAGCTGGGACGCGCTCGCGCGCTCTGCGAGAAGCTGATCTCGCACGCCAGCTCGCTCGCGCTGTACGCCGAGGAGATCGACCCGCGCACCGGCCGCCACCTCGGCAACTTCCCACAGGCGTTTACCCACCTCGCGCTGATCAACGCCGTCACGCACGTCATCCGCGCCGAGCACAGCGAGCAGGCGCAGGACCCCGCCGCCACCTCGTTCTTCCGATGAGCACCCCCGAGCGCTACATGCGCCTCGAGGTGATCAGCGGCAACGACCTCGGCAACACGATCACCGTCGAGGATGAGCTCGTCATCGGGCGTCACGCCGACGGCGCCGGCAGGCTCGCCGAGGATGAGGAGATCTCCCGTCAGCATGCCCGCATCTCGCGCGAAGCCAGCGGCGACTACGCGATCGAGGACCTCGGCTCCTCCAACGGCACGTTCGTCAACGGCCTGCGCATCCAGGCCCCGCGCCTGCTGTCGCTCGGCGACTCGATCGAGACCGGCGCCACGACGCTCGTCGTCAGGGAGATCGCTGTGCCGCAGACGACCGCCTTGCACGCCGCCCGATCGGTCGCCGAGCCCGCTGCGTCCGTGGCGCCCGCCAGCCGGACGCCGCTACTGGCGCTCACGCTGGAGGTCGACTTCGACGCCCGCGAAGCACGGATCGCGCTCGCGCAAGGCGGCGAGACGGTGCGTATGGTGCTCGACGGCGAGGGCTGGCACAGCAGCACGGCGGAGCCCGGCGCCGACGGCTAGCCGAGTGCCCGTCCGAGCGCGGCGATCCAGCAGCCCAAGCGCTCCGCCCGGCCGCTGGCATCTGACATATGATGAGCGTCTTCCAGCGAGAGGCGAGGTGGTCGAATGCGAGTAACACACACGCGCTCCCGGCGTCCGATGGCGGTCGCGGCGCTGGTGGCAGCGCTCACGGTGGCAGGCACCGTGACGATGCCCGCGAGCGCCGCCGCGCCTGAACCGCCGATCAACGACAACTACCTGAGCTCGCTGAACCTCAACGAACCGGGCAAGCCGCTCAACCGCGAAGACACGTTGAGCGACAAACGCAACACGGCGGGAGCGACGGTGCAGTCAAACATCCTCAGCCCGAGCGCTGGCCCGGCCGAGCTGACGGGCTGCAAGGGCGTCAGCGAGGGCAAGACGATCTGGTACGACTTCTATCCGGACGCCAACGGGCTGATGCGGGTTCGCACCTCGGCGATCGTTCCCACGGTGATGGCGATCATGCCGTTTGACCCGAAGACGCTGCTGCCCGAAAACAACCAGCGCGTGTGCTCCATCAACGAACCGACGATGGCCGGCGAACTGTTCGACAACGTGCAGGCAGGCAAGGCCTACACCGTGCAGGTCGGCGGCGTCGGCGAAGCGGGCGGCGAACTCGAGGTCCTGTTCGACTATCTCGTCGCGCCCAAGCATGTCGAAGCCGAAGCGACGCTCACCGCGCAGCCACTCTCCAAGCGGCGTGCGCGTAGTCGGGCCTGTCGGTGAGCGCCCCCAAGAAGGCGCGCGTGGAAGTGCGCTGCACGCGCGGCTGTAGGCCGCAGGCCATTACCGCGAAGTCCGTCAGCTTCCTGCGGTTGCGCGGCGCGGTGCTGCCGAGCGGCTCGGCGCTGAAGATCTACGTGACCGCCAAGAGCGAGGTCGGCGCCTACATCGAATACAAGATCGGCCGCGGCAGCTTCAAAAAGGTCCAGCGATGCCTGGCCCCAGGCACGAAAAAGCTCGAGTCCTGCGAATGACCGCAAGCTCGCGCGGTCGCATCGGGATTGCGGCGCTGATCGCGGTGCTGGCGTTTGGTGCGGCCTTTGCCGTGCGCAAGGCCACAGCCTCCTCGACACACGCACCGGCCTCGCCGACGCCACTGGTGATCCCCGCGACGCCCGTGCACGCCTCTGGCGTCACGCTGCCCGTCGCAACGTTGCCGGCGCTGCGCCGTCCACCGCGCCCCGTCGCCTCGACCCCCGCCGTGAGCCCGACCCCCAGCTCGACGCCCACGCCAGCAGCGCCCGCCGCTCCGAGCGCTCCGTCGAGTGGCAGCGGCCCAGTGCTCGTGGGCTAGTTCTCGAGGAGGCGTGACTTCAACTCGACCAGTCCGCGCCCGGTGATCTGATGGACTCGCTGCACAGCTCCATGACCGCGGCCGGCTATCGCATCGACGGCACGCTCGGGGAAGGCGGCATGGGCGCCGTCTACCGCGCCACCCAGCTGTCGCTCGAGCGTGTCGTCGCGCTGAAGGTGCTGACCGTCGAGCTCAGCTCCGACCCAGGCTTCCGCGAGCGCTTTCGCCGCGAGGGCCTGCTGCAGGCGGCGCTCGACCACCCGCACATCGTCACCGTCTACGAGGCCGGCGAGGCCGAGAACAGGCTGTTCCTTGCGATGCGCATGGTCGAGGGCCCGACCCTCAAGGAGCTGATCCAGCGACGCGAGCTCGACGACAGGCGGGCGCTGCGGCTACTCACACAGGTGGCCGAGGCACTCGACGCAGCGCACGCGCGAGGGCTCATCCACCGCGACGTCAAGCCCCACAACGTGCTCGTCGGCGCCGGCGATCACGCGTATCTCGCCGACTTCGGCCTAACGAAGGGCAACGACGACGCCGCGATGACCGAGACAGGTCAATTCGTGGGCACGATCGACTACATCTCCCCAGAGCAGGCGCGCGGCGAGAACTGGCGACAGCACGCAGCGACGTGTACGCGCTCACGGCCGTGCTGTGCGAGTGCCTCACCGGCCAGGTGCCGTACGTTCGCGCGACCGAAGACAGGGTGTTGTGCGCACACCTCAGCGATCCGCCGCCGCGCCTGTCGGAGATCCGTCGCCGATCTCCCCGCGGCGATGGACGAGGTGATCGCCGAGGGCATGGCCAAGGATCCCGCGCGCGCCCGGCGACCGCCGGCGAGCTGATGCTGAAGGCGCGCCGTGCGCTCGGCGCCGCCCGGCCGCGGGAGCCGCAGCGAAGGCGACACGTCCGGCAGCCGCCGCGATGGCGGCGCCGGAACACGAGCGCGCGGCGGGCACGCGTAAACGAGCGACCAGGGCGCGACGCGCCTGGCGGGCGCAGTGACCGCGCCGGCAGCCACGCCGGCGCCCGTCGGCACGCCGACCCGGCCGCGCCAGCGTCGACGCCGGCGCCCCCGGCACCGCGCCCCCGATGCCCGTGCCGAGGGCAGCGCCGGGCGCGGGGGTTTCGCGCTCGGCGGCGCTCGCCGCCGCGGTCGTTGCGGCCGTCGTCGGCTTCCTGCTCGGCGGCGGATCGAGCGGCTCCGCGGAAGCGTTCAGCAACTCGGCGTCGGCTGGCTACCTCGAACTCTCCTTCCCTGGCGGGTGGCAGCACGTGGCGAGCGCCCCGGCGATTCCTGGGCTCGCGTTCTCACAGCCGCTCGCGCTCGCCGCCAGCCGCAACCGGCGGCGCCTCCGGGCGAGCGCCTGGTCGCCGGCGAGGTCGAGCGCGTCAGGACCATCGCTGCTGCCCGCCACGTTCACAAGCGCGCTGAGCGGCGCGCCACCGCATCCGGAAACCGTGCAGCTCGGCACGCTCGAGGCATACCGCTACAGCGGGCTGTCCGTGCGCGGCCTCAGCGGGCCGCTGACGCTGTACACAGTGCCCACCTCTCGCGGCGTAGCGACCATCGCGTGCCTGGGCACAGCCACCGGCACGGCGAGCGTGCAGTGCGCGCAAATCGCCGCCACGCTGAAGCTCAACGGCACGACCGCGTTCGGGCTGGCGCCCAGCCCGCAATACGCCGCCGCGCTGCACGGCGTCTTTGCCACGTTGCACAGCGCCGCCGGCGCTGGCGCGGCCAGCCTGCGCGCCGCTACAAGCGCTGCAGCGCAGGCCGCCGCGGCAGGCCGGCTCGCCACGGCCTACAGCTCGGGCTCGAGCACACTCGCGCGGCTCACCGTGAGTCCCGCCGTGCAGGGCCTCAACGCGAGCCTCGCCGGCTCACTTGGCGCGCTCGCCCGCAGCTACAGCGCACTGGCCGCGGCCGCGCGTGATGGCGAAGCAGGCGCCTACGCCGCGGCGACACGTGCGATCGCCGGTGACCGTGCCCGCGCCGCCAGCGCGCTTGTGGCGCTGCACCAGGCCGGCTACGAAGTCTCGGGCTGAGCGACCGCTGGGTCGCCGGGCGCGGGCGCGGGCGCGGCATCCGGCTGCTGCGCGTCGGGGGGCGGCGGGGCTTCGGCCGGCTCCTCGGCGAGCGACCAGATCGTCGTATGCGTACGCCGGCCGCGCAGCTCGACCTCTTCGACGAACACAAGATCGTCGGCTGCCACAGTGAGCGCGTCCTTCGTGCCTCCGGAGAGCATCAGCTGGTGCGGCGTGCCCTTCGTGAGCTGCTCGATGCGCGCCGCCGAGTTGGTGGTGTCGCCCACCGCCGTGTACTCGACACGGCGCTCGGAGCCGACGTTGCCCGACATCACGCTGCCGCTGTTCAGGCCGATGCCCATGCGGAATCCGACGCCGAGCCCCTGCTCGCGCAGCCACGCGTTGAAGCGGGGCAGGCGCACGGCGAGCATCTCGCGCGCGGTCGAGAGCGCGCGGTCGGCGTGGTCGGCCTGGGCGATC
The DNA here is from genome assembly GCA_963735615.1 of uncultured Solirubrobacteraceae bacterium. Classification (GTDB taxonomy): domain Bacteria; phylum Actinomycetota; class Thermoleophilia; order Solirubrobacterales; family Solirubrobacteraceae; genus Palsa-744. Next base: position 1,417,744 of record CAVTLO010000001.1, read on the forward strand.
GGCGCGCCGAACACCGCCATGATCCCGTCTCCCATGTAGGCCACGAGCGTGCCGCCGTGGTCGAGGATCGCGTCGCTCATCTCGCTGAGGTAGTGGTTGAGCACGTCGATCACGTGATCGGGCGTCAGCGTTTCGGCGAACGTGGTGAAGCCGCGCAGGTCGGTGAACATGACGGTCCCCTCGCGCTGCACGCCACCGAGGCGCAGGCCCGCGTCGGCGCTGGCGAGCACCTCGTCGACGACGTTCTCGGGCACGAAGCGCGAGAACAGGTCGCGCACGCGCTCGCGCTCGAACGCAACCGTCACCAGCTGCACCGCCAGCGCGCCGGCAGCGCTGAGGATCAGCGCTCCCGCCGGGTACACAAACGACACGACGCTGCCGTCCTCGAACGCGATCTGCGCGGCCACCGTGAACGCCACCGCCAGCGCGGCGGCCAACGCGATCGTGGCGATCGGGCCGAAGCGCATGCTCGCCAGCGGCGCGGCGAGACCGAGCAGCCCGATCAGCACCAGGTCGAGCCACGCGGGGGTCGAGCGCAGCGGCAGGCCCCGGAGCACGGTCTCGATCGCGCTTGCCTGGACTTCGGCTCCTGGCATCTGGCGCGCGGTGGACGTCGGGTGGATGTCCTGCAGCGTCGGCGCGGACGGGCCGACGACGACGATCTTGTCGTGGAAGAAGCCGCGCGGCTCGCGGTTTTCGTACACGCTCGAGAAGTGCACTCGGGGGAACGTGTTTTCGGGCCCGTAGTAGTCGATCCAGGCCGGTGCTCCGGCGAACTCGCTTGGGTTCACGCGGCGCCCGTCGGCGACTTCAGCGCTCGCCACCGCGAGCGTCTTCAGCCCGCCGACCGAGAAGCTGACCCGGCGCAGAAAGCCGCCTGGATCGGTCGCCAGCAGCCCGTTGGCGGGCTGCGAGCCGAATTCGCGCAGCAGCGCGTTTCCTTCGTTGCTACCGAGGAACCGCGTCTTGCCGTGCCCTTCGGTTTCGGTGGTGGTCATCACCGTGCGCCCGTCCGCTTTCTTCAACGCTTCCAGCAGAGCTTCCTCGTCGCCTTCGGCCTGCGGGCAGTGACCGGGCGGCGACTGGAAGCCCTTCGCCTGCAGTGGACAGGCGCTGGCCTCGCTGAACTGCACGTCGTAGGCGATCACGCTCGGATGATCGCGCGCGATGTTTTCGATCACCTTCGCGTGGACTTTGCGCGGGAACGGCCACTGGAAGCCGAGTTCGTCGAACGTCGCTTCGTCGATCTCGACCAGCACGACGTTCGAGGGCGGTCGCTGATGGCCGCGGATCGAGAAGCGGGTATCGACTGTGCTCAGCTCCAGCGAGTGCAGCAGTTCGGTCTCATACGCGACGATCGCCAGGCCCGTAGCGCCAAGGGCGACGATCGCCAGCAGCGTGAGCCGCAGCCGCCGCGCGCGTACCGGCCCGGAGCGCCACGTGCGCTTTTGCTTCACCCGTTCACCTGAGATCGCCCCGCCCAACGGTACCCGAGTGGTCGGGCGCAATTCGTCCGGCCCCGCCTTGCGGCGGTTGCGCGGCGCCAGAGCGGTGCGTATCCTAGCCTCGATGACGGAGAACCGCCCAGGTTCGGGGGATCAATCACGCTTCGTGTTGCCCGAAGACCTCACGCTCGCCGACCGCTACGTGGTGGGGGCGCCGATCTCAAGCGGCGCGATGGGGGCGGTGTACCGCGCTCGCGACAGCAGCACAGGCGCGGCGGTGGCCGTCAAGCACGTGCAGAACACGACCCACGCGGAGCGCTTCGACGTCGAGGCGCGGCTGCTGTCGCTGCTGCGCCATCCGCGCGTGGTCGAGGTCCTCGACCACTTCGCCGACGAGCATGGCAAGTACCTGGTGATGGAGCTCGTCGAGGGCGTCGATCTGCACGCCGTGCTCGGGCGCGACGGTAACCCTGGGCTTGAGCCTCGACCAGGCTGTGGAGTACGCGCGCCAGGCGTGCGAGGCGCTGGAGTACGTTCACGAGCAGCAGATCGTGCACCGTGACGTCAAGCCGCACAACCTGATCATCGGCGAGCACGGCGTCGTGCTGGTCGACTTCGGGATCGCCCGCCTGCTCGCGGACGAGGAAGAGGACGAAGGCACCGCGGGCGTCGGCACGCCGAAGTACATGGCGCCCGAGGTGTTCGCCGGCGGCGCCGTGTCCCCGCGCAGCGACGTCTTCAGCCTGGCTGCGACGCTGTGGACGCTGATCGTCGGTAAGCCGCCCGTGTACGCGAGCCCGACCAAGCTGGTGGAGCTCGCTCCCGAGGTGCCGCCCGAGATCGCCGACGCCGTGCAGGCGGGGCTGGAGATGATCCCGGAGCGACGGGTCGCCTCGATCGCCGCGTTCGCGCGCGCGCTCGGCGGCCACCGCCAGCAGACGATCGGCGGATCGCTGACCCTGTCCGTCGATGGTCCCGCCGCCCACCGCGCCCTGATCGAGGGGATCGTGCGCACCGCCGCTGGCGTGTTCGGTGCGTCCGCCTCCTCGATCGCCCTATTGGACGCGAACACAGGGGAGTTGGTCTACCAGTCGGCGTGGGGGGCAGGAGCGCGCGAGATCGTCGGCGTGAGGCTGCCCCCGGGACAGGGCCTTGCCGGCAGCGTCATCGAAGACGCGCAACCGCTGGCGGTCAGCGACTGCCGCACCGCACCGCGTTTCGCCGCGCGCGTCGCCGCCGGCACCGGGCACGTCCCCTACACTATGGTCGTCGTGCCGCTGATGCGCCACGGTCGCCCGATCGGCGTGCTGTCGCTGCTGGATCGCCGCGACGGCGGTCACTATGGGCCAGAGGATGCAGAGCGCGCCGTGCTGTTCGCAGAGCTCGCCGTCAGCGCGATCGAGGCCAGCGGCCGGGCGATGCCCAGCCTGGGGACGCGGCAAGCCCAGGCCAGCGCGGTCTGACGTCGCTCAGGGGCGCGCGAGGTATGACTGGCCGGTGAATAGCGTGATCGTCTTGCGCCGCACGAAGTCGCGCACCGAGACGACACCGCGCTGGACCTTCGTCAACGTCCCGTCGCATTGGTTGGTCACGCTCCACACCGTCCCGCGCACGGTCGCCGCGCTGTACTGCCCCTTCGTCGTGAATTTCCCGTGCGCGTTCGCGTTCAACCGACCTAGCACCTTGCTGCTCAGCTTCGCCGCCACCGCCGCGCGCTTGCCGAGCGACGCACACACCTGACGCGCGGTGTGAGCGTTCATGATGTCCAGTTCGGTCAGGCCCTTCTGCTTGCGCGCCTGCAACAGCTTGAAGATGCCCGCCCCGAAGTCGCCCGATTGCAGCTTTGTCTTGGCGGCCGTGGCCGTGGTGATGCGCGCCGTCCCTGCGGTCGTTTCGAGGATCGAGCCCACCGGGACCTGACGCACTTCGGTCAGCGGGATGAAGGTCAGGCCCTTGCTCAGGCTCTCGGTGGCGATTTCCTGTGGGTTCTCCCAGCCAGTGGCCAGCGAGCCCGGCATGTCTGGGGCAGATGGCAAGCCCGGTTCCAGTGCATCGGGCAGGCTTGCGGCGCTCGCCGACGCGCCTGCCGGTAGCGCGATCAGCACCTTGCCCTTGATCGGGTCGACGTTGACGCTCTTGCCCAGCACCGGCGCCGCGAGCACCGTGTAGGAGAAGCTGTGTCCGGTCGTGCCACACACGTTCGCCGCTGAGCGCGTCACCGTGAAGGTCCCCGGTGTCGTCGTCGAGATCGACACGTGCGCCGCCGACGGATCGCTCGTTAGGGCGACTCCGGTTGCCGTGATCGTCACCGACGCGGGTTCCCCGATTTCATAGGTGCTGTGACCCTGGTCGCTTGCGATCGTCAGCGTCGGGCTCGTGGCGACCGTCGCGGTCAGCGCGTGGTGGGGGTTCTCTTCGACGCCAGCATCGACGCCCCAGTATTCGAGCGTGTGCTGACCCGCAGGCACCGGGATCGTCACTTCACCCGCTTCATTGGTGGGGATCGACTGAACCGGCGCGCCGTCGACGATGTAGCCCGGATCATTCATTAACGATTCCGCCCCGGGCTTGCCGGGGCGGGAAACGTCCGACTGGGCTTGGAGAATTGGGGTTGTCGAGACCTTGTTCCCGAGCTCAGGAGGATCACCTTGCGGGTGCAGCGCGGTGGCCGCGATTTGAAGGTAGAGGTTACGTCGGACGGTGAGGGTTTGGTCTCGCGCGCCGGGTCGGCGTTGCTGGCCGGGATCGCTGATAGGACGGGGCTGACGAGAGCGCTGTCGCTTGGTCTCTTGGGGATGAAGGAGCGTCGCTCGGGCCATGACCCGGGCCGGGTCGTGCGGGACTTGGCCGTGATGCTGGCCGATGGCGGGGAGTGCGTCTCAGATCTCGGTGGGCTGCGCGACCAGCTGGCGCTGTTCGGCGCGATCGCATCGAACGCGACCGCTTATCGCGTGATCGAGCGGATCGCCTCTTCACCCGAGCTGGTGGACGCTCTGCGCGCCGCGCACGCGAACGCACGCGCACGAGCGTGGGAGCTGGGTGTCAAACCGGGTCGTGTGACGATCGATTTGGACGCGACGCTGATCACGGCGCACTCGGAGAAGGACGGCGCCGCAGGAAATTTCAAGGGCGGGTATGGCTTTGCGCCGATGATGGCCTACTGCGACGAGTCAAACGAGGCGCTCGCCGGGATGCTGCGCCCAGGCAACGCCGGGACACACAGCGCCTGCGACCAGATCACGGCTGCTGAAAGCGCACTCGAGCAGATCCCGCCTGAGCACGTGCAGGAGCTCGAGATCCTCTTGCGCACGGACTCCGCTGGCGCCGCGCACGAACTCGTGGACTGGTGCCGCGAGGGGCGGATCGGCTTCTCGGTCGGGTTCGACCTGACCGAGCCTGTCCGCAGCGCGATCCTTGATCTGCCCAAGGATGCTTGGGTTCCAGCGCTCGAGAAGGACGGGAAAATACGCCCGAACGGTCAGCTCGCCGAGCTCACTGGTCTCGTGGACCTGGACGGCTGGCCTGAGCGCTCACGCCTGGTCTGCCGCCGCGAGCGAGCACACCCCGGCGCACAACTCGCGTTCACCGACCATGACGGGCACCGCTTCCAGGTCTTCCTCACCGACCAAGACGACCCCGCGATCGCCGTCCTGGAGCTCCGCCAGCGCCAGCGCGCTCACGCCGAGGATCACATCCGCAACGACAAGGACACCGGGCTGCGCAAGCTCCCCTTCCAGGACTTCCAGATGAACCAGGTGTGGCTCTACCTCGTCCTGATCGCGCACGACCTGATCATCTGGTCACAAACGCTGTTGCTCGACGGCCAACTCGCCAAAGCCGAGCCCAAGCGACTGCGCTACACGATCCTGCATACGGCCGCACGGCTCTCCTTCCATGGGCGCCGCGCACGCCTCAAACTCCAGCGCACCTGGCCCTGGGCGCGCGACCTCGCCGCCGCGTTCGCAAAGCTCGAAGCGCTCTCAGCACCCGCCGACTAGAAACCGCCGGACGCGACCACGAAGCGAAGAACAGCCGACGACCACGCGCAGCATGCCCGAAAACGACACGCCATACGCTCAACCAACGAACACAACCACAGATCGCATCGCACACGACAGCCCAAGCATCACCAACCGCGATCCACCCCACCGCCGACACCACCCACACCCCAGAAAAACACGATCACAGCCTTACTGAATGATCCGGGGTAGTCCACGACCTTTGTGCCGGCTGGCCCCGAGACGACCACCGGGACTTTGCCGTTGGCGAAGCAGCCGGAGGTGGTCGCGCTCGATGTGGGCGCGCTGCCGGGGCCGCCACCAGTCGGCTTCCGTTCGGTGGTGAATTCTCGATCTTCACTCGGCACGCCCACTTCTTCCTGGGAGTTGATCGCTAGAACCCTGAAGTGGTAGGCGCTGTGGGCACTGAGCCCGGTAAGCGTTTCTGTGAACCGCTGAGGCCCACCCGTGGCGCCGATGTCCACCGGTTTGGTCGTGTGGCCGTAGCGTTCGGTCGGTCCGTATTCGACTTCGTAGGTCGTATCCGCGCCGTCCGGGTTGATCGTGAATTCTACCGTGGCGGTCGTTTCCGTGACCGACACTACGCCCACTTCCGTCACGATCGGCGGCCCGGGCGGTCCCGCTGGCGTGGTGAAGCTCAGCACGTTGCTCGCCGGGACGCTGCCGGACGCGTTGTCGGCGACCGCCTTGAAGTAGTACGTCGTTTCAGGCCCCAGTTCGCCCAGCAGCTCGCTCTCGGCCGTGTCGTTCGAGACGACGCCAGCCGCCGCCTCGCCGGTTTCTTTGGTCAGTTTGGCCGGCGAGGTTCCCCACAGGAAGTGAAAGCCGCCCGCCTCACCATCGAGATCGATCGTTGCCTGGAGCCTCGCTTCGGATGACGTCAGACCTGTGGCAGCATCGGTGGTCGAACTTGGCTGGCCCACCAGCACAGCCTCGAAGGCACCAATGTCGCAAAGCTCCCCTTGCGGACGCGCCACGCCGCGCTGATCGGTGGCGGGGCATGCGTCCTCGTCGCCTGCTTCGATCGCGGGGCTGCCGTGCAACAGCGCCTCGGTGAGCGTCGGGCCACCGTTGTCGGCGATAGGGGCGAGCTCTGGGTCGACGCCCGACTGGTCGCCGAAGGCGTCGAGCCCGCATGCGCCGTCCTGATCGATATTGTTGCCGAGGTCGTTGGTAATGGCTTTGGCGGTCGTCGTCCCAGCATTTGTTCCTTTGCCGGCAGCGACACAGTCAAAGTTAGCGCCCTCGTCGGAGAAGCCCGAGCCGATGATCGTGTTCTCGACAGTGGTGGTGGCACCAACGTCGGTCTCCAGCGAGCCGCGGACGTTGCCCGAGAGCGTGTCGTTCGTCAGCGTCAGCGTCGAGCCATCGTTGTCGATGCCGCCACCGAAGCTCGCTGAGATGCCGCTGCCCACGATGGTGGTGTTGGTGAACGTTGCATTTCCTCCCTGATAGAGGAAGACGGCACCACCGTCGAAGTCGAAACGGCCATCGTCCTTGAACGTCACGCCGTTAGCGACGATGTTGCCGCCGCGCGAGAACAGCGCACCACCGATTGCCGCGCCATCTTCGATGAACGAGACGTTCGTCATTTCAAGCGTGCCATCGTTGGCAATCGCGCCGCCGAGCGGCTGGCCGCTCGTGACACCGTCGCCTTCGAAGGCGACGTCTTCGAGCGCCACCGTCGCGCCCGCGTTGAACAGCGCGCCGCCGCCGTTGGCAGAGAGCGTTTGGCACCCGCTGACGCAGTTTTCGTCATTCCCGTCGGTGCCGCCAGTGAAGCTCATCCCGACGACCTTCAGCGTTCCGGCCGAGACCTTCAGGATGCGGTTCGAGCCGTTGCCGGCACCGTCCACGATGCTCCCTTCCGGTCCGTTGCCTTCGATCGTCAGGGACTTCGCGACGACGATTTGGCTGCCCTGAGTGAGCTCATAGACGTCCGGGCTCGCCTTGCTTCCCGCTAGCTTGATCGTGTCGCCGCTACTTGCGTCGGTGATCGCTTCGCGCAGGGAGCATTCAGAGCCGGGGCACGCAGTGTCGGACAGGTCGGCGGTCGTCGTCACTTCGATCGTTGCCGCCTGTGCGGCAACGGCGAGCATCAGCAGAGCGACGCATGCAACGAGCAGCCCCAGAGCCAGGCAGCTCCTGCGCATCAAGCGCCCCCGCTCAAGGGCGCGCCAGGTAGTGCATCCCGGTGAACAGCGTGATCGTCTTGCGCCGCACGAAGTCGCGCACCGAGACGACACCGCGCTGGACCTTCGTCAACGTCCCGTCGCACTGGTTGGCGACGTTCCACACCGTGCCCCGTACCGTCGCCGCGCTGTACTGCCCCTTCGTCGTGAATTTCCCATGCGCGTTCGCGTTCAACCGGCCGAGCACCTTGCTGCTCAGCTTCGCTGCAACCGCAGCGCGCTTGCCGAGCGACGCACACACCTGGCGCGCGCTGTGGGCGTTCATGATGTCCAGTTCGGTCAGCCCCTTCTGCTTGCGCGCCTGCAACAGCTTGAAGATCCCCGCGCCGAAGTTGCCGAACTGCGGCTTGTTGATGCTCGCAGTAGCCGTCTCGATCCGCGCCACGCCAGCCGTCGTTTCCAGCACCGAGCCGACGGGGATCTGGCGAGCTTCGGTCAGGGGGACGAAGTGCAGGCCCTTGCTCAGGCTCTCGATCGCCTGGAGCGGCGACGCCAGGCCCGCCTCCAGCACGTCCGACACGCTCGCCGCGTGCGACCCTGGCGGGTAGGCCACGAACACTTTCCCGCTAACGACGTCTACATTGACATTCACGCCCAGCACCGGCGGCGGCAGCGATTCGAGCGTCGCGCCACCCGGGGAGGAGCTCTGGAAGCCCGAGACCCCCTGCTGACCCAATGGGCCGCCACCCCCGGATCCGCCGCCTGAGCTCCCACCCGATTGCGGTTCGGTCGTAAAGTGCTGCACCGCGCTCTTGACCCCCGCTTTCGCTTGCGAGTTGGCCGCGACCACCTGGAAATAGAACGTGCTGTTCGCCTTCAACCCCGACAGCGTTACCGTCTCGTGCGTCGGCCCAGCCCCGCCGGCGAGTTTTGCCGGCCCCGACGTTTGCCCGTAGCTTTCGGTCGGTCCGTATTCGACTTCGAAGGTTGTTTCCGAGCCCGCAGGGTTGAGGGTGAAACCGACGTTCGCCGTCGTTTCCGTAATCGCTCCCACGCTCACTTCTGAGATCGCCGGCGGACCCAGCGTCGCAAACTTCGCATCCGTACTGTGGACGCCCGTCGGCGCCTGCGCGTTCTTCGCGACCACGCGGAAGTGGTAGGCGCTATCTGCATTCAGCCCCGACAACGTGATCACCTCATGCGTCGGCCCCGCACTGCCAGCGAGTTTCCCCGACGCCGACTTCGACCCATAAGCTTCAGTCAGCCCATATTCGACTTCGTACGTCGTTTCCGACCCTTCTGGGGCGAGGGTGAATTCGACCTTCGCGGACGTTTCGGTGATCGATCCGACTTTCACTTCCGAGATAGCCGGCGGGCCCAGCGCCGTGAACGTCATATCCGCGCTGTGCACCCCCGTAGGCGCCTGGGCGTTCTTCGCGACGACACGGAAGTGGTACGTGCTCCCGGCTTTCAACCCAGACAGCGCCACCGACTCGTGCGTCGGGCCCGCGGTGCCCGCGAGTTTCCCCGACGCCGACTTCGACCCATATTCTTCAGTCAACCCGTATTCGACTTCATATGTCGTTTCAGAGCCAGCCGGAGCGAGCGTGAATTCAATCTTCGCGGACGCTTCCGTGATTGCGGCCGCTTTCACTTCCGAGATCACCGGCGGCCCAAGCGTGGCGAAGGTCATATCCGCACTATGCACCCCCGTAGGCGCCTGGGCGTTCTTCGCGACCACCCGGAAGTGATAGGTACTCCCCGCTTTCAAGCCGGACAACGTGACTACCTCGTGCGTCGGCCCCGCCGTACCCGCGAGTTTCCCCGACGCCGACTTCGACCCATAGGCTTCGGTGGGGCCGTATTCGACTTCGTACGTCGTTTCCAGCCCCTGCGGGGCGAGCGTGAATTCGACCTTCGCAGACGTTTCGGTGATCGACCCTGCTTTCACTTCCGAGATCAACGGCGGTCCGGTGATCTCGGCGCTGCCCGACGCGGTCGCTTCGGCTCCGCCGACATCTTTAATCGTGATGCTGGTGGGGTAGGTACCAATGGCCGCGTACGTGTGGATGCCACTGACGAGAAAGCCCCCGCCTTCGGCGGCGGTGATCGTGCCGGCGCTGGTGGCTTTATCGCCCCAGTTGATGCTAGCCGTGTACTGCGAGACTTTGCCGTCGGGGTTGGCGTCGGTGAACTTCGCAACCGGGCCGCTGAACTGCACGCCGACGGTGCCGCTTATTGTTTCTCCGGTCGCGCTCAGCGGGGCGTCGGCGACTCGCGCCTGGAACGGCACCTTATGTGTGCCGCAATCGTCTTCGTAGTTGACAAAGCCGTTGTAGGTTCCCGCTTCTTCGTAGGTGTGGGTGCCGTCGATGATCCCCGATTCCGTGACCGTGGCTTTGGATGACTTCCCGTCCCCCCATTCGATCGTCGGCGTGCCGAAGATGCCGCAGCGTGCCGTCGCGAGCTGCCCGGAGAATTTGGAGCCCTCGACGACTTCGATCGTGAACGGCACCAGTTCGTATGCCCCCATCGCACAGCCGGCACCCTGAGGACGGGTGACGCCACGCTGGTCGGTGCCGACGCAGTATGGGCTGCCCTTGGGAATCGCGTCGACGCCCGGGCTCGTCGGTTCCAGACCTAGGGTGTTGGTGCTACCGCCGTTGTTCTGCGGTTCCGCGGAGGTGAAGTCGGGGAACGTTTCCTGCAGATCGCCAGTGGCGGTGAAGCCACAGTCGGTCCCGTTCTCGAGGTTGTAGCCGTCGGAGTGGATTGTCGCCGACCTCGACACCGAGCAGTTGCTCGCGAAGTACTCGCCTTCGATTGTCTCGCTGTTGAACGAGAGGATCGAGCCGGCGACGTCGGCTGTTCCCACGTCGATCAGCAGGCCTCCGCCAGGCCCGCGCGCGGGGCCGCCAGTCTCTTCGCGCGTGCTGTTTTCGTCGATCGTCGAGTCGATGATCGTCACCAGGTTTTCGTCGGCGACGCTGTCGTCGCTCCAGCTGAAGATGCCCGCGCCCAGGCGCGCGTCGTTGTCGGCCACGGTTGAGTCGTTGACCGTCAGGACACCCCTTTTGCCCGGCACGCACGTGTCGCCACAGACGGCCGAGCCGTGGTTCTGGATGCCGCCCGAGTCTCCACCTTCGGTGCTCGCATGGTTGTCCGAGACGAGCGAGCGCACAACGTCGAGCGTGCCCGTGTCGTTGGAGATCCCGCCGCCCGAGGACGCGGTGCCTCCGGTGACCCAGTCTTCGACCAGTTCGAGCGTCCCGGCGTTGTAGACGTCACCGCCGAAGAAGCCGTTGTTTTCGCCGGCAGTCCCGCCCGAGATCTCGAGACCCGAGATGAGCACCGACGGCGTGGCGCCTTTGGTCGGGAGCTTGATGCTGAACACCCGCCCGGGGGCCGCGCCTGCGGGCATCGCCACGTGAGTCGTGCGCGCCCCTGCACCCTTAATCGAGAGCGACTGCGTGATTTCAAGTTCGCCGTTGGCCAGCGTGTAGGTACCGGCGGGAACGACGATCGTGTCAGGAGGGTTCGGCGTCGACGCCAGTTTGTCCTCGTAGTCGATCAACTGCCGCAGCGAGCAGGTGCCGGCAGCGGGGTTCGCGCACGTCCCAGGAACGTCCTTGGCGTCTCCTACGGTGTACGTCGCTGCCTGAGCCGACGCCGCCAGCCAGACTCCAACCGCCAGCGCAACGAGCAGCATCGAGATGGCCCAAGCCGACCGCATGCGGACGCTTGGCGCCGGTCGATTGGCGTATAGCTCACGATGTCTCAAGATCAGCCCCCGGCTAAAGATGCTCGCAGAGTTAGGGCGCGCGGGCAAGGTAGTGCTGCCCGGTGAACAGCGTGATCGTCTTGCGACGGCGGAAGTCGCGGACCGAAACGACGCCGCGCTGGACCTTCGTCAGCGTCCCGTCGCACTGGTTGGTCACGCTCCACACCGTGCCCCGTACGGTCGCCGCGCTGTACTGCCCCTTCGTCGTGAATTTCCCATGCGCGTTCGCGTTCAACCGGCCCAACACCTTGCTGCTCAGCTTCGCCGCGACAGCCGCGCGCTTGCCGATCGATGCGCACACCTGACGCGCGGTGTGCGCGTCCATGATGTCCAGTTCAGCCAGCCCCTTCTGCTTGCGCGCCTGCAACAGCTTGAAGATCCCCGCGCCGAAGTTACCGAACTGCGGTTTGTGGCTGCTCGCTGTCGCGGTCTCGAGCGCCACCACCCCATGCGTCGTTTCCAGCACCGCGCCCACCGGAATCTGACGCGCTTCCGTCAGCGGGACAAAGTGAAGCCCCTTGCTCAAGCTCTCAAACGCCGCGAGCGGTGACAGCAAGCTCCCTTCCAACAGGCTCGCGGCGCTCGCCGTCTGAGCCCCCGGCACCGCGATCAGCACCGTCCCGCTCACAGGCTCCACGTTCGCGGTCTTGCCCAAAGCCGGTTCCGGCAGCGAGGCAAACGTCGCGGGGGGCGTGGTAAAGGGCTGGTCTGCGCTGCGAGCTCCAGTCGCGGCCAACGCGTTCGTCGCGACCACGGCGAAGTGGTAGGTGTGGTTCGACTGAAGACCCGTGATCGTGCGCGTCAGGCTCTGTTCGCCGGCGGTTTCACCGATGTTCACGCGTTCGGTTTCCTCGCCGTAGCTGGTGCTTGGCCCGTAGTCGACTACATACGTCGTATCTGCCCCGTTGGGGTTGATCGTAAAGCCAATCGTCGCAGTCGTCGTCGTAACGGACACGACGTGCACGTTGGACACGATGGGCGGACCCGGCGCTTTGCTGGACACCTGTTCGTATTCGACCGCGCCCATGTCACAGCCCGGTCCCTGCGGGCGAGCAACGCCACGCTGGTCGGTGCCGTTGCAGAACTCGAAGCTAGTGGGGATCGCGTTGACCGCCCGACTCGTGAGCGCCGGGGCAAGCGTTTCGGTGTTGCCGCCGTTGTTGCTCAGCGCGTTCGGGCTGAATTCGGGATTGACGCCCTGGAGGTCTCCTGTCGAGGTGAAGCCGCATTCGGACCCGTTCTCGAGGTTGTATCCAAACGAGGTGATCGTTCCCGATTCTTCGGTCGCGCAGTTGCTCTCGGTGTTCGCTTTGCTCTCGATGCCGGCGTTCTCGGCGACGATCGAGCCCCCCACGTAGACATGGCTTGCTCGTGCCAGCAGCCCCCCTCCGGCTGCCGCACCTGTTTCTTCTTTCGCTTGGTTCTTGGCGATCGTGGAGTCGGTGATCAGGATTTCGTTGTCGGCTTCCTCCCCCGTTTCGCCCGAGCTGTAGATCCCTGCCCCTATGCCCGCCGTGTTGTCGGCGATCGTCGAGTCCTGCACGGCCAGAACGGCCTTCTCGCCCTCGAAGCTCTCGCTCTCGATTCCGCCGCCGCGGCCGCCGCCTTCTGTGAAGTTGCCCGACACGAGCGAGCGCTCGATCACGAGCGTGCCCGATTCTTTGGGCGTGTTCCCCTCGTTGAAGATCCCGCCTCCCGAGTCTGCCTTGCCGGCGGTGATCCAGTCTTCGACCAGCGCGAGCTTCCCGCCTTCGTTGGCGATGTCGCCGCCTTCACCGTCGGTGAATTCGCCTCCGGAGATCTCGAGCTCCGCGATGGCGACGTCCGGCGATTCCGGTTCGTTGGTGTCTGGAAGCACAACGTCGAACACACGCCGACCGGGCGCGGCAGCTATGTGGGTGCTACGAGCGCCCGCGCCGATGATCACAACAGAGTGTTCGATCCGAAGTTGGCCTCCGGCTCCTTCGGTCAATTCGTAGGTGCCGGCCGGCACGATGATCTCGTCCGGTTCCGTCGTGGGTTCGAGTCCGTTCTCGTGTTCGATCAGCTGTCGCAGCGAGCACGTGCCCGATTCCGGGACACAGGCCCCGGTGAGGTCTTTGTTCGTCCCCACCGTGTAGATCGACGCTGCCTGCGCCGACGTCGCTAGCCCCGCGAGGAGCAGCATCCATGCCGCAGCCACGGCCAGCACCAGCATTCTCCTGTGCATCGACATGAGCCCGCCTTCGACTTCAGGTCGGGGGAGCGCCCCCCGCTTGACCAACCTGGCGAGCGACGGTAGACGTTCGCTCGCGTGCTGTCAAATGCTCGCGAGCGCCTTTATGGCGCAAAGGCACGCTCCGCGCCCGACCAGACACCGGGTCCTGCCCTACGGCCTCGCCAGGTAGTGCTGCCCCGTGAATAGCGTGATCGTCTTGCGCCGCACGAAGTCACGGACCGAGACCACGCCGCGCTGCACCCTCGTGAGCGTCCCATCGCACTGGTTGGCCACGCTCCACACCGTGCCGCGCACCGTCGCCGCGCTGTACTGCCCCTTCGTCGTGAATTTCCCATGCGCGTTCGCGTTCAGCCGACCCAGCACCTTGCTGCTCAACTTCGCCACGACGGCCCTCTTCTTGCCGGCCGACGCGCACACCCGACGGGCGCTGTGCGCGTCCACGATGTCCAGTTCGGCCAAGCCCTTCTGCTTGCGCGCCTGCAACAGCTTGAAGATCCCCGCACCGAAATCTCCAGCCTGCAGCTTGCCCGCCGGGCTCGCCGCGGTCGCGACGCGTGCCACGCCGGAGAGCGTGTCGAAGACCGTGCCCACCGGGAGCTGGCGCGGTTCGGTCAACGGAATGAAGTGCAGACCCTTGTTGACGCTGTCCACCACCGCCTGGAGTCCGGCCACCGCTTCGAGCCCGCCCAGGCTGCTCGCGTGACCTGTCACGGGCAGCGCCACGTAGACCTTCCCGCTGATCGGCTTCGCGTTGACGGTCTTGCCGAGCGACGGCTGCGGCAACACTGTGTACCTAAAGCTCGCTTCGGTGACCCCGCACGCATCTGTGGCTGAGCGCGACAGCGAGAACGTCCCCGGTGTCGTGGTCGCGATTGGAACGTGCGCCGCCGACGGGTTGCTCGTCAGCCCAGGTCCGCTCGCAACGATCGATACAGAGGCCGCTTCGCCCACTTCATACGTCTGATCGCCCTGATCGCTCGTGATTGTCAAGCTCGGTCCACTGGATGCGACCGTCACGCTCAGTACGTGATGCGTCGCCTCCTGCGCGCCCATCTGATCTTCGCCCCAGTATTCCAAAGTGTGCTGACCCGGAGTCAGCTGAATCGTCGCCTGGCCAGATAGGCCGGTGAGAATCGACTGCGCAGGCCCGTGATCGAGCACATAGTCCACGGCCTTTGCGCCATTGGCCGCCGAGACCGTCACCGGAATCTGGCCGGAAGGCACACACGCGCCAGCGGTCGAACTCGACGTCGGTGGACTCGACGGTGAGACGGTAGTCGTAAAAGTCAGCGTCGCCGTTTCTTTACCAGAGCCGGTTTCCGCCAGTTCGATCGGCCACGACAGACCGATGCCGTTGTTCTCATTTGTCGCAGCATCGACGGTGTTCGGGAACTGGGTTGCTTCCTTGTTTATGTTCGACCAGACCTTGGAGGACAGGCTCTCATAGAAACGGGGGGCTGGGCCGCTCGTGGCGGTTGGCGTGAATGCCATGAAGCGCGCGGGCGGACTGTTGCCGGGGTCGATGGTGCACGCCACCGAGCCAGCGGACGGCGCGTTCGCGGCGCCATAGCCGGTGTTGAGGCCGGACAGGAAGCAGTCGCCCGCGTGATAGAGCGTGCCGCCGAGGGCTTCTTCCAGGAGGTTCTTGATCGTGATCTTCGTGGTGTAGAAGTCCTGACCAGTGACGTAGCTGTCGGTCTCGGTCAGTTCCGCGACGTTCACTTCGTCCTGGATCTCGTGCACGCGCACGCGCGTGGTGATGACGAAAGGACTGGCTTCGGTGCCGCTGCCAGTGAGCGTCTGATTGGTCGGAGGTCTCCCCGAGTTGATCGGTTCGAAGGCTTCTTCGTGGGCGACGCCTTCCGCCGGGCTCGGGCCGAACACGTGGCTGCCTTCTCCTTCAAGGAGGCTGAATTCGCTTTCCTTGTAGGCGAAGAACGTGCCGCACGCGCCTGGTTCCGCGCCGCCGAAGAAGCTGAGACCCGCATCGCCAGCGGCGTGGACCTGACATGCAAGGTCGCTGTCGACGTAGATCGAGCTGAGCGGGCTACCGGGGCTTTCTATGACCTTCTGAGCCGCGGTGCCCACGGCTGGCTGCCACGCGAGCACCGCCAGCGCCACTAGCGCCGCCACAGCCGCACGTACCGCGATCAGCCTCAGCGGCCGGAGACTTGGCACGCCGCCGGAGACTTGGCACGCCGCAATTGAAGCAGAGCGATCGGAGCAACAACGCCGGCAAGGCGCCGCTTGGGGGCAACGCAGAGCCGAAGGGCACGCCGCGCCGCGCCGCCTGGCATCCTTAGCGCATGAACGACACGCAGCAGGGGGGCGAGGAGCAGGACCCACGCGTCGGCACCTACGTCGGGCCGTACATGATCGAGTCGGTTCTGGGGATCGGCGGCATGGGGCGCGTGTATCGCGCGACCGACGCCGACGGCCAGCTGGTGGCGCTGAAGCTGGTGCGCAGCGACCTCGCCGAGGACAGCGTCTTCCGGCGTCGCTTTGAACGAGAGGCGAAGATCGCCCAGGACGTCAAGAGCCCGCACGTCGTGCCCGTGCTCGACACGGGCGAGCACGAAGGCGTGCCCTACCTATCCCAGCGCTTCGTCGAGGGCGGCTCGCTCGAGCACAAGCTCAAGCGCGAGCAAAAGCTCGACGTGCCCACGACACTGCTGCTCTGCGCGCAGGTCGCCGCCGGTCTGGACGCGCTGTTCGCCGGCGGCATGGTGCACCGCGACGTCAAGCCCGGCAACGTCCTGCTCGACCTCGACGGCACGGCGCTGATCACCGACTTCGGCTTGGCCAAGGACAGCCAGGCGACCGCGCTCACGCGGCCAGGCCAGGCGCTCGGCTCGATGGACTACATGTCGCCCGAGCAGATCCGCGGCGAGGAGGTCACCGCGGCAACTGACGTTTACTCGCTCGGCTGCGTGCTGTGCGAGTGCCTCACCGGAGCGCCGCCGTTTGCCGACCGCCAGGGCATGCGCGTGCTATGGGCGCAGCTCCAAGACGACGCGCCCGACCCTACCGCCAACCTGACCGACGCACCACCGGCGCTTGGTCCCGCGATCCTCCGTGGGCTCGAGAAGGACGCCGCCAAGCGCCCGCAAAGCGCCGGCGAGTACGCGCGGCTGCTGTATGAGGCGGCCGGGCTCACACCGCCGGCGAGCTAGCCGCCCTCGGCCGCTTGGATCGCCGTGATCGCGACGGTGTTGACGATGTCGCTCACCGCGCAACCGCGGCTGAGATCGTTGACCGGCTTGCGCAGTCCCTGTAGCACCGGGCCGATCGCCAGCGCACCGGAGGAGCGCTGCACCGCCTTGTAGGCGACGTTGCCGGTGTCGAGGTCAGGGAAAATGAACACCGTCGCGTTGCCCGCCACCTCGCTGTCGGGCAGCTTCAGCTTGGCGACGCTCGCGTCGACCGCCGCGTCGTACTGGATCGGCCCCTCAACCTTCAGATCGCCCCGCTGGCGGCGCACGATCTCGGTCGCCTCGCGCACCGCGTCGACCTGCGCACCCTTGGCCGAGTCACCCGTGGAATACGAGAGCATCGCGATCCGCGGGTCGATGCCAAACGCGGCCGCCGTGTCCGCCGAGCTGATCGCGATGTCCGCGAGCTGCTGGCTGTCGGGCGTCGGGTTGACAGCGCAGTCGCCGTACACGAGCACGCGGTCGCTGAGGCACATCAGGAACACGCTCGAGACGACCGACACGCCGGGGCTGGCTTTGACGAACTCGAACGCCGGGCGGATCGTATCGCCGGTCGTGTGGGCTGCCCCCGAGACCATCCCGTCCACCTCGCCCAGGTGCACCATCATCGTGCCGAAGTACGTGGGGTCGCCGAGCGTGTCGAAAGCAATCTCATCGGTCACGCCCTTGTGCTGGCGCAGCTCGTGGTAGACCGCCGCGTAGCGCTCGCGCTCGGGTGAGCTCAACGGATCGACGAGGTCCGCGCCATCCAGGTCCAGGCCGAGCGAGGCAGCACGAGTGCGCACAGCGTCGGGCTCGCCGAGCAGCGTCAGCGCGACCACGCCGCGGCGCAGCAGGATGTCGGCCGCCCGCAGCACGCGGTCGTCTTCGCCCTCGGGCAGCACGATGTGCCGGTGCGCCGCCTTCGCGCGCTCGATCAGCTCGTACTCGAACATCGTCGGCGTCATCCGCGCCGGTCGCTTGACCATGAAGCGCATCTGCAGCTCGACCTTGTCGACGCTGCGCTCGAACACGCCGAGCGCGGTGGCGATCTTGCGCTGGTTGTCGCGCCCGCAGCACCGGCCTGACCGACGAGATCGCGGCCGCCGCGACATGCGTGCGCTGCGTCGGTCTCAAGCACCGGGAACGGAGAGGTCTCGAGCAGTCGCCGCACCGTCGCAGAGAGCTCGTAGCCGCCTGTCAGCAGCAGCCCCGAGACCGCCGGGAAGGTCGGCGAGAGGGTGCAGGCCAGGCAGGCGACGACGATGTCCGAACGATCGGCCGGCACGACCACGAGCGTCGCCGTCCTCGAGATCCTCGATGAAGTGCTCGACGCTCATCGCCGCGACCCGCACCGTCGCGCACGTCGCGCTCGAGCATCGCCGTCGACCGCGAGCACCGAGCGCGCGCCGAGCGCGGCCTGGACCTCGCCCACGCTCGGGTAGGTCGAGCTCGGCGTTCTCCGGCATCACGTACACCCACTCCTCGCCGGTGTTCGGCGCGAGCCGCGCCTCCACCTCGCCGACGGCATCCGGCGCCACGCGGTTGACGATCACGCCGAACAGCACGCAGCCCTTGCGCTGCAGCAGTTCGCGAGCGAGCTGCACCTCCTCGACGACGTCGGCGCTCGCCGCCCCGTTGATCACCACCAGCACCGGGCAGCCGAGCTGGTTGGCGAGGTTGGCGTTCAGATCGAAGTCCAGCGCGGGCGCCGCGCCGACGAAGTCCGTGCCCTCGCACACGACGAAGTCGCAGCTGCGCTCCAGCTCTCTGAAGGCGGCAAGCACGCGCTTCTCGATCTCCTCGTGCTCGCCATGCGGCGATCAGCCCGTTCACCACCTCGGCGGTCGGGCCGTGCATCTCCTCGTAGGCGGCCTGCAGCTGGTAGCGCTCGCGCATCAGCTCGATCTGCGGGTCGGGCTCCTCGGCGCTGCGGATCACCGGGCGGAAGAAGCCGACGCGCTGCAGCCGCGCGGAGAGCATCTCCATGAAGCCGAGCGCGACCACGCGACTTGCCGCTGCTCGGGCCCATCGCCGTGATGTAGATGTTCTGCGCCACGCGTCGAGCCTAGCCGTCAGCGAACGACCGCGTAGACGTTGTGTTCGCCGAGAACTCCCTTGAAGCGGTGCTCGCCGCGCTCCTCGAAGCGGAAGCTCGGGTCGGTCTCGGTGTATTCCTTGAGCGTCGAGGAGACGATGATCTCGCCGCCACGCGCGCAGCCAGCGATGCGAGCACCAAGCACCACGTTGCGCCCGTACATCTCTTCCTCGTTGGTGATCACGAATCCGGTGTGCAGGCCGACCCGCATTCGCAGCGGACGATCGCCTCCGGGGACGGTGCGCTCAGCGAGCGAGCTCTGCAGGTCGATCGCGCACCGCAGCGCCGCGTGGGCGCTGTCGAAGGCGACCATGAAGCCGTCGTCGTGGGACTTGACGACCGTGCCCGCGTGGTGGCCGACGATCTGCTCGACGATCGTGCGGTGATCGCGCAACAGCTCCGACGCGCGCTCGGCTCCCAGCTCCTCCTTGATCGCGCCAGCATCCTCGATGTCGCAGAACAGCAGCGTCAGCGCGCCGTCGGGAGAACTCATCTCGCCGAGTTCGGGCTGCGCATCCCCCAGCGCCGAGGCGATCACGTCGATCGATGTCATCGCTCCGATTTCCAACCCCGACCTCCTGATCTCCTGCCGACCCGGCGCGAGCGCAAGCATAGCCCGGCTGACGTCAGACGGCGGGGTGGGATAGATTCCCACGCCCGCCGAGCATTTGAGCAACAATGGCAAGCTTGCCTGGGGAAGACAACCACGGGCTACCCACTACGAGGAGGTTTGGCACATGGCGGATGTAGACGGCGCGGTAAGGGAAGCGGTAATCGAGGCGCTCGCCCTGGACGACGACGAGGTGACGCCTGAGTCGACGCTGATGGACGATCTGGGTGCGGAGTCGATCGATTTGCTGGACATCCTGTTCCGCATAGAGAAGAGCACCGGCGTGAAGATCGAGGCTGCCGATCTGGGCGACTACATCCAGGGTGGCATACCCGACGATGTATTCAGCGACGAGAACCAGATCATCAGCGAGAAGGGCGCCGAACAGCTGCACAAGGTCATGCCCCAAGCCGACCCGTCGGAGCTCACCGGCAAACTGCCCGCCGATGAAGTCATCAAGCTCTTCACCGTCCAGAACCTGACCGAGATGGTCAAGTCGCGTGCCGACGGCGCCGGTTGAGCCCCAGCTTCGGGTGGGAGTGGAGCGCTTGCAGAGCGAGGAGCGATCGTGACCGACCACGGTAAGCGACGGCATCGCGTCGTCGTCACAGGGATGGGGGCGATCACTTCTCAAGGCAACTCGCTCGAGGACTTCTGGGCGGGCGTGAGCAACGGTCGCGTGGCGATCCGCGCCGTGGAGCACCTGCCGATGGACGGCTACCGCACAGGGCTGGGAGGAGAGGTCCAGAACGCGGCGAGCGCCGAGCACGGCTACCTGAACCCCGACGGATTTCACGACCGCGCAATCGACTTTACGATGAAGGCAGCCGAGGAGGCGATGGCCAACTGCGGCGTGCCGGTCGGGCAGATCCCCGCCGAGCGCTGGGGCGTCGTGATCGGCACGTGCAACGCCGGGCTGCTTGCCGGCGAGGAGTGGCACGTGCGCCGCGCCCGCGGAGAACAGCCCGATCCGCGGCTGGTGCTGCTGGTGGAGCCGCAGGCGCTCGCAGAGGCCCTCAGCGGCGCCTTCGACCTGCGCGGCCCCGTGCTGTCGGTCGACACCGCGTGCGCGGCCAGCGCCAACGCGATCGGATACGCCGGCGAGCTAATCCGCAGCGGCCAGGCGGACGCGGTGCTGACCGGTGGCGCCGACGCCTTCTCGGACATCCTCTACGCGGGCTTCAACTCGCTCGAGTCGCTCTCTCCGGAGCCGGCCGCCCCATACTCGCGCGACCGCAAAGGGCTCTCTCTCGGCGAGGGCAGCGGCATGCTGGTGCTGATGCGCGAGGACCTCGCGCATCAGCACGGCGCCCCCGTGCTGGCCGAGATCCTCGGATACGGCCTCTCCGCCGACGGCTATCACCCGACCGCGCCGCACCCGGAGGGACGAGGCGCCGCGCGCGCGATCCAGACGGCGCTGGCTCAGGGCGGCGTTTCGCCCGATGAGGTCGGCTACGTAAACAGCCACGGCACGGGCACCGCCAAGAACGATCCCGCCGAGACCGCCGCGACGAAGGTTGGGCTCGGGGAGGACGCCGCGCGCAAAGCGGCCGTCAGCAGCACCAAGTCAATGATCGGGCACCTGCTCGGAGGCGCCGGCGCGATCGAGGCGATCTCGACCGTCCGGACGCTTGAGAACCAGCTCGCGCCCCCGACCGCCAATTACACCGAAGCCGACCCCGAGTGCGATCTGGACTACATCACCGAGGGTCCGCGCGAGATGGCGATAGACGTCGCCGTGTCGAACAACTTCGCTTTCGGTGGCGCCAACGCGTCGATCGTGTTCGCCCGCGCCGGCGCACGCGCGGAGGGTCCGCCAACGCCCGACCTGGATCGCGTCGTCATCACCGGACTGGGCGCCCTCACGCCGGCCGGCACCGATCTCGAGGCGTTGTGGGAGGCCTACAGCACGGGTCGCGACTGCACCGCCGTCGAGGATGGCGTGCGGCTCGGGCGCGTCGATTTCTCCGCCGGCGACTTCCTCGGGCCGAAGGAGCGCAAGCGCGTGGATCGCCTGGGGTTGTTCTCGATCATCGCCTCACAGCAGGCGCTTTCCGACGCGGCGCTCGAGCCGAGCGACGAGAACCGGACGCGCATCGGCGCGATCCTCGGCACGGGTGTCGGGCCGATGGAAAGCATGGAGGGCTTCGCCGTGGGCGTCATCGAGGAAGGCGCCGGCGGCGCCAATCCGGCGGTCTTCCCGAACACCGTGTACAACGCGGCCGGCGGGCAGGTCGCGCTCAAGGTCGGCGTGCTGGGATCCGCCTCGACGGTCACCGTCGGACACGCCGCCGGCGCCGTGTCGCTGTGCTACGGCTGCGACCTCGCCGCAACCGATCACGCCGACGCGGTCCTGTGCCTCGGCGCGGACTCGCTGACTCCCACAGTCGTCACCGCCTACAGTGAGCTAGGCGTCGTCGCCGGAGCCTCAGCCAACGGCGCGGCTGAGTCCGGCCTGGCACTCGCGGAGGCCGGCATCGCGGTGCTGGTCGAGCGGCTGGGCTTCGCGCGCGAGCGCGGGGCGCGCATCCACGGTGAGGTGCTCGGCTATGCGATCACCTCCGACGCGCGCGGCATCGGCCGGCTCGACCCCGAGGGCGAGGGTTCCGAGCGCGCGATGCGCCTCGCGCTCGAGCGCGCGGGCGTGCCCGCGCAGGAGCTCGCCGCAGTATGGGCGGCGCGCTGCGGCCTGAGCGTCGCTGACGAGGCCGAGGCGAAGGCGCTCGAGCGCGTGTTCGGCGCCGACGTAAAGATCAACGCCCCCAGACTGACGCTGGGGGAGCCGATGGGCGCGGGGGCGTCGCTGAACGTCGCCCTTGCGATCGCCGCCTGGGAGCACGACACGGACGTCGGCCCCGTGCTCGTCAACAGCACGTCGCTGGGCGGGACCAACGTGGCGATCGTGCTCGCCCCGTACGCCACTTAGATTCGACGCCGTCGATGCTCGAAGCGGGCGTCGAATACAAGGTCATGCTCCTATGCAGGCTGATCGCTGCCGTGGTCGTCTGCATGCTCGCGGCTGGGCTTTCGCCGGCCCCGACGCTCGCGGGCCCGCCGCGGCTGTCGTGGTCGGAGCCGATGCTCATCGACCATCAGCTCCCCTACACCTCGAATCGATCCTTGGCGGGTGTCTCGTGCCCGTCGTCCTCACTCTGCGTGGCGGTCGACCGCGATGGGAACGTCGTGACCTCGACCGATCCGGGCGCTGGCGCTGCGGCCACATGGACGGTGAAGAACATCGACGCGAACAACGAACTGACTAGCGTTTCATGCCTATCGTCGACGCTCTGCGTCGCGGTCGACTATGGCGGCAATGTGCTCACGTCAACCGACCCTGACCGGGGCACCGCGGCTACCTGGCGGCGCAAGCACGTACGGGGCACCGCGGAACTGGAGAGCATCTCGTGCCCATCATCGTCGCTGTGCGTAGCGGTTGGCTCAGGCTACTACCAGGGCACCAAGGGCCTCGTGCTGACGTCCACCAATCCGCGTCGCGGGCTCCGGGCAAGCTGGGCAGTCACGCGCTTCAGCCGTGAACACCGTGCACTGACGAGCGTTTCGTGCCCATCCTCGTCACTCTGCCTCGCCGTAGACGACGGGGGGATATTTACTGCGGATGGAGTGCTTACCACAACCGATCCAGGCCGCGGCGCCGCGGCGACATGGACCGTGACCCACCCGAAGAGTGAATATTTCGAGGAATTCACCAGCATTTCTTGCCCGTCGGCGGCGCTGTGCGTAGCGGTCGACGAAGCTGGCGAGGTGCTCACCTCGACCGATCCCAGCGCGGGCTCTGCGGCGAGCTGGACCTTCAGCGACGAGCTGGGAGGCGTAGACGGCGATTACGGACTGACGAGCGTCTCCTGCGCGTCGTCATCGCTGTGTGCGGTGGTCGACTCCGATGGGAAGCTGGCGTACACGGCGGACCCCAGCATGAAGGCCGCGGCGAAATGGACAGCGATGGCGGTTGACGCCACGAGATCGATGAACGCGATCTCGTGCGTCGCCTCGCTGTGCGTTGCGGTCGATAGCAACGGAAGAGTGCTCGGCGCGACCAACCCTAAGGTCGGTGCCCATGCCCCGTGGACCGTCAAGGACGTCGACGGCTTTAACTACTTGAGTGGAATCTCGTGCACGTCCTCATCGCTGTGTGTAGCCGTTGATCACGACGGGACGCTGGTCAGCTCAAACGACCCGCGGGCCGACTCCTCGGCGTGGTCGGTCAGGAACGTCGACGGGAGCGGTTTCCTGGACGGCATCTCCTGCGTACAGTCCTCACTGTGCGTCGCGGTCGGTCGCGACGGCAACGTCGTGACCTCGACCGACCCGAGCGCCGGCGCCGCCGCGAGCTGGACCGTCAAGAGCGTCGATGCCCATGCGCTGCACGATGTCTGGTGCGCCTCGCAATCGCTGTGCGTGGCAGTCGACAGCGCTGGCAACGCCGTGACCTCGACCGACCCGAGCGCCGGCGCCGGGGCGAGCTGGACGGTCAAGAACATCGACGGCGCCGGCGAAGACTCGGAGAACGATCTCACCGGCATTTCGTGCACGTCCACCTCGCTGTGTGTCGCGGTTGACTACAGCGGCGATGTGCTCAGCTCGCGCGACCCGGGTAGTGGGCCGGGCGCGAGCTGGGTGGCCAATCGCAAACAGAGGACGTTCGCAGCACTCGAAAGCCTCGCCTGTGCGTCCCCGTTGCTGTGCGTGGCCGTCGGCGGGGTCGTCCAGACGATCGCCGATCCGCGCGCCGGTGCCGATGCGAGCTCCATCGTCAAGCTTTTGCCGGCGGTCAATGAATTCAACGGGGACAGCAACGAACTGCATGGGGTCTGGTGCGCGGCGAGCTCGCTATGCCTCGCGGTCGAAAATCGCGGCAACGTCGTTCGCTCGACCGATCCGGGAGCCGGCGCGAGAGCGACCTGGTCCGTCCAGCGCGTCGACGACCTGCACGCCTTGCAGGCGATCTCTTGCGTTTCATCGTCACTGTGCGTGACCGTCGACGATCACGGATATGCCTCCGTCGGCCGCCCAGATGGCTGACGGCCCTAGATCGCCTGCGCCGTCCACGGCAGGACCATGCCCGCATACTTCCACTTGCTCGTCTCGATCGCGAGGATCATCATCATGTCACCCGTTTTCACCCGCCCGCTGGTCCACGCGTAGTCCATCGCGAGGGGTACCGCCGCAGATCCGGTGGCCCCCACCAACGACAGGTTCTCGAATATCTTGTCCTCCAGCGCGAGCCACTCCGGCGTCAGCAGCCCAGCCTCGCGTAGCTCGTCGGTCATGTAGCCGGCGTTGCCCTCGGGGATCACGCATACGTCGATCGCCTCCGCGACGATGTCGCAGCGCGCCAGCGTGTCGGCGAGCGCGTCCGTGAGCACATACGGGGTGTAGCGTCCGCTCTCGACCACGTCCACCTTCATCTCGATCAGCCGCTTTGCCTTCAACTGGGTTGCGATCGGCGCGTGCGTGCCGCCGCCGATCACCTGCATCCCCGGCTTGCGCTCGCCGCCCATACTGCAGATCGCCGAGCCTCGCAGGCCGATGCCCTCCTGCTCGTCGGCGCGCAGCACCATCGCGCCGGCGCCGTCGCCGAAGTTGTAGATCCCAAGACGATCGCGCATCCGTACGCGGTCGGGGTCCTGGCCGAGGAACACGGGCACCGTCAGCGGCGAGATCGCCTCGCTGCCAATCACCAGCGCCGTGTCGAAGTCGCCCCGCTCGAGGTATAGCCGAGCGAAGTCGAGCGCCTCGACCGATCCAGCACAACCAGAGCGAATGTCGATCGCGGCGCACTTGCTGAGGCCGAGGTGCTCCTGCACGAGCGTCGAGCTCGGCGGCAGGTGGTACTCGGGGCTGGCGGTCGAGACGATCAGCAGATCGACCTCCTGAGGCTCCAGCTCGGCGCGCGCGAGCGCCTGCCGCGCGGCCTTGGCGGCCATCTGCGAGTTGGACTCCGACTGCTCGCCCGTGTGGAGGTCTGCGATCCAGTGGCGCGTTTTGACCTGAATGCCCTCCAGCACGTCGTCGGGCAGCCCGCCCGCGACCTGCTCGAGCTGCTCGTTCGTGATCGGCTCACCGGGCAGGTAAGCACCCGTCGCGAGCAGCACAGCGCTTCGCATGCGCGCATCTTCGCTGATCCGTCGTCAGCGTGCAACCAGGGCCGCGCAGGCGTCGGCGCGCTGCGCGAATGCCTATCGTCTGCGCCGGTGAACGGACCCCGAACATGTGGGTAGCGCAGTGCAAGTAGAGCGCGACGTCCCGATCCCGGCGCGCGACGGCGTGATCCTGCGTGCCGACGTCTACAGGCCCGACGGCGATCGCAAGGTGCCGGCGATCCTGAGTCGCACCCCGTATGACCGCAGCGTGGCGCTCACGCCGTTGGCGGCGCTCGACCCCGAGCGCCTCGCCGAGGCGGGACTGGCCCTTGTGTGCCAGGACGTGCGTGGCCAGCATTCCTCGGACGGCGAGTTCTATCCATTCGCGACCGAGGGACCCGACGGCTACGACAGCATCGAATGGATCGCCGCGCAACCGTGGTGCAGCGGCGCGGTGGGCATGGCCGGGCGCTCCTACGCGGCGGCGACGCAGTGGCTTGCCGCCGCCGAACGCCCGGCGGCGCTGAGGGCAATCACCCCCGTTGTCACCGGCAGTGACTACTACAAGGGTTGGATCTACCAGGGCGGGGCCTTCCAGTTGGGCTTCAACCTCTTCTGGGTGCACCTGATGACCGCCCCTCGCGACCGCGTGTCCTTGGCGGAGCAGTTCCGCCATCTGCCGCTCACCAGCCCGCCGCTGCTGGCGCGCAGTCAGGCGGGACGCTTCTATCGCGATTGGCTCTCGCATCCAACCGACGACGACTACTGGCGGGGGCTGGCGGTCAACCGCCGCTACAACTGCATCGAGGTGCCGGCGCTGAACATCGGCGGCTGGTATGACCTGTTCCTGGCCGGGACGCTCGAGAACTACACGCGCATGCGCGACGAGGCCGCGACCGAGGCGGCGCGAGAAGGTACCCGGCTACTGATCGGTCCGTGGGCGCACGGCACCGCGTTCGGTCCGTATCCCGACCACGGCTTCAAGGAGTTTGGGTCCGAGGGGAAGCTCGACCTCAGCGCCATGCAAATCCAGTTCCTCGCCGATCACCTCGCCGGTGACGACACAGGCGCTGACGGGCAAGCGCCGGTGCGACTGTTCGTGATGGGCGCCAACCGCTGGCGCGAGGAGTCCGGCTGGCCGCTCGCGCGCGCATCTGCGCAGCGCTGGTTCCTGCACGGCAACGCCGAGGAGCGCGCTGGCTTCCTCTCGCCGCAGACGCCCCACGACGAGCCGCCGGATGAGTACACCTACGACCCCCATCAGCCGGCACCCACCGTCGGCGGACCCACCTCGCTGCCAGGCGGCTTCCTGCGCACTAACTCCGGCCCACTCGATCAGCGCAAGCTCGAAGCGCGTGCAGACGTGCTGATCTACAGCTCACCGGTGCTCGAGCGCCCGCTCGAGGTCACCGGCCCGCTGGCGCTGGTGCTCTACGCCGCCACCACAGCACCGGACACCGACTTCGTCGGCAAGCTGTGTGACGTATCGCCGGATGGCTTCTCGCGAATCCTGGCGGAGGGCATCCTGCGCGCGCGCTACCGCGATGGATATGAGGCCCCAAAGCCGGTGAGACCAGGTGAGATCTGCCGCTACGAGATCGACCTCGTGGCCACCAGCAACGTGTTTCTCGCCGGACATCGCATCCGCCTGGTGCTCACCAGCAGCTCGTTCCCGCGCTTTGACCGTAACGCCAACAGCGGTCTGCCGATCGGCAGCGATCGCGAAGAGGACATGGTGATCGCACGCCAGCGGATCTTCCACGACGCCACACACGCCTCACACATCGTGCTGCCCGTGGTGCCAGCGTGATCGCCCCACCAATAGCTTGGGCCGGCGAGCACTGTGCGCGCCTGTGCGTACGCTCGCGGCGGCAATACTCACCCCCAAAGGAGGACCACCAATGAGCAAGACCGCGTTTCTATTTCCGGGTCAGGGCTCGCAACGGGTCGGCATGGGCGCCGATCTGCTTGCCGCACGCCCCGAGCTGTTCGACCGCTACATGGAGCAGGCGGACACCGTATCGGGACTGCCTATCCGCGAGCGCTGCCTGGAGGGACCGATCGAGGAGTTGACGCGCACAGATGTCGCCCAACCTGCACTGTTCGCGCTTTCGCTCGCGATGGTGGAGCTGGCCCGAGAGGCCGGGCTCCACCCCGACTTCGTCGCCGGTCACAGCCTCGGCGAGTACACCGCCGCCGTGGCCTCCGGTGCGATCGGCTTGGAGGACGGGATGCGTTTGGTCTGCCAACGCGGGCGACTGATGGCCGGCGCTCAATCTGAGCGGCCCGGGACGATGGCGGCGATCATCGGCCTGAGCGCAGAGCAGGTCGCGGAGCTCTGCCGCCAGGCGTCCACCGTCGGGACCGTCGCGCCCGCAAACTTCAACACCCCCACGCAGACGATCGCGTCCGGCGAGGAAGCCGCCGTTATGAAGCTGATCGAGCTGGCCGAGCAAGCCGGTGCCGAACGAGCGCTGCGCCTGCAGGTGGGTGCCGCCTTCCACAGCGAGCTGATGAAGCCCGTCCAGCGCGAGATGAGCCAGGCGATGGAGGCGGTCAGCTGGAGCGACCCCGAAGTACCGCTGATGTCAAACGCCTTTGCGGAGCTTCAGAGCACCGCCGACGAGGTCCGCCACGCGCTGGTCGAGCAGATCGCAAGCCCGGTGCTGTGGGTCGACTGCGTACGTGGTCTAATCGCACAGGGCACGAGCAGTTTTCTCGAGCTTGGCAGCGGTCGAGTTCTCACCGGCCTGGTACGCCAGAATCGACCCCAAGGTCGAGACGTTCGCCGCCGACTCACCCAAAAAGCTCTCCAAGTTCGTGCAGGACTCGGGCTCTCCCGCGCCGGACGCTGCCCGATAGCAGCCACGTGATCGAGCGACGAGGTCGGGCTGTTGACTGCGCTCCCGGGAAGCGAATAGTCTGCGTGATCCATGACAGCACTTTGGGGGCATAGGGGGCGATGACGCTGGCTGACACCTCGACCCTGCCAACCATCATGGTGACCACCGGCCCTGCCGCCGGATGCTCGCTGCAAATCGACGGAGAGGTAATCGTCGGGCGCGAACACGCCGATCTCACGATCGCGGACGCCGAACTCTCACGCCGCCACGCGGTTCTGCGCGCAACCGACGCCGGCGTCGTCATCGACGATCTCGGATCGCTCAACGGCACGTTCGTCAACGATCAGCGCATTTCAAGCGCAACCGTCGTGTCCCCTGACGACGGGATCCGCGTCGGCGCCTCCTGGCTGAAGGTCGTCCTCCCCGCGCCACCGCCGGCGCCCCCCACCCCAGACCCGACACCCATCATCGACACCGAGAGCACCCGCCAACGGCCCATCATCGACACCGAGACGACGGGCCAACGGCCCGTCCCCAGCACCCCAGACCCAACACCCATCATCGACACCGACACCACCCGCCAACGGCCCGTCCCCAGCACACCAGACCCAACACCCATCATCGACACCGACACCACCCGCCAACGCCCCATCCCCAGCACACCAGACCCAACACCCATCATCGACACCGACACCACCCGCCAACGCCCCATCCCCAGCACCCCAGACCCAACACCCATCATCGACACCGACACCACCCGCCAACGCCCCATCCCCAGCACACCAGACCCAACACCCATCATCGACACCGACACCACCCGCCAACGCCCCATCCCCAGCACACCAGACCCAACACCCATCATCGACACCGACACCACCCGCCAACGCCCCACGCCGGCCGGGTGGGAGGGAACGAGGGTCCGCGAGGCCCCAGCGGTCCAGGGCGAGCACACGACGGTGCGCCCGACGGTGAGCGAGGACAAAGGCGGCGGACCTCCGGCGGCGACCGACGCCGCCCCCTCCGAGACCGGCCCCCCACCCGCGCCGGGTGGACCCCGTGGCCTGCCGGCCTCGGTCGTCACGATCATCGCCCTGGTGGTGATCGCGATCGCCATCGGGATTGCGCTGGCATCGAACCTGACGAGCTCAAAAAGCATACACGCGCTGGCCGCAACGCTCAGCGCAACGCCGCTGAGAGCGCCACAGCAGGGGCAGGTCGAGCTCACGGGCACTCAGCAGGGCGGATTCCTCGGCGCTGGGGCAGCGACGATCGACGAGTTCTTGAGCACGCCCGGGCCATCAGGCGCCGCTGGGAGTGAGCTTCTGTCCGCGCGGATCACGGCGAGCCTGCCGGCGGGCACGCTGATCAGCGTGGTCAAGGCGGAAGTGATGCCCAAGCCCGGAGGTAGCGCGACGCTCGCCGGCACGGCGACGATTACCGGCGGCACGGCCCGCTACAAGCATGCGACGGGCACCTATTCGATTACCGGCACTCAAGCTTCGCCGAGCAGTGCGACAATCTTCACGCTGAGCGGCTCGATCAGCTACTGATGGTGCATTCGACCAGGGCGTCTGGCACGCGCCGAAAGGACATCCAGAACATGAAACGGGGTTTGAGCCGATGAGCGGACCGCGAGTGATGATCGCCGGGGCGGGCCTGGGCGGCGTCAGCGCTGCCCTCTCGCTGAAGAGCCAGGGGGTTGACGACGTGGTGATCTTCGAGCAGGCGGATGCGCTTGCGAAGATCCAGGTCGGGATCGGCATGATCCTGTGGCCTAACGGCGCCCGCGCACTGAAGGAAATCGGCGTCAAGGACAAACTCGCGGAGTGGGCCAACCAGGTCGACGAGGTCCACGCGCGGGCTCCGAAGGGCGGCGTGCTCAGCCGGTGGTCGCTGCGCGAGATCTCCGGGCGACTCGGCGCACCGTGCCTGTGCTTCGTGCGCGGAGAGTTGCACAAACTCCTCACGTCGCAGCTCGACGACGATGTGCTGCAGCTGGGGCGCACCTGCCAGTCCTACACCCAGGACGCGGATGGCATCACGGTCCACTTCAGCGACGGCAGCGAGGAGCGTGGCGACGCGCTGATCGCCTCGGACGGGATGTTCTCGGAGTTCCGTCGGCAGGTCGCCGGCGTCGGCCCACCCGACTTCCCGCCCTACGTGTACACGACCTGGAACGGCGTCGTGGACTACGACGATGCCGACGCGTTTCCCTACGGGCGCTTCTACCTCGTCTTCGGCCGGGGATTCCGCTTCAACATCTATCGCGTGGAGAATGCCGACCACGGCTACCGCACCTACTGGGGCGCCCTCGGCTACGTCGACGCACGCGACACCGACCCCGGTGGTCCGAAGGCGTTCCTGAAGCAGACCTTCGACGGCTATATGAAGTGCGTCGGCGATCTGATCGACCGCACGGAGGAGCAGGAGATTCGTCGCGTGCGGTTCTACGGCGGGCGCGCGACGCCGCGCTGGGGCGACGGCCGCGTGTCGTTGCTCGGCGACGCCGCACACGCGCTGACGAACACGCTCGGGCAGGGCTCGGGCATGGCCTTCGAGGACTCGATCGTCCTCGGGCGCGCCTTTGGCGCGAGCGGGGACGATGCCCTCGGTGCCCTGCGCAAATACGAGGGACGGCGCGTCGCGCGCACAGACACGGCGCTTGAACTGATCGCCAAGCTGAGCTCGACCTCCTCGATGGAGACTGCCGCGCGCGTGTGGTTCCGCAACAACGTGTTGATCCGCGTCGGCTTCCGCCGCGGCCTGGCCGCGAGCTACGAAAACTGGCTCGGCGCGGTGGAGCACGAGTTCACGCCGTTCCCGACGAGCGCGCCGGAGGAGGTCGCGTGAGCACAGCCACGGCCTTCCGCGCCGCGATGGAAAACTGGGACACCGACACCGTGCGCGAGCTCCTCGCGGCCGACATCGCCTTCCACACGCCCGTGACCGTCGAGCCGTTCGTCGGGCGCGACACGGTCGTGCAGGTGCTGTCGCTGGTGGCGCAGACCTTCGAGGACTTTCACTACACCGACGAGCTCGACAACGACGGCGCCCACGCGCTGATCTTCAGGGCGAGCGTCGCGGGCAATGAACTCGAGGGCCTTGACCTGATCCGCTTCGACGAGCAGGGCCTGATCGCCGACTTCACCGTGATGCTACGGCCGATCTCGGGCCTGATGCCGTTCGCTGAAGCGATGGGCGCGAAGATCGCAGCCGCGGGCCTGGCGCCGCCAGGCCCCTGACGCGGCGCGGCATACTCGCCACGCCCGCGGGCGGCGCCCTGCTTCATGGCGGTCAGGCGCGTGCTGCGCTCAGTGGACCGCGCCGGTATTCACGCCCAGAGCGTCCATCAGCTCGCCGCCGCTGTCGTAGCCGAGCAGCATCTGGGCCGTCTGAACACCGGAGGCGATGGCTCGCAACGCGCCGCTGCCGGGCTCGGTCCAGTGGCCTGAGAGCATCAGACCCTCGACGTTCACCATCCGCGGCAGGCGCTTGGGCGTGCACTGCGCGGGCGAGTTCTCCCAGCCGTAGATGGCGCCGTGGTGGGCACCGGTCCATCGCTGCAGCGTCTCCGGGGTCGCCAACTCGGCGAAGGTGATCGAGTCGCGGTAGCCGGGGATCAGGCGCTCGACTTCGTCGATCATCTGCTCTTGATAGCGGCCCTTGACGCTCTCCCACGGCTCGCCGATGTCATAGGGGATGATCGATGTGTAGACGACGAGGTGTTCGCCGGGCGGCGCAAGCGAGGGGTCAGCGAGCGTCGGCACGCTCAGCCAGGTCCCGCCGAGCTTGCCGGCGAGCAGATCCTGCAGCACCAGGTCGTGGTCCCAGTGTCGATGCACGAACACCTCGTGCGCCAGTTCGTGTTGGGCGAGGTCGAGCGTCGTGGCCGAGAACAGGATCAGCGCCGAGAACGAGGGCACCATGCGCCGCAGGCGCCGCGCGTAGCCCGTCGAGAGGTGCTCGACGCCGAGCATCTCCACGAGCGTCGCCGTCGCATCCGCGTTGGACACGACCACCGGGGCGTTGACCTGCACACCGGCCTCGGTGACGACACCGCTGACCTTGCCATCATCCACGAGGATCCGGCTTACGGGCGCCTCGGTGACGATCTCACCGCCGTCGCGCTCGATTGCGTGGGCGAAGGCCGCCACGAGCGACTCAAAGCTCCCCTCCACGTAGTAGGGACAGCCGTCCATCATCATCATGATCGCGGTGAAGATCGCGAACGACACGCGCGAGGGCGGCAGCCCCACATACGGCCACATCGCCCCGCATAGCGCTCGCGCCTTGGGGTCCGAGATGCACTCCTCGAGCACCTCGCCGACCGTCGCCGTGCGGTAGCGGAACAGCGTCGGGTAGCGCCTGGCCGCCTCGTCGAGATCACGCAGGCTCAGGCGCGTGGTGAGGGCCTGGGACTCGCGCGTGAACTGGTCGCTGAGCTCCACGAAGCGGGTGATCCCGGCCGCCTGGTCGGGAAAGTGGCGGGTGTGGGCCTCGATGAAGCCCTCACGACTGATCGGCATCAGCGTGCGCAGGCCGGGCATGTCGACGCCGAACATGTGCTCCATCTCGATGAAGTTGACGCGGTCGCGTACGCCCAGGCCGCGGAGCACGACGTCCATGAACTCGCCCTCGTGCGCCTGCCCGGTCACGTGGATCGCCGGATCGAAGATGTACTCGCCACGCTTGAACGCGTGTGCGCAGCCACCGACGGCGTCCTGGCGCTCGAGCAGGAGCACCTTGCGCCCGAGCTTGGCGAGCACAGCCGCGGCGGACAGGCCTCCAAGGCCGCCGCCGATGACGATCACCTCGTAGCGGTCCTCGCGCGGCTCCCCTGACGAGCGCCCAGCTGCTTCCTCGTGCTCCAAGGCCATCGATCCTACCCGTGAGCACGTATCCGTGCAACGCAGCGTCTAGATTGCGTCGATGTCCGTATACGTCGACGATGCCCGCATCCCCTGGCGCGGGCGGCTGTGGTCACACCTCGTCGCCCACAGCGCCGAGGAGCTGCACAGCGCGGCGGAGATCCTGGGCCTGCGACGCGAATGGGCGCAGGGTGCGGGCGCGACCTTGCACTACGACCTCCCGGAGGAGTGGCGCACGCGCGCGATCGAGCGCGGGGTGGCCCAGCCGCTCGACTGGCGCGAGCTCACCCGCCGGCGCGCTGAGTTCGCACCCGGCGCACGCACGCGCGCGCGTCGCGCTTGACGCGCGTCAGAGCGCGCTCAACGCCAGCGCCACGTTCTGACCCTCAAAGCCGCGGGCGAGCGCGAGCGCGTGCGCGACCCGCGCCTCGCGCGCGTCGCCTGAGATCAGGTCGATCCGCGCGGCCACAGGGTCAGGGTGCTGCAGGTTCAGGGTCGCCGGCAACGCGCCGTGGTGAACCGCTAGCGCTGCCACGGCGGCGTTGAGCGCACCGGCGGCTGCCACCAGGTGGCCGCTGGCGGGCTTGACGCTGCTGACCGCGGGTCCAGGTCCGTCGAAGACGGCGCTCAGCGCGCGTGCCTCGCTGGCGTCGCCCAAGACGGTGCCGCTGCCGTGCGCGGCGACGTAGCCGACGTCGGCCGCGTCGAGGCCCGCCTCGCCGAGCGCGGAGTCGATCGCGCGCACAAGCGGAGCCC
This sequence comes from uncultured Solirubrobacteraceae bacterium, assembly GCA_963735615.1. GTDB lineage: Bacteria > Actinomycetota > Thermoleophilia > Solirubrobacterales > Solirubrobacteraceae > Palsa-744. Next base: position 1,451,806 of record CAVTLO010000001.1, read on the forward strand.
CGCTCGGGTCCGGGGTGATGAGGTGCGCGGTGTCACTGCCGGCGCCGAAGCCGACGACCTCCGCGTACATGCGCGCGCCGCGCGCACGCGCGGCCTCGAGCTCCTCCAACACTAGAAACGCGCCGCCCTCGCCCATCACCGCGCCGTCGCGCTCGCGATCGAATGGGCGGCACGCGGCGCCACCGCGCACGTTGCTCGCGCTCGTCACACCCAGCGAGTCGATCTTCGCCATGTTCCACCAGCACACCGGCGCATCGCCCCCGCCCGCGAGCGCGATCTCCGCCTCGCCGCGCTTGACCGCGCGAAAGCCGCGGCCGATCGCGATCAGCCCCGCCTCAGCGGTCCCGGCGAAGTAGGTATTGGCGCCGTGCATGCCATAGGTCTCGGAGATATAGAACAGCGAGGCGCCCTGGATCCCCTCGATGAAGAACAGCGGGTGCACGGAGGAGGCGTAGTCCTCGCCGAAGCGGCGCATGTCGACGTCGCCATGTTCGTCGCGCACGGCGACCGCGACCTCCTCGAAGTGCTCGGGCTCGCTGATCTCCTTGTTGCTCGCGGCGAACAGCGCATGGCGTCCCTCGGGATCGTCGGGGAGCTCCGCGCCGCGGTCGCGCAGCGCCAGCTCGGCGGCGACGCCCGCCATCACGTCGTAGCGGGTCATTGTGCGCAGATGGCGGCGGCTGACGTACTCCTTGGCCGTCAGCTCCGCGACCTCCGCGCCGAGCTGAGTGCGCAGCGAGGAGGCGTCGTAGGCGGCGATCGGGCCGACCGCACTCGTACCCTCAAGCAGCGCACTCCACGTCGGCTCGACACCGACGCCGAGCGGCGTCAGCAGGCCGATGCCGGTGATGACCACGCGCCGGCTCATCGTGCTCCGGTCGGCGCAAAGCGCAGCCGTCGTGCGCGCATCACGATCTTGCCCTCGACCTCGACCTCGCCGCTGCCAACCGCGCCCTCCTCCGTGCGCTCCTTGAGCTTCACCGACAGCCGCAGCTGGTCGCCGGGCTGGACGAAGTGGCGAAACGCGACCTTGTCGGCCCCCACCAGCTGCCACGGGCTGTCCGTTTCGCGCTCGAGCAGCAGCGAGCCGAGCGTCCCGAGGCTGCCCAGGATCAGCACGCCGGGTAGCACCGGGAAACGGGGAAAGTGGCTGTCGAAGATGCTCAGCGTGTTGGGCACGTTGCGCAGCGCCACGGCGCCCGTGCCGGGCTCGATGCTGACGATCTGGTCGAGCGTGGTCCAGCGGCTCGTGCTCACAGGCGTTCCTCCGTGAGCGCTGGGTCGCAGACGAGCACTGCGCCGTTGGTGCCGCCGAACGCGAACGCGTTGGTCATCACCGCGCGCAGCGGCAGCTCGCGCGCCACGTTGGGCACGCAGTCCAGGTCGCATTCCGGGTCGGGGGTGTCGCGGTTGATCGTCGGTGAGACGACGCCGTCGCGCATCGCATAGACCCCGGCGAGCAGGTTCAGGGCGCCGGCAGCGCACGTCGTGTGACCGGTCATCGACTTGGGCGAGCTGATCACTAGGTTCACCGCGTGCTCGCCAAAGGCGCGCTTGATCGCGATCGTCTCGGAGACGTCGCCGCCCGGCGTGCCGGTTCCGTGCGCAACGACGTAGCCGACGTCCTGCGTCGACAGGCCCGACTCGCGCAGGGCCTGCGTCATCGCGATAACCGCGCCACCGCCGTCGGGAGGCGGGTCGGTCATGCGGTAGGCGTTCAGGCTCGACCCGTAGCCGGCGAGCTCCGCGTGGATCTGCGCCCCGCGAGCGCGGGCGGCCTCGAGCTCCTCCAGCACGACCACGACGGCGCCCTCGCCGAGCACGAAGCCGGTGCGGTCGCGGTCGAACGGCCGCGAGGCTCGTGTGGGATCGTCGTTGTAGTCCTTGGTCAGCGCCCCCAGCAGCGAAAAGCCGAGCACGTCCACCCAGCTGGTGAGCGCGTCGTGGCCGCCGGCGAGCATCATCTTGACCTCGCCGTCCTGGATCCGTCGATAGGCCTCGCCGACGGCGTGCGCGGATGCCGTGCACGCGGTGCTGATGCCGATCATCGGCCCGCCGGCGCCGGCGTACTTGGCGATCAGCGCGCTCGCCGTGTTCTGACTGATCTGCAGCGAGCGCGACGGCGGCGTGCGGTGCAGCCGGTGACCGTCGCTGACCTTGCGCGTGTAGAAGATGTCCGAGAACTCCTGCAGCTCCGGGCGGGCGACGCTACCGCCCATCGCTACACCGGCCTCGTGCGGCTCGTAGTCGCCGGCCGACAGGCCCGCGTGCGTCAACGCCTCGCTTGCCGCGGCAACCGCAAAGCCCGCCGCGCGGTGCAGATGGCGCAGCTCGCGCGGCTCGGGTAGCTGGACCGCGGGGTCGAAGTCCTCGACCATCCCCGCGATCCGCACCGGGTAGGTGCTCGCGTCGAAGGTCGTGATCGGGCCAATGCCGCTACGCCCGGCGCGCAACGATTGCCAGGTGCTCTCCGCGTCGCTTCCGACCGGCGTCACCGCCCCGAAACCAGTAATCGCCACCCGTCGCATCGCCTAGTCCTCAGCTCCGCTCAGCATCTCCTGCAGGCGCTTGGTGTCATCCAGGTCGGCGAGCGTGTCGGCGTCGATCAGCGCGCACATTATCTCGCGCGCCTCGAGCACCACCTCTTCGTCGACCGTCACGCGCCCGGAGAACACGGCGGCCTCCTCGCCGAAGGAGTCGATCTCGCCGCTCATGACGAGCACCTGCCCCGGGCGGATCGGCCTGACCCAGTCGACCGATCCGATCGACAGCAGTGCCGCGCGCTTGCGGCGATCGGTCGTGACCATGATCAGCCACGTGGCCGCCTGGCAGAGGGCCTCGAGCACGAGCGGCGCCGGCATCGCCAGGTCCTCGCCGTCGCGCTCCCAGTACTCCTCGCTGTGGGAAGTGAGCTTGCGTGCGCGAACCGAGCGCGAGGGCTCAAGCGCCTCGATGCGGTCGATCAGATGGAAGCGCATTACAGGGGCTTACCGATGCCCACCTGCGCGGACACGCCGCCGTCGACGGTGAGCAGCGAGCCGGTCATGTGGCTCGCGTCGGGTCCGGCGAGGAAGACGGCGGTGCGCGCGACTTCCTCGGGCGTCGCGAAGACCTTCAGCGGTATCTGCTTGGAGATGCCCTTGCCCCCGTCCTTGTCCATCAGGCCAGCCACCATATCGGTGGGCGAGAATCCGGGCAGCACGGCGTTCACGCGAATACCGAAGCGAGCGAGCTCGACCGCGCAGCAGCGCGTGAACGCGTTGATCGCGCCCTTCGAGGCTGCGTAGTTGGACTCTCCCGTCCAGCCGCGCTCGCCCATCACCGAGGAGATGTTGACGACGACGCCGTCGCGCTGGGCCATGAAGGTCGATAGCGCCGCCTTGGTGCAGTTGAAGACCCCGCCGAAGTTGACCTTCATCACCTCCAGCCACTCCCCCGGGTCCATGTTGTAGAGCAACGCGTCGCGCGAGATGCCGGCGTTGTTGATCACGATGTGTAGGCCACCGAGCTCCTGCACCGTCTGCGCGACCACCGCCTCAGCCGCGGCGAAGTCAGCGACGTCGCCCTGGACGGCGACGGCGCGGCCACCCTGCCCGACGATCCCGGCGACGACCTCCTCAGCCTGCTCCTGGCCCGAGCGGTAGTTGACCGCCACCGCCGCCCCCTCGCCCGCGAGGGTCTCAGCGATCGCGCGGCCAATTCCACGAGAGCCTCCCGTTACGAGCGCCACACGATCTGCGAGCTTCGTCATTGATGCGTCCCCCTCGCCATGCTGGTCGACTGGATAGAGGTCGCTCGAGTCGGCGACGGCGGGATTCTCTCCGACGGCTGCCCGCAAATCAAGGGTGCGGCCGCATCAGCGAGCTTGGGACGTGCGTTCGCACGGTGTGCGCCCGCCAAAATCGTTACCGTTGCGCCGTGGAGAATCAGCCGCCTGATGAGAGTACGCCTCCTGGCGTGCTCGAGATCGAGGTGACCGGGGGGCCGGCGGCAGGCGCGCGGATCCCCGTAGAGCAGGAGCTTGTGATCGGGCGTCAGACGGGCGGCGCCGGCCAGTTTCCCGATGCCGAGCTCTCCCGTCAGCACGCCCGCATCGCCCGCCAGCCCGGCGAGGACTACCAGGTCGAGGACCTCGGCTCCTCCAATGGCACGTTCGTCAACGGGCTGCGGATCTCCGCGCCCACGCTGTTGTCGATCGGGGACGCGATCGAGCTCGGGGCCACCACGCTGGTCGTGCGGACGCTGCCGGCGCCCGCTGGCTCCAGTCCCGAAGCGCCCGCAGCGCGGGCGCCTGCCGCGCAGAGTCAGGGCACTCGCGCACCGCGATCCTCGTCCGCCGGCGCTGCTGCGACGCCGCCCACACTCGCGGTGCGCTTGGAGGTCGACTTCGAGGCCGGGACCGCCACCGTCGCACTCGACGAGGGAGGCGATGTCGTTACGATGTCGTTCTTGGATGGCAACTGGCGGGCCACCTGAGCGACCGGGAGACGCAGCGATGCAAGCGGACATGCGATGAACTCTCCAGAAGCCGCGGTCGATGTCCCGCCGCACGTGATCGAGTACCTCTCGGCGCAGAGCACGCTCACGCTCGCCACCGCGTCCCTGAGCGGGGTGCCTCGCGCCAGCACCTTCCTGTACGTCAACGACGGCCCCACGCTGTACTTCTGGACGCGCCCGGGAACGATCACCGCGCGGCACGTGGACCAGAATCCTGTCGTCTCCTTCGCGATCGACGAGTACGCCGAGGATCTCACCCAAACGCGCGGCGTGCAGGGCGCAGGCGAGTGCACCGTGGTCCTGGCCGGTGAGACGATCGCGCGCGTCGCCGACCTGTTTGGCCAGAAGTTCCCCTCGCTCTCGCCCGGGACGACGATGTCCATCTCGTTCTTCCGAATCGTCCCCACGGAGCTGCAGTTCATAGACAACGCCACGACGGCCGGCGAGAGCCCAGACGGAACATTCGGCGCGGATTTCCGACGCGAACGCGCCTACAGCGTGTTCAGCGAGCTGCCGACCCAGCGGATCGACAGCATCGCCGGCGAGCTGCAGACCGTCAGGGTCGAGCAGGGCGAGGTGATCGTTCGCCAAGGAGGGCCCGCGGACAAGTTCTTCATCATCGTCGAGGGCGCCGTCGACGTTGAGCAACAGGACGAAGCCGGCTTTAGGAAGGTGTCCTCGCTGGGGCGGGGTCACTTCTTCGGCGAGGTGGCGATCATGCGCGGGACCTCGCGCGCGGCAACCGTCCGCGCGACCGAGCCGACGACCCTGATCGCCATGAACCGCGACGTCTTTCGCGATCTGGTCGCGCAGTCGCTGGGTATGACCGCGGACTTCGATCAGGTCGTCCGGGCCCGGCTGCAGTCCCTCGGCGGGGACCAGTGATTGGCCGCCGCGGCCCGGCCCCGGCGCGACGTGCACGGGTTCTGTTGCTAGCCGTCGGCCAGCAACCGATAGCCGCCGCCGTGGAACAGCAGGGGCGGCTTCTCGACGGCCGACTCGAGCGCGAGCACCTGGCCGATGTAGATCCTGTGGTCACCCGCCTCGTGGGTCGCATGCAGCGCGCAGTCCATGTACGCGAGCACGTCCTCGATCACCGGCGATCCGCTGGCCACTACGCGTGAGGGGATATCCCTGAACGCGTCGCGGCCGCGTGGACGGTCACGCGAAGCGAAATAGCGGGACAGCGGCTCCTGGTGCGCTGAGAGGATGTTGACGGCGAACACGCCGTTGCGCTCGATGTGCTCGGCGCCCTCAGACGGCCACTTCACGCACACGAGGATCAACGGTGGATCGAGCGAGACCGAGGAGAACGCGTTGGCGGTCATCCCGTAGGAATGCTCCTCGCCGCTGGTCGTCACGACCGTCACGCCCGTGGCAAACGCGCCGAGAGCCGCGCGGAAATCCTGCGCCGAGATGGATTGCGCCGTGGAGGACATACCGGCCCAGCTGACGCTAGGACTCGCCGAGGCGCTCGCGGACGAGCTTGTCGAAGTCGGCGCCGATCCGCAGCGACTGCGTCACCAGATCGCGGAACGTGTCGCGGTCGAGCGCGAGTAGCGTCGCGTCGCTCGTCACGCGCACGCTCGCTCGCCGCGGCGTGTCACGCAAGATGGCAAGCTCGCCGAATAGGTCGCCGGGTCCCAGGCGCGTGGGCGCCGAACCCTCGCTGACGACCTCCGCCTCGCCGTCCAGCATGATCAGGAACTTGTCCGCCGGACCGCCCTCGCGCACGAGCGTCTCGCCAGCCGCCGCGTGGATGCGCTGCAGCGCCGCCACGATCTCCTCGCCACCTTCGATGGGCAGATCACTGAACACGCTATAGGCCCGCTCACGGTGGAAGCTGGCGCCAAAGGTCCCGGAGGGCTGCGCCTGCTGCCCGCGCCGGTTGTCGATGTACTGCAGCTCCGCAGGGCGGATACGGTAGAAGGAGATCGACGTGGTCGCGCCCGGCGCCAGGTCGGGGAACTTCTGTCCAAACAGGTCGGCCGTGCGCGCGATCTGTTCGCCGGAGAGCAGCACCGAGCACTGCCCGGTCCCCTGCACGCCGCGGGTCTGGGTGAGATCCTCGGCATACTCGTCGATGGTGAAGGCGACAGACGGGTTCTGCTCCATGTTGCGGGCGGTGGTGGTGCCGGGCTGACCCCAAAAGCACAGGTCGGGTCCGTCGTTGACGTACAGGAAGGTGCTCGCGTGGGGGATCCCGCGCGCGGACGCCGTCGCCAGTGTGAGCGTGCTCTGCTGCTGCAGATACTCCAGCACGTGGCCGGGGATCTCAGGGTCAGTCTCGGTCATCGACGTTCCTTTTCGGTAGCTGTGCCGCTCAGTGGCGGAGGCTATCAATCCGGGCGCGCCGCTCGTACGCGCTGGTCGGCGACGCGCGATCGCATGCGCAGCATCAGCGGCGCCTGAATAATGATCGGCATGATCGTGACCGCGATCGTGACAAGCACCGACCCCACGCGGCCATCGTTGAGGCGGATCAGCGCCACAGCGGTGCCGATCAGCGGGATCACGAACGTGGGGATCAGATAGCGGGCAAACGACTTGTCGTCCGGTCGGTGGAAGCCCTTGAAGAAGCCAAACCCGTTGAATAGCGCCGGAAACACGGTGCCTGGAATCAGCTCGCCGAGCGCGAACGCGGTCAGGTCGTTGGGGATGCTGGTGTCTTCTTGAGAGATCGTGCGGATCAGCAGGTTGATGGCGAGCGCCCAGCCGATCGAGACGATCACCACGCCACGCACCTGCGCGGCCGTCACGGGGGCGCGGCGACCGATCAGCGCGAACAACCCCTCCGGCCGGCTGCGCACGCCGCCGAGCGCGAGCTCGGGCGCGCCGCTTGTCGAGGAGACCGTGCCAGCGACGCCGATCACCTCGAGCGCGCTGGCGCCCACCTCGAAGCGATCGCCCAGCTGCACGATCGTCGGTCCGGGAATCCGCCGGCCGTCGAGCAGTGTCCCCCCGGGCGAACCGAGGTCTTCGACCAGCACGCTGCCGTCCGCGCGCGCGAGGACACGCGCGTGCTCGGGCGCGAGCGACGGATCTCCGCCGAGGTCGAGCAGGCCGGAGGAGCTGCTGCCGAGCGTTACGGGGCCGTCGTCGAGGCCGATAATCGCGCCGGGGGCATTGCCCGCAATCACGCGCAGCGCCGGGCGCCGGGCCGGCTCGCTGGGCTTGCTCGCAGTCGCGCCGGCTGCCAAATCAGCCGCCGCGCCGAGCACCCGTGCACGCGTCCCGCCGAGCTCCAGCTCGTCGCCCGGGCGCAGCAGCGTCGCAGCGGCGATCCGCGTGCCGTTGACGAACGTCCCGTTGGTCGAGGAGAGGTCCTCGACGAGCAGGCCACCGTCGGCAAGCGCGAGCACACGCGCGTGCTCGCGTGAGAGCTCGGGGTCGCCCCCCAGGTCGCCGCCGGCACCTTGCGCTCGTCCGATCCTCAGTCCGCCGCCTGGGATCTCGATCGTCGAGCCCGCCGCCGGCCCGGCCGTGATCTCAAGCGACGAGGCGGTGGTTGTAGGCGTGGCGCTCACGGTCGGCTAGAACTCGTAGGCGAGGTCCTTCTCGAACTGTTTGACGGCGATTGGGTTGCCGAGGGTGGCACGGGTCACGAGGTTGCGGGTGAGCACCGCGAGTGGGTGCTTCCAGCGGCCGGCGACGCCCACGCGACGGGAGAGCAGCTGCATGTGCGCGGTGCGCGCCATGCGACGCTGCTCGAAGGCGCGCAGCGCCTGGGGCAGGTCGCTCGCCTCACCCAGTATGCGGCCGAGCACAAGCGCGTCCTCGATCCCCTGCCCGGCGCCCTGGCCGATGTCGAAGGTCATCGGGTGCGCCGCGTCGCCGACGAGCGTCACACGGCCCTCGCCCCATTTGTCGACCGGGTCGCGGTCGTAGAGGTCGCGGCGGTGGATCACGCCTTCGTCGGTGACCTCGATCACTTCCTCGGTGGGCGCCGGCCAGCCCTTGTACTGCTCCAGCAGCGTCGCCTTGATCGCGCCCTCCGGGTCCTTGCCGCCCTCCTGCGCGTTGGCTACGCCAAACCAGTACAGGCGCTCCTCGCTGACGCGGTAGTAGGCAAAGCGAAGACCCGGTCCGTAGACGAGCGGAAAGACTCCCAGCGGCGCGGTCTGTGAGCTGACCGTCGCGATGCCCTGCCAGATCGTGTAGCCGGCGTAGCGCGGCGGTCCCTCCGGGCCCCGCACGGCCGCGCGGATCGTCGAGCGGATGCCGTCGGCGCCGATCAGCACGTCGCCGCGCTCGGTGCGCCCGTCGGCCAGCGTCACGGTGACCCCGTCGGCGTCCTGCTCGAACGACTGCACCTCCGAGCCGGTCTGGATGATCCCCTCGTCGAGCGCCTCGGCGAGCGCTGGCAGCAGTTCGGCGCGGTTGATGCCGACGCAGTCGCCGCCCATCCGCCGGCCCATCTCGCCGCACTTCACCGTCGCCAGGATGCGGCCGCGGGGGGTGCTGAACTGCATCTTCTCGACGACCGCGCCCGGTCCGCTGATCGCCATCACCCGATCGGCGAGCCCGAGCTCGCCCAGCGCCCGCATCGTGTTGTTCCACAGGTGGATCCCCGAGCCGACGTAGAGCTTGCGCACGTCCGGCGCCTTCTCCAGGACGGTGACGTCCCAGCCGGCCTTGCCTAGCGAGTAGGCGCTGGTGACACCGGCGATGCCGGAGCCAACGATCAGCGCGCGCCGGCGCGGAGTGCTATGCGCCGGGGTGCTCATGCCTCGCTGAACCCAATTCGCCCGTGAAGTCGTCGCAGCGCACGCGGGGCCCACCAGTTGCGCGCGCCGAGCATCACCATCAGCGACGGCACGAGCAGTCCGCGGACGATCGTCGAGTCGATGATCACCGCCGCGGCGACACCGATGCCGTCCTCCTTGAGGAAGATGAGGTTCGAGGTGGCAAACGCAAGCACGGCGATGCAGAACAGTAGCGCCGCCTGGGTGACGATGCGTCCCGTCTGCTCGACGCCGAGGGCGACCGACTCGGCCTCGGAGACTCCGGGCTGCTGACGTGCCTCGGAGATACGACCGAGCAGGAACACGGAGTAGTCGGTCGACAGGCCAAACGCGATCGCACAGATGAGGATCGGCTGGCCGGGATCGAGCGCGCCCAGGCTCGTGAAGTTCAGCGCCGACTGCAGGTGGCCGTCCTGGAAGACGATTACGAGCAGGCCCAGCGTAAAGCAGATCGTCAGCAGGTTCATGATCACCGACTTAATCGGGAGCACCACCGAGCCGGTCATCAGGAACAGCACGATCACCGTCGCGAGCGCGAGGATCGCCAGGGCGAGCGGCAGGTGGCTCGTCAGGGCGTGCTCCTCATCGACGAACTGCGGTGCCTCGCCGGCGATTTTGATCGGGAACGGCTTGGTTTCAGCGCGAATGTCCTTGGCGAGCTGGATCGTGCGCGTGTCCAGCCCGTTGCCCCAAGGCTGCACCACCATTTCCCAGATGTCTTCGCTGTCGTAATGGGCCGGCAGGACGGTGGCCACGTCTGGCTTGCGCAGTAGATGGCTCGCGTACGCCTGGATCTGCGGACCGGCTGTGGGTGGCGCCGTAATCTCGATCTGGATCTGTGCGGAGGAGTCGACTGCGTACTGGCTGGCGATCGTGTTGCTAACCCCCTTGGCGCGCAGGCTGTCAGGCAGCGAACGCGCGTTGGTGCCGGTGAACTCGATCCGCCCCAGCGACAACCCCACCGAGATCAGCAGCGCCGCGGCCGCGATCGCCACCAGCCCCGGGCGGCGCATGACGCTCTCGGCAATCAGGTACCAGCGCCCGGAACGCGCGCGGGTGGCCTCCGTCTCGGCCTTTCGCTGCCAGCGCTTGGGGGAGAGCGCGTTGATGCGCGGCCCGAGCACGGCGAGCAGCGGCGGCAGCGCGAATAGCGCGGTGAGCACTGCCATGACGGCCGTGATCGCCCCGCCGATTCCCATCGAATACAGGAACGGCAGCGGGAACAGGGTCAGCGAGAGCATCGCGACGGTGACCGTCGCCGCACTGAACAGGATCGTGCGCCCGGCGGTCATCATCGTGCGCACCAGCGCCTCGTTGGTGCTGCCCATGAACGCAGCCATACCGGCGCTCCCCGGTGGCGCGTCCGTCGCGCCGTACATCTCGTTGTGCGCGCGCCGCGCGCCGACGCGCGCGAGCTCCTCTCGGTAGCGGGTGACGATGAACAGGCTGTAGTCGATCGCCAGGCCGAGACCGAGCGCGGTGACGATGTTCAAGGCGAACACGTTGACGGTCGTAATCCCGTTGACGACCGTGAGCCCCAGGAAGGTGGCGAAGATGGTGACGATGCCGACGAACAACGGCAGCAGCGCCGCCACGAGGCCACGGAAGACGAACAGCGAGACGATCAGCAGGATCGGGAAGGCGAGTCCCTCAGCCTTGCCGAGGTCGGTCTTGCTCTGGGTGCTGACCGCGTTGTCGACGACCGCCTGCGCGCCGAACACGACCTGGGGCGAGCGTTCGTATTTCTTGCGGACTTCTTCGGCGACTTCGTCGCGGGTGACGTTGTCGTAGTTGCCGAAGAACGCCGCGACAACCGTCGAGCTGCGGTCGCGCGAGACGAGCGACGGGTCGCCGCTGCTGTAGTAGGTGAGCACGCGCACGATGTGGTGGTTCTTGGCGATCTCGCTTGCCACCGTCTGGACTTCCGCCTTCATGGCGGGCGAGTCGACCGTCTCGCCGGCGCCCGGGTGCACGAGCGCGACCATCAGCGCCCCGGGCCATACCCCGCCGGCCTTGGCGAGCTGGCGCTCGGCCACCTGGTTCTGGGAGTTGTGGTCGTCGAACCCGTTGTTGTCGTGCAGCTTGTTGCTGATCGGCCCGCCGACCGCGGCGCAGATCAGGAAGACGACGCCCAGGATGATGAGGTTGCGTTTGGGCCTGCGCGCTCCGAGCAGCGCGATGCGTGCCATCAGGCTGCCCTCGGCGGAGGGCGTCGGCGGGGCCGCCGGCGTGACCTCGGGTACCGGCTCATCCGAGTCGCGCACCAGCATCGTCGTGCCGCCCATCCGAATCGCGTCGCCCGGGGACACGACCGTGGGCCCAGCGATCGGGCTGCCGTTGACGAACGTGCCGTTGGTCGAGCCGAGATCCTCGACGAGCAGGCGCCCATCCTCGAACGGGGAGATCCGTGCGTGTTCGCGCGAGAGCTCAGGATCGCCGGCGAGCGACCCCAACCCAGAGCTGCTGCGTCCGAACGCGACCGGCTCGTCGCGAACGGTGATGCTCGCCCCCGTGGCCAACCCCGCGACGACGCTCAGGGCGGGGCGCTTCGCCACCCCGTTGGCTCTCGGCTCACTCACGACGGCCCCGACTCTCGCTCAAGCCCGGGAGTTTGTCAAGACGGCCGGCGCAGCGGCGGGCGGCAGACCGCAAGACGCTCACGGGCGCCTCACCCATCTCCCCGGGGAGCCCTCGCGCGCCAGGCGCGCCTGTGCGTCGCCGGCTCCGGCTCCGGCTCCGGCGCTGAGCAGCGCGACCCCCGCGGCGGCGTCGACGTCGATGGCTAGACGCAGCGGCGCTCGCGCCGCTGCGTCGCCGCGCTCTGCGGCAGGCTGATCGGGAACTACCTGCAGTGCCGAGTCTCCGAGCGCGATAGTGCTGTGCGCAGCGAGCGTCACCGCGGCGCTCACACGCTCCCCGTCGACGAAGGTCCCGTTCGTCGAGCCGAGATCCTCGACCGTGTAGGTATGGAGCTTGGTGCGGGCGATGAGCGCGTGGTGGCGCGAGAGCTGCTCGTCCCCCCCAGGCGACCGGCGCCGGCCGTGGCACGGCCGATCAGCAGCTCGTCGCGGACGCCGATCTGCCTGCCCTCGGCCGGCCCGGCGGTGATCTGCAGGCGCAGGGTCGGGGGGGCGAAGCTCGCAGCCGGCGGCGCCTCGGGCGTGGGTGTCTCGGGCGCGGCTCCACGGTCCTCTCCAAGCGCGCCGTACACGGCAGCGATCAGCGCTGCGGCGGTCGGGTAGCGCTTGGCGGGGTCCTTGGCCATCGCCGTGGCAATCACGCCGTCGAGCTCGCCGGGCAGGTCCGGGCGCTTGGCGAGCAGGCTCGGCGGGTCATCGCCCACGTGCGCGTACATCACTTCGACCGCGCTCGGCGCCGAGTACGGCGTCTCGCCCGTCAGGCACTCGTACAACACGCACCCGAGCGAGTACACGTCCATCCGGTGATCGCCCGACTTGCCGACGATCTGCTCCGGCGCGGTGTAGTGCAGGCTGCCTACGAAATCCCCGTCAGACGTCAGCGCACGGCTGTCCCTGCTCTCGTTCTTGCTCAGGCCGAAGTCGGTGAGAAACGCCCGGTCGTCCTCGGAGACGATGATGTTCGCGGGCTTGACGTCGCGGTGGAGGATGCCGGCGGCATGCGCCGCGTCGATTGCATCGGCGATCTGAGCGAGGATCGCGACCGCGCGCGCCGGCTCCAGCCGCCCGACGACGCCGAGCATCGCCCGCAAATCCATGCCCTGGACGTAGTCCATCGCGATATACAGCAGCTCACCCACCGCACCGCTATCGCGCACGGCGACGATGTTCGGGTGCTCGAGCTCGGACACGTAGCCCGACTCGCGTGAGAAGCGGCTGCGCAGGTCGTCGTCGCCTGCGACGTCCTCGGAGAGGACCTTCAGCGCGACCTGGCCAGCGCCGTCGATGCGCTCGGCGACATACACGACGCTCATGCCGCCCTGGCCAATCAGCCCGACGATCCGGTAGGGGCCGAACGTCGTCCCGGGGCTCAGTCGCCGCGCCACCTCACACGCCGCCCTGCTCGTCAGCGTGGACCTCGCGCAAAGCGTGCGAGTCGACGTCGTAGACGAAGCCGCGGACGAGCTCACGATGCGCGAGGAACGGGGATCGGCGGACGCGCAGGATCGATTGGCGCACATCCGCGTCAAGATCGCTGAAGGACTCGATCGCGAACGCCGGTGCGATGCCGGTCGCCTCCAGCAGCTCGGCGCGAAACTCGTCGTCTGTGAGCGTCTGCATGCCGCACTTGGTGTGGTGGATGATCATCACCTCGCGTGTTCCCAGCCGCCGCTGGGAGATCGCCAGCGAGCGGATCATGTCGTCGGTGATCACCCCGCCTGCGTTGCGCATGATGTGCGCCTCGCCGATGCCCAGGCCCAGCGCCGCGAGCACGTCCAGGCGCGAATCCATGCACGTCACGACGGCCACCTGCCGGCTGGGGCGACCGTCGAGCGCTCGCGACGACTGCGACGCCGCGAAGGCGCGGTTGTTGGCGAGCAGCTCGTCGATCACGCGCCCGCTCGTCGGCTACGTGATCGCTGCCGGCTCGCCGGCGAGGAAGTGCTCGACGAAGTCCGTCGTCACGTCCCCGGAGCGGAACTGCTCGTTGGCGAGCACGCGGCGGTGGAAGGGGATCGTCGTCTTCACGCCGCGCCCCTCGATCTGGAACTCCGACAGCGCGCGGTCCATGCGCTCGATCGCCCCCAGCCGATCGGGTGCCCAGACGATCAGCTTGGCGATCAGCGAGTCGTAGAACGGGGCGATGTTCCAGCCCGGATAGCAGTGCGAGTCCACGCGCGTCCACGGCCCGCCGGGCGGGACGTAGACGTCGAGGCGACCGGCTGCGGGGGCGAAGTCGCGGTCGGGGTCCTCGGCGTTGACGCGGCACTCGATCGCATGGCCGCGCAGCACGACGTCCTCCTGGGCCACCGACAGCGGCTCGCCGGCAGCGACGCGGATTTGCTCCTGGATCAGATCGACGCTCGAGACCATCTCGCTGACCGGGTGCTCGACCTGGATGCGGGCGTTCATCTCCATGAAGCTGAGGTTGCCCTCGTGGTCGAGCAGGAACTCCATCGTGCCGGCGCCGGTGTAGCCGACCGCGAGGGCGCCAGCGACGGCGCGCTCGCCGATGTCGCGGCGCTGCTCGTCTGAGAGGTGGATCGACGGCGCCTCCTCGATCAGCTTCTGGTGGCGGCGCTGCACCGAGCAGTCGCGTTCGAAGAAGTACACGCCGCTGCCGTGGTTGTCGCAGACGAGCTGCACCTCGGTGTGGCGGGGCGCGTCGAGGTAGCGCTCGATGTAGACGGCGCTGTCCTTGAACACGGCCTGCGCGGTCGCGCGGGTCGTGTTGTAGAGACGCTCAAGGTCCTCGGCGCGGCGCACGACGTTCATGCCACGCCCGCCGCCGCCGGCGACCGCCTTGATGATTACGGGGAAGCCGATCGAGTCCACGATCTCGCGCGCCTCGTCGGCCGTCTGCACGGGCTCGATCGTGCCGGGGAGCAACGGCAGGCCGGCCTTCTGCATGAGGTCGCGCGCGATCGCCTTGTCGCCGACCTTCTCCATCACCTCGGGGCGCGGCCCGATGAACGTGATCCCGTTGTCCGAGCAGATCTCCGCGAAGAACGGGTCCTCGGAGAGGAACCCGTAGCCGGGATGGATCGCGTCGGCGCCGGTCTTCTGCGCGGCGCCGATGATGTTCGGGATGTGCAGGTAGCTCTTGCCGGGGTGCGGCGGGCCGACGTGCACGGCCTCATCGGCAAAGCGCACGACCGCCGACTCGGCGTCCGCAGTGGAGTAGATCGCCACCGACTTGATGCCGAGCTCACGGCACGCGCGCGCGACCCGCAGCGCGATCTCACCGCGGTTGGCGATCAGGACCTTCTCGAACATCGGGCCTACTCGTCCGCCGGCTCGAGGTACATGAGCACCTGCTCGAACTCGACCCAGTCGCCGTTCTCGACGGCGATCTCGGCGACCTTGCCGCCCTCGCCGGCCGCCACCTCGTTCATCATCTTCATCGCCTCGACGATGCACACCGTCTGGCCGGGCTCGACGCTCGTGCCGACCTCGACGAACGGCTTGGAGCCGGGCTGTGCGGCGCCGTAGAAGGTCCCCACCAGCGGCGCGAGGACCGGCACGCGCTTGTCCTGCTCGAGGTCGCCGATCGTGAACACGCCAGAGGCCATCCGCGCGCCGGGCGCGATGCTCAAGCCGGGGCCGGCGCCGGTCGCGATCGGGCCGCTGGTAGCTGCCGCCGGGCCGGGCGCTGCGGCGGGCGGCGCCGGCACTCCAGCCGGCGGGGATCCGCGCTCGATCTCGATCTTGTAGTCGCCGGCGGCGACGGCGAAGCGCTGCACGGTGCTGCCCTCGAGCCGTTTGACCAGGTCGCGGGCCTCGGCCCATACCGACTCGATCAGCTCTCTGTCGGGAGTGCTCTTGGTGTTCTCGTTCTCGCTCATGGCTCCCCTGTGATTGGCGGAAGTGTGGGCTGTCGTCCCGGCGTGCCGAACTTGCGAAAGCGCTCATAGCGCTGATCGATCAGCTCCTGCGGGCTGAGCGGGAGCAGTTCGCGCAGGCTCTCGACGATCGCGGCCTTGACGTTCGCGCCAGCGGCCGCTGGGTCGGTTTGGGCGCCGCCGTCGGGCTCCGGCACGATCGCGTCCATCACGGTCAGGCGCAGCAGCTCGGGGCTGGTGATGCGCAGCGCCTTGGCCGCGCGCGGCGCGGCGCTCGCGTCCTTGAAGAGGATCGTCGAGCAGCCCTCGGGGCTGATCACCGAGTAGTAGGCGTTCTCCATCATCAGCACGCGGTTTCCGACGCCGAGGGCCAGGGCGCCACCGCTGCCGCCCTCGCCGGTGACCACCGTCACAACGGGCACGGGCAGGCGCGACATCAGCATGATCGAATCGGCGATCGCCACCGACTGGCCGCGCTCCTCCGCGCCCAGCCCGGGGTAGGCGCCGGGGGTGTCGACGATCGTCACGAGCGGCAACCCAAAGCGCGCCGCGTAACGCATCAGGCGCATGCTCTTGCGGTAGCCCTCGGGCTCGGGCATGCCGAAGTTGTGCTCGACGAGCTCGCTCGTGGTGTGCCCCTTCTGCTGGCCGATCAGCATCACCGTCAGCTCGCCCAGGCGCGCGAGCCCGGCGATGATCGCTGGGTCCTCCTCGAACAGGCGGTCGCCGTGTAGCTCCTCGAAGCCGTCGAACACGAAGCCGACGAGGTCGAGCATTCGCGGCCGGTCGATGTGGCGCGCCAGCTGCACTATCTCCCAGGGATCGCGGTCCGGCAGCTGCTCGGCGTCGCGGACGGGCGCGGAGCCCTCGGTAGCCGGCAGGCGCTCGGGGCGTGCCGCGGCGTCCTCGCCGCGCGCTGCCTCGGCCTGGGCGTGGAGCTCGAGCAGGTTGCGGATCGTGCGCCGCAGGCCTTCGCGCGGCTCGACCAGGTCGAGCATCCCGTGCTCGAGCAGGAAGCCTGCGGTCTGGAACCCGTCGGGCAGCTTCTGGCGGATCGTCTGCTCGATCACGGCCGGCCCGGCGAAGCCGATGTGCGCGTCGGGCTCGGCGATCAGGATGTCGCCGAGGGTCGCGTAGGAGGCGCTGACGCCGCCGTAGGTGGGGTCGGTCAGCAGCGAGATGAACAGCACGCCCTCCTCGGCCAGCCGCGCCATCACCTGGCTGGTCTTGGCCATCTGCATCAGCGACACGCAGCCCTCCTGCATGCGCGCGCCGCCGGAGGCGGAGATCACCAGCAGCGGCGTGCGTGTCTCCAGGGCGAGCTCGGCCGCGCGCGTGATCGACTCGCCGACCGCGCCGCCCATGCTGCCGCCGATAAACGAGAAGTCGATGCCGGCGACGACGATCGACAGGCCGTCGATCGTGCCCTTGCCATGCAGCGCGCCCGTCTTGGTCTCGCTCTTCTTCTGCGCCTGCGCGATCCGCTCGACGTATGGCTTGGAGTCGGCGAACGACAGCGCGTCGACGATCTCGAGGTCGCCGCTGAGCTCCTCGAAGCTGTCCTCGTCGAGTAGCTGCCCGAGGCGCTCGCGGATGCGCAGGCGGAAGTGGTGGTTGCAGTCGGGGCAGACGCCGAGGTTGCGCCGCAGGCGCTTGTGGTAGACGAACGCCGCGCACGACGGGCAGCGAAACCACTCGGCGGACGCGGCGCGACTGGCTGTCGCAGGCTCAGCCAAGGAGGTCCTCCGCGGCGAGACGACGATCGTCGGCGTGCATGCGCCGGTACTCCAACAGCGACGCGTCCAGCGCGGCGTCGACCTCCTCGCGCGTGGGTGGCTCCGCCGCCGCCTCCTCATCCGCCTCGGCCGGTTCGCCTGCCTGCGCCTGAAGAAAGACGAGCACGCCGGCGGTCCGCCCTTGCGTGTCGGCGCCGGCGGCATCGCGCGCGAGCGCGAGCGCGCGCTGCCACTGCTCGCGCTGCATCTCCGCCTTGATCATGCCGTGCAGCGGGTAGGTCTCGTGCCCGGGAACGTCGTCGAGCTCGCGCAGCCGCGCGAAGGCGGCAACCGCCTCGTCGAGCTGGCCGACCTCGAGGCTCAGCTCGGCGACGTCCAGCGCCGCCATCGGCTCGTCGGGCTCGGCCTCGGCGATCAGCCGCGCCTGTGCGAGCGCCTCCTCGTACTGGCCGAGCGTGCGGTACATGTCCACGAGGCTGATCGCGGCGGTCGAGGCTCCGCGCATGCTCTGCGCCGCCTGGCTGAGATAGCTGACGGCCTCCTGCTCGCGACCGGTCGCGGCGGAGGTGTGGCCGAGATGGCTGAGCGCCACCTGGTCGGCTGGGTTGAGCTCAACGGCGCGGCGGAAGGCCTCGCCGGCCTCCTCCATGCTCCCCTCGGTAGCGAGCGCCTCGCCGAGGTAGTGCCACGCATCGGCGTTCTCGGGAGCGAGCTCGGTCGCGCGCGTGAGCTGCCCGGTGGCGTCCTCAGCGTCGAGCTCGACGCCCGCGCGCCCGGCGAGCACCAGCAGCTCGACGTCCTCGGGCGCACCGGCAAGGCCCGCCAGTGCGGCCTCGCGGCTCGCGCGGTACTCCCCCGCCTGCAGGTGCGCGTCCGCGCGCTGGGCCGCATCCGAGCTCATCGATCGCTCCGTGTCCTCACGGGTTCGATCCCTGCCACGTCCAGTTGGTCAGCTCCGGCGGGTCGTCGCCGACCTCGCGCACGTAGCTTCGGTGTTCGGCGAGCTGGTCGCGGTACTTCACGATGGCCTCCTGGGCGCCGTCGATCGTGCGCACGGCGAATTCGCCGGACATGCCGCGGACGAACTCGCTGACGCCCACGTCGACACGGCTCAGCGCCTCGATCGCAAGCTGATAGCGATCGACGCCGTTCATCGCCAGCAGGTCGAAGGGCGTCGTGGTCGTGCCCTCCTCGGAGTAGCCGCGGACGTGGAAGCGCTCCTGGCGCGGGCGCCGGTGGATCAGCTGGTGGACCGCCGAGGGATAGCCGTGGAAGTTGAAGATCACCGGCCTTCCCTCGGTGAACAGGTCGCCGAACGCCCCGACCGGCATCGCGTCCGGGTGCGCGCCGGGCGCCGCCATCGCGAACAGGTTGGTGACGTTGACGAAGCGCACCTTCAAATCCGGCACGTCCTCCCGCAGCAGGCTGGCGGCAGCGAGCAGCTCGATCGTGGGGATCGTGCCGCAGCTCGCGAGCACGAGGTCGGGCTGGCCGTCGTCCTGGTTGCTCGCCCAGTCCCAAGCGGAGGCGCCGGCGCGCACGTGCGCTTCGGCCTCCTCCATCGTCAGCCATTGCTGCAGCGGCAGCTTCGAGCCGATGATCAGGTTGATGCAGCCCTTTGCCTGCAGGCAGTGGTCCATCGTGGCGAGCAGCGTGTTCGCGTCCGGTGGGACGTACACGCGCGCGTGCTCCTCGCGGCGGTTGAGCATCGAGTTGATGAAGCCCGGCATCTGGTGGGAGTAGCCGTTGTGATCCTGGCGCCAGCCCTCTGACGTCAACAGATAGTTGAGTGAGGAGACCGGCTCGCGCCACGGCGCCTCCTCACGCGACATCTTCAGGAACTTGCCGTACTGGTTGACCATGCCGTCGACGATCGGGATGAACGCCTCGTAGCAAGGAAACACGCCGTGGCGGCCGGTGAGCACGTAGCCCTGCAGCCAACCCTGGCAGTTGTGCTCGGAGAGCACCTCCATGATGCGGCCGTCTGGCTTGTAGTCGGAGCTGATGTCCGGGTCGACTGGCCACTCGTAGGCGTGGTTCTCGACCTCGAACAACGCCCCCAGCCGGTTCGACGCGACCTCGTCGGGGCAGACGACGCGGAAGTTGCTCTGTGCACGGTTAAGCTCGAAGACCTGGGCGAGATACTGGCCCAGCGTGCCAAGCGCGCTCTCCGTGACAGAGCCGGGCGTATCGAGCACCACGGCGTGATCCTTCAGCGCCGGCAGCGCTAGCGCGACGCGCATGGCCCCGCCGTTGACGTGGGGGTTGACGCCCATGCGCCGCTCGCCGCTCGGGCACATCGCGGCGATCTCCGCGACCGGGCCGCCGCTCTCGTCGAACAACTCCTCGGGGCCGTAGGAGCGCAGCCACGCCTCCAGCGCTTTCAGATGCTCGGGGTTGGTGCGGGCCTGCATCGCGGGCACCTGATGAGAGTTGGACGTGCCCTCGACGCGCTTGCCGTCGAGCTCGCGGATGCCCGTCCAGCCCTTCGGCGAGCGCACGATCAGCATCGGCCAGATGGGCCGCTCAGGACGGCGCCCGTCGCGCGCGGCGCCCTGCAGCTCGCGGATCTCGCCGTATGCGGTGTCGAGCGCGCCAGCGAGCGCGCCGTCGAGGTCCTCGCCGTCAACGATCAGGGGATGCCAGCCGTAGCCCTCGAACAGCTTCGTCAGCTCCGCGTCGCTCATCGAGCCGAAGATCGTGGGGTTGGCGATCTTGTAGCCATTCAGGTGCAGGATCGGAAGTACCGCTCCGCACGTGGCCGGGTCGAGGAACTTGTTCGAGTGCCAGGCCCCAGCAGTGGGCCCGGTCTCGGCCTCGCCGTCGCCGACGATGCACGCGACGATCAGCTCGGGGTTGTCGAGTGCGGCCCCGAACGCGGTCGCCAGCGCGTAGCCGAGCTCGCCGCCCTCGTGGATCGTGCCGGGCACGATCGGGGCGATGTGGCTCGGGAAGCCGCCCGGCCAGGAGAACAGGCGCACGAGCTTCGACAGACCCTCGCTGTCGCGGCTCATCTCGGGCTTGACCTCTTCCAGGCAGCCGTCGATCCAGAGGTTGGCGAGGTTCGCCGGCGCGCCGTGACCTGGGCCGGTCACGAGCAGCATGCTGGCGTCGGTGTCCAGAATCAGGCGGTTCAGGCCGGCGTAGATCAGGTTGATCCCCGGCACCGTCCCCCAGTGGCCCAGCAGGCGATGCTTGATGTGCTCGGGCTTAAGCGGTTCCTGCAGGAGATGGTTGTCCTGCAGATAGATCATCGCCACAGCGATGTAGTTGGCTGCCCGTCTATAAAACGCGAGCCTCTCTGAGACCGGCGACAGAGCTTGGGTAGACAAGTTCCCCCCTGTTTGGGCGTTGGCCGTGCGAGCGGGTGTGACTATACATATGAAGCGGCGCGACGACGCGCTCGTTATCTGGAGCGGTAAAAAGACGCCCGCTAGAGATCTCGGCCGGTCAGCTGGTGCTCGTATGGACCGCGTCCCGTCAGGCAACTGGCACCGCAACGCGCCGCCAGCGCGAGGGCGGCGGCGACGTCGAGCCGGGCGCCTAGACCGTAGGTGAGACCGGCTGCGAACGAGTCGCCGCAGCCATAGGAGTCGACGGGCTCGCCGGGCGGCGTGGCAGCGACGAACCTGCCGCTCGCGCCCGAGCGCTCACGGAAGCTGCCGCCTCGCTCGCCTTCGGTGAAGACGACAAGCGCGGCTTCATCCTCAACACTGGCGAGCTCACCGCGCTCGATCTCATCCTTGGCGCTCAGCACCAGCGCATCGAGTGGGACGCCGCGGCCGAGCGCGTGCCGAGCGCGCGGACTCGCGACGAGCACCCGCGCGCTGCGCCGGGCCAGTCGCAGCGCGCGCTCGTCGCCCGCCGTGAAGTAGATCGCGTCCCGCGCTCCGAGCGCCGCCCAGCGTGCTCCCTCAGCCGCGCCGAGCGGCTCCAGGCGCGGCCCGAAGGTCGTGATCGTGCGCTCCCCATCCGCGTCCACCAACGTCACCGCCCTGCGAGTCGGGACCGACTCGAAGGTGCTCTGCACATCGACCCCGAGCGAGCTCAGGCGCGCGACCGAGCGGCGGCCGTACTCGTCGTCGCCGAGCGCTGTGATGAGCACGGACTCCCCGGCGAGGCGCGCGAGCTGCACGGCGGCCACCGCGCCGCCTCCGGCAGGCTCCTCGAACGGCTCGCTCGCGTGCACCACCTCGCCGGCGCGCGGTACATGTGACACGCGCGCGAACTGCACCCACTCGACGTGGCCCACGACGGCCACCGACGCCTGCAGCGAGCGCATCGCGCCTACGGCACGAGCACGATCTTGTGGTGCGGCCCGGCCGCCAGGCGCTGCCAGGCCTCCTGTACCTGATGGAGCGCCATCGGGTCGACGGCGACCTTCAAATCGCCTGCGGCCGCCGCCTCTGCCAGCCGCCGATAGGCCTCGCGCTTGACCTCGGGCGGCGCAGCGAAGTTAGTGTGGCCCATGATCACGAGCATCTTGCCGCGGATCGCCGCTGAGGGCACGACCGCCTCCGCGCCCGCGCCCGCGCCCAGCTGCACGATCCTCGCGCCGAAGCTCGCTGCGTTGACCGCGGCAACGAACGGCTCGCCGAACAGCGGGTCCACGACGACGTCGATCCGGCCTTCCGCGGCCTGCGCCAATTGCGCAGGTAGATCCTCGGACCCGTCAAGGCGCACGCTCGCGTCGGCCCCGAGCGAAAGCGCGCGCTCCAGGCCCTCGGGCGAGCGCGCCGCCGCGACCACGCGCCCGGCGCCGAGCAGCTTGGCCGCCTGCACCGCGATCTGCCCGACGACGCCGCTCGCTGCGAGCACCAGCACGTGCTCGCCCGCCTGAAGCTGCGCGCGCCACGTGAGCGCGAGCCACGCGGCGAGGCCTGAGATCCCGAGCGCCACCGCGACACCGTCGTGCACCCCGTTGGGCACCGGATAGGTGGAGCGTGGGTCGATCAGCGCGCGCTCTGCCATCGACCCGAACGGCGGGATCGGCGCGTCGAAGTACACGCGCGCGCCGTCGAGCATGCCGACGCCCTCGCGCCCGGCGACCGACGGCAGTGGCGGTTTGCCGGCGTAGAAGCGCCCCGCGCAGATGGCGACGTCCACCGGATTGAGGCCGGCCGCGAGCACGTCCACGAGCGCCTGCTCTGGCTCGGCCGACGGCTCCTGAAACTCGCCCTCGCTCGGGACTCCGTACTCGTGCAGGACCGCGGCTCGCATCGCCAGCCCATCCTACGACGCGCCGCGCGCGAGGCGTGCGTCCTGGACAGCGCTCGGCGGGTGGCACATAATGCCCCTCGCCATGCACCTAATGCCCATCGCGATGCGCCCCCCGAGCCTAGAGCCGAGCTGAGCGGTTTGCAGGTCCGCTTCTGCGGCGTGCGGGGCTCGGCTCCCGCGCCGGGCATCGACTTCGTGCGCTACGGCGGGCATACGCCCTGCTTGGCGCTTGGGCACGACGGCGACCCCGCGCCGACGCTGATCCTCGACGCGGGCTCCGGGCTGCAGCGCGCCTCGCTCGCACTGAACGGAGGCCCGTTCGCCGGCACGGTCCTGCTCAGCCACCTGCACTGGGATCACATCTTCGGGCTACCGTTCTTCGCCGCGGCAGATCGCGCCGACTCGGTCATCAGCGTGGTGCTGCCCGAGCAGGAGAGCGGCGAGGATGCGACCTCGGTGCTCACGCGCGTGATGTCCCCGCCGTACTTCCCGGTCGAGCCCACCGAGCTGCGCGGGCAGTGGACGTTCGCCTCGATCGCGCCAGGCGAGCGCACGATCGAGGGCTTCACGGTGCTCGCGCGCGAGATCCCGCACAAGGGCGGGCGCACGTTCGGCTACCGCATCGGCGACGGACACTCGACGCTCGCGTACATGCCCGACCACTGCCCCACCGCGCTCGGCGACGGCGAGAACGGCTTCGGCGCCTATCACCCCGCCGCGATCGAGCTCGCCCAGGGTGCCGACGTGCTCGTGCACGACGCGCAGCTGTTCCCCGAGGAGCTCGCCGCGGAAGCCGACTTCGGCCATGCGGTCGCGGACTACTCGGTCGAGCTCGCCAAACGCGCGGGCACGCGCTCGGTCGTGCTCTTCCACCACCGCCAGGACCGCACTGACGAGGCGCTCGACGGGCTCGCGCGCCGGCTGGGCGGCGGCGACGCTCCGAGCGTGAGCGTGGCGACGCAGGATACGGTGCTCGAGCTGTAGCGCGGGCTCGACCGGACGCCAGCGCCACGACTTATCGCATGCAACTCGGGTATCCCTGACGGATGACCGCGGTGATCGAGCGCTTCGGCGCGCTGGGCGTGTTCCTGCTGATGGTGCCCGAGAGCGCGTGCATCCCGGTCCCCAGCGAGGTCACGCTGCTGTTCGCGGGAGTGGCCGTGGGCCAGGGCTGGATGAGCTTCCCGCTGGCGGTGCTGGCCGCGACCGCGGGCAACGTGCTCGGGTCGCTGCTCGCGTACGCGCTCGGCGCGAGCCGCCTGCTCACAGGCGTTCCCGGCGCGCGCGTTGTGCTCGAGCGCTGGGAAGGGCTATTCGAGCGCTATGGCACGCGCGCGGTGTTCGTCGCGCGGCTGCTGCCCCTGGCGCGCACATTCGTGTCGCTGCCGGCGGGAGCGCGGCGTGTGCCGCTGGCGACGTTCATGGCGTTGACGACGATGGGCTGCGCGCTGTGGGCGGCCGCGTTCGTGCTCGCCGGGCTGCTCGCCGGGGACGCGTGGGGCGAGGTCAGCTCGGTGGCTGGGCGGGTGCTGCTGGGGGTCGGGGTGCTCGTGCTGGTGCTGAGCGTGTCGCGGAGGCGACGGCATGTCTGAGCGTCGAGTTCCGATCCTTGGATAAGGATTAGCCTTACGGGCGTGCGCCCGGCTCCACATTCCGCATCGATGAGTGGCATTCAGAGACTGCGTGGCGCTTGGGCAGCGCATCACGCGCCAAAGGCCATCAAGGAAGCGACGCAAGCAAACAGGATAAGGGAAAGGATGGAGCAGGAAAACCGGGAGTGGCGAGCCTATGTGCAGGAGAAGCTCGGAGACTTCGAAGCAAAGGGGCCAATGAGCCCTTCGCGTCTGGGCATGTTGCGGGGCATCGGTATGAAACAACTGTCGATGCAGACAAGCGGGCTGGGCAGCATTGACACCCAGGCCGTCGGCGCCTTGGCGGCGGCGGGCGCCTTGGCGGCACTCGATGTAGCTCTCGATCAGTGGCTGTGGCTGCTGGTGATGCCCCTCATAGCGGCCCTGTTCGCCCTACTGGTCATGATCGCGGGAAAGCCCGCCATTGGGCCATCTCCAGAGAAGATCATGCGGATGCGGAGCTTCCTGGACCCGGAAGGAAAGGAAGTCATCTTGGATGACATCGATGTGGAATGGCTGGTGGTCGGTGATGTCGAGGACTCACTCCAGGCCAACGCCAAACTGATCGACGAACGCGCAAGGGCCGTCCTGTGCGCTGCTGGAGCCCTTTTCCTCGGCGTTGTGGTGCTCATGGTCTTGGAGATCGCCGACCCTGCCCAATCTTCGGTGAGTCGCAAGAGCTCCGTCTATCATGTATGGCATGCACCGACCAGATGGGACTCCCGTCACCGCTTCCGAGATCGCCAACCCCAGCGCCGAGGAGCTGGCCCGTGTCCGCCACGACGCTGCCAGGCTGACGGTTTATGAGCCTCTTCGCGTGGCGACAGGCCCCACGCTTCCTGACTCGGTGCGCCGCTTTTTCGGGCTCGACACACAAGATCTAAGGGCTCCAGCCGCGCCCATCGTTCTTCCACCCAAACAGTAGAGCTCACTACCCCGCTCTGCGGTTCCCCAATCCCACGCGATCGAGGGCTGTCGCTAGACAAGCTCCCGTGCGAAGATCGTCGGGTGCTGCGCCGCGCGAGCTTCCTGAGCGAGAGTTTCGAGTACGACCCGAGCGACCCGGTGGGCTATCGATCGGGCCAGATTCACATCACCAAGACCATCGGCGCCGAGGCGCTCGCCGTGAAGGTCCTTGAGATCCCCGCCGGGGAGCGTCGCCGCGTCGTACGGCCGGTGTAGGCGACGAGGGCGGGACCGCATTGACGCGCACGAGCTCGCGACGTCGCCGCGTCGGGAGCTTCCGGGGTGGCCGCTCGTTTCAGCCGAACGCCGGCAGCGCCGCCGCGCGCGCAAGGTTATGGTTCGCACATGGACAAGCCCTTCGTGATGAACATGGCCGACGCCCCAACAATGAGCCATTCGCGCCGGGCAACGATCATCGACTTCGAGGACGACGACTCCCCGTGGCCGGACACGGGCGTCAACATCCAGATCATGCAGCCGGGGCAGCCCAACTGCCGCTACCACTCAGAGCCGGTGCAGGAGGATTTCCTGGTGCTGTACGGCGAGTGCATCGCCATCCTCGAAGGCGAGGAGCGCCCCTTGCGCCAGTGGGACTTCCTGCACTGCCCGGCCGGCGTGGAGCACGTCTTCGTCGGAGCCGGAGACGGCCCGTGCGCCGTGCTGATGATCGGCTCCAGGCGCAAGGACGAAGCGCACTACCCGGTCAACGACGTTGCGGCGAAGTACGACGCGTCGGTCGAGCGCGCGACCAACGAGCCGGCCGAGGCATACGCCGACTGGCGGATGGAGCCGTGGCGCCCGACGCAGAATCCCTGGCCGCTGGGCGGTTAGCGCGAGCTCGACGCGCCCAACGCCCACCGTATAACGATGGCGATACAGGTTTCGCGGCGCAACACGCCCCGCACGCCGGCCAACACTCCCCGCCCGCCGGCGCCCTACCCCCGCTCGCTATCGAGCGTGGCCATCTGCGGCTCGGGGTAGCGATCCCCGGCGGTAGCATCGGGCGGGATCGCACGCTCGAGCGCCTCAAGGTCGTCGGCGTCGAGCTCGAGCTGCTCTGCCCCCAGCGCCTCGTGCAGCTGCGCACGCGTGCGCGAGCCGACGAGCGCGACGATGTCCTTGCCACGGCCGAGCACCCACGCGATCGCCACCTGCGCGACGCTGGCGCCCTTGGCGTCGGCAACGCCACGCAGCCCCTCGACGAGCGCCAGGTTGTGCGCTCGGTTCTCGCCGGCAAAGCGCGGCGCGCGGGCGCGGAAGTCGTTCGCGGCGAGCTCGCGCTCGGCGGCGAAATGGCCGCTGATCAGGCCGCGGCTGAGCACGCCGTAGGCGGTAATCGCGACGCCCAGCTCGCGGCACGCGGGCAGGATCGCGGCCTCGATCCCGCGCGAGATCAGCGAGTACTCGATCTGCACATCGCAGATCGGATGGACCCCGACCGCGCGGGCGATCGTCTCGCTGCCGACCTCCGAGAGGCCGACGTGGCGGACGTAGCCCGCCTGCACGAGCTCGGCGATCGCGCCGACGGTCTCCTCGATCGGCACCTTCGGATCGAGTCGAGCGGGACGATAGACGTCGACGTAATCGACGCCCAGCCGCGTCAGCGAGTGCGCCAGCGCGGTCTTCACTGCCGGCGGGCTCGCGTCGTAGCCCAGCCACACGCCGTCGGGTCCGCGCTGCGCGCCGAACTTGACGCTCAGCATGTAGCTCCTCGCGCGGGCGCCCGCGCGTCGCCTCAGCGATCAGCAGCTCGTTGTGGCCCATCCCGTAGAAGTCGCCCGTGTCGAGCAGGTTGATCCCCGCGTCGAGCGCCGCGTGGATCGTCGCGATCCCCTCGCCGCGATCCGCCGGCCCGTACATCCCCGACATCCCCATGCAGCCGAGCCCGATGGCGGAGACCGCCGGGCCATCCGCACCCAGCCGTCGAACGTTCACGAGCACTCCATTTAATTAAATATAGGAGGCCCGGGGTCAATGGTCACCCGCCGCGCTCGGGGAAAGTCAACTTATTGGAAATAGTTGTCCAGTTCTGCCCGCAGGCTCATGCGCGAAGCGGTGCACGCACGATGAGAGTGCATGACTGCGCGTCCGCACTTGGCGCAACTGCGCCCCCCGCGTAACTGGCCGGCGCTCGACGGCCCGCAGACCGTCGTGCTTGCGCTCGCGCTGTTCGCCGGGGTCTATGGGCTGCAGGCGAACGATGCCAATCCAGCTGACGCGCTGGAAGTCCTGTACGTCGTGCCGATCGCCCTGCTCGCACTCGGGTTCGGCTTTCGCGGCGGCCTCGCGGGCGCGCTCGCGGGACTCGCGTTGATCGGCGTGTGGGATCTCGCGACCCACGAGTTCGACGTGAGCGTGCTCGGCAACATCTGCTGGGCGATCGCGTTTCTGCTGCTCGGAACGCTGCTCGGTCACTTCGTCGATCACCGCCGCAAGCTTGAAGCCGAGATCTCGCGGTACTTCGAGTCCTCGCTCGACATCCTCGCGACGATCGACTCCAGCGGCCGCTTCACGCGCGTCAACAGCGCCTGCGAGCGCACGCTCGGCTACTCCGCGCACGCCATGCGCAACCAGCTCACCGCCAGCTTCGTCCACCCCGACGACCTCGAAGCGACGGCCGCCGAGCATCGCGCGCTCGCCGCCACCGCGCATCAGACCATCGGCTTCCGCAACCGCTTCCGCACGGCGGAGGGGAGCTACCGATGGCTTGAGTGGACCGCCGCCCGCTCGCCGGATGAGGGCCTGATCTACGCGACCGCACGCGACATCAGCGCCCAGGTGCAAGCCGAGCAGCAGCTCGCCAACCAGGCGCAGGTGCTCGAGCGCGAAGTCGCCGAGCGCACGCGCGAGCTAGATAGCGCGCATGCCAAAGCGCTGAAGCGACTGTCGCTCAGCGCCGAGTACCGCGATGACGAGACCTTCCACCACACCGAGCGCGTGGGTGACACCGCCGCGGAGATCGCCGCGCGGCTCGGGCTCGACGAGAGCCAAGCCTGCCGCCTGCGCCAGGCGGCGCCGTTGCACGACATCGGCAAGCTCGCGATCCCCGACCGCATCCTGCTCAAGCCCGGAAAGCTGAGCCCGCAGGAGCTCGAGGTCATGAAGACGCACGCCGCCCGTGGCGCCGAGCTGCTCCACGGCAGCGATTCGCCCGTGCTGGAAATGGCCACTGTCATCGCCGGCAGCCACCACGAGCGGTGGGACGGCAGTGGCTACCCCGCGGGCCTCGCCGGCGAGGCGATCCCGCTCGTCGGCCGGATCGTCGCGGTCGCCGACGTGTTCGACGCGCTCACCCACGACCGGCCGTACAAGACCGCATGGACCGTAAAGCAGGCGCTCGACGAGATCGAGAACGGGGCTGGCAGCCAGTTCGACCCGCGCGTCGTCGCCGCGTTTCTCGCGATTCAAGAGCAGCCCGCGCCAAGCACGGAGGGCGGCCGGCCGCAGGATCCCCCGGCCGGGCCCCCGTTCGACTCGCGCGGACGCGACGGCTCAGCGCATGGCGCACGCACCGGCGTCCCTGCGTGAGCCGCGCAGGAAGTGCGCGATCGCGTCGGCGATCAGCTCGTCGAGCTGCTCTCGCGCGTCTACATTGTTGCCCATGACTACTTCAAGCACCACACTCCTGCCCGACATGACCGGCCGCAGCGTGATCGTCACCGGCGCCAACAGCGGCATCGGCCGCGCCGCCGCCAGCGCGCTCGCCGGCGCCGGCGCCCGCGTCGTGCTGGCCGTACGCAACACCGACAAGGGCCGCGAGGCCGCCGCCGCTATGCCCGGACAGACCGAGGTCCGCCAGCTCGACCTCGCGAGCCTCGCCTCCGTGCGCGAGTTCGCCGCGGCGTGGGACAGCGAGCTCGACCTGCTGATCAACAACGCCGGCGTGATGGCGCCGCCGCTGAGCCGTACAGCGGACGGCTTCGAGCTGCAGTTCGGCACCAACCACCTCGGCCACTTCGCGCTCACCAACCTGCTGCTCGAGCACATCAGCGGGCGCGTCGTCACCGTCGCCTCCGGCGCCCACCGCATGGGCAGCATCGACCTCGAGGACCTCAACTGGGAGCGCAGGCCCTACAGCGCATGGCGCGCGTACGGCCAGTCCAAGCTCGCCAACCTGCTGTTCACCGCCGAGCTGCAGCGCCGGCTGACCGACGCGGGCTCCGCGGTGCTTGCGACCGCCGCGCATCCCGGCTACGCCGCGACCAACCTGCAATTCCACAGCGGCCGGCGCACGCTCGACCTGCTCAGCCTCGTCGGCAACCGCGTGATCGCACAGGACGAGGAGGCCGGCGCGCTGCCGACGCTCTACGCCGCCGTCGCAGACGTGCCCGCCAATAGCTTCGCGGGGCCCGACGGCCTGCTGGAAATGCGCGGCAAGCCCAAGCTGGTCGGACGTTCCAAGGCGGCCAGGGACACCGACGTCGCCCGTCGCCTGTGGGATGCCTCCGAGGAGCTCACCGGCGTGCGCTTCGGGCTCGGCGCTGCCGCCGCGGCGTAGCTCGCACGCTCGGCTAGATTGCGAGGATGAACCGGGCGCACGCCCTCATCTGCTCCTCCGGCCGGTGGGCGCGCAGAGTCGAGCGCGAGCTGCTCCCCTGGGGCCTTGACGGGCTCGATCTCGGCGAAGACGCGCTCGAGGTCGGCCCGGGGTTCGGCGCCACTACCAGCGTGCTCGCGCGTCGGCCCGGTGCGCTGACCGTCGTCGAGCTCTCCAACAGCTACTGCCAGCGGCTGCGGCGCAAGCTCGACGACCGCGTCGAGATCGTGCACGCGGACGCCACCGCGATGCCGTTCGCCGACGGCCGCTTCTCCTCCGTCGTGTGCTTCACCATGCTCCACCACGTGCCCTCGCCCGCGCTGCAGGACCGCCTGCTCGCCGAGGCCGCGCGGGTCCTGCGCCCCGGCGGGCTGTTCGCAGGAACCGACAGCCGCGGCACCGGCCGCGCGTTCAAGCTGCTGCACGTCCGCGACACGCTCATCCCCATCGTCCCCGACGAGCTGCCCGCGCGCCTGGAACGCGCCGGCCTCGTCGAGCCGCACGTCGACACCAGCGGCGGTTCGTTTCGCTTTCGCGCGCGCAAGCCGCTCTGAAGCCGGTTGCCGTCTCGCGGCGCCTGTCTGACGTGCGGCGGAACCGCGAGGCGCCACGGTCTCGCGCTATGTGCAAGACTTAAGTGAGTGCTTAACCAATACGCACCGGCCGAGCGAGACATCGACCTGCTCTTCCAGGCGCTCGCGGACCCCAGCCGCCGCGCGATGGTCGACCGTCTGACGCACGGGCCGGCATCCGTCAGCGAGCTCGCGCGCCCGCTGCGGATGTCACTGCCGGCCGTCGTCCAGCACCTGCACGTGCTCGAGGCCAGCGGGCTCGTCCGCTCGCACAAGCTCGGGCGCGTGCGCACGTGCTCGGTCGAGCCCGCCGCGCTGCGCGCGGCCGAGCGATGGATCTCGGAGCGGCGGACGTTCTGGGAGGAAAGCCTCGACCGGCTCGGCGAGTACCTCGCCGCGGATCGGGGCAAGCAGGGCAGGATCAAAGCCAACCACAGCAAAGGAGCAAGAAGTGAGCGACACAGAGCAGGCCGCCGCCGAGCGGTCGACCACACACTCCACGTTCGTGATCGAGCGGACCTACGACGCCTCGCCGCAGCGGGTCTTCGACGCCTGGGCCGACCCCGCCGCCAAGGCAAAGTGGTTCGGGCCGCCCGGGAAACCCGATTACTCGCTCGATTTCCGCGTCGGCGGGCACGAGCGGTTCGGCGCGCCGGGCCCCGATGGCTCGCTCTACAGCTTCGACGCCGTCTACCAGGACATCGTGCCCGGCCAGCGGATCGTCCACTGCTATGACATGCACCGCGAGGACGTGCGCATCTCCGTGTCGCTCGCCACGATCGAGATCGAGGCGCATGGCGACGGCGCGCGGCTGACGCTCACCGAGCACGGCGTGTACCTCGACGGCCACGACACGCCCGCGCAGCGCGAGCACGGCACCAACGAGATGATCGATGCGCTCGGCGAGTACCTGCGCCAGAGCGCGGAGGCCGGCCAGTGAGCACAGCTGTCACGAGCGATCCCACTCACGACGCGCCGGGCCCGGGCACTGTTGACGCCGACGCCGCCGTGACGATCGACAGCGCGGCCCACGACCGGCGCTGGGTCGCGCTGTACGTGCTGTGCGTGGGGATGCTGATGATCGTGCTCGACGTGACCGTCGTCAACGTTGCGCTGCCCTCGATCCAGGACGACCTGCACTTCTCCACGGCGAGCCTCGCGTGGGTCGTCAACGCGTACCTGATCGCCTTCGGCGGGCTGCTGCTGCTGGCGGGGCGCTTCGGCGACCTGATCGGGCGCAGGCGCATCTTCCTCGCCGGCGTCGGCCTGTTCACGCTGGCCTCGCTCGCGTGCGGGCTCGCCGACAGCCAGTCGCTGCTGATCGCCGCGCGCTTCATCCAGGGCATCGGCGGCGCGATGACCTCGGCGGTAATCCTCGGCATGATCGTCACGATGTTTCCCGAGCCGCGCGAGCAGGCCAAGGCGATCGGCGTATACGCGTTCGTCGCCTCCGCCGGCGGCTCCGTCGGCCTGCTCGCCGGCGGCGTGATCACACAGTCGATCGACTGGCACTGGATCTTCTTCGTGAACATCCCGATCGGCATCGCCACCGCCGTGTTCGCCAGGCGCCTGCTCGCGCACGACGCCGGCATCGGCTTCGGCGAGGGCGCCGACATCCCCGGCGCGGTCCTGGTCACCGCGGCGCTGATGCTCGGCGTCTACACGATCGTCAAGCCCGCCGCCGAGGACGGCTGGGGAGCTGCCCGCACGCTCGCGCTCGGTGGCGTCTCGCTCGCACTGCTGCTCGGCTTCCTTGCGCGCGAGGCCACCGCGCGCAACCCGCTCGTGCCGCTGCGCATCTTCCGCTCGCGCAACGTCGCCGCGGCGAACGCGATCCAGGTGCTGTCGGTCGCCGGCATGTTCGGCGTGTTCTTCCTCGGCGCGCTGTACCTGCGGCGGGTGCTCGGCTACGACGCGCTGCAGATCGGGCTCGCGTTCCTGCCCGTCACGCTCACCATGGGCACGCTCTCGATCCGCTACTCCGAGCGGCTGGTGACGCGCTTCGGCGCGCGCAACATGCTCGTGCCCGGCCTCGTGCTGATCATGCTCGCGCTCGTGCTGTTTGCCCAAGCGCCCGTCCACGGCAGCTATCTCGCGCACGTGCTGCCCTCGATGCTGCTGCTCGGGATCGGCGCCGGCGTGTGCTTCCCGGCGCTGATGAACGTCGCGATGTCCGGCAGCGAGCCCGCGCGACGCGGGCCTGGCCTCGGGCCTCGTCAACACGACCGCGCAGGTCGGCGGCGCGCTCGGCCTGGCGGTGCTCGCGACGCTTTCGGCCTCGCGCAGCGGGCACCTGCTCGCGCAGGGTCGCTCGAACGCCGCGGCGCTCACCGGCGGCTATCACCTCGCGTTCTGGATCGCCGCCGCGCTCGTGGCCGCCGCGATCGCGATCGTGCCCGCCGTGCTCGGCGAGGGCCGGCGCACACCGGCCGCGTAGGCTCGCTATGCGACGTCGCTCGCACCCGTGGCGCTCGATGCGGGCCGCACGCAGGCGGAGAGGATCGCGATGTCGTCGCGCACGCTGTCGTCAGGATCGATCAACGCGAGCAGCGCATCGATCGGCATCCGTGGCGGAGGCGGGCGGCGTCTTCTCGAGCTGCTCGAGCATGTCCGCGACGCTGACCACACGCCCTGGCGCGTGCGCCTCCGAGAGCCCGTCGGTGTACAGCGCCAGCGAATCGCCCGGCTCGAGGATCGTCGTCGCCTCCTCGATCGCCGCATCGGCGAACACGCCCAGCAAGGCCCCGGAGCCGCCGAGCTCACCGGCGCAGTGGCCGTCGGCCCGCGTGATGAGCGCGGCAGGGTGACCGGCGAGCGCTACCGCGACCTCGGTTAGTAACTCGCGCATGCGGATGTGCGCGAGGATCGCGGTCGCGAAGCGCCCGTCGAAGTCCTGGTCGAGCATCGCGCGGTTGACCTGTGCCAGGACATCGCCGGGACTGCTGCCCTCGCGCGCGTACACCGCGGCGGTGTGGCGCAGGAACCCCGTCAGCGCGGCCGCCTCCGCCCCCTTTCCGCATACGTCGCCAACGATTAGCCAGCAGCTCTCGGGGCCGCCGAACACATCGTAGAAGTCGCCGCCCACCTCGCTGCCGGCGCCGCTCGGGCGGAAGTAGCTGGCGAGCTCGAGCCCCGGGATCACGGGCAGCACGGCCGGCATCAGGCTGCGCCGCAGCGTGCGCGCGACCTGGGCGCGCTCGGCGTACAGACGCGCGTTGTCGAACGCCATCGCCGCGCGGCCTGCCAGGTCCTCCAGGACCGCGAGCAGGCTGGGGTCATAACGCGCGTCGCCGTGCAGTTGCAAGAACGAGATCGTGCCGCGGGTGCGACCGCGCGCGATCATCGGGAAGACAGCCGCACTGGTGTAGCCCACCTCGCGCACGAAGCGTTCACGGTCTTCGCCGTGGACAGCCCGCTCGACGCCCGCGGCGAGCTCCGGGTCGACGGCAGCGACCACGGGTGTCGCCGACCGATCCGCCCTCGTCGAGCAGATCAATCACGCACAGCTCGGCCAGGTCCGGCACGGCCATGTGCGCGATCGTGCGCAGCGTCTGCGCCGGGTCGAGCGATCGGTCCAGCTCGGCTGTCGCGGCGATCATGAGTTCCATGCGCCGGCGCTGCTCACGCAAGCGGTTGAGCGCGGCATGGACGACGATCGAGGTGAGCAACGCGAGCACGATCCCCACGCACGCGACCGCCGCGAACATCGTCGAGACGTGCGGTTCGTAGGCGAGCGGCGCGAGGAACGCGACCAGCGCGGCGACGGATACGCCGATGAAACGAAGGCGCGGCTGAAAGGCAGCCGCGTGGCCGAGCGCGAAGAAGTAGATCAGCGCGAACGGGCTGTCCGGGCCGCCGCTGGACGCGCACAGTACGCCGATCACGAGCACGCCCCACAGCTCCGCGACATACGCGAGCCCGAAGCCGCCCCAGCTGCGACTGGCGGCCACCAGCAGCACGGCGCCGGTCAGCAGCGCGTCGAGCGCGACCCCGATCACCCCGGCGGGCGAGCTCACGTGCGGGAGCAGCGTGGCGCATGCGCACAGCAGCGCGCCCACGAGATACAGGCCGCCGGCGGTCGCGACCGCGGCGCGGGCTTCGCGCTGATCGGCGGGCCCTTCCAGCGCCCGCGCGAGCGTGCCGGCGAGTGTCACGTCCGCCATGTCATTCGCTCCTCAACGAGCAACCGTCTCCTCCCAGAGCTATCTCGACAGTTGTACCTATTCTCCTCGTTCACAGCGCCGCATGCAAAGCGCCATATGTGAGAACTTCCCCAGAAAGGCGACCCTGGGTCGGATGGACAACCACGAGCGTCGATTCTTGGCCACTGGGCCAGTGCGCCGAGCCGCGCCCTCGCGCAGCATTGACGCTCGCATGAGCGCCGAGGTGATCATCTCCTACGACGGTACCCCCAACGACGACGACGCACTCGCGCTCGGACGGCTGCTGGCAGGGGACCCGTCGAAGCTGGCGCTCGCCTATGTCCGCCACGCGCCCGAGTTCGATCCGGCCCGAGAGATGCTCGCACAGCACGATGCCGAAGGCCGTCTCGAGCACGGCGCCGCCATGCTCGGAGCTCCCGAGATCCCGCGTCACGTCGTCTTCGGCGCGACGACCGGGGAGGGACTGGAACAGCTGGCCAGCGCCGAGGGTGCGTCGGTGATCGTGTTCGGATCGGACTATCGAACGCCGCCGGGGCATGCCGAACCACCAGCGTCGGCTCAGCGGCTGCTGGAGATCGGGGGTACCGCCATCGGCGTCGCCGCGGCCGGGCTGCGCGCCGACCCCGCCGCCAAGATCGGCTCGGTTGCGGTGCTTGCCGGGGACGACGCGGCGCAGCAGACCGCCGACGCGCTCGTGGCCAAGCTCGGCGCGAGCGTCGTCACGGGCGAGGCGCCGGCGGCAGATCTGATCGTCGTTGGATCCCAGCCCGGCGCGCCCGCCGGCAGGGTCGCGTTGAGCGGCTCCGCGCGCACGATGCTCGACGCCTCGCGCGGCTCGGTGTTGGTCGTGCCGAGCGGCAAGCCGCTGCAGATCTGAAGCGTCACAAAAGCGCGCGCTCGCGCTAATAGCTGTAGGTGATGCAACGAGACAGGCGCGACGAGGAGACCCTGCTGGGCGCCGCGCGCTCCGATCCGCAGGCGTTTGCCGCCTTCTATCGACGCTTCGAGCGGCCCCTCCTCGTGTTCTTCATGCGCGCCAGCGGGCGGGCGGAGCTCGCCGCAGATCTAACCGCGGAGACGTTCGCGCGTGCGCTGGAGTCGGTGGCGAGCTACGACCCCGCCAGAGGCCGCGCCGACCAGTGGCTGTTCGGGATCGCACGCAACATCCTCAGATCGAGCTATCGCGAGGGCGCTGTCGAGTCGGCCGCTCGCGAGCGGCTCGGTCTGCCGCGGCTGGTGCTCGACGATCATGCGACCGAGACGATCGCGCGGCTGGCACAGGACGAGGACCGCGCGACGCTCGCGGTCGCGCTACTTCCCGAGGAGCAGCGGCGCGCGATCCACGCTCGCGTCGTGCAGGACCGCGACTACACGGAGATAGCCGGTGAGCTGCGCTGCTCGGAGGCCGTCGTACGGCAACGGGTCAGCCGCGGGCTTCGCACCCTACGAACGAGATTGGCTGGTGAACGATGAGCGTCCTGCCACAATTGGAGCGTGACCTTCTACAGGCGGCCGACCGCACGCTCGCGGCCGGCGGCAGTAGCTGCGCCGAGCCTCCAGGCCCGCGGCTCGGTGCTCGCGGGCCGGCGCGCCGGCTGCGCCTGCTGGCGCTGGCGCTCGGCTGCGTGCTCGCCAGCACGACGATCGCGCTCGCCGCGAGCGGGGTGATCCTCACCGGGGCGGCGGTTCGCCCCGAAGGCCCATTGAACCCGAACGCCGGCGAGGGCATCCCCGCAACCGGCGCCTCGCAGCTGCTGGCGCTGCGCGTGCCCGACCCCGAAGGCGGCCTGCCGTGGGGCATGCGGATCGTCCGCACGACCCGCGGCGAGGTCTGCGAGCAGATCGGCCGCGTACAGGACGGTCAGCTCGGCGAGCTCGGGATCGACGGAGTCTTCCACGACGACGGACGCTTCCACCCGATAGCCACAGATGTGCTGCCTGAAACCAGCAGGGTCGGGACGCGCAGCCACGAGGACGACGCGACCGAGACCGTCAGCTGCCAGCTCGCCGGCCAGGTCACCGTCGGCGAGCACGTGGGCGTCGACCGCAGCGCCGGCGCAGCCAACGGGCACGAACGCGCGCAGCGCAGGGACGACCTGCGCGACCTCTCCTTCGGAATCCTCGGCGCAGACGCCGTCAGCGTCAGCTACCGCGAGGGCGCAAGCGTTCGCGCCGAATCGGTGCTCGCGCCGCTCGGTGCCTACCTGATCGTGCGACGCACCGCCCGCCACCAGCACGCTGGCGTCGGTTACGAAAGCCTTGGCACAGAAGGCGACCTGCCACCCTCGGCACCGCTGATCGCGATCACCTACCGGCTCGAGGGCAAGCTCTGCCGGCGAGGACCAGTGCTTGCGGCCGATGTCAGCGCGCACCTCGCCGATCCCTGCCCGCGGCCGCACTACCCGACGAGCCGCTACACGCCGCCACGCGACCTGCACGAGTCGCTGCACGTAGGACTGCACATCAGTCATCACCTCATCACCGGGGTGCAGCTCAGCTTCACCGCTCCACTCGCGGTCACCAGCGCGCGGGAGAAATACGAGATCCGCATACCCGGGGTCGCATGTGGCGGAAGCTTTATCCGGGTCCGCGGTCGTGGGCACCAGCCTATCGGCGAGCAAGTCATCCGCGGGCCGTTCGAAGGGTTCAGCGGGACGTCCCTCGACCGCGACGTCGCGCGCGGCGCGACCGTCACGCAGTCGCTCTCTGGCCTCGCGCTCTTCTCCGGCCTCTGCGGACGCCCACCGTTCACCACGCACTGGACGAGACACTCGGTCACGATCGCTGTCCTCTACCAACGCGGCGAAGGAGAAGCAGCTCCGGTGTTGGTTGGCAGTACCACCGTGCGAGAGCCGCCTGGCACCCGCCCTGCGCATTGAACGCCGGCACCGCGGCCGGTTCCATTTGATCGGACGTTGGCCGAGTACTTGCCGGCTGGGCTTGAGCGCATCAGGCGCAGCGTCGAAGACGTGGTGTGACCGAGAGACGCCAGATCCTGCTCGGCACGCTCGCCGGCGTGGCGCTGCTCGCTGTGGGCGTCGCGAGGATCGCCGGCAGCGCGCGCTCCACCAGCAGCAGGGCAGGCGCGACAAACGAGGTGTCATCCCTAGCCACCGAAGGGGGCGTGCCGGGAGGTGTCGCGCACGGGGGACCGGCAATCCTGATCCGACGGGGGCACCAGAGCGCGCGCCCGACTCGGCACCACCGCCAGCGCGCCGCAAGGTATCCGACGGTCACGACCGAGCCGCGCGATCAGTCGCTCGCCAGCGGAGATCTCGCGAGCTTCACAGCGACCGCAACTGGCACGCCGGCGCCCAAGGAGCAGTGGCAGCGCTCGGTGAACCACGGCCGCAGCTGGAAGAACGTAGCCGGTGCCCGCGGCGTGAGCTACTCGTTCACGGCTAGCTCGAGCGAGAACGGCAGCGAGTACCGCGCCGTGTTCAGCAACTCCGCTGGTAAGGCAGACACGAACGCAGCCACGCTGACGATCACGCAGCCGCCGGTCACGACGTCACCGCCGCCGAGCGAAGCTGAACCACCGGCCACGGCCAGCCCGCCTCCGGTGACGACAACCCCATCGCCGAGCGAAGATGAATCGCCGGTCACGACCGGCGCGCCGCAGGTCGTGACCCAGCCGGCCAGCGAGACGGTGGCCGTCGATTCGAGGGCGTCATTCACCGCCGCTGCGTCCGGCGGTCCGACACCGACCGTGCAGTGGGAAGTTTCGAGCAACGGCGGCAGCTCCTGGAGCATCATCGCCGGCGCGACCTCGACCAGCTACTCCTTCACCGCGAGCTCGACGCAAAACGCCGACGAGTACCGCGCCGTGTTCGATAACGCGCACGGGAGCGCGACCACGAACCCGGCAACGCTGACCGTCGCGGAGGAATCGGGCAACTGGTCGGGCTACGCCGCCCTCGGCGGCGGCTTCAGCGCCGTGAGCGGAAGCTGGACGGTGCCGAGCGTCACCTGCACCGGGGGTGCGACCACGTACTCCTCGCAGTGGATCGGCATCGACGGCTACTCGAGCGACACCGTCGAGCAGGATGGGACGGGAGCGAGCTGCCAGGCGGGCACGCCCTACTACAACGCCTGGTATGAGATGTACGGCGACGAAGCTGTCAACGACGGCTACGAAGTGCCGCTGTCGAGCTCGAGCTACCCGGTCTCACCGGGGGATGCGATGATCGCCTCGGTGAGCTTCTCTGGCTCGAAGTGGACGCTCGCGATCGCCGACACGACCAGGGCCTGGAACTACAGCGTCGAAATCGTCCAGCCGGCGCAGCCGCCGGCGCGCTCATCCGCGGAGTGGATCGTGGAGCGGCCCGAGGTCGACTCGTCGCTGAGCGCGCTGTCGGACTTCGGTAGCACCGGCTTCACTGGCGCGAGCGCGACCGACAACGCGACGAGCGGGCCGATATCAGCGTTCTCCTTCCAACCGCTGGAGATGGACGGCTCAACGCTGCTCGCGGCGCCCGGGGCGCTTGACCCGACAGGGGAGCAGTTCGGCGACACCTGGTACGCGAGCAGCTGAGCCAGCCGCGACGGCGCGCGCCACCTGCCGCCCTCGCCCTCGCCCTCGCCGCCGCACGCCGCACGCCGAGCGGGCGAGACCGTCGCGAGCTGCGATGCTTGGCATATGAAGGATCGAGTTCGCGAGCGTTACGCAGCGCAGGTCGACGGGTTGCGCGCACTGGGGGCGCTGGTGGCGATCATGTGGGGCGTTGAGATCGTCAACGCGCTAGACAGCTACCGCCTGGATAACGACGGGATCGTGCCGCGCAGCGTCGCGCACCTCGACGGCATCGTCTTTGCCCCATTCCTACACGCGAGCTTCGGACACCTGCTGTCAAACACGGTCCCGTTCATCATCCTCGGCTTCGCGATCGCGCTCGCCGGGGCGAGGCGCCTGCTGCTGGTGAGCCTGATCGTGGCGCTCGTCAGCGGCGCCGGGACCTGGCTGACCGCGCCGGGGGGCAGCGTGACGGTCGGCGCGAGCGGCGTCGTCTTCGGCTATGCGACCTACCTCATCAGCCGCGGGCTGTTCAATCGCAAGCTCGTCGAGCTAGGGCTCGGCTTGGTCGTGCTGGTGGTGTTCGGCGGCGCGCTGCTCTACGACCTCATCCCACACACCGGCATCTCCTGGGAGGCACACCTGTTCGGCGGCATCGGCGGGGTGCTCGCGGCGGCAGGGCTTGCGCGTGAGCGACCGAGCACGGCGGCCCCGGCGAGCGCCACGCGCCTCCCCGCGCAGGCGCGCGTGCGTTCATAGCGCGAGCCGCTGGGTGAAGAACGAGAGGATCTCGTCGCGAGCTGCGATCGTCGGTTGGCCAGCCTCGTCAATCAGGTGGGCGGTCACGACGCTGTGCGGGCTCGCGACCACCTGCTCGAAGAACGGTGGCGTGTCCGGGTTGGCGGCGCTGTCGGGGAGCACGCGCGCGATGAAGCGCTCGCCGAGCGCCTCCTTGTAGGCGGCGAACCGCTGCGCCCTGCAGTGCCGGTCTCCCTCGAAGCGGTAGGCCATGACGGTCAGGTCCTCGCGCTCGAGTCGCTGCCTGACCGATGCGAGCTCCTCGGGAGCGATCTCCAGGCCGGCGGGATCGTCGAGCGGCAGCGACGGCTGTGAGAGGACCGGAGCGAGCATCGCGGGCTCAAGCATCATTGTGAGCGCGAAGTTGCCCGTGAAGCACATCCCGATCGCGCCGACACCAGGGCCGCCGCACTGTTCGTGCGCCAGCCTCGCTAGCGCGCGCAGCCAGACGGTAACGGGGCTGGACGCGTTGGCGGCGAAGGCGCGAAACTCGGCGCTGACACACGCGCGCTGGAGGATCGCGGTGCCCTCCTCCACGCGCGGCAACGCGCCATCGCGGCCGAACAACGAGGGCATATAGACGGTGAAGCCGGCGTCCCTGACCCAGCGGCTGAAGCGGGCGACGTGCGGGCTGATGCCCGGCATCTCGGTCATCACGATCACCGCAGGTCCGCCGCCACTCGTGTGCACGACCTTCGTGACTCCATCGAGCGTGATCTCGCGTGGATCGAAATCCTCGAGCGAATCGTCCTCGTTTACGTTCTGTTTCGGCATCGTCGTGCCTCCATTCTCATCGGTCGTCGGCCCGAGCAGGCCGCGGTCGCAGCGCTACATGAGCTCCGGGAGGGTGTTACTGGCATATCGGCGAAATAGCTTGTCGTCGGGTCCGTGCAACCGAGCCAAAGGCTCGAGAACCCAATCGGAGGCGGAGCTTGAGGATTACGGTAGCGGCGGCGACACGTACGGACGCTCGCGCGCTGCTTGGCGCGTCGGCGCTGCTTGTGTGGATCGTGCTGCTCGCCGCGATCGCAGCGGGCGCGTCGGGGCTTGCGATCTCGCCGCTGAACGGGACCCCCGATGCCTCACCGCAGACTCAGATCAGCTTTCTGGGGGTCCCCGCAAGCGAGATCGCGGATGTATCGGTAATCGGCTCGCGCAGCGGCCGCCACGGCGGGCGGCTGCGGTCATACCTCAGCAGCCCCGGTGCAAGCTTCCTGCCGACGCACTCCTTCACGCAGGGCGAGCGGGTGACCGCGAGCGCCGTTGTCGGCCCCAGAGGTCATGCCGAGCGGGTCAGCACCAGCTTTACGATCGCCCGCCTCTCCAGCTACAGACCGCCACCCTCCGGTGGTCCGGCGCCCGCTAAGCCGGGCACCACCGAAAGCTTCGTCTCGGCGCCGACACTGCACCCGCCCAAGGTGGCAATCACGATCGACACGCCAGGGGCCACGCCGGGGGACGTGTTCATCACCCCGACACACGGCCTCGGCCAGTCGGGTCCGATGATTCTCGACAGCGAGGGCAACCTCGTCTGGTATCAGCCGCTACCAACGGGGGAGGTCGCGACCAACCTCCAGGTCGAGAGCTACCGCGGCCAACCGGTGCTCGTGTGGTGGCAGGGTCACATTCCGCCTGTCCTCGGCGTCGGCTTCGGGACAGACGAGATCTACAGCTCGACCTACACGCCGATCGCGTCGGTATCTGCCGGCAATGGCTACCAGGCGGATCTGCACGACTTCCAGATCACGCCCCAGGGCGCGGCCTTCCTCACCGCCTACTCGCTCGTCGATGCCGACCTCTCCTCGGTCGGGGGAGCCCGCCACGGGACGTTGCAGGACGCGATCCTGCAGGAGATCGACGTGCCGACGGGGCTGGTGATGTTCGAGTGGCACGCATACGGTCACGTCGCGCTGAGCGACTCCTACTCCCACCCGTACCACAACCCCGCGC
The DNA here is from genome assembly GCA_963735615.1 of uncultured Solirubrobacteraceae bacterium. Lineage (GTDB taxonomy): Bacteria > Actinomycetota > Thermoleophilia > Solirubrobacterales > Solirubrobacteraceae > Palsa-744. The sequence goes on from CAVTLO010000001.1 coordinate 1,493,615, forward strand.
TGCCGTGGGACTTCTTCCACCTCAACTCCGTCTCATTGGACCCCTGGGGCGACGGCAACTTCGTGATCTCCTCGCGCAACACATGGGCGGCATATGAGATCGACCATTCCAGCGGAGCGGTGCTGTGGCGCCTGGGCGGAAAGCGCTCGAGCTTCAAGATGGGGCCCGGCACGGGCACCGCCTGGCAACACGACGTCAGCTGGCAGCCCGATCACACGCTTACGATCTTCGACAACGGCGCCGCTCCCAAGGAACACTCGCAGTCGCGTGTGATCCGCGAGCGGATCGACTGGCGACACCGCGAGGTCACGCTGATCGGCCGCGACGTGCGCACTCCTGCGCTGCTGGCCGGCAGCCAGGGCGACGACCAGGTTCTCTCCGACGGCAACTCGTTCGTGGGCTGGGGAGAAGAGCCCTACTTCACCGAATTCAGTCCGAGCGGGCAGCTCCTCTTCGAAGGGCACATACCGTCCCCCGGACAGTCCTACCGCGCCTATCGCTTCCCCTGGAGCGCCACGCCAGCTTTCCCGCCGGCGGCGGTGGTCACCGAGTCGGGCGCGACGGATACGGTGTACGCGAGCTGGAACGGGGCGACGGGCGTAAATGCCTGGAGGGTGCTGGGGGGAGCAAGCCCCGCGACCCTCGCCCCGGTTGCCACGGCCGCGAGCAGTGGCTTTCAGACAGAGATCGCTGTCGCTGGCACGGACGCCGACTTCGCGGTGCAGGCGCTCGGCGCGGCTGGCGAAGTGCTCGGCACCTCAGCGCCAGCGCGTGGATGAGGCGCCTCGCCTTGCCGTAGCGCGCATGTCAGTTCTGCAAGGCTTGAGCGACTTGCGTACGGCGATGAACGGCATGGTATCTTCCGCCTGTCGATTGGGAGAGGCGTTCGGGTGGGGGCGCGATGGAGTAAGCGGGCAGCCCGCCCTGGCACGGTCTCTACCGCCACCTTCGCATCGCGAACGCAAGGAGATCAGGGGATGAAACGGACAAGGATGGTACTCGCACTCGCCGTGGGCGTGCTGACATGCGGCGTGCTCGCCTCACCGGCGCTGGCTGTCAAAGAAAAACCGGTCTTCGGGAAATTCCGGGCCACGGTGGCAGGCTCCACGAAGGGCATCGGGGAAGCCGACGAAATGACCCTCGGGCCCTACAAGTTCGAAGAATGCGAAAAGGAACTGCATTCCAACGGCACCGTCGTCCTCGGCGAATCCGAAACCTTCTTCCAAGAAGTCAAGTTCTCCAAATGCGTCGCCACAAGGAACGCCGGCGGAGGTCTCAAGGAAGCGGTCTTCGCCAGCTTCAAGCTCGGCATGGAATTCCACTCGAACGGGTCGCTGAAACTCGGCCCCACGAGCGTCACCTTCGGAGCGAGCGACAGCACGTGCGAAGTCACGATCCCGTCGCAGTGGGTGCCCGCCACAGCCGAAACGAAGGGCGAAGAAAAGACCTTCGAAGACGCCAGCTACTCCACCGAACAAGAAAAACTCGAAGGCGGCCAGGAGAAGAAATTCGGCGAATTCCGCGAACGGCTGGACATCTCCTGGGAACTCAAAGGGATCAGCACGACGGTCAAGCTGACGCCGACATGCAAATACGAAGGGGCACACCTCAACGCCGCCGGCGAAGCCGAATTCAGCGGCGGGAAGATGGAAGGCGAACTGGAAGAAGTCACGCTTCAGGATGGCAACCTGAGCTTCATCCCGGCGCCCTAACCGACTGAGGACGCACCTGTAGGAGCCCCGGCCCCCGTGGCCGGGGCTCTGTTCGTTGATCGTCAGGACGAGCGCGGCGCGCGCCGCGTGCGAGGACCCGAGCGGCCGCGGCCGGCCGGGATAGGCAGGTAGGCGCAGCTCACGCCATGTAGAGCAGGTACGATGCCCGGGCCTCGTCAGTCGAAGTCGGAGGGACAGGGATGGGAAGCAGGCGCAAGCGGATGGCGGTGCGATATGCCCGACGAGCGAAGATTTCGGGCGAGGACGCCGTCACGATCTCGTTCGGGTTCAGTTCGATCGCGATCGCGATCATCGCTGGGCTGCTGGAGGAGTTGCCGTATGTGGGGCTCCTGTTCGCGCTGCTGTTCTTCCACTTTCACAGGACCGTGCTCGTGACCGATCAGCATGTGTATGTGTATCGCGATCTTCCATTCCATCAGCCTGGTGCGCAACTCGGGCAGTATCCGCTCGGTCCGGACACGGTCACGCGCGTCCGTGGGAAGCTCACGTTCTCCGACGGTCAAGTCGTGTGGCACAGCCCACTGTTCGCCTGGCGGGTACGGCAGGTAGCGGAGGCCGTGCGGGCCGGCGGCACCTCCTTCTCGGCCTAGTCAAGGACGCCGAGCGAGCGAGTCTGTCGCGGAGAACGCTGGCATGACCTCGTGCGCGAACCGTCGTAGCTGCTGCTTGCCGCCAAGCACGGTCAGCAGGATGTAGCAAGCGCCGGCGGCATTCAACGTCGCCAGCTTGGCGCAGATTTCCTCAGGTGTTCCATAGAGCGCGTGCTCCTCGGTGTCGCCGCTGTTTCCCGCGTAGGCGAGCACATGCGAGCCGCCCTTGCGTGCAGGCGAGCGGGACACGCTCACCGTGCGCTGGGTGTACTTGGCTTGGCGGGCAAGAGCGGCTTCGGCGTCCGCTCGATCGCTCGCGACGTATAGCTGGCGCGCCACGATGACTCCCATCGGATCGAACGGTCGTCCGTGCGCTTCACGTTCGGCGCGGTATAGCGTCATGCGCTCGCCGATCTGCTCGGGGGACGCGTACTGGTCGAGCATCAGGTTGAACCCGCGCGCGGCTGCTTTGCGGATCGATGCCGGGCTCCCGGCGGCCATCCAGAACGGCGGGTGCGGTCGTTGCGCGGGCGGCGGCTCCACCACGATGTCCTCGAAGCGCCAGAAGCGCCCACGGTGCGAGAAGGGGGAGCGCTCAAGCCAGGATCGCGTGATGAGCGCGACGGCCTCCTCAAACCGTGCCTCCGCCTCCTGCGGCGGGATTCGAAAGCCGGTGAACTCGCTGTGGCGATAGCCCTTCCCGATACCGAAGTCGAGTCGGCCACCGGAGACCAGATCGAGCGTCGCCGCCTGCTCCGCCAGCAAGACTGGGTTGTGCCAGGGCAGCACCATCACGGCCGAGCCGAGGCGCAATCGGGTAGTGCGCATGGCAAGACAAGTAAGCAGCATCAGCGGCGCGGAGACCTGGTTCCAACCGGTGAAGTGATGCTCGACCAGGAAGCTCGAGTGAAAGCCGAGCTCCTCAGCCTCGACGTTGAAGTCGAGATAATCGCGGAAGCCCTGGCCGGTCTCGGGGGGAAGATCCTCGCTGCTGGCCCGCGCTGAGCAGAAGAGGCCGAATCTCATTCGCGACAATGGTACAAGCCCAGCGAACGGCGGAACCGCTCTTGCTAAAGGGAGCGCGCGCTCGCGGCGAACAGGTGCCATGTGTCTGGCAACCGACCGGCGCCGAGGCCGGGCGCCGAGGCCGCGATCGGCGTCCGCGACGCAGCGCACCGGCCTGGCGGGTATGGTCCCGGCGTGCTCCGGGTCTACCACCGTGAATACGCAGGACGTCCGATCCGGGCGCTGTGGACGCTCGAGGAGATCGGGGCGCCCTACGAGCTGACGCTCATGAGCTGGGAGCAAGGCAGCGGAGAGGAGCACCGCGCGCGCCATCCGCTCGGCCGCGTGCCCGTGCTCGAGGACGACGAGGGCTTCGTGTTCGAGTCGACGGCCATCTGCCTTCACCTCGCCGACCTACACCCGCAGGCCGGGCTGCTGCCGGCGCTGGGCACGCACGGGCGTGCGCTCGCCTACCAATGGTCGTGCTTCGCGCCCGCCGAGCTCGAGCCGCCACTTATCGAGGCGGCAACCTTCCGCGAAAGCGATCCCGATCGCGCCGCCAATGCGCGGGTGCGCTTCGTCGCGGCCGCAGGCGCCGTGACGGACGCGCTAGCGGGCAACGACTACCTCGTTGGTGCCCGGTTCGGCGTAGCGGATGTCCTCATCGCCACCGCCCTGTCCATCCCGGAGAGAGCGGGCTTCCCCGAGGAAGTCTCGCCGGATCTCAAAGCATATATCGCGCGCCTCAGAGAGCGTCCGGCATACCAGCGTGCCAGGGAGCGCGAAGCTGCCGCGACGACGGCGCTGAGGCTGCCGACCCTACCCGGTCACAGCGCGAGCGTCGGCTGATGGACTACTGCTCCGGGCATAGCGAAAGAATCGCTGGCCTTGTGACGCGGCGCTGCGTCGCTCGTTACGAAGCCGGCGGCGTGCCTTCCATCAGGACCTCCGGGTGATCGCCGCCGAATACCTGCAGCCAGCCGCCGCGCGTGTCCATGTACTCGCGGATCGCCGTAACCCGGCCGTCGGCGACCTCGTAGGCGAAGCAGTAGTCGTTGACGTAAGGGCGACCGTTGGGAAGCGTCGCCGACATTCTGTGCTCGGTCAGGACCACGTTCCCCTCGCCAACGATCGACCGAGGCTCAAACGCCACGTTTGCGAAGAATCGTGGGTAGTCATAGGCCATAAACGCCACGATCGCATCACGGTCAAGGTCGTTGAGGCCTCGCGGCGGCCCTGCGTCATCGGCACTTCCCAGCCCGAGCGCGACCTGTGTGGCGTTGCCTGCCGGAGCCACCCAGATGACATCGGGATGCAGCAACGCCGCGATGCGAGCTGGGTCTGTCGTCGCGTAGGCCGCGTAGAGTGATTGCACTGTCTCCTTCGCGGTCACCGCCCAAGCCTACCCCAACGCGACGCAAGAGGCTCGCGGGATTCGGACATAAACGGTCACCGGATCACACGTCGGGTAGGCGATCCGCAGATCACCCTGCTTCACAAAACGAGTGGTCGGGTGATCACTCACACGTCGGTACCTATGAAAGAAGGACACGGCGGACGCGTCACTAGCTGGATCAGCTCCGATGAGGCTTCAGGCTGGCTGCCTCGCGTGCTCACGCCGGGCTGATCGGGCAGGCCCGTTCTCGAACGGGCCAAGCATTCGCGGCGAACATCTAACATGATGCGCGCGTCGCCGCGCTGTAGGGTTTGGCCGGATGAGCGGCACCACAACAGAGGAACTTCGTGCGATCCAGGAGCCATTGAAGCAGCGCTATCGCGACGAGCCTGCGGCGGCCCTCGTTACACTCAAGGCCGACGGATCGTTGGATGACGGGGTTGCGTGTACGGTGAACACGGGACGAGCGCTGGTGCAGGCCGGTCTCCATCCGGCGACCGGCGGCAGCGGATCGTTGGCCTGCTCGGGGGACATGCTGCTACAGGCGTTGGTCGCCTGTGCCGGGGTCACGATGCGCGCGGTCGCGACGTCGCTCGGTCTGGTCATCAGCGGCTCTGTCCACGCCGAGGGAGACCTCGACTTTCGCGGAACCCTGTCGGTTGATAAGGAGGCTCCGGTCGGCTTCACGGCAATCAGGCTGAACTTCGCACTCCAGACCGAGGCTGACAAGGACCAGTTGGCGACCCTGCTGCGCTTGACCGAGCGCTACTGCGTCGTCTTCCAGACGCTCGCAGGTTCGCCCGCCCTGTCGGTGACACGCTCGCCGACTGATTGAGAGCAGCATGGGGCTTCCGTGAAAAGGAGCCTCCCGCGTCGTGCTTCTGATACGGTTCGAGCCACTCGGCTCCGACGGATTCGAAGCCGGTCTCAGGGCATTCTACAAGGGTGGGGAGGGTTCTCATGAGACTGCTAGATGGTTTCTCGCGAGCAGGTGCAGTCCGACTGACTGGGGTGCTGGTCGCGTCGGTAGCTGTGGCCACATGCTGCGTCGGCGTGTCCTCGGCGGCCGCAGGGGTCATCCGCACGATCCCGGTCGGCGACGCCCCCGAAGGCATTTCCTCGTATGGCGGAGACGTCTGGGTCTCGAACGCCTTCGAAGATACGGTCAGTGAGATCGAAGCGTCGAGCGGGACCGTGATCCGCACGATCTCCGTGGGGGACCGTCCCACAGGCGTGTCTTCTGATGGAAGCCACGTCTGGGTCGCAAACGCCTTCGAAGGTACGGTCAGTGAGATCGAAGCGTCGAGCGGGACCGTCATCCGCACGATCCCCGTCGGCGAACACCCCAATGCCGTGTCCTCGGATGGAACCCACGTCTGGGTCACCAACCAATACGGAACTACGATCGATGAGATCGAAGCGTCGAGCGGGACCGTCATCCGCACGATCCCCGTCGGCAACCGTCCCAGTGCCGTGTCCTCGGATGGAACTCATGTCTGGGTCGGGAACGAAGACGAAGGTACGGTCACTGAGATCGAAGCCTCGAGCGGCGCCGTCATCCGCACGATCCCCACCGGCAGTGGCGCCTCTGGCGTGTCTTCGGATGGAACCCACGTCTGGGTCGCGAACGTCGGTGAATATACGGTCAGTGAGATCGAAGCGTCGAGCGGGACCGTCATCCGCACGATCCCCACCGGCAGCTACCCCAAGGCCGTGTCTTCGGATGGAACCCACGTCTGGGTGACGATCTACAACGAAGATACGGTCAGTGAGATCCAAGCGTCGAGCGGGACCGTCATCCGCACGATCCCCACCGGCAGTCCCTTTGCCGTGTCCTCGGATGGAACCCACGTGTGGGTCGGGAACTTCAACGAACACACGGTCACCGAGATTCCGACCAGCTATCTCCCCCAGCCGGAAGCGTCGATCGAATCTCCAGCGAGCGGCGGCACCTACTTGCAGGGCGCAGTCGTCGCGACGAAATTCTCGTGTACGGAAGGCGGAGAAGGGCCGGGGCTCGAATCGTGCACGGACTCCAACGGCGGGTCTGGCAGCTCAGGCGTGCTTGAAACCTCGACCCTGGGGCCGCACACCTACACGGTGACCGCGAAAAGCAAAGACGAAGAGACCGGCACGGCATCGATCAGCTACACGGTCGTCGCGCGGGCGGCGTGCACCGGCAACACCGGGACGATCACGCTCTCACCGGGACTGACAAACACAGCGGCAGTCCAGACGATGAAGATCAAGGGAACCCTGACGGGGTGCGCGGGCAAACCGTTCACGGAAGCGAAATACACGGCGACACTGAAAACGGCCGTTCCCGTCTCATGCTCGGCGCTCGCAGGAGCGGGCGAACCAGCAACCGGGACCGCGAAATACAAGTGGACGCCGAAAGCGAAAGCCTCAACAGGGACGCTCAGTATGCCCCTGACGGAAACGCCGGAAATCGCATTCTCGGCCGAATTGACGACCGGCCCCTACTCGCCGCTGATGCTCACAGGGACCGCCACAGAGCGCTATACCGGCGCAGCGACGTGCGGCGAAAAGGTAGGGAAAAAAGCCGCGAAAGCAGTTAAGACAGGCACATTCAGCGGCTCGGCGGTCTCCCAGTAGGCCGCCAGTAAACAGCCGGGGGGACAGTGGCTTTTGGCGAATAGCGGGTGTTTCAGGGACCGCTGGATGTTGCGAATCGCAGCGCTTCCTCGAAGATCACGAGCAGGCCGATCTGCTCGACACCTGGTACCACCGTTACCGGCGGGTCTCGGCCGAGGAGTTCTGCGACGCGACGGGCGTGCGACGGGGGGTGCATCCGGTCGAACTCCCCAGTCCAGAGGGAGGCGCGGACCGGACCGGGCGTGATGCCCCACGGTTTGCAGAGGATTCGGACCTCCTCGATGAACCCGTTTGGGTTCGCAAACAGCTCGGCGGTGGTCGCTACGAACAGTTCTTTGACCCACGGGATCTGGACGACCTCTGCGTCCGGCCCCTTGAACAGTCCCATCGCTGAATCTGGCAGCTTCTTGTACTGCTGCTTGAAGCCCGCCCGCAGCAGAAACGGCGCGCGCCGGGACATGAACGCCGCCATCTTCATGTCCTTCCCGGCCGCGCGCCACTGGGCCTTCTCCGCGAGCGGCGCAATAGCTCCGAGCAGCGAGTGGGCGGTGACCCGCTCTGGCACCGCACCGGCAACGGCGATCCCGTAGGGGGTGCCGCCGGATTGCGTCACGATCCCGAAGCGCTCAACGCCCAAGGCGTCCATCAGGGCGAGATGGTCGGCGGGCCAATCGGCGACCGTGCGACCTGGTTTCGGCGTGCTGGCGTGAGAACCCGGACGGTCCGGGATCACGAGCCGGATCCCAAGTTCGCGCGCGGTTGCGGCGAGCGCCCGCCCGAGCCCGCGGCTACATGGACCGTCAAGCACGGTCACGACCGGCCCGCTGTCGGCGCCCGCGAGCAGGTACGAGAGCGTGCGCCCGTCGGGCAGTGTGATGTGTCTGTTCGGCTCGGTTTGTGACAAGGTGTCGCAATAGGATTGCATACTGTGAGACACGATGTCGCAACGATCTCCACGCGTTCCGTCCGACGACGCCCGGCGACGGATCCTCGACGCGACCCGGGAACTACTGCTCGACCGGCCGTTCGGGGCACTGACCATCGGTGATGTGATGGCACGGGCGGGCCTGGCGCGCACCGTCTTCTACCGCCACTTCGACAGACTGGCGCAGTTGGCACCCGAGCTGCTACCGGACTCCGAGGACCCGCTCCTCGATCAGGTCCTGCGCGGTCCTGCAGAGGACGTGATCACAGCGATGATCGCCGGCCTGGTGAAGCTCTACGCCGATAACGGCCGGTGGCTGCGCGCGCTCGACGCCGCCGCCGCAGCCGATCCAGCAGTTGCGACCGAGTTGGACCGCGCTCTCGTCGGCCCGCGCCAACTGCTCGAGCAGCTCGTCGCGAACGCCCCGCACCCACCGGCCAACCCACGCGAGCTTGCGCTGCTACTAATGGCCACCCACCGCGCATACCTGCTCGACACATTCGGCGGCGGCCAGGACTCCCCGGAGCGACGCACCAACGCTACAGCCACGCTCACCGCGCTCTGGGAGCGACTCCTCGCTAAGTGAGCGGCTGCTCACGCAACTATCGGCGGCGGCCGATATTCAGGGTGTGATGAGGCAAATAGTTCCGGTGTTGATGGCGACCGCGACGCTCCTCGCGCCCGCCGTGGCCCATGGCGCTGCGAAGCACGCCGAGCGCGCACCAACCTGCCCGCCACCGCACGCACACGTCATGCTCGCGGACAAAGCGGCAGTCGTCTTCCAGCTCGAAACCTTCAACAGGAGTCTAGACGAACAAGAACACGAACAGGCCGCCTGCTCACACGCGAACAGGAACCCCTTCGTCCTCTCGTGGTGCGACGATCTTGAATGCGAAGGTCCGTCTTTCAATGAACTGACGCTCGCGGGCAACATGCTCGCTTACGAACGGTATGCAACCAGCGGAAGCGAGAAGTACGAAACGGCCGAGCCTGCGAGCTGGACCATTCAGGTGCGTAACCTGGCCACGCATCGCCTGATCCATAGCTCCCCTACGAGCACCAGCGAACCACCGTCGACCGTGATCGGCAACGGCCCAGCCGAAGGAGTCGTGGTCAAGAGCGACGGATCGGTTGCATGGATCGCCGTCGATGGCTGGCACCCATACGCACCGAGCCCGGTCACCACCTACCAGGTCTGGAAGATCGACCGGACCGGCCAGCACCTGCTCGCGATGGGCCCACACATCGTCCCCGGCTCCATCGCACTCGCGGGCAACACCGTCTACTGGACGAACGACGGCACCCCCGAAATGGCGACGCTCAACTGACCCGGGCGAAGTACGGCGTGCCGTTCTCGTTCGGCGCGTCGAAGTACGCAGTCACGCGAGGACGCCCGTCTGCCATCCCACAGCTCACAATTCCCCGCGCTATCCCGAGCGATGACGCGGTGATACCCTCCCCAAACATGCCCTACGGCGCCAACCGGCCCCGAGTGACGTTCAGGGCCTCACCACAGGGGAGGGAGCCCGCATGGGGCTACAGACTTATCTAGTGCGGCCTGGAGTTCTGCTGGTCGCGATCGCGACGGGAACAATCGGATTGGCGGCCGGCCCTGCCGTCGCAAAGAAGCCAAAGACGTTCGCTCTACTGGAGGTATCGCCTAAGCGCATCAAGGTCAAAGTTGCCGGCTCTGGCTACGGTGAGCCCAAGAAGCCATGGAAGGTCAAGTGGTCGGGAACGCCTACCTTTCCGATCACGGTGAATATCACGCCGGAGCCGGGCCACTGCCCGACCGACACGCCCTTGCATTGCTCGCCGGGTACAGACACGATCACTGATACCAGCGCCGAGTCAGCCGAGCTGTCCCCGGCCGACTGGGGCTGTTCGGCACCTGGAGGAGAACCCTTCACCTTCACTGGCATATTTGATGTTTCGCTGACTGATGCGGACAATGAAACAACCAACTCTCTTCCAGTGGAATGGACTTGTGACTGGTAGCTCCCGAGCCGGACTCGGGCGGCGCCTGCTTTCCGCGCGTAGCGATGAAGCGGGTACGGCCGCGGGTGCAGACGGCTTTGTTTCCCCGGTTCACTTTCGCTGGCGTGCGAGTTCCGGCCTTCTAGCGGCGGAGCTCGGCCCTTAGCCGAGCAGCGAGTCGCACGGAGGCCTCGATCTCGACACTGCGTATCGAGACGCTCTCGACGTTCAGCCCGAAGGGAACGCCGACGCGCCGGCAAAAGGCGATCAGCTCGATCGCCGTTGCGACCGCTTGATCGTAGGACGCGTCGAGGGTGTCGTCAGCATGGCGCAGATCGTTCGCGATCCAGTGCGGGACGTCGACGCCGAGCCACTGGAGGAACTCCAGTGTCTTGATTGAGCCGCAGACTGAGAATGTGAAGACGATCGGCACCGGCTCTAGGTTCTGGGCGGCGCACTCGTAGCGATAGTCGGAGACCAGGTCCTTCGCAGCGTTGACGTCGTATACGACCTGGGTGACGAAGAAGGAGCAGCCTGCAGCCTGCTTTGCGATGAGCCGGAGGTGCTCATTGCCACCGCGCGCGTGCCGCTCGGGGATCGCTACTCCGCCTAGCGGCAGGTCGGGCCGGACTTCGGTTCGGAGCTCGTATGCCCGCGAGAGCGAGGTTGCAACCGCCTTCTCGCCGGATGAGGCCCCGACGAAGACTGACAGCGTTCGGGCCGGATCCTGGTCGCGCAGCCATAGACGGAGGCCGTCCTCGGCGTGCTTGCTGACCGCGCGGTAAACGACGGCAGGCACGTCCAAGCCCACGAGATCACGAGCGAGGTACTCGGCCGGGTCCATCGTGGGCAGGAACGGGAACGGGCGTTCGTTGGGATTACGGTCGCTCTCGTCATCGATGTCGTAAAGAACGAGGCCGTCTATCCCCACCGACCGGAGTCGCGCGAGTGTGACCTCAGCGATCTGCCTAGTCTGCTCCGGTCCGGTCGGTCAGCCTCGGTGGCGTCACCGCGAAGATCAAGAACTCACCCCTCCGATCGGCGATGCGCTGGTGCAGCTCCATGCGCGGAACCGTAGCCAACCGTCGTCGCCAGGCACGCACCGCTTCCTCGTTGGCCCGCCACCGCACCCGCACGCTGCGGTTGGGTCATCGGGCGATATTGCAGCTCAGCGCCGCTCCGATCTCTGAACCCCGCCGGATTCGTCCAGCTGCTTCAGCCGCTCGATCGCCGGCGCGGACGTGTGTGAGATATCGCTTGACCGCCGCTTGCACCGACGGCTCCGCCGCGTGGTCGGGAAGCGCGCGCAGCAGGTTGAGCCGGCTCTTGGCCACCCACGCTGAGAGGTCGGGCTCGCTCAACCACCGCCCCTCCGTCCTCCACGTGCGGCTCATCATGCGCGGCCAGTCCTCGATGCTGCTGGCGTAGGGATTGGGTGGGCAGAGCCGGTTCTTGTCCACGTCGTCGTCCCGGTGGGCCTCGACGAAGCCGACGAGGGCCGCGTTGAAACACGGCGAGAGGTGGCGCACCTGCTGGAGCACGATCCGACCGGGCTGGAAGATCGGCGTGGCGGGGGCGTCGCTCAGGCCGAGCGCCGTGCAGTCCACGTGCAGGACGTCGGGGCCGGTCTTGGTCTCTCCGCGCTCGAGCACGATCCGGTCGGCCTCGATCCGCCGCACCCGGCCGAGCCTGACGACGTCTTCGATCTGCCGCAGGGCCGCCAGCTCGCGGGCGCTGAGCATCGTGCCGCGGTACATCGTCGCCGGCCACGCCGGGTCGATACGCACCAGTCGCCCCGAGGCCTCGAGCCGCTCGAAGAGGTCGTCGACATTCGCCGCCTGGGCGCCGGCCTCGGCGTCGAGGGCGTTCCCCTCCATGATCGCGCCGACCTGCTCCAGCGGCTGAAAGTGGCGGCGGTCATAGAACCACGCGTCGCGGGGCCGGATCCAACGAATCCGATCCGGCTGCACGTCGTTGTCCAGAAGCCACATGCAAGCGTCCACAGCCGTCTTGCCGGACCCGAGGACCGCGTAGGAGCAGTCCGCTCGCGCCGCCGCCGGCAGGTCGTTGATGGGGACGAGCCGAACGCCCGGCGCCACCTGAAACGGGACGGCGTGGGTCGCCGGGATCGACCCCTCCAGGTATCGAGCATCGACGACCTTGCGACGTACAGCGACATCGTGAAGCTCTCCGGTGCTCAGGTCCCTGACCTGCTCGCCGTCGCTCCCGGCGCCCAGGTGCTCGTGGCGGGTGAGCACGCGAACCCGGCCTGTCTCCGTGAGCCGCCTGGCCGCCTCGGCGAAGTGCTCGCGGACCTCCTCGCCGGTCGCCCGCTCGTAGTACCCGGCGTTCTCGCCGGCCTGCGTCGATGCGATCCTCGCCAAGCGCCAGCGAGTTCACGCCGTAGTAAGCGGAGGGGGTGTGCAGGCGAACGAACGGATACGCATCCACCCAGTGACCTCCCGGGGCCGCTCGACGGTCGATCACCGTCACCTCAACGTCGGCCTCGGCCACCAGCGCGTCGGCGAAGGCAAGGCCACTTGCGCCTGCCCCTACAACCAGATAGTCCGCGTTGATGAGCATGTTCTTCTCCTGGCTGTACGCCGAGAGCATGGTCCTCCTATTCAGCAAGAAAAATACCCGAGTTCCATGACCGTGAAGACGTACGGCCACAACGCTCGGCGCGGACACCCCAAACTGCCAGCGAGCCGGGCGCATCCGTCGCCATGCCGCTTTCGCCCCCAAAGGGGGGCCGCTCATCCGATGGAGCAGATGAACGTTGCTTCAAGCCGCTCTCCAGCAGGCTGTCGACCTTGTCGAGCAGTCCGGGAAGCTCGGCGAGATCACGGGCACCGCGGTACTCAAGCCTCGAGCGCCACCCCGGCACCCCCCGAGGTCAGCCGCCGCGCCGAGACGCTCCCCGGCTCGTGCTCTGCGGGGGCATCGACGACCCCGCCGCGCGCCTGCGCGCGCAGCTCGCTGGCGTGGACCTCGCGCTCGCAGTGCGGGCAGCGCACCTCGACGTGCACCTGGTGGTCGCAGGCGGCGTGCGCGACACGCACCGGCCCGCGCCCGTCCGGCCACTGCCAGCGGTCGCCCCACTGCATCAGCGCGAGCAACGCAGGGATCAGGTCGGCACCCTTGTCGGTGAGCCGGTACTCGTGGCGCTCGGGACGCTCCCGATAGACGCGCCGCTCCAGGATCCCCTCCTCGATCAGCCCGCCGAGGCGGTCTGAGAGGACGTTGGCCGAGATCCCCAGGTCCTCCTGGATCTCGCCGAAGCGGGTTACGCCGTAGGCGACGTCTCGCAGGATCAGCGGCGTCCACCACTCGCCGGCGACGTCGAGCGTCCGCGCGATCGAGCACGGATGGTCGCCGAGCGGGGTGCGCTTCATGTCGTTGACTGTATCGCTTGCATAAGAGGAGTGACTGTTGTATGGTCGCGCCGCTAGGTCACTCCTTTTAGAAAAGTGTCTTGGGGCGCAATGGCGCCTGGCACGACAAACCCCACCACCGCCGGCCGATCAGCCGCGAGGAGGTCTGAACCCACATGCCCATGCTCGACGCGTACATTCCCACCGGTGCCCTGATCCCGGAGGCGGAGGAGCAGCTGCTCGCCGACCTCACGGACCTGCTGATCGTCAACGAGGGCGCGGACCCGACGAACCCGCAGGTGCGCTCGATCGCGTGGCTGTTCGTCCACCGTCCGGAGGCCGTGTACGTAGCGGGAGCGCCGGCGAGCGCGCCGCACTACCGCTTCATCGCGTCGGTCCCAGAGGGCCAGTACGAGCCGGACCGCCGCCAGGCGATGGTGCACGATATCACCGAAGCGGTGCTCGACGCCGAGCAGGGCGCATACGAGCGCGACCCGGGGCGGGTGTGGGTGTTCACGCCGGAGGTCCCGGACGGCACGTGGGGTGGCTTCGGGCGGATCGCGACGCTCGCCGACATCGCGACGCTCGCCACCGGCGACCCCGAGCGCGGCAGGCGCTACGCCGAGGAGCGGCTCGCCGCGCGCCGCGGCGCGCCGGCACTCGCCTGAGCCGGGGCGGCAGCGCGCGCAGCGAGCGGCGGCGCTGCTAACGGACGTTGTACATCGCGTCGATCGCCGCCGCGTACTTGGCGGCGATCGGCTTGCGTCGGAGCTTCATCGTGGGCGTCAGCTCCTCGCCGCCCGGCTGCCACTCCTCAGCGAGGAGCGTGTGCCGCTTGATCTGCTCGACGCGGCTGAGGCTGGCGTTGGCGCGCTCGACGCCGGCCTGCACCTCGGCCTCGATCGCCGGCTCGGCAACGAGCTCTGCGGAGGTGCGATCGACGAGCCCGTGCGCGGCGGCGAAGCTCGCCGCGGCGACTGGGTCAAGCACGATCAGCGCGGTGTTGTACGGGCGGCGGTCGCCGATCGCGATCGCACTGCCGATCAGCGGGCATGCCGCCTTGAGCTTGTTCTCGATGTTCGCGGGCGACATGTTCTTGCCGGCGGAGTTGATGATCAGCTCCTTCTTGCGGTCGACGATGCGCACGTAGCCGTCGGCGTCGATCTCGGCGATGTCTCCGGTATGCAGCCAGCCCTGGGAGTCGATCGCCTCGGCGGTGCGCTCGGGGTCGTTGCGATAGCCGCGCATGACGATCGGGCCGCGGACGAGCAGCTCGCCGTCGTCGCCCAGCGACAGCTCGACCCCCGGGAGCGGCACGCCGACGGTGCCGATGCGAATCGCGTCGCGGGGGTTGATCGTCGCGATCAGCGAGGTCTCGGACATACCCCACACCTCAACGATCGGCAGCCCGAGCGCGGCGAAGAACTCGAGCACCTCCGCGGCGATCGGAGCCGCTCCGGAGATCAACGAGCTGACCTGATCGAGGCCGAGCTGGGCGCGCAGCTTGGAGAAGATCTCCGCGTCGGCCCGCTCGCATGCCGCGCGCAGCTCGCTCGCCACCGGCTCGCCGGCCTGCTCGGCGCGCACGAGCGCCAGCGCCCGCTCTAGCGCGCCGGCCGTGGCCGCACGCCGCTGCTCGTCGGGCTCGGCCGCGAACCCAGCTTCGAGCGCCGCCTTGAGCTTCTCCCAGATCCTTGGCACCCCGCCCCAGACCGTCGGGCGCGCGTCGATCACCGCGGGCATCACCTGCTGAACGTCGCTGACGAACGTCGCGCACGCGCCCGAGATGAGGCTCCCGTAGTGGGAGATGCCGCGATCGGCGAGGTGCGCCATCGGCAGGTAGGAGACCACCCGCCCGGCGGGCTCTACCGGGAATAGGCGGTCCAGCATGCGCGCCTCCGCAAGGAGGTTGTCGTGTGTAAGCTCGACCGCCTTTGGCGGCCCTGTCGTGCCCGAGGTATAGATCAGCGTTGCGACGTCCTCGCCGCTGACGTCGCGCCACACCGACTGGAAATCGAAGCCGTCGTGCCCGCCGCGTTCGAGCTCGGCGAGCGGGTGCGCACCGGCGACCTCGCCGTCGAGGACGAACACGTGCTCCAGCGACGCGAGCCTGTCGGCGACCCCTAGCACGAGCTCGGCGAACTGCGCCTCGGTCACGACCACGCGGCACTGCGCGTGCGCGAACAGGTACTCGGCCTGCTCGAACGAGGAGGTGTTGTAGATCGAGAACGGGATCGCCCCGAGGTGCATCGTGGCGGTATCGACGATCACCGCGTCGGGGCGGTTGACGAGCATGATCGCGACGGTGTCGCCGCGGGCGACCCCCAGCGCGGCGAGCCCCGTGGCCAGCTTTCGCACGCGCTCGGCGTACTCGCGCCAGGTGATCTCGACGGCGCCCCCGGGCGTGCGCAGCGCGACCCGCTCGGCGTGGGTCTCGGCGGTCCGCTGGAAGGCCTCGCACATCGTCGCCGCGTCGAGCGCGATGCCCTCGCGTGTCCCCGCCGATTGCGCTACCTCCACGCTCACGCGGTGAAGCGTACGCCTCCGGCTGACGGCCTGCGTCAAGCTGGGAGATGGATGGCGAACCTCGGGGAGATACGGCGCGTCCTGCGCCACCGCGACTTTCGCCTGCTGTGGCTGGCGCAGTCGGCGAGCGTGATCGGCGACAACATCGTGCTGGTCGCGCTCGCGCTGTTCATCATCGAGCGCACAGGCAGCGCAACCGATCTCGGGCTCGTATTGGCTGCGCAGGCGCTGCCGCTCGTCGCGTTCCTACTTGTCGGCGGTGTTTGGGCCGACCGCCTGCCACGCCACCGCGTGATGGTGGCGACCGATCTCGTGCGCTTCGCGCTGCACGCGCTGCTCGCGGCGCTGATCTTCGCGGGCACCGTAGCGATCTGGCAGCTGGTGGTGATCGAGATGCTGTTCCGCAGCGCCGAGGCGTTCTTCCGCCCGGCCGCCAACGGGCTGCTGCCACAGACGGTTCCCGAGGCTGACATTCAGCCGGCGACGGCGGTGACGGGCATGTCCAACAACGTCGCCGAATTCGCCGGCCCGGCGCTAGCGACGGCGCTCGTGCTCGGCGCCGGCGCTGGCTGGGCGTTCGCGCTGGACGCGGCCACGTTCCTGATCAGCGCCGCGTTCCTCTCGCGCGTGCGCCCGCGCGAACGAGGAGCAGCTCCCGCCACAGACGAAAGCGGAGAACGGGTGGGGGTGTGGACGTCGATCCGCGAAGGTGCGCGCGAGGTGCGCTCGCGTGCGTGGGTGTGGGCGACGCTCGCATCGTTCTGCGTCGCGCTGTTTTGCGGCCTGGCGTCGTGGTTCGTGCTCGGCCCAATCGTCGCACGCGAGCAGTACGGGCATCTCGCTGTGTATGGCGTGCTCGAGGCGGCGATCGGCTTCGGGACGATCATCGGCTCGCTCGCGGGCATCGGCTGGCGCCCGCGCTACCCGATGCGCCTGGGCATACTCGCGACGTTGCTGTGGCCGCTGTCGGCGATCCTGTACGCGGCCGGCGTAACGCTGATCGTCGTCATCCCCGCGTGCGTGCTCGGGGGTGCCGGCTTCGCGCTGTTCGACGTCTGGTGGCTGACCGCGCTGGCCGAGCGCATCCCGCCGCAGGCGCTCTCGCGCGTGACCTCTTACGATTGGATGGTCTCCTACGCGCTACTGCCGCTGGGCTACGTGCTGATGGGACCGCTTGCCGCCCAGCTCGGTGCGGTGAACGTGCTCGCGGGTGGTTCGGCGCTTGCGTTCGTCGCGTTCGCGCTCGGCCTGCTGCCGCGGGAAACACGCATGCTCGAACGCGACGACGAGGGTCGCGCGGCGGTGGGGCTCGACGACACGCCCAGGGGCCTTATCCACCGGTCGTGAGCGAGAGCCGTAAGCTCCGGCAGACATGGACTTCCTCGTCGCCAGGGACGATCTGCACCGCTGTCGTTTCGAGGACAGCGCGCCGCTGGAGCCGGCGAAGGGCGAGGCGCTGCTGCGGGTGGACGCGTTCGGCCTGAGCGCGAACAACATCACGTACGCGATGTTCGGCGTGGCGATGTCCTACTGGGACTTCTTCCCGGCACAGGAGGGCTGGGGGCGCGTGCCGGTGTGGGGCTTCGCGGAGGTCAGCGCGAGCGAAGTGCCCGAGCTCGAGGCGGGCACGCGCGTGTTCGGCTATCTGCCGCCGTCGAGCGAGCTACTGGTGACACCCGTGCATGTGGGCGCGCATGGCTTCACGGACGCGTCGGCGCACCGCGCGGCGCTGCCGGGCGCGTATAACCGCTACGCACACATGGCCGCCGACCCGCTGTACGACGCCGAGCACGAGGACGAGCAGATGCTGCTGCGCCCGCTGTTCCTGACGTCGTATCTGATCGACGACTTCCTCGACGACAGCAACTTCTTTGGCGCGGAGATGGTCGTGCTGTCGAGCGCGTCGAGCAAGACGGCGAGCGCGCTCGCGTTCCAGCTGTCGCTGCGCGAGGGGATCGACGTTGTCGGGCTGACGTCCTCCAGGAGCGCGGAGTTCGCGCGGGGGCTCGGCGTGTACGACCACGTGGTGAGCTACGACGAGCTAGACGCGCTGCCGGATGGGCGCGCGGTGTACGTGGACATGGCCGGCGATGCGGAGCTGCGCAGCGCCGTCCACACCCACTACGGCGAGCAGCTCGCACACTCGGCGGTCGTCGGCGCGACACACCACGACCGCATGGGCCAGGTACCGGACGCGCTGCCGGGCCCGCGCCCGACGTTCTTCTTCGCACCCGACCGTGTGAGCAAGCGCGCCAAGGACTGGGGCGCGGATGTCCTGCAGCAGCGCATGGCGGAGGCGTGGCAGCCGTATGTGGCGTGGGCGTGCGGCTGGCTGGAGGTGATCCACGGCCACGGCCCGGACGCGCTCCAGAGCGCCTACCTGGACCTGCTCGACGGCCGCATCAACCCCGCGCGCGCAGACGTGCTGTCGTTGTAGGACTGCGCGCGCTTCAGACCTCGAGCACGAGCTTGCCGGTGTTCTCGCCGTGGAACAGCCGCAGCAGCACCTGGGGGAAGTTCTCGAGCCCAGCGGCGACTTCCTCGCGCGAGACGAGCTTGCCGGATGCAAGCCAGCCGGCCATCTCCTGCACGGCCTCGCCGTAGCGGTCGAGGTAGTCGGACATGACGAAGCCGGTCATGCTCGCGTGGTTGACGAGCAGCGACAGGTAGTTGGCCGGACCGTGCGTCGCGCCGCTGTTGTTGTACTGGCTGATCGCCCCGCAGATGACGACGCGCGCGTGGCGGGCGAGGTGGGCGAGGGCGGCGTCGAGGATGTCGCCGCCGACGTTGTCGAAATATATTTGGATGCCGTTGGGGCACTGTTCGCCGAGGGCGGCGGGGACATCTTGCGCCTTGTAGTCGATCGCCGCGTCGAAGCCGAGGTCCTCGACGAGGTGGCGGCACTTCTCGGGCCCGCCGGCGATGCCGACGACGCGGCAGTCCTTGAGCTTGGCGATCTGGCCGACGAGCCCGCCGACGGCGCCGGCCGCCCCGGAGACGACGACCGTGTCTCCCGCTTTGGGCTGGCCGATGTCGAGCAAGCCGAAGTACGCGGTCACGCCAGGCATCCCGAGCGCGCCGAGATACACGGGCAGCGGCGCGAGGCTGGTGTCCAGCTTGAAGACGCCTTTGCCGTTGGCCACGGCGTACTCCTGCACGCCGAGCAGCCCGCCGACGTGCTGGCCGACGGCCACGTCAGGGTCGTTGGAGGCGATCACCTCGCCGGCGGCGAACCCTCGCATCACCTCACCGATGGCCACCGGCGGGATGTAGGAGCGTCCCTCGTTCATCCAGCCGCGCATCGCCGGGTCGAGCGAGACGTACTGGATCTTGACGAGCACCTCGCCGTCGCCAGGCTCGCGCACCGGCTCCTCGGCGTAGTTCCAGTCGCTCGGCTTGGGTAGGCCGACCGGACGCGCTGCGAGTCGGAACTGGTGGTTTACGGCATCCATGGCGTTGCCTCTCCTCTTCCTGCGGACACGATGTCGTGAGAGTATTGCGCCGCCCGATCTAGTCACGGACCCAAGGAGCCACACCCATGCCCGACATCGAGTTCCCCACCAGCGCCGGCGCTGCCCCCGGCTACCTGGCCGTGCCGGACGGCGAGCACGGCCCGGGCGTGATCGTCCTACAAGAGTGGTGGGGCGTGGACGAGCACATCCGCTCGCTGTGCGACCGCCTCGCCGCCGAGGGCTTTTACGCGCTTGCCCCCGACCTCTACCGCGGCGAGACGACGACGCAGCCGAGCGAGGCGCAGCAGAAGATGATGGCGCTGTCGATGAGCGAGGTCGAGCGGGAGATGTGTGGCGCGGCCGACTACCTCGCCTCACAGCCTGGCTTCGAGGGCACGGGCGTGGGCGCGGTCGGCTTCTGCCTCGGCGGCGGCCTGGCGGTGTGGGCGGCGGCCACCTGCCCGAACATCGCCGCGGCGGTGACGTTCTACTACGTGATGCCCCACGGCAAGCCCGATTTCAGCGCGATCCACGGCCCGGTGCTCGGTCACTTCGGAACGGCCGACGAATTCATCCCGACCGAGGACGCGAACAAGCTCGAGGCCGAGCTCAAGCACGCGGGCGTCGACACGACGTTTCACTACTACGAGGGCGCGGGGCACGCGTTTGTCAACGACACCAACCGCCTGGGGACCCATGACCCCGAGCTCGCGCAGCTCGCGTGGGGGCGCACTGTCGAGTTCCTGCGCTCGGCGCTCGCCTCTTGAGGCTCGCGTCGGCGCTCGTCGTCGCGGCCGCGCTGGTCCTCCTCGCAGCGCTCACAGGCTCGACGATACTTGCGGGAGCGCCGGCGCACACCGTGCTCAGCGCGGATGTCACGCCCGCGCAGCAGCCCGAAACGCCGTGGTCGACGCCTGCCGTGCTGAGCGCATGCGCGGCGCAGGGACCGGCGCGGGTGGTGTTCCCGAGCGACAGCCCGAGCGGGGCCACAGGGCCGGGCGCGATCGTGTGGAGCGCCAGCGCCGGCTGCCTGGGCGGCGACGGCGCTCGCGTGGCAGCGATCGGCGCGGAAGACGAACCGGGCGCGAGCGTCGTGCCGCGCACCGCAGCGGGTCGGCCGATCGCGCCGCGCGGGCCGCTGCAGGCCAGTGGCGCCCCGCACGGGCAGATCGTGATTGCCGGCTCCGCGCCCGGCACACCGGCGGAAGGGCTGCTGATCCAGGGCGCCGCCGGTGGCGCGTTTCGAGGGCTGGCGCTGAGCGAAGGGGCGAGCGCACCGATGGTGCTCACGACGGCCTACCTGGGCGATGTTGCGCTCGCATCCCCGCCCGCACCGGCGTCCACTCCGGTCTCCGTGCCTGCGTTGGCGCCGACCTCGATCTCCACGCCCGCGGGCGCACGCGCGAGCAGGCCGTCAGCCGAGATCGACGTCCACGTCGAGCGCTTCTTCGCGCACGGCTTCGTCCGCAACGTCGCGACCCGCGGCGTGGGCGGCGGCGCCGCACAGGCGCTGACACTGGCGATGGACTACCGCAGCGAAGCACTCGCCGTGTGGGCACAGGGTGGCTCGATCTATGCCCGCCTGGTGCCGCAGCGGGGAGCAGCAGGCCCATTGCAGCGGCTGGGGCCGGCAGGCGCGCACACGCAGATCGCGGCCGTGCTCAGCGACGACCGTCGCGCGATCGTCGCGTGGGCCGAGGGGCGCGGGAGCGAGACGACGGTCTACCTCGACCGCTCGTCCACGGGCGTGCATTTCGACACCCCGCAACTGCTCGAGCGCTTCCACGACCCCGACGGCCTGCTCTCCCCGGTCGCGTCTCCCAGCCTTGTGCGCCTCAGCTCGGAGAGCGTGGTGCTCGCCTGGGCGGGCTCGGCGGCGGGCCACTGGGTGATCCGCGCCGCGCCAGTGGACCTGAACGGGCTGGGGGCGATCAGCACGATCGCAGCGCCGAGCGGCGACGCGCTGCTCGCGGATCTCGCCGCGGGCCCGGTAGGCGATGCGCTCGTGCTGTGGACCGAGCCGGCGCCTACCGCCGCAGGCGCGCCCGATATGCAGCGCCAGGCGCTGTTCGCGGCGCGCGGGTACGACGCCGCGCCGCCGCGCTCGCTGTTCGGCGAGCCCGAGCAAGTGGCGCCGCCATCGCCAGTCACAGACGCGAGCGTCGCACTCGACCCTAGAAGCGACCGCGCGGTCGCCGTCTGGCAGGGCGAAGCAGGCGCGATCGAATACTCGCTACGCAGCGGCGGGAGGCGGCCGTGAGCCGCTCGCCAGCCGGAGCGCACCGCGCGGACGACGGCGTTTAGGAAAAGATGCGCGTGAATGGATAGGGACTACGAGCGCCAGACGCACCGGGCGGAGGACGTGCACTGGTGGTATCGGGGACGGCGAACGGTGCTCGAGGGGGCGATCGCGCAGCTCGGGCTGCCCATGCCTGCGCGCATTCTCGACGCCGGCTGCGGCAGCGGGCGCAACATGCTCGAGCTAGCGCGCCTCGGCGCTGTGACGGGCATCGAGCTGTCGGGCACGAGCGTGGCGCTCGCGCGCGAGCGCCACGTCGGCGAGGTCGTCGCTGGCTCGGTGCTCGAAGATGCCCTTCCCCGACGACAGCTTTGATCTGGCCGTGAGCCTGGATGTGATCGAGCACCTCGAGGACGACCTAGCGGCGCTGCGCGAGCTGCGCCGCGTGCTCGCGCCGGGCGGCGCGCTGCTGGTGACGGTACCCGCCTACCAGTGGCTGTGGAGCGGCCACGACGAGATCAACCACCACCATCGTCGCTACACCCGCCGCTCGCTGCAGCGGGTCGCCGAGCAGGCTGGCTGGAGCCAGGTGCGCACGACCTATTTCAACTCGCTGCTGCTGCCAGCGGCGATCGTGCTGCGCGTGCTCGATCGCGTGAGCAGGGCAAGGACGACCGAGTCGAGCCTCGACCTGTGGGTGCCACCGAATCCCCTCAACTGGCTGCTGCAGCGCCCGCTCGCGCTCGAGGCGGCGCTGATCGCGCGCGGCGGGCGTATCCCCGCCGGACTCTCACTGATGGCTGTGTTCCGCTAGGGGGTGGGCGCGTCGGCCGCGACCGGCGCGTGCATGCGGAAGGTCCAGGCGCGGTTGACGATGAACGTGGTGATGGTGACGACGGCCGTCGCGCATACCTGGGCAACGAGCTTGTCGAGTTGCGCGTCGTGGACCAACAGGTACAGCAGACCCTCATTGATGGCGAGCCCGCCGCTCTGCACGATCCCCCAGCGGACCGGCGTGAGCGCGTCGCCGACGTGCTCACGGAACGTCCAGCGGCGGTTGAGCAGGAAGCCGTTGATGGCCCCAACCGCGAAGCCGATCGCCGACGCCGCCAGGTACCAGACGCCGAACACCTTCAGCAGCACCGTGTACACGACGAGCGTGAGCAGCGTGTTGGAGATGCCGACGATGCCGAACTTCACGAACTGGACGAGCACCGGCGCGTCCACCCTGTGCAGGAGCACGGCCAGTCGTGACGGCCGTGGCGCTACGCTGGGGGGCGAGATCTCGCTGTCGCTGCGCTCGGAAGTCATCCGTGGACAGGATGAACGATAAATTGAGCGGCGGCTTAGGCGGCTCGTGGAAGATGATTCGAGGCGGCTGGTGTTGGTAGCGTCGCCCAGAAGGCAACGACATGTCAGATACACAGCTTCGCACCCCCATCCTGCTCAGCGTGGTCGCGCCGGTCTACGACGAGGAGGAGCTCGTCCAGGAGTTCGTGTCGCGCACGAGCGCAGCGGTCGCCGACTACGAGTTCGAGCTTGTGCTCGTCAACGACGGCAGCTCGAATCGCACGCCTGAGCTGCTCGACCGCATGGCCGCGAACGACCCGCGCGTGCGCGTCGTGCACCTCTCGCGCAACTTCGGCCACCAGGCGGCGCTGACGGCCGGACTGGAGCACGCGGTAGGCGACGTCGTGGCGATGATCGACGCCGACCTGCAGGACCCGCCCGAGCTGATCCCCGAGATGATCGCCCAGTGGAGCCAGGGCGCCGACGTCGTCTACGCGGTACGCAAGCAGCGCGAGGGCAAGACCGCCTTCAAGCTCGCCACCGCATCATGGTTCTACAAGCTGTTCGACAAGCTCGCGCAGGTCGACCTCGAGCCCAACTCGGGCGACTTCCGCCTGCTCGACCGCCGCGCGCTGAACGCGCTGCTGGCGATGACCGAGCGCTCGCGCTTCCTGCGCGGCATGACCGTGTGGGTTGGCTTCACCCAGACCGCCGTCCCCTACCAGCGCGACGCGCGCCACGCCGGGGAGACCAAGTACACGGTGCGCAAGATGCTGCGCTTCTCGCTCGACGCGATTGCCTCCTTCTCGCACCTGCCGTTGCAACTCGCCACTTACGTGGGGCTGCTGTCGGCCGGCGTCGCGTTCATCGCGATCCCCGTCGTCATCGGCCTGCGCATCGTCGGCTCTTACCTGCCGGGCTTCGGCGCGATCACGATCGCGATCCTGCTGCTCGGCGGCATCCAGTTGATCGCGCTCGGCGTGATCGGCGAGTACGTCGGGCGCATCTACGACGAGGTTAAGCATCGCCCGCTGTACATCGTGCGCGAGGAGCGCAACCGCCCGAGCCACGCCAACGGGCGCATCGCCGCGCTCCCCGCCAGCCGCGCCGGACTCCCGGCGCGCGCGCCCGAGGGCATCGTCCAGTAGCAACGCCGACGTAGCGCAGCCCGCGTGTCACAGGAGTGTGACCGCTGCGTTCCGCTTTTACTCGTTTAAAACTCCGTATCACCATGGCGATACATAGCTCGTCGCGCGCACGCACACTGTGCGCGGCTGCCCACCACTCCGCCGGGGATGTCCGCGTGTTGTCAGTGGCGATGACGCCTTCCAGCCGTCTCGCGCTCGCGCTCGCCGCTGCCTGCATCGCTGCTGGCGCCTCCGCCTCCGCCACCGCCACCGCCACCGCCACCGCCTCTGCCACCGCCACTGCCGCCGCCTGCCCGGGGGCCGGCGTCGGCCCGTGTCCGTACGTGGCCGTGCAGGTCGTCGGCCAGCGCGGCGAAGGCGTGCTGCGCTTCCCGGAGGCGGTTGCAGTGGACGCACAGGGGGACGTGTACGTCGCCGACCAGCTGAGTTATGTCGTGCAGAAGTTCACCGCCACCGGTGCGTTCGAGACGCAATGGGGCTCATACGGCGGCGGGCACGGCCAGTTCGGCCCGATCGGCGGGCTCGCGGTCGACGCGGCCGGCGACGTGTACGTCGTCGACTCCAGCCACAATCGCATCGAGAAGTTCGGGCCGGACGGTGAATTCATCACCACGTGGGGCCGCCGCGGCAGCGAACTCGGGGAGTTCGACTTCGGCTCCTCGCAGAATCCCAGCCAACCGCCCGGCGGCGGCATCGCCGTCTCCGGCCAGCACGTCTACGTCGCCGACTCCGGCAACAACCGCATTGAGCGCTTCAACCTCGAAGGCGGCGAAGCGACCACGTGGGGCACGCACGGCAGCGATCCCGGCGAGTTCTCCTACCCCCGCGGCGTCGCCGCCAACGAAAGCGAGGTGATCGTCAGCGACGATGACAACCGCCGCATCGAGAAATTCAGCCCCGAAGGCGCCTTCGAAGCCGAAGCCGGCTCGCAGGGGAAGGGTCCCGGGCAGTTCGGCTTTCCGTACGGCGTCGCGCTCGACGCCGTCGGCGACGTGTACGTCGCCGACGACAGCAACGACCGCGTCGTCAAGCTCACACCGCAGCTGGCGTTCGCCGGAGCATGGGGCGGCGCCGGCTCCAAACCGGGTCAGCTGGAGTTCCCACGTGCGCTGGCCAGCGATCCCGCGGGCGACACGTACGTGGCGGACACCGCCAACGACCGCATCGAGGTGTTCAACCCGATCGGCGACTACCTGCGCACGCTCGGCGCCTCCGCGCGCGGGCCCGGTCAGCTGACGGCGCCGCGCGGCCTCACGATCGACCCGACCGGGCGGCTGCTCGTCTCCGACACCGTCGGTGACCGCATCGAGGCGTTCACGCCCGGCAGCGACGCCTACGCGGAACAATGGACGCTCACCGGAGGCGTTCCCTCGAGCGCCGGCTTCACCCCGGCGACGGGCTTTGCCTCGCCGACGGGGATCGCGGTCGACCCGCGCGGATCGGTCTACGTGGCCGACGAAGGCCACGCGCGCGTCGTGCGCCTGTGGGGCGATGGCACGTTCCTCGGCGAACTGGGCGGCCCGGCCGACCTCGGCGGAGCGGAACTCGCCGCCGCGAGCGCCGTGGCCGTGTCCGCCGCAACGGGCCAGACCTACGTCGCAGACAGCGACCACAACCGCATCCTCGTGTACGGGCCAGAAGGCTCGTTGCAGGCGAGTTGGGGGGCCGGCGGCGGCGATGGCGCGTCCGGCAGCGGCTCGGGCGCACTCAACCATCCGCAGGGCGTAGCCGTCGGCCCATCCGGGGACGTGTACGTCGCCGACACCGATAACAACCGCGTCGTCGAGCTCTCGCCCGGCGGAGCCTTCATCGCCACGTGGGGGTCCAAGGGCACCACCGATGGCCGCTTCAACACACCCACATCTCTCGCCGTGAGTGCCGCCGAGGACGTATACGTGCTCGACAGCGAAAACAACCGCGCGCAGGAGTTCAACGCCAGCGGGCGCTTCCTTGCCAAGTGGGGCGTCCGCGGCACAGGCCCCGGCGAATTCTCCCAGCCCAAGGCCATCGCCGTGGGCTGCGAAGGCGACGTGTACGTGGCCGACACAAACAACAACCGCGTCGAGCGCTTCGACCTACTCGCCCCCGCCGCGAACGGATGCCTGGCGCCCGGCGCGTGGCCGCCGCCGCTGAACGTCGCGCCGCTGCTGCGCGTGAGCGTGCCGCGCAAGACCGGCGTGCTCGCGCGACGCGCGCTCGCGCTCGAGGTGAGCTGCCAGCGCCGCTGCACGATCCTCGTCACGGCCACCCTCTCCCCGCGCGGCCGCAGCCGCGCGGTGCGCCTGATCGCGGCCGCGCGCGGGCTCCCGCCCGCCGTCGCCGCGCACGTGCGATTGCTCGTCGGCCCGGGCGCGCTGCGCCGGCTGCGCGCCGAGCTCGGACGCCACCGAGGCATGCTGGCGCGCGTCACGATCGTCGCCGCCGGCCCCACCGGTCTGCGCACCACCCTCACGCGCAGCTACCTGCTGACGCGCTGAGTCCCCATGTCTCCCACCGCGCTACCAGCCGAGCCGTGGACCGGATGCGCCGAAACCGGTCGAGCCTCGATAATGGGCGCATGAGCCTCGAGGAGACCTTCGGCGACGGCGATCCGCTCGGCAGCGACCACCGCACCGAGCGGGTCACGATCGAGACTGAGCGCCACCGCATCGTGGGTGTGCTGACGCTCGCACGCGACGGCTACCGCAGCCGTGTCTCAGATGTATTGAACGCCTCCGAGCGCGATTTCATCACGCTCACCGACGTCACCGTCGCACCGCTCGACGGCGGTCCGGTGGAGTTGCACCCCTACCTGAGCCTCGCCCGCCGCCACATCGTGTTCGCGGTCGCCGCCGCCGAGGAGCCGTAGGACGGCACCGCCAGTACCGCGCGAGCGGTCCTGCAGCGCTAGTTCTCGCGCACGCAGCCGATGCGCGCGACCTGAACGTAGATCTCATCGCCGCCGTCCGACGCGGTCACGATCACCCAGCCAGGGGGAGCGACGATCGCGCCGCTGCCGCGTCGCAAGCCGTCGCGCGAGTTGACGATCTTGTTGAGGATGTCCTCGACGTCCTCGGCAACGTCTATCTCCGTCTCGTCAAGCAGGATGCGCGCCATCTGGACTCCTTCCTCGTGCGCGTATCTCGCGCTGTTCTCAACAGATTGAGTGAACAACGTTAACCCAACTGCGGCCCCGCGGCGTTCAGGGGGTGAAGCTGCTCGCGCTGAACACGGTGCCTACCGGCGCGGCGGTGTTGGTCACGGCAATCGGCCCGGCACCTGCCCCGGCCGGCACCGTCACCTTGATCCTTTTGGCCGACAGCGACTTGATCACCGCGGCGACGCCGTCGAAGCTGACGCTCGAGCTCGCGTTGAAGCCGACACCCTTGACCGTGACCGTGGTGCCTGGGCCGCCGCTCTCGGGCGTCACCGCCGTGATCGACAGCGTCGGCGTGAACTTGCCCTTGCTCGTCAGCGTCCGCAGCGGTGTCGTCAGCGAGACCTTGCCCTTGGCCACCCCGTCGGGCACGATCGCTTCGATTTGCGTGGAAGAGAGCACCTTGAAGCTCGCCGTGAGCTTGCCGAACTCGACCTGCGTGACCCCGCCCAGAGAGGCGCCTTCGATCGTCACCACGCTGCCGGTGATCCCCGAGCTTGGCGTGAAGCCGGTGAGCTTTGGGTTATCCGAGACGACGACCGCCGTCGTCGCGGAGTCCACCGGAACGCCGGTGCCGTCGGCGTTGTCAGCCGTTTCTTGAACGCGTATCGTCGCGCCGACGTCGCTCGCGACCAGCGTGAAGCTCTGACCGGTGGCACCTTCGATCGCCGCACAACCCGTGCCGGAGGCGTTACAGCGCTCCCACCGATCGGCGCTCGAGGTCGGGCTGTTTGTCCACGACCCCGCCGTCTCGGTCAGCGTCTGGCCCTGTTCGGCGATCCCGGAGATGGTCGGGGGGGCGATGTTTTCAGGGCTGCCCGCGGCGGCGAACGCGCCGAGGCCGATCGGGCTGCCGACGCCAGTCGGGCCGTCATAGCCGATGGCCGCCTGGCACGAGGTGGCGGCACCGCACGAGCCGTTGCTGCCGGAGACCACGTCGTAGAGGTCTTCGCCTTCGCCGAGATGCGCGTACAGCGTTGCGGCCGGGAACGGGACCCCGTTCGCGCCGCCGGCCAGCGCAAACTCAGCGGCGATGATCGGCGAGGCCACTGACGTACCGCCGAACACCGTCCACCCGGTCGGCTGGCCGGTGCCTTCTGGGGTGCTGTCGTACACGTCGACCCCGGTGTTCGGATTGCCGACAGCCGCCACGTCCGCGACCGAGCGCTCGCTGCCGCAGCCGGTGCTCGCGAAGTTGGCCACCGCACTCTGCCACGCCGGCGCCGCGAAGATAACGCTACAGCCGCTGCCGCCTTCGTCCCACACGCTGCTGCGCCACACTTCCTTCTTCTCCGTAAGACTCGTGCCCCCCACCGCGACCACGTCCGGCGAGTCGGCGGGGAAGTTCGCGGCGGCGGCTTCTTGGGGACAATCCTCGTTGAGGTAGCCGCAGTCGCCCGAGGCGGCGGTGAGGACGATGCCGGGATGATCGTAGAAGCTGGCGTTTAGTTCCGAGTAGTAGCTCGCGATCGCCGCTTCCTCACCGGCGGTGTAGGAGTTGCTGATCTCGGTCGCTCCCAGGCCCACGGCGGCGTTGACGCCGGTGCCGAGGTCGGAGAGTTCCGCGCTGTTGGCCTCCACCAGCAGCACGCGACAGTGCTGACAGACAGCGTGGGCCATCTGCACATCGATCGATATCTCGCCCGCCCATTCGCCGCTCTTGGGCGGCAGCGGGCTCGGCTTGCCTTCCTCGTTGACCTTGCTGAAGCAGCCGTTCGCGCTCGTGCACGCCGGCAGGCCGAACTCTTCGTCGTAGACACCCAGGTCCGCTTCCGCGGTCGGATCGTCGTACGCGTCGACGACCGCGATCGTCTGCGTGAAGGAGGCGGCCGTTTCATCCGGTAGCGAATAAGCGTCGTGTAGATCCTGCGGCGTCAGGTATCCGGGGACCGGGTTGTTGTCTTCCACCGCCGGGCGCGCGGCGGTGGCCGCTTCCGCGGCCTGCGCAGCGGCCCTTTCCCGGAGCTCGGCGCTCGTCGGCGACGTGGACACCAGGCGCAGCGCCGTGCACGCGGCGGCGCCCGGACCGCTCCCGCCGCACACGTGCGCGACGCGGTAGGCCGCCGGCGCCAGCCCCGTCGATCCGCTCGCGCGCGCTGCGCCGGCAGACGCAGCCGACGCGCTCGCACCGATCCCGACAGCCAGCGCGCCGGCGGCGAGCAGTGTTGCCACCGCGAGTGCCCCCCGACGCGCCGGCCGGCGCCCCTCCCCAGAGCGAGCCATCCCCATGCCGCGAATCGTAGCGGCTTGACAGCAAAAGATCGACTTGTCGTGCCGGTACGGTTCTTGGGCTCAACCCAAGTTCAGCTGGGCGATGATCCGCCCGCGCCCGGTGCGCGGCTGCCGCCAGGCCCGCCATCTGCGAGCATCCAGCTGTGGAAAGCGACCTGGCGAGCCGCCTCGAGATCGCCGCCGTGCGCGCGATCGGGGCGTTGCCAGCGAGCGCCAAGCGCCGCATCGTGGGCGCGCCGATCCGCCGCGACGGGCTCGAGCTCGACCTCGACACGCAGGTGCTGCTCAAGCTCGCCGAGCGCCATCCGCCGCTGCCGGCCTCGAGCCGCACGCCCGCCGCTGCCCGTGAGGAAATCCGTCGCTCCGCGCGCGCCGTCGCCGGCGCGCCGATTCCGATCGCGAGCGTTCACGAGACGACCATCGCCGGCGCCGAGGGGCCGCTGCGCGCACGGCTGTACGTGCCGCTCCAGGCACAGCAGCAGACGGCCGCACCGCTGATCGTCTACTACCACGGCGGCGGCTGGGTGGTCGGCGATCTCGACACCCACGACCAGCCCTGCCGTCTGCTCGCGAACGCCTCCGGCGCGCGCGTGCTCAGCGTCGAGTACCGGCTCGCGCCCGAGCACCGCTTCCCCGCGCCCGTCGAGGACGCGCTCGCTGCCTTCCACGACGCCGTCGCGAGCGCCGAGCGACTGGGCGCAGATCCCGCGCGGATCGCCGTCGCTGGGGACAGCGCCGGGGGGCACCTCGCCGCCGTCACCGCGCAGCTGGCGGCGGCCGGCAGCGGCCCCGTTCCGGCGTTTCAGCTGCTGATCTACCCCGTCACCGACCTCGTCGAGGTGGCCCAGTCGCGCATCACGTTCGCCGAGGGCTTCCTGCTCACAAAAGAGAGCATGGACTGGTATGAGGAGCAGCTCGTCGGCCCCGACGGCAACCGGCGCGACCCGCGCGCGTCGCCGCTGCTCGCGGAGGACCTCAGCGCTGTTGCGCCCGCGCTCGTCGTCACCGCTGGCTTCGACCCGTTGCGCGACGAGGGGGAGGCTTATGCCGCGCGCCTGCGCGTCGCCGGGGTGCGTACGCTCCTGCGCCGCCACGACGGCTACGTGCACGGCTTCATCCACGCGCTCGTCGACGGTACCGGCCCGCGCGAGGCGGTCGCCGAGATGGGCGGCGTGCTGCGCGCTGCGCTCGCGCGCTGAGACTCAACCGCCGGCCGGGGGCGCGCTGTCCTCGCCCTGCGCTGCGGCATCCTGCTCAGAGCTCTTGAGGCCGTCGACGAGGCTGCCGGCCTTGGCGCTTGCGTTCTGGATGCGCTCGCTGTACTTGCCGCCGGTGCGCTCGTCGGCGGTGCTCGCGACTTTCTCCACCGCTTCGTGGATCTTGTCGCTGCGCTCAACGGTCGCGTCTACGGCCTTGGTCTTCAGGTCCTTGAGTCTGTCGGAGATTCCCATGGCTGCCTTTCAGAGAGTCGTTCGTCGCCGGTTCACCGAGGGCAACGTCGCCGCCATGCTACTCCCCGGACTTCGGCGGGTGACAGTCATCATCGACGCCGGCCCCTCGTGGCGCGACTGGCGCTTGCGCCGCTCGCCGCCTCCGCTTCGCGCCGCTTTTCGAGTTGGTTGACGCCGTGACGGATGACGGGACTCCCGGTGGTCTTGAGGCTCAGGAGGCCGGCCGTCGTTTCGTTGAGCGGTAGCGCTTCGGATGCCGTGACGTCGGTGATCTCCGTCAGCGTGCCGGCATTGCCGAGAGCATTCGCCCCGACCATTTCGACCGTGAAGCGAACGGGGGCATAGGTTTCGGGGTCCACGTCATATTCGATCGGCCACGCAGCGCTGGGGCCGGCGCCCGTGGATTGCGAGCGTGTTTCCTCGCCTGTCAGCCGCAGGACTTCGCGACCGTTAACGGTGTCCCTGCCAGCGACTCGCAGCTGACCGGATTCGAGCATCCTGCGTATGTGGGCCACCGGCTGGGTGCCGAGGCCGCCTGACACCTGAGTTGTACACAGCGACTCCTCCGAGCTTTCGTCTCGGCCTTTGCTCACCGGCACGACGACCACTTCGTTGTTTCGAAACGCTTGCACATAGATTTCTTCGCTGCCACTGGAATAGGCACATTGGATCGGTGCGGCCGTAACCGGACCCGCGGCTGTGCTGGCTGGGATGGTTGTGGCGATCCGCCAGCGCGTAGGCGCCGACGCCGACCACTGTTCCGCCGTGCGCGGCTTGTTCCACCCAAGACTTTCGGCTTCCCAGCCCGTGACCTGCGCATGCGTTCCGCCACGCATTTCAAGCCGCGAGACGGTCACGAGCCGGAGAACCTGGCCCGTCGGGGCGAGCGCGGCCTCGGCCTGGGCGACGACATCGACGCGTCCCGCGCCGTTGGCAATCACCACGACGATGCCCGCGACAGCGGCCAACAACGCCAGCCCCCCGGCCGCGACGCGTCTACGCCTGCGCAGTTGGCTGCTATGCCGGTTCGCGGCCTGGTCCACCTGATCGCCCATGTCCTCGAGGAACCGCTGGTACTCATCCCCCCGCGTCTCGGCTTGGTAGGTCGCGGTCATGCTTCTCGTGCCTCCTTGATCGTTTGGACGTCCAGCACGCGAGCGAGAGCCCTCATCCCGCGCGAGACACGCAGTCGCGCAGCCTGCTCGGATATCGCCAACCGGCTCGCCATGTCCGAGTACGGAAGCTCATCCACGACGCGGAGCATGATCGCCTCGCGTGCGTGGTCGGAGAGCGTCGCGACCCCTGCCGCGATCGCGTCGCGCATCTCATCGAGTCCCGCTCGCTCGACGAGTTGGGCTTCCGCCTCGGCGCTCATCGCCGGGCGCTCCATCCCGAGACGTTGCATGGCGCGGCACTCCGCCTTGCCGCGCCGGTAGTAGCGGCCTAGCTGTCGCTGCGCGATCGTGTACAGCCAGGCAATCGCCTGCTCGTGGTTGCCGCGGAACCGCCCGCGGCTTGCGAGCGCCTGGGCGAACGTCTCGCCCCACAGATCGGCGGCTATCTCGGCGTCCCCGGTGCGACGCACGAGGAACCGCAGTAGATCGTCGCCCTGCTCGGCGTATAGCGCCTTTACGTCGGGGCCTTGTTTGAGCATGCAGCCCTTAAATGCCACGAGCTCGGGAACTGTGTCAGATCAGACCATGACCAGCTACCGCTCCTGATCCGACGGCTCCACGAGGAGCGATTCGGGCCAAGGAGCGATTAGATGGGTCAGAGCCGGGGCTTCGCTGCGCGTGGAAGCCTACGACGGAATCGGCTGTCGAAAACAACCGCAGCTCTGAGGATGAATGCGCGTCGGCCCGCAACTCGAAGCGACGGGCCATCTCCTCGGCGAGCTGGCGCTGACGCTCGCCCGACAACCGCGGCATCACTTCCCGAAGCAGGGCCGCGGCACCACGACTAGTCTCGGGTGGTGTCGCAGCGAGCCATCGCTCGCTCTCTCGAACAAGCTGACGAAGTTCCTCGCTGATCACAAACAAAGCATATGCCGCCAGCGCCGCGGGTGCGGGTTTCGAACAACAACCTCGCACCTACCAAAAACGGAGAGGGCGGGATTCGAACCCGCGATGGAGTTTAACCCCCATACTCGCTTAGCAGGCGAGTGCCTTCAGCCACTCGGCCACCTCTCCCTGAGGTCGGGCTGCCAGTTTAGAGCCTGCCGGCTGTGCCGCGCGAGCGCGTAGCATCTGAGCCATCTTGGAAGGGTGGCAGAGCGGTTGAATGCACCGGTCTTGAAAACCGGCAGGCGGGTAACCCCCGTCTCGGGAGTTCGAATCTCCCCCCTTCCGTTGCAGCGCCGCGGCTACAGCGAGGTCTCGGACACCGCCGCGGAGCTCCCGAGCACCTGTCCGCCGGCGCCGAGCGCCTGCACCTCCGCGTACGGCCCGACGGTCCCGGCGGGCACGGAGATAGCGGTCTCAAAGCCGCTGCGCGGCGCGAGCGCGACGGTGCTCAGGCTGGCAGGGCTCGCGCCCGCGAGGACCCGCCAAGACGCGACGAGCGTCGCCCCGTTCCAGCTCGCGTAGACGGTCCCGGCGCCGGCGCTTGCGGGCTGGAAGGCGAACGTTGGCGGGTGGGCGGGCGTGCCCGTCCATTCGAAGCGAAAGGCGCGATAGGACTCGTCGTGCGGCGGGAAGTGCGCGTCGAACAATAGGTTGCCTTCGGGGCCGAACTCGGAGAAGTACGGTTCCTGACCCCAGCCGACGAACCAGTCGCCGTTGGCGAGCGCCTGCAGGTTGCCCTGGCTTTCGACGAGCAACGCCGGCGTGTGCGTCAGCCGCGTGAGCAGCGTCGCGGCGCCGGTCTGCTGGTTGACGCTGACGACGATGCCGCGCGATTGGCTGTGCGCCTTCGGCGAGTCGCCGTTGTCGAACACGCTGATCGAGCCGCTCGGCAGTTCGCGCGGGTCGTGCTGCCAGGCAGTTCCCGTGCCGGGCCCCATCTTGAAGTTGCTGTGCTTACCGCCCAGGCGCCACAGGATCTGGCCACTCGGGGCGGCGAGCTTGTAGACGGTCCACGTGTTGCGGCTTGAGATCAGCAGGCTGCCGTCGCGGTCGAGGCTGATCGAGTTGAGGTGGAAGAAGTCGTAGGGATAGGCGGTGCTCGAGCGGTTCGCCGGTTCGTAGGATTCGCTCATCGCCACGTGATCGATGCTCGTCCATTCGTACATCACCAGGCCGGTCTTGACGTCGATCTCCTGGAAGACGCTGTCGGTGACGCCTCCGTAGTCGGGGCCGCCCACCGCCGACAGATTGCAGAGGATCGGGTCGTACGCCGTGATCAGCGCTGTCCCCTGCGGCGTGAGCTGGAACTCGTGCAGATCGGCCTGCAACCCGTTGCCGGCGCGCACGTGCGCGATGTCGGTGTAGGTGCCGTCGGCGATCACGTCTTCGCCCAGCCCAAACCCGTGCACGCTGATGTCCCCCTGCCACCACGTCAGCACGGGTTTGCCTTCGTATTCCTGGACCTCCAGGTTGGTCGCCTCGGTGTTGGCCGGCATCGGCTTGAACCACAGCAGCCCGCCGCTCGGCGAGAGGATCATCGGCCCGCCCTGGCCCGCTCCCCCATACGGCGCCACGAACACGTCTCCGCCCGCCACGGCGGGGGACTGCGCGGTCACGGTCACCACCGGCGGGCTGAGATCCGGGCGCGAGTGAAAGCCTTGGACTTCGGCGGCGTTGCCGGGCTGGGTGATCCTGGGCGTTGTGCTGATCTGATCCTGGCTGGCGACCTGGAACTCGTCGAGCAGCGCACGCACCGAGCGCCCGACGCGCACACGCGCCCGCACCGTCACCCGCTCGCCCGCGACGAACGGACTGGATGGCAGGAAGCTAGCGCCGTCGCCCTGCGAATACGACGCCAGGTGCCCGCTGTGAGCGCCTGTGCGCGAGCCGACGACGCTGATCGCGCTGAGATCGCCCGCGGGCACGCCGAGGAAGCTGATCTGGGTCTGCGGCGTCGCGTCGCGGCTGCCCGCCAGCGGCGAGACGGTCACGACGCCGTCCTGCAGCGCGGAGTTGTTCAATGTGGCCGGAGCGCACGCCGGGGCGCTCTGCGCCGCGGCGACGTCTCCCCCCGCAAGCGCCAGCCCCAGAGTTGCGCCCGCCCCTAGGATGAGAGCGCGCATGGAGAGCATCGACCCGCAGCAGGATAGGAGAGTAGACAGACGCACGGCAATCAAGCGCGGGCTGATCGCCGGCGGCGTGCTGGCCGGTGCCGGCGCGATCGCGGCTGCCGCGGACACGGTGAGCGACTCGAGCTCGCCGCCGAGCACCCCCGCCCCCGCGCGCGTCCACACCACGCCGACCGTCTCCTACGACAAACCGAACATCCTCGTGATCGTCGTCGACCAGCTGCGCTTCCCGCAGTGGTTCTCCCCGAACCCTGCCGGGCTCGGGCTGCCGCCCAACCTGCAGCGACTGAGCCAGGGGGCCGTGTCGTTCGCGCGGCACTACACCGCGTCAAACGACTGCTCGCCCGCGCGCTCGACGCTGCTGACAGGGCTGTACACGCATCAGACGGGCTGCATGATCACCGGCGGCAGCACGCTCGACCCCGGGTTCCCAACCTGGGGGACGATGCTGCGTGAGCACGGCTACAGCACGCGCTGGCTCGGCAAGTGGCACCTCACACACGGCGACAACCATTGGACGGCGTTCACCGGGGAACAGGCGCTCGAGCGCTACGGTTTCGACGGCGGCGTGTTCCCGTCGCCGGATGGCGCCCCCGGCCAGGGCTGGCGCGTGGACCCGCACATCGCGAAGCGGTTCTCCGACTGGTTCGCCGAGGAGGGCGGCTCCGAACCGTGGTGCACGACGGTTTCGTTCGTCAACCCGCACGACATCGCGTGGTGGTACAAGTGGAGCGATCGCGTCCCCGCGGAGGCCAGCGCCGAACGCAGCGTGCAGCGGCTGCCGCCAAACTACGAGACGCCCGAGCTGCTGATCGAGCGCCACAAGCCGCGCCTGCAGCGCTCCTTCCAGGACACCGCGGCGGCGTCTTTCGGCCCGGTGCCCTTCAGTGGCCCCGAAGCCACCGAAAAATGGCTCGAATTCCTCGACCTTTACGTCAAGATCCAGCTCGAGGTTGACCGCCATATCGGCAAGGTGATGCGCACGCTTCAGACCAACCCGCAGGTGGCGGCGAACACGGTGATCTTGTTCACGTCCGACCACGGCGAGTACGGCGGATCCCACGGGCTGCGGGGCAAGGGCGCAAGCGCGTATGAGGAGTGCACGCGCGTGCCGCTACTGGTCAAGGACCCGCGCGGGCTGCTCACCGCCGAACCCGAAGTCCCGCGCACGCAGCT
Organism: uncultured Solirubrobacteraceae bacterium; assembly: GCA_963735615.1. GTDB lineage: Bacteria > Actinomycetota > Thermoleophilia > Solirubrobacterales > Solirubrobacteraceae > Palsa-744. The sequence goes on from CAVTLO010000001.1 coordinate 1,530,073, forward strand.
CAGCTCGAGCGTTGATATTGCACCGCTGCTGCTGACGATCGCCACCGGCTCGGACGACTGGCGTAGCGACCCGCATTACTCGCACCTCGCCGGCCGGCTCGACCTCGCGGGGATCCTCGCGAACCCGGCGGCACCGGGACGCCAGTTCGTGCTGCACGCCACCGACGAGACCGTCACGGAGTTCGCGATCGAGCCATACGCCGCCGACGCGCCACTGCACGTCGTCGCGCTGCGCACGACGCAGGCCAAGTACGCGACCTACTCCAACTGGCCCTACGACGGGATCACACCCAAGTCGCAGGGGCAGGAAGCCGAGCTGTATGACTACAGCACGCACAGCGGGCGCCTGGAGCTACACAACAGCGCCGGCGAAAGCCCGCTCGAGGAAGGCCTGCGCGCGGAATATGAGCGCGCCTTCACGGATGAGCTGCGCGCGCCGCTGCCGCGGCGTCTCGTCGCCGCCCACGCGCGCGGCTTCGCGGACTACTTCTCGACCGCCAGACACGCGGCGGTCAGCGCCGCGGCGCGGCGTAAACGCCGCTCCGAACGTGAAGTCGAGGGCCCGCAGCAACTACCGCCGAGCTCGCAGCTGCACCGGCGCCATGGACTGCCGAAGGGACCGGGCGCGGCAAACGGGTCTGGCGGCACTAGCCCTTGACGGTGGCCGACGTGCCGATCACCACCCCTGCGGAGTTGAGCGCCTGCACGGCGACGTAAGAGCCCGCGCCGGCCGCCGCCAGCGGGATCGCGGTCTCAAAGCTCGTCTTCGCCGCGCTGCCCGCCGGCGCCAGCGCGCTCGCCGAGGGTCCGACGAGCACTTGCCAGGAGGCGACTTCGCTCGCCCCGTTCCAGCTCGCGTACACGCTCGCGCCGGCGTTAGCGCCCGGTGTAGGCACGACCGCCAGCGCCGGCGGGCTCGCCGGGTGCCCGCTCCACGGGGACACGAACGTCCGGTAGGACTCCCAGCTCGGCGGTAGATGGGCGTTGAACAGCACCTGTCCGGCCGCGCCCACCTCCGACAGGTAGCCCGCCTGGCCCCAGCCGACCATCCAGTCGCCGCCGGCAAGCGCCTGCACGTTGCCCTGACTGCCCGCGACGAGCGGGTTGGAGTGTTCGTAGCTGCGCGCGAGCGTCGCCGTCATGTTCGTCATGTTGAGCTTCACTTCGATCGCGCGCGATTGCCGGTGCACCTGTGGGAAGGCGCCGTTGTCGAAGAACGTGATCGCGCCGCCCGGCTGCTGGATCGCGTCGTGCTGCCACGCCGTCGCCGTTCCTGGCCCCATCGCGAAGCTTGAGCGCTTGCCGCCCAGCTCCCAGCGCACCTGGCCGGTCTTCGGGTTGACGTCGTATGCCGCCCACGTGTTGCGCGAGTCGACCAGCAGGTCGCCGTCCTGCTCGACGTCGATCGAGTTGATGTGGAAGTAGTCGTACGGTTCTTTGACGCTCGTGGGCGCGGCCGAGGAGTAGGAGTTCGCCAGCGGCACGTGGTCGAGGCTGTGCCACTCGTACATGACGAGGCCGGTCTTGAGGTCAATCTCCTGCAGCAGCGTGTCCGCGACGGCGCCATCGCGCGGGCCGCCGGCCGCTGAGAGGTTGCAGTCGATCGCGTCATACACGGTGATCAGGCCGGTGCCCTGCGGGGTGATCCTGAATTCGTGCAGGTCCGGCTGATAGCCGTTGCCGGCGCGGATCACCGCGATGTTCTGGTAGGCGCTGTTGGCGATCACCTCGCCCGCCGTCTTGCTCGGACCAGCGATCAGCGGGTCCTGCCACCAGGTGAGCACGGGCTTACCTTCGTACTGCTGCACCTGCAGGTTCGCGGCGCGTGTCCCGGCGGGCGATAGCGGCTTGAACCACACCAGTTCGCCGTGTTCGCCCAGGATCATCGGCCCGTACTGGCCGATCCCGGAGTACGGCGCGAGGAGCAGGTCGCCTGTGGCCGTCTGCGCCTTCGGCGACACCGTCACGTCCGGCGGGCGCAGTTCCGGGCGCGAGCGGAAGCTCTGGTATTCCTTCGGCGGCGGTGGTGGTGCGGTGCTCTTGCTCGTGCCCGTGCCGACAGCGTTGCTCGTGGACCCCGGATCATCGCGCTCGGCGACGGTGAAGCGCCACGCGAAGGGGACCGTTTTGCCGGCTTCGCTGAGCTCGGCGTGGACGGTCACGAGCTCACCGCCGTCGAACGGCCGCGCCGGCAGGAAGCTGGCGCCATCGCCCTGCGAGTAGGCCTCCAGGCGACCTGGATGCGCGCCGCTGCGCGAGCCGGTGACGACGATGTGCGTCAGCTCGCTTGCAGCGACGCCGAGCATGCTGATCTGGGTGTTGGCGGAGGCGTCGCGCGTGTCCGGACCGGGAGACACGGTCACGCGTTCGCCGGCGAGCGCCGCGGAGACGTTGAGCGTCGGCGGCACACAGCTGGGGGCGACGGGCTGCGCCACCGACGCCGAGCGCGCCGAGGGGAGCACCACCAGCCCCACGAGCCCGACGAGCACCGCCAGCGAGGCGAGCCCAGCCAGCGCGGTGCGCGCACGCGAGCGACGCGGCGGGCGGGGCACTAATCCTTGACCGTCGCCGAGGTGCCGATGACCGTGCCCGCGGCATCGAGCGCCCGCACGACCACGTATGGGCCGGCGGTGGGCGCGGCGATGGTCGTCTGAAAGCCCGTCTTGGCGGCGCTGGCCGCGGGCGCGAGCGTACTCGGCGCGGCGCCCGCGAGCACCTGCCAGGAGGCGACGTCAGTAGCGCCATTCCAGCTCACCGCGACGGCGATCGTGCCGCCCGCGCCCGGCGTGGCGAGGACCGACGGGGCGCCCGGCGGCTGCGCGCTCCACGGATACAGATATGTCCTGAAGTTCTGGACGTTCTTGCCGAGCGTGCCATCGAGCAGGACGTGGCCGGAGGAGTCGTACTCGGTGAAGTTGGGCAGCCCGCCGTAGCCCATTAGCCAGTCGCCGCCGGGCAGCGTGAGCAGGTTGCCCTGGCTTGAGGCGAGCAGCGTTTTGGTCGGGTTGGTGAACTGCTTGACCAGCGTAACCGTGTGCGCCTGGAGGTTGGGGTCGAGCAGCAGTCCGCGCGACTGCTTCTCCTTCGGCGGGTCTGAGCCGTTGTCGAACACCGAGATCAGCCCGCCGGGCTGCCATTCGGCGTCGTGCTGCCAGTAGGTGCGGGTGCCGGGGCCGAGCTTGAAGTTCGAGTGTTCGCCACCCAGGCGCCAGCGCACGGCGCCGCTGCGCAGATCGACGTCGTACAGCGTCCACGTGTTGCGCGAGGACAGCAGCACATTCCCGGGTTGGTCGGCGCCGGCCGCCCCTTCCTGGAGATCAGAGCCCGCCCCTCCAGGGGAGATCGAGTTGATGTGGACGTAGTCCCATGGATAGGAGGCTTTGGGCGCGGGGTTGTGCGATTCGCTGATCGGGATGTGCCCGAGCGCGTGCCACTCCCACATCACCAGGCCGGTCTTGACGTCGATCTCCTGGATCACCGAGTCTGTGATTGTGCCGTTGCTGAGACCGTGGTACGGGGAGAGGTTCGCCTCGATCGGATCGAACATGTCGATCCACGCGGTGCCTTCCGGCTCCAGGCGGAACTCGTGCAGGTCGGCGTGGTAGCCGTTGCCGGCGTGCACGGACCCGACGCGCTGGTAGGAGGTGTTGTAGATCACGTCTTCGCCCTGCCCGAAGCCCACCTCTAGGATGCGCCCCTGCCACCACGTCAGCACGGGCTTGCCGTCGTACTGCTGGACTTTGAGGCTGGTCGCCTGCTCGCCCGTCGGCAACGGGTGAAACCACACGAGGTTGCCGTTCTGTTCGGTGATCATCGGCCCGGCGGTGCCGTCGCCCTGGTAGGGCGCCAGCAGCAGGTCGCCGGGCGTAGCGCCGGGCTTGGCGGGCGTGGTGATCGAGACGCTCGACGGCGTCAGCGACGGCGCGGTGCTGTAGTGCTGGATCTCGTGCGAGTCGCCCTGGTTGGTCGGGAACTCCGTCTGGCTGACCGGCGCCTGGTGGGCGATCGTGAAGCTGGAGCGCGCAGTGCTGGTCGCACCGCCGGTGCTCACCTGCGCGGTGACCGTCACGTGCTCGCCCGCGAGGAACGGGTGCGCCGGCAGGAAGCTTTCGCCGGTTCCCGTCGAGTACGCGCGCAGGACACCCGCGTGCGCGCCGCTGCGCGAGCCGACCACGTGCACGTCGGACACGCGCGTCGTGCCGGTTCCGAGGAAGCTGATCTGGGTGCTCGGGGAGGCGTCGGGCGTGCCGGGCTCAGGCGAGACGGCAACCGGGTTGGCGACCGCGGTACTTGCCGCGGTGTCCTCGAGCAACGCCGGGCTGACCGAGGTGCTCGATCCGCACGCGCACAGGCCGGCGGCCAGCGCCAGCGCGATGAGCAACATGGTCGTGCGGGTCATCATTGGGCAGTCGCGGAGAATAGCGGGGAGGATCCGATCACCCGGCCGCTTGCATCGAGCGCCTGCGCCTCGAAGCGCTCGATGACCGGCGAGGCGCTCGCGACCACCTTGCCCCCTTTCAGCGCCTGCACCTGGTAGCTCGCATACCCCTTGGGAACGGGGATCGCCGTCTCGAAACCCGACCGGGACACGGTCGCCACGGTGTCTAGATGGCTGGCGCTGACGCCGGCCAGCAGCCTCCAGGAGACGGCCTGGGTGGCGCCGTTCCAGCTCGCGTACACGGTCGTCTTGCCGCCGCTCTCACGTGCCGCGACCGCTGGAGCGGTGAGCGGCAGGCCGACCCACTGCTCGACCATCGTGCGATAGCTCAAGTCGCTGCCGGGGAATTCCGCTTCCAACAGCAACTTGCCCGCAGCGCTGTACTCGGTGAAGTACGGCGCCGAGCCCCAGCCGACGAACGTGTTGCTGTTCGCCAGCGGCTGTGTGTCGCCCATGTATTCGGACTTGAACCCTTCGCGGTTTCCGTACTGCGCCGCGAGCGTCGCGACGTGCATGCTCTGGTTCAACTTGAGCACGAGGCCACGAGACGGCCCGGTGGGTGGGACGGACGTGCCACCGCCTGTGAGCTGGCAGCAGTGATCGTCGAAGACCGTGATCGTAGGACCTGGATTCCCGCCCACCCCCAGGGCGACGTCGTGCTGCCACTGGAATTCCGCCCCCCGGCCGAACTTGAAGCTCGAGTGCTTGCCGCCGAGCGTCCACTCGATCTTGCCGGTGTCGATGTTGACCATGTATGCGGCCCATGTGTTGCGCATGGAGACGAGCACGCGTCCGTTGCCGGTCAGGTCGACCGCGTTCACGTGGTAGGCGTCCCAGGGGAACCCGTTGGTGGGCACGGTGGCGCGCGAATCGCCCAGCGGGATGTGGTCGAGCGCATCCCAAGTGCGCAGCAGCTGGCCGGTCTTGAGGTTGTACTCCTGCACGGCGGAGTCGATCAGCGCGCCGTTGTAGGCACCGCCGTAGCTCGAGAGGTTCTTGGCGATGTTCTTGTTCGCTGTCACCCACGCGTCAACGCCTGAGATGACGATCGCGTGCAGCGTCAGCTTCCAGCCGTCCTTGCCTCTCAGCTTGGCGACCGTCTGGTAGTGCTGGTTTACGACCACGTCTTCGCCGCTTTCGGTCGCGCCGGTGGCCGTGACGACTCCCTGCCACCAGGCCAGCGCGGGCTTGCCTTCGTAGGTCTGCAGGCTCAGGTTGGAGGCGACGAGCTTTTCGGGGACCGGCCTGAACCACACCGGCTGCAGCCTGCTGTCGAGGATCAGCGGCCCGCTCTGGCCGACGAGCGGCGGGTAGTTGAGGTTGTAGAAGTTGGTCGTGAAGATGTAGCCGGGCGCCAGCTCGCTGGTAGCGATCGCGCCATTGTGGCGGAGCTTCGGCGGGTGCAGCGCCGGCGCGGTCACAAAGCTGTACGCGCCGCGCGTGGTGTATGCGCCGACGGGAGCTCCGTGAGAGCCCGCGAGCGCGAAGTCGACGCCGACGAAGCCAGCGACCACGACGCCGACCACTGCCGCGAGGCGCGTCGCCACCGGCAGCACCCCGTCGGGCTTGGGCAGCGCCGTGAACGTGATCAGCGCCGCCACGGCGGCCAAGCCGCCGCCGATCAGGAAGGCGAGGCGGAAACCGTCGGTCAGGGACTGCGCAACCCCGTGACCGGCGCCGATCAGGTGGCTGCTGCGCGAGGTCGCGAGCGTGACCAGGATCGCCAGCCCGAGCCCGCCGCCGACCTGGCGCGAGGTGTTGACGAGGCCCGAGGCGAGCCCAGCCTGCCCCTCCTTGGCGCCCTGCGTGGCGGCGATCGTCGAGGGCACGATCGACATCGCGATCCCAGCCGCGGTCAGCAGCCCGGGGATCATGATGTACACGATCGGGCTGCCACTGGAACCGATTTTCGCGAGCAGCAGCAGGCCGGCGGTCAGCATGATCAGGCCACCGCCGAGCACCGGGCGCACCCCGAAGTGGCTGACGAGCTTGCCGGTGCGCGAGGCCACCAGCATGATCACGAGCGTCATCGGCAGGAAGATCAAGCCGGTGTGAAACGGCGAGAGGTAGAGCACCTGTTGCAGATACAGGGAGCTCACGAACCACAGCGGGAACAGCGACGCGCTGAACAGCAGCACGATGTTGTTGGCGATGCGCAGCGGCTTGGTCAGCTCCTTGAAGGGGATCAGCGGTTCGCGCGCGAAGCGCACCTCGATCACGCCGAACACCGCGAGCACGATCAGGCCGCCGATGATCGGCCCGAGCGCGGCGAACGTGTCGAGGCCGGCGAGCCCCGCTTCGACGATCCCGAACACGAGTACGATCTGGCCGATCGTCAGCGTCAGCGCACCGGCGAGGTCAAAGCTACGGGGCGGGTGGGATCCTGATCCTCGCCGGCGCTCGCTGACGACGGCGTAAGCGACGAGCGCGGCGGCGATCCCGATCGGCGGGTTGATCAGCAGCACCCAGCGCCAGCTGAGCTCCTGCGTGATGATGCCCCCGAACAGCATCCCCGCGGCGCCACCGAGGCCGTTCATCGAAGCCCATGCGCCGATCGCGCGGTGGAGCTCGGGACCGGGGGCGAACGAGGAGGTGATGATCGCCAGCGAGCACGCGGCCATCAGCGCGCCGCCGAGGCCCTGTGCCGCGCGCGCGGCGATGAGCGTTCCCCGGTCGGGCGCGAGGCCACCGGCGAGCGAGGCGAGCGCGAACAGCGCCAGCGCCAGCACGAACATGCGGCGCTGCCCGAAGTGGTCGGCGGCGCGGCCGCCGAACATCAGGAAGCCGGCGAACGTGATCGAGTAGGCGTCGACAATCCACTGCAGTTCGGGCGCGGAGAAGCCGAGCGCGGACTGGATCGAGGGCAGCGCGACGTTGACGATGCTCAGGTCGAGGATCACCATGAACTGCGCCACGCAGCAGACGATCAGCAGCCACGCCGAGCCAGAGCCCCGCCCACTCTCGGCCACACCCGCCTGCGCAGCCCGCGGGGCCGCGGCCGTCTCGACGCTCATGACGTAGAGGGTGGCGCAGCCGGCACGGCGCCGGCAAGCCGGGCCCCTCTTCCTCGGTCGTTCGCGCGGGAACGCCTGGTAGGGTGGGCGCCCGCATCGTCGCACGCCAATGACAACAGGAGCCCGTCCGATGAGAAGAACGCCACTGGCCGCCATGCTAGCCGCAGCGGCGGTCCTGGCGAGCAGCTTCGCGGTCGCGGGATGCGGCGGCAAAAGCGGGAGCTCCAGCACCAAGTCGACGACCAGCAGCCCGACGACAACGACGACCACGGCGCACAAGCACAACTCGAAACCGGCCTACTGAGCCGGCCTCGAGCGCGCTCGTCGAGCACCGCCCTCATCCCGACCGCCCGGGGCTGGGAAGCGAAGCGGCGTAGCTGATCTCCTGAACCGTCCGCGAGGTGCCGAGCACGCGGCCGGCCGCGTCGAGTGCCTGCACCGCCACGCGCGCGTACTTCTGCGGCAGCGTCGTCGAGCTTTCAAAGCCGCTCGCCGGGACCGTCGTCTGTGCCTTTAGCGCGCCGCCTACTTTGCCGGCGAGCACGCGCCAGGCGGCCACTTCGCTCGCGCCGTTCCAGCTCGCGTGCACGATCGTCTCTTCGCCGGTGTCGTTGAGGCTCGCGAGCACCGCCGGCGGGCTCAGCGGGCGCCCGCTCCAGGGGAAGCGGAAGGCCCGGTAGAAGGACATGTCGTATGGCAGGTTGGCATCGAACAGCAGCACGCCGCCGGCGCCGTACTCGCTGATCGCGGGCACGCCGCCGTAGCCGACGACGGTGTTGCCGTCCGCCAGCGTCTGCATGTTGCCTTGGCTTGCGGCGAGCAGCGGCGGGTTGGCGTGTGTGAAGACGGCGGCAAGGCGCGCTTGGTGGGTGCTGAAGTCAAGCGCGATGCGCACGGCGCGCGACTGGTGGTGGATTGGCGGGTTCGAGCCATCATCGAAGAGGGTGACCTCGCCGTCGGCGAGGATGCGCCCGTCGTGCTGCCATGCAGTTTCTGTGCCGGGTCCCATCTTGAACGAGCTCGCAAGGCCGCCCAGGCGCCAGAGGATCTTGCCGCTGGAGCCTTCCAGCTGATAGCCGGCCCAGGTGCTGCGCGCCGAGATGAAGATGTCGCCATCGGGCTGCGGGTCGATCGAGTTGAGATGAAACCAGTCCCACGGCGTGGTCGAGGTCGGTGCTTCGGTCTCTGACTCCGAGGTGCCGACATGGTCGAGGCTGTGCCATTCCCAACGCACGAGCCCGGTCTTCATGTCGATCTCCTGGATCGCCGTGTCGACGATTGCGCCTCCCGGCGATCCTTTCACCGCGGTGAGGTTGCAGCGGATCGGGTTGTAGGCCGTGATGTAGGCGACGTCGTGTGGAGCGATCTGAAACTCGTGCAGGTCCGCCTTCAGGCCGTTGCCGCCGGCGATCCTCGCAACCGTCCGGTAGCTGGAGTCCATGACGATGTCTTCACCTTGGCCAAAGCCCAGATCGAGCACGCGTCCCCGCCACCACGTCAGGTCGCGCCGTCCTTCGTATGTCTGCTCGTTCAGGTCCTCCGCGGTTTCCCCTGGCGGCAGCCTGTCGAACCACACGAGCCGGCCCTGCGGCGTGTAGATCAGCGGCCCGTACTGACCCGGACCGGGGCCGTTGGTCGTCAGGATGTCACCCGCCGCGGGGTCGCGATCGGCCACGCTGACGTCGAGCACCGGCGCCTGGACGCCCGGCAGGGTGTCGAAGCTCTGGTAGTCGGCGGGCGCCGCTGTGGGATTGTGGAACTCCGCGACGGTTGCCGTCGGATATGGCGTATCGACGCGAAAGCCGAAGGCGACCTGCTTGCCGGCACCCGCGCCGATCACGGCGCGCACACTCACGCGCTCGCCGGGGTCGAACGGCTTCTCGGGCACGAAGCTGGCGCCGTCGCCCTGGAAGTAACCGTATACGTGGCCCTGGTGATGGCCGGATTCGGAGCCGACGACAGACACTTCGCGGATATTCGCGGCGGGCGTGCCGAGGAAGCTGATCTGCGTGTGGGGGTTGGCGGTGTCGGTTCCCGGCTCGGGCGAGACGTCGACGTCGGTACCGGAGAGACTGGCGCTGTGCGCAAGCGTCGAGGGCAGGCACGACGGCGAGATCATGCTGGCTGTGCGCCCAGCGAAGATGCCGAGGCTGGGCGAGCCGCTCGCGATCGCAGCCACGATCCATCCGAGGACCGCGACCAGAAGGACGATGTATCCGTTCCGTCTCATGTGTGCGCTCCCCACGGCTTTCCGGGGCGAGACAATATCGGGGAACCCCGCGGCAACCAGCAGCGATGCGCAGCGAGAGGCCATCCTTAGGAAGTTCTTCGTGGCGCCCGCAGCGTGTGGATGACGTACGCTCTCCTCGATGAGGGTGCGCGGACTCCTACCGCTACTGGCAGCGCTGACGGGCCTTGCGGTCTGGCCGGCGAGTGCGCCCGCGAGTGCGGCAGACCAGGCCGCGACGCAGGCGTACGTGCAGGCGAACTACGCGGCGCTGCGGGTCGTCATGTCGCACCTGGCCGCCTCGGAAGCCGGCCCGCTGCACGTGCTCGCGCAGGTGCGCAGCGAATGCCCGGGGGCGGGGACAGGGTCGCCGCAGGATCCGGAATCAACGCAGATGAGCAATGAGGTGATCGGCGCAATGGTGCTCTCCGCGGCGCAGCCCGATCTGCAGGCAGTCAGGACGTTCATCCACGCCGTCGCAGGCCTGCGCTGGAGCAATAGCGGGCTGACGCGCGCGATCCACACCTATGTCGAGAACTGGAAGACGCTCCTGAGCCTGCCCGCCCCGAACCTATGCGGCGACGTCAAAGCCTGGGCGGCAAGCGGCTTTCTCACGCTGCCGGCGAGCACCGTCGCGTTCGACGCGAAGTTCACACCCGCGTGGGTTGCGGCGGGCTACCTGCCCGCGCAGCTGAGCCGCTACGAGAGCGCCGCGGCGAAGGCACTCGCGAGCCGTTCGGTCCCGCTCGAACAAAAGGTCAGCGAAGCTGAAGCGCGAGCGGTCGAACACTGGGGCGAGATCATGGACACGCTCGTACTCTGGCCCTGAGGCCCTGAGGCGGGCTCAGGCGACCGCCCGCAGGTGCCGGTAGGGGGCGCCGCGCAGCTCGCGCACGAGCGCGTCGAGGACCCCCTCCTGCTCGTCCTCGACGCCGTCTGTGACCGCGCCGATGACCGCGCGCTTGCGCTCGAGCAGCGTTGAGATCGTCTCGTCGATCGTGTCCGCCGCAAGCAGGTAGGAGGCGTTGACGGCGTCCTGCTGGCCGATGCGGTGGCAGCGATCCTCGGCCTGGTCATGCTTGGCGGGCGTCCACGCGAGCTCCAGGAAGGCAACGTTGGAGGAGCGCGTCAGCGTGATCCCGTGGCCGGCGGCCTCGAGCGAGCAGACGATCAGCTGGCTGGCCGCGCCGCCGCTCGATGTCTGGAATGCCTGCAGCGCTGCATCGCGAGACGCGACGCTGTCCTCGCCGAGGATGTGCAGAGCCGCGGGGAAGCGGGCGAGCAGCGCCTGCTGGATCTCGCGGTGGTGGGCGAACACGACGAGCGGCTCGCCGGAGGAGCAGAAGTCGTGGATCCACGCGAGCGCGGCGTGTAGCTTGCCGCGCGCAGCCAGCAGCTTTAGCGCGTTGCAGCGCACGAGCCGCTCGGCCCGTAGTGCAGCTGCGACCTTTGCGTCGAGCTCGCGCAGGTCGAGCGGCTGACTGCGCAGCCAAGCCACGAGGTCGCGCTCGGCGAGCCTGTACTCGGCCTCGTTGTCCAGCTCGACCGGCACGATCGCTCGCGTCTTGGCGGGCAACTGCGGCAGCACGTCGGCCTTCAGGCGGCGCACGAAGCAGCGCGCGCGCAGGTGCCAGTGCAGGCGCAGGTGCGCGTCCGCGCCGCGGAAGCGCGCTCCGAAGCGCACGCCCGAGCCGAAGTCCTCCAGGCGTCCGAGGATCCGCAGCTGGGAGATCAGCTCGGCCGGCCGGTTGGTGACAGGCGTGCCGCTCAGCGCGAGCACGAGCCCGTCGCGGGGCACGACCGCCGACAGACGCTGCACCGCCTGCGTGCGCTTGGCGGCAGCGTTCTTGCAGTAGTGAGACTCGTCGAGCACGAGCGCGCCGGGACCCAGCGCGCACAGCTCGTGCAGGCGCGCGGCGACGATGTCGTAGTTGACGACGGTGATGTCGGCCGCCGGCACGTCCTCGCCGCCAACCTCACCGGAGCCGCCACCGTCACCGGCGCCGTTGCCCTCACCGGCGCCGTTGCCCGAGAGCGCACGGGCGCTGCGCTGCGGCAGCCAGCGCTCGAGCTCGCGCAGCCAGTTGAGCTTGAGGCTCGCCGGACACACGACCACGGCCGGGTATGCGCCGGCGGCCTCGACCGCGGCGAGCGCCTCGATCGTCTTGCCCAGACCCTGCTCGTCGGCCAGAAACGCGCGCCGGCGGGCCAGCAGGTAGCTGACGCCGGCGCGCTGGAACGGCTTGAGCTCGCCACCAAGGCCGCTGATGTGCAGCGATGCGTCGGTGGCGCAGGACAGCGCGACGAGCCCAGCTGCGCGCGCGTGCTGCTCGCGGATCTCCTGCAGCAGCGCGAGCGCCTCGGGGTCGATCCACACCTCGCCGTCGCCGAGGAACGCGTCCAGCTGCGGCACGCAGAACGGGTCCGCGCGGATCGCCGGAAACCGCGCCTGCTCGCCTGCCTGCCCCCCGCGCAGGGGGGTGCCCCTCGGGGTGCGCCCGCCGCCGCGCCCGGCAAGCGGCTGCAGCACGCCCGGCAGCGCCGCGAACTCCCGCACGCGCGCGGGGTCGTGCCCCTCGGCGAGCACGAACGTCGGCTCCTCGTGCGCCTCCGAGAGCTCCAGCACGGCCGCGGGCGCCGGGCGCCCATCCTCGAGCGCCGCGATGCAGCGTTTGGCGGCCGGGCTGACCCACGCATCGAGCGTCCCCATCAGCCGCCACGACTGGAGCGTCAGCGGCACCGTTGCACCGCCGGGGGCCGCGCTTGCCTGATCGCGCAGTGCGCGCGGCAACCGCCGCTCGTCGCCCAGCAGCACGAACACCGGCAACTCGCCCGGGGCGGGCGGGACTCCTACCTCGACGTTCCCGCGCCAGGTCCTAGCGCGTGTCAGCCAGGCGGTGACGCGCGGGTCCACGCTCACATCCTCGATGTGCTCGAGCAACTCCGCGAGGGGCTCGGCGTCCTGCTCGACCGCCGCCAGCCCGAACGTGCCGGCCGGGCCCTCGAGCGCGCGCAACCCGGCGCCTGCGGCGAGCACACGGGCGAGGTCCGCGCGCTCGGGCGCGATCAAGATCCAATGCTCGCCGCGGCGGTCGCGGCGGAATTCGACGTCGTATCCGGTGGTGAACCGCTCGGCGGCTGCCCGCGCATCCGCGCTCCCAGTGCCTTCGCCTGGCGCGCGTCCAAGCTCCGCGCGGGCGCCCGCGCGGAGCGCGGCCAGTGCCTGGCGCGCGGCGTCGCTGAGACGCACGCTCTCCCCCTCGTCGGCGAGCGTCTGCAGGAGCTCGGCGGAGCGGATATCGAGCGGCACCAACGCACGTCCGATCGCTGGCACGTTGTAGGCATTGGGGTGCGCGAGCAGCGCCGCGACGGGCTCGGGCGCGGCGTCCGTCGCGAAGCTCAGCCACCAGTCCTCGTCGGGGCGCGCGAGGTCGACAAGACACTCCTGCGCCCGGCGACGTGCGCGCCGGCGCGCGATCGCACGGGCGAGCGCGTCGCTAACCTCGGGAGGACTGGGCAGGCCGACCAGCAGGCGCGCGAGCGCCTCTGCCTGGTCGGGACCGAGCGGAAGGCACCATGCTTTTGCGAGCGGATCCCAGCGACGACCGGGGATCGCGCGCAGCAGCTGGCGCAGGCGCTCGTCATACGGGAAGCGCAGCACGGCCTCGTCGCGCTCGAGCGTGGCTGAGAAGGGCGCGTGGGGCATGAGCAGAGCACGATAGGCGCCGGCGGGGATACGTCGGCGCGAGGGCCTATTGCCCGGTGGCCTGCAACAGTCCCTCGAGTCGCTCGAGCGCACCCGGCGTGCCCATCGCGATGATCACATCGCCTGACAGCAGCGCTGTCTCGGCTGGCGGTTGGGGCTGGAAGTCCGCCCCGCGACGCAGGCCGACGATCATCGAGCCGCCGCGAATGTCCCCGACGGTCTGGCCGGCGCCGTCGCAGCCCGCGCCCACGGGGATCTCCTCCAAGCGGTATTCGGCGTCAACGTCGACGACGCCGCTCAGCTGCGGATGCAGCGCGAGCCTGGCCATCTCGGTGCCGCTGGCCTTGTACGGGGAGATGACGCGGTCGGCGCCCGCGCGCTTGAGCTTCTTCTCGGTGTCCTCGATCGCGGCCCTGGCGACGATCGGGATGTCAGCGCGCAGCTCGCGCGCGGTGAGCGTGATGAACACGTTGTTGGCGTCGGAGTCCGCGCACGCGATGATCGAGCGGGCGCGCGCGATCCCGGCCTGGACGAGCACCGCATCGTCGGAGGCGTCGCCCTCAATGAAGGCGAGCCCGAGCGCGTCGGCCAGATAGCGATTCTCGCTGGTCGAGTCGACGACGACGTAGTTGGCGCGCGCGGCGTGCAGATCGCGCGCAACCTGGCGCCCGACGCGGCCGAAGCCGCAGATGATGTGGTGGTCGGTGAGCGAGTCGATCATCCTCTGCATCCGCCGCGCGGCGAGCAGATCTCCGAGATGCCCGGCGACGAAGAACTCGGTGACGGTGGCCAGCGCGTAGAAGAGCGTACCGACGCCCAGCACGACCATTGCGACCTCGACGATCTGGCCGGCGGTCGTGCGGGGCGAGGGAAAGACGCCGACGGTGGCCGCGGTGTCGAGCGCCCAGCGAAAGCCGTACCACAGGCCGACGCCTTCGGTGAGCGCAAGGCCGACCGCGCCAAGCGCCAGCAGGCAGACGACGACCGCGCCCAGCAGCGCGATCCGTCGTACGAACACCGTCAGCTGCCCGTGCGTGGCCGCGCCGGTGTGGTCGGGCGCGCGGCGCAGCAGGCGATCGAAGTCCGACACGTCCCGCCCTTATACAGCAGCCCAGCGGGTCGCGCTCGTGATAACGGTGCGCGAGGGATTGGGCGGCGCCCGGGCCTCCCTATTTATTCGTAGGTGAAGTGATCGCCCGGCGGGTTATCCGCGCTCTTCAGTTTGCCGACCTGCGCGGTCACTTCGACGGTCCCGGCCTTGTTCGCGGGCGACACGGCTGTGCAGCTCGTCTCGGTGGTGCAGTCGACTTCCGTGGCCAGCTTCGATTTGAACTTGAATGTGGTCGTCCCGACGCCAACGGCGAATCCGGCGCCGGTGATCGTGACGCTCGTGCCGCCTTCCGTGGAGCCACTGCCGGGCGCGACGCTTTCAACCACGGGGATGAACCCGAACTGGTCGCCTTTGACGGTTGCGCTCGGTCCTCCGGCGGTCGTGACGGTGACGTCGACCGTGCCCGCTCCCGCCGGGGAGACGGCGGTGATTGAGGTCGGAGAGTTGACCGTGAATTCGTGTGCGCCGCTCGCGCCGAAGCTGACGGCCGTGACCCCTTCAAAGCGCGTGCCGGTAATCGTCACCGTTGTCCCACCCAGGCTCGTCGCGCGCTTGACCGAGAGCTTCTTGACGGTCGGCGGCGGCACGTAGCTGAAGCGATCGGCGGGAACGGTCGGGCTGGTGCCCGCGGCCGCCGTTACGGTCACGTTAACCGTCCCGAGCGCACCCGCGGAGGAGACCGCGGTGATCGAGGTCGGAGAGTCGATGGTGAATTTGATCGCGCTGTTCGCACCGAAATGGACGGACGTGGCGCCTTCGAGGCTGGTGCCGGTAATCGTCACCGGCGTCCCGCCTGCGCTCGAGCCGGTGTTGGGGCTCACGGCGGTCACAGTCGGGATCGGTTCGCTGTAGGCAAGATCGTGGCTGCCGCCCGCTGCGATGCCGCTGGCCTCGCCGAGGGCTCCGACGGCGACCGGGACGTCGCTCGCTTCGCCGGCGCTGCCGTTGCCGAGCTCTCCGAACTTGTCTTCGCCCCACGTCATGACCGTGCCGTTGCCCAGCAAGGCCATGCTGTGCTCGCCGCCGGCTGCGATCGCCGTGACCCCGGTGAGCCCGCCGACGGCCACCGGTGCTTCTTCACTGCGAACGATGCTGCCATCGCCGAGCTGACCGAACGCGTCTTCGCCCCAGGCCATGACCGTGCTGTTCGAAAGCAGCACGAGGCTGTGCTGGGCGCCAGCCGCGATCGCGCGCACGCCGCTGAGTCCGTTGACCGTCACCGGCAGCTCGCTGAAGCGTTCTTCTTCGCCTTCTTCCCCCCGAGCTTTCACGGAGCTGTTCCCGAGCTGTCCGTCTTCGTCGTTGCCCCATGCCATCACGGTGCCTCCGCCCAGCAGCGCCAAGCTGTGTTCGCCACCCGCGGCGACCGCCGTGACCCCCGTCAGTCCTTTGACCGCGACGGGCACGTCGCTGTTTTTCGTGTTGCCATCGCCGAGCTGCCCGTGTTCGTTCGCGCCCCAGGCCATCACGCTGCCGTCGGCGAGCAGCGCCAGGCTGTGTTCGCCACCCGCGGCGATCGCGGTCACACCCGTCAGTCCTTTGACGGCCACGGGCACATCGCTTTCTGCGGTGTTGCCGCTGCCCAGCTGGCCCGATTCGTTTCCGCCCCACGCCATCACAGTGCCGTTGCCCAGCAGCGCCAGGCTCTGGTTGCTGCCGGCCGCGATCGCCGTGACGCCTTTCAGCCCCTGCACGGCCACGGGCACATCGCTCAATCCTTCTTCGCCGTCGCCCAGCTGTCCCGATCCACCGTAACCCCAGGCCATCACGGTGCCGTTGCTGAGCAGCGCAAGGCTGTGCCGCCGGCCGGCCGCGATCGCGGTCACGAAGTTCAGGCCGCTCGCCGGCACCGGCACATCGCTCTGTTCGAAGCCGCCGTCGCCGAGTTGTCCGGACGTGTTCTGGCCCCAGCCGACTACTCGGTAATGGTGCAGCGCGACGGTCAGCGTCACGGCTTCGCTCGTCACCTTGCCGGCCACGTTGGTGAAGACGGCGCGGTACTCATCGCCGTTTTCAGAGGCCTGGACACTCGCAATCGTCAGCGTGTCCGAGGTGGCTCCCGAAACGGCGCTCCAGCTGCTGCCGCCGTTGGTCGAGACTTCCCATTGCACGGTTGGCGTCGGGAACCCCGAAGCCGCCGCTTCGAAGACTGCGCTTTGACCCACTTCGACCGTGATCGCGGAGGGCTGCTCGGTCACGATCGGTGCCGTCTGGACGCTCAGCTTTGCCGCCGCGCTCGTCGCGCTGCCCGCCGCGTTGGTGAACACGGCGCGGTACTCATCGCCATTTTCGGAGGTCGTCGCGCTCGCGATCTTGAGCTGGTCGACGGTGGCGCCTTCGACCGGGCTCCACGTGCTGCCACCGTTGGTTGAAAGTTCCCACTGCACCGTCGGTGTGGGGAACCCCGACGCCGTCGCTTCGAACGCCGCGGCCTGGCCCACCGCGACGGTCACGCTGAGCGGCTGCTTGGTTACAGCGGGACGCTTCTGGACGGTCAGCGTGGCCGCCTCGCTCCTGATCGCCTTTTCTTTCTCTGCGCCTTCGTTTTCGAAGACCGCCCGGTACTGGTGGCCGCTTTCGCTCGTTTTCGTGTCGGCGACCGTGAGCCGGTCGGAGGTCGCATTCGCGACCTTGCTCCACGTGCCGCCGCCGTTGCTCGACACTTCCCAAAACACCGTCGGCGTGGGGACGCCCGCAGCGGTCACTTCGAAGACCGCGCTCTGGCCTTCTTCGACGGTCACGCCGGCCGGCTGTTTGGTCACCGCCGGCTTGCTGTACACGGTCAGCGTCGCGGGTTTGCTGGTCGCGCTGCCAGCCGTGTTGGTGAAGACGGCACGGAACTCGTAACCGCGTTCAGAGGTTTTCGTGCTCGCGATCGTGAGCAGGTCTTTGGTGAGCCCCGACGCGGGGCTCCAGGTACTGCCGCCGTTGCTCGAGATTTCCCACTGCACGGTCGGCGTGGGTGTCCCCGACGCCGACGCTTCGAACGACGCGCCCTCGCCTTCTTCGCACATCACGCTGCGCGGCTGCCCGGTGACTTTGGGAGCTTTTTCTTTTTCGACCGCCGGCGTCGCCTCGCCGAGCACGCGGGCTGAGGCGGAGCCGCTCAGCAGCAAGCACGCGAGCAGTGCCGTGGCGAGCAGCGTCAACAGTCGCCGCAGGATGCTCGACACATGAGGGGTCGCAAAGCGCCCGCTACCGCTACCCACCGACTTCGCCAGCTGGGCTCGCCTGGTCGTCCTTGCCATCGTCCCCGCCTTCTCCCCGTGTCGTGCCTCCAGCTGTCCACCCTATCATCGCGCCCTAGCCCAGGCAAGAACGGTGAGCGGCGATCGTCACACGCTGTACACGACCGCGACACGACCGTAGACTTGATGGTCCATGTCAAGAAGATTCAAGCTGTTTGGACGTCGCGCGTCCGCCCCCAGCTCCGCAGGGCCCACGCAGGTTGGCGCAGCCGCATCTGGGCTCGCAGCTGAAAACGAGGCTCGTCGCATGACCTCACAGCGCGAAGCGGACAGCCAGGCAGACGTCAACGAGGCGCGGCGGCGCGCCTCCGAGGGCGAAGCGCGCGACCAAGCCGTCGTCAACGAGGCTCGCCGGAAGGCATCCGACAGCGAGGCGCGCAGCCAGGCGGCCGCCAACGAGTCCCGCCACAGGGCCGACGAGGAGGCTCGCCGGCACGAGTGAGCGCGCTCACGGCGCCGCCCGCGCTCAAGGCGCCGTGGCTCAGCCGGCTCAGCCGCCGGGGAAGGCCAGCCGCAGCACCTGGCGGTAGACCGATCGGTACTGGCGCCCGAGGCGGCCGCTGTTGTACGGAAGCCCATGGCGCTCGCACAATGCCCGCACCTGCGGCGCGATCTCGGCGTAGCGGTTGCTCGGCAGATCGGGAAACAGGTGGTGCTCGATCTGGAAGGACAGGTTGCCGGTCAGCAAGTGAAACAGCCGGCTGCCCTCGAGGTTGCACGAGCCGAGCAGCTGGCGCCGGTAGGAGCCGCCGCGCGTCTCACCGAGGTACTGCTCCTCGGTGAACGTCTCGGCCCCCTCGGGGATGTGGCCACAGAAGACGATCGTGTGCACCCACAGGTTGCGCACGAGGTTCGCGACGAGGGTGGCGACGAGCGCCCGGCGAGCGCCGCGGCGACCGGCGAGCGCCGGAAACAGCGCGTAGTCCTTGAGCAGCTGGCCACGCGCCTTGCGCAGCAGGCCGCCGATCTCCCCACGGGCGCTCGCCTGCGACTTCTCGCCGCGGCGCACCGCGTCGAGCTCCATGTCGTAGACGGCGATCGCCCACTCGAAGATCGCAGCGATCAGGAAGAAGTAGATCGGCTGGGCGAGATAGACCGGATGCCAGCGCTGGGCGGACTCAACCCGCATCGCCGAGTAGCCGAGATCGCGGTCGCGACCGAGAACGTTCGTGTAGACGTGGTGGCGGAAGTTGTGTGCGCGCTTCCACGACGCGGCCGTTGACGCCGCGTCCCACTCCCAGGCGCTCGAGTTGATCGCCGGGTCGCGCATCCAATCCCACTGCCCATGCAGCACGTTGTGGCCGATCTCCATGTTCTCGAGGATCTTCGACAGCGACAGCAGCGCGGTGCCGGCGATCGCGGCGGGGGCGAACCGCGCGCAGAGCAGCAGCGCTCGCGCGCTGAGCTCGAGCTGGCGCTGCGCGGCGATCACACGCTTGATGTACGCGCGGTCGCGGGCGCCCAGGTCGGCGCGCACGCTGTCGCGGATCCCGTCCAGCTCGCGGGCAAGGGTCTCGAGTGGGTCGTTCACGTAGGTCAGGCGGCGGCGGCGCGGAGCTCATGCGGGCGCGCCTCGGTGGCGTCGTTGACCCGCTCGGGCTCGCCACCGCGACGACCCAGGCCTCCTATTGACGGCAGCACGAGCCTGGGCACCGACGGCAACGCGGGCTTGGGTATCGACGGCAGCGCGAGCTTGACGATCTTACGCACGACGCCGCCAAATTGCCTGTACAAAGGGCCGGTGTTGTAGGGAATGCCGTAGCGCTCGGCGATCCCCCTCACCTCGGTCGAGATCTCGGCGTAGCGGTGAGCGGGAAGGTCGGGAAACAGATGGTGCTCGATCTGGAAGCTGAGGTTGCCGGCGAGGACGTGGAACAGCTGACCGCCGGTCAGGTTGGCCGAGCCGAGCATTTGGCGGTAGTACCACTCTCCGCGGGTCTCGCTCTCGGCCTGCTCCTCGGTGAACTGCTGCGTCCCGTCAGGGAAGTGTCCGCAGAAGATGATCGTGAACGACCACAGGTTGCGGGCGAGGTTCGCGGTCGCATCGCCGGCGAGCACGAACGGCAGCGAGGGACCGGACAGCAGCGGAAACAGGACGTAGTCCTTGAGCGTCTGACCACGCACCTTGCGCCAGATATCGGCGAGCACGCCGCGCTTCTCGGCGAGGGTCGTCTCGCCGGTTGCGAGCCGCTCGGCTTCGAGGTCGTGCAATGCGACGCCGTACTGGAAGAAGGCCGCGAGCAGCGCGGCGTACAGCGGGTTGCCGAGGTAATACGGATGCCACGGCTGCTCCTCGGACATGCGCAGGATCCCGTAACCGATGTCGCGATCCTTGCCGACGATGTTCGTGTGCGTGTGGTGCAGGTAGTTGTGGGAGTGGCGCCACTGGTCGCCGGGGCAGGCCGTGTCCCACTCGAACGTCTTGCCGTCCAGCCGCGGGTCCTTCATCCAGTCGTACTGCCCGTGCATGACGTTGTGGCCGATCTCCATGTTGTCGAGGATCTTCGACAACGACAGCGCGGCGGTGCCGCCGACCCAGGCGGGCGGCAGGAAGCCGAGGAACAGCAGGCCGCGACCGGCGAGCTCGAGTCCGCGCTGCGTGCGGATCAGCTTGTCAATGTAGTCGGCGTCGCGCTCCCCAAGATCGGCGACGACGCGGGCGCGGATCGTGTCGAGCTCCTGCCCGAAGACCTCGAGCTGCTCGGGCGTGAGGGTCGGTGGTGCACTGGTCATGGCTGGCTCCTTCTCGAGATGGGTTCAGAGGTCGAGCGCGACGTCGCCGACTGGCACGGACACGCAGATGCGAATCTGCTCGTCGGTGGCGGTCGAGAGCTCGCCGGTGATGACGTTGCGCACGGTGCCCGCGGTCTTGCGGCAACTGCACGTGTTGCAGATGCCCATCCGGCATCCGTGCTCGGGGGCAAGGCCGGCGTCCTCGGCCTGCTCGAGCAGCGGCAGGCCGCTGTTGGCGGCCTGCCGGCCGCTGGCGGCGAAGCTGACGACGCCGTGTGCGTCGCCGGTGTCGAAGCTCAGTGCGGGAGGCGTGAAGGTCTCGACCGCCGGCTCCGCCAGGCCGTCCTGTGCCCACACGCTGCGCACCGACTCGATCAGCGCCGGCGGGCCGCAGACGAACGTTGCGGCCGATCCGTGTTCGCAGATGACCGCACGCAGGTGCTCGCGGCAGAAGCGCCCGCTGAGCGCCGCGCCGCGCCCGCGCGTGAAGCCGCGCGCTACGGAAAGCCGCGCGTGGCCCTTATCGAGCTCAGCAAGCTCGGCCCCGTACAGCGCGAGCTCGCGCGAGCGCGCGTAGTTGAGGAACCCGATCTCACCCGCGAAGCCCTCGTCGCAGAGCGTGCGCAGCATCGCCATGACCGGCGTGATGCCGCTGCCGCCGCTGATCAACAACACGCCCTCGGGCCGCCGTTGCGGCAGCACGAAGTCGCCCTGCGCCTCAGTCAGGCCGACGATCATGCCCGCTCGCGCGTACTCCCGCAGATGGCGCGAGACCCTGCCCTGCGGGTGCGTGGAGACGGTCAACTCGAGGACGCCGCCGGCTGTGTGCTGAGAGCCTGCCGGGGAGTACGAGCGGGTTTCGCGAACGCCGTCGATCTCGACGCTGAGGCCGACTGATTGCCCGGCGCGCAGACCACGCCAGCTGTCGTTTGGGCGGAGCTCGAGCGTGACGCTCTTGGGCGTCTGGTGGCGCACGGCGGTCACCCGCGCGCGCACCTGACTGGAGACGAGCAGCGGGCGCACGAGCTCGAGGTAGCGGTCGACGCCGTGCGGATAGGCGAGCGCCTCGAGCAGGCTCGAACGGAGTAGCAGGCGGCCGACGCGACGGGGCGAGACCGCGGAGGGCACCGCTATCGACCCGTCATCGTCGGTGCACACATGTTCACAGAGTACACTTACCCCGGGAGCGGAGAGTCGATACACCTGCGAACTCGGTCGGGTCGTGAGCGTGAACAGTCGTACACAAGAGAGCCCCACGCGCCAAGCACGCAAGCAGCGCACGCGCCAGGCGCTGCTCGATGCGGCGCTCGCTTTGCTCGAGGAGCAGAGCTTCTCTAGCCTCAGCCTGCGCCAGGTGACACGCGCGGCGGGCGTCGTCCCGACGGCGTTCTACCGCCACTTCGACGACATGGAGGAGCTCGGGCTGGCGCTGATCGACGAGTCCTTCCGCACGCTGCGGACGATGATACGCGCGGCGCGTGCGGACCCGCGGACGAACGATCACATGATCCGCAATTCGGTCGAGCTCCTGGTCGGCTACGTGCACGAGCACGACACGCACTTCCGCTTCATCGCGCGCGAGCGTTTCGGCGGAGTCGCCGCGTTGCGCCAGGCGATCCGCGTCGAGATCCGTCTCTTTGCAAGCGACCTCGCGACGGACCTCGCGCGCCAGCCCTACCTCGACAGCTGGGGCACCGATGATCTCCAGCTGCTCGCGGGGCTGATGGTCAACGCGATGGTGTCGACCGCCGAGGCGATCCTCGACGCCCCGCCCCAGGACCCCGCAGCGGAGGCCGAGATCGTGGCGACCGCCCGGCGCCAGCTGCGGATGATCACGCTGGGGGTGCCGCAGTGGCGCAGCTCGCGCGACGCCGGCGCGGGGCCGCGATAGAAGGACCAAAGGGATCGCCAATCGGCCATGAGGCGGCTCGAGCGAACCGTCCCCCGAGCATCAGCGCCGTTTGCCCAGGATTCATCCGTGAGCTGCCGTGATCCTCTCGACGGCTTCTTCCGAGCCGATGTATGGCGCGAGCAGGGTGAAGGTGAGATGGTCAGTGAGGCGCGGCAGCTGCGACAGCCGATTGTTGGCGACGTAGCTGGAGACGATCGTCCACAATGCTCCCGCCACCGCTTCTCCGACCAAGGCTGGCGCGTGGCGCGGCGGAGGACCTTCCCGCGCGAGAAACTCGGTGAAGCCCTCGATCGTGCGGGTCATGTGCCCGACCATGCCGGGTCCGACCTCGAACAGGTCAATGAACGCGAGGCGCAGGAGCGCCTGGTGCGCAGCGAGGTACTGAACAAACACGTTCATCGCGTGACATACGCCTTCCGGCCAGCTCACGGCCCGCTCGAAACCGCCTACGGCGGCGGCGAGCGCCTCTTGTGCGAACTCATCTAGCACAGCTAGAAAGCACGCCTCCTTGCTGGCGAACTGCTTGTGAAACGCCTCGTAGGAGAGACCTGCGAACTCAGCTATGTGCGGCTCGTCCAGACATGAATAGCCTTCGTCCAGCGTCAGGTGCACGACTGCGCCGAGCCCCCTCGCACGCTCGTCTCCACGCGCAAGAAACGCAGCCGGTGTGGGCGGGATGGGGGACGCGTCTGCGTGTGCCATCAGCTCAGCTCCAACTGGCAGACGGTAGGATCCAATCCAGTCGAGCACTTCGCTAGTGTCCGCACGCAGCGTCGATTCGCTTCGGTCGAGGAGGCCGACATATGCGATATGTCGCACACCGCCGACGATCGCTCGCGAGGTGAGTGGCGGAAAGGCGTCGTCGCCCGGCGCTGTCTCGAGAACCCCGGCGACGAGTTTCTCGAAGACATGGC
The DNA here is from genome assembly GCA_963735615.1 of uncultured Solirubrobacteraceae bacterium. Classification (GTDB taxonomy): domain Bacteria; phylum Actinomycetota; class Thermoleophilia; order Solirubrobacterales; family Solirubrobacteraceae; genus Palsa-744. The sequence goes on from CAVTLO010000001.1 coordinate 1,553,376, forward strand.
CGGCGAGATGCATACGTTCTCTGGCTCTGGGTCCAATGCCCAGCGAGTCCACCAACACCAGGTGTGGCCCCTTGGGTGAGTCGGCAACATCGTCGAGCAGCGCCTTGCAGCTGGCGTGAAGGCGATTCTCCCAGCCACGCTCTGCGCCCCAGCTCTTCAGAACGACCTTCCTCGCCCGAGCCACGACGATGTCGTAGGTCGCCAGAAAGCACTGTTCCTTGTTCGAGAACTGCTCGTAGAACGCCCTACGCGAAACGCCGGCGAGCGCAATGAGATGCGCGACGCTCGTCGCCCTGTAGCCCCGACACGATACGGACTCAATCATCGCGCCGTACAGGCGTGCGCGCTGATGTCGGATGACCTCTTCCCGCGACACACCACTGGCCCCGTGCGGAAGACGACGATACAAGGGCTCCGGCTCGCGCGAGGGCGCTGGCGGCGAAGGGCGCCGACGCCTGGCCTTGCCCTCGCCGGTAGGAAGCGTCCGCTTGGCTGGCGAGACAGACGGCTTAAGGTCGAACACAATGGGGGTCGAAGACGGTTCGATCGCAGGAGGACTGAGCTGCTGGAGTCGAAGCAGGTCTTTGTCTCCCGTGACGATCGCAATTGCGTTCGTCACCTTGGCCAGCGCAACGAGGTAATCGTCCTTGGGATCGTCCTCAACCACGGCCAGCGGCGAGACCGGGTCGGGCACTTCTAACCCGACAAGGCGAATGGCCTGTAGGTACTCCTCGCGCTCGATGGGACGGACGCGTTTGGCGAAATAGTCGCGTTCGAGCCCACGACGCACCTCCTCAACAAGGTGGTCGCAGATCACCATCTCGACAGTCCCCTCCCTGACCGCGTCAACCAGCAGCGCGATCGGCGTCTCAGGAGCGGCAACTGTCGCGGACACCAACACGTTGGCATCGATGACCAGGCGTATCAAAGCTGAGCGCTACGTGCCTCGTGCACGGCCACGACACCGCGCTCGATCGCCTCAGCTTCGGCGAGCGCATGGCGCTCCTGCAGATGACGCAGCGTCGCAAACCCCAGGTCCATGCGAGCCACGCAGTCGATTATGTCGCGGTCGCTCTTACCCGGATAGCGAGAGCGCAACCGCTTCAGCAGGGGCGTCTCAACCTCGACGGCAGTTGTCGTAATGTCAACCACACAGCCAGTGTACTGGCCAAAATCTGCCTCAATCCAAAGCTCGGTGAGCGATGCAAGCCTCGAGCAAACGCCCGGGCGCACTCTCAAGCCGACGCGGGGACTCGAACCCCGGACCCCTTCATTACGAGTGAAGTGCTCTACCAGCTGAGCTACGTCGGCGCGGTCGATAACGACGGGATCTCGCGTCGATGACCTGGAGGCATCGGTCGAAACGGCACATCCAAGGCACATCGGAGCACGAAGGCTCGTCGCATGACGCCCCGATGTTATCGCTGCACACGGGCCTGACGCACTCGTCGTCCATATCGGCAACGACGCCGTTGATCGCCAAGGCGTGGCGTCTCGCCAAGCGGCTTGGGCTCAGAGGGTCAAGGCACGAGCTGCAAGCCCTGCGACCACGTACAGCAGTCGCAAGCGCTCCGACGGCGTGCCGTAGAAGCTGTGCGGATCAGCACCGATATAACGCTCGGCTGATCGGAGGATCTCGTCGGTGACGCGGGCAACGGGATCGTCGGTCGCAATTGGGAGATTCCCGATGTTGGGGGCGTATTCATCGATCAGGGCCGGAAGGCGGTTCGGCGTGGGGTTGACGTATCCGTGTGGTGCTTCGTCTTCGCCGATTGCCCGGATCACGCCAAGCGCCAGCGCTCCGAGCTCCGCGACTCGTTCGCGCACAAGGGTTAGATCACGCGGCTGAGTCGCGACGGCGTCCCGCAGGGTCTGGGCCGCCTCTCGGATCAGCTCTCCTCCGGCGTCAGCCGAGATCGCGGTCGCGGACGCTGCATCGAGGAGCTCGCCCAGCAGACGCGTGTATCTGGCGGAGCTCCTCACCCGCGCCTTCACCGACCCCGGCATGATCGCCACGCAGCGCTCCACTCGGTCAGCCACGAGGTCGACCAGACGGGGCGCGAGAGGACGATCAAGCGCTGCGACTTCGTCGGCATTCGCGGCGTCGGCAAATGCGTCGGGGGTGCGTTCTGCCAGCGCCACCACCCGGTCAAGCGCCCTATCCGCATTCAGGCCGAGTTCCTGAGCTGCTTTGTCCCAAGTGTTGCGCTCGGGATAGACCCGATAGTCGCCTCCGATCTTCATCGCAAAGCGCAATTTGCGCTCGTGCATCCCGTATGGAAGCGCCGAGGCAATGTCGTACAGCGGCGCGAGCTGCACATCGCCGCCCGCCAGGAGCAGCGAGTAGTTCTTGGCGTGCGCATCCGTGCCGGCGATGAGCCAATTCCAAGCCAGCGCGTCAAAGAACCTCCATACTCCGGAGTCTGCCGCCCGAGGCGCCATCACGTTGCGTAGCAGATTCGCTACGTCGCGCGGCCCAGGCCCACCGTCACGCTGGTACTTGTGGTCGGGATGCACATTCAGCGCCTGGCAGACGTCCTCCTGATGGACGCGCACCAGCTGACCGCCGACGAGTCGCCGGTCGTATCGATCCACGACGATTGCGCTCTCGTTGGCGAACCGAGCAACCCGCGTGCGAGCCACAACCAAGCCGGCGCGGCGAGCAGCGTCGAGACAGAGATGCTCGTTGAGATCGTGGTCGTCGAGACCCGCAACGGCTGGCTTCAAGATATGGCTGGTGGCCGCTGCACCGGTCGGAACCCCCCAGCGATCGTCCTCGAAGAAAAGGGCCGTCTTTGCCTGCGCCCCGGCAAGACTGAACTGGCCGGTGAATTCTCGTCCGAGCCAGGCTGTGCTGTCCTCGCGCAGATCTCGTAGTCGCTGAGCAACCTCCTCCTCGGTCAACCACGTCACATAGCCCGGAGCGCCCAAGGCCTGCAGTGCTTCATCGGGCGATGCAAAGCGCACCGCTCCGGCGCAGTCATGACCGATTGGCGTGGAGAGCAGCGAAAACGGTTTGGTCGCCGTGTGGAACTGTCGAGACCAGCGCTCGAGGACGCGGGAGTTGTCTGGAAGCAGACCCCAGAGCCATGGGCTGATGAGTGCAGCCGGGTGGGACCGAATCGACGTGGACATCGACACAGACAACGGAGTGGCACCGGACCTCGTCCGATAATCGTCGTCGTAGTCGAAGCGCAGTCGGCCGCCCTGGAGCCGAGTGATGGCGCCCGCGACGGCGTCGTCCAGGAGAACCGCCAATAGATCACTCATCGTGCACGGTGCTCCTCGATCAGTTTGTCGAGATCGGCGATCGTGCCCGTAGCGGGAGGTCGGGCGCCGTCCTCATAGCCGAGTTCGAGTGCTAGCCCAAGGGCATCCAAGACCCGGAGGATGAGGCGCAACTCAGCGGTCGGCTTTCCTGCCTCAAACTCATAGACCCACTTACGCGAGACGCCCGCGCGCAGGGCTAGGGCGGCCTGGGTCAACCCCAGGTCTGTGCGGCGTCCGCGGACGGCTGCGCCTAGGTCTCGGATGGATCGAACTTGCATGTTGCCCTCCTATGCCACCATTTGGTAGCAAGGATAACATGCCACCGCTCAGTAGCACAAAGCCTAGGCCACCGTACGGTAGCCGGCCGCGCGAGCGTCGAAGGCAACTACGCGGCGCAATTCCTAGCGCATCGGTGCTGCCGCATCGCCCGGCCCCAGCCCCGCAAGCACCGCCAGCAGCGACTCGCCGTGCTTCTCGCAGAACGCCGGCCCGATCCCCCTGACCGCGAGCAGCCCATCGACGCTCCCCGGCCTCCCCCGCAGCAGCGCCCGCAGCGCCGCGTCGGTCGCCACCGTGTAGGCCGGCTTGCCTTCAGCGCGCTCCAGGCGCCACGCCCGCAGCGCATCGAACTCGCGCTCGTCCACCGGCTCGAGCCCCTCCTCCTCCGTCGCAGCCCGTCCGTGCCCACCGGCGACGCTTGCGCCGGCCACGCCATCCGCCCCGCGCCCGCCGCTACCTCCGCCGCGCACCCTGCGCGCGCTGACTGGCGCCGCGCGCAGCGCCTGCGCGAGCGCGCTGTCCTGGTCGCACACGTCGCAGCAGCGTCCCGTCGGCGCGCCGTGCGCGCGGTCGCCGAAGTGGTCGAGGATCTGGCGCCTGCGGCACGTCTGCCCGTCGGCGCTGTAGCGCTCGATCGAGCGGTAGGACTCCCAGCTGCGGTTGCGCGCCGCCTGGATCGCTGCCTGTGCGAGCCGCGGGCTGCCTTTGCCGGTCAGCGTTACGAGCAGCCCGTCGTGCCCACCCGGCTGCAGCTCGACCGCACCGGCGCGCTCGGCCACCGACAGCAGCACCCGCTGGCGCTCTCCGAGATCGCCATGGCCGATCGTCACCACCCCGTCCTCGGCGCCGCCGCGCAGGCTGGCGACGAAGCGCTTGACGTCCTCGACCGTCATCTCGCGCTCTTTGATGAACCTGATCAGCCGTCCTAGGTCCATGCGCGAGGCCAGCAGCAATGCCCGCGCTGGCTCGCCGTCGCGCCCACCCCTGCCCGCCTCCTGGTAGTAGGCCTCGAGGCTCGTTGGCAGCGCCCAGTGCGCGACCGTGCGTACATCCGCCTTGTCGACGCCCATGCCGAACGCGTTCGTCGCGACGACCACCTCCGCGCGGCCCTCCATGAACGCCGCCTGGCTCTCCCGCCGCGCCTCAGGAGTCATGCCCGCGTGGTAGGCCCGCGTGGCGATGCCCCACGATGCGATTTCCTGCGCAAGCTCGTCGGTGTCTTTGCGCGTGCCGCAGTACACGATCGCCGGCAGCGACCGAACGTCCGCGCGCCCGCTGGCGGCTGGGGGCCCGGTGAGCACGTGCATCAGCGCCGCGCGCTTGCGCGCCACCGCGCCCTTGCCCTCCAAGCCGACTACGTCGAACGTCAGGTTCGGCCGGTCAAAGCCAGAGCGGATCGACACCCACTCGCGTAGGCCAAGGCGTGCCGCGATCTCCTCCGCCACGCGCGGCGTCGCGGTCGCCGTGGCCGCCATCACCGCGGGGCGACCGAGCGCGCCGATCGCGTCGCGCAGGCGCAGGTAGTCCGGGCGGAAGTCGTGACCCCACTCGGCGACGCAGTGCGCCTCGTCGACCACGAACAGCGACACGCGCCTGCGCGCCAGCGCCGCCCTGAACGCACCTGACGCGAATCGCTCGGGCGCCGCGAGCACGAGCTGCGTCTCGCCCGCTTCGATCTCGCGCAGCGCCTGCGCGTTGTGGCCGTCCTGCATCCCAGACGCGAGCATCGTCGCGCGCACGCCCGCATCCTGCAGCCGGCGCCACTGGTCGGACATCAGCGCGATCAGTGGGCTTACGACGACGACCAGGCCCCCACCCCCGTGGGCGGGATCGCAATCGCCCGCCAGCGCGGGAAGCTGGTAACACAGCGACTTGCCGCCGCCGGTCGGCATCACCACGAGGCTGTCGCGGCCGTCGAGCGCCGCCTGCACCGCCTCGCGCTGGCCCGGCCTGAAGCGCTCCAGGCCGAAGCGCTCGAGCAACTCCTCGGGCGAGCTCGCCCGTATCTGCGTAATCGTCGGCATGCCCTAGACGCTACGCGCCACTCCGGTTGCTACGCGTGCCGGCGCTCCCAAACCACCTGCGCGCCGCGCGCGGGCACGAGCGTGATCGCGCGCCGCGTGATCCGCTCGCCGCTGCGGCCACCGCTGCGCAGCACATCCAACGGTCCCTGCTGGCTCGGCAGTCGCGGCTCGAGCTCACTGAGCATCGTCCTCAGCATGACCTTCATCTCTAGCAGCGCGAACGACGCGCCGATGCAGCGGCGGATGCCACCGCCGAACGGGATCCACGAGAAAGAATTGGTTGCCTGCGCACCCGCCGCGTCGAGAAAGCGCTCTGGCAGGAACTCATCCGGACGCTCGTAGACGCGCGGGTTGCGGTTGGTGAGGTAGATCGACGGCACGACGCGTGTGCCGGCAGGCAGGACGTACTGCCCAACCTGTAGCTCCTGCGTGAGCATCCTGACGACGAGCGGCACGACGGGCCTGACACGCAGCGTCTCGTTGACGACGGCGGTCATGTACTCATCGCCGCCGCCACCCCCGCGCTCGCCCTCGCCGCCGTCCGCGCCCGTGCCCACGCCGTCGATCTCAGCCATCAGCCGCGCGAGCTTGTCCGGGTGGCGTACCAGCCGCTCCACCGCCCACGCGACCGACGTCGCGGTGGTCTCGTGCCCGGCGAGCAGCAGCGTCACGAGCTCGTCGCGCAGCTCCGCGTCGGTCATCGGCTCGCCGTCCTCGTCGCGCGCGAGCAAGAGCAGCGAGAGGATGTCGGGACGCTGCTCCAGGTCGCGCTCGCCCCGCCGGCGCTCGATCTCGGCGTAGATGAGCGCGTCGAGGCGGTCGAGCGCCCGCCCGATCGCGCCGGTCGGGCGCTCGCGGCTCGGGCGGCTCATGACGGCACGCAGTACCGCGAGTACGCCGACCGGCTCGAACAGGTCGCCGATTGCATCCTTCAGCGGCTGCATGCGCTCGGCGTCGACGCCGAACACGGCCCGCAGGATCACCTCGAGCGTGATCAGGCGCGTGTGGCGCTGCAGGCGCATCGGCTTGCCCAGCGGCCAGCTCGCCATGTCGCGCTTGGTCGCCTCGACGATTACGTGCTCGTACTCGCGCATGCGCTCGCCGTGGAACGGCGGCAGCAGCAGCTTGCGCTGGCGCATGTGCTCGGGCCCGGTTAGCACGAGCACCGAGCTGCGACCCATGACGGGCGCCAGGGGCGACATGCCGGCGGCAGACGGCGCGACGTCGGGCGGCGCGGTGAACACGGTCTTGACCGCCTGTGGGTCGCTGACCATCGTGAGTTTCAGCCCGCTCGGCGCGAACGTCAGCGTGAACGCCTCCCCGAGCGTGCGCGCGCAGCGGTCCATCATCCACGTCGGTGCGAGCGCCCATATCAACGTCTGCAGGGCCGCCGGCATGCGCGGGCCGGGCGGCAGCCGCGGCTCAGGGGTGCTTGCTGGTGGGGCGCCCGGCGCGTGGGTGATCGTCGCTGCCATGGTCGTGATCGAACACGTTACCGACCGTGTGCTTGACGCTGTGCGCCGCGTGGCTGACGGCGTGGCTGACGGCATGCCTGACGCCGGGCGAGACCGCGTAGGCGAGCAACATCGCGGCGATCCCGACGGTGGCGATCAGCAGCGCGAGGCGCGCGCGTCGACGCTCCCCCTCCGGGGAGGCGGGCCGCGCGCTGAACGGTGAGATCGCCATGTGCAGCATCAAAGCTAGCGCCCGCGCCCGCGCATGGCCACTGGCCGGCGGCTGCGCACGCGATGCCAGCGCCCGGGTGCCGGGCGACCGTGGGCGTGGTACTCGAGCAGCGCCTGCGCGACGCGCGCGTGCGCGCGCTCGATCTCCTGCGGCGAGAGCGTCGCCTGCAGCTTGCCGAGGTAGCGCACGAGCATCCGCGCGGGCACGACGCGCACGCCCTTGCGGCGCCCCAGCGGCCGGTCGACCCACGCGCGGCTGAAGACGATCAGCGGCTCCGCCTCGACGCCGGTCACGCGCTCGATTGCGCGTCGCTGCGCCTGCGCTTGGCTCAGCGTGCCGCCGTGCACGCGCGCCACGCGCACGGGTCCCGGATGGCTCTTGGTCTCGATCGTGAAGATCCCAGGCGGCCCGATCAGGATGTGGTCGACGTTGCCCCGCCCGAGGCTTGCGTCATGGATCACGCGCCAGCCCATATCGGCCATCGGGTCGAGCAGCCCCCCCACTTGCTCCTCGCCGGTCGCGCCGCGGTCGCGGCGCTCGACCAGCGGCATCACGTAGCGCGAGATCACGAACATGCTCGCCAGCAGCGCGACCTCGGACGCGAGAAACGCCTTGTCGTGCAGCCCGAAGGTCCTGCCCAGCAGGGCGGTCGCCACCGCGAGCACGCCGAGCGTCACGAGCGTGCGCATACGCAGCCGTCTGACAGTCGCGCGCGCGTACTGCCCAGCCGTGCGGCCAGTCGGGTCGGTGTCGACTACGTACATCTCTCTTTCCGGTCGGCGGGCGAGAGTGGGTCTTCCAAAACATTCATCGGCCCAATCTCCCCCCGTCTAAAGCAGCGATATCGGGCCGCCGAAGCCCAAAGCAGATCCCGCCAGCCGGAACGGCAAACCATGACCGACCAATCCCTCATCTCCCACCCTCCAGACATCGGCCTGATCCTGCGCGCGCACGGCGAGCAGCTGTGGCTGACAGCCAAGGTGGTGCCGATCGTGCGCCAGCTGGAGCGTGGCGAGGAGTTGCCCGAGGACCAGGTCGGCGCGGCGCTCGCGTACCTGGAGGTGCTGTGGATCGACGCGGCCGCGCGCGCGGCCGAGACGGACGCGGCGCGCGCGGCGCTCGAGCGTGCGGCCGCGGAGCACGATCGCGTCTTGTGCGAGAAGGCGCTGCGCTACCACGCGGCGGTGCGCAGGCTGCGCGCGGCTGTCGGGCGCAGCGTGGCGGCGCTAACCGGCCTGGGCGAGCAGTCGCCGGCACACTCGCCGATCTGCGATCGCTACGCGAGCTCCTGACGCGATCGCATACGCTGGCGGCGATGACGCCGCGCTTTGACCTGCAGTCGCACTCCACGCACTCCGACGGCGCGCTGCCGGCGGCCGAGGTCGTCGAGCGGGCCGCCAAGGCCGGCGTGGAGCTGCTGGCGCTGTCAGACCACGACACGATTAGCGGCGTCTCTGAGGCGATCGCCGCGGGCGAGCGCTACGGCGTGCGGATCGTGCCCGCAGTAGAGATCTCGGCCGTGGACGAGGGCTCGAACGTGCCCCGCGAACTGCACATCCTCGGCTACGACATCGACCACACGGGCGCGGTGCTGACCGCGCGGCTCGCCGAATTCCTGGCCGACCGCGAGCACCGCACGCTGCGCATGGCCGCCGCACTGAGAGAGCTCGGCTTCGAGCTCGACGAAGCGCAGCTGAACGCGCGCGTCGCCGCGGGCAAACCGATCGGCCGCCCGCATCTGGCCGAAGCGGTGCTGAGCGCCCCCGCGAACGCCGAGCGGCTGGCGACGGAGCAGATCGACGATGTTGGCTCGCTGATCCGCGGCTATCTGATCGAGGGCAAGCCGGCGTTCCGCCTGCGCGAGACGCCGACGGTGGCGCAGGCGATCGACGCGATCCATGAGGCGGGCGGCGTGGCCATCTGGGCGCACCCGTTCTGGGACATCGCCGACCCCGACGAAGTGCTGTCGAGCATCGACCGCTTCCGCGCGCTCGGCATCGACGGCGTGGAGGTGTTCTACATCACGCACACGCGCGAGCAGACGGAGCTGCTCGCCAAGCGCTGCGCCGAGCTCGGCCTGCTGACCACGGGCTCGGCCGACTTCCACGGGCCCGACAATCGCCAGTTCTCGAAGTTCATGGCGTTCGATACTTTCGGCATCGAACCGAACCTCGGGCCTCTCTCCTAAATATTTATTTTTATCGGGGGGGCCACTTGCGGTCAGCTGGCGGGCAGCGCGTCGCGGGCCAATAGCGCGTGCAGGCGGTACGCGAGCGCCTCCAGCGCGAGCTCCTCGGAGACGTTCAGCGACAGGCCCAGGCGCGTGTCGGCGACGAGCTCGACGCCGCGTCTGAGCGCGGCCGTGTCGTGGCCAGCGGCGTCCTGCTCGAGCTGCTCGTTGCGATCGACCGCGTACACGAGCTCGGGCGCGCCCTCGCACACGCACAGCACGTCGCGCAGCCACAGCTCCGCCAGGCGCAGACCTAGGTCCAGCGTGCGCGTGCGCGTGCGCCGCTCGCCGCGGCGGCGCGCGTCGGCGCCTTCGCGTTCGTAGCGCTTGCGCTCCTTGCTCGGCACGAACTCCAGCTCGCGCTCCAGCCGCGCCTGCGCGTGCTCGCCGGCGGCCGCGCCCGCCGCCTTCGCCACGTCCAGCAGCCCCAGCCACAGACGCGCCTCGGTCGCGCCGGCGATCGCCGAGCGCACGAAGTCCTCCGCCCGCGCCCGCAGCGCCTCGCCCTCGGAGCTCGCCAGCCGCGCTGCCAGGCCGGCGTCGCCGAGCGCCAGGCGGGCGCACGCCAGCGCACGCTCGGGCTCCACGGCGTCGGTGCCCAATCCGCCCTCCGCGTCTGGTGCGCCCTCCGCGCCCTCCCCGTCCTGCAGGCGCAGCGCGATCAGCGCCGGTGCGAGCGGGTCAAAGCGCACGGCCAGGCAGCGCGAGGCGATCGTCGCGAGCACGTCCTCGCGGCGGTCGGCGAGCAGCAGCAGGTGCGTGAACGTGGGCGGTTCCTCGAGCGTCTTGAGCATGCGGTTGGCGGCCTGGTCGTTCATCGTGTCCGCGCCCTCGATCACGAACACGCGCCGCGCGGACTCAAACGGCGTGCGCGCGGCCGCTGCGATGACCGGCTCCTCGATGTCGGCGACGAGCATCTCGGCGGCGCCCGACGGCGTCACCCACGTGAGGTCCGGGTGGCAGTCGCGCGCGACCCGCTCGGCGACGGTCGCCGGGTTGCGCGCGCCGTCCGCGAGCAGCGCGGCGGCAAACGCGCGCGCGATCGTGCGCTTGCCTGTCCCTGCGGGGCCGTGGAATAGGTAAGCGTGTGACGGGTGCCCGTGCGGCCCGAGGGCCGGCATCAGCACCGCGCGCGCGTGCGGCTGCGCGTCGATGCCTGGCAGCGGCTCGATGTGATCGGCGGCGGCGCTCACGTCGGCCATCGTAGAGACGGTACGGTGCGCGCGTGGCGGGCGGCACATTCATCACGATCGAGGGGCTCGACGGCGCGGGCAAGTCGACGCTCGCCGACGCCCTGCACCGCGAGCTCGCGGCGCGCGCGGCGGGCGGGCATGTGGTCGAGCTACTGCGCGAGCCGGGCGGCGTTGAGGTCGCAGAGCGCATTCGCGCGCTCGTCAAGGACCCGGCGCTGGCGGTGCTCCCGCGCACCGAGGCGCTGTTGTACGCGGCTGCGCGCGCGCAGCTCGTCGAGGAGCGGCTGCAACCGTTGCTTGGCAGCGGCGCGGTGGTGCTGCTCGACCGCTTCGTTGACTCCTCGCTCGCCTACCAGGGCGCGGGCCGTTCGCTGGGTATCGAGCAGGTGCGCGCGATCAACCTGTTTGCCACTGGCGGGCTCGCCCCCGACCGCACGCTGCTGTTGCGCCTGTCTCCCGCCGACGGGCGCGCGCGCCAGCACGAGCGCGCGTCCGAGCCCGACCGCCTGGAGCGCGAGGGCGAGGACTTTTTCGCGGCGATCGCCGCCGCCTACGACGAGCTCGCGCGCGCCGAGCCCGAGCGGATCCGCGTGATCGACGCCCGCCAGCCACCCGAGCGGGTGCTGCGCGATGCGCTCGCCGCCGTGGCCGACCTACTATGAGCAGCCCTGTGGCCGAACGCACCGACACGATCGCCTCACTGACGCTGCGCCGTGCTGCGCCCGCCGCCACGCACGCGCGGCACCTGACGCCGACCCACGGGCTGTCGAGTACGGGCATCGCACTCGTCGCGATCGGCGCCGTCGTGGTGCTCGCGTGCATCGTCTGGGGCCTCTCGCGCGTGCTCACGTTCGAACCGCGCTGGACGTTGTCGCTGCGTCACGCGATGGCCGAGGCCAGCTTCCGCGCGTCGGCCACGTGGTCGGAATTCAGCGACTGGGCGCGGCTCGGGCGCTAGCGCCCACGGCGCTTCGCGGCGGCCTCGCGAAGGCCTCTCGAAGCCGCTGTTTGGGGTCTTCGCCAGGCCGGTTGAGGGCGCTCCCGCCGCTATCCTGTAGGGAGTGAGTCGCGTCTGCGACGGCCCCGAAAAAGGTCCGTCCGACCCGAAGCGGATCATCCTCTGTTACCCCCAAAAACCCTGTATTCGCGCCGCAAAATGGGGGTTTCGCGCGGCTCAAGATGAGGAGAACGGTTAGATGGATGGCGCCCCGCAGACCCCAGTAGCTGAAGTTGTCGAGTCCGGCCGGGCGCTGACGATCGAACGCCTCTTCACGACGCCCGGCACGCACCCGTTCGACACCGTCGAGTGGGAGCTGCGCGACGCGCGCATCGGCCACGGCGACCGCGTCGCCTTCGAGCAGCGAAACGTCGAGTTCCCGAAGAGCTGGTCGCAGAACGCGACCAACATCGTCGCCCAGAAGTACTTCCGCGGTCAGATCGGCGCGCCCGAACGCGAGAGCTCGGTCAAGGAGATGATCAGCCGCGTCGCGGGCACGATCACCGGCTGGGGCCGCGCGGGCGGCTACTTCGCCGAGGAAGACGACGCGAGGGCGTTCAACCACGAGCTGACCCACATCCTGCTGAACCAGCTGGCGGCGTTCAACTCGCCCGTGTGGTTCAACGTCGGCTTCGAGGAGAGCCCGCAATGCTCGGCGTGCTTCATTCTCTCCGTCGAGGACACGATGGAGTCGATCCTCGACTGGAACACCAAGGAGGGGATGATCTTCAGGGGCGGCTCGGGCTCGGGCATCAACCTGTCGAACATCCGCGGCTCGATGGAGCCGCTCGCCAAGGGCGGCACCGCCTCCGGCCCGGTGTCGTTCATGCGCGGCGCGGACTCGTGGGCGGGCACGATCAAGTCCGGCGGCAAGACCCGCCGCGCCGCCAAGATGGTGGTGCTCGACGTCGACCACCCGGATATCCGCGAGTTCATCTGGTGCAAGGCCAAGGAGGAGGACAAGGCCGAAGCGCTGCGCGACGCCGGCTTTGACATGTCGATCGACGGCGAGGGCTTCAAGTCGATCCAGTACCAGAACGCGAACAACTCGGTGCGGGTCACCGACGAGTTCATGCGCGCCGTCGAGGAGGATGGCGAGTGGCGACTGCTTTCCCGCACGACCGGCGAGCCGATCGGCGAGCCGATCCCGGCGCGCGAGCTGATGCGCGAAATCGCCGAGGCCGCCTGGCGCTGCGCGGACCCGGGCGTGCAGTACGACACCACGATCAACCAGTGGCACACCTCGCCCAACAGCGGGCGCATCAACGCGTCTAACCCGTGCTCCGAGTACATGCACGTGGATAACTCCGCGTGCAACCTCGCGTCGTTGAACCTGATGAAGTTCCGCCGCCCCGATGGCACGCTGGACGTGCGCTCCTTCGAGCACACGGTCGACATCATGCTGCTGGCCCAGGAGATCATCGTCGGGCCCTCCAGCTACCCGACGGAGGAGATCGCCGTCAACGCGCGCGCGTTCCGTCAGCTCGGCCTCGGCTACGCCAACCTCGGCGCTTACTTGATGAGCAACGGCATGCCCTATGACTCCGACCACGGGCGCGGTGCCGCGGCCGCGATCACCGCGCTGATGACCGGCCGCGCCTACCGCCGCTCGGCCGAGGCCGCGGGCGCGCTCGGCCCGTACGAGCGCTACGAGGAGAACCGCGAGCCTCACAACAGCGTCATGCGCATGCACCGCGACGCCTCTTACGCGATCCCCGACGCGGCCTGCGTCGACGGAGAGCTGCTCGCGGCAGCACGGCGCTCGTGGGACGAGGCGGTCGAGCTGGGCGAGCGCCACGGCTACCGCAACGCGCAAGCCACCGTGCTTGCACCTACAGGCACCATTTCATTTTTGATGGACTGCGACACGACGGGCGTGGAGCCGGACTTCTCGCTGGTCAAGTTCAAGGAGCTCGTCGGCGGCGGGCAGATGACGATCGTCAATAAAACGGCGCCGCTGGCGCTGCAGACGCTCGGCTACTCAGAGCAGCAGATCGAGCAGATCGAGGCGCATCTGGCCGAGCACGGCACGATCATCGGCGCGCCCGGCCTGAACGAGGAGCACCTGCCGGTGTTCGACGTCGCCGTCGGAGAGCGCGCGATCTCGCACATGGGCCACCTGAAGATGATGGGTGCCGTGCAGCCATTCATCTCGGGCGCGATCTCAAAGACGGTGAACCTGCCACAGGAGGCGACCGTGGAGGACATCGCTGATGCCTACACGCAGGCGTGGCGCCTGGGGGTCAAGGCGCTGGCGATCTACCGCGACGGCTCCAAGACCGCGCAGGCGCTGCGCACCGACGCCCAGCACCCTGAAGGGCACAGGCAGGGCGTGAAGGACCCTGTCGACGTCGACAAGCTCGTCGAACAGGCTGTCAGCAAGGCGCTGGCAGAGGTTGGCCCGCGTCGTAAGCGGATGCCGGTCGAGCGCCAGTCGATCACCCACAAGTTCTCGATCGCCGGCCACGAGGGCTACATCACGGCAGGCATGTACGAGGACGGCTCTGTCGGCGAGATCTTCCTGACAGACATCGGCAAGGAGGGCTCGACGCTGCGCGGGATGATGAACTCGTTCGCGACCGCGATCTCGATCGCGCTGCAGTACGGCGTGCCGCTGGAAACGCTCGTACAGAAGTTCAGCTACATGCGCTTCGAGCCGGAGGGGATCACCGGCAACCCGGAGATCCCGTTCGCGAAGTCGATGCCCGACTACATCATGCGCTGGCTCGCCTCGCGCTTCCTCGACACAGACGCCCAGGAGGAACTGGGCATCCTCACCCAGGAGGTACGCGCCCGCAAAACCGCCCAGGAGACCGCCCAGTCGATGAGCTCCTCCGACACCGCCGGGCCTGCATCCGATAGCACGGGCACCACCAACGGCAGCGACGGCGAAGCGCCGGGCGTCTCCCCGCAGGCATCCGCCGGGAACGGAGGGCACGGCACCCCCGCCGCGAGCGCCCTCACCGACTCCCCGCCGGTCGTCCCCGCGCGCCTGCAGGGGCTTGATCTTGGGCCGGCGTGCAGCCAGTGCGGGGGCATGATGCAGCGGACGGGATCTTGCTACACGTGTTCCTCCTGCGGCAACAACACCGGCTGCGGCTGACGCACGATAGCCGGCGCGCTACGGCGTCCTCGATCGCTCGTGTGCCGAGCACACTTCGCTCACTGCGTCTTTGTATCGCTTGACTCTCCGGCGTCAGGAGCGCGATGGTCCGCCTTGGTGGGACGCGTGCTGAGATTACACTGTAACTTCCGTGCTACATTGAAGTCATGAGTGCGAAGTCCGCTCCGTTTAGCATGCGTCTGTCCAAGAACATGGAGGCGCTCGTCGAGCTGGAGGCGACCCGCACCGGCCGCAGCAAGGGAGCGGTGGTGGAGGCACTTGCTGATGAGGCGTTGCGGATGCGGCTGTTCCCGGGGATCGCCTTCAGGGGCACCGATTGGGACCGCCGAGCGTGGGTCATCGGGACCGCACTCGACGTTTGGCAGATCGTGGACGCCTATCGAGAGATCGGATCGGTGGAGCAGGTCGCTGACGGTGGGAGCGCCAGCGAGCGGAATATCAACCTCGCGCTCGCCTACTACGAGCGATTCCCCGAGGAGATCGACGCGGCAATCGCGGACAACGGTCGCTCGATCGAGCAGCTTCGCGACGAGTTTCCCTTCATCGCTGTGAGCGACGCCAGCGCCTGAGGCCCGTCGAGCGCGTCTGGTGCGGCTCTTCCTCGATGCTCATATCTCCGGTCCGCGCATCGCCACGGCGCTGCGCGAGGACGGGCATGATGTGCGGGCTGCCGACGAGGAGCGCGGCCTTGACGGGGCCACCGACGAAGAGCTGCTTTCGCTGGCAGCCGGCGAAGGTCGGATATTCGTGACTTTCGACGTCAAGGATTTTCCTGTGATCGCGCGACGCCGGGCCGAGGCCGGCCACGAGCACGCGGGGTGTGCGATCGTCGTGGGCATCGGTCACGACGAGTTCGGTGCGATCCTCGACGCGGTCGGGAATCAACTGAGGACGCGTCCCGAGCAGGACGCCTGGACCGACCTCACGCTGTTCGTCGCGCGGGCGCCGGAGTGAGACCTCAGGTCGGAAGGTCTACGTGCGAGCCGGCTGCGGCGTATTCGCCGAGCGTCGTGCGCGAGTCGTCGCGGCCGAGGATGCTGATGAACACCGACGCGAAGGCGATGCCGAACACGAGCGCCTCGATGAAGCACATGCTCGCGCCGGCGAGGTGCTGGTCGTTGATCGCCGACAGGCTGAAGGCACGGGGGGCGCTCGCGTAGAGCGGGTACTCGGTACTGGAGAGCCACGTCAGCGGTAGGCACACACAGGCGCTTGCCAGGCGCGTGAAGCCGAGCAGCGCCAGCCGCTGGCCGTTGGGGCGCAGGCGCGCGCGGGGGAGGGGATCGATGATCAGCCACCACATCGCCAGACCGGTGTAGAACAGCGTGGCGTGCTCGAGCGCGTGCACGAGCTGGTGCTGAGCGGCGTAGTCGAAGACGCTCGGGATCGCCCAGATCCAGGTGGCGAGCGCCCACAGCGGCACCGCCAGCCACGGCGAGGTCAGCCGCGCGAGCACGCGCCCGGATTTGCCGCCTGCGGGCGCCACCGCCAGCAGCGCCTCACGCGAGAGGCCCAGCGGCAGGATCGGCGAGCGCAAGCCGAGGATCAACAGCGCGGGTGCGATGTCCGACAGCAGCACGTGCTGCAACATGTGCGCCGACAGCAGGTAGCGGTCACCGATCGGGTCAAGCGGCGAGAGCAGCGCCACCGCGATCGTCAGCAGCCCCGCCGCGTACGGCACCCAGTGCCCGGCGCCCGGCGCCGAGGTGGACGACCGCGCGGCAGCTCGTTTGTACACGCGTGCGTAGACCGCAGCCGCGGCCAGCAGCGCGATGATCACGATCGGTTGGAAGCTCCACGAGCCCCAGCCCGGATAGGAGGTCATCCAATCCTCCCGCGCGCGACGGGACAAGTGCTTCGAATGTAGGCCTGCGGAGCGCCGGTCATGCTTGGCGGCATCCTATCGTGTCCGTTATCGCCGCCGCTGCCGACAGCCCTCCCTCTCCCGACGCGCCGCTACAAGGCGGCTGCCTGTGTGGCGCGGTGCGATTCGAGCTCACCGCCCCGTTCGCGTCCGCCGGCTACTGCCACTGCACGCACTGCCAGCGGCGCACTGGTACCGGCTCCTCCGCGAACGGCCGCGTGCCGCAGGAGGGCTTCCGGCTGCTGCAGGGCGAGCAGCAGTTGCGCGCCTTCCAGCCCCCGGTGGGCGTGCCGAAGCTGTTCTGCACGACGTGCGGCTCGGCGCTGTTCAGCGGCGACCCGTTCGCAGATCGGGAGGTCGCGGTGCGACTGGGGACGCTCGACCGCGATCCGGGCATACGACCGCAGTACCGGCAGTTCGTCGACTCGGCCGCGCCCTGGGAGCCGGTTCCCGACGACGGCCTCGCGCGCCATCCCCGCTCGCGGGGGCTCTGAGCGCGGCTCGCTCGCGCAGCCATTGCAGCGAGCGCGGCTCGCCGCAGCGCTGGCGCCAGCCGTCGAGCGCGGCCTCCAGCAACTCGCGGTCAGCGACCCGCGCCAGCACCTCTACATGCCCGCCGCCGTCGGCCGCCGGCCCCAGACGCACCAGGTACAGCTCGCCCGTGTCGCTGACCCACGCCGCACGGTGCAGCGGCCCATCGGCGTCCTCGCGCCACCACAGCCCCACATCCAGCTCGCGCGAGCGCACGCGTCGCTCGTCGGCGTTGTAGAAGCGCGCGAGCGACTCATAGCGCTCACGCTGAGCGTCTGCGATAGCGAAGTCTGCTTGGCCCATGGCCGTCACCAGCTTTCGAGAGGGAGCAGGTCTTTGCGCAGCTTGCTCCCCCGGCCTAAACGACGGGTTACCAGGTCGTAAGGATTGCCAGGAGCGCGCGCGAGGCAGTCCCGCTTGCGCCGAGCGCGCGCCGCTTGCGCCGGGCGACGAATCGACCGGCGTCCCTGGGCGTCGCTACGGGACGACGTCCACGGGCGTGCCGAGCGTGACCCTCGGCCCGAGCCAGGCGATGTCGGGCACGAGCATGCGGATACAGCCGTGCGAGGGGTCGCCGGGGATCCTCTGCGGTTCGCCGAAGGGGCCGTGGATGCCTACCACGCCTTCTCCTTCCCAGTGGGGCAGCGTCGAGTAGTCGGAGGTGCCAAGCGCGTAGGGCCAGTACGGATTGCTGGGGCTGGACAGCTTGAAGCGCTCGTCGATCCAGAAGTGCCCGGCCGGCGTGGGCGTGCTCGGCTTGCCGACGCCGACGGGAAACGTCCGGAGCAGGCGCCCTGCGTAGTAGACCCGCATGCGCCGCGCGCCGCGCTCGACGACGATCCGCCAGCGCGTGTGGTGGAAGCTACCGAGCAGTTCCCGCAGCATCCAGCCGGTGCGCCCATTCGGCCGGCCCGGAATGCGTACCCTGACCCATTCGTTGCCTTCGCCGTCGACGTAGCTGCTCAACAGTAGATACACCTCGGGAAAGCCGTCGGCATCGTACAGGTGCACCTTCGCGACGCGCGCCGCGCTCGTGTCGGGTTGCGCGTAGATCGGGCCTGTTTCTTCGGGGTGCGCCCAGGTTGTGAGCGTGCGGTCGTTCGACAGCGCCACCGTCGCGGGCTGCTCGGGCGCACTAGCGGCGCTCGCAGCGGCGGGCAACAATGCCCCGCACGCGATCGCCGCGCTGCACGCAGCCATCGCTAGCACCGGCGAGAGTCCACTCCTAGCGTTCATACGTCACAGCTCACATGATGGCCGGCGGGCGACATCTCGAGCCACTGTCGCCCGCCCGCGCATACCCGCCTCGCTTCCGGCGCTCAGCCGGTGAACCTCGGCGTGGATATGTGATGGACGGCCGCACAGCGCGCGAGCGTCTTGTGAATCGTGGTTTCGTGCGTCTTGCTCGCCGCCGTGAACACGACTTTGATCGCGAGCTTCTCGCGACGGCCCGCGGGTAGCTTGACGCGAGCGGTGAACGCTCCGTGCGAGTTGGGCTTGTGCAGCGTCGCTATCTTGTGGCCGCCCAGCGTGAACGTAACCGACGCGATCAAGCTGCCAGACACCGACGCCAGATAGCCGCTGCTGGCGACGCACGCGGGGGCGCGGCTCGCGAGATGAGCGACCCCGAACGCCGCGACCGCACCTTTCGCTGCTGGTGCAGCCGTGGTGTTTGCCTTCGGCAGTTCCGTGACCCAGGTCTTGGCGGCGCTACCTTTGATCGAGCCAACCGATCCGGTGATCGTGTCGCTACCGAGGTTCGCACCCGTGTAGCAGAACGTCGCCTTGCCTTCGCTGCCGGCGAACACGGATCCTTGGGCGGAGTTGGCACCGCTCACAACGAAGTCGACTCTGACGCTGGGCAGCGGATCACCCTGCTCGTCGGTGACCGTCGCCGTCACGCACTTTTCGCTACCGACGAGGGCCGTTTCGGTCGCGGGTTCGAGCGACACGTTTGTAACGCTCGCCACCGGCGCGAGCGACATGCCGCCGTAATAGCCATACCCGTTTTCTGGCGAGAACCCGTACATGAAGGCTCCAAACGGCTGGCCATTGCCGGTAATCACATGGCTGCCACCTGGGAGGTCGACCTGCGCACCCTCAAATTCGCTCGCGCCAATCGGGCTGTATTCGGAGGCCGGCACAGGAGTGCCATCGATCGCCACAAGCCCGACAGCGCTCTTGGGCACAACCAGGTTCACATAGTTCGTGAAGACGGTTTCCGAGTTCACGGGGGTCGTGATCGTATAGCTCTCCTCGAACTGCTGATACGGCGGGATGATGGTCGTGAAGGGGTCGCCCATGACGCCGTCGTAGGTCGTGCCGTTGGAGTTTTGAGCGAGCTCGATCGGCTTGCTGGAACTCCATTCCGATGCGCCTTCGACCTCCTGTGTGTAGTGTTCGCCCGCGTTCAGCGTGGCGACCAGGGCGCCGTTGAGCTTCACTTCGGTTTCGTTCTGATCGGCAACCGCTTCGAAGTAATCGCCATGCAGACGCGTCTTCAGCGGCTCGGTGAGGAACGACGTCCCCCATGCATCCTCCGGGACGTTCTGTTCGACCATGTAGTCGCAGTAGAAGGTGCCGTCGCCCGGCACGTCGCCGCACTCGTTACCGCCAAACACGGATATTGGCGCGGTCGATGTGACCTTGGTGCCGGTCAGAGATTCGATGCTGCTAGTCGCCTTGAGCTGGTACTCCTGACCCTGGTTAAGGGTCACCGTGTAGGGCACTCCCGCCGGCCTGCTACCTCCGCCGCCGCTGACCGACGGGGTGATGGTGACTTCCGTGTCGTTCTGGGTCGCCACGACTGAGAACTCAGAATCCACGCCACCGCTGCCGTAGGCCAGGACGGTGTAGCTGCTCCCCACCACATCGGCCGGGAGCGCGGTGTAGGCATCGGTCGTGAACGGATAGTCGCTGAGGCCGTAGACGACCACCGGTTCGCCGGCGGTCACGTGGATCGCCTTTTCTTCGATGCCGTCGCTGCTGAGGATTTGCGTGCCGGAGGGAAGTTTGACGGCGGTCACGCTGCCTGGCGTAACCGAGAAGCCTTCGCTGAAGGATTCACCGGTGACGGTGACCGTCCCCGTCGTGGCCGTGCTACCGGTTATGTAGAGCGTGAGCTGGGGAGGGCTGCCGACATTGGTGGGAAAGCCCAGCCAGAATTCCGTGCCGGCATTGCTGAGGCCAGATGACGAGGCCTGCGCCGCCACCGGAAGCACAATCAAGGCACTACACGCCACCAGCGCTACAGCCGCCAGTCTTGCAACCGATGTCGGCCGCGCGGTGCAAACACTTCGCAGAACTCTCAACGTCGCCGTCATGGCGGCAAACCCCCCGGGATCGGATCTGTGCGCGGCCTCCCGACACCCGGCCGGCAAACCGCGCCTGTGCGCGTCATCCGTGCGCGCGATCTGAGAACTATAAACAGCTCTCGTCTATTTGTCGAGAAGGCTCTACGCAGCTAAAGCGCGAGCAAGGCCCGCAGGGACCACGAGCTCTCGCGAGCCGAGATCCCTGCGACCCGCCCGAATCAGCCGTTGAGGCGCTTCTTCAGCGCGCTCGCTGCGGAGAATTTCGCCGCCTTGGAAGCTGCGATGTTGATCGTCTCGCCGGTCGAGGGGTTGCGCCCCTGGCGAGCCGCTCGCTGGCTGACGCTGAACTTGCCGAAGCCGGCAAGCGCGACCTCCCCACCGGCGGCAAGCTCGTCGGAGACCACCTCGATCGCCGCCTCAACCACCTGACGTGCCTGGCTGGCGGACAGCCCAGTGCGCTCCGCGACCTGCTCGCCCAGCTCGTTCTTGGTCATGCCACTCCCTTCTCGAGTGTCGTTGCTGCGAGCAGGCTAACCGCTAGTGAGGACGGCGACACGTTCACGGCGGGCACGTGAGCCCCGAAGAAGCCCTAATTTCCGGGGACTTATGCGGCTCGAGGCGTCGTGAGCTGCCCCTCGACCGGGTGCTCGGCGCCGCTGCGGGCCCTAAACGGCGCGAGCGCGCCGGCGGCGCACGCAGCCCACAGCAGGCCCACCCAGACGCCGCTGGCGAGCGCGACGTGTACCCACACGAGCTCGGTGGGCAGGTGCGTCTCGTACTGATCCAGCCCCACCGCGCCCTGCAGCGCGAGCAGCACGCACAGCAGCGTCAGCGGTCGCTGCACCGCAGGGCCGACCTCGCGTCGGCGCGCGAGCCACCACACGAACACGGCGGCCAGGCTGAACACGAGCGCGATCTCGGCATGGCGGTGGATGACGAAGTCCATCGTGCCGCGCCCGTCGAAGCTCAGGCGGTTGATCTTCTGGCCCGGCGAGCCGCCAGCGTGCGGGCCGGCGGCGGTGGCGGCGGTGCCGGCGAAGATCGTCAGCGCGCCCAGTGCCACCAGCCAGCGCAGCGCGCGCACGATCGCGGGGTCGGTAGCGGCGCGGCGCGGCGCGGGCGCCGCGCGCGGCTCGTTGCGCGCGCGCCACACGAGCACGACGGCCGCTACGAGGATCAGCATCGAAAGCGCGAAGTGCCCCATCACCCAGCCATAGTCGAGCTCGCCCTTGACGGTGAAGCCGCCGAGCACCGCCTGCGCGACCACGCCGAGCGGCAGCAGCGCCCCCAGCCACACGAGATCGCGGCGGTACGGGCGGCGACGCACAGCCGCCAGCCAGGCCAAGCCGGCGGCGATCGACACGGGCGCGGTGATCAGGCGGTTGGAGAACTCGATCAGCGCGTGCGTCTGCAGCGGCGGGTACACGTTGCCGTAGCACTTCGGCCAGGTCGGGCAGCCGAGGCCCGAGCCCGTCAGCCGCACGGCGGCACCGGTGAGGACGATCAGCGTCAGCGCTATCAGCCCGGCGTAGGCGAAGCGCACGTACTGCTCGGGGGTGACGGTGTAGCCGTTGGTGCGCTCGCGCAGGTGTCCTAGACGGCCTCGCATCGTCCTAAGGATGCCATTCGAAGGGCAGTTCGTCGGCGATCTGGCGCAGACGCGGCGCGAACGCGTCGCGCGCGGAGATCGTCAGCTCGTGCTCGGGCAGCGGCCACGCGATGTTGAGATCGGGGTCGTTCCAGGCGATCCCCCGCTCGACGTCGGGGTCGTAGTAGGCGCTCTGCTTGTACAGCACGTCGGCGACATCGCTGAGCACGCAGAAGCCGTGAGCGAAGCCGACCGGCACGTATAGCTCGCGCATGCTGTGCTCGTCCAGTTCCACCAATTCCGAGCGCCCGTACGTGGGCGAGCCCCTGCGCAGATCGACGGCGACATCGACGATGCGCCCGCGCGCGCAGCGCACGAGCTTGGCGACGCCGTCGCCCGTGTGGAAGTGCAGGCCGCGCAGCACCCCGCGCGCCGAGCGCGAGTGGTTGTCCTGGACGAACAGCTCCTGCGGCGGGATCCCCACCTCGGCGTGCCACTCGCGCCTGTAGGTCTCACAGAAGAAGCCCCGTTCGTCGGCGTGGACGGTCGGCTCGATCACTACGAGGCCGGGCAGCTGGACCGACAGGGCACGCATAGGCGCAAGAGGGTAGCCGGGAGGGGGCGAGGTGCGCGCTGGCGGTAGACCGACGCGCTACCAAAAGGTTGATTGGAGGACGCCCGACGCCTAGATTGGGCGAATGACCGCGATTGCCGAGACGTCGCTTTCGAGCGATGAGCGCATGCTTGTCGAACGGTTCGTCGAGGAGCTGGACGCGCGTCTGGAGGACCAGCTGCACGCAGTGTGGCTGTTCGGCTCGCGTGCGCGTGGCGAGCGGCGGTCGAGCGAGTCCGATGTTGACATGCTGGTGCTCGTGGACGACGCCTCGTGGGACGGCCGAATGCTCGTGCGTCGCATGCTCGACGATGCTGCCAGGGATCTCCACCTGGAAGCGCTGACGTGGTCGTTCTCGGTGCATGTCCACAACCCCGCGTGGCTGGCGCAGCGTCGTGAGATCAGATCGTTCTTCATCGCCGAGGTGGACCGCGACAAGGTTGTCCTAGGCGGCCTGTCGTGAGCCCCCGCGCGTTCGTCGACGACGGCACGATCGATGCGCAGCTGACGGCCGAGGTACAGAAGATCCAGCCCGAGCGCGAGCAGGCCGACTACGATGCCTGGTCGGCGCCTCCGGAGGAGGCACGGCGCGCGATCGAGCTGGCCGAGCGCTTCCTGACGGCGATCGAAGCGCTCATCGACTCAGCGTCTCCGTGATGCCCACAACCACCGAGCACGCATGGGCGCCCGGTCCGCTCCGGCCACTGCTCGCCGACGACGCGGTCCACGTTTGGAGAGCGGACGTGACGGCGGTGGCGGCGGATTTGGGAGAGCTGCTGTGCGACACGGAGCTCGCGCGAGCGGACCGCATCGCGAGCGAGCGCGAAGCAGAGCTGTGGCGGCGCTCGCGCGGGCTGCTGCGGGCACTGCTGGGTCGATATCTGCAGCGAGAGCCGCGGTCGCTGCGCTTCACCTCGGGCAAGCACGGCAAGCCGGAGCTCGTACCTGAGGCCGGTGAACGGCCGACGCTCAGCTTCAACGTGTCGCACTCGGGAGTGCTGGCGCTGTACGCATTCAGCGGGGCCGGGGCGGTGGGCGTCGACGTGGAGGTCGGGCGCCACACGGTCGACGAGGTCGCAATCGCCGCACGGGCGATCGGAGCGGCCGAAGCAGAGCGCCTGCGGGCCCTCGATCCGGCGGTCCGCCGGCGGGAGTTCCTGCGCGCGTGGGCTCGCCATGAGGCCGAGCTGAAGTGCTTGGGGGTGGGAATCGGCGCCGCGCGTAGCGCGAGCGCGAGCGCGAGGCCGTGGATCGCGCAACTCGAGGTGGGGCCGGACGCCGGCGCGGCGGTGGCGACTGAGTGCCCGCCGCGCGAGCTGCGCTGCTTGGAGTGGCGGCTGTAGGGGGCCCGACTAGCCTCCACATTGTCTAATTGCGGTCACCCGTACCGGCGGCGGACGAAGCGGGCGCAGTGTGGAACGGTGAATGCGAGTTCGCCGCGGGCGGGCGGGTAGACGATGGCTTCGCGAATGAGGGCGTCGCGGACCTTGGTCACGGCGGTTGGCTTGCGAGAGAGGCGCTGGGCGATGTCGGAGCTGGACACGGGCCCGTCGCCGAGCTCCGCCATCGCCTGTATGTACGCCCGCTGAGTCGGGTTGAGCCGGCCGAGTCGCACCTCGAAGAAGCTCTCGTCGAGCTCCGCCTCGGCGAGCGGGATGGCCGTCTGCACGTCGGCGCGGGTGATGCGCTCGCCGTCTCGTTGGCGCCATGTCCATCGTCCGAGCTCCTGCAGGAAGTAGGGGTAGCCTTCGGTATGCGCGACGGCAAGCGCGAGGGCGCCGTCATCCCAGCTGACCCCCTGCGCGCGCGCCGGGTCGGCGAGTGCGATGCGCGCGGTCTCCTCCGGCAGCTCGCCGAGTGGAGCGCGGAGGAACATCCGCTCGGCGTACGTCTTCGCCTCTCCGGTGAGCGCGGGGATGAGGGGCAGGCCGGCTGCGACGAAGCTTACGGGCAGCATCTTCTGCTTGGCGCGATGCAGGGCGATGATGAGCGCCTCGTAGTCTCCGGCTCTGAGGTTGTGCAGCTCGTCCAGCACCAGGGCGAACCCGACACCGGCTTCGGCGACCGCCTCGCCGACGGAGACGACCACATCGCGCAGGTCGTCGGCGAGGTCGCCGGAGTCGGCGTGTCCGGCGAGCGCGTCGACACCGAGCTTGAAGCCGACTTCGCCCGGGAGCGTCACCTCGAAGGAGGTGAGAACGCGCATCGCCTGACGGAGCCGGTCGGTCACCTTCGTGCGCAACGAGAGCTGACGCAGCGCCCGGCTGGCACTGCGGCCGACGAGCACGGCGATCGAGGAGTCCCGCGCGACCTCCTTGCTCTCGGCCGGCCACCCCGCCTCGGCGCACGCGTTCTCGAACTCGTTGAGCATCACGGTCTTCCCCACGCCCCTCAGCCCGGTGATGAACAGGTGCCGCTCGGTGCCGCCGGCGTTCAGCTGCGTGATGATGCTCTGCAGGTGCTCGAGCTCGCGGTCGCGGCCGACGAGCGCCGGCGGGCGGGCGCCCGCGTCCGGCGTGTACGGGTTGTATGTGTGCGCTCCGCGGCCCATCCGCCTCTATCCCTAAATATCCCCCTACTTGGGATAGGGAAGTATAGAGAGCCATACGGTCGGAGCGTGCCCCCTTACCCGCTTCTATCCCTTGCTTTGGGATAGAAGCGGATACAGCCCGATGGTCGACGCTCGAGTGAGTGCCTCCAAGCCACCCTTTTGGGAGACCCGTAGACCAGCTCCTTCGAACAACCCGCTGGCGCCGGTCACCACACAAAGTGTCGTCTGGGAGGCAGCAGGCGAGGACAGGGCCCAACGCTACTCGACCCATCCGTCCTTATCCCTGAATATACCCGTATTGGGGATAGTAAGGTATAGAAAGCCATGATCAGCCGCGTGGCGGTTGACGCCCAAGTGCTTCAGTACCGCGCCGCGAGCCTCAACAGGTTCAGGAACCCAAGCACCGACGCCAGCGCCATGCGCACCCCACCCGCCGCGCTCATCCTCGGTGGCCGTGGCACGGCGACAGCACATCAAGCGCTGGCGCACACCAGCACCCACCGTCTCCTGACCTCCACTGCGGGATCCGCGACCGCCGTGGCGATCAAGGCCAGCAGCGCGCCTTTTCGTGGCTGCCGAGACGCAACGGTGCGACCGGCGAGACTGGCAAGCTGGCGCGGTGAACCAGAGCCCAGTCATCGCGAGCGCTGTCTCGCCGCAAGGCCGCAGTGTCGAGCTGACCGAGGAGCGCTGGCGCTACATCCAGCGCCACGTCGAGATGTCCGGGCGCCAGGACACGCTGCTTGAGGCGATCCGCCGGCCGGACTTGCAGGAGCCCGACCCGCACCCGGGGCGCGAACGCTACTGGCTGCGGTGCCGTGCGCCCTTCCCCTTCCGGTGGATGCGAGTGGTTGTAGAGTTTGCTGGAGACACCGACCGCTTCGTCACCGCCTTTGGGCAGGACAACGACCCGGAAGGCCTCCCGCGATGACGATCACGATCGGAACCCTCTCATTCGACAACGTCGAGTACGACGCAGGCGCGGACGTCCTCTACCTGAGCGTCGGCGAGCCCAGAATGCCAGCCGAGTCGTTCGGCACACCAGAGGGCCACAACATCCGCTACGACGAGACGGGCGCGGTCATTGCCATCACGATCGTGAACGCCAAGTGGCTGCTTGACCGTGACGGCGAGATCAAGCTGACGATCCCCAGCCGTGTGCCGGCAGCCGACCTCGCGCTTGCGCTCGCCGGCTGACTCGCCGACATCCTCGCGTCGTCGTAGCGGCGACCACATGGCCTACGTGGCGGGGTTTTCTTCCCTCCAGACCCAGTTCGGCGCAGGCAAGCCGTCGTCGTCGCCCTGCCACTCGTCTGGCAGCTCAGCCATCGGGAGCAGCGTATCCTCGATTCTCCGCAGGTCAGGATCCTCGATCGCGTGGCGATGCCCGACACGGCGCGCTGTGGACGGTTCGCCCGGCAAATCGACACGGAAAAGTGCGGCAGCCCGGCTGCGCTCGGCGTGATCACCGGGACAGGCTACGGATACGTCCGTGACGACGGCATCAACGTCATTCCGATCGGGGCGCTGCGACCGTGACAGTGGTGTCGTCTTGGGGTCGGGCCCCCGTATCGACGCTCGGACTCAACCCCGGGATCGGGAGATCGACACTACGCCAGGGGCGGGCATTCGCTGACGAAAGGCCCGCTCGACCCGTTGCAGCAGCCTCAGTCAGTTGAGTCCTCCCAGCTGAGTCGCTGTCTGCTCCCCACGCGGCTGCGCAGCGCCCGCGCGACTTCCTCGCCGCGCGAGGTGAGCCACCACGCGTTGCGCTTGCCGACGCCCGCCGAATGCCTGGCGACGAGCTGCTCGCTGAGCAGGCATGACTGTACGCCCGCTGAGTCGGGTTGAGCCGGCCGAGTCGCACCTCGAAGAAGCTCTCGTCGAGCTCCGCCTCGGCGAGCGGGATGGCCGTCTGCACGTCGGCGCGGGTGATGCGCTCGCCGTCTCGTTGGCGCCATGTCCATCGTCCGAGCTCCTGCAGGAAGTAGGGGTAGCCTTCGGTATGCGCGACGGCAAGCGCGAGGGCGCCGTCATCCCAGCTGACCCCCTGCGCGCGCGCCGGGTCGGCGAGTGCGATGCGCGCGGTCTCCTCCGGCAGCTCGCCGAGTGGAGCGCGGAGGAACATCCGCTCGGCGTACGTCTTCGCCTCTCCGGTGAGCGCGGGGATGAGGGGCAGGCCGGCTGCGACGAAGCTTACGGGCAGCATCTTCTGCTTGGCGCGATGCAGGGCGATGATGAGCGCCTCGTAGTCTCCGGCTCTGAGGTTGTGCAGCTCGTCCAGCACCAGGGCGAACCCGACACCGGCTTCGGCGACCGCCTCGCCGACGGAGACGACCACATCGCGCAGGTCGTCGGCGAGGTCGCCGGAGTCGGCGTGTCCGGCGAGCGCCCAACCTGCCTCGCCCCAAGCACAAGCACCACTCGGCTGTAGTCGAGCGCCTCCACGATGAGGCCCCGGGCTTGGCGCTCTATCAGCGTCAGAGTTCGTGCAAACGCGGAGAGTAAACAGCACGCACCGGCGCGCGCGATGCGCGCTGGGGTGCTCAGCAGCGCCGGGATCGAGCGGGCGCCCATACGGTGCGCCCGCTCGATGCCTGGATCTCGCGCGCCAGCTCGTGCCCCCGCTTGATCTCCAGTACGACGGCGCGTGAAGGCAGGTATAGGGCGGCGACGAAGCCCGTGAGCGGGCCGAGCAGCTCGACCAGCCCGTTGGCCAGCCCTTGAGGATGTGCGAGTGGACGATCCCGAGAACGGACGCCATCGCGCCCTCCACGGCCAGCGCCGGCAACGACCACCTGTCCCCGGCCGGCCAACTCGATACGACCTGCTGGCGCAGCACCGCGAGATTACGCTCGCGACGCTCCAGCACCCGCCGGCCAGCCGCGAGCGACTCCACAAGCCACATGCGTGCAAGCAGCGGCTCGGAGTCAAGGAACCCCAGCACCCGACGCAAACGCCGAGCGCACCCCATCCTGCCAGGTGTCCTCCCGCGCAAACGCGCTGCCAACCAGGTCCCCGACACGCTCCAAGCCAAGATCGAGCAGCGCAAGGACACACGCCTCGCGGCTCTCAAAGCACTGATAGAACGTCCGCCGCGAACCCCCAACCGGCGCGAGCACCAGCCCGACGGTCGCGCGTGCGCTGGGAGCCGTCCAGCGCACGCGAGGAGCATGCGCCATGCGTCCACCATCTTGTCGTTACGGGTCGAAGCTGGTGACTTTGCCCGTTGTGTCCACTGCAGCGCAGAGCGAGGTGGACGCACAGGAGACGCTGGTCAGATTCTGTGCTCGTGGTGTATTCCTTGCTCCAGCTAGTGCCGCCATTGGTCGTGACAAACACGTTGCCGGAGCTGTCGACGGTGGCGCAGGTCGAGCCGCCGCTGCAGGCGATCGCGGTGAGGTCGCTGCTGGCATCGATGTCCTGCTTCGTCGCGGTCGCTTTGCCTTCCGAGATCGCGAGCTTGAGGACATTGCCCGCGCCGTCGACAGCCAGGCAGGACGTCGTGGAAGTGCATGCGACGCCATGAAGCACGCTCGAGCCGTCCACATCCGTGGCCGTCCAGGACGACGACTCGATCTGACTCGTGGTGGTGGCGACATGGACGTTCCCCGCGCTGTCAACGGCGGCGCAGAAGGAAGAGGACAAGCAAGCGACGCCGTTCATATTGACCGACGCAGCGATAGCCTCTGGGGTCCAAGAAGTCGAACCCGGATTGGTGGAGTAACGAATGTAGCCACCATCTTCGCCCTGTCCATCGATGCAGAACGAGGAGGAGGCGCAGGAGAGGGCATCGACGCCGAAGCCCGGTTCAAAGGCCGTGGTCCAAGCGCCACCGAGCGAGGTCGCGTAGTACAGGTTGCCACCGGCGGCGCCTTTGCCATCCGCTAGGAGGCAGAGTGCGGTCGTCGGACAAGCGACGGCCTGACTGGGACTCTCCCCACTCGGCCCACTCCACGAGTGCCACGTGGCCGAGGCGCCGGTGCTCACGTTGGTGGCGTAGAACGCGTTGCCTTTGCTGTCGCTGACCACGCAATCGGTCGTCGACGGAATGCAGGAGACCGCGTTCAGGCTGTTGCCGCTGTCGACGGTCTGGGTGTAGTCAGAGGCTTTCGTCGTGAAAGTCTCGTCTTCGCCGTAGATCGTTTTGAAGTCGGCCGTCGTCACAAGCCGATAGTGATATGTCGTGTTCGGGTTCAGACCGGTGATTGCCTGGGTGACTTTGACCGTATGCACGCCTTCCGCGACTTCCTTCGCCGGCACGGGCGCGCTGTTGCCGTAGGAGGTCGTCGTGCCGTATTCGAACTGGTAGTAAGTCACTTCGCCACCCGGGCTCAGGGCAGCTTCGAGCGTCGCTTCCGTGCTGCTGACTTTCGAGGAGCCTTCCGTCTTGACCGTGGACGTCTCTTCGTGTGCTTCGAGCAGGGTCGCCAAGTTACTACTCACCCACTGGATTCCGTTCCACTTGATCTGCGAGATGCCGCCGCTGGCGCCGAGGTAGTACACCCACGTGTTTTCTGAGTTGGGATCGCCTTCGCTGTTCGGCTCGCGGATGTTCGCGATCGAGGACCCCGACGATGTCCCGAAGTTTGCTGAGAGACTCCAGCTCGCGCCATCGTTATCCGAGATAACCTGCTCCAAATCCCCGCTCGCGTTCGTGTAGGTCACCCAGATCGCTTCGCGTTCATGCATCACCGACAGGCCCGAGTTCGCCGCCACTTCGGTCGTTACCTGCGAGTTGATCCATTTCCCGCCTTCCCACCGCTCCTGCCACAGCGCACCGCTGCTGTTGACGTAGTACACCCACATGTCTTCTGAGTGCGAGCCCGAATTACTTGGTTCGCGGACGTTCGCGATCGAGGACCCCGACGATGTCCCGAAGTTTGCTGAGAGACTCCAGCTCGCGCCATCGTTATCCGAGATAACCTGCTCCAAATCCCCGCTCGCGTTCGTGTAGGTCACCCAGATCGCTTCGCGTTCATGCATCACCGACAGGCCCGAGTTCGCCGCCACTTCGGTCGTTACCTGCGAGTTGATCCATTTCCCGCCTTCCCACCGCTCCTGCCACAGCGCACCGCTGCTGTTGACGTAGTACACCCACATGTCTTCTGAGTGCGAGCCCGAATTACTTGGTTCGCGGACGTTCGCGATCGAGGACCCCGACGATGTCCCGAAGTTTGCTGAGAGACTCCAGCTCGCGCCATCGTTATCCGAGATAACCTGCTCCAAATCCCCGCTCGCGTTCGTGTAGGTCACCCAGATCGCTTCGCGTTCATGCATCACCGACAGGCCCGAGTTCGCCGCCACTTCGGGCGTTACCTGCGAGTTGATCCACTCACCGCCCGTGTAGCGCCACTGCCACACCGCATTGTTGCTGCCAACGTAGTAGCCCCACTGTTTGCCCGTGGTTTCGTCACGGGCCCACGCGATATTTCCTTTGCCGGCCACGGCGCTTTCCGGTTCGCGTAGTTCAGAGTTCGTCCAGTTGCTGCTGGCCCACTTCGACTGCCAGACCATACCGCTGGGACTAAAGTAGTACACCCACATGTCTTCCGAGCTAGGATTCCCCGCTTCGTTCGGTTCGCGCACGTTTGTGATCGCGGATCCCGAAGCGGTCGCGATCCCGAAGTTTGCTGAGAGACTCCAGCTCGCGCCATCGTTATCCGAGATAACCTGCTCCAAATCCCCGCTCGCGTTCGTGTAGGTCACCCAGATCGCTTCGCGTTCATGCATCACCGACAGGCCCGAGTTCGCCGCCACTTCGGTCGTTACCTGCGAGTTGATCCATTTCCCGCCTTCCCACCGCTCCTGCCACAGCGCACCGCTGCTGTTGACGTAGTACACCCACATGTCTTCTGAGTGCGAGCCCGAATTACTTGGTTCGCGGACGTTCGCGATCGAGGACCCCGACGATGTCCCGAAGTTTGCTGAGAGACTCCAGCTCGCGCCATCGTTATCCGAGATAACCTGCTCCAAATCCCCGCTCGCGTTCGTGTAGGTCACCCAGATCGCTTCGCGTTCATGCATCACCGACAGGCCCGAGTTCGCCGCCACTTCGGTCGTTACCTGCGAGTTGATCCATTTCCCGCCTTCCCACCGCTCCTGCCACAGCGCACCGCTGCTGTTGACGTAGTACACCCACATGTCTTCTGAGTGCGAGCCCGAATTACTTGGTTCGCGGACGTTCGCGATCGAGGACCCCGACGATGTCCCGAAGTTTGCTGAGAGACTCCAGCTCGCGCCATCGTTATCCGAGATAACCTGCTCCAAATCCCCGCTCGCGTTCGTGTAGGTCACCCAGATCGCTTCGCGTTCATGCATCACCGACAGGCCCGAACCAGCGGCGACTTCATTGACGCCCGTCACTCGGATGTGTACCCACGACGACTTGGTGCCGGACGGCTCAGACCACTCCCATAGGGCGCCTTCTGAACCACGGCTGAACACCCATCGGCGACCGGTCTTTTCGTCGCGCAGCGATACGACTGCATCAGAGCCGGCCGAGGCCTTCGGCGTGTATTCGGTATGGAGCTCAAGATTATGTCCCCAGCCGCCCATCACGCTCACGCCATCCCAACCCTCCAAGCCTTGCTCAACGCCGATGAGGGCGTACTTTTCGGGGTTTTCCGAGAGATGCCAACCAGCGCATTCTTTATTCAAAAGCTGAACGGCTTTTATGAGGTTGGTCTTGGTGATCTTTGCTTCGAAGTGCCCCGAGCCGGATGACGCTAGTTCGAAGGTGTTAGCCGAGCCTGACATCTCGGTCGCGTAAATCGTACCGGGCGAGAAATATGTATTGACCATGACCGTACCATGGCCACCGCATTCACCCTTTCGCTCGTTTTTCCATTCAGATGCGTTGTTAGCCGACCGCCACTCTTGGAAGCAATACTCAATCACACCATGAAACGATTCTTCCGTATCTTCCAACTCGGGACAGACGTACCCCCAACCACCGTAGGAAGTGCCGGTATGGGTGAAGGTAGCCACTCCTGCTTCCGCGGACAGCACGAGCGACGGTTCTCCGAATACGCCGCCCCACGGTTGGTCGCTCTCTCCTTGGCTCTTAAGCGACACGTAGTGGTGCATGCCGCAGGTTTCCGTGCAGCCGTTGCCCGACGGGCCCCGCACCGCTTGCCCCCAATACGTGCCCTGCGCCTGACAGGCGTTATAGGCACTCGATTCTTTATCGCCCTCTTGATAACTACTAAAGGGAGTGGACGTAGTAAGCCCCGAAGTTAGCCCTTCGTTCGTCGAGTCCTGATACTTGAGTTCGTCGCCAAGCCTGTAGTAGCTGCAATAATCGCCGCTTGGAGACAGGGTGACGTCTTCGCCGATGCCGTCGACAGTGTCATTGAGCATCCATTCGAGCCCACTGGTATGATGACCCGGCGTCGGCAGGTATCCAGGACCGACACTACTACATTTTTCGCTCGGCGACCCGAGCTGACCCGTCTGCCAGCACGTCGAGTCGCCGTTGCCATACCAATAAAAGCTAGAGGTCGCCTGGGCCGAAGACGCCGCGCCAAGCAAAAGCACCAGAGCCGGTAGAACCGCTAGCATCACGCGACGGGCCGCGAGTGGCCTCCACCGCCTACTGCTCAGCTCGCGCCGCTCCACTGTCGATACAACAATCGCCACCAGGAGAGCAGCGGGTAGACGATGACGGGAGCCAGAGTTCTTTTCGGCCTGTTTCGTTGCGCGGACATCACGCTTTGGCCCGCCCATAGGTTGCATCCGTGAACACTCCCCTTCGTTCTGGCCTACGCGTGCGAAGCGGGCGCTTGCGCATCAATAGGCTGCCGATATCAGGCACCTCGTCGGCGTTGCTGGCCGTAGACCGTTTGCGACGGTCTAGACGAAGCGATCGGACGAGTCAGCTAATTGGTACTGGAGCGACGCCTGCTCGTGTCATGCCAATTTGCCCAATCGCCTCGCAAGAAATTGGCGTGTTGACCAATTAGGCGGTAGAGCGCTCGCTACGCCTTGAATCGGGTCGCGCCGAGCTGGGAGATGGTTCTTCGCCGAGGGAAAGGTCACCGAGCTCCTCGACACGCAGGGCGACTTCCAACTCGGCGAGACACGTGGGGAGCAGGCGGCCGAGCTTCTCTTCGACCCTGCGGAGGCGGTTGTCGACGGTCTGGCGAGCCACCCCGAGGGCGGCCGCCGCAGAAGACGCGTTGCGCTCGGCGGCAAAGTAGGCACGGAGCGTCTGGCGCAGCACCCGGGAGCCTTTCTGTGGACCGTCGAGCGGCGACAGGTATATGTCGACCAACGATCTCGCCAACGCCTCGTCTCGCAGCGCAAACGCGAGCAACGCGACATCGCCATAGCGGGTGAGCCACTGCGGCCTACGCAGTGCGACCGACTGCGCCGCTTGAGCCTGCCGGTGCGTGAGGCGAAACCCCTTGACTCCTCGCCCAGGCTCACCGATGGCCAGCGACAAGCCAGGACGCCCTTTGGCCATCAGTAGACGTCCGATGTCTGCGATCGCGAGCCTTCGTGGATCACCGAACCAGGCCCACACGGTTTCATCGCTGCGGGCCACGAGCAGGAGCTCGCGACCAAGTCCCGCGGCGAGCCTACGAACCGTGCTCTCAGCTTTCGCGCCCGTGCCGATCACGCCGAGATGCCAAACATCGAGCTCATAGCCCAGTTCCGCGGTGTCGACGGGCCCGCCGGCCATCAGCCTCTGCACACGTTCCGCCGAGCGCTGCCTTGACGAACGTCCGTTCCGCTCAAGCTCGCGCCGGTACTCGTCGGCGATCGAGGCCGTCAAACGCGTCAGCAGCCCCGCCTGCATCCTACGTAGATGACGCCTTGTCGCCCCGTCAATCGAGGACACGCGTTCAGCCTCATCCATGACGAAGTCTCCCAGCAGCGTGTAGCCGGCCATATAGCGGAGCAGCACAGTGTCCAAGCCGACGCCGCCGCGTGCCGCGCGCCCCGCTTGAACGATCGCCGCAGACGGTGCCGGCCCCGACCAGCCCTCCCCGTGCTCAATCCCCGCGAGACCATAGTCCACCGCCGCCGCGACCGCCGTACGGAGGCCGGCCACATACTCGGCGTCCTCGTCGCCAATCGGATCCGGCAACGCGTCACGGACGTGCGCAAAGATCGTCTCCTCGATCTCCGGGCACTGGGAACGCAGTCGCTCGACCACCCCAGCAGAGATCTCCTCCAGCGACCTCCCACGGCCACCTACATCACGACTCACCGGCTACCCGCGCCGCTGCGACGACCACGCAGCCAGCAGGAGCCATGCTGGCCGACCGGCACTCCCTTCGCTTTCCCGCGACATCCCCGTGACATTTGTCTTCTATCCCAATCGTATCTGGAACGATTGGGACAGGTACCCAAGCATCCGCGGGCATGCCCGACCCGTTGGACATCTTCGCCCTCAACCTCCGCCGGATCCGGCACACGCGTGGTCTCAGCCAGGAGCGCCTCGCGCACAATGCCGACCTCAACATGACGCACGTCGCCAAGATCGAGCGCGGGGAGCGAGAGCCCGGCGTCCGAACGGTCTCTAAGCTGGCGAAGGCCCTGGAGGTCTCCGCCGCCGAGCTCTTCGACGGCATCGACGGACGTGACAAGGCCGACCGCTAGATGGCTGGTTCGTGTGGGCACACGAAGAAACGGCTAGCGGCGCTTGCGATGGCGCCTGCCGCGCTTGGACGTGCTCTTGTGGCCACGCCCGCCCTTCGAGCTGCGAGCGGGCGGCGCGTGGTAGACCTCGATGCTCGTCTGCGAGACGTTGCGCTCCTTGTCGTAGGCGAGGAACGTCAGCGTGTGCCAGCCGTAGGGGATGTGCTTGGCGCCCTGCCAGTCGATCGCCCCGGAGAGGGTGGTGGGGTAGTCGCCATCGTAGTTGCGGATCAGTTTTCCGTCCCACTCGAGCCTGATCCGGAACACCCCCACGGGGCTCGTAGCGGAGACGTTTATCGGCAGCGGCCCCGAGTAGCTCAAATGGTTCGCAGGCGAGGCGACGGTGATCTTCGGACCGCTGAACTGCCCGCACGGTTCGCTCAGCTCATCGCCTTCGTGCACGTACGAGCGCATCGCCGCGAACGACGGCTTGCGCGAGCCGTCCGCGCGCAGCAGCCCCGAGGTGACCACCCCTTCGTCCTGCAGGCCGAACCACAGCGCCACCTGCACGTAGGGGTCTTCCGCCATGCAGTGGTATGCCTGACGGAGGTAGGTCGCCTGCTGTTCTTCGGTCACGCCCTCGGCGGTCTGTCCGGCCCAGGCGCCTTCGTCGCACTCTTCCGAGGTCGTGCGCCAGCTCAGCTCGGTCATCCAGATCGGTTTGTCGTCGCCGTTGGCGAGCATCACGGCGTGCACTTCGCGGTAGGCCAGGAACGAATCGGTGATCAGCCGGTTTTCGGGACCGCGCAGGAATTCGTAGGGGGAGAGTTTGTTGCAGGCCGTGTCCGTGTGCACCGCCACGACGTCGAACGAGCCCTTGGCTCCGTCCTTGTAGAGATCTTCGAGGAATTCGTAGTCGTTGCCCGTGAGCCCGCCGAGCACCACCGTGGCGCTCGGATCGGCGGCCTTGACGACCGGATACGTGGCCTGCAGCAGCTGGGCGTATGCCGCCGGATCGGGCGCGCCGGTCCACCAGATCGGCGCATCCTCCTCGTTCCAGATCTCATACGCGCTCACCTTCGTCCCGAAATGCTGCGCAAGCGCGCCCACGAACGCGGCGTAGTCGCGCGGGTTCTTCGGCGGCGCGTGTTCGTCCGCCGAGCCGGTCTCCCACTCGGGGCTGCCCATCACGTCGAGGATCACTTTCGTGCCCGGCGGCAACTGCGCGAAGGTCTGTTCGTAGGAACCGAAGGCGCTCGGGGCGATCGCGCCCGGCGTCGGCTGCATCGCCCGCCAGCTGACGAACATCCGCACCCAGTGCGTCCCCAGCGTCTTGATGTCGGCAATCTGGGTTGGACCCGGATTCGCGATGTTGACCCCGGCTTCGGCCGCCTCGGTACGGGTGGCCCCAACCCCGGCGATCCCAGCAGCTAGCATCGCGATGAGAGTGGTAAGTGCGACCATGCGGCGGGCACCCATCTCGAGGAGCCCACGGCTCCGGACGCATGCGTGTGTCGGCATCGGCTCCGTCATCGGTGACCCAGGAGAGGTACTTGACCGCGGCGCCCCTCTATCGACGGATCGTCCACACGCCCAGCGGACCACCGATGGCCTTCAGAGCGGATGCCTGCTCGACGAGCGGCCAGCCACGTCCAACTCCCCCCGCGGCATGTACTCCTAGTGCCGCGTCGAGAGCGGCGTTATTGACAGCGGGCCTGAGAGCTGGACCGACAGCGTGCGGGTATCCGGATTGGCGGGGTT
Organism: uncultured Solirubrobacteraceae bacterium; assembly: GCA_963735615.1. GTDB lineage: Bacteria > Actinomycetota > Thermoleophilia > Solirubrobacterales > Solirubrobacteraceae > Palsa-744. The sequence goes on from CAVTLO010000001.1 coordinate 1,589,989, forward strand.
CACCGCATGGGGCGATCGGGCGGGCGGGGTGGCATGCAGGTAGAGCGTAGTGTGTCCCTCGACGGCGATCGTGAAGGCAACAGGAGCCGCGCTCGTGGGCACGACCCCTTCGTAGACGACTCGCGCGCCATCGCGGATCATGAGCCGACGCGGCTGCAAATATGACGCAGCCGTGAAGCTCACGCGCACTGATACCGGCTTCGACGCCCTGGTGATGACTTCCAGCTGCCCGTCGGCAGCACCCATCCACCGATAGAACTGGGGGCCCGCGCCTTCAGGCAAAGAGAAGCCGACGGTGTAGTAGCTCGTGAGCAGCCTCGGGCGCGCGAGGACCCGGTACAGTGCGCCGTAGCTGTCACTGCCGATCAGCTGCGCTCCGGGGATCGGCGCCCCGGGGCGTGGGTACATCGCAGAGGGCGTTTCTCGTTGCACGAGCAAGTAGCGGACGCCCATCGCGGCGAGGTCCGGGACCGTGCGAGGGGCCAGCAGGTACTCCAATTCCATCTTGCGCGATTCCGAGGCTGTTTCAGGGAAGTAGCCGTCGAACAGATCATGATCGCCCGCGTAGGCCTGGTAGAACGCGTCCCCCGAGTCGCCGCCGAATTCCGAACCGTCCAGAAGGGGATACTCCGCATACACCCCCGGCGCCTGATGAGCGAGCAGCCGAAACACCGACGGGACGACGATCGGCGTCACTTCGTATGGGGGACGCGCCCAGAGATCGCAGACAACCAGCACCGAGAGCGCACCGCACACCACGAGCGCCATGGGCCCGCGCAGACGTGAGAACAGCTTGGCCAGCGCCAATCCGGCAAGGACGCACAACCCGAGCATTACGATCACCGCCAATCTCGCCGTCGTACGGAAGTCGGAAGTGATGTGAGTGACGATTTCGATCGGCATCGGGACGCTGACTCGCAGGATGACGATTCGAGGAGGGGCCGAAAACGCGGCCGCGCAGATCGCCGCGACCGTCAGGAGCGCCGCCGCGAGCGTCGACCGCTCAGCCAGCGTCGAGCGCCAGCCACGGCGTCGGATCGTGCGAACCAGGACCACGAATCCAATCAGGGCGAGCACGATCACGCTTATCCCAACGTAGATCTTGCCGTAGGTAGCGGTGGCTGTCGCGCTGAAGTAATCGCGTTCGATGATCGACTTGCTGAATTTTCCGAGGAAAGGATTGTCGGGATCGGGCAGCAGGTACATGAGCGGGCGAGCCGAGTAGGTGACCAGTTCTGAGGCGCCACGCACAGGCGCGCCTTCAAAACCGCTCGTCAGTGCCGCGAGCACGATCGACGCAAGCGCCGTGACGACCGGAACGGCCGCCGCGGTCTGCACGCGAAGCGCAAGCGCGAGTTGGCCGCGCATGCGCGCGATCACCAGCGCCGATAGTGCGAGCGCCACCCAGGTTATACCCATTATGAGAATGAAATATTGAACCCACATCAGTGCGAAGGCGACTGCTGCGCCGGCGATCAGACCATTACGTACCGACGGGCGTTCGATGCTGACGAGCAACCGCCAGACGGCGAGCACGATGACCCACTCATCGCCCAGTGGCTGGTTCATACCTGAGAACACGTATGGCCAGAATCCGAACGCGAATCCCGTGATCAGGGCCGCCTTCGAGCTTTTTGTGAGCCAGCGCACGAGCAGGAACATGGACAGTGCCGAAAACGTGAACGTGAAGATCGGCCAGTAGGCAAGCGTTGCGACCGACCCGAAGGCCATCGAGCCAAGCCACAGCAGCGTGCTGCTCGGCAGCGTCGAGAAGTTCAGGGCCCATTGCGTGGGGCGCCCTTCTGGCGCGTTGAACGCATGGACCGTCCCGGGAAGAAACGGCACCGTGTGCGCAGCCGCCAGAGAATGGAAATAGGCCATTGAGCCTGTTAGGTCGGCACCTACCGCTCCGTACACCATCGTGCTGGGATGAATCGCGATCGGCCACGTAACGCCGCATGCAAGCCCGAAATACAGCAGGGCAGCAAGAAGCGTCTCGCGTCGGGGTACGGGTACGACGACGCGCAGGCGAGCCGGACGCACCGCGCGCGTCAGGCGAATGGTGAAAGGCGATGCCAGCTTGTCGTTGGTCTGTGGTGCGCTCGACACGAGTGGCTAGAGCATCAGGCAGTCACATGCTCGCGGTAGCGCGGAGTCAGAGCCTCGTGACTGGCTCCCGAGCGCTGGATCGCGCGTGCAGTCGAGAGCGCCGCGTAGCCATCGTAGCCGGACGCGAGCGGCTCGCCGTGCCCGGCGAGCGCCGCCAGGAATGCCTCCCATTGGACGAGCAGCGGCTCCCGCCTGGCCAGTGCGTAGCGGATCATGTCTCCCTCGCCGGCGCCCCGCATGTTCGCCAGCGTGTCCCAACTCGTCCGCTCGGTTGGATGGCTGTAGAAGTATAGATCTTGGCTCAGATAGTTCAGTACGTAGGTTCCGCCTTCGCCCGTGACTGTCAGTTCACGCACCTTCGCGGGCGTCAGCCAGTTGACCTCCAGAAGACCGGTCGTGTCGTTGTCCAGGCGCATCGTCGCTGCGATCAGATCCTCCGCGTTGTCGTGCAGGCGCTGGGCTGTCTCAGCGAACACGCGTGTGACCTCCGAGCCTGTCAGATAGCGCATGACGTCGATGTCGTGGGAAGCCAGGTCGAGCGCGACGCCGTGCATCGAGTCGCGGTCTGGAAAGGGACTGAGACGGCGAGCGTGGAGCTGGTAGACGCGCCCGATCGTGCCTCTGTCCAGCCGCTCCTTGAGCGCGATCACAGCAGGGTTGCAGCGCTCGACGTGGCCCACGCCAAGCAGCACGCCGCGCCGCTCGGCCTCGTTGATGACCGCCAACGCGTCATCCTCCTCGGTCGCCACCGGCTTCTCAATAAGCAGTGGTACGCCGGCCTCTATCGCCGCGAGCCCGAGCGCCGGCAGCATCGCTGCTGGCGCCGCGATGCAAGCGAAGTCGACCTCGTGCCGCGCGAGGGCCTCCTCGATCGTGCCATATGTGGAGGCGCTCGCGTGAGCACGCGCGAAGCGCTGCCGCCTCGCGGGGTCAGGATCGACAGCCGCAACGATCCCCACTCCCTGGATCTGGCTCAGCACCCGCGCATGGAGCGTGCCCATGTGGCCGAGACCCGCGATCAGGGCTCTGCGGGGTGCTTCGCTTCCGTCGGGCATGCGCCTAAAGGCTACAGGCTCGACAGAGAGCACAGCTGCTCTACCATCCCACCGTGGCACCCAGCCTGTCGATTGTAATCCCCGTCTACAATGAGCCCGACTGGATTGGAGTCGCCGTAGCAGATGCCGTGATCGCTGTGGAGCGCTCAAGCTTCGCGGACCCGGAGATCGTGATCATCGACGACGGATCCGAGCAGGCGACGCAGCAGGCGCTTGCGAACCTGAGCGCTCCATTTTCGCTGCGCGTGTTGCGCCAGGAGAACAGGGGACGTTTCCTCGCTCGCCGGGCGGGCATCGAGGCCGCTCGGGGAGATTCTGGTCCTCCTCCTCGACGCGCGTGTGTCGCTGCAGGCCGACAGCCTTTCGTTCATCTGCGAGCGGCTCGACGCGGACTCATCCCTGCCGATCTGGAACGCCCACTGCGAGATCGACCTACGAGGCAACCCGTACGCTCGCTTCTGGAACAGCCTGACCGAAGTCGCCTACCGCGACTACTGCGCCAACCCCCGGACGATGAGCTACGGCATCGAGGATTTCGACCGCTTTCCCAAGGGCACGACCTGCTTTCTCGGGCCACGTGAGGCGCTGCTGGAGGCGACCGCGAGCTTCGACTCTCACTACGCCGACACCCGCAACGCGAACGATGACACCAGCGTCATTCGCATGCTTGCCGCCAGGCAGCCGATCAACATCTCGCCGGGCTTCGCCTGCGTATATCGCTCGCGTGACGCATTCGCCCCGTTCCTGAGGCACGCGTTCCATCGGGGGATCGTCTTTGTCGACGGTTGGGGAAGGCGGGGCGGTCGGTTCTTTGGCGTGATCGTCGCCTTCTACCCGCTCAGTGCGCTCGCGGTGCTTCTCGCGCTGCGGCGGCCGCGGCTGACAGCCGCCGCAGCGCTTGCCGCTCCCCTGGTCGGCGTCAGCGGTGGCGCCGCGCTACGGCGCTCACGTGCCGACTGCGCCGCGCTTGGCATGCTCGGCCCAGCGTGGCTGTGCGTATTTGGCGCCGGCATGTGGCGCGGACTGTGGCTCCTGCTGCGAGCGCGCGCCGCGCGTTAGGTGAGATCGACAGCCAGCGCGGCGACGCCGACGCCATCCGAGCGTAGATACCCGTTTTGGGCGAGATAGTCGATGATCACGTCCGTCGGGCGTAGCCCGTGCTCCTGCGGCGGCCGCCTCGCGTAGCTCGACGGATGGGCCAGGAAGGTACGCGCGACGTCGAGGTCCATGCGCGACAGAACGACCGATCCGTCCAGGCCGTCCGGGTGCTCAGTTACAGCACGGTGTACGAGACACGGGTGGCCCAGTTGCGCACACTCTTGCTGACTGCCGCCCGAGTCGGTCACCAGGAAGGCACTCGCCTTCAGCAACGCTACAAACGGGAAGTAGCGCTGCCGCGGTATCCGCCGAAAACGATCATCGAACAGGGGACCCAGCCCCTGCCCGGTGATCGCCGCAGCGGTCACGGGATGGTCCACAAAGAGAATCGGGGTTTGCCGCGACACCTCGTGCAGCAGTTCGAGAATCCCCCTGAAGGCGGCGGGCTTGCCGAGCAGCTCGGAGCGATGCAGCGAGGCCAGCCCGAACGGCTCCGCCGGGAGACCAATCGCAGGCGCGGCGGCCGCCGGGACGAGGTCCAGTGCGTCGAAGATCGTGTTGCCGCCCGTGTCCACTATCTCTCCATGGACATTCATCGCTCGCAGGTTCGTCGCCGCGTGTGAGCCGGGCGCGAAGTGAATTCGTGCCAGTCGCGCCGCAGCCACGCGGTCGAGCTCCTCGGGAAAGGGATTGCGCCAATCGCCGCTGCGCATACCCGCCTCCACGTGCGCGACGGGCACGCGCATGGAACGTCCCATCAAGGCCCCGAGCACAGTCGTGATCGTGTCACCGTGAACGACGAGCAGCGGCTTCGCTGTGTCGCGGACAACACGCTCTCGCAACGCGCGCCTGCTGCGGGTGAACGATCCCGCCACCTGGACGAGCCACCCGGGAAGCTCGCGCATCCGCTCGAGGTCGTGACCGCCGTGTCCGCGGCCCAGCCATACATCGGGCCGAGGCAGCTCGAGGTCGTCGAGCAGCACCGGGATCTGCTCGGGCTGCTGGCCGGTGCAGATCGTAAGCGTGGGGACCTCACCCTCGCGCAGTCGCACCAGCACCGGCGCGAGCTTGATCAACTCCCCAGTGGTTCCGTATACGACGGCGATCATCTTACGCCGCCTGAATTCTCTGGCTGAAAACGCTCGTTCGTGATCCGCGTAGCATACGAGGTACTCCAGCAATGGACGGTCGCAAACCCGGCACGCCAGCATTGCGCGAGCCGGCAGGCGGCCGAAACAGGAGCGAGGGAGCACCGGATGCTCGCTGATATGGTGCTGCGGTGCAGCAGAGGACCGCGCCCCGCGTTACAGATAGCACCTTCATGGTTCTGGTCAACGGCATGCTGGAATCGCCACCGGCGTCAGGGCTGCTCGAATATCTCGTGACACATGGCGCGCAGCAGGTGACCGCGGTGACCCACCCGCTGACGCGGGAGGATGGCAACCGCCATGTACTCACGACATACGTACCCGGCCGCGAGCCGCAGGAGCGCACTTTCAGGCTACCCTCGTGCCCCCCTTACACCTACCCGCTAGACGCTTTGCTGCCGCTGCGTTCTCCCCGCGTCGACGGCTGGTTCGCCTTCAACAACCTCCTCAGCGCGCGCGGCCTGCTAGAGCGCCGCCTCGGGCGTGCCGGTAAGGTCGTCTACTGGGCCGTCGATTTCGTACCGGACCGCTTCGGCGCCGGCAGCGCCATGACGCGCACCTACGATGCGCTCGACGCCTTCTGCTGTCAGCAAGTCGATCTGCGCATCGAGCTCTCACAAGCGGCGCGTGAGGGACGCGACGCGCGCCATCGGATCGCACCCGGTGCCGGGGCGCCGCGAGTCGTGGCGCCCGTCGGCAGCTGGCTCGAGCGGGTGCCCGTCACCCCTGAGGACGGTTGGAGATCTCGTCGCATCGTATTCATCGGACACCTCGTCGAGCGCATGGGAGGCGACACGGTCATCGAGGCGATGCAGCTGCTGGCGCAGCGAGGCGTCGAGGTCACAGCCGACATCGCCGGCCGCGGCCCGTTGGAGGAGAGCCTGCGAGCGCAGGCGACGAGCTGCGGTCTGCAGGACAGGGTGCGATTCCACGGCTTCATCTCGGACCACCGAGCGCTTGAGCGCCTGCTGGCTGAGGCGGCGGTCGCGCTGGCTCCATACAACACTCGAGTCGAGTCGTTCACCCGCTACGCCGACCCGTCGAAGCTCAAGTCATATCTCGCCGCCGGGCTGCCGATCCTGCTGACCGACGTGCCGCCAAACGCCCACGAGCTGGCCGAGCACGCAGGCGCGCAGGTGCTCGCCGACGACCCCGTGGCGTTCGCCGACGCGATCGAGCGCACGCTCGCCGATCCCGACGCCTGGCAGGCCCGACGCCTGGCAGCGCGGCATCACGCCCGCCAGTTCGATTGGAATAGCATCGTCGGCAACGTGCTGAAGACCGTGGGCTTCGAATCATAGCGAGGACTGACACCATGCCGACCGCCATCGTCACCGGCTCAGGGGGCCTGATCGGCTCGGAGTCCGTTGCGTTCTTCGTCGAACAGGGATTCCGTGTCATCGGCCTGGACAATGACATGCGATCGTACTTCTTCGGCCCCGACGCGACGACCAGGCCCGCAATCGATCGTCTCGAAGCCAGGTGTGGCGATGCTTTCGCCCCCACAGAGCTGGATATCCGCGACGCCGACGGCGTGATGACTCTCTTTGGGCGGCACGCGAAGGAGATCGAGCTGGTCGTTCACACCGCGGCCCAGCCATCGCACGACTGGGCCGCCTCCGAGCCGCAGACGGACTTCGCGGTCAACGCCAACGGAACCCTCAACCTGCTAGAGGCGACGCGCGCACACTGCCCCGACGCAACCTTTGTGTTCACCTCAACGAACAAGGTCTATGGAGACCGGCCAAACGCGCTGCCGTTGGAGGATCTTGGTAGTCGGCTCGATCTGCCGCCCAGCCATCCCTGGTATGGAGGCGTCGATCTGACAATGCCGATCGATACCTGCACACACTCGCTTTTCGGGGTATCGAAGGTGGCAGCCGATCTGCTGGTACAGGAGTACGGGCGCTACTTCGACATGCCCACAGTTTGCTTCCGCGGAGGATGCCTCACGGGCCCCCAGCACGCCGGCGCTCAGCTCCACGGGTTCCTCTCCTATTTGATGCGCTGCGCGATAACCGGCGAGCCTTATACAATCTTTGGCTACGAAGGCAAGCAGGTACGCGACAACATTCACGCATCCGACGTCGTACGCGCGTTTCATGAATTCCACGCCGCCCCGAGACGAGCCGCTGTGTACAACTTGGGAGGGGGCCGCGTGGCGAGTGTGTCGGTACTGGAGGCGATCGAGCTTTGTCAGCGGATATCCGGTCGTCAACTCGAGTACACCCTCTCAGACGAGGCCCGGATCGGCGATCACCGCTGGTGGATCAGCAACCTGGAGGCATTTAGGCGCGACTACCCCAGATGGCAGATAAAGCACGGCGTGGAGCAGGTGCTCAAGGAGATACACGACTTCAATGTCGAGCGCTGGACGATCAGCAGGGTGCAAGCGGTTTAGGCCCGAGCAATGCCGCGGCACGCTGATAGGCTCCCTTCCCAATGGGTACGATCGATCTCCGACTTGCCGCCGACCTACGCGATCAGGTCGGGGTGCAAAGAGCCATCGAGACGGGGACCTACCGAGGGGGAACTGCTCGCGCCCTTGCTTCGGTGTTCGCCAGCGTCATCACCATCGAGCTCTCGCGACCGCTGCACGAGCGTGCTGTCACCAGGCTCCGTGATGTTCCCCAAGTCAGGGCGATGCACGGCCACTCTTCAGAGGTATTGCATGGCCTGGTGCGAAGTGACATCCCGACACTTTACTTTCTCGACGGTCACTGGAGCGGTGGCAGCACCGAGGGCGCCGACGACGAGTGCCCGGTGCTCGACGAGCTGGCAGCGATCGCGGCTGGTCATCGAGATGACTGCCTGGTGATCGATGATGCACGCCTGTTCACCAGCACACCACCGCCGCCGCACGATCCGACGCACTGGCCCACGATCGTCGAGGTGTTTGACGCGATCCGCTCCCAACGACCAGACCACGTGGTCACGCTGCTCTCCGACCAGGTCATCGCCGTGCCACAGCGCGCCAAGCCCGCCATCGACGCATACGGTGCTCGCTTGCACGATCCGAACACCCGGTTGGGTGGGCGGGTGATCCGCGTGCTTGTCGATACGGCTGGGCGTATCAGCCGCGCGGGCTAGCCGCCGCACTCGACGTCTTGCGTTCAAACCGATACATCCCGCACGCGTAGCGCGAATCTGCGAGCTCCTCCAGCGTGCGGTCTTGCCGAAACGCACCCTCATCGTCAACTCCCGAGAACTCGATCAGCTCGAGCTCGTCGAACATGGTGACGATGTCTCGCGGGTCGTGGATGCGGTGGGCGTTGAAGCAGACACGCGGCCGTCCCACGGGGACAGAGAACAGAAGCTGGCCGCCGGGGGCGAGCACACGCTGAAGCTCGCCTGCCGCACGGCGCGTGCCGAGCGGATCGAGTACGTCACCGTAGCGACCGAGCCCGATGTGCTCAGCGACATGCAGACAGGACAGCGAGTTCACCGACTGGTCTGCAGCGGGCAGCTCGAGAATGCTTCCGGGGATCGAGTCGAGGCGGTCGAGAGTGGCCGCAAGCGGCCGGATGTCGATGAATACCACCTCGCAGTGGCTCGTCAGGAAGCCTACATAATCGACCCGAGATCCGACATCGACATGGCGATCGGAACCCAGCGCCGCGACCGCGCGAGCTGCCCATACGTCCTGGTAGAAGTAGTGGCGATCAAACGGCGAGCTCGTCACGCGATCGCCGAGTTGGGGAAATACATCACGCAGGCGCAGCCTCTCGGCATGAGGCAAGCTCCGATATGCTCGCCAGTCCCGGATATAGGCGACGCCCCCGCTTGTCGCCGCGCCGGCCTGGAGCGCGCGTGCACCTACCTGGCCGACGACTGGTGGAAGTCGTCGAGCGATGCGCTTCACGCGCTCCATGTTCAACATATTGGATACACCCTCAAGAGCCTCGTATGCTCGCACCACCGGCGAGCCCCGTGAATTCAAGATCACCGACCTGCACGCTCACGCTCCGCGGGTCCGCGCTACCGATTGTCTTGGCGATCGACTGCGGCCCCGGCGTGGCCGTCAACCCGACGGACGTGTGCCGCGAGAACTCCAGCGGCACCGACACTCGCGTCGGCCCAGCCACCAGCCGCCGTGCGAGAACATGCCCACCGGCGGAGGACACGACCACGGTTCGGGGTCTCGCGAACGATATCAGCGTCATGGTTAGCACGCCGCTGCAATGCGTGCAGTCTCCCGCCACCTCAATTGTTCCGTGGAGCTGCTCCAGCCAGCTGAGGTTTCCCAACGGAGTCGTTTCATTCACCCCGAAACCTTCGTTGTCAGCAGCCAGCGCGGGGCCCGAGGGCTTCGCCGTGACGAGGTACAGGTTCGCGTAAGGTTCTTCGAATAGGAGGCGGAACCCGGGGCCGGGCTTACCCGATGATGGGAGCCCGTAGCCGGGCGGCGCTGAGTCTACGATCACGTAGCGAACCCCCAATGCCGCCAAGCCCGGACCAGTACGCGGATCTGAGAGGTTGGCCAGCGACAGTGCACGCCTTTCTTCGGCGGTTGCTTCTAGATAGCCGTTGATGATTGGCATTTTATAGACGTTCTGGAAGAACAATTCGCCGTAGTTGTTGTTGCCGACCGGGGTGAGCGGGTATTCCGCGACAAGTCCCTTGGGCTGACGGGCCAGGGTCCTATACACAGCGGGCACCGAGATCGTGTTCGTGCGCCCCGCCAGACGCCCCCAGAGATCGAGTGGAACCGCGATGCTGGCGCACAGAAGAATCGCCGCCTGGAGCCACCAGGCCCGGCCACGGATCAGGACATGAAGCCCGATGCCCGCCAAAACTGAGAGTCCGAGCATCACGATGATTACGAAGCGCGCGTATACGCGCCACGTCGAGGTTATCTGTGAGATAAAGTGTGACGGGAACGGGATTAGGACACCCAGCAGCCTGCCCTCCGGCGGCGCCGATGTGAAGAACGCCGCCACGACGACCAGCGACAGCAGCAGCACCGCCGATCCGAGGCCCGGGGTCAGCTTGCGGCGCACGAACGCCCAAAACGCGACCAGCGCCAGCAGGATGACAGTGATGCCGACGTAGAGCGTCGCCTCGGCCGGGTTAGAGCCATGAATGTGCGTCTCCAGATAGTGGGCGGTATCAGCCCCGAAGAGGGGACTCTGTACATCCGGAAGCAGGTACTCGAGCGGCCGCGCAGAGTAGGTGTTGAGCTCTTCTACGCCGTTCGTGCGGGCTCCAATTGAGTTTCCTCCCGGCCCAGTCGAGAGCACGCCAAGGAAGACTAGGAACACGACGATGATGACGGCAGCGATCGCCTGGGGACCGAGCATCGCTCGCAGCCGGCCCACGCGCCACGCGACCACCAGCGACGCAACGGCTGCCGTCACGTACGTCACTCCACCGAGCAGGATGAAGTAGGCCGACCACCACATGCCGAACACCACTGCCAGGCCGGCAAGGACCGCGTTGCGCCGCGACGGGCATTTCATCAGCTCGACCATGCGCCAGACGCCAAGCACCAGCACCCATCCCTGGATGTTGTCGTCGTGGCCTTGTCCGTTGAGGATCGCGTACGGATAGAACGCAAATGCCCATCCCGCGATCAGCGCCGGCCATGCGCTACCGGTCAGGCGGCGCACGAACGCAAACGTGACCACGCCAGTCAGCGTGTAACCCATGAGAGCGTAGATGCCATATGCCGCGGTCGAGCCAAGCGCAGCCGTGAGTAGGTAGAGGGTGAGCACGCCGGGCATCGAGGCGAGGTCCCGGGTCCACGGAATCGGCTGCCCCTCCGGCGCGTTGAACTGGCTGATCGTGCCCGGCAGGAAGGGGTTATCGTGATGGGCTACGAGCTCGCGATAGAACGCCATCGTGCCGTAGGGGTCGCCCGCTGCGCCGTAGAAAATGTGCGCCAGGTTGGTGACCAGCGGCCACGTGAAGTAGCAGGCGAACCCCAGGTAGATCGCGAAGGCCGACACGAGTTCCAAGGGGCGGCGACGTGCCCGCGCGAGCTCGAGCAATCGCTTTGCCGCACCCGGCGCCAGGACGCGTCCCAGCTCAGCTCTTGCTGTCGCGCCGCTCATGACTGCTTGGAGAGGATCTCCGACCACGTGCTCGCCTGCGGCACGAGCGACGCTCTCTCGAGCGTAGTTTGCGCGTCGGCGCGCTCGCGCTGCAGGGCGGCGAATCGACGCACGTACCAATGGCGTATGTGGATCCGGTAGGCGATCGCGAGCGTATCGAGGAACATCTGCTGCACCGACTGTTTGTTGACGCCCGTGCCCGTGAATTTGTAGTCGATCCGCACCGGTATCTCCTCGATCCGGTCGAAGCCGAACTCGGCGCCGACCGCCAGCACCTCGAGATCGAACGCGTACTGCTTGATCAACAGCAGCGGCACGACCGTCTCGAGCATCTCGCGGCGAAACAGCTTTGCCCCGACCTGAGTGTCGCGAACATCGACCCGCAGCAGCAGTCGCACGAGCATCTGGAAGCCCCACGAGAAGAACCGCCGCACGAGCGGATATTCGACCTGGCTCTCGGGGTGTCGCTTGCTGCCGATTGCTGCGTCGATCGACGCCTCCTGGAAGCGACGGAAGGCGGCCACGATCGCCTGGGCATCGATGTCGAGGTCGGCATCCAGCCACCCCACCAGCCTGCCGCGAGCCCGCATGAAGCCAAAGCAGATCGCGTAGCCCTTGCCGTGGTTCTGCTCATAGTGAAGGACGCGCACCCGAGGGTCCCCGACGCTTTCCGCGGCGGCAGCGGTGCCGTCGACGCTCCCGTCGCAGACGACCAGCACCTCGAAGCGCACCTCGAGCGCCTCGAGCGCGAGGACGATCTCGCGCACGTTCGCGCCGATGTAGGCGGCCCCGTTATGGGTGGGGACGATCAGCGTCAGGGACGGCTGCGCGGTCAGTGTCTCCATCCGCTTCCTAGGCGCCGACCGAGCCGGCGCGTCTACGTGCAAGGGTCACGAACAACCGCTCGGCGCGCAGGACTGGGTGGAAGATCGAGCTCGTTGAGAATCAGCACGGCCGCGATCACCGAAGCCTGCACCGTCGCGACCTCCACCGGCGAGGAGTGCAGCAACGAGATCGATGCGACCTGCAGGCCCACGCCGCCGGCCAACAGCCAGACCCAGCGGCGATCCTGGATGGCGACCGTGTAGACGACCAGCAGGTACAGCAGGGCGAGGCCCGCGCCGGCGCACACGATCGGCAGCACTCCGGCGGCGACGCCCACGTACTTCTGGCCGAACATCGTCTGCAGCACGAGGTGCGGCGCGATCGCCGCCGGCACCGCGACTAGCATCGTGGTCAGGGCGACCAGAAGCGCCGCGACGCGCAGCACGCGCGCGGCCGAGCCCTCGGCGAGTCTTGCCTTTGCAGCGCTTGGCACCATCACGACCGCGATCGCGCCGGGGAGGAAGATCACGATCTTCTCGACCGTCGCAAGCGCGGCGTACTCACCCGCGGCGTGGGCAGAGAGCAGCAGCTTGGCCAGCAGCACGTCGAGGTTCGAGATCAGCGCGAAGGCGATAAAGGCTCCTCCGGCGGCGAGCGTTTCGCGGTTAGGCCGCCGGCGCAGGCCCGAGCTTGCCGCGCCCGTCCCGCGACGCAGCACGTAGCCGCGGATGAGCCATACGGTCGCGGCCAGCGCCAGCAGATTGCCGACCGCCTGACCGAGCAGCGGACCGCCCGCGCCACGGCCCGCCAGCAGCGTCCACGGCACGCCGATGACGATGCGCGAGGCCGCACTCGCGAGCATCAACGCCCCAAGCGCGACGAATCGCTCCATCCCCTGAAGCACTCCATACGCGACGGGAATGAAGAAGGCGAGCACCAGCAGCGGCGCCAGCGCGATCGCCGGACCGACCGTCTGCAGGCCGAGGGCCACCTTCACCAGCGGGATGCACGCCGTGTAAATCACGCCCAGGAGAAGCGCGATCCCGGCGACGTGGGCCGACGCATGGCGGATCACGTAGCGCACGCGATCGTGCTGCCCCTGCGCGAGCAGCACCGCCACACGCTGTGCCACGACGGTCTGCGCCGCCCCCGTCGGAACGGCGGCGATGACCGTGAGCGCGATCAGCGCTGTGAGGTCTCCGTAGGACGCCGGCGAGAGCAGCCGGCTGAAGATGATGTTGGAGCCATAGTTGGTGATGCTTGCGAACAGCGTCAGGACTACCATCACCGAGGTCGCCCGCCCGAGGCGCCTCCCGATCGGGGTCTCGACCGTGATCGGGCTCGCGGGAAGAGCCACGTTGCTAGCAGCCGGTCCAATCATATCCGCGGTTTCGTTCATGGCTGTGGTATCGACCCGAGGCCGTCAGGCGAAGGCGGCCCGACATGGGATGGGACGACTCGGCGCGAGCCGCCGCCCGCTTAGCTGAATGCACCAGAAGGTGGGAAGTTGCGATCGTGAGGGCCACAGACTAGCGCCCGTGCTCCCCGCCTCATCGCGTCGGGCGCGCCTTCCCACCGTCACTGGCGCGACGCGACGGACGGGCTCGCCGCTACCGCATAGATCGGCTCGTGGTTGCGGTCGGCCTCGAACTCGCCCGTCCCGCTCGGATGAAACCAGAAGGCCTGCGCGAAGCCCACCAGACGGCACAGCTCGAGCGCGACCTCCGGAAAGATCGGATGCTGGTGAGTGGGATCGACCCAGAACGCCTTCATCGCGTGCACCGCGTGCGGGTTGACTGTCTCGAAGATCAACAGGCCGTCGTCGCGCAGCCGCGAGCGGGCGAGATCCAGGAACTCCATCAGCGACTGGTAGGGCATGTGCTCGACCACCTCCAGCGCGACGATCGCGCCCAACGATCCGGACTCCAAGCCGCGCAAGTGCTCATTGCCGTAGCCGAGCGCCACGTCGTGGCCCTTGGCCCGGGCGTGGGCGACCATGCCGGCGTCGCTGTCCACGCCGCTGGCGGCGATCTGCTGCTCGCGCAGCAGATCCAACAGCTCACCGCGTCCGCATCCCACGTCGAGCACCGGCGCGTGACCGGCGAGCAGGGGCATATAGGCGCGCTGGATGTCCAGGACGCGGCTCTCCGGGCCGCGAAAGGTGGCCTCGAACTCTACGTAGCGGTCCTCCTCCGAGGTCGGCCCGTTCGAGCGATAGCCCACGACCGGGCCGACTGCCGCGTTAGGCCAGGCACTGAAACCGCGCTCCTCGCTTATATAAGGGGTAGCTCGATGCTCCGCGAGATGCTGCTCGAGCTCGTGTCCGAGCGCCTCGAGCGCGCGCAGTCGCGCCGTCGCGTCGAGCGGCTCGAGCGCCTCCAGCGCAACCCGGGCATCGTGCAAGCCAGCGTCCAGCCTGCGGGTCATCGCCAGCGACTGCGCGAAGCGAGCCTCCTGACGGCGCTCGAGATCCTTGGCGACCTCGTACAGGCGCTCGACGCTCTCCTGCAGGCGCGTGTCGATCGCGCGCTGGCGCGCGAGAAAAGACCGCATCAGCTCGCCGACGAGACGCTGCACCGCGCGCTTAGCCGTCGCGACGAGCCCCGACCCGACGATCGTGGGTTCGCCGGCGACCAGGGCCGGGAGCTCCAGGGAGGCGGCCGTGGTTCCGGCGAGGTTCGGCGAGCGCAAACCTCCTCGCACGAGCCGTTCGTAGGTCAAGCGCAGGCGCGCCTCCATCTGCTCGCCCGCGACCCGCGGGGAGTGGCGGTCGAGCACGTCGCGCCGCCCGAGCTGGGCCCTCGCGCTCGCCTGCTCGGGATCGTCGAACACGATGCGCATCAGCGACGCGGCCTGCTCGAGGTCCGGATCGGCCCAGGTGCCATTCACCGGATAGGGGTGGGCGTCCTCGCCGACCGCGATCGGCGTCCAGTCGACCAGATAGGAGTTCTCGTCGGTCATGAACTCCAGGTTGCCCCCGTAGCGCGTGGCGATCACCGGCTTGCCGAGCAGCATCGCCTCGGCCGCCGTCAGACCGAAGCCCTCGGAGCGGTGCAGCGACACGTAGCAGTCACACGCGGCGATCATCGCGTTCTTGTCGTCGGCCGACACGTAGCCGTCGATCAGCGTGATGTCGGGGTGATCGCCGGCCTCGAGCGCCACGCGGTCGTGCTCGTGCATCACGTTCTCGGCGTTGATCGACTTCAGCACCAGCTTGGCGCCGCTGCCCGGCGGGAAGGCACGCTTGAACGCCTTGACGACCCCGAGCGGGTTCTTGCGCGCCGCGGTCGAGTGGTAGTCGTGTGCGAACAGGAACAGGAAGCCGTCCTTCTGGCAGCCCGAGCTCGCCCCGCGCACGCGCAGGCACGCGCGGCAGCGCCACCGGCATCGCCATCTTGACGACCGGCACGGGAGCGCTCGGAGCGACCGCGTCGCAGATGTGCTGCGAGCCGACCCACACTTCGTCGATGTGCTCGAACGCCTCCGCCCAGTCCTTCGGGAAGTCACCGACCTCCCACCACCACAGCGCGATCGTATGGCGAGCCTCGAAGAACGAGCCGCCGACTTCACGCGCGAACGGCGGGATCAGGTCGCCGTTGATGCACAGGATGCTGACCGGGTACGGCGCGTCCACGGGAGCGCCGAAGGTGAAGTCGGCCCCCTGCCCGCACGGGGGGATCAGGCGCGCCTGCACCGGCAGCGCGGGCACGCCGCGAGCATCGAGTCCCGCGATCAGCAGCCGCGCGGCCTCCCCGAGACCGAGCCCCGAGCTGAAGAAGCCGGCCACGTTGACGCCCCACAGCGGTTCCCGCACGTCCGGGTCTCGCACGCGGGCCAGGGCGCGCTCGTGCTCCCGCATCGGCAGCAGCGCCTCGGGGATGCCGTGGTCTTCGGCCCCGTGCTCGCACAGCCAGCTGGCGAAGCGCGGGCCGTCGGGGCCGTCGAGGTGTGGGTAGGCGCCCTGCACGTCCGGCCGGGTTTTCCATATCTCCAGGTGCAGCTGGGTGAGCCCCGCGGACGCGCCCCGTTCGGCGGGCTCCTCGAGATAGGCGTAGAACGCCGCGCGGCCCTGCTCGGTGAAGGGAGACTCGGTCAGGAGACCATCGGCCACGCCTTCGAGCATGAGCTTGCGCATCGCCTCGGTCACGTGCGTGCCGTCGCCGAGCGAGGCGTAGCGCCAGGGGCGCGTCGCGTCCTGTGCGTAGCCGGCCGCCAGCAACTCCTCGGCGTGACGCGCGCGCAGCTCGGCAAACGCCGGGATCGAGTGCAGCCGGGCGTCCTTGCGCTCGCGGTTCGGCCTGTCGGGCGCCAGCGGGTCGAGCGAGCTGAAGTCGAAGATGCGGGCGGGTCGGCCTTCCACCTGCAGGGCGCCGGCGCCCTCGTCGGCCCGCGACGCTGACAGCGTCCACGGGTCCAGGCCGTAGCCCGCGTCGCGTAGCACGCCCACCTCCTCGCCGATCGCGGGGATGCCGTCGAACCAGTGGTAGACGGCGTCGACACCGTCGACGAAGTAGCTCGGCCACGCGGCCAGCACACGATCGGCCTGCGGCCCGCCAGTGCTCGCGACGATGCGATGGCTGACGGCGCCGCCGCCCGCTCGAGCGCCGAATGCCGGCTCGAGATCCTCGCGCTTGCCCACCGCGCGCGAGACCAGCGCCAGCTCGTTCCGGTCGAGCAGGCGCTCGAGCTCGTCGAGCGGACCGAGGACCCGCAGGCCGGACGCGAGGTAGACCAGCGGCCCCGGGCGCTCGTCGAGCAGCGAGCGCAACAGGCGCCCAAGCACCGCCGCGTCGAGTGCCTCGAGCGGATTGCCGGCAACGAGCATCCCGCTCTCGGACCCGACCAGCTGCTCGAGCGTGATCACGCGGGCGCCCTCGACGGCGTCGACGCCCTCGAGCCCGTCGAGCACCAGCACGACGAAGGCGGCCTGTGGATGGTGCGCGTGAAACGAGGAGACGAGCACACGTGCACGGGCGAGCTCGCGCCGAGTCACGATCGTGCAGGCATCCACTGCGCCCCATACTACCCCGGGCCGCTTGCGCAGAGCTTCGGCGGGCTCGCGTCTCAGCCACTCGCCGGCCCCTGCCGAAAGGCCCGCTCGCCGTGGGTTGCTAGCGTTCTAGCGCCTTGTCATCCACGATCACGAGCCCCGCCGCCGAGACGCGGAGCGGCGCCCCGGCCGACCACTCGGCGGTTTCGGTCGTGAACGTCAGCAAGGCGTTCAAGCTGCCCCACCAGCAGTACAACACGCTCAAGGAGCGGGCCCTGCACCCCTTCGGCTCGCGCACGTTCGACGTGCTGCAGGCGGTCAATGACGTGAGCGTCGAGATCGCGCCGGGCGAGTTCTTCGGGATCGTCGGGCGCAACGGCAGCGGCAAGAGCACGCTGCTGAAGTGCCTAGCGGGGATCTACCACACCGACGCGGGCGAGCTTCGTGTGCGCGGGCGCCTGTCCCCGTTTATCGAGCTCGGGGTGGGCTTCAACCCGGATCTGACCGCGCGCGACAACGTAGCAATCAACGCGATCATGCTCGGCTTGACGCGCCGGCAGGCGCGCGAGCGCTTCGACGACATCATCGCGTTCGCCGAACTGGAGGACTTCCTCGATCTGCGCCTGAAGAACTACTCCTCGGGCATGACTGTCCGGCTGGCGTTCTCGATCGCGATCCAGGTCGACGCCGAGATCCTGCTGATCGACGAGGTGCTCGCGGTGGGCGACGCGACCTTCCAGCAGAAGTGCTTCGACGAGTTCCACCGCCTCAAGGGCGAAGGTCGCACGATCCTCTTTGTGACGCACTCGATGGGCGACGTCCAGCGCTTCTGCGACCGCGCGATGCTGCTCGACAAGGGGCGCGTGGTCGACATCGGCGAGCCTGCCTCGATCGCGCGCCGCTACAACGAGATCAACTTCGGTCACATCCTGCCCGGCGCGGACGCGCCCGGCGAGCAGTCGCTGCGGCTCGCCGGCGAACGGGCGGCGGACATCCTCGACGCCTGGTTCGAGGACCGCGAGGGGCGGCGGATCGCCGCGGTCGCCCAGGACGAGGCGTGCTGCGCGTGTATGGAGGTCCGCTGCAACGAGCCGCTCGAGGATCCGATCTTCGGCGTCGCCCTTCGCAACGACGCCGGGTACACGGTGTTCGCGACGAGCACCGCGCTCGGGCACGGGCCGACCGGGCGCTTCGCCGCGGGGGACTCGACGATCGTGCGGATGCGCTTCGAGAACTGGCTCACGGCCGGCCGCTACAGCCTGACGGCCTCGGTCGCGCGCAACGGGCGCGGCGATGACACGTTCGACCTGCGCGAGGACGTCGCCTCGTTGATCGTCCACGGCGAGCTCTCCGAACTGGGGGTCGCGCGCCTGCCGCACGGCTTCGAGCTGGAGCGCCGGTGAGCGGCGCCGAAGTGCCAGCCGTCGAGAAGCGAGCGCTCGGGCCCGCGCACCACCACGGCCCGTCCGCGTTTGGGGACGACCTGCAGCGTTTCGTCAACCTGACGCTGACGCTCGCCACGACCGACTTCAAGCTGCGCTACTTCGGCTCGGCGCTCGGCTACCTGTGGTCGCTCGTGCGCCCGCTGCTGTTCTTCGGCGTCCTGTACGTGATGTTCACGAAGATCCTGCACGCGGGCAAGGGCATCCCGCACTACGCGGTCTACCTGCTCACCGCGATCATGCTCTGGACGTTCTTCGCCGAAGCGACCACCAGCTCCGTGCAGTGCCTGGTCGCGCGCGAGGGGCTGCTGCGCAAGATCCGCTTCCCGCGCCTGGCGATTCCGCTGGCGGTGAGCCTGACGGCGCTGTTCACCCTCAGCACGAACTTCCTCGCCGTGCTGATCTTCGCCCTGGCCTCCGGGATCTCGCCGCAGCTGAGTTGGCTGGAGCTGCCGGTGCTGGTGCTCCTGCTGCTGATCCTCGCGCTCGGCACGGGGATGCTCCTATCGGCCCTCTACGTGCGCTTCCGCGACATCCAGCCGATCTGGGAAGTGATCGCCCAGATTCTCTTCTACGGGTCGCCGATCATCTACGTCGCCGCCCAGTACAAGGGTCTCGTGCGCATCGCGATGTGCAATCCGCTCGCGGCGATCTTCACGCAGATGCGCCACGCGTTCGTCGACCCCTCAGCGCACAGCGCGGCTGTCTACATCGGCGGGTCCGTGCGGCTGTTGATACCCCTGGGTATCACCGCGATCGTGTTCGCGCTCGGCCTGTGGTTCTTCAACCGCGAGGCCCCGCGAATCGCCGAGCGGCTGTAGCCGGCTGGCGCGAGCGAGCTCGTCGATGCGCATGTGAGCGCCCGCGAGGCCGTCTCCGAGAGCGGCGACGGTCCGCACCAGTTCCTCGTCGATGATCCGCTCGTGGGCGGTGAACGGCTTGATCAGGCGCAACACGAGGCGGCGCATGAGCAGCTGGAGCTTGCCGAAGCCGGGCCGGTTGGCGGGCGGCGGACCGCTGCGGATGCGCCGGCCGGTCCGCGCCAGCTCGCCGTACACGAGCGCCGGAGCGGCGGCCGCCGAACGGGCCCCGGAGCGGTCGATGCGCGCCAGCCGCCGTGTGATCGCACGGCCAACCGCCTCGCGCGAGTGCGAGGCGTATAGCTGTGCCTGGCCACGAGCGGCGCGCGTGCGGGCGGCGCGCGGATCGTCGAACACCTCGCGCATCAGCGCCGCCGCGTGCCCGACGTCTGGCTCAGCCCACACGCCATCGGGCGGATACGGCTCGACCCCGTCGCCGATCGGCACGAGCTGGAAGTCGACCAGATAGCTGTTCTCGTGCGTCATGTAATCGAGGTTGCCCGAGTAGCCGGTAGCGATGACGGGCCGCCCCAGCCACATCGCCTCCGCCATCGTGAAGCCGAACCCCTCCGAGCGGTGCAGTGAGACATAGCAGTCACACGCGGCGATCATCGCGTCCTTCTCGCCAGGCGCCACCGTGCGGTCGATCACCTGCACGGCCGGACGCCCGGCCGTCGCGGCCAGGAGCCGCGCATGACTCGACGGCTCGCGCTCGTGGTTGATGCACTTGAGCACGAGCGTCGCCCCGTCGTCCTCGCCGAACGCACGCGTGAACGCCTCGACGATGGCCAGCGGGTTCTTACGCTCGAACACGCTCGCGTAGTCGAACACGAACAGAAACAGGAATCCCTCCGGGAGGCCCAGCTCGCCCCGCGTGCGCTCGGGTACCTCGTTCACCTCCACCGGTGGCGGGATTCGAACGACGGGGACCGGCGACACCTCGGCGAGCGCCTCGGCGACGTGGCGCGAGCCAGCCCAAACCTCATCGAGGTACCCAAATGAGCCCAGCCAGCGATCGGGAAAGCGACTGACCTCCCACCACCAGTATCCGATCGAGTAGCGATCGGCGAAGAAGCTCGCGCCAACCTGTTGAGCGAAGGCGGGCACCATGTCCGCGTTGACGCAAATCAGGTTGACGGGAAAGCGCGGCGCGATGGTCTCGACCGCGAGCGTCTCCTCGCGCGGGCTCGCACTGGCGGTCATCGCAATCGTCGCAACCTCGATGCCCTCTGCCGCGAGCGCCCCGATCATCTGCCGCGCCGCCTCGCCCACGCCAAGTACGGCGTCGAAGTACCCGACGAGGTTCACGCCAGGCGATGCGGCCAGGCGCGGGGAGCCGAACCCGGGAACGAGCGCGTCCGGTATGGGGACCTCCGAGCGGCCGTAGACGCGCGCCCACGCGACGAGGTCATACCCGCCGCGACCGGCGAGGTCGGGGAAGGCCTCCGCCAGGCCTGGGTAGCTCTCGTGGAGCGTCTCGAGGTAGCGGTTCACGCCGTGTGCGCCGCCGTATCGAGCTGGCGCGGTCAGCCAGTCGAGCAGTTCGCCGGCCCCCTGCGGCGCGAAGATGCTGCTCCGGACCGCCCCCTCCCCCACGGCGATCGCGTAGCCGGCGCGGGTGACACGATCGAGGGGCATGCCGTCGGGAAGCGCCCCATAGGTGTACGGCCAGTGCTTCGCATCGCGATGCCCCTCCGCGAGCACGCGCTGGGCATACTCGCGGCAGAGGTCGGCGAGCGGCTCGCCCGAGACGACGTCGATGCGGTTCTGGTGCTTGCTCAAGCGGCTCGGATCGAGCGGGTCGAAGCCGCTGAAGTGCATGAACCGCAGCGGTCGTCCCGCCGCCAGTAGCTCTCCGTCTCGGCGCTCGAGCGGGCGTGAGTGAAGGTTCCAGTAGGCGACGTCGTACCCCGGATCTCTGACGACCGCGACCCGCTCGAGGAAGCCGGGGACGAGGTCCATCCAGCGCTGGTCGACGAAGATCCCGCGCTCGGGCGCAACCAGGCATTCCGTTGCCAGGTGCTCTGACCACCACGAGAGCAGCGCGTCGACCCGCGGCCGGCGCGCGAGCGCGACGAAGCCGAGGTTGTAGGCGCCGGCGATCAGGATGTCCGTCTCGGACGGCTTGCGCCCATCGTTTGGTATCGGCTCGGTGAGGTGCGGGATCAGCGCGATCTCGTGGTCGTCGAGCAGGGCGTCGATCTCCGCCAGGCTCGAGCACACCTGGATGTCGGGGTCCAGGTAGGCGATCTTCTCGAGGCCCCGATCGTGGAGCAGGTGGCGCAGCAGCCATGGCTTGACGGCGGTGGACAGCTCGAGCACGTCGTAGCGTGCCGCCATCCACTCGAAGTCGTCCATCTGCAGATGGTTCGGTGTGATGAGCTCGAACGGCTCCTCGGCAGCGTCCAGATAGCCCGCCGCGTCGTCGATCACCAGCGCGAAGCAACGCGCATCGGGATGGTGCTCGCGGAACGATCTCGCGAGCACACGCGCGTACGCTACATAGTTCTTCGCGATGATCGTGCAGATGTCCACGGGTAGACGGCCAGCCTAGTACGGGGCGCACTCAGCGCACGATCTCGATCCACTCGAGCGAGCGCCCGCATAGCGAGCGGGCGTCAGCCGGGTCGACTTCGTCAACCGGCTGGGCATCGGCGGAAGGGGCGAGCGTGAGTGGCCCGAGCGTTTGGTTGGCAAGCGTCACGCCCGGAGCGAGGCTGTTGTGGGGCACCACAATCGACAGCTTTTGTGTGCCGGCGCGCAGGCTCAGTTCGCCGATCGGCACGGAGTGGCCGGGTGGGCCGAGGTCGTAGGAGGCCGAGCCCACCCTGTGCCCGTCGATCCACAGCTGGACCGGCTGGCTGAACGATCCCTGCAGCCAGGCGTCGTAGCGACCCGCCCTCTGAACCTGCACGGTGCCCACGATCGCCCCCGCTTCCTGGCGAGGGATCAGCGAGTACGGTTCGCCTGAGACCTCGCCCCAGTTGTCGGGTCGGCGCGCCTGTGTGGGCACAAGCGTGGACAGCGGGGCACCGACCACATAGGCAAGCTGCGCCCGCTCGCGCGCGGCGCGCCTGGCGAGGCCCATCACGGTCGCGCAGCTGGGCACCGCGGCCGGGTCCAGAGCGCCCCCGAGCGCGACCTGTTCCAGCACGTGCGGCGTGGCGGTCCGCCGCCACACTTCGTAGAAGCGCCCTCTGTAGGCCAGTCGGTAGTTCGCCGGAGGGCGCGCGTCCAGTGGCGAGCGCCCGAGCACGAGAAGCGGAAAGCTCTGGAGGTAGGACTGGTCGAGTTCGTCGGGATCCCACGGCAGACGCAGTTGCTGGGGAAGGCGCGGTGGCAGGCCCGGACGCGCGGTCGGCGCTCCGAAAACCGGGTCCGTCGCCGCCTCGGCCCCGAGGAAGTCGATCGCGAACTCGTCAGACTGGTTGTAGAACGCGGGACCCTGGCCCGCGAAGCGACTGCCGATCGAGGCCAGTTCGGCGAGCCGTGCGCGCGGTGCGACGCTCGCACCGCGGTAGGCGACAGCGTTGGTCCACAGCACCCCCGCTGCGAGCAGCACCGCCAGCCCCCAGCCCTCCAGGCGTCGCCCGGAGTCATGCAGCGCCACCGCCCCGAGCATCACCATGAGCATGACCGTCAGGGAGAAGATCGTCATCACCTTTGCGCTCGCGTACGGCGATCCGCGACTCAGCAGGTAGAGCGCGGCGATCCCGTTGCCGGCGAGCAGCAGCACGGGAGCGCCCGCCCGGCGGCGCACCGCCCACGCCGCACCAAGCACCGCGCTGACCAGGGCAACGCCCAGCAGCGCATACGTCACCCGGTAGTGGTTCACGACGGCGAAGCGGAAGTCCCCGGACGGCCAGATCCCGAGCATCTGCCATCGCAGCAGCGGGGTGACGAGGTTGCCGAGGTCGCCCGACTGGGTCAGCACGCCAGTCGCCACGTTGAAGAACGTCCGCGCACTGGCGATGATCGGCGACGCAATCGCTGCTAGCGCCACCGCACACCCGGCTGACATGAGCGCCAGGCGACGCTTGGGCGCCCGGCGGAGGACGTCGCGTTCCCGCCAGACGGCGAGCACCGCAAACACGGCGAGTGGGACTCCCACCCAGGGCACGATCGCCAGATCGAGCACGTCGAGAGCGGCGACCGTGACGATCGCAAGCGGCACGAGCCGACGCGGACCGAGCTTTCCTTGCAGCGTCGCGAGCACAATCAGCACGAGCAGCGTGAGGATCCAGGTGGTCGTCAGCTCCTTGATGCTGGCCTCGAGGTAGAACGCGTACACGAGACCCGGCTGTGCTGCGATGAACGCGCACAGCGCCCGAAGCGGACGCGAGCGCACTACGCCGTCGAGCAGCTGATAGAGGGCGACGGCGCCGAGCGAGAGGATCACGGCGATGTACGGCTGGAAGATCCACGCCACGTTCTGAGCGACGAGCGGTCGCACCGCACCGAGCGCCACCTGGGAGCCGATCGGATAGTTGGTGCTCACGTATGACTGCAGGACGGCTGACAACGCCGACGGGGGAACGCTGCTGAGATCGCGCCCGTGCGCGAGCAGCTGATTGATCAGCGCGAAGTGGACGGAGGCGTCGTTCAACACGAAGTAGCCGAGGAACGTCGCGTTGCCCGACAGCACGACCGGGGCCGCGAGGACCACAAAGACCGAGAGCCCAACGGCGAGCATCCAGGGCTCGAGGCGCAGCTCGCGAACGCGCCCGATGGAGGTCACGTAGCCAGCCAGCGCTAGCAGCACGACCAGGGCTGTCGTGAAGGGCGCCGTGCTCGCCTCGTATGTCGTGAGCGTCGCGGTGGCGATCACGAGCGCGAGCCCGATCGAGGCGATCAGCGCTCCGGGCAGGTGCCAGCCGGCCACCCGCTCGACTGTCAGTCCGCAGCCAACGCAGACAGCAAGCAGCACGAGTGGGAACAGCGCCCACGCGACGATCATCGCGTCAGCGTGCCCGCCGCAGCCCGAGAATGCTTAGCAAAAACGCCGAGAAGAAAATCTGGATGCCGACGATCAGCAGCGAGGCGGCGATCACCGCGAGGTGTTCATCGGCGAGTGAGCCGAAGCCATGGGAGATCCAGGTCGCGAGGATCAGGCCGCCCATGACCAAGCCGATGAGCACGAAAGCGCCGCCCAGCAACAGCCCGTGCTCGAGCCGGAAGCGTGCGCGCATACGGTCGAACCACGGGTCCTGCTCGCCCATGAAGTAGGTGCCGTACGCGTGCGCGCACAGCCCCATCGCGAGCACCTGCGTGCCGACGATCATCAGCAGCGCGCCGCCGATCAGCGCGTGCACGCCCCACGCGCGCCCGAAGAAGTCGAGGCCGGCGCCGACGAGCACAACGATCAGCGTGCCCACGCCGGCGAGCACGGCGCCGGGCACGATGAACAGGTGGTTGGGGCTGTGCACGAGCAGGAAGCGCAGGTGGCGCCAGCCGTCGCGGAAGCTCGACAGCTTGCTCTCACCGCCGCGCGGGTGGTATTCGATCGGGAACTCGGCGATCCTGAGGTTCTCCTTGGAGGCGCGGATGACCATCTCGGAGGCGAACTCCATGCCGGTCGTGCGCAGGTCCAGGCGTGCCAGCACCTCGCGGCGCAGCGCGCGCATGCCGCAGTGGGCATCGCTGATGCCGGTGCGGAAGAACAGGTTGAGCAGGCCGGTGAGGATCGGGTTGCCGATGTACTGGTGCAGCCACGGCATCGCCCCCGGCTGGATGTTGTCCATGCGGTCGCCGATCACCATCTCCGCGCCCTCTTCGAGCGCGGCGACGAAGCGGGGGATCTCGTCAAAGTCGTACGTCAGGTCGGCGTCGGCCATCACGATGTAGCGCCCGCGCGAGGCCTCGAACCCGGCGAGGTAGGCGCTGCCGTAGCCGCGCCTACGCTCGACCACGACACGCGCGCCGGCCTGCTCGGCCAGGCGGGCGGAGTCATCCTCGGAGTCGTTGTCGGCGACGACCACCTCGCCGTGCACGCCCATGCGCACGATCGCCTCCAGCGCGGCATTCACGCACGAGGAGATGTTCTCGGCCTCATTCAGACAGGGGATCACGACCGACACGAGCGGCACCTCGGCGTCGTGGGCGTCGGACGTGACTGGAGGTGCGCTTGTCGGGGCGATTGTGCTCATCGGCTATCGGGGTCACTGCGGCTCTGGTCGTGAAACCGGCGGAGGGACGTTGCGGTTATAACGCCTGAGCGGGCGGAAAGTGGCGCGCGCGGCGCGGCGCGCCGGCAAGCTGGAATGCTAGCGGCATGCGCGTGTGCGTCGTCTACGACTGTCTCTATCCCCATACGGTGGGCGGCGCCGAGCGCTGGTATCGCGACCTGGCCGAGCGCCTGGCGGCGGAGGGCCACGAGGTCACCTACATGACCCTGCGCCAGTGGCCACGGGGCGAGCGCGCGCAGATCGACCCGCGCGTGCGGGTCGTGACGGCGGGCCCACGCATGGCGCTGTACACCGCGAGCGGCCGTCGGCGCACGCTGCCGCCGCTGGTGTTCGGCGTAGGCGTGCTCGGGCACCTGCTGCGTCGCGGGCGCCGCTACGACGTGGTGCACACATGCTCGTTCCCGTATTTCTCACTGCTCGCCGCCGGCGCGACGAGGCCGCTGCAGCGCTTCGAGCTCGTGGTCGACTGGTTCGAGGTGTGGAGCGACTCCTACTGGCGCGACTACCTGGGCGCCGTCGGCGGACGCATCGGCGCGCTGGTGCAGCGCCTGTGCGCGCGTGTCGCCCAGCGCGCGATCTGCTTCTCCGAGTTGCACGCCGCGCGCCTGCGCGCGGAGGGGCTGCGGGGCCCGGTGACGGTGCTGCGCGGCCTCTATGCGGGGAGCACCGAGCCGGCGTGCGTGCACGCCGCTGAGCCGATCGTGCTGTTCGCGGCGCGGCTGATCCCGGAGAAGCAGGTGACGTTGGCGGTGGCGGCGATGGCGCTCGCCGCGCGCAGGATCGAGGGACTGCGCGGCGAGTTCCTCGGCGAGGGGCCCGAGCGCGCTGCGCTGGAGGAGGCGATCGTCGCGCACGGTCTGCGGGGGATCGTCACGGCGCGTGGCTTCACGGCGAGCGAGACGCTCGACGCGGAGATGCGCCGCGCGATGTGCATGCTGGTGACCTCGCGTCGCGAGGGCTACGGCCTGGTGGTGGTCGAGGCGGCGGCGCGGGCGACGCCGAGCGTGGTGGTCGCCGGCGAGGACAACGCGGCGACGGAGCTGATCGTCGACGGCGACAACGGGGTGATCGCGCAGCGCGCCGACCCAGAGACGATCGCCGCCGCGATCGTGCGCGTCCACGAGGAGGGAATCGCGCTGCGCGAGAGCACCGCGCGCTGGTTCACCGAGAACGCCGAGCTGTTGTCGCTTGAGTCCTCGCTGCGCAGGGTGCTGGAGGTCTACTCCAGCTGACGGACGCGTCGCCGTGCGAAGATTTGTGTGTGCATCAGCTTGTGGGCTGCCGTTTTGGGCGCATACGAAGTGCCTATTTGGCGCTCGGAGTCGCAGTGCTCTTGGCGCCCGGTCTGTGGCCCCAAGCCGTCGGCGCCGTCCGCGCTTCGCCACAACCCCACGTTTGCCGTATCCCACGGTTGACCGGCCTCGTGCTCGCCGTCGCACGAAAACGGGCAGCGAAAGCGGGCTGCGCCATTCGGCTTGCGGGCGCCCGCGTCGAGGCTGCGGACGTCCAGACGATCCGCAGACAGACCCCCAGTAGAGGAAGGCACGGGCGATTCGTCACCGTGTGGGTGAATCCCGTGTGTAGCGGCTCGGGGGCGGAAGGGCCGGGGATAAGCGAGCCGTCGATCACCGCAGGCCCAACGGAGTTGATTAGCGGGCTGTTCGTCGTCGGAGGACCGCTTCGTCGGTGGTCTGAACCACGATGCACGCCCCGACCCGGGGAACCTGGGGCCGGGATCGTTACGGTCCGCGATCCGGCCAACGGCGTGGTCGTGGCCTCCCAAACGGTGATCAGGGGACATCTGGCGACGATCCCTCTGGCCCCGGGCACATACTCGATCCAAGGCACGTTCGGGAACGCGACGATCAACGAACACCCAGCAGAATCGTTCCCAGCGACAGTCCAGATCCTGCCGGGGCACACCGTTCGTCAGGACGTCTTTCTGAACGTTCCATAAGAGGCCGCCGCGAGCGGCGGTCCCGTGTAGGCGATGACCTTTAGCGCGCGCCGCCCTCGTGACTGGTCAGCGCAGCGATGTCCCTGAGATCCTTCTCGCGCCCCGCCGCGAGCTTCATGCGGATTAGGTCATCGCGGTGGATGAAACGCAGCGACTGCCCGCCGACCTCCCATCCGAGCGGATATACCAGATCAGGTGTATTGCTCCGTCCCTTCGAGAGCTCAGCCGCTATGGCCGCCCGAACGCCCGCGCGTAGCTCTCGAGCGTCAGCCGCGCGGTGCGCTCCCATGTGAACTGCCGCGCCCGGGCGACACCACGCGCCTGTAGCCGCGCGCGCAGGGTCTCGTCGCTGAGCAGGCGCGAGATCGCGGAGGCGATCGCGGCCTGGTCGTGAGGGTCGAACAGCAGCGCTGCCTCGCCGGCGACCTCGGGCAGCGAGGAGGCATTTGAGCAGGCGACGGGAACGCCGCGCGCCATCGCCTCGAGCACGGGCAGCCCGAAGCCCTCGTACAGCGATGGGAACACGAATGCCCGCGTGATCGACCACAGGCCCTCGAGCTCGGCGTTCGACAGCCATGCGGGAAAGCGCAGGTCGCCTGCGATCCCGAGCGCGGCGGCGCGCGCGCGCAGCTCGGACTCATGCGCGGTCGGGTAGCCGGGGATCACGAGCACGGGGCGACGCTCGGGTGCGATCTGCGCGAGCGCACCGATCAGCGCCAGCAGGTTCTTGTGTGGACGCTTGGCCGACAGGCTCAGCACGACGGCGCGCTCGCCAAGCTCCAGGTGCGTGCGGACGTCGCGCTCGGGCAGCGGCTGCTCGCGGCGAACCGCACCCAGGCCGAGCGGCACGACGTCGATGCGATCGCGTGCGAGGCCCAGCAGCTCGACGAGATCCTCGCGCGTGCTGTGCGAGTCGGCGATCACGCGATCTGAGCGGCGGGCGGCGCTGGGCACAAGCACGCGCATGCCCTTGTCACGGATGCCCGTGTGGGCGTCGGGAAAGCGGGCGTAGATCAGGTCGTGCACGGTGACCACGCGGCGAAAGCGCCCCCACAGCGGCGCCGTGCTCGCCATGCTGTGCACCAGCTCGACGCCAGCGCGTGCGGCCAGCAGTGGCAGCAGCGTCTGCTCACCGAGCACCCACTGCACGCGCTCGCGGGCGTTGACGGGCACGGTCACCGACGGCAAGAGCTCTCCCCACGGGCCGTCGTCGGCGGCGGCCTCGCGGTTGACGAACGCGGTGAAGCGCATCCCGGCGGGCGCCTGGTCGAGCAACGCTGGGATCAGCTCGCGCGCGACGACCTCCATCCCGCCCGTCTCGCCCGGCACCAGGAAGATCAGGTTGAGGCCGACGTGGGTGGGCTTGGCGGCGTCCACGGGCGTGCAAGGTTATCCGCGCGCCGGAGACCGGCAGGAGTTGCCCTGCCGCTAGGATGGACCGCCCTGCCGCTGACAATCGACATCGTGATCCCAACCTCGGGGTGCTATGAGCTGACGGCAAACTGCCTGGCGCATCTTGCGCGACAGACCCGCTCGCACACGGTGATCGTCTCCGACAACGGCGCCTGTGGCGAGACCTCCGAGCGGATTGGCAGCGAGTGGCCCATGGTGCGGCTGCTGCGATCGGCCGAGCCGCTGAGCTTCGCCGCCGCGTGTAACCGCGGCGCGGCTGAAGGGGACGGCGAGGTGGTGGTGCTGCTGAACAACGACGTGTACTGCCACCCTGAGTGGCTGCAGCGCCTCGTCGCGCCGCTGGAGGCCGAGCCGCGAACGGGCTCGGTCGCATCCCTGCTAGTGCAGCCCGGCGAGCAGTTGATCGACAGCGTCGGGCTGTGCGCCGACCTCACGCTCGCGGGCTTCCCGCGCCTAGCGGGCCTGCCGGTCGCTCGTGCCGGCGATACGCAGCCCCAGCTCGCAGGGCCGGCGGGCGCCGCGGCGGCATACCGGCGCACCGCATGGAGCCAGGTCGGCGGGATCGACGAGGCGATCTTCGCCTACGCGGAGGACCTCGACTTGGCGCTGCGTCTGCGCTCTGCCGGCTGGGGAGCGGCCACGGCTCCCGAGGCGGTGGCGATGCACCTCGGCTCGGCCACACACGGACACCGCACGGCATGGCAGCGACGCCACGCGGGGTTTGCGCGCGGCTACCTGCTGCGCCGCTATGGCGTGCTGCGAGGCCGTGAGGCGGCGCGGGCGCTGATGACTGAGGCGGCGGTCGTTCTCGGCGACGCGGTCCTCTCGCGAGATCTAGCGGCCTTGTGCGGACGCGTGGCCGGGTGGCGCTCGGCGAGCAGCGTCGCACGCCGCAGCACACCGGTCGACGCGCTCGATCCGCAGATCGGGATACGCGACTCGCTCGGGCTGCGCAGAACTATCTACGCTCGCCGCTGAGCTCGACGGGCGCGACGAGCCCGCCCTCGGTCGCGGCGTGTAGTCTCCTCGACCTGTTCGGCCGCCCGGCTGCGGCACCGTGCCGCGCCTGATCGCTTTGCGACGGAGGATCACGTTGAACAACCGCAAGCCTGCACCACGCACCAGCCTGATCACGCGCACAACGTGCCGCATCTGCGGCTGCGCACACCTGGCGCCCGTGCTGTCGCTCGGCGACCAGCGCATCGCGGGCGCGTTCGCGGATCCCGGCGGTGACCAGCCCGTCGAGCGGGCGATCCCGCTCGAGCTGGTGCGCTGCGACATGACGCGCGACCAGGAAGCGTGCGGCCTGATCCAGACCAAGCACACGGTCCCCGGCTCGATCCTGTACAGCTCCTACTGGTATCGCAGCGGCGTCAATCGCACGATGACCGAGAACCTCCACGGCATCGCTCGCGGAGTCGAAGCGATCGTGTCGCTGGAGTCGGGGGACCTGATCGTCGACATCGGCTGCAACGACGGCACACTGCTCGACGGCTACCAGACCGAGGGGTTGCGCTACCTCGGCTTCGACCCCTCGGACGTCGCGCGCTACGCGATCGCAAAGGGATACGACGTCGTCAACGACTTCTACTCCGCGCAGGCCCTGCAGCGGCGCCGCCCCGACCAGAAGGCCAGGGCGATAACGAGCATCGCAATGTTCTACGACCTCGAGCACCCGCGCACGTTCGTCGCCGACATCGCCGAGGTCCTCGCCGAGCGCGGCGTGTGGGTGATCGAGCTGCACTACCTGCCGATGATGCTGGAAGCCAACGCCTTCGACGCGATCGTCCACGAGCACCTCGAGTACTACTCGCTGGCGGTGATCGAGCGACTGATCGGCGAAGAGGGCCTAGAGGTCATCTCGGCCGAGCTCAACGACATCAACGGCGGTTCGATCCGGCTATTCATCGGGCACGCCGGCGCGCACACGCGCACGCCCGAGCAGCTCGAGGCGCTGACGGCGCTGCGCGTGAAGGAGTTCGAGCTCGCGCTCGACGCGCCGGAGCCCTACGAGGCGTTCCGCCTGGGAGCGGAGCGGGTGCGCGACGAGCTGGTCGCGATGTGCACGCAGCTCCACGGCGAAGGCAAGAAGCTCCACGTGTACGGCGCCTCGACGAAGGGCAACACGATCCTCCAGTACGCGGGCATCGACAGCGGCCTGATCGAGGCGGCCGCCGATCGCAATCCGGACAAGTGGGGCTCGGAGACGATCGGCACGAAGATCCCGATCATCAGCGAGGAGGACTCACGGGCGATGAACCCGGACTACTACCTGGCGCTGCCGTGGCACTTCCTCGAGGAGTTCCTCGAGCGCGAGCAGGAGTTCCTCGCGCGCGGCGGGAAGTTCATCGTGCCGCTGCCCGAGGTGCGGGTGGTGGGCGCCCAGTGAGCGGGGCGCCGCGGCCGGCCCGCCAGGGCAGCTCGCGGATCGCCCGGCCCACCGGCAAGCAACGGTGAGGATCGGCCTCGTCGCACGATTTCTGGGGATGCCGATCGGCCTCGGCACCTACGCCGTCAGCCTCCTGCAGGCGCTCGACGAGCGCGACGACGACCACGAGTACTTCATCTACACCACCACGTGGAACGATGTGCCGCCGCTGGGCCCCCGCTTCCACATTCGGCGCTCGCCTCTCCTGCGGGGCTCACGAGCGGCCCACACGGTCTGGGATCTGACGCTGCCGCCGATCGCTGCGGCGCGTGAGCCCGTTGACGTAATCCACTACCTGCATGCCGCGTACCCCCCCTTCTCTCCGCCGTCCCCGGTCATCATCAACCTGCTGGACGCGATCCGCTGGGTGGTGCCGGGATACCGTCTGCCACAGCCCTACGACTGGCTCGAGCGGCGGGCGGCGAAACGTGCGGATCTCGTGCTGACGCTCTCCGAGAGCGCGCGTAGGGACATCGAGCGGGCTCTCCAGAATCTCGCCGGAGAAGCTCCGCGTGATTCCTCTTGGGGGTCCCCCGCTCGATCCGACCCCATCCTCCAAGGAGCCCTACTTCCTGTTCGTCGGGGGCACTGAGAAGCGCAAGAACCTCGGTGCCGTGCTGGAGGCCTTCGCCTCGGTCGAGGGCTTCGAGCTGCGGGTCGTCGGCAAACATACGGCGTCACCGATCCACGATCAGCGACGCGAGCGGCCAGGCGTGCGCTGGCTCGGGTTCGTCAGCGAGGACGAGCTGGTCGAGCTGTATCGCCACGCCACCGCGCTCGTCTTTCCAAGCCGCTACGAGGGCTTCGGGCTGCCCGTACTCGAGGCGATGGCGCGTCACACGCCGGTGATCGCCTCCAACCGCTCGTCGATTCCTGAGGTGGCGCGCGGCGCGGCGATTCTGGTCGATCCCGATGATGTCGATGGGTTGCGCGATGCGGTCCGGCGTGTCGCCGGCGATGCGAGTCTGCGCGAAGACATGACCAGGCGCGGCGCCACGGTCGTGTCCAGCTTTAGCTGGGATGAGACGGCGCGAGCAACCGTGGCCGCCTACGAGGAGCTCGGCGCGGCGCGATGACTACTGAGCGAGGCTCGTGCGGCGCGCAGCGCGCGCATCGAATGACGCGCCGCCACGAACCCGCTATGCGGGGTGTGGTCGTAGAGCTCGCGGTATAGCCGGTGGCGCGGGCCGGGCTCGCCGTAGGCCCGGCGGGTGATCCGATGCAGCTCGGCCAACTCCTCGGGCCGCTCGCGGGCGACCGCGTGGCGCGTCTCGAGCGCCAGCCACAGCGGGAACTCCGCCCTCACCACGCGGCGGACGTGGGCGGCCTCGGGGCTGTCGGCCCCGAAGTAGGCCGCGGCAAGCTCGTGGTAGCCGTCGATCACCTTGGCGTAGCGGTTGACGATCCCGCGGTCCATGAAGGAGTCGTTGCCGCCGCGCGTGAGCACGTAGGAGTCGGGCAAGTAGTCGAATGTGACGCCCTGCGCGATCATCGCGAACAGCCGCCCGACGTGAGCGAACAGGCTGCCAACGAATCGCTCCTCGAGCCCGATCTGCTCCCATCGCTCGCGGCTGAACACGATCGAGCCGAGGAAGCTGAAGAACGCGAGCGTCGTGCTCGCTCGCGCGAAATAGCTGAGCCGCTCCTCGCCTACGGAGAAGTCAAAGCGCGTGTCGTCGGGGATCTGCGCGACCTCGCCCTCGCGGAGCGGCTCCATCTGAAAGGAGCAGTACGTGACCCCGCATAGCAGCAGCTCAGCGCCGCCGTCGAGTTGGGTGAGCATTCGCGCCAACGCACCCGGTCGCATCGTGTCGTCAGCACCGAACAGCCAGCAATACTCGCCGCGTGCGAGCGCGACGGTGCGCGCCATGTCGCGGTCGATCCCACCCCGCTCGGGCTGGCGGTGGTAGCGGATCTGCGGGTAGCGCTGCACGAACGCGCCGACGACCTCCGCGGTGTCGTCGCTCGAGCCGCCATCGAGCACGACGATCTCGACGCCGTCCTGGAGTTGCGCGGCGATGCTCTGGAGCGTCTCGCCGATGAACGCGCCGAAGTTGTACGTCGGAATACACACGGACAGTCGCATCGCCGCGTTACCCTCGCGCGCGCTTGGAGCGGAGGTCGTCAAACGGCTGTCTCAGGCGTCGCTTGACGGGTGTCGGTAGGAAGGCCCCGACACGAGTGGCCATGCGGTTGCTGAGGAGTTTGCGTCGGCGCTGCCAACGCTGGCGCACCTTCGCCCGCCTGAATCTCCTGATCTCATCGGGTCGCACGAGCTCAGTGTCGGACTCGTGGGCATACCACTCATTTACTCCGGTGCGACGGAAATGCACGTATCCGTGTTCGGACATGTGTGTTCCCACTCGCGGATCGCCACCACGCGCGCGCGGATCGTCACTCGCCGAGTTGTCCTCGATGATCACGATCCGTGGCCTGTATGCCTCGAGCGTGAAGCCCTCCAGCACAGCCATCTCGTGACCCTCGACATCGATCGTGATGAACTGGATCTCGGGAAAGGCGGCCTCGGCGAGCAGGCTGTCGAGCGTGGCTGTGCGAACCGTTATCTCGTTGATCGCGCCACCGACCTGCTCGACCCAGTTGCGACGATCTGAAGTGAGATCGAGCGTGGACATCTGCTCGACATTTTCGGCGACGAAGAAGCTCGCGACACCCTCCGTGTTGCTCGCCGCACAGTTGACCACGGTGCCGGTGCGGTGTCTACGGATCTCTTGCGCCAGTGCGGGAATCGGCTCGATCAAGAGGCAGTGCCAGCCACGTTGCTCGAAGCGATAGCTTGCACTTCCGGTCCGCCCGTCGTAGGCGCCTACCTCGACACAGTACCCCTCCGGCCCGATCGCCGAAGATCTCCTGCAGAATGTTGTCCTCGGCGAACTGACCGTGTGCCTGGGACTCGGGGTTGACGGGCAGGTTCATATTCATGCGGCGGGACGGTGGCGCCGGAAGAGCGCCTCGCGAATCTCGTCGGGGATCAGCCCAAGCACCAACAGAGCCACGATGTAGATTGCGGACCCGAGCACCGCCGAGGCGAGCGGGGAAGCACCCAGCACGAGCGCGACGGCACCCGCGGTTACAGTCGCGGCGACGACCCGCAGAACGTAGCCGGCGTTGAACCGCAGTTCCGGTCGCGTGCGGGAGAGCGAGAACTCGTAGCAGAGGCTCAGCGTCAACTCGGCCGCCACTATCGCGATCGCGGCACCTTTGGCCCCGTAAGCACTGATCAGAGGCACCCCGGCAGCCAGCACGACGGTGAGGGCGATCGCATTCGACGCAAGCATCGCATGCAAGCGGTCGAGCGAGAGCAAGGCATAGCCGCGGGCGCCGATGACGAAGGTTCCTAGAAGCGCGACGGAGAGGATTCGGAGTACGTCGGCCGAGGGCCCAAAGCCGGAACCGGCGATGACGCGGATAGCGAACCCGGCCCCCAGGAACAGGGCGAGAGCGATGCCGCAGCCAGCGATCAGCATCGTCTCCGCGAGCTTCCGGCTGGCGTAAGCGAATCGCTCCGAGTCATCCCGCGCAGCGCGAGCGAGGAGCGGAAGGGACGTGGAGACGAGCAGCGGCGGCACCGTGGTGAACGCCGCCAGTACGCGGAACGACACGCCGAAGTACCCCGTCTGTGCCGAGCTCGACAGGACCGACACCATGATCTGAGCGATTTGGAAGTACACCACCGAGAGCACGACCGCGGCGGAGTACGGCAAGATCCGGCGCACCATCCGGCGCCACTCCCCCGGGTCGATCTTCGGAATCAGCTGGGAGTCGCGACCGCCAACCACCACCGTCACCACCAGCACTGGAATGACGACGGGCGCTTGTAGCGCGAAGAAGGGAAGCAGGCCGGCGCCAGCGAGCGCCAACAGCAGGGCCTCGATTGCCACTCCAACCTGGATCGCGAGCTGGAAGCGAGGCCACCCACCCGAACCGAAGGCGGACCTGGAGCGGGATCGAGCACCCGTCTTGCACGACGAGCACGACCATGCCGGCACCGGCGATCACGGTTCCGATCACCATCACGGATGGGTAACCGACGAGCAGGCCAAACAGCACCGCGATCACGAGGCCGCTCAGCGCGATCGCGATGCGGATCCCCAGCAGATTCCGCAGGAGCCGCTGACCGTCTGATCGTGGTCCGGTCGAGTACTCACGTACGGCGAAGCCGCTGAGGCCCAGATCGCTGACGGTGGCTACGATCGTGACGAGCGCAGTCACCGTAGTGAAATGGCCAGTGTCGATCAGGCCGAGGTGTCGGATCACAACTGCACTGGAGGCGACCGTAGCCAGCGTGCCGATCCCATAGCCGCCAAACCGCAGCAGGCTGCCGCGGATCACGGCCGTACCGGCGGCGGCGGTATCGAGGATGTCTGCGTGCGCGTCCTCCGGCGAGCCGGCGAGCGCCGGATCGCCGTCGGCTGGGAGCGTCGATACCATTTACGGACAGAATATTGGACCGTCGGCGTCCTCCGACCGCGCAAAAATTGCTGTACGGGGACATGTCGGGGCCGCCGACTTCCGCATGCACATCGCGCTCGTCAACCATCACGTCGGCGGCAAGGCGGGCGGCGGCGGCGGCGTGCGGCTGATGCTCGAGCTGGGCGCCGGGCTGGTCAGGCGCGGGCACCGCGTGACCGTCGCGGTTCACGACTTCCTCGCAGGCAGCGAGTTCTCCTACGCGGCCGATCAGCTGGAGATCCGCTCGGTTCGGCGCGGCCCCTTCGATCTGCCCGCCGGCAATCGCGAGCTGGCACGCCGCTTCTGGGTGGACATGCCGAAGGTCGCGCGGCTCGTGCCTTCCGACGCGGACGTCGTCAACCCCCACGACTGGCCAGCGCTGCACGCCGGACGCATCGCCGCGGGACGCCTGTCGCTGCCGCTCGTGTGGACCCGCAACAACGAAGCGCTGTGGGAGCGCGCGATCGTGCCGCAGCTGAGCATCACCGGCCCGCGCCCGCCGCTGCGCCGCGCGATGCAGGCTGCATTGACGTGGCCCGACCTGCTCGACGCGCGCCGCGCTGACGCGATCGCGGTGCTCAGCGCCCAGCAGGTGGAGATGGTCCGCCGCAGCTATCGCAAGGACGCCGTGATCGTGCCCGTCGGGCCACCGGCGCACTTCTTCGACCCGCCCGAGCGCGCGGCGGCGCGCGCGAGGCTGGGCATCGCGGACGACGTGTTCCTGGTCGTCGGCATGGGCACGCTCGTCGAGCACCGCTGCTTCGAGGTTCTCGTCGAGGCCGTGTCGCTGCTGAGCGACGACCCTTCGATCCACGTGCTGCTGGCGGGCTCAGACCACGAAGACCCCGCGTACGCGGATCGGCTCGCCGCGCATATCGCCGGGCGCGAGCAGACGGCCCGGGTGATGCTGCCGCGTCGCTCGCTGTCAGACGCGGAGCTGAAGGACACCTACGCCGCGGCCGACGTGTTCGTGATCCTCAGCCAGCGCTACGCGTGGGGTCTCGCGCCGCTCGAGGCGCTCGCCTCGGGCACGCCCGTGATCCTCACGCCGGGCGCGGGCGTCTACGACGTGCTCGCCGGGCGGCCTGGGGTGCAGGTGGTCCCGCCGCAGGACCCGCGTGCGACCGCGGACGCGATTCGACGCTGGCGCTCGGGCGAGGGCCGGGAGGGACTCGAGTCGACGCGCGCATGGCTGCGCGAGGAGTTCGCGTTCGACTCCTACGTGGATCGCATGGAGCAGATGTACGCGGAGGTGGTCGGCGCGGGGGCGGCCGGCGCGAACACGCCTAAGCAACATGGATCGCGGCGGTGAGTAGTCGACCGAACGCAAGATCCTGGCTCTAAGCGTGCCGGCCGAGGCGATCCAGACGCTCTCGAAGGCCAGCGAGGAATGCTCGGCGATACGATCGAAGTCGGCGTCGTAATGCAGCACGCCGAGCTCGTGGGCGGCGGCGATCGCTGCGACGAGGTAATGCTGGTGTGGGAGGCGGTGAAAGCCGGCCGCGTGTCGCGCCAGCTTGGGAGCCACCCGGTATGCCGATCGCCTTGAGGCCGGACCCGAGGTCCGGCGGCGGCTTGATGCCATCCGGCGCCAGCACGTCGACCATCAGCCCGTCGCGCTCGTAGCGATGCGCATAGCCCTCGAGGTCTGGTCCGGCCAGCTCGAAACCCTCTCCACGGAGCGCCGCGTCGATGGAGCTCAGCGCGCCCTGCGGGCGCGCTTGACCAAGGACGTCGATGTCGCCTGTAAAGCGCAGGTCGCTGACGCCGTGCTCAAGGGCATGCAGTTGCACCATTAGGCCGCCGATAAGCACCCACTGTCTCGGGAGCAGCTCGACGAGGTCCCCCACGGCCGCCCAGAGCTCGACGGTCTCCAAATCGTCGAGCTCAATGTCGATCTCGCTCATGGCACAAGAGCACGCGCAGCCTCGCGACGGGCGCGTGGCTCGTCGCTCTCGAGCAGGTCCACTAGGATCGCGGCGCGCGGCGCGCGGCGATCACCATGGCGGTCCAAGAGCGGCCACACCTCATCGCCCACCCAGCGAACGCGAACCGGCCCCGCCCCCGGCACGAGAGCGTGCTCAGCGACGATCGCGTGGCGGTGGCTGGCCGGTGCGTACATCTCGACTGCTGACGCGGGGCCGAGGAGACCCACCACCTCGCCGGCTGAGATGCCGGTGGCCAGCACGTCGGGCCGGGCGAGGATCCGCCCCCACTCCGACGGATGGACTTCGAACTGCTCCGTCTCGGCGCGGTCACGGAGTCGTGGTGCGTACTCACGCAGCGGGTGGTCGCGCAGCCAGGCGCGCATTCGTGAGGAGTAGCGGTCCCGGCCAGCCATGTCCTCGGCCGTGGTGTTGTCCCCGGATGCCAACAGGAGAACGGCCCAGGCCATCGCCTGTGACAGGGGCCGGCCGCCACCGGGTCGCTGCCGGGCCATCCGCTGCACCGCCCGCTCATCCAGCCACCAGCTGCGCCCGCGCTTGATCGCGGGCAGCCGACCCGATGCGATGTGCTGACGCACGGCGACCGGGCCGACGCCGAGACGGTCAGCAGCCTCGCGGACACTGAGAAGCGACGCATCAGGCACAGACAGAATACTATCGCTAGCGCAAGGCTTCTGTCCGCAGGTCCACTTTAGACCATCGTTCGCAAGCGCTTTGGACCAGCGTCCAGTCGCGTGCTGCCCGCCCGAGCGCGCTCGCGCTCACCGCTCGAAAACCCCCACCACCCGCGACGCTCCGGTCGCGAACGGGTAGTCGGCCTCGGCTTGGCAGAGCACGCGGAACTGGTAGTCGGCGGGGCCGGGGAACTTGAAGCGGTAGCCCGCGTGGAAGCGGCCGCGGGCGTCGCTGCGGATGACATCGAACTCAAGCCATGCACCGCCCGGGGAGCGCGCCTCCAGCACGAGCAGCTTGCCGCCGGCGGGGACGGGCCCGCCGAGCAGGCGCCCGGAGAAGCGGATGCTGCGACCGACGCTGGTCGTGCGCGGCGCGACGCTCACACTGACGCCCGCGCGCACGCTCAACGTCAGCGTCCGCGTCGCCACAGGCGGCGCGCCGACGTCGTCGCTGTACTGGAAGCGCAGCGTGCGCGAGGAGCTGCCCGCGGGGAGGCGCAGCGTGAAGCGCCCGTCCGCGCCCGTGAGCACGCTCGTTAGCGTCTGCTTGGCGCCCGCGTAGTCGGGCGTGGACAGCACGTCCACCTGCGCCGCGCCGATCGCCGCGCCGCTCGCACCGGTCAGCCGGCCGGCGATCGTCTGCGCATGGCCGTACGAGCTCGTCAGGCGCGCGCCCGCGACCTTCGCGCCCTTCGCGGACGCCTCCCAACCCACCGCGAGCGTCGCGTGCGCCGACGCGTTCGTCCCGTTCGGACCGCCCGCCGGCGACGGGTTGTAGACGGTCACGTTCCTGTCCAGCACCGTCGCTGCGTTGCCCGCCGCGTCGATCACGTTCACCACCAGATGGTGCTCGCCGTTGCTAACGCTCGTCGTGTCGAACCCCACGTCAGCGTTCACAGACGCCGGGCACGGCTGCACATACAGGAACGCCGCCAGCCCATCCGTCGTCTGCCCCACGTTCCTGCAGCGCCCTTCGTCTTCGTCCACCACCGTGCTCTGCACCACCTTGCCGTCGACGCTGAACACCGCCTCGTACACACCCGACGCCGGATCGCTCGCGCTGAACGCCACGTCGCTCGTGCCGCTCACCGTCGCCACGCTCGCCAGTTCGCCACTCACGTTCGACGCGCTCGGAGGCGCGCTTTGTTCGAGGATCAGGTCAGCCGCGTAGAGGTACACGACCGCGGCGTAGCCGTTGGAGTCGCCGCTGCCTTCCTTACAGTGCAGATTGGGTTCGCCGATGCACGCGGCGTTCATATACAGCCCGGAACCCAAATTAGGCCCGGGCACGACGAGATAGTTATTGGTAGCCACCGCTTGGCCCACGCTCCCGAGGCCTTCTGGACACGTAGGGCCACCCTCACACCGACCAAAGGTGGTCGCGGGTTCGCCAAGGTTGTTAGGTCCCGCAAACCAGAACTCGTAGTAGGCGCCTGAAATTGATCCGCCGTCTGCGTCACCCGCCCGCCACAACGTCGCCCCCGCGATCGTCTCGCCCGCCGGAGCTCCAAACGCCCAAGTCGCTTCGGTCGTACCAGGTTGGCGTGGCGTCCTCGCCTCCAGCCCCGCAACCAGCGCCCCTCCGGCCTGCCCACACGTGTCTTCGACCAGCGACGCGGTGCCCGTGACCGAGCCGCTCCAGCCGTTGGTGGGGGCGCTTTCTCCGGACGGCGTGCGGCATGAATACAGGTGGAACTCGCCCGCTGTCGCCGTCGCAGGCGCCACCACGGTGACCGCCGCCGCCGACAACGCCGCCGCAGCCGGGAGCGCGACAGCCACGGGCGTCGCCGCTGCGAGCGCGCCCGCGAGCGCCAGCCCCCGCGCTGCGCGCCGTGTCCGCTTCGATATCCGTTCGAATACAGCCACCATGCCACCCTGTTGTCGCTCGGGAGCTCGTCATCACCCCCTCCCTAAATTGTTCCACCACCAGGGCGAACGCGGCGGCGACTGCTGTGGTGACCGGCGCCTGCGGCGCTCGAGTAGGGACGCGCGTACGTGTCTCCCAACAGGACGTCAAACGAGGGTGAAGCGCAGCGGCAGCTCGGCCATGCCGTAGATGCCGGTGATGCTGTCGTACGCAGGCACGCCATCGAGCTCGAGGTCGCGCACGCGCTGCGCGAGGAACGACAGCGCCTCGCGCAGCTCCAGGCGCGCGAGGTTCGCGCCCACGCAGTAGTGCACGCCGGCGCCGAACGTCAGCTCGCGCGCGCGGCCGCGCGACGCGGTGATGTCAAAGCGCTCCGGCCCGCCCGGCCCGCGCTCCTCAGGCGCTAGATCGCGGTTGCCGGTGAACGCGCACACCATCACGATCGTGCCCTCCGGAAACGTCACGTCGCGGTACACCAGCTCCTCCGTCGTCATGCGCGCAGTGAACGGCGTGATCGGCTCAAAGCGCAGCGCCTCGTCCACCGCCGCCTGCGCCAGCTCCGGGTCCGCCACCAGCGCCCGCCACTGCTCCGGGTTTTCCGCCAGCAGCCGCATCGTGTGCGCCAGCTGGCTCTGCGTCGTGTCCACACCGCCCGCCAGCACGTTGAACACGAGGTTGATGCACTCCACATCCGACAGCCGCTCACCAGCCTCTTCAGCCTCAATCAAATTAGATAGGAGGTCCTCGCGCGGGTCCTCGCGGCGCGCCCTAAGCAGTTCCGCGGCATACCCGTAGAACTGCTCCACCGCGCGCTCAATCTGCTCGCGCTCGCTAGCCATGCTCGCCGCGTCGAACTGCCGCTGGATCCAGTTCGACCAGTGGTGCAGCCGCGGCGCATCCTCAAGCGGCGCGCCCATCACCGTCGCGATCGTCAGCGACGGGTATGGCTTTGCGAACGCCTCCACAAACTCACAGCGCACCAGCCCGTCGCGCCCACTGGCCAGCGCGCCCTCCGCCGCCCCGCCCGGCGATCCCTTCGCGGATCGCGACGCCGCCACCGCCCCCTCGAGCAACTGCTCCAGGAACGCGCGCATCGCCGGCCTGTAGCGCTCGACCGCCCGCGGCGACAGCGCCGGGTTGATGAGGCTGCGCAGCCGCGCGTGGTCGGGGCCGTTCACGTGCAGGATGTTGCGCTGCATCTGCTCGTACAGCGGCCCCTCGCGCACGTCGAAGATCTCCACGATCTTCATCCCCGGGAACGTCGCCGCGCGTGTGCGCAGGAAGAACTCCGCCGACTCGCGGTCGAGCACCATGTACCCCCACGGCCCCTGCGCCAGCCAGCCCGTCGCGCGCAGCTCGGCCATCGCCGCGTG
Organism: uncultured Solirubrobacteraceae bacterium; assembly: GCA_963735615.1. Lineage (GTDB taxonomy): Bacteria > Actinomycetota > Thermoleophilia > Solirubrobacterales > Solirubrobacteraceae > Palsa-744. The sequence goes on from CAVTLO010000001.1 coordinate 1,631,882, forward strand.
GTAGCCGTCCCCGCGCAGCGACGGATCGGTGTAGTCAAACGTCGGCAGCTCCAGCTCGCTGACGAGCGTCATCGCCGTGCGCCCGTGCTCGGATCTGTTCGATCTATTTTTTCGGGTGCACCGCGTGCTTCAACGCCGCGCCCGCCGAGAACTTCGGCGCCTTCGACGCCTTGATCTTGACGCGCTCGCCCGTGCGCGGGTTAACGCCCTGGCGCGCCGCGCGTTTGACGACCGAGAACTTGCCGAAGCCCGTGATCGCGACCTCCTCGCCTTTCTTCAGTGACTTCGTCACCGTGCCCAACAGCGACTCGACCGCACGCGCGGAGTCCGCTTTTGTGATGCCCGCATCCTTCGCGATCGCCTCAATCAGTTGCGACTTGTTCATCTGGTGTTCCTTTCAAGTAGATGTGCCCCGCGAGCGCGCAGGGTACCGCGCCAGCTTCTTTCCGGGGTTGAGCAGACCCTTCGGGTCAAACGCGCACTTGATCTGTTCGTGCAGCTCCACCGCCCTGCGGTCCCACTGCGCCTCCAGGCGCCCGCGCTTGAGCCAGCCCACGCCGTGCTCGCCCGCCACCGACCCGCCCAGCTCCACCACCAGCGCAAACAGCTCCTCGCCGACCGCCTCAGCCGCGTCCAGCTGCGCCTCGCTAGACGGCTCCACCAGCACCGTCGCGTGCACGTTGCCCTCGCCGCCGTGCCCCCACGCGCACGCGCTCAGCCCATGCGCGGAGGCGATCCGCTCGAAGCGCTCGAGGCCTTCGCGCAGGTGCTCCAGCGGGAACACCACGTCCTCGCTCACCTTTCCCCCACGCACCGCCGTCACCGCCGGGTTCGCCCCGTCGCGCCAGCGCCACAGCGCGCGCGCGTCCGCCTGCTCGTGCACCGCAAGCGCCTGCGCCGGCGCCTCGCGCATCAGCTCCAGCAGCGCCTCGCGCTGCGCGTGCGCCTCCGCAAGCGAGCCGTCCACCTCGCAGATCAGCGCAAAGCCAGCGCTCGCCGGCACCTCGCCGGGGTAGGACGCCGCGAGGATCGCGAGCGTCTCGCCGTCCACGAAGTCGAGCACCGACGGGCGCAGCCCTGCCGCGAGCACAGCTTCGATCGCCGCGCAGCCGTGCTCGCGCGTGCGCAGGAACACGACCAGCGCGATCGCCGCTTCCGGCGCCGGCAGCAGCCGCAGGCGCACCGCCGTGATCACTCCCAGCGTGCCCTCCGAGCCGACCAGCAGGCTCTTGACGTCGTAGCCCGCCACATCCTTGCCCGCCCAGCCGCCCACCCGCACGAGCTCGCCCGGTGCCAGCACCGCCTCCAAGCCAGCCACCCACGCGCCCGTCACGCCGTACTTGAGCGCGTGCGGGCCGCCCGCGTTCGTCGCCACGTTGCCGCCGATCTGCGACTGCTCCGCCGCCCCCGGGTCCGGGCCGAAGAACAGGCCGTTCTCGCGCGCCAGCCGCTGTACGTCGCGCGTGCTCACGCCCGCCTCCGGCAGCATCCGCCACAGCCCCGGCTCGAGCTCGCGCACCCGCCGCAGCCGCTCCAGCGACAGCACCACGCCGCCGTGCGTGGCCACCGCCCCACCGACCAGCCCCGTGCCGCCGCCGCGCGGCACGATCGGCACGTCGTGCGCATAGCACCACGCCACCACCGCCGCCGCCTCCTGCGCGGTGCCCGGCAGCGCCACCGCGTCAGCGCGCCCCTCCACGCCCCTGCGGTTCGAGCTGTCGCGGTTGTACTGGGACTGCGGCTGCGGAGCGTCGAGGACGTGCTCGGGGCCGATCAGGCGGCTGAGCTCGCTGCGCATAGTGGGAGGCACGCGCATCGTGGGCGCATCGTGGCAGGCGGCGTGGTGGGTTGTGCAGGCGGCGTAGCGGTTGTTTCTCCTTTTCGACAGGCCGTATAACTATGGCTATACGGCCTCTGCTGCCGGAAAGTACTCGAGGGCCACGCAAGAGCCTAGGATGGGCAGGCAATGGCAGTCAGCGCAAAACCCTCCGACGAGATCAGCACACCCGCAGCGGCAGAGGAGATCGCCGCGCGCACCTTCCGCACCCTCTCCGACGAGCCCGTACGCGAGCTTTACACCGCCGGTGACCTGTCTCCGGGCGCCGGTGCCGGCGGGCCGGATGACCCGATCGGCGAGCCCGGCGAGTACCCGTTTACGCGCGGCATCCACCCGACGATGTACCGCGGGCGGCTGTGGACGATGCGCCAGTTCGCCGGCTTCGGCACCAGCGAGGAGACCAACGAGCGCTTCCACTACCTGCTCGAGCGCGGCCAGACGGGCCTCTCGACGGCGTTCGATATGCCCTCGCTGATGGGCCACGACTCCGACTCGCCGCGCTCGCTCGGCGAGGTCGGCCGCGAGGGCGTCGCGGTCGACACGCTCGACGATATGCAGACGCTGTTCTCGGGCATCGACCTCGGTGAGGTGTCCGTGTCGATGACGATCAACGCACCCGCCGCGATCATGCTCGCGTTCTACGTCGCCGCGGCCGAGGCTCCGCCGGAGCGCCTGTCGGGCACGATCCAGGCGGACATCCTCAAGGAGTACATCGCCCAGAAGGAGTGGTGCTTCCCGATCGACCCCGCGATGCGACTGTGCGGCGACATGATCGAGTGGTGCACGAAGCGCATGCCGCGCTGGCACCCGATCTCGATCTCCGGCTACCACATCCGCGAGGCCGGCTCGACCGCGCAGCAGGAGCTCGCGTTCACGCTCAAGGACGGGCTCACGTACGTCGAGCAGGCCGTCGCGCGCGGCCTCGACGTCGACGACTTCGCACCGCGGCTGTCGTTCTTCTTCAACGCGCAGATCGACTTCTTCGAGGAGATCGCCAAGTACCGCGCCGCGCGGCGCATCTGGGCGCGGGAGCTGCGCGAGACCTTCGGCGCCAAGAACCCACGCTCGTGGCAGATGCGCTTCCACGCGCAGACAGCCGGTGTGTCGCTGACGGCGCAGCAGCCGCTGAACAACATCGTGCGCACAGCCGTCGAGGCGTTGGCGGCGGTGCTCGGCGGCGCGCAGTCGCTGCACACCAACTCCTACGACGAGGCGCTCGCGCTACCCACCGAGGAGGCCGTCACGATCGCGCTGCGCACGCAGCAGATGCTCGCCCACGAGACCGGCGTCACCAACACCGTCGACCCGCTCGGCGGCTCCTACTTCGTCGAGACGCTCACCGACCAGATGGAGCTACGCGCATACGAGTACTTCAAGAAGATCGACGAGCTCGGTGGCATGGTCGAGGCCGTCAAGCTCAACTATCCACAGCGCGAGATCGCCGACGCCGCGTTCGCGCTGCAGCAGGAGATCGACTCCCACGAGCGGATCGTCGTCGGCGTCAACAGCTTCCTCGCGAGCGACGAGCAGCCGATCCCGACGCTGCGTGTCGACCCTGCGCTCGAGCGCAAGCAGCTCGGGCGACTGCAGGCCGCGCGCGCCGGGCGCGACGGAGCCGCCGTCGAGCGCGCGCTCGCCGCGCTGCGCGAGGACGCCGCGCACACCGATCGCAACCTGATGGAGCCGCTGCTCGTCTGCGCCCACGCCCACGCCAGCGAGGGCGAGATCGTGCAGTCGCTACAGCAGGTGTTCGGCGACTACGCCGAGACGCCGGTGTTTTGAGCCTCTTCACAAGTTCTTAGCGCAGCCGTCGCAACTTCTTAGTTCGTCGACGTGTCCAGCGCTTAGCATTGCGCCCGCCCAACCTCTCGCCCCAGCCCCGCCAACGGACCCACGCGCCCACACGCGCAGGAGACTCGATGCTCGAACGCCACGACGATGCGCCTGCGTAGCTTCCTCATCGGCGGCGCCGCGCTCGTGGTCCTCGTCAGCGCCACCACGCTCGCGCTGGCCTCCAGGCGCATCGACGCTGAGCAGGCCGCCTACAGCGTGCCGAGCGCCGGACGCTGCACGCCCTCGACGCTCAACCGATCGGCGCTGCTCCCCGGGACGGGCCTCGCCGTATCGCCGCTGCCCGACTCCTACGATGCCTCCGCGCAGACGCAGATCAGCCTGCTCGGCGCACCGCCCAGCGCGATCGGCGCCGTGCACGTGAGCGGTTCGCAGACCGGCTCGCACAGCGGACGACTGCTCGCCTACTCCCAAGGCGACGGCGCCAGCTTCGTGCCCGCGCAGGCTTTCCAGCCGGGAGAGACCGTCACCGTGCGAGGCACCGTCAAGGTCGGCGCGCGCACGCAGCCGTTCGCTTACCACTTCGTCGTCGCCCACCAGGACCCCGTGGACTATGCCGCCGCCGTCCCTGTGCCGCACGACTACAACGAGATGCAGCACTTCCATTCGCGCCCCGAACTGGCGCCACCCGTGCTCGTCGTCACGCAGCGTTCCTCCCAGTCCGCGCCCGGCGACCTGTTCGCCGCGCCGTACGGCGGTCCCGGCGCGAGCGGGCCGATGATCTTCGAAGAATCCGGCAACCTCGTGTGGTTTCACCCGCTGCCGAAAGGCACCGAAGCGACCAACCTGCAGGTGCAGCAGTACGACGGCCAGCCGGTGCTGACCTGGTGGCAGGGACGTATCCCGCCGCAGGGCTTCGGCCAGGGCGAAGAGATCATCGACAACAGCGCCTACCAGGAAGTCGGCCGCGTGCACGCCGGCAACGGCTTTCTCGCCGACCTGCACGAATTCCACATCACCGCCCAGGGGACGGCGCTGCTGACGGTATTCGACCCGATCGACTGCAACCTCTCCTCGCTCGGCGGGCCCAGCGACAGCGCGGTGACCGACAGCCGCTTCCAGGAAATCGACCTCCGGACCGGGCTCGTGCGCCGCGAATGGACGAGCGTCGACCACGTCGCCCTCGACGACTCCTACAGCTCCGCGACGACCGCCAACACGATCTGGCCGTTCGACTTCTTCCATCTCAACTCGATCGACCAGCTCGCCGACGGCACCACGCTGATCTCCGCCCGCAATACGTCGGCGCTGTATGAGCTAAACACGCTCACCGGCCAGGTGATCACGTCGATCGGAGGCAAGCACTCGAGCGTCAAGCTCGCCGCCGGGGCCGCCACCGCCTACCAGCACGACGCGACCGTGCTCGCGAACGGAACGATCAGCGTGTTCGACAACGGCGGCGTGCCGAAGGTCCACGCGCAGTCGCGCGGGCTGATCCTCGCGGTCAACGCACAGGCGCGAACCGACACCGTCGTCGCCGAATACGACCATCCCGCCCCGCACCTGTCCGCGGGCAGCCAGGGAGACGTGCAGGCGCTGGAAGACGGCAACGTGTTCATCGGCTGGGGCGCTGAGCCGTACTTCTCGGAATTCAGCCCGAGCGGCCAGCTCCTATACGACGCCCACATGCACGGCACCTACCAGTCCTATCGCAGTTACCGGTTCCCGTGGAGTGGCGCGCCGAGCGAAGCGCCCGCGATCGCCGCCGCGCCGCAGGGCACCCAACTAGCGGTCTACGCCAGCTGGAACGGCGACACCCGCACGAGCAGCTGGCGCGTGCTCGCCGGCCCGAGCGCGCAGCAGCTCACCCCTGTGGCCAGCGCCGCGCGCAGCGGCTTTGAGACGGACATCGCCGTGCCCGTCGCCGAGGCCTACGTGGCGGTGCAGGCGCTGGGCGCCGCAGGCGAAGTGCTCGGCACCTCGCGCACGATCGCCGGCTGATTGGTCCGGCCAGAGCCCATTTCTTGGCTCGTACGCACAGACTCCGGAGTATTGATCTTTTGAGACTGGTCGGCCCTGAAGTCTCAAAATGGGGGTTGACCTGTGCGCACAGTTTGATAATCTCGACTTTACCTCGAGTCAAATGGAGTGCTCGTCCCGATGGCGACTCGCAATGCCAGGCCGGTGCCGCCAATAAGCGGCGAACGACAGTCGAGCGCGCCCCATGGCGCGACGACGGCGCACGGCGCGCGGACCGACCGCTACAGGCCGCTGCCCACCGGCAGCCACGGCCTCGATCCGAAGCTCGTCAAGCGCGACCAGCGCAAGCGCCTGCAGCAAGCGATGATCGAGCTGATCGCCGAGAAGGGCTATCCGGCCGTGCGGATCGTCGATCTCGCCAAGCTCGCGCACGTCTCACAGCCGACCTTCTACAGCCTCTTCGCCGACAAGGAAGACCTGTTCCTAAGCGCCTACGACGCGGTTGCGATCAAGACCGGTACGACCGTGATCAGCGCCTATGACGTCGAGTGCCCCCACGACCAGCGTCTGAACGCGGCGATGCGCGCGTGGGCCGAGCTCGCGGCCGCCGAACCCGGGGCAGCGTCGTTGCTCGTGCTTGGCGCCTTCGGCGCCGGCGCCAGCGCGCTCGAGCGGCGCCGGCTCGCGCTCGAGGAGCTCGAGCGGCGCATCCACGCCGGACGAGAGTCGAACGGTCGCGCCTGGGAGAAGCGCGAGTCACCACCCCTCGCAGACCCCGGCGATCTGATCGTCAAGGCAATCCTCGGAGGCATCCGCGAGGTGACGGCCGCGCGCCTGCGCGAGGGACGCGCGAGCGAACTCCCCGCGATCGCCGACGAACTGACCGCGTGGGCGGCCTGCTTTCCGCGTCAGCTACCAGCCGGGCTGCAGGCGCCGCCCGCAAAGCGCGGCGACTCCCGGGGCGGGGCCGCGGCGCCTCCATCCGAGCGCGCGCGCCGCGCCGAGGGCCGGCTGCCGAGCGGACGCAGCGACCTGCCGCGACAGTTCATCATCAAAAGCCAGCGCGAGCGGATCGTCGACGCGACTGCCGCGATCGTCGCCGAGAAAGGACTCGCTGCCCTCACGATCCCCGAGATCGCGCGCCGCGCCAACGTCTCACACCAGACCTTCTACGACATCTACGCCTCTAAGCACGACGCGTTCCTGGGCGCGCAAAAGGTCGGCATGCACCAGGCGCTCGCGGTCACCGTCGAGGCCTACCAGGCACAGCAGCCCGAGTGGCCCCGCGCTGCGCGGGCCGGGCTGCGCGCACTGCTCGACTACCTCGCCTCCGAGCCCGCGCACGCCCACCTCAGCCTCGTCGACACGTTCGCCGCGTGCCCCGAGGCGATCGAGATCCGACACTCCACGCTGCAGGCGTTCGCCGCCTACTTCGGCCCTGGCTATGAGCTCGCCAGCGGCCACCTCGAGGTACCGGCGATCGCCGCCGAGGCGATCGCCGGCGGCATCTGGCAGATCCTGCACCACTACGTCGAGAGCGACTGCATCGCCGAGCTCCCCGGCGCGGCGGCCCAGCTGACCTACTTCGCCCTCACGCCGTTCCTCGGCGCGACCGACGCGGCCGCCTACGCGCTGTCCGCCAACGCGTAGGCCACCCTGCCTTCGCGGCTGGCCCGCGCGATCTTCCGCGCCTTCAGCAGGCGCCGCAAGCTCTCCCGAATCTGCGGGCCCGACATCGCCGTCACGACCCCCAGCTCGCTGACCGTGTGCGAGCCGTGCTCGAGCGCCGCGACGATCGCCTGCTCGCTCGCACCCATCCGCGTCTGCCGCGGCTTGGCCGCCGCACGAGGTTTGGCCGCCGCCCGGGGTAGCGCCGGCGCTCGACCGAGCTTCGCCGCTGCCCTGGGTTTGGCCGCCGCTCGGGGCTTAGCAGCCGCTCGGGGCTTGACCGCCGCTCGGGGTTTGGCCGCCGCTCGAGCTACAGCAGGCAACGCCTTGGCCTCATCATCCAGCGCACCCGCGGCACCGACCAGCCGCTCGTACTCGGCCACGAACGGTCGTAGCTCGGCCAACCGGCCATCGATCTCGGCGCGGACGCGCGCCAGTAGGTCAACAGCCATCGCTCACCCCTCGTTTGTATCAGGTCGGCGAGCGCTCGCGCGAGCTCGGCCGGCGCTGGCGCGGTGACTACGTGGCAACACGCAGATACGCGAGCACCGCCAGCACACGCCGGTGGTTGTCGTCGCAGGCCGGCAGATCAAGCTTGGCGAAGATGTTGGTGATGTGCTTCTCGACCGCACCGGAGGTGACGACCAGGCTCTCGGCGATCGCCGTGTTCGACCGCCCTTCGGCCATCAGCGCCAGCACCTCGCGCTCGCGCGTGGTCAGGCCCGACAGTGCCTCGCTGGCCCCGTCACGCGGAGCCAGCAGCTCGGCTACCACCTGGCGGTCGAGCACAGTCCCTCCGGCCGCTACGCGCCGGAGGGCGTCTAGGAACGCGCGCACGTCGCCCACCCGCTCCTTGAGCAGGTAGCCGATCCCGGCGGTGTCCTCGCCGATCAACTCGCTCGCGTACGCGGTCTCTACGTACTGGGAGAGGACCAACACCCCCAGCGCAGGCTGGCGCCGGCGCGCCTCGATCGCCGCCAACAGGCCCTCGTCGCTGTAGGTCGGAGGCAGGCGCACGTCGACGATCGCAAGATCGGGCTCGTGCCCGGCGATCGCACGCAGCAGCGCAGGACCGTCTTCGACCTGAGCGACAACCTCGATCTCGTTCTCGCGAAGCAGCGCTACCAGCCCCTCTCGCAGCAGCGCGAGGTCCTCTGCGATCACTACCCGCAAGGGAGCCTCGCTTCGAGCAGGGTGCCGACGCCGTCAGGACTCTCCACGCACAGGTTGCCGTCCAGTGCCTCCACGCGCGCGCGCAGCCCGGCCAGCCCCGACCCAGCCGAGTCGGCACCGCCACGGCCGTCATCGCCGACTACCACTGCCAGCGCGCGGTGCTCGTCCCTCAGCAGCACCCAGCTGCGTTGCGCGCGGGCATGCTTGGCGGTGTTCGTTAGCGCCTCGGCGATCACGAAATAGGCGGCGCTCTCGACCGCGGGGGCAAGGCCGCGGTGAGTCTCAACCTCGATCGAGGTGCCGAGGCCGTAGCGGGCGGCGAGCGATTCGACGGCCGCCACCAGGCCACGGTCGGCGAGCAGCGGCGGCACGATGCCGCGCGCCAGGTCGCGCAGCTCGGCGATCGCGTGGTGCGCCTCGCGTTGAGCGTCGAGGATCAAGCCCCGCAGCTCCGGCTGGTCGTGGACGCGCAGCTCCGCGCGGCCCAGCTGCAACGTCAGCGCGACCAGGCGTGCCTGCGCGCCGTCGTGCAGGTCGCGCTCGATCCGTCGTAGCTCCGCCGCCTGGGCGTCGACGGCCTGACGGCGCGTGCGGGTCAGCAGGTCGATTCGCGCGCGTAGCGCGCGGCGCCCGCGGGCCATGAGCACGCGATCGTGCAGCGCGATCAGCGAATACGCGCTGCCGGCGCTCGCCACGCCGAGCAGCGCCCACGCCGGCCAGAACGTTTCCACGCCGGCCAGCAGCCACGTCAACAGCCAGGTGAACACGAGGATCACCGCCGTCACGCCGACCACCGCCCACACGCACGCGACGCGCCGAACCGCACCAGCGGGATGGCGCCACGCCCAATCCGCCGCGAAGTCCAGCAGCACGAGGTCGCCCAGGCCAAGCCACGCCCATGCCGGCCAGAAGTAGCCGCGCCCGTCGAGCGCCCAGATCGCTGCAACCAGGACCGCGCTGAGAAACGCCAGGCGACGCACCAGTGAGCGCGCGTATTCGCCGAGCGAGAGCCCCGCCGCGAGCGCCGGCATCCATCGCCGCGGGCTCACGCCTGCAGGCACGGACAGGTCGAGTGGAAGGCGCGCGCGCTGAGCCATTCTCGCAATGGTCTCACGCGCCTCCGCCGGGCGCCGCTGCTCAGAGCGCCTTCGCAGCCTGCCGGCTCGCCGCGACTCGCTGCACCTCCCAGACCATGCCGGCGCGCTCCAGGGCGGCGATCACCACACCTGAGATGTCGAGCTCGCGGCGTCCCATGCCATGGAACGCCGAGGTGGGGAAGGCGTGGTGGTTGTTGTGCCACGCCTCGCCGAGCGAAAACGGCGCCAGCCACAGCAGGTTGCGCGAGTGATCCTCGGTGGCGAACCGCTGGCGGCCGAAGAAGTGACACAGCGAGTTGATGGCGTAGGTCACGTGGTGCAGCACGAGGATCCGCACCGCGCCACCCCACAGCATCCCCTCGAGCCCCGCTGCCACCGTGCCGCCGAGGAGCACGCCCAGGCCGAACGGGATCGCGAGACCGAGCAACGACCACGGCAGGAACGTGCGGTCGACGAAGGAGACAACTGGGTCGGCCAGCAGATCCGGTGCGAAGCGCTCGCGCGAGCCCCGTTGGGTGTGATCGAACAGCCAGCCGACGTGCGCGTGGCCAAGGCCGCGCAGCGCTCCGCGCCAACCGCCGCCGTGGTCGACGTGCGGGCTGTGCGGATCGCCGAGGCGGTCTGAGTAGGCGTGGTGCTTGCGGTGATCGGCCACCCACGAGATCACCGGCCCCTCGACGGACATCGTGCCGAGCACCGCCAGCACCCCGCGCAGTACCGACGAGGTCTTGAAGCTGCGGTGCGTGAGCAGCCGGTGAAAGCCAACCGTCACACCCAGTCCCACCGGCACGTACATGACCAGGAAGATCGCGATGTCGCGCGCGCGCAGCTCGTGGTTCCACATCTGCCAGGCGGCAAGCACCAGCAGCAACGGCGGCGCGACGGTGATGAACCCGGTGATCGCACGGTCGAGACTTTCCAGAACGGGCTCCTGGATCTCCTCCGGCGTCGGGCCTTCACGTAGTTCCGGCGTAGGGCCTTCACGCAGGTCCGGCGTCGGGGGATCACGCAGCTCTGTCGCGTTCATGCCCTCCAGATCGTGATCTGGGCAGTCGTCTTTGTCGATGCGGCCGCCCACCGACCGGGCTGGGGCAGTCCCCCCGCCGCTTGGTGGGGCTGGCCGTAGAGTGGGGCAGCTCTCCTGGAGCGGCGCGCCCGATTCGGAGCGAAGCGCCTCAGACGCTGCGCACGTCGAGCACGATCTTGCCGGTAGCGCGGCGCTCGTCGAGTGTCTTCAGCGCATCCGCGGCACGCTCCAGCGGGAAGCGCTCGCCGACGATCGGGCGGATGAAGCCAGCGTCGACCATCGCGTTGACGGCGGCGCCGATCTCGCGGTTGAGATCCGGCTTGCCCATCACGTAGGCACCCCAGCCGGCTCCGATCACCTCGGTGTTCTTGAGCAGCAAGCGGTTGACGCGTACCTCGGGGATCGAGCCGCCGGTGAAGCCGACAACGACCAGGCGCCCGTCCTCGCGCAGCGAGCGCAGGCTGTCGGTGAAGCGATCTCCGCCGACGGGATCGAGCACCAACTCCACGCCGCCGCCGGAGAGCTCGAGCACCTCGTCCTTCCATCCGTCGCTGAGCAGCAGCGTCTGATCGGCGCCAGCGCGTTCGGCGACCTCCCGCTTGGCCTCGCTCGAGACCAACGCGATCGTCTTCGCGCCAAGGCCCTTGGCGACCTGCAGGCACGCCGTCCCGACGCCGCCCGCCGCGCCGTGCACCAGCACGGTCTCGCCCTCGGCCAAGCGCCCACGCAGCAGCAGCGCGAAGTACGCGGTGTGATAGTTGAGGATCAGCGCAGCGCCCTGGGCGAAGTCAAGCTCGGGTGAAAGCGCGAACGTGAAGAACTCGGGCGCGACGGCCGTCTCGGCAAGGCCGCCGAGCCCGCAGAACGCGGCCACACGGTCACCCGGCGCCACGGCCGCGCCCTCTGGGGCACTCAGCACCACGCCTGCTACCTCGCTGCCTGGCACGAACGGCAGCGGCGGCTTCATCTGGTACTCGCCGCGTGTCTGCAGCAACTCCGGGAAGCTCACGCCAGCGGCGTGCACCTCGACCACCACCCCCGCCCCCGGCGTGAGCACGTGCGAGGGCTCGGGCTCGGGCAGATCGACGAGCGCGAGCGCACTGTCGGGACCCGATTCCTCGACGATCTGGACAGCACGCATCGTCAAGGCATTATGTCCGAGCGGGCATCCGCGCGGCGCGCCGCGCGCCAACGCGGCGCATAATCACCCGATCGCGTTCGTTGCCCCACGGGCCGGGCGGGCAAACATCGAGAGAGGAATCAGGCCATGGCGAAGGTCCTTTGTGTGCTCTACGACGATCCGGTCGACGGCTATCCGCCGTCATACGCGCGCGACGGGGTGCCGAAGATCGAGCGCTACCACGACGGGCAGAGCACGCCGACGCCCGCGGGCCTTGGCTTCAGGCCGGGCGAGCTCGTGGGGTGCGTCTCGGGCGAGCTGGGGCTGCGCGAGTTCCTCGAGGGCGCCGGCCACGAACTGATCGTCACCTCCGACAAGGACGGGCCAGACTCGGTATTCGAGCGTGAGCTGCCCGACGCCGAGGTCGTCATCTCCCAGCCGTTCTGGCCCGCGTACCTGACCGCCGAGCGGATCGCCGCCGCGCCGAAGCTGAAGCTAGCGCTGACGGCCGGCATCGGTTCCGACCACGTCGACCTGCAGGCGGCAATCGAGCACGGCCTGACGGTCGCCGAGGTGACGTACTCCAACAGCATCAGCGTGGCCGAGCACGTGGTGATGATGATCCTGGCGCTCGTGCGCAACTACATCCCCTCCTACCAGTGGGTGATCGACGGCGGCTGGAACATCGCCGACTGCGTCTCGCGCTCGTATGACCTGGAGGGCATGCAGGCCGGCACGGTTGCCGCCGGGCGCATCGGCTCCGCGGTGCTGCGCCGGCTGAAGCCGTTCGAGGTCGGCCTGCACTACACCGACCGCCACCGCCTCCCCGAGGAGGTCGAGCGAGAGCTGGGCGTCACGTTCCACCCGGACGTCGAGTCGCTGGTGGCGGTGTGCGACGTGGTCACGATCAACGCGCCGCTTCACCCCGAAACCGAGAACCTGTTCGACGCGCAGCTGCTCGCGAAGATGAAACGCGGCGCCTACCTGATCAACACCGCGCGCGGCAAGATCTGCGACCGTGATGCGGTCGCCGCCGCATGCGAGAGCGGCCAGCTCGCTGGCTACGCCGGCGACGTGTGGTTCCCCCAACCACCGCCGCGCGACCACCCTTGGCGCTCGATGCCCCACCACGGCATGACGCCGCACACATCCGGCACGAGCCTCTCCGCCCAGGCGCGCTACGCCGCCGGCACGCGCGAGATCCTCGAGTGCTATTTCGACGGGCGCCCGATCCGCGACGAGTACCTGATCGTCGACGGCGGCCGGCTCGCCGGCACCGGCGCACACTCCTACAGCGAGGGCGACGCCACCGGGGGGTCGGAGGAGGCCGCGCGGTTCACGAGCGGCTGAGCGTCGGCCAGTGCCCAAGTCGCCGCGGCGGTAGCGGCGGCGGCGATCAGCACGGCCGGCCAGGGCCCGGCGGCCAGTGCGAGCAGGTGCGAGGCGACGAAGGCGGCAAATCCGACGCCGGCGAGCCTCGCCGCCGTACGCGTCCCGTGGCGACGTCGCCAGATGGCGATGCACCCGAGGCCGCCGGCCGCCAGCGCGACCCCGCCCAGCGGGCGCGAGCCGGTGCTCGCGACGACCGCGTAGCCGGCGATCAGCGAGCCGGCCGCGAGTGGGGCTGTCGGCAGCGCACGCATGCAGCGGAGCGTAGCGCTCGCGGCTAGCGCACATGCCGTTCGGAAAACCACCTATGCGTTATCGCGTGAATCTACGGATGCGCGGCAGACCGCCGCGCTCGTAGGCTGCGTCATGTGACTTACCGACCGAGCCAGAACCTACACTGCCAGCAGTTGGCGTATCCGTCGAGCGAAGGAGGCTCGTTGTGATTCACGCAAGCCTGGGTGTCGTAATGGGCGCGGTGTTCGACCTCAACCACCCCGCGCATGTCGTGCACTGGCACTTCATCAAGCTGCCGCTCGCGAACGTGATCGTGATCGGCCTGATGCTGGTGGTGTTCGCGATTGCGATCGCGCTGCCGTTCCCCGGCGCGGCGCGCCGAGCCGCCGCGCGTCGGGGCGCAGGCGCGTCATGAATGGCGCAGCTGAGAACTCCTGGACCGTCAAAGTCCGCGAAAAAGCCGTCGAGGCGCTGCCACCCGAGAAGCTGCTGCCGGACGGCCAGCCGACATACGTCGCCTCATGGATCTACGTGTTTGGCGTGGCCAGCATCGCCTCGCTCGTGGTGATCATCATGTCGGGCTCGATCCTCGCACTGAAGGGGCCCGCATGGTGGCACTACACGGGCATTGGGCATTTCTTCAACAGCATCCACATGTGGTCGGTGGAGCTGTTCTTCTTCGTGATGGTGGTCCACCTGTGGGGCAAGTACTGGATGTCCGCATGGCGCGGAGGGCGTACGCGTGTGTGGATCACTGGCGCGATCACCTTCCTCGTCGCGGTGCCCACGGCGCTCACCGGCTACGTCTCCCAACAGAACTTCGACGCCCAGTGGATCTCCACACAGGCCAAGGATGGGCTCAACTCGGTCGGCGTGGGCGCGTTCTTCAACGTCACCAACTTCGGGCAGATGTACAGCTTCCACGTGCTGCTGCTCCCGATCGCAGTGGTGGTGCTCGTCTCCGCGCACGTGCTGCTCGTGCGCAGACACGGTGTCGTGCCGCCGATCGAGCTGCACACGCGTCTTGCCATCGTGCCTGGTAGTGAAGCCACCGCGCCTGCGGCGACCGCGGTAGGAACCGACTCGTGAGCCTGCTCCACCCGAAGGACGACACCAAGCCCTGGACGGGCCGCTACCAGCCGTATGACCTAGTCAAAGAGGCGTGCATCGCGATCGGCGTGATCGCGCTCCTGGCAATCGTGGCCGCGGTGCTGTTCTCATCGCCAGACGACAAACCGAGCACGGTCGCGCAGTGGTCACGCCAACTACCGGTCGACTTCGTCAAGACGGCCGCCACCGAGCTCGACGGCACGAGCGGCACCGCAACCTATGGCCCGCCGTACAACCACGAATCGGGCAGCGTCCAGCACTTCCTGTTCCTGCATCCGCAGAGGTGGCTCGGCGTCAGCCATCCGATCAACACGGCAGAGGACTACGTGATCGGACCACTGGAGACCGTCCCCAACGACCCCACGCTGCAACGCGCGCTCGCCGAATACACCTCAGCACCCGAAAAGACCCAGAAGGCCTGGGGCGAAGCGTATGCCAAGCCGCTGGAAGAAGACGCGGAAGCCGAAGAAGAAGGCAAGCCGCTGCCTAAGACCGTGACGGTCAACGCCACGACCGGAACGGTGAGCGTCCAGGCAAGCGGCACCGGCCCGGTCCCGACGATGATGACGAGCCTGCTGAGCCTTGCCAGAAGCGGCGGCCTCGATGGCAGCCTGCTGACCAGCCGTCAGTTCTTCCAGACCGACTACACCAAGCCGCTGCTGTTCATGGCCGACGGCGGATTGCTCGACAAACGCGCCGAAGAACAGCATCTCGGTGGCGACGAATGGGGCATGATGAACGAGACCGGGAGCTATCCCGGTCAGGCGTGGCTGTGGCTGTACGCCCTCTGGTACCAGATCGAACCGTTCAAGAACTCGCCGAACGCTGACATCCTCGTGATGCTGATCATGGGCGTCCTCAGCGTCGCGTTCATCTGCGTACCGTTCATCCCCGGCGTGCGCGACCTGCCCCGCAAGATCCCGATCTACAAGTTGATCTGGCGTGAGCACTACCGGGCAATCAGACCGCGCTCCAGCGCGTAGCCCACGAGATCAGCACGGCTGGAGAGCCCGAGCTTCTGCTGGATGTGCGAGCGGTGCGTCTCGACCGTGCGCACGGACAGGTAAAGCTGCTGTGCAATCTCCGCGTTGGTGTGACCGAGTGCAATCAGACGCAGCACGTCCACCTCGCGCTCTGAGAGATCGTCTGGCGGCCCCGGCGGAGGCTCGGACGCGATGCGCGCGCCCAGCCTCGGGTTCAGATAGCTCTCGCCGACCGCCGCGCGGCGGACCGCTTCGACGAGCTCGTCGTCGGCCGCCTCCTTGAGCACGTAGCCAACCGCCCCTGCGCCCAGCGCCTCGCGGGCAAACGCCGGCTCCTGCTGCATTGTCAACACCACGATCTGCGTCTCGGGTGACTCCTCGCGCAGGAGGGGAATCGCCTCGAGGCTCGAGCCGCCTGGCATGTTCAGGTCGAGCACCAGCACCAGCGGGTGATGCCCGCGTACGTAGCGACGGGCGCTGTCGACGTCGCTCGCCTCGGCCACCACTTCAAAGTCGCTCTCGCTATCGAGCAGCAGCCGCAGCCCAGCCCGCACGACCTGGTGATCGTCAGCGAGGACGATGCGGATCGGCGAGGTCATGCCTCGACCTCAGCAGGGCGGGGCAGCACCAGCAGCGAGCAGCGCGCGTGGCGCTCGAGGTAGTCGGAAGTGCTCCCCAACACCAGGCGCTTCACCGGACCGTAGCTGCGCGAGCCGACGACCAGCAGGTCGACGTCCTCGCCGAACGCAGCCAGCTCCTCGCCCGCGAGCCCATAGACGGCGCGGCCGACGACGCCGGGCAACTTGCTCAGGCGGGCGTTCGCCTCGGTGATCATCAGGTCGATGCTGTCTCCGATTGTGGGCGCCATCAAGCCGGTGAAGGCGTAGCTGGGGATCGCGACGACTTCCAGGACCTTGATCTCCGCCCGCGTCGGCGCCGCCAGCTCCCTGGCCTTCGCGAGCGCCCGCTCGCTCTCGGGCGAGCCGTTGTAGGCGACACCAACCTTCGCGATCGCCGTCGGATGGCCGGCATAACCACGCGCGGCGATCGCCACTGCGCAGGGCGCTCCGTTCAGCGCCGCGCGCGTGTCGTCGCCGAGCATCGCGCGGCCGAAGGCGCCGCGCCCACAAGAGCCGACCACGAGCAGATCGGCGCCCTGTTCTTCGGCCTGGCGATGCAGCCCCGCGCCGGGGCTGGCCGCGACGACGCTGAGGAGTTCAGCCTCGGCACCGGTCTCGGCGCGCTCGCGCTCGAGCAGCCGCAGCGAGGCGTCGCTTTCCTCCTCCAGCAGACCCGGGGTGATCGCGTGGAGCGGGTAACTCTCACCGGCGCGCACGTTCGCGAGCGTCAGCTTCCCGTTCGGATCAGCCAACCGCGAGGCCAGCGTGATCGCATCCCGTCCGTTGCTGCTGCCATCGACTCCTACGAGCACGTTCTCGAACATGCGCAACTCCTTGGATCGTTGCAGTCGATCCTATGGCAGTACGCTCGTGACCGCGTGGCAGGCCAGGTCGGTGTTGCGGAAGAAATAGGACCCAAATCGCGGAAAATAATCGCCCCATTTCGCGGAAAACCGATAGGCTGAAGAAATGCCCTCACTCCTCTCCGGGACGGTCGACCGACGACTGCATGACGTGATCCGCAGCCGAATGAGCGATGAGCCCGTCGTCGTGCTCCAGGGTCCACGCACGGTCGGGAAGTCGACCCTGCTTCGGGCGCTGGCCGCATCCCGGGACCGGGAGGTCATCGACCTTGACGATCTCGCCACGCGAGACGCGGCACGCGCCGACCCGGCCCTGTTCGTGCAGGGAGAGCCGCCGGTGCTGATCGACGAGTTCCAGCACGTGCCGGAGGTGCTCGACGCGATCAAGGCCGAGCTCAACCGCGACGGCGCTCCGGGCAGATTCGTGCTCACCGGCTCGACTCGATACGCGACGCTCCCCGAAGCGGCCCAAGCACTCACCGGCCGCGCTCACCTGATCGACGTGTTGCCGCTCTCTCAAGGTGAGATCGCGGGGGTCCGCGAGGACTTCGCGGAAGTACTCGTGAGCGACCCCGGCTCGCTCGTGGGATCGCGCCTGCTGACGATCGCGCGCGAGGAGTACGTCAGCCGGGTCGTCACTGGCGGCTTCCCGCCGGCGCTCAGGCGCCCCCGGCCAGCAACTCGCGCGCGCTGGTTCGACGACTACGTCAACCTCGTGATCGAGCGAGACGTGATGGAACTGACACGTGTCCGCCAGCGCCGCCAACTGCCGCTCCTGCTGCGCCAACTCGCAAGCCAGACCGGCCAGGTGCTCAACATCGCGAAGGCCGCGACAGCGATCGGCATGGACAAGTCGACCGCCGAGAATTACACCAAGCTGCTGGAAGCAGTCTTCCTTTTGCACCAGTTCGCAGCCTGGGGAACGACGCTCGGCCCCCAGATCGGGGCGGCGCCGAAGGTTCACGTGGTGGACAGCGGACTTGCCGCGCGCCTGCTGCGTCTGACCGAGAGCAAGCTCTCCTTGGCATCCGCGCAGGCCCTGACAGAGCTCGGCCACCTGCTCGAGACGTTCGTCGTGAGCGAGGTGCGCAAGCAGCTGAGCTGGCTCGATTCGCCCGTGCAGTTGGGGCATTGGCGCACACACGATGGCGACGAGGTCGACCTGGTCGTCGAACGCGAAGACGGCAAGGTCGCGGCCCTCGAGGTAAAGGCTGGCACGCGCGTCGCAGGCGATCTGGGAGGCCTGCTCGCACTTCGCCGAAAGCTAGGGAGCCAGTTCCTCGGAGGCGTCGTGCTGTACACCGGCACGCACGCATACACCCACGACAGCGGCGTCCACGTCATACCCATCACCCGGCTCTGGCACTCCAGGACGAGTCAGCGTTGAGGCAGGAACTGCCAGCCGTGCCGCGTAGCGGACGCGAGCAGCGCGGCGAGATCCGGCTCGCTGTCCGCAGTAGGCTGCCCGGCCTCGAGGAAGAAGCGCTCCATGCCGGCCGGACTGAAGATCAAGATCCGACGGCCGGTGCTCTCCCCGACGTTGCCCCCCGAGTGCGCCACACCCCGAGGAATGTGGATCGTCTCGCCGGCGAGGAGCCGCGTGCGTGCCCCGTCCAGCTCCAGCTCGAACTCGCCTTCGACGATGTGAATCGTCTCGGTCTCATTGGCGTGCCGGTGAGGAGGCAGAGACCAGCCCGACGGCGGGTGGTCGACGAGCAGGCAGAACGCGCCGGCGGTGTCCTCGCCAGCCAGGTGGATCTCGGTGCGCACGCCACCGGGCATCCACACGACGCGAGGGGCGTCTGCCATGGCCCGACGATACCTGTGCGGGGGCCAGCACGCAGGACCGCGTAGGGGTCAGCCGGTATGGCCCCGTCCGCGACCGGGGCGTAGCATCTACTGAGTGCCGAGCGAATCCTCCACCGGAGCCGACGGCGTAAACGGCGAGCGCTCCGAAGCCCACCCGCCGCTGCCGCGCGACAAGCGCGGCTGGTCGGTCGCGCCGGCGCCGGACGGGCGGGGGATGCCGGAACACGCGAACCCAGGCCCGCCGCCGCACCGCCTGCGCGGCTTCTGGTACTTCGTGATCGCGCTGATCGCGCTCAACTGGCTGTCGGTGTTGTTCTTTCAGCCCAACAGCGGCGAAGCACGCGTGACCGTGCCGTTCAGCCCGTACTTCCTGACCCAGGTCAAAGCGGACAAGGTCGAAACGATCGCCTCCAAGGGAGACACGATCCAGGGTAAGTTCAAGACCAAGTTGAAATACCCGATCAACGACAAAACGGCGAAGCCGACGAAGCTGTTCGCCACGCAGGTGCCGAGCTTCTGGAACGGCGCGCAGCTATCGGCGCTGCTGCAGGAAAAGGGCGTGCGGATCAACGCCGAATCGACGACCACGAGCGAGTCGCTGCTGGCCGAGATCCTACTCGGCTTCGGCCCGACGCTGTTGATCGTCGGCCTGTTCGTGCTGATCTACAAACGCGCCGCGAAAAGCGCCGGCGGCATGGGCGCGCTCGGCAACTTCGGCAAATCTCAAGCGCGGCGCGTGGACCCGGAAAAGATCCGCGTCACGTTCGACGACGTCGCCGGGATCGACGAGGCCAAGGCCGAACTCTCGGAGATGGTCGACTTCCTGCGCAATCCCGAGCGCTACGGCAGCCTCGGCGGGCGCATGCCCCACGGCGTGCTGCTCTCGGGCGCGCCCGGCACCGGCAAGACGCTGCTCGCGCGCGCGGTCGCGGGCGAGGCGCACGCGGCGTTCTTCTCGATCTCCGCGTCGGAGTTCATCGAGGCGATCGTCGGTGTCGGCGCGGCGCGCGTGCGCGACCTGTTCGCGAAGGCCAAGGAGGCAGCGCCCGCGATCATCTTCATCGACGAGCTCGACGCGATCGGGCGCTCGCGTCAGGGTTCGGTCTCGGTGACGGGGTCCAACGACGAGCGCGAGCAGACGCTCGACCAGATCCTGACTGAGATCGACGGCTTTGAATCCTCCGAGGCCGTGATCGTGCTCGCGGCGACGAACCGCCCGGACGTGCTCGACCCCGCGCTGCTGCGCGCCGGGCGCTTCGACCGGCGCGTCACCGTGCAGGCGCCCGACCGCAAAGGACGCGTGGAAATCCTCAAGGTGCACACGCGCTCGATCCCGCTCGACGACGACGTCGACCTCGAGGCGCTCGCCGCGAGCATGCCCGGCATGGTTGGCGCGGACATCGCCAACCTCACCAACGAGGCGGCGCTGCTCGCCGCCCGCCGCGGGCACAAGAAGGTGCAGATGGGCGATCTCACCGACTCGCTGGAGAAGATCCTGCTGGGCGCCCCGCGCGGGCTCGTGCTGCAGCCCGCCGACCGCGAGCGCACCGCCTACCACGAGTCCGGGCATGCGCTCGTGGGGATGCTCACGCCCGGCGCCGACCCGGTGCGCAAGGTCTCGATCATCCCACGCGGCATGGCCCTGGGAGTGACGCTGTCGACACCCGACTCAGACCGGGTCTCCTACTCGCTGGACGAGCTGCTCGCGCAGATCAGGGTCTCGCTCGGCGGGCGCGCGGCCGAGGAGGTCGTCTACGGCAAAATCACGACTGGTGCCGAGTCAGACATTCAGCAGCTCACCCAGATCGCGCGCCAGATGGTCGGGCGCTGGGGCATGAGCGAAGCGATCGGCCCGATCGCCGTACTGCCGGCGGACGGCCAGGGACCACTGCTGCCAGGCGTCAGCGAAACCTCGCAGGAGACCCAGCGCACGGTCGATGAGGAGGTGCGCACGCTCGTCGAGACCGCCCACCAGGAGGTCACACGGCTGCTCGAAGAGCATCGCGATCAGCTCGAGGGCCTCGCGCAGGCGCTGCTCAAGGCCGAGACCCTCGACGCGCCCGACGCCTACGCGGCGGCCGGCGTGACTTACTCCGAGCCCGAGCCAACACCCGCGCAAGCGCCAGCACCGGCGCCTGAGCCAGCAGCAGCGCCGGCACCGGCCTGAGCGGCCTCAACGCCCGATCAGGTCGCGCCGGCGGAACGCGCCGAGCGCCAGCAGCGCAGCAACTAGCCCAATAGCCACCATAATCGCGGCGGCTTCTGTGCGAAACGCCTGCGCGGGCACGAGGCCGACGTGCTCGAACGGCGTCACTTCCACGAGCCATTTGGGGACGCCCAGCAGCGAGCCGACAAGCTCCCACAGAAACGCGACCGCGACCAGCCCGTAGGCGAGGCCGGAACTCGCCCGCGGCACGAGCGCATACGCGAGCGCGGCGATCCCGAGGAACAGCAGCGCTACGGGCAGGCAGTTGGCGCCGGCCTCGAGCATCCGCGGCAGCGAGATGTCAAGGCCCTGCGAGGCCGCGCCCGCCCACGTGAACAGCCCGGCGACGAGCGAGATCGCTCCCGCCGCACCCGCCGCCAGCAGCAGGCGCCCGGCGAGCCAGCGGCCGCGGCTGAGCGGTTGCGCGAGCAGCGTCTCCAGCCGTTCCTCGGCCTCCTCGCGGCGCGCGCCGGCGATCTGCGCGCAGCCGAACAGGCTGACCGCAAGGATGAAGAAAATGAATACGAACGCGAGATAGCCGCTGGGCGTAAGGATCGAGCCGGAGCCGAGCTTGGCGATCTGCTGCTGCACGCTCCTGGAGATCCCCGCGGAGGAGATGCTCGTGGAGATCATCCCGAGGATGAACGCGAATGAGCCGACGCTGAGCAGCCATACGACCAGGCTGGCGCGCTCACCGCGCAGCGCCTGCGCGGTCGGCGAGGAGAGCAGGCGCAGGCTCGGCGCGGTGCTATCGCGCGCGGGGACCACGCCGGTGCCGATGTCGCGGGTCGCGGCGATCCGAGCGGCGAGGAGCAGCAGCAGCGCGCTTGCCGCGATTGGCAGCGCCAGGACCAGCGGTCGGGGATCGCTGAACGGACGTAGCTCCTCCGCCCATCCGAGCGGCGTCGCCCACCGCAGCCAGCCGGCGCCGCTGACGGTGTCGGCGATCACGCGCAGCAGGAACGCCAGCCCCACGACAGCTCCGCCGAGCTCGAGCGCGATCCGACGCGTGGGCGCGAGCTGGCTTGTGAGCGCGCCGGTGCCCACGCAAACGGGCACCACGGACACGGTCGCGAGGGCGAGGTACGCCGAGCCGCCCAAGGGCAGGCCGCCGGCGACGAAGCCGGCGAGCTCCGCCAGCCACAGGATCGCGATGCCAGCCGCGATCGCGCCGATCGCCGCTAGATACGCCGTGCGCCTTCCGACGTCCCCGGCCAGCACGAGCTCCATCCGGCCCGTGTCCTCCTCGGTCCTGAGCGCACGCACCGCGGCCAGCAGCCCGAATACGGCAGCGACGATCGCGAGTGTCCCGCCGACGCGCCAGGCGGCATAGCCGCTGACCGTCAGCAGGTCGTGCGGCAGGCCGTAGAACAGCCGGATCGCCTTGTTGTCGGCGAAGCTGCGGGAGAATCCGATACGGTCGGCGACCGTGGGGTAGGCGTGGCGGTAGCCGACCGGCTGGATGTAGGCGTAGAGACCGAACAGGTACGCGAACGAGATTGTGCGCACGCGCGCGTCGCGAAACGCGCGCCGCGCGATGGCGCGCGCGGGCCCGATCGTCACAACTGCGCGCGCGCTGGATGCGGGCGACGCGCAAGAGGCTGCGC
The DNA here is from genome assembly GCA_963735615.1 of uncultured Solirubrobacteraceae bacterium. Classification (GTDB taxonomy): domain Bacteria; phylum Actinomycetota; class Thermoleophilia; order Solirubrobacterales; family Solirubrobacteraceae; genus Palsa-744. The sequence goes on from CAVTLO010000001.1 coordinate 1,654,396, forward strand.
TAGCGCTCGACACGACCGTCGGAGCCGTCGTAGTGGTGCAGGAAGATCTCCTCGAGCGAGGGCTCGCGGCTGGTGAGCGTCTTGATCGCGCTACCACCCGCGGCGGCAAGCGCGTCGATCAGCGGGCCGATGCCCTCCGTGACCTCGAACCGCAGCGCGTTTGGACCCGCGCTCTCGACGTGCACCCCGGGCAGCGGCGCAAGCTCCGGCGCGGCGCCGGTGAAGGTGACCTCGACCGTCTGCGCGGCGAGGTGGCGCAGCTCCTGCAGCGTGCCCTGGTCGACGAGCCTGCCCTGCTTGAGGATGCCGACGCGGTCGCACAGCGCCTCCACCTCGCTGAGGATGTGCGAGGAGAGGAACACCGCCTGTCCGCGGTCCTTCGCCTCCTGCACGCAGTCGCGGAATGCCATCTCCATCAGCGGGTCAAGGCCCGAGGTGGGCTCGTCGAGCAGCAGTAGCTCTGCGCGCGTGGCGAGCGCCGCGATCAGCTGCACCTTCTGGCGGTTGCCCTTCGACAGCGCGCGGATCTTCTTGCGCGTGTCGAGCTGAAAGCGCGCGACGAGCGTGTCGCGGTAGGCGACATCGGTGCCCGGCGACTCGCGGCCGTCCGCGTCGAGCGTCGGCGCGCGCAGCCGGGCGAGGAACTCGAACGTCTCGGCGCTCGTCAGCGCCGGCCACAGAAACGGCTCGCCGGGGACGTAGGCCACACGCCGATGGGCGGCAACCGGTTCGCGCCAGGCGTCGACGCCGAACAACTCACCGCGCCCGGAGCTCGGGCGGTGCAACCCCAGCAGCAGCCTGATCGTCGTCGTCTTGCCCGCTCCGTTTGGGCCGAGGTAGCCGTACACCTCGCCGCGCCGCACCGTCAGGTCGAGTGCATCCAGCGCGACCGTGTTCCCATAGTACTTGCTCAGCCCCTCGGTGTGAATCGCCGCGTCCATGTCGGTATGAAGCGCCGCGCCCGCGACCAACGCGTCGCCGAGCGGCACGGGCGGGGCCTGGAGTCTGCGGGATCGTGGCTTGGGCATGAACGCAGCATCCGCGAGAGACGTGGCGGTGCCATCCGTGTTTTTCCCGCATGCGGCGGCGGAACAGCCGTGGCCGGCGAGACGACTCCGTGCTTTGCCGCAACAGGTCGGAGGTATTTACGGTAGGTGACCGCACTCGCGAGCGCGTAGCGTGGAGGCATGGCGTCACATCTACACCTGGCTCCGAGCCCCCGCAAAGTGCCGCCGGCGGCGGCGTGGCCGATCCGGGTCCTGCTCGCGGACGATCATGCACGCATGCGCGAGGGCCTGCGGCGCATGCTCGAGGAAGAGCTGGACATCGAGGTGGTGGCGGAGGCATCCGATCTGAGCGCGGCCAGCGACGGCGTGCACCGCGAGCGCCCGCACGTGCTCGTGCTCGACCCGAGCCTGCCCGGCGGGTCGTGCATCGACACGATCGGCGAACTGCGCGAGCGGGTCCCTGACACCCAGATCGTCGTGCTGAGCATGGAGCAGAGCCCGATCCTCGCGCAGCGTGCGCTGACGGCAGGCGCGAGCGGCTACGTGTCCAAGGACCTGGCCGACAGCGAGCTCCCCGACGCACTGCGCGCCGGCGCTCGCGGCGAGCAGTACGTGAGCCCGCCGGTGGCTACCCGGCTGGAGACGCTGTATCGCTCGCTCAGTGAGAACGCGCTGACGCCGCGCGAGGTCGAGGTCCTGCGCCTGATCGCGCTCGGGCACACGAGCGTCGAGATCGCGCGCAAGCTGCATCTCTCCCCGCGCACCGTCGAGACCCATCGCGCGCACATCCACAAGAAGCTCGGCCTCACCACCCGCTCGCAGCTGGTGGGCTACGCGCTGCGCCGCGGCCTGCTCGGGACGAGAGCGTGACCGAGCCACTGCACTGCGCGCACTGTGTTGACGCAGGCGTTCGACACGGTAGGTTGAGCGCATGACCACCCAAGGCTCCTCCTCCATGCTCCGCGTTGTGATCGCCGGCGGCGGTGTGGCCGCGCTCGAGACGCTGCTTGCGCTGCGCGCGCTCGCCCCGGATCTGACAGCGATCACCGTGATCGCGCCGAACCCCGAGTTTGTGTACCGGCCGATGACGGTCCGCGAGCCGTTCGCTTATCCAGAGGCGCACCGTTACCCGCTCGCGCCGATCGTGCGCGAGGCCAGCGCGGAGCTGGTCGTGGACGAGCTCGCGTGGGTCGACGCCGAGCAGCGGATCGCGCACACCTCCTCCGACACCGCGATCGAGTACGACGCGCTGGTGCTCGCGTTGGGCGCGCACGCACAGGCCCGTTACGAGCACGCGATCACGATCGACGACCGCAGGCTCGATGAGGCCCTGCACGGGCTCGTCCAGGACATCGAGGAGGGCTACGTAGCGAGCGTCGCGTTCGTCTCACCAGGGCGCATGGCGTGGCCCCTGCCGCTGTACGAGCTCGCGCTGATGACGGCCGCGCGCGCCTTCGACATGAACGTCGAGCTCGAGACCACGATCATTACGCCGGAGGACCGCCCGCTGGCGATCTTCGGCGCCCAGGCCAGCGATGCCGTAGCGCAGCTGCTGGAGCAGGCGCACATCAAGACGATCAACTCCGCCTACGCGGAAGTACCGCGCTCGGGTGAGATCGTCGTCAACCCCGGCGACCGCCACCTGAGCGTCAGCCGGGTGGTGGCGCTCCCGGAGCTCTACGGGCCCGGCGTGCGCGGTGTGCCGCTCGGCGAGCACGGCTTCTACCGCGTGGACATACACGGCAAGCTCGTGGACGCCGAGCACATCTACGCGGCCGGCGACGCAACCGAGTTCGCGGTCAAGTTCGGCGGCATCGCCGCACAGCAGGCCGACACGCTCGCTGAAGCGATCGCGGCGCTGGCCGGCGCCGCGGTGACACCCGAACCGTTTCACCCGGTGATCCACGGCATCCTGCTCACCGGCGATCGACCGCGCTACCTGACGGCGCAGATCACGGGCGGCCAGGGCTTCAGCTCGGAGATCAGCGAGACCCCGACCTGGTCTCCGGTCGCCAAGATCGCGGCCAAGTACCTCGCGCCGTACCTGGACGGTCTCGACGGCGGGAACGCGGCCGCAGGGTCCTGAGCGCAGCTGCGGCCGAGCGAGATAAGAAAGCTCAGCGGCTGTGGCGTTTACGGCGCGGCTCGACGTCCTTCGGAGGGAACTGCTTGCGCTCCTCCGCGGTCATCTTGCGGATCGTCAGCGACCCTTCCTCGACCTGCCGCTGCACGTCCTCGAGTTTCGCGCGTCGCTTCTCAGCCGCACGATCTGCCTGCGTGAGCATCACTTCATTCTAGCGTGCCTCGGCCGCCTCGGCGAACGTCACGAGCCGACCACGCTCCTCGTCCCACAGCTTCAGGCGCACCGCACGCAGGCCGTCTCGCAACGACAGCATCGGCACATCGTGGAAGATCGGGTTCTCGTCGTGCGCCCGCTGCAGGTTGTAGTTGGGGATGCGCGCGCTCAGGTGATGCACGTGGTGCAGGCCGATGTTCCCGGAGAAGAACTGCAGCACCTTCGGCAGTTTGAGGTAGGAGCTGCCGCGCAAGGCCGCGTCGGCGTAGCTCCAGCCTTCGGCGCTCTCCCAGTAGGCGTCCTCGAACTGGTGCTGGACATAGAACAGCCAGATGCCGGCCGAGCCCGCGAGCAGCACGGTGGGCGCCTGCACGAGCAGGTACTCGCGCCAGCCGACCAGCCAGCAGAGCGCCGCAACGAGCACGGCGAGGGCGATGTTCGTGCCGATCACGCTGCGGCGCATGCGCGGCCGCGCATCGCGCGAGACCAGGCGCGGGCCCACGAGCAGCGCGACGATCGGCCCAACGCCGAACATGATCACGGGATTACGAAACAGGCGATAACCCAGCCGCGCGCGCGCGGGCAGCGCGTGGTATTCGCTGACCGTCAGCGTGCGCACATCGCCGCCGCCGCGCCGGTCGAGATCGCCGGAGGTAGCGTGGTGAATCGCGTGGTCGTGGCGCCAGCGCAGAAACGGTGAGTAGACGAACAGTCCCAGGACCGTGCCGAGCCACAGGTTCGCCCTCCTGGAGGGGAGGAACGACCCGTGCGAGCAATCGTGAAAGAGGATGAACGTCCGCACCAGGAATCCCGATGCGGGGATCGCGAGCGCAAGCACGAGCAGGTAAGAGACGCCGAGCGCGAAGTACATCGCGACGCACAGCGCCAGGTAGGGCACCACCGAGGTGGCGAGATCGAGCAGGCTGCGCCTCAGGCGCGGCCGCGCGTACGGCGCGAGCGTCTCACGCCAGAAGGCGCCCTCGGGGCGCGCTGTGTCGATCGTGGGAGAGCTCACCCCACCACATAGTCGCTTAGCCGTCGGCTGGATCACTCTGGGACAGAGGTTGCCCCATCCAAACATGCTGAATGCCGGCCTCCTCGAAGGGCTCGGACTCGACGGCAAAGCCCGCGTGCTCATATAGCGCGACGGCCTCGAGCTGCGCGGCCAGGCGCGCCCTTGCGCAGCCACGCTCGCGCGCGGCGCCCAGCGCGAGCGCGAGCATCCGCAGCGCGATACCGCGGCGGCGCCACTCGCGCTGCACCGCGACGCGGCCGACTTTCGCGCTGTCCGCGTCGATGAGCAGCCGCAGCGTGCCGATCACCTCCCGGCCTTCGGGATCGAGCGCCACGAGGTGCAGCGCGTGCGCGTCGTGCGCGTCGATCTCCTTCGCGCGTGGCACGCCCTGCTCGTCGCAGAACACGCGCTCCCTGACGGCGAAGGCGCCGCGCACGTCCTCGCGACCGCGCGACCAGCGAATCGCGATCTCGCGATCGTCCATCGGCGCTAGCGGGCGCTCGCCGCGAACGTCGCCCTGACCGATCCCGGCGTCAGGTGGCGTAGCGCGAGCAGGCCGAGCAGCGCCGTCAGCAGGCAGGTGACACCGCCGAGGCCCAGCCCGGCGCGCGCGCCCGCCTGCGCCATCACCCAGCCGACGATCGGGCCGCCGATCGGCGTGGAGCCCTGGAAGGCGACGAACCACAGCGACATCACGCGGCCACGCATGCTCGGCGCGGCGGCCAGCTGCAGCGTGGAATTGCCGGTGGACATGAACGAGATGCTCGCACCACCGGCAAGCGCGAGCGCGACCAGCTCGGTCGGGAGGTTCGGCGCCAGGGACGCGAGCAGCAGCACGACGCCGAACGCGCTCGCGGCGAGCACGAGCGTGGGCAGGCCGGTCCTGCCCCTGTTGGCGACGAACAGCCCGCCGACGACGGCGCCCACCCCCATCGCGGCGGTCATGAAGCCGAAGCCGGTGGCGCCGACGTGCAGGCCCTGGCGCGCCATCACCGGCAGCGTCACTTGGAACTCGTACGCGAGCGCGCCGGCGAGCGCCATCATCGCCAACGGCACGCCCAGCTCGGGCGTGCGCCTGATGTAGCGCAAGCCCTCGCGCAGCTGCCCCGGTTCGCGGCCGCTCGGCGGGCTGGGCGCAATCGCGCTGTGGTCGAGCGTCACCAGCGAGGCGACCACCGCGGCGAAGCTCGCAGCGTTTGCCAGGAAGCACGGGCCCTCGCCGACGGTCGCGATCAGGACACCCGCAACCGCGGGTCCGATCACGCGGGCGACGTTGACGAGCACGGAGTTGAGCGTGACCGCGTTGCGCAGGCTCTCGCCGCCGACCAGCTCGAGCATAAACGCCTGGCGCGCGGGGTTCTCGAAGGCGTTGTTGAGGCCGAGCAGCGCCGCGAGCACGCCGATCTCCCACAGCCGTACCGAGCCGCTCACCGTCAGCACGCCGAGGATCAGCGCCTGCACACCCATCGCGATCTGCAGGATCACCATCAGCCGGCGCTTGTCGATGCGATCGGCGACGACGCCGCCGTAGGGGCCGAGCAGCAGCACCGGCAGGGTCTGCAGCGCGACGATCACCCCGAGCGTGGTGGCGGATCCCGTCAGGGTCAGCACCAGCCACGACTGCGCCGCCATCTGCATCCACGTGCCGATCAGCGACACCGACTGCCCGGCGATGTAGCGGCGGTAATTGGGGATCGCGAGGGCCGCGAAGGTGACGCGTCCGATGCCCTTCAGGCGCGTCACGGGCGCCCGCCCTGCCCGCCACGCCCGCTGTCAGAACCCTGTCGGCCGCGCCTGTCGGGCAGCCGCGCGGCGAGCTGCTCGAGCACCGGCAGCGCGTTCCACAACGCCTCGCGCTGCTCCTCGTCGAGCTGCTCGACGTGGGCGCCGAGCGCGCGCGTGCGCTCGCGGTGGATGCGCTCGCGGATGCGCTTGCCGGCGGCCGTCGCTGAAACGTTCGCCGAGCGGCGGTCGTCAGGGTCGGCCGAGCGCACGATCAGGCCCGCCTCGCCCAGCTGGGCGGTGATGCGCGAGAGCATCGTCGCGTTCAGGCTCTCGATCGCCGCCAGCTCGGAGAGTCCGATCGGCCCGAGCCGCACGACCGTGAACAGCACCGAGATCTGCGAGGGCGTCAGGCCCGCGCCGGCAAGCGTCGGGCGCAGGCGGCGCGAGAGCCTGCCGATGACCGCGCGCAGACGCTCGGTTGCCTCCAGCTCCGAGGGCTGGCGATCGGATTCCGGTACTACCTTGACCGCGCCGATGGACATGCGAAAGCCTCTCTGTAAATTACTTGCTTGCCGGCAAGCATTATAGACGAGCTCGCGCGCAGGAGCCGTCCGAGCGGGGCGGGCATGCAACCGTCATGTCCGCCCGCCCTCAGTCCGACAGAACTGTCAACAGCAGCGCGCGGGCCGGGCTTCTGGCCGCCTCGTACACCTGCGGCACATCAGCCGGGAAGGACGCGTAGTCGCCAGCGGCCAGCTCGGTGTGGCGCTCGACGGGGCCCGCGATCAGCCTCCCAGCACGCACATACAGATGCGCGCGGGCGCCGCTCGTGCCAGCGGGCGCCTCGCGGCGCTCGTGCGCGGCGAGCACCAGCTCGGCGATCTCCACGCCACCTCCAGCCGGGATCGCACCGAGCACCCGGCGCGGCATGCCATCGCGATCCCCCTGCTCGCCCCGGGCGGAACGCACAACGCGGATCTCGCCGAGCGACGGCTCTTCCAGCAGCTCCGCGATCGAGCTCCGCAGCGCCTGCGCGAGGCCGGCGAGGGTCTCGACGGTCGGGTTGGAGCGACCGTTCTCGATGCCCGACAGCGTGGCCTTGCTGACACCCATCTCGCGCGCCAGGCCCGACAAGGAGATGTGCCGCGCGATCCGCATCCGTCGCAGGTTGGCCGCCAGCGTGCGCTGGATCTCGGAGCTCTTTCTATCGTGTACCATAAGGAACGTATCGTTTAGTCTAACGAACGACCGGACAAATGACGGGAGCACCAATGCCACAGGTGACGTTCTACTTCGACCTCGGATCGCCCTACGCGTACCTCAGCGCCGAGCGCCTGACGGACGTCCTGCCCGAGCCCGTGCACTGGCAGCCGCTGTCGCTGGGTGGCCTGTTCAAGGCCAATGGCAGGAGCTCGTGGGCGCTCGGCGACCACCGCCGCAGGGAGGCGGGCATGACCGAGGTCGAGCGCCGCGCCCGCGACTATGGGCTCGAGCCGATCCGCTGGCCGGACCCGTGGCCGGGCAACTACCTGATGGCGATGCGCGCCGCCACGTTCGCCTTCGCCGTGGGGCAGGGGCACGAGCTGACGCTTCAGGCCTTCCGCGACGCGTTCGCAAGCGGTCTCGACCTGAGCATCCCCGCCCACGTGCTCGATGCCGCCGAGCACGCCGGCCTGGACCGCGCGGAGGTCGAGGGGGCCACACAGGACCCGCAGATCAAGCAGACCCTGCGCGAGGCCACCGACGCCGCCCACGAGCTGGGCGTCATCGGCGTCCCGACGATCGCGATCGACCGCGAGCTGTTCTGGGGCGACGATCGCCTCGAGGACGCCGCCGCGTGTCTGGCGAGCGTGGCGTGAGCGCACCTGCACTTACAGGCTCGCGGTATTGCAGGATCGCAGCGGCCGGGCGAGTAAAGTCTCGAGCATGGTCGTAGCGGAGCAGCTGCCAAACGAGCTTGCGGGCAGGCACGTCGGCACCACAGTCGTGCGAAGAGCCCGCGTCGAGGCGCGGGAAGACTCATCCGAGCGCCCCGCGTTTTCGATTGTGCTCGTGCTCGATCCGCCTGCCGACGGGGATACCTGGCCAGTGGAGGATCTTTGGGCGCTCAAAGAGACTGTCGCCGAGTCCAAGCGTCTCGTCGAGCAGCACTTCCGCGATGAGCACAACACCGAGCCACCGGACCTTCCTTGGTTCGTCGAGTTCGAGTCAACCCGAGACGAGTTGCTCGACTGGGAAGACATTGACGAAGTGCTCGACTCGAACGACTAAGTAGTGCCTCAGGCCGTACCGATTGATCCACAGAAGCTGCTGGAGGCGGCTCGCGACTTCGCCAACCAGACGGGCGGTAGAGGTAGGCCGCGCCCTGTGTGGCTGCGACGCGCTGTCTCCAGCGCCTACTACGCACTGTTCCACGACCTAACACGGCAGGCCGCCGTTCATCTTCTGCCCCACGATTCCTCCCAGCACCAACTCCGCGTCGCGCGCACCTTCCGCCACCAGAACATGAAGGAAGTGTGCGAACAGGTGGCAGGGCGGCACGGCAAACCAAACCGCCACATGAAGCCCCTTGTGCAAAGCCTCGCTGGCACACAGGTCGCGCGGGTTGCGGACTCGTTCTGCGATCTACAAGAGGCGCGCCACCGGGCGGACTATGACCACCTTGCGCTGTTCTCCAGGGAAGTCGCGCTAGCTCATGTCGAGGTTGCCGAGAAGGCGATCCAGACGCTCGCAGCAGCGTGCGATCGTGAACGCGATGCGCTGTTTGCGCTAATCGCGGTCAGCACGCGGCTTTTCTGAGCGGTCGGGGTCAGGCCACGGCGTCTTCGCCACCCGCTCGGGAAGCGAGAACGGATGATGCCAATATGCGCTCAGCCCGATGACCACGGACACGGACACCACCGAAGACCGCACCCACCCAACGCTGATCCTCGCGGTGCTGTCGCTGGGCGGCGTGGCGTACGCGATGCTGAGCTCGTCGGTCGTGCCGGCGCTGCCGACGATGCAGCACGCGCTGCACACGAGCGAGACGGGGATCGCGTGGCTGCTGACCTCCTACCTGCTTTCGGCGTCGGTGGGCACAGCGATCCTCGGGCGCCTGGGAGACATGTACGGCAAGGAGCGCCTGCTGCTGGTGACGCTCGTGATCCTCGCGGCAGGCACGCTGCTGGCGGCGGTGTCGAGCTCGCTGGCGCTGATCATCGTCGCGCGCTTCATCCAGGGCGCGGCCGGCGGCATCTTCCCGCTTGCGTTCGGGATCGTGCGCGACGAGTTCCCCCACGAGAAGGTCGCCGGCAGCATCGGCCTGCTGTCGGCGATCCTCGGCGTCGGCGCGGGCATCGGCATCGTGCTCTCAGGCGTGATCGTCGAGCACCTCAACTACCACTGGCTGTTCTGGATCCCGCTCGTGGCGATCGTGCTCGCGGCGGTCGCCACATGGCGATTTATCCCCGAGTCGCCGATCCGCGTACCCGGGCGCATCAACTGGCTGGCGGCGGCGCTGATGACGGTCGGGCTCTCGACGGTGCTGATCGCCGTCAGCGAGACGACCACGTGGGGCTGGGGATCGGCCAAGGCGCTCGGTCTGATCGCCGCCGGGCTGGCGGTGCAGGGCGTGTGGATCGCGGTGGAGACGCGCAGCGATCATCCGCTGATCGACATGACGATGATGCGCATCCGCGGCGTGTGGACGACCAACCTGTCGGCGTTCCTGCTTGGCGCCGGCATGTACGCGTCGTTCATCGTCTTCCCGCAGTTCGCGCAGCTGCCCAAGAGCACAGGCTTCGGCTTCGGCGCCTCGGTCGTCGTCTCCGGCCTGTACCTGCTGCCGTCGACGATCGGCATGACGATCCTGGGCGTCTACGCCGGACGCATCTCCGCTCGCTTCGGCTCGCGCAGCGCGCTCATCGTCGGGACGGCGTTCACAACCGCGGCGTTCGCGCTGCTCGCGCTCGAACACGGCCATCCGTATGACCTGCTGGTCGCGGCCGCGCTGCTCGGCGTGGGGATCGGCCTGGCGTTCGCGGCGCTCGGCAACCTGATCGTGCAGGCCGTCCCCAGCCACCAGACGGGCGTGGCGAGCGGCATGAACACGGTCATGCGCACGCTCGGCGGCGCGCTCGGCGGACAGCTCTCGGCGACGTTCATCGCCGCCAACGTCGCCCACGGCGAGCCGACCGTGACGGGCTTCACCGACACCTTTCTGATGGCCACCGGCTTTCTGATCGTGTGCCTGTTCGCGGGCTTTCTGGTGCCGAAGGCGCGCGGGCTCGGTGCGCCCATCACCACCGCGGCGCCCATCACCACCGCGGCGCCCATCACCACCGCGGCGCCCTTCGCCGAGGCGACGGTCGAGGTCTCGGCGGCAGAGGCCGCGCACGGGTGATCGGCGACGGTGGCAACACGCATGCCGGTCGCTGAGCTGGGCGAGGTCGCCCTTTACTACGAGACGGCCGGTGAGGGGCCGCCGGTGCTCGTGATCGGCGGCAGCGGCGGCGACCTGCGTCAAGCACCAGGGCCGTTCTGGTGGCCCGGGGCCGAGCGCTTCTCGCTGCTCGCGAACGACCACCGCGACCAGGGCCGCTCGGTCTCGCGCTCGGGCGAGCAGCCGACGATGGCGGATTTCGCAGGCGACGCGCTGGCGCTGGTCGACCATCTCGGCTGGAATCGCTTCAGCGTGGTCGGCATCTCCTTCGGAGGCATGGTCGCGCAGGTGCTGGCGCTGGCCGCGGGCGCGCGCGTCGAGCGGCTGGTCCTGGCGATCACCTCCAGCGGCGGCGATGGCAGCCGCTCCTATCCCCTGCACGAGCTGTACGCGCTGGCGCGGGACGAGCGCGTCGCGCGGCTGGTCGAGTTGCTCGACACGAGAGCCGCCGCCCAGCCGCAGCTGGCGGAGGCGATCGCCGGCTTCCTCACCGTCGATCGCAGTCTTGCCGCGCACGAGGACCCACCTGCGGGCCTGCTGCGCCAGCTGGAGGCCCGCCGCCACCACGACACCTCCGCGCGCCTGCACGAGCTGCGGATGCCGACGCTCGTCGTGGCCGGGCGCTTCGACGGGATCGCTCCCGTCGCGGCCTGCGAGCGACTGGCGGAGGAGATCCCCGGCGCGCGGCTGGAGGTCTTCGACGGTGGCCACGGCGTGCTCTTGCAGGACCCGGCCGCGTGGCCGTCGATCGCGGACTTCCTCGCTGGGCAGCCGAGTGCGTGAAGCCCCGGCTGCGCTACATCGAAGCGTCGCGAACAGAGGCGAGGTATGCCCGCAATCCCGCGCTGCCGACTATCTGACCGACCCGTCCGCTGCTGCAACTCACGCCGGCAGCCTCCAGAGCCGATCGGACCCGCCCGCGCAGGACTGGCCTGACCTTGGCATCCAGTCCCAGGACGAACCGATCGTCATCGAGCTGTGCAGCCCAGATCACTGGCGCCGCGATATCCTGTGCCGTCAGAGCGCGTGCAACATCCAGCAGGCTGGTCGTCTTGAGAAACAACACTGGCTGGCCCGCCCGCAACTGTCCAGGCGGCTGACTGGCCGCCAGCTCCTTATCGAGTACCTCGATCCACTTGGGATCCAGCCGATAGCGCACACCTCTGCCTGTGCCCGAGCCTTCGCACGTGAGCAACTCAGCCTCCTGCATCCTGTGTATCTGGCGGTAGATAACTCCGCTTTGAACGCCAAGAACGTACGCGCACTGTTGGAGTGTCCGCGGCTCATCCCGCAACGCCACGGCGATATCGAGCCAGCGGGAGTGGCGGAACACGAGATTGGTAGTCTGTTGTTGCATGCAACTTGTGGTTTTTGGGGCTAAAGTCCAGTAATGCTAGCCGTCCTAGCCCTCATATATCCTTCTTGCATGCAACCTCCTCGGCAGGGCACACACTATCTGCGAGGATCACAGCACCTACTTAGGCTGGAACAGCACGGGCTGGCTCCGGAGGTCGGCTGATGCGCAACTACGAACGTCTGGAAGAACTACCCGGAACGATCGCCGCCGGGCTTCAGGCTGGGGAGGTCGTCCTCGCGGTGGATCTCATCCTGGCCGGCCACAGCCCCGGACAAGATGAGCGGACTGCCCTCAAGGTGGGCGGGACGATTTTGCGGCGACTCGCCAATCCCACCCCGACACGAGGGATACGTAGCCGCGGGACCCAACAGCTCATCAGCACCGGAAGTGCCCTCGACGCCATAGAGGCCATCCGTGCCACATCATCGGAGAGCGACCTGCCAACATTCGCCGACTGGATGGCCAGCGCCATCGAGCACGCCGCCGAAGGACAGACGTCCGACGCGGACAAGGGGCCGCTTGAAGTAGCACTAAGAGTGTTTTCGCGGCTGGGCGACTACGAGCTTGCCCGAGTCAACGGCCTCGTTCGCACGCGGGAGGAGCCAACGACGTGGGCGTCGTCGACGACGACTTCGCGTTCCTAGTCGCCACAGCGCGTCGGCTGATCGACCAGCTCGCAGAGGAAGTCGCTCCACACATCGCAACCGGTCGGCCTGGCGCTGTACTTGCAGAGCACATCGATCAGACTTTGCGGGCGATCAGTGCTCGCGTGGAACACGAAAGTGCTCGGTTTGCCGGCACCTCGTCCGAAGTCGCGAAGTCGACGTTGGCACGCCAAGTACGACTTCTCGTGTCCCTGACCTGGGGCATTCATGAGGCGATGCCATGGCTAGACGCCCCGCGGCGTCAGCTCGACCTCGGGACCAAGTTCCTCGTCGACGAAGCCGCCTTGGCGATGATCGGCCCTCCTGTCGAGGTGCTTCCAGTCGAGTCCCAGCACTATATGTACTGGACACTCTCTTGGCCGTTTGAGAGCCTGTGGAACGGCAGACTCAACGAAGCCATGCCACGTGGAACACGCCCGATCGTCTTGGCCTATCCGGCGCGGGAGGCAACTTCAGCACTGTTGCACGGCGCGTTTGCGCACGAGCTCGGGCATCCGACCGTCGATCACCACAACCTACTCACGGCAGTCGCCGACCCCGTGCTGACCGGGACTGCTTACGCCTCGGAGATCGATGGCATCTGGGGACCCGGCACTGATGCGGCAACGGTCCGGCACAAGGAAATACTCAGCCAGCGCGTCGAAGACTGGATTGAGGAGTTGCTCTGTGACCAGCTCGCGCTCGCCTTCCTCGGACCGAGCTTCCTGTTTTGCTTCGCCGGTATGGCGCTCCCGGTCACCTGGAATGAGCCGCAGGATCAGCATCCCAATGCGACCATGCGCGTCCGGTTCATGCTGAATACGGTCATCGACCAGGGCTGGGACGGGCTGCTCAGCAGCGATGTGCCGCGGATCTGGGAGTGGTTTCGAGAGGCCGCGGCAACTGGGCCATCGCTCAGCGATCCCGTCACCAAGCTGCTCCTGAGTGTCTGCGACGACGTCGAGACGGAGATCCGCAAGAAGGCGATGGAGACGCTCGGAGACAAAATCTTCGATGCCGAGGCATACATGCAAGTGTCCGATCGGATCGCCGAGCTTTTGAATAACGATATTCTGCCGGCTCAGCTGGACCCTTCGACTGCCGCCGATCACCGCCACATTATGCTTCGCAGGTTGGCTGCATGTGATTAAAGAACACGGGAGCGATCCAGCGGCAATCCCAGCGTCGCTCAACGATCGCGACTACCAGCGATTCATCTGCAAGGCCCTGGAGATGAGCACTACGTTTGATGCGTGGAATAGAGTGAGTGTCAATGACACTCCTAAAGCACGAGGATCTGCGTAGCGCGATATTTTGCAGAGACGCGGCAGATGCCTTGGTCCTGACGCCGCTGCTCGATGATGCGCAGATCACCGAGGCCACGATCGATCTCCGCCTCGGGACCGAGTTCTATGTGTTGCGCCGCACGCTAAAGAGCGGACTCGATCCGAAGGTTCAGAGCCAAGCAGAGATCGACGATCTGCACGAACGAATCGTCGTGCCGATCGGCGAGAGCATCTGGCTACACCCAGGCCACTTCCTTCTCGCAGCGACGCTGGAGTATCTACGGATCCCAAGGGACCTCGCCGCATACGTGCTCGGTCGTTCGTCATGGGGACGTGTAGGACTAATAGTCGCGACAGCGATCATGATTCAGCCCGGCTTTGCCGGCAGCCTGACCCTGGAGCTGGTAAACGACGGCGATAGCCCGATCCGTCTCTATCCGGGTACACGCATAGCTCAACTCGCGGTACATGCACTAGACGGCCCAACGGCTTTTGAGCCTGAAGGCAAGTACAAGGCACCGACGGGTCCTCAGCCATCCAGACTCGCCAAGGAGGCTCACGAAATCGCGAAGTTCGAGCGCGTCAAGGAGGCCGTCGAGAAGCGACTCTTGAGCACCGACGGTTCGTAGAGATGGTCGGCCGGCGGTGACTGCAGCGGCTACGGGCGCACCATGAGCCCGGTCAAGCACCTCTGACACAACGCCCCCGCTACCGTTAGCCGGGCACGCCAACCTTCCGCCGCGCCAAAGGAGACCACATGCCTAGCTACACCACCGTGAACCTGCTCGAGATCGAGGACTCGGTGGGCGAGCGCGCTCCGGGGATCGAAGGGCGCTTCGGCCGCAAGCACCTCGACTCGCGCGACCTCGGCGTCAGCCACTTCCGCTACGGACCCAACCTGCGCAGCCCGGTTGCGCACAGCCACCGCGAGCAGGAGGAGGCGTACGTCGTCGTCGCCGGCTCCGGGCGTGTGCTGCTCGACGACGAGCTCTGCGAGCTGCGCCAGTGGGATGTCCTGCGCGTCGCCCCGGAGGTCTTGCGCTCGTTCGAGGCCGGCCCCAACGGACTGGACCTCGTCGCGATCGGCGGACCCAGGCCAGACGACGGCGACGGCGTCATGGGCCCGGCCAACTGGCCGGACGCATCGTAGATCTCCCTCGGGGGGCACCGTAGAACTATGGTTATACGGCCTGCGACGAGAGAGATACACCTCGTCGCGGGCCGCAGCGCTACGCCCGCGTAAGCCGCTCGAGCGCGAGCACGAACGACTCATAGGGCGCGCCGGTGATCTGCTGCAGGGCGATCTCGCAGGTGCGGTTGCTGCACACGTGCGCGTCGACGTGCTCGCCGCCGGCGCGGCGCTCTGCTAGCTCGGCGGCGCTGTCACGCAGCGCGGAGGCGGGCAGCTCGGGGTGCAGGAGGCCGCGGTCGCCGGCCATGCCGCAGCAAGTGCTGGCGGCGGGGATGACGACGTCGTCGGCGAGGGCGCGTGCGAGCGCCTCCAGCTTGCCGGCGAGGCCCAGCTGGCCGACGGCGCACGTGGGGTGCACGGCGATGCGCGCGAGCCTGCGCGTGACGTACAGCTCTCCCAGCAGCCGGTCGTGCGCCCAGGCGATCGAGTCGAGGATCTCGATCCGCTGGAAGCGCTCGCGCTCTGGGTCGGTGAGGCACGGGGCGATCTCATCGCGCAGGCCGAGCGCGCAGGAGCTGGCGTCGATGACGACGGGCAGCCGCCCGCCGTCGCTCCAGCGCCACAGCGCGGCGGCGGTCTTGGCGGCCATGTGCTCGTGGCCGCGGCGGTAGCCCTTGGAGCTCCACGGCGTGGCGCAGCAGTGCCCGGCGACGTCGTTGGGGATCCACAGGGGCAGGCCGGCGCGCGCGGAGACGTCGACGAGGGCCTGCGGCAGCGACAGCGCAGCGGCGCCGGCGGCCCGTCGTGACGCCGCCGACCCGGCCTCACGCGCGTTGCCGAAGATGCGGTTGAGGCACGCGGGCAGATACACGGCGGCGGCTCCGGCGCGCACGGTGACGGGCATATGCGCGGGGGCGGCGGGCGGCATGCTCTCAGGCAGCGTCGGCACGAGCTCGGCGCTCACGCGACGGCGCAGGAGCTCGGGGACACGCGCGGGCAGCCGCTGACCGAGCACGTCGGCGGCGACGCCCGCTGCCGCGAGCCCGGCGCGGGCGGCGCGCTCGGCCACCGCATAGCGCCGTGCGATCGCGAGCGCGACCGCTTCCTCGCGCTCGCCGCGCTCCCGCTCGCGCAGCTGCTTGACGAGCTTGCCGGTGTCGATCGCGACGGGACACACGCCCTGGCAGGTGCCGTCGGCGGCGCACGTCTGCAGCGCGTCGTACTCAAAATCGCCGAGCAGCGCCTCATATACGGGAGAGCCCTCCGCCTGCCGCGCCAGCTCGCGCCAAATGACGATCCGCTGGCGCGGGGTCGTGGTCGCGTTGCGGCTCGGGCAGACCGGCTCGCAGAAGCCGCACTCGACGCACTGCGAAGCCACCTCCTCGATCGCGGGCTGGCTCTTAAGGTTGTGAAGATGGATGCCCGGGTCGCGATTCAATACCGCCCCGGGATTGAGGACATTAGCGGGTCCGCGAGTTGCTTGACGCGCCACATGATCGCGGTCGCCTTGGCACCCCACTCGCGTTCGACGTACGGCGCCATGTTGACGCCGGTGCCGTGCTCGGCCTTCAGCGAGCCGTCGTACTTGGAGACGATCAGCTCGACGAGCTCCTCCATGAACTGCTCGTAGCGCTCGATGTCCTCGGGCTTGGTGAAGTCGGGCGTGAGCTGGAAGTGGAGGTTGCCCGCTGAGGCGTGGCCGGCGACGCCGACGAGGAACCCGTGCTTGCCGAGCAGCGCCTGCAGGTCGCGCGCACACTCGGCGATCCGCTCGGGACGCACGCACACGTCCTCGACGATCAGCGCGGTGCCCGGCAGGCGCAGGCGCCCGACGAGCCCGAACAGCCCCTCGCGGACCGTCCACGCGAGCTCGATCTCCTGGTGATCGCGGGTGAAGCGGTGCGGGCGGATCAGCTCGTGGCCGGCGAGGATCTGTGCGGCGGCGGCCTCGTCTTGGTCGAGCTCCGCGTCGTCGTTACCGCCGAACTCGACGATCAGCGCGGCCGACTCGGGCACCAACTCGCGCCAGTACTCGGGCGTCCCCGGCATGTTCCACGCGGCGGCTATCAGCGCCGGCGCGACCATCAGCTCGGTCGCGCGCGCGCCCGCCGCGACGAGCGCGGGCACCGCCGCGGCGGCGGCGTCGATGTTCGCGAAGTGCACCCACGCGAGCGTCGTCTGCTTTGGCTCGGGGCGCGTGCGCATGACCGCCTCGGCGATGAACGCGAGCGTGCCCTCCGAGCCGACGACCAGGCGGCGGAAGATCTCAAGCGGAGTATCGGCGTCAAGGAACGCGCACAGGCGATAGCCGGTGACGTTCTTGATCTCGTACTTGCGCCTGACGCGCTGCGCGAGCTCCTCGTCTGCGAGCAGCTCCGCTCTTAGGTCGAGCAGGCCCTGGGCGAGCTCCGGCTCGGCCTGCACAAAGCGCTGCTCGGCGTCGAGCGCAGCGGTGTCGATGACCGTGCCCGAGGCGAGCACGAGCGTCATCGACGCGACCGTCGAGTACGGGTCCCACGTGACGCCGCAGCGCATGCCGCCGGAGTTGTTCGCGATCACGCCGCCGAGCGTGGCGATGTCTTTGCTGGCGGGGTCGGGGCCGAGCTTGGCGCCGTGGCGCGCGAGCAGGCGGTTGGCGAGGCCCAGCAGCGTGCCCGCGCGGATGCGCGCACGGGCGCCGCCGTCTTCGATCTTCACGCCGGAGAACCAGCGGCGCACGTCGATCAGGATGCCGTCCGTCCCGCCCTGCCCGCTGAGGCTCGTGCCGCCGCCGCGGAAGTTCACCGCGATGCCCGTGCGGCAGGCGTACGCGAGCACCTTGCCGACGTCCTCGGCGTCGTGGGCCATCACCACCGCCGCCGGCAGGCGTCGGTATGGGGAGGCGTCGGAGGCGTACGCGATGAGGTCGATCGCCCGCGCGAGCACGCGCTCTGAGCCAAGCAGCGCGATCAGTTCGCTGCGCAGCGGCTCGGGCGTGCCGGCGGCGAGGCTGTCCGGCGCGCGGTCGGCGTGGGTCGGGCCGGGCGGCCGGCCGATGCGGCGCGTGTCGGGGGCGAGCAACGCCGTCAAGCGAGGGCCATCCCCGGAGCGACGTCGACCTGCACGAGCCGCGGGCCGTCCTGCACGAGCGCGTCTGTGATGCCAGCGCGCAGCTCGTCGAGTCCGCTGACGGTGCTCGACGGCACGCCGTAGCTGGCGGCGGTGGCGGCGACGTCGAGCTTCGGCAGGTCGAGACCGGGGGCGCCCTCGACGCTCTCGAGCATCGCGAACCACTTGAGGATCGAGTAGTCGTTGTTGCGCAGCACGAGGAACTTGACGGGGATGTCGTAGGCGACGGCGGTCCAGAAGGCGGTGATCGCGTACTGCGCGGAGCCCTCGCCGAGCACGCACACGACCTGGCGCTGGGGCTGCGCGAGCTGCACGCCAAGCGACGCGGCGAGGCCGAAGCCGAGGCCGCCGCCGGCGCTGAAGTAGTAGGAGCCGGGGCGCGACAGGCGCAGGTTGTTGCGCAGCGCGGCGGTGCTCGACGGCGACTCGAGCACGACGATCCCGTCGGTGGGGAACAGTTCGGCGAGCAGCGTGTGCACTTCGCCACCTGAGAGCTGCTCGCCGGGCGGCGGCGCCTCGAGCTCGGAGCGCGCGGGCGGCGCGTCGCGGTCGGAGGGCTCGATCTCAAAGGGGTCGCGCTCGAATGGGTGGCTGTCGGACGGGCCAAGCGGCGCGCGCCGCTAGCGCGTCGATGAGCGCGCGCAGCGTGAGCGCGACGTCGGCGACGATCGCGTCGCCCATCGGCGCGCGCGCGGCCTCGTCGGGGTCGCTGGTGATCGCGACGAGCTGCGCGCCCTCGGGCAGGAAGTCGCCGGGGATGTTGGGGTAGTAGGGGAACACGGAGGAGCCGGCGACGAGGATCAGGTCGTGGCCGGCGAGCGTCTGCGCGAGCGGGCCGACGGCCGGCGGCAGCACGCCGTGGAAAGTGGGGTGGTTCTCGGGGAAGCCGATGCGCCCGCCGCCGGTCGGCGGCGATGCCCACACGGGCAGGCGCTGTGACTCGACGAGCTCGATCGCGGCGTCCCAGCCGCCGCTCGCGTCGATGTCGGGGCCAGCTACGAACACGGGACGCTGCGCCATGCGCAGGCGCTTGGCGAGCGCCGCCACGAGCGCGGGGTCGGCCTGCGCGCGCGCTGCGACCGTGCGCGCGATCTGCGTGGCGTAGTCGACGGGCGCGATCTCCTGGCCCCAGTCGTCCATCGGGATCGACACGAACGCGGGCCCCTGCGGCGCGACGCTGGCGTGGTGGATCGCCTGCGCGAGCGCGAACGGCACGTCGGCGGCACGCGGCGGCTCGTTGCTCCACTTGACGTACGGCTTGGGCACCTCGATCGCGTCGCGGTTGGTGAGGTTGGCCTGCATCGCGATCAGCGAGCGCGCCTGCTGCCCGGCGGTGACGAGCAGCGGCGACTTGTTGGCGCGCGCGTTGAAGATCGCGCCGACGCCGTTGCCGAGACCGGGGGCCGTGTGAAGGTTGACGTGCGCGACGTTGCCGCTCGCCTGCGCGAAGCCGTCGGCCATCCCCACGGCGACCGCCTCTTGCAGCCCGAGCACGTAGCGGAAGTCCTCGGGCAGCGGCCCGAGCATCGCCAGCTCGGTCGAGCCGGGGTTGCCGAAGATCGTCGTCATGCCGCGCGCGCGGAACAGCTCGAACGCGGCTTCGCGGACGCTGGTCATCGGGCCCCTCGGGCGCTCGTCATTGTGCCCCCTCGCTCTGCTGATGGGTGGGGCGCGCAGTCTATCCGCGGCACGGTCCGGCGATCCCGCGGCGGCTACGCCGGCGGGCGGACGAACACGGGCTTCGACCCCGCGCTCGGCAGGGCGTCGGCGGCGGTGTCGAACGGAAGCACGGCGCTGACGACGATCTGCGGCGTGATCGCGCCGGTGGAGAGCAGCTCGAGCACGGCGGGCATGTGCGGGCGCACGTTGGCGAGCGCGGTGCGGAAGTGCAGGCACTTGAGGTGCATCGCCAGCAGCGGCAGCTCGACTTCGCGGAAGTGGAAGGCCATGCTCTCGCAGTGGCCGCCGGGCGCGGTGGCGAGCAATGCGTTGCGTAGCGCGGTGCGAGAGTCGCTGGCATTCAGCGTGATCGGGTACTCGCGCTCGTCGACGGAGAAGTCCTCGAAGGCGCTCGCCTGGGCGCCGAGGCCGGCGGCGAGCTGCAGGCGGGTGTCGTCGCGGTCGACGTAGCGGACGATCCCGGCGCCGCACGCGCGGGCGATGTCGGCGGCGAATAGCCCCGTCGGGCCGGTGCTCATGATCAGCACATCCGCACCCGGCCGCCGGCGGAGATGGGGCGCGATCGCGCGCCAGGCGTCGGTCAGGTTGTCCCCCACCGAGACGGCGTCCTGTGGCGAGACGTTCGCGGGCAGCTTCAGCAGCGAGTGCTCGGCAAAGGGGACACGCACGAGCTCGGAGAACAGGCCGCCGTGATCGGGCCCGATCGGCAGGCCGTACACGGCGAGCGCGTCTGCCGCGCTCGCGCGGCAGAACAGCGGCAGCTCCTCGACGCAGCGGTCGCATTGCCCGCAGGAGATGTGATACGGGATCGCCACCAGATCGCCAGGCTGGAGCGCAGCTACCTCGTCTCCAACCTCGACCACCTCGCCGACACCCTCGTGCCCGATCGCGAACGGCTGCTCAGAGCCTGGCACCGAGCCGTGGATGATCGCCTGGTCGAGGTCGCACGTGGTGACGGCGACGGGGCGCACGAGCGCGTCGGAGGCGGCCTGCAGAGTCGGCGTGGCGTCGTCGCGCCACTCGAGGCCCCCGCCTGCGTAGTAGAGCGCCTTCATCGAGCCTGCGCGAGCGGGGTCATGTAGCCTCCACGCGAGCCATTATCGGGCCTGACGACGGGTTGCGCCAAGCTCGGCAGACGACGAGGAAAGGGCGGCGAGAATGAGCGGCACGACCGAGACGCCCGCAAAGCTGGACAGGCCGGTGAAGCGGCGCTTTGAGATCCTGATCGGGCGCTACACCGCGAACCCGCTGATGCGCGGGATGTTCAGGCTGGGGATCACACCGCCGGGGATGGCGCTGGTGGAGACCGTGGGCCGGCGCACGGGCGCGATCCGGCACACGCCGATCGTGTGCTCGGCGGACGGCGACACGCTGTGGCTGATCGCGCAGCACGGGCGCCACGCCGGGTGGGTGCGCAACTTCGAGGCGAACCCGCAGGTCCGGGTGCGCCTCGGCCGCGGCTGGCGGACGGGGACCGCGGAGCTGCTCCCGGACGACGACGTCAAGGCGCGGATCGCGACGTTCTCGAGCAGCGGCGTCGGCCGCATGCTCACGGGCGCGACGTTCCGCGCGCTGGAAAGCCAGCCGGTGACGGTGAGGATCCAGCTCGAGGCTGCGTAGGGCACCGGCTCAGTTGAGGACTCGGGTGCGCGCCTGGCGCTCGGCCTGGGCCGCGTCGCCGGCATCTGCCTCGGCGACCACCGTGCGGTCGCGCCCGCCGCGCTTGGCGGCGTAGAGGGCCGAGTCCGCGCCGTGCAGCATCGCCTCGATGTTGGTGGGCGCGAGCGTGGCAAGGACGCCGGCGCTGACGCGCACGGCCGGCAGCTCGGCCCAGTCGTCCGCCGCGAGGGCGCCGCGGACGCGCTCGGCGAAGACGGCGGCGTTGGAGCTGGCGCAGCGGGGCAGCAGCACGACGAACTCCTCGCCGCCGAGCCGGGCGACGACGTCGACGTCCCTGGCGTGCGCCGCGAGTAGCCCGCCGATGCGCGCGAGCACGCGGTCGCCGATCTCGTGGCCGCGCTCGTCGTTGATGCGCTTGAAGTAGTCGATGTCGAACATGACGACGGCGATCGCGTGTGCCTCGCGCCTGGCGTGAGCGAGCTCGAGCGAGGCGCGCTCTTCGAAGCCGCGCCGGTTGAGCAGGCCGGTGAGCGCGTCGGTCCGGGCTTCGTCGGCCAGCTGCGTGAGCAGCAGGTCGTTGCGGTGTACGAGCGTGAGGATCACGACGGCGACGACCGAGACGGAGACCATCACGTCCACCCAGCGGCCGGGATAGCTGCTCGCTGCTGGCAGCAGCAGCAGCGTGGTGGCGTGCGCGACGCCGACGCACGAGACGATCGAGATCGCGCCGCGCCGCCCGAAGAAGAAGGTGGTCCAGAGGACGGGCCACATGTACAGCACGGCGCCGTCACCGGCGCCGGTGGTGGCGGTCAGCGCGTAGGCGATCAACGCGACGCCGATCGGCCCGAGCAGCGCGAGCGCCGCGCGCGGCAGCCGCGGCCCGAGGAGGACGAGCAGCACGGTGATCGCGACGGCGCCGAGCACGGGGGCGATGGCGAAGCTGGGATCGCCCGGGAGGAAGCCCTCGATCGAGCCGTCGAACGCCGCCCCGCCGTACATCGCGGCGGCCGTGTAAGCCATCAGCCTTTTGTTCACGCGGAGCTTGTCGAACGACGGGCTCATGCCTAGATATCGGCGTCCACGCGAACATTCAAAAGGTCATGGTTGGCCGTAATGCAAACGACGAAGAAGGAGACGCCGTGCAGATCACCAGAAGCTCAGTGGAGACCGCGCCCGGACCGAGCGATTGGTTCACCGGCAGCGTGTACATCGATCCTGTCGCCGCTCCGTCGGAGCCCTCGCGCCTGGCGGCGAGCAGCGTCCACTTCACCCCGGGCGCCCGCACCGCCTGGCACACGCACCCGAACGGTCAGACGATCTACGTCACCGAGGGCATCGGCCGCTGCCAGCGCGAGGGCGGCCCGATCGAGGTGATCATGCCCGGCGACCGCGTGTTCTTCGAGCCCGGTGAGCAGCATTGGCACGGCGCCGCCCCCGATCGCTTCATGACCCACCTGGCGATGCAACAGGTCGACGACCAGGGCAACGCCGTCACCTGGGCCGAGCACGTGACCGACGAGGAGTACGGCGCCGCGCCGGCGTCATAGCCGACCCGCGGTCGCGCCGAAGGTCTGCGCGAGGAACCGGTCGATGTGTCCCGCCAAGACCAGCGGCTGGTCTTCGGGGATGTAGGTGTAGGAGTCCGCGACCGTGATCAGCTCGGCGTTGGGCAGGATCCGGGCGAGCTCTTCGGCGTGGCGGTAGGGGAAGACCCGGTCCTCGCTGGCCCAGGCGATCAGGGTGGGGCGCTCGAAGCGTGCGAGCGCGGCGTCCGCCTGGATCGTGTAGCGGCGGCGGATCGCGCGCAGGACCTTGGCGGTGTCGCGACGCACGCCCCCGCTCGTGCGCCCTGGCGTCAGGTAGCTGTCATATGCGACCTTGTCGAGCGGCTGCTTGGTGAGCCAGCCAAAGGCGATCGGCAGCCGCCGGATGGGCGTGAAGCGCATCGACTGCACGAGCGGCAACAGGGCCCCGGGCACGTGGGCAAGAACCTGGAGGTAGCGGTAGATCGGGGGCAGGAAGTTCTCGAAGCACTCACACGGCGTCAGCACGAGCGCGCTGACTCGCTCGGGGTGACGCGTGGCGAGCAGCTTGGCGATGGCGCCGCCGGTGTCGTTGCCGACGATCACCGCTTCGCGGATGCCGAGCGTGTCGAGCAGCTCGGGGATCAGGTCGGCGATGGCGGTGGGTGAGAGATCGGCGTCGCGGCGCATGGGGATCGTGTGCGCCCCGAGCGGCAGGTCGGGGACAATCGCGCGAATCGGCTGCGCAAGCGCGGGCACCACGCGCCGCCAGAAGCCGCTCGGCAGCACCAGCCCGGCGAGGAACACGACAGGTGCGCCGCTGCCGCGGTCGCGATAGCGCAGCGGCCCCGATGACAGCGAGGCTGTGCGCAGCGCCCCGAGTGCCTGCTGGAATGAGTCGGGGTCGGCTGCGTCGCTCATGCCGGGCTGTTCGAAGGCGTCATTCGTCGGACGTGGCTCGGTAGGTGCCTTCTCTGAACAGGGCGTTGCTCGCCGCGTTCCAGCGCTCGAGCTGCTCGGGCGTGTAGAACGGCTGGGGCAGGTGGCGCTCGACGGCGTCCTTGAGCAGGACGGTGCCGAGCACGAGCACGACCGCGTGCAGCGCCGTCCAGGGCAGGTCGGCGTCGCGGCGCAGCAGGTCGTGATCGGCCAGTCGCTGCCATTGACGCTGCGCAATGGCGATGAACGCGTCGAAGATTGCGAGCGCGGCCTCATCGCCGTCGGCCGCCGCCCTCGCGACGTACAGCAGTGTCGTCGGGTGCTCGCGCACGAACGCGGTGACCCGATCGCCAAGCTCCTGCTGGGCGTAGATGGGCGAGCTGCTCTCGGACAAGTCGCTGAAGGCGTCCGTCGCGATCGCGACGACGTGTCCGTTGATGGCCTCGACGAGCGCCGCCTTGTTTGGGAAGTAGTGCTGGACGAGACCGGGCGAGACACCGGCCTGCTTTGCGACATCGCGGATCGAGGTAGCGGCCACGCCGTCCCTGGCGAAGCTCTCCAGGGCGGCGTTGCGGATACGCGCCAAGCCGGTCAGGTCGGCCGAGTCGGAAGCAGTTGCGCCCATACACTCGTAGTGTATAAGATACGTGCGTATGATCGGCTCGATCCTCTGCCGCCTCGCAGACATCGCCACCCCAACCGGCTGGCTGTGATGGTGCAACCGGTGGGCATCGCCCCCGACACCAAGGCAACGCTGCTGGCGGCCGCCGGCATGTTCCTATGGGCGCTGCTGCTCGGGGTCTGGAAGTACCAGCAGATCGCGACGTCCGAGGAGCATCAAGCGCATCGCTACGTCGACATCGCCCACCGGGCCGCGCTCCTGTACAGCTTCGCGCTGCTGCTGGTCGCGACGTTCGTCCAGCTCAGCGGCTGGAGCGAACCAGTGAACCTGCTTGCGGCCGGCGCGATGGCGCTCTACTTCTACGCGGCCGTCGGCACCTACGCCGTGCAAGGCTGGCGCGGTGTGAGCGAAAACCAATTCAGCGATCCCGTGCGGGGCACGCACGCCTTCATGATCTCGTTGATCGTGGCCGAGATCGGCGGGTGGCTGGTCTTGATTGCCGGGTTCTTGGATGGGCAGGTGTTCTGAGGGGCGAGGGAGCGGGGGTCGGTCGGGCGCCGACGTAGGCCGCGGCGAACCTGTCGACGCGCCAAGCTCACGCTGGCGCGAGCAGCTCCAGCACGGCCCTCTCGATCTCGGCCCGGCGCCGCTCCTCATCCAACCTCCGCCGCTCGAGCGCCTGGAGCTCGCTGGCGATCGTCCAGCCGGTCAGGTAGCGGTCGAACACGCGCGGATCGATGTAAGAGGAACGAGCCACCGCCGGCGTGTTCCCGAGCGCCTCCGCGACGTCCCGTGCCGCCTGGGCGATCACGCGGCTGCGCGCCCGCTCGCTGCGTGCCTCACCGCCCTTCGTCGCCAACGACACGGCGGCCAGCAGCGTGCCGTTCCATGTACGGAAGTTCTTGGCGCTGAACGAATCGCCGATCAGGGTCTTGATGCGCTCGTTGATCAGATGGGCGTGAACCTGGTGCCACGCGCCGCGCTCGCGGAAGGCGAGCAGATGAGTGCCGCCGCCGCGCCGGCGCTTGAGCGCGGATACGACCTCCACGCACGGCGGGTCCTGAACGAGATGGACCTGGCGCACCCCCTCCTTCGCGACGTAGTCGAACAGGATGCCGTCCGCCGTGATCGACACGTTCCTCTTGGCGATCGTGGACAGGCCGAGATGGCCGTCCTCCTTCTCATAGACGTCGCTGCCGACCCGGAACATGCCCACGTCGAGCAGGCGGATCGAGCAGGCGAGAACTCGCCCCCTGTCGAGCTCGCGACCGTGACCCATCGTCGCGAGCAGCGACTCGCGCATCTCAGGCAAGGCTCGCGCGAAGCGCTCCATGTGCTCGAACTTCAAGTGGTCCTCCTGCTCTCGCCAGAGCTCGTGGTAGAGGTACTGGCGGCGCCCGGCCGCGTCGACGCCGGTGGCCTGCAGATGGCCGACCGGATCCGGGCAGATCCAGACGTCTCGCCACGCCGGGGGGATAACGAGCGCATGGATGCGAGCAAGCGTCTGCGGATCGGCGATCGGCAATCCGCTTGGGTCCAGGTAACCGAAGCCATGCGCGCGGCGCACGCGCGTGTACCCTGGCGCGCTCGGATCCGAGCGCCGCAGTGGTGTCTTTGCTGGCGACGAGCCGTGGCTCATGTCCAGCAAAGTAGCTCGCGCGCCAGCAATCGCGAATGCAAGCGGCGGTGGCAACATTGGGCGCGGCGCGAGAGCCGAAGCGACGCTCACGCCGTTCAGTTCAAGTCGATCAGCGAGAGGATGCTCCACCCATGGCAAGCTCCGAGAACCCAGCGCACCCCAACTACGACACAGCTTCTGAGAAGTACGACACGGCCCACCGCCGCGAGTTGGCCGATTCTGGTGTTGCGCTGCCTGACGGGTCCTACCCTGTGGCCGACGCCGAAGACCTCCACCACGCGATCCGCGCGGTCGGACGCGGCCGCCACGACAGCCACAACGCGATCCGCCGGCACATCATCGAGCGCGCCCATGCGCTTGGCATGGACGACGCGATCCCCGACACTTGGAACGCAGACGGCACGCTCGACGACGCTGACTGAGGGACGCCCCGGCCGAGAGCGCCTGGTTCGATAAGACCGCGTCGTCGCCGTCCAACCCAAGCCCTCGCTGCTGGCGTTCTTCCAGCGGCAGCGGAGGCGGGGGTGGCGGTAGCGACGGGGGTGGAACGCGCGTTTGTCACTCCGCGATCGAGATTTGGTTATAGCCCCACCCGACGACGATCGGCTAATCGGTGCGGCGCATTGCCGGACGCAGGATCGTTGCGACCGTCCCAGAAGTCGCACCGGCGCTGAAGCTGAGGATCCAGTCGGCCAACTCAGGGTCCGACGCTTCGACCCGCCAGCCGTTGATCTCTAGAAAGGTGAGCATCACTACCAGCGCGGCGCGCTTGTTGCCGTCGATGAATTGCTGGCCCTCGGCGATGCCATGAGCCAGCACAGCCGCTTGGAGTGCAAGGTCTGCGTCCTGGTAGTGGGCGTAGGTCTCTGGACGCGCGAGGGCGCTCTCGAGCCCGTCGTGGTTCCGCAGCTGGTCGCGGGCCTCCGCGGCGGTAGCGCCGATGATCAGGCCGTACAACTCCAGGACGTCGTCCAGCGTGAGGTAGACCGGCTCGATCCCGGCCGGCTGCTCCTCAGCCATGCCGGTCTACTGCTGGGGGGTGTCGGGGTCGTGATCAGCGAGAATCTGCAACGCCTCGGCGTGGTCAGCGACCACGCGCTCGCCGATGTCGCGGATGCGCTCGCGAACCTTCTCGGTCGACATGATCCGCAGCTCACCGCCGGGAAGCTCCTCGACCAGCACCGAGGAGCCCGGAGCGTAGCCGTGAGCCTCGAACTCACGAGGGATGGAGATCACGTTGCTATTGCCGACGCGACGGATCTTCACGATCTTCATAGCTCCAGTATATACACGGATAGCCCAGTGACCGTCCATCATCTTCGCCTCCACGCACCGCATAGACGCAGCGGTAAGTGGCATCCAAGCGAGCTACGCTCGAGCCGCTCAGTCAATTAGCTTGTGGCGCAACGCCTCCGCAATGGCATGAGGGCGGCTCTTTGCTCCGAGCGTCTTGTAAATGGTGCGAAGGTGGCTCTTGACTGTGGCTTCTGAGATCACGAGCGCCTCGGCGACCTGCTTGTTGGTGAGCCCCTGCGCAACGAGCGTCAGGACCTGGCGCTGTCGCTTGCTGAGATAGGGACCGTCGAGGCGGTTGCGAAGGCGAAGCTCAGCGGCAATCGCAGGTGTTGCAGCGGGTGCGAGGTAGGCATCACCGCGCGCGACAGCAGCGACCGCATGGCATAGCTCACGAGACGGGGACGCCCTCGTGAGGCAGCCAAGCGCCCCCTGCTCGATCGCTTCATAGGTTGCCGGCCCGCCTTCATTGGAGATGAAGACCACCTGTATCCCTTCACGAGCACAGGCAAAGATTTCATCCTGCACTTCTCGGTCTAGTGGAGTCGGATCAAGCACCGCGACATCTGGGCGGTGATCACGCATCGCCTGCAAGATGCCATTCGCATCGACGGCACCCACGAACTCGAACTCCGGCCATCCCTTAATAGCACGCGCCATCGCCTCAAGGAAAAGTGGATAGTCGTCGCCAACCAGGACGCGCACCCGCCGATGCTTGTCGAGGACAGTAGTCGTGCTGTTAGGCGGAGTTGCCAACGTGGCGCCATTGTCATTGAAGCTGGCAGATCCGCGCTACCTATGTTTTCGACCATCGGGCGCTAGCAACCTGGACTAGTCCGACTGAGGGATCCAGCTTCCGCCCCCAGATCAGTCGTTCGGCTGATACCCAGCCTCCGCGAGATCGTCCAACCTCGCAGGCAGTCAACCAGTGAGGAGATCCCAATGAGCCAGCGCAGGAGAGTCCACAAGTGGCAGCGAGCAAAGACCGGCGTAATCGTGTTGATGCTGCCCGCGATCTACTTGCCGAACGGCTTTGACTTGCAGCTTTTTGTCAACGTACAAAGCGCAACTCGGTCGCGGGCCGGGATCATCCCAGTCAGTCAGCCGACCCACAAGATCGAGAACCACCGCGGCTAGCACATAAGCGGGGCAACAGCACATTCCGCGACTGCCCCGAACCCCTTGTCGCCGCCGCAACCGAAGCCGCGACAGCGAGGACACCCGAAAGCCACCCCGGAAAGCGGGGTGACAAAGGCGGGAGCGACGGGGGTCGAAGCCACGTTTGTTGCCTCGGGGATTGAGATCCGGCTGTAGGGCTTAGGGCTAGGCGACCTTGAGGTATTCGCGCAGTGCCTTGCGGATCACGGACGACGTCGTCTCGTGGTCGTGCTCGGCGCGCTGGGCCAACGCCTCGCGCAGCTCGGGCTCAAGGCGCACGGACTCGACGCTGGCAGCGGCCGAACCCATGGCAGGCCGCCCGCCGCGTCGGCGTAGCGTCTCCTCGACGTCATAGCCGGCCTCAGCCTTCGCTGCGAGCTTGTCGATCAGCTCGTCTGTGATTGGTACGCCGCTCGCGGTGCTGCCTTGCGTTTTCTTCGCCATGCTCAGCCTCCCGCTAGCAGCCGTTGGTACTTGGCCCTCATGCCCATCGCGTGTATCGCCACCTCGGAGCCGTCGTCGCGCACGATCGTGACGATCTCCAGGAGCGCAGCGCTCCTCGCTGGGCCTAGATACAGACGGGTGTCGTCGTCTTGATCCTCGATCGTCATGGCGTGCTCCATAGCGTGGTCGATGTCGGCATCGGCGATGCCGTGCTTGCGCGCCGCCGAATGGATCTCCACCCGGGAATTGTAGTACGAAACATGCGCGCGTCGCGATCCATACCCCAAACTCTGCCGCCTTGAAGGATGGACACTGCCCATAGGCGGCTGATCACCGGTAATCGCTGAAGGTGCGCGTCGGCCGCGCCCGACAGCAGGCATGTGGCGGTCGCTCCGGCACACACGGCCGCCCGTCTAGAATCAGGGCTTCTTATGACATTCCATCCACTTGAGCTCGACAACATCGCCGACTACAGCAATGCTCGCGAACTGGGTCCGGAGTGGACTAAGAGCCCGCTCCACGAGCTAATTCTCGCCGCGTCGAGCACCAAGAGCGCGTTTGCGCGGCACGTCGTAGCGTCACTCGCGACAGAGGCTGGAGTTCGCTTCGCGGGCGTTCCAGGTCGAAGCGGCGGCCGTCGCAGAGTCGGGAGGATGGTGTGCGAGATCAAGTTCTCCACCGAGCTACCAGCGCGCTTCCAGCAGGTGCGGCCGCCGGAGGAGGGATATGACTACTTGCTCGGGATCGGCGCGCACCCGGACGCCCTCGTGTACTGGCTTATCCCGGCTGCTGATGTAAAAGACCTCATCGCGCGCAAAGAGATATCGGAGCAACACGCCAGCACATCGCTGTGGTTCTTTCCAAATGCGATGCAGCCAGACGCTTTCTCCCCGTTCCGTATGAACGCTGAGGGCGTAATCGACGGGTTTCGCTCGTTCTCCTAAAACAACGTCGAAGCGACTGGGCGATCCCTCTCTGAAATCGCGTCAACAGACACTGTGTTCCCATTTGTCTGAGAGCTCTCACCGTCGAAACCCAAACGTGCGTTCATGACCCGCACAGCATCGGGATTAGAGTCGATGAGCACGTAGTGTCGGCCAAGTGCTGACGCCACAGCACCTAGCGTGCCGGACCCCGCAAAAAAATCGAGGCACCAATCCCCCGGTTTTGTCGAGGCTTGCACCATGCGCCGCACGATGCCTTCTGGCTTCTGGGTTGGATAGCCCGTCTTCTCGCGACCGTTGGTGGGCACAATTGTGTGCCACCAAACGTCCGTTGGAAGCTTCCCTCGTGCTGCCTTCTCGGCTGTTACCAGGCCTGGCGCCATATATGGCTCTCGATCAACAGCCGCCGCGTCAAAGTAGTACGCGTCCGGCTCCTTGACGTAGACCAAAATCGTGTCGTGCTTGCTCGGCCACCGAGTCTTTGACCTCGCCCCGTAGTCGTATGCCCAGATGATCTCATTCAGAAAACACTCCCGACCAAACACTTCATCCATGAGAACCTTGCAGTAGTGGGCCTCGCGATAGTCCAGGTGCAGATAAAACGTCCCACTCGGCTTCAGGAGCCGGTGGGCGTGAGTAAGGCGCGGACGGATGAAGGCCAAATAGTCGTCGAACGAATCCTCGTAAGAGCGTGAGGACAAGGCTTCGGTCCGATACCGACGACCCTGAAATCCAGTGCGATCACCGGTCTCGTCAGCAATCGTCCGGAGGGTTCTCCTAGATTGCGTCTTCCCCGTATTGAACGGAGGATCGATGTAGATCATCTGGAATGTTGCGTCATCGAACGCGCTGAGAGCGCTCAGGTTGTCGTCGAACAAGATCTGATCTTGGTGCGGAACCATGAGGCGGCACGCTAAGCGCGGCACCGGTCGGACAAGTCGCCAGGGTGCCATCCTTCTTGGTCAGCATCCAGCGCCCGTTCAACGTGGGATGCGGTTGGGCCAGCCGCGCGGGGCTACCAAGCCCGCAGAGGGCCCTGCGGAGAGGCAACAGCGATGCGGCAACGGCCGCAGATCAGTGCGGAGTGAGCGACGTTCGCCCCAGCTAAGACGGCGGGACGCAGCGCATCGACCAGGCCCTCCGACTCGCTGACGCACTGGCACACATCTCCGCGATCGAGGAAGGAGTGGTCGGCTACGCAGCGAATCACGAGCTACCTCCCGGGGCGGTCTAGCGCTGCTTGCGCGTAGCATCGTAGCTTTGTATCATTGTCGCAAGATCGCATAGCAGACATGTCGGATGGAAGGTAGAGCCATGCCTCAGAGTCAGGTCAATGTACGCTTGGACTCAAGGAAGCTGGAGGTGCTTGAGGCGGCCGCATTCGTCGATGGACGCAGCGTGGGCGAACTGATCCGCTCCGCCATCGAAGAGCTCGCGGACAGCTTGCATGATGAGGTGGCCGTGCAGCTAGCGATCCAAGCGCGCGACGCGCATGCACGAACGACCCCCAAATCGTCGGTGGTCGGATTCCCGACCAAGCATCGCAGCAAACCGGCATCGACCGCCTAGCCCAGTAGCAGAGCTTGGCCGTCGATCCTCCGTGAGCAGCGCATCGGGGGCGCCCCGTTGGCACCTTGTAGCAGCCGTGTAGCTTTGTAGCCTTGTAGCCTGCTACACATCTAGATATGATTGATCAGCAGCTACATTCCGACTTTCCGACTACTACGAGGGATTTCGAGTGAGCAAACAGGAAATCCGGCAGGCACTAGCGTCCGGAGGTCTGTCGCTAATCGCAACCCCCAGCGACAAAAGGCGCGACTCGGGCCAGGACAGCACGTCAGTCCACACCTCCGAGCGCAAACTGGCCGTTCGAAGCTACGAGCGTACGTCGCTTGAGGTCGTTCAGGTTGGAGAGGCTCCCAGAGCCCCCGCCGGCCCTGGTTCAAAGAGCAACTAGTCCTGCCAACATCACTTTCAGGTCTCGCGACGTTTGAGTACGGCGCGCTAGGAGCGCTCGGCTCGCTTGTTGTTGTACAGGTGCTGCCTTGGGGCCTGCGGCTCATGAACGGGGCCGATTCTGCATCTCTCATGGACGCGGGTCGTGGGCTTTGCCGTGGTCGTGGGCGGATACATCGCAGCGGGCGGTCTTGTTGCGTTCCTCGTTGGCGACGCCACTGCAGCTCGTCACGCCGTTGCATACGGCATGGGCTGGCAGGGACTAGTCGGCGGCTTTTTGCAAGGCAAGCGCGCCGACGAGGCTGAAGAAGAGGCCGCCCAAGCGGCTGCGTCGTCTTAGTGACGGCCCGCGATGTCCTCCACGGAGTAGCCGGCCGTTGGACGCCCAGCTCCGCTTCCGCCGATTCCGATGCGAACATACGTTCTCATTCTAGGAGGCTGCCGATCATTGTCGTGGCCACCGTTCTCGCACATCCCCGCCTTTGGCCTTGAGATCCCTCGCGAGTTCTGCTCTGCTCTGCGCCAGCCAACAAACTAAGCGGCCGAGACGAGCGCTAGAGACGCCCGCCTCGGCCTGTGACGCCGAAGGATTTGGGCCTTCGATGCCACGACCGGAACCGTAGCTCCCCTGCGGTCTCGCGTCGCGCTCGTCTGCGCCCTTTCCTGCGGCGGAAAGGAGCCCCAATGAGCGCCAGATGCTGTGCCGTCGAAGAGATGACGCCCGCCGAGCGTGAGGACCAGCGCGACAAATTGATCCTGTACGTCCTGTGCGAGGAGCTTGTGCCATGGACCGTCAAGGAGGTCGGCCGCGAGCTGGACAGCCCCAACGACGTGATCGACGGCGTGGGCCGGCTCGCCCGTGCGGGTCTGGTGCATCGCCTCGGCGAGTTCGTGTTCCCCTCCCGAGCCGCGCGGCGGGCCGGTGAAATCGAGGTCGGCACGTTCTGAGTCAGCGATCTGTCAGTGCGCCGTCAGCGCTCACCCGTCAATTCCGCGCCCGAGCTTGGCCGCGTCCTGCAAGAACGGCGCGGCGAGCTGCGGCTCAGCGGCGAGGGCGTCTCGCGCTTGATGGGCGTGGAGCCTGCCGTCCTTTCCGGCCTCGAAACAGGCGACGGCACGATCTCCTTGCAGGTTGCTCTGCTGATCGTGCAGGCGGTCGGCTTGGATATCTGGGTCGAGCCAATCCGCGCCCATGCGCCGCAGGCGCGCGAGTACGACATGTTCCGGCTGCGTGCAGTGGAGGGATTGACGCTCGAAGAGATCGCCGTCCGGCACGGCCTGCATCGGGAGCGCGTGCGGCAGATCCTCCGCGCGCACTTCCGTCTCGGAGAGCCATGGGCCGCCAAAGCCAGACGCAAAATGCGAGCCAAAGAACGGCGTCGTCGCGAGCAGTGAGCCCGCGCCCCGACCCCCGCCTCGTTTCCGTCCTCGCCCCCGTGTTCGTTTCCGTCCTCGCACCCGTATTCGCATGATGAAACGAACACCGTGGCGGCAAGAAAAGCGCCGCAAATCACACAAAAGCGACCTCGCTAGAAAACCCCGATAAGGGGTCCAGGAAGGAAGTTTTGATGAAAAGTGAGGCGCTGCTGTAACCAAAAGCGGGGTTGAGGCACCTTCTTCGGGTTGCCAAGGGTCTCTCACCGACGCCCCACACATTGACCGCACATGCACGAAGGACTGCCAAACCAGCGCAGCAGCCGACTCATCCTGCCAGGACGTTCAGTCCCGCGCATCGCCCTGCACCGATCGATCACCCTGACAACCAAGGAGGCACAGCAAATGTCCGCCGCAACGACTCCCTCGACCCAGCGCTCCTCGACTTCGCCAACTGGTTCGCCGACTGGTGGCTGCGCAGAGGACGCGACCTCACCGACCCCTCCCGACATGACTGATCGCAAGCTACGCGCCGTCGCCTACGTCCGCGAGTCAACCGAGGAGCAAGGCCAAGGCTTCTCCCCCGACGCGCAGCGCCAGGGCATCCGCCGCTTCGCCCCGGAGAACAATCTCGAACTGGTCGGCGAGTACTGCGACTTCCACTCCGGCTGGCGCAAGTCAGAGGCGCGCCCCGAGTTCCAGCGCCTGATGGCCGACGCCGCCGCCGGCAAGTTCGACGTCGTGCTCGTGTTCCACACCAGCCGCTTCGCCCGCAACCAAGTCGAGGCACGTCGCTACAAGCAGCTACTACGCGAGCGGCTTGGCATCCGGGTCGTGTCCGTCACCCAGCCCATGGGCGAAGACCACACCGACCCCTCCGCGTTCCTCGCCGAGTCCATCCACGAGATGTTCGACGAGTACTACTCCGTCTCGCTGTCCTTCTGGACACGCAGCGGCCTACGCGAGAAGGCACGCCAAGGCCACCTCGTCGGGAGCCTGCCCTGGGGCTACGTCCGCGACCCCGCCACCAAGCTCGCCATCCCTCACCCTGAGCGCGCACCGCTCGTACGCGCGCTGTTCGAGCGTTATGCGCCCGGCCAGGAGTCCGACCGCACCCTCGCCGCATGGCTGAACGCGAAAGGCGCACGCACGGCACGCGGGCGGCTGTTCAGCAAGGACACGGTGCGGGAGATGCTTTGCAACGCCGCGTACGCCGGATATGTCTCCGGGCTACGCGACAAGAGCCGCAGCATCCGTGGTCTGCACGAGCCGATCGTCAGCGACGAGCTGTTCGACCGCGTGCAGGAAGTCCGCTCATGGCGCACCCGCGTCGTCAAGCCCGGCCGCCCCTCCGAGGAGTACCTGCTGCGCAAGCTCATCCACTGCGAGCGCTGCGGCGCCCGCATGCACGGCTGCCGCACCGGATGGGAGGGGATGCGTCGCTACCAGTGCTCGACCCGCCGCCACCACGGCGACTGCGAGCAGAAGATGACCCCCGCCCAGCCACTGGAGGAGCAACTGATCGACTGGCTGCACGACTTCCAACCCGACCACGCGCTGCGCCGGCTCGTACTCGACACGATCCAAGGCCAAGCCGGCGGACACCCCGGCGAGGACGCGGAGCGTCGCCGAGAGCTGACCGCCCAGCTCCAGCGGCTACGCGACCTCTACGTCATGGGCGACATCGCCAAGCCCCAATACGTCATGCGCCGCCAAATCATCGACGAGGAGCTGCAGCGCACCAAGCCCCCGACGAACCCCGACCTCGACCGCGCGCACGCCATCCTCGAAGACTTCGCGCGCTTCTGGGACGCCGAGCCCAACCCCGCCGAGCGACGCAAGCTCCTGCTCTCGCTGTTCGCGCAGGTATGGGCCAAGGACAACCAGATCGTCGCCGTCAAGCCCAACACGGCGTTCGCCGACTACTTCACCGCCGCGTCGGAGGTGCGGAACCAGCACCCAAAAGCCGACGCGGACGATGAGGCAACAAAGGCGGGAGCGACGGGACTCGAACCCGCGACCTCTGCCGTGACAGGGCAGCGCTCTAACCTGCTGAGCTACGCCCCCGCGATGCTCGGAGCGCCGGGGCGACGTTCCGTGCCTCCTCAGTATGCCAAGGCTTGGCCCTCGGCCCCCCTCTCGCCCGAAACTGGCCAGCCGGCCAACTTTCGACTAGGCTTCGACGTGTGGCGCTCGTGGGTCCAAAGCCTCTGCTGAATTCCAACCCGCTGGCTGTGATACGCGAAGACCTGCGCGCCGAGCGCTCCGCCACCGTTCCGTTCCCGCCCGGCGAAACCCGCTTCTCGCTCGCCCGCACACGCCGCTTCGCCGACGAACCACTGCCGCTGCTGCTCGACGCATACGAGCGCTTCGGGCCGATCTTTACGCTGCGGATCTTCCACTCGAACGTCGTCTTCATGCTCGGGCCCGCAGCCAACCACTACATCACCGTCTCGCACGCCTCCAACTTCACGTGGCGCGAATCGCACTTCCGCGACCTCATCGGCCTCATGGGCGACGGGCTGCTCACGATCGACGGCGACTTCCACCGCCGCTCGCGCTTGATCATGCTTCCCGCGTTCCACCGGGAGCACATCGCCGCCTCCGCCGACGCCATCGTGCACGAGACCGAGCGCGCGCTCGACGAGCTCACGCTCGGCGCCAGCCTCGACCTCTACGCCTGGACGCGGCACCTCGCCGTGCGCGTCGCCATGCGCGCGCTGTTCGGCGTCGACCCCGACGGCCAGCAGGCGCGCACGATCGACGCCGCCGGCCTGTTCGAGGAGGCGCTGTCGTTCTACTCCAGCGAGTACGTCCTGCGCATACTGCGCGGCCGCTTCTCGCCGTGGGCGCGTATGCAGCAGGCCGCGCGCAAGCTCGACGCGCTCATCTACGCCGAGATCTCCCGCCGGCGCGCCACCGGCGAGCGCGGGCACGACATCCTCAGCCTGCTACTCGACGCCCAAGACGAGGACGGCAACACACTGTCGGACCTGCAGGTCCGCGACGAGGTCATGACGCTGCTGTTCGCCGGACACGACACCACCACCTCGACCGTCTCGTTCATGTTCTACGAGCTCGCCCGCCACCCCCATGTCCTCACCCGGCTGCTCGCCGAGCAGGACGCCGAGCTCACCGACGGGCGCGCCACCGCCTCACAGCTCATGTCAGGCGAGCTCACCGAGCTCGAGATGGTGCTCGACGAGACGCTGCGCAAGTACCCGCCCGCGTGGATCGGGCCGCGCCGCGCCGTCGAATCCTTTGAGTTCCATGGG
Source organism: uncultured Solirubrobacteraceae bacterium (assembly GCA_963735615.1). Lineage (GTDB taxonomy): Bacteria > Actinomycetota > Thermoleophilia > Solirubrobacterales > Solirubrobacteraceae > Palsa-744. Next base: position 1,690,856 of record CAVTLO010000001.1, read on the forward strand.
CAAACTGTCCCCGCAAGAGCGTTCGTCAACTACTGCTCCTGGGCCTCCCATCATCTAAACGACGTCTTCCCTCAACCTGAGGAGTTCCGCCCCGAGCGCTTCACGCCAGAGGCCAGCGCCGCGCTGCCCAAGGGCGCCTACGTGCCCTTCGGCGGCGGCTCGCGCACGTGCATCGGCATGCGCTTCGGGCAGCTCGAGGTGCGCACCATCGCCACGCTCATCCTCTCGCGCTGCACGCTCTCGCTGCCCGACGACTTCCAGCTCCGCATCCGCCAGATGCCCACCATCAGCCCCAAGGACGGGCTCCCCGTCGTCGTCCGGCCACGAGCCACCAGCGCCGCGCCCAGCGTCCCCGCCGCCGTTTGAAGCCCGATCAGTGCAGGCTCGCGCTGATCGTCAGCCGGTAGCTCCGCGGCTGCTCGCTCTGCACGCTCGCCCCCACGCCCTCCACATATACGTGCGGGTCCGAAAACAGCTTCAGCTGCAGCGCTTCCACCAGGAAGCCCAGCGGATGCGCCACCAGCTCGCCGTCGCTCGCGCCCGCCACTGCGTTCACCGACGCACCCACACCGAACAACGCGCCCGTCGCCTGCACTTCAACCTCACCGTTTTCGCTGCGCAGCAGCTTCACCCCGAAGCCTGACGGCAACGCCGCCCGTACGTCCGCTTCGCTAGCCAGCGCCTGCGCGCTCATCGCGTTGCCGCGCTTGCGCAGGCTCGCGTCGCTCAACCGCAGCGAGCCCAGCTGCACGCTTTCCGCGCTCACGTCCATGCTCGACGTCCCCCGCGCTTCCCACAGCAGGCTCGCCGCCTGCGCCGGGCTCAGCGCCAGGCTCCCTGCCCGCACCCGCACTGAGCCCACATCGCCCCACAACAGCTCCACCGCCGGCCACGCGCTCACGCTCACGCTCTGCACCTTCCCGTAGCGGCCCACCCTCGATGAGATCCTGCTCGCCGCCACGCGCGGCAAGATCAGCTGCGCGAGCGCCAGCAGGAGCACCAAGACGCCCACCACGCCCGCCGCGATCCGGCCGCCCTTGCCCATCCGCACAGCTTCGCACGCCCTCCCGTCCACGTGGTTGATCGGAATCGACCATCCAGTCCCGCTAGCCTTCAGTCCCCAGGTCCCCACACACGGGCGCGTAGCTCAGTTGGCTAGAGCACCTCGTTTACACCGAGGGGGTCGCCCGTTCGAGTCGGGCCGCGCCCATCCCGTTTCGCATCCGCATCAGCCTCCGCATCCCACCCTCCGACCTCCAGCCCGGCCGATGACCGACCAGCCCCCCCTCCGCATCGCCGTCATCGGCTCAGGTCCCGCCGGCTTCTACGCCGCCGGGCACCTGCTCAAGGACAGGGTGGGCGGGCATTCCATCAATCTGGACGTCGACATGCTCGAGCGCCTGCCCACCCCGTGGGGCCTCGTGCGTTCCGGTGTCGCACCCGACCACCCCAAGATCAAGTCCGTCACCCGCGTCTACGAGAAGACCGCCGCGCACCCTCGTTTCCGCTACTTCGGAAACGTTACCTTCGGCGAGCACGTCTCCCGTGAGGATCTGCTCGAGCACTACCACGCGATCGTCTACGCCACCGGCTCGCCGTCCGATCGGCCGCTCGGGATCCCCGGCGAACACCTCCCCGGCTCGCACGCCGCCACCGAGTTCGTCGGCTGGTACAACGGCCACCCCGACCACACCCACCTCGAGTTCGACCTGCTCTCCGCCGAGCGTGCCGTCGTCGTCGGCAACGGCAACGTCGCCCTCGACGTCGCGCGGATGCTCGTGCTCGCGCCTGACGAGCTCGCACCCACCGACACCGCCGACCACGCGCTCGACGTGCTCGCCCACGGCCGCGTCTCAGAGGTCATCATCCTCGGCCGCCGCGGGCCCGCGCAGGCCGCCTTCACCAACCCCGAGCTGCTCGAGCTAGGAGAGCTCGCCGACGCCGACGTGATCGTCGACCACAACGAGCTCGAGCGCGCGCTCGCCGTCGCCGATCCACACGCCGAGCAAGACATCACCTCGCGGCGCAACGTCGAGATCCTGCGCGACTACGCCACCCGCACGCCAAAGGGTCATCACAAGCGCATCGTCCTGCGCTTCCTGCTCTCGCCCGCTGCCTTCCTGCCAGACGAGCACGGCCGTCTCGGCGCCGTCGAGCTGATCCACAACGAGCTCGTCCCCGCGTCAGGCGGTGGGCTGCGCGCGCAGCCCACCGACCAGCGCGAGACGATCGCCGCCGGGCTCGCCTTTCGCGCGATCGGCTACCGCGGCATCCCCCTCCCCGGCGTGCCCTTCGACGAGCGCTCAGCCGTTATCCCCAACAGCGCCGGGCGCGTGCTCGACCCCGACAGCGGCGCCCCGCTACCCGGCGAGTACGTCGTCGGCTGGATCAAGCGCGGGCCCTCCGGCGTCATCGGCACCAACAAGAAGGACGCGCAGGAGACCGTCGACGCGATGCTCGCCGACCTCACCCCGTCGAGCGCCGGCGAGCGCAACGGTGCTCGCGCATCCGCGCAAGAGCGCAGCCCCGCGCACGTTCCCAGCACGCCCGACCCCGCTGCCGTCGAGGAGCTGTTGCGCTCGCGCCAGCCCCAGCTCGTCACCTATTCTGGCTGGGAGGCTATCGACCGCCACGAGCGCGCCCTCGGCGAGCCCGCCGGGCGCCCGCGCGTCAAGCTCACGCGGATTGACGAGCTGCTGCACGTCGCCGCCGCCGAACAGCCCTAGGGATCTGCCAGACTGTTCGGCCGCAGGCCCCGTTAGCTCATCTGGTAGAGCGCCGGACTTTTAATCCGGTGGGGCGGGTTCGAGTCCCGCACGGGGCATCGAGGCGAACGGCGTGCCGCATGGTGTTGTGGCCGGCAGCAAATCGGAACTCGGAGCCCGACACCACTTGTCGCCATCAGGGATGGGCTGATCCTCATCGGAGCCCTAGGTCAGACGCCACGACGCCGCCAACGTCTTTTATGGGAGACACGCTCGCGTGTCCCTTCGCCCACACCCGCTGGCGCCGGTCACCACAGCCGGCGGCGCCAGTAGCTCCGGGGGACCGAACCCGTTAAGGGCAGCCCTTCCGGGGCCGAGTCCGGGGGCCTGGCGGCCTTGGCAGAACCCGCCCCCTCCTCAAAGAGATCACTCAGGATGGCGACTGGTTCCTGTTCGCCCCGCCGGTCTATGTCGAGCGCCCCGCCCGGCGCTCCACCACGGTGCCGCCCGCCAAAGCCTCTTCCCCGTATGCGAAGCCGCGGCCGTTCTTGAGCCCGTCCGAGACGAGCTTGTGATCATCGGGGCGGAGGCAATCCAGGTCGCTCTCGACGGCCAGGACGTCGCGCTAACCCCCACCCGCGACATCGATGCCGGCATTGACAGCACTGCGGTGGATCGTGTCGTGGGTCAACTGGAGGCCAGCGGGCTCACACCTAGCGATGTCCCCCACGAGCGCTCGTTTACGTGGCCCAGCCGCTTGACGTGTGGGCCTGAGCCGAGTAGGGCCTAGGGCCAAATCCCGTGCGTCGGCGCGCCGCTGCAGACGCGCCGACCGCTAGGGCTCGCCTCAGAACACAACCGAGTTGGACGTATATCCGTCCATCACTAGATGGGCCGTATATGGCGCACTGTCGTAGCAGAACACGCCCGGCCAACTACTCTGATTTGCATTGGTCACGGAGACTGCATTCTGATAGAAGAGCACCTCTTTTCCTCCCGAGCCGCTGTTGTCGTAACAGTAGTACTCAAACCTGCCGAGAGGAAAGTTGTGCACGGCAATGTTTAGGGTGTAGCCACCATCGTACGGGCCTCCTTTTGACGCCGTGATGCTCGGCTGGCGTTCTCTTTCTTCCCGTTCCCTACGTTCTCTTTCTTCCCTTTCTCGACGTTCCCGTTCTTCCCTTTCCCTGCTTTCGCGTTCCGCCCTTTCTTTGGCTTCCTGCGCTTCCTGCCTTTCCTGCGCTTCCTTCGCTTCCTGTCTTTCTTTCACTTCCTGCGCTTCTTTGGCTTCCAGCGCTTCCTGCTTTTCCTTGGCTTCCTGCGCTTCCTTCGCTTCCTGTCTTTCTTTCACTTCCTGCGCTTCTTTGGCTTCCAGCGCTTCCTGCTTTTCCTTGGCTTCCTGCGCTTCCTTCGCTTCCTGTCTTTCTTTCACTTCCTGCGCTTCTTTGGCTTCCTGCGCTTCCTTCGCTTCCTTCGCTTCCTTCGCTTCTCTAGCTTCCTGTTCTTCTATGCTTTTGGCTTCGGCTGGCGTAATGTAGTCGAACTTCACGGTCGCCAACTTCTTGCCCGTCTTGCCGCCGGACTCAGCCCGAACGTATACGGCACCAGTCTTTTTCGCCGCTGGCACAACCATTGTGCAGACCGTAATCGAGGGGCAGTCCACCGCGAGCGCCAGTGCATGGCCGAATTTGAACTGCGCGGCGTTCCCAAGCGCAAACCCCGCACCGGTCACGGTTATCCTCACGCCTCCCGAGATCGATCCCTTTTGCGGGACAATCGCAGCAATCGTAGGCGCTCCGTAAGTGTATACCGTCTTGGCCGTACCAGAACTCGAGCCCACCGGGGTTGTGACAGTTACTTCGGCTGCGCCGGCAGTATGAGGTGGAGAGACTGCGCTTATTGCAGTGGAGGACACGACAGTGAATTCTTTGGCCGCGGCCCCACCAAATGACACTCCGGTCGCGTTCGTGAGGTTCGCGCCATCGATGATTACGGGGCTGTCTCCGGCTGCCGGGCCCTTGTTCGGCAGGATCTTGGCCACGGCCGGCGCTGCTTCGTCCAGCCCCGCCAGAGACAGTCCAATCCGCCCGCCGGTGCTTTCGGTCACACCTGGACCAAATCTTAGGATGTCACTCGCACCGGCAGGACTCGGAGCGAGCAGTCCGACGATGACGATCGCCAGGACCGCCAACGAGGCCAAGGTCGAGGACTGTCGCGTCGCGCGGTGCCTGCGAGCCAGTGCGTCTCGGCATAGCCGTTGCGCACGGCCACTACGACTAACCCTACCGGTCATCGTGCCCCCTATCTGTCGTGTCCCATTGGCTGGATTCAGTCGGGCAGTGTCCCACAGGACGACGGCGGGCGTCGAGGACTGGCGGCAGGAGGGGATCCAACATAGCCAAACAGATCACGAATCGTCGGCAGCAAGGAATAGCGCCCATGGCATGCACCTCGGCCTCTAGCGCTCGCAGTGCTCCTCAAGCGCCTGCCGCCGAGCCCGGCGCCCAACCGGATCGAACAGCGCTCGGATGAGCTGCTCCCGATCGGAGTTCGGGTGTTGTTAGCGGTTCCCCTCTTGCATACGCTCCGCCGATCAGGTCGTCGTAAGCGCCAGCAAGGTGTCTGCGAGCTGGTCGGCAAAGCGGCGATTGAGTGGCTGATGCCGAACGAGGATCCGGTACCAGACCGCCGCGAAGACGAGCTCGACGAGGAAGTCGAGGTCGGCTGAGGCCGCGAGTTCGCCGCGTCCGCGGCCACGCTCGAGCAACCCGCGAAGCACGTGGCGGCGGCGGGCAAGGAACCCCGTCCGAAACGATTCCACGAAAGCGTCATCGCGTTGGGCCTCCGCCATCAGCGAGATCCTCGACGGAGACCATGCGGTCATGCTCGCGTACGTCACGCCCGCCGGCGGCGTCGTCCTGGCGCCGGTCTCGAACTTCGGACTGCACGATCGCGCGTCGGGAACGGTGAGCGTCAACAGCTCCGTGGGAGCGTGGAAGAAGCTCGACCGCATCCGCCGCAATCCCCACGTCGCGCTCGCGTTCCACACGCGCGCCCACGCCACCCACGAGCGCACCGAGTACGTGCTGGTCCAGGGCCGAGCGTCGCTGCGGGAGCCGGTCGCCGACTACCCCTCCACGGTGCTCGAGCACTGGGAACGCCTGGAGCCATGGCGAGACCTCGGGCTGCTGTGGAGGCGCTGGCTTCGCGTCTACGCCCTGCGAGTCGAGATCCAGGTCGCGGTCGAGCGCGTGATCCTATGGCCCGACCTCGCCTGCGAAGGCACACCGGAGGTCCACGGCGCGCCATTGCCCAGCCAGCCGCCGCCACCCCAGGCTCCACCCCTCAAGGGCACCGCCCCGCGCATCGACCAGACACGGGCGGCAGCACGCGGCGCGCGGCTCCCCCACGCCCTGCTCGGGTGGGTCTCCACCGACGGCTTCCCGCTCGCGATCCCCGTGCGGATCGGTCGCGCCGGCGAGGACGGGATCGCCCTCCGGGTGCCGCACGAAATCGCGCCACCGGGCGGACGGAGGGCCGGCCTCACCGCCCACTGGTTCTCCCGCGGCGTCGTCGGCCAGCGCCAGCGAATCCACACCGGCTGGATGCAGACGCCGGCCGGTGACGGCCCCGTGACCTACTCGCCCCACACGAGCGCCACCTACCGCATGCCAACCTCGCGCCTCGTCTACCGAGCCGCCGTCGGCCTCTTCACGCGCCTGCGCTACCGCCAAGCACGCCAGGCCGAGTCTCGCGTCCGGTAGCGACTCGCTTGACGTCGCCGCGCGCGTGCCCGGCCCGTCAGACGACCTGCGCCCGCAGCGGCGGACGCCGCTCGGCCCACGGCCGCGCCTGTTCGAGCTGCGCGGCGAGCGCGAGCAGCGCTCCGTCCTGCCACGGCCCGGCGACAAGCTGCACGCCGACGGGAAGACCGTCGTCGCTCCAGTGCAGCGGCAGGCTCACGGCGGGCAGCCCGGCGACGTTGCCGAAGGCGGTGAACGACACGCTCGCCACGACGTCGAACACGGGCTGGTCGGGCGCAGCGTGCTGGGCCGCGAGGATCGCGCCCGCGACGGGCGGCAGGATCGCCGAGGTGGGCGTCAGCAGCACGTCGAAGTCGCGGCCCCAGCGCGCGACCTCGCGGCGGCTGAGCAGCTCGAGCGTGCGCGCAGCGAGCACGTAGTCGTAAGCGCCGAGCTCGCTGCTCGCCTTGCGCTGGTGGGCGATGTGCGGCTCGACCGCCGACCAGTCGACGCCCTCGTAGTCGGCGAGGCCGCCCTGGGTGAGCGCGATGAACGGCGGCACCATCTCTTCGGAGATCGTCGGCACCTCGACCTCCTCGACGCTGTGGCCGAGCTCCTCGAGCGCCGCCGCCGTCGCGCGCGCGCCGGCCGTGCACGCCTCGTCCGTCGGTATCCCGAGCGGCGCCTGCGCCATCAGCCCGATGCGCAGCGGGCCAACCGCCGCGCCCGCCTCCTGCGCGAACGGATGCACAGGCGCCGGCGCGTTGTACCACGCGAGCGGGTCCTGGCCGGCGACCGCGTCGAGCACCACCGCCGAGTCGGCGACCGTGCGCGCCACCACGCCCTCCACGACCGCGCCCAGCCAGCTCTGCGCCAGGCGCGGGACGCGGCCGCGGCTGGGCTTGAAGCCGACCAGGCCGCAATAGGAGGCGGGGATGCGGATCGAGCCGCCGCCGTCGTTGGCGTGCGCAATCGGAAACATCCCGCCGGCGACCGCCGCTGCGGCACCACCGCTGGAGCCGCCGGGCGAGCGGTTCGTGTCCCACGGGTTGCGGCTGATCCCGTAGCGGCTGTTCTCCGCGACCGTGATCACGCCGAACTCGGGGGTGTTGGTGCGCCCGCACAGCACGAAGCCCGCGCGCTCGAGCGCGTCGACGACCAGCTCGCTCTCCTCGCTGACGCCCGGCGGGCCGCCGCGCGAGCCGTAGCTGACGGGCCAGCCGGCGACCGGCGTGAGGTCCTTGATCGGCAGCGGCACGCCCAGGAACGGCGCGTGCTCGCCGGCAGCGAGGCGGCGATCGGCCTCCGCGGCGGCCGTACGCGCGTCGTCGTCATTGCGCCAGATGACCGCGTTCAGCTGCGGGCCCAGCTCGTCGATCGCGGCGATGCACGCGTCGAGCAACTCGACAGCGGAGAGCTCTCGCGCGCGCAGCGCGGCGGCCAGCTCGAGCGCCGGAGTGCAGGGAGCGAGCGAGGCCATGTGGCCGACCCTACCAGGCCGGCTGGCCGCGTGGCCAGGAAATTTACTACTCGGCGCGACTGAACTGCACGATCGCGATCGTCAGCATTAGCAGGCCGAGCGCGGCGACCACCGCCGCCTCGACGAGGCCGGGGACGTGCCAGCTCCACCAGGTCACACCGGGGTCCAGCGCGTTGCGCGCGGCGGCGCTGATCTGCAGGTGCGCGAACACCGCGCGGCGCATCGGGTCGACGGCGTAGGTCAGCGGATCCAGGCGGTTGAGGATCTCGAGCCACTGCGGCAGACCCGAGACCGGAAACAGCGCGCCGGAGAGGAAGTACATCGGCATGATCGCCATTTGCATCAGCGCCATGAACGACTGCATCTGCGTGATGCGCGCGGCGACCATCACGCCGAAGGCGGTGATCGCGAACGCGAGCAGCAGCTGCAGCGCGAACACCTCGATGATCAGCGTGGCGTTGTAGGGCACGCCGACGAGGCCGGCGAGGCACAGCACGATCACGCCCTGGAAGGCCGCGACGGTGGCGCCGCCGAAGCACTTGCCGAGCACCAGCGAGCTGCGCCGCACAGGCGCGACCATCATCTCGCGCAGAAAGCCGAACTCGCGGTCCCACACAAGCGACGCGGCGGAGAACATGGCGGTGAACATCACCGCCATGCACAGCACCCCCGGGTACACGAACGTGCGCAGGTTGACGCCGTGCGTGCCCGCCGAAGCCAGCCGCGAAAGGCCGGTGCCGAGCACGAACAGGAACAGGAACGGCTGCATCAGCGACGTCAGGATGCGCAGCCGGTCGCGGCTGAAGCGGATCAGCTCGCGCTTCCACACGACCTTGATCGCGCGCAGCTCGCTGCGCAGGCTGCGCGTGGGCACGCGCACGCGCGCGATCTCGTGCGGGCTGCCGGGCTGCCAGGCCGGCGGGCGTCCGTTCGGCGTCAGCGGCGCCCCGCGCAGGGGGCTCGTCTCGGTCGCCATCAGCGCACCGCCTCCCCGCTCCTCATCGGTTCATGATCCTGCGCGACGTTGCGCATGCGGTCGGTGCTGGTGGACTCAGCGTCACGGATCGTCGTGCCGGTGTGGGCCATGAACACGTCGTCCAGCGACGGGCGTGCGACGCTCACGGCGCGGATCGGCACGCCGAGCTCGGCGAACAGGCGCGGCACGAACTGCTCGCCGTCGGGCACGCCGAACGTGACTGCGCCCTCGGCGACCGTCGCCTCGATCTCGAAGCGCTCGCGCAGCGCCGCGATCGCCGCCTGGTCGTCGTCGGTGTGGATCTGCACGCGGTCCTTGCCAACTTCCGCCTTCAGCGCGGCGGGCGTGTCGAGCACGATGATGCGGCCGTGGTCCATGATCGCGATGCGGTCGCAGTACTCGGCCTCGTCCATGTAGTGGGTGGTGAGGAAGATCGTGATGTCCTCGCGCGCCTTGAGCTCGCGGATGTAGCGCCAGATCGAGCTGCGCGTCTGCGGGTCGAGGCCAACGGTCGGCTCGTCCAGGAACAGCACGCGCGGCGAGTGCAGCAGGCCGCGCGCGATCTCCAGGCGCCGCTTCATGCCGCCGGAGAACGTGTTCACGAGGCTCCCGCGCCGGTCCCACAGCCCGACCATCTCCGTCACCTGGCGCATGCGCTCGCCGACCATCTCGCGCGGCACGCCGTACAGCTCGGCGTGCAGCCGCAGGTTCTGCTCGGCGGTCAGGTAGCCGTCGAGCGTCGTGTCCTGGAAGACCAGGCCGATGTTGCGGCGCACGTCGTCGCGTTCGCTGACCACGTCGTGGCCGGCGACTGACGCGGAGCCGCCGGTGGGGCGCACGAGCGTGCACAGCATGTTGATCGTCGTCGACTTGCCCGCGCCGTTGGGCCCGAGGAAACCGAAGATCTCGCCGGCGGCGACCTCGAAGTCAATGCCGCGCACCGCTTCGAGCTCGCCGTAGCGCTTGATCAAGCCGTTGACCGAGACGGCGCAGCTGGGCGCCATCTCGGTTGCGGGGCTTGGTCGTGTGGTCGCGGTGTGGCTCAACTGTCCTTGTCCACGGTACCGGCATCGGCGCCGGAATCGGACTCGCCGCCGGCAGCCGGCTTGCCGCCGGACTGGGCGCCGACGTCGCCGTCGGCGAGGATGCGGTACAGATCGCGGCGGGTTGCCGTGAGCACCTCGGCCGCCTTGGCGATCTGGCTCTCGCTGCCCGTACGGATCACCTGCACGAACGCGGAGGCGACCTCACGCATCAGACCGCCGAGCGCGTGTGCGCCGCCGGGGCCGTCCGTCTGCTCCCACGGAGCCGCTCGCTCCTCGCCGCGCTCGGCCAGCAGCTCGCGGCCGGCGTCGGTGATCGCGAACAGCTTGCGCCTGTCGACCTCCTCGGTGCGAATCAGGCCCTCGTCCTCGAGCTGCTGCAGCGCCGGGTACACCGAGCCGGGGCTCGGGCTCCAGACACCGCCGCTGCGCTCCTGGACCTCCTGCATGATCTGGTAGCCGTTGCGCGGCTCCTCCGCGAGCAGCAGCAGCGCCGCCGTGCGGATGTCGCCGCGGCGCGCCCTGCGACCGCGACCGCGCGGACCGCCGCCAGACCGGCGCCGAACGGACCGCCGCCGAACCCGCCACGCGGGCCATGCGCGAAGCCATGTCGCTCGCTGCCTCGGTGGCCGCCGCCGTGGCGGGGCGACCTGCAGCCGGGCTTTGCCCCCGTTGAATAAGCATCTCCAAACATATCTAATTCCTATCGTGAGCTATCAAAGTAGTTACACGATATATCGTAATAATGGTTTCGTCAAGTCCCTCCCGCAAACCCGGGCTGGGGATCGCGGTGCGCCGGACGCCGGCGGCTACGCCGCGTAGCGCTGCGCGGCGCGAGCGCGGGCCTTGGCGGCCTCGACCTCGCGGTCCTTCGGCGGCGCGTTCGTGACCAGCTCGCCGAGCAGATGCGTCGAGATCTCGCTCACGGCGTCCACCGCACGCTCGAACGCCTCGGCGTTCGCCTGGGAGGGCTTCGTGAAGCCGCTGATCTTGCGCACGTACTGCAGCGCCGACGCGCGGATCTCCTCGTCGGTCGCCGGCGGCTCGAAATTGTGGAGAGTACGAATATTTCTGCACATGCCTCGATCGTACACCCAGGATCCGGATCCCATGTGACCAGGCCGCATGCGGCATGGTCCGGGGCCGCACATGTGCGGCCCCACGACGGGCGCATGCGCCCGTCGACAGCCGGCGCATGCGCCGGCTGAACTCCTCTCAATGCCTGAAGTGCCGCACCCCGGTCGCGACCATCGTCGCGCCGGCTGCGTCGACGGCCTCGACGGACAGCTCGTCGCGAACCGAGCCGCCGGGCTGGATGATCGCGCTGACGCCCGCGTCGAGACCGATCTGGGGAGCGTCGGGGAACGGGAAGAACGCGTCGGAGGCCAGGGCGGAGCCCGCCAGCGCGTTCGGCAGGAATTTCTGCGCCTTCTGGACGGCGATGCGCACGGCATCGACACGGCTCATCTGGCCCGCGCCGATGCCGATCGTCGCGCCGGCGGCGGCGAGCACGATCGCGTTGGAGCGCACGTGGCGGCAGACGACCCACGCGAACAGCATGTCGCTCCACTCCCGCTCGCTGGGCTCGCGCGCGCTCATCGTGCGCATCTGCTCACGCGTCTCCGACGACCGTGTCGTGGCTCTGCACGAGCTGCCCGCCGAGCACCGGCTTGGCTTCGAGCTCGCCGGCGCCGGCGCTCCCCGGCCAGGCGCCGAGCTCCAATAGGCGGACGTTCTTCTTGGTCTGCAATGTCTGCAGCGCCGCCGCGTCGTATCCGGGCGCGAGCAGCACCTCGATGAACTGTTTGCCGAGCTGCTCCGCGCAGGCGTCGTCGATCGGGCGGTTGATCGCGATCACGCCTCCGTACGCGCTTTCGGGGTCGCACGCGAAGGCGCGTTCGTAGGCGAGCTGCGCGGTCTCCGCGACGGCGCAGCCGCACGGGTTGTTGTGCTTGACGATCGCGCACGCGGGCTGCTCGAACTCCTCCACCAGCTCGCGCGCGGCGGCGAGATCGAGCAGGTTGTTGAACGACAGCTCCTTGCCGTGCAGCTGCTCGACGCCCGACAGCAGGTGCGTGGGAGCGCCGGCGCGCGCGTAGAAGGCGGCGCGCTGGTGGGGGTTCTCGCCGTAGCGCAGGTCCATCACCTTCTCGTATGACTCGCGGCGGCTCCCCGGCAGCTCCTCGCCGGCGCCTTTGGCGGCGAACCATGTGGCGATCGCCGCGTCGTAGCGCGCGGTGCACGCGAACGCCTTGCCCGCGAGCGCTTTGCGGGTCTCGAGCGTCAGCCTGCCGTCGGACTCGCGCAGCTCCGCGAGCACGCGCTCGTAGTCGCCCGGGTCCACGACGACCGCCGCGAACTGGCTGTTCTTGGCGGCCGCGCGAATCATCGTCGGGCCGCCGATGTCGATGTTCTCGATCACCTCCGCCTCGGTGGCGTCGCCGCGCGCGACCGTCTGCTCGAACGGGTACAGGTTTACGCACACGAGATCCACCTGCTCGATCTCCTGCTCGGAGGCGGCGCGCAGGTGCTCGTCGTCGTCGCGCAGCGCCAGCAGGCCCGCGTACAGCCGCGCATGCAGCGTCTTCACGCGCCCGTCCATCATCTCCGGGAAGCCGGTGAACTCCTCGATCGCGCGCACCGCCACGCCCGCGCCCGCGAGCTCGCGTGCGGTGCCGCCGGTGGAGACGAGCTCCACGCCCAGCTCCGCGAGTCCCTGGGCGAACTCGACGATCCCGTGCTTGTCGGACACCGACAGCAGCGCCCTGCGCACGCGCACCTCGCCCGGCGCCGCGCGCTCGATCCCGGATGCGTTGTCGGTCATCAGCTCGCCCTCCGTGGTCACTGACACGCAGCCTATCCCTCGCCCGAGCGGATCGTCGTCCTGCGCGGGTTCTGCGGGTCGGGGCGCGAGCGCGCCGCGCGCGAACAGCGCGACCGCGCGCGGCAGCAGCTCGTGCTCGAGCGGGCGCAGCGCCGCCAGCACCTCGTCCGGCTCGCGCGCGTCCGGCAGCTCGACCGCGCGCTGCAGGATCACCGGCCCGGAGTCCACGCCCGCGTCGACGAAGTGCACGGTCACGCCGAACACCTTCACGCCGTACGCCAGCGCCTGCTCGATCGCCGCGAGCCCCGGGAACGACGGCAGCAGCGACGGGTGCACGTTGATGACCGCGCCCGGGAAGCGCGCGAGGAACGGCGCGCCGAGCAGCTCCATGTAGCCCGCCAGCACCACCAGCCGCGCGCCGCGCTCGCCCAGCCAGTCGGCCAGCGCCTCGTCGCGCGCCTCGCGGTCGGGATAGGCGGCGCGGGCGAACACCGCTGTGGCCACCCCGTTGCCTCAGCGCGCGCGAGCGCCTGCGCACCGGCGACGCTTGACGCGACCGCCACTACCTCCGCCTCGTGCCCGTGCACCGTATCCAGCAGCGCCTGCAGGTTGGTGCCGGTCCCTGACACCAGCACGGCGATGGGAAATCTGTCGCTCACGCGCCGGCACGATAGCCGCGCGCCGCCTCCCGCATATGCGTGATCAAGCTCACACAGTCCGCGCGCGCGGTGGAGTTCAATTGTTTGAAGGGTGGAGAGGGCCTCGTAAATCCGATCAACGGAACAGGCCCATGCTTCTAGCCATCACCGTCACCCTCCTGATCATCGTCGCAGCTCAGCCTCACACGCACGGCGCGAGCTGGCGAGCTGATCGTTCACAGGCCGTACAACAACCGCCACAACGACGCCTCTGGGGCGCGCGAGGATCACCTCGAGTAGCGCGAGCGTCGCGCGCTACGCGCTCACGAGCGGGAGGGTGGCCTCGCCGCCCTCCTCCAGCGAGTACTTGCCGCCGGCCCCATCGCTCCCCGCGAGCGGGTACTCGCCGGTGAAGCACGCGTCGCAGTGGGTCGCGCGCGTCGCGCGGACAGCCTCGTAGACGCCTTCGCAGCGAGAGGTAGTGCAGCGAGTCGCAACCGAGCTCGGCGGCGATCTCGCGCGGTGGTGCGCTCGTGCGCGATCATCTCCTCGCGCGTTGACATGTCGATGCCGTAGTGGCACGGGTGCTTGATCGGCGGCGCGGAGATGCGCATGTGGATCTCGGCGGCGCCGGCGTCGCGCAGCATCTGCACGATCTGGCGCGTGGTGTTGCCGCGCACGATCGAGTCGTCGACGACGACCAGGCGCTTGCCGGCGATCACCTCGGGCAGCGGGTTGAACTTGAGCCGCAGGCCGTGCTTGCGCAGCTCCTGGCCGGGCTGGATGAACGTGCGCGCGACGTAGCGGTTCTTGACGAAGCCGTCGTCCTGGGGCAGGCCGGCGGCGCGCGCGAGGCCGCGGGCGGCGGGGTTACCGGAGTCGGGGACCGCGATCACGAGGTCGGCGTCGACGGGCGCCTCGCGCCACAGGATCTCGCCCATGCGCCCGCGCGCGACCTGCAGCACCTGCTCGTTCATGCGCGAGTCGGGGCGCGCGAAGTAGATGTACTCGAACACGCAGAACGCGCGCCTGCCGTCCGCCACGACGATGCGGCTCTGAAGGCCGTCGGGGCCGAGCGTGACGAGCTCGCCGGGCTGCACGTCGCGCAGGAACTTCGCGCCGATGATGTCGAACGCGCACGACTCGCTGGCGACGCAGTAGCGGGTCTCGCGTGCGCCGTTCGCGTGTGCTGCGCCATGTGTGTGCGTGCCATCCTCCTCAGGACCGGACTCCAGCACACCGAGCGCGAGCGGGCGCAGGCCGTGCGGGTCGCGGAAGGCGACGACGCGGTCCTTGGTCATGGCGACGATCGAGAATGCTCCGCGCAACCGCGGCAGCACGTCGGCGATCGCGTCCTCGACGTGCTCGGCTGGGTGGGTGGCGATCATCGCGGCGATGATCTCCGAGTCGGAGGTCGAGCTGAACGTGACGCCACGCTCGAGCAGCTCGTCGTGCAGCTCGAGCGCGTTGATCAGGTTGCCGTTGTGCGCGAGCGCGACCTCGCGGCGCGAGCCGTTGGTCCCCTCAGAGCGCTGTACCGGCTGCGAGTTCTCCCACGCGTTCGAGCCCGTCGTCGAGTAGCGCACATGACCGATCGCGAGCTCGCCGGCGAGCGTGCGTAGGTCGTTCTCGGTGAACACCTGGTTGACGAGGCCGAGCTCGCGGCGCGTGATGATGTGCCCGCCGCGGTCGGCGGCGGCGATGCCAGCCGACTCCTGGCCGCGGTGCTGGAGCGCGTACAGCGCGAAGTACGACAGGCGCGAGACCTCGTGACCGGGCGCGTACAGGCCGAACACGCCGCACTCGTCGCGGGGGTGGTCGTCGGGCCAGCCTCCAGCCGGCCCCTCTGATGGCGAGAGCCGCCCTCCGGGCGGCCTTGGGGGACGCATCACGAATACAAGCTAGCAGGGCGGCTCACGACGTTTGTACAACCGAGGCGGGCGGCGAGATCCCCGCGCGCGTGTCCGGCGCCAGCGCGCGGTCGACGGCGCGCATCCCCGGCAGCAGCAGCCCGCCGAGCGTCGCCGCGGCGCCAGCGACGCCGGCACCGATGAGCGTCGCGCGCACGCCGAATGCGGCGCTGAGCGGAGCGGTCAGAGCGAACGACACGGGCAGCAGCCCGATCGAGATGAGCCAGTCGAGGCTGGAGACGCGCCCGAGCATGTGACCTGGCACGTGACGCTGCTTCATCGTCGCCCAGACGATCGTGCCGGCGGTCTCGAGCAGGTTGAAGGCGACGCTGGCGAGCATCAGCTCCCAGATTGCATTGGCCAGCCCGTAGCCGGCGACGGCGAGCGTGCCGAGCGTCCAGACGACGTAGATGAAGGTCATGCTCCGCGAGGGCAGGCCGCTGCGCGTCATCGCGAGCGCGGCGGCCACCGAACCGAGCCCGCCGGCGCCGAGCACGAGGCCGAGTTGCACGCCGCTGCCGTGCAGCACGTGCTTGACCATGAACGGCAGCAACACCTCGGCTGGGCCCATGAACAGCAGGTAGGCGATGCCGGCGCTGGCGAACGTTCCCCACAGCCACACGTGGTCGCGCACGTATGTCCAGCCCTCGCGCGCTTGGACGGTCGCGCGCTCGAGCTGCGCGCCGGCCACCCACGGCGAGCTGGACGCGCGCGCGGACATCGCCCACAGCGTCGTGGCGGAGACGAGGAAGGTGGCGGCGTCGGCCATGAAGGCGGCGCCGAGACCGAGCACGCCGACGAGCACGCCGCCGATCGCCGGCCCGGCGAGACGCAGCGCGAGCGGGCGCACGACCTGCTCCAGCGCGTTGGCTTCGCCCAGTTGAGCGTCGGGCACGAGCTCGGGCAGGATCGCGTCGCTGGCGGGGTCGAAGAACGCCTGCGCGCCGCCGTAGACGGCGACGATCACCATCATCTGCCATAGCCGCAGCGTGCCGGTGGCGGCGAGCGCGGCGAGCAGCGCGAGCAGCCCCGCGCGCACGAGATCCGCGCTCAGCATCACCTTGCGCCGCCCGTGGCTGTCGCTGACGACGCCACCGAACAGCAACAGCGAGATCAACGGCACGGTCATTGCGATCCCGAGCAGCGACAGCGCGGTCGGTGCGTTGGAGAGCGTGTACGCCTGCCAGGCCATCGCCACGAGGAACGCCCCGTCGCCGAGCAGCGACACGCAGCGCCCGACGAACAGCAGGCGGAAGTCGCGATTCGCGAGGACGCTGCTAGGCGCCATCGTGCGGGGCCGGCACCGGCTCGCTGGATGCCACCCCGTCGCGCTCCGGTCTCCCCGCCAGGTAGTCCATCAGGTGTCCCGATTCCATCGGGTGCGCGAAGTGGAAGCCCTGGCCGAGCTCGCAACCGAGGTCACGCAAGCGGCTGAGCTGCTCGTCGAATTCGATGCCCTCGGCGACGACGTCGAGGGCGAGCGAGCTGCCGAGCGCGACGACGGCGCTGGAGAGGTCGGCGGCCTCGCGCGTGGACTCGGGGCCGAGGAACGAGCGGTCCATCTTGATCACGTCTACGGGGAAGCGGCTGAGGTAGCTGAGCGAGGAGTAGCCGGTGCCGAAGTCGTCCATCGCGATACGCACGCCGAGCGCACGCATTTCCTCGAGCTTGACGACGGCGACCTCAGGGTCCTCGATCAGCATCGACTCGGTGATCTCGATCATCAGTAGTTTGGGATTGAGGCCGGACTCCTCGAGCGCGTCGCGGACGTCGGCGATCACGTCGCTGTGCTGCAGCTGCCTGACAGACAGGTTGACGCACATGTACAGGGGCGGCTGGTCGGTCCACAGGTTCTGCACAGCGACCGCCTGCAGGCAGGCCTCGCGCAGCACCCAGCGACCGATCGGGACAATTAGCCCTGTCTCCTCGGCGAACGGGATGAAGTCTCCGGGCACGACCAGCCCGCGCTCGGGGTGATGCCAGCGCAGCAGCGCCTCCATGCCGGCGACGCGGCCGTCGGCGAGGCGGATGATCGGCTGGTAGTGCAGCTCGAACTGGCCGCTGTCGAGGCCGCGCTGCAGGTCCGCACGCAGCTCCAGGCGCGCGAGCACGCCGGCGTGCATCTCCGGCTCGAACAGCCGGTAGCTGCCCTTGCCGTCGCGCTTGGCGATGTACATGGCGGCGTCGGCGTCGCGGATTAGCTCGTCAGCACCGATCGTCGAGGAGCCGGCGAGGATCGAGATGCCGATGCTGCCGCGCACGACGAGCTCCTTGCCGGCGACGACGAGCGGCTGGCGCAGATCCTCGAGCACGCGTTCGGCGACCTCGGTGGCGGTGTCGGTGCTGTCGAGGTCCTCGAGCAGCACGACGAACTCGTCGCCGCCGAAGCGCGCGGCGGTGTCTGAGGAGCGGATGCTGTTGGACAGGCGCTTGGCGACGTCGATCAGCGCGGCGTCGCCGGCGCCGTGGCCGAGGCTGTCGTTGATGGTCTTGAAGTCGTCGATGTCGAGGAACATGACCCCGAGCTCGCTGTCGTCGCGCCGTGCGCGGCCGATCGCATGGCGCACGCGCTCGACAAACAGCGCGCGGTTGGCGAGGTTGGTGACGGGGTCGTGGAACGCCTGGTGGGCGAGCTGCTCCTCGAAGACCTTGCGCTCTGAGATGTCGCGGGCGTTGAGCACGATGCCGCGCACGTGCTCGTCGTCGAGCAGGTTGGTGTGCAGGATCTCGAACTGGCGCGCCTCGCCGTCGCGGTGGCGCAACGAGCACTCGATCACCTGGCCGTCGCGGCGGGCGTAGGCGGAACCGTCGGCGAGCAGCTGCAGCAACTGTCCGGCGTCCTCTTGCGCGACGAGGCGGTCGAAGCGGGTACCGACGAGCTCCTCGGGCTGGTAGCCGAGGACGTGCTCGGAGGACGGGCTCTGGTAGGTGATCGTCGCGTCGGGACCGACGACGGTGATCAGGTCGCTGGAGTTCTGCACGAGCGAGGCGAAGCGCGCCTCGCTGCGCTGGGCGTGGATCTCCTCGGTCAGCCGCGCGCCCTCGAGCGCGAGCGCGAGCTGCGTGGCGAGCGCGACGAGCGCGCCGCGCGCCTGGCGCGAGGGTTCCTTGGGGCAGGCGAGCACGAGCAGCCCGAGCATGCCGCCGCGGACGGGCAGCGCGAGCACGAGCCCACTGGTCCATTCTTCGTTCAGCTCCAGCGCGGCGAGCACTGCAGGTTCGAGCGTGACGCCTGCGGAGGAACCCTCGTCGGCGAGCGCGAGTAGCTTCGTGCCGACGCGCTCGGGCAGCGTCCGCGCGGGCCAGCGCAGCTTGTCGTTGCGAGCGACCGCAGCGAGCTCGCCGTCCTCGATCAGGCACAGCACGCCAACGCCGGGGCCCTCGAGCAGTGGCACGATCACCTCGAGCGCGGACTGCTGCATCTCCTCACGGGTAGCGCACGCGACGAGCGCCGCGCCGAAGCGCCCGAGCAGCCGCTCGCGCGCGGCGGAGCGCTCCTGCTGGCGCACGAGGTCGACCATGCGCATGACGACAAGGCCGAACAGCACGACCGACGCGGAGACGGTGACCATCAGGTCGAGATCGCCGCGGCGCAGCTCCCTGAGGAAGATGCAAACAGGCGCGATCAGCGAGGCGCCGGTGAGCAGGCTCAGGCGCAGCGGCGTGAGCTTGGCCTCGCGATCCTTGGCCCCGCGGTCGGTCACCGGCTCGTCCATCTTGGCCATCGAAGGGTGTAGCGCGGCGGTGCCCCACAGCAGCTGGTAGGAGAACCAGCCGAGGTCCAGCAGCAGCTGGTGGTGGAAGGTGCCGTTGAGCGTCATCACCCCGTAGATGAAGTCGGTCGCAAGCAGCGAAACGATGCTCGCGCCCATCAGGTAGAAGGCCGGGTGGCGGCGGCCGCCGTCGAGCACGAGCCGGATCGCGGCGGCGAGCAGGATGATGTCGCCCATCGGGTAGGCGACCGACACGAGCTTAGGCAGCAGGCCCATCGAGCTTTCGTGGATGTATGGCGCGATCTGCAGGATCCACGACAGCACCGAGAGCCCGAGCGTGAGGATCGCGGCGTCGATAAGCGTGTTGCGGTTGCGCTGTGGGTTGCGCCGGCGCACGAGCAGCAGCAGGCCGAGCATCTGCGCGGGGTAGACCGTCAGGTAGATGGCGTCGCCGATCGACGGGAACGGCACTTCGTGATGCAGGACGTAAGCGCGGTAGCTGTACGTGTAGAAGTCGCCCATCCAGTACAGGAGGAACCCAAACGCGAACAGCCACCAAGGCAGCGCATAGCGGGGTTTGTTGCGCCGGATCCCGACGACCACGGCGATCCAGCTGGTCAGGCCCATCGTGTTGAAGAGCACCTCGTTGCCTTTCAGCGGCGTGGGCAGCAGATACAGGCACATGCCGACTGCGCCGAACGCCAGGTAGGCCTTCCACAGCGGCGGGCGGGTTACCGTGCGCACGCCCATCACGCGGCCTCGAGCTCGCGCATGGCTGCCGCGGATTGGAGCTCGCCCATCTCGGCGAGATCAGTCAGCGCGCCGATCAGGCGGTCGACCTCGGCGTCAGTATTGACGGCGGTGAGCTGCACGCGGAAGCCGACCTCGGCCTTGGGCACGAGCGGGTAGGCGGCAAGCGTGACGTAGACGCCGCGCGCGAACAGCATGCGGCCGACCTCGTCGATGCGCTCGTGGTCGCGTAGCGGGATCTCGACGATCGGCAGCTCGGAGCGGTTGGGGGTGTGCACGTCGAGCTCGGTGAGCGCGTTCAGCACGCGGGCGCTGTGCCGGTAGAGGGCGCTGCGCAGCTGCTCGCCGCGGCGCTCGTTGACGTCGAGACCGGACAGCACGGTGGCCAGCGAGGCGATCGGCGAGGGTCCCGAGTAGAGGTAGGGCGGCGCGGCGACCTTCAGCAGGTTCTTGACCTCGGTGGGACAGGCAATGAAGGCGAGCAGGGAAGAGTAGGCCTTGGAGAAGCCACCGACGAGGATCAGGTCGTCGTAGCTCTCGTCAAAGTGGCGCACGATGCTGTTGCCGCGGGCGCCGTAGGGACTGGTCTCCTCTGGCGAGCGCTCGCCGATGACGCCGAAGCCGTGGGCGTCGTCGACGTACAGCAGCGCGCCGTGGCGGCGCGCGACGGCGGCGAACGCACGCAGGTCGGGGGCGTTGCCGGTCATGCTGTTGACGCCGTCCATGCACACCAGGCGCGCGCGGTCGCGCTCGGCGCTGAGCAGCTCGTCGAGGTGGTGGGGGTCCTCGAAGCGAAAGCGCCGGACGGCGGCGCCGCGTGCGCGCGCGACCTGGCAGCCGTCGTAGATCGTCTTGTGTGCGCGCGCGTCGAGGAAGATCGTGCCGGACGCCGCGAGCACGGGGATCACGGAGCTATGGATGTGCGTGATCGTGGGCAGCACGAGCGAGTCCTCGCTGCCGAGCAGCTCGGTCAGCCGCTGCTCGATCTGCTCGTATAGGACGGGGCTGCCGAGCAGCCGCGACCAGCTTGGGTGCGTGCCCCACTGCTCCAGGTACGCGGGTATCGAGGCGATGATCTCGGGGTCTAGGTCGAAGCCGAGGTAGTTGCAGGAGGCAAAGTCGGCGAGCCACTGCTCGCCGACGCGGATCATGCGGCCGTCGATCTCGTCGATGACGGCGTCCATCATCGGATGCGCAGCACGCAGGGCCTCGATGTCGTGGAGGGTGTCGAGCCAGTGGTCGATCCAGCGCCCGCTGCTCGCGTTCGACGCCGGTGGGGACGCTGAAGTGAGAGGGGGCGCGGGGGCGCGAGTGGACGAGGAGGCCAGCGTGTACGACATATCCGAACGACCATCGGACCATGCGGCAAAACCCTTGACTGCTGCAGCCTCAGCTCAGCGCTTCACCCAGTGTGCGCAAGTGTTCTTGCATCGTCTCGCGCATACGCGGTCCTCATCTATGGCGGCTCCGCCGGTCCGCATCGCACTACCATGGCTATACGGAGGTTCGCGGGTCACATAGACCCACCACGTTCTCTCAGGAGAACAACTCCGACATCGCGCCGTGCGCTTGGGCGAGCTCGTCGAGCGTGAGCGTAAGCATCGTCCCAGCAGTGGCGCCGGCCTCCCCCTCCGGGGACGATGCGACGATGCTCAACACGTCGTCGCCGACCCTGCCGATGGAGACGACGGGGACGCCGGAAGCGCGCTCGGCAAGCTCGCGCAGAGCACCGGCCTCGCCGCTGACGAGGAAGCCGCCGGGGCCCTCACCGAACAGGGCGGCGGCAAGCGGGACAGCCTCCCAGAGATCCTCGCTGAGCTCGACCTGCGCGCCGATGGCACCCGCAAGGCAGCACTCGGCGAGCGCGACGGCAAGCCCTCCCTCGGCGACGTCGTGGGCGCTGGCGAGCAAGCCCGCGCGCATGGCATCGCGCACGGCGGCGTGCGCGGCGGCGACGCGGGCGATGTCGACCTCGGGCAGCCCGTCGGGGAGCGGCTGGCCGAGCAGCTTGGCGAGCTCGCTGGCGGCGAGCGACGGAGCGAACGGCCCGACGAGCGCGATCTCATCGCCGGCGCGCAGGAAGCCGAGCTGACCGGCGCGGCGCGCGTCGGTCAGACGGCCGACCATGCCGATGACGGGCGTGGGGTAGATGGGGCCGGTGGCGCCCTCGTTGTAGAGGGAGACGTTGCCACCGACGATCGGGGCGGCGAGGGCGCGGCAGGCGTCGCCGAGCCCGCGCACGGACTCTGAGAGCTGCCAGGCGATGTGCGGCTTCTCGGGGTTGCCGAAGTTGAGGTTGTTGGTGGTGCCGAGCGGCTGCGCGCCGACGCAGGCGAGGTTGGCGGCGCACTCGAGCACGGCCTCGACGGTGCCGGTGTAGGGGTCGGCGGCGACGCGTCGACCGTTGCAGTCGATGCTGACGGCAAGGGCGCTGCCGTCGGGGAGCGCGAGCACGGCGGCGTCGGCCTGCTCGGGGCGGCGGACGGTGCGCGACTGCACGATCGAGTCGTACTGCTCAAATAGCGGCCTGCGCGAGGCGATGTTTGGGGAGGAGAGGATCGCGAGCAGGATCTCCCGGGGCTCGGTCTGGAGCGTGAGGCCGGCGCTGGCCGGCGGCGCCGCGTACAGCCGCTCGGTGGGCTTGCGCGGCTGCAGGTCGTACAGCGGGCAGTCGTCGACGAGCGCAGCGACGGGCATGTCGCCGACGAGCTGGCGGTCGCGCAGCACGCGTATGCGCCCGCTGTCGGTGACCTCGCCAATCGATGCGCCGTTGACCTCCCACTTGGCGCAGAGCTCGAGCACGGCGTCGAGGTTGGCGGGCGCGACGACGCACAGCATCCGCTCCTGGGACTCGCTGACCATGATCTCGAAGGGCTCCATGCCGGGCTCGCGCAGGGGCACGTTGGCGACGTCGAGGTCGATGCCGACGCCGCCCTTGGAGGCCATCTCGGCGGCGGAGGAGGTGAGGCCGGCGGCGCCGAGGTCCTGCAGCGAGACGATCAGGCCGCGCTGGAGCAGCTCGAGCGAGCACTCGAGCAGCTTCTTCTCCTCGAACGGGTCGCCGACCTGGACGGTGGGGCGCTTGTCGTGGTAGCCGTCGGAGCCGAGCTCGGCGGAGGCGAGCACGGAGGCGCCGCCGATGCCGTCACGCCCGGTGGAAGCGCCGAACAGGACGAGGACGTTGCCGGGCCCGGCGGCGGCGCTGCGCACGAGCCGCTCGCGCGGCGCGAGGCCGAGGGCCATGGCGTTGACGAGGCAATTGTGCTCGTAGGGGCCCTCGAAGTACACCTCGCCGCCGACGGTGGGCACGCCGATGGAGTTGCCGTAGTGCCCGATCCCGGAGACGGCGCCGTCGAGCAGGTAGCGCGCACGGGCGCCCGCCGGCTCGCCGAAGCGCAGCGAGTCGAGCACGGCGATCGGGCGGGCGCCGATGGCGAAGATGTCGCGCAGGATGCCGCCGACGCCGGTGGCGGCTCCTTGGAAGGGCTCGACGGCGCTGGGGTGGTTGTGGGACTCGACCTTGAACGCGCAGACGAGGCCGCCGCCGACGTCGACGGCGCCGGCGTTCTCGCCTGGGCCCATGACGACGTGCTCGCCTTCGGTGGGCAGCGTGCGCAGCAGCTTCTTGGAGTGCTTGTAGGCGCAGTGCTCGCTCCATAGCAGCGAGTACATGGCGAGCTCCACCTGGTTAGGCGCGCAGCCCTGCTTGGCGCAGACGAGCTCATACTCGGCGCGTGTGAGCCCGAGCGCGAGCGCGTCCTCAACGGTGGGCGACGGGGCGCCGGCTTCCTCGTCGCCGGCGTGCGTTGTATCGCCCTGTGAGTCCCGTATAGCCATCGCTATACAGACGACGCAATCGCAATCATGCGCGCGCCCCCTCGACGGCAAGCCGCATTGACTCGAAGATCTTCAGTCCGTCGGCGGAGCCGCCGATCAGCTCGTCGACGGCGTGCTCGGGGTGGGGCATCATCCCGAAGACGTTGCCGGCCTGGTTGCACACGCCGGCGATGTCATGCAGTGAGCCGTTGAAGTTCTGGCCAGGCGCGTAGCGCAGCACGATTTGGCCCGCCTGGTCCATCGCGGCGAGCGTGTCGGGGTCGGCGTAGTAGCGCCCCCATGCATGCTTGGCGGGGATGCTGAGCCGTTCGTCGAGCACGCACGCGCGCGTGAACGATCCGCCGCTGTTCAGCACGTCGAGGTCGAGCTGGCGGAAGGTGAAGCGCAGGTTGGCGTTGACGAGCAGCGCCCCGGGCAGCAGCCGCGCCTCGCAGAGCACCTGGAAGCCGTTGCAGATCCCGAGCACGAGGCCGCCGTCGCGCGCGAACGCGATCACGGACTCCATCGCGGGCGAGAAGCGCGCGATCGCGCCGGCGCGCAGGTAGTCGCCGTATGAGAAGCCGCCGGGCACGACGATCGCGTCGGCGCCCTTGAGGTCGCGCTCGGCGTGCCAGATCAGCTCGGCGTCACCGACGCGGCGGACGGCTCCGAGCGCGTCGACCTCGTCGCAGGAGCCTGGGAACTGAAGGACGCCGAACTTCATCAGGACCGCCGGGGCACGGCGCATCTCTGCGTCATCGGGCCTCGCCTTGGCCCACCAAGGCTTCGGCCTGCTTCCTTGATCTGCTTGGCCCCGACGATTCTGAACGCGTTATGGCCTCACTCGACAATGATCTCGTAGTCCTCGACGAGCGGGTTGGCGAGCAGCTTCTCGCACATCGGCGCCAGCTGGTCGGGATCGTCGACGTCGAGCTCGATCAGGCGCCCGACGTGTACGTTGCCGACGCCGGCGAAGCCGAGGGCGGGCAGCGCGCGCTGGACGGCCTCGCCCTGCGGGTCGAGGATGCCGGCCTTGGGGCGGATCAGGACGCGTGCTCTCACGGGGCCGTCCGATCAAGCCACGCCTGGAAGGGCTCGCCGGCGATGCGCTCGTAGGCCTCGACGTAGCGCGCGCGCGTGCCCGCGACGACGTCCTCGGAGATCGGTGGAGCGGGCGGCTTCTTGTCCCAGCCGCTGGCGGACGCCCAGTCGCGCACGTACTGCTTGTCGAAGCTCGGCTGGCCGTGGCCGACCTCGTAGCCATCGGCGGGCCAGTAGCGCGAGGAGTCGGGGGTGAGGACCTCGTCGCCGAGCACCAACGCGTGCGCGCCGCCGGCGGGCTCACTCTGGTCGAGGCCGAACTCGAACTTGGTGTCGGCGAGGATCACGCCGTTGGCGAGCGCGTGCTCGGCGGCGAACGAGTAGAGCTCGATCGAGGCGTCCCGGACGCGCTCCATCAGCGCGCGATCGCCGACGAGCGCGACAGCGCCCTCGAAGTCGATCGCCTCGTCGTGGCCGACGTCGGCCTTGGTGCTGGGCGTGAAGATCGGCTCGGGCAGGCGCTCGGACTCGCGCAGGCCATCTGGCAGCGCGATCCCGGACACCGAGCCGGTGGCCTGATAGTCCTTCCAGCCGGAGCCGGTGATGTAGCCGCGCACGACGCACTCGACGGGCAGCATCTGCAGGCGGCGTACGACCAGCGCGCGCCCGCGCACCTCCTCGGGAACCTCGTCGGTGGCGGAGATCAGGTGGTTGGCGACGATCCCGGCGGTCTTGGCGAACCAGAACACCGACAGCCCCGTCAGCACCTTGCCCTTGTCGGGGATCGGCGTGGGATGCACGGCGTCGTAGGTGGAAATGCGGTCGCTGGCGACCATCAGCAGCGGCGGAGGCACCCCTGGGATGCCTTCGACGCCCTCCATGTCGTACATCTCGCGGACCTTTCCGCGGGCGATGAGGGGCAGCTCGTCGAGCGTGGCGGTCACGCGGCGCGATGCTACCAGCGCCTGACGATCGGATGGCGCCGCGCTGCTGCGTCCTCGCTCGCTCATGTGCAGAGCACACTTCGCTCGCTGCGGTCTTGCATCGCTTGCCCTCCGACCGTCAGGAAGCCCAAGGTTCAGGCGATGTCGTCAAGCCGCGCGATGATCTCGTCCGCGTGGCGTACGTAGTGTGAGTAGTCGAAGATCACGTCCAGATCGAGCCCACGAGCACGTGTGTCGGCGGCGAGCAGCTCGCGCAGCGGGATGCCGTCATCCCAGGCGCGCTGCGCTAGCTCCTGGACGACGCGGTAAGCATCGTCGCGGGAGGACCCTGCCTCGACGAGCGCGAGCAGCACGCGTTGGGAGAAGAGCGCGCCGTGGGTGAGCTCGAGGTTGGCGCGCATGCGCTCGGCGTCGACGGTCATGCCCTGCACGAGCGCGATCGTGCGGTGCTGGAGGTAGTCGAGCAGGATCGTCGAGTCGGGCAGGATCACGCGCTCGACGGAGGAGTGGGAGATGTCGCGCTCGTGCCACAGGGCGACGTTCTCGAGCGCCGCCTGGGCGTTGCCGCGCAGCACGCGGGCGAGGCCGGAGATCTGCTCGCTCTTGATCGGATTGCGCTTGTGTGGCATCGCCGAGGAGCCCTTCTGGCCAGCGCGGAACGGCTCCTGGACCTCGCGCACCTCTGTTCGCTGCAGGTGACGGACCTCGGTGGCGAAGCGCTCCAGGCCAGCGCCGGCGAGCGCGATCGCGCTCAGCAGCTCGGCGTGGCGGTCACGGGGAACGACCTGCGTGGAGACGTGCTCGCGCTCGAGTCCCAACCGAGCGAGCACGCGCGCCTCGAACTCGGGGCTGGTGGCCGCGTACGTTCCCACAGCGCCCGACAGCGCTCCGACGGCGACCTGCGCGAAGGCGCGCTCCAGGCGCGCGGCGTTGCGCTGCGCCTCGAAGGCGAAGCCCGCGAGCTTGAGCCCGAACGTGGTCGGCTCGGCGTGCACACCGTGCGTCCTGCCGACGCTGAGCGTGTACGCGTGCTCCCGCGCGCCCACCGCGAGCGCCGCCACGAGCGCACGCGCGGCCGGCACGATCACCTCGCCGGCGGCGCGCAACTGCAGCGCGAGCGCCGTGTCGAGCACGTCAGAGGACGTCAGCCCGAAGTGGATCCAGCGCCCGGCCTCGCCGACCGAAGCGGCGAGCACGTCCACGAACGCGGCGACGTCGTGCTCGGTCACGAGCTCGCGCTCTTCGACCTCGCCAACGGTGAAGGCCGCACCGCGGATCGCCTGCAGCTCGACGGCGCTCGGGCCGTCCACGCCGAGCAAGCCCGGAAGCTCCTCGCAGGCCGCCAGCTCGACCTGCCGCCAGGCGTCCATGCGTGCCTCGTCGCTCCACAGGCGGCCGAGCTCGGGGCGGGTGTAGCGGGCGATCACGTTCGTTGATTATTGCGCCGGACGGTCGGGAAGCCGCTCCCCGGCGTCTTCATGCGCCGAGGATCTGCGCGGCGAGGATCGCAGCGTTGCGCGGGTTGTCGAGCCCGACGCACGCGACGGGCACGCCCGGGGGCATCTGCACGATCGACAGGATCGCGTCGAGCCCACCGGCGGCGGTCAGGCGCCCGGACAGCGGCACGCCGATCACGGGCAGGTCGGTATGTGCGGCGACGGCGCCGGGCAGCGCCGCGGAGATGCCGGCGCCGGCGATGATCACGCGCAGGCCGCGCATGCGCGCGTTCTTGGCGTATTCGGCGACGAGGTCGGGCTCGCGGTGCGCAGACATCACCCGCACCTCGTGCAGGATGCCCCGCTCTTCCAGCTCTTTCGCCGCCTTCTCCATCGCCTCCATGTCGCTCTTGGAGCCCATCACGATGCCGACGCGCGGCGCGTCGACATCGATGTCGTCGAGCTGCGCCTGCACCTCTGCTTCCTCCATCGGCTCGGGCACCAGCGATATGCCCGGCGCGCCCGACGGCCGACCTTCCTGGCCTGAGGCGTTCACAGCGACGCGATGAAGTCGTCGATCGGGATCGCCGCCAGCGTCTCGTAGCGCGCCGTTCCGCGCGAGCCGAGCTCGAGCGACAGGCGCGCCATCGCACCCTCGTCGGGCGCCTCGACGACCGAGATGAAGTCGATATGCCCGAGCGTCGCCCACTGCGCCTTGACGGTGGCGCCGAGCTGTTCGACCTCCTTGTTGACCTCGTTGATCCGCTGCGGGTTGTTCTTGACCGTCTGCACGCCCTCGGGGGTCAGTGTCGTGAGCATGATGTAAGTGGGCATGGTGGCTCCTCAGGTTGGCGATCGGCGCGGCCGCGCGTTGGGCCTGTTTTACCCGATCTGCGCAATCGAGAGCCAGTGCGCGCCATTGGCGACTTAGGCCGCAACCGGCGAGTCGGCGCTGGCCTTCTCCAGCGCCAGCTCTCCATCAACCGCATCCACCGTCACGACGTCGCCCGAGCGGATCTCCCCGGCGAGCAGCGCGAGCGCGAGGCGGTCGGTGAGCTGCTTCTGGATCACGCGCCGCAGCGGGCGCGCGCCGTAAGTGGGGTCATAGCCCATGTTTCCGATCAGCTCGCGCGCCTTGTCGGTGAGCGTGACCTGCACGCCGCGCTCAGCAACGCGGTCAATCACGCGCGCGACCTGGAGATCGACGATCTCGGATATCTGCTCGCGGCTGAGCGCGTCGAAGCGCACGATGTCGTCGAGGCGGTTAATGAACTCCGGCTTGAAGTGGTCGAGCAGCGCGCTGCGAATCTGCGTGTCTGGCAGGCCCTCGCCCACCGGGATATTGGACGTCATGATCAGCACTGTGTTCTTGAAGTCGACGGTGCGCCCCTGACCGTCGGTCAGGCGCCCGTCGTCCATCACCTGGAGCAGCGCGTTGAACACGTCCGGGTGGGCCTTCTCGATCTCGTCCAGCAGCACGACCGCGTACGGGCGCCGGCGCACGGCCTCCGTCAGCTGGCCGCCCTCTTCGTAGCCAACGTATCCGGGGGGCGCGCCGACGAGCCTGGACACGGAGTGTTTCTCCATGTACTCGGACATGTCGATGCGGATCATCGCGTCCTGTGAGTCGAACATGAACTCGGCGAGCGCACGCGCGAGCTCGGTCTTGCCGACGCCAGTCGGCCCGAGGAACAGAAACGAGCCGATCGGGCGGTCGGGGTCCTGTAGGCCGGCGCGCGAGCGCCGCAGCGCGGTGGCGACGGCCTCGATTGCCTCGTCCTGGCCAACGACGCGTTCGTGCAGGCGGTCCTCCATGTGGATCAGCTTCTCGGTTTCGCCCTCCAGCAGGCGGCTCATGGGGATGCCCGTCCAGCGCGCGACGACCTCGGCGACGTCGTCGGCGTCAACCTCCTCCTTGAGGAACACCGGTCCGGCGCTCTCACCGCGCTCGCCCTCGCTGGATTCGAGCTCGGCGAGCTGGCGCTCGAGCTCGGGGATGTCCTGGTAGAGCAGCTTGGACGCGCGCTCGAGGTCGGCTTCGCGTTGTGCGCGCTCGGCTTCCATCCGGTACTGCTCCAGGCGCTCCTTGAGCTCGGAGATCCCCTGGATCGCCTGCTTCTCGCTCTGCCACTGGGCCTTCATCGCGGCGGAGCGCTCGCGCAGCTCCGCGAGCTCGCGCTCGATCGCTTCGCGGCGCTCGGCCGATGCCTCGTCGGTCTCCTTGCTCAGCGACGTCAGCTCGATCTCCAGCTGCATCACGCGCCTGTCGACCTCGTCGATCTCGGTCGGCAGCGAGTCGATCTCGATGCGCAGCCGCGAGGCCGCCTCGTCGACCAGGTCGATCGCCTTGTCGGGCAGGAAGCGGTCGGCGATGTAGCGGTCGGACAGCGTCGCGGCGGCGATCAGCGCGCTGTCCTGGATGCGCACCCCGTGGTGCACCTCGTAGCGCTCCTTCAGACCGCGCAGGATCGCGATCGTGTCGGCAACCGACGGCTCGCCGACCATCACCGGCTGAAAGCGCCGCTCGAGCGCGGCGTCCTTCTCGATGTACTTGCGGTACTCGTCGAGCGTGGTCGCGCCGACACAGCGCAGTTCGCCGCGCGCGAGCATCGGCTTGAGCAGGTTGGCAGCGTCGACGGAGCCTTCGGCCGCGCCAGCGCCGACGATCGTGTGCAACTCGTCGAGGAACAGGATCACGCTGCCCTGCGCCTCGGACACCTCATTAAGCACCGCCTTGAGACGGTCCTCGAACTCGCCCCGGTACTTCGCACCGGCGACGAGCGAGCCGATGTCGAGGGCGATCACGCGACGTTCGCGCAGCGAGTCGGGCACATCGCCGGAGACGATCCGCTGGGCGAGGCCCTCAACGATCGCCGTCTTGCCGACACCCGGCTCGCCGATCAGCACGGGGTTGTTCTTGGTGCGCCGCGAGAGCACTTGGATCACGCGGCGGATCTCCTCATCGCGCCCGATCACCGGGTCAAGCTTGCCCTGCTCGGCCGCCTGCGTGAGGTCCTGGCCGAAGCGCTCGAGCGCTTCGAGCTTCTCCTCGGGCGACTGGTCGGTGACGCGGTGGGAGCCGCGCACCTCGCTGAGCGCCTGCAGCAGGCGCTCGCGACTGGCGCCCACAGAGCGCAGCGCTGCGCCGGCTCGGGTGGGTGGGCTCTCATCACCGGCGAGCGCAAGCAGCAGGTGCTCGGTTGATACGTACTGGTCGGACAGCGCCTGCGCCTCGCCCTCGGCGGCCTGGATGACGGCGGTGAGCTCGGTCGAGGGCACTGTGGCGGGCGGCGAGGAGCTCGCGGACAGGCGCGGCAGCTCCTCCAGCGCGCGCTCGGTCTCCGCGCGCAGCGCCGGCAGCTCCACGCCCAGCTTGGCGAGCACCGGCAGCACGACACCACCGGCCGCCGTCGCCGCCACGTCGCGTGCACCAGCTCCCGGGCCGCCTGCGTCGAGCAGCGCGCTCAGCAGATGCACGGGCATCGCCTGCGGGTTCGCGCGTTGCTGCGCCAGCCGCGCGGCGGCGGCGAGCGCCTCCTGGGACTTGATCGTGAAGCGATCGGGCTGCATGCCTATGACCTCTTCGCAGGCTTGGGGAACGGGGAACGGGCGTCGGCGGCGCGCACGAGCTCGAGGCCACCGCGGTAGGGCACGGTCAGCTCGGCGCGGAAGGAGCGGCGCACCTCCTCGAGCTCTTGGGCCAAGCGCACCTGCGTGTGCAGCGCTTCCAGCTCAATCTCCTCGATCCGCGCCTGCATCTGCTCGAGCTCCTGCTCCAGGCGCATGACGCGCTCGACGCCCGCGAGGTTGATGCCGAGCTCGGCGATCATCTCCTGGATGCGCCGCAGCTTCTCGACGTCCTCCTGCGAGTACAGGCGCGTGCCCTTGGGTGAGCGCTGCGGCTCGATCAGGCCGCGCGTCTCGTACATGCGCAGCGTCTGCGGGTGCATGTTCGCGAGCTGCGCGGCCACCGAGATCATGAACACGCCGCGGTCGGTCTCGACGTGCACGCGGGTCACCTTAGGAGCCATCGCCGGCCCCCTTCGCCGCGGCACCCGCATCCGCGCCGTCCTGCCGCGACGAAGCGCCGTTGTTGGCGAACAGGCCCGCGCGGGGGTCGCCGCCGAGCGTCTTTGATAGCTCCTCGATGGCGCTCTCCTGCTCCTTGCTGAGGTGCTGAGGAACATCGATCACGAAGCGGTAGTGGATGTCGCCTTTCTCCTTCCCGCCGAGCTTTGGCGGACCCTCGCCGCGCAGGCGCTGGACGGTCCCGGACGCGGTCCCAGGCTTCACGCGCAGCGTCTTGGTCCCGCTGAGCGTCGGCACCTGCACGTCGGCGCCGCGCAGCGCCTCGGGGATGCTCAGGGGCACCTCGACCTCGAGGTGCTCTCCCTTGCGGGTGAATAGCGGTGAGGGCGAGACGTTGGTGATCAGGTAGAGGTCGCCGTGGGGTCCGCCGTTGCGACCGGGCTCGCCCTTGCCGGCGAGGCGGATGCGACTGCCGTCGCGCACGCCCGCGGGGATGTTGACGCGCAGGCGCTTGACGGTGCGCACGGCGCCGGCGCCGTTGCACGTCGGGCACGGGTCCTCGATCACGGTGCCGGTGCCGCCGCACAGCGAGCAGGGCTGTGAGATCGAGAACATCCCCTGGCCTTGGGTCTCGATGCCGCGCCCCTCGCAGCGAGGGCACACCGACGGTGCGGTGCCGGGCTTGGCGCCGGTGCCGTGGCAGGTGGGGCAGCTTGCGTGCATCGGCACCTGCAGCGGCACCTGCGCACCGGAGACGGCCTGGTCGAATGTGATCGACACCTGCGCTTCAAGGTCGGCGCCCTTTTCGGCGCGCGGTTTGGTGCGTACGCGCCGGCCGCTGGTGGAGCCGCCGAACAGGTTGGACAGGATGTCGCCCATCGAGGAGGCGTCGAAGTCGAAGTTGCCAAAGCCGCCGAAGCCGCCGCCGGGACCCGCGCCGGTGGCGAACGGACCGGAGCCGCTGTCGTACTGCTTGCGCTTCTCGGGGTCGCCGAGCACGTCGTGCGCCTGGGAGAGCTCCTTGAAGCGCGCCTCCGCCTGCTTGTCGTCCGGATTCTGATCGGGGTGGTACTTGCGGGCGAGCTTGCGGTAGGCCTTCTTGATCTCCTCGGGGGTCGCTTTCTTGTCGACCCCGAGCGTCTTGTAGTAGTCGGGTCGCGTTGCCATTGACTCCGGCCCTCCTATGCGGCCACGACCACGCGTGCCGGACGCAGGATGCCCTCGCCGAGGCGATAGCCGTCCTGGTAGACCTCGACGACGATGCCGCTCGCCGCGCCGCCGGGCGGCTGCGCCGCCGTGGCGACCGCCTCGTGCAGCGACGGGTCGAACTGCTCGCCGAGCGGACAGAAGGACTCGATGCCCGCACGCGCGAGCGCCGCCTTCAGCTCGGTGCGCACGAGGCGCACGCCCTGCAGCAACGGGTCGTCCTCGGCCGCCGCTTCGAGCGCCCGGTCGAGGTTGTCAAGCGCCGGCAAAAGCTCCTTTGCCAACGACCCAACACCCCGATCTCGCGCAGCTGCGGCCTCGCGCGCGACGCGCTTGCGGTAGTTCTCGAAATCGGCCTGCGTGCGCTGCGCGAGCGCCAGGTAGTCGTCGCGCTGCTTGGCCGTCTTCACCAGCTCGTCGAGGTCCCCCTCGATCTCCGCGATCTCGTCATCGGGCATGCTCGTGCGGGGGCCGTCCCCAGACGCCCTGTTGTGGGGCGTCTGGGTTGCCTGGCCCGTGGTGGGTGCGGACGAGCCCTCGGCGTGCGCGAAAGCGCGCGCCGAGGAGTCGGCAGCGCCAACACCGGGCTCGTCCGACCCGGCGGGGTCGCCATTGCTGGTGATTTTGATCTCCGTCATCGGGTGCGCCTACGCCTGAGGCTCTTCGACGACCTCGGCATCGACGACGTCCTCTTCATCTGAGGAGGAGGCGTCGCCGCCACCGTCGCCCGCCGCGCCGTTGCCGGACGCGGCAGCCTGCTCCTGGGCGCGCTGGTACATCGCCTCGGAGACTGCGTGGAACGCCGTCTGCAGCGTCTCGGCCTTGGCGTTGATGGTTGCGGGGTCCTCGGACTCGAGCACCTCGCGAACCTCCTTGATGGCCTCCTCGATGCGGGTCTTTGAGTCCGCGTCGACCTGGTCGCCTAGGTCAGCCAGCTGGCGCTCGGCCTGGTAGGCGGCGTTCTCGGCGGTGTTGCGCGCCTCGGCGAGCTCGCGTGCCTTGCGGTCATCCTCGGCGTGGGACTCGGCGTCGGCGACCATGTTCTTGATCTCGTCGTCAGAGAGCCCGGAGCCGGCCTTGATCTCGATCTTCTGCTCCTTGCCGGTGCCGAGATCCTTGGCGGAGACGTTGAGGATGCCGTTGGCGTCGATGTCGAACGCGACCTCGATCTGCGGGATGCCTCGCGGCGCCGGTGGGATGCCGGTGAGCTGGAACTTGCCGAGCGACTTGTTGTACTGGGCCATCTCGCGCTCGCCCTGCAGCACGTGGATCTCGACGGAGGGCTGGTTGTCCTCGGCGGTCGAGAAGACCTCGCCCTTGCGCGTGGGGATCGTGGTGTTGCGCTCGATCAGCTTCGTCATGACGCCGCCCTTGGTCTCGATGCCGAGGGTCAGCGGGGTGACGTCGAGCAGCAGCACGTCCTTGACGTCGCCGGCGAGCACGCCGGCCTGGATGGCTGCGCCGACGGCTACGACCTCATCGGGGTTGACTCCCCGGTGGGGCTCTTTGCCGGTCAGCTCTTTGACCTTCTCCTGCACGGCGGGCGAGCGCGTCATGCCGCCGACGAGCACGATGTGGTCGATCTCCTTGACGCCCTTGTTCTTGGCGTCGTCCATCGCCTGGCGGACAGGTGCGACGACGCGGTCGAGCAGGTCGGAGGTGAGCTCGGCGAGCTTGGCGCGGGTGAGACGCGTGTCGAGGTGCTTGGGGCCGGAGGAGTCGGCGGTGATGAACGGCAGGTTGATCTGCGTCTCCTGCGTCGTGGAGAGCTCGATCTTGGCCTTCTCGGCAGCCTCGTACAGGCGCTGCAGCGCCATCGGGTCGGCGCTGAGGTCGATTCCCTGTGACTTCTTGAACTCGGACACGAGCCAGTCGACGATCGCCTTGTCGAAGTTGTCGCCGCCGAGGTGGTTGTCACCGGCGGTGGACTTGACCTCGAAGACGCCGTCGCCGATCTCGAGCACGGACACGTCGAAGGTGCCGCCGCCGAGGTCGAAGACGAGGATCGTCTGGTCGGACTCCTTGTCGAGCCCGTACGCGAGCGACGCGGCGGTGGGCTCGTTGATGATGCGCTTGACGTCCAGGCCGGCGATCTTGCCGGCATCCTTGGTCGCCTGACGCTGGTCGTCGTTGAAGTACGCGGGAACGGTGATGACGGCGCCGTCGACGGACTCGCCCAAATACGCTTCGGCGTCGGTCTTGAGCTTCTGCAGGATCATCGCGGAGATCTCCGGCGGGGAGTGCTGCTCGCCGCCGGCCTCCACGCGGGCGTCGCCGTTGGGGCCGGAGACGACCTTGTAGGGGACGATCGACTCCTCCTCATGCACTTCGGCCTCCTTGCGGCCCATGAAGCGCTTGATCGAGAAGACGGTGTTCTGTGGGTTGGTGACGGCCTGGCGCTTGGCGACAGTGCCGACGAGGCGCTCGCCGGACGCGGTGAACGCGACGACCGACGGGGTCGTGCGACCGCCCTCGGCGTTCTCGATGACGGTCGGCTCGCCGCCCTCGAGCACCGCCATGCACGAGTTGGTCGTGCCGAGGTCGATGCCTATGGTCTTGGCCATATTGCTAATGCTCCTTCTAAATAAGCGGTTATAAATCTGAGCGTAAGTATGGCAGATTTTCTAACGGGCGTCAAGCGGCGCCTTGGCCGGTCGGGGCAGCGGCGCCACGGGCGCCCGACTGAGTAACGGTTACCCGGCCCGCGGGAGCGCTACCGTCTGAACATGAACATGGTCCCGTCGGGGCCGCTGAAGCCCCGGCTGCGCGGCGTGCTGCACGAGTACGGGTTCTTCGTGTCGCTTGTGTGCGGTGTGGCGCTGATCCTCGCGGCGTCGGACGGCAGGTCGCGGCTGGCGGCAACGATCTACGCGGTGGCGGTGTCGGGGCTGCTGGGCACGAGCGCGCTGTATCACCGTGTCACATGGCGCCCGAAGGCGCGGCGCTGGATGCGTCGGCTCGATCACTCGATGATCTTCGTGCTGATCGCGGGCACGTACACGCCGGTGGCGCTGCTGGCGCTGAAGGGCTCGCTGGCGAGCACGATCCTGATCGTGATGTGGGCGGGCGCACTCGGGGGCGTGGTGTTCAAGCTGCTGTGGATCGACGCGCCGAAGTGGCTGTTCGCAGGCGTGTACGTGGCGCTCGGCTTGGTGACGGCGGCTGTCTTCGGCGAGCTGCCGGCGACGATCGGCTGGCTCGGCGTGGCGGGGCTGGCGAGCGGCGGCCTGCTGTATGTGATCGGCGCGGTCGTATACGCGAGCGGACGGCCGAACCCGTGGCCAAAGGTGTTCGGCTACCACGAGGTCTTTCACGCGCTGGTGCTCGCCGCGGCGGCGCTGCAGTATGCGGTGATCGCGTTCGCCGTGCTGCCGCGCGGCTGAGGCGCCGAGTTCGGCGCTAAATCCCCTTTGCGTTCTTTGAGGCTTTTGTCCGGTACTTGT
Organism: uncultured Solirubrobacteraceae bacterium; assembly: GCA_963735615.1. Lineage (GTDB taxonomy): Bacteria > Actinomycetota > Thermoleophilia > Solirubrobacterales > Solirubrobacteraceae > Palsa-744. The sequence goes on from CAVTLO010000001.1 coordinate 1,726,553, forward strand.
TGCGGGCTGCGTGTTCGCACGCGACGCGCTTGCCCTGCTTCTCGTCTTTCTTGCATGCGTGTAGTGCTTTTGTGAGTTTTTGTGCCCGTGTTTCTTTGGGTGTTTTGATGTTTTTGCAGCCGGTGATGGTGATGGGTGTGTTTTGGTTGATTTCGTTGTTGTTTTGTGCTTGGAAGTGGGTGGGCATGGTGAGGGTTTGGCCGCAGAAGTTGTAGTTGTTTTTGGGGGGGAGGTTGGCGCCGAACTCGCTGTAGGGGCCTTCGGGGATGTTGACTTCGATTGATTGGAAGGGGACGTCGGGGGTGTTTCTGAAGGTCGCGCTGGTGACGCCGGTGGCGTTATCGATGAAGGTTTCGCCGTGCAGGTCGACGGTGATGCCGTAGCCTTGGAGGACGAGCACGGCTTCGGGGAACTTCGCGCCGCCGTAGTAGACGAAGTAGACGGGTCCTTCGAGGGGGACGGGGAGGACTTGGGTGTGGACGGTCGCGTGGCCGATGAGCGCGGCGTGGGGGCAGGCCGCGGGGTTGGCTTCGAAGGTGGCGGCGAGGCAGGCTTGCTGTAGGGTCGTGAGGCGCGCGGGGAGCTGCTTGGGGAGGTCGAACTTGGCTTCTTTGAACCAGGTCTTGGCCCTCGGCGCCCTGCGGGTAGGCGACTTGAAGGCAGGCTCGCGCCGTTGGCTTTGCTGGCCTGCGCCGTTGTCGTGACGGTGACTGTGGGCTGGAATTTCAGGGTCGCGCAGTTCGTGACCTGGAACGGCACGGACACGGGCGTGGCTGGCGCCTTCGTCGCGGCGATCGTGCCGGTGATCGCCAGTGGGTTGCAGTTGGTCGGGTTGAACGTGAAGTTGTTGCGCGGTTGATCGTGACGTTGACGTTCTTGATCTGGACGGGGACCCCGTCGATGATGCTCGGGATCGCATGCGGCCCGGTTTCGTCGGTCGTGACCGTCAGCGCGGCCGTGATCGGGTCGACTTCGATCTGGGCGCGGACGACGATGCAGTCGCACGCGGGGTCCTGGGCGGGGTTGGCGGTGTCGTGCTCGAGGTCGAACGGGCCGGCCTTCACGGGGTTCACGATCGACAGGCCGAACGGGGCACCCGCGTATTTTTCGGTGAGGTAGACCCTGCCGCCCTTGACGGTCACGGGGTCTGAGCCGACGCCCGCGGCTGACGGTCGTTTCGCCGATCAGGGATGTCCGGGCCGCAGGTGCCTTCGTTGGCCTGTGCTTCTGGGCAGAGCTTGACGCCCGTGAGGATCCCCGAGAGGCCCGGCGGGCATGTGCAGCTTCACGGACTGCAGGTTCTGTTGGCCGTCTTCGCGGGTGATCGTCGTCGTGAGCGGCGTGAACGCGCCCGCGTTGATGTTCGTCGTGCCGCCCGTCAGCGACGGGCTGAACGGCAGGGTCGCGCCGGGGCAGGGGGTGCCGTTCGGGCCGGTGGTGATCTGGAACGTCGAGGTGCTGCTGATCGTTTCTGCGGTTTCGTCCCATGGTTCTGCTGACCACGGCACGAAGCTCGCGGTGGTGGTGTAGGCGCCGCAGCGCGCGGGCGTCGCAGCGGCCCGCGTTCCCCTCCGAAGAAATGCAGTTCGGCGTCTTCGAACGCGAGCTGTGGGTTGTCCTCGAACGTCGCGATGATCTGCCCCGACGCGGTCAGCCGGGTTTCCCCAGCGGACTTGAATACCGTCCCTGAGACCGGGTCTTCAGCGACCAGATACAACGCGATTAGGCTCCCGAACGGGTTTTCGTTCTGAGAAGCCAAGTAGACCGAGCCGGTGAGGTGCTGCCCGACGGGGAGTAGCGGCGTTGAGATATCGGCTGTCGCGATCTTCGACGCCGTCGAACAAAAGTCAAGGCCTGGCTGGAGGGGTTCGGGTAGCGTCGGCGTGAACGTCGCGAGGCTAACACCCGGCTCGTCTTCGAAGCTCTTATAGCCTTGGAAGCCGACGAGCGCCTCGCTGCACGCCTGTAGCCCGTTGCCGCCTGCGGGGTTGACCGCGACGCCTTCGGGTAGCGCGACGGTGATGTCCTTCACGGCTGCTTGGGCGAGGCTCGTAGCGTTCAGGATCGATTCTTGGGGGACGTGCACATCGACCCGTAGCCCTGTCGGGGTACTCCCCGCGGTCCCGTCGGGCGTGACTTTGATCTGCGCTTCAAACGGCAGCCTGTTACAGCCCTGCATCGCGGGCATCGGCTCCGTTTCCGCGACCAGCAGCCGCTGGCCTTCGGGCTGGGGGTTATCCCACGCGTCCGTTTCCGCGCTGGTATGCAAAGGGCCCGAGCATGAGGTCGGCATCGCCAAGAGTGGCGGCGGGTCGAGCTCTTCCAGGGGCTTGCACGTCCCGGGCGGATCAACGGGGTCACCGAATGCTTCGCCGAGGCAGTTCACGCTACGCGCCTGATCGTGCGCGGCCAAGCCGGGGACCCCCCAGAACGTCAGTTTATAGGACATGAACGCCGCGGTCTGCGGGATATCACTCGAGCCGAGCGTGACCCCATAATCCCCGCCCGAGCGGACATGCGCATCCAAGAACACCGGCACCGACGCGGCGAAAAACCCGAAGCGCGCGGGCTCCCCACGCGCGGGTTCCATGTTCACAACGGGCGCCGTGAACGTCGCTAGGCCACCAAACGTCGCGGGTTCGTTCACCGTCGCGGTCGCGACCCCGACCACACTCGCGGGCGGGCATTCGCCATGATCAAGCTGCGTGACCGAGCACTTCGCAAACGGTGTCGGGTTCCCAATCAACCCCGGCGGCAAAATGCCCGCGAGGTCCTTCGCGAGCGCCACCGGGTGCGCTTCAAGCTTATCTTTATAACCATGCGCGGTCGTCGCCGTCTGGTTCATCGTGAGCGTCCCCGTGACCTGGAACGGGTGCCCACCAGCCTGCACCGCCGGGCCACCACCTTCTTCTTCCGGGGACACTTCATAAGCTTCCACCCCAAACGGCACAGGTTCCCCCGAAACCGTCACCGGCCGCGAAACCGAGACGCTAGGGGTCCCAGCCGCGCTAACACTCACCCGGTTCTGTTCACACCCCGCAGAGTTCTGCACACATTCGACCGCGCCCGGGTCGACCGTCACACCGATCCGTACTTCGACGGCCTCATACGCCGCCAAACCCGTGACCCGGCACACCAGCGGCTTTTCCACCAGCGGATGCGGAGAACACGCCACCGCTTTCAAGCCCTGCCCGCCGGTGCCTTCCAAAACTTCGCCTTCGATCGATTTCGCACTCAACTTTTCCGGAAGTTCATCAGTGATCGTCACAACCCCACCCGCCGGCGCATCACCAAGATTCGTCACCGACGCAACAACCTGACCATCAACACTCCCAGGCGCCAGGAAACTCGGACGCGAACCCGACTGCAAATGCCACCACCCCAAACCCCCCCACGCCGAGCCAACACCACCAAACACCACACCAGCCACAACCACCACAAACAACACACACCGGTATCCACGCACGCTCATCGCCCCACCCCCCGACCGCCACCAGCCCTGCTGGCTTTGCCGTTGTGCTTGCTGGCCTTGCTGGCTTTTTTAGCGGGCGCGTAGCGCTTACGCGCGGTCTTTTCGCACGCCGCGCGTTTCTTCCCTGGCTTATGCTGCCTGCGGCATACCTTCAACGCCTTCGCGAGGTCTTCCGCCTTGATTTGCGCCGCGGTCCTCGAGACGCCCGCCGGCGGGGCCGCGGGCGTTTCGGGCGGGTTGCTGGCGCCTTGGAAAGTGGCGCTCGGGGGTGCCCCGAACACCGAAGGCTCGGGTTCGGGCGCCGCACGACACCCTTCAGCCGTTTCGCATTCCGGCGGCGATTCCGTTTCCGGGGTACAAGGCGAAGCGCTCGTGCATTCATGCGCGTCATACAACGACTCGCCGCTTTCGATGCCCCCCGCGACCAGATGCGCCGCAGTCAGGAAGAACACATCACCGCCCGATTCGCTGGCTTCCATAAACGCCGATTCCTGACTAGAAGTACCCGAGGAGATCAACGCAACACACCCCTCACCTTCCACACCCTTCACACCCAGCACTTCGAATTCACGTTCTGGCTTCAGCACCTCGCTACCACTGACCGCGCCAGGCCCACAACGCGCCGTTTCAGAGCCCACGCCTTCGGGCTCATACTCATACACGTCCTCCTGGCTATTACCATCCTTCGGTACCAGACTATCATCCGAGTTGAAGAACAGCCGCCCGCTGTCTGATAGGTAGCGTGACTGCAGCAGGGCTTTAGTGTAGGACTCTGGTGTCCACGTCGGTACGTTCGCCGCGAGCCACGTCTTCGAATACCATACCTTGAAGCTACCAACCAGCCCGTTTTCAAGGCCGCCCCCGTCTTCATTCCCATACCTCTCGCCGTGTGGGCGCTGCCCCGTTGGATTACACGACGCGCACACCAGCCGTTCACTCACAGCGTTATACAAGTACACCTCCTCATCCGGTTCGCCACTCACAGCATCCCGGTTGTCATACCCCGTCAGCGCCCGCTCCGACATGAACGCTAGCCATTCCCCATCCGGCGACACCCGCGCCGTCGGCGCATTCAAATAACCCGCGCCCCAGTCCGGCTCATCGACTCCCGAGAGCACCGCCACGAGCCTCGTTACTCCTTCATGCCACACATACAGGTTACACAGCTGGCTAGATGCGCTCGCTTCCCTGACTTCGCAGTCCCCCGGCGTCGCGCCGCGCCCGGCTCCATCCCCGAGCACCCCATCAGCAACGAAATACACGTAGGAGCCGTCTTCGCTCGCGCCCACGACGACACCTTGGACACCCGCGGCTTCCCCACCATCTGCGGGCGTCAAGTCCGTCAGCACGCACCCCAGTTTCCCTCCCGCTTCCACGATTTCACACTCATACAGGTCCGGCCTGTTAGCGTTTGCGCCCGCGTTCATCGTCAACCGCGCTCCATCAATAAAGAATACCCTTTCCCCATCACTCGAAGCGAGCTGGAATTCCGAGCCACCCGCCGCACATTTTCCTTTCGCGACACATTCCGCTTCGGGAGCATCCACCTGCAACAGTTCACCACTAACCATATCCCGCACATACAACTGATGCGTCGCGCTCGCAGTCCAGAACACCCGCGAACCATCAACAGAGATCGCGTGCCTATCATCAGTCGAGCCCTGCTCGCCACCCGCCCCGAGCGACCCCCCGCCCACAAACTTAAGTTTCCCCGCAGACCACTCATACAAGCCTTCCCCGGGCGGGGCGTCCGCTTCTTCTGTCAGCCGCACCGGCGAATCCACCACCACATGACTGAAATCAGGGGTCGCGTCCTCAAAGAACGGGCCACAATAAATCAGCGGCGGACACCCGTCCGGGGTTCCGACGGCGGTTTTGCCGAAGATCGTGCCCGCCGGCACATCCGCGAGCGGGGCGATTTCTTCGCCGCACGGATGACCCGCTTCTTCTTCCTGAAGCGAGGGGCAGCCCGTCACCAGCGGCGTGAACACCCCACTGGCCAGATTCTGCACAAACACCGTCTGTTCAGAGGCCTCCGGGGAGATACACGGCTGCCGCGCCCCCTGCGCGTTGGTGCACAGCTCAAACGCGCCCATCGGCTGTACCGCCGCCTCAGAAAGATCTTCAGAGAACTCGCGGTACTCCCGCCCCGCGGTAACAGCGTCACCCGTCTCGACCGTCCCGGAATGAGGCACCGACAGATCACGCGAACCCCACCCCCCGCCACCACGAGTTGAAAGTACCTGCGCGAATTCGGGGAACCCGGCGACCCCGTCTTCGGTCGGGATGTTCGTGACATAGCTGACCGCGGCCCCACCCGATGCGGCCTGGATCGCGCCACCCGCATCATACGAGCTCGCGAGCGGTTCGATCGACGCGCCGTGCCGATTACGCGCAGACACCAATTCCCAGCCACGCGAATCCGGCAAACGAAACGCGCCCGCACCCTGCGTCCGCAACACACGATCCGGGCCGACAGCCGCGCCCGCGCCTTCCCCAAGCACGTTTTCCGCGACGAACCGGTAATGGTATTCCGTGCCCGCTTCAAGGCCCTGCAATTCCACCCGTACACTTTCCCCCCCGCCAGCACCACTGCCAGCACCGATATCAAGCTCACCCGTGCTACGCCCATACCCCGCGCTCACCCCATACTCCACCCGCACCCGCGTATCCACACTCTGCGGGTCAATCTCAGCCTGGAGCACTGCGGTTGACGCCGCGACATCCACACTCGACTCACTTTCGATCACCGGCGGACCGAACGCCACATCCCCACCCAACACCGGTTCCGCTTCATCATTCGCGTTAGCCGCTACCAGACGATAGTGATAGGAGACACCCGTCTGCAACCCTGTGATTTCGGCGTGCACCGGCACTTCGCTCGTACCAGACCCAATCCCAGCCGCTTCCGCACACGTCACCGTGTGTTCATACGCCGCGCCCGCCAAACCCCATTCGAACCGACAGCCCGCTTCGCCTTCCACCAGCGCCACACCAGACGGGTTTACCAACCCCTCCAGGACCGCCGTGGCCCCGGTCAGCCCCGTGGGTTTCCCCGTGCTAACACCAGGCACCGTCACGACCGAGAAGAACCGCACTTCGCCCTTGTCCCTGCTCGTGACATATTCCGTCTTGCTTGCCCCCGGGTTGATCGCCAACCCATGCGCGTCCGTGAGTTCCCCAGTCAGGTGCTGGTTCAGGAACGCTTCCGAGGCCGTGCACGCCGGCCCTGCCACGACCGGCGACGGGCGACACCCCGATTCATAGCGCTGCAACTGCACCCGCGCCGGCACAAAGCCCCCCAGTTCGTCAAGCACATGCAACTGATCGCTCGCCGGATCAACCGCCACCCCAAACGTGCTGATCTCATGGCCTCCTTCACCAGGTTCCGTAATCACGCCGACCTTTACGCCCGCCGCGCTGACCTCGATTACTTCCATAGCTTCGACGAAGTACAAGTCATCGTGAGAGTCAACCGCGACACCGAACGGTAGCGAGAAGACCGGTGTCGCCCAGTCGGTCTCGAAACCGATTTCTTTGCCTTCTTTGACTTCTTTAGCTTCGCTGGAACCCACTTCCTGGTTGTACTCGAAGGTCACGCGTTCGCCAGCCACCCACAGGTTGCCGGAGGGATCGACCGCGATCCCCTGCATCGGGCCGAATGGGCCCGCTACGGGGCTCGTTATGCCCGACCCGTTGATCTCGCCGCCTTCCCCCCAGCCCGAGACCAGCCCTCCAGAGGAGTCGAACTTGGAGACCCTGTTACCCGGACCATGTTCAGCGTAGTCACCGACATACACATCGCCGCTCGAGGCGCCTGTTGAGTTATCCACCGCAACAAACATCTCCAGCGCGGGGGAGCTTTCGAAGCCGCCGGGTTCCGCGCTCGCAGCTCCGGGCTGGCATTCAACGCCCATCAGCTTGACTTCTTCCTCACTACAAACGTTCGCTTCAGAGGGAAACCCCGCCTGCTTGGTCTTGTTCACGTCCTTGCCGAACATCAGCACGAACACACCCCTGCTGGTGAACTCCTCGACACGATGATTCGCGGCGTCCGCCACGTAGGCATTCCCGGTCGCGTCGTTGACCGCGACCGACCATGGGTCCGGCGCGAGTGGATAGGGGTCCGGTATGGTGCAGCCCGCCGCGCCTTCCGCGCAGCCGAAGGCTCCCTGGAACACGCGTTCCTGGTTCGCGAGCGCCACAGCCACCCCAAACACGAGCGCCACACAAAACACCGCCGCGAGAGCCACCCCAGAGGAACAATCCAGCGCCCGCGCGTGACGGTCGGCGCTTTAGCTTGATCATTTGTCTACTCCCCCTTTTGGCTAGGTTGGCCGGGCTTATGCTTCTAGCGCGGTGACAGCCCGAGACCCGCAGGCGACGCTTTCTCCTTGCGCCTTGAGTCCAGGACGACGCCACCCGTCGAGTTTGGTTCCGACTCGATAGACGCGGGAGTGCCCGACATCGCGAAGAAAGGCCGTCGACGTAGCAGTCGCATTCGTATAGGCCATACGGTTCCGCAGAGAGAAGCCGGCCCCCCATAAACACTGCCGCGCAGGCTACATGATTGCTCCAACGACCGTCAAGAGCAACCGCGAGGGCGTGCAGACTACCGCTCGATCATGACCCACCCGCCGAGACCTTGTCCATGGAGCACAACCAGCCGACGGCCCACTGCACTGGTAGAGTGTCGATACCGATGCGCGGGAGATGGCCGTGCGCGGGACCCTCGTGCTGAGCACCCGCGCACCACCACCTACATAACCTAACCGATTACTAGCACACTACACTTAAGGGTTCATCAGTTCAATCGTAATTGCGCTGCCGCCTCTCCTGAAGTTGAAGAATAAGAGTAAGGCGCTGATCGCGAATAATTCTGCTGTACCGGCGCCAGCTTTTACTGTCGGTAAGCAGGGGATCTCGCTGGTACCCCCGGCGGGTAAGACGGATAAGATGTGCGTCTCGCCGGGTTCCCATTCCGTGAACTCCTCGTGGACTGATGAGACTAAGCCGTTCATGCTGGTCGGTAACACGTCCGCCGCGATGCAGCTTTTGTTCTGCACCACGAGTTCGAGTTTGATGGTTTTCGTGGCATTTTCACAGACAATCGGGATTTCTTTGAGTAAGAAGACTAACGCGCCGACTAAAGTACTTTCGTTGCCGGGTAGCATTAATAATGCTAACCAGAAGTGTACTTCGACTTCTGATGTCGCGATCGTTTCCGCCGCAGCGCCTGTGCTTTTACATTTCGTCGACAGCGCGCTCGTGCATTTTTCGAATTCCACTTTCCCCGTACCGTTGTTAGCCGATGTGAAGCTCTCGCCTCCTTTCCCTTTCTTGCACTTGATTTCGTTGCCGCCGACCGTCAACAGACGGCCTTCTGCTGGCTGTTCGCCTTCGTCTGTTAGTGGTTCACCCGTCGTTGGTTCGACTAAGATTTTAGTCAATTCGGCTGACGCGGTCGCGATGGGGATCGCGGTGAACGCGAACATGGCCATGACAGCGATACCGAACAGCGTGATGACACGTTTCATTCTACTTTCTCCTTGTATCGGTTATGTCACCCATCCGCCGGCGCCGGGGCGGCACGATCGGACCTGAACTGCCGACCCTGCACTACCCCCGCCCGGCCGAGTGTACGGTCGCACGCTCCGCCGCGACAGTCAAGCCTTTCGATGCTTTGTCTCCTACTCACCTCGGCAGTTAAGTCCCGGGGGACGCCCCGGCGCGCGCGCATCCCCGGACGTAACGGCGCCATTTGGACCGAGCTGGGCTCGTGTAACGTGTGCCGGACTACCAGAACTGTCCCTGTAATCAGGCGGCGAGTGGCGCGTGCGCGCCGGCACCAGGAGCGTCTCGCGCACACCGCCGGGCAGGCGACAAAGAAACAATGCACGAAAAGTCAGGAGGGACACGCGCATGAGCCCAACAAAGAGAGCCCGACAGCCGCACCAAGCAGACGACAGTGAAGCCACGTTTGCGTGCGCCCGGGCGCTACCGGCATGCCTCGGCGCGATCCTGCTCGCCGGCTGCGCCGCCAGCCACAGCCACAGCCACAGCCACAGGACCAGCACCAGCACGAGCACTGGCACCGCGACCGCAGCTAACAGCACGAGCACCCCCAGCGACACCGGGTCGCCGTTGCCGCCGGGTGTCATCGCGCGGGTTGGCGGCTACACGATCACCAAACCCGTACTCGGCCAGTGGATGACAGAGACGCTCGCGAGCGACTTTTACGCCATCACCGCCGGCCGCGTGCCGCTCGGGCTCGTCGCTGAGCCCGCGAACTACCCGGCATGCCTCGCCGAGCTTGACAGGCTCGCCCCGAGCCCCGGACAACGCCCACCGCGGCCCACCACCCCACAGCTACTCACGAAATGCCACCAGCTCTACACAACCATCAAGAACCAGTCCCTGGAATACCTCGTCGCCTCCTACTGGAGCAAAAACTACGACACCGCGCACGCCATCCACATAACCCCCACAGAAACCCATCAAGAACTCAAACACATCCAAACAACCACAAGCCCCGGCACCTACCGGCAGATGCTCACCGACAACCGACGCACCCCCACACAAGAGACCTTCATCATCGAAACCCAGCTCCTCGACCACAAGGTTGCTAACAAGCTCCTCCACGCAGGCGAACACGCCCTCACCCAGTTCAACGAAGAAGCAGAACACACGGAGAACAACGCCAGCTGCCGCCTCGGCTATATCGTCGCCCACTGCAGAGGCTACCAACCCACCCACACCATTCCACCAAACCAACTACTCCAAGAGATCGCCCACTGGCACCTCCAAACCGCACGCACAGCCCTACCGGCACACCCATAACCAACCCTGTCAAGGGCCGATCCCCCGGCTCGGACACATGCGCGCCAGCGCGCATTCGGGGCAGGCAGGCGAGCGCGCGTGGCAGGTGCGCCGGCCGTGGCGCAGCAGGTTGACGTGCAGCTCGAGCTCCTGGCCGGATGGGGTCAGCGCGAGCATCTGATCGTGTAGCTCCTCGAACGGCGCCCCGGGGCGCAGGAGGCGCAGGCGCATGCCGACCCGCGAGACGTGCGTGTCGACGGGCACGTCGCGCAGTCCGTACGCGAACAGCAGCACGCAGGCGGCCGTCTTGCGCCCGACGCCTGGTAGCGAAACGAGGTAGTCGCGAGCCTGATCTATGGATACTCGGGGTAGCCAGTCGAGGGACAGGGCGGCCGGCGGATCGCCATAGCCGTGGTCACCGTCGGCGCCGGTTTCACTAGGACCGTGTTCACGGTCGGGGCCGATCGCACGAACGCTGTGCTCGTCGTCGCCGATCGCACGCAGAATCTCCTGGATGCGAGCGGACTTGACCTTGGAGATGCCGCCGGGACGGATCGCCTCCTCGACCTCGGCGACGGGCGCGTGGGCGACCTGCTCCCACGTCGGCAGGCGCTCGCGCAAGCGCAGGTAGGCGACGTCGCGGTTACGGTCGTTGGTCGACTGCGACAGCACGGTCAGCACGAGCTCGGCGATCGGGTCGCCGTGCGGGCGCATCAGCGGCACGCCGTAGACCTCGCGCAGGCGTTCGCGGATCCTGACGACGCGTGCGCGCGTGGGCGGCGTCCAGGCAGACGCCTTTGCGGGGCGGCGGGTCGCGCGGCGCGAGGCGCTGGTGGACACAGGCGAACGGTAGCCGCAGGCGCGCGGCCGAGCGCGGCCGCGGCGCGAAGCAACCCCTATATCCTCGCCGGGTGCCCGCGGTGAGCGACCACACCGCCGAGATCGAGCTTCCCCCCGCGCCCGACGGCGGGGCGGCGGTGGCACACGCGAGCCTGCCTGTGTTCTGGCGCAGCGCGCCGGTGCCGGCGGGCCACGCGCAGGGCGCGGTACCGCTGTACGTGCACGGCGTGCCGACGAGCTCGGATGACTGGGTGGCGCCGCTCGAGCACCGCGGCAGCCGGCCCGTGTGGCGGCGCTGGTGGCGCGGCAGGCGCCCCGAGGACGAGTGGATCGTCCCGCCGGCATACGGCGAGGGGTTCCTCGAGCGCAGCGGCGGGCTGGCGCTCGACCTGCCGGGCTTCGGGCGCTCGGGCAAGCCCGGCTACCTGCGCTACACGATCGACGAGTACGACCGCTTCATCGAGCGCTTCCTGGACGAGCTCGAGGTGGAGCGCGTGCAGCTCGTAATGCACGACTGGGGCACGGTCGGGCTGGCGTTCGCGCAGCGTCTGCCCGAGCGCGTGGAGCGCGTAGCGATCATCAACGCGATACCGCTGCTGCCGGGCTATCGCTGGCACCGCACGGCGCGCATCTGGCGCACGCCGGGCCTGGGTGAGCTGGCGATGGGGACGACCGACCGCCACACGCTGGGGCTGATTTCGCGTGAGTCCAACGCGACGCCGGGACCGATGCCGGGCGCGTGGCAGGACAGCGTGCTGGCGCACTTCGACGCGGGCACGCAGCGCGCGATCCTGCGCCTGTACCGCAGCTCGCCACCGGACGTGCTGGCGGCGGCGGGCGCGCGACTGGGAACGCTTCAGATGCCAGCGCTGGTGCTGTGGGGCATGCGCGACCCGTACATCCCGGCGCGCTTCGCTCGCGAGTACGCACAGGCGCTGGGAGATGCCGAGCTGCTCGAGCTCGCCGACGCGGGACACTGGCCGTGGCTCGACCGGCCCGAGGTGATCGACCGCGTGGTGGAGTTCCTGAGCGCCGGGTGAGCACTGCCGCTCCCGCACCGCGCCAGGCGCGCCCGGCCGCGGGCGTAAGCCCGTCACCGCTGCCAGGCGCAGCGAGGGCGGCGCGTATGCCGCCGGCATGGACGCTGACGGCGGCGCTCGCCGCCGTCTACCTGATCCTCGCGCCGCAGAGTCCCGACCTGGCGGCGGCGAGCTACCGCAGCAGCCTGTTCTCCTCGGCGGGTTTCACGCTGTGGGACAACTCGTGGTACGGCGGCCACCACCTGCTCGCGTACTCGCTGCTCGCGCCGGCGCTGGGCGCGCTGATCGGACCGCAAACGCTGGCGGCGATCTCGATGGTGGTTGCCACGGCGTTGTTCGCGCGGCTGATCGACGGCCGCTTCCCGGCGCGCGCGACGGCGATCGCGGCGTTGTTCTTCGCGCTCGGCGCGTCTGTCGCGCTGCTCTCCAGTCGCGTGCCGTTCGACCTCGGCCTGGCGATCGGTCTCGGCGCGCTGCTGCTGGCGCAACATGATCGTCGCCTAGCGGCGCTGGCGGTGACCGTCCTCACCGCGCTGGCGAGTCCCGTGGCCGGCGCGTTCCTTGCGCTCGCGTTCCTCGCGTGGGCGCTGGCCGGCCCCAGGCGCGCGTGGCCGTCGGCGCTGACGCTCGCGGCGCTCGCGCCGGTCGTGCTGATGTCGCTGGCGTTCCCGGAAGGCGGCGCGCAGCCGTTCGCCGCGTCGGCCTACTACCCGGACCTGTTGGGGGTGCTGGTGGTCGCGGCGCTGATCCCGGCCAGGCAGCGCGCGCTGCGCTTGGGCGCGCTGCTGTACGCGCTGGCGCTTACCGGCTCCTACACGCTGTCGACGCCCGTCGGTGGCAACGCCGACCGGCTAGGAGCGCTCGCGGCGGGACCGATCGCCGCGCTGGTGCTCGCGGGCGTCTCGCGCGAGCGCCGCCGCGCACTGATCGTGCTCGCGCCGTTCCTGTTCTACTGGCAGGCGAACGCGCCTGTCGCGGACTTCGCCTCGACGCTGTCGAACCCGTCGGTGAACGCCTCTTACTACGCGCCGCTGCTCGGCGAGCTGCATGCGCTCGGCGTCGGCTACGGCGCGCGTCCGGCGCGCATTGAGGCGGTCACGACGGCCGACCACTGGGACGCGCGCTACCTCGCCCCGCACGTGATGCTCGCGCGCGGCTGGGAGCGCCAGCTGGACACCTACCGCAACGGCCTCTTCTACGAAGAATCCAAGCCGCTGAGCGCCGCGCACTACCGCGCGTGGCTGTCGCAGAACGCGGTCTCATACGTCGCGCTGCCGGATGCCCCACTCGACTACTCATCGGCAGCCGAGGCGCGGCTGTTGCGCGCCGGCCACGTTCCGTACCTGCGCGAAGTCTGGCGCTCGACGCACTGGCGCCTGTTCGCGGTGCTCGGCGCGAGCGCGCTGGCGCAGCCCCCGGCGCAGCTGACCGGTGCGAGCAGCGACTCGCTCACGCTGTACGCGCCGCGTGCCGGCTCCTACACGGTGCGCGTGCACTTCACCCCGTACTGGGCGCTCGCGTCTGGGAGCGGCTGCGTGGCCCGCGCGCCGGGGGACTGGACGGAGCTCGAGGCGCACAGCGGGGGCAACTTCCGCGTGGTGATCCGCTTCTCGCTCGCGCGCGTGCTCAGCCACTCGCCCCGTTGCCGCTGAGCATCGTTTAGGATTGCGCGGTTGATGGTCGCCCGCGCTCGTCTCATGCAAGCGCGCGCCCTGCCGCACGGGTGGTTGGACGCGCTGCGACAGGTATCGCTATTTGGCGCCGCCTACCTCGCCTACCGGCTCGTGCGCGGCCTGGTCGAGGGCGACGCCAACGCGGCGTTCGCCCACGCGCGCGACCTGATCACGCTGGAGCGCACGCTGCACGTGTTCGTCGAGCCCTCGATCCAGGCGTGGGCTTCGGGCAGCCACTTCCTGATGGTCTTCTCGGCGTGGATGTACGTCAACGCACAGACGACCGTTACGGTCGCGGCGCTCGTGTACCTGTACCTGCGCCATAACCGCAACTTCTACTTCGTGCGCAACATGTTCATGGTGGCAATGGCGATCGCGCTGGTCGGCTACGCGGTGTTCCCGACGGCGCCGCCGCGCTTCATGCCCGAGTGGGGCTTTATCGACAGCGTCGCGGACTTCACCGGCGTCCACGTGAACCACGCGAGCGCGTCGCTGAACGCGCTTACCAACCTGTACGCAGCGGTGCCATCGATGCATGTGGCGTTCGCGCTGATGATCGGCTGGACGCTCGCGCGGCTGGTGCGCTGGCGGGTGGTGCGCGTGCTGTGGGTGCTCTACCCATTCCTGATGGCGTTCGTGATCGTGGTGACGGCCAACCACTTCATCTTCGACGCGATCCTCGGCGCGCTCACGGCCGGTGCGTCAGCGTACGCAGCAACCTGGATGGCGCGCGCACGGCCGCAGGTGTGGCGCTTCTCGACCGTCGCCACCCCGCAGTTGAGCGCGAGCTCCTAGAGCGGTCGATCTGGATGGCACCGCCGAGGCAGCACACTCCGTCCCGCCGTGCACGGCGCAGCTCCTACCGTGCGGGACGGCCCGGCGCGCGCGCGCCGATCGGCGCGGGACAGCGGCGCGAGCTCGTGCGCAACCGGCTGATCGAGTCGCGGCTGACCCCGAACGCGATCTCGTTGACCGGCTTTGTGCTGAACGTGCTCGCCGCGGCGCTTGTGTGGGAACGACTGTTCTTCCTCGGAGGCATAGCGTTCGTCGTCGGCTCGATCATGGACACACTCGACGGGCGCTACTCGCGCATGTCCGGTAAGGGCACGCCGTTCGGCGCGTTCCTGGACTCGACGCTCGACCGCATCGAGGAGGGGATCGTGCTGACGGCCGTCGCCGGCTACTTCGCGCTGCACGGCAACCGCGTGGCGACGGCCGCGGTGGTGGTCGCGGTGCTGGCGTCGCTGATGGTCAGCTACACCCGTGCGCGCGCTGAGGCGCTGGGTGTGGAGTGCAAGGTGGGCATCGCCACGCGTCCGGTGCGCGTCGTGATCCTGTCGATCGGCCTGATCTTCGCGCGAGGCGCCTCGCTTGGCAACTTCGAGCTGCTGGCGCCCGCCGTGTACGTGCTGGCGGCACTCAGCGTGATCACCGTCGCGCAGCGCATCTGGCACGTGCGCCGCGCACTGTCGGTGTGACCTGACGAGCTGGGCGGAGTAGTTATCGGAGTCTGCTTGTGCGGCATCCAGCCGCACCCTCGAGAAGTGTGGGAGCCTTCCAGGCTCCCTCGACCGGGCCTGCGGCCCTGCGGAAGGAATCTCCCCAAGTGAGCACACATAACAACGTCAGCAACGGCCACGCCAACGGCGCGGCCTCCAAGAACGGCGCGGCGCGCTATCAGTCGGAGAAGGTGCGCGTCGCGATCGTCGGCGTCGGTAACTGCGCCTCCTCGTTCGTGCAGGGCGTGCACTACTACCGCGACGCGGACCCCACCCAGCGCGTCCCCGGGCTGATGCACGTCGACCTCGGCGGCTACCACGTGCGCGACATCGAGTTCACGGCGGCATTCGACATCGACGCCACGAAGGTCGGCAAGGATCTGGGCGAAGCGATCTGGGCTGGGCAGAACAACACGATCAAGTTCGCCAAGGTGCCGAAGAAGCTCGGTGTGCCCGTGTACCGCGGTATGACCCACGACGGCCTCGGCAAGTACCTGAAAGAGAAGATCACGAAGGCACCCGGCGAGACCGCCGACATCGTGAGGATCCTGAGGGAGACGCACACCGACGTCGTCGTCTCCTATCTGCCGGTCGGCTCCGAGCAGGCGACGAAGTGGTACGTCGAGCAGGTGCTCGAGGCGGGCTGCGGCTTCGTCAACTGCATCCCCGTGTTCATCGCCCGCGAGGACTACTGGGACAAGCGCTTCAAAAAGGCGGGGCTGCCGATCGTCGGCGACGACATCAAGTCCCAGGTCGGCGCGACGATCGTGCACCGCACGCTCGCGCGTTTGTTCGCCGAGCGCGGCGTGGAGATCGAGCGCACGTCACAGCTGAACGTGGGCGGCAACATGGACTTCTACAACATGCTCGAGCGCGAGCGCCTGGAGTCGAAGAAGATCTCGAAGACCAACGCGGTGACGTCGATCATGGACCACGAGCTGCCGGCCAGCGACATCCACGTCGGGCCGTCGGACTATGTGCCGTGGCTGACCGATCGCAAGTGGGCGCACATCCGCGTCGAGGGCCAGGCGTTTGGCGACGTGCCGCTGAACCTCGAGCTGAAGCTCGAGGTGTGGGACTCGCCGAACTCGGCGGGCATCGTGATCGACGCGGTGCGCTGCTGCAAGCTCGCGCTCAACCACGGCCTCAGCGGACAGCTCGACGGACCGTCCTCCTACCTGATGAAGTCGCCGCACAACCAGCGCCCGGACGAGCAGGCGCGCACGGACACGGAGGCGTTCATCGCTAAGTATGGGAGCCCACCCACCCCGGTCGCACCACCCACCCAGACTGGATCGAAACCTCGAAAGGTGGCCCAGCGCACGGGATAATGGCCGCGATGGCCGACTCGTTCTCGATAGCCCACGTGACGCCGTATCCGTGGGAGGCGGAGGACAACGAGGTCAACGCGCACGTCAAGCGCGTCGCTGCAGAGCTGTCGCGGCACGGCCATCGCGTGCTGGTGCTCGCCCCGTCGCGCTCGCAGGAGCGCGTGCGCGCCTCGCGCAAGGCGCTGCGGGCGGCGAGGAGGGATCCGCAATCGCTGCTCGAGGGTACCGACGGCGGCACGCCGCGGGTGATCGCCGTCGGCGAGGTGCTCGAACTCTGGGGCCCCGCGCGCTCGGGGCGCGCCGGCGACAGCGCCCGGCGGCCGTCAGCGCTTCCGATCGACGTGGCGCGGACGATCGAGGAACTGCTGAGCACGGTGGCGCTCGACTTTGTGCACGTGCACGAGCCGTTCGCGCCGAGCACGTCGAACGCGGCTCTGCGCCACTCGCGCGCGCTGAACGTCGGCTCGTTTCATTCCTCGACCGAGCGCCTGCTCTCGACGCTCGTCGCGCGCCGCTTCGTGGAGAGCTTCTTCGGGCGCCTGGACGCGCGCACGGCGAGCCTGCCGGCGACCGCCGAGCTGATGGCGCATCACTTCCCGGGCGACTACCGGCTGGTGCGAGACGCGGATGGCGCGGCGAGCGAGCTCGAGGCGATCTACCGCGGTCTGGCGGCGCGGCGGCATTCGGCTGACGGCGACGGCCCGTTGGCGCAGCGGCTGTCCACGCGCCCGCTGATCGAGGTCGACCTGCATATGCATACCGACCACTCCTACGACTGCGCGACGCCCGTGGAGGTGCTGCTGGCGAGCGCGCGCGAGCAGGGGCTGGGGGCGATCGCGGTGACCGACCACAACGAGATCTCGGGCGCGCTCGAGGCGCGCGAGCGGGCGGCGGAGCTCGACCCCGACGGGCCCGTGAAGGTGATCGTCGGCGAGGAGGTCAAGACGGCGGGCGAGGGCGAGGTGATCGGGCTGTTCATCGAGGAGAAGATCCCGAGGGGGCTGAGCTTGCGCGAAACGGTCGCCGAGATCAGGCGCCAGGGCGGCATCGTGTACGTGCCACACCCGTTTGACCGCATGCACTCGGTGCCAGACTACGAGCACCTGCTGGAGATCCTCGACGAGGTCGACGCGATCGAGGTTTTCAATCCGCGCGTGGCGATCAGCGCGTTCAACGAAGAGGCGGCCCGCTTCGCCGCCAAGTACCGCATCCCGGCGGGGGCTGGCTCGGACTCGCACGTGGCCCAGGGGCTCGGCTCGGCGCGCATAAGGATGCGCGACTTCGACGGGCCGGCGGAGTTCCTGCAGTCGCTGCGCGACGGCGAGATCCTCACCCGCCCATCCTCGCTGCTGTACGTGCAGGCGCTGAAGTTCCTGCAGACGCGCGCCACGCCGCGATCGGCGCGGCGGGCGAGCAAGGCGAGGCGCCTGAAGCGGCTGAATCGCACTCGCGGCGGCGGGGGACGGAGATAGGAAGGGCTGAGGCGATGGAAGAACCATGGGGCGGTCGAGGGTCGAATGGGGGGATGAGAGTCGAGGCCCACCCACCCGCGTGGCGTGCTACGCACGCGAGCGACCGAGGACGCTGCCCCACGAAGTGCCATCGGCCGTCCCGCAAGTACTGATGCACCGTCAAGGACAAGACGACGCCTCGTCAAATCCCTCGGGGTCGATGCCCGTAACTGATGACGAGATCCGCGAGAAGTACCTCGAGCGCGCTATCCGCGAGCTGAACACCCTCACACGCGAGTTGCAAGCATGCCCGCACTGTCCGCGCGGCAACCTGATGCCGGTGCTCGGATCGGGGCATCCGCAGGCGGACATCATGCTGTTGAAGTACTCGGCGCTGCCGTCTGAGATCGAGGAGGGGGTCGCCTTCTACGGTCGCGCGGGCGGGGCGCTGATGAAGTCGCTCAAGCGACTGTCGATCGATCCGCTGGCCGTATACGGCACGCTGTGCGTGAAGTGCCCGCTGAGCGATGCGTCGCTCGCGGACTTCGCCTGCATCTCCCGCGTGGCCGAAGAGATGGCGATCGTGCAGCCGAAGATCATCGTCGTGATGGGAGCCGATGCGCTGACGGCGCTGGGCGAGATGGACATCCCGCTCGCCCGGGCGGGCGGGCTCGATTCCGACGCGCTCGGGGAGATCCAGCAGCTGACGCCGATGATCGACGCGCTGTACGTGCCCAGCATCGACGACTCGCTCGACGAGCAGGACGCCAAGCGAGACTTCTGGGCGGCCTTCCGCGTGCTCGGCGATTGGTACGCAGCGCAGCCGCCGTACTGAGCAAGACGCGCGCTCGACACCAGCGCTTCAGGACAGACCCTCAACCCACTCGCCGAGGGCGGCGATGAAGGCTGGCAGCGCGTTTCGCTGATGGTTCACAGCGGCGTGTACTTCGTCAGACGAGAGGATCCAGTACGCGTGCTGGCTCGTGTTGCGCAAGTCGCTTACCTCCTGGATGACGAGTTGCGCCTCCTTCGGGAACAGGCCGAGCTCGCGCAATTGCTCTGCCGCCGGAGTCTTGCGGTCGGCAGGAATCGCACCTAGATCCTGGGCCACTCGGACGCTGCGATCGATCAGGCCTTGGCACAGGTTTTGAAGGTCGTCCATATTCGATCGCACGAGCATCGCTCGGTTGCGCTCCTCTGGCGACTGCGAGTGCCACGCCCGCGTGAAAGCGTCGAGATCGAAGTCGGGCGGGAAGGCTGAAACCGCTGTCTCCATCTGCTCCATCGTCCGCGCGAGTTGCCGCAACGCCTGCTCGAAAGCCCCGCGACGCGCATTATCGGCGATCGGCGGGCCGTGTGGAGTCACTCATCGGGCGCCGGTAGTAAACGACCGAACCCGTACCGTGGCCAAGCGCTGGAAATAGCTGAGCGCGTCGCGCGCGTCCCGGCGCAACTCGCGCCCCTCGCGGTCGGCCTGCGCCTGAGTCCGGTCTCGCTGTGCCTGAAGCCCCGGCCATATGCTTACGCGATCGACCAGCGGCCGGCCGTCGCGCAGGACCTCGGACAGCAGAATGGGGTCGCGCCGCGCGGCCTCGAGCGGCACGAGCTCCACGTTGCCCTGCACACGCTCGCCGAGTCTCTGGCGCAATGCGTCGAGAGCACCCGG
Source organism: uncultured Solirubrobacteraceae bacterium (assembly GCA_963735615.1). Lineage (GTDB taxonomy): Bacteria > Actinomycetota > Thermoleophilia > Solirubrobacterales > Solirubrobacteraceae > Palsa-744. Next base: position 1,746,344 of record CAVTLO010000001.1, read on the forward strand.
AGATGGGCGGCGCAACGCCACCATCAGATCCACGTCGGAGATGCCTTCTACATCCGTTCCGCGTGCGACGGAGCCAAACAGGACAGCGAGCTCGACGTTCGGCTCCGTCCTGAGCGCCGCCAGCAGTTGGCCGACGAGGCGCCAGTGAGAGCGGATCCATACTGTCTCCCCTTCTGAAATGGAAAGTCGATGCGAGCTCGGCCGGCGCGCGTGAATCAGGCCTCCGCGCACCGCTCGCCGGAGCGTGCGCTCGTGAACGCCCACTTCACCGGCCAGCTCCTCCAGCGCCAAACTCATGTGTCCAATCTATCACCGTGTGTCCAGAGTTCGTACCGCGAATGGGTAGCGGAGCTACACCACGAGCACGATCTTGCCGAGCTTGCCGCCGGCTGCGAAGCGCTCGTAGGCCGCCTCGGCCTGCTCGAGCGGGAATGTCTCGGCGATCGGCACCTGCAGAGCTCCTGACTCGAACAGCGGCAGCACCTCGTGTTCGACGCGGCGCGCGACGAGCGCTTTCTCCTCGAGCGGCCGCGCGCGAAGCGTCGAACCGAGAATGCGAGCACGCTTGCCCATCAGCGCCAGTAGGTTCAGCTCGCCCTTGGCCCCGGCGGAGACGCCGATGATCGACAGGCGCCCGCCGATGGCGAGCGCCTGGAAGTTCTCCGCGAGGTTGGGGGCGCCGACGAGCTCGAGGATCACGTCGAACAGACCATGCTCGGCGAAGCCCTCGGGCGCGATCACGTCGGCGCCAAGCGCCGCGACCTGCTCGCGCAGCTCCGCGCGTCGCACGGTCGCGGTGACGCGCGCGCCGACAGCGCGGGCCAGCTGGATGGCCGCTGTGCCGACGCCTCCCGCACCGCCATGCACGAGCAGGCGCTCGCCGCAGCGCAGCTCGGCCTGCGAGAACAGGGCGTCGTGCGCCGTGATGAATACCTCCGGCAGCCCGCCGGCGGCGGCCCAGTCCAGGGCAGCCGGCACGGGCATCAGCTGACGCTCATGCACCGTCGCGAGCTCAGCCTGTCCACCGCCGCCGACGATCGCCATCACGCGCTCGCCCACCGCAAAGCGCTCGGCACCCAGTCCGAGCGCGGCGACCTCGCCGGCGAACTCCATCCCGGGAATGTCCTGCGGCGAGCCGGGCGGTGCCGGATACAGGCCGCGCCGCTGCATCATGTCGGCTCCGTTCAAGCCGGCGGCGTGGACGCGCACGAGCACCTCGCCGGCCTGCGCCACCGGATCGGGGTGCTCCTCGATCACGATCTCCTGCTCGCGGATGGTGGCGGCGCGCATGCCCGCAAGCCTATCTGCCGGGCGCCGCGTCAAGGCGCGCACAACGAGACCCGATAGGGAGACGATGGCGGCCCCGAGAAACGAGGACACCGGCGAGCACGACGCAGCCACGCTACTGCCTTGGTGGACGAGCGGCAGGCTCAGGCTCGGCCTGCTGCTTGCCTGCCTGGGCGTGTCAATCGTCGCCCTGCTCTCCAACGGCGCCCGCGTGTTCTCGTCCTCGACCCGCGACGCGATCACCTCCGGGCATTTCTGCGTACCCGCGACACCGCCGCTCGCGGAGGCATCCGTGAGCCAACTCAAAGAGCTGCATGCAGGGCTGCTCGCGATGATGGCGCCCCTGGCCCGTTCGCGCTACGCGTGGGGCACGGTCACACCGGACGAGGTCTGGTCGGATGAATCGCCTTCGGCGCTGCGCTCAGTCGCTCGATCGAGTCGCCCAGGAGAGTGGCAGTGGCCGGCCAGCTTCGAGATGCGTAGCTGGACCGCCGACCCCCAGCTCACATCGGCACGGGACGACGTTGCCGCTGACGTGTTCATGTTCGCCGACCCCCTGCAGGCCCGCCGCTTCTTCACGGAGGCGAGCAACGCGCGCTGCCATCGCGACGGCGTCGAGGGATCGCCGCCGCAGCCGCCGCAGGCGCACACGCTCGCCTGGGTCAACCCCGACGACGCCGCCGAGGAGGACGTCTTCCTCCTGCGGGGCCATCGCGTTTATCGCGTGGTAGTCGTCCGCCCGCAGGGACGCACACCGTCAGCCTCGCAGCGACAGGTCGGGCTCGCACGTGCCGTCGCGCTCGCGTGCGCGCTCCCGAGCGCGGGCTGCGAGCGCTCCGGTGCAGCGCCGTACGAGCCTGCCCGGCGCCAGGACATGCATCGCAGGTGGCGCTAGGCCAAGCTCTCCTGCGGCGAGGCGCAGAAAGCGCACTTGCGCGCCTGCCGGGGAATCTCTGAGAGGCACTCGCTGCAGGGCCGCGTCACGGACTCGGTGTCCCGCCCGGTCTTGCGCCGTGCCATCAGCGCGTTGACGGGCTTGACCACGAAGAAGAACACGGCCGCCGCGATCGATATGAAGGCGATCAGCGAGTTGATGAAGTCGCCGTAGGCGAACGTACTGTGGTTGATCGTGAAGGCCAGCGTTGAGAAGTCGGGCTTGCCGATGATCGCCGCGACGATCGGCGTCAGCAGGTCGCGCACGAGCGCCGTGACGACTGCACCGAACGCAGCCCCGATGACTATCCCGACGGCAAGATCGACAACGTTTCCCCGTAGCAGGAACGCCTTGAAATCGTTGACCATCACATCCTCCCATGTCGGGGTTTCGCCCAGCGTCCCGGGGCCCGTCGAATCGTCGCAGCCGACGACGACTTGTCAAGGCGAGCGGCCGCTGCGCGCTCCAGCTCGGCGATGCGGTCAAGCGTGCTCGGCGCCCAAAAATCAGACGCGCTCGAGCAGCGCGACGCACTCGATGTGATGCGTCTGCGGAAACATGTCCACCGGACGGACCTTGCGCAGCACCCATCCGGCGTCCACCAGCTCAGCGGCGTTGGGCGCAAGCGTGGTGGGGTTGCAGGAGACGTAGACGATGCGTTTGGGCGAGGCGTCGATGATGCGGTGCACGACCTTCTTGGAGAGGCCGGCACGGGGCGGGTCGACGACGAGCACGTCGGGGCGACCAGCCCGCTCGAGCAGCTCAGGCAGCGCGGTGCGCGTGTCGCCGGCGAAGAAGTGGACGTTGGTGATCTCGTTGCGCCGGGCGCCGGCGATCGCGTCGGCGACGGCCGACTCGATGAGCTCGATCCCCCACAGCTCGCCCGCCCGCGGCGCGAGCGTCAGCGCGATCGTGCCGATGCCCGAATAAAGGTCGTACACGCGCTCCCAGCCCTCGAGCGCCGCGTACTCGGTCACGATCCCGTACAGCAGCTCGCCCATCTCGGTGTTCGTCTGGAAGAACGCCTCAGCGGAGATGCGCAGGTCGAGCTCTCCCAGCCGCTCGGGCAGCTCGGCATCGCCCCACACGAGCTCGGTCTCGCCGCCGGCGGTCGTCTCGGCGACGCTGCGCGAGCGTGTCCACAGGACCCCCGACAGGCTCTCGCCGAGCGCCTGGCTGAGCGCGGCCGCAAGCGAGCCGGCGTCGAGCTCGCCCTCGGTCGTCACGATCCGTACCTGCAGCTTGCCGGTGTGCCGACCTTCGCGCACGACCAGGTTGCGCAGGCGCGCGCGCCCATCGGGCGCCGGCTCGGTCCGCGCGTCGCGAGCGCCACGCGGGACGCTGCTGCGCTCCCACGCCGTCAGCCCCTGAGCGCGGCACCAGGCCAGTGCGGCGGCTCGCGCGAGGTTGCCGCGCTCGGACGCCAGCAGGCAGTCGTCGATCGGGGTCACGCGGTTGCCGCCGGCAGGGGCGTGAAAGCCGCAGACTAGGTCTGGGCGCGCGCCGTCGCCGTCTTCGCCAAACGAGTACTCGAGCTTGTTGCGATAACGCCACGGCTGCAGCGCGGGCATGATCTCCTGCAGCTCGAAGCCGTCCAGATGGCCGATCCGCCGCAGCGCATCGTCGACCTGACCGCGCTTGATCTCGAGCTGACGCTCGTACGGGAGCACCTGCCACGCCACACCGGGGTGCATCGCGGTCGGGGCGATCCGCTCGGGGCCCGGCTCGAGCACCTCCAGCGTGCGCGCGTGGGCGTAGCTGCGCTTGCGCTTGTGCACGACCGCACGGACGCGGTCGCCGGGGATGGCCCCCGCGACGAACACCACATAGCCGCCATCGCCGAGTCGCGCCACGCCCTCGCCGCCGAACGCGAGCGAGTCGATCGTCAGCTCGAGCTCGTCGCCGCGCTGGGGACGGGGTGAGCCCTCGGGTCGTGCGGGAGCCTCGACGTTCACGCGGGCGACACCAGCAGCTCGAGCAGCGCCTTCTGCGCGTGCCGGCGGTTCTCGGCCTGATCCCAGATGTGCTCACGCGAGCCGTACAGAACCTCGGCGGTGATCTCCTCGCCCGGGTGCGCGGGCAGGTCGTGCATGGCGAACGCTCCGGGCGCGGCGGCGTCGAGCAGCGCGTCGTCCACGCGGTAGTCGGCGAGGTCACGGCGGCGCCGCTCTGCGGTCGCCTCATCGCCCATGCTCACCCACACGTCCGTGTACACGGCCGCCGCGTCCTGCACCGCCTCGCGCGGGTCGGAGTGGTGCGTGACCACGCCGCTGGCACCTGCGGGGAGCTGCAGGTCGCCCCCGAGCGCGTAGCCGGCAGGCGAGGCGAACGCTACGTGCATGCCCGCGAGCGCCCCCAGCACCGCGAGCGAGCGGGCGATGTTGTTGCCATCGCCGACATAGGCGATACGCAGACCATCGAGCGAACCACATGCCTCGCGCAGCGTGAGCAGGTCGGCGAGCGCCTGACAGGGGTGGTGGCGCGCGCTGAGCATGTTGACGATCGGCACCGCGCTGTAAGCGGCCAGCTCTTCGAGGATCGTGTCTGCTCCCGTGCGCAGGCCAACCGCGGCGACGTGCCGCGAGAGCACCAGTGCGGTGTCGCGTGGCGCCTCACCGCGCGAGAGCTGGAGCTCGTCCGAGCGCAGTACCACCGCGTGGCCGCCCAGCTCTTGGATGCCCACCTCGAAGGACACCCGCGTGCGGGTCGAGGGCTTCTCGAAGATCAGCGCCACGCTGCGGTCGGCCAGCGCCTGGGAGGACCGCGGCGCGCGCTTGAGCTCCAGCGCGCGGTCTAGCAGCGCATCCAGCTCAGCGGCGCTCAGCTCCGCTCCGGTGAGGAAATGGCGTGGCGTCATCGAATCGGCCAGTGTAGGCGCTCCGCAGCCGGACGCCCGAGGCGCGACCCCAGGCGCCGCCATATGCGATGGTCCGGCTGCATGAACTTGTTGAGAAAGGACCACGACCGATGAAAACAGGCATCGCCATGGCGGTGACATGCGGCGCGCTGGCGCTGATGGTGGGCTGCGGATCGTCGAGCAGCTCGACGGGTAGCTCGGCTTCGAGCGCGACCACCACGACCACGACGACGACCGCGGCGAGCACGAAGCCGGGCACGTCGAGCTCGCGTGGGACGTCGCTGAAAGTAGACACGACGCCCAAGTTCGCCACCCCCTCCCCATCCGCGCCTGTGCAGAGCGGGTTGGTGCAGATCGCCTACCGCGACATCGCGATCGACCCGGACACGGTCAGGGTGAAGGTCGGCAGCACGATCAAGTGGACCAACTACGACTCGGCGCAGGCGAACGTCACGAGCGAGGGCGGCCCGCAGAAGTTTGCGTCGAAGAACTTCGGCGAAGGCGGCACGTTCGAAATCAAGGCGAGCAGGCCCGGCGTAATCCACTACGAGTGCACGCTGTACCCGGTGACGATGAACGGCACGATCGAAGTCGTCAGCTGAGCTCGGGAAGGCCCGCGCCGAAGTCGGCGCGGCCGTCGTCGGGAGTCGAGGGGGTCGCGTAGAGGCGGCGGGGGATACGCCCCGCCCCGCGCGCGAGATGCCCTGCCTGTACGGCCGCGCGCATCGCGCGCGCCATCGCCACGGGATCCCGCGCGCGGGAGATTGCTGACGCGGCCATGACCGCGTCGCAACCAAGCTCCATCGCCAGTGCGGCGTCAGAGGCGGTGCCGATGCCGGCGTCGAGCACCACCGGCACATCCACCGCTTCGCGGATCAGCGCGATGTTGTACGGGTTGCGGATGCCCATGCCGCTGCCAATCGGCGAGCCGAGCGGCATCACCGCGGCACACCCGAGGTCGGCGAGACGTCGCGCGAGCACGGGGTCGTCGGTCGTGTACGGGAGCACGACGAAGCCGTCGTCGAGCAGCTCCTCGGCCGCGCGCAGCAGCTCGGGCGCGTCGGGCAGCAGCGTGTCCTCATCGCCGATCACCTCGAGCTTGACCCAGTCGGTGGCAAACGCCTCGCGCGCGAGCCGCGCGGTGAGGACGGCGTCGCGCGCGGTGTGGCAGCCGGCGGTGTTCGGCAGTAGCTGCACGCCCGCGTCGGCGAGCACGTCGAGGAGCGACCCGCGCGCGGCAGGATCAACCCTCCGCAGCGCGACCGTGACGAGCTCGCTTCCGCTTGCGGCGATCGCCTCGGCCATCAGCTCCAGCGACGGGAAGCCGCCGGTCCCCAGCAGCAGCCGCGAGCGCATGCTCCTGCCAGCGATCGTCAGGACGTCCTCGGCGGCGCTCACGGTGTCGTGCATGCCCCAATCATCCTCCCTGCATCGCCGTCAGCACCTCCACGCGCGCGTCCTCCCCCACGGTGAACGATTCCCACGCGGCGCGTGGCACGACCTCGCCGTCGACTGCCACGGCGACGCCGCGCGCGTCCACGTCCAGGCCGAGACGGCCGAGCACCGCGGCGACGCTCTCGCCGGCGCGCACGTCGGAGCGCTCTCCGTTGAGCAGGATCATGCGCCAGCTCTTACGGTGGCGTTCGCGGCAAAGCGGTCGGGCGCGCACGCGGACAGGAGCGGATCGTCGCGATCGGCGAGCACGCCTGCGACCAGCTCCGCTGTGAGCGGAGCGAGCAGGATGCCGTTGCGGTAGTGGCCGGTCGCCCATATCAGGCCGCCCACCGCGCCGCGGCCGATCACTGGCGCGTTGTCGGGGGTGCCGGGGCGCAGGCCGACGGACAGCTCCTCGATCTCGAGCTCGCTGATACCGGGGACGAGGTCGCGCGCGTCACGCAGCAGCTCGTATACGCCGCCGGCGGTAGGCGCGAGCTCGAAGCCGCGCTCCTCGACGGTCGCGCCGAGCACGTAGCGGCCGTCCGGGCGGGGGACGAGATAGCCGCCGCGGAAGCGCAACACCCGCCGCAGCAACCCGGGTCCGGCGGGGTCGCGCAGCCGCAGGATCTGCCCCTTGACCGGGCGTACCGGCACGCCGGCGCCCGCGGGCAGGCCCTCGATCTGCTCGCTCCAAGGGCCGGCGGCGAGCACGAGCCGCCCGGCGGATATGAGCTCTCCGTCCTGCAAGGTCACGCCCGTCACCGCGCCGCTCGGTCCATCCGTGCCCGTACCGCCCGCGCTCTCGCGGTCCAGCTCCACGCGCGCCACCGGCGCGTGCTCGCGCAGGCGCACTCCCGCCGTGCCGCATGCCCGGCGCAAGGCCGCGAGCACCTGCCGAGGATCGACGGAGTGGTCGTCGGGGGCCTCCAAGGCGAGGCGCACGGTCGGCGCCAGCGCCGGCTCGAGCTCGCGAGCCTCGCTCGGGCGCAGGCGCCGCACGGCCAGCCCGATGGACTGGCGGAAGTCGAGCTGGCGCTCGAGCTCGCGCGCGTCGTCGTCGTCGCGCGCGACCAGCAGCGTGCCAGTCCGCATCAGGCCAACGCACACGCCGCTCTGCGCCTCGAGCTCGGCGGCAAACGCGGGCCACGCGCGCGCCGAGCGCAACCCCAGCTCGAGCTGGCGCCGCCCCGCCTCGCCGAACTCGACCTCGGCAACCGGCGCGAGCATGCCGGCGGCCACGTGCGATGTTCCCTGCACGGCGAGGTCGCGCTCGAGCACCGCCACCGACATCCCCGCCTGGCTGGCACGCCACGCGATCGCCAGGCCGATGATGCCGCCGCCGACGACGACGACGTCGAGTGGACGGTCCTCCGACATGAGCTGATGCTAGCCCGCGCCTGCACCCGCGCGACGGCCGAGGCCCCAGCCATCAACACGCCGCTACCAAGCAAGCGGCGGCGCATGCGAGACTGCGGGCATATGTCCAGGCCCGACGCAGCGCAGCAGACGCCACAAACCGACGGCCGCGCGCTCCTGAACACGGCGCGCTTGTACTTGGTGTGCAGCGCGAGCCCGAGCGGCCGCGAGCTGCCGACGCTGCTGCGTGAAGCGATCGCCGGTGGCGTGGACATCGTGCAGCTGCGCGAGAAGCAGATGGCGGACGAGGAGCTGGCGTCGGTGGCGATGGCTGCGCGCGTGCTGTGCGAGGGGCTGGGGGCGCTGCTGATCGTCAACGACCGTCCGTGGGTGGCGCGCGAAGCGCGCGCCCATGGAATCCACGTGGGACAGGACGACATCCCCGCAGCGGAGGTCGCGAGTTGGTCGGCCCGGAGATGCTGATCGGCCTATCGACCCATTCGCCGGAGCAGATCGACGCGGTCGACGAGAGCGTCGTCGACTACATCGGCGTGGGACCGATCCACGAGACGCCGACAAAGCCCGGGCGCCCGGCGGTGGGCGTCGAGCTGATCCGCTATGCGCGCGCGCACGCGCGGTACCGTTCTTCGCGATCGGCGGCCTGCACGCGGGCAACCTCGGACAGGCATTCGACGCGGGAGCGAACCGAGTGTGCGTGCTGCGGGCGATCGCCGACGCGGAGGACCCCAAGCGGGCGGCTAGGACACTTCGCGACGGGCTGATCCGGGCACGCTCGACCCCCGCCCGCGGGAGCCCTGAGGCGGGTGGCCGACGGCGGCCAGCACGCCGGCCAGCCGGGGATCGCGCGCGGCGATGGAGGGGACGCCCGCCCGCCAGCGCGCGAGGAGCAGGCGCCAGCGGAGCTCGTGCCCCTCGGTCCCGGCGAGCGCCCGCTGGCGCTGCTGGTGGCAGTCGGCGTGTGCGTCGTGTTGGCGGGCGCGGTGATCGCCGGCGGACTGACGATCCACGACCTGAGCAGCCACGGCGGCTCGCTGCCGGGCGCGATCTTCCTCGCGGCGATCCTCGCGCTGCTGGCGCTCGGCATGTACCGCCGCCGCTACCTGGCGGTGCTTGGCTTCGAGGCGCTGCTCGCGTTTCAGATCATCGTCACCTCGCTCGCGCTGGTCGTCGCCTCGACGCTCGTGGCCGCCGGCGGGTGCCTGCTGGCGATCGGTCTCGGGGGCTGGCTGTTCTGGAAGCTCGTGCGCGTGATGGGCCGCATCCAAGCCGGCGAGAACCCGGGCGGCGACTGACCTTTCGATAGTGTGCGGCGCGATGGCCGAGAGCTCCTATGACTGCGTCGTCATCGGCTCCGGGCCGGGCGGATATGTCGCGGCGATCCGTGCCGCGCAGCTCGGCCTGAAGACCGCTGTCGTCGAGCGCGACAAGCTCGGCGGGCGCTGCCTGAACTACGCATGCATCCCCGCGAAGGCGGTGCTGCGTTCGGCCGATCTGCTGTCGGAGATCCGCGAGGCGGAGGAGTTTGGCTTGAAGGTCAGCGGCGTCGAGGTCGACTACGCGGCAGTGCAGGCGCGGCGCGAGAAGGTCGTGCACACGCTCACCTCAGGCGTCGGCGGGCTGTTCAAGAAAGACGGCATCGACGTGATCGCGGGCAACGCGAAGCTGACCGCCGACGGCGACGTGCTCGCGGACGTGTTCGACGCGGAGCCACTGACGATCGGCGCCGGCAGCGTGATCCTCGCCACGGGCTCGACCCCGCGGGCGATCCCAAGCGTGCCGTTCGGCGGACGCGTGATCGGGACCGAGGAGGCGTGGGCGCTACCGGAGGTGCCCGCTCGGCTGGCGGTTGTCGGCGCGGGCGCGTCCGGCGCTGAGATCGCCTCCGCGTTCGCGCGCCTGGGCAGCGAGGTGCTGCTGTTGGAGGCGATGGAGCGCCTGCTGCCGACGGAGGACGCTGACATCTCGCGCCTGGTCGAGCGCGGCCTCAAGCGCCAGGGCATCGCCGTGCACACGGGCACGCCGCTGGCAGACGTGAGCGCGGGCGAGACGAGCGTGAGCTTCTCCTACGGCTCGGAGTCCACCTCCGGGGAGGATGCCACGGCGGTCGACTATCTGGTGATCTGCGCCGGGCGTGGCGCGGATGTCGAGGGGCTCGGGCTGGCCGAGGCGGGCATCGAGCTCGACGCACGCGGCCTTGTACAGGTCGATGGCGCGCTGCGCACGAGCCGTGCGGGCGTGTACGCGATCGGCGATCTAGTGCGCGGGCCGGCGCTTGCACACAAGGCCTCCGACGAGGGGATCATCGCCGCGGAGACGATCGCCGGGCGCGAGACACACCCGATCGCCTACGCGGACATCCCGCGCGCGACCTTCTGCACGCCCAACGTGGGCTCGTTCGGCCTGACCGAGGAGCAGGCGCGCGAGCAAGGCTATGACGTGGTCGTCGGCAAGGTCCAGTACGGGGCGGTCGGCGGAGGGACGGTGTACGGCGACCGCACGGGCCTCGTGAAGGTCGTCGGCGAGAGCAAGTACGGCGAGCTGCTCGGCGGGCACATCGTCGGAGCGCGCGCGACCGAGCTGATCCAGGAGCTCGTCAACGTGCGCGCACTCGAGGGCGGCTTCCCGGAGCTCGCGCGCATCATCCACGGGCACCCGACGCTGTCTGAGGCCGTGATGGAAGCAGGCCGCGCGGCAGACGGCTGGCTGATCCACGGCTGAAGGCGGCCGCCTTCGGCGCGTGGCACTAACCTCGGCCTGTGTCCACGCCGGCCGCCTTCTACTTCGACCTCGCGAGCCCGCTGGCGTACCTTGCGGCGGAACGCGTGCTGCATGTCTTCTCGAGCCCACCCACCCCCGCGGAGTGGCGTCCGATCGACGCGCGCGGCCTGCGCGGTCCCGCACCGGCCGAAGCGCAATACGATGGCGCACGCGGAACGAAAGAAGAGATACACGACGGCGCCAGACGCAACGACGGCAAAGACGACGACGCCCGAGGCTTGCGCGAGCGGGTGGAGCGCCGCGCGCGCGAGCTCGACCTGCAGCCGATCCGCTGGCCGGAGCCGTTCCCGTTCGACAGCTCGCTGGCGATGCTGGTGGCGACGTACGCCGCTTCGATCGGCCGCGCGGTGCCGTTCGCGCAGGCGGCGTTCCGCCAGGCGTTCGCGGGCGGGCACTCGCTCCAGGACCCGGACTTCGTGCTGATCGCGGCAGCGGCGTGCGAGATGCACCCGACGGCGGTGCTGCGCGGCGCGGAGATGCGCTCGACGGCGGAGCGGCTCGCGACGGCCACGATGTCGGCTGCCAGCGCAGGTGTGACGGACGTGCCGGCGATCACGATTGGCGAGCGCGTGTTCGTCGGCGAGGAGGCCCCCGAGCGCGCAGCGGCGCACATGCGCAGCGTCTCGGCAGGCACACCGGGTGAGCGACTGGATGTGTGGTTGTCCGAGCAGAACGGCACCGCAGCGCCGTGAAGGCCAACCACGCGTACCGCCTGATCGTCACGCGCGGCGGCCTGGCACCGGCGCTGCTGGCGGACACGGGGCGCACGGATCACATCGAGGTGGTGGAGGTGGACAGCGGCGAAGTGGTGCTGTTCTGGGATCGCCCGCCGCAGGCGGCGTCGAAGCTTGCGCGGGCGCTACGCGCGGACCTGTCGCAGCTGGACGCGGAGGAGTTCACGGCGCGCTGGAGTACCGTGGAGCACTGATGCCAGACCCATCCGCGCCAAGCCCGCCCGCGCCGAGTCTGCCGGAGCCGGAGCGCGCGCGCGAGTGGCTCCAGACGATGACGCTGATCCGCCGCTTTGAGGAGCGCGCGGGCGAGATGTACGCGCGGGCGAAGGTGGGCGGCTTCCTGCACCTGTCGATCGGCGAGGAGGCGACGATCGTGGGCAGCGCGCGGGCGCTGCGCGAGAGCGATTACCTGATCTCGACGTATCGCTCGCACGGGCATGCGCTCGTGCGCGGGACGCCGCCGGAGAACGTGATGGCGGAGCTGTTCGGGCGCGTGGACGGCTGCTCTGGCGGGCGCGGCGGCTCGATGCACATGTTCGACGTAAAGCGGCGTTTCATGGGCGGCTACGGGATCGTGGGCGGCAACCTGCCGATCGCGGCGGGCATCGCGCTGGCGTCGGACTACCAGGGCACGGAGGAGGTGACGCTGTGCGTGTTTGGCGACGGCGCGTCCAACCAGGGGACGTTTGGCGAGACGCTGAACATCGCGGCGCTGTGGAAGCTACCGGTGGTGTTCATGGTGACGAACAACCAGTTCGGTATGGGCACGGCGCTGGGCCGCCATTCGGCGGTGACGGACCTGCAGCGCAAGGGCGAGAGCTTGGGCGTGCCGGGGATGCGCTGTGACGGCATGGACGTGTTGGACACGCACGCGGTGATAGCGGAGGCGGTGCGACGCGTGCGCGAAGACCGCCGTCCGGTGCTGGTGGAGGCGGTGACGTATCGCTTTCGTGGCCACTCGATGGCGGACCCGGAGCAGTACCGCACGAAGGAGGAGGTGGCGCGCTGGCGCGAGCGCGACCCGCTGCCGGCGTTCGGCGGGCTGCTGGTGCGCGCGGGCGTGATCGATGAGCCCGAGCGCGAGCGCATCGACGGGCAGGCGCTGGAGCGCGTGGACGCGGCGGTGGAGTTCGCGGAGGCTTCGCCGTTCCCGGCGGCGGAGTCGCTGTACAACGACGTGTACGTGCTCGACGATGAGGTGCGCGGCTCCTACTCGGTGCGCACGACGGCGCCAGAGATGGAGCCGCGGGAGTCGCTTGAGAGCAGCATCGGCGAGATCCCGCAGCAGATCACGACGGCGCTTGAAGCCGGCGAGGACGGGGCGGGCGGGCTGTAATGACAGAGATGCGCTACCGCGAGGCACTAAACGCGGCCCTGCGCGAGGAGCTGGCGCGCGACGAGCGGGTGATCCTGATGGGCGAGGACATCGGCGTGTTCGGCGGCGCGTTCAAGGTGACGGACGGCCTGCTGGCGGAGTTCGGCGAGCGGCGCGTGCGCGACACGCCGATCTCGGAGAACACGATCGTGGGCGTGGGCGTGGGCGCGGCGATGACGGGCCTTCGACCGGTCGTGGAGCTGATGACGATCAACTTCGCGCTGCTGGCGTTCGACCAGATCGTGAACCACGCGGCGCACATCCACTACATGTTCGGCGGGCAGGCGAAGGTGCCGCTGGTGGTGCGGATGCCGCAGGGCGCGGGCCACCAGCTGGGCCCGACGCACTCGCACTGCCTGGAGGCGCTGTTCCTGCACATCCCGGGCCTGCTGGTGGCGGTGCCGGCGACGGCGGCGGACGCGAAGGGCCTGTTGAAGACGGCGATCCGCGACGAGAACCCGGTGATCTTTATCGAGCACGAGTCGCTGTACGGCGTGCGCGGCGAGGTACCGGACGACGAGGACCATCTCGTGCACTTCGGCCAGGCGCGAATCGCGCGCGAGGGCTCGGACGTGACGCTGGTGGGCATCTCGCGGATGGCGCTGACGGCGGAGCGCGCGGCGAGGACGCTGGCGGACGAGCACGGCGTGCAGGCGGAGGTGATCGACCCGCGCACGCTGCGCCCGCTGGACCTGGAGACGATCCTGGCGTCGGTGCGCAAGACGAACCACTGCGTGACCGTGGAGGAGGGCTGGCCGCACGGGGGCGTGGGCGCGAACCTGGCGGCGCTGATTTCAGAACAGGCCTTCGACGACCTGGACGCGCCGGTGCGGCGGGTTACGGGCGCGGACGTGCCGATGCCGTACTCGAAGCCGCTGGAGGATCTGGCGTACCCGCACGAGCGGCAGATCGTGGCGGCGGTGCTGGCGACCCTCAACCGCGCGCCGGGTGCCACCCAACCGGCAGCGGCGGGAGGCGCGTGATGGCGGAGCTGGTGATGCCGCGCCTGTCGGACACGATGGAGGAGGGCACGATCCTGCGCTGGCTGAAGGCGGACGGCGAGCAGGTGGCGCGCGGCGAGGAGCTGGTGGAGATCGAGACGGACAAGGCGACGATGACGTACGAGTCAGACCAGGCGGGAGTGCTGGAGATCGTGGCGGAGGAGGGCTCGACGCTGGCGGTGGGCGCGGTGATCGCGCGCGTGGGCGCGGCGTCGAAAGGCACGGATGAGAGGGATGCCCGTGGTGGGCAGGCACGCGAGCGCGAGCGCAGCGACGGCGCGGCGGCGAGCGGTGCCACGGCGGCCGCGGCGCCGGCGACTGCGCGGCCGCTCGCGCAGGCTGAGCGGGGCGGTCAACCGATGGCGGAGGGCGAGCGGGTGAAGGCGTCCCCGCTGGCGCGGCGCATCGCCCACGAGAGCGGCATCGACCTGCACGGCGTGAGCGGCAGTGGGCCGGGTGGGAGGATCGTGAAGGCGGACGTGCTGGCGCCGTCGGCGATCGCCACTGGCGCAACTGGCGCGAGCGTCTCGCCGGGCGCCGGCGATGCCGGAGCGCCGGTACCGGCCCCCGCCCCCGGTACCCCAGGAGCGTTGGAGGGCGTGATGACGGCGAAGGGCGAGACGAGCACGATCGAGCTGTCGCGCACGCAGCAGACGGTCGCGCGGCGGATGGCCGAGTCGAAGGCGACGATCCCAGACTTCACGCTGCAGATCGACGTGGACATGGAGGAGTGCGTGCAGCTGCGCGGCCAGCTGAAGCAGCTGTCGAGCCCGGGCGGCGCGGCGGAGTCGGTCGCGCACGCGCACGGGGTGCCGACGTACAACGACATGGTGGTGAAGGCGAGCGCGCTGGCGCTGCGCGAGCACCCGCACGCGAACGGCAGCTACCGCGACGGGCGCGTGCAGGTGTACTCGCGGGTGAACGTGGGCGTGGCGGTGGCGGCGGAAGGCGCACTGGTGGTACCGACGGTGTTCGACGCGGACTCCAAGGCACTGGGCGAGATCGCGCGCGAGACGCGGGCGCTGGCCGAGCGCGTGCGCGCAGGCACGATCACGCCGCCTGAGCTCGGCGGCGGCACGTTCACGGTCTCCAACCTGGGGATGTACGGCGTGAAGAGCTTCACGGCGATCATCAACCCGCCGCAGGCAGGGATCCTGTCAGTCGGCGCGCTGGCCCCGCGCGCGGTCGTGCACGAGGGCGAGCTGGCGGCGCGCAACACGATGACGCTGACGCTCGCGTGCGACCACCGCATCCTCTACGGCGCCGAAGCGGCGCAGTTCCTCGCGCGCATTCGCGAGCTGCTGGAGACCCCCTCGTCGCTCACTCTTTGAGCGCTGCACGCGGCCGGCTCGCGGTCGTGGTGCTGGCGTTTGGCGAGCTCCGCCAGGCAAACCTCAGGCTGTCGCTCAGCGGCAAGGTCCTCGAAAAGTTCGGCAGCATCCCGATCCACAACGCTGCCAACTTCTGGGAATACGACACGGCAGCCGTCGCTGCCAACGGCGACGGCTGGACGACCAGGGCTGTGCCGGGCAAGCTCTACCGCTTCCACGCGTAGACGCCACGGCGGCAAGGTCGAGACCCGACGGGCCCCCAACTGGCGCCTCGGGGACGTCGGATCAGCCCAGCAGCTTCACGCCGGCGCGCAGGTCTTTCTGGCCTTCCTTGACTCGGGCCTCCGCGTTCGTTGCTTCGGTGACCGCCACCGCCCGGTTCGCGGTTCTCTGCGCGTACGCTTCCGACAGATCTTCATACCCGACGATGACCGCCTGCAGGCCGCTCACGATCTTCGCCTTCGCCTTGCGCGCGCGCCGCGTGCCGACCGGCTGCTCGGCGACCTTCGCCTTCAGCGAGCCGAGCACCGCGACCGAGCCGCCAATCGCCGACTCGACTTCCGCCGGACCCGTGCTTTCCTTGTATTCACCGAGGGCTGTCAGCACGTGGCCTTCGGCAACGTCGATCCTGGGGCCATAACTCAAGATCACGGCCTTGATGCTTGCGACGCTCGCCGACGCATTGACCGCGGGCGCGAGCGTAACCCCGAGCAGCGTCGCCGTGAGCACTGCAAACCGCGTCAAACCTCGGTGGGTCATGTGGGATCCGCCTTCTTGATCGGGAAGCTGCCGTATCCGGACTTTCGACCGACAGCGCGCTTCGGGAGATACGACATTCGGCTAGCGTCTTGCGCGGGCGCCCGCCAGACGGGTCTTCGGCGCAGCGCTAGGCTGAAGGCGACAGATGAACGTCACCGACCGATCGTCGCAAGAGCTGTGGGTTTGTAACCTCGGCGTCATCCCGTACTGCGACGCGCTCGCAATCCAGGAGCAGATTCGCGCCCGGCGCCAGGCCGACGAACTGCCCGACACGCTGCTGCTGCTCGAGCACCCGCCCGTGTATACGCGAGGGCGACGCTCCGGCTCTGAGGACCTGCCGTTCGGCGAGGACTTCTACCGCGCCAAAGGCATCGACATTCTCAGCACCGATCGTGGCGGCAAGCTCACCTACCACGCACCCGGCCAGCTTGTCGGCTATCCGATCATGCGCATCGACGATGTGCACCGCCACCTACGCACCATCGAAGACGCGATCATCGCCGCGCTCGCGCAGGAGGGCGTGCACGCCCGCTCGCGCCACCACGAGGGCATCGACTACACCGGCGTGTGGGTGCAGGAGCGCAAGATCGCCTCAATCGGCGTACACGTATCGCGTGGCGTCACCACACACGGCTTTGCCGTCAACGTGAACAACGACCTCGAGCCGTTTTCCTGGGTGCTCGCCTGCGGGCTGCCCGACGTCAGCATGACCTCGCTCGCCCATGAGCTCATCGGCGAGCAGGCGCAGACACCGATGGCCGACTGGCGAGCACCTGACCCGGGACCACCAGCGACCGACGCGACAACGACGCCCGACACGGCACCGGCGCCCGCTTGCCAGCCAGCCCTGTCATGCATCCGCAAGCGCGTCGCCTTCAGCTTCTGCCAAGCGCACGGGCGGCGCCAGCGGCTCGTCTCCCCGGCGCGACTTGGCATCGACACTGCGAACGCCGCCAGGCGAGCGACAAAGCGAGCCCCCATAAAAACGATCTCACCCCCCTTCGTCGAGCCGGTGCCCGCGTGAGCGCAACCAGGTCTCGATCAAACCCCGGCGGCATGGACGTGCTCAGCGTGCTCGGGCCCGACGTGCGGCCGATCCGCGAGCGCAAGCCGCCGTGGTTCAAGGTGCCCGCGCCCGGCGGCCAGCGCTACCGCGAGCTCACCGAGCTGATCCGCGCGGAGAACCTGCACACCGTCTGCCAGGAGGCCGCCTGCCCCAACGTCGGCGAGTGCTGGGAGCGCGGCACCGCCACGTTCATGATCCTCGGCGACACCTGCACGCGCCGCTGCGGCTTCTGCAACGTCAAGACCGGCAAGCCCACCTGGAACGACCCGCTCGAGCCCGCCCGCGTCGCCCGCTCGATCGCGCGCATGGGACTGCGCCACGCCGTCATCACCTCCGTCGACCGCGACGACCTGCCTGACAAGGGCGCCTCCGCGTTCGTCGGCGTCATCCGCCAGGTCCGCCGCCAGGCGCCCCGCTGCCAGATCGAGGTGCTCACGCCCGACTTCCAGGGGCAGGAGATGCCGCTCGCCAAGGTCATCGCCGAGCGCCCAGACGTGTTCAACCACAACGTCGAGGTCGTCCCGCGCCTGTACCCAATCGCCCGCCGCGGCTCGCAGTTCGCACGCTCGTGCCGCGTGCTGCGCCTCGCGCATGAGCTCAGCGAGGGCGAGGTCGTTACCAAGTCAGGGCTCATGGTCGGTCTCGGCGAGACCCATGAGGAGATGCTCGACACGTTCGGCGCGCTGCGCGAGCACCGCGTGCAGGTGCTCACCGTCGGGCAGTACCTGCGCCCCTCCGAGCGACACCTGCCCGTCGTGCGCTACTGGCACCCTGACGAGTTCGTCGCACTCGAGACGGCCGCCTACGAGCTCGGCTTCGACCACGTCGCCGCCGGCCCGCTCGTGCGCTCCTCCTACCACGCCGACCAGCACGTCCCGCAGGCGCGTCCCGGCGTCGGACCGCTGGCGGCCCACGCGTAGCGTCCGAGACCCCGCGCGCCATGCCGCCGCGCCGTCTGGCGGGGGATACGCTCTGACGCGCCCTCGCCCGGCGCGGGCCCGCAGCGATGTTCCCGCTCAAAGACAACATCCCGCTCGCGCGGTTCCCGATCGTCACCGTCGTGCTCGTCGCGATCAACGTCGTCGTCTACCTGCTCGAGATTCGCCACGGCGGCAGCTTCTTCGGCGGGCCCACCAGCGGCGTCGAGGTCCACTACGGCGCGATCCCCTACGAGCTAACCCACCCCGGCAAGCACTGCGAACTGCTCACCCTGCACACGTCCACCGGCGTCGGCGAATCGATCGCCTGCCAGGGCCAGCCAGGCGTCACCGGCACGCCAGGGGCTCAGCCGGCCACCTGGGCGACCGTTTTCACGTCGATGTTCCTGCACGCCAGCTTCCTGCACATCTTCGGCAACATGATCTTCCTCGCCATCTTCGGGCCCGCCGTCGAGGACGCCATGGGACGGCTGCGCTTCCCCGTCTTTTACCTGCTCGGTGGGCTCGTCGCACTCGGCGCACAGGTGGCCGCCGACCCCAGCGCCACCGGCCCCACGCTCGGCGCCTCCGGCGCGATCGCCGCCGTGCTTGGTGGCTACATCCTGCTGTATCCCCGCGCACGCGTGCTCGCGCTCGTCTTCATCGTCTTCTTCTTCACGCTCGTCGAGGTCCCCGCCGTGTTCCTGCTCGGCTTCTGGTTCCTCGAGCAGCTCTACCTCGGCGCCGCCGGCCTCGCCGGCACGGGCAGCGGCGAAGGCGTCGCCTACTTCGCACACATCGGCGGCTTCGCCTTCGGCGTGCTCGTCATCCGGCTGTTCGCCAGGCGAGATAGGGTGGCCGCTTGACCCGCCTGCTCGTGCTCGGCGCCGTGCTCGTCTTCATCGCCGGCTTCGGCTTCCTTACCGTCGCCGCCATCAGTAAGGAAGGGGTCACCTTCGCAACCCTCCTGTCCGTCTTCATCCTCGTGCTGCTCGCCGTTGGCATCGTCGGCGCACTGCGCAATCCTCCACGAGGATGAGCTCCTCGCCGTTCCTCACCCCCGGGCAAAGCCGCCACCGGCGCGCGCTCGCCGCCAGGCGCCGGCGGCAGCGCAGGATCATCGCGCTCGGCGTGCTCGGCCTCGCTGTGCTCGCCGCCGTGCTCAGCCAGATGGGCCTCGCGAGCGGCTCCAGCGAACGCCAGCATCGCCCGGGCCGTGCGAGCGCCCACACGGTCGGCCGCCGGTCCACGACGGCTACTCGCGTCCCCGCGCGCTCCCCCTACGGCTTCCCGCTCGCCAAGCCCGCGCTCGCGCTCGCCGGCATCACCACACCGCAGAAGGATCCCGTGCAGGTCAGCTTCCGCCGTCCGCCGCGCGCCGCGCTCTTGTTCAACCTCACCACCGGACAGGTCCTGTGGTCGCGCAACCCCTACCTGCGCGTGCCGATCGCGAGCCTTACCAAGATGATGACCGCGCTGCTCACCGTCCTCGCCGCGCCGCCCGACGCGCCCGTGCTCGTCACTCGCCAGGCGGTCGACATGTCCGGGTCGAAGGTCGGCGTGCTGCCGCTCGGCCGGCACGTGAAGCTCGAGAGCCTGCTCTACGGTCTCTTGCTGCCGTCCGGCAACGACGCCGCCGTCGCACTCGCCCAGCACGTCGCCGGCACCGTCAACAAATTCGTCGTGCGCATGAACCAACAGGCCGCCAAGCTCGGGCTCGGCTGCACCCGCTACTCCTCACCGTCCGGCTTCTACGACGGCGGCAACTTCTCCTGCGCCGCCGACCTCGCCGTGCTCGCGCACGTGGACATGCAGCAGCCGCGCATCGCCCACATAGTCGGCACCTACGAAGCGATCCTGCCCTTCCCGATCAAGGGCGGCAAGCTTTACCTCTACAACAACAACCCGCTGCTCATCTACAAGTACCCCGGCGTCACCGGCATGAAGACCGGTCAGACCGAAGCCGCCGGGCGCTGCCTCGTCGCCACCGCCGAGCGCCACGGCGTGCGGCTCGGTGCGATCGTGCTCAACTCCGAAGACCCCGGCACCCAGGCCCGCCAGCTGCTCGACCTCGGCTTCGAGGACGTCTACCACCAGCCGGTCGTGCCAGAGGTGCCGTTCCCGCCCGGCGTCTGACGCCGCCCGGCGCACCGGCGTGCCGTGTGCCGCTCGTCAGGGTCGTGTATCGCTCGATGCGAACGCCGTGTCACCATCGTTATACGGCGTTCGTCGTGTGCGAAGACGAACACAGGCCCGCCTGTGTGCGCTACCGTTCACGCACTAGATTGACTGGTCAGTCAGCCAAAGGAGGACGACGTGGATCTCGACGACACACCGGAGCAGGCCGCCTACCGCGCCCAGGTGCGCAGCTGGCTCGACGGGCACAAGTCAGAAGCCCCCATCCTCCAAGGCCCCGGGGCGCTGGAGGATGAGGACGAGATCGTCTCCGCGCGCCGCGTCTGGCAGGGCAAGCTCGCCGAGGCCGGCCTCGCCGGCGTCACCTGGCCAAAGGAGTACGGCGGGCAGGGACTCGGCCCGATCGAGCAGGTCATCTGCAACCAGGAGATCTCGCGCGCGAAAGTGCCCGGCATCCTCGACGCGATCGGCGTCGGCATGCTCGGCCCCACGATCATCGCCCACGGCTCCGAGGAGCAGAAGTCTCGCTATCTCGGCCCGATGCTCCACGGCGACGAGGTCTGGTGCCAGATGTTCTCCGAGCCCGCCGCCGGCTCTGACCTGGCGGCCGTGCAGACACGCGCGCGCCAGCAGGACGACGGCAGCTGGCGGCTGACCGGGCAGAAGGTGTGGACGACCAACGCGCAGTTCGCCTCCTACGGGCTGCTGCTCGCGCGCACCGACGCCGACGTGCCTAAGCACAAGGGCCTGACGATGTTCGTTGTGCCGATGGACGCCGAGGGCGTCACCGTCCGCGGCCTGCGCCAGATCTCCGGCGAGGCCGAGTTCAACGAGGTCTTCTTCGATGACGTCGCGCTCGACGAGGGCGCGGTCGTCGGCGGCGTCGGCAACGGCTGGGGTACGGGCCTGACCACACTGATGTTTGAGCGCGTCACGATCGGCCTCGGCAGCGAGGGCATGGGCTACAACTCGACGCGCTTCGCCGGCGCCATCGCCCGCGACGCACACGCCCGCCGCGACCCCGAGGTACGCCATCAGCTCGGCGAGGTCGCAAGCGAACTGCTCGCCGTCAGGTTCACCGGCTACCGCACGCTCACCGCGCTGCAGAAAGGCCAGGTCCCCGGCCCCGAGGCAGGTCTCGCGAAGGTCACGATCGTCGCCGGCGCGATCAAGGCCGGCGATTTGATCGCCGACGTGGTCGGCCCCGACGCGCTCTCCGAGGACAGCGAGTGGGCGTACATGATCTCGTTCCTGCCCGGCCTGAAGTCCGCCGGCGGCACCGAAGAGATCCTCAGGAACACAGTCGGCGAGCGCGTGCTCGGCCTGCCGCCCGAGCCGCGTCTAGACAAGGGCATCCCGTTCTCCGAGCTACGTTCCAAGGAAGGAGCTGCGGCATGAACCTCGCACTCTCCGACGAGCAGGTGTTCCTGCGCGAGGCAGCCCGCGGCGCGCTCTCGCGCTTCAAGACGCTCGAAGCCGCGCGCGCGGCACTCGACGGCGACGGCAGCGCCATGCCCGACCTGTGGCCGACTGCCCGGGAGGCCGGCTGGCCCGGGCTGCTGATCGACGAAGCCCACGGCGGCGCCGGCCTCGACGCGTTCGACGCGATGCTAGTGCTCGGCGAGTGCGGCCGCGTGCTCGCCGGCGTCGGGCTGCTCGGGCACCTGCCCGCTACGGCGATCCTCGGATCTACTCCCAACACCGCCGAGTTCCTGCCCGACCTGGCGAGCGGCGAGCACCGCGCGGCCTACCTGCCGGTGCAGCCCCCCAGCGAGTTGCTCGAGCGTTGGAGCGGCGACCCGGCGAGCGGCCTGGAGCGGGCTCAGCCCCCGCGCGCCGGAGCCTCCAGCGAGGACTGGCGCGTGGGTGGGCGGGCCTCGATTACAGGCACCGTGTCGTTCGTCCCCGACGCCCCCGGCGCCGACGTGCTCGTGGGCGTTGCGCTGAGCGACGTCACCGGCGGGCCGATCGGGATCGCGATCCAGGCCGACGCGCCGGGCGTGAAGATCGAGCCGGTGGTTCGCTACGACGCGACGCGCCCGCTCGCGCACGTGACGCTCGAGGACGCCCCCGCGTTGGTGCTCGATTGCCCGCAGGAGGCCTTGATCGACGCCTGGTACCTCGCGCAGGCGCTGATCGCCGCTGAGTCGCTCGGCAGCGTCGAGACCGCGCTGGATGTGTCCGTCGCCTACGCCAAGGAGCGCTTCACGTTCGGCCGCGCGATCGGCTCCTATCAGGCGGTCAAGCACTCGCTCACCGAGGTGCTGCGCCAGCTCGAGAACGGGCGCTCGCTGCTCTACTACGCCGGTTGGGCACGCGCCGGCGCCCCCCCGGAGTTCGCGCTTGCGGCCAGCGCCGCGCGCTCCGTCGGCGGGCGTGCGCTCGACACCGCCGCGCGCACGATGATCTCCGTCCACGGAGGCATTGGCGCCACCTGGGAGCACGACGCACCGCTGTACTTCCGGCGCGCGCAGCTCTCTCGGAGACTGCTCGGCGGCACCGCAGCGGCGACCGATCGTGTCGCCGGCGAGCTGATCGCGCAGGCCGACGCGGCCTAGCCGCGCCGGCGCGCGGTCACGGCCTTCGGCTTCGCTTCCGCTTCCGCTTCCAGCGCCGCTAGCACCGGCGCGCCGTAGGCGCCCTGCACGGCTTCAACCATCTTCGCTTCCACGCCACAGTTGATGCAGAAGCCGTGCTGTGACCAGCCGATCGCGCGCGCGAGCACCTGGTCGGCGTACGTGACCCCTGTCGCGTCGTGGCCGTAGTAGTCGTACGCTGCGTCCCACGCCGATTCGTTCAGCGCGTATTCCGCGCCATCCGCCGAAAGCAGATGGGCAGCCGCCATGATCGCGTCGAAGTCGTCGTAGATCGAAGGGTGCGTGGCGGTCATGTGGTCGTAGTGCGCGGGACGCTTGCCGTAGGTGTACGAGTCGGCGACCAGATCCCACGTGCTGACCGGACCATTGGTGACGTTGAACTGCATCGGCCCGCCGCAACAGTGGGCGAAGTTCAGGCCTTGGTAGATGCCCGCCGCGGTCGAGAACGCGCTCTCCTGCTTGTGGATCGAGGCTAGTAGCAGCCAGTTGACGCCGAACGTGCTCTGCGCGGTCGCGTAGATCGGGTAGAAGCCTTCCATCCACGCCTTCGAGATGTGCGTGGTGGTGAGGTCAACGAAGGTCTTCGCCTGCGAGCGCTGCTGCGCGGGCGACGGGCTGGCCACGATCGCCGCGTGCGCGCGAGCGCTCACGCCGGCGTCCGCCGCCGGGGAGGCAGCCGCTGGCAAGGGAGTCGCGGCGGAGACCAGCACCGGCGGCGGCGCCACCTCGGCGCTCGTGTGCCCGACCACGCCCATCAGCACTGCGACCAGCACCGCCAGCCCGATCGCGCCAATCGAGCAGGCGAACAGCCACGCACCCCATTCGGAGGGCGGGGCCGGCGGAGCCGCGAAGGGAGCATCGGGTTGGCTCTGGGACACGGCACCTCATCCTACGCGCATACCACGCCGATCATGGCACTGTCGGGTTACTGCTCTTATGCGCACGCCAACGCTCTTTCTGTCTGCGCTCGCCGTCGCGATCTGCCTGGCGCCCTGCGCGCAGGCGGCGCCAGCGCTCGCCGCCGCGTCCTCGCAGCCCTCCTCCGCCACGCCCCCAACCGCGCCCGCGCCCGCGCTCAGCCCCACCCAGCAGCGCTACCTCGCGCTCGCCAAGGCCGGCGTCGCGCAGGCGCAGAGGCGCTGGCGCGACCCTCGGCGCGGATGGTATGACGCGCGCCTTGGCGATCGCGAACGCTATCCGCTGGCCACCATCTGGGACATCGTGCCGCTGTTCGAGTCGCTCGACGCGATCGCCATAGCGCAGCCGTCGGCCGCCAACCGGCGAGCGCTCGCCCGCTTCGCCGCGGGCGCGGAGCGATATTTGAACCACGGGCTGCGCCCCGTTCCCGGCTACTCCCCCTACCCCGACGACCGCGAAGCGAACACCGAGACCTGGTTCGACGATAACGGTTGGTGGGGTCTCGCCTTCGTCGAGGCCTACCGCGCCACCGGCAGCCGCCGCTACCTCACCGACGCCGAACGCGCGCTGCGCTACATCGCCGCCGCCGGCTGGGACCCGAGCACGGGCGGGATCTGGTGGGACACCGAGCACCCCTACAAGTCCGGGCCGGCGCTCGCCGCAGACACGCTGCTGGCGACGCTCATCTACCAGCAGGACCACTCCACCTTCGCCCTCGAACAGGCGCAGAAGTTCGTGGCGTGGGCGAACAGCATCGACTTCAGCAGCGCCAACGGGTTGTACGCCGATAGCAGCCTCAACGCCACCCCGGTCGACTACGTCGAGGCGCCATTGATCTACGCCCAAGCGTTGCTCTGCGGCCTCACCGCGACCCCCGCCGACTGCGCGCGCGCCGAACAGCTGAAGGCCACCGCGCTGCGACGCTTCGGCTACCTGCTCGACTTCTCGCCCCAGTACGACGCCATCTACCTACAGTGGATGCTCGCGCTTTACGCGCTCGACCGCGACCGCACCCTCTACCTACTCGCAGCCGACAACGCCCACCAAGCGCAGGCTCGCGCGGCCAACGGCGAAGGCCTGTATCTGCTCTCGTGGGACGGCGGCACGCTGCCGGCGTTCGACGCGGAGCCAGAGATGCTGCAGACGCAGGCCGCCACCACCAGCGTGTTCGCGTGGCTGGCGGTTTATCCGCCGCCGGGGTGAGCGCAAGTCACGACGCCAGGATCTGACGTGCCCGGTCCGCCCGGTCATGCTCAAACGCCGGCGCCATCTGCTCTATTGCCGTGCGATCCAGACCGGTCTCCGTGGCGGCCGCCCGCCACTGACTGATGGCCTCGCTGACCTCCCCGAGCACTTGCTGCGCGTCCTCGTCACCGAGCCGGAAGTAACCGCCAACACTCATGAGTGTGTCTATTGATGCGGTCGTATCATCGAAGTCGATGGCGGTACTCAGATGCTTTGGTCCGGGACTCGGATCGGGGTTCAGGTCGAAGGCCGGCGACAGCACCCAACCGGCATTGCTGGTGCGCAGGAACCCGTGATTGCGGAGGTGGTCGTCCGTGTTCGATATGAGGACGGAGAACGCGATGCGACGCCAGAGCTGACGAAGATCCTCGCGCGCCTCGGGGGAGCGGCGCTCGATGACGTCGGCGATATCCAAATAGCTAGCCCGGTCACCGTCGGTCGCTTCGAGCATCGTCATCGCGCTCGCATAGCCGACGCGCAAGTCTCTGACTCGGTCGAAGCGCTCGACGATCAGCACAGCCTTCCCGTCGATGACGTGCAGCTTCCAGTCCTCCACACTGATCCCCGCGGCCCTGGCCAACCTCAGCGCGACGGCCTCCCATCGCATCACGTCCCACTCGTCAGTGGCGCCACTCGGGAACTTCGCGATCGACACCCGTCCCTCGGCGTCGAGCACGTGCGCCTTTGGACGCGCGCCGCCCAGCGAGCTCCCGTCGCGCAGCAGGAGTCGCAGTTCGTCCTCGCTCGCCTCGTCGCGCTCGAGTCGCTCCGCAGCGCTCAGCAGCTTGGGTAGAGCGACAAGCGGAGGTACCCCGCCTGCCTCCTCGGCCAGATAGGTGCCGGTTGCAGGATCGCGCAGTCGCAAGGCGCCTTGTCGCAGATCGTCGCGAACACCGAGCAGGTAGTCGATCTCGCCGAAGCTGCGCTTCGCAACTCCTTCCCGAGTCGCTCGTTGGCGCTCGGCGCGAGCGATGAGCCGACGCCCCCACCTGTCCGGAGCACAGTCGGAGAGGGCACCGAACATCGCCTGGCCGGCGCGCGTCTGCTGCTGTGCAACGGAGAGAGGCAGACCGGGATCCAGCTCGTAGGCGTCGCGGCGCGCGAGGTATTCACCCGCGTAGCTGAACGTCGCCGACTCTGCCCCCCGCCGTCGATGTGACCACATCCGGCCGGCGAGGGCATCCTCGCCGGCGATCTGCACGACCACCTCGACCTGTGCGTCAGCCATCGCTTCAGCGGGTCAGGTTCCGGGTGCGCACTCGTTGCGGAAGCTGTTCGTCTGAGCGCAGCCGCCCAACGTCGGTCTCGTATGGATCGAGCGCCTTGACGACGGGGTCCAGGACACCGAGCGAGCGAAGGATGCGCAGCAGGTTCTCCAGGCTCACGCCCCCATCGCCGCCCTCGAGGCGGACCACTGTGCCGCGCGAGACATCCGACCGGTCAGCCAACTGCGCCTGCGTCAAGCCGCGCAGCTTCCGCCATGCGGCAACGTCGCCTGCTACGTCATGAAGCGCGCGCCGGATCGAGGAAGGGACGGCGTGCGCCGTGCGAGCATTTTGCGCTCTCTCATCCTTTTGGTGCATATAGCCGTCACTATAGCTGATAGTGCACCGTATATACGCCTCTATTTGAGATAACACCCAAGATCGCAGGCTCTCGCGCGCTACCCCCCAACCTCCCCGAGAAACGCGAGCAGCTCGGGCACGACGAGCGCCGCGTTCTCACGGTGCGGCCAGTGGCCGGCGCCCGCGACGATCAGCGCGCGGCTCGGCTGCGCAAGCAGCTCCGCTGTGCGCGTGAAGAGCTCGACGTCTGCGACGTCGCTGGTTCCGCCGATGACCAGCCCGCGCACCTTCGGTACATGCGCGGTCACCGCAGGAGGGCTGCCGAGCGGCAGGTCTCGGTAGTAGGAGATCGCGCCATCGAGCGTCGCCGGCGAGGACAGCGCCTGCTTGGCGAGGCGCAGGGTCTCGTCGCGCTCAGAGCCCGACCAGCTGGGCGCCCAGCGCCGGTACAGCTTGTCGAGGTAAGCGAAGTCGTTGCGGCGGCAGACCGACGTCGCCCATGGGAGCTTCAGCCCGAGGAAGTGGCGGACCGCCCAGAACGCGGCCGGCGTGCGCTCGAGCACAGCCGGGTGTGGAATACCGGCGGTCACGATCGCGCGAACCCGCTCGGGCGCGAGCGCGGCGGCCGCGTACGCGATCAGCGCGCCCCAGTCGTGGCCGACGAGCACCGCGCTGTGCACGCCGAGCGCGTCCAGCAGCCCTAGCCCGTCGCGCCCGAGCGTCTCCGGGTCATAGCGGCGGCCGGCGACGATCGTCTCCTGCCTGTACCCGCGCAGCCATGGCACCGTCACGCGCCAGCCGGCGCCAACCAGCGCCTCCTCGATCTCCCGCCACGAGTAAGGCGTGTCCGGAAACCCGTGGAAGAGCACGATGTCGGGACCCTCGCCCCGCCTGGAGACGACATAGCGCTGTCTCCCGCCGTCAATCGTCTCGAACTCCACGCGCGCCTACCTACACTCCGAGCGCGCGCCGCGCGACCCGGTCGAAGACGAGGTCCGGCAGCAGGCGCTTGACGAGCAGCATCGCCTTCGCGTCTTTGCCGACGACGTAGCGCGCGCGCATGCGCGGCGCGCCCAGCGCACGCTCGATTGTCTCGGCCACCTGCTCGGGCGGGACGCCGCGCCGCGCGGTGTTCCGCAGCACTTTGCCCATCGCCGCCGGGACCCGCCCGTAGGCGTCCTGCAGCTCGGGTGGGATCACGACGCGCTCGGCGTCCGCACGGCCCTTATCCCAGATCGGAGTCGCCACCGATCCCGGCTCGATCAGCGCAACCTGCACGCCCGAGCTGCGCAGCTCGACACGCAGCGCATCGCCCAACGCCTCGACCGCGTGCTTGGAGGCGGCGTACGGCGCGGTGAACGCCATCGCCACGCGCCCGCCGATCGAGGACACGAACACGATCCGCCCGCGCGCGCGTCGCAGCGCCGGCAGCATCGCCTGCGTGACCGCCACCTGCGCGAACACGTTCACGTCGAACTGCTTGTGCAGGTCCTCAGCGGAGACCAGCTCGATCGCGCCGCCGACGGCGATGCCGGCATTGTTGACGAGCGCATCGAGCCCGCCGCGCGGTGAGGCGGCCGTCTCCTGCTCGACCCTTGCCGCCGCGGCGGCAACCTGCGCGGCGTCCGTCACCTCGAGCGCCAGCGGCAGCAGCCGACCGCTCGAGCCAGGACCTGTGCGCGCGCCGGCCTCTGCGACCAGGCGCTCTCCGGCCGCGGGGTCGCGTACGCCCGCGAGCACCGTCCAACCGCTCGCGGCCAGCCGCAGCGCGGTCGCCCGCCCGATGCCGGTGGACGCCCCGGTGATCACTGCGAGCGGCACGCACACGACGTTACTCGACCGTGAGCGTGTGAGGAGCCTCACCAAGCGATTAGCAAATGCTTAGGCTTTGCGTAGATGGTTGCGCGCGTGAAAGCCCGGTCGCTCGCCGTCGCGCTCGCCGTCGTCCTCGCCGGCTGCGGTTCGACGGCCGCAACCGGCCCTATCGGCACGGTCGCCCCGGAGGCCGCCAGCGCACCGACGGGTTGCCCGGCGACGGTGCTTGCGACCCTCTCTGGCGTGCTCCAGCGGGTCTACCGTGAGGGCGTCCACGGAGAACGAGTCGGCAGCGCCGAGTACATGATCGACCACTCGCAAGCGCTGCGCGCGGCGGTTGAAGACGGGAACCAGGGGGCGGCGCGCGTGGCCGCTCGAGCGCTGCTGGCAAGTGGCCACCTGACCGACCTGAGCCTCACGCGCAATGGGCGACCGTTCCTCAGCGTTGGCGTCCCGGCGCTGGCGCCGCTGAAAGGCACACTCCTCGGCGCGCGCGGCGCCCCGATCGCGAGCTACACCACGAGCGTGTGGGCCGACAACGGCTTCCTGCTCGAGGCCAGCGGCATCAGCCAAGGTCTCGTCGCGCTACGCGCCGGCTCCTCCTGGATCGCCACGCGCAGCGTGGGCGGCAATCCGGCGCTCGGCTCGGGAGCGCTCGCCAGCGAAGGCGTGGTGAAGCTCGGACACATCCCCTACACATACACCTCGTTCCCCGCCGCGGCCTACCCGTCAGGCGCGCTGCGGGTCTACCTGTTTTTCCCGACGAGCTCGACCGCGGCCTTCTGCGGGCACACGAGCCAGGACACGACCGTCAACACGCTCCAACGCGTGGCCGACCTGATCTACTCGGGCGAGCTCGGCCAGAGTGCGCAGAAGCAGCTGCGGCGCGTGCAGCGCAACGAGGCGCTGCTCGAAGCTGTCGCTCACCGTGAACCGGCCGCTACCGAAGTCGCGATCAAGGCGCTGCTCAACCAGCACATCGTGCGCATCCGCGTGACCGTCGGCGGCCAGTTGCTGTCCGACGTCGGCGGCCCGTATGTGCTGGCGCCCGTGACCGCGCCGCTGCGCCTGCACGGTCACACGATCGGCAGCGTCGTGCTCTCGATCCAGGACGATGAAGGCTACCTGCGGCTGACGAGGCGCTTGGCTGGGCTCGACGTGCTGATGTACATGGGCACCGCGCCGCCGCTACTCGTCAAGGACAGCCTTGGCCCGGCCCCCGGGCCGGCGCTGAGCGCGGTCCCCGCGAGTGGCACATATCACTCAGAAGGACGCGACTTCCGCGTGTTCACAGTGCACGCAAAGGCGTTCCCGTCCGGACCGCTGACCGTCCGCGTGCTGGTCCCGTTCCCTTACCCCTGAGACAATCAGGCAGGCGCGAGCGAGTCCTGCTTGGCGTGCAGCGTCTGCAGCAGCTCCGCGAAAGACTCCGAGAATTTCTCGACGCCCTCGCGCTCGAGCGTGTCGGTGAGATCGTCATAGTCGACGCCCACACGCTCGAGCTCCGCTAGCAGCGCCTCGGCGTCCTCTAGGCCGCTCTGCAGCCGCGGCTCGGGGCTGCCGTGGTCTTGGTAGGCCTTGATCGTGTCCTCCGGCATCGTGTTGACGGTGTCCGGCCCGATCAGATCATCGACGTACAGCGTGTCCGGGTAGGCGGGGTTCTTGGTCGAGGTCGAAGCCCACAGCACGCGCTGCGGTGTCGCGCCCTTGCCGAGGAGGTACTCCCAGCGCGGGCCGCTGAACGCCTCCAGGTAGTGGCGGTAAGCCAGCCGCGCGTTCGCGACCGCGAGCTTGCCCCGCAGCTCCTCGGGCGCGCCTACGGCTTCCAGGCGTTTGTCTGCCTCCGTGTCGATCCGCGAGACGAAGAAGCTCGCCACCGACGCGACCGCACGCGGGTCGCCGCCCTCGGCCACTAGCCGCTCGATCCCGCGGATGTAGGACTCGGCGACCTCCGCGTAGCGCTGCAGCGAGAAGATCAGCGTGACGTTGATCGAGTGGCCCTTGGCGATCACGTCCTCGATCGCCGCCAGCCCTGGCCTGGTTCCCGGGATCTTGACCATCAGGTTCGGGCGGTCGACCGTCTGGTGCAGGTGCATCGCCGCGCGGAAGGTCTGCAGCGTCTCATACGCCAGGCGCGGGTCGACCTCGAGCGACACGTACCCGTCGCGCCTGCCGCTGCGCTCCCACACCGGGCGGAACAGGTCGCATGCGTCCTTGATGTCCTGCTCGGCCAGCGCCCAGAAGCTCTGTTCCAGGTTGCTGGGGTGGGTGGGGTCCCCATCAATCAGTTCGTGTAGCTGCTCGTCGTAGGCGCTGCCTGTGGACATCGCCTTCTCGAAGATCGTCGGGTTCGACGTGGCGCCCACGATCGAGTCCTCGTCGATCAGCTCCTGTAGGTGTCCCCCGCGGGTCGATTCGCGGGAGAGGTTGTCCACCCACGCGCTCTGGCCGAGGTCCGAAAGGCGCTTGAGGGGCGGGGCTGCATCGGCAGACATGGTGCCTCCTGTTAGTGGCTCGACTCGAGTAGGGCCTGCGCTCGGGCGAGGATGTTCTCGACGCTGAAGCCCAACTCCTTGAGCACGGTGTGCCCGGGTGCAGACGCGCCGAAGCGGTCCAGGCCGAGCACATCGCCGTCGAGCCCCACCCACTTCCACCAGCTCATGGTTGCACCAGCCTCGACGGCCAGGCGCGCCCTGACCGCGGGCGGGAGCACCTCGTCGCGGTACTCCTGCGACTGGGCTTCGAACAGCTCCATGCACGGCATCGACACGACGCGCACGCGCGTGCCTCGCTCGGCGAGTGTCTGCCCGGCGGCGAGCGTCGGCGCCACCTCCGAGCCGGTTGCGATCAGGGCGATCTCAGGGGCGCTGTCGGCCGCCGAATCCCACAGCACGTAGCCCCCACGCTCCGCGCCGTCGGCGTCGGCAACCTCGGAGCGGTCGAGCACGGGGATGTTCTGGCGCGTGAGCAGCAGCGCCACCGGACCGTCCTCGCGCTCCAGCGCCACCCGCCAGGCAACCACGGTCTCGTTCGCGTCGCCAGGACGGATCACCCATAGGTGTGGCATCGCCCGCAGCGCCGCGTAGTGCTCGACCGGTTGGTGGGTGGGACCGTCCTCGCCAAGGCCGATCGAGTCGTGCGTCCACACCCACACGACCGGCAGGCCCATCAGCGCCGACAGCCGCACCGAGCCGCGCATGTAGTCGGAGAACGTCAGGAACGTCGCGCCGTACGGTTTGACGATGCCGCCGTGCGCGGCCGCGCCGTTGACGATCGCGCCCATCGCGTGCTCGCGAATACCGAACGGGACATTGCGCCCGGAGTGCACGCTCGAGAACTCGCCACCTCCGTCGAACACCGTCTTGGTCGACTCCACCAGGTCCGCGGCGCCGCCGAGCATCGACGGCGCGAACTCATTGAAGGCCGCCATCGCCTTCTGGCCCGCGGAGCGGGTGGCGATCTGCTCGCCCGCGGCGAAGCTCGGCAGCGACTCGCGCCAACCGTCGCGCAGCTTCCCGGCCCACGACCTGTCCCATTCGGCGGCCATCCCGGGAAACGCGCCGCGCCACTCCTGGTAGCGCCGCTGCCACTCGGCCTGGATCGCGCTACCGCGATCGCGCAAGGACATGTGCTCGTACACGCGCTCGTCGACCCAGAAGTGGCGGTCGGGGTCAAAGCCCATCACCTGCTTGGTCGCCCGCACCTCCTCCTCGCCCAGCGGCGCGCCGTGGGACTTGGCCGTGTCGACCGCATGCGGCGCCGGGTAGGCGATGTGCGAGCGGATCGAGATGAACGACGGCCGCTCGGTTTCCTCGCGCCCAGCGGCGATCGCCGCATCCAGCGCGTCGAGGTCCTCGGAGTCCTCCACCCGCTGCACGTGCCAGCCGTCGGCGGCGAGCCGCGCAGTGTGGCTCTCGCCGTCGAAGGAAAGCGAGGTGGTGCCGTCGATCGTGATGTGGTTGTCGTCGTAGCAGACGACCAGCTTGCCCAGCCGGAACTGTCCCGCGATCGATGCCGCTTCCTGGCTGATGCCCTCCATCAGGTCCCCGTCCGAGCAGATCGCGTACACGTGGTGGTCGACCGCCACGCTGCCCGGGCGGTTAAAGCGGTCAGCCAAGAAGCGCTCGGCGATCGCCATCCCGACGGCATTGGCAAAGCCCTGCCCGAGCGGACCGGTAGTGATCTCGATCCCGGGGGTGTTGCCGCGCTCGGGGTGTCCCGGCGTGCGCGAGCCCCACTGGCGGAACTGCTGCAGGTCTTCGATGTCGAGGTCGTAGCCACATAGGTGCAGCAGCGAGTACTGCAGTACGCACGCGTGACCGGCGCTCAGCACGAAGCGGTCGCGATCGGGCCATGCCGGGTCGGTCGGGTTCGCACGCAGGAAGCGCTGGAAGATCGTATATGCAAGCGGCGCCAGCGCCATCGCCGTGCCCGGGTGGCCGGCGTTGGCCTTCTGCACCGCGTCCATCGACAGACCGCGAATCGTGTCGATCGACAGCTTGCGGATCTCGGCCTCATCGAGCGGCGCCGTGCTGGCCTGGGGGCTGCTCGATTGTGGTGAAGCCGCCATTGCAGTCGATCCTACTAGCGATTCCCTGCCGCTAGAGTCCCAAGATCGTGTCTGAGCAGTTCTGCGACGTGGGCAGGGGAGTCACCCTTTGCTATGAGACTTTCGGCGAGCGGTCAAACCCGACCGCGCTGCTTGTCATGGGCCTTGGCACGCAGATGGTCGCCTGGCACGAGGACTTCTGCCGCGAGCTCGCCGCGAAGGGCCTGTATGTCGTCCGTTTCGACAACCGCGACGTCGGACGCTCGACCCACATGAGCGGCCGCCCCCCGACCGTCGCCCAACTGCTGACGCGCTCGAGCCGCGCGGCGCGCTACACGCTCGGCGACATGGCCGACGACGCCGCCGGCCTGCTGGCCGAGCTCGACCTCGCCCCCGCGCACGTGATCGGCGCCTCGATGGGCGGCATGATCGCCCAGACGCTCGCCGCGCGCCACCCGCAGACGGTGCGCTCGCTCGTGTCGATCATGTCCAACACCGGCAGCAGGCGCAGCGGCCAGCCGTCGTTGCGCGTCTATCCGATCTTCCTGCGCCGTCCACCACGCGAGCGCGCGGCCTTTGTCGCACACCTAGAGCGCCTGTTCGGCGTGATCGGATCGCCCGGCCTGCCCCGCGACGCCGACGATATGCACGCGATCGCCATGGCCAGCTACGACCGTGGCCACGACCCGGAGGGACCCGGGCGTCAGCTCGCTGCGATCATCGCCTCGGGGAACCGTACAGCGGAGCTGGCGCGGATCGCCGCACCAACCCTCGTGATCCACGGCACCGCCGACCCGCTGATCTCACCCTCCGGTGGGCGGGCGACGGCGCAGGCGATACCGGGAGCCGAGTTGATGATGGTCGAGGGCATGGGCCACGACCTACCGCGCGCGGCGTGGCCGCAGTTGATCGACCGGATCGCCGGCCTGGCGCTGAGCGCCGACGGCCGCGTCAACGGGCACCGGTCCCCACCGGCCCGCTCCCCATTGCGGGCCGGTGGTTAGAGACAGGCGCCCGGCGCCCCCCGATCTCCCTCAACCCCCCTGTGGTCGGCGGCTGCACGCCCGCAGGCCCAACACCGAGTGCGCGCGTCCGCTCGCACACCAGCAGCTCTGAGCCTGCACGCGCACGAGCCAGTGCAGATCGTGTCGGCAGTGCGAGCGGCGGTACGGCCAGCGGCCGTGCAGCGCCCGCAGCATGCGGTCCTCGTGACAGATATACAGACGCATCACCCGCCGCCCCTCTCCCCCATCTGGCCTCGCTTCGTGCTTGACCCCAAGCTCATCGTCCAATCCCTCCCATCGACCGGCCGAAATGCCTCCCGTCCCAGACATATAAATCAGGTTTTACGCAGCTTGTCAACTCTAGTCGATCGATTGACAATTGGACCGATGACGTAGCTGTCGAACCGATAGGCGCTTACATGGCCATTAAGGCCAAAGCGCCATGTTCTGGTAGCAGAGCGATGCCGGCAGCGGACTACATCTCGATCGGTGCCGGCGCCGGTACTGGCAGGCTGCGGCAAAAGCAGGAGTGCGCCCGGAGGGAATCGAACCCTCGGCCTGCGGCTTGAAAGACCGCTGCTCTTTGGCTCCCCGAAGAGAACCGTTGACCACTGAGCTACGGGCGCGCGCTGTTGATGTCTATCGCACTCGACGTTCCGACGAGCACCTTATTCTAAGCACGCCCGCGCCGCGCACGCGTCCCCGGACGAGCGCGTTTCCGACAGCGCCCGGCGACGTCGAATTGCCGCCTGCAGGCGTAGGGTGCGGGCGATGGCCTCCTACGTAGCGGCAATCGACCAGGGCACGACCAGCACGCGCGCGATTCTGTTCGACCGCGACGGTCAGATCAGGGCGCTCGACCGTCGCGAGCACGAGCAGATTCATCCGCGCGCCGGCTGGGTCGAGCACGACGCGTGCGAGGTGTGGCAGCGCACGCGCGAAGTGATCGACGGCGCGCTCACATGTGCGGGTGCAAACGCCGCCGATGTCGCGGCGATCGGCATCGCCAACCAACGCGAGACGACCGTCGTGTGGGATCGCACCACGGGCGCGCCGGTATGCAATGCGATCGTCTGGCAGGACACGCGCACCGCCGCACTCGTGCGCGAGCTCGCTGGCAAGCACGGGCCCGATCGCTTGCGCGAGCATGTCGGGCTGCCACTCTCGACCTACTTCTCGGGCCCCAAGCTCGCCTGGATTCTGGACAACGTGCCTGGGGCACGGCAGCGCGCCGAGGGCGGCGAGCTCGCCTTCGGCACGATCGACGCGTGGGTGCTGTGGAACCTCACCGGCGGACCCGCGGGCGGCGTGCACGCCACCGACGTGACCAACGCCAGTCGCACGATGCTGATGGACCTGCACACGCTCGACTGGCACGAGCCGAGCCTGCAGCTGATGGGCATACCGCGGGCGATGCTCCCGGCGATCCGCTCCTCCAGTGAGCTCTACGGGCAGGCCCGCGGCGGCACCGCCCTCGACGGCCTGCCCGTCGCAGGCATCATCGGTGACCAGCAAGCGGCGCTGTTCGGTCAGACCTGCTTCGCGCGCGGCGAGGCCAAGAGCACCTATGGCACTGGCTGCTTCCTGCTCATCAACACCGGCGAGCAGATAGTGCGCTCCGATGTGCTGCTGACGAGCGTCGCCGCGAAGGTCGGCGAGGAGCCGACCTCCTACGTGCTCGAGGGCTCGATCGCGGTCACCGGCGCCGCCGTGCAGTGGCTGCGCGACCAGCTCGGGCTGATCGCCGCCGCCGCCGATGTCGAGGAGCTGGCGCGCAGCGTGCCGGACAACGGCGGCGTGTACTTCGTGCCGGCGTTCTCCGGGCTGTTCGCTCCCCGCTGGCGCGATGACGCACGCGGGGTGATCGTCGGACTGACCGCCTACGCCCGCGCCGCGCACATCGCGCGCGCGGCGCTCGAGGCGACGGCCTGGCAGACACGCGAAGTGCTCGACGCGGCCAACGCCGTCGCCGGAGTCGAGCTAGGCGAGCTGCGCGTCGACGGTGGCATGACCGCCAACGAGCTGCTCATGCAGTTCCAGGCCGACGCACTCGGGGTGCCCGTGATCCGGCCAAAGGTCACCGAGACGACCGCGCTCGGCGCCGCGTTCGCCGCCGGCCTCGCCGCCGGCTTCTGGACCGACCGCGCCGAGCTGCGCGAGCGCTGGACGCCCGAGCGACGCTGGGAGCCGCAGCTGGACGAGCGCTGGCGCGAGCGCGAGTACGCGCAGTGGCAGAAGGCCGTCGCGCGCACGCTCGACTGGGTCGATTAGGGAGTCAAGACGATCTTGAGGGCCTCTCGCCGGTCGTATATGGCGTAGGCCTCGGGCGCCTGGTCGAGCTTCATGTGATGCGTCACGAGCGCGGTGGGATCCAGCACACCGGCCGACAGCATCGCGAGCACTCGATCCACATGGCCGAGCACGTTGGCGTGACCGCCACGCACGGTCAGCGCCTTCAGCCACAGCAGGCCGAGATGGACCTCGGCGCGCTCGGCGTACACGCCGATGCACTGGATCGTCCCGCACGCACGCGTCAGGCGGATGGCGCTCTCCAGGACGTTGGGATCGCCGACGGCGTCGATGCACACGTCGACACCACGGCCTTCGGTAGCCGCGCGGACGGCCGCGCGGACGTCCTGCTCGATCAGATGCAGCGGCTCGGCGCCAAAGGACTCGGCCACGCTCAGGCGCTCGGGGACGGTGTCGATCGCGAACACGTGCGCGGCGCCGGCGGCCTTCGCGGCCTGCACGGCACACAGCCCCACCGGGCCGAGCCCGAGGACGGCGGCGACGTCTCCCGGGCGCAGCTCGCTCGCGTCGACGGCGTGAAAGCCCGTCCCCATAACATCTCCAGCGAACAGCGCCACGTCGCTGCTCATGCCCTCGGGAACGAGGCGCAGCACGAGGTTGGCGTGCGGCACGAGCGCCATCTCCGCCTGCGTGCCCTGCAGCGAGCCGAGCGTCGCGCCATGCCCGAACGTGCGCGACTGCAGGCAGCGATGGTAGAGGCCGCGCCTGCAGAAGAAGCACGTGCCGCACGCCGTCTGAAAGCAGCCAAGCACACGGTCGCCGACCGCCACGCGCGTGACGGCGTCGCCCGCCGCAACGACCGTGCCGACGTACTCGTGGCCGATCGTAAAGCCCGGCTCGATCTGCACACGCCCGTGGAAGATGTGCAGATCCGAGCCGCAGACGCCCGTCGCCTCGATCCGTACGACCGCGTCTTCGGGATCGACCGGCTCGGGCTCTGGGCGCTCCTCGACGCTCACCACGCCCGGCGCCTGAAAGGTGACAGCTCTCATTACCGGCCGGAGCGTACTACGCGACTGTCAACGCTTCCGCGAACAGCGCGCGCCGGTATCCCGAGGATCTCGCGCGCCTGGGCGGGCGTGGCGAGCGGTCGCCCGACCGCATCGCAGATCGCCTTCGCCCGCGCCACAAGCTGCGCGTTGGACTGCGCGTACTCTCCGGGCTCGATATACACGACGTCCTCCAGGCCGGTCCTGATGTGACCGCCGAGGGCGAGCGTGACCGCCATCATCGGGAAGTTCTGCCAACCGACCGCCGTCACCATCCACGGTACGCCAGCCGGTACTAGCCCAGCGAACAACGAGATCGTCTCGACGCTCGAGGGAGCGCCACCGATCACGCCGAGCACCATGTGCATCATCCCCTTCGGCCCGCTCGCCGCGTTGGCAAGCTTGGCCGCGGTCACCGCCATGCCGATGTCGAAGCACTCGTACTCGGGCACGATCTGACGTCGGCCCATCTCCTCGGCCAGTTCGTCGATCAGCGAGCCGGGATTCATGAATACGACGTCGTCGGGGCCAAAGTTGATGCTGCCGCAGTTGAGCGTCGCGAGCTCGGGTTGGGCTTGCAGTGAGCGGCGACGCTCCTCGGCGGGGGCCCCGAGCTTGCCGCCGGTGGTGAAGTTGAGGACCACGTCGTCGACCTCCTCGCGGACCGCCTGCTCGATCGCCACGTAGTCCTCCGGCGCCTGGGTCATCTCGCCGCTGGTGCTGCGCGCGTGGATGTGCACGATGCTCGCTCCCGCCCGCGCGGCCCCCACCGCCTCCCTGATCACGTCCTCGCGGCTGAGTGGCTGGTTGGGGTTTCCCGTGATGACCCCGCCAGCCACCGCGCAGGTGAGCATCACGGGATCGCTCACACGGGGCGGTCCTTCTCCCGTATCCCGCTGACTCATCGAGGGCCTCTCATCGCGGTTGTCAGTGCGCCGACAGGTTGCTCCCGCGCACGAGACGACCCTAATATACCGAACGATGTGCTAGCAGATCGAACGCGATCGTGGCTCAGCCACCAACCGAGACCCGCTCGGCGCAGTCGGCCGGAAGCCCGGGGCCCAGGGGAAGGCCGGGAAAGAGCGTGCGGATCACCTCGTCGCGGATTTGGCGGCCGTCGAGCTCCGCCTCGGAGGTAAGCGCCTGGATCGCAAGCCCGTTCATAACCGCTTCGAAGCGCCAGCTCCATGGGATCGTCCCGGGCGCACGAGGCGGCGCCACGCCCTCGAGCGCCTCGTCGATGATCTCGTGCGCGCTCTGCAGCCGCGCCTCGATCGTGTGGCGAAGCTCCGGCAGGCGCACGGCCTCGCCGAAGGCGTTGATCCAAACGCGCCAGGTCTCTGTCATCTCCGCGTCGCCCGACAGCGCGCTGTCGAGCACGGCGTTCAGCCGCTCGACGCCGGGCGGGATGCCCTTGAGCGCGCGGCGGTAGCGCGCCTGCGTGCGCTCGGAGACAAACACGAGCGCCTGCGTGAGCAGATCCTGGCGGTTGGCGAAGTAGTGATTGAGCATCCCCGTGCTCACCCCCGCCTCCTCGGCGACCATCCGCATCGTCGAGCCGGCGAAGCCCTCGCGTGCGATCACAGTTGCGGCCGCGCGGCAGATCTGCGCTCGCCGTATCGGTCCCATCCCGAGCTTTGGCACTGTTCCTCCCCTCGATTCCGCCCCGCTCGCGCCGTCCGTGCGCGCCCGCCACCTGCGACGCCCCCGTCCACGGGTCCCTTGATGCTAGTCGGTCGGGAGCGCGCCTGCCTCCGTGTCGGCCAGCTTGCGTGTTCCCATCAGTCGGCCTATAGTCGCATATCGAATGTTTGGTTTTGCGGTTGCGACGGGGCGAAGGGGAGGCGCACGTAAATGGGGATCACGCGCTTGACCAGCGACCCGGCGTCGGGCTTCAGCGACGCCGTGACCGCCGTCGGTCCAGGCCGTCTCATCTATGTTTCCGGCAACGTCGGCCTCGGCCCCGACGGCAAGCTCGTCCCGGGAGGCATGCGGGCAGAGGCCAGCGCGACGCTCGACAACATCGAGCGCACCCTGGAGGCGGCCGGCGCTGACATCTCGCACGTGGTCAAGATCAACGCCTTCGTCACCTCGCTCGAGGAATACCCGGCATACGCGTCCGCGCGCTCCGAACGCTTTGGCGACCAACTCCCGGCCAGCGCGACAGTGCAGGTGGCAGGGCTGCTCATGGGTGCGCACATCGAGATCGACGCCGTCGCGTTCGTTCCCGAGACGATCAGTTGACGGCGATCGAGCGGGAGTACACGCGACGCACGCCCGGCTCGGCGCGGCTGATGGCGCGCGCGTCAGAGCACATGCCAGGCGGCGTCACGCGCACGCTGAGCTGGTTCGCCCCGTATCCCGTCGTCTTCGAGCACGGAAGCGGTGCCAGCCTGGTGGACGTCGACGGCAACAGCTACGTGGATCTCTTCGGCAACGGCCTCAGCCTGATGCACGGCCACGCATACGCGCCGATCGAGGATGCGCTGCGCACAACGCTCTCGCGCGGGACCGCCTGGCCGGGTGCTTCCGACGCGCAGATCGACTACGCCGAGCTGCTGTGCAGGCGCGTGCCCGGCGCCGAGCGGATCCGCTTTACGAACACCGGCACCGAGGCGACGATGCTCGCGGTGAAACTCGCGCGTCACGCAACCGGCCGCCAACTGATCGTGAAGGCGTGGGACGCCTACCACGGCTCCTACGACGATCTCGAGGCCGGCCTACAGGGGCAGGGCGAGATGCCCGGACGGGTCGCACTGGCCACGTTCGGCGAGCTCGACAGCTACAGGGCGGCGCTGGAACGCCACGAGGGCGAGGTGGCGGCGATCGTGCTCGAGCCGGTGCAGTTCACCGGCGTGGTCACCGCGCCCCCCGACGGCTTTCTGCCGGCCCTGCGCCAGCTCGCTCGCGACGCCGGGGTGCTGCTCGTGCTCGACGACTGCCTGATGTTCCGCCTCGCCGAGGGCGGCTCAGCGGAGCGCTTCGGGCTAGAGGCGGACATTACGTGCTTGGGCAAGTGGATCGGCGGCGGTCTGCCCGTCGGCGCGGTCACGGCGTCAGCCGAGCTGATGGCGATCTTCGACCCGAGCGCTGAGGGCGCTTTCTACCACGGCGGGTCCTTCAACGGGAACCCGCTGGGAATGGTCGCCGGCGCGATCGCAGTGCGCGATCTAACAGCGCAGAGCATCGCGCGCATCGACGCGCAGGCGCAGAGCCTGCGAGCGGACGTCACGCGCGCCGCCGAGGACTGCGGCGTGCCCGTCCGTATCGAGGGCGTCGGCTCGACGTTCGGCCTATACGTGATCGACGGGGCGAGCGGCGAGCGGAACAAGATCGATTGGAAGGCCTCCTCGCTGCTGCACCTGGCAGCCGTTAATCGCGGCGTGCACTTCGGCTCGGGCGGCGAGTTCGGCCTCTGCACCGCCCTGACCGACGAGCATCTGCAGCGCGCGAGCGCCGGTCTGCGCCAGGCGCTCGGCGACGTCGCTGCGGCCGTGTGCGCCCGTGTCTAGGATCACGCATCGACTTCTGTCGATGATCAACTCAGCCGCGCCATTCGCAGATGCAGCACAACTAGATCGTCCGAACAAGGGAGGCACGCAAATCATGCCGGTGACCATTTGGCAGCGCTGCTCATCGGGGCGCAGCTTGACGCGAATCGCCAAGACCGTCGTTCCCGCCGTGGCGCTGCTCGCGCTTGCGGGCTGCGGTAGTAGCTCGACAACATCAAGCACGACCACAGCGGCCGGCGGCGCCACGGTCACGGTCGACCAGGCAGCCCGCGGTCTCCTACCGGGCTCGGTCCGCTCGAGCGGCGTCCTCACGGACGCGCTCGATTCGCCGGAACCACCGCTGCAGTTCCCGAAGCCCGGGACGAAAGTGCTGCAGGGATTCGACGTCGACCTCGCAACCGCGCTGGCGGCAAAGCTCGGGCTGAAGGTCAGCTTCGAGGAAGTCCCGTTCGTCCAGCTGCTTCCGAGCTTGCAGACGGGACGAGCGGAAATCTCCGTTTCGGGACAGACCGATCTGCCAACCCGTCACGCGGTGGCTAGCTGGGTCGACTACTTCAAGGAAGGCACGCGCATGTTCGTCGCCAAGGCGAACGCCGCCAAGTACCCGACGCTCGCGTCACTCTGCGGCCAGACCATCTCGGCGCCGAAGGGCTCCTCCTACGAAACCGAGATCCCGGAACTGAGCAAAGACCTGTGCAAGGGCAAGCCTGCGATGAAAGTGCTGCCGATCGGCGAATCGCTGGCGGAAGCGGAGCTCGCCGTGCAGACCGGCCGTGCGGCGGGGGGGACGTATCCGCCCTTCGAGATCACGTACCTGGCCAGCCCGTACATCTCGGTCGGCGAAAACTTCGCCCCACAGCTCGACGGAATCGCGGTCAAGGCCGGCAACACTGCGATGCTGGGCGCAGTCAAGGCCGCGCTGACCGACCTGATCAATGACGGCACCTACGCCACGATCGCCAAGAAGTGGGGGCAGACGGGCAACGAGGTGCCCACGGTGACGGTCAACGCAGGACATGCAGCGAAGGTGGTGGTGGGCTAAGGGACGCCGGACACCGTCCCGGGTGCCGTGATGCCCGGGACGGTGTCCGCAATCCGCTTTAGGCTCCGGGGGCTTTGGACATGAGTGGCCGTGAGTCGCTGCAGCCTCTACCTGGCGCAGGCGGCCCGCCGCCAGCCGCTCTGGCGGGGCTCGAGCTCGTCCCGCGCCGCCACTACGGACGCTGGGTCGCCGCGATCGCGGTGCTCGCTCCGCTCGGCGGGCTAATTTGGGCGTGGGCCAACGCGCAGGTCGACTGGAGCGTCGTCGCCCAGTACTTCACCGCCCACGCGATCATCATCGGCTTCTTGCACACGCTGCTGCTCACCGCGGTGGCGATGGTCCTGGGCATTCTGCTCGGCGTGATCTTCGCCGTGATGCGACTGTCGGCCAACCCGGTGACCAGCGGCGTCGCATGGCTGTATGTGTGGGCGTTCCGCGGGGTGCCGACGCTGGTGCAGCTCCTGCTGTGGTTCAACCTCGCGATCGTCTTCCCGACACTCGGCGTCCCGGGGCTCTTCCACGTCCAGACGATCGCCGTGATCACCCCGTTCGTGGCGGCCACCCTGGGCCTCGGCGTCAACGAGGGCGCGTACCTGACCGAGCTCGTCCGCGGGGGCATCATCTCGGTCGACGAGGGCCAGCAGGAGGCAGCGACCGCCCTCGGCCTCTCACCGGCCCAAACGCTGCGCGACGTGATCCTGCCACAGGCGATGCGCGTGATCGTTCCTGGCCTAGGCAACGAAACGATCGGGATGCTCAAGACGACGTCGCTCGCCTCCGTGTTCGCCTATTCGGAGCTGCTCAACGAGGTGCAGAAAGTCTACTTCGTCAACGCCCGTGTGATCGAGTTGCTGCTTGTCGCCAGCGCCTGGTACCTGATCGCGACATCAGCGCTGAGCATCGCCCAGTACTACATCGAGCGCCGCCTGGGCCGCCATCTACAGCGTGTGCGGCCGCGCAGCGCCGTCGAACGGCTGATCATCCACGTGCTCGAGCGCATCTCCGCACGCCGGGACTCGGGGACGGCACGATGACCGCGATGGTCGAGGCGATCGGTGTCGAGAAGCACTTCGGAGGCGCGAACGTGCTCAGCGACGTGAGCCTGACCGTGCAGGAGGGTGAAGTTGTGTGCCTCGTGGGGCCCTCGGGCGCCGGCAAGAGCACGTTCCTGCGCTGCATCAACCGCCTGGAGAAGCCGACGGCGGGCGTCGTCTGGGTGGACGGGGAGGTCATCGGCTACGAGCGCGACGGCGACCGCCTGAAGGAGCTGCGTGAGCGTGACGTGCGCCGCCAGCGGCGCAAGATCGGGATGGTCTTCCAGCGCTTCAACCTGTACCCGCACATGACGGCATTGGAGAACGTCGCGCACTCGCCCGTGAAGGTGAATCGGGAGCATCGTCAGGAGGCGGAGCGGCGCGCGCGCGAGCTGCTCGGGCGGGTCGGGCTCGCCGACAAGGTCGCGGCCTACCCCAACCAGATGTCCGGCGGCCAGCAACAGCGGGTGGCGATCGCGCGGGCGCTGGCGATGCGGCCGCGGCTGATGCTGTTCGACGA
The DNA here is from genome assembly GCA_963735615.1 of uncultured Solirubrobacteraceae bacterium. Classification (GTDB taxonomy): domain Bacteria; phylum Actinomycetota; class Thermoleophilia; order Solirubrobacterales; family Solirubrobacteraceae; genus Palsa-744. Next base: position 1,789,433 of record CAVTLO010000001.1, read on the forward strand.
GCCCACCTCGGGCCTCGATCCGGAACTCGTCGGCGAGGTCCTTGACGCGATGAAGAAGCTGGTCGAGGAAGGCATGACGATGCTCGTCGTCACGCACGAAATGGGGTTCGCGCGAGAGGCTGCCGACCGGGTCGTGTTCATGGCCGACGGGAGGATCGGAGAGACAGGAACGCCGGCAGAGATCCTCGATCGGCCGCGCGACCCACGCACACAGGCGTTCCTGAAACGTGTCCTGGGGTGACCGAGGAGGTGACCGTCACCTCCTGTGCCGGCGGGCCCAAATATCGGGTCAGTCATGATAATCTATCGAACGTCCGACGTGCATATCGAACAACAAATCAACGTTCACGTCATCAACATCCCGGGCGCCGCGGACATGTACCTCGTGCACGAGGAACAGCTCTGGAATGCGCTGCGAGGGGCGGATGAGCTGCGCGACCGTGTGCGGCTGACGATCGGGCTCGGCCCGGAGCAACAGCAGGCAATCGAGGCGGCGGATGTGCTCGTCGGCTGGCAGTTCCCTCGGGAGGTCGTCGCGCGCGCGACGACCCTGCGCTGGATACATGTGATCGGCGCCGGCGTGGAGCACCTGCAACCCCTCGACTGGGTGCCGGAAGGCGCCGTTGTGAGTACCAGCAGCGGCGCGCATGTTCCGAAGGCCGGCGAGTTCATCGCCTGTGCGTTGCTGATGTTGAACAACCAGATCCCGCTACATATGACAAACCAGCGTGCGCATAAGTGGAGTGAATGGCACAGCAGTTGTATCGGCGGCAAGACTGTTGCAATTATCGGCGTGGGTGCGCTTGGCGGCGAGGGCGCTCGGCGAGCCAAGGAGCTCGGCCTGCGGGTACGCGGTGTTCGCCAAAGCCGCAGTGCTCACGATCACGTCGATGAGATGTACGGGCCCGACGAGGTCGATCGCGCCGTCGCGGGTGCGCATTTCCTGCTGGTGACGGCCGCGCTCACGCCCGCCACATCGGGACTGATCGGGGGTGCTCAATTCGATCTGCTGGCGCCCGGAGCAGGCGTCATCAACGTCGCACGGGCGGGCATCGTCGACTACGACGAGCTTGCGGCCCGGCTCGCAGGTGGATCCCTCGGCGGAGCCGTCCTGGACGTGTTCGATCCAGAGCCGATCCCGCCAGAGTCCCAGCTTTGGGACGCACCCAACCTGATCATCACGCCACACGTGGCGCTGGATGCACTGGACTACACAGAATCGCATGCTCGCGATCTTCGCTGAGAACCTCGCTCTGCTGGTTAATGACCAGCCGCTTCGAAATCAGGTTCGCCGTGATCGGGGCTACTGAATGAGGCCTCACCTGTGTCGCGGGGCTCGCACCCCAACCCGGCTGCTCCCGCACAGCCGCGCGCGTCGGGTCGTTCGGGGATGCCGCAAACGTCGAGCGAGCTGCTGCCGGGCTGGCCGCGGCCGGGTAATTCGGAGAGCTGCGCGCGACCGGTGAGACCGCCAGGGGACGTGGATGGTTTGGCCATGCACGCAATTTTTCGATCACTTTGACCTGTTCGATTTCACCTGCGACGGGTGGGTACGATAGAACTTCGGGCGTGGAGGGAGCGGGTCAGCCGATTGCACGCAACCTGCGCCGCTGGAGGACCACACGCGGGATGACCCTCTCGGCGCTCGCGGAGCAGGCGGGAGTGGCCAAGTCCACCGTGTCCCTGATCGAGCGCGGCCAGGGCAATCCGTCGATCGATACCGTATGGCTGCTCGCGGGCGCTCTGGGGGTGCCGTTTGCGAGCCTCTTCCACGACGAGCGGCCGGTCGACGACATCTCGGTCGTGCGCGCGGACGACGGCGAGGTCACCGGCATCGACCAGGCCGGGCTGGAGACGGAGGGCTTCGTCGCCCGCCACATGCTCACCCGCACCGGGGGCGCGCTGATCGAGATCTACACGGTTGCGCTCGAGGAGGGAGCGGCGCGACACGCCACCGCCCACGTTGACGGGCTGTTCGAGCACCTCCTGGTCGCGGCCGGGACCGTCGAGATCTCGGCCGAAGCGTTCTCGGAGGTCATCAGCCAGGGCGATCTGATCAGCTTCCGCGCCGACCAGCCACACAGCTATCGGGCAATCGACGGTCCCGTGCTGTGGGTGTCGATTCACGAATACCCGAAGGACCCGAGTGCCTGACGCGGCGTCGGGCTCTAGCTCGCCGCGGCGCGCGGGGCGGTCGACTTAGCGCGGCTGCGGCGCGCACGGGGCGCCGCCGCGGCGCCGGGCGCAGGTGCGGGGGCGGCCAGTGCGAACAGAGCGTCCATCCCCCGCGTTATACCCGCCGTCAGCACGTCGATGTCGGGCGCGCCGTCGTAGTCGCCGGTGACCCCGAAGTACAGGCCGCCGTCGTAGGAGAAGATCGCGACGACGATGCGGATGGAGCCGACGACGGGGACGAACGGGTAGGACTGCAGCAAGCGCCGGCCGAGCGTCTGCACGGGCTGCTGGGGACCGGGCACGTTGGTCGTGGCGGTGTGCATGTTCAGGCGCGGAGAGACGGTCACGAGCCGGCTCCCGAGCGCCAGCAGCAGCGGCGGCGCGAACCCGGACATCGACGTGAGCACGTCGCCGGCGACCGCCTGCTTTGACTCCTTGATCCCGTCCATCTCCCTGCGAATCGCCTCCAGGCGCGCGGCGGGGTCGTCGAGCCCGACGGGCAGCCCGGCGAACACGGCGGACACGCGGTTGTTGTAGACGCCGCGCTCGCCGCGGCGGCGCACCGACACGGGCACCATCGTGCGCACCACGCGATCCTCGGCGATGTCCTCGCCGCGGGACTCGAGCAGCTCGCGAAAGCCGTTGGTGATGAGCGTGAGCACGACGTCGTTGACGGTGCCGCCGAGCGCGCCGCGCACGGTCTTGACGTCGGACAGGCGCGCCTGCGCCCAGCTCCAGCGACGGTGCGGCCCGATCGGACCGGTCAGTGAGGACGCGCCGACTGGGCGCATGCTCGGCGAGGCGGCGGCAGCCGCGCGTGCGAGGACGGCGAGCGAGGCGAGCGTCTGGCGCGGCGCGAGCAGCGCGCGGCGCACCGCTTCGACCTGCCCGGCGGGGCTCGCGCGTCGCGCGATCGTCCGGGCGAGGATCTCAAGGCCCGACGGCTCCGGTCCGGCCGACCATTCGCCGCTCTCCGAGCCGGCGGTGTTGGTGTCGTCGGAGAACATCACCGACATCAGGTCGGTCGCGGCGACGCCATCGACCATGCAGTGGTGCACCTTCGACAGCAGCGCCCAGCGCCCGTCCTTGAGACCCTCGACCACCCACAGCTCCCACAGCGGCTTGCTGCGGTCCAGATGCTGCGAGAACACGCGACTGGCCATCTGGCGCAGCTGCTGTTCGGTTCCGGGAGCGGGAACAGCGGTGTGACGGATGTGGTAATCGAGGCTGAAGTGCGGATCGTCGACCCACACGGGCGAGCCAGCGGCGAGCGGCACAAAGCGGACCTTCTGGCGGTAGCGCGGGACGAGCGCGAGCTTGCCGGCGACCATCGCGCGCAGATCGGCGAATGGCGGCGGCGGGCCCTCGAAGATGCTGACGCCGCCGATGTGCATCGGCGTGGTGTTGTTCTCCACGTGTAGGAAGGACGAGTCGATCGGACTCATCCACTCCATGCAGCCTCCATCGAGCGGTCGAGCACCCGCTCGAGCACGCGGTAGACGTCCGGGTGGACGGACATGCCGCAGTGGCTCGAGCTCACCTCGACCGGCTCCGCGTACGGGTCAAGGCACGCACGCCAGTCGACGACGCCGTCGCTGCGCGAGTGCACCGCCACCGCCTCGACGCCGGGAGGGAGCGCGGCCGCGAGATCGTCCCTGAACGCGGTGCAGCAGTCGCCGTCCCTGCAGCTGCTCGAGAAGACGCCGGGCAGCCCCATGTCGCCGAGTCGCGCGAGGAAGCGCACCGTACGCAGCACCGACGGGCTGACGGCTAGGCCGTCGCACACCGGCGAGCCGAGCATCGCGAGGCCGGACACGTTCTCGGGGTCGCGCACGGCAAGCGCACGGGCGAGTGTGCCGCCGCGACTCTGGCCGATGAGCACGACCGGCGCGCCGCACTCCGCCGCGAACCCTTGCAGCTGCTCCTGCAGGCGCGAGACGATCCGCTCGGCACAGCCGACGTTGACGCGCATGCCGCTCATGCGGACGCGGTGGCCGCGGCGTCGCAGCCAGTGGCGCAGCACGCTCAGCGAGTTGTCGCCCGCCATGAACCCGGGGATCAGCAGCACCGGCGGGGCGTCGGTGAGACGGCTCGGCGTGCGTAGTTCGGCGTCGACCAGTAGCCGCGCGAGCTCGCCGCCGTAGCGAAGCTCTCCCCAGACAGGCGCCACCGGCACCCCCGCCATGCTCTCCCACGCAGTCATGGTTGACATACAGTACGCCCAATGGAGCTCGCCGACAGGCACATCGTGGTCACGGGCGGAGCGGGCGGCATCGGCCGCGCGCTCGCGCGGCGCTTCGCCGCCGAGGGCGCCCGCGCGGTTGTGGTGGCCGACCGCGACCTCGCACAGGCGCACGCGATCGCGGGCGAAATCGGCGAGCGCGCGTTGGCGGTCGGGTTCGACGCGGGCGAGGAGAGCAGCGTGCGCGAGCTGATCGCGACGGCGAGCGAGGCGCACGGGGCGATCGACATCTTCGTCTCCAACGCCGGCGTCGGCGGCGCGGGTGGTGGCCCGGAGGCGGCCGACGACGCCTGGGACGAAGCATGGCGGGTGAACGTGATGGCGCACGTGTGGGCGTCGCGTGCGCTGCTGCCGGAGATGCGCGAGCGCGGCGAGGGCTACCTGATCAACACGGCCTCAGCGGCCGGCCTGCTCACGCAGGTCTCCTCGCTGATCTACAGCGTCACCAAGCACGGGGCGGTCGCGCTGGCGGAGTGGCTGGCGATCGAATACGGCGATGAGGGCATACGCGTGTCGTGCATCTGCCCGCAGGGCGTGCGCACGGCGATGCTCGACCTCGCATTCGAGGACGCGGCAGGCGCGGCGGCGCTGACGGCGGGTGGCCTGATCGAACCGGAGGACGTCGCCGACGCGGTCGTCGCGGGGATCAACGAGGAGCGCTTCCTGATCCTCCCGCACCAGAACGTCGCGGAGTTCATGGCGCGCAAGGGCTCCGATCCAGACCGCTGGATCAGGGGTATGCGCCGCCTAGTGCGCGAGGCCCGCGCCGCTTCCGACGCTTAGCGGCGACTCACGTCGACGGGCCGGCGGGTGCCTGTCTCAGCCGGCTTGCTGGGCGGCGGCGGGCGCCGCGAGCGACTCGCGGCCGTCCAGATACGACGGGTCGTGCGAGCAGATCAGCTCGACCTCATCGGAGTGGCGCAGCGCGAGCTCGCGCAGGCGCTCGACGTTGCCATGCCGGGCGGCGCCATCGACCTGATCGAAAGCCGCGAACGCGGCGATGCCACGCGGGCAGTGCGGCGGCGTGGCGACCTCGCCGTGGTTGAAGTAGGAGTCGCCGCAGTGCAGCAGCCAGCCGTCTCCCCGCCTGACCGCCACGCCGGAGTGCCCGTGCGAGTGCCCGTACAGCGGGATCATCAGGATCTCGGCGTCGCTGCCGGGGAGGATGCGCACGCTCTCGAACCCATGCCAGGAATCGCCACCGGGCTCGTGCTCGACCCAGCGCGGACCGTGGGCCCAGTGCGCGGCGACGTAGCGCGGGCGATCGCGCCAGCTGGGGCTCATGGCCGCCCGCAGCTCGCGGCCGAGCAGGTGTACCTCCGCATCGGGAAAGTCTGGGAGCCCGCCCGCGTGGTCGAGGTCGAGATGAGTAGTGATTATGTGGCGTACGTCGTTCGGATCAAAGCCGAGCTCGCGGACCTGGGCGATGGCGGCCTCGGCGCCGTTTACCTGTGGGCGTACGATCGCGGTGAACGCGCGGCCCAGCTGGCGCGGGTTGCGGATGTCGTCGAGCCCAAAGCCCGTGTCCACCAGCACGAGACCCTCGGCGCCCTCGATCAGTAGGCAGTGGCACACCAGCCGCGCGGTCGCGAGCAGGCCGCCCTCGCCGGTGAGCATGCGCGCGCCGCGTGGGCACATCGTGCCGCAGCTGAGGTGGTGGAGCGCGCGTGGGGCTGTGTTCACGGGAGAACCGTATCCATCAGCGAGGCGATCGTGTTCATCGTCATGCGGCGCTGAGCGCGACGCTCGGCTCGGCGAGCGCGCGTCCGTGGCGGATCAGGTCAGCGGCGCGCTCGGCGACGGCGATCGTCGGCGCGTTGGTGTTCCCGCGCGGGACCACAGGCATCACCGACGCGTCGATGACGCGCAGGCCGTCGAGGCCGTTGACGCGCAGCTCGGCGTCGACGACCGCCTCCGCGTCCTCGCCCATGCGGCACGTGCCGACGGGGTGGTAGACGGAGTACGTCGTGCGCGCGATCAACTCGCGCATCGCCTCGTCGCTGTCGCCGCTGGCGCCGATGCACGGCTCGACGCAATACCGCGCGAGCGCGGGCTGCGCGCAGATCTCGTGCGTTAGGCGCATGGCGGCGATCATCCGCTGCATGTCATCGCCGGCGGTGTGGAAGGCGTGGTGGACGATCGGCTTGGCGCTGGGGTCTTTGGAGGCGAGGCGCACGTTGCCGCGGCTGTGCGGCGTGAGCAGGCACGGCGAGACGAGCACGCCGTGGGCCTCGGGGTCGCTCATGCCCTCGTCGATCAGCGCGAGCGGCACGAAGTGGAACTGGATGTCCGGCGCGGGCGCATCCGCGCCAACGCGCGCAAAGCCACCGGACTCGGCGAAGTTCGAAGCGAACGGCCCCGTCTGTGAGGCTTCGTACTCCTCCAGCGCCTGCGGCTGCAGCGCCAGCAGCAGGCTCTGCTCCTCTGGCGTCGTCCACACCGCGTAGGCGCCGGCGTGGTCTGAGAGGTTCTCACCGACCGCCGGCTGGTCGAGCAGCACCTCGATCTCGCGCATCATCAGGTGTTCGGCCGGCCCGACGCCGGAGAGCATCAACAGCTGCGGCGAGTTGTACGCGCCACCGCACAGGATCACCTCGCGCTCGGCGCGCAGCTCCTGGACCTGACCGAGCTGGCTGGCCTGCACGCCGACCGCGCGCGTGCCCTCGAACAGCACCCGCTGGACGAGCATGTACGGCATCACGGTCAGGTTCTCGCGCTCCATCGCCGGGTGCAGATACGCGACGGCGGTGCTAGCTCGCATGCCGCCGCGCTGGGTCACCTGGTAGAGGCCGACGCCGTCCTGCTCATCGCCGTTGAAGTCCTCGTTGCGCGCCAGTCCCGCCTGCACACCGGCCTCGACGAACGCGCTCGCCATCACGTTGCGTGCGCGCCCCTCGCTGACGGGAAGCGGTCCGCCGACTCCGTGCCAGCGCGAGGCGCCGCGCTCGTTGTCCTCCGACTTAATGAAATACGGGATGAGATCGGCCGCCGACCAACCGGCAACGCCCCATTCGTCGTAATCGCGCCGGTTGCCGCGGATGTAGACCATCGCGTTGATCGATGAGGAGCCGCCCAGCACCTTGCCGCGCGGCAACGGGATGCGCCGGTTGTTGCACGCCGGCTCAGGCGCGGTGCAGTAGTCCCAGTCGACCTCCGTGCGCGCGAGCTGCAGGTAGCCGAGCGGCACGTGGATGTTCTCGTTGACATCCGGCGGCCCCGCCTCCAGCAGCAGCACCTGCACGTCGGGGTCTTCGCTGAGGCGGTTGGCGAGCACACAACCCGCGGACCCCGCTCCCACGATCACGTAGTCGTACATCTCATCCCCTTCCCCTTGCTTTGACGTCACGATAGCGCTCCGGCGTGACGCGGATCACGTCCCATACGAGGCCCGTTCGCTCCATCCCCGCGATCAGCCACGCCGACGGATCGAGCTGCCACCAGCGCAGGCCGTGACGCGCGGAGGTCGGGAAGGCGTGGTGGTTGTTGTGCCACGCCTCGCCGAGCGTCGGCAGCGCCAGCCACAGCAGGTTGCGCGACTCGTCGCTGGTGGCGAAGCTGCGCCGGCCGAAGAAGTGACACAGGGAGTTGATCGAGAAGGTCGCGTGGTGCAGGCAGAACATCCGTACCGCCCCACCCCACAGCAGGGCGGTCAGGGCGCCGGCGATCGTGCCCGTGAGCGCGAGGCCGAGGCCGAAGGGGAACGCGAGCCCGAGGAACACCCACAGCACGAACGTGCGATCGACGAAGCGCACCACCGGGTCGGCCAGCAGATCCTTCGCGTAGTGCTGCTCGTCCGCCAGCGCGTCGCCGCCGAGGATCCACCCCAGGTGCGCGTGGAAGAGCCCGCCGAACGCACCGCGCCAGCCGCTTGCGTGATCGACGTGGGGGCTGTGCGGATCGCCCGGCTGGTCGGAGAAGCGGTGGTGCTTGCGGTGGTTTGCAACCCACTCGATCACCGGCCCCTCGACCGCCGCCGAGCCGAGCGCCGCCAGCAGGCCGCGCAGGGCGGGGCTCGTCTTGAAGCTGCGGTGGGTCAGCAGGCGGTGAAAGCCGACCGTGATGCCGGCGCCGGTGAGCACGTAGGTGAGCGTGAACGCGACCACGTCGGGCCAGCGCAGCGCTCCGCCCCATGCGCGCCACGCGGCGAAGGCGACCAACCCGACGGGGACTACGGTCACGACCACGTTCGCGACCTGGTCGACCGTCGCGAACGGCCCAGCCTGGTCATCGCTCGCCTGTTCGGCGCCGGCCGGGGTGGCACCAGCCGGGGTGGCACCAGCCCGTTCGGCGCCGGCCGGGGCGGCAGTTGGGTCCAGAGGCGCGAGCTGCCCGCCGGTCGCGCTCGCAAGCTCGGCGCGCGGCGACGCTGACACGGTCTGCGGCTAGCCCTCGTCGAGCAGGGCAATCACGCCCATGGCGGCGGCCGAGACGGCCGTGCCGGTCACCAGCGCGCTCGTGACCTTGGACAGGTAGCCGCCGCGCCCGCCGACGAAACCCGCGAGCGCATCGGCGGCGTCGCAGGCCAGCCCAGCGAGCAGCCACTGCCGCTGGGCGTCGCCGTCGGTGCTGAGCGCGCCCCAGGCGAGCGCCACGTCGCGCGCCCCGAACAGGCGCGCGAGATACGGCGACTGCGGGTTGGCCGTTGCGTCGAGCCCGAACAGCTTGCCGGCCACTCGCGGCGTCGTCCACGAGGCAACGCCGACCGCCAGTCGCAGTCCGGCGAGTGCGCTCAACGTGCTCTTGCGGTTCACGCCTCCGACTGTAACGCATGGGGCGCTGAGCGGACTGAAGGTTGGAGCTTCACCCAGCCGAAGTCCACGCCAACCGAGGAGCACACCCGATGAAAGCAATCACTCGTCTCAGCGCGGCCACGTTCGCCGCCACCGCCGTGTTCGCCGGCGCCGTAGGAGCTTCACCCGCGTTCGCGGCCGGTACGGCCCACGCGGTTTTCGTCCAGACGGACAACGTCAAAGGCAACCAGATCGTGGTTTATGACCGCTCGCGCGAAGGCACGCTCACACAAGCCGGCGTCTATAACACCGGTGGGCTCGGCGGCGCACTCGAAGGCTCGGTCGTCGACCATCTCGCTTCACAGGGCTCGCTCGCCTATGACGCCCAGGACGGCCTCCTGTTCGCGGTCAACGCCGCCAGCAACACCGTCTCTGTCTTCGCGGTCTTCGGCGACAGGCTCGCGTTGCGTCAGGTGATCGGCGCGGGCGGAACGTTCCCCGTGAGCATCGCCGTCCGCGAGGGCGTCGTGTACGTCTTGAACGGCCTTGAAGGCGGATCGCTGCAGGGCTTCGCCGTCGTCGCAGGCCGTCTGGTCCCGATCGCCGGCTCGAGCCGCGCGCTCGGCCTCGGCTCGGAAGGCCCGCAGTTCACCCACACGCCGGGGACGGTCGTGTTCTCGCCGGACGGCACGCAGCTGATCGTCACGACCAAGGCCAGCGGCAACGATGTCGACGTCTTCGCCGTCTCGCCGGGCGGCACGCTTTCTGCGACGCCGGTCGTGAACCCACTGCCGGGCACGGTGCCGTTCGCGATCGTGTTCGACAGGCAGGGCCATCTGATCCTCGCCGAGAGCGCGGGCGCGCTGGCGAGCTTCCAGCTGCGCGAAAGCGGCGTCATCGACCAGCTCGACGTGGTCCCCTCAGAACAGATCGCGACCTGCTGGGTCGTGCAGGCGCGCGGGCACTTCTACACGTCCAACCCGGGCAGTGCTTCGCTCAGCACGTTCCAGTCGAGCGCTGGCGGGCAGCTGTTGACGTTGCTCGGCGACACGCCCACCGACGGCGGCACGGTCGACGCGGCGGCGAGCGGCGACGGGCGCTTCCTGTACGTGCAGACGGGCGCGGCGGGGATCGTCGATGAGTTCTCCGTCGGCGCACAGGGCGCGCTGAGCGAGATCGGCTCGGTCACCGTCCCTGGCGCCGTCGGCGGCGAGGGCATCGCGGTCGGCTAGCGCAGGCCAGGTCTTGCGGGTTGCGGCGCCGAATCGGGCGCCGTAGCCTGCGGGCGGCGAAATGAACGGCATGGGCTTTGCTCAGCGACTCCTATCAACTCCCCCAGCATGCGCTTGGGGCTGAGCCCCGCCACCGCGTTGCCGCTGCGCAAACTCCGTGCAACGCCCGTTGTGGACGAGGACGGGCTGCTCGTGGCGCGGCTGCGCGCCGGCGACGAGCAGGCGTTCGTGCAGCTCGTCGCGCGCCATCACACAGCGATGGTGCGCATCGCCTGCTCTTTTGTTTCGAGCACGGCCGTCGCCGAGGAGGTCGTGCAAGACACCTGGCTGGGCGTGCTGCGCGGGATAGACGGCTTTGCCGGGCGTTCGTCGTTCAGGACGTGGCTGCTGCGCATCCTCGTCAACCGCGCCAGGAGCACGGGCGTGCGTGAGCACCGCAGCGTGGCCGTCGGCGACGCAGGGCCAGCCGTCGACCGGTCTCGGTTCGACGCGTCGGGGGCGTGGGCATCGCCTCCCCAGCACTGGGTGGAGGACAGCGACGAGCGGCTGCTCGCGGAGGGCCTCGCCGACCAGATCCAGGCGGCACTCGGCGAGCTGCCGGCGCGCCAGCGCGAGGTCGTGGTACTGCGCGACGTCGACGGGCTGAGCGGCCCGGAGGTGTGCGACGTGCTGGAGATCAGCGAGGCCAACCAGCGGGTGCTGCTGCACCGGGGGCGCAGCCACCTGCGCCAAGCGCTGGAGAGCGAACTGGGGGGTTTGTGAGGATGTTTTGGCAGCGGAAAGAGCTTGTGTGCCAGGAGATGGTCGAGCTGATCACCGACTACCTGGAAGGCGCGCTGTCGCACCCGCAGCGCCGACGTTTCGAGGCACACCTGGCGGGTTGCGAGCACTGCACCGAGTACCTGCACCAGATGCGCGCGACGATCCGGCTCACCGGCAGCCTGAGCGTGGAGGACCTGACGCCGGCGATGCACGAGGAGTTCTCCGAGCTGTATCGCCGCTGGCGGGCTGAGGAGGAGTGAGACGCCCTGTGTCAACCTTTTTGTGCGAGGAGCGTGTTGAGGGCGCGGTGTTGGGTGGCGTCGTAGGGTGTGTGGTCTTGCCAGCAGCGCCAGAGGATCCGGGTCCAGGCGCGTCCGAGGATGCGCAGTGCGTGGGGGTGGCTGGCGCCGCGAGCGCGGGCGCGCTGGTAGACGTCTCGGGCCCAGGGGTGCCAGTGGCGGGTGCTGTCGGCGAGGACGCCTATATGTTTGCGCAAGCGCTTGTCGCAGGCCCAGCGGAAGGTCGCGGTGTTGCGCTTGCCGGACTGGATCGTGACTGGGGCTTGGCCGGCGTCGGCGGCGAGCGAGTCGTTGGTGGGGTAGCGGCCGCGGTTATCGCCGATCTCGGCGAGCAGCCCGGCTGCTGTGATGACGCTCTTGGGGTCGCGGAGGAGGGCGAGGAAGATCGTGCCGTCGGGGTGGGCGCGGGTGGCCCCGGCGATTTGGCGGGTGAGCTGGCTGATCTGCTCGACGATGGGGCGCAGCGTGGCGGTGAGGGCGATCACGGCGGAGCGGCGTGCGTCTTGCTCGAGTCTGCTGATGATGGCGTTGGGTGCGCTGCGCAGCTTGGTGAGCAGCTCGGCGGGGGCCCGTCTGCCGCTATAGGCATTGCGCGCGAGGAAGCTTTCGAGGCGTTTCTCGCCGAGGCCGTGCGCGTCGGCGGGGCTTGGGTAGCGTTCGAGGAACGCGAGCGCGATCGGGCTGTCGATAGCGGCGAAGATCTGCTCGGCGCCGGGCCAGAATGCTTGCAGCTGGGCGCGGAGCTGGTTAGTGAGCGCGACACGCGCGTCGACGAGGTCCTCGCGGGTACGCACGAGCGTCTTCAGCGCCAGCGTCTCATCGCTGGAGGGAGCGAGCATGGGGAAGCGGTGGCGGTCTGTCCTGGCGAGCTCACACAACACGAACGCGTCGAAGCGATCGTCCTTGCCAGCGGCTGCGCGGAAACGCTCACGCGCCGCCTTGACCTGGTTGGGGTGGATCGCGAGCACGGGGATCCCGGCCGCGAGGAGCCTTCCGACCAAGAGCCCGTCGGGGCGCTCGATCGCGCAGCACTCCACGCGCTGATCGTGCAGCAGTCTGATCAGCGCGATCACACCGCGCTCGTCGTGGCTGAACTGCTCGGCAGCGAGCAGCTGCCCTCGCTCGTCGGTGATGTGAACGTCGTGCCAGTCGCTGGCCCAGTCGATCCCGCAGGTTGCGCCCATGTGTTCTCCTCCTCGGTCGAGGTTCGCTTGAAAAACGCCGGCCAGGAGGTACCGTGGCGGGTGCTCATAGGCAGGCCCTCGGTGGGGCGACGCCCTGTCGCCGCTCTGGGTGCCTCACACCACCGGGAGGCGCTTGTCTCACTCGGGCCGTCTCAGCGGCAAGCGCGATGGGCGCTCTCCCGGCGGTGGTCAGCTATGTGCGCTGAGTCTCGGGCCTCGCACGACCTACGGTCGAGCGAGATCTCCCTCTCTCGGAAAGAAAACGAGAACAACCCCACCACCCAGCAACCAGAGGTTGCCCTATGAGCGCGCAGGCGCTGCTGGAGGGCTCCCACAGGTCGATGCCGCCGTCGACGGCGTGGACATCGATCTCGGCGAGCTCCGCGGCGGTGAAGTCGGCGTTCGCGAGCGCGGCGACGTTCTGCTCGAGCTGCGCGACGCTGCTGGCGCCGATCAGCGCGGAGCTCACGCGCGGGTCGCGCAGCGCCCACGCGATCGCGAGCTGCGCGAGCGACTGGCCGCGGCGCGCGGCGATCTCGTTCAGCGCACGCACGTGCGCGAGGTTCGCCTCGCTGAGCAGGCGCTCGTCGAACGCCTCGCCGCGGCGTACGCGCGAGTCCTCGGGGACGCCGTCCAGGTAGCGATCGGTGAGCAGTCCCTGCGCGAGCGGCGAGAACACAATCGCGCCAACGCCGTGGCGCTCGAGCACGTCGAGCAACTCCTGCTCGATCCAGCGGTTGAGCAGCGAGTAGGACGGTTGGTGGATCAACAGCGGCGTGCCGAGTTCAGCCAAGATCTCGATCACTTCCGCGGTGCGCTTGGGGCTGTAGGAGCTGATCCCGACATACAGCGCCTTGCCCTGGCGCACCGCGCTGTCGAGCGCGCCCATTGTCTCGCGCAGCGGCGTGTTCGGGTCAAAGCGGTGCGAGTAGAAGATGTCGACGTGGTCGAGCCCCATGCGCGCGAGGCTCTGGTCGAGGCTCGCCAGCAGGTACTTGCGCGAGCCCCACTCGCCGTACGGCCCGGGCCACTGGTCATAGCCGGCCTTCGAGGAGATGATCAGCTCGTCGCGGTAGGGACGGAAGTCCTCGCCGAAGATGCGCCCGAAGTTGGTCTCGGCGGCGCCGTACGGCGGGCCGTAGTTGTTGGCGAGGTCGAAGTGCGTGATGCCGAGGTCAAACGCACGGCGCAGCGTCGCGCGCATCCCCGCGAGCGGGCGGTCGTCGCCGAAGTTCTGCCACAGCCCGAGTGAGATTGCCGGCAGCTGCATGCCGCTGGTCCCGACGCGACGGTATGGCATCCGCTCATAGCGGTCGGGTGCGGCGAGGTAATGCGGGACAGCGCGCGACGGATCGAACGGCATCATCGCGAGTATTGCACTGTGAGAGCATGGCTTGAGCTATGAACTTCTCCAAGGGGCTGCACGAGGTCGGAGACGGCCTGTACGCGTACCTACAGCCCGATGGAAGCTGGGGGTGGAGCAACGCCGGCTTGATCGTGGACGGCGAGAGCACGCTGCTGGTGGACACGCTGTACGACCTGGCGTTGACCGAGCAGATGTTGCATGCGATGCGGCGCGCGGTGCCGGCGGCCGCGAGCATCGACACGCTCGTCAACACCCACGCCAACGGCGATCACTGCTACGGCAACCAGCTCGTCGGTGGGGCGGGCGGGGCTCGCATCATCGCCTCCGAGCGGACCGCCGTTGAGATGACCGAGCTACCGCCTGCGGCGATGGCCGCGATGATCGAGCGGGCGCCGGAGATGGGCGAGCTGGGCGCGTTCTTCCTCGAGTGCTTCGGCGCGTTCGACTTCAAGGGCATTGAGCTCGCGCTGCCCGAGCAGACCTTCAGCGGCGAGCTGAGCCTGCGCGTGGGCGACCGCGAGCTGCGGCTGCTCGAGGTCGGCCCGGCGCACACGCGCGGCGATACGCTCGTGCACGTTCCAGCCCAGCGCGTGCTGTTCTGCGGCGACATCCTCTTCTCTGGCGCGCACCCTGTGGCTTGGGAGGGACCTGTGTCGAACTGGATCGCCGCGTGCGATCGGATCCTCGCGATGGATGTCCAGGTGCTCGTGCCGGGACATGGGCCGCTGGCGGGACCGGACGCGATACGCGAGCTGAAGGCGTACTTCGAATACCTGTACGAGCAGGTGCGCGAGCGCTACGCGCAAGGAATGACGGTGCTGCAGGCCGCGCGCTCGATCTCGCTCGAGCGCTGGGCGGACTGGGGCGAGGGCGAGCGCCTGGCCGTCAACGTCGCGAACATCTACCGCGAGTGCTCCGGCGATCAGGATCCGATGAACCTGCTCGTCGCGTTCGGAGAGATGGCCGAGCTGGCGCGCTCGCGCTGAGCGCGCGTGCCGGTGAGCAGGCGCGCGAGTGCCGCCGCCTGCCCCCGGATCTCGGGGATGGCGGTGCTCTCGAGCAGCTCGCCGCGGCGTGGCGGCCCGAGCGTGAAGCAGCGGCGGGAAACCGCGCCTTCGAAGTCGACGAGCGCACCGTCGGGGCTCGTCGCGATGCCGATGCCGAGCTCGTCGAGGCGCGCACGGCCACTGGCGAGCAGTCTGCGCACGAGCGGGTTCGAGCAGTCACTCAGCGAGCGCAAGGGGCCGGTCGCGTTGACCACCACATCAGCATCGAGGGAGCCCCCATCACCGAGCTCGACGCATACGCGCGCGCCAGCGCCTGGGCGCACGGAGCCGACACCGCCGGAGTGGACGGACAGGCGCCCGTCCGCACGCAGCTCACGGATGCGCTGCGCAACCGCTGGCGCGAGCCGATGGCGATGGATCTCCCAGGAGGGGCGGAGCTCGCGCTCGAAGCGCTCGCGCTCCGCCGGTGTGAGTCCCTGCCATAGCGCCGCTGTGATCGGGCGCAGCCCGTCGACGACGGTGCGCCATGCATCTGGTTCGGCCGTGACCTCGCGCGTGATGGTCGCGACGATCCGCTCGAGCGAGCACCCAGCATTCAGCGCGAGCGAGCGCGGGGCGAGCGGGGGGCCCGGGAGGTGGGCGCGCGGCAACCAGCCGTGGCGCGAGATCGCGTTCACCTGCGCAGCCGGATTGGCAGCGAACACGCTCAGCGCGACATCGACCGCGCTCAGGCCGGTGCCGAGGATCGCCACACGGCGTGCGACGCTGAGTCTGTGCAGCGCTTCCGGCGCCCACGGATCGCTGACGAAAGCAGCGTGGCACGACGGGGAGACCACGTCCAGCCTCGCCGGCGACGGGTTGCCGAGCGCGAGCACGACCGCGTCGGCTGACAGCACGCGCCCGTCGGAGAGCGTCATACGCACGCCGCCGCGGTTGGGCGGCTCGAGCACGTTCTGGACGTGCGCACACACGATCCGCAGTCGTGTGCGCTCGCCGAAGCGCGTAAGCAGCTCCTGCAGGTAGGCGCCGTAGACGCGGCGTGGAAGGTAGTCGTCTGGCTCGGCGCGCAGACCGCGGGCGCGACACCACTGCAGGAAGTCCTCCGGCATGTCGGCGAGACCGCCCATCGCAGCCGCGCGCACGTTGAGCAGGTGGTGCTCGTCGTTCGTCGAGTAGGCGGCGCCGAGGCCGTGGCGGCCGGGGTCGATCAGGATCACTCGCGCGCAGCCCGCGCGTAGCAGGTGCACCGCGGCGAGCGTGCCGCTGGCGCCGGCGCCTACGACGGCGATCACGCGCTCGTGCTCGCCTGTGCGCCGGGGCGGACGCGCGAAACGCCGGCGCTCGCCCGTATGCGCACCACGCTGGCGCGCGATCATGACTCGCCCTTCGCACCGAGGACGCTTGCCGCACATCCGAAATCCCGATACTGGCCCTGCCGAAAGAACATGTGTCAGCCTTCCTAGCCAATTGCTCACTTTCTTGATGAACAAAGTAGCAGTTGCCACGTCCGTCTTCAAGCCCACGCTCGACGCGCGTTCGCCTGCGATGTCTATTCGGTCTTGACCGCGCGCACCGACATCGCGTCCTGCACGGCGTTTGAGCATGTCCGAAACGGGAACGGCACGACCTTCGAGGTCGTTTGGCCGGGCGGATACACGCGAAACCCGGCGGCCGCGACAGGTCGGCACGAGGCGGGCAGGGCGCCGACGTCGACAACGCGGATCAGCGCGGTGGTCTGCGCTTCTGGCGCGAGCGTGACCGCGTGCGGGTTCTGAGTGACTTCGCGGTCTGCAGGCGAGCCGATCTGGCGGCCGGTGAGGCTCACGGCGGACACCCCGGGATAGCCGCCAAGCATGCACGTGTGGCCGGAAAGGTTGGCGAACTCGAGGTGGAAGTAGAAGCTCCCGGCGGTGCCTGAGTCTTCAGCGTTGAGCCACATCACCAGCCCCGACGTGGCGCATTTCGGAGGGCTTGCGCTATGCGCGGGCGCGGCTGACGCCACCAGCGCGGCGGTCAGGAGGAGCGCCGCCGCCAACGCGGTGAGCGCCGCAGTCGACACCGACGAAGCGACGACGGACGTGCGCGCCATCAACTGATCGTAGTCGTGAGGCCGACGACCGCGTGCACCTGCAGTTCGGCGGGCGTCTCGCCCGCGCTGACAACCGCGGCGATCCGTGCGAGCGTCTCGGCGCGCTCGTCCTGGGGCAGCCTCGCAACCCAGCTGACAGACGCGATGTAGTCGATGAACCGCTCAGGGACGACGGGCTGCGAGGAAGTCAAACGGATCTCCCGCGGCGCGGTCCAGCCGCCGACGGCCAGCACGGCCTCCTGCCAAGGCGGCCCGTCGAACTGTGGATGCTCGGGGCGCAGGTCCGCCATCAGCGTGCCGACCTCGTGCGCCCAAGACGCGCCGCTCCAGTCAGGTGCGATCGCGAGCACCGCAAGTCCGCCGCCCGGGCGCAGCACGCGCCTGATCTCGGCGAGCGCCGCCGATTGATCGAACCAGTGAAAAGCATCGGCGACGGTGACGGCGAAGACCGACTCGTCGGCGAGCGGGATCGCCTCGGCGAGCCCCTCGCGGACGCGCTCGCCGCCAACGCTCGCGGCGAGGATCTCGCGCAGCTCAGCCTGTGGCTCGACGGCTACGACATCCAGCCCCATGGCGAGCAGCGCCCGTGTGAGCTTGCCTGTCCCGGCCGCCAGAATCCAGGACCGAGGCACCGGCGGGGATACTCAGCTCGGCGGCGATCGCTCCGACGACAGCCGGCGCGTACTCGGGCCGTCCGCTCTCATATGCGGCAGCGACGTCGGCGAACCCTGCGGCGAGAGGATGCAGCGCCATAGCCTGCAAGGTAGACGATCGTCAGTCTGCGAAGACCCGGCGCCGCCGTTATGAACCCCGCTTTCCGGGACGCCCCAGGGACACGAGCCGGCGCGTCACCCCGCGCGATCCCTGTAAGCGCGCACCTTCGTGCGGTTGCCGCAGATCGCCATGTCACACCAGACGCCGGAGTGGTTGCGTGAACGGTCGTAGAACGCCCACTGGCAATCAGGCGAGCGACAGGCCTTTACACGCTGCCACGAGCCGTCGCCGAGGGCATCGGCGACGGGGATCAGCAGTCGCGCTAGCGCACCGGCGAGACCGCTAGCATTGGGCGCAAGGCTGACCGTGCCGCTGTCTGTGAAGTGCACGCTGAGCTCGCCGTCTCGTGCGGCCCGCTCGAGCTCGCGGCCAGCGTGCTCGTCTGGCGAGGCGCCGTTGTTGGCGAGCATCAGCGCCCGCAAGGCCTCGCGCAGGCGGACCGCGCGCAGGCGCTCGGCTTCGTCGAGCTGCCCCCCGCCCATCGCCAGCAATTGCGCCTGATTGAGCCAGGCGGCGAGGTCGTGCGGCGTGGAGAGTGCGTCGGTGCCGGCCTCGATGTCGAGCGTGTTGACGAAGTTGATGACCAGTTCGAGGGCGTGAGGAGGATCGGGCATGGTCATGCTTGACACCAGCGTTTCATGATGATAGGTTACGACACCAGCTAACGTCTTACGGAGGTGACATAGGATGCTATCGCAGAAGATCGGCAGCGTCGACGGCGAGAGCTTCACGGTCGGCTACGAGCGTCGCGTCGTTCACGCGCTAGGCCCGGGCCCGCTCGCGCGGGTTACGGCGCGAGTGCGTTCGCAGTCGCTCGATCGGGCGCTGATCGCGGGTGCCGACCCAGCGTCTTCAGCGCTTCTCGCTGCGCGGGCCGCACAGTTGACCTCAGCGCACACCCGCGCGCTGATCGCTGAGGGCCTCGAACGGCTGCTGCGCGCCGCGCAGGGACCTCAGAGGCGCTGGTGGGCGGTGTCGCGGCGCGGCCAACTACTCGCGAATGCGTCCAGACTGCACGAGCTCGCCGCCCTGCTCGCCAGCGGTACTCCGCTGTACGCGCGCGGGATCGCGATGCTCAACCAGTTGCTGACGGACGGCACGGGCCCCGCGTATTTCGGTGAGGGCGAGCGCCTCACGCGCTGGCTCGACGAGGCTCGCGCGGCCCTCGAAGGCTGACTCGCGCGCACCGGGCGCGTTGAGGCGCAGCCGCTGCCTGCGCGCGACTAGGACATCCGTCGATCAGCGGGCCGCGCGCGGGCGCATTGGATCACAGTGGTGCGGTGCCCTCGGCGCTCAACTACAGACGCGCGGCGCAGCGCAAGCTGGCCAAAGAGCAGGCGGCGCACCACGACCAGCACGGTAAGCGCCACAAGCGCAGACACAAGCGCCGCAAGTCCACCGACCGCCGCCCGGTGGTGCAGTTGCACGGCACGCTCGGCATGGCGCTGCCGCTGCCGCCGGCCTCGCCACCGGCCCCCTCCTCGGCCCCGGTTCCGGCGGTGGGCTCTGCGCCGCTGACGCTCGCTCAGGCACAGCGCCTGCTGTGGCGCGCGGGCTTCGGGCCGGCTCCCGGACAGGCCGAGGCGCTCGCCGGCCAGCCGCTGGAACAGGTCGTGTTCAGCCTCACGCGTCCGTCGGGTGCGGCGACGTTGACGGGCCCCGAACCTGTCGACGAAGACGGCAAGCCACTGCAGCCGACGAGCGCCTGGGGCGACGATCACTGCTGGTGGCTTGACCGCATGGTCCGCTCCGACCAGCAGCTTGTCGAGCGCATGACGTTCATCTTCCACGACTGGTTCGCGAACTCCAACGCACAGGTGAATAGCCAGCAGCTGATGCTGGAACAGAACGAACTATTTCGCTTGATGGCGCTCGGCAGCTTCGACGAGTTGTTCCTGGCGGTCACGACGAACCCGGCGATGCTGCTGTTCCTGAACGGCACGTCGAACAACAAGTGGGACCCGAACGAGAACTACGCGCGCGAGATGATGGAGCTGTTCTCGCTCGGCGCCGATCGCGGCGCGTACACGGAGGACGACGTGCGCGAAATGGCGCGAGCGCTGACAGGCTGGCGCAACGAATGGTCAGAAGAACGCGGCGATTACAACTTCCGCTTCGACTCGAGCTACCACGACGCGGGCAACAAGACGGTGTTCGGGCAGACAGGCAAGTGGAACTACGAAGACGCGGTGCGCATGTGCGTCAGCCACCCGCTGCATGCTTCGTTCTTCGTCACCAAGCTGTGGGGCTACTTCATACCCAGCGAGCCGTCGGAAGCAACGCTCGCCTCTTTGCAGGGCCTGTACATCAGCTCTGGTCACAGTATTAGCGCAATCGTGGAGGCGATCCTGCAGCATCCTGATTTCTATGAAGGTCCGGAGCTGGTGACGCCGCCGGTCGTGTACAACGCGGGCCTGCTGCGCTCGATCTCGCGCCCGATCGACACGACCGCGTGGACGTGGCTGTCGGCGAACGCAGGCCAGCAGCTGTTCTATCCGCCGAACGTCTCCGGCTGGGACTTCACCCGCTGGCTGGACACCTCGACCGCGCGGGCGCGCTGGGAAATGGCGAGCTACGTCACGTCGAAGACCTACCCGAACCCATGGCCTTCGTCAGGTGAACCCGAATACAGCGCGAGCGAGGACGCCGCGGCGGCGCTCGCAAATGCGTTTGCATACTGGGCCAACCCGAGCCTGTCACCCGAATCCGAGCAGTGCATCGCGGCGTTCGCACAATCGTGCCTGCAGGAACCGCTCGCGCAGTGGCAGCAGAGCCCCTGCCGGGCGATGCGCCAAAACGCGCTGCGGATGTTGATCGCAACCTCGCCGGACATGCAGGTGAGCTGAATGGCAAGAAGCTGCTCGTGTGAGGATTTCACCCGCTCGCAGCTGCTGCGCCGCGGCGCAGCGGTCGCCGGCAAGGGACTGCCGCGGATCGAGCCGGGGATGCCACTGCCGGCCGGCACTGGCATGGATCGGCGCACCTTCCTGCTGCGCTCGGGTGGCGCGGCGCTGTCGGTGTATGGCGCCGCGATGCTCAGCCCACGCCACTTCGAAGAGGGCATCGCGCAGGCCGCAGCGGCGGGCAGCACCAACGAACCGGTGCTCGTATCTATTTTTATGGAAGGAGGCTGGGACGCGTTGTCAGTGCTGGCGCCCGTTGGGGAAACCAGGTACAAAGAACTGCGCCCCGTGCTGGGCCTACAGGAAGGGGCGGGCAAGGTCTTCAGCGAGGACGAGACCCTGATGTGGCACCCGGCCGCGGGCGGCTTGGCGGAACTCCACGAAGAAGGCAAGGTGACGGTCTTCCCTGCGATCGGATACGAGCCCTCGGAAGAGAGTCATTTCACGAGCCGCCACTACTGGGAGGTAGGTCAGCTCGACGCCAACGCACGCTCCGGCTGGATGGGGCGCTACCTCGACCTGGTGGGCAATCCCGACAACCCGCTGCAGGGACTGTCGCTGGATTATTCGCTGGCACCTGCGCTGGCGACGGAGACGATGCCGGTCGCGGCTGTGTCCTCACCGGCGGACTACACGATGTGGGCATACGGCCTCGGTGAACCGGTCATGGGGCCGGCGCTTGAGACCTTCGGCGCGCTCGGCGCGCTGTCGGCGCCGTCGCCCGCGTACGCACAGGCGCGCAACGCCTCCTATGACACGGGCCTCGTGCTCGAAGAGATGGCCAACTTTGTCACCTCGGAGAAAGAATCCGGCGACCACGCGCCCGTCACCTACCCGCCGGGTGAGTTCGCCGAACGGCTGGCGGTACTCGCGGCGATGCTGCACACGGGTATGCCGATCAAATGCGTCTCGCTGAACGCGGTCGGCTCATACGACACGCACGCGAGCGAGGTCGACACGCTGAGCACCAACCTCGAACACACGGTCCCCGCGCTGGTGGCCTTCCAGCGCGACCTCGAAGCGCGCGGCGTGGATCAGCGGGTACTGATCCAGATGTGGTCGGAGTTCGGTCGGCGGCCCAAAGAAAACGGCTCGGGCACCGACCACGGCGCGGGCGGCGTGGCGTTCCTGATCGGCACGCGCGCGGCGGGGAAAATGGTTGGTGAGTTCCCCGGCCTGACGAACCTGGACGAAAACGAAAACCTGATCAGGACGTCGGACTACCGTGGCATGTACTGCTCGCTGCTCGAGCAGTGGTTCCAGACCGAAGCCGGCCTGGTGATCCCGGAAGCGGCGACGTTTGACCGGCCTGTGCTGGTGCAATGATCGTGCGAGGTTCCTCCAAGTCGTAGGGTGGACCAGTGTCGCGGGCGATCGAGGACCGCAACCGCCGCATGTTGCGCACTCGCGACGCGATGGACCGCGCGTTTGCACAGTCGCTAGACGTCCCGGCGCTCGCGCGTCTAGCGCACGTCTCCCCGGCGCACTTCAGCCGCCAGTTCCGGGCAACGTTCGGCGAGACGCCGCACCGCTACCTGCAGCGACGCCGCGTCGAGCGCGCAATGGAGCTGCTGCGCGAGACCGACCTTGCCGTGACCGAGATCTGCTTCGACGTCGGCTTCAACAGCCTGGGCACGTTCAGCCGCACGTTCCGCGGGATCGTCGGCGAGCCACCGTCGTCCTACCGCGCGCGTTTTGCCGCCGCGGGGGCGGCTTTGCGCGTGCCGGCCTGCTGGGCGATGGCGTGGACGCGCCCGGCGGGATAAGAGCGCAGATTTGGAGAAGCGGGCGGCGGCGCAGGCGTCTAACGTGGCGGCCATGACCAAACGAATCAGCCACACATTCATCCACGTTCTCGACCAAGATGCAGCGCTCGACTTCTACGTCGGCAAGCTCGGAATGGTCGTCCAAACCGACGCCGACCTGGGCGTCATGCGTTTCCTGACCGTGAGCTTCCCCGACCAGCCGGACGTCGAGCTGGTGCTGATGGTCCCGGGACCGCCCGCGTACGACGACGCCACCGCCGCGCAGGCGCGTGAGCTCGTGACGAAGGGGGCCGCGGGTGGCGGCGTGATCATCGCGACCGACGACTGCCGCGCCACATACGAGACCCTTCGCGCGGCCGGTGTCGAGTTCACGCAGGAGCCGACCGAGCGCTTCTACGGGACCGACTGCGGGCTTCGCGATCCCTTCGGCAACCCGATCCGCATCACCCAGCCGCCGGACGGGCCGATCGTGGTGCCGTCGGTGGAGGAGCTACAGGCGCAAGCGTAAGCGCCGTCTCGGGCGTCCGCGCGGTCGTTCAGGCCGCGTGGACCGTCGAGGCGGGCGGCTTCAGAGCGGCCAGCACGCGGCGGGCGGCTGGGTCCTCGGCGGTGGCGGGAACGACGCCGATGCGTGTCGCTCCGGCCGCGTGGTAGCTCGCGAGGCGCTCCTGGATCTGAGCGTCGGAGCCGATTGCGCAGACCTGGTGCAAAAGCTCGAGCGGGATTTCCGCGGCGAGCTCGCCGCGCCTGGCGCCCGCGCGAGCGCGATCGACCAAGTCGCCGAACCCCAGCTCGGTGAACATCTCGCCGTATCCCGGCGGGCGTAGGTAGACGCCGATCTGCGCCGCCATCTGCGCGAGCGTGGGTGCGCCCGGATCGAGCGCGACGGTGACCCACACGGCGATCTCGGGGGGCGGCCGGTCGTGGGCGCGCGCCTCGGCGTCGACGATCGTACGAGCTTGCGCGACGCGCTCGGGCGTGACGAGGTTGAGCACGACCTGATCGGCGCTGCTCGCGGCCACTCGCGTCATGCTCGGGCCGAACGCGGCGAGCGAGATCGTGGCGTCCGGCTGTGGGCGTTTGAGGCGAAAGCCATGTGTGCGCACGTGCTGGCCGGAGTACGCCGCGCGCTCGCCGACGAGGATCGAGCGCACCGCCTCGACGGTCTCGCGCGCACGGGGAGCAAGTGCAGCCCACTCGCGGTCATGCCAGCCGCTGACGATGTCCGGGCTCGAGGCGCCGAGCGCGAGATCGACGTGCGCGCCGGTGAGGGTTGCGACCGAGGCGACTCCCAGCGCCAGCGCGACGGGACTGCGCACGCCGACAGCGAGCGGTCCGATCTTCAGCGCGAGCCCGGGAGCGCGCAGGCCGACGGCGGTCGCCAGCGCGAACGCGTCGAACGTCGCCATCTCGCCGAGCCACATCGTGTCGAAGCCGCTACGCTGCGCCTCGACGGCGATCTCCAGTACCTCCTCGTCGGGCCGGTCGAGCCAGTAGGGCGCAACGACCTGCAGATCGCTGCGCCCGCCCGCTGCGGCCTGCGTCACAGCTGCTCTGTCCGCGCCGGCAGGCCGAGCAGCACCTTCCCGGTCAGCTCCCAGATCGCCGGGTTGACCTGGAAGTGCGCGGTCGCTGTGTATGCGTCGCGAAAGCGTCGCTGTAGCGGCGAGTCCTCGTAGATCGCGGTGCCGCCACCGAGGTCGTACATCGAGCGCGCGACTGCGGCGGCGGTCCTGACGGCGTGCGTCCCCGCGAGGCGCAGCCCGACGCGCAGCGCGACCGCGACGGGAGCGTCCTGCTGCGCCGCCTCCCACGCTGCTTCGATCGCCTCGTAGTAGAGCGCCCGCGCCGCCCTCAGTGCAGCCTCGGCCTCGCCGACGGCCGCCTGCGTGGCGGGACGTTCGGCGAGCACGCGGCTCGAGCCCTGCGCGGTCTTTCCGACGGCGAGCTCGCAAAGGTCTTCGATCGCGCCGCGCGCGTTGCCGACCGCAGCGGCGGCGATCGACAGTGCGAAGAAGCCGAAGATGGGGAAGCGGTACAGCGGCTCCTGCACGCGCGGGCCGGCGCCCACCAACGAGAGCACGTGGTCCTCGGGCACGAACAGGTCGTCAGCGACGGCGTCGTGGCTGCCGGTTCCGCGCAGGCCGCTGGTGTGCCACGTGTCGAGGATCTCGAGCTCAGCGGTGGGGAGCGCGACGACGCGCAGGACGGGACCGTCGGTGCTCGCGTGGGGGTCGTCCAGGACGCACCCGGCGAACAGCCAGCGCGAGTGGGAGATACCACTGCAGAACGACCAGCGGCCGGAGACCCTGACGCCGCCGTCGACCGGCGTTGCCTTGCCGCGTGGAGCCCACACGCCGGCGGCGACGGTGCGCGGGTCGCCGAAGATCTCGGCGGCGCCTGCCTCGGGGAGATACGCGGAGAGCAGGCTGCTGGTGGCAGCGATCGAGACGCACCAGCCAGCGGACGCGTCCCCGCGCGCGATCGTCTCGGCACCGCGCAGCGTCGTCGCCGGCGGTGCTTGCAGCGCGCCGAGCGTTGCAGGCACGCCCGCGCGCAGCAGGCCCGTCGCGTGCAGCTCCTCGAGCAACGCGGCGGGTAGCGCGCGCTCACGCTCGGTGGTGGCGGCGAGCTCGCGGGCAAGCGCCGAAGCGCGCTCGCTTGGCGCATCGAGCTCGGTGTCGGGCTGTCGCGAAGGCGAGCTGGTCATGACGACTGGGGCAGCTTAACCGGGCCGCGTTTGGCTGCCGGCGCGGACGGAGGCGGCACCATCGGGCCGATGTCGCCGTCGGGCGCCTCGTCGAGGTCAACGATCACGGGGGCGTGGTCGCTCGGTTTCGTGCCCTTGCGCGCCTGCCTATCGACCCACGCGGCGCGGACCCGTTCGGGGAGGTCGCCTCCGGCCAGGACGAGGTCGATGCGCATGCCGAGGTTCTGGTGGAACATGCCGGCGCGGTAGTCCCAGTAGGTGAACACGCGCTCGTTCGGCCAGCGATCTCGTACGACGTCGCGTAGGCCCACATCCTCGAGCTCTGCCAGCGCGGCACGCTCGGGCGGGGTGACGTGCGTATGCCCGACATACGCGGCAGGGTCGAACACGTCGATGTCGGCGGGCGCGATGTTCATGTCACCGCAGACCATCGCATCCCGCGGGCCACTGCCGACCACGTGCCGCAGCGTAGCCAGCCACGCGAGCTTGTAGCGATAGTGCTCGGAGTCGGGCTCGCGGCCGTTGGGCACGTATACGCAGTACACGCGGATACCGCCACAGGTCGCGGACACCGCTCGCGCCTCAGGATTCGGGAAGCCGGGCGCGCCGGCAACTCCGACGACGACGTCGTCGAGGCCAACGCGCGAGAGGATCGCGACCCCGTTCCACTGCGCCTCGCCGTGACGAGCAAACGCGTAGCCGCGAGTGGCGAGCTCCTCGCCGAGCAACTGGTCGAACGCGTCGTCGGCGAGCTTTGTCTCCTGCAGGCAGACAACGTCCGGCTGGCGTTGCTCGAGCCAGGGCAGCAAGCGCGGCACGCGCTGCTTGACCGAGTTCACGTTCCACGTCGCCACCCGCACCGGCGTACGGTAGCGCCGCCGCGACGACGCCACACCCGCGCTCAGGCGCGGCAGCTGGCACTGATCGGGATTTCCGGACTGGCTTCGGCGACCGGCGGGGGATCGATCTTGCACCAGGTGAGCCGCTGGCGGCGCTCATCGACGACGGCTTGGAACGGATAGAAGATGCCGGCGCTGTGGACCGTGCAGCGGTAGGGCTGGCGGCCAGCGCGAGGGGCACCAGCCGCCGTGCAGCTGACGCCCCGCAGCGGCCCCGTCAGCTGTTGATCGGCGATACGCTGGCGAACGTCGCTTGCGATCGCCCGCTCGAGCGCCGAACCCGGCGCGGAGCCGGGCGGCAAGCCGGCGGAATGCGCCGCCTGATCTTCGGTGATGGCGATGTCAGACAGGCGGTTGACTTCTGCTTCCGCGGCGGCTTCGGAGCTGCTGCCTTCGGGGCCGGCGCGATTGCTGGCAACCACGATGCTCGCGAGCACCGCCACGGCCACCACGGTCGCGAGCACCCAGCGTGCCCATATCGGCGGCAGTGGCGCCACGCTTCGCCATGAGCTCATTCGAGGAAGATAGTCCGACGTCTCGAGGCCCGGCACGTTGCAAGGCTCCTCGCGGTCAGCGACTCATCGCTCACGCAGTCCCCCGGATAGACCGATAAGCGTTGATATGCGGGCTTCCAGTAGCGACGCAAGCGCGACGGCGGCCAAGCACGACGCCTCGCTGCTGGCGGACCTCGACAGATCGGTGATGCGCGTGGCGCGCCAACCGATCCTGGATTTGAACGCGCGACTGGTCGGCTACGAGCTCTTGTTCCGCGAACCTCTGACAGATACGGCTGGAGTCCTCGATGATCGGGAGGCAACCGCAACGGTGATAGTCGACGGGCTTCTTGGCGTCTTCGATCTCGTCGGCGAGAGCGTCGCCTACCTGAACGTGTCGCGTGACTTCCTGCTCACGCTGCGCCCGCTGCCGCTGCCAGTTGGCCGCGTGGTGCTAGAGCTGCTCGAGGATCAGGTCGTCGACGAGGAGCTGCTCGAGGTGCTCGCGGAGCTGGTCGAGCAGGGCTTCACGATCGCGCTAGATGACTTCCGCCTGACGACCGCGACCGAGCAGCTGCTGCCGCACGCCCGCATCGTCAAGGTCGACGTGCTCGAGCACACCGGTCAAGCCCTCGAAGAGCTCGTCGCGCACCTGCGTGCACGCCGCCCGACGCTCACGCTGGTTGCCGAGAAGGTCGAAACGCGAGAGGAGTTCGAGCACTGTCGCGAGCTCGGGTTTGAGCGCTTCCAGGGCAACTTCTTCGCGAGCCCGTCGCGGGTGCGACAGCAGCGCGTGCCGTCGCAGGGTCTGGCGGCGCTGAGCGCGATGAGCGACCTGAACGCAACCGAGGACATCGACGAGCTGCACAGCATCATCACGCGCGACGCCGGCCTGAGCATGCGCCTACTCCGCTACGCCAACTCGGCTTACGTCTCCCTGCCGCGGCGCGCCGGCTCCATCCATGAGGCGCTCGTGTGGCTCGGCGGAGTCACAGTGCGCCGCTTCGCGTTGATGGTCGCGCTCGCGAGCGCCGCCGACGTCCCGGATGTGTTGCTGGTGACCGCGCTCGTGCGGGCCCGCATGTGCCAGCTGCTGTGCGGCGCCGGCGGAGGCCCGGTCGGGGACTCCTATTTCACGGTTGGCCTGCTGTCGGTAGCCGACGCGCTCGCGGACGCACCGATGGAGCATGTGATCGATCAGTTTCCATTCCGCGAGGACATCGCCGCGGCGCTGCTACACGGCAGCGGCGAGCTCGGCGAACTGCTCACCGAGGTGATCGCCTACCAGCGGGGCGACTTCGATGGCGCCCGCGAGCTGATCGACGGCCACCCAGATATCGAACAGATCTACCGCGAGGCGACCCTGTGGGCCGACCTCGGAGTGACCGAGCTCGCATGAACGCGCGTGATATTTGTTGGACCCGCTGGATCGACTGGCCGGGGTGACTGCACCATACATATTCGGGCTACGATCACTCTAGATGCGCAGGCAGGACTGGAGCCAGGCGTTCTCGGCAGCGGCTTTGCTTGTCGCGCTTGCTGCGCTCCTGCGAGGGCGGCTCGGAAGGGCTCTTGGCCTCGTGATGGCAGCAGCCGCTGGCGACACTGTCGCGCGGCGCTGGAGCCGCGGCGACCCAACCCCGCTGCCGTACTCGCTGCGCTGGGAGCTCGCGATCCCGCGGCCAACTGGCCCGTTGAGGCGGGCGCTCGCGGCACGGAAGGGCGAGCGGATCCTCGAGATCGGCCCCGGACTTGGCCAGCACGCGATCGAGGTCGCCGGGTACGTGGGGCCGGAGGGCCGCGTCGATGTCCTCGATGTCCAGCAAGAGATGCTCGATGCCACTGTCGCACGGGCTGAGCGCCGGGGAATAAGCAATGTCGTAGCTACTCTTGCCGCGGCATCCGGGCGGCTGCCATACGAAGACGCCTCGTTTGACGCGGCGTACATCGTGACGGTGCTTGGGGAGGTCGCAGATCGCGAGCAGATGCTCGCGGAGCTGCGCCG
The DNA here is from genome assembly GCA_963735615.1 of uncultured Solirubrobacteraceae bacterium. Classification (GTDB taxonomy): domain Bacteria; phylum Actinomycetota; class Thermoleophilia; order Solirubrobacterales; family Solirubrobacteraceae; genus Palsa-744. The sequence goes on from CAVTLO010000001.1 coordinate 1,818,070, forward strand.
CGTGCTCAAGCCTGGCGGGCGGCTGGTCGTCGGCGAGATAGCGATGGATCCTGACTTCGTTCCCGCGCGACGGTTGCGCCCAATGGTCGAGGCGGCCGGTCTTCGCCTTGTGCGCCGCTTCGGTCCCCCGTTCGCCTATCACGCGCGATTCGTGGCGCCTGATCAGGGTCCTGGCTGACCCCGCTCAGACGGTCTGGGCGACCGGCGCTGATCTCGCCCGGAGGTGGAAATGCGCGGCAGCGATCGTTTGATTGAGTAGAACGGCGATCGTCATGGGCCCGACACCGCCTGGGACTGGTGTCAGCAGGCTCGCAGTACGCACGGCCTCGTCGAAGTCGACATCGCCGACGTTGCCCTCGTTGTAGCCGGCGTCGATTACAACAGCACCGTCCATCAGTTGGGCCTGAGCTGGTGCTCGCATGGGCGCTCCCTGTGCTCGTTTGATGGCCCAGGCGCTCGGCTCGTTTCGCTGACTGCAGAAGTCGCGAGGCCGCTCCCTGGTGGTTCTCCACCTCAGCGCCAGTCACGGCCAGGACAGAGGATAGTGGCCGTTCGAGACGCTCCGGCAGAGCTTTACGCGCGTGCGAAGCTCCGCTGCGGGTTGTTGCAGCTATTTATGATCGAGGGTCGTCAGCCAGGACCAGAACTGCTGCGCCACGGGAGTCAGTTTGGAGCTCGGGTGCTTGACGGCGTATAGCCAACGGGACAGGTCGGCGCGACGGACTGGCGCACGGCTTTCCTAACCGCCGAGCTACGAAGTGAAACGACCCTCCTCGCGACGGCGAACGTCACCAAGTCAATCCGCGCGTAGCGACCGCGAGCTCTGAGTACCGGCGGGCATCAGCGTGCAATCACCGTCGCTGCAGGACCGCTTGAGCCGGCCCGCTGAGACGACTTGGATCAAACCTGCAAGCCAGCAAGTCGGGCAGCCGCGAAGCGCGACCATACCCGGGACGCTAAGCAGCAGCGCGGCGGGGCCGTGGCTCGCAGCCAGCACGAACCCAGTTCCGATCAGCCCGAAGCCAATCGCACCGCGCGCGAGGTGGCGAGCGACAGACGCGCTGACGAGCGTGCCTCGATCACGCTCTGGCATCATCGCTGCCTCGGTGGCTGGGGGTGACGCGCGTTGCTGTGAGCTGTGAGCGCAAGGTCTCGCGTGCGCGATGCAGGCGTGACTTCATCGCGGCACGACTGAGGCCCAGCGCGTGCGCAGTCGCTGCTCCGGAAAGCCCCTGAATGTCGCGCAGAACTAGCACGGCACGCTGCTCGACGGGGAGCTCGGAGATGGACTCGACGATCCGCTCGATCTCGAGGCGCACGAGCGCGGCGTCTTCCGCAGAGGGCTCAACCTGGGTAGCGAGGACGGGCCGGCGAAACGTGACACGCGATCTGCGGATGCACTCGTTGCGCACGATCTGAAACATCCACGATGCGAGCGCTGCGGTTGCACGCAGCGTGCCGATCTTCCGGTACAGGACGATCAGAGCCTCTTGCGCTGCGTCCTCTGCGTCCTCGGGTGTCGAGCAGAGCATGTGAGCGAAGCGCTGCACGTGTGTGTGCGAGTCGCAGACGAGCGCCGTGATCGCACGCGGGTCGCCCTGCTGCGCCGCGCTGACGACCTGCTCGGTGGGCCAAGAGCCAGCAGTGCGGCTCATCGCGCACGCCTTGCGCGCACGATCAAGATGCAGGCGCACACAACTACGGCCGCTGCGATCAAGTAGATGACGATCATGATGCTGGCTGTCCTTTCGGGTCGAGCTGGTGTCGATGCATACGGATAAGAGCGCGCCGTCGCAAAAAAGATTCTTATGGTCGATGCGGAAGGTGACGCGGGCAGGAGTAGGATCGCGGCCGTGCCGTTCACGCTCAGGAACCTCAAGGAGGATGTGGAGGATCTCGGGTCCAACTTCGACGGCGCGCCGGACCTGGAGTTTCGCCACGCAAGCAAGGCGCTCGAGCTCGAGCAGTGCGGGCTTTGCTACAGCGCATCCCGTCCGAGTATCGCTTCCCATACGGCCACACGCATAAGGAGCAGGAGGAGATTTACGTGGTCGTGCGCGGGAGCGGGCGGATGAAGCTCGACGAGGAGATCGTCGAGCTCAAGGAGTGGGACGTGGTTCGCGTCCCACCCGGCACGTGGCGAGACTACGAGGGCGGGCCGGAGGGCCTCGAGATCCTCGTCTTCGGTGCGCCCAACCTCGGCGAGAATCCGCGTGGCGACGTGGAGGGTCAGCGCGGCTGGTGGGCTGACTTAAGCACTTGAGCGTCGCGCCAGGGAACTCGCTGCCCAGCACATCCTCGGGCCCCGCCGCCGTCCACCTGAAGCAGATGCGCCACTACTGATTGACGCGGATGCTGTGGGAGCCGAGCCGGTCGCCCCTGCGCCGGCGTGTTCTTCTTATCCCCGCCGGGTTATCCCGGTGACCTCCCATGCCCGGCCAAGGGCGCTGCCATAAAAAGCCACAACGACGAGGACCAAAGCACGTTGTAGTACGGCACTCTGGGTATTCGCGAGACGCGCTACGGCGAGGCCGAGCTGCACTGAGTAGCCCACAACCGAAATTGCCGCGAAGGCGAGATTCAGCGTTCTGTTTCGAGAGCTGGAGGAGAAGTTTCCAGCCCGCTTTGCCCTCGGTATCAGCCGTGTGGTGGCCAGCAGGCCGACGGTTGCCATTGCGATGCTTGATAGCCCAAAGACGACTGAGCCCCCGGTCAGCGCCACGATCGAGACGAAGAAAATATCTACCAGGACGACAAACGCGCTCCCGGCCAACACAGTTCGCAACTCACGAGTTGTGGGGTCAGCGTCGTCCGCGTTGACGACCGATACGGCGACGACGAGCAACCCCAAGATGGCGGCGGACGCGCCCGCGCTTGCGCTGAAGAAGCTCTCATAGTGGCCAACCACAACACCACCCTATTGGGCACCAGCGTCGCCAGAAACCGCCAGCGAGCCCCTGCCGCAACCCCGCTCACGTGCAGGCACTCGTCCTCGCTCGTCAGCGCGCACTCAGGCGCAGAGCGCTCGCAGAGCGATTGAGGTCGGTCCGGCCACCTCCACGCGTTCGAGAACGCCACCATGCCGGAGGACACCTGCGCGCCCCGCATCGCCTTTCTCTCCCAAGAGGCCAAGGCTCTCGGGGCGCGCCACGCGAACTCTCAATACAAGACGACGAGCCGCCCGGGGAGCGTGCAAGCAGCGACGGCCTCGACGCGATGCGCGCCAACCTACGCCAATGCGGCTCAATGACAGCGCACCACCCGCGCGAAGACCGTCCTGCAAACCATGATCGACGGCATCCGCGTCCACGCACCGAAACATCGAGCCGACCTTCCGCGTCCCTGCGGTTCGCTTTGACTGCGGTACATGGAGCCAACCGAAGTCAATGCGAACCACTACGCGCTGGTCTCGGCTGGGCTCGTTTCTCTTGCCGGGTGAGTGGCGAACGGCTGGCTTACAGATCTGTTTGGGCTAGGCGCATCAATTCGTCCGGGTTTCGTACTACAATACCCGAGTGGAGATTCATCCGTCGGCGCGAAAGCACGGCATCGCTGACGAGGACATCAAGCACGCAACGAAGAATGCGATGGCGATCGATGATCAAGACGACGACACCCGCCTATACCTCGGGCCGGCGCGGAGCGCCGAACTGCTCGAGATCGTCACGATCGTTCGTGACGACGACACGGAGCTGGCGATCCACGCAATGAAGATGCGCGACAAGTACCAAAGGCTTCTTCCGGAAGGCTGACTATGGCGAAGAAGACGTATGGCAAAACCGCAAGCGGTGTACCGATCACAGACGAGCTAGTCGAGCAGCTCGCTGCCAAGGCCAACGCCGGCTACGACGTAGAGCAGACGGTACGACGGCGCGGAGGTAGGCCGGCTCTCGGTTCGGCACCCGCGAGTGTCGAGTCTGTGCGGCTTGAGCCGGAGTTGCGCGATGCGCTCCTAAAGCGAGCGGAACGAGATCACGAGACCCCATCCTCCGTGCTCCGCAAGGCGCTGCGCAACTACCTCCAAGTCGGCTGACAGTCAGGATCAATCCCGTGTAGCACCGTATCTAACAGCGGTGCGTATTGACTGAGTTGATGGAGCCAGCCGAAGTCAATGCGAACCACTCTGCACGGCTGCCGGGTGGGCTGATGTCGCTTGACGATGCTGCCAAGTAGGCTCGTGCCCCGGTCGCGTCTCGCCTACGATCTTCCGAGCAAGAGGATCTTTTAGACTGGGGCAAAGCTAGACTCGTTCTGCGTGGTGCAAGGAGGCTTCTGATGCTTATCGTCGCGATCGGCATTGCGATCATCGCCTGCGTTGGGTTCTGGATGGTCGGCGGCGTGCTCCTGCGTGCCGCAGGACTGGTTGTTGCCGCGCTTGCCGCGTTGAACCTCGCGCTTGTCGGCAACGCCGCTGCGATCCTTCTGTTCGTGGTCGGGCTCGCGCTGTGGCTTGTCGGCCACTGGCACTATGCGCTGCGGCACCATGAATACAAGAGTCCGCTGGCACGACGCATTTTCTATCAGGTGCTTCCTCAGCGTCTCGACCCGACCCGCGGCTGGGGGATTCCCGTCGTGCCTGCCGAATCGCGGCAAGAATCGCACCCGGATATGTAGCGGGTAGCGTCGCTCCGGCGAGTCCCAGCTATAGCCCTCGCTGGCAGGACGATTCCGCGATCTGACCTCGGGGGGGGATCGTCTTGTGCCGAGCGCGCCAGGGGAGGGCGGGAATCGCTATCTGGGACACGGCGCAGACGTAGAACCTCCGCAGCGCCGTCTAAAGTCGCGGGCCGCATGGCGCGAGCGACGTTTCATAAGGCGGCAGACGGCTATCCGGCGCGAGATGCGGCGTCGTGGACGGAGGAGAAGCTGATGATCCTCGATGCCTATCTCAACTCCTTCGCGAAGGCGTGCAGGACAGCCGGTGGGTGGTATGCCCTGGACCTGTTCGCGGGAACCGGGTTGAACTGGTCCACGACTCGGGACCGGGAGATCAATGGCTCCGCGCTGATCGCCTTGGAGGCCGAGTCGCCTGATGCGATTAAGGTCGCCGTCGCCGAGAGCCACGCCGGCGCTTTCAAGGCTCTGGTGCATCGCACCGAACGTTATGGCGATCGGGTGGAGAGCTTCAATGAGGACGCCAACAAGATTGTCGCGGCCATGTTGGGGCTCATTCCGCGGCGGGCTCCGGCGTTTGCGTTCCTCGATCCCGAGGGGTCGGAGCTTGAATGGCCGACGGTTGAGGCGATCGCCGAGCACAAGCGCGGGCACAGCCCCAACAAGATCGAGCAACTCATCTTGTTCCCGACCGATATGGGATTTGTGCGGCTCGCGCCCGACCATCCAGAGCTTGTGACCCGAATCTACGGGCACGATGGCTGGAAAGACATCTACGCGCGGCGCGAGTCCGGCGAGATCAGCGCCGAGGAAGCCCGCGGCGAGTACGTGCGCATGTACGCGGAGGGCTTCAAGCGCCTGGGCTACGCAACCGTGCTTGACCGGCAGATCAAGAAGTCCAACGGCCAGCCCATGTACTTCCTGATCTTCGCCACCGACAACGACGCCGGCGAGCGAATCATGGACTGGGTGTTCGACCGCGTGCGTCTGCGCGTCGAGGAGGAGCTTGGACAGACAACGCTCTTTGACATGGAGAGCGGCCCACGCAAGCGGCGGCTAAACGACAGCGATAGCTAGCTCGCGGTGCCGCGCACGATCGGACGGCGACGGCATAGCATCGTAGGTTCGGTCATCGAGCAGTCTGCCCCCCGCCTTCGACGTGCGACCTCCCCACTGCTTAAAGAAGAACGCCACATCCTCCTCAGCGCAGCGGGCGCGCAGGTCGCGTATCCAGGCCGCATCGCAGCGTCGATGCTTCGCGCCAGACTCGCCGCCCGCGATCAACCAGTCGATCCCGCTGAGGTCGAGTCCTTCGAGAGGACCCAATAGCGGCTCAGCGGAGATGAATCGCACCGCTGCATCGACTTCGCGTAGGTAGTCCGCACGGTGCACAAAGCGCCGATTCTCGATGGTGACTCCCATCCAAACATTCGGAGCCCAGGGCAACGTCGGTGCTAGCTCGGCCAGGCGCTCGTGGCGCTTGGTCAGAATCTGGAAGGTGTGCTGGCTCGCCTCCTCCATGACCTCGAACACCTGCCGTATGAACGACTCGGGGATGCGCTCGTGGAAAAGATCGCTCATCGAGTTCACGAAGATCGTCCGTGGACGCTTCCAGCGCAGCGGCTGGTCGAGCCGGTTCGGCCACAAGCGCAAATCGAAACCCTGCTGGTAGGGATGGCCGGGGATACCCCGCCAGCGCTCAGCGAATGTCTCCGCGTAACAGTGCGCGCAGCCCGGCGAAACCTTGTCGCAACCCGTGACGGGGTTCCAAGTCGCGTTCGTCCACTCGATTGCGCTGTTGTCGGCCAAAGCGATGACTCCTTCGTGATCGCAAGCCTACCTCCTGCGCCAGATCGAACATATGTTCGTCTCGATGGAGCCAATGCGAACCGCTTTGCGCAAGTTCCTGGCGGGAGGATGTCGCTTCGCTAGCCAGGCACGTGGAGGCGCCCTACGATCTCGCGCACGCTGTCCTCATTGATCCACTGGACGCGGGAAGCCAGCACGGCGAGCGTCATGGCGAGCAGCGGGACTGCGAGGACAGCTAGTCCCGGTTCCGATGCAGCTGGGCTCCGCACCACGACAGGTCGCGCCCCGTCGTCAACGTATTCGGCGACTGCCCCATATGAGGCATGGGCGGGTCGGCTCGCAGTGCGATATAGCGCCGCATAAAGGCCACGGAAGCTGAAGAGATGAGTGCCGGCGTGCAGACCGGCGACCTTTCCATGCCAGTGCTGGTCCGATTCTTCTGCACGTTGATCCATCGACGGTAGTCCAACGGCCGACTTGTCTGGTTCGGGGATCGGATCGAGCTTGGCGCCGAACCGCTCGATGTCGGCGCGGAGCTTCGAGTCAGATGCCAGCGCGTGCGCGCGCCACCGCCCGTGATGGGACTCTGGGTCGATCGCGACCCAGCACAAAGTGACCCCTTGCTCATACACGACACGCACAAGGGTGAGCGAATCGCCGTTGCTCATCGTTCCTAGCTCGGTGATGATGTGGCCAACGGTGTCAGCCATCCTCAGCACGGATGCGGCGGCGAACGTCGACCACCATTGCTCGCCTGCATAGAAGCGCATCGGGAAGTTGCTACGCACGTAGGCCACGAGTTCGCCCCCGTGCTTTCGGATCATGTCGGTGCTGGGAAGTCGGGTGTCCCCTTCGGTCACGTTTCAACGCTACCGTGGTCGGCTGGTCGCTCCTGGGATGGGTCACTCCCGACGACGGCCGGGACGGAGGCTACCGTCAACGTATGGAGTACGACTACGACGAGAAGTTCCGGGAGTCGATGGAGGATGGCTTGGAGCGTGCTCTAGAGGGTCTGACACCGGAGCAGTTGGCCAAGCTTGAGGACAACTTTGACAGCTTCATCTCCACGTCCGTATCGCAAGCGATAGAGGACTCGGCGAAGGGGCTGGTGGAGCGCCTCAAGCAGGACGCGCCGGGGATGCTAGAGCACCGCCGTGGCTGGCAGGCAGAGTTCGAGCAGAGGGTGGCTGAGCACTGGGGGTCAGCCTTTGATCTCGCGGAGATGGTGATGAAGGTCGCTTTCGAGGCCGGAGAGTTCTTCTACGAGAAGCACGTGCCGCCGGATGGCCAGCACGACTTTGTATTTGAGGCGCTGTCGCGGCTACTGGCTCGGGCCTGCCGAATAGCCGAGGAGGTGCTGGTGTTGCTGAAGGCGGGCTATGGGCAGGCTGGCCTTGCTCGCTGGAGAGCGCTAGATGAGGTCGCGATCGTTGCGGACTTCATCGCGGAAAACGGCGACGACTGCGCCGAGCGCTACTTCGCCCATGAGGCGGTCGAGACCTGGCGGGGGATGCTGGAGTTCCAGCAGCACGCCGAGAACTTGGGCGAAACGCCCTACTCAGAGACGGAAGTCGAAGCCGCGAAGCGTCGCTACGACGCACTGATTGAGCGCTACGGCTCGCGGTTTGGCGACCCCTATGGTTGGGCGCAGGCTGCCCTCGCGGCCAAGGATCAACGCTACGCCAAGCAGAAAGCGACCTTGGCTGCAATCGAGCTGAGCGTGGGCACGCAGCACATGCGCCCGTACTACCGGATGGCTAGCCACGGCATCCATGCGAACCCCAAGGGCATTACCTGGACCCCGGACTTGCTACCAACCGACGGCCGCGAGTCACTCCTCACCGGCCCAAGTCCGGCAGGGCTTGCCGACCCCGGCCACTCCACGCTCATCTCGCTCACGCGGGTAACGGCCACTACCCTTGCATCCAAGAAGGGCGAGGCGACCGGACTCATCATCCTCGCGTTGCTTCAGCTAACCGACGAGGCGGGCGAGGCTTACCTGCAAGCCCATCACGATCTTGAAGTGAGGGCGCGGAGGCGCTCTGTGCCGGCGGCGGGGAGTAGCACCGGTAGCGCAGGCCCAGTTCGGTTTCATTGGTCCTAGTACGCGGCGGAAGAATGATCTTCCCTCCGCTCCCCGACGGCGGGGAACACCAACTCCTGAACCTCAATGTGATCCTGCGTAGCAGTAGACATAGCGATCCTCTTTCGCTCATGCCTACACAGTTCCTATGACACTCCCCACTGCCGCTCAAACTTGGGAGCAGCGGCTACGGCTGCGGCGCGCTCCATGGCCCTGCGCTCTCGTTGAGGTGTCCTGTGCTCCAAACGTGGCGACAGTCCTCGCAGGTGGCCTCAATGTGCTCGTTTTCGGGCCGAACCGATACAGAGTGCGAGCCGCACTGCACACACGCATCGGGCATCAAGCAGTCTGCGAGCGGGTTGTTGTTCGGCCCGACGTGGACGGTGCGACCCGAGCGGTCGTGCATCTCCAGGCGCCAAACGTCGGCGCTGGTGCTTGGCTCCATTGGGTGTATCTCGACGAAGCAGCCGCACACGGGGCATCGCGCTGTCGGGAGGAACGTCCGCGCCCTCGGGTACTCCCCAGGCTTCCCCAATGACCCCTCGCAAGTCTCTGTCATGTCAGACAGCCTAATCCTCTGGTCGGCCGTGGCTACAAATGAGATGGCTAGCGAGGATCGGTATGGCCAGGAATCCCTCCTCTGTCCCAACTATGGTCCGGCGGCCGTGAAATGGACGGAAGCACTCACCGCGCGCGAGTGGGCGACTGCGATCTGGGTCGTCGTGGCCGTCATTGCGATGGCGTTCCGCCGTGATCTTCGCCAGCACATGCTGGCGATCATCAATGTCTGGCGGAGCCCAACCTTGGCGGTGCCAGTGAGCCTCATGCTCGCCTACGTCGCAGCCGTCGTGTTCGGCGCGTCGCAGATCGACCTCTGGAACACGCGCATGATCGGTGCGACCCTTGCGTGGACGATCACCGTCGCCTTCGTCGGCTTCTTCCGCGTGAATCGGGTGGCCGAGGTTCGCCGCTTCACCCGCAAGGAGGCTCGCCGAGCGATCGAGTTGGCCGTGGTACTCGACGCCTACCTCAACCTCTTTGTTCTCCCCTTCGCCGCCGAGATGTTCCTCGTCCCGTTCCTTGTCTTTGTGGGGTTGATGCTCGGGGCGGCTGAATACCTGCCGCAATTAGAGGACACGGAGTACGACCAGACCCGAAGTTGTCTCAAATCGTTTGTAGGCGTGCTCGGGCTTGCTGCTGTCGTATACGGCACCGTGCGTGTTATCGAAGAGATAGCGGCAGGGAAGCTAGGGAGCCTCGGGCGGGGCCTGATCCTGCCGCTGTGGCTCAACATCGCGCTCATCCCATGCATCCTGCTGATCGGTGTCTGGGCCGCGTACCACGACGCTTTTATCAGGCTCCAGATTGGGGCCGACCCCTCCCCCGCAGCGCTGCGGCGCGCGAAGCGCGCATTGATTCGGGAGGTGGGCCTGCACGTCTACGCGCTTGGCTGCTTTGGCCCGCCGTGGCCGTACCGCTTTGGTCAAGCACACACGGTCGCAGAGGCGCGCGAGGTCGCGCGGGCCTTGATCGCTGAGCGCGCCGCAGCAGCTAGAGCCGAGGAGGCCAGCGCAGCTCAGCGCTCCTGACGACGATAGGCGGCTCCATCGACGCGCGCTGCGGGTTCGCTCGACGGATCGCCCTCTCGAGGCCCACCGACACCGTCCACATGCCGACGTTTGGACGGGCGCAGATGTCGCTTCATAAGAGGCCACGGTCGGGCTCACCTTCGTGGCCGAAAATGGTCTGTCCGAGGGCGTCGCTATCTCATCCGCGTCAATTGGACATATTGAGCGGCCGGACGAGGTGTTAGAGCACCCCGCCCGGCCTGTTAGCACCGAAGAAGCGACCTTCGATGCCAGGGCCTACCGTAGCTGTCTGCGGTGCGGTCGTCTGCTCGTTGGCGGCTTTCTTCGGTGCGCCGAAAGGAGGCCAGATGAGTGCCACGCCGATAGGAAGTCACCACGCGCCCGATGCCACGGGGCGACGCTCGCCCCTGAATGATGACCCGATTGTGCTGCTTCTCTACGGCGAGGAGCATGTGAACCTCGCGCTTGCCGACGAGTTGGCGCTGGACGGCTATGAGGTCCGTCGTGCCAGCGACGCGGCGAAGCTGCGCGCCGTATGCAGCGAGTGGGAGGTTGAGCTTGTGATCTTCGGGCGCGCTACGCGCCGAGGCGCGGGCCTTGACGTGCTGCGCAAGCTCCGCGCGGGCGCGTTTATGCCCGAGGTCAAGCGGGGTCTGCGGACGCTCTGGATGACCCCAAACGGCGACCTCGGGGATGTGCTGCGGGGGTTCGAGGCGGGAGCCGATGACGTGTTGCGCGCTCCTTTCGCGTATCCCGAGCTTCGCGCCCGCGTGCAGGCGCTTGTGCGGCGCGACCTCGCCGAGGGTCCTTGCGTGATCGAGTACGGGGAGCTTCGGATCGACACCGCCGCGCACGAGGTCACGATCGGCCCGACTCCCGTTGAGTTGCGCCGTTTGGAGTACGCGCTGCTTGTGTACCTCGCCCGCGACCCCGGCCGTGTCTACACCAAGGACGAGCTGCTGCGAGAAGTGTGGGGGTTTCGCTTGCCCGGTAGCACGCGGACGCTGGACTCTCACGCCTCGCGGCTGCGGCGCAAGCTCGCTGAGGCCGGCGCCGATGGGCTGGTGTGCGCGACGCGCGGGGTCGGCTATCGCCTCGCCGCCGCCTCATTGCGTGCCCTGCCGGCGACGAGCGTTGCGTGACCGTAGCCGCTGCGTGTCAGGTTCGTGTCCCGCGCCCACACGGCGCCGCGCGGCCCGTATAGCTGCCGTTCGTACAGGCAAATATGGCCCCGGCGCGGGGATTGGAGCCCCGCCCGAGACCGTGACACAGGAGGTTGCTCTCCCATGCACGATCAAAGTAGCTCACTCGAATCCGAGGCGCACGCCTATCTCGACCAGGCCGTGCTTCAGATCATGCTCGACAACGAGCGCCAACGGCCAATCTCAGAATCCGAGGTCGCGCGTATCGTCAGCACTCCGGGCCACGTCCCGGCGAGCCTCAAACGCCTGCGCGTAGGGGGCCTGATCCACCGTTGGAACGACCTGGCGACCGCGTCGCACGCCGCCGTCTACTACCACGAAATCACGCAGCGCACAGACCCCGATTCTCGCCACGAGCACGTCTGGGATAGCGCGGTCCTCGAAAGCCTGATCGTGCGCGGCAACGACGGTCAAGGACCGCTCACCGTCGAGCAGCTTTGGCACGCCTTCGGTGCGAAGAAGAAGCAGAAGGGCTCGATCATCGACGCGCTGGACCGTTTGGAGGCCGCTGGGTTGATCGAACGCCGCGCCGGGCGGTCGATCGCCTCCGAAGTCGCCAAATACCTCGACCGCATACTGACGCTCTGAAAGGGGCGAGGATCATGCACATAACCGAGCTTGACCTGAGCCCATCCGCTCGTCTCTGCTTGGAGGTGGCCGACATCTACGAGGTTGACCGGCTCCTTGAGCATGGCACGGGACGGCTGATCCAGCGCCCCGAGTTCAGCAAGGGCGCGGAGCTGTATGAAATCGTCCGCGAGCTACACCGTCGCGGTCTGACGTTCTCACGGCCCGGAGGGCACATACAAGGGGAGCGCGAGCTTGAGATGTTCCGCCTGCGCGCGGTCGTCGGGCTCTCCCTCGATGAGATTGCCGAGCGGTTCAATCTCAGTCGCGGGCGCGTCCATCAGCTCCTTCGCTTGCACTTCCGGCTGGACGCAGTACCACCCGCAGCGAAAGCCCACAGGCCACGGGCGACTTGCCAGCGTCCGCACACCGTCAAGGATCGTCACCGGCTGTATCTCATGGCGCGCGTGGCGATACAGCGCCACTACCGCAGACCTCTCGCGGTCACGGCGGTTGCGAGGGCGCTTGCCAGTTCTCCCAGGCAACTCCAGCGGGCATATGCTCAGTTCAGCGACAGTACATTCCATGAAGACCTCACGGCCCGACGGATGGATGCTGCCGCTGAACTGCTCTCAAAGCCAGCGATCCCGGTAGGCGACGTGGCACGCCGGGTCGGCTACTGTCACCCGTCGCACTTCGCCCGTGCGTTTCAGCGCCGCTACGGCGTTCCACCCTCAGCGTTCCGCGCCGAGTCGAGTCGTGCCGAGCCTCACAACGGCACGGCAGGCCAGCTAATCCTTGTCGAGCAACCGCCAGAGTACGACTCGTGCGTGGGCCGTAGCCCGAGGGTGGTGCGAGCACCAAGTCTGAGCGCCGTAGGCTAGCTGGACGCTCTACTGAGGCCGCCAGGCGCGAGCTTCTTGTGCGAGCGTCTGGCGCGCCGCCTTGACCCGTCTACGCCAGGGCGTCTCGACCTTTTCGATATTCAGCGGAGGGGCAAGCTCTACAAGAACTGCCGTCTCGATCGCGCCGAGGTCGTCAACAGTCTGTGGCCACAGCGCAAGTTGGAGCCGTTGCGCCATCCATGTTGAAAGATCGTCGTCGTGCGCAAACGACAGGCCGTAGTTGGAGAAGTACCCCGGATGACTCGGGTTGCGAGGCATCCCCTCGTAACCGCGCGTAGCAGCAAGCAAGGCAGCGAGCGAGCGACGCAGCGTGGAGTTTCCGGTCGGGGATTGGACACCGCGCCCACGAGCACCAAAATGCCCTCGTAGGTCACGGGCGGCAAGGGTGTTTTCCGCCTTACCGACGTAAAGCGGCCGATCGTCGGGCGGATCACTCAACTGCAACTCTCTCCACGTCGAAGCCGAGCCGAATACGGCGTATAGACCGGGATTGTTGCTCTGATCTAGGTCGATCCTCGCCCCGGAAACAGCCGGTCCGCGCAGGGCAGCGAGCGCATCAGCGACCAGATGTGAGAAGGAATCGGGCATTTGCTCGGTGCAAGCTCTGGCGTGTCAGCCTCCGATTACAAGGCCATGATCGTCCGTCATCGCCGAGGAGCCTACTCCTGCGCCTCTCGCGCACTGGCAGACCGCTTGCACGTAGCTGACAGATCGCTGGCACAGCGCTGACACGACCGGGCCGCGTGTACCGCAGGGGCTCGGATCGAGCCTTATTTGGGTGTTCGCGGAGATAAAGATTTGGCGAGCTTGTCCCAAAACGGGGCCTGCATCGACCTTACCTAGATGCCCACCCACTAGCGAAGTTTTCGCGTGGGGCTGTACCGCGGGAGCCCCAAAAAACACCTTTCCTTATTGGGAGGGCTCCTGGGTCGGAGTTCGCCGCCGCGTGGCGGCGGCGCCGGCTGTCCCGTTAGCGCTCGGAATCGACGTTCTCTTTACGAAAGGAGACAGAACCAACAGATATGAGAAATCACGACACACCGCATCTTCTTCGCCCGTCTCGCGCTGCTGAGCGGTTCATGCGCGCGCCAGACCAGCCGCTGCGCCAGGCGGGCTCGTCGTTTGCTCACCACTCGCTCTCTGTGTTCGGGACGCTCGCGCCGCTGCTCGTGCTCGCGGTCGCGGTGCTCCTGCTGGTTTTGGCGTGGCGGGTGTGGGGGCGCCGTCGTCTTGCGGCGGAAGGTCGCTTCTTTGAGGTTCGCCTTGGCGAGCAGGTGTCGCGGGCGGCGGTCGAATCGTTGATGAGCACGCTCGCTGGCGGGCTGCCGCGCCCGTTGCTTGGGCCGGCGCCGTGGGTTGCGCTGGAGTTGTCATCGACGGAGGATCGCGCGGCGTGCGGCTTGTTCGTCTCGGGTGGTGTGCCGGTGGCGCAGGTACGCGCGGCGGTCGAGCAGGGCCTCGGCGGCGTCACTGTCGAGACGGTCGGGCTCGGGCCGCCTGCCGAGATGTGCGAGCACATGCGGGTGGCGAGTCTCGCTCCCGGCGGCTCACGGTTCCTGCCGCTGCGGGTCGATCATCGCGTTGACCCTGCCGGCCAGTTGTTGGCAGCGCTGCGCGCGCACGAACCGCGCGAGGGTGGCGCGATCCAGCTTGTCTTGCAGGCGCCGCCTCGCTCAGCGGCGAACCGGGCGCGCGTACAGGCGCGACGGCTGCGCGCCGGGCGCGGCCTGCAACCGGATATAGCGCTGCGTGCGCTTCAAGCTGTCGGCGGGCTGCTGCTTGAGTTGATCGACGTGTTCTTGCCCGGTTCGCCGCCAACGGGCCAGCAGACACGGGTGGACCCGTTCTCGTTTGAGCGCGCGAAGGCGATCGAGGCGAAGGCCGCACAACCGCTGCTCGCCGCGACGCTCCGCGCCGGGGCATGGGCGGATGGGCGGCGCCGCGCGGGCGGACGGCTCGGCGGCCTGCTCGCGGCGTTCGGGCAGTTCCACGACCTCGGCGGCCTACACAAGAGCTTCGAGCCGTTCTCCAAACGGCGCATGACGTTCTGCCTGCCGCCAGTGAAACCACGACTGCTGTTGAGCAGCAGCGAGGCCGCGGCGTTGATCGCGGTGCCAGAGGAAACCGCGCTCGCTCCGCTGTCATTCTCGGAGGCGCCATCACGCAGCATCGCGCCGGCCGCGCACGCGCCATCACACGGGCTTTTGCTCGGCCGCAGCGACCACGCTGGGTTTGACCGCGAGATTCGGATACAGCCGGCGGGGCTGCTGGAACACGCGCACGTGCTCGGCCCGACCGGCCGCGGCAAGAGCACACTCTTGCTGAACATGACCGTTGAGGCGATCCGCGCGGGCATGGGCGGGATAGTGCTCGACCCAACCGGCGAGCTGACCACACTGACCCTCGCCCGCATCCCAGCCGAGCGAGTCGAGGACGTTGACCTGCTCGACCTCGGCGACACGAGCCACCCGCCAGCGTTGAACCTGCTCGCCAGCGCCCCCGGCGATGGTGACTCGCACGCGCACGCGATCTGCGGCATCTTCGCCCGCCTGTTCTCACGGTTCTGGGGTCCACGCACGGAGGACATCCTGCGCTCCGCACTCACAACGCTGCTGTGTGGACGTGACCCGGCCGAGCCGGCACCGACGCTCGCAGACGTGCTCACCCTCTTGTCCGACCCCGGCGAGCGGACCCGCTATCGGGCGAGCGACCCCGTAGCGCTGGATGTGTTCTGGCGCCAGTGGCAGACGCTCAGCGAGCAGGCCAGGGTGCAGGCGCTCGCACCGCTCTCGAACAAGCTGCGGGCGCTGCTCGGCAACCGCCAGCTACGCAACATGCTCTGCCAGCCCGCCGCGCCGGACCTCACCGAGCGGATCACCACGGGCCGGTGGCTGCTCGTGTCACTCCCTCAAACGCTCGGGGAGGACGCCGCAGACCTCATCGGCTCGGTGCTGTTGCATCGTGCGTGGCAGGCCGCGCAGCGCCTCGGGCCGATCGCGCTCAGCGACCGGCCACCGTTCCTATGTCTCGTGGACGAGTGCCACCGCTTCTGTCACATGCCGCAAGGCATGGCAACAGCGCTCGCGCAGGCGCGCGGCTATGGCGTGGGGATGGTGCTCGCGCATCAGAACCTCGCGCAGCTCAAAGACAGCGAGCTCGCGGAGGCCGTTGACGCGAACTGTCAGACCAAGCTGTGCTTCGGGCTCGGCGCCGCTGACGCTAAACGCATGGCCGTTCACTTCCAGCCGCGCCTGGACGCGCACGACCTCCTGCATCTCTCAGCGCACACGATCGCCTGCCGCGTCGCTCACGAACACCACCAGCTACCAGCCGCGACCGCGACCACCGAGCCACCGCCGCTACCTACACGCAGCGACACCGCGAGTGCGATCCGCGGGCGCGCTCGCGCTCAGGCAACGGAGAGGGCCGCAGTAGAGGTCGCAATCTGTAAGCGCTACGGCCGCATCGAGCAGCCGCCACCAGGACATGCCCACGCCGACGAACAAGAAGTCGATCTGGGAAGTGCTGAGGTTCCGCCGTTCGGTCCTCCGTTCGGGGCTCCCACTGAGGGAGGACCCCCGCCACCGGTCTCCCCGCACCAGCACAGCGATCCCGGTGCGGAGGCAAACCCCGACAATGAACACCTGTTCCCTGGCGGGCGGCCATGACACTTGCTCTCGTTGCTTTGACTATTCGTGACCTGGAGCTACTTGACCGTCTCTCCCAATCCGAGCCCCTATCCACCTCTGAGCTTCGTCTCCTTTTCTTCTCGGGTGTTCGTACCTGTCGTGAACGACTCGTCAAGCTGGAGTCACACAATCTCCTGTTGCGTGTGTACCCGGCGCGCTCACACAGAGGCGGACGCTCCGAGGCGCTGTGGTTCCTCTCCCCGAACGGGCGGCGGGCGATCGGCGCGCCGGCACGTAGGCCGCCGAGCCTTTCGATTCCCGACCTCGAGCACCGCCGCGCCGTCGCGCGCTTTTTCCTCGCGCTGATCGAACGCGGCCTCACCCGTCCGGGCGAGGGTTTGTATCGCTGGCTTGGCGAGCAGCAGGCACAACAGGGCACGGGCGCGAGCGTGCGCCCGGACGGCTACGGCCGCTACCTCCTCCCGGACGGCGAGGTCACTTTCTACCTGGAGGTAGACCGCGCGACCGAGCCCGGACGGCGGGTGAAGGCGAAGCTCGACGCCTATAAGCAGGCGCTCGCAGCCGACCCACACCGCGAGCTTGGGAACGTCCTGCTTGTTTGCGACGGCCGGCGCCGCTTGGCGAACCTCGCGCGCTGCGCTCCCCCCGGCCCGCCGTGGGTGTGGGGCCCGATCGACGGCGAGCGCTACGAGTTGCTGCCCGCCCGCGAGCAGCAACGCCGCTTCGATCAGCTTCCCGCCTCCCCACGCCAGGCGACCCGTCGTGTCGAGGACTGCCTCGGCAGACGTTGGCGCTGGCCCGTGGCCGTGAGCGTGTAACTCGAATCTTTTACGGGGCGGCGCGTGTACCCGCAGACGCCCCGAAACGACTTTCACTGTTTGTAAGGGTCTTCCGCCGACACCATGACAATTGACAGAACATGATAAGCAAAGGAACAGATACGCGCACGAGTGCGCCTCGCTGCGGCTGACGATCGTCCCGACGACGCTCAAGGCAGCGAACGCCTACATCGCGCAGTACCACCGCCACAACCGGCCCGTACCCGGCTGCATCAGCGTCGTCGGCGTAAGCGACGGCGAGCGGCTACGGGGCGTCGCCGTAGTCGGACGGCCGATTGCACGGGCACTCGACGATGGGTTCACCGCCGAAGTCCGCCGCTGCTGCACCGATGGGGCGCCGAACGCCTGCTCGATGCTCTACCGGGCAGCGTGGCGGGCAGTCAAGGCGCTCGGGTATCGCAAGGTCATCACCTACACCCTGCCCGAGGAGGGCGGCGCATCTCTCAGGGCCAGCGGGTTCACGCTCGCCGACGCCAACGCAGGCGGCGGGCGCTGGAACCGCCCCGGCCGCCGCGCCGCCGACACACACCCGACCGGCAAGAAGCTGCGCTGGGAGCTGCTCACATGAGCGGCACCCAGCGACCACCCCACGGCGCCAGTAGGGACGCTCAGGGCCGCAGTAGCGCTACCCAAGGCATCCGTAAGCGGCGCCTCCGCGCGCGCCGGGATACGGGCGCGGATGTGCCGCTACGGCTGTTGCCGGGGAAGACGCGGCCGATGACGGGCGAGGAGGAACGGCAGCTCGTAGAGGCGCTGGCAGAGCTTCTGGTCGAGTGGGTCGAAGCCCGCCCGGAGCCGCTGCCAGCAGGCTTGAGAACCGGCCGGGGATGTGATCTAGATGGATGCTCCCGAGCCAAGGAGCAGCCATGAGCAGACGAGCATCCCTCGCAGTCGTGCCCGACCCGGCAGGGAGCGCCGAGCCGGTGCGGGTGGCGATCTACACGCGCATCTCGACCGACGAGGAGCGCCAGCCCAACTCGCTTGAGGCGCAGCGTGTCCGTCTCGACGCCTTCGTGACCAGTCAGCCCGAGTGGCGAATCGAGCGTCGCTACGAGGACCAGTTCACCGGGACCGTGATCGACCGGCCCGCGTTGACGCGGGTGCTCAAGGACGCGCGGCATGGACGCTTCGACGTGTTGCTGGTCTACCGCGTCGATCGCCTTGCCCGCTCGATCCGCGGCCTCGCGCAGATCATTGACGAGCTTGACCAGGCCGGTGTGATTTTCCGCTCCGCGACCGAGCCGTTTGACACTGGCACCCCGGCGGGACGAATGATGGTGCAGATGCTCGGCGTGTTCGCCGAGTTCGAGCGCGCGTTGATCGTGGAGCGCATCACCGCCGGTCTTGAGCGCAAGGCCGCCCGCGGCGGCTGGTGCGGCGGGCAGCGCCCCTATGGGCTCAACATCGCTGCCGACCGTGACAGCCTGGAGCGTAACCCGGCCGAGGCGCCGTTGGTCCCGGTGATCTTCGATGAGTACGTCCACCGTAAGGTCGGCTCGTCAGCGCTCGCAACATGGCTGAACGAGCAGGGCTACCGCACCAAGAACGGGCGGCTATGGAGCGCCGCGAGCGTCATCACCGTGATTCGCAACCGTACCTACCTCGGCGAGATTTACTACCGCGGCAACTGGTATTCAGCACCGCACGAGCCGTTGATCCCCACCGAGCTTTTCGAGAAGGCGCAAGCGATCCTCACCGAGCGCTGCGAAGATCGCTCCAAGCGCGCAGCGAATCCCGCCGAGTACCTGCTGACCGGCCGTGTACGTTGCGGGCGCTGCGGGCAAGCCTATGTCGGCACCGCCGCGCATGGACGCAACGGCCGCTACACCTACTACACCTGCTTCACCCGCGCGCGCTACGGCACCAAGCACTGCGCCAACGACCGTCTCCCCGCCGAACGGCTGGAGCAGGCCGTCACCCGCCGACTCTGGAAGGTGCTCAACGATCACGACCTGATCGAGGACGCGATCAGCGAAACATACGAGCGGCTGTCCCAACGCGGCGGCGAGCAGCAGTCCGAGCTTGCCGCGATACAGGACAAGCTCACCGAGACACGCGCGGCGCTGGAGCGCTACTTCCGCGCGTTCGAGGCCGGCACCATGCCCGAGGACACCTGCGCCCCGCGCATAGCGACCCTCAGCCAGCAAGCCAAAGCGCTAGAGGACCGCGCCAGTGAACTCGCCGCCCACCACGACGACGAGCAGCCCGAGCGCGCCGCCGCCGCCGACCTCGACGCGCTACGCGGCAACCTCCACGCCGCGCTCAACGACAGCACCCCCACGCGCGTCAAGGACGTACTCCAAACCATGATCGACACAATCCGCGTAGACGCACGCGACCAAATCGAACCGACCTTCCGTGTCCCGGCGGTTCGCATTGACTACGGCTACATGGAGCCAGCCGGGATCGAACCGGCCGGTGACCTCCTGCTTGCAAAGCAGGGGCGGGTGTGCTGGCGCCAGTAAATAAGGGGGTTTAGCGTCGGCCGAAATGGCGTTATGACTGGCGAAAATGGCCCATGCGGTACTCAAAGCGGTACTCGCGGCCATGTGGTACTCACGTGGTACTCTGTGTGAAAATGACGGGAGAGGGTCAACAAAGTGGCAGTGATCCAACCGGCGCCCTCGTAGTTGCGGGCCGCGCGGACAGTCCCGCCTACGAGGCCAAGTGGCGGCGCGCAGGACGACAGGTGAAGCGCCGCATAGGACCTGCGTGGCTTGAGCGAGCGGCGGACGACAGCGGGTGGGTCATACGCCGTGGGCGAGTACCGGAGGGCCATTTCGACGAGAAGCGCGCGACGGTGCGCATGGCTGAGTTGATCGCCGAGTACGACCGAGAGGAGCGCGCGATCGAGGCGGGTGAGCGCGAGCGCCGTGAGCGTGGCGTCACATTCCGAGAGCTGGCGGCGGAGTGGCTGGAGCACCTGCAGCACGAGCGAGGCGCCAAGCCGTCCACCTTGAGCGACTACCGCTACATGCTCGCTGAGCCCGGAGCGCCACACCGTCGCGGCAAGGGCAAGAGCCCCGGCGTCCTCATGGCCGCGTTCGGCGACCGGCCCGCGGCGAGGATCACCACGCGGGAGGTGTCGACGTTTCTGCGCAAGCTGGACACCGAGGGCGTGTCGCCCCGTTCGGTCAACAAGAACCGTCAGGTGCTCTCTGCGATCTTTGGCTACGCGTGCCGCGTGGATACCCACAGCCTGCCGTCGAATCCAGTGGCAGGTACGACCAAGCGCCGTGAGCCGCCGGCAGCCGTGCTCGATTTCTACGAGCCGGAGGAGGTGGAGATGATCGCCTCCGCAGCCGCCGATGGGTCACACCGCGGAGCACAGCCGGCCAACCTGAGCGCCGAGGAGATCACATGGCGCGCACGCGAGGATGCACAGGATGGCGAGCTGTTCCGTCTCGCCGCCTACACCGGCCTTCGCCTCGGCGAGCTGATCGCGCTGCGCTGGGAGGACGTCGACTTCGACACGCGGCGGATGGTCGTCCACCGCGCCGTGTCCGCTGGCGTGGAGGGACCGACCAAGAGCTGGCAGGCACGCTTTCTCCCACTCGCGGACCCCGCCGCAGAAGCGCTCGAACGTCTGCGGGCGCGCGGCGACTACACCTCACGCGAGGACTACATCTTCTGCTCGCGCCTTGGCCGGCGCCTCGATCCCTCAGCCGTGCGGCGCCGGTTCAAGGCTGCGCGCGACGCCGCCGGGCTGCGACCCCTGCGCTTCCACGCGCTGCGCCACGCCGCCGGTAGCCTGATCGCCCGGCACGCCGACGCGCGCTTTGTTCAGGAGTTCCTCGGGCACTCGCGGATCACTACCACCGAGCGCTACATGCATGCCAAGGCGCGACCCGAGGATCTCGAGCGGGTCAACCTCGCGTTCGCGCACAAGCCGATCGCCACTCGGGTATCTCCGACGTCGTCGTAAACTGTGTGGCTGGAGATGAGCACGATGCCAGAGCATGCCGCCAACCACGACCTGATCGAGCAAGCGAACTCGCTGTATTGGCATCCGCTGCCGCTTGAGGAGTTGATGGCTGACGTCGCGCCGCTTGACCCCAGCGAGCACTTCGACATCCCCGACCTGACAGAAGAGGAATGGGACACGTTCACAGCGGCGCTGGAGCGGTGACCGGGACGGTCCTAGTCGACACGAACGTCTTCACAGCCCGTTTGCGCGAGCGCTCGCCGCTCGCCACCCAGTACGCGAAGCACCTCTTCGGACAGCGCATCGCACTCGCCCCGCAGACCGTCGCCGAGGGTAGGGGCGCTGAAGGCAACGTGGGGTCCTGCTCGCACGGAACAACTCGCACGACTCGTCGGACGAGCGCGCATCCTCCCGATCGACATCGACACCATCGAGACCGTCGCCGAGCTTCGCAATCAGTGTCGGATGATCGGTCACCCGCTCCACCAGAGCAACCACAACGCTGACCTCTGGATCGCGGCCACCGCGATTCGCTGGTCGATCGCGCTCGTAGCTCACGATTCGGTCTTCACCGGCTGTCCACGTATCCGCTTCCTGACCGAGCTCGACGGTGCGGCCGCAGGGTCACCTTGATCCTGGTCGTTCTCGATCCACTCGGGCTCAGGTAGCCGCCGGGCAGCAGGCGAGACGACGCGGTCGTATCCGCTCCCATGAGTCCTCGCTGCCCAGCGCGGTGCTAGTGCGGCGTTCCTGAAGTGGCTTGTCCCTGGTCGGCACGGGCGATCAAGGACTGAGGTCGGCGCAGCGTCGCCCGCAACACCACCGCGGTCACCAAAGGTGCTCAGTTCACCCGAAAGCAGAAGCCGGCGCGGGGTCAGGCAAGAGTGCCGTTGATCGTCCTAAGCAGCAACGCCATCAGCGCCGACGCTGGCTACCGCTCGCCAACGGAAAGCAAGCGCCGCGGCCCTGCAATTGGCGACGAGCAGGTCGGGTCGGTGTTGGCGGCGCGGTTGTCTGTGCCGAGCGTCACGCTGCCCACTGGCTGTCTCTGGAAAAAACTTCATCGGAGCCCTTGACTTCAAGCGCTTGAGGTATGTCAAGGTAGCCTCATGACGACTCTCACCATCCAAGATGTTTCCCGGCGCAGCGGGCTGAGCGGGCCGACACTGCGCTATTACGAGGAGATCGGGCTGATCGGTCCGATCGCCCGCGACCCGAGCAGCAGCCACCGCCGCTATCGCGAGCAGGATCTCGACACGTTGCAGGTGCTGGCGTGTCTGCGCGCGATGGGTGTCGGGATTGAGGAGATGCGCACCTACCAGGCCAACCGCGAGCTTGGGCACGCCAAGGCGGGTGAGCAGCGCGATCTGCTGCTACAGCACGCCAAGCGGGTCGAGGCCGAAATCAAGACGCTGCGCATGCATCTCAACTACCTAAGGGCGAAGGCCGCGCTCTGGGACGCCCGCAGCCGTGAGGATGCGGACGCGGAAGCTGAGGCGAACTCGCAGGTACAGAAAGTGCTCCCACGACTGGAGGAGGCGATGCTCGGATGAGCTCCAAAGTGTTGGTAACAGGCGGGTCCGGATATCTGGGCACGCAGCTGATCGCGGCGTTGCTGCGGGATGGGCGTGATGTGCGCGCGACGGTGCGCTCCCTGGATGCTGAGGAGGCTGTGCGCGCGGCCGTGCGCCGCGGTGGTGTGGACGACACCGGCATCGAGCTGGTGGCAGCAGATCTCAGCTCCGACGACGGCTGGCCGGCCGCCCTTGAGGGTGTGGAGGAGGTCCACCACGTCGCCTCGCCGATCCCGTCCGCTCAGCCCAAGGACCCGGACGAGCTGATCGTCCCCGCTCGCGAGGGCACGGTGCGTGTGCTCCAGGCAGCGCGGGACGCCGGCGCGCGCAGGGTCGTGCTGACCTCCTCGTTCGCAGCGGTGGGCTACTCGCCCAAGGCGGTCCGCGACTACACCGAGGAGGACTGGACCGACCCCGACACGCCAGGATTGCCCGCCTACCCGCGCTCCAAGGCGATCGCCGAGCGTGCCGCCTGGGACTTCATCGAGTCCGAAGGAGGCGACACCCAACTGGTGGTCGTGAACCCGACATTCATCGCCGGCCCGTCGCTGGTGTTGGCACTGCGCTCTACGCTGACCTACTTCAAGGCGATCATCGAGGGCACCATGCCGGCGCTGCCACGCCAGCGCTTCGGCGTCGTCGACGTGCGCGATGTCGCCGACGCGCACGTCACGGCGATGGCCACTCCTGCCGCCGCCGGGAAGCGCTACCTGCTCTTGGCGGACGGCCCGACGATCACCTGGCTGGGGCTGGCACAGATCCTCCGCGAGCACCTCGGGCCCGCAGGCGAGCACATCACAACCGATGAGGCGCCCGGCGAGGAGCCGTCGCCGCTGACGATCCACAACGACCGCGCCAAGCAGGAGCTCGGCTGGCAACCACGCCCGGCCGAAACGACCATCATCGAGACCGCCGAGAGCCTGCGCGACCTCGGCCTGCTGGAGGGATGAGTCTGTGCGTCGCCCCTGCTTTCGTCCAGAGCAGCAGTGAGATTCGCTAACTGCTGGGTTGCCGACGAGAGGGCAATGGTTGGAACCCCGCTCCTGGCGGATCTGAGGTCCATCCGGGAGGTAAGTCCTGCTCCTCGGCCACCCGGTTGCCCGTTGGCAGGATCATGAACGTTTTGCGGTACGGCGGCGACTCGGGTTCCTGACTGTCATCGCCCGTGAGATCACCGCGAAGTCATCTTGTGGGATCTCGAATAGGCCGAACCGGAACATGTTCCCCCAGCGGCGCTTGTCCTTGATGAAGCTGAGCTGGTCGATCAGCGGTCTAATCGGTGCCTCAATGCTCTTGACGAACTCGATGTTGCGCCGCCATGGTGTGAACCCCGGCGCCTGTTCCACCTGGTAGAGCTCTTCGTCGACGACCCGACCTATTCCCGTGAAGGCCTGCACCGGCTCGCCGTCTCGCAGGCCCGTCTTGGGCGAGTAGTAGACCAGCCAGTCATCAGCCTTCAGGCGCTTGAGCCCGGAAGACTTGCCGTGGCCTGCCTGGGTGAATCCGCCCTTTACGCTCAGCTGCACGTGGTCTCGGCTGATCGTGCTCACCCAGTACGTCTGTTCGGGCGGGCCGAGCGCGGTCGCGCAGATGCTTAGTTGGCGGTGCAGCTGCTCGCGCTCGGCGCCACTGAGCGTCGCGATCATGCGTTGCTCGATTGCTGTGACGGTCGAGGAAGCCTTGCGTAGGCAGGTGCGCCCCTCGGCCGTGAGGGCGTAGCGTTGGCTGCGGCCTTCCCCGACGGCGCTCACGAGTCCGCTCGCTTGTAGGCCGGTGAGGAGCTGGTGCATCGCTTGTCGGCTGACGAACGCGTCGCGCGCCAGGTCTGCGTTTGAGATGCGCGGACGCGCCGCGAGGATCTCAAGACAGGCGTACTGCGACACGCTGAGTCCGTAGTCGCGCAGCTCTGCGTCCATCGTCGAGTGCAGGGCGTGTTGGGCACGCTTGAGGGCGTAGCCCACGGATTGATCGATATCGACTTGGGGCACGTCAAGATCTTGACATAGTATGCTTCGTCAAGACCTTGACAACGCCAAAGGAAGGATCGCCCTGTGTCTACCGTTATCGGCCCCGATTTCATTGCCCTCCAAGTCCGCGACATCGAGCGTGCCGCCGAGTTCTATGAACGTGAGCTGGGGCTCACGCGCGCACCCGGACCCCCGCACGCCGTCGTGTTCGCCACGCAGCCAATCGCGTTTGCCCTCAGAGACCCGCTGCCCGGAACCGATCTCGATCGTGGACAGCCCGGCCTCGGCGTGGCGCTATGGCTGCGGGCCGACGACGCCCAAGTCCTTCACGACCAACTCGCCCAGCACGACGTGACGATCCTGACCGAGCCGATCGATGGCCCCTTCGGCCGGACGTTCACACTCAGAGACCCGGACGGCTACGCCATCACGATCCACGATAAAGGCTGACGAACTCAGCCCACACCACGCCGAACGCGGCGGCTTCCATACCTTGCACGGGAAGCAGGAGCACTGGAGGTAACCGGCCTCGCCCCCGCATCGGACGGTGGGTGTCGCGCAAACCCTGGGTCTGTCCGGGGTGGTTCGGATGATTCGGGGTATGGCTTACAACTTCTTGGCGTGTGATCGTGGGCAGTCGTTTTTGATGCCGCCGGATCCTTGGGAGTGGCTGCCGGAGGGGCACTTGGCGTGGTTTGTGTTGGGGGCGGTCGAGCAGATTGATCTATGCGAGTTCTACGCGTCGTATCGGGTGGATGGCTGGGGTCGGGCCGCGTTTGAGCCGGAGATGATGGTCGCGCTTCTGCTCTACTCCTATGCGCGGGGGGAGCGCTCGTCGCGGGCGATCGAGCGTAAGTGCGTGGAGGATGTGGCCTACCGGGTGATCGCGGCGCAGCAGGCGCCCGATCATTCGACGATCGCTCGCTTCCGTGTGCGCCACGAGGAGTCGCTGGCCGCTTTGTTTGGCGACGTGTTGTTGTTGTGCAAGCAGGCGGGCTTGGTGAAGGTCGGGGTGATCGCGATTGACGGGACGAAGGTTCACGCCAACGCCTCGCATCACTCAAACCTTGACTACGAGCAGCTCGCGCGGGAGATCATCAAAGAGGCCGGCGAGATCGACGCGGCCGAGGACGAGCTCTACGGGGATGCTCGCGGCGATGAGCTGCCGGAGCACCTTCAGACCGCAGAGGGGCGGCGTGCCGCCTTGGCCGAGGCCAAGCGAAAGCTCGAACGCAACCGCGCTGAGAGCGGGAGTGCGCAGAGCGAGGCGGCCGGCGAGGCCGAGGCTCCCGAGGTGAAGATCGAGCTTGACGCCGAGGTCATCGTCCCCCGGATCCAGGGTCGTGAAGGATGGCTGCGCGAGGCGCGCCGCCAAATCGATGAGCATCGCCGTCGCGAGGCCAAGCTGATCCCTCGCTCGCGTGCCGAGCGCCTGTTGGAGGCAGAGCGCCGGATGGCCCAAGATCTCGAGGTCGAGCGCCACGCCAACGAGGCGTATGAGCATTACCGCGCCCACGGGCGGGACACCCAGGGTCGGCGGCTCAGTCGCCCGCCGAGCCCATACGAACCGCCGGAGATACCTGCGGGCAAGATCAACACGACCGATCTGGACTCGCGCAACGTGAAGACCCCGCGCAGCTACACGCAGGGCTATAACACCCAGGCTGTCGTCAACGAGGAGCAGATCGTGCTCGCCGCCGAGGTGAGCGCAAGCTCTCCGGACTTCGGGCACTTCGAGCCGATGGTCAAGGCGGCGAAGAGAGAACTCGAGGCGATCGGTGTTACAGATACTCCAGAGGTCGCGGTTGCCGACTCGGGCTACTGGAACGAGGAGCAGATCGACAACGTTGTCGCCAACGAGCATGTCCAGGTGCTGATCCCGCCGGACGCGGGCAAGCGCAGCATTCCACGCCCGGGATGGGATGGTGGGCGCTACACGTCGATGCGCCGGGCACTTGCGAGCGACTATGGCGGCGGGCTATACCGACGTCGAAAGGCGATGGTCGAGCCCGTGTTCGCACAGACCAAGCACAACCGGCGCATCAATCAGTTTCAGCGGCGAGGCCGATCCGCCGCACTCTCGGAATGGCGGCTGATCACCGCCACCCACAACCTACTAAAGCTCCACAGGCACCAGATGGCCGTTGCAGCGGCCTGAAAGGCCACCCTGGCGGCCACAGTGTCGCCCAGCGGTCCCCACCGCCCGAGAAGCACGGACCACGACCGGTGCCGATCGCCACACAAACCTCGCTGCCACGATGGCCACAAATCTTTGCGCGACACCCACGACGAAACGCACTCGTCCGTCCGCCTCCCCGGCTCGCTCCTGCTTTGGTCGTGGGCGCAACGCGCCAGCTCGTCGGCCAGGTCATCTGACGAACGCGAAGAGAGGGGCCACGCCGCTGCGCAGGGCGCGGCCCCTCGCCCGACGACGATCCCGCCCACCAACGCCCAGCTTCGCCGCGCAGGGCCAGGGGCATGGCCTTCTCGGCGGCTTACGCCGCCGACCTGTCCTCCGGCCGGCTTCGCACCGCCGCCTCGATCTCGTCGTGCAGGAAGATCCAGCGCCGGCCGAGCTTATGTCCGGGGAGCAGCCCGCGCCGCGCGTATTCGAGCACCGTCGAGACCGGCAGATGCAGTAGCTCGGCGACATCGCGACCGTCGAGAACGTCCTCGCGCGTCAGCCGAGGACGGGTCGGGATGGGCGTGGTCATCGTGTTCATCGACTCTGGGAAAGGTTTGGGTTGTGTGGAATCTCTGGTAAATGACCCCAAACCCCGCGAACCGGCCAACGAGTTCACGAACGCCGGCCCGCCGGAGCGACGACCCCGCCCTCCTTCTGCTTCAACGACGCTTCGACAGCGCCCGATCCGCCTCCGGTAGCGCAGTAATCGCCGCCAGCGCCGGCCTCCAACCTGCGACACCGACCGTCCCGACACACCCTCGCTTCGCTCCGCTCCCCTCCAGCACAGACTACGGGTATGAAATACCGCCTGGGCTGTTGTCCGGTTGTGTTCGTGGGGTCGTTTGACCGGGACAGGGGCCTTGTGGGAAGACGCAATGGTGGGGCAGGCCGTCGTGCATTTGGGCTGCGAGCCCGTCAATGACTATATGGCCGCCCCTGCGACTCACCTGGTTGGGCTGAGCGCCCGAATCCGTATTTGTCGCTTGCCCGCCGCGCCTTCCAATCATGGGTTCGATGCTGTGAAGGGAGCGGAAATTGCGGTATTTCGGTGTTGATGTTCACTTGGAGTTCTGCGAGATCGCGGTCGCCGAGGACGGTCGGGTGTCGCAGGTCGGGCGGATCGCGAGCACCCCGGAGGCGATCAGGGAGTTCGCGGCGAGTCTCGGCAGCGAGGACCAGGTCGTGCTGGACGCGAGTGGCAGCGTGATGGCGATCGCGCGGATCTTGCGGGAAAGCAACGTCGGCCGGGTTGTTGTCTCGGATGCGGCGCAGACGCGTGCGATCTCTCACGCGCGGGTGAAGTCCGATCGTTTTGACGCGGCGATGCTCGCGCGGCTGCTGTCCTCGGGGATGCTCAGCGAGGTATGGGTGCCGGATGAGGCGACGCTCGCGTTGCGTCGGCGTGTCGCTCGCCGCGCGGCGCTGATCCGCGCGCGCACCCGGATCAAGAACCAGGTGCATGGCGTAGTGATGCGCTGTCTGCTCGGCCGCCCGCCGGTGAGCGACTTGTTCGGCCGCAAGGGACGTGTCTGGCTCGCCGAGCAACAGCTCCCCGAGGAGGAGACCGAGACGGTGCAGGGCGCTCTGCGCCAGATCGACTTCCTCAACGGCGAGATCGCCCAGCTCGACCAGAAGATCGCCGAGCAAGCCCTCGCGTGGCCCGGGTTGTGCAGGCTGTTGACGATCCCGGGTGTGGACATCGGTACGGCGGCGGCGGTGATCGCGGCCGTCGGGGACATCTCCCGCTTCCAAAGCGCTGGCCAGCTCGTCGCCTATCTGGGGTTGGACCCGAAGGTCCGCCAGTCAGGCTCGGAGCCTGCTCGTTATGGGCACATCTCAAAGCGAGGCAACGCGCAGGCCCGCTCGATGCTGGTCGAGGCGGCATGGATCGCGATCCGCAGCCCCGGTCCGCTGCGAGCGTTCGGTGAGCGCGTCCGTGCCCGCCGTGGCGCTCAGGTCGCCGCGGTCGCTGTCGCGCGCAAGCTCGTGGTGCTGTGCTGGCAGCTGCTCAGCAAGGACGAGGACTACGCGTTCGCGCGTCCGTCGCTGACGCGCCAGAAGACACGGCGGCTGGAACTGACCGCCGGTGCGTCACGCCGGCCACGCCGCCACGACGGGCTTACCGTTTCCCCGACGGCCGCTCAGCGCGCGGCGGAGCGTGAGCTGCAATCCCAGGCCGAGCTCGCCTACCGGCGGCTGGTCGCCGACTGGCGCGCGGCGGCACCGAAGGGTGGTGCGGGTGCGACACCGGGGCGCGCATCCAACAGGCCCTCGAAGGGCAAAGCCGCGCGGCAGGCCACAAGCCCCTGACGCCTGCGCTTCGCTACGTCAGTCACCCGCACCACCACAATCATCCCACCACGAAGCGCTCAACGCGACCCCGCCGGTCGACGCGGACGCCCGCGCCACAACGCGCCCGCGCAGCACGACAAAAGCCCGTATAGACCAGATGCACGGCCCTCCGGGCACTGTGCGATCACTGTGCCCTCGGAGCGCACCCTCGAGCGTGGATCAGCGCCTCAGCAACCTCGAAGAAAAGCTCGCGCAAACCCTTGACTTTTCATCCGAACATGCACGGCTGTGCCGTGGCACAGCGAGCGCTGTGCGAAATCTCTTGGCCGGTTTGGCCCGCTCAGGGTCATCACCCATGTGATGACCGCAGCGAGCATAGGTGCGTCCCGAGGCGGCGGGTACGCACGCTACCTGGAGAGCAAGACCGTTGAGCCCGAGCGCGGCGACTACTACCTACCCCCGACGGCGAGATGACTCAAGCCCCCGGCCGCTGGCTGGCCGATGCCGAGACCCTGGAAAGGCTCGGAGTTCAGGCCACCGAGCCGGTTGACGGCGCGGACTTCATCGCGGTGATGGAGGGCCGCCACCCAGGCACCGGCAGATGGCTACGCTCGGAGGGCGCCGGCGGAGGACGGGGTGGCGGAATCGACGTGACATTTAGCGCCCGAAGTCCGTCTCAACGGTCTGGGCGCTCGGCAATCCGTGGCAGCGCGCGCAGATCGAGCAAGCCCACGCCAGCGCGGTTGAGCAGACGATCCTCTACCTGCGAGAGCAGGTTCCTGTTGTGCGCCGACGCTACAGCGGCCAAGTCGTGGAAGAGCACGCCAGGGACGTGATCGCAACCGAGTACCAGCACACCACCGCCCGCGGAGTCTCCGGCGCCCAAGCCCCAGACCCCCAACTGCACAGCCATGTCGTCATCACCGCCGCCGTCCGCGACGACGACCGGATCGTTGCCGTCGCCTCGCGGCCGATCTTCCGCAACGCACGGGAGCTCGGCGCGTTCTACCGCTCCGCCCTCGCCGACGAGCTCGTGCGTGAGGGCTACGCGATCGAGCACGGAACCGGCAAGGACGGCCGGTACTTCGAGATCGCCGGTGTCCCCCGCGAGCTGTGCGAGACATTCTCCGGGCGCTCCCGTGAGGTCGCACACGCAGCGGAGCGCTTCCGTGCGCGCTACGGCCGCGCTCCCGAACGCGGCGAGCTCCGCAACCTCGCGCTCGAGAACCGCCGATCCAAGGAGCTGACCACACGCTCGGACCTACAACGAGTGTGGACACAGACCGCTCGCGATCACGGATTCGGCCCGAATGAGGCGGTGCGACTGATCGGTGCATCCGAGCGGCCAACGGCCGAGCGCGCGATCGAGGATCGCGTCGAGGCGAAGCTGACCGAGCAGCACGCCGTCTTCCAGGAGCGCGACCTGCGCGCGATCGTGCTGGAGCAAGCCGCCGGAGAGCTGGCACCGGACGAAGCGCTCGCCGTCGCCCGCGAGATGGTCCGCGACCGGCGCGTGCTCACGCTGGAGGGCGGACGCATGACCACCCTCGCGGTTCGCGCGCAGGAGCAGGCGATCGAGCGCCGCGCCACACAGCTCGCCCAACCCGCAGGCCGAGACGTCGGACACGTCGCACGCGATAACGCTGCGCGTGAGGCAGCCGAGCGCATCGGCGGACCGCTCAGCCCCGAGCAACACCACGCGCTCGCAGTCCTCACCGGTCCTGAGCGCGCCGCGGTCCTCGTCGGCCCCGCCGGGACCGGCAAGGGTGTGGTGATCGACGCCGCCGCCCGCGCGGAGCAGTACGCCGGTCGCGAGACGATCGGGGTAGCCGTATCCGGGTCCACCGCCGAGCGGCTCGGCGCCGACAGCCCTGCGCTGGCCGGGCAGACACTCACTCTGGACGCGCTGGTCGCCCGCGCGAACACGGGGGCCATCCACGTCGGCAGGGACACAACAGTCATCCTGGACGAGGCGGGGATGGTCGACCACAAGCGCCTCGACGCGCTGACCGGGCTCATCGAGCGCTCCGGGGCAAAGCTGATCGCTGTCGGCGACGGCAAGCAGCTCCCCTCGATCGGCCCCGGCGGCATGTTCGACCGGCTCACCGGCCACGCACCCAGCGCCGAACTCGCAGACATCCACCGGACCAAGGACCCCGCCGACCAGCGCGCATGGCAAGCACTACGCGCAGGAGAACCAGAGCGCGCGATGGCGCACTACGCCTCACGCGGCCAGCTACACCTCTCCGACACCCGCGACCAGGCAGCAGAGCAAGCCGTACAAACCTGGGCGGAACTCACGAAGGGCCGCGATATCCGCGAGGTCGCGCTGATCGCCGACGCGGCGAACACAGAGATCGACCGCCTCAACGCCCGCGCACAACACTTGCGCGCAGAGCGGGGCGAACTCGGAGACCACGAGATCCCGCTACCCGGCGTCCACTACGGCCTACGCGAAGGCGACCTGATCGCGTTCACCGCGCAGCACCGCCCCCGAGGGCAGCCGCGGGTCGAGAACGGCACCCGCGGCGAAGTGAGCGCCATCCACGATCGAGGCGTCACCATCACGATCGACGGGTCACAGCGCAAAATCCAACTCGCCGGCGAGCACCTCGACTCGCTGAGGTTGGCCTACGCACAACACGTCTACCGCCAGCAGGGCGCGACCGTCGAGCGCTCCGTCGTGCTCACCGGCGGCTGGCAGACCAGCAAGGAGACCACCTACGTCGAGGCAACCCGCGCCCGCCACGGCACCGACTGGTACCTCGCCCGCGACCAACTCGGCGAGGAAGGGCAAGACCCGGACCGCATCAGACGACTCGCCGAGCACATGCGGAACAGCCGCACGCAAACCCCGTCCCTCGCGCTACGCGAGCGCGCGGACACAGGCTGGGAGCCCGGCCGCGATCCCCTTCGGCTCCACACTTCCCTGTCTCTAACCCGATTGCTCGCGCACACTCGTCATCCTAGTGAACCTGATCGCAGCGCCGACAGGGGTCGCTGATGCCGCGGACTCGCTCAAACACTCAGCAGAATGGGCATACTCCGCTTGTCGGACTTGCCCACCGGATCTTGCGATAGAGTCGCCGGCTCACGACAGCAGACCGGGAGCCACCATCTTCCGGCAGATGCACAGCCGTGACCCTCACCTGACAAATACTTTCTAACTTATGGAGGCAATTAATGGACCTCTGTGCAGCGATAAACAGCAGGCACCTCATTAGCTTCGTATACGACGGTCATCCGCGTACGGCAATACCTGCCGCGTACGGGAAACATGCGACGACAGGCAACGTGGTGCTCCGGGCTTATCAGATCGGAGGGACGAGCAGCTCGCGATCCGTTCCTCTGTGGGATTTGTTTCTCGTAGAGAAGATGTCCGCATGTGTCATCCTGGATGAGACTTTCGCATCAGATCCGCCCTCGTATGCGCCGAACGATAAGCACATGGGTGAAATCTATTGTCAGCTTTAGCCGAGACTAGTCTCGCCGCTTTACCCCTCGCCGGCAGCGAACGTCGCCAAGGATTTAAGGACGGTAGTTAGCGTCTTCGGTACCTCTGTATCAGAGTGCAACCCTTGCACCAGCGCAAGAAGATAGCCGGGCTTACTTTGTGGTGCTGACGTAGACGCTGTACGCACCATCTCCTCCATTGCGCTGCTGAACTTCAACCCGTTGCGCAGCGTCGCGAAGTCCGCAGGCGTCCAAGCCGCTCCATCCTCGCGGGGCCACTCGCGGTTGGCAACCCCAGCCCACTGTTCGTCGCTAAAAAGGTCCTCTAGCTCGCGGTCCCCAATGAAGTAGATGTCATCCTTGCTGATACCAACAGCCTCAAGCTTGTCTAGTCTGAACAGCTTCCCGTCAGTTGAGTCGCCGTCCACGACAACAAACGCTAGCCGTCGTCCGTTGTCCTTGAGGAACCGTACCACCTTCAGGGCTCCATCATTTCCGTTGCCAGAAATCAGCGCGATGCCTGCTGACTGCATACTCATCTTGGTAGCCAAGCGGAAAAGGATCGGGAGTACTTGAACCTCAGTAGGCCCCTCAACGCCAAGAAAACAGCGCTCGTGGAGCAGCACGCTGTTACGAAGCCCCATGGCCTCGGACACGCCTACGAGATAGCGTTGGATATCCTCATGCTCGCTGCCCATGAGCCGCTCAGCTGTCGTATGCTCGTCGTCAAGACGCAAGTGGACAACATCCTCGATCGCGACACGGTCAATCAGATTGAGTGAGTGCGTGGCAACGAGCATACGCACACCGGGCTTTCGACATTGATCGTGTATGAGGTTTATCAGCTCGCGCTGGTGTCCATAGTCCAGGTGTGTGTCGGGCTCGTCGTACGCGATCAGGACCGCGCGATCCTGAGCGGTGCGAGCCGCCAAAAGATCACCCGTCCACTCCCAGATTGCGAGATTGATGCGCCTCCGGCGACCGGCACCGGATTGATTGAGTGGGATACCGGCCCCGCCCGGCCGGGATGCCAGCACATCGACATTGCGGAATCCCTCGCTAAAAGTCACTTCCGGCTTGACTTGAATTTCACTGAGCTCTGGACAGCGCTCTCGAACATGCGTGCATAGCTCGACGGCACGCGCCTCCAAGCGCGCCTGCACCTCAGTCTCCACCTTACGAACTGGACCGACAAGCGCGGCGTCATCAAGCAGGTCGCGATAGGCAGCGTGCAGCGCGCTACGAATTTGGCTCTCGGGATCCGGCTCATCAGTGGATGAAAAGATCATCATCGTCGGTAGGCGATCTATGACCTCGCGTGGTGCCGGCACCCATGCCTCCACCCAGCCTTGTGTCGCCGCGTGCGCGTGTAGTGGCGCTAGCCACGACTCGCGTGCGTTGCGCTTGCCGCTGGGTTCGAGATTGAACTCAGTCGCCAATTGCTTTAGCTCGTCGAGCTTCCGGCCGTCAAGCTGCCTCAGACGCAGATCGACCGGCTGATTTGCGCGGATTTCATAGCGCGGGGTACCTCGCCGCGTAAGTACGCGACGCAAGTCGATGTGCCGAGACGGCCCGAACTGTTCGACATCGATTGCGGTTAGCGAGAAATGTCCCTCGACGACGATCTCGTCGACCACAAGCGATTCGGTGCCTTCTAGGGGCGGTCCGAGCTTCGTATAGTCCTCGGCACTCGGCATCCATTTGCCAAGCAGGAACGATACGGCGCGAAGCGTCGTGCTCTTGCCCCCGTCGTTTGCACCAGTAATGATCGTCGGGCACCGAACCGGGATCTCATTTACTTCTGCAAGCGACTTAAGGCCACGTACAGTGAACCATTCGAGCTCGATCACCTGCGTACTACTCTTTGAGAATCGGTTCTATTGTGGCGCAAGTCTTTGACTCCGTCAGCCATCGCTCATCAGAAGACCGCTATCGAAACTCGCGGGGATTCAACGAGATCGCGAGCAAGCCCCCTCTTCGACGGCCACCATTCCAATCCTGCGAACTCACAGGTGGCTGGTGTCTGCGTCATGCCCACCGTCGGGCGCCTCTCTCTGCCCTGCCAGCACTAGCGTTTGGGTGAGTGTGGCTAGGCGCACTCGAAGCTGGTTGGGGTCAACGTGATTGAAGCAGCAACCTCCTACCTGCAAACCGCCGAACCTGAGATCCCCGCAAAATCAGTCTCGATGTGGTACTCACCAGCGGTACTCTGTGGCGGAAGCGAGTACTACGCAGATACGGCTGCGATCCGAAACCAGCTATTTTGCAGGCGATTCCTCCAATGGAGCCAACCGGGATCGAACCGGTGACCTCCTGCTTGCAAAGGATGCCGTGGGAGGCTTGAGTGCGGACCAGAAACCCTCGCTTTTGCAGGGATTTTGTTCCTAAGCTCGGCGGCCGACCGCCGAAAGCGACTCCCGGAATATACCCGCATTTTCCGGGGTCTGCACGAACGTTTCGACACTGAGTGCCGAAACCCGGCCGCCGCACTTCGGTGGTCGGTGTCAATTCCAAGGCTTCTCTGAGCTGAGAGCGCGCGGGAAGGTCACCGGTTCGACCCCGGTCGGCTCAATCACTGTCCGCCATCCCTGGCTCCGGTGCCCGCTGCGCTCGAAATGCCGGACCGTCCGTCAGTCGCCGCGACAGGCCGCGGCGCGCGCTCCGTCATCCAGGGGATGCCTACCGCCAGAGGAGCGAATGACAATCACCTGCTGATGAGGCGTGCGACAGGGCAGTTGTGCGAGAACCGCTCGCGTGTCACGGGAGAGGTCACGTCCTGGGGTGCACGCTTTCGCTACGAGGGGCAGCGAAGGTATCTGACGCTCGAAGCGGAATCGCGCGAGGAGGCAGTACGGGAGATGGCTCTGTTGATGTTCAGGGTCCGCCGGGGGATTTGGGAGCCGCCGCGCAAGCACCGTCGACACGCTCCGGGGCCCCGTCCACCGAAGTTGGCCGACTTCGCGGAGGACTGGCTCGCGGGCGAGAAGGTCCAAGGAGGACGGCGCGGGACCGGCCTGGCGCCCGCCAGCTACGCCAGCCTGCAATGGCGCCTGGAGCATCTGCTGGGCTTCTTCGCTTCGGCCCGACTCGACGAGATCACGGTCATGGACGTCGACCGCTACCGCCAGACCAAGCTCGGCGAAGGCACCTTGTCCGCCGATTCGATCAACAAGACACTGCTGACGCTCGGAGCGATCTTCGAGTTGGCCATCGAGTACGGGCTGGTCGCGCAAAACCCTACGCATGGCCGCCGTAGGCGCCTGCCCGTGAGTAAGCCCCGTCGTGCATGGCTCGATCACACCGATCACATCGTTGCCCTGCTCGATGCTGCCGGCGAGCTTGATCGAGAAGCCCAGCCGAGGTGCGGCCATCGCCGTGTGTTGATCGCGACGCTCGTGTTCGCCGGGCTACGCATCAGCGAGGCACTCGCTCTGCGCTGGGGCGAGATCGATCTCGCCCGCGGGACGCTGCGCATCGATCAAGCAAAGACAGACGCCGGGGTCCGCACGATCAACCTCCTGCCCGTCCTCCGCGACGAGCTCAGCGAGCACAAGGCTCGCGGTGAGCACACAGCCAACCAGCTCGTGTTCGCTACCAGCACCGGGCGAGCCGTCACCGCCACCAACGTCCGTAAACGGATTCTGCAGCCGGCGATAGTCCGTGCCAGCGAAACACTAGAACGGCAAGACGAAGCCCCGCTGCCCGATGGGATCACCCCACACGCGCTGCGCCGTACGTTCGCCTCGCTGCTGTTCGCGATCGGGGAGTCACCTCCCTACGTCATCAACCAGCTCGGGCACGCAACCCCAGCCCTTACCCTTGCAATCTATGCACGCCAGATGAACCAACGAGACGGAGAGCCCGCCCGCCTACGAGCCCTCGTCGAGGGACGCCTCCAACCCGGCGTGCAGCAAACTCGCATGTTTCGATGAACGAGCCGCGGCCACTTTCGGCGCGGCTCACGCGTGGTTCGAGAACCGCTCTACGCGCAGTCCCTGTTCGGTCAGGATTGTGTGGTCGAGTTCCACCAGCCTCCAGCTATCGCCGTCGTATACAGGGCGCACGAACAGCGGTGTCCCAGGATTGCGTGCCGCGTAGCGCTCCATCTCACGCCATCTACGCCCCTGCTCGGTGCGCCCGCGATTGAGACCAACGGCCTGCGGAAAGAGATTCAGATCCGCTCCCCCGCCAGCCACGTGTGCGACGAAATGCCCCCTGTCGCGATGCGCACCTGACCAATCGGGTCCTGCGCGACGGAGAGCGGGTTTTGTCGGTCGCCGTGGATAGGTAGCGAGGTCCCCGGACAGACCGGAAGCAGACCCCGGAGCCTCGATCTCTAGTGTATCCCGATGTTATCGCGATGTGCTAGGCTTACGATCAGATATGGAGTTCAAGGTCGATCTGTCCAATCCAGAGGAGGTGGCAGCCAAGATGCCTCAGCTTCTAGCCCTCTACGAGGAAAAGCTGCGCGAGCAGAAGACGCTCAACGAGCAGGTAGAGCTTCTGCGCCGGCTCGTGGGTCACGCATCGGGGGTTTCCCGTGGGCGCATCCAAGCGAGCGGGCAGAGCCACGACGGGCCTTCCGAGCAGCCGCGCAGGCGACGAGCGGCACCGGCCCAGGATCGCGCCGTGCAAGCCCTCGAACAGGCCGCAAACGCACTCGGCGGGACCGCAGTCGGCCCGACCTCGCTATACAAGTTCATGATCGAGCGAGGCATGGAGGCTCCCAAGGACGCTGGCGTGCTCGGGACAAACCTATGGGACGCCTGGAAGGCCGGCCGCATCATGCGGGCACCCAACGGGGTCTACACACCACTCGACGGAAGCGGAAAGACCGAATGGGACCGGCCGCTCACCGACTACCACTACGCAGCCGAACAAGGATTCCCCATTCCCGGCAGCTGGCCGCCGGGCCAAGGGCATCCTAGGCGTGATTCAGCCGCTTGAAAAGGCGATCTTGGTCGCTATAGATCGGATCACTCGCGACAACTACACCTCGACCGACAGCGACGAGGTTGCGAACGAGGCCAAGGCGATGGGTTTTGAGCTGCCTGCGGAGATGCTGTACGAGCGACTGTTCCTTCAACTGCGCGACGCGGGCTATCTCGGACCCGCCACGACAAGGACCGGTGGAGGTCGAGTTGTTCACGTCGAACTCACCCACTACGGACGAGAAGTTGCGCGAGAGGACGCCGATCCGATGGAAGAGGTCTACATGGCCGTTCGACGCCTGTTCGGCTCAGAGCAATTCTCAAAGGCGTACCCCGGCGCCTTCGGTCCTTGGAGCCGCGCCGAGAAGCTGTTGTTCGGCGACAAGCCCGATTCTCAGCTCGCGAATATCGGATTCAATTGTCGCGACGCCGTGCAGGACTTTGCCGGCGAGCTTCAAGAGCGCTTCCCGCCGGATGAGCCGGACCCCGATCCAACCCATACGAAGAACCGACTGAGGGCTGTCATCGAGACGTACAAGCCGCGGATCGGCGAGCGCCGGACTACTTCCTTGGAACGAATGCTCGACCTGTGGGACGCGGATGTGGACCTGATTCAGCGGCAGACGCACGCCAACGAGCGGGTGGGCAAGCCGTTGAATGCAAACGACGGCCGGCGCGTCGTCTCCCTAACGATGTTCCTGATGACCGAGTTCGCGGCCATCTTGGATGACATCGACGATCTTCCATCCCCAGCCGCGCTTGAGCAGGCCGGCTAGGGCGCGTACCAGCCGTCGTTACGGAGCAGAATCAAGCGAGCCTGCTCAAGCTGCACAAGCAGTGGCCGGACTTCTTTGACGGGCAGTGCCGTTGCCGCGATGACTTGATGCATCGTCAGCGGCCCTCGTTCCAGAATCTCGTTGTAGACAGCAAGCTGCCAGTCGTTGAGGTCGGCGACATCCACTGAGAAGGACTCTAGTCTCCTCAGCCGGCTCCGCCCAGGAAGGCCGTCGATCGGACTGCCCGCCGCGGAATGGCCGTAAGGTGATCGCCGCAGCTGGCGCCGCCATCGGCGGATGGCTTTTGCTCGCACGATTTGAGAGAGCTTCGGAACGGAACCACGAATAGGCCGAGCTCTGGGGGTGTTCGTGCTTTGGTCTGTGGAAAACTGATGTGTGGTGGGAGAGCCTTTCGATGCCGACGAGGTCTACCGTCAGATCGGCATCTTCATCGTGAGCTTTCAGTACGTTGAGAGCAAGCTCGCAGAGATCTGCTGGCTGCTGACCGAGCCGCCATACGCCGACGGCGAGCGTCAGATCCTCGCGCAGCTACCCTACGGCCGGCTCGTCCAAGAGACGCGCGACAGGGTCGCCGCGTTCCTCGAGCGCCGGCAGCTTGACCGGCCCAAGTTCGTCGACCTATCCCAGCGCGTCTTGGACGAGTGCCGCGACCTCGGCCACCTACGCAACCGTATCGTGCACTCCGCGTATATACACCTCGAAGCCACCGGCGAGCTTCAGGGGATCATGCGCTCAAACCTGAGGCATCACGGCACCAATGACGATCCTCAGCAGGATGACATCGAGTTCCTGGGTCCCGAGAGCTTCACGGACACCTTGACCGGGTTGGCGCACACAGCCTTCACGCTCGGGCAACTGTACATACAGCTCATCCACTGGTCGCCCTGACGCTTGCGCGCCGCCCCTTCTTACGTCCCGGCCGGTCGCGGAGAGGTGCCGGCCAAAGCCTGATCGACGATTTCCGGTCCGGCCCGGACGCGACCCTATGTTTTGGCTAAGAGCGCCGCCTAATGTTCATGACAAGAGAGAATCTCACGCTTCTACTCAGCGCCATCGCCATCGTCGAGGGCACGCTGCAGCTGCTGATCACCGTCATCGGCGTCCTCGCAGCAGTGGTCGTGGTCGCCTTCGTGCTCGGTGCGCTGACTGGAGTCTTCATCACCTGTCTCACATGGATGGCACCGGGCTCTCCCACATCGGGAGACGGCGCAAGTGCTGCGGCGTCTCATTCACGGGTCGCTCTACCGGGCGCGCCTTGAGCCGTCGTCGTTATCCGCCATCCTCATGTGATGGCTGCGGCCCCGCCAGCCCTTA
This sequence comes from uncultured Solirubrobacteraceae bacterium, assembly GCA_963735615.1. Taxonomy (GTDB): domain Bacteria; phylum Actinomycetota; class Thermoleophilia; order Solirubrobacterales; family Solirubrobacteraceae; genus Palsa-744. The sequence goes on from CAVTLO010000001.1 coordinate 1,857,766, forward strand.
GCTCCGCGCAGATCACCCACCTCGCAAAGCTCCTCGACGGACCGACCGGAGGTGAGCTCCGTCGCGAGCTCGTCGAGCTGCGCTTGCCGATGGGAACCGAGAGCACGAAGTGGCGGATGCTGCGCGAGTCCTTCGAACTTGCCCAACGCCGCGATGGACATAGCGGCTCCGTGCTGCGTTTCGTCAAGCAGGCACTCGACCCTGCACACGAGCTCGCCGCCGGGAGCCTCAGCGGACTGAGGACGTCGATCAATGAGATCCTGCTGCTCAGCGGCCTCGAACTCCTCGACGACGGTCGGCTCGTTCCGAGACGTGCATCACGCACAGCCGACGACGCCAGGGCTCGGGCAGATGCGCTGCGTGCCAAGCTGACGGCACGCCGAGTCCATCCCGACGTCCTCCGCTACTGTCGCGCCGAGCTCCTTGGACGCAATTACTTCCACGCCGTGCTCGAGGCCTCCAAGAGTGTTTCGGCCAAGATCCGCACGAAGACCGGACTCCAGAGCGACGGCGCACAACTCGTGGACGAGGCCTTCACACTCAAGAACAACCTTCCGCCCTTGGCCTTCAACAGCCTCCAGACGCCATCGGAGCGCAGTGCCCACAGCGGCTACGCCCACTTCGCTCGCGGCGTCGTCGGCGCGTTTCGCAACCCAACGGCGCACGACGCCAAGATCGAGTTCTCCCTCACCGAAGAGGATGCGCTGGACATGCTCGCGACCATCTCGATGGTTCACCGTCGCCTCGATGACGCGACGATCACACCGGCCGCACCCGGCTACGCAACGCTCCGCGCGAGCGGCAGCTAACGAACAGCCCGATCGGTTCGAGCTGTGCCCGTACGCTGGTAGGCTCGATCCCTCCGCCGAGCCCTAGATTGGGCTGTCTCGCGGTAGCCAGTCGCAAAGTAGTTTGGGGCCCCCGGGGTTTCATGCGCCTGTCGCGCCGACAGGTTTCATTCCGGTGTCGTTAAGCGGTGTCATCTCCGTGTCGTCTTACAGGAGTGGCTATTCCCGCTGGCCGACCGGCAGCGCCGAGCAATAGCGCAGCGCCGTGCTGCCCCGTTGGGCGAGCTCGAGCTCAGGTGCGGGAGCTGCTGCGCTCGTAAGCGGCCCGAGTGTAGTTGTAGGCCTTGCGCGCATCGGGAGTCTCGCTTGAGCGCGGCGCGCGCGGAGCCTGCGGAGTACGAACCCGATTGAGAGCAGCTTCGCGACCGTCAAGCCGCGCACCAAGGTCACCAAGGGCGCCGGCTCCAAGAAGGCCGCGCTCGCGATGACCTACAAGCTCTTGGACGCCGCCCAAAAGCACTGGCGACGGTTCAACGGCCACGAGCTCGTCACCGACGTGCTCGACGGCGTGAAGTTCAAGGACGGAATTAAGGTCACAGACGACGAAACCACGACAACGGACGAGAAGATCGCCGCCTGATGCCCCACCTTCTCATCCACAACTCCTGACAATTGCTCAGCCGACCGTCCGGTTCGCTATCCCCAGCGACGCTGGCGCGGATCCCAATAAGAGCCGTCGTCCGCCTGCAGGCCGTCGAGGAGCTCGACCACCGCGTCGACAACCTCGGCATAGCGCTCGGGCAATCCCGGCACACCGACACGAGCACGATATGCAGCCCACGGCTGTTGGCGACTTTCCCGTAGCGTCACGAGCAGCGGTCCCAGCGGTCGAACCTCGCGGCCCCGATGCTCGGTGACCACCTGCAGGGCGTTCCGTAGGGACTCGCCCTCGATTGCGTAGCTGCCCGAAAGGAGGTAGACATCGCCGTAGTCGCGGTCGCGCGTGTTTGCGTCACCGAGGGCCATCATTGTCTCCGCCTTCTCTGCGATCACGTTCTCCAGCGGGTACCCGAGCAACGAAATGACCGCATCGTCAAGCAGTGTTGGGTAGTCGATGCGCTGCGGATCGACGGGGTCGCCAAATGACAGATCGAGTCGCAGCTTCAAGACCGCACCACCGAGAGTCGCGGGCACGACAACTCGGATGCCCTCGTATTTTGCGTCCTCGCGGATTGTGACCAGCGAGATGTGTTCGACGTCGAACACGACCCCGTCGGTGAGCTCGATCGCAGCGATCTCGCTGACGACATCGCGCAGGTTCTCCATGTCGTTGTCGATCCCCCGGGCGAGCATGTCGGCGTCGCGGGTGGCGCGCCGTGCATCGAGCGCCGCCAGCAGCATGCCGCCCTTCAGCACGAACTGCTCCGCAAAGCGCGAGTTTGCCAGGCGCGCGAGGAAGCGCTCGTGCACGTACAACTCGAACGCCTGCTGTGTGGTGCGTCCGTCGGCACGCGCGAGCCGCTGCAAAGCCTTGTAGGCCTCCTCTGGACTGCGTGTGCTCACGCCAGCATCGTCTCCAGTGCGTCCGCCATAGCCTTTCCTGTGCGCAGCTCGCGAGCCAACGCCAAGAGCTCGCCGGGCCGAGCGTCCCGGCCGTCCAGATACGCCCGCAGCACAGCGAATGCTTGATCGCGCCCCACACGTGAGCGCAACCTCACGAGGTCGACGACCGTCCGCTCACGGGAGCTGATAGCGATCGTCTCCCCCGACTCCACCTCCTGCTTAATACGGCCGAGCGAGAAGGTAGCGGCCGCAAAGATGTGCACCCTTGTCGGCGGGTAGGCGACGCGCGGGCGATGTGCGCCTCGCGGCACCGCGAGATGCACGACGTCGGGCATCTCGTCGGTCAGATCCCAGAAGCTGGCGGCCGAGTTCAAGCAGACCGTCGCGGCCGGAGCCCGTCGGCACACCGCCACGAGATCAAGGTGTGCAGTCGCTGGAGCATCAACGATGCGGTACACGCCGCGGGAGATCTCCACTAGGACTCCGAGGTCACGCAGCCGGTACAGGTCCTCCCACCGTGCTCCGCCGGCAATCAGCTCAGCCGAGGTGACGGTGCCACCGGCGCGCCTTACGATCTCGAGCATGCGGTCCGATCTCATCGGATGAAAGTCTACACATTGTAGCCCTATATGCGTAGGGTTTCATCCGGCGGTGAGGGTCAGCCCCCGTTCGCCCGCCCGGTTTCTGACACGCAAGAGGAAGGTGCCAAAGCGAGTGCCGAAACGCTTACCCCTGCAAATGGGCGCTTTCCACGAGATAAAGGGCGACGCCGTGACCGAAAACGCTTCCGCGTAGAAATCCAGAAATCCCCGAACTGCAGGCACTTCGTAGGTGGAACGCCCGTATGTCAACTATGAGAGCGCCTGTTCCGAAGGAAGCGTGGCTCGCGATTGAAAGAGGCCCGTATTTGCTGGGCTTTCGCGCGATGGGCAGGAGACGGACAGAACCGTAGGCACACATCCAACGCCCAAGCGCGCCACGTCAAAAGGGCCACATTTGCAGGCACTTTATGGAGCCAGCCGGGATCGAACCGGCGACCTCCTGCTTGCAAAGCAGGCGCTCTCCCAGCTGAGCTATGGCCCCAGGAGACCTTCAATATACGCAGTGCAGAGTGGAGTCCAGGACATCGTCGCTCTAGCGCTCGGGGGGAGACCGAAACGTGCCCAGCGGCTGCTGCCGCCCGTTGCTGTCCAATCGCGAACCGCTCGGCGGCTCCGAATAGGCGGCGGGCTGTAGGATCGCCGCGTCTTGCTGGACGGCCTAATCGCCACGAGTGCGTTGCCGGATCTTGTCGGGGCCATCGTCGGCGCGACCGGGATCAGTGTGGGTGTGTGGCTGACGGCCTGCTGCACCAAGAAGCTCGACGTCGTACGGCGCCGCGAGGGCTGGTGAGCGAGGCTTTCTCGGATCTCGTGGCTGCGCCGACTCGCAGCGCCTTTGCGAGGAGCGGCACGGAGCGGATCGAGGCGTTGGCCCTAGCTGCAAGCGCGAAGGCTCGATTGCTCACGTATGGGGATGCCTCAATGGTGGACCAGATTCGACAGTTTGACGAGCATGGGGCAGACGCATCGAAGCCGAAATGCCAGGCGGCGATCGTCGCGATCGCTCAAGGGCTCCGAGCCGCGAACGCCGCTCCGGGGCAGCCTTCAGACGATGAGGTTAGGCAAGTCCTTTTCGGCAAAAACAGCGCCGGTGGGGGCGTCTACGAACGCTGACGACTACCGGGCGGCCAGGGAGCTACGGCCCTCCCAGCCGAGCTGTGGCACGAGGCCAGACGTAGGACGGGTCCGCACCGTCGAGAAGAATCCCAGCGATGGACGTGGCGACAGATCCACTCGGGCGCACTGTCCAGCTCACCGAGGAGCGCTGGAGCCACATCATCGAGGGACACCCGTACATAGCACCGTTTCGCGCCGATGTGATGCGCGCGATTGAGGAGCCCACGCAACGGATGGAGCAGCCTCGGCCGGGTCAAGAGTGGTTCTACCTCCAGGGCGCGGGACCAAGTCGGTGGCTCAAGGTCGTAGTAGCCTTTGACGAAGATTCGATCGGGAGCGTACGCACGGCGTTCCCGAGGAGAAGTAAGCCATGACCGTCCATATCGGCCCCTACATTTTCGACCGCGTCCGCTACGACCACGACGCGGACGTGCTCTACCTCTCCCAGGGCGATCCCGCGCGCGCAGTCGATTTCGACGAGACGCCCGGAGGACATGCCGTTAGCTTCGACGAGAACGGCCACCTGGTCAGCCTCACGGTGATCGACATCCGCAGGCTTCTCGACGAAGGCGCCGGCGAGCTTCTACTGGAGCTGCCGGCGAAGGCAAGCCCAGCAGACCTAAAGCTCGCGCTCGCGTAACCACGCCTCGTTTAGGCAGCGGTCCCGTTCCGCCGCGAAATCGCACCCAAACCCGGCCTATCCGTGCGGCGGTCCGGATGGCCCAATCGCTAACGAACACTGAGAAATAGGGTCTCCCGCGCTACCAGCGATCCGATTGCAAAGCAGGCGCTCTCCCAGCTGAGCTATGGCCCCTGGAGACCTCAATATACGACCCAACGAGCCTGCTTCCGGCCCTCGCCTTGGCTCGGACGGCGGTGTTGGAAACTCCTGACGCGCCCAGCGCTGCCGGTTGCTTCCTAAGCCTCCCTGTCGTCGCGGATCCTTTGAGAGAAGCCCGGGCTGGCCAAACCACCGAGACCAGTGGATCCACCAGGGGATCTCCCTGGTGCGACGCCAGCCACGGTGGAGCTACGGTGCGCCTAACACAACCTAAGGGAGCTCACGATGAGCACGACGGAAGTTCACGGCGGAGACGCCAGCGCGCCGGCAAGCATTGAGCACGTCGACTTGAAAATTGAGGTGGTAGTTATCCCCGTGTCGGATGTGGACCGCGCGAAGGAGTTCTACGGAGGCCTCGGCTGGAGGCTCGACGCGGACGTCGCCCCCAGCGAGGACTTCCGCCTGATCCAGCTCACGCCCCGCGGGTCTGGGTGCTCGATCCAGTTCGGCACGAACCTCACGTCGGCTACGCCCGGTTCGGCCCAGGGCCTGTACCTGATCGTGTCCGACATCGAGGCTGCACGCGACGAGCTCCTCGCCAGCGGTGTCGATGTCAGCAAGGTGTTCCACGAGGGCGCACCGGGCGCCCGCTTTGCTCACGCGACAGACGGCCGCGTGAGTGGCCCTGCGCCCGATCACGGCAGCTACCGCTCGTTCGTCTCGTTCAGCGATCCCGACGGCAACGGCTGGGCGGTCCAGGAGGTTACGACGCGGCTGCCCGGCCGGGTCGAGGAGGCTGCGACGTCGTTTGCGTCAGCGGGTGATCTGGCGAGCGCGCTTCGGCGCGCTTCGGCCGCTCACGGCGAACACGAGCAGCGCACCGGCCAAGAGGACGCCGGCTGGCCGGACTGGTACGCCAGCTACATGGTGGCTGAGCAGGCGGGAGCAGAGCTGCCCACGTAAGCGACGCGGCGCGATCGTGGTCCCCTGCAGGCGCCACGAGCACAGTTGCGCTACTCGAACGAGAGCCGCTCCTGCCCGGGGATGTCCGCCGGCGCGGCCTCGCTGACCGCCCCACCGGGGGACTCCCAATCGAGCGACTCCTCGGTGGGCATCTCGCCGGCCGAGGAAGCGGGCACGGGCTGAGCCCCGACCGGACCGACGGGCGACCCGCCATCGGCGGTATCCAGGTCTTCGTCCATCACCGCCTGCATGTCCAGCTCCGCCGTCTCCTGGCCAGCGGTCGAGAGGTCCGCGAGCTGGTCGTCCTCGTACGGAGGCCCGTCGGAGGCCTCCAACGTCGACGCGATGCCAGCGGCCTCGGGCGCATCGTCAGCCAAAGCGCCGCCGTCAGCGATGGGCTCGTCGGGGAAGACCGGTGCCAGCGCCTCACGCTCCTCACGCGCGATCGCGCTCGGATCTGCGCCGCTGCGGCGCTTCAGCTCCAAGTGTTCGCGTATGGCTTCGTCGAGCAATCCCATCGCGCCTCCAAACCATACTGCGCCCGCCCCGACGAGTTCTGCGACTACACTTCTCGGGCCGTTCGCGCCGCCACCGACTGGCGCGCACGGGGCTATAGCTCAGTTGGGAGAGCGCCTGGATCGCACCCAGGAGGTCGGGGGTTCGAGTCCCCCTAGCTCCATTCAGGACTGGTGTGCCTCAGGAACCGACTCGCTCGACCTCAAACGTCTGCCCTGCGCGCCGCAGCCGCAGCACAAGCTCATCGCCCATCGCGGTCGCGGGCGTGAGCACGCCGGCGCGCTGTGGCAGCTGCTCGGCGTCGAGCGCGAGGCACAGGCTGCTCTCGCCGAGCATCACCGCCGTCGCCTTGTACCCGGGGTCGCCGTCTGCGGCGATGCGGCAAAGGTAGCGCGCGCCGCTTGACGTGCGCGCGTGGATCTCGATGCGGAAGAAGCCGCGCTCGCGCTGGCGCTCGCTCGGCCCCTCGCCGGGGGATGGCAGCACCCGGTCAAGCGCCGCGCGCACGGGCCCGGCCGACAGGCCGGCCATCAGCGCGCCGACGCCGCCTGCAAACGCGCCTGCCTGCGCCGCGGCGAGCGGACCGGACCCGAAGCCCATCACCTCGCGGTAACGAAACCGCGGTCCGTATGCCCAGCCCTGCAGCGCGTTGCTGCGCCGCACGACGCGTGTGTTGATCGAGCTCATCACAAACGGCCCGACCCATGTCCGAAGCTCGCCGTCGTTGCGTACGCCGCGCAGGTCGCGCTCGTCGCCGAGACGCGGCTCGGCGCCGCGATCGGGGCTGAGCGCGTACGGGTCGGCGAGCAGCCGCGCCTGCGCACGGTCGCTGCGCGCAGCGTCGAGCTCGCCCTTTAGCGACGCGATCGTGCCGCCGCTGGGGCCGCCTTTCATCGCACGCACGACGAGCGTCGTGTCCTCCAGCTGACCGGCGCCGTCCGCTGTGACCGCCTCGTGCAGCGCCAGCACGCCGAGGTCAGACGGGATCGAGTCAAAGCCGCAGCCGTGCACGATGCGCGCTCCGCTCGCGGCAGCCACCGCGTCGAAGCGGTCGATCGCCTCGCGCATGAACAGAACCTCGCCGGTCAGATCGGCGTAGTGCGTGCCCGCGATCGCGCACGCCTCGAGCACCGGCAGCCCGTAGCTGCGGTAGGGGCCGACCGTCGTCGCAAGCACCCGCGCCGCCGCTGCGAGCTCGCTCAACGAGCGCGGGTCGGTCGTGTCGGCGACGAGCAGCGGCCAGTCGGCGGCAGCCGACCCAAGCGACGCCTGCAGCTCGAGCAGCCGCTCGCGCGAGCGACCCGCGAGCGCGATCCGCGTCTGTGGCGGCGCCGCGCGGGCGAGGTACTCGGCGCACAGGCGCCCGACGAAGCTCGTAGCGCCGAACAGAATGACGTCGAACTCGCGCTCGGTGCTCACGCGACAGGTTCGGCCGGTTCGCCGTGCGCGGCGCCCGGCAAGCTCACGCGGGCGCTCGCCGAGCGCCCGAGGCGAGCGATCTCTTCGTCCATCAGCGGCACGATGCGCTTGCTGTCACGCCGGGCCTGCAGCTCCGCCAGCCGCGAGGTCAGCACCGGCTTCAGCCAGCGCAGCCATCCGACCCAGCCGGGGACGTTGACGCGGTGCGCGCGCCGTTCGATGCCGCGCACGAACGCCTCCGAGCAGTCCTCAACTGACGTCGTTGCCCCCAACGGGCCGGGCAGCGTGTCGAGCATCTCGCCAAACGCCGCCAGGTCGTGCTTGGCGTCCTGCACCATCGGCGTGTCGATCCACGACATGTGCGCGCTGCCAACCGCGACGCCCTGGTAGCCGAGCTCCAGGCGCAGCGCGTTGGCGAAGTGCTCGACGCCAGCCTTGCTCGCGTTGTATGACGCAAGGCCCGGCGCGGGCACGTACGCGGCCTCCGAGGAGACAACGAGGACGTAGCCGCGCCGGCGCACGACCTCGGATAGCGCCGCGCGGACGGTATGGAAGACGCCCGTGATGTTGATGTCGATCAGGCGCCGGAACATCGCCGGATCGACCGCAGCGACCGACCCGTACGTGGCGATCCCGGCGTTCGCCACGACGACGTCAATGCCGCCGAAACGCTCGACGCCGTGGGCGACGGCCGCCTGCATGTCGCCAAGCTCGGTGACATCACCGAGGATCGACGTCGCGTTGTCGTGACCGAGGCGCTCGACGAGCTCGCGCAGCGGATCGGCGTCGAGGTCGACGAGCACGACTCGCGCTCCGCGCGCGACCAGGAGGGTGGCCGTCGCGGCGCCGACGCCGCGTGCGCCCCCCGTGATCAGCGCAACCTTGCCTCGCACGCTGGTTGACATCCCGGCAACGATACACCCGCGCGAGCGCCCGGCTCGCGAGCGCGTGCTCCCGTGAGAAGCCCGCTCCTCGCCCGCTGGGTCGAGCGCCCGAGGCTATAGTCCAGCCGACCTCGAAGGTCGACGCGCTGGCGGCGCGGGCCGGGCGGATCGAAAGGGGCGGCCGTGGAGCAGGTGGACGTGGTGGTCGTGGGAGCGCGCCTGGCTGGCTGCGCGGTGGCGGCGCCGCTGGCCCGCGCCGGGCGCCGCGTGGTGGTGCTCGACAGGATCGGCTTCCCGTCAGACCAACTCTCGACCCATGTGCTGCTGCCGGCGGGCACGAGCGAGCTAGCGAAGCTCGGGGCGCTGCCGCGGATCCTCGCGCTGAAGCCTTCGCGGGTCCGCTGGACGCAGATCGTGGTCGAGGGCATCAGCGCACTGGAGCGGCTGCGCCCGGCGGCGGACGGGATCGACTTCGGCGTGTGCGTACCGCGCGACCTACAGGACGTGCAGCTGGTGGAAGCGGCACGCGAGCAGGGCGCGGACGTGCGCGAGCACTGCACAGTGCAGTCGCTGCGCTGGCGTGCGGGGCGCGTCACCGGCGTGCGCTACCGCGACGCCGGCGGCAACGAGCACGACATCGCCTCCACGCTGGTCGTAGGTGCAGACGGCCGGCGCTCGAGCGTCGCGTCGCTGGTGGGCGCGTGGACGCCGTACAGGCTCTCGCGCAACGGCCGCGGGCTGGTGTTCCGCTACATCGACGATCCGATGGCTGGCGGCGTCGAGGCGGAGACCTACTACCAGTGGCGCGAGGGCAACTCGTTCGCGTTCGCGTTCCCGACGACGCCGCTGGGCAGGCTGGTGATCCTGCTCATGGGCCACCGCGACGAGGCAAGCGACGCGCGCGCTGACCCGGAGGGCTACTGGCAGCGCAAGCTCGACGAGCATCCGGGGCTCGCAGCTCGCGTGGCGGGCGCGCCGCCGGGGACGAAGCTGCGCTCGACGGGCGAGACGCCAGCGTTCTTCCGCGCGTCCTCCGGCCCGGGCTGGGCGCTGGCGGGCGACGCTGGGCACTTCAAGGATCCGGTCACCGGACAGGGCATGCGCGACGCGATGTTCGCCGGGCGCACGCTCGCTGAGGAGCTGCTCCCCGTGCTCGACGACGCCAACGCGGTCGACTGCGCAACCCGCGCGTGGGAGGCGGCTCGTGATCGCGAGTGCCTACCGGCGTATCACTTCGCGAACTCCGACACGCGGGTGGAGCGCCAGTCGGCGGTCATCTGCGAGGTGCTGCGCGACGCGGGACGCACGACGGATCCAGACATCACCGACCTGCTCGGTCGCGCGCGTACGCCGCAGCAGATCCTCACCCCAACGCGGGCGGCGCGTGCGCTGGCCGCGGCACTGATGCGCGGTGAGCAGCCGCGCACGCAGACACTGCGCCGCTTGCTCCCGGACCTGCGCACCGAGCTGGCGGTCCGCGCCGAGTTGCGTGCGGGGCGCTTTCGCTCGACGCGCACGATCCCCGGCTCCGAGCACCCAGGAGCGGTCTGGCCTGCGCCGCCGCAGGCGGTCGCGTGACGCGCATCGCGGTCGTCCAACCAGCGCTCGTGCTCGGGGACGTCGCGCACAACCTCGAGCGGGTCGAGGACCTGATCCGCGACGCCCATCGCGAGCACTCACCTGAGGCGATCATCGTGCCGGAGGCTTGCACAACGCCGAACGTGTTCGCGAAGATCCTCAGAGGCACGCCGCGCCCGGTGGACGGTCAGCCGTTTCAGCTGCTCACTCGCCTGGCGCGCGAGCTGGGCTGCGTGATCGGCGGCGGCTTCGTGGCGGTGCGCGGCAAGCACGCGTACGGCACGTTCGTGCTCGCCGAGCCCAACGGAGCGGTGCACCTGCACGACAAGGACATCCCGACTGCGTGGGAGCAGCACTTCTACGTCGGCGGTAATGACTCGGGCGTAGCACGATGCGAGACGCTCGGCTGCACGGTGGGTCTGATGTCGGGCTGGGAGTGGGCACGCTTTCGTACCTCCGCGCGCGTGCGCGCGGGCGGCGCGCAGGTGGTGCTGGGCGGGATGTGCTGGCCGTCGATGCCGCTCAACTGGCCCGGCCCGCTGCGCGTGTTCTCAGAGCGCGAGCACAGGATCTGGCGCGAGCAGGCACGCGCGCTGCCCGGCCAGGTGGCGCGGCTGACGGGCGTGCCCGTCGCCCATGCCTCGCACGTCGGTGCAATCGTCGGCGAAACGCCACTCGGGCCGGGCATCCCGTGGAAGACACAGATGCTCGGCGAGTCGCAGATCTGCGACCGCGACGGCACGATCCTCGCGCGCCTGACGCTCGAGGACGGCGAGGGCCACGTCGCCGCGGACGTCGACCTGACCGGGCCACCGGCGCCGCTTGACCCGCTCGCGGAGCGCTACTGGATCCCGCGGTTCACGCTCACCACGCACGCGGCATGGCACGCGATGAACGCCCACGGCGCGCTCGCCTACAGGCTCCGCCACGCGCGTAAGGCGTTCCCCTGGCAGTCATGGCCAAGCGGCGACCTGCCCGACGAGATCCCACCATCGAGCCCCACCGACGCCGCGGCGGCGACGAGCGCATGAGGAGACACCGCTAGCGCCTCGCTCCATCGCCGTCTTGACATGTGACTGTGTGGTCACCTATGCTTTGGCTGTGGACGAGATCTTCAAGTCCCTCGCCGACCCGACGCGCCGCAGCCTGCTTGACGAGCTGTTCAAGCTCGATGGGCAGACGCTGGGCGCGCTGGAGCAGCGACTGCCGATGACGCGCTTCGGCGTGATGAAGCACCTGAAGGTGCTCGAGCAGGCGGGGCTGGTGAGCACGCGGCGACGCGGGCGCGAGAAGCTCCACTTCCTCAATCCCGTCCCGATCAGGCTCGTCCACGACCGCTGGGTGAGCAAGTACGCCGAGCCCTGGGCGGCAACGCTCAGCGAGCTGAAGACACAGATCGAGGAGGAAGCAGAGATGGACACGAACAGCAGTGGCAAGCGGCCGTGGAGCGCATCACCGACCGACAAGGTGTTCGAGATCTATATAAAGACGACGCCCGAGCGCCTGTGGGAGGCGATTACAGATGAGGACATGAGGCGCACGTATTCCTTCGGAGTGGGAGTCATCTCCGACTGGACGACGGGGTCGCGGATTGAGACCGTGCACGCCGGCGCCGGCGTCGCGATCGGCGAGGGCGAGATCCTCGAGGTGCAGCCGCCGCTGCGCCTCGTCCACAGCTTCAGGGCATTGTGGAGCGAGGAGGTCCGTAGCGAAGGCACCTCGCGGGTCACGTGGGAGATCGAACCGGTCGGCGACTCATGCCGGCTGACGCTCACCCACGACGAGTTGCGCGAGGACGCCAACGGCGAACTGTACGGCGGCTGGCCGATGATCCTCTCCGGCCTGAAGACGCTGCTGGAGACCGGCGAGACGCTCACGACCCCAGGCTCGCTGCGCTACGCGCAGGCGTCCCAGCCCACCGTGTGAGACCCCGCCGCCTCTGCTCGAGACACCGCGAGAAAGCGCCTGCGCCCGTTCGTCACGCTTCGTCGAAGCTGGCGATCGGGTGGCTCTCGCGAAGATACTCGGCGAACAGGGGGGCGGTGAAGTCAAGCTGACCGCGGCGGGGGGCCCAGATGAGGCCCTTCTGGATGAGAGCATCACGATTCATCGAGACGCCGCGTTGATCCTTGGCTCCGTAGACGCGAGCGATGTCCGCGGAGCGATACGGCGGCTCACGCAGAGCGGCCATGGCAGCGAGGTAGCGCTGCTCGGCGTCGGTGGCGAGCAGAAAGCGGGTGCTGAAGAAGTTGCGCGCCAGCGAGTCGTTGACGATCTCGCGCACGGCGTCCACGTCTTCGCGGCTTATCGGCGAAGTCTCGGCGTGGTTCCACAGCTCGCGCCCATATTCCTGGATGAAGTATGGATAGCCGGCCGACTCGGCGACGACGCTGCGCGCTGCGGACTCGTCGTAGACGACATCCCTCGTGGCCGCGGGCGCGATCAGGGCTGAACGCGCCGCAGCGGCGCTCAGGCGGCCAAGCTCATAGTACTGAAACAGGCGGTCCGCGTAGGGCTTGGCCGCCATCAGTCGCGTCTGGAGGTCGGGCAGCCCGGCGCCGACCATCGCCACCGGCAGCGCGTTGCGGCTGACCGCCTGGAAGGCGATGCAGATCGCCGCCAGCGACGGGGAGTCGAGATTGTGCATCTCGTCGATCAGGAACAGCGCGCCAGCACCGGTGATACGTGCCACCTCGCCGATCTCACGCACGAGATCGCTGAGATCCTGCTCTGGATCGCCCGAATCGGCGATCCCCGTCGCCGCCTCGACGTCGAGCTTGAGCTGCACGCCGGCTGGAACCGCCACGCTGAACGCCTTGACCACGCCCAGAGCGCGGTCCACTCGTTCCTTGATCCGATGTCTGCGGCTCATCTCGCGCAGCAGCCGCGCCGACATGCGCGCGAACGTCACCCGGAAATCCGGCTGCGATCCCACCTCCTGGACGTCCGTGGTGGCCCACCCCGCCTCTGTGGCGAGGACGTCGAGCTCCATCAGCAGGACCGTCTTGCCGACGCCCCTCAGGCCCGAGTAGATCAGGCTGCGCTCGTAGCCCCCGTCGGCCAGCCGTTCGATCAGCGACCGGAAGTTCTCCAGGTCACGGTCACGGCCGGCGAGATTCGGGGGCTTGCGACCGGCTCCTGGGGTGTATGGGTTCTCGCGCTTCTGCAAGGCAAGCGCATTCTAGGACTTTCTAAGGAGCATCTATCGCTCGATAGAAAGCTACAGACTCGGCCTTGCCCGACCGCACTCCACTCTAGGACTTTCTAAAAGATATTCATTGCTCTTTAGAAACCACAGACTGCTCACCCAAGCCCCAGCAGTGCGGGCACCTCGTCGAGCGAGTGCACGATCGCGGCGCCGGCTGCCCGCAGCGCGGCCTCGTCGCTGTCTGCCGCGTATCCGATGACGCGCATGCCCGCCGCCACCGCCGCGGTCACCCCCGACGGGGTGTCCTCGACGACCGCGCACGCGGCGGGCTCGGCGCCCATCGTGCGCGCGGCGTTCAGGAACAGGTCTGGATGGGGCTTGCCGCGCGGCACGGACCAGGCCGAGAACAGCGCCCGCTCGTCGAACAGCCGGCGAAGTCCGGTCAGCTCGAGCGACAGCCGCGTCTTCTCGAGCTTGCCTTGTGAGGCGACGCACACCTCGATACCCGCCGCGAGGACGCTCGCGACGAGCGCGGCGGCGCCGGGCACGGGTGTAAGCGCCCTGCGAAACTCCTCGGCGCGCTCGCGCTCGTAGCGGGCGAGCCAGCCGGCGGGCAGCGGGCGAGCGAGCTTTGCCTCGGCGCTGAGCACAACCTCGCCGAGCAGCAGCCCCTGGTAGTCGCGCCGTGCCTGCGCCAGCGTCGTCGGCAGGCCCTCGTCGCTCAGCAGGCGCGCGAGCACGTCGTTGGAGATGGTCTCGCTATCGACGAGCACGCCGTCGCAGTCAAAGATCACCAGCCGCAGCTCGCCCATGCCCCGCAGACTTGCAAGTTCGGTCGCACACGTGCGCCTCCAAAGCCGCTCCGCCCGCGCCATGCCTACCCTTCCTGCATGGCGAACATCGACGACCCGCTGTTCGACGAGCCGCGCGAGCACCCCGGCTTTCGCTGCCAGCGCGCGCGGTTGGGACGCCAGGCGGGCAGCGAGCGCCTGGGGCTGAGCCTGTGGGAGCTCCCGCCCGGCGAAGCCGCCTACCCGTACCACTTCCACTACACCGAGGAGGAGCTCGTGGTCGTGCTCGACGGCGCGCCGAGCCTGCGCGGCGCCGATGGCTGGCGCGACTTGTGCGAGGGCGAGGTCGTCGCGTTCCCGCGCGGCGAGCACGGCGGACATCAGCTCGTCAACCGCACGTCAGAGACCGTGCGCTTCCTGTCGTTCAGCAGCAGCGGCGAGCCCGACCTGGTGATGTATCCGGACTCCGGCAAGCTCGGGGCATTCGAGCGGCTCCCCGATGGCGGCGGCCTGCGCGCGATGTTCCGCCTGAGCGACGCCGTCGACTACCACGACGGCGAGCAGCCTCCGCGCTGAGCCGCGGGCGGCGGCTCTCTGCCACCGGCTCAGCCGGCGACTCCCACCGGCGGTCCCGCGGCGCATGCGCCCGGACGGCAGCTCAGAACGGCAGCCCGCGCACGTGGACGCGGCCGGGCGGCCACTCGGCGCCCGCGCGCAGCGCCCGCCACATCGCACGCATCGGCATCTCCACGGGCCCGGTCCGCTGCTCTGCGATGACCGGCGCGGCGATCTCCTCGAAGCCCAGGCGGCCGTATACGGGGACGAGCTCCGGCCGACAGAACAGCATTGCGAGCTCCGGACCCATGCGCTCGGCGCTCGCCAGCGCCGGCGCCACGACCCGTGTCATCAGCCCGCGTCCGCGCTCTGCGCGCGTCACGATCACGCTGCCGACACCGACCGCGTCGAGTCTCCCGGCACGCTCGATCTCGACGCCAATGGCGACCAGCCCGGCAAGGGCGACGAGGCGTCCGTCCTCTGCGCGCAGTGCGAAATGGCGGTCCTTGCGCCTCCATTCGAGCTCCGCGCCGTCAGGACCATACGGCTGCTGCTCGCCGGCCACGACATCGGCCCAGTCCTGCTCGCTCAGCCCATCGAGCTCGACAAGCTCCACCGCCTCGCCGTCCTCTAATCCTCGACGACCACGCGCACCGTGTGCAGCAGCCGATCGCTCGCGCCGCGCACGCTGCCTCCCAGTTCGAGCGTGTGCTGCACGTAGGCGATCGTCTCGGAGGTTAGGCGCTCGCCAGGGAGCACGTTGGGGATCCCCGGCGGATACGTCGCCAGCGACTCAGCCGCGATCCGCCCGGCCGCCTGCGCCGCGGGCACGACCTCCTGGGCGCCCAGGTAGGCCTCGCGCGGGGTCATCGCCAGCTCCCCCCACGGAGGCGCCGCCGCGAAGCTCGCGCTAGCGCCACCCGGATCGAGCCCGACGCGCGCGACCGCCGCGCGTAGCGCCGCTACCAGCCGCGCGGCCTCCGGCAGGCCGCGCTCGCCCAAACCAAACACCGCTACGAGCACGTTCTGCCCGTACAGCTCGAGGTTGATGTCGTCGATCTCCAGCAGCAGCGGCGCGAGCTCATAGCCGCTCGCGTCCACTCCGCGCACGTCCACCGCCAGCCGCAGCGGGTCGTAGGCAAACACGCCCGGGCGGCCGGCCAGCCGCTCGTCGAGCACGTCCAGCCCGTCGATCGCCTGGATCTGCTCGCGCGTGCGACCCAGCTCCGCCATCGTCCTGCCCAGCAGCTCGCGCCCGTGCACGACCGCCTGGCGGCGCGCAGCGTCGAGCGAGCCGCACAGCAGCGAGTTGGGGCTGGTCGACTCCGTCAGCGTCACCGCGCGATCAACCGTGTCCTCGCCGATCAGCTCGCCACCACCATGGCCGAGGTGCAGCATCGCCGACTGCGTGAGGCTGCCGACGATCTTGTGCGTGCTGGAGATCACCAGGTCGGCGCCCAGCGCGAGCGCGTGCTCGGGGAGCTCCTCGTGGAAGGCCATGTGTGCACCCCACGCCTCGTCGACGATCAGCGGCAGGCCACGCGCGTGGGCGATCGCAGCGAGCGCGCGCACGTCGGCCACCGCGCCGAAGTACGTCGGCGAGATGACCCACGCGCCGACGGCGCGCGGGGTGGAATCAAGCGCACGCTCGAGCGTCTGCGCGGTCAGGCAGTGGGCGATCCCAAGCTCGGGATCCACCTCGGGCGCCGCGAACGTCGGGCGCAGGCCAGACAGCACGAGTGCGTCGATCGTGCTCGAGTGCGCATTGCGCTGTACGACCACCTCCTCGCCACGATGGGCGAGCGCCAGGCCGGCCGCGAGGTTGCCCTGCGAGGCGCCGTTGACGAGGAACCATGCGCGACTGGCCCCCCACGCCTCGGCGGCCAGTCGCTGGGCTTGCTCGAATGGGCTCGGCTCGACGCCCACGTCGATGCCGTAGGTGAGCGCCGGGATGTCGAGGCTCAGGGCGCGCTCGCCGAACGCCTGCGCCATCCCCGGGTCCGCGCCCGGTCCACCCTTGTGCCCCGGCACGTGCAGTCGTGCCGGCTGGCGCTGCGCGTACGCGCACAGCGCGTCCAGGTACGGCGTCTGCTGCTGGCGCTCGGTTGTCACCCGGCGCTCACATTTGTGCCCGCCTTGCGCCCGACGTGTGTCAACACTGAGACTTTCTATCAGTTTCGCTTGTTTGAGACGAGCGCCCGGACTACCTTTATGCGTGCCCTGAAATAGCGGCCCGGCGGTGCGTCAACACCCCGGGCCCGGCACCGAGTCGCTCGTCCTCGATGCCCGTCGATTGTCCCTCAGCGCCGCCCGCGGCGCTGCGCGGACACGCGGCTGGAGTGGACGCGCACGCTCGGCGCCTCGATCAAGAGGAGGCAAGATGCCAGACCCACGCCGAGACCCGCGCGCGAGCGCACCCGATCTGCCCTGCGACGAGCTCGTACTCGCCGCCACCGAGCGGGCTGGTCGCCAGCAGGCGCACGACAAACCCGCGGTTCCCATGTGGGCGATCCTCGACCACCTCGCGCTGCCGCGCCGCTCGGCCGCCGCGCGCCATACCCGCTCCCGGTTGGAAGTGTTGCTCGCGGCCGGCTGGCTGGCGCGCGGGAGCCGTCACGGCGTGCCGACGTGGGCGCTGACGAGCTCCGGCGTGCGCCGCCTGCGCCGCGTGCGCCGCGTCGGCAACGTGCCGCCGCTGCCCGAATCCCCACAGCACCGCGCGTGGCGGGGCGCGCGCATGGCCGCCGCAGAGGAGCTCGAGCGTTTCCGCGAGGGCCTGCGCAAGCGCATGCAGCGGGCTGAGCTGCTGCTGGACGCCGAGGTGCCGCCGCACTCGGATGCATGGCTCGAGCTCGCCGAGGAGCTGCAGCGTGCTTGCCGGCGCGTGGCCTCGGCAAGCCACTGCCTGTATGAGTGGGCAGAGCCGGACGAGGAGCGTGCAGACGTCGATGAGCACGTCGAGCCAGCCGACGCGGAGCTCGACGAGGACGAGCGTGCGCGTCGACGCGCACGACGCGCGGGGCGGCGCAACATGCGGCTGTGGGACGATGCCTCTCGCGGATGACAATGCAATTCGAGGAGTGGCAGATCACTCTGCACGGACGCCGCGTGATCTACCGGATCGCTGGCAGCGGGCCACCCGTCGTGCTGATCCACGGGATGCTCAACTCCTCCAGCCACTGGCAGTCGGTGGCGATGGAGCTGGCACGCGATCACACGGTCATCGCCCCCGACCTGATCGGGCACGGCGACTCGGCGGCGCCACGCGGCGACTACTCGCTGGGCGCGCACGCGGCGAGCATCCGCGACCTGCTTGCCGCGATCGGGATCGACCGCGCGAGCATCGTCGGGCACTCGCTTGGCGGCGGCGTCGCGATGCAGTTCTTCTACCAGTTCCCCCAGCGTGTCGAACGCCTCGTGCTGATCTCAAGCGGCGGCCTCGGCCGCGAGGTCAGCCCGATGTTGCGCACCGCCGCGCTGCCCGGGGTATCGGCGCTGCTGTCGCTGACGATCCAGCCACGAGTGCTGGGCGCGCTGGCCGGCGGCGGGCGCCGTCTGCGCGAACGCGCGCTTGCCGGCGGCGTCTACCTGCAGGCGATCGCACGCGCGCTGCGCCCACTCGAGAACGCGGACGCGCGCCAAGCGTTCCTGACGACGCTGCGCTCGGTGATCGACGTACGCGGCCAGCGGGTGAGCGCCACCGATCGCCTGTACCTGCTGGAGAGCATGCCGACGATGATCGTCTGGGGCGAGCGCGACAACACGATCCCGCTCGTCCACGGACGCCGCGCGCACGAGGCGATCCCGCATAGCTTTTTCAGGACGCTCCCCGACGCGGCGCACTTCCCGCACCTTGAAGATCCGGGCGGGCTCTCGCGCCTGCTGCGCGAGTTCTTCCAGGAAACCGACGCTGGACACATCGAGGACGCGGACTGGGGCGCGATCCTAGCGCGAGCTTCTATGCGAGAGCGAGTCGCGACGCGCCGATGACGAGCTCGTCGTCCAAAGACGCGAGCAGCGCGTCTACGCACGCCGGGTCGAATTGCGTCCCGGCGTGACGCTTTAGCTCGAGCCGCGCGTGCGCGACCGAGAGCCCCGCGCGATACGGGCGCGTGCTCGTGATCGAATCGAACGCGTCCGCGACGAGCATGATCCTCGATGCCTGCGGGATCGCCTCGCCGCGCAGCCCGTCTGGATAGCCCGATCCGTCGAAGCTCTCGTGAGAGTGGCGAATCCACGGGACGATCAGCTCCAGCCCCTCGACGCGGCCGACCAGCTCTGCCCCAGCGACGCTGTGTCCCTTGATCAGCTCGAGCTCCTCGTCGGTGAGGCGCCCCGGCTTGCAGAGGATGCGGTCGGGCACCGTCATCTTGCCGACGTCGTGCAGCGTCGCCGCGATCCGCAGCATGCCGAGCATGTCCTCCTGCCAACCTAGCCGCGCAGCGATCGCCACCGCGTGCTCGGCAACCGCGCGCGAGTGCTCATGCTCGGCGTGCATGCGCATGTCGACCGCGCGCGCGAGCGTCGCCGCCCAGCTCAGCCGCTCGGCTGTGCTGGCGCTGTCGCGATCCGGACGTCCGTGGCGCGAGGCGTACAGCCGCACGTCGGCCTGGCGCATTAGCTCCTCGAGCTCGATCCCGTCCATCGGGAAGGTTGCCATCCCCACCGAGCACGGAGCGCGCTCGCCCAGCGCCTCGACCAGCCGTGTGACGCTCTCCAGCGCGTCCATCGGGCCGATGTCCGCGAACAGGACCGCGAGCTCGTCGCCGCCGAGACGCCCGATCGCGTCGGCTGGCCTGACCGAGCGTTTGAGCGTGTCGACCACCCAGCGCAGTAGCTCGTCGCCAGCCGCGTGGCCGTGACGGTCGTTGACGTCCTTGAAGTGGTCGATGTCTAGCACCAGCACCGCGCCCTCGCTCGCCTCGCGCGTGGCGGCGCTGAGCACGGCGACCGCTCGCTCTTCAAAGCCCCGCCGGTTCAGACATCCCGTGAGCGGATCGGCGCGCGAGACCTCCATCAGCGCGGCGCGCTGGCGGTCGTGGTTGCGCGCCTGCCACGCGCTCATCGCCCCCGTGCACGCGAGCATCACTGCGAACAGCGCCTGGTAGGCCCAGTCGGCGCCGCCGACGAGCACCGCCAGCGCCAGATAGCCGGCGACGCTGAGCCCGCCGACGACGAGCACGGAGCCAAGCGGATAGGACATCGCGGCAAACACGACCGGGATAAAGAAGATCAGCGCGAGCGGGCTGCCGGTGCCGCCGTCGGCGAGCGTCGCGAGCCCGATCAGCGCCAGGTCGACGAGGCTCCAGCCAAGGAAGAACACCTCGCGAAAGCGACTGCGCACGATCCGCTCGCGCGGCAGGCGCGAGACGACCGCGGCGCCAACGAAGCCGGCGCCGAACACCGCCAAGATCAACAAGCGATGCGGGCGCTCCCACGTCAGCTTTAGATACACAGCGCTGCTCGCACACACGAGGTAGCTCAACCACACGCCCGCAGCAAACGTCGCGACGCGCATGCCCAACGCCGACTGGTCGACGATGCCTCGATCTTCGTCGCCTTTCATGTGTATGTATCGGGCGCACGCGCGAAGACCTGAGCGCACTGTACAGCCGCTGGACGTGTTCTCCTCCCCACGAGCGCGCTTGCCGAGCGCGCTCGCAGAGACCCGCGCACCTGCGCCGGCGCGGCGCTCAGCCGGCCGAGCCCGCCCGCCACGGCGGCGGGTAGGGCAGCGGGCTGAGCTTGCCTTCGAGCTGCTCGCGCAGCGGCTCGAATGGCGGCGGCAAGGACAGGCCCTCGCCGAGATGCCGCTCGTCCTCGTCGACCGCAAAGCCCGGGCCGATCGTCGCGATCTCGAACAGCACCCCGCTCGGCTCCAGGAAGTAGACCGATTTGAAGTAAAAGCGGTCGATCACCGGGGTCGGGCGCGCGCCCGCCTCGGCCACGCGCGTGCGCCATGCTTCCAGCTCGTCCATCACCGACGCGAACGCCACATGGTGCACCGTGCCAGCGCCCTGCGTGCGGTTGATCTCAGGCGGCGCCGGGTCATACGCGTAGAAGCTACCCCGGCGCTCGCCGCGTACCTCCCAGTGCTCCCCCTCCCTGCGCGTGAACCCCATCGCCTCGCCAAGCAGGCGCTCGCTGCGCACCGGCGCGTTGCTGTACGCGCGCACGCCCTCGAAGCCCTGCAGCGCGTACTCGCGCGGGATCTCCGGTGCGTCCGCGGTCAGCGGCGCGTCCGCCGCGGCGCTGTGCACGAGCTCGTGTTCGAGGCCCTCCGGGTCGAGGAACAGCAGGCTATCGCCGCTCAGCTCGGCGCTCACCCCGCTCGCGATCAGCCGCTCCTTCCAGAACTCGAGCGCCTGCCCGGAGGCGACGCGCCAGACGATCCGGTGGACCATGCCGGCGCCGGCGACGCCGCGGGCAGCTCCGGGATACTCGAAGAACGTCAAGTCCATCCCCGGCGAGCCGTGCTCGTCGCCGTAGAACAGGTGGTACATGTTCGGTTCGTCCTGGTTGACGGTCCGCTTGACCATCCTCAGCCCGAGCACGCCCGTGTAGAACTCGACGTTCCCGCGTGCGTCCCCGGTGATCGCGCTGATGTGGTGTATCCCCTCGAGCTTCATCGCCTGGAGCGCACTCTATGCCCGACGAGCCCCGCCTGTCGAGGGGGCGTCCGACCGTGACGCGCGAGCCGGCGTGCGATCATCGACTCGTGCAGGACGGATCGCTCATCCCGCGCTTTGGGCGCGCGCGACGCGACCCCACGCTTGCGGTGCTCGAAGGCCTGCACCCGCTCAAGCACGCGCTGCGCTTCGACGCCAAGGTGCTCGAGGTGGTGACGCGCGACGCCAGCGAGCTGCAGCGGCTGAGCGCAGAGCTCGCGCCCGACGTCGGCGAGCGCATCCACGCGCTCGCGAGAGAGATCGAGCGTGGGGTCTTTGAACGCCTCGCACCGCTGCCGCCGTCCACTGGCGTGATGTCGCTGGCCGAGCGTCCGCACGTGGACCCCGCCGCGCTGCTCGCGGACCGTCGGGAGCAGCCCGTGGTCGTGCTCGAGGATCCACGCGACCTCGGCAACATGGGTGCGTGCGTGCGCGTCGCCGCCGCCGCGGACATCGCCGGCGTACTCGCCACCGGCACGCACGACCCCTGGCACCCAGACGCGCTGCGCGGCTCTGCAGGACTGCACTTCGCCGTGCCCGTCGCCCGCCTGGAGCGCCTAGCGCAGCTGGCTGAAGTGGACCGGCCGCTGCTCGCGATCGACCCCGATGGCGAGCCGCTCGAGCCACTCGAGCTACCCGCGCGGGCTGTGCTCGCGTTCGGCACCGAGCGCCACGGCCTCAGCCCGGAGCTGATCGAGCTCGCCGACGCACGCATCAGCATCCCAATGCGCCCGGGCGTCTCGAGCCTCAACCTCGCCACATCCGTCGCGGCCGTGCTGTTCGCATGGCGCCTGTCGGCGAAGCCCGTTCGAGCGGGGTAGTGCGTCCCCCCAAACCGGGGCGGTATGACGATCGCTATACCGCCCCCGCGACGCGACATACGCCGGCGGCCAGGCCGCGAGCTCGATACGCAGGCGGCCAGCGCGCGCTCAGCGGACGCCGGCTTCGACGCCGTCGAGCAGCAGCCAGTTGCCGCGCAACGCCTCGCCAGCGCGCGCCAGCATCCGCTCGGCCTGCTCCTCGGGGTCATCCACGTCGGCCATCAGCTGCGCGATCAACGCGCGCGCCTCGCCCGCGTGCTCCACGTCGCGCAGCCGGTGGACGCGGAAGTACTCCGTCGCCGGTCCCTCCTCGCCCAGGCCGTAGTGCGCCGTCAGGCCATCGAGCTTCGTCGCCGAGATCTCCGGCTGACCGGCCTCGATCGCATACAGCACGGCGAGATGCTCGAGCAGGTCTTCGCCGGCGGTCCACGCCCGCACGCATGCCTGCGTCTGGACCAGCTGCGGCTGCTCCTCGGACGCCGGCGTCGCGTCCATGTGCGCAGCGGACGAGGCCGAGACCGCCCGCTCGAACTGCTCCCACAGCGCCACGTGCGCTGCCTCCTCCTCGGCGTGGCGGCGCAGCCCCTCGCGCTGGGAGGCTACCTGCGCGCAGTCGGCGGCCTGTGCCGATGCGCGCGCGAGCGCGCGCACGGCGTGCCGGTACTCGCCGGCGTAGCGGTCGAGCTCCTCGGCGCTCAGCTCGCCGGCGCTCCAGCGCTCGTAGAACGGGTGCTCGAGCACGTTGATCGCGGCCCGTGTCTCGTCGAGCTTGGCCAGGACGTCCATTGCGCATTCCCTTCTGTCGGGTTTTCGGTTAGGCGGGAGAGGAGATCGTCCTCGTACGCGGAAACCTACGGAGTTAGCGGCTTCTTCGCTCGCCGGAGACTGGACCACCGTCCGGACGGTGTGCGAGGGTCGTTGCGGGAGTATGACCCTAAGGGGCAAAAGGGGGTGGTTCAGTGACCATCATCATCGCTTCAGCGCTTGGCGCAGTGGGTTTCAGCGGGGCGCTCGCTGTGGCGCTTGGCCGTGCCGCAGCGCTCGCCGACGAGAGCTCCGATCGCATGCTCGCGGAGCGCCGTGCGAACCCTGCGATCACGGGCTACCGCCAGAGTTATGCGGGGTTCGCGCGCGCCCAGTCGACGATCGCGCGTGAATCGTCGATCACGGTGCCGTCGTCGAGCACGAGCGTCGGCACCCAGCGGTTGCCGGTCAGCTCCTGTACCTCGCGACGCCCGCGCGTCTGGTTGAAGATGCCAGGCAACAGCCCCAGCCCATAGGACTTCACCAGCTCCGGGTCGTGCCCAGCGTCCTTGAGCGCGTGGTAGGCGTTCGCGCACGGGTGCCCGCCGGGACGCGGCGAGGAGAACGTGCCGTAGCAGATGTACAGCTTCACGAGACGCTCAACGTCCCTTCCATACCCGCCTGGCGGTGACCTGGGACCGAGCAGTAGAAGGTGTACTTGCCGGGCTTCAGTTTCAGCGTCAGCGACCGCGTCCCGCCCACGAACGTCGGCGTCGCGCCGAGGACCTTACTGCCTTCGGCGACCGTCACGTTGTGTTCCAGCGGCGACATGTTCGCCATCGTAATGGTTACTGTCCCAGCCTTCGCGCTCAGCTGCTTAGTGTTGTAGGCGAGCAGCCCGCTCGGGTTGGCCGCGAGCGTGAGCTTGGTGCCAGCCTTGCCTGACGCCGGCGAGGACGCCGGCGCGGGCGTGCCGGTCGTGGCCGTCGGTTCGCTGGACACGCTCGTGGAGCTCGCGGGCACCGGCGCCGAGACGACAGGGATCGGAGCCAGTTCTTGTGTTTTCGTCGGCGGCACCGAGCCCTTGGCGGGTACGCCCGCTGTCAGCACGGCGGTCGCGACGGCCGCGAGCACGAGCACCGTGGTGACCGCTACGACCGCGCGCTGGCCGGAAAGGCTCGAGGGAAAATCGGGTTTGCGCATGCCCAACCCCAGCGACAGCGTCAACGCCCAAACCACGAGCAGGCCACCCGCGATGTAGAACGGGACCTTGCTCTTCTCGGCCGCGAGGACCGGCGACAGCTGCAGGGCGAGAGTGTGCATTCGGCGCGAGCCTAGCCGATGGGGCACCTGTATGCTAGGCACCGAGATGAGCGAGGTGGTGCGCACGCCCGAGGAGGCGCTGCAGGAGCTCCCCGACTTCCCGTTCGTCTCACACTACCGCGTCCTCGACGGCCTGCGCCTTGCACACCTGGACGAGGGCGACGGCGCGCCGGTGATCTTCTTCCACGGCGAGCCCACGTGGTCGTTCCTGTGGCGAAAGGTGATCCCACCCGTGCGCGATGCCGGCTTTCGCTGTCTGGCGCCCGACCTCGCCGGCTTCGGGCGCTCGGACAAGCCCAGCGACATCGACTTCTACAGCTACGACCGCCACTGCGCGCTGACGGGCACGCTGCTCGAGGATCTGGACGTGCGTGGCGCGACGGTCGTCGTGCACGACTGGGGCGGCCCGATCGGGCTGCGCTTGGCGATCGAGCACCCGCAGCGCATCGAGCGCCTGGTGATCCTCGACACGGGCCTGTTCACCGGCCATCAAAAGATGACCGACGCGTGGATCGCCTTCCGCGACTTCGTCGAGCGCACCGAGGATCTACCCGTCGGCTTCCTCGTGCGGGGCGCGTGCAAGACCGACCCAGGCGACGAGGTGATCGCCGCCTACGACGCGCCCTATCCCAACATCGCTTCGAAGGCCGGCGCGCGCGCGTTTCCGCTGCTGATCCCCCGCACACCCGACGCCCCCGGCGCGCAGGCGGGGCAGCGGGTGCACGCGGCGCTGCGCGAGGACCGTCGCCCGACGCTGATGCTGTGGGGCGACTCCGACCCCGTCCTGCCGCCGTCGGTCGGTGAGCGCTTCGCCGAGTCGATCGGGCGCGAGCCACCGCGCGCGATCGAGGACGCGAGCCACTTCCTCCAGGAGGACCAAGGTCCGCTGATCGGCAACCTGATCGCCGACTGGCTGACCGCCGGCTGATCAGTCGCTGGCGCTCTGGACGATCCGCGGGCGCTCCGTGGGCGCCTGGAACTCCGGCCCCGGCGCTTGCTCCTCGGGCGCGGCCTGCAGACCCGGCCGCTCCGGCGCGGGCTCCCCTTCCAGGGACGATGCGAGCCCCGGCTCCGAGCGCGCGGCGCGCAGGTCGTACTGGCGACGCACGTTCGCATCGGCGCCGGCGAGCACGCGGTCGGCCTTTATCGCCCGTGCCACGCCCTCGGCAAGCCTGCGCGGCATCAGCCCGACCACCACGCTCGTGCGTTTGACGGACTTCGGCACCCACACGTCGACCGTGCCGAGCTGCAGCGCCTCGACGATCGCGTCGGCCACCTCCGCCGGCTCGAGGTTGCCGACCCCACGCGCCGCGCCGAGGCCCGCGCCGAGCTCCGTGTTGACGACCACGGGCATCACGTAGCTGACGTCGATGTGAGCGCCCATTAGCCGCAGCTCGCCACGTACGGCCTCAGTCAGGCCGACGACCGCGTGCTTGGTCGCCGAGTACGTCGCGCCGCCGGGCGCGCCGAACTTGCCCGCCTGGGAGGAGATGTTGACGATGTGGCCGCGGTCGCGCGGGATCATCCGCTCGAGCGCGAGCTTTGTGCCAAGGATCACGCCGTGGAGGTTGATGTCGACCATGCGTCTGGCGGTGAGGTCGTCCTCGTCGATGAAACGCCCGATCTGCATGATCCCGGCGTTGTTAACGAGCACGTCCAGCGGGCCGAGCTGTTCCTCGGCCGCGTCCAGGAAGGCGCTGAAGGAGTCGCGGTCGGTTACGTCCAGCGGCAGCGCGACGGTGCTCGCGCCGAGCTCGGCGGCGGTACGGCTGGCCGCCTCGAAGTCGACGTCGCCGATCGCCACGCGCATGCCCTGGCGCAGGAACGCCGCCGCGGTCGCGCGCCCGATGCCGCGTGCGGCACCGGTGATCGCCGCTGTCTCTCCCGCAAGGATGCGGGGCTGCTTGGCCATGGTGTCCTCCTCTGGGTGGCTGACCGATGAAGTCCTCCCGCAAAGCTAGCGCTTTGGCCAAGCAGCCAGGCCGCTGGTAGTAGTGTGCAGAGATGCCGTTCTTCAAGTTCGAGGGGCAACGTCTCGCCTACACCGAGTTCGGCGGCGGCCCGGCCGAGCTGGGGCCCAGGGGAGGGCGCGGGCGCACCGCCAGGAGCGCGCCGGCGAACGGGCGCCCGCTGATCCTCCTGCACGGGCTGCTGCTCTCGCAAGAGATGCACCGGCCGCTGGCCGAAGACCTCGCCGCGCGCGGTAATCGCGTGATCACGCTCGACCTGCTGGGCCACGGCCACTCTGATCGCCCGCGCGACATGTGGCGCTACTCGATGATCGCCTACGGCAAGCAGGTAGTCGCGCTGATGGACCACCTGCAGATTGACCAGGCGGTGGTGATGGGCACCTCCCTCGGCGCCAACGTCGCGCTCCAGATCGCATCCAGCAGCCCCGAGCGCTTGCGTGGGATGGTGATCGAGATGCCCGTGCTCGACAACGGCCTGCTGTGGAGCGCAGTGACGTTCACGCCGCTGCTGGTCGCGCTGACGTTCGGCGAGCCGGCAATGAAGCTACTCGCGCGCACTACCCGCGCGGTGCCGCGGCGGCTGCTGCCGCACTACGGCAACGTGATGCTCGACCTCGTGCGCCAGGAGCCTGGACCGAGCGGCGCGCTGCTGCAGGGGCTGTTCTTCGGGCGCATCGCGCCACACCGCAGCGAGCGCGCGACGTTCACCACCCCCACGCTCGTACTCGGCCACCACCGCGACCCCGTGCACCCGTTCTCCGACGCTGGCATGTTGGCCAAGGAGATGCCCAACGCGCGGCTGCTCGAGGCCAACTCGCTCGTCGAGTTGCGCCTGCAGCCTGAGCGCCTGACCGGCGAGATCGCCGCGTTCATCGACGAGGTCTGGTCCAAACCGAGCGCCAAACGCGGCAAGCGCCCAGCGGCCAAACGGACTACTTCGGCGGGAAAAGTTCGAGTTCGTTGACGTCCACGTGCCCGGGGTTTTCGGGCGTGGAGGATTCCGGCGCCTTGCTGATCCACAAGGAGATGAACGTGAACGCTTTGCTCGAGTCGCGCAGGGTGATCCGCAGGTGCTTCTTCTTCGCGACCTCCGGCGGGCTGAGCGGGGTCCATGCAGAGGCCGTAATCGTGGAGGGCGCCGTGTGGCCGTTGGCGCCGTAGACCTGCACCGTCATACCCGGCGTCGAGGTGACCAACCCCAGCACCGCCACCTTTTCCTTTGCCTTGATGTCGATCAGCAGCCCCTGCGCCATCTTCGGGGCGCTCGCCGCGATCACCTGCGCGATCCACGCCGTCGAGCTGTCGCCGTCGATCGCGAGGCTCGGGTCGCCGAACCCGCTCGCGGGGTACCCGTAGGGGTTGTACGTCGAGGCCGCGTTCGTGTCCAGCAGGATCGCGCTCTGCTGGGATTCTTCGTTGGTCTTTTCGCTCGGCGTCGTGCTCGTGGTCGTCGTGTTCGTCGAGGTGCTCGTTGTGGTTTCGCCAGCCGGCGTCGTAGTCGTGGTGCTCGCTTTTTCAGAGGCTTTCGGGGTGACCGCCGTAAGCGGGATCTTCGGCGGCTTGACCGTCCCCAGTGGCAGCGTCGCTTTCGTGGTCGGCCCCGTCCCTAGAGCGCCGGCAGCGCCGGGCGTCGTGCCGGCGGGCGTGGTCGCGGTCGGGACGCTCGCGAGCGCAACCGTCTTGGTCACGACGGGCGCCTTGCCCGCGCCGTTGGTCAACGCCGCGAAGGCCGCAGCGGCGGCGCCCAGCACGAGCACCGCGACAACGGCGAGGATCGTCGCCGCCGAGCGCCAGCCGGGCGTTCCGAGGCTGCCGGGGGCGCCTGCACCGCACTCCATGCACCAGTCCTGGCCGGCAGCCATCGGCACGCCACAGCGCTTGCAGCTGGCTGCTGCCGGGGCAGATGCGGAGGGCACGACAACGGGTGGGGAGTCAGTGGGCGCAGACTGCGCAGCCGCAGCGGACCCCTCCGGCGGTTGCACCGGCGGCGCCTGCCCGTCCGGCGGAGCGGGCGGAGAATCGACGAGCGACGTAGCCACGCGATCGAATTCTAGCCCTACCCCGGGTTTGCGGCGGCAGGTTCCGGTACCGGCGGCCCGCCGGCGACGATCTCACGCCCGGTCGGCGCCAGCTCATCGTCGAGCTCGAGCTGCCAGTAGTAGCGAGTGAACGTCATACCCGCGCGGAACTCCCCCACGTGCGGCTCGACGCGCTCGCCGGCGGCCATGCGCACGATCAGCTCGGGGTAGGTGCGCCCCGGCAGTGCCGCGTATGCCGGCGCGGGGAAGGCGCCGCCAAAGCGCGTGTTCACGTCGGTGATGCCCAGCCCGATCTGCGGGTCACGGAACACCTGAATCGTCGCCGGGCCGCGCACGGCCAGCGCCTCCATCACCGTGCGGCCGAGCTCGATCAGCTCCTCATCGTGGACCACCTGGCCCTTGATCGACTCGCCGCCGCGCGACTCGAGCATCGTGCGCGGGATCGCGTTCACGCAGCGCCCGTCGCGGTTGCCGAGGCAGTCGATCGACAGCTCATCGCCGCCCATCGCGCGCTGGACCATCACCGGCTCGCGGCCCGGCAGGCCCTTTGGCCGCGCCGCACTCGGCGCCTGCTGCACGTAATCAATGAAGAAACGTGCCTGTGCGGGGTCGTGCGCGAGATGGATCGAGCGCGCGCCGGAGCCGCGGCGCGGCTTGATCATCACTGGATAGTCGAGCCCGTCCAGGTCGTCCTCCGGCAGCACCGTCGGCGGCGAGGGCAGCCCCAGGCGCGCCAGCAGCAGGTGCGCCTCGTACTTGTCGTACGTAGCGTGGGCGACCGCGGCCGACGGTACGAGCGCAGGAAGCCCTCGTTCCTCCAACCCGCGACCCAAGATCTCTATATCCAAATCCGTCAGCGGTAGCACCGCCCCGACGCCGTGCTCCTCGCATAGCGCCTCAAGCGCCGGCACGTATTCGGGGTCGTCCATGCGCGGTACCGCCACGCGCACGTGCGCCGCATATTGCGCCGGCGCCAGCGGCGAGGGGTCCGCGACGATCGTCTTCGTCAGCGCCGCGAAGCACGAGACGATGTCGTAGCGCTTGCCCGCGCCCGTCAGCAGGATCGCGGGCGCGCCGGGCATCGCGGCGGGGCTCTCGCCGGGCGACCCGGGCGCGCTCACAGCTCGCCCTCCCAGCCGCCCGCGTGCCCCTTGTACAGGCCCGAGCCGCCCAGCACCATCGCCACCGTGCGCCACAGGATCCGCGCGTCCAGCGCCAGCGAGCGGTGCTCGATGTAGTAAAGGTCGAGCTCGATCCGCTGCGACCACGGCAGCGACGCGCGGCCATTGACCTGAGCCCAGCCAGTGATCCCCGGCTTCACCGCAAGGCGCCCGCGCTCGCGCTCGCTGTACTGCGCCACCTGCACCGGCAGCGTCGGGCGCGGGCCGATCAGCGACATCTCACCGCGCAGCACGTTCACCAGGTTGGGCAGCTCATCCAGCGACGTGCGGCGCAGCAGCGCGCCAACACGTGTGATGCGCGCGTCGTTGGCGTTGATCGCAAGGCCCGCTCCTTTGTGCTCGGCGCCGTCGACCATCGTGCGCAGCTTCAGCACGTCGAACTCGCGCCCGTGCAGGCCGCTGCGGCGCTGGCGGTAGATGATCGGGCCGGGGGTCTCCAGGCGGACGGCCAGGGCCGCCAGCGCGAGCAGCGGCGAGGTCACGAGCAGCCCTGCGGCTGAGACCACGATGTCGACGGCGCGCCGGATCACCGCGGGGATTCTCGCAGCGGGGGCGAAAAAGCATCCCAAGTCGGGCCTATGGTCCGTCGGTATCAAGGTACACGCCATCATCAAGCTCATCGAAGCCGATGGCTGGCGACAGATTCGCCAGGCCGGAAGTCATCGTCATTTTCGCCATCCGGGCAAGCCCGGAACGGTGACCGTTGCCGGTCACCCACGCGACGACTTGCATCCCAAGACGAAGGCAAGCATCATGAAGCAGGCAGGGCTGAGGTGATGACGGAGATCGAGCGCTATTTGATTCTCATCGAGGGTGGTCCTCCATCCAACTACTCGGCGTGGTCTCCCGACGTTCCGGGCTGTGTGGCAACCGGAGACACGATCGACGTCTGCATCCAGGAGATGCGCCTAGCGTTGGCCGAGCACCTCGGCGTCATGCGAGAGCACGACGAACCGGTTCCTGAGCCCTCCGGTCCCGGCGTCTACGTCGAGCACGCCGTCGCGGCGTAGGGCCCACCGCGTACCTGTTAGCCACGCCTCAACGCGTGCCCTCGGCTGCCGTCCAGGTCGCCTCGGTCCCGCGGCGCAGCCAGTCCCACAGCCCCGCCGCGAGCGAGCTGGTCGTCAGCACGTAGTAACGGGCGATGAGAAGCGGGCGAATCGGCAGCAGGCCCGCAAGGGCGGCGGCTAGCAGTGGCACGAGCTGAAGGCCGAGCGTGACGATGTACAGGACCTCACCACTGCCCCCACCGCCGGCGCCAAGCACAACGAGCGCGGCGTTGGCCGCGAGCGCGATCACGTGCAGGCCGGGCGTGGCGTAGCGCAGCACCCGATGCGAGAGGATCATCAGCGCGTAACCGGGCGGGTAGCCGCGCGGCGAGAGCATGCCGCCGCGCAGCAGGATCGGCCACGTGTGGCTCATCATCCGTCGCTTGCGCGCGAACTCGCCGGCGAGCGACGGCACCATCTTCTCGGTCGCCTGCGCGTCCGGCACGTACACCGCGCGCAGGCCGCGCTTGACCGTGTTGAACGGCAGCGACAGGTCGTGGCCCATGATCGGATCAACGACGATGTAGGACTGGCGACGGGTCGCGTAGATCGCGCCGTTGCCAGCGGTGATCGAAGATAGGCGGGACTCGAGCGCGCGCACCGCCAGCTCGTAGCGCCAGTAGACGCCCTCCTGGTTCGGAGCGCCCGTCTCCGCACCCGCGGCGCTCGGCGCGGCGCGCACGAAGCGCACCTGGCCGCACGCGTAGCCGACGCGCGGGTCCTCAAACGCCGCGACGAGCGCTCGCGCCGCGTCCGGCTGCCACTGCGCGTTGGCGTCGGAAAACGCCACGATCTCGCCGCGCGCCTGCGCCACCGCGGCGTCCTGCGCGCGGATCTTGCCGCCCCGCGGCAACTCCAGTACGAGGTCAGCGCCGGCCTCTCGCGCGCGGGTGGCGGTCGCGTCGGTGCAGCCGTCGCATGCGACGATCACCTGCAGCCGCTCGCGAGGATAGTCGAGGCTGAGCGCGTTGGCGACCTTCGCGGCGATCACCGCCTGCTCGTCGTGTGCCGCGACGATCAGCGACAGGTCCGGCAGCAGCTGGGCGGGGAGCGGCTGGGCTGTGCTCCGCTGCCGTCGCACGCGTTGCCCTGCCGTCAAGAATCCGAAGGCGCGGACGAGGCACGCCAGCGCGGCGGCGTAACCCACCTGCGTCCACACGATCAGAGCACACGAAAGCCAGAAGACGATCTCAAGCGCGGTCCTCATCGACTGCGATTCTCGCCGAGCAGCGCCTCGTACAGATCGAGCGTCCGTCGCGCTACCGACTGCCACGAGTACTCGCCGCTCGCGAGCGTCCGCTCGCGCTCGGCCATTGCCGCGCGCGCGTCCTCGTCGACGAGCAGCTCACGCAGCCCGTTGTGCAGCGCGGCAGCGTCGCCCGCGGGAAACGTGCGCGCGGCACCCGTCGCCGCGATCTCCGGGAAGCCACCGACGTCGCTCAGCAGCAGTGGCTTACCGAACGCGAGCGCCGTGAACAGTACGCCCGACTGGTCGATCTCGCGGTATGGGAGCACGACCAGGTCGGCACGGCGGAAGTACGCCGGCAGCTCGTCGTCGCCGATGAAGCGCGGCACGAAGCGCACGCCAGGGGGCGCGTTCGCGCGCAGCGCTGTGATGTCCATCCGCGGGGCTCCCGCGATCCACAGCTCTGCGCCCTCAATCCCCCGCCAGGCCTCGAGCAGCAGGTCGATCCCCTTGTACGGGCGCATCAGCCCGAAGCACAGGACCACCGGGCGATCGGTCGCGAACGGGGCCGAACTCCCAGAGGCGGCGCCATCCGCAGCTCCACCCGCGACCACGGCTCGGTCGGCATCCACGTCGGCGGCGAGGTGCTCGAACACGCCGTGCGGGATCACGTGCACACGCTCGGGGGCGACCCCCAGCTCGTCGGTCAGGCGCCGGCGACCGTGCTCGGAGTGCACGACGATCGCGTCGAAGTGCTCGTACAGGCGCCGCTGCGCCGCACGCTGACCCGGCCGTGCCTCGCGCGGGAGGATGTCATGGGCGGTCAGCACCAGCGGGTGATACACGCCCGGCGAGCGCCGCCGGGGGAGTAGCCAGCTGTCGAGGTGCTGGACCGCCAGCCACTGGAAGTGCACCACGTCGGCGGCACGCGCGACGCGCCGGTATCGCAGCATGCCGGGGACGTGCTCCGCGAGCTTGACGACACGACGCGCGCGCGCCTCGGGGACGCGGGCGGCAAGACGGTAGAACAGCTCGCGGCGCTCGTAGCCGTCTGCCGGCGCCACCGGCCCGTGAGCGAAGTGACTCGTGTACAGCTCGACCTCCGCCCCGGCCGCACCCAGCGCGCTGCACAGCGCGTGGTCATACGGAGGCGTGTAGGCCGAGGGGTCGACGATGTGGACGCGCACGGTGCTCAGCGTTCGGCCAGCGGTGCCACGTAGCGCAGGAACGGCTCGATCTCGAGCGCGCGTCCTGTAGCTTGCTCGAGCAGCGGGATCGTGTCCAGGCGCCGTCCGTAACAGTGCACGTGCTCGCCGAGCCAGCGTTGGATCGGCGCCACCTCGCCTCGGCGCAGGTCCTCCTCGCGTGGCCCGATCTCCGCCTCCATCGCCCCCCACAACTGCGCGGCGATCAGGCAGCCAAGCGCATAGCTGGGGAAGTAGCCGAAGCTGCCGCCGCTCCAGTGGACGTCCTGCAGGCAGCCCAGCGCGTCTGACGGGACCTCCACGCCGAGCAGGCGGCGCATCTGCTCGTTCCACGCCGCCGGCATGTCGGCGACGGCGAGCTCACCATCGATCAGCGCGAGCTCGAGCTCAAAGCGCACGACGATGTGCAGCGGGTACGTCAGCGGGTCGGCGGACACGCGTATCGGCGACGGTTCGACGCCCACGAGCGCCGCGTGCAGCTCCGCGCCGGTAACCGCAAACCCGCCCGCGCCCAGCTCGGCGGCGAGCACCTCGGCAAACGCGGGGCTGCGCGCGACGTGGTTCTCCCACAGCTTGCTCTGGGACTCGTGCATCGACATCGACGTGCCCGCACCTAGATTTGTACGGTCCAGTGCGGAATCGACCTGTCGCTCGTACAGCGCGTGGCCGTACTCGTGCAACGAGCTGAGCAGTGACTCGACCTCGCCATCGCTGTAGCGCGTGGTCACGCGCGAGTCGCCGCGGCCGATCCACGTGGAGAACGGATGCGCCGAGACATCCACGCGCCAGCTCTCCTCATCGACGCCGAGGCGGCGCAGCGTGCCCGCCACCGCCTTTTGCTGCGCGCTCACCGGCACCTCGAGCGTCCGATGTGGCGTGCGCACCCGCGCCTGCGCCACGAGCGGCGGCAGCGCCTGCGCCAGCTCCCCGAACACGCGACGCAGCTCGGCTGTGCGCAGCCCGAAGTCGTAGTCGCCGAGCAGCGCCTCGTAGCGGCTTTCACCCTCCTGTGCGACGCACTCAGCGTACGCGCGCGCGAGCTCGACGTTGCGCTCCAGCGCCGGTGCGAACGCCGCGAAGTCGTCGTTTGCGCGCGCCTTCTGCCAGACCTCCTGACCGTCGGCGCTCGCGCGCGCCAGCTCCACCGCGAGCTCTTCCGGCACGCGGCGCGCGCGCTCCCAGTCACGGCGGGCAAGGCGCACGATGTCGCGATCGAGTTCGTCTAGCTCCGCGCCGCCACCCGCTGGCGCACCACTGGCCGCCGCACTACTAGCTGCCACGTCGATCTCCGCCAGCCACTCACCGATCTCCGCTGCGGTCGCCTGCTCGTGGGTGAGGCGTGCGAGCGTCCCGAGCTGCTGCGCCCTCGCCGCGCCGCCCTCGCTGGGCATCATCACAAGCTGGTCCCAGCCGGCAAGCATCCCGATCGCGGCGAGATCCGCCAGCTCGGCCATCCGGCCCCGCAGCTGCTCCATCGCATGCATTGGCTAGAGCGTATGCCAGCAGGCCTGCGCGACGGCCGCTCGCGCAGCTCCCGATACGCTGTGGCAATGGAGCCGACAAGCGCCGGTGAGCTCGTGAAGGTCGCCACCGGCGGCCCACAGCTCGACGGGATCGTGTTCGACACGCCCAGCAGAGCCAAGGTCGTCGTGGCCGTCGTTGACCGTACCAAGGGTCCCGTGCTGCGCACGGTTCATCCGGATGCGCTGAGCGAGCGCTCTGAGGAGGGCCCCGACGACCGGGCGTTGCGCCTGCTCATCCGGCGTACGCCACCGCCCGTCCACGACAGAGTCAGCGGCGGGAGCACCGGCGGACGTGGAAGCCGCGGTCACGCGCGCGGGACGATGCACCGCACGACCGGCAAGTAGCGCCCGCAGGCGCGTGGCCGTCGAGCTGAGCTACTGCGTCGTCAACACCTCCCAGCGGGGGCTGCTGCTGCGCGGGCTGGACGCGCTCGCGCGCGAGCGCGTCAGCGTGCCGTTTGCGACCGAGGTGCTGGTGCTCGACAACGGCTCGCGCGACGGCTCCGCACAGGCGGCCGAAGCGCACCCGGCGGTCGACGAGACGATCGCGCTGCCCGAACGCCGCGGCAAGGCGCAGGACGACTCCGAGCTGTTGCGCCGCGCGCGCGGGCGCTACGCGCTGCTGCTCAACGAGGACTCAGAGCTACGCCCCGGGGCGACGCTCGCGCTGTGGCAGGCGCTGCAGGAGCGCCCGCACACGGCGTGTGCGGGCGCCCAGCTGCTGCGCCCCGATGGGCGCCCGCAGGCGTGCGCCTGGCGCTTTCCGACGCTCGGCACTGCACTCGCCGGCGCGCTGATGCTGCACCGCCTCTACACCGTGCAGAGTCGCGGCGAGCGTGTGCGCGAGGTCGACTGGTGCCAGTCCTCGGCGCTGCTCGTGCGCCGCGATGCGGCCGCGCAGGTCGGCTACCTGGACCCAGACTTCTTCGTGTACTCCGACGAGGTCGACTTCGCCCGGCGCCTGCGCGACGTCGGCTGGCACAGCGTCTACGTGCCGCAGGCGCTCGCCGTCCATCACGAGCAGCTCGCGACCGGTGCCCTACCGGAGCGGCGGATCGTCGAACTCTCGCGCGGGCGCGACCTGTACATGCGCAAGCATCACTCGGCCGCGAGCGCCCGCGCCATGCGCTGGCTGACCGCGTGGAGCTACGCGCTGCACGCGCTGGCAGCACTGGCGCTGCCAGGTCACGACCCGCGGCGCTACTGGCGCCACGTGACCGCCACGCTGCACCCCGACCGCGGCGAGGGCCTGCGCGAGGCCGCCGCGGAGTACAACCGCGCCGCCGCCTGAGCTCAGGCCTCGCCGAGCTCCGCCACGACGGCTTGCACGACGCCCGCGTCGAGCTGGCTGCCGGCGACGCGACGCAGCTCCGCGCACGCCTCACGCGGTGAGCGCGCCTCGCGGTAGGGCCGGTCGGTGACGATCGCGTCGTAGGTGTCGCACGCGGCGATGATGCGTGCAGCAAGCGGGATCTCTTTGCCGGCCAGGCCGTCCGGATAGCCGCCGCCGTCCCAGCGCTCGTGGCTAGCGCGCACCGCCGGGGCGAGATGGGCGAACGCGTCGATGCGCCCCACGAGCTCGCCCCCAATCGCCGCGTGGGCTCGCATCGTCACCCACTCCTCGTCCGTCAGCGGGCCCGGCTTCAGCAGGATCTCGCTCGGCACCGCCACCTTGCCGATGTCGTGCAGCATCGCCGCATAGCGCACGTCGCGCGCCTCCGCGCTCGACAGCGACATGCGCAGCGC
This sequence comes from uncultured Solirubrobacteraceae bacterium, assembly GCA_963735615.1. Classification (GTDB taxonomy): domain Bacteria; phylum Actinomycetota; class Thermoleophilia; order Solirubrobacterales; family Solirubrobacteraceae; genus Palsa-744. The sequence continues at coordinate 1,893,925 of CAVTLO010000001.1, forward strand.
GATCCGCTCGGCGAGCACCGCCACGTCCTCGCCGTGGCAGGCCGTGTAGTCGTCCTTGGCCTCGACCGTGCTCGTCAGCGCCGCCAGCGCGGTCGTGAACGCACCCTCCAGGTCGGCCACCAGGCGGGCGCGATGCACGGCCACGCCAAAGCTGGTGGCGATCGCCTCGACGAGCGCCGCGTCGGCCTCGGCAAGCGCGCCAGGGTCGGTCGCCTCGATGTTCAGCACGCCCCACACCGACCCGTCCACGAGCACCGGGACCGCCAGCTCCGCGCGGGGGTCGGTCTTTGGATCGCGCACGATGTAGTCCGGGTCCGTGCGTGTGTCCGCCACGAGCACCGTATGGCCGGAGCGCGCGACCTTGCCGTTGACGCCCTCCGACACCGGCTGTTCGGTGAGCAGGAACTCGGTCATGACCTCAGCGAGCGGGCCGCGCCCGGCGACCAGCCGCAGCACGCCATCCTCGTCGAGGCGCTGGATCGCCGCCAGATAGAAGGCGAACGTCTCGTGCAGCTCGTCGACGACCAGCTGTGCCAGCTCCTCGACGTCGCTCTTCGTGGCCAGCCTCGCCGTGAGCCGCGCGGCAAGCCGCAGCTGCTCGCGCAGGTAAGCGACCTCCCCGGCGACCGCCATGCTCTTGACGCGCGCGTCAGCGCGATACAAGCGCAGCGCCTCGGCGCGCCGCTGGCGCTCCTTGGCACCCGCCCGCGGCGGGGACTTGGCGGTTAGCTCAGCCACAACAGGGCAGCCATCGGCCGCAAATGTCGCATTCTTGAGCCAAGAATCGCTTCTTTAGACGCCCTCACGAGCGTTTACGACCCTCAGATGTCTCGAAGCGGATCCTCCGCGTATGCCTCGACGTCGCCGTGCCCGGCGCGAAACGCCGTTACGCGCCTGCGCGCATCCGCCACCAGCGCCCGGGCCTGGGCGCGCTCGTGAGGGTGGAAGAAGCGCGTGAGCGCCAGCCCCGCCGGCACCAGCGCAAGCCACACGACGCGCAATGCGAGGCCCGCGAGCCCGCGAGTGGGGAGCAGCAGCTCGCCGGAGAGGGCGACGCCGAGCAGGATCGCCGCCAGCTGCGCCAGGCGCAGCCATTCGAAGCCCACCCTGAACAGGCTGCGCGTCAGCAGATACATGACGAGCAGCATCGCCACGTACGCACCGCACAGCGCGATGCCCGCACCAGCGATCCCGAGGCCCGCGCCGCTGTGCGGCACGAGCAGGACGAGCAGCGCCACGTTGACCGCGAGGCCAGCCGCAGCCGCCGGGAAGTTGCGCGAGGTGACGCGCGCACGGCCGGCGATCGCGACGAACACGAGGTAAAGGCCATACAGCGCCCAGCCCAGCGCCAGCCACGGCAGCGCGCGGTAGGCGCCGAAGTATTCGTGGGCGGCCAGCAGCCTCACCATCCAGCGCCCGAGCAGCGCCACCGCACAGACGACGCCGCCGGTGGCGAGCGCGTAGTAGGTCGTGACCAGCGAGTACAGGCGCGAAGCCTCCTCATCGCTCTCGATCGAGTACGCCAGCGGCGGCCACGCGTACTGGAAGCCACGCACCGCCACGAACACGACCGTCGCGAGCTTGATCGCGATCGCATACTGGCCGGCTGCGCTCTGCGAGAAGACCCTGAACAGGTAGAAGCGGTCGGCGACCTGCAGCGCGTATACGCTCGCGTCCGCCGGCACGGTCGGCAGCCCGAAGCGCAGCATCGCGCGCAGGTCGGCCGTCCGCACGCGCAGCGAGACGCGGCCGCGCAGCACCCACCACAGACCGAGTACGACAACCGCCGAGGCGCCGAAGTTGCCGAGCAACAGACCACGTGCGCCCTGGTTTGCGAACACGACCAGCAGCACCGTGAACGCGACCGTCATCGCCACGTTCGCCCCCGACGCGTACACATACGCCCGCTTGCGTTCGTCCACCCGCAGCTGTGCGTAGACCATCTCCAGGTTCGTGAACGCCCACAGGCCGAGCACCGCGCAGTCGAGCAGCAGCGGGTCCTCGGAGCCCAGCACCAAGCGCGACAGCGGTCCGGCGAACCCGACCGCCACGAGCGAGACCAGCGTCGTCGTCCACGCGACCGTGGCCGTCGCCGTCCGCGCGATCCGTTCGCGTCGGGCCGTGTCCTCGTCGTCGAAGTAGAAGCGGATGAACGCCTCGCCGACGCCGGCGCGCGCCAGGATGCTGCAGAGGATCACCGCCGTGAGCAGCGATTCCGCGGCACCGTACGCTTTTGTGTCCAGGTGCCGCGTGTACAGCGGCAGCGTCAGCAGCGCCAGCCCCTTGGCGAGTATGTCCCCGAACTGATACGCCGCCCCGGTCGTGACCAGGCGCTTGAGGTAGCCAAGCACGGCTCAGACGCCGTCCTGGCGGGCAAGCGCTACGCCGACGGCCAACAGGGTCCACGTGAACGGGTCCTCGAGGAAGTCGGCGTACGTCCACGTGTGCAGCACGAGCGCCGCAAAGCACGCCGCGATCGCGATCCGCGGTGGCGAGCGCCCGGCCCCGCGGAAGAGCACGACAAACGCCGCCAGCAACAGCGCGACGTACACGCCCAGGCCGACGATCCCCTGCTCGGCGGCCACCGTCACGGGGATCGTGTGCGAGGCCGAGGTCGCGTTCTCGGCGCTCGCGGCGGACGCCTTGCTGTGCCGTTTGTACTCGGTTTCGAAAGAGCCCGAGCCGTAGCCCTCCAGCGGCCGTTTGGCGAACAGTTCGAGGCCCCGCGAGACCAGCGTCGTGCGCCCGCTCGTGGCGTTGCTAGCAGAGCCGCTCGAGCCCTTCAGGCCAAAGTGCAGGCTCGCCGGGGCGAGCGCCACGATCGCTGCGGCGATCGCAAGCAGCGCACCCGAAACGTAGATCGTCGGGCGCACGCCCCAACACCACGCGCCGAGCACCGCCAAGCCCAGCAGCAGCGCCGCGATGCTCGACTGCGAGAAGCTCGTCACCAGGCCCGCGAGCAGCCACGCGAGTACGGCCGCCCCGGTGAGCGCCTCACGACGGCTCTCCCGAGCATGAGCCGCGAGCGCGGCGGCTGAGCGTCGGCCGCTGAGCACGAGTGTCGTCACCGCGATCATCACCAGCGCCAGGAAGCGCCCGTAGATACTCGGGTCAAAGAACACCGAGTTGACGCGGAAGTAGTTGTCGTACTGGTTCGCAGCGACCACCTTCGGGTTCAGGAACAGCTGCTTGCGGTCGTACTCGACAAAGCCGACTCCCGCGAACAGAACTGCTAGCACCACCACCACGCCGAGGCATCGCAGCAACAGCTCGCGCGTCCAACGCACATCGCGGAGGATCAGGAACAGCAGCGCGAACGGCACGTAGAAGAACGCGATGTTCTCTGCCGCCTTGGCGCGGTCGCCGGAGTACAGCGTCTGTAGCGCGTACAGCGCGATCGTGATCAGCAGCAACCATTCCACGCCCCGCGGCGAGGCCCACCAGCTCGGGCTCGTGGGCGAGCCGCCGCTTTCGCCCCATGCGCCCTCACCGCCTGCGTCCCTGCTCAGCAACCTCGGCAGCAGGTAGGTAACGGTCCCCGCCGCGACCACCAGGTACAGCGGGATCAGCAGGTTCACGGTCCTGCCGTCGGCGGAGATCGGCAGCCGGAACGGGAGCGTCAGCACCGCCAGCAGTGGAAACGCATCGCGGTGGCGACGCATGACCGCGACCAGCGCCGCGACCACGACCAGCGCGACGGCAAGGCCCGCCACGAGCGTGCCCGCGCTCGGCAGGCGCGTCGCGAGCACGTTCACGGCTTCACCAGCGCGAAGCTGCGCGGCAACAGCACCTGCTGGCCGCGGTGGCGAAGGTCCACTTCAACGCGGTATTCGCCGGGAGACGCGAGCTTGCCCTCGGTCTCGGGAACGAGAATGCTGCGCCCACTGGCGGTCAGTTGGTGGCCGTAGCGGTGCGCGGTCCCACCGCGCCCATTCCAGCGCAGCGAGAAGGTTTTGTAGCGGGGCGCCGGATAGTCCTTGACGAGCGTCGCAACCGTGTTGCCCGCGGAGTCGATGATCGTGACGGTCACGTCTTCCGCGTTGGCCAGCTTGAACGAGATCGCCTCGAGCGGGCTATTGCTGCCCGGATAGGGGGAGAAGGCGGTCGCCAGCTTGTATTCGTGGATCGCCGTCGGCGTGTGCTTCAGCCGCTGCGTGATCAGGAACGCCGCCAAGCAGGAGAGCACCAGCAGCGCGAATACGCCTCGCGCGAGCGGATCGCTGCCCGGCGCCGCATCGCTCAATCGGAGCCGCCCAGCGCGAAACGCTCGACCGTGTCCGAGCGCAGCCCGAGCCGCAGCGTCTCCAGCGAGAGCACGTCGGCAGGCGCGATGTTGCCGAGGTTGCACTCGGTGCCAAAGCGCTTGAGCAGCCACACCTGCTGCTGCTGAAGCGGCGCGTCGAAGATCAGGCGGTCGCTGTCGACCGCGTGGGCGATCTCGTCGATCAGGCCGGTACGCACCTCGCCGTTGGCGCGGTAGATGCCGGCCGTCCCGGACTCGCGCGCCTCGGCGATCACCTTCCAGGCACCTGCGGCCAGGTCGCGTTCGATCTGCTCCACCCAGATGTACGGAGCCATGATGAAGTCAGCGTCCTTGCTGCCGACCTCCGCGAGCACGATGAACTCGCGAGACAGTCGTTCGATCAGCTCGCGCTTGACCTCAGCGTCAAGCGTGATCGTGCCGTCGGAGATCTCGACGTGGCGCAGCCCGAGCTCGTGTAGCCAGGCGACGAGCCCGTCGACCCGCCCCTGGCGGATCGCGATCTCTGTGAGCGTGCCGCCGAGCACGACGGGGATCCCGTAGCTCCAGTAGCGCTCGAGCTTGGGCTTCAGGTTGGCGCTCACGAGCGCGGTGCCCCAGCCGAGCTTGACGATGTCGACGCTGCCGCCGGCGACCTCAAGCAGGCCGTCGACATCGGCCACCGACAGCCCCCTGTCGATCACGTGGGTGATGCCGTGTTCGCGCGGCTTCGCCGAGCGCGCCGGAATGTCCAGGAAGCCGGCTATGGGCTCGACGTTTCTTTTTCCTTGTCGGCGCCGACGATCACCACCACGTTCGCCGAGCCCGCTAGCGCCGTCACGGCCGCTTCGATCGGCAGCACGTGCGTCACCGAAATCGAACGTGCGACTCCTTCGGCTTCGGCCTGGTGGCCGCTTGCGTACTCGACGACGCTGACCTGATCGGAGCCGGGAGGTTTCCCATACAGCGCCGTGGCCTGCGAGTAACCATTCTGCTGCAGCGTGCTGGCGAGCCGACGTGCGAGGCCTTCCGCTTCGGTCGCGTTGAGCACCGCGACGTTCGTTTCGGCAGGGCTCAGCGTCGGTGCTTTCGGCGCGGGCTTCGCCTTGTGCGTGTGCTTGGCGGCATGCGACGGCGCGTTACGAACCGTCGTCTGCGCCGAGTTGGTCGCCGTTTTGGCGCCCGAGGAACCGCCTAGCGAGGTCACCGCGACGACGACCGCCGCCGCTACGACGGCTACCCCTGCCACGACTAGCAGCATCATTTTCCTGGGCGAGCGTTTGGCGGCGTACACCGAACGACCGTCCAGCCCCGGTGCGACGGCGCCCGGGCGGCGGGCGGCGGGTGCTCCGCCGACGCGGATCGGCTCGGCACCCAGTGCACTCGGCGGTGTTCCCGCTGGCGCCGCTGGCGCCGCGGCCGCGGGTGCGGGCGGGCGGCGCACTGGAGGAGGCGGCGATGCGCCGCTAGCGGCCGGCGGCGCAGCCTGGCCCTGAGGCGTTTGCGAGGCGGGTTGCTGTCCACCGGCAGGAGCAGGTGGCCGCGGCGGACTCGGGGCGCGAGGCGCTACCGGCGTGCCCACGCCCGCCGCTGCCGCTGCCGTCGCAGGGGCTGGCGAGTGGGGTTCGACGAGACCGGATGGAGCGGCGCTGGCGGCCACCGGGCGGCTCTGCGCCGCACCCGCTGCCGACGCTGGTGCGCCCACAGGCGCCATCGCCGGCGTGGAACTGGGCGCCGCGGCGGGAGCGGGGGGCTGCGCCGGCAGACCAGCCTGGCCCGGAACCGCTGGACGCGCCACCGGGACGGGCGTGCCAGGCCCAGACAGGACGCCAGGAGTCGGCGCCCCAGCGGTCACTGGCGCTCCGGGCGTGGCCTGCACCCCGGGGATGGCGGGACGACCCGGGGCCGTCGGCTGCCCCGGAGCCAGGGGTTGGCCGGGCGCACCGGCGCCGGGCGCGGACGGGGATGCGGGGGCGCCGCTGGCACTCAGCGCCTGGCCGGCGGGCACAGCTACGCCGGCGGCGACCGGGGTACCCACCACGCGCGTAGCCGGACCAGCGCCACCTGCCGCGGCAACGGGAGTCGGCGCCGCACGCGGCACCGGGCGCGCGATCTGCCCGGGCGCCTGCTGCTGGACACGGACGGCGGCGGCGGCCGTGACGCGCTGCTCGAGGTCGGCCGCGCGCTCGGGCGCGCGGCCGGCCCACTCACGCAGCCGCTTGAGCTCGCGTGCCTGGGAGAAGACGAGCAGCGCCAGGACCGCGATACCGACCAGCGCGGCGAACGCCGCGATTGCCCCGATCTTGGTGAACGTGCTCGATAGGGAGAGCGCGAACGGCAGGAAGGTCATGAATGCGGGGAGTGTACGAGGGGCGCAGGCGCCTCGCGCCCGTTGGCGTTCGGGTCCCCGCCGTTGGACTGGATCTCGCCCGCCGCATCCGTCGTGTCCAGCGGGATATCCCTGCGCGCGGCGGCGAGCTCCGACACCTTCGCCGCGAGGCCCGCAGCATCGCCCTCGAGCACGAGCAGGCCGATCTCCGCGAACATCGACTCGACCTCATCCATGCCCAGCGGCTCGCGTTCGGCGAGCAGGATCTTCTCGGCGGCGGTCGCGCGGCGGCGCTCGTAGCTGTTGAAAAGCTCCTCGTGCAGCTTCTCGCCGGGACGGCGCCCGACGATCTCGATGGCGATATCGCGGTCGGGGTCGAGACCCGACAGGTCGATCATCGCGCGGGCCAGATCGATGATGCAGACGGGATCGCCCATGTCGAGCACGAACACCTCGGCGCCGCGCGTAGCGCGCGGCCGGGGGGCGATGCGCCCGGCAGGTCGCGACAGGTCGGGTTCTTCCTGCGCGCGCGCGGCGGCGAGCGACCCGGAGCGGATGATCAGTTGGACGGCCTCGGGAATCGTCATGAAGTAGCGCATCATGCGCTCGTCGGTAACGGTCACCGGGCCGCCACGCTCGATCTGGCGGCGGAAGATCGGCACGACGCTGCCGGAGGAGCCGAGCACGTTGCCGAAGCGCACCGCGTTGTAGCAAGTCCCGGGCCAGCGCACGGAAGCGGCCTCGAGCGCGAACTCGGCGAGCGCCTTCGACGCCCCCATCACCGTCGCCGGCGCGACCGCCTTGTCGGTCGACACCAGCACGAAGCGCTTGACCTGCATTTCGCCGGCGACGTGGGCCACAACGCGCGTGCCGATCGCGTTGTTGCGCACGGCCTCGACCGGGTTGGCCTCCATCAGGCCGACGTGCTTGTAGGCGGCGGCATGGAAGACAATCGTCGGGCGGTGCTCGGCGAGCACCTCGCGCATTCGCTCCTCCTCCTTGCAGTCGGCGAGCACGGCCGCGAGCATCGACGGCGGCACGTGGCGCTCGTCCTCGAGCTCACGCTGGATCGAGAAGAGGTTGTCCTCGGCGTGGTCGAGCAGCACGATCCGATGCGGCTCCACGCGCGCGATCTGGCGGCAAAGCTCCGAGCCGATCGAGCCGCCGGCGCCCGTCACGAGCACCGTCTCGCCCGCAAGATAAGCGCCGACGCGCTCCAGCTCCATGTGCACCGGCTCGCGGCCGAGCACGTCCTCGACGCGCACCTCGCGCATCTGCCTGGCGAGCGCCCCGCGCGTCTGCAGCAGCTCGAAGACCGTCGGTAGCGTACGCACCGGTATGCCGCGCGTCCGGCACTCGCGTACGATGCGCGCCCGCGTCGATCCCGGAGCGGAGGGGATCGCGATGATCACTTCATCGGGCTCGGCGTCGTCGAGGGTGCGCGGCAGGTCGCCTTCGGTGTTACCGCGCACGCGCAGCCCTTCGATGCGCAGCCGTCGCTTCGCTGGATCGTCGTCGAGGAAGCCCACCGGCACGAGGCCGAGGTCGCGGTTGCGCATGATCTCGCGGGCCACCAGCCGTCCACCGTCGCCGGCGCCGACGATCAGCACCGTGCGCTGGTCGCGGCGCGGGCTGCGGAACGCGGCCAGCGGCCTGCGCTCGTACAACGTGCGCGCCACTGCGCGCAGGCCCACCAGGAAGACGAGCGACAGCAGTGCGAACAGCACGATCACGGTGTTCGGGAGCACGACCGCAACCGCGGTCGCATGGCCGGGTTGATGCCTCGTTTCGATGTATTGATGCACCGGGCGCAGGATCTCGACGCCGGCGACCGTCAACAGCACGATCAGCACCACCGCGAGCACCACCGCCTCGTAGTCGCGCTGACCCGCGTAGCGCCAGTTGCGCTGGTACACGCGCGCCAGCACCAGCACCGGCAGGCTGCCCGCGAGCACCCACCAGATCGTGTCGGCGCGCAGGTCGGAGTAGTGCGTCGACAGCCTGGTCGTGAACCGCAACTCGAAGGCGAGGTAGTACGCGATCGCGACCAGCGCCCCGTCCACTGCAAGCTGCGGCAGCGAGTGACGGCGGAGGGGCAGGGCCGCCGAGCGGATCCGTCGGCGCATTGTGAAGATTGTAAGGGCCGAGCCCGACTCCGGCGTCGCAGAGCGCATTGCTTTGTCTCAGTCAGACACTGGCGAGAGCAGCAGCTTTACGAGCGTGCGCGGATCGCGGCGCACGCGCGGCACCGCATCCGCGCACGCGCGGCGGCCAAGATCGAGCTCCTCTGGCGCTGCGAGCATCCGTAGCCGGCCTTCGCCGATGAGGCGCTCGTCGACCGCCCCCGGGCGTCCCTGGAAGGTCGTGTAGACGGGCGTACCCAGCGCCACCGCCTCGCGATTCATCGTGCCGCCGGCGGAGATCACGAGGTCGGCGTGGGCGATCAGCGACTGCGCGTCGATGGCATGCTCCGGGACCACAAAGCCGGCCACACCCCGGAGCTCCTCCCGCTGGGACGCCACCCTTGGCAGCACCACCGCCTGCGTCCCTAGTTGGGCGGCGGCGCTCGCCAGACGCCGCAGCACGCCCGCGAACACGTCGTTCTCGAAGCGGTGGTATAGCGAGACCTCTGGCGGCGTGCGTACGACCACGATCGGGCGTGCGGGGTCCAAGCCGAGCTCCGCGAGCACGGCCTCGTCGGGCTCGAAGTCCGCCAGGTAGTACTCCTCCTTCAGGCCCTCGTATGCGCGTACCTTGCCGCGCGCGCCGTAACGCTCCAGGCGCTGCGGCGGGATCGCATCGGGCACGACCACCGCACGCGCCAGCCGGCAGTTGACGTTGTGCTGCACCGTCGCCCACTCGTAGTCGAACATCGTCGAGCTCGGGATGCGCAGCGCGGCTGCAGCGACCGTCACGTCGTTGGAGCCATGACCTAGGGCGATATCAAAGCCCCGCGCGCCCGCGGCCCGCGCGTCGGTGCGCGCCCAGCGCACGAGCGCGGCCGAGCGCGACGCGAGGCCGACGGCCTTCGCGCCGAGCCGCTCGCCGCGGTGGCGGCCGATCTGCGTGTGTGCGATCCCGAAGCGCTCGCACAGCTCGAGCGTCTGCGCGAAGTCGCGCGCGGTCACGCGCACTTCATGGCCATCTGCGCGCAGGCGCTCAATCACCGGGCGCATCACCAGCACGTGGGGGCTGTTCGTCAGGTCGATCCAGATGCGCATGCGCGTCCAGACGGTAACGACCCACGGCGCTTGCCCCGGCGCGAGCCGTGGCGATTGGCCCTCACGATCGCCGCTATCGTTGGCCGGCCGGTGCTCGTTCTCGCCTCGATATCCGAAACGTTGGTCAACGAAACGTCGCACTTCGTGCGCGACGCCGGGCTGCCGGGGATCTTCGCGCTGATGGCGATCTCGAGCGCATGCATCCCGATCCCCTCCGAGGTCGTGATGCTGTTCGCCGGCTTCGCCGTCGCCGACCCCGGCCAGAGCGCCTCCCATCACCATCTGACGATCGTCGGGATCGTGCTCGCGGGGCTGGTGGGCACGCTGGTCGGCTCGTGGGTCGCCTACGCCGTTGGCCGCGGTGGGCGCCTGGAGCTGTTCGAACGCCACGGCGCAAAGGTTAAATTGATCCCCACCCACCCGTCTCAGATCGCGCGCGCCGACGCCTGGTTCCAGCGCCACGGCGAGGCCACCGTCCTCTTCGGACGTCTGGTGCCGCTGGTCAGGGCGTTCGTGTCGTTGCCCGCAGGCGTCGCCCGAATGCCGCTCTGGCGCTTCACGCTGTTCTCGCTGATCGGCACGTTCCCGTGGGTGCTAGGCCTCGCGCTCGCGGGCTACGCGCTCGGCGGCGACTGGACGAGCGTGCGCAAGGGCTTTGAGTACGTCGACTACGCGATCGTCGCGCTCCTCGTCATCGGCATCGTCTACGCGATCGTCCGCCGGCGACGCGCGCGGCGCGACCCGACGGACGCGTCGTCATCGGAGATGGATGCCGTCGGGTGAGGGCGCGCTCCCCCTGCGCCACGCCGTGGTGTTGGGCCTGCTGCAGGGGCCCGCGGAGCTGCTTCCGGTCTCCTCCTCCGCGCACACGACGCTGATCCCTTGGCTGGCCGGCTGGCCGTACGCGCAGCTCGACGGCGAGCGACGCAAGGCCTTCGAGGTCGCCCTGCATGCGGGCGCGGGTCTCGCGCTCGCGCTGCACATGCGCCGCGAGCTACTGCGCGACGCCGCCCGTCTCGACCGCCGCCGGGCGGGCGTGATCGCGCTTGCGCTCGCTCCTGCGGTGCTCGCTGGCTACACGCTCGGGGGGCCGATCGAGCGACACCTCGGCGGGCCGCGCTCGATCGCCGCGGGCCTGATCGCGGGCGCCGTTGCGATGGCGCTCGCCGACGCTCGCGAGGCCACAGGCGCGTTCAAGGGAGCCACCGACCCGCGCGTCCAGGTGGATGCGAGCGGCAGCGACGGTCGCGGCCAGGAGGAGGCCGCCGCACGTGACGGGCTCGCGCTGGGGCTTGCGCAGGCGGGTGCATTGATCCCGGGCGTGTCGCGCAACGGGGCCACGCTGACGGCTGCGCGAGCGCGTGGCTTTGGGCGTGGCGCGGCCCAGGCGTTGTCGTGGCACGCAGGCCTGCCGGTGATGCTCGGGGCGAGCGTGCTCAAGGGCGCGCGCATGCGGGCCACCGGCGTTCCCCGCGAGCAGCGGGCGGCGCTGGCGGTGGGTGGCGGGGCGGCGCTGCTGTCCACGCTGGCGAGCGCGCGCCTGCTGGATCGACGCCTGCGCGAAGGCCAACCGCTGTGGCCGTACGCCCTCTATCGCTGCCTGCTCGCCGCGCTCGTCCTCGCACGCCTGCGCGACGCCGCCTAACTTGCGCGCACAATAGGGGTCGATGACTCTGCTCGGGACCGTGATCGGCGGGCGCTATCGACTCGACGCCGAGATCGGGCGGGGCGGCATGTCGACCGTGTACCGCGCGTTCGACACCGTGCTCGAGCGCCCGGTCGCGATCAAGCTGATGCACCGCGAGATCGCCGCCGATTCCGATCAGCTGGAGCGCTTCCGCCGGGAGGCGCGCTCGGTGGCGCAGCTCAACCACCCGCACGTAGTCACGGTGATCGACGCCGGCGAGGCATCGTCCCCGGACGGGGAGCCCTACTCAGACGGCAATGGCGCGGGCGCAGACGAGGCGCGCGACACGCCGTACATCGTGCTCGAGTACGTCGACGGCGAGACGCTCAAGGACGTCATCCGCCGCGAGGGTCCGCTGGAGATCCCGCAGGCGCTCGCCTACGCGATCGAGATCGCGCGCGCGCTCGGGGCGGCGCACGAACGCCAAATCGTGCACCGCGACGTCAAGCCCCATAACGTGCTCATCGGCGAAGAAGGCGGTGCCAAGATCACCGACTTCGGGATCGCGCGCACCCTCTCAGAGGAAGGGCTGACGATGGCCGGGCGCGTGCTCGGCACGACCGACTACGTATCGCCCGAGCAGGCACTCGGGCAGCCCGTCACCGGGCAGTCAGACCTGTACTCGCTCGGCGTCGTGCTGTTCGAGATGCTCACCGGCGAGGTCCCGTTCCGCGGCAACTCGCCCGTCGCGGTCGCGATGAAGCACGTGCGCGAGGACGTCCCCGACGTGCAGCGCCTGCGTCCCGGGCTCTCCGCGGCCACCGCCGCGGTGCTCGAACGCGCCGTCTCCAAGGACCTCACGCGCCGCTATCGCGATGCGGCGAGCATGGTCGCCGACCTCGAGGAGGTGCTCGCGCTCGAGGCGACCCGCGCCGGCCAGGCCACCGGCGAGGTGACGAGCGTGCTGCGCACGCTGCCCGGGCCCGCCCGGCGGCGGCTGCCTTGGCGCATGCGCTATCCCGCGCGCTGGGTCATCTCGCTTGCGCTGCTTGCCGCGATCGTCGCGATCGCATTGATCGCCGGCGGCCTCGGCACCCACCGGGGCACGGGCGTGCCGCCAGGCATCGCCTCGCACGCGGGCCTCGAACCGGTCCAGCTCGGCCAGACGGCCGCCCACGCCTACAACCCGTTTGGCACCGGCCCGGAAAACCGCGACCAGATCGACAACCTCGTCGACAGCGACCCCAACACCACGTGGAGCACCGAGCAGTACTACGAAGGCACGCTCAAGAAGGCCGGCGGCCTCGGCCTCGGCGTCTACCTCGACGCCGCTCCGCGCGTGCTCGCCAAGGCGATCGAGATCCAGACGCCAACCCCCGGCTTCGCCGTGCAGATCTACGCCGCCGACCGGATCGAACTGGAACTACCCTACGGCAACTCGACGCCGTTGAGTGCGCGCGGCTGGCAGGGCCCTGTGGGGTCCAGCGCGCACGTGCACGACGGTGAACGCATCCCGCTGGCGCTGTCCGGCCACGCGTACCGCTACTACCTCGTGTGGCTGACCACGCTGCCGCCCGGGATGGAGTCAGCGACGCTCAACGAGCTGACGCTGTTCAAGTAGTTCAGAAGCTGTACGCGCGGCGTTGCTCGTGGCGCTCGAGCGCCAGCCGGCAAAGGCGGTCGAGCAGGTGCGGGTAGGGGACGCCGGAGGCCGCAAGCAGCTTTGCGTAGACGCTCGTCGGCGTGAAGCCGGGCATCGTGTTCAGCTCGTTGACCAGCACGCGCTCGCCGTCGACGAAAAAGTCCACCCGCGCGAGACCGTCGCAGCCGGCGACAAGGAACGCACCGACCGCCAGCTGCCTCACCTGCTCGCGCGCCTGTGGCGAGATCCGCGCCGGGATCCTCAACTCCATGCCACCCGGCGAGTACTTCGCGCCAAAGTCATAGAACTCCCCAGAGAAGACGATCTCCCCAGGCTCGGACGCGTGTGCCACCTCGCCGCCGTCGCGCTCGGCAGCGAGGACCTCAAGCACGCCGCACTCGACCTCGGTACCCGCGGCCATCGCCTCGACGATTACCAGGCCATCGTGCGTGAACGCCTGCTTGAGCGCGTCGTCGAGCTCCCCCGCGAAGGCAACCTTGACGATGCCCACCGAGGAGCCCAGGTGCGCCGGCTTAACAAATACCGGCAGGCCGAGCGCGGCGACTTCGGCGAGCACCTGCTCGCGCGCGTGCGCGAAGCGCTCGGCGCGCACGCCCACGTAGTCGACCTGGGGAACGCCGCGCGCCGCCATCAGCTCCTTGAACAGCACCTTGTCCAGGCACACCGCCGAGGCGGCAACGCCAGCCCCCACGTAGGCGACATCGAGCGTCTCGAGCAAACCCTGCACCGTCCCGTCCTCGCCGAACGGACCGTGCAGCACCGGGAAGGCGACATCGACCCCGAGCAGCCCACCCGCGGGCGTCACGCTCAGCGGCTGCCCGTCGCATCGCCACACACCGTCGCGGCCGATCTCCACCCACACGACCGCGTGCCCCGCGCTGAGGAGCCCCGCGCGCACGGCTTCGCCGGAGGACAGCGACACATCATGCTCGGAGGAGCGCCCGCCGGCGAGCACGGCGACGGTCAGCGGCTCGCCCGCGGGCGAGCCATTTGTGTCCGCGGCAGCGGTCATCCCGGCGGCGGCGGCGTGGACGGCGGCGTCGTGGTGGTCGTGGTGGTCGTCGTCGGCGTGGTAGTCGTCCCGGAGCCGAGCTTGCCGACGACGATCGTGACGGTCGTGCCCTTGCGCGCGTGCGTGCCCGCTTCAGGGCTCTGTTCGAGCACCACGCCGACCTGGGACTGTTCGCTCGTCGTGCGCGGTTCGGATCTGCTGGTGAAGCCGGCGTGCTTGAGCGCGGCGCTCGCCGCGGCTTCGGCCGCGCCCACGACTTGGGGGACTTCGACTTCCTTGGGCGCCTTGGCGATCGTCAGGTTGACCTTTTCGCCGGCACGCAGCGACTGTCCGCTGGTGGGCAATTGCGCGAGCACTGTACCCGCCGGTTGCGTGCTGGAGACCCGCTTGGTGACCGTGCCCACTTCAAGTTCCGCGTTGGTGAGCGTCGCTTCGGCCGCTTCCAGCGTCGAGCCGACGACGTCAGGTACGTGCACCGGCGCGGGGCCACTGGAGAGGAGCAGCGTGATCACGCTGCCTTCCTGGACCTCGGTTTCCGCCGACGGCGCGGTGGCGATTACGCGTCCGGCTTCGACGGTCTTGCTGGCTTCGGGTTTCGTCTTCGTCTTGAAGTGCGCGTGCCGCAGCTCGGCAACGGCCTTGGCCTCGGTGAGCCCGCTGACGTCCATCAACGGCACCGTCCGCGGGCCCTCCGAGACGACGATGCTCACGCGCGCGCCCTTCTTCGCCGTGGCTCCGGCGGCTGGCGCCTGGCTGATCACCAGGCCGCTGCGGACGCTCGCGCTCGGCGCCAACGAGGGCACGGGGTTCAGCCCGGCGCCGCGCAGCCTCGCGCCCGCGGCCTGTTCGGTCTGCCCGGTGACGCTCGGCACGGTCACCGACTTGGTGGACTGCGTCAGCAACACCGCGAGCACGACCGCGCCTGCGACGAGCAGCGCCGCGAGCGCCCACAGCAGGCCCCGCCGCCAGCGCTGGCGGCGATCCTCGTGCGGCGATGAAGCGCCCTCGATCTC
This sequence comes from uncultured Solirubrobacteraceae bacterium, assembly GCA_963735615.1. Lineage (GTDB taxonomy): Bacteria > Actinomycetota > Thermoleophilia > Solirubrobacterales > Solirubrobacteraceae > Palsa-744. Next base: position 1,909,030 of record CAVTLO010000001.1, read on the forward strand.
ATACTCTCCAGTGCCGGGTTGCGCGAGCAGCATCGAGCCCGTCCGTGGGGGCGGCTGCGCGTCGTAGACGTGGCGGTGGGGGAGCGCCGTGGTCGCCGCGGCCGAGAGCGCCGGCAGCCTCGCGCGCTCGTGTTCGAGCGCCGCGATCAGCTCGTCGGCGTCCGCGTAGCGCTGGGCGGGGTCCTTGGCGAGCGCACGCAGCACGACCGCGTCAAGCGAATGCGGCAGCGCGGGGTTCAACGCGCTCGGCGGGGTCGGCTCGGCTGAGACCTGCTTGAGCGCGATCGCAACCGCGGTCTCGCCCTCGAACGGGACGACGCCCGTCAGCAGCTCGTAGAGGATCACCCCGATCGAGTACAGATCCGAGGCGGCGCTGACCGCGTGTCCCTGTGCCTGCTCTGGGGACAGGTACTGGGCCGTGCCCATGATCGAGCCCGTCAGCGTCATGTCTGATGCGCCCGCGCGCGCGATCCCGAAGTCGGTGACGCGCGCGCGGCCCTCTTCGTCGAGGATCACGTTGTGGGGCTTCAGGTCGCGGTGGATGACGCCGCGCCGGTGCGCGAAGCGCGCCGCGCGCAGGATCTGCACGACGATCTCGATCGCCATCGCCGGGTCCAGCGCGCCGTGTTCGCGCACGATCGCCTTGAGCGTGCGCCCCGCCACGTACTCCATCGCGATGTAGTAGGTGCCGTTCCACTCGCCGCGATCGAAGATCGCGACGATGTTCGGGTGCGACAGCGCCGCGGCACTTGAGGCCTCGCGGCGGAAGCGCTCGACGAACTCCTGGTCTTCGGAGAAGTGTTGGTGCAGCACCTTCACCGCGACGTCCCTGCCGAGCAACTGATCCTGTGCGAGGTACACGTCTGCCATGCCCCCCGAGCCCAGGCGCGAGATCACCCGGTAACGGCCGTCGATGATCGTCTCCGGGTCAATCATGGAGCAGGCTTTCGATCACGGCCCTGGCGACCGGCGCGGCGTACGTCGCGCCTTCGCCGGGGACCGCCTTGAGCGTCACCGCGATCGCGACCCTGGGGTCGGCGGCGGGAGCGAAGGCGATGAACCAGACGTTGTTGATCGCGTCGCCGAACTGTGTCTGCGCTGTGCCGGTCTTGCCCGCCACCTGGATGCCGGGGATCTGCGCGGCCGTGCCGGTCCCTTCTTTGACGACAGCTTCCATCATCGAGGTCACCGCGCTGGCCGTCGAGGGCTTCATCACGACTGACTGCACGCGCGGGGAGATCGTCTGCACGGTGCGCCCTTCGGAGTCGACGATGCGCTGCGTCAGGTGCGGCGCCATCAGCGTGCCACGGTTGGCCACCGCCGCCGCGACCTCGGCCATCTGCAGCGGCGTCACCGCGAGTTTGTCCTGGCCGATGCCCATGCGCCCGAGATCGACCTGCGGGCTGGTCGGGTGGACGATTGCTTCGCCTTCGTGCTCACCGCTCGCGGACATCTCTTCGGCGGGATAGTCGAGCTGTGGCTTGCGGTCAAAGCCGAAGCGTTCCATGTAGCGCCCGAGCGTGCTCTTGCCGATGTGCTCGGCGACCTGCGCGTACACCGTGTTGACCGAGTGCACGAGCGCGGTCGTGAGCGTGATCGGTCCCCAGCTGCGGTCGTTGTCGTTGTGCAGCGGCACCCCCGAGACGAGGATGCCGTCTTCGCCGTTGACGACCGATTCCGGCGTGTAAGCGCCGGAGTCTATCGCGGCGGTGGCGGTGACGATCTTGAACGTCGAGCCCGGCGCGTAGCCGAACTGGGTCGCACGGTTGACTTCGGACTTCGTCGGCACAGCGGCGCTCATTTCGCGTTCCTGCTGGAGCTTCAGCGCGGGCGAGCGCAGCGCATTGGGGTCATAGCTCGGCTTGGAGGCCATTACCGTCACAGCTCCCGTGCGCGGGTCGAGCGCGACGACCGCGCCTTCGTGTTCGCCGAGCGCCGCCACCGCCGCGCGCTGCGCGCTCGGGTCGAGCGTCGTGATCACCTTCTCGCCCTGGGGTTCGGAGCCTTGCAGCTGTTCGAGCAGGCCCTCCAGGTTGGTCGCGCTTTGGCCGTTGAGTTCTTTGTTGCGAAAGCGCTCCAGGCCGGCGTTACCGCGATTGAGGTCGATGTAGTCGTAGCCGATCGGGGCGGCGAACAGTTCTCCCGCCGGGTAGACGCGTTCGTAGGTGCCTTCGGGGGCGCGCACGCTGCGCGCGAGGACGGCGCCGTCCGCGGCCGTGATCTCGCCGCGCGCGATCCGCTCCTGCTCGAGCACCCTGCGCGCGTTCAGCGGGTTTTCGCGCAGCGAGGAGGCATCGAAGACCGACCAGCGCGAGGTGAACGCGACCAGCAGAGCGAACAGCACGGCGACCAGCCCGTACAGCCGGACGATCGGGCGGTTCACGCCGCGAGCCTCATTCGAGCTGTTCCAGTTCGAGGCTGCGGATCAGCGCGGCAGCGTCGCCTTCCGAGCGCAGCGAGTGGTCGAGCAACTTGCGGCGTTGTTCGGGGCTGAGCGTCGCGGCGCTGACGCCTGATACGTACTGGCTGCTGTAGAGCGCCAGCTGGCCCGGAAGCCGGTAGGGCAGGCCCTGGAACAGCGTGACCAGGCCGCGGTTGTTGGTCCCGATGAAGTACACCGACTGCAGCGCCAGGTAGCCGGCCGAGCCGAGCAGCCCCAGCACGACGAGTGCGAACACGAGCGCTCCCGCGTGCCGTACGCGCCGGCGCCCGCGCGCATCAGCGGCTGCGCCCGGCGAGGGCGCTCGCGGACTGCGGGGCGTGCGCGTGATCGTCGTCGCGGCCCGCGGCGGCACGGAGACCATCACAGCGCCGCCATCAGCAAGGATCGCCTCGGGCCCGGGGTCGGCCTCACTCGACGACGCGGGCGGCGCCTGCGGCGATGGCGATGGCGCGGACACGGCCGGGACCCCTACCATCGTCGCGTCTTCGTGAGCCGGCGCGAGCTGGACCTCCTCCAGGCGGATCAGCACGACCGTGATGTTGTCCCGCCCGCCGGCCTCGTTGGCCGCAGCGATCAGCGCCTCGCCCGCGTCGTGCAAGCGCGGGTGGGTTAGCAGCGTCGCGGCGATCAACTCCTCGGAGATCATCGTCGTGAGCCCATCGCTGCACAGCAGGTAGACATCGTCTGCGCGCCCGCGGAAGGAGCGCGTGTCGACCTCCACCATCCCCTCCGGGCCGAGCGCGCGTGTGATCACCGAGCGCTGGGGATGGTCGATCGCTTCCTCGGGCGTGAGCCGACCTTGGCGCAGCAGCTCGTCGACGAGCGAATGGTCGTCAGTCAGGCGCAGCAGCTGGCCGTCACGCAGACAGTAGGCGCGACTGTCGCCGACGTGCGCGATCGCGACCTCCTGCTCACCGACGTATGCGGCGGTGAGCGTCGTGCCCATGCCCGCCTGTTCGGCGTTCGCGTGCGAGAGCTCGTGGATGCGGGCGTTGGCAGCGAGCGCGAGCGCGGCGAGCTCGATCTCCGGGTGCGAAGCGTCTGCAAGCCCCGGCTCGAAGCACTCGACGGCGATACGCGAGGCGACCTCGCCGGCCTGCGCGCCACCCATGCCATCGGCGACGACGAACAACGGCGAGCGCGCGAGCAGCGAATCCTCGTTAGCACGGCGCTGGCGACCCGTGTCGCTCCCGGCATACTGCTCGGCCACGCGCAACATCAAGCGACCATCTCAGTCCACCTCGAACGTGAATTCGCTGTCGCCGATGCGTACCCGGTCGCCCGGGTGCAGCGGCCTGGGCGTCTCGAGCAGCTCCTCGTTGAGGTAAGTGCCGTTGGTCGAGCCGAGGTCTTCGATGACCACGATGTTGCCCTGCTCGTAGACGCGTGTGTGGCGCGAGGACGCGAACGGATCCTCGAGCCTGATCTCCGCACGATCGCCGCGTCCGAGCACGATGTCGCCGTCAAGGTCGTAGATCATCCCTGGATCGTGGCCGGGGGCGCGCTCGATCACCAGACGCGGTGCGCGGTGCGCGACGTCGGCGCTGGCGAGCGCCGACGCGGAGTACATGCCGGTGGCGTCCGGCGGGATCGCGCCGGCGGCGGCGTGCACGGGGCTCGAGGCGCCCGCCGGCCCCATCGCGCCGGCGCCGCGGCGCAGGTCCCCGCGGGCGCTGCGCGCGATCCACAGCAGGAACAGATACAGCACCACCAGGAAGCCGAACTTCAGCGCGACGGATACGGGCGCGAGGGTGTTCATGAGACTTCGAAGACGACCTCGGTCGAGCCGAGTTCGACGCGATCCCCGGAGCGCAGCGGCTGCGCTCCGTACACCGCTGCGCCGTTGACGCGCACGCCGTTGGTAGAGCCGAGGTCCGCGACCGTCCAGCCGTCGACGCCCGGGCGCAGCTCGGCGTGCCGGCGCGAGATCCCCGCGTCGTCGAGCACCACGTCGCAGTCGCGGCTGCGACCGACGGTGCCGCCGCCGGGGGGCACGAGCAGCCGCCGCCCGCCGACGGCCAGCAGCACCCGCTCAGGCGCGCGTCGCGCCTGCGCGTCCTGCACCGGCCCGCGCACGCGTGCCGAACTGCTGTAGATCATCGTCTGACCGTGCTCCTCCTGGTCGGCGGTTGGACGGGGCGGGTGAGCGGGATGCGATACGGGCTGCAGCTCCTCATCCTCGCCGCCGGCCCGGACCAACCGCGCCTGGATGCCGAATTCGCCGAGCGACAGGCGCTCGTCGGTGTGGAAGACGATGTGCGGAGGCGAGGACATGATCAGGTCCTCGCGGCGCGCGTGCTCCAACAGGTACGCACACAGCTCATCGATTACCTCGTGCTCGACGCCTTCGTAGCGCTCGCGGTCGGTGGGTGAGAGCCAAACCGAGTACTCATTGGGGACGTATACGCGCGATACCGACACGGTGCGGTGGGCGTCCATCTCGCGGGCGAGCTTACGCGCGAGCTCCATCGGGCGGACCTCCGCGCGAAAGAGCCGCCCGAAAGTGCCCTCGACGAGGCTGGCGATCATGGTCTCGACGCGCTTGAGCGGGTTCATCGGCGGACGGCTGCGCGCCGATCTCCGCAGATCGGCCGCCAGCCGTGAGCCATGCTACGCACCCTCGCTCGTCACCTGGCCGCAGACGCTCGTGAGCGAATTCTTAGACGGGGCCGCGAACGGCGCGGGCTGCCACCGCGACGATCGCGCCAAGGAGCGCGCCAAGGACGGCCCCGCGCGGGCTGGGGTGTGCCGCGTGCGCGCTTAGACCCGCGTCTAGCGCGGGCGCAGTGGCGGCGAGCACGGCCGACCAGACGGTGACCGTGACGACGTCCAGGGCGGCGCTGCGCCCGCGCACGATCCACGGCAGGACCGCGGCGGCGAGCGCCCATAGCAGCGCCCCTAGAAGGACGCCGAGCGTCAGCAGCGGCACGATCACGTGCGCGGCGGTCACGCTCAACGAACCCTCCCATGTCGCACGGGCGGGGGCGGCGGAGGCGGGGGTGAGCCACAGGCGCCGGCCGAGCAGCGGCGCGGCGAGCGCCAACCACCAGTACCCGAGCGCCGCGAGCGCCGCCCGATCGCGCCAACGTGAAGCCTGCCCGGCGATCGCGGGGAACGCCCCTGCAAGACCGGCGAGGCCGAGCACCGGCGCGAGCGTGCAGCCCAACCAGCCCGCTCCCAGCGGCCCATCCTCGCCCTCGGCGGGAAGCACCGCCAGCGGCACGAGGCCCGCGAATAGCAGCAGCGCGACGCCCGGGCGGCCAGCGAACGCCTGCCACAGGATCACCGCGACGGCGCATGCGCCCCACACGCCGCGCGGCAGGCCGATCCGCCGCGGGGTGGCCGCAAGCTCCTGCTCGTCGAGGTTCCCCACCTCCGGGTCGCGTTCACGCGCGCGGGGCCAGCGCGGCTCGATCGTGCGCAAGGGCGGGGCACCAAGGCGGGTTGGGGCGACGGGTGGCTCGCGCGACAGAGGCTCGTGCGCAGTGCTCGGACGGGAGCGCCGCCACCTTGATGGCCTGAGCCCGCGCTCAAGTGCCTCCTCGAACGCGAGGCGCAGATCCTCGAGCGTGCCGCGGTCCGCGGGCGCGGGCGCAAGCGCGCGGTCGATCGCTTGGGTGAGCTCGCGTGGAAGATCGTGGCGGGCGCGCTGCAGCTGCGGCAGCTCGCGCCCGATCCGCCGTACGGTGGCGGCGGGCGTCGCGCCGCGGACGGGGTTGACCCCGGTGAGCGCCTCGTAGACGACGAGCGCCAGCGAGTACAGGTCGGCCTGCACTCCCACCTCGCGTCCCTCGCTCTGCTCGGGCGCCATGTAGGCGAGCGTGCCGAGCACGTCGCCGGTGCGGGTGAGCGCCTCCTCGCCGACCAGCGCGGCGCCGCCGAAGTCTGTGAGCTTGGCCGCCGCGAGCAGCGTCTGCGGCGTCTGCGGCGTGTCCCGCACGGGGTGCGGCACGAGCACGTTCTGCGGCTTTATATCGCGGTGGATGACCCCGCGCGCGTGGGCGTGCGCGAGCGCGGAGGCGAGCGCAGCGCCGATCTCCAGGATCTCCTCGTCCGCGAGCTCCTCATCGGCGATCAGCCGCGCGAGCGTGTCGCCGTCGACGAGCTCGGAGATTAGGTAGAACGCGCCGTCGTGGGCGCACGCCTCGTGCAGCGCGACGATCGCCGGGTGCGACAGGCGCGCGGTGGCCAGTGCCTCGCGCGTGGCGCGCTCGCTGTCGATCGGACCTCCACCCGCCCCGAGCCACACGCGCTTGACCGCCACCTCCCTGTGCAGGAGCTCGTCGTGGGCGCGCCAGACGACGCCGAAGCCGCCGCTGCCGAGCTGCTCGAGCAGGCGGTAGCGGTCAAGCACGAGCTCCTCGGCGTCGGGCTCCTCTGCACGGCGCGCAATGCGCCGGCGCTCGGGCTCGCGTGTGGTGAGCTCGCGCTCACGGGACGCTTGGACGAGGGTGCGTGGCGACTCCACCGGCTCCCGCGTTCGCCGCGCCCAGCTCCTGTCCCTGCCCCAGCTGGCAGGAAAAGCCGCGCTGACCGAGAAGTTGCAAGCTGACGAGGGGGGTGACCGCCAGTCATACTGCCCTCTTCGTAAAGTCCCTGCAAAGGAGCGGTTGGCTTTTGTCGTTCTTCGACGATGACGAGGAGACAGCACCTCGGCCGTCATCCCGAGCACCCCGTCGCCCGGCCGGGAATCGGCCGGAGGGCGCCGCGACCCCGCGCCGGCCACGTCCGCGGCCCCCGCAGCATGCGGGCGCCTCGGGACTCGACCACCACACGCTGATGGTGCGCCGCCGCGTGGCGTTCGGCGTCGCGCTCGTAGTGCTGATCGCGATCGTACTGCTGATCAACGGCTGCCTGAAAAGCGAAAAGCAGCAGTCGCTGAAGGACTACAACCACGAAGTCTCGGCGATCGCCCAGGAATCAAACACGCAGGTCGCCCAGCCGCTGTTCACAGCGCTGACCGACGCCGCGGGCAAGCCGGCGCTCGACGTCGAGCAGCAGGTCGACGAACTGCTCAAACAGGCGCAGGCGATCGCCACGCACGCGAAGGGGCTGAGCGTGCCAGGCGAAATGGCCTCCGCGCAGCGCGCCCTGCTGCTGGCGCTCGACCTGCGCGTCGAAGCGATGTCGAAGCTCACTGAACTGCTGCCGTCGGCGCTCGGGGGGCAGGCGAAACAGGCGAGCACAAAGATCGCCGGCGACATGGAGATCTTCCTCGCCTCCGACGTGATCTACTCCCAGCGCGTGGCGCCGCTGATCCAGCAAACGCTGACCGGCGACGGGATCACGGGCTTGAGCACGGCGAGCACGCGCTTCCTGCCGAACCTTGGCTGGCTGGAAGCGGCGACGGTGCTCACGCGCGTGACCGGGCAGGCGTCCAGCACGTCCCCGAGCGGAGTCGCGCCGGGCCATCACGGCAGCGCGTTGAAGGGCGTGAGCGTCGGCACGACGACACTCGAACCGGAACCGGCGCTGAACCACATCAGCGGCGGCAGCAACCCGACGTTCTCGGTGATGATTGAAAACGCTGGCGAATTCCCCGAGACGGACGTCAAGGTTGAAGTCACGGTCACGGCCGAGGGCAAACAGATCAAAGAGTCGCATGTGATCAACACGACCGAACCGGCGAAGACCGCCAGCGTCGAAATCCCGATCCCGGGAGTGCCGCTCGGGGTGCCCGCGAAGGTCGAAGCGCACGTCCTGCCGGTGCCGGGCGAAACCAACCACGAAGACACGCTCGACACGTTTCTGGCGATCTTCGGCGAATAGGCGGCGCGTAGGCCGACGCTGGTGGCTGGGCACGTGGCGGCTGCGCCAGCGGCTAACTTGTGGCGATGGCCGCGTCGATCACCGACACGCAGGGAATCGTCGCGATCGCGGCTGGTGCGGTAGCGCTGATCGCGCTGGTGTCGTGCGCGGCGCTGAGCGTGAGCGTGCGCCGGCTGCGTCGCGCGCAGCGGCTGGTGCTGGGCGCGAGTGGCGAGCAGGACGTGGTAGGCCACGCGGCGGCGCTACAGGAGGCGTTCGAGGACCTGCGCGGGTATGTCCAGGACACCGCGGTGCGCCTCGACGGGCGGCTGGCGAGCGTTGAGACGGCGCTGCGGGGGCGGATCGCGCACCGCGCGCTCGTGCGCTATGACGCATACAACGAGCTGTCGGGGCAGCAGTCGATGTCGATCGCGCTGCTCGACGACGAACAGTCGGGCATCGTGCTGTCGTGCATCCACCACCGCGACCAGGCGCGCGTATACGGCAAGCAGGTGCGCGGCGGGCGCGGCGAGTTGGAGCTCTCGCCGGAGGAGGCGGAGGCGGTGCGCCTCGCGCTCGCACCCGCTGGCGGGGCTCGCGCGGAAGCGCACACGCAGGCCGGCGGCCGTAGCGGCGGGGCGGCCGGGGATGAACAGCCCGCCTGAGACGCCGAGCGGGCGAGCGCGCGTCGGCTTCCTCGGACCGGCGGGCACCTTCAGCGAGGAGGCGCTGCTGACGGACGCAGCACCCGACGCGGTCGAACCGGTTGCGCTAGCGAGCATTTACGACACGGTGATGGCGCTGCGCGAGGGACAGGTTCGCTGGGCGATCGTGCCGATCGAGAACTCGCTGGAGGGATCGATCAACGTGACGCTTGACCTGCTCGCGGGCGAGGCGAGCGACGTGAAGATCGTGGGCGAGACGCTGCTGCGCGTGAGGCATTCGCTGATCGCCGCGGTCGATGTGGCGCTGGCGGAGATCGACACGGTGATCACCCACCCGCAGGTCCCAGGGCAGTGCACGCGCTTTTTGCGTGGAGAGCTTCCGCGCGCGCGGGTGCTGCCGGCGAGCTCGACGGCTGAGGCGGTGCGGATCGTGATGGCGGACGGGCGGCGAGCGCAGGCGGCGCTCGGGACGGAGCTCGCGGCGAGAATCTACGGCGCGACCGTGATCCGCGCTGGTGTGGAGGACCGCGAGGACAATGAAACGCGCTTCGTGTGGCTGGCGGGAGCGGCGGCAGTAGACGACCCGGCTCCGCTGCGCGCGGGCGCGGGCGGCGAGTGGAAGACATCGCTGGTTTTCTGGGGCGCGGGCGCCGAGCACGCTGGCTGGCTGGTGCGCTGTCTAGACGAGTTCGGGCGTAGGGACATCAACCTCACGAAGATCGAGTCGCGCCCCCGCAGGGAGGGTCTCGGCAGCTATATGTTCTTCGTCGAGGTGGCCGGCCGCATGCAGGATCCTCTAGTTGCGGAGGCGATCGCGGGCGTCGCGGCGATCTGCGAAGAGGTGCGCGTGCTCGGCTCCTACGCCGCCGCCTCAGCACGCGCGGGAGAGCGCGAGTGAGCGGTCCGCTGCGCGTCGGCGGCGCGTGCGAGCTGCGGGCGGGCGGGACCGCTACACTGCGGCCCTGACGATGGAGTGCACAGTCCCACCCGAGCCGGTGGGGTCCGTGTCGCCTTCAGAGCACCAGCGGCACGGACCTGGCACATCGCCCACCACGGCGATGAGCGGTCGGGTGCTCGTCTTGAACGCCACGTTTGAGCCGATCAACGTGTGCACGGTCCGCCGCGCGGTGGTGTTGCTGCTGAAGGAGAAGGCGGAGCTGCTCGAGCGCGGGCGCTGGGAGCTGCACTCGGAGAGCTCAACGCTCGCGCGCCCCGTGGTGATCCGCCTGGTCAGCTACGTGAAGGTTCCGCGCGACGCGCATCGGCGCAAGATCACGCGCCGGGCGGTGTTCGCGAGGGACAGCTGGACGTGCCAGTACTGCGGCTCGCGCTCGAACCTGACGGTCGATCACGTGATCCCCCGCTCCAAGGGCGGCACCTCCAGCTGGGAGAACATCGTCGCCTCGTGCGCGCCGTGCAACAGGCGCAAGGGTGACCGCCTGCCGCGCCAGGCGGGGATGCACCCGCGCCATGTCCCGCGTACGCCGCGCGCGGAGATCTTTATCCACGTCGCCAGCCCGACGATCCCGCAGGCGTGGCTGGCGTACCTGCCGCAGGCTGCGTAGAGCCACCGTTGGGGTCTCTCTGTTCGGTCGGCGCATGCGCCGACCGGCGGGGCCGCACATGTGCGGCCCCGGACCATGCCGCATGCGGCATGGTCTTCCCTAAGAAGCACGAAGGGCGCCCACCACGGGGCGCCCTTCGCCTACTGCTCTGACTGGAAAGACCGAGAGCAACCTAGCAAGGCCGGAGGGACCAGAGCCGGCGGTCGTCTCGGGGTGTCCCGGGTTGGATTCCGCTAAGCGGACCAGCCTCCCGACCTAGCGGCCGGTCACCTCCAGGGTCCCGTAAAAACTGTCACTCAACGTTTGGACCACCTCCTTTCTCTGGTCCAGCCAGAGTAGCGAACGTGGATGACGTGCGGGGAGATCGGCTCGAAGTTTGAGGTCGTCGATGACGGCGCTACACGCCGGCTCGAGATTTGAAGTCGTCGATGACGGCGCTCACGCGCCGGCTCGACTTTAGGGGATGATGACGCCGAACTCCTGCGCGTAGGTGGCGCCGGGCGCGCCGGGCGCCAGCGATGCGGGCACGGCGGGCGTGATGCCGATTCCCGTTTCTGTGTACTGCGCTTCGAGGATGTTGGCGAGGTGCCCCGGCGAGGCGATCCAGGCGGAGACGATTGCCTGCGGTGTGGACAGCTGGTAGGTGCCCCAGGCGAGGTTCTCGCCGATCACGTAGCCGAAGCTCGGGCTGGGGATGTAGCCGGTGTCGCGGATGCGATCGACGGGCGTCTCGCCGCTGGGGGAGACGTGTGCGAAGTAGTCGTCGGCGATCAGTTCCTGGCAGTGACCTTCGGCGGCCTGTTCGAGCGCTGCGTTCAACTTCAGCGGGCTCTCGCTGTTTTCGGCGCGCTTGCGGTTGATCAGGCACAGCACGGCCGCGCGCACGAGCGCGATGTTCCCCGCTTCGGGGGTCAGTTCGGTGTTCTCACAGGGCGTCGCGAGCACTGCGGCGATCGTCGCTGCATCGCGCTCGGCGAGCGTCTCCTGCACGGGCGCGCCACTCGGTTCAGCAGAGCCGGCGGGCGTGTCCGGGGTGCTCGTCTGGGGCTTTTCCCGCCGGGCGTGGACGGGCCGGGATTTGACGGGCCGGGACTTCTCCGTCTTGCGGATGCGCGGCTTGCGACTGCCCGCGCGGCAGGCGGTGTCGCCGCTGCGACGCGACGCGTGGGCAGAGCTCTTCTTGGCGCAGCTGGCGCGGCCGCGTGCGGCGGCGCTCGCGCGCACCGGCGTCGGCGCGGTCTGCGAGGCGACTGCCGGGGCGGCGGTCAGAGCGGCGCAGAAGATGATTGTGAGGACGGTTGCGAGAAGGCTTCGGGGAGCGGGCACCCTCAGCGTTTCGGCCGGTCACCTGAACCTTCTGAGCGCGAGCGGGTGAATCTGGACGGTTGGAAGGCGATCGCAAGAAACGCTGCGCGCTTCCCCCGGTAGGCCTCGGTTTTCCGGCAGGACGGCGGCGGCTGACTACTCGCCCAGCTCGCCGGGGTCGGCGGCCTCGGGCGCGAGCGGCGCCGGGTTCTCGTCGGTGCCCGCGTCAGCTTCGGTGTCCACGACCAGCGCGACGGCACTGACGACGTCCTCGTCCTTGAGGTTCATCACGCGCACGCCGGTCGCCGAGCGGCCCTGCTGGGAGATGCCGGCGGCGGACGTCCGCTGGACCATGCCGCCAACGCTGATGAACACCAGCTCCTGGTGCTCGCGCACAACGAGCGCCCCCGCGAGCGCGCCCTTCTGCTCGGTCAGCTTGATCGTCTTGACGCCTTTGGCGCCGCGGTTGGTCTTGCGGTACTGCGCGATCTGCGTGCGCTTGCCGTAGCCGTTCTCGGTGACCACCAGCAGGTCCATGTCGTCGCGCGCGACGTCCATCGCGATCACGCAGTTGGGGTGGGCGGGAGTCCGATCAGAGACGTCCATGCCGCGCACGCCGGTTGTGTCGCGCCCCATCGAGCGCGCGTCGGACTCGGCGAAGCGCACGGTCAGGCCGGCGCGGGAGACCATGATGATCTCCTCGCCTGGATCGACCATGCGCACGGCCAGCAGCTCGTCGTCGTCGCGGATGTTGATCGCGATGATGCCGTCGGCTTTGATCGGCGTGTTGTACGCCTCAAGGGCGGTCTTCTTGATGGTGCCATTGCGCGTGGCGAACACGAGGAACTGGGTCTCGGTGAAGTCGCGCGTGGAGACGACCGCCTGGATCCGCTCGCCTTCGCGCAGCGGCAGGATGTTCACGAGGGCGCGCCCCTTGGCGGTGCGCTGGGCCTCGGGCAGTTCGTAGACCTTCGAGCGGTAGACCTTGCCGCGGTTGGAGAAGAACAGCAGGTAGTCGTGCGATGAGCACACGAACAGGTGCTCGATGAAGTCGCCGTCCTTCATGTCCATCCCGGTCACGCCGCGACCGCCGCGCTGCTGCTGGCGGTATGTGGCGAGCGGCAGCGACTTGATGTAGCCGGTGTTGGTGATCGTGATCACCATCTGCTGATCGGCGATCAGGTCCTCGATGTCGATCTCGTCCTCGGAGTGGCTGATCTCGGTGCGACGCTCGTCGCCGAAGCGCTCGGAGATCTCCGTCAGCTCCTCCTTGATCACCGACAGCACGCGAGTCTCGTCGCCAAGGATCGCGCGCAGCTCAGCGATCCGCTCGGTGACGTCGGCGTGCTCCTGTTTGATTGAGTCGGCCTCAAGCGCAGTGAGCTGCGAGAGACGCAGGTCAAGGATCGCCGTCGCCTGGATCGCGCTCAGCTCGAAGCGCGCGATCAACTGCTCGCGCGCGCTGTCGCGGTCGCGGGAGCCGCGGATCAGCTCGATGATCTCATCGAGGTGCTCGAGTGCGGTCAGCAGCCCCTCGAGGATGTGCGCGCGCGCCTCCTTCTCGGAGAGCTCGTGCTTGGTACGCCGCACGATCACCTCGCGCTGGTGGGCGACGTAGTTGTGGATCACCGCGCGCAGGTTCAGCGTGCGCGGCACGTTGTCCACGAGCGCGACCATGTTCACGCCGAACGTCGTCTGCATCGGCGTGTGCTTGTACAGCTTGTTGAGCACCACCTTCGGGATCGCGTCGCGCTTGAGCTCGATCACCAGGCGCATGCCGCGCTTGTCCGACTGGTCGATCAGGTCGGAGATCTCGGGGATGCGCTTGTCGTTGACGAGTTCCGCGATCTTCGTCATCAGGTTGCCTTCGCCGCCCTTCTTGACCATGAACGGCAGCTCGGTCACCACGATCGCCTCCTTGCCGTGGCTCAACGGCTCGATGTGCGCGCGCGCCTGGACGCGTACGCGTCCGCGTCCGGTCTCGTAGGCGTCTTTGATGCCACCGTGACCGAGGATGATGCCGCCCGTCGGGAAGTCCGGCCCCTTGATATGGCGCATCAGCCCCGCGGTGTCGATCTCCGGGTCGTCGATGTACGCGATCGTCGCGTCGATCACCTCGCGCAGGTTGTGCGGCGGGATGTTCGTCGCCATCCCCACCGCGATCCCCGACGAGCCGTTCACCAGCAGGTTCGGGAAGCGCGACGGCAGCACCAGCGGTTCGCGGCGCGAGCCGTCGTAGTTGGCCACGAAATCCACCGTGTCCATGTCCAGGTCGCGCAGCATCTCGGTGGCGATGCGCGCGAGGCGGGCCTCGGTGTTGTGGCTGACGAAGCCGTTGGTGAGGAACGAGTGATCGTCAGTGTCGACGCGCAGCGAGTAGACGGGCTGTACGCCGGCGGGCTCAACCGAGGCGACCTTGGCGTAGTAGTAGTCGCCGCTACGCAGCGGCTCCAGCAGCGCCGGGATGTCCGTCCCGAGTCGGTCGAGCACGGCGGTCGCCGACACCGAGATCTGGCCAGCGCCCAATCGGTCTTCCCTGGGGAGTCCGAGAGCGACTGGATCGGCTGCGCGAGCGTCTTCGACCGTGTGCGCGTTCATCGCGACGCGCTCGCCTGGACGCAGCTCGCCGAGCAGGCGCCACAGAAGGATCGGGACACCCGCGAGCTCCACGAGACACAGCACCGGGTGGTTGGCGGTTCCGGTCAGCTCGTAGCCCTCGGAGGTACGCAGGCGCAGCGTCGGATGCTCGCCGGAATGGAACAGCACGGATGCCGGCACGGGTCGGCCAAGGCGGTCGAGCACCTCGAGGTCGATGGGAGTGTCGGAATTGGCCCGGGCACCCGGCGCAAGTGAGTCGATCCGCACCGTGCCCGCGCGCGTGCGAACCCGTGTGTCCCCCGCGACGCAGTACCTCATCGCCGCAGCCGGGTCGTCGTCAACCGAGCCGAAGTTGCCCTGCCCGTCGACGAGCTCGTTGCGCATCGAGAACTCCTGGGCCATCCGTACGAGCGTGTCGTAGATCGCGGAGTCGCCGTGGGGGTGATAGTTGCCCATCACCTCGCCGACGATCTTGGCGCACTTGGCGTAGGAACGGGTCGGGCCGAGGCCGAGCTCGTTCATCGCGTACAGGACGCGGCGGTGGACGGGCTTCAGGCCGTCGCGGACATCGGGCAACGCGCGCCCGACGATCACCGACATGGCGTAGTCGAGGTAGGCGGTGCGCATCTCCTCCTCGAGCGCGCGCGGTTCGATGTTGCCTCCGCCGATCACGTCAGCTGATGCCATTACTCACCTCCCAACTACACATCTAGGTTCACAACCGCCCTCGCGTTGTCCTCGATAAATGCGCGTCGCGGCTCGACCTGGTCGCCCATCAGCATCGAGAAGATGCGGTCGGCGGCTGCGGCGTCCTCGAGCGTAACCTGCGCGAGCGTGCGCGTGGCCGGCGCCATCGTGGTGTCGCCGAGCTGCTCGGCGTTCATCTCGCCGAGGCCCTTGAAGCGCTGCAGTTTGATGCCCTTCTGCGCCACCGCCATCACCGCCGGGTACAGGGCCTCGAACGACGGTGCGCTCTCGCGAGCATCGGCAAGGCGCACGTCGAAGGCGGGGACGCCGGCGAGCTCGATCAGCTGGGCGTGCACGCGCGCGAGCTGGCGGTACTCTTGCGACTCGAACAGGTCGCGCTTGATGCGATGAACACGAGCGAAGCCGGTCTTGGCTTCGACCGCGCGGACCCGCAGCTCGAGCGGGTCGCTGTCCAGTAGCTCGGTGGCGTGGGTGTCGCCGGCGACGGTGCCCCGGCTGAGCAGCTCGATGGCCGCCTCGGCGCTCAACGCCTGCTCTCCGAGCAGCGAGGACTCCTCCAGGAACTGGACGACGTCGTGCCCCCAGTGCCCGCGCATCGCCAGGGACCAGCCCTCGTACTGCTTGAGCAGGCGGGAGAAGCGCTGCCAGCGTGTCTCGGTGAGCTTGAACTGCGTGCCGTGGCGGTCGAAGATCTCGATCTTCTCCCACTTGTCGGCGAGCAGGATCTCCTCGAGTTCGGAGTCCTTCTCGATGTAGCGCTCGCGCGAGCCCTGCTTGAGCTTGTACAACGGCGGCTTGGCGATGTACACGTAGCCGGCTTTGATCAACTCCTCCATCTCGCGGAAGAGGAGCGTGAGCACGAGTGTCCTGATGTGAGCTCCATCAACATCAGCGTCTGTCATCAACACGATCTTGTGGTAACGCGCGTTCTCGATGTTGAACTCGTCGCGCACGCCGGTGCCGATGGCGGTGATTAGCGCCTGGATCTCGGTGTTCTGCAGGACCTTGTCGATGCGTGACTTCTCGACGTTGAGGATCTTGCCGCGCAGCGGCAGCACTGCCTGGGTTTCGCGGTCGCGACCCTGCTTGGCCGAGCCACCGGCGGAGTCGCCCTCGACCACGAACAGCTCGGCCAGCGACGGGTCCTTGATCGAGCAGTCGGCGAGCTTGCCCGGCAGCGTGGAGTTCTCCAGCGCCGACTTGCGCCTGGTCAGGTCGCGTGCCTTGCGCGCCGCCTCGCGGGCCCGCTGCGCCTGCACGGACTTCATGATCACCGCGCGCGCCTCGCTGGGGTTCTCCTCGAGGAACTCGCCCAGGCCGGTGTTGACGATCGACTCGACGAAGCCCGCCATGCCGGGGTTGCCGAGCTTGGTCTTCGTCTGCCCCTCGAACTGGGGGTCGCGCAGCTTCACCGAGATCACCGCCGTCAGGCCCTCGCGCACGTCCTCGCCAGAGAGGTTGTCCTCTTTCTCCTTCAGCAGGCTGTGGTCGCGCGCGTACTTGTTCAGCGTGCGTGTCAGCGCCGAGCGAAAGCCGCTCAGGTGCGAGCCGCCCTCGCTGGTGTTGATGTTGTTGGCGAACGAGTGCGTCGACTCCTGGTAGGAGGAGTTCCACTGCATCGCGATCTCCGCGGCGCCCTCCTCAGACTCGCCGGCGAAGAACACGACCTTGCGGTGGACGGTGTCCTTGTTCTCGTTCAGGTAGGAGACGAAGTCCTCGATGCCACCCTCGTACTGGAAGGAGGCCGAGTGGCCCTCGCCGCGCTCGTCGACGATCGTGATTTTCAGGCCACGAGTGAGGAACGCCGTCTCGCGCAGGCGCTCCTCGAGCGTGTAGAAGTCGAAGTCGAGCGACTCGAAGATGTCGGCGTCCGGAAGGAACGTGAGGGAGAGCCCCGTCGGTGCCCCCTTGGGCAGCTCCTCGCCCTGCGCCAGCTCGGCCTGCGGGGCGCCACGCGCGTACTCCTGGGAGTAGACGTAGCCGTCGCGGCGGATCTCAACGGACAGCCGTTCGGACAGCGCGTTGACGACCGACACGCCGACCCCGTGCAGACCGCCGGAGACCTTGTAGCCGCCACCGACCCCGAACTTGCCGCCGGAGTGAAGGACGGTGAGCACGACTTCGACCGCCGGGCGGCCCTCCTTCTCCATGATCGCCACAGGGATGCCGCGCCCGTTGTCCACGACCGTCACTGAGTTGTCGGGGTGGATCGTGACGGACACCTCTGTGCAGAAGCCAGCAAGTGCCTCGTCGACGGAGTTGTCGACGACCTCGTAGACGAGGTGGTGCAGACCCATCACCCCGGTCGATCCGATGTACATGCCCGGGCGCTTGCGAACCGCTTCAAGGCCCTCGAGGACCGTGATGTCCTGGGCGTCGTAGCTCGCGGGGTCGCCGCTCACCGACGGGTCGTTGACCCCGCCCTTGCCTGTGCTCTCTCCAGAGCTGCTACTGCCTGTTGCCAATGACCCTCCGATGACGTGAGAACGCCCCGGATTCCGGGGCGCTGAGTCCACGGCCGGGGCGGGTTGTCTATGGCTGAAATGATAGCACGGCGGACCCCGCGACCGGGCCTCCTGATAGCCGTAAATGCCTGCAAAATGGCCGCAAACAAGCGGTTTGTGCTCACCCGGTCCGGCAGCGCAGCTCGCGCACGCTGTCGCTGCCGAGAGCCGCATTCAGGCGGGGGATCAACGCGCCCGCCATCAGGTCGAGCTCCTGCGCCCACACGGCGGCGGCGCACGTGACCGTGAGGACGCCGTCACGCTCGGTGGTGGGGCGCGCCGAGGCGGCGATCGCGGGCCCAACCGCGATCTCCCAGACCTCCTGCACACGCGCTAGCGTGCTCGCCGGCGCGAGCGCGCCCGTCAGCTGCGCCAGCGCGGCGGCCAGCGGGCGAGGGGCGGCTCTGCTCACGCGGCGATCGCCTCCTGCAGGATCGCTCCCGGCGAGATCCGCAGACGCGTTACGGCGGCGTCAGTTGCGCCGGGGACGTGCGCGAGGTCGGTCGTCGCGATCACGCTCTGGCCGCCCGAGCGCAGCTCGCGAGCGAGCAGCTCGCGCCGCTCGGCGTCGAGCTCGCTCATCACATCGTCGAGCAACATCAGCGGCGTGCGGCCCCTTTCCTGTGCGAGCACCGAGCGCTCGGCGAGCAGCAGGGCCAGCAGCGCCAGGCGCTGCTGGCCCTGAGAGCCGTAGACGCGCAGCTCGCGCCCGTCGCGCAGGAGCGCCAGCTCGTCGCGGTGGGGGCCGTGGCCCGTGAAGCCCCGCTCGAGGTCGCTCGAAAGGCGCTCGCGCAGCTCGGCCATGTACTCCTCGACGTCCACGGCGCGGGAGCGCGGCCGGTAGGAGAGCACGGCCTCGCCGCTACACCCCAGCTGCGCCGCGCGAGCGGCGAACGGCTCGGCGAGCAGCTCGACTGCGGCCGCGCGGTCCGCGCGCAGCTCCAGCGCATGCACGGCCAGCTCGCGGTCCCATGTGGACAACGTCGCGTCCGACGCCCGGCCCGAGCGGATGCGTCCGAGCAGCGCGTTGCGCTGGGCGAGCACCCGCGAGTACTGCCTGCGCGTATCGCCGCGCAGCGGCCAGATCGCCACCACCACCTGGTCGAGGTGTGCCCGGCGCACGGCCGGCGGGCCCTTGACAAGCTCCAGCCGGTCTGGCAAGAACACGCTCACCAGCGGCCGCGTCTCCACGTCGAGCAGTCGCTCAACCGGAGCGCCGTCTGCGGTCATGCGCTTGACCGGCCGCGTGCCGTCGCCGAGCGAGCCAAAGGCCACCGTCAACTCGTGTGCATCCGCGCCGTCCATCAACCGCACCGTCACGCGCGCCGCCTGCGCCTCGAAGCGCACGAGCTCGCGCTCGTTGCGCGTGCGCGGCGAGCGCGCGGTGCAGCCGTAGTACAGCGCCTCCAGCAGGTTCGACTTGCCCGCGCCGTTTGGCCCGTGGACGACGGTCAGGCCCTCGCCAAGTCCCGCCTCCGCGCGTGCGTACGTGCGAAAGTCGCGCAGCTGCACGCTGAGCACGCGCATGACGCCACCTCAGACGTTCAGGCGGATCGGCATGATCAGGTACACAAAGTCGCCTGTATCCGGGGATTCGATCAGGCCCGGTCGTAGCGGGCTGATCAGCTTCAGCACGAGCTCGTCGGACTCGATGCTCTCGAGGCCATCGCGCAGGAACTCGGGGTTGAAGCCAATCTCGAACGCCTCGCCGTGGAACGGCACCGGGATCGCCTCGCTCGCCTCGCCCACGTCTGGGGTCTGCGCTGAGACCGTCAGCGTGCCCTCGCTGAAGCTGAGGCGCAACGGCGCGTTCTTCTGCGCCAGCAGGCTGATGCGGCGCACGACGTCGGTCAGCTCGGCGCTCGACAGGCGCAGCTCGTGCTCGACTGACTCGGGCAGCAGCTGGCGGTAGTTCGGGAACTGGCCGTCGATCAGGCGCGAGGACAGCACAACGTCGCCGAGCTCGAACACCGCCTGGTTCTGCCCAACGCTCACAGCGATCGACTCAGCGGACATCCCCTGAGCGATACGCACCAGCTCCTGGAGCGCCCTGGCGGGCACATTTGCCTCGAGGCTTCCCTGCAGCGGCGACGCCAGCGCGGTCTCCTTGACGCTGAGCCTGTAGGAGTCGGTTGCGACCATCCTCAGCTCTTGGCCCGACGCCGACATCAGGATGCCCGTGAGCACGGGGCGCGTCTCATCGCGCGAGGCCGAGCGAGCAACGCGGTTTACCGTCTGCACGAACGCCTCGGCCGGCAGCTCGACGCGCGTGTCGGGAGACGGCGGCGGCAGCGACGGGAAGTCCTCTGCACGCAGCGTGCGCAGGTGGAACGTCGTCGGCCCACAGATGATCTCCACGTCCTGCTCCGCGGTGCGCAGCTCCATCGTCAACGTCTCCGACGGCAACGATCGTGCGACGTCGAGTAGTAGACGCGCGGGCAGTACCACAGAGCCGGGGCGGGCAACATCCGCTTTGAGCGGTACACGCAGACCGATCTCCATGTCAGTGGCGAGCAACTCGGGGGTGGAGTCGCTGGGCGCAGAGATCATTACCCCAGACAGCGCCTGGACCGCGCTGCGCGACGACGCAACGCGTGTGGTCGTCTGGAGCTCAGCAAGTAGATCGGCGGCAGAAAGGGAAAGCTTCATCGATGGATCTCTAGAGGGGGATCAGTATCAGTAGTGGCTGTGGACATGTGGATTTAGCGTAGATAGGAAGGAATCTAGGCGACAGGCAGTGGAGGAGGCTGTGGAGAACCATCGGCAAGTCTCTCAGGATGACCGGTCGGCGGCGCGGATGGGGTCATGGCTGCGCACAGTCGAGTGCTTGGCACAGCTTCTCCACAGCCTCACGTGTGGTGTTGTCCTCAGCGATTCGGGCTGAAGTACGCCGCCAGGCGTGGAGAACTGTGGTGTGGTCGCGCCCACCAAACTGTCGCCCGATGGCTGGCAGTGACTCGCCGGTGAGCTCGCGGGCTAGGTACATAGCGAGTTGCCGGGGGCGGGCGACGCGGGCGACGCGGGCGGTCGATAGGAGCTCATCGGGAGAGATGGCGAAGTGCTCGCACGTCGCGGCTTGGATCTCAGCGATCGTGCGTTTGCGCTGTCCTGGCGAGGCGGTTCTCGGGTAGAGGGTGTTGAGGACCTCGAGCGCCAAGTCGCCCGTGAGCGGTCTGCCTGTGAGGGAGCTGAAGGCGACGACGCGGATGAGTGCGCCCTCGAGCGCGCGGACGTTCGAGCTGACGCGCTCGGCGATCACGGACAGGGTGCTGAGGTCGGTCAGCTCGATGTGGTCGTACTGAACGCGCTTGCGCAGAATCGCAAGCCGTGTCGAGAGATCCGGCGGCGCGATGTCCGCCACGAGGCCGGCGGCAAAGCGCTCGCGCAGGCGATCCTCGAGGGCCTGCAGATCGGCTGGCGGGCGATCGGAGGTGAGCACGATCTGCCGGCCGCCGTCGTGCAGGGCGTTGAACGTGTGGAAGAACTCCTCCTCGGTCTTCGTCTTGCGCTCGAGGAACTGAACGTCGTCGACGAGCAGCACGTCGACGTCGCGAAATCGAAGCTTGAAACTGTCGATGCCGCCGCCGGTGAGGGCGCCGAGGAACTCGTTGGTGAAGGCCTCGCCGGTCGTGCAGCGGACCTTCAGACCTGGGTTGTGTGTCAGTAGTAGGTCCCCGATCGCGCTAAGCAGGTGGGTCTTGCCCACGCCGGGCGGCCCGTAGATAAACAGCGGGTTGTATGCCTGCGCGGGCATCTCGCCGACCGTTAGTGCGGCCGCGTGGGCGAGGCGATTGCAGTCGCCGATGACGAACTGCTCGAAGGTCAGCTTGGGGTTGCCGACCGCGCCTGTCGTTGCGCTGTGACGGTGCTCGAGGCTGGAGTCTCGTCGCCTCCCAGTGGCGACTCCAGACGTGCGTGCAGCGCCCGGTGGAGCAAGCTCGGTGGTGTTGCTGGCGTCGCCGGAGGACGAAGCTAGCTCGATACGGATGTCGGGGCCAAGCACGAGCTCGACGCTTGCCTGTACCACCCTGCCGAACCGCTCTCGGATCCAGCGGCACGCGTGCGGCGAGACCGCGATCAGTAGACGATCGCCGTCGAGCTCGACTGCGCGTAGCGGCTCGAGCCAGATGCGGTAGGTGGGCTCGTCCACGACCAGGGCAAGCTGCGCTTGCACCCGCGACCATATGTGCTCGAGCTCACGGCTCACGGCAGCGTTAGTCCGCTCCTCTCCCAGGGGCAGTTGCTGAGAACTATTGAAAAGGAGGCCCGAGGGCCCGGTCGGGCGACTATACCCAACCCCCGCAGCGGCTCCTGGGGACTGCCCGCATTTGGCGGGAAAAACAGCGCCGAGGAGTCGAAGGGGGCCAAGCGGTCCTATACTTCAGCCCGGCATGAAGCGCACCTACCAGCCCAAGAAGCGTAAGCGAGCCCGTGCTCACGGGTTCCGCTCCCGGATGGCCTCGCGCGCCGGGCGGCTCACGCTCAAGCGGCGTCGCACTAAGGGACGCAAGCGCCTCTCCACCTGAGGGCCGTGGTGGCACGGGCTCCGAGGGCGGTGAGCGTGAGATGAGGCCGCGCTCGCACGCGCGCGGGCGCCTGTCGCGTAGCGCAGAGTTCGAGCGGGTCTACCGCCAAGGTCGCTCGACCGCCAACCGCCATCTCGTGCTGTACACGTTCCCGAATCCCTCCTCGACGCGTCCGCGGCTTGGGCTGTCGGTCTCGCGCAAGGTCGGCGGCGCGGTGCAGCGCAATCGAGTCAAGCGACTGCTGCGCGAGGCGTTTGCGCGCGCGGAGGGAGCGCTCGCCCCCGGCCAGGATGTCGTCGTCGTCGCTCGACCCCCGGCGGGCGAGCTGGCAGAGCGTGAGGGGCTCGCGGGGATGGACGCTTCGCTGGCGGAGCTGATCGCCAAGGCGGGGCTGCGGGCCGGAGCGACCGAGCAGCCGGAAGCGGCGAGCGAATGAGCTTGTCCACTGCACACGGCGCGCCGCCACCACGCGACATGGCGCGGATCGCACGGATGCTCGCCGTCACGCCGATCGTGCTGTATCAGCGCCTGATCTCTCCCGCGATTACGAGACGCTGCAAGTACGAGCCGACGTGCTCGCGCTACGCGGTCGAGGCGATTGGCAAGTACGGCATACTTAGGGGCCTTGTGCTCGCCGGGTGGCGTCTGCTGAGGTGCAACCCGTGGAGTCACGGCGGATACGATCCGGTTGAGGCTCAGCAAGTGTTCCGGGCCGAGAGCCAATAGACGATGCCAATCTTCGCCAACGTCATTCAGGACGCGTTCTCGCCCCTGATCAGCGTGTTCGAAGAAATCATGGTCTTCATTCACGCCCACGTCGTGGGCGGGAGCTGGGGGCTGTCGATCGTCGGCCTAACCGTGCTGATCCGCGCGATCCTTGTGCCGCTGACCTACAAGCAGCTCAAGTCGATGCAGGAGATGCAGCGGCATGCCCCGGAGCTGAGCGCGATCAAAGAGAAGTACAAGGAGGACAAACAGCGCCAGCAGCAGGAGATGATGAAATTCTACCAGGAGCACAAAATCAACCCATTGGCATCCTGCCTTCCTCTGCTCCTGCAGCTGCCCGTGTTCGTCTCGCTGTTCTACATGCTGCGAACGGACCTCAAGAAGCACATCTGCGGCCCGGCTCTGACCGCCCATCACATCGTCACGTCCAAAGCGATCGAAAAAGCCACCTGCAACCAGGTGGCTCCCCACTCGGCGAAGTTCCTGTTCATCCCCGATATCACCAACAAGGCGACCGGGGTCGTGCTGGTCGTGCTAATCGTCCTCTATGTCGGTTCGCAGCTAGCGTCGACGCTGATCGCGACGGCCACCGCCGACCCCAACCAGCGCCGCCTCATGCTGATCCTGCCGGTCGTGTTCGTCGTGATTCTCTACCGCTACCCGGCCGGCCTGCTCGTGTACTGGATCACCACGAACCTGTGGACCGTCGGCCAGCAGTTCCTCATCCGCCGGCGCCTGCCTCCGCCGGAGCGGCCAACCCCGAAAGCCAACGGAAAGCCGACGCGCTCGCTGCGCCAGGCGATCGCAGATGCAGCCGGAGGCGTCACTACGCCCGCGCCGCAGGCCGAGGTGGCGGGCGCGGCTGCCCCCGTCGCGACGGGCCCGCCGCCGCCGCGTTCGCCCCGCAAGAAGAAGAAACGCTCGGGTAGGCGGCGATGAGCGAGCCGGAGGACGACCGCGACGCCGAGCTCGAGGAGGCCGAGCTCGAGCCGGTGGAGGCGCTTGAGGAGCTACTCGAGGAGATCGTGGACGGGCTGGGCCTGGAGGTGGACGTCGAGGTCGAGGAGCGTGGCGATGTCCTCGGCGGACGGCTCGAGGGCGAGGATGTGGGCCTGTTCATCGGCCGGCACGGACAGACGATCGACGCGGTGCAGCATCTGGCGCAGCGGATCGTGTTCCCGGATGGCCCGTCCTCAGTGCGCGTGGTGATCGACGCCAATGGATATCGCGATCGGCGCGCCGAGGCGCTGCGCGGGGAAGCCGACGACGCGGCCGACGAGGCGCTCAGCTCGGGAAAACCCGTCGAGCTCGACCCGCTGCCGCCGTTCGAGCGACGGATCGTGCACGAGTATCTGCGTGAGCGCGGTGACGTCGAGACGCACAGCGAGGGCAACGAGCCCGAGCGGTATCTCGTGGTCACGCCGCGGGCGGGCGATGGCGCCGCTTGATGTTTCACGTGAAATCAACGCGCTGACCGCAGCGCAGCAGCAGCAGCTGGCGAAGGTGCTCGCGACGCTGGAGGCAGATGAGCACGCCCCAACGGCGGTGCGTACGGCGGAGCAGGCCGCCCGCACGCATATCGCCGACTCGCTTGTGGCACTCGAGCTGGATGCAGTCAGGGAGGCGGAGCACATCGCCGACCTGGGCAGCGGCGTTGGCTTCCCTGGCTTGGCGCTCGCGGTGGCGCTCCCCGCGGCCAAGGTGAGCTTGATAGAGAGCCAGCGGCGCAAGTGTGAGTTCCTCGTGCGCCTGTGCGCGGCCGCGGGGGTCGAGAACGCGCAGGTTGTGTGCTCACGCGCGGAGGAGTGGCGGGAGGGCGCGCTGTGCTGCGATGTGGTGGTGGCGAGGGCGATCGCACCCCAGCCGGTGGTGCTGGAGTACGCGGCACCGCTAATGCGGCTGGGCGGGAAGCTGGTTGACTGGCGGGGCCGGCGCGAGCAGACAGCGGAGGGGGCGGCCGAGCGGGCGGCGGTGCTGCTGGGCTTGGAGCTGGCGGAGATCCGCAGGGTGGTTCCATTCAAGGACGCGAGGGACCGCCACCTGCACGTGTTCGTCAAGACGGGCGAGACGCCACCGCGGTTCCCGAGGCGGGCTGGGATTGCACGCAAGCGCCCGCTTGGGGCCTGAATCGAAGTTCGCTACGCGGACGTTGCGTCGCGTCGGTGCTGAGGAGCAGCCGCGCGGAGGCGATCGGCGCTAGCGTGCGGTCGATGGGCACGATTTACGCGATCGCCAACCAGAAGGGGGGCGTGGGCAAGACGACGACCGCGGTGAACGTGGCGGCGTGCATCGCGGAGGCGGGCTACGAGACGCTGCTGGTGGACGCGGACCCACAGGCGAACGCGACGGTCGGGCTGGGCATCGCGCGCTCGCAGACGCCGGGCCTGTATGAGGTCCTGTCGGGCACGGCGTCCTCACAAGAGGCGCTTGTGGACACGCCGATCGGGGGTCTGCGTGCGCTGCCCGCCGGGCCGGGTCTCGCTGGCGCGAACATCGAGCTGCCGCGGATCGACGGCTACGAGTACCGCTTGCGCGAGTGTCTTGCCCCGGTACGGGACAGCTTCAGCTATATCCTGATCGACTGCCCGCCGTCGTTGGGACCGCTGACGGTCAGCGCGCTGGTGGCGGCGGACCGTGTGATCGTGCCGGTCCAGACCGAGTACTTCGCGCTGGAGGGTCTCGCCGGGCTGCTGGAGACGCTGGGGCTGGTGCAGCGCGAGCTGAACCCGCGTCTAACGGTCGCTGGGATGCTGCTGACGATGCACGACAGCCGCACACGTCTCGGGCAGGATGTGGAGCGCGAAGTGCGCGCGCACTTCCCGGACCTGGTGTTCGACACGGTGATCCCACGCAACGTGCGTGTGGGCGAGGCTCCGAGCTACGGTTTGCCGGTGACGCACCACGACCCGCACAGCGCCGGCGCAGAGGCGTACTTCGAGCTGGCCAAGGAGGTAGCTGCGCGTGGCTAAGCCGAAGCCGGGGATGGGGAGAGGCTTGGGCGCGATCCTGTCGGTGTCGGCGGAGGGCGCACAGCAGAGCGAGGAGCAACTGCGGGAGCTGCCAGTCGAGCTAATCTCGCCCAACCCGAAGCAGCCGCGCCGGCGCTTTGACCAGGATTCGCTGCAGGCGCTTGCGGGGTCGTTGGGCGAGCGCGGCGTGCTGCAGCCGGTGCTCGTGCGCCCGCGGCCGGGTGGCAGCTATGAGCTCGTGGCAGGCGAGCGCCGCTGGCGCGCAGCGCGCATCGCCGGCCTGCAGAACATCCCGGCGATCGTGCGCGAGCGTGAGGACGCCGAGGCGCTGGAAGCTGCGCTCGTCGAGAACATGGCGCGCGAGGACCTCAACCCGATCGAGGAGGCGCGTGCGTGCGCTGCGCTTGTGGAGGAGCTCGGGCTCACGCGCGAGGACGTCGGACGCCGCGTCGGACGCAGCCGCGTGGCGGTCAGCAACCTCGTTCGCCTACTGGACCTGCCCGATGAGGCGATTGAGCTCGTGCAAGCGGGCCAGCTGAGCGAGGGCCACGGACGCGCGCTGCTGCTTGCGCACGAGCACGGCGAGCGGCGCAGGCTCGCGCGCGAGGCCGCCGAGCAGGGATGGTCGGTGCGGGTCACCGAAGAGCGGGCTCGTGACAGCAACGCGCAGGCGACGCCGGCTCCGACCGCCGACAGGGGTGGTCCTCGGCGCGTGCATCCGGACCAGGAGCAGGCCGCGCAGGAGATCGCGCAGACGCTCGCCGCCGCGCTTGGCGCGGACGTGCGGGTGAAACCGACCGCGGACGGCCGCTACAGCGCGCAGCTGTCGTTTTCGACGCCCGAGGAGGCGCTCGAGCTGGCGCGGCGGATCCGGTCTCACGTGGTGGCGTAGGGCGATCGCGCGGGGCTGACCGCGGGCCTGTCACGGCCGCTAGAATCGGCTCCAGCGGGCGATTAGCTCAGTTGGTTAGAGCGCTTCTCTGATAAGGAAGAGGTCCCAGGTTCGAGTCCTGGATCGCCCACTCGCGAAGTGCCTGCCACATCGGAGGTTCCATTTATTAGACTCGCAGGCCGTCTAGCGGGTCTTCATGGCGAGCAGGGGGTACGCCGTGCCGTCGCGGTCGCGCCTCACCCAGCAGGCACTTCAAACACGCTCAGCCACGTTTCGTCTTCATACACATCACTAAAGTGCGCGGCGAACAGCGCCTTTCCGTTCGCGCTCAAAGCCAGCCCGTGCGGCGCAATGCTGTGAGTTTCCCCGGAGCTGTTGGTCGTGGCCTCGAAGATTGGCGTTGTGCTCCCGATGGGGTCAACGAGTATGTCCGGCCCGCGGGTCGCGAACAGGCCCGTAGCGAGTAGGTTCGACCGCCGTCCCGAGACGGCCACAGCCGCCGGATACGCTTCCCCGGGATAGACGATTCCATCGGGCTTGAGCGTGTCGGCGCTCAGCTCTTCGAAGTCATATGGCCATCCTGAGGCGGGGATCACCCGAGCGCCGCTGGGAGAGACCACCAAGCCCTCAATGTTCTCCTGGTTGAGGCCTGTGCCGCTCATTGCCACCACGGGCGCCCCGGATGACACGTTCAAGCAGTAGATCGAGCCTGGCGAGACCCCGTCGCTGGCGACGAACAGCTCGTCGTGGTCCGCTCGCGTCGTCGCCAGGTCGGGTTCGTAGTAGGCGTCTTCTTCGAATTGCCTCAGTTCGTGTGAGGCAAGGTTCACCGTCGCGAGCCCGCCCCAGCCGTGACCAGATCCCGTCGTAATCCAAAGCGCGCCCCCTGCGATCGCAAGCCACCTCGGGTTGTGCAGTCCCGTGACGAGCGGGCTCTTGGCCACCGCGAGCGTCTTGAGGTTGATCTCCACGACCGCCCCAGCGGTGCTCTCGGCGACGAACAGCGTGTGCCCTTTGATCACCATGCCGCGCGCCCCGTCAATGTTCGGGATGCTCGCGATCAGCTCGCCAGAGAAGTTGAGCACGTCGACGACGTTCGCGGTGGGGCCCGATACGAGCACGTGTTCCCGCGCGTTGTCAACGACGACAGCTCCAAACCCGATGTCACCGAGGTCTGCTTCGGCGGCTGCTGCAGCGGCCGGTATGGGTACGCCGGCGAGCGCCACGACAGCTGCTGTTGCCGCAAGCAGCGGGCGCGCGCTCGAACGGCGCCGTCTTCTCAGCACTGCGACCTCCTTATGACACCAGCACCGTAAAGTTCGCCGTCGCCGTCTGGTGCACCTTCTTCGTGCTGTCGGTCACGGTGACTGTGACCAAGAACGAGCCACCGTGGGGATACTGCTTCGCCTTTACGGTCCCGGACAGCAGGCCCTTGGTGTTGAGCCGCAGACCTTTGGGCAGGCTTCCCGCGGTCACCTTCCATTTGTAGGGCGTAACGCCGCCCAGGGCGGCGAGCTGGTCGCTGTAGGCGCTACCGAGCGTCACCTCGGGCAGCGACGTGGTCGAGACTTTGAGCCCGAGGACCGTCAGCGTAAACCGCTGGACGCTGTCCGTGCCGACCCCGTTTTCGGCGGTGAACGTCACCTCGAAGGTGCCGATCTGCGTCGGGGTGCCGGAGAGCACGCCGTCTGAGTAGCTGACGCCTTCAGGCAGGTTTCCCCACTCTTCGATAAACGGCGACGGTGTCCCGCTGGCGCTCACCGTGAAGCTGCTGTGCACGCCGTAGGTGAAGGAGGTGCCGTCGGCCGATGTGATCTTTGGCGCGGCGTCGACCGTTAGCGTAAAGCCCTGAACGGTGAAGCCGGCGCCATTGACGGCGGTGAAGACGATCGGATAGACGCCTTCCTGGGTCGGCGTTCCGGAGAGCGCCCCGGTAGCTGGGTCGAACGTCACACCTTCGGGCAGCGTGCCCGTCTCGGTGATTTCTGGCGTGGGGGTGCCCGTGGCCGTTACCGTAAAGCTTCCATCGCTCCCCTCGGTGAAAGTTGTGCTTTCGGCCGAGGTAAACGCCGGTTCTTCGAGGACGTTCTCGTTGGCGGAACCCGACGATTCGCCGTAGTTGCTATCACCGGAATAGGTGGCGGTGATTTCGTCGGCGCCCGCCGGGCGCGCGTGTGTCGTGGTGCACGTGGCGGTGTCGGGCGAGCCCTCGTTTAGCGGCCTGCTGGAGCACCCAGCGATCGACCCGTGGCTGTCCGAGAACGAGACGGTGCCCGTCGGAGTGCCTGCCCCTGGCGGGACGGGCGCCACCGTAGCGGTGTAGGTGACCGCTACGCCCACTACGCCAGAGCCCGCGTCGGAGGAGCTCACCGAGGTCGCGGTCGAGACCGCCGGCGTGGTCGCTGATGACAGGTGCATCGTGAGGATGTTCCGGTACAGCGCCGGGTCCTTTGCGCCGATCTTGTACTTAGTCGAGCTCGTGCCCAGTTCCGTGCCAGCCGTCGTGATCGGTTTGGGCAGGCGGTAGCCGGAGAAGACCATCGTCAGCGAACCGTCGGGGTTCTGGACGACGGCTGGGCCGTAGGCGCGGCCGGAGTAGTAGGCGCTGATGCCCAACGGTTCGTCTTTGCCTTCTTCGAGCGCCTTGTCCTGCGCGGCCGACGCCGCGAACTTGTATTCGGTGCTAAGCACAACCTTCGGCACGGACCATTCCTTGCCGTTGGTCGAGTCGGTGTAGAAGATCTGGTTGAACGCGTCGCTGTCCCCGTCGGTCGCCCACGAGCCGGACAGGAACATGCCGTAGGTGCCGTTGGGGTTGGTGATGATCGTGCCGCGCGATCCGATGAAGCGAAGCTCGGTCGTGTCGGGTTCGCCGGGGTTGAGGTCGGCCGGTTCGGTGCTCGACGGGCTGGTCGTCTGGAACGGGTTGGAGATGTCGTTGTAGGAACCCGTGTCGTTGCCGGTCGCCGACGCGGTACCGCTGATCGGGCCGATGTCGGTGAAGTTGACGCCGTTGAAGGTGTACGCGGCACGCAGCACGCTCAGATCCTCGTTGTTGTTGAATAGCTTCTCGGGGCCCTTCGACTTGCTGTCCTTGCCCTCACCGATCTTGTTGAGGGTGGAGAAGGGCACGATCGCCGCGTTTGGTCCGCCGATCCAGTTGCCTTCGGCGACTTTGCCCAAGCCGCCAGTGCAGCCCGTGAGGTTCTCGCTGCCGGCCGGCACGCCGGTCTGCGTCGCGGCAGTGACGCCGGTGCAGGTCACTTCCTGGATCGGCGATTCGATGTTCGTGCCGAGGTAGATTTTGAAGGAGTTGCCGGTGAGGGGCTCGCTCGGGTGCACCGAGGGGGTGTAGGTGATCGCCGTTCCGCTCGCCAGCGGCAGCGACACCGATCCCGCGGTAAATTTGCCGCTGGAGCTGATCGCCCCGTCGGTCGTGCCGACGATGAAGTACGCGAGCTCCTTTTCTGTGTACAGAACGACCGTCGAGCCTGACGGAGCACCGGGATATGAGGGCAGCGTCCCGATGATCCCGTCGGGCGCTTTGAGGCCGGTCGTGACAGTCGCGCTCGCCGGCACGATCGGGTCGGCGGTGATCGCGTCGCCCTGGTGGACGACCAGCGGCGAGCCGCTGTCGGTCGTGCAGTCCTCGATCTTCGTTGTCGGGTTGGCATTGGACTGCGCGCAGTAGACGGTGACACCGTCGATGTACAGGCGGTTGGGGGCGTTTTCGTTGAGGATGAAGGTCGTGAAGGGCGACACCGTGGAGTTGCCGTTGAGGATCCTCACTTCTGCTAGGCCGCCTTCCCCGCTCGGTACGTTGGGCCCCGTGGGGATCGTGTAGGTAGCTCCCGGCACAATGGTTTTCGTCCCCAGCGCTTCGGGGTTCGCGGTGGCGATGACCTGCACGATGTCGTCTTTGGCTTTGACGATCAGGGTGGACGAACCGGATACGGTGCACCCGCTGAGTTCGGCTGGCGTCGTGCTCGTTTCAGTGCACGTGATTATCGAACTCGACGGCGAGGCGGCGTTGTAATCCTCGTAGGGGCCAGCGACGATGTGCTCGGGAGAGCCAGCTTCGCCGAGCGTGGAGACGGGGATGCTGACGCCGGCGCCGCTGGTGGGCACTTCGACCGTGGCTTCGGCGTAGGCGTTGGGGTCGATGCCGACCGGTTCGGTCGGTTCCAGTTTCGTCAGCGGATTCGTCGCGGACGGTTCGATGTTGTGGACGAGCAGGCCCACGCCTTCGTAGTCGCCGGCAGGCCGGTTGAGCGTGTAGAGCTTTGTGGTTCCCCCGATCGGGGCCACGTAGGGGTGGCCCTGACCGTCATCGTTGGTGTCGGCGGTTGGGCAGTAGCCGGGGTTCTGCTCGAGCGCTTTGCCCTCGGCGACCCATGTCTTGCCGTTGTCGCTGGAGCGCGCGACCGTGATCGCCTCATCGGCGTCCTTCGGCCGGTAGTCGAAGTAGCCGGTCAGCGAGCCGTCGGCGTTGCGGACGACGTCCGGGAAGTAGTAGGGCGAGAACGGCAGCTTGCTGCCCGCCGGCTGCGAGACCGGTGAGCCCTGCTCGTTTTCGCTCTCTTCCTTGTTGCAGTAGCCAGAGAGCGGGCCGGGCGTGCCGGCGACACCGCTCGGGTAGGGCAGCAGCTTGGTTACTTCTTTGCCGCCTTCGATCACTTTTTCTTCCTGCGGATAGACGGCGACGTTGGGCTCGCTGAACCCGCCGAGAGTCGTTTCGGGGCCGCCGAAGGCGAACCTGGGCAGCAGATCGGAGCTCGGGTATTCGCCGCCCGCGGCCGGGTTGCCCTGGGAGGTGTTCCAAGGTCCGCCTTCGATCGTGTCCACAAGCGGAGTTTCCGGCGTGTAGGTGGTGCCGTCCGCCAAGGCCGGTGCGGTCATGACAAGGCCCGCCGCACTTGCTCCAACGAGCGCGGCAAAGGCAAAGAGCAGGGCACTGATGCGACGCACGGAGTCTCCGATCCTCGACGATGGTTGTGCGCCTTCTACCAGCTTCGATTTCCGATCTTGACAAGGGTCACGGGATCTTCACGATGTAAATGTCACCCCAAGCTTGGGGTATAGTTCCAGGCAGACCATGCGCCGGGCTGCTCCTCCGCTCCTGCCCGCGCGTTCGTCGACGGAGCTGGGAGAACCGAGGCGCAGGTGCCGGACGGTCACGCTCCGCAGGGGGATGACGGTGTCACCCTGGCGATCTCCGCGGCGATGGTGAGCCTGTACGCGGAGGTGTACGGCCACGACAGGACCACCGCGAGCACGTACATAAACGACAACGTGGTCGTGTGCATACTTGAGCACATCCTCACGAGCGCCGAGCAGCAGTTGGTCACGGCCGGCGACGCGGGCGAGGTCATCGACGGACGCGTGGCCTTCCAGACTGACCGCGAGGACGATTTCAGCGCTGCCGTCGAACGCCTGACGCTGCGCCGTGTGGTGGCGTTCATGAGCGCGAACCAGACTTCGCCGGGGATCGCGTGCGAGATGTTCTTCCTCGCGCCGATCGAGGCCGCGGCATGAGCGGCGCGATCTCGTTGAGGCACACGGACGCTGTGCTGATGCGCGAGGTCCAGGCGGGCGAGCGACTCGCTCTGGCGGCGCTTTACGACCGCTTCGCGCGGCGCGCCTTTCGCACCGCGCTGTCTGTCTGCCACGATCGCGATTGCGCCCAGGAGGCAGTGCAGGACGCGTTCGTCTCGATGTGGGCCTCGCGCGCGACCTACCAGCCGGCGCGCGGCTCGGTCGCCGGCTGGGCGATGACGATCGTCCGCCACCGCGCGATCTACCTGGCACGGCGACGCTCGCTTGCCGCGGGCCGCGAGGAGGGGCCGGCCTGCCTGGAGCGCCAGCCGGCGCAGGACGACGTGCCCGGCGACTTCGCCGCCAAGACGGAGCGCGAGCGGCTACGGCAGCTGCTCTCGCGCCTACCGCCAGCGCAGCGCGAGGTGATCGAGCTGGGCTTCTTTGACGGCCTCACCCACGAGCAGATCGCCCGCCGCCTGGCGCTCCCGCCGGGCACGGTCAAGGGGCGGATGCGCCTCGGCCTGACGAAGCTCCGCTGTGAGCTCGGCGCCTGACGCTCCGCGCGGGATTGCGCCGGACGCCGCCACCTGCGATCGTCACGGGCGTGTGCCGCCTGTTCGGCATGAGCGCTGGCAGCGAGCCCGCCCGGGCGACGTTCTGGCTGCTCGACGCGCCCGACAGCCTCTCGGCGCAGAGTTACCGCGAGCCCGACGGGACCGGCCTGGGCTGGTTCGACGAACAGGGCGCGCCGCACGTCAGCAAGCAAGCGCTCGCCGCCTACGACGACAAGCGCTTCGCGCGCGAGGCGCGCGAGGTGTCCTCGACGACGTTCCTCGCGCACGTCCGCTTCGCCTCGACGGGCGCGCTCGAACTGCGCAACACGCACCCATTCGAGCAGCACGGGCGGCTGTTTGCGCACAACGGCGTGATCGAGGATCTGCCGACGCTCGATGCGCACCTCGGCGATGACCTGCGGCTGGTCAAAGGCGACACTGACTCCGAGCGCCTGTTCGCGCTGATCTCGCGCGAGACCGCCGCCCGCGACGGCGACCTGGCCGCAGGGATCGAGGTGGCGTGTGGCTGGGTCGCGGCGAATCTGCCCGTGTACGCGATCAACTTCGTGCTGGCGAACCCCGACGGATTGTGGGCGTTGCGCTACCCGGACACGCACCCGCTGTACCTCCTGGAGCGGGCGCCCGGCGAGCCGCTCGCGCACGCGAGCAGCCTCGGCACGCGTGTCCACGCTGACGATGGCGTCAAGCGCCCGCTGGTGGTGCTCGCGAGCGAGCGCATGGATGCAGACCCCGGGTGGCGGCTGCTACCGCAGGGCGAGCTGTTGCGCATCGCGCACACGCTCGAGATCAGCTCGCGGCCGATTCTCCTCCACCCACCCGCGCGACTGTTGACGCTCGCGCAGCTCAGCTCGACGGCGCAGGCGTCGCAGGCGCCCGCGGTAGCGCCGCGCGACACGCCGTCGTAGACACCAAGTTCGCCTGCGCGAATACCCCGAATGGCGTAGGCTCAAACGCATGCATGCGCCTAGCCCCGACATGGGATGGGAGCGCCTTTTCTGGCTGGTTTTTCGACGCTCGTCGAACGCGATTCTGCTGGTGGATGACGAGCGGCGGATCGTCGAGGTGAACGAGCCGGCGCTGGCGCTGGTGGCTCGCAGCCGCGCGCAGCTGATCGGGAAATCGATCGTGGATGTGATCGACCCGGCCGAGCGCTTGGAGTCGGCGCGTCAGTGGCAGGCGTTCTTGCACTCTGGCGATTACACGGGCGCGCGCGATCTGCTCCGCGCGGACGGCTCCAAGGTGCCGATCGACTTCGCGGCGCGGCTGGCGACGGTCGACGGGCGGCGCCTGGCGATCTACGTGGTGATGGCCAAGGACGGCTCCTGGCCGGCTCCGGCCGCGCCGCGGTCGCCGTCGCATTCCGCGGCGCGTTTGCTGACGCGCCGTGAGCGCGAAGTGGTGACGTTGATCGCGATGGGACGCGAGACCGCTCAGATCGCACAGGAGCTGCATGTCTCGCCGGAGACCGTCCGCACACATGTGCGCAACGCGATGGCCAAGCTCGGGGCGCACACACGCGCGCAGTTGGTGGCGATCGCACTGTGCACAGACAGGACGATCCACCTACCCCGTGCGGGGGAGACGACGGCGGCGTAATCACGCGTGTGGGGGATGGCGGGCAGCACCGCACCAGCCGAAAATCAAGTATGCCCTTCGCGCTCCCAGTCGCCCGTGTGACGCGTGCCCGGCAGCGCCTGCGCGACGAGCACCATCTGCTGGGCGTGTTGCTCGAGAGCGTCGAGGTGGCGTTGATCGCGTGCGCCGTCGACGGGCGCCTGACGCACGTCAATCGCCGCACGCGCGAGCTGCTGGGCGGCGAGTGCTCGGCGGGGATGGACGTGGCGACGTGGATCGGCCGGCTCGCGCCGCGCACCTCGTCGGGCCTGCCGCTGGTGCTCGAGGACTTGCCGCTGATGCGCGCGCTCGAGGGCGAAGCGGTGCGCGACGTCGACGTGCTGCTCGCGAGCGCCGCCGGCGACGTGCTGCTCAGCACGAGCGCGAACCCTGTGAACGACGAGCGCGGCAGGCGGCGGGGAGCGGTGGCGATGTTCGCGGACGTAACCGAGCAGCGGGCGCGCGAGGCGCAGATGCGCGCGGCGCAGCGCGGGAGTGAGCCCTCCTCTTAGAACCCTCTGACCCGCTCGCCCTTGGGATCAAACAGCGGCTCGCGTGTGACGAGGCCGGGGACCCAGCGGCCGAAGATGTCGACCGCGACGGCGGTGTCGAGCGGGACGTCGGCGGGCAGGTAGGCGTAGGCGATCGAGCGCTCGACGGTATAACCGTAGCCGCCGCTGGTGACGCGCCCGAGGATCTCCCCATCGACGCGCACGGGCTCGTTGCCGAGCGCAACCGAGCGTGGGTCCTCGAGCACGACGCAGCGCAGGCGCTTGTCCGGGGCGGCCGGCTGCTCGCCAGCTCCCGCGCCCACCCCGAGCGCAGCGGCGCCGATAAAGCCGCCATCGTTGCGCACGCAGAAGCCGAGGCCGGCGTCGAAGGGCGTCTCGTCGGGGGTGATGTCGGCGGCCCACACGCGATAGCCCTTCTCCAGGCGCAGAGAGTCGATCGCGCGGTAGCCGCCGGCGATCAACCCATGCTCGCGCCCGGCCTGCCACAGCGTCCGCCACAGCCCTGCGCCGTACTCGGTGGGGCAGTACAGCTCCCAGCCGAGCTCGCCGACGAACGTGACGCGCAGCGCGCGTACGGGCACGTCGCCGACGGCGAGCTCGTGCATGTGCATGTAGGGGAAGGCGAGCGGATCGTCGGTGAGCGGCGTGAGGATGTCGCGTGCGCGCGGCCCCCACAGCGCGAAGCAGGCCCAGCGCGCGGTGACGTCGGCGCAGCGCACGCTGCCGTCGTGCGGCGCGTGGCGGCGAATCCAGCTGAGGTCGTGGTTGCCGAAGGCGGTGCCGGTGACGATCGAGAACAGCTCCTGCTCGACGCGCGTGACGGTGAAGTCGCACTTGATGCCGCCGCGGCGGTTGAGCATCTGCGTGTAGGTGATCGCGCCGACCTCGCGGGCGACATGGTTGTCGCATAGTCCCTCGAGGAAGGCGGCGGCGCCGGGCCCGGCAATCTCGAGCTTGGCGAACGAGGACTCGTCGAACAGCCCGGCACGCTCGCGCGTGGCGCGGTGCTCGGCGCCGATGGCGGGCGACCAGTGCATCCCGGCCCAGCCGCGCGGTCGCAGCGACTCGTCGCCTGCGGGGGCATTGGACTCATACCAGTTGACGCGCTCCCAGCCGGACTTCTCGCCGAAGTAGGCGCGGTGCTCGGCGTGCCACGGGTAGGCGCTGGAGGTGCGTAGCGGGCGCCCCGCGAGGCGCTCGTGGCCGGGGTAGCGGATGTCGTAGTAGGTCTCATAGACCTCCTTGGTGCGCTTGAGTGTGTAGCTGGGGGAGATAAATGGGGATCCCACCCCCCCAAAGCGGCGGATGTCCATCTCCCAGACGTCGATCGACGGCTCGCCGGCGAGGATCCACTCGGCCATGACCTTGCCGATGCCGCCCGCTCCGGCGAGGCCGTGCGCGCAGAAGCCGGCGGCGACGAAGAAGCCGCGCACGTCGCTCTCGCCGAGGCAGAACTCGTTGTCGGGCGTAAACGCCTCGGGGCCGTTGATCAGCTTGGTGACGGTGATGTCGTCCATGACGGGCACGCGCTTGCGGGAGTTGACGGCGATCTCCTCGAAGCGCGGCCAGTCCTCTTCGAGCAGGCGGCCGTTGAAGTCGGCGGGGATCGCATCGACGAGGTGCTCGTCGAGCGCCCACGGTGCGGAGTCGCGCTCGTAGCCGCCCATGATCAACCCGCCGCCCTCCTCGCGGAAGTAGATCAGCAGGTCGGGGTCGCGCAGCGTCGGCAGGTGGACTCGATCCGCGCCGGCGACGACCTCGCGAAACGGCTGCGTGACGAGGTACTCGTGGGCGAAGGGGACAATCGGTACGCGCACGCCGGCGAGGCGCCCGAGCTCGGCGGCGAACATGCCGCCGGCGTTGACGACGACCTCGGCCTCGATCGGCCCCCACTCGGTCTGCACGCCGCGGACGCGCGGGTAGCCGGGAACGCTGTCGTCGACGTCGATGCCTGTGACGCGTGTGTGCGTGAAGATGCGGCAGCCGCCCTCCCGTGCGCCGTCGGCGAGCGCGGTGGTGAGCAGCGAGGGGTCGAGGTAGCCGTCGCTGGGTAGGTAGGAGGCGCAGCGCACGCCGTCGGTGCTCATCAGCCCGAACAGCTCGCGCGCCTGCTCGGCGGAGATCAGCTCGAGCGGCAGGCCGAAGGTCTTGGCCCATGCGACCTGCCGCAGAACCTCCTGCTCGCGCTCGGGCGTGCACGCTAGGCGGATGCCGCCGCACTGCACCCAGCCGCAGTCGAGCGTGCGGTAGAGCTCGACGGAGTCCATCATCATGCGCGTCAGCGAGACGCTCGATCGCAACTGGCCGACGAGCCCGGCGGAGTGGAAGGTGGAGCCGCTGGTGAGCTCGTTGCGGTCGAGCAGCACGACATCGCGCTCGCCGAGCTTGGCGAGGTGGTGGGCGATGGAGGCGCCACCGACACCGCCGCCGATGATGACCACGCGCGCGCGGTCGGGCAGCTCACGTGGTCTGGCCACCGTACTCCTCCCACGCGCTCGCGCCAGCGGCGGCGAGCCATTCCCGCAGCTGCGGCTGCTCGACGGCGGCATGTAGGCGCTCGAAGTGCGTGCGTGCGTAGCGGTCGAAGTCGAAGTCGAGCTCGGAGACCTCCGCCTGCACGACGCCCCAGGCGCCCTCGCGCGCGTCGGAGAGGATGCGCATCAAAGCGAGCGTCGCGCGGTGTGCATCGGAGGGCGGTGCACGGTGGTAGGCGTTCAGCAGGCGCTCGTCGTCGGCCTCGTCGAAGTCGTTGTTGACTGACAGGTTGCCGAGGTCGAAGCAGGGGTGGCCCATGCCGGCGTACTCCCAGTCGACGATCAGCAGCCGGTCGGGCTCGTGTGCGTGGATGATGTTGCTGGCGAGCAGGTCGTTGTGGCAGGGACGCGCGCGCCAGGGAGCGAGGGCGGCGGCGATACGCGCGGCGACGGCCGCAGCCTGCCCGTATGCGCGCGGCGCGCGCACGCCACGCGCACGGATCCGCGCGCCGTACTCCTCAAGCAGGTCGGGGACCCAGAAGCGCGTGGGCAGTACAGCGGGCGAGTCGTGGAAGGCGCGCAGGGCGCACGCGATCTCGCCGGCGCGCTGGGCGAGCTCGTGCACTTCGACGGGGTCGCTGGACACGAAGCGCGTGACCAGGCAGTCCTCGTGCGCGGCGAGCAGCGCGGGCGCGATCGCCAGCGCGGTGGCGGCCTCGCTTGCCAGGCGCTCGGCCTCGCGGTCAATTCCGAGCAGGCCGGTGTCCTTGCCGTGGACGCGCAAGACGCACTCGACGCCACCGAGGGTGACACGGAAGTTATGGTTGGTGATGCCGCCGGTGAGCGGCGCGGGCTCGCCGGTGAGTGGGCCGAGCGAGGGCTCCAGGCGCTGCAGGATCTCCTCCAGCGTGCTCACGCCTGCAACGTACCGTTGCGCCATAAGGCATGCAACCTATACCTTCAAGATCATGAGCACGGGCGACGCGGCGGACGGGCTGGGCGGGTCCGCGCCCGACGGCCGCTCGGTCGCGGAGTCGATCGCGGCTGCGGACCTCGACGGCGCGCGGCGCGCGATCGCGGGCGCGGCGGTGCGGACGCCGACGCTCGCGTGCGCGGACCTGGCGCAGACAACGGAGACGACCGTCGCGCTGAAGGCGGAGTGCCTGCAGGGGACGGGCTCGTTCAAGCTGCGTGGCGCGCTGAGCAAGGTGGCGGCGCTGGGCGAGCGCGCGGCGGCGGGACTGGTGACGGCGAGCGCGGGCAACCACGCGCGCGCGCTGGCGCAGGCGGCGCGCCTGCGGGGCGTGGGCTGCGAGGTGTTCATGCCGCGCGACGCGTCGGTGTCGAAGGTGGCGGCGGTGGAGCGACTGGGTGCGCATGTTGAGTTGGATGGCGCGTCGGTGGACGAGGCGCTTGGTCTGGCTCGCGAGCGCGCGGTGAGCACGGGCGCCGCGCTCGTGCACCCGTTCGACGACCTGGACGTGATCGCGGGACAGGGCACGCTGGCGCTGGAGCTGCTGGAGGACGTCCCGGACCTGGCGCGTGTGGTCGTGCCGGTGGGTGGTGGCGGCCTGGCGAGCGGGATCGGGATTGCGCTACGCCGGGCGGGCGCAGAGGTTGAGCTGGTGGGCGTACAGGCGCGCGCGTGCGCGCCGTACGCCCAGGCGCTGCAGGGCGGGGGTGCAGCGGACGCGGCCGACCTCGCGGCGGGCGCGACGATCGCGGACGGCATCGCGATCAAGCGGCCGGGTGTGCTGACGCTGCCGCTGCTGCGCGAGCTGCTGGACGGCATCGAGACGGTGAGCGAGGAGGAGATCGCGGAGGCGATGGTGTTCGTGGCCGAACACGCGAAGCTGGTCGCGGAGGGCGCGGGCGCGGTGGCGGTGGCGCTCCTGCGCAGCGGGCGCCTGCGGCCGGTGTCGGGCACAACGGTGGCGATCGTGTCGGGCGGCAACGTCGACAGCGGCCTGTTGGCGGGGCTGCTGCTGCGCCACGAAACGGCGGAGGGCCGTCGCGTGCGCCTGTTCACGCGCGTGCCGGATCGCCCCGGCGGCCTGGCGGAGCTGCTGGAACTGGTGGCGCGCGCCCGCGCGAACCTGGTGACGGTAGAGCACGTGCGCGAAGCGGTGCCACTGCACGTGCGCGAGACGGGCATCGAGCTGACGCTGCAGACACGCGGACCGGACCACACCGAGCAGGTGCTCGCGGCGCTCGCGGCGGCGGGGTACGAGGTGAGCAGCGAATAGACCGAGATCCGCAGGCGCTTTGTCGTAGCAGCCGCCATGTCAGAGCAGGGAGGGGTAGTGGAAGCACTCCAAGCCCGGCTAGTGGGATCTGAGAACCGTGCCGACACTGGAGGATGCCGGCCGCCCGCATAGCGCGGAACCAAAGATGCTGGCACAGCTACCACCTAAGGAGCGGGTTTACGTGTTCGTGCGGGCTCCTTCGTAGAGTCCTTTGCTGGGCGCATCGACGTTACGTTCGACACGCCTCGATTGTCCTCGCGAAGCTTAAGTGCCGCTGCGACGTCCTCGTCTGCCATCAGCTGCATTGCCAGCTGCTCCACCACAGGCCCGACAAGCTCCTGTGCCGACCTAAGCGAGCGCACGAAAACCGCTGCTTCAAGCGCGTCCAGTGCCTCCCTTGACAGGCGTACGTTTAGCTGCGACGGTGTCACGTAGAGTCTAGATCCTAGATTTTACTGTCCGGTGTCTAGGGTATTGTAGGCGTATGGCATCGGATCGCGAATCACGGCAGCCCGAGGACATCGCCACCCAGATCACTTTGGGCCATCGGCTTGTGGCCGCAAGTGGCGGACTCGCGACGGCCAGTGCAGGACACATCCCCCAGGACGCCGAGCGAGAAGCGCTTACGTCTCTCGGGGAGTCTTTGCGATCGGCCGCGACCCAACAATCGATAGTCGCGATCTCCGGCGAGCTCGGGCTGGTCTCGGCTCGTGAGGCGGCCTACCTCGTCGACGCCGTCGGCCCGGATGCGGCGAAAGCGCTGAACGAGATGGCGGACGTGCTTATGCATGCCGCAGAGGGGGCTCTGGACGAGGAGGACACGAAAAGCTTCGATCGTGTTCGGCGACTGCTTCTCGCCCTGAGCGAGTTGCGCCTTGCACAGGCGAGGAATATGGATCGCTCAGATCCGCCGGAGCTCTGGTGGCCGACGACACTGAGTTCCGTTTCGTAACTGCAAGCGTCCGACGTGCCGCACGGCTGCAGCGCGAATATGTCGACTCCTTTCTCGGGGCGGCCGGCTCAGGCCTAGCAATAGGAGAGCAGTTCGCTGAGCTATGCGACATGATCGAGCCTGTCGTTAGCGATTACGAGCGACGGCACGCCGCAACAAGCGACGCAGTCGACCGTCGGCTTATTCTCAATGCAGTAAGGGAGCTGCTCGCATGGACACGAAGCCTGCAACTTCGTTGCGCTTGGCTCGATGCGGCTGCAAAACCGCCGATCGATCTTGGATCGCTCTACTACCTGCGCGGTCTGGCCAAGGCTATCGTCCGTGCGGACTCCGAGTTCACCGTCGTCGCGGCGCACGAGGGTTCGTACGCTACCGTCGTCAATCCGTTCCGCGTACCAAGATATCCAGTACCAACCGGCATCGTTCTTGTTGCGCTCGTTCCGCACCGCGAGATCCGAAGTGGGCTACTTCATCCGCTCCTCGCGCACGAGATCGGCCACGGAGTCGCCAAGGTCCATGGCTACACAGAGCGGCTCCGCGCCGAAGTGACCCCCGGCGATATAGAGAGAGTTCTCGATGACGGTGCTCAACAGACCGCGAATGAATCAAAGAGGGCTGTAGCTGAGGAGCGGGCGGTGCTCGACAAGCGCCTGGGGTCATGGATCGAGGAGATCTTCTGCGACGCGGTGGCGACGGCTTGCCTTGGCGCGACCTACCTCTTCTCATTTGCCACCGAGGTTCTGCCAGATGAGGTTGATGTCGCAGGGCTCAAGCATCCGTCGACCCGTCAGCGAGTGAGGCTCATCTTGACTCATCTGGACCGTCTCGGGTGGGGGTCAATCATCGATCGCGAAGCTCCCGGATTCGCCGCGTGGGTACGTGGCGTGGCATCAACAGCACCGATGCCTCAGAGATCTGCCGACGATGCGCTGCGTTCCGCTATTGATCTCGCAGTCGCACGCATCCACGATGCGGT
This sequence comes from uncultured Solirubrobacteraceae bacterium, assembly GCA_963735615.1. Taxonomy (GTDB): domain Bacteria; phylum Actinomycetota; class Thermoleophilia; order Solirubrobacterales; family Solirubrobacteraceae; genus Palsa-744. The sequence continues at coordinate 1,950,566 of CAVTLO010000001.1, forward strand.
CGACAACCATGTCGCGGCGAATAGCGCTAAGCCGGACGAGAAGGCGCTCGCGGCCGTTGCTGAGCTCCTGGAGCAGCACGTGCCACCTGCGCAGCACGACGACGGTACCCCGATCGCTCGCCCCATGATCATCGCCGGCTGCTGGCTCTCAGCCATGAAGACGCGAAACGGTACCGTCGAGGCACTCGCAGATGCAGTCGACTCAAACGAGGTTGGGCAACTGCTCCCGTACGCGCTAGAGCTCAGCGTCATAGTCGACCGATGGCAGAACCCATGAGCATCCTCGGAAAAGATGGCCTGAAGGAGGCAGTACTGAAGCGGCCGATCTCTCGCCGACTCGTCGTTATGCCGCTGATCGATCCGAAGCAGATCGGCGAGGCATCAGTCGACGTTCGCCTCGGAACCCGTTTCCATGTCCTGCGACGCACCCAAGACTCAGGACTAGATCCTCAAACAGTCGTTCAGTCAGCGGTCGAGAGAGGCCAAGACGAGGTAGTCGTGCCCATCGGCGAACCGCTGTGGCTCCACCCCGGACAGTTCGTTCTAGGTGCAACTCTCGAGTATCTGCGCTTCCCAAACGATCTAGCGGCCGACGTGGTCGGACGATCATCGTGGGGGCGGGTCGGACTACTTGTTGCCACCGCGGTGATGATCCAACCCGGATACCGCGGCACTCTCACGCTAGAGCTCGTGAATCACGGAGATGGCCCAATCGCGCTTTATCCAGGATCCCGCATTGCCCAGCTAGTTGTGAGCCCCGTCCTCGAACCGTCGAAGGACTCTTACGCAGGCAAGTACACAGGATCGACAGGACCCGAGGTCTCGCACATCGCCAAGGAGCGAGACGAGATCGCCGCGCTGCGTCGAACTGCCGATCTATTCTCCGAGCCATAGGCGCGCTAAAGCCAGATCGCGACCCGGTGTCCAGAGCGGGCCCGACCCTCGTTGCTCCCGCTCGCGCTGACCTTCACAGCCCCGCGCTCGCCTGGACAAACGTGTGCCAGCGCTCGCGTTGTGTCAGGCGCTCCGCTGCGCCCAAGACTGGCTCGATCGTGCGTCCCGGCGGAAGTCTCTGTGCCGTCTCCTCGACGCTCGCGAACACGCCGGCGCCAACACCGGCAAGCATCGCGGCGCCGAGCACGGTCGTGTCGGCACGCCCGACGATCAACGGCAGGCCGAGCGCGTCGGCCTGGATCTGCAGCAGCGTCTCGTCGTTGGTCAGGCCGCCGTCCACGCGCACGCTCTCGACCGGCGCAACCTCCGCCATCGCCTCGACGATGTCCGCGACACGCCACGCGATGGCCTCGAGCGCCGCCCGGCCGACGTGCGCCGGACCGACACCCGGATGCAGCCCAGCGATGACCCCGTGCGCGTCTGGGTGCCACCACGGCGCACCCAGCCCCGCGAGCGCTGGCAGCACACGCACGCCGGCGCTGCCGGGCACGCTCGCGGCGGCGGCTGCCAGAGCCGCCGCGTCGGCTGCCAGGCCGAGCCCTTCGGCGAGCCAGTCGAGCAACGCTCCGGCGGCGAACACGCCCCCGTCGAGGGCGTGGGCGACCTCGCCCACGTTGGCTGCCTCGCCCGCCTGCGCCGTCGCGCCTTGGCCCGCCGCGGCGCCCTCCCTGGCGGCAGCACCCCCGCCCGTCGCCGTGCCCGGCCCGGCCCAGGCGACGGTCGGCAGCAGGCCGCTCGCGAGCACGGGCTCGTCCGTCCGTCCCAGCACGAACACGCCGGTCCCGTACGTCGCCTTCAGCTCGCCGGTGCGCACGGCGCCCGAGCCGGCGAGCGCGGCCTGCTGGTCGACGAGATGTGCGGCGAAGGGCAGTGTCACGGGCCAGCGCTCGTGCCGCAGCTCGCCGAGCGTCCCGAAGGTCGGGCCGATCTCAGGCAGCCACTCGCGCCGCACCCCGAACGCCGCCAGCAGTTGCTCGTCCCAGTCGCGCCCGCCGGCAGCCAGCAGCTGCGTGCGCGACGCGGTCGAGAGGTCGGTGGCGAAGCGCCCGCCGAGGCGCTCGACGAGGAACGCGTCGAGCGTCCCAAGTCGTAGCGTGCCCGCATCGCGCGCATCCTGCACGCGAGCCTCGTTGGCAAGCAGCCAGGCGAGCTTGCCGGCGGAGAAGTAGGGGTCGAGCGGCAGGCCGGAGCGCTCGACGATGCGAGTGCCGTCCCCGCCGCTGTCGATCTCGGCGAGCAGCGCTTGCTGGCGCTTGTCCTGCCAGACGACCACGGGCGTAAGCGCGCGGCCGCTGTCGGCGTCCCAAGCGAGTACGGACTCGCCCTGATGGTCGAGGCCCGCGGCGAGCACCTCGCGTCCGCCCGTGTGCTCGAGCACCTCGGCGACCGCATCGACGACCGCCTGCAAGACCAGCTGAGGGTCCTGCTCGACCCAGCCGGGTTGTGGATGTGTGACGGTTACCGGCCGTCGCGACTCGGCGATGGCGCGCAAGTCGAGGTCGAACAGCGTGGCCTTGACGGCGGTTGTGCCCGCGTCGATCCCGAGCAGCAGCCCCGCGCTCACGGCGAGCTCGGCGGACTGGGTGATGCTGATAGCGCCGTGGATGTGCGGCTGCCCCGCGCCGCACGCTCCCACCAGCGATCGCCGCCCACGTACCGCGCGGGTGTTGGCAGCGCTCGCAAGGCGCCGGGCGCGATCGCGCCGCCTTCGGCGAGCATCGCGACGACGTGCTCGCCGATCCCAAGCGACGCGGACACTCCGGTAGAGCGAATCGCGGCGACGTGGACGAGCGCGGGCAGCGTGCGCGAGCGCTCGATCACGTAGTTGGCGTCGCGTCCGGCGGTCCGGAGGCCGGCATACGCTGCGATCGGCTCGAGCCCGTCAAGCGCGGGGTACATGCGCCGCGCCTTCCCGAGGATCAGCTCGGCGGCGTCCGCCTCAACCGAGCGGTCGCGCTTGTCGAGGCGCTCGCGCGCGCTCGGCCCGGCGATCACCGTGTGGCGATCGAGCGTTGGGAACACGAGCACGCCCTTGCCGAACGTCGAGGGCACCGGCAGCAGTATCTGTTCCAGCGCCGGGTCCTGCGGCGCCTGGAACACGAGAAACTCTCCCTTGCGCGGATATACGTCGGGTAGCTCGTCGCCGATGCTGCGCGCAAGCTCATCTGCGTACAGCCCGGCGCAGTTCACCGCCGCTCGGGTGCGCAGCCGCTCGCCCGTCTCGAGCGTCACAGCAAGATCGCTGCCGAGTGCCCCGGTCGCCCCTTGGCCGGTCGCCCGCCCGAGTGCTCCGCCGTCCGCCAGCGCGAGCCCGCTGACGCGCGTGCCGAGGACGATCGTGGCACCGCCCGCCTGCGCGGCGCCGGCGAGCGCGTGGACGTATGCCACTGGATCGCTGACGCTCTCGCCGGGAACGCGCATCGAGCCATCGCTGTCGTGGCGGACCTCAACGCCGTTGACCGCCGCATTCTCGGCCAGGCGTGCAACCGCGGCGCGCTCCTGCTCACCGCGGGGGACGAGCCGCGCACCGCAGCGCCACACGCTCACACCGAGCTCGTCGAGCAGCTGCTCGCGCAGCGCGGCGGAGCGCAGGAGCAGCCGCGTCTCGAGCTCGCCGGGAGCGGAGTCGAAGCCGGTGTGCAGGATGCCCGAGTTGGCGCCGCTCGCGCCGAGCGCGAGGCCGAGCTCAGCCTCGAGGAGCACCACCTCCACCCCACGCCGCGCGAGCGCGTGCGTGACGGCGCAGCCGACGACGCCCCCACCGATGACGGCGACCTGTGTGTCCGCGCTGGCCATGGGCGCCAGGCACTCTACGGGCTGACAAGCGCCTGGCCTGAAGCCGTCGCGGCGCGTCGATCCATAGAGTCCGAGATGTGGCACGCTACGAGCTCAGCGGCAAGGTCGCCCTGGTCACGGGCGGTGCCCGCGGGATCGGCTTCGCGACCGCGCGGGCGCTGATCGCGCGCGGCGCGTCGGTGGTGATCGTCGACCTGGACGGCGAGGCGACGGCGAGCGCGGCGGCGCAGCTGCACGACACGCGCGCGCTCGGACTCGCCGGCGACGTGACCGATCGCGGCGCGATGCAGCGCGCGGTGGCCGCGGCGGTCGAGCGTTTCGGTAGCCTCGACGTGGTCGTAGCCAACGCGGGCATTAGCGCACGCGCGTCCACCTTCCGCGCGGCGGCGACCGAGACGTTCGAGCGTGTGCTCGACGTCAACCTGATGGGCGTCTATCGGACGGTCGACGCGGCGCTGCCGGAGATCGTGCGCTGCCAGGGCCACGTCGTGGTGATCTCCTCGATCTACGCGTTTACGAACGGCGTCGGCGAGGTTCCGTACGCGATGAGCAAGGCGGCGGTGGAGCAGTTCGGCCGCGCGCTGCGCGTGGAGCTCGTCCAGCATGGTGCCAGCGCGAGCGTCGCGTACTTCGGCTTCATCGACACGGAGATGGTCCACCAGGCCCTCGACCGCGACCCGCTGGTCAAGGACATGATGACCTCGCTGCCCAAGCCACTGCGCAAGCGGCTGCCCCCGAGTGCCGCCGGCGAGGCGATCGTACGCGGGATCGAGCGACGCCAGCCGCGCATCATCCGGCCGCGCCGCTGGATCGCGCTGTCGCTGCTGCGCGGCATCCTAGGCCCGCTGACCGACGCGCGGCTCGCGCGCGACGAGCAGGTACAGATGCACCTGCGCCAGCTGGACGCGCGCGCCGGCGAGGATCAGCCGACGAGCGCCTGAGAAACGGCCGTCCAGTGGGCTAAGGCAACCGGCGCTGGCTGCCGATGAGGCCTCGTGACCATCTTTGTGCGCTTGCTCTCCCCGCTGGCCCCGCTGCAGTCGATCCGGCGCGTGACGCTCGCGGGCGGGCTGGTGATGGCTGTCGCAGCCGCCCTGCTGGGCGCCGCGCCCGCGGCGGCGCTCGTGACGACGGTCGGCCCGGTGACCGTGGGCCTGCAGCCTAGGTCTGGTGGCTACACGACGGCGGGTGAACCAAAGAGCTTCGCCAACCCGTCCGGCAGCCCCGTGCTGCATGGCGCGGGCGTCTACGCGGTCTACTGGGACCCGACCGACCACTACTGGAGCGAATGGCAGGCCGCGATCGATGGTTACTTCCATAACGCGGGCGCAGCGAGCGGACAGCTCTCGAGCGTGTTTGCCGTGGACAGCCAGTACACGGACAAGTCCAACCAGCCCGCGAGCTACGCCCAGGCGTTCAAGGGTGCCAGCGTCAACGAGCACGCCTACCCGGCCTCCGGCTGCACCGACCCGAACCCGTTCGCCCTCGTTGACCAGATCCCAGATGAATTCGGGGGCAAAGCGACGGCCGTGTGTCTGACCAGCGCCCAGGTGGCAGCTGAACTGGAAAGGTACGTTTCCTCACAGGGTCTCCCCAGGGGTCTCGGCTACGTCTACTACGTGCTGACGCCTCCCGGTGTGACGGTTTGCTTGGACGCAGGCGGTAACACGGGCCACTGCTCGGACTACGCGAACGAAAAAACAAGCTACGACAACAGCTTCTGCAGTTACCACGCGGCCATCGACCCAGGTCTGCCGACGGGCGAAGCCAACACGATTGTGTACGCGGTGATTCCGTGGACGGCGGGCGGCTATGGCGACGAAGATCTCACGGGCGTCGATCGGACGCCCGGCTGGGAATGTCAGGATGGCGGCATAGATCCGGCAGGCAAGCACGGGTATGAACTCGAGAAAGCCAAGCCGCGGACAGAAAAGGAACAGAAAGAAATTGAAGCGCTGGGCCCTGAAGAACGAGCGGCGGCGGAAGCGGCGGCGGAAGAACAAGAAATCCTGGAAGGCCCCCACGAGCAGGAGCCCAACCAGCAGGTGCCATGCCCGGAGACCAACGGAACATGCGATTACGGGCTGTCCGATCTGATCATCGGCCAGATCGGCCTCGAGCAGCAGAACATGGTTACCGACCCGCTGCTCAACGCTTGGCAGGACTCAAAACACTATGAGAACACGGACGAGTGCCGTTTCCTGTTCGGGCCAGTGCTTGGCGGCTCCGACGCTGCCAATCCGGAAACCTTCGCGGGCACGCTCTATGACCAGACGCTTGCGGGAGGCAACTACTACCTCAACGACGCTTTCGACCTCGCCGCCGAACGGCTCCCCTACCCGGGCGTTGGCTGCCTCAACAACGTCAACCTCGACCCCAAATTCACCGCGCCGAACACCGTCAACGCGGGGGAAATTGTCGGCTTCGACGGTATGGAGTCGGACATCGCCCTCGACGCCGGGATCAGCTACTCGGCGGGTGGCTCACCGCAGCCGACCTACGCTACCTACACCTGGAACTTCGGTGACGGCACTCCTCAGGTCTCTGGCTACGCGCCCGGATCGGCGCCGTGCGAAGAGCCGTGGCTAAGCCCCTGCGCTGGGAGCGTGTTTCACTCCTACCAGTACGGCGGCACCTATGACGTGACGCTCACCGTCAGGGACGTCGGCGGTAACACCGCCAGCATCACCGAACCGGTCACCGTCCACGGCCCTTCACCGTCCACAGCGGGCGCTGGTGGCGCTGGCGCGGCTGGCGCCGGCGGCGCGGCTGGCGCGGCTGGCAACGGCGCTGTGCCCGACCCGATCGCGGCTGCATCGATCATGCGCCAGAGCTTGCGAACCGCGCTGCGCAAAGGACTGCTCGTCGGTTACTCGGTCAACGAGCAGGTCGCCGGCCACTTCGAGGTGCTGCTCAACAGCGCGGTCGCGCGTCGGCTGGGAATTGCTGGTTCGCCGGCAACGGGGCTGCCTGCAGGCTCACCCCCTGAGCTTGTGATCGCAAAAGCCCTCTTGGTGACGACCCAGGGCGGCCACAACGCGGTGCACATCCAGTTCTCCAAGAAGACGGCCGCGCGCCTGGCGCACGTGCATAAGGTGTCGCTAATGCTGCGCCTGATCGTGCGCAACGCCGCGACGAGCAGCCCCGTGACGACGACGGTCGTCACGACCGCGACGCTCACGCACTGACGACTCCCTGCTCCTCGAGCGCCGCCCCCTGCAGCCGCCTGCGCTGTTAGTCAGAGGAGGAGTCCTTCTTGCGCTTCGAGCGCGACTTGTCACGGAAGACGAAGAACCACAGGGCGAACAGACCGACGTAGCCGACGGCGATCGACACGACCGAGAGCACGCCGAGTCCAAGGTTGTTGGACGTTTCCGCTTCCCCGCCCAAGGCAATCGGCAGCGACAGGCTGACGCTCGCAAGATGCGTGAGCGCGACCGGCACCGCTTACAGTCCCGGATAGTGGCGCACGACGTACCCTTCGTTGTCGGTCGGCTGCACCTGCCAGCGCGAGGCGTACACGCCGCTGCGCCCGGCGGTGTCGTAGAGGATGCCGTCGACGTACATGTAGGTGTGCCCGGCGTTGGCGTAAACGGTGATGTACTTACCAGGGCCGGGTGCGCCCCAGCTCTCGAGCTGCCCGGAGGTCTCGGGCGCGCTGAGCAGCCCACCGGCGGCGAGCGCGTAGCTGACCGAGCCGGAGCAGTCGTAAGCGTTGTCGATGAACGAGGCGTGCCCGCCGCCGTAGACGTAGGGGAAGTCGGCGATCTCGTTCGCGCCGGCGATCACCTTCTGCACGGGTTCGGGGACGCCGGAGGGGATCGGGATCGTGCCGTTGCCGCCGATCGACTCGCCGCCGGGGACGGGCGTCAGGCGCAGGTGCTGCGCCTGCTTGGCGCTCTGTTCGACCGCCTGCATCTGCTTGAGCTCGCTGCGGATTTCGGCGTTGGAGGGTGCGCCGGCGGCGACGATTTCCCCGGCCTCCCTCGGCGCTGCGGCGCTGGCGTGCTTGACGGACGCTGGTGCGGGGTAGCTGTCGGCTTCAAGCGGGTCGGCGACCTCCGTGGCAACACCCGAGCGGTTGGTCGCGGTGGCGGCGCTCGTCAGTGGGCCGGTGGTCGCAGCGCCAGGTGGGTCCGCCTTGGCGGCGGGCGGGTCGGAGCCGGCGGCGGATTTCGGCGCCGTCGTGCCGGTTCCGACGGTCGCTTCGCCGCAGGCGGCGAGCGCGCCGCCTGCCAGCAGACACGCGATCGCGGCGCTCACCGTCTGCGTGAAGGTCATGCACGTAGGCTAGCGACACGGTCCGCCGGGAAGGGTCGCTAACCTGGGGTGATGCGCGAGGAAGCCTCGGCCGTGGAGATGCGGCCGCATGTTCGCCTGCTCCACGGGATGCGCCGGCCGGCCAATTGGCTGCAGCTGGTGCGCTTCGGCCTGGTCGGCGGCGTCGGCTTCATCGTCAACGTGGCGGTGTACGCGCTGTTCGTGCACTCTGTCGGGCTCGACTACCGTGCGGCGTCGGTGGTCGCGTGGCTGGTGGCGGTGATGAACAACTTCGTGCTCAACCGCTACTGGACGTTCGACGCGAGCGAGGGCAGGGCGCACTTCCAGGCGATGCGCTTCCTCGTGGTCAGCCTCGTTGCCGAGGTCTGCAGCCTGCTGCTGCTGACGCTGTTGGTGGAGGGCGCGGGCATCGCCAAGATCCCCGCGCAGGCGCTGGCGGTGGCCGCCTCGATGCCGCTTAACTTCCTAGGAAACAAGCTGTGGAGCTTCCGCTGAGGCGCTCGAGCTTTCGGCCGCGTTGAGCGCCTGCACCGCGCCGCGCGCCGCTGGCCGGCGGCCCAGTCGCTACCTATACTCTGACTTCCCCCCTCTCGGAGGACCCTTGTGCAGGAGATGGTGATCTATGGCGTCAGCTTCGACATGGTTGGCAAGCAGCCGATCGTGCTCTTGAAGACAGTCGACGGCAACAAGTTCCTGCCGATCTGGATCGGACACCCGGAGGCGGCGTCGATCCTGATGAAGCTCCAGGGCGCCGGCACGCCGCGCCCGATGACCCACGATCTGTTGTGCGACATCCTCGGCGAGCTCGACGTCAAATGCACGCAGGTGTCGGTGACGGAGCTGCGTGAGAACACTTTCTTCGCGTCGATCACCCTCAGCGTCAACGGCCGCGAGCTCGAGATCGACTCCCGCCCGAGCGACGCGATCGCGCTGGCGGTGCGCTCCGGCGCCCCGATCTACGCCGCCGAGGAGGTCATCTCTGAGTCGGCGATCGAGTTCGAGCACGACGTCGAGGAGTCCGAGGACGTCGTCGAAAAGTTCAAGGAGTTCCTCGATCAGGTGAGCCCCGAGGACTTCGCGGCGGGCGACAGCTAGTTTTTGTGGGAGACGCGTTCGCGCGTGCTCCGTACAGCCTCGCCGGCGCCGGTCACCACAGCTTGTGATGCCCGGTCAGCGAGTCCAGGCGCTGTCGAGGATGCGCTGGAGGAGATCCTCGAAGCCGATCCCGGCGGCGTCGGCGGCGAGCGGCAGCAGGCTCGTTTCGGTGAGGCCGGGGACGACGTTCGTCTCGAGTACCCACAGCTCGTCGCTGTCCTGCTCGAGCATCAGGTCGACGCGCGCGACGCCGTGGCAGCCGAGCAGCTTGTAGACCTGCACGGCCAGCTCCTGCGCGCGCGCGGTCGTATCAGGCGCCAGCTCGGCGGGACAGACGAACGTCGTCATGCCGATCTCGTAGCGCGACTCGTAGTTGTAGAACTCCTCTTCCCGCGGGATCGCCTCGACGACGGGGAGCGCGAGCGGCGCATGGCCGGGCCGGTCTGCATCCGCGGCCGCGTCGATCACCGACACCGCTAGGTCGCGGCCCTTGATGTAGCGCTCGAGCACGACCTTGCGGTCGTAGGACAGCGCGCCGACGATCGCGCCGGGTAGCTCCTCGCTTGTGCGCGCGAACTTGATGCCGAGCGCTGAGCCCCCGCTCGCGGGCTTGACGACCAGCGGGAACCCGAGCGCGCGCTCGATGTCCACGAGCGCGGCCGCGACCCCCAGCTCCTTGATCGCCGTCTCCTTGATTGCGGTGAACTCGGGCGTGGGGATGCCGGCCTCGCGCATCAGGTACTTGGCGAGCGCCTTGTCGGTGCAGCGCATGCACGCTGCCGGCCCGGAGCCCGTGTAGGGGACGCCGATCGCCTCCAGCAAGCCCTGCACGGTCCCGTCCTCGCCGTCGCGACCGTGCAACGCCACGAACGCCGCGTCGGGACTGCACTCGTGCAGCTGCGCCACGAGCTCTGGACCGGCGTCGATCGCTATCGCCTCGTGGCCGAGACGCGCCAGCGCCTGCTGTGCTCGCGCGCCTGAGCGCAGCGAGACTGTCCGCTCCAGCGAGCCGCCGCCCTTGAGCACCGCGACCCTCTTCGCGGCGCTCATCGATCCTTTCGCCGACGTGCGGAGGACTGCTCCTCGCGGCGCACCCTGAAGGGCACAGGCGGCAGGGCGACGACGTCGGCCATGGGCGCGTCCTCCTCGCCCGCGTCCGCCGGCCCGCGCCCCCCTGCCGCTGGGTCGGCGCCGGCGCCGCCAGCCGCGACGGCTTGGTCGCCGACGATCGCGCCCGCGTCGCGCGGTTGCGCTGCCGCGGCGCTCGCGCCGGTGAGCGTGCCCAGCAGGCCTGTGTCGCCGCCCATGATCTTGCCGATCCGCCGGATCCCCTCGCGGATGTCCTCGTCGGGGACGCCGGCGAAGTTCAGTCGCATCGAGGAGCCTCCGCGGCGCCCGTCCACGTACGCGGCGCGACCGGGCACGAACGCCACGCCTTCGCTGCGCGCCATCAGGTCGGTTGTGTCGACGTCGCCGTCCAACGTCGCCCAGATGAACAGCCCGCCCTCTGGCCGCGTCCAGCGCGCCCGCCCGCCGAAGTGTTGCTCGAGCGCCTCCAGCATCACGTCGCGCCGGCGACGGTAGAGGTCCTTCAGGCGCTCCACGTACTCAACCCACGCGGGGCGCGCGGGGTCAGCTTCGCTGCCGGGCTCGGCGAAGTAGGCCGCGACGAACATCTGCGTTACCGGCGAGGAGCACAGGTCGGCGCCCTGTTTGCCGAGGTTTAGCTTCTCCAGCACCGGGCGCGGCGCGACCGCCCAGCCCAAGCGCAGGCCCGGAGAGAGGATCTTTGAAAACGTGCCCAGGTAGATGACGAGGTCTGACCGGGTGGGTGGGGTTCGAGACCCGGCGGCCTCGGCGTCGAGCGAATATAGCGTGGGCAGCGCCTCGCCCTCATAGCGCAGCAGCCCGTAGGGGTTGTCCTCGAGCACCAGCAGCTCGCGGTCGCGCGCGACCTGCACGAGGCGCCGTCGTCGCGCGAGCGACATCGTCACCCCACCGGGATTCTGGAAGTTGGGGATCGTGTAGATGAACTTCGGCGTGCGTCCCTGCTCGTGCAGGCGGTCGAGCGTGCTCTCCAGCGCGTCGATCGGCATGCCGTCCGCGTCCATCTCGATCTGCTCGACGTCCGCTTGGTAGGCACTGAACGTCGGCACCGCCCCCGGGTAGGTCGGTGCCTCGGCGACGATCACGTCGCCAGGGTCGATCAGCGTCTTACACACCAGGTCGATCACCTGCTGGCCGCCGGTCGTGACGATCACCTCCGACGGGTCGACCGCCGTTCCCTCCTGTGCCATCGTCTCGACGATGCAGCTCACCGTCCCAGCCATCCCCTCCGTCGGCCCGTACTGCAGCGCGCGCGCGGTCGACTCGGCCGCCACCTGCGCCATCAGCTTCGCGTACAGCTCCGGCGGGAACGTGCTCGTGTCCGGCAGGCCGCCCGCGAGCGAGATCACGTCCGGGCGCTCGGTCAACGCCATCATCTCGCGCATCGCGGAGCTCTTCATGCCGCGCGTGCGCGACGCGAACAGCGCCTCGTAGCGTGCCAGCTCGTGCGCTGCCGGCCGAGTCCGTCGTCTATCGTCCATGCGCGCCTGCCAGCCTGCCTGTCCTATCGAAGGGACAGTCCTCCCGAAGGGAGAGTCCCCCGGGAGGGAGGGTGCCCATTAGGGTACGCATTTCTCGCACGGTAGCGCACCGCTACGGGCACTCTGCATGAACGGCATCTTCTTCTACATCGGCCTCGGCGCGGGATTGGCGGCCGCATGCGGGTTGCGCCCGTTCCTGCCCGTGCTGCTCGCCGGCGCGCTCGCCTCCGCGAACGTCCTTGGCGTCAGCTTCGCTCACGCTCCGTACCGCTTCCTGCAGTCAAGCTGGTGGCTGCTCGCGGCGACCGTCGCGCTCGTGCTCGCGTACGTCCTGCAGATCTTGCTCAGGCTCGCGCCGACGCTCGATCCGAGCGACCGCAAAGGACGCGAGGGCCCGCTCGCGGCGTCTCTCACAGGCCTCAGCCTCGGCGCGGGCGCGGTCCTGTTCGCAGGCACGCTCGCCGCGCATGGCGACGCCTGGTGGCCCGGCCTGCTGGGTGGCCTGCTCGTGGCAGCGCTTGCCCAGCGCGCGTCCTGGCCGGTGATCGTTCGCGCACGCGCGCGCCTGAGCGATCGCTCCGCGCGCGAGGCGCTGACGGTCTACCTGGACGCCGCCGCGCTGCTGTGCGCGGCGCTCGCCGCGTTGCTGCATCCGCTCGGCTACGTGCTCGTCGGGCTACTCGCGTGGTTCGGCTGGCGCGGGCGCACGCGCGGCGATGAAAAGTATGCGGGGCTGCGCATCCTGCGCCGCTGAGACCGCGGCTCGTGAGCTCATCCCCGCCCAAGCTCGTGCTGTGCGTGATCGACGCGATGGCGCCGGCGATGCTCGAGCGCGCGATCGAGACCGGCGCGGCGCCGGTGCTCGAGCGCCTCGTCAGCGGCGGTCGCTACGTGCCTGACTGCGTCGCAGCATTCCCGTCGGTCACGCCCGTGTGCGCCGCCTCGATCGTCACCGGCGTGGGCCAGGACGAGCACGAGATCCCCGGCATGAACTGGTTTCACCGCGACGAGCACCGCTATGTCGAGTACGGCTCGAGCTTTCGCGCCGCCCAGCGCTTCGGGATCGCACGTCAGCTGACCGACACCGTCTACAACATGAACCGCGCGCACCTCTCGCAAGACACGCCAACGGTGTTCGAGACCCTCGATGACGCCGACGTGCGCACCGCCGGCACCACCTACCTGATGTACCGCGGGCGCCACCGCCACGAGCCCCAGCGCGACACCGCGCTCACACGCGTTGCCTCGGCACTGATGCGCCACGCGGTGATGGGCCCGCGCGAGCTGTTCTACGCGGACATCTTTGCCTCGCAGCGCACCGGCTGCCGCTCGGGCCTAGGTATGCCGGGCGTGCGCGACCGCCATTCCGGCTGTGTGTCCGCATACATGGTCGAGCACGACCTGTTCGACTTCCTGCTGCTGTCGCTGCCAGACAACGACTGGCACTCGCACAAGCGCGGACCGGAGGGGCAGGTCCACTCGATCGGCCAGGCCGATCTGCAGCTGGCGCGTGTGATGAACGCCGCCGGTGGCGTCGAGGAGTTCCTGTCAGAGCACGCCGTGATCGTCATGGCCGACCACTCGCAGGCGCCCGTCACCGCCACGATCGCGCTCCAGGACGAGCTCGCCGAGCTCGGAGTCCTAGGTCCCACCCACCCCGGCCGGACCACCTCCAGCCGCCCCGCGCACTCCCCCGACGTGGAGCCGCGGATCGCCGTGTGCCCGTCGCAGCGCGCCGCGATGGTCTACGCGCTGGAGGAGTCCGAGCGCGACGCGATGCGCGCCTCGGTCGTCGCGCTCGCGCTTGCGATCGACGGCATCGACCTCGTCCTGTGGCTCGAGCGCGACGCGCACGACGCGCCCCGCGAGGGCGTCATCGCCTCTCCGCGCCATGGCGAGCTGCGTTTCGCTCCCGGCGGGGCCGGCGGGGACGTCGTTATTGACCCTCGCGGCCTGTTGTGGAGCGTCGAAGGCGCGCTCGCCGCGATCGAAGCGACGGTCGAGGACGGGCGCCTGCTCAGTCCCGCCTACCCTGACGCGCTCGCCCGCGCGTGGAGCGCCCTCACCTGCCGGACGTCCGGCGAGGTGCTGCTGTCGGCCGCCCCCGGTGTCGAGTTCATCGACTGGGGCCGCCAGGCGCACGTGGGCGGCGGCAGCCACGGCTCGCTGCACGCGTCCGACTCGCTCGGCGCGCTCGTCCTGCACGGTGTCCCACCGCCCGAGCCCGAGCCCGCGCAATGGGCGATCCGCGACGTCGCTCCGCTCGTGCTGCGCCACTTCGGGCTCGATGGAGCTCGTTGAGCCCGCTGGCGTGATTCGCACGCCGAGCTCCGTCTGACTATGGTTATACGGAGGTTCGCGACGGAGACGGTCGAGCCGCGCGGCGCGCACCGTTACTCTCGCCGAATGCGTCTCCTCGCCGCCGTCGCGCTCGTGCTGCTCGCCGCGCTGGGGCTGCAGGCCGCTTCCGTGGCTGCCGCGACGGATACGCACACGTCGAGCACGCCCCTATCGAGCACGCCCGCATCGAGCACGCACTCAGTGGGGGCGCGCTCAGTGGGCTCGATAGGGACGCACACGTCGAACACACACACGTCGAGCACCACCACGTCGACGAGCTCCGAAACCCCGATCTCCGTCGCGCTCTCAAACGTGCCGCCTGCCGCGCACACGCTGTCGTCGGAAAAGGTCCTCGCGATCGCCAATCGCCTGCCAGAGATGCGCGCTCTGCGCAGGGAATATCGTGGCTCCTTCGGCGACGTCTACCTCAAGGGCGCCTTCCAATGGCAGGTCAGCTACTTCACCAAGGGCGGCAAGCGCGAGATCGGCCTTGTCATCATCGCCGACCTCGACGGGCGGGTCGTGGAACAGTGGACGGGCTTTCAGGTCGCATGGACGATGGCGCGCGGCTACCCCGGCGCGTTCGGCAGGCACGTCAACGCGCTGTACATCTGGCTGCCGATGTGCGTGCTGTTCATCGTGCCGTTCATCAACTTCCGCCGCCCGTTCTCGCTGCTGCACCTCGACCTGCTCGTGCTGCTGTCCTTCTCGGTGTCGCTCGCGTTCTTCAACCACGCGCACATCTACGCGTCGGTGCCGCTCGCCTACCCGCCGTTGCTGTACCTGCTCGCACGCATGCTCGCGCTGCTGCGACGCCGCTCAACGCGCGCCCGCGCCTCGCAGCCGCCGCAGCTGCGCCTGCTCGTGCCCACGCCGTGGCTCGCGCTCGGCGTGGTCTTCCTGCTCGGTTTTCGTATCGGGCTCAACGTCACCGACTCGAACGTCATCGACGTCGGCTACGCGGGCGTGATCGGGGCGAGCAAGATCGTCCATGACGAACCGCTTTACGGCAAGTGGCCGTCGGACAACGAACACGGCGACACGTACGGCCCCGTCAACTACGAGACGTACGTTCCCTTCGAGCAGATCTTTGGCTGGAGCGGCACGTGGGACGATCTGCCTGCCGCGCACGCGGCGGCGATCTTCTTCGACCTGCTCGCCACTGCGCTGCTGTTCCTGCTCGGGCGGCGTATGCGCGGCCCAACGCTCGGCGTCGCCCTCGCGTACGCGTGGGTCGCCTATCCGTTCACGCTGTTTGCGCTGGAGAGCAACTCCAACGACAGCTTCGTCGGTGCGCTCGTGCTCGCTGCCGTGCTGGCCGCCAGCTATCGCTCGCAGCTGGCCAACGCTGGTCGCGGCGCGCTGGCCGTGCTCGCCGGCCTCACCAAGTTCGCGCCGCTGGCGCTCGCGCCGCTGCTCGCCACCCACGGCCTGTCAGCATCGGCCCTCTCACCTGCGCGCCGCACGCGCGCGCTGGTGCTGTATGCCCTTGCGTTCGCGGGCACCGCCGCGCTTGTGTCGATCCCAGCGCTCAGCCACGACTCGCTGCACACGATCTACGAGCGCACGATCGTCTACCAGTCAAACCGCGGCTCGCCGTTCTCCGTCTGGGGTCTGTACGGCCTACAGGGACTCGAGACCTTCGCCGAGATCGCGGCAGTTGCGCTCGCCGCCCTGCTCGCCGTCCTTCCCCGTCGCCCCGACATCGTCGGCCTAGCGGCGGCGTGCGCGGCAGTCGTCATCGCCACGCAGTTGGGCATCGAACACTGGTTCTATCTGTACATCCCCTGGTTCTTTGGGCTCGTGATCGTCGCCCTGTTCGGAGCGCTCAGCGATCCGTCGGTGCGGTGGTCGGCCGCGGCATCAGCACCTGCTGAATCGAGTCGGCCCGCAGTCGCGCTGAGCAGCTGATCAGCACGCCCATCAGCCACGGGTCCTCCTCAGACGTCTCGAAGCGGATCGGCATCATGCTCAGCAGCGACTCGATCGCCTGCTCGCGCTTAACCCCGATCACGCCGCCGCGCGGCCCGGTCATGCCGACGTCGGTGATGTACGCGGTCCCGCCCGGGAGCACGCGCGCATCCGCGGTCGGCACGTGCGTGTGCGTTCCCACGACCGCCGTCACCCGCCCGTCGAGGTGCCAGCCCATCGCCACCTTCTCCGAGGTCGCCTCGGCGTGCATGTCGAGCAGGATGTGCTCGACCTCGCCGAGCTCGCCCAGCGCAACCTCGATCTCCGTGAACGCCGAGCGGCCTGCCCGCAGATAGAGGTTGCCGCTGAGGCTTACCACGCCCAGGCGAACGCCGTCGTGCTCGACCACGCACACGCCCCGCCCCGGCTGGCTGCGCAGAAAGTTGGCCGGGCGCACGATCGGCTTGCCGCTCGCCAGGTACGGGTAGATCTCACGCCGGTGGTAGGTGTGGTTGCCGAGCGTGATCGCGTCGACGCCCGCCGCGAACATCTGGTCGGCGATCTTCGGGGTGATCCCCAGGCCGCCGGCTGCGTTCTCGCCGTTGACGACGACGAACGTCGGCGCGTGCAGCTCGCGCAGGACCGGCAGGCAATCGAGCAGCGTGCGGCGCCCGAGGCCGCCGACGACGTCGCCGACGAACAGGATGCGCGCGCTCGCCGGGCTCGCGGCGGCCGCCTGGGGCTCAGCCATACTCTGGCGATGGTGGGAGGTAGGTGAGAGACGTCTCCGAGCAGGTTCCCCGCGTGGTCGTTCCGCGCTGGGTCCAGCTGGTGCTGCTGCCGCTCGCGGTGATCGCGCTGTGGTTGCTCGCGAAAGCCGCAGGGAAAGTACTGGTGATCTTCATTATTGCCGGCCTCATAGCGCTGATCCTCAACCCGGCCGTCTCCCTCCTGCACCGTTCGCGCCTTCCCCGTGGCCTCGCGGTGCTCGCCGTGTACGTCGGATTCTTCCTGACGCTGGCCGGTATCGGCTTCCTGCTGGCCAACCCTATCTCCGATCAGGTCCGCACGTTCGCTGGCAACCTCCCGCACATCGTCGCTGAAGCCAACAAGAAGCTCGCCACGTTCCAGGGCGAACTCAACCACCACGGAGTCCACGTCGAACTCGTCAAACAGGGCAAGACGGCGCTGCAGAGCTTCGAGGAGAAAGTCGCCAAGAGCGCCGACAAACTCGTGTCGTTTGGCGGCGCGCTGGCGAGCGAAGTGGCCGGCGGCATCTTCGACCTCGTGCTCGTGTTCGTTTTGTCTGTCTATCTGCTGCTCTACGGCGCCCAGATCGGGACGCTCGTGCGGCGAGTGATGCCCGACGGCGACGGCACCAAGGCGGACGACTACCCGCACTTGGTCCAGCGCGCCGTCTCCCGCTACATCGGCGGCCAGCTCCTGTTCAGCACGATCATGGGCACCTCCACCGGGCTTGCGCTGTACGTGTTCGGCGTCATCGGCGTGTTTCCCGACGGGCGCACGTACGCGGTCGCCTTCGCGGTCTTCTATGGCGTGATGGAGCTCGTACCGTACATCGGCCCGATCCTCGGCGCCGTGCCGCCCGTGCTCGTTGCGCTGTTCACCAAACCAATCACCGCGCTGTGGGTGGCGCTGCTATTCGTCGGTCTGCAGCAGCTCGAGGGGCACGTCGTCGCGCCGCAGGTCTTCGGGCACACGCTGCGCATCAACCCGCTGCTCGTGATCTTCGCGCTGCTGCTCGGGCTGCAGGTATACGGGATCCTCGGCGCGCTGATCGCGCTGCCGATCCTCGCCGTCTTGCGCGAGACAGCCGTCTACCTGAATCGTCATCTGACGTTCGAACCCTGGGAACGCGGCCGCAACGGGCTGCTGTGAGCGCCGTCCTGCGCGTCAGCGCGCTCGGCAAGCGCTACGGCGAGCTGGAGGCCCTGCAGGACGTCAGCTTCCAGGCCGACGCGGGCGAACTGATCGCCGTTGTCGGCCCCAACGGTGCCGGCAAGACAACGCTGCTGTCGATCATTGTCGGGATCCAGGCACCAAGCACCGGCACCGTCGATCGCGTCACCCGCGAGACCTCCGCGGCCGCGCGGGGGATCGCGCCGCGCGTTGCGCCGCGGGTTGGCTGGGCGCCTCAGGCTCCGGCGCTCTACTCGAAGCTGTCGGTCGCTGAGAACCTCGAGCTGTTCGCCCGCCTGGAGGGGGTCGCGGACCCACCCGCGGCGGTCGCGCGGATGCTCGAGCAGACGGGCCTTGCAGCTCGCGCAAACGAGCTCGTCGGGCGGCTGTCAGGCGGCAACCGCCAGCGCGTGAACGTTGCCCTCGGATTGATCGGCGAGCCGCCAGTGCTCGCGCTCGACGAGCCGTCCGCGTCGCTTGACCCGAGCCAGCGCGAGCGGCTGTGGGAGTTCGTCCTCGCGCGAGTCGCCGCCGGCACCACCGTCGTGTTCTCCACCCACAACGTCAGCGAGGCCCAGCGCTACGCCCATCGCGTGCTCGTGCTGGCAGAGGGCCGGCTGCTGTTCGACGGCACGCCGCATGCGCTGCTGGCATCGTCCCCGGAGGGGGAGCAGGGCGGCGAGCGCGACAGCGGCGACCTCGAGCGCGTGCTCGTGCGGTTCCTGGACGAGCACGCGTCCTCGCCGGTGGGCAGCTAATCATGCCTGGGACAGCACGCTCGTACCCGCGGGGCACGCCATGAGGTGGCTGCTGCGCAAGGACCTGCTGATCCTGGGGCGCTCGCGCCTGTTGCTCGCGCTGCTGATCGTCTACCCGGTCGCGATCGCGCTGCTGATCGGGCTGGCGATTTCGCGCAGCCCGTCGCGCCCGCGCGTGGCGATCGTCGATCAGACACCGCCCGGGGAAACCGTCAAGGTGGGCGACCAACGCGTGCTCGTCAGCCAGTACGCGCGCCAGTTGTTCGACAAGGTTCAGGCCGTCGACGTGCCCACCCGCGCGCAGGCGGTGGCGAAGGTCGACTCGGGCGAAGTGCTCGCCGCCGTCGTGATCCCGCCCAACATCGCCGCGCGCATCGCCTCCGACACCGAGGCGGCGCAGCTGGAAGTCCTGTACAACGGCAACGCGCTCGAGCAGTCGCTCGTGGCCTCGACGCTCAACTCCGCGCTCGCGCAGGCGAACCTCGGCTTCTCCGTGCAGATCCAGCAGGCCGCTGGCAGCGTCATCGGCTCGCTGCTTAGCGGCGGTCACCTCGGCAGCATCGGCGCGCCCGAAAATTTGATCGGGCTGACCCAGATACCGCCGACTCTCGCTGGCGTGATCGCGCGCCAGCCGCCAGGGCACGACCGCACGCAGCTCGAACGCATCGACGCGTTCGCCGGCTTCGCCGCGCAGAACCTGTCGCTCGCCCGACGCGTGCTGTCGATCGTCGGCCAGCCGATCCGCGTCGACAGCGTGCTGCTGCACGGCCGGCGCACGCCGCTGAATACGTTCGCCGTGGTCGTCGCCGTCAGCCTCTCGCTGATGCTCGTGTGCGTGCTGCTCGCAGCCGGCGGCGTCGCGCTCGAGCGCGAAGAGCACGCCCTCACACGGCTTATCGGGGGCCCACCCGGTGCGGGCGGGAGTCTGATCTCGCGCGAGACGCTGCTCGTCGAGAAGACGCTGCTCGCCGCCGGCTGCGCGTTTGTCATCGCCTTCGCGATGCTCGCCGGGATCAGCGCGTTTATCGCGCTCGATTGGGGCCGCGTCGGTCTCTGGCTGGCCGCACTCGCCTTCGGCGCGTTCGCGTTCGGTGCGCTCGGCGTGGCGATCGGCGCGCTCGCGCGCGAGGTGCGCGCCGCCTCGCTGCTGGCGTTCCTGCTGTCGCTGCCGCTCGCCTTCCTCGCGCTCGTGCCCGCCGGCTCGGTATCCGGGGGCTTCTACGACGCGATTGGCGCGATCTCGTTCGTGTTCCCCTTCAAGGCTGCGCTGCAGGCGCTCGACGCAGCCGTCAACGGCGCCTCGCCCGCGATCGGCCTCTCGCTCGTGCACCTCGCCGTGCTCAGCGCCGTGTTCGGAGCGCTCGCGCGCGTCGGCTTGAGATCGGTTGAGTAGAGCCAACGCGAACGCCGCCCAAGCGCCGGTAGGCGCTCCCATAAATGGCTTGTAGCGGGGTATCCTCGAAGGCCATGGCCTTTCCCCAGACGCGCATGCGCAGGCTGCGCGCGACTGCCGGCCTGCGTGGGCTAGTGCGCGAGACCGACGTCCGTGCCGGCCAGCTCGTGCTGCCGCTGTTCGTCACCGAGGCCGGCTTTGATGGGAGCCCACCCACCCACGCACGCGAGCCGATCGCCACGATGCCTGGCGTCGATCGGCTGTCGCTGTCAGCGGTCGTCGCCGAGGCGCAGGAGGCGGCCGCACTCGGGATCGCCGCGGTGATGCTGTTCGGGCTGCCGGCCGAAAAGGACGAGCACGGCTCCAGCGCGTGGAATCAGGAGGGCGTCGTGCAGCTGGCCACGCGCGCTATCAAGCAGGCGCTACCCGCGCTGCTCGTGATCACCGACGTGTGTCTGTGTGAGTACACATCCCACGGTCACTGCGGCGTGCTGCGCGAGGACGGCACCGTCGACAACGACGCATCGCTGGAGCTGCTCGCGCAGACCGCCTCAAGCCACGCGCGCGCAGGCGCCGACATCGTGGCGCCGTCGGACATGATGGACGGGCGCGTCGGTGCGATCAGAGCCGAGCTCGACGGCGAGGGCTTCGCCGACACCCCGATCCTCGCCTACTCCGCCAAGTTCGCCTCCGCCTTCTACGGGCCGTTCCGCGAGGCCGCCGACTCCGCTCCCGCGTTCGGCGACCGCCGCGGCTACCAGCTGGATCCCGCCAACGGCCGCGAGGCCGTGCGCGAGGCGCTGCTCGACGTCCAGGAGGGCGCCGACGTGGTCATGGTCAAGCCCGCGCTTGCCTATGGCGACCTCATCAGCGCCGTCAAGCGCGCGACACGCCTGCCCGTCGCGGCGTACAACGTCAGCGGCGAGTATGCGATGGTCAAGGCTGCCGCGGCCGCCGGCTACCTCGACGAGCGCGCCACCGTGCTTGAGATCCTCACCTCCCTGCGCCGCGCCGGCGCCGACACGATCATTACCTACCACGCAAAGGACGCAGCCACATGGCTAGCAGAACAGAGCTGAGCGACGTAAGCGCCGCAGCACCGCTCGCCGATGTCGCCGACCCCGCGCAGCCGACGACCGCGCCGCCGAAGATCCGCAGCCGCAAGGACGGCGCCGCGATCGCGCTCGACGACATCGACCGCAAGCTACTCAACCTGATGCAGGGCAGCTTCCCGATCGCGCCCCGGCCCTACCAGCGGGTAGCGGAGCTCGGCAAGGTCACAGAGGCCGAGGTCATGCAGCGCGTCCAGCACCTGCTCGACAAGCGCATCATCCGCCAGGTCACGCCGATCTTTGACACCCGTGCACTTGGCTACTCCTCGATGCTCGTCGCCGCCAAGGTCGACCCCGAGCACTCCCACCGCGCCGCGCAGATCATCAACCAGCACCCAGGCGTCTCGCACAACTACCTGCGCAACCACGAGTTCAATCTCTGGTTCACGATCGCCACCGAGCCCGACTCAAAGCTCGGGCTCGAGGGCACGCTCGAGGTGCTCGCGCACGAGGCCGGCGCCGAGTCCTTGCGCCAGCTGCCGACGCTCAGGCTGTTCAAGATCCGCATGGACCTCGAGATGCAGGGCGACACCGACGCGCTCTCGAGCGCCGCCGAGGTCAAGGAGCCGATCGAGCTCGAGCCCCAGCCCTACGACGAGCTCGACATTGCTGTCATCCGCGCGCTGCAGGGCGACATGGCCGTCGTCGAGGAGCCCTACGCGGCGGCCGCCGCCGAGCTCGGCATGACCCAGGAGCGGCTGCTCGACCACCTCGCAGGCATGCAGGAGCGCGGCATCCTGCGTCGTGTTGCCGCCATCCTCTACCACCGCCGCGCGGGCTTCTCGGCCAACGGCATGGGCGTGTGGAAGGTGCCCGACGAGCAGATCTTCGACATCGGCTGCCGCATGGCCGCCGTGCGTGGCGTCTCCCACTGCTACCAGCGCCCCACCTACGAGGACTGGCCCTACTCCGTCTTCACCATGGCGCACGGGCGCTCCAAGCAGGAGTGCGACGCGGTGCTCGACTCGATCGCCGAGCGCACCGGTATCAGCGAGCGCGCGACGCTCTACTCCTCCACCGAGTTCAAGAAGATCCGGCTGCTGTACTTCACCGAGGACTTCAAGGACTGGGAGCGCACGCACGCCGGCGCTTGAGGGCGTGTGAGCACGAGCGGCGTCGAGCGCTATGTCTCAACTTCGACGCACCGTGCGCCATCGTATTCACGCCCTGGGTGCAGGGTTGATTTGACCGCATCGCTGACCGACACGCGCTCGGCCGAGCTGTATCGACGCGCGCTCGAGCTGATCCCCGGTGGGGTCAATTCGCCCGTGCGCGCGATGCGCGCGATCGGACGCGACCCGATCTTCATCGCGCGCGGTGAGGGCGCCGAGCTGATCGACGTCGACGGCAACCGCTTCGTCGACTACGTCTGCTCGTGGGGGCCGCTGATCCACGGGCACGCCCACCCGCACGTGCTCGCTGCGATCGCCGACGCTGCCGCGCGCGGCACCAGCTTCGGCGCGCCAACCGCCGGCGAGGTCGAGCTCGCCGGCGAGGTCACGCGCCGCATGGAGGGCGTGGAGATGCTGCGCACGACCTCCTCCGGGACCGAGGCGGCGATGACCGCCATCCGCCTCGCGCGCGCCGCCACCGGGCGCGAGGCGATCCTCAAGTTCGCCGGCGCCTACCACGGCCACGCCGATGGGCTGCTCGCAGCCGCCGGCTCGGGACTCGCCACGCAGGGGCTGCCCGCGAGCCCGGGGGTGCCGGCGAGCGCCGCCGCCAGCACGATCGTCGTACCGTGGAACGACCCCGACGCGCTCGTCGCCGCGACCGAGCGCCACGAGCTCGCCGCGATCGTCGCCGAGCCGCTGCCCGCGAACATGGGGCTCGTGCCGGCCGCCGCGGGCTTCCTGGCGCTGCTGCGCGAGCGCGCCGATGCGACCGGCGCGCTGCTCGTGCTCGACGAGGTCATCAGCGGCTTTCGCGTCGCCCGCGGCGGCGCGCAGGAACTGCTGGGCGTGAGCGGCGACCTCGTGATCCTCGGCAAGGTCATCGGCGGCGGCCTGCCCGCCGCAGCCGTCGGCGGCCGTGCAGAGCTGATGCGCATGCTCGCCCCCAGCGGAGCGGTCTACCAGGCGGGGACGCTGTCGGGCAACCCGCTTGCGGTCGCCGCCGGGCTGGCGACGCTTGAGCTGCTTGACGAGCCTGCGTACCTGCGTCTCGCCGCGATTACCGAGCGTCTCGCCGACGGCCTGCGCGAGGCAGCAGGCGGCGCGGGTGGGTATCCCATACAAATCGTCAGCATGCCTGGGTTGATGACGGTCTTCTTCAGCGAGCGCCCCGTGTCCTCGTTCGCCGACGCGCAGGCGTGCGACGCGGATGCGCACGCGGCGTGGTGTCGAGAGCTGCTCGCGCGCGGCGTCTACCCGCCGCCGTCACAGTTCGAGGCGTGGTTCCCATCGTTGGCGCACACCGCCGAGCAGCTGGAGCGCACCGTCGAGGCGGCCGCGGCGGCCTTTGCTTGCCTGCCTGTGCCCGTCAGGGTGCCGGATCCGGCGGCGAGCGCATGAGTGCCAAGCCTGGAGACACCTACCAGGACGCGCTCGCACGTCTGCGCGCGCTGCTGCGCCGCGAAGGCGGGCTAATGGCGACGCTCGTCGAGCCCGAGCCGACGGACGCCCCGACAGCCGCGCCAGGCGCGCGCAACGGGCACGGCACAGCCAACGGGGACGCCGCGAGCCCAGGCAGCGTCGCCGCTAACGGTCCGCGCGCGGTCGGCCGGCGCGAGGAGTACGAGCTGCTCGTCGAGGCGATCTACGAGGGCTATCTGCTGCACTACGGCGCGCCGCGCGTGCTGCGGATGCCGGAGGCTGATTTGAAGCTGCTCGCCGGCGATCGCCTATATGCAATCGGCCTCGCGCGCCTGGTGGAACTGGGCGACACGCTCGCGGTGGCCGAGCTCGCCGACACGATCACGCTCAGCGCCCTTGCGCAGGGTGCCGGTGAGAGCTTGCTCGCCGACGCCGTGTGGGCGGCCGGCGCGCGCGCCGTCGGCTACGGCTCGAGCGCCGCCCATGAGCGCGCCAAGGACCTCGTGCTCGCGGGGGCGCCCAACGCGATCGAGGCGATGCGCACAAGCGCGTTGGAGGGGGCCGCGCCGCGCTGAATCGCGCCTCGGTATTCTTAGCCTCCGGTGCCAGGCAAGCGCGACAAGCACAAGTCCAAGTACACGCTCGACCGGGGGGTCCCGGGGGCGTTCGAGGGCGAGACGATCACACGTCGCCGGTTCATGACCGGCACCGCTCACGGGGCTGGCGCTGTTGCTGCTGCCTCGTTCACACTGCCCGCGCTGGGGTTCGCGCTCGGGCCGATCTTCAAAAGCACGCCGCATCGCTGGGAAGTCGTCGGGAACATCTACCAGTTCCCCGACAACAACTACGTCCCGGTCGTGATCACGCTCACGCCGAACATCGGCGAGGCTGGCAAGTCAACGGTGTATATGCGCAAGTTCAACCCCGAACTCGACACAGATGCCGCCGACGTGGACTCGCACACGCCGTACATCGCGATCTCCAGCCGCTGCGCGCACGTCGGCTGCCCAGTACGCTGGGTGGACGCCTCCGAGCGCTTCATCTGTCCGTGCCATGGCGGCGTCTACGACCTGCTCGGCCGGCGCGTCGGCGGGCCTCCGGTGAGGCCGCTCGACCGCTTCTACACGCGCGTGAACGGTGAAAACGTCGAAGTCGGGCCCCGCTTCAGCGTCAACAGCCAGCTGCGCCGCTTCTCCCCGCGCGACCCAGGCGAGCCGCTGGACGGGATCGGCCAGTACCTGTACCCGTCGCGTCCCGGCGCCCAGAAACTCTAGTCCCGACCGATTCCCCACTCACCGTGCCCAAGCTCCCCGCCCCCCCGCTCCCCGCTCCCCTGAGAACGCCGCCGCCGCGCCCCGGCCACGGCAACGGCAAGACGGGGCCGGTCGAGGACGCCAAGCAGGCCGGGATCACCGTCGTTGACTGGGTCGACGAGCGCACCTCGCTGAGCGGCGCCGCGCGCTGGCTGATGTTCCGCAAGGTGCCGAAGGGCACCAACTGGTTCTACACGCTCGGCTCGGCGACGATGTTCGCGTTCCTCAGCCAGGCCGTCACCGGCGTCTTCCTGGCGATGTACTACCGCCCCGACCCAGCGGGTGGCGCCTACGAATCGATCCGCTACGTCACCAACGACGTGTTCCTCGGGCAGTTCGTCCGCGGCATGCACAAGTGGGGCTCGAGCGTGATGGTCGTGCTCGTGTTCCTGCACATGGCGCGCACGTTCTTCTTCGGCGCCTACAAGTATCCGCGTGAGCTCAATTGGGTGATCGGCGTCGTGCTGCTGATCCTGACGATGGTGATGTCCTTCACCGGCTACCTGCTCCCGTTCGACCAGCGCGCCTACTGGGCCACAATCGTCGGCGTCAACATCAACGGGACCGGCCCGCTGATCGGGCCGTACCTGAGCGACTTCCTGCGCGGCGGCTCGGAATTCGGCGCCACCACGCTGTCGCGCTTCTACGCCATTCACATGCTGCTCGTACCCGGCTTGCTCGCGGCGCTGATCGGCGCGCACCTGTACCTCGTCGCCAAGCTCGGCACGACCGCGCCGCCGTGGTCGAAAGCCGAGAAGCGTCAAGAGCTGCGTGAGACCGAGGTATAGGGCGTGAATCAGCGCGAGAAGGAGGAGTACCTCCGCGAGTACGCGATCCTGAAGTCGCAGGGCAAACCGTTCTTCCCATACGCGGTCGCCAAGGACTCGATCATGGCGTGCGTGGTGATGGCGGTCATCATCACGATGTCGCTCGTGCTCGGGGCCGAGCTCGGCTCCAAGGCCAACCCGACCACCACGACATACGTACCGCGCCCGGAGTGGTACTTCTTCTTCCTGTTCGAGGTCCTGCGCATCATCAGGACGCCCGGCTTCGTGCCGCTCGCGACGATCGGCGTGCCGACGATCTGCATGATCCTGCTGTTCCTGCTGCCGTTTTACGACCGCGGCCCCGAGCGCCGTCCCGAGCGCCGTCCGATCGCGACGATCACGGGCATTGTGGTGATCTGCGCGATGGCGTACCTGACCTACTCGGGCGCCAGCGCCGGTCCGCCTACCGTGATCGAACTAGCCACGCCGACAGCCGTTCGCCAGGCCGGCGGGACCACGCTGGCCGAATTCGAAGCCGGACGCAAGGTCGTGGCGCAGTCGGGCTGTCTGGCCTGCCACAAGCTCGGCGACAACGGCAACTCCGGGCCTGGGCCGCCGCTCACGAACATTGCTTCCCGGCTCCCTCGCCAGGCGATCGCGCGGACGCTCGTGAACCCCACCGCGCCGATGCCATCGTTCAAGAACCTGCCAGCGAAGAAGTTCGAAGCAATCGTCAACTTCCTCTCGCAGTTCAAGTAGCCGCGCTGATGCCCGCTCGCCTGCGAGACGGCGCACCCGGCGGCGGGGCACACGCCGGCAGGTTGGAGGCGGCGGAGGTGCGCGCGATGTTCGATCGCATCGCGGGCGTGTATGACCCGCTGAACACCGCGATGACCGCCGGCTTGCACCATCGCTGGCGTGCGCGCGCCGCCGAGGAGGCCCATGTCGGCCCGGGCAGCCGCGTGCTGGACGTAGCCACCGGCACCGGCGACCTCGCGCTCGAGCTTGCACGCCGCGTCTCGCCGGGCGGCGAGGTCGTGGGCAGCGATTTCGCCGAGGCGATGCTCGATCGGGCTCGGCGCAAGGCGGCCGCCGCGTCCGCGGGCCAGGTGCGCCCGCGCTTTGAATGGGCCGACGCGACGGCGTTGCCTTATCCCGACAGCTGCTTCGACGCGGCGACCGTCGGCTTCGGCGCGCGCAACTTCGACGACCTCGCGCGTGGGCTGGCGGAGATGGTCCGCGTGGTGCGCCCTGGAGGGCGTGTGGTCGTGCTTGAGATCACCACGCCCACGCGCCTACCGCTGTCGCTCTTCTACCAGCTGTGGTTCGACAGGATCGTGCCGGGGATCGGCCGCCTGGCCGGGGCGCTTACGCCCGGCCTGCGCCGACGCGACACCGCCAGCTCGGGCACGATCGCGCAGGCATACAGCTACCTGCCCAGCTCGGTCAAGCGCTTCCCTGGCCCCGTCGCGCTGGCCGGCGAGCTCGAGCGCGCGGGCCTATCGCAGATCAGATATGTGCTTACCGCAGGTGGCATTGTGGCCATTCACGCCGGCACCGTTCCGGGCGAACGGGCATCATGAGCGCAGTGCACAGCACGGCTGCAAGTGCTCCGGTGGCGGAGGTCGACGGACTCGACGCGATCATGCGCCGCGGTGGTGAGGGCCTGCGAGGGCGGATGGAGTGCACCGAGCGCCACCTCGAGCAGGTGACCGCGCACGCCGGCACGCCGCTCGCCTCGCACGCCAACGCGACGGTCCTCGCCGGCGGCAAGCGTTTGCGCCCGCTGCTGGTCGTGCTCGCCGCCGAGGCCGCCGGCGGACCGCCCGCGAGCAGCGAAGGGGAGGCATGCCTCGTACGCGCCGCGGTCGCGGTCGAGCTCGTGCACTCGGCGACGCTCGTCCACGACGACGTGATCGACGGTGCGCTGCTGCGCCGCGGCCATCCCACGGTGGCGGCCGTCGCCGGCCGTCAGGTGGCGGTGGCCACCGGCGACCTGCTGTTCTCGCGGGCGTTTGCCGAGCTCGCGCGCAACGACGACGCCGCGCAACTGTGCGCCCTGTCCGACGCGAGCTCGGCGCTCGCCGAAGGCGAGCTGTTGCAGCGCGAGGACGCATACGCATCGCACGTGCCGGTCGAGCGCTACCTGAGGCGCTGCGAGCTCAAGACCGCGGCGTTGTTCGAGGCGGCCTGCAGGCTGGGAGCGTTGACCGCGGAGCAGGGTTCGGGCGTGCTCGCAGACGCGCTCGGCGCCTTCGCGCGGCGCATCGGCCTCGCCTTCCAGATGCTCGACGACGTGCTGGACGTCTCCGGCCCGGTCGAGCGGACGGGCAAGTCGCGCGGCACCGATCTGCTCGACGGCACGGTCACGCTGCCGTTCATCCTCGCCCGCGAGCGCGATCCGGATCTCGCGGCGTTCGACTTGGGATCGCTGCGCGGGGCGGGCGGGACTGAGAAAACCGAGTTGCTATGCGAGCGTATCGCCGCTACCGGGGCGCTCGATGAGGCTCGCGAGCAGGCGCTCGCCGTCGTCGCCGAGGCTAAGGCCGCGCTGCCGGCGATCTTGCCCGACGGTCGCTCGGCGCTGCTGAGCCTCGTTGCCGACGCCGTGGTCGAGCGTTACCGCTAGCGGCTCGTATGCCGGCGCGAGCCGGCGTCCTCGGTCGCTCGCGTGCGATCGCACACCACGCTCCCTGCGTCCTTGGCTCGCTTGGCCTACGAGCCGCTAGTTCCTGGTTCAGAAGTCGCTCGGCAGGATCAGATCGGCGTCGAGCGCCCGCGCGAAGAACTCGATTTCCTCGGACATGTTCGCGTGCGTCATCCGCCGCAGATCGCCGAGCAGGGCGCTCGATCCGCGGTCGAGCTCGTCGTCCAGACGTTCGACGGCCGCCTGGTCAAAGACGCCTTCCCTACGTGACTCGCACTCGGGGCAGCGCAGGACGATGCGCCAGTGCCGGGGGCCCTCCTCGGACCAGTCGAGCGGAAACACCAACTCGCCGGCGCAGTGGAAGCAGATGTGCAGTTGAGCGGGGGCGCAGGTGCCGTCGGCGGCCTGGCCCGCGCCGCCGTAGACGGCGCCTGTCGGCTTGCCGACCTGCTGCTGCTGGCGGTGATCGATGTCGCGGTCCTTTTCGGATTCCATAACGCTCTGGGTCGTCATCGACGCGTGGAGCTGGGGCCTTTAGCTACGCGGACCGATACCGGCGCGGTGGTAGCTTCATGAGGCCCATGGCCAGCGCAATCCGCACAATCGGCCACGAGGATCGGCTAAGCCTCGTGGACCACCTGGAAGAGCTGCGCACCCGCCTGATCGTCAGCGGTGCGGTGCTGATCGTCGCGTTCGGCATCTGCCTGTGGCAGAACCACGCGCTGCTGCGGATCATCAACGAACCGCTGAAGGCGCAGACGACAAAGCAGATCGCCAAGGGCGAGGGCACGGTCGGCCAGGCGGTACTGGCGCAGCGGGGCCTGCTCAAAGTGGCCGCCAGCACACAGACGGCGCTGGGCGTGCTCGTCAAGCCCGGCAGCGGCCTTTCGGCTCGCGCCCGCGCCCAGCTCACGCCCCTGATTGGAGCGCTGAAAGCGGATGTCGCGAAGGTACCGCGCAATCCGGTGGGAGACAACCCCGCGACGCTCGGCATCGGCGAACCGTTCACGACGACGATCACGGTGACGCTGTACTTCGCCCTGATCGTCTCGCTGCCGGTGATCCTGTTCGAGCTCTACGGCTTCATCCTGCCGGCGCTGCAGCCGCACGAGCGTCGCATCGCAATGCCGCTGCTGATCGCCGTGCCGTTCCTGTTTGCCGCCGGCGTGGCGTTCGGGTACTTCGTCGTGCTCCCCGCCGCAATCCACTTCTTCGTGAACTTCAACTCGAGCGAGTTCAACACGCTCGTCCAGGCGAACCCCTACTACAGCTTCGCCGCCACCATCCTGCTGGCGATGGGCCTCGTCTTTCAGGTTCCCGTCGCGATCATCGGCGCCACCCGCCTGGGGGTCGTGACCCCCAGGCAGCTGCGCAGGGGGCGTCGCTATGCGGTCGTGGCGTGTGCCGCCGTTGCCGCGTTCCTCCCCGGCGACGTGATCACGCTCGTGCTGGAGACCGTGCCGCTGTATCTGCTCTACGAGGTCAGTATCCTGATTGCCGCGCTTGTCGGGCCGGCGGATCGCGCCCATCCCGACGATGCGAGCGCGAACACTGAAGGCTTCCGGCCTCCCACGGGAGATCGGGCGCCGTCACAATCGCAGGATCCAGGGGAGCCCACCGTGCAGGAGCTGATCGACCACCAAGACCCAAGGCTGCAGGGCTAGGATGCTGTTCGACACCAGAGGTCGGCACCGCCGCCGTGTGGTGCGGGTGATCTACATCGGTCTCGCGCTCATATTCCTGCTCGGCTTCGTCGGGCTCGGCGTCGGTGGTGGCTTCGGCTCCGGCGGCATCCTCAGCTCGCTCACCAAAGAAAGCGGCGGTGGCGGCAGCACGAGCTTCTCCAGCCAGATCAAGAACTACCAGAAGCTCACCCGCGAGCATCCGAAGAGTCTCAGCGCGTGGGAAGGCCTGGCGAAGAACCTGCTGCACGAAGCCGGCGGCGAACAGTTCGTGACCTCGGCCGGCGCCGTTACCAGCAAAGGCAAGGTGCTGTTCAAGGAAGCATCCCAGGCGTGGAACAGCTACCTCGCCCTGAACCCCGCCAAGCCCAACATCGAACTGGCTCAGCTGATGGAGACCGTCTACAGCGAAGAGGGCCTCAACGAAGCGGCCAAGGAGGTCGAAATCCTCCAGATTGCGGTCGCTGCGAAACCGAACAGTGCCGCGCTGTACGCGCGGCTCGCCCAGTATGCCTACAAAGCCAAAAACGTCAGCCTCGGCGACCTAGCCGCGAAGAAGGCCGTCAGCCTTTCGCCGGCCTCAGAACGTGTGCGCGTCAAGAACGCGCTGGCCGAAGTCAAGAAGAACCCGTCCGGCGAAAAGACCTACACGCTCACGACCAACGGCAAAACCTACGCCGGAACCCTGAACGCAAAAGGCGAATTCAAAGCGACGGAAGTCAAAACGTCGCCTACCTCGACCACGAAGTCGACGACAACGACCACGACCGCGAAGTCGACGACTACCTCGACTGCGCCGGTGACGACCACCAAGAAAAAGTAGCCTCCGCCGCGCTGCACGCATCGGCGGCGAGGATGGTCGGCCGCCGCAGCACAAACGTCGCCTGAGTCCACCGCCGCGACGCCTTGGATAGAATCCAGCGCTCGAGCCGGCGGCCGATCTCGCCGGCGCGCTCGTGGGCCGTTAGCTCAACCGGCAGAGCAGGGGCCTCTTAAGCCCAAGGTTCCGGGTTCGATTCCCGGACGGCCCATTCCCAGAGATTCGGCTCTATCATGCGGAATCTACCGCCTTCTTGTACCCGTTGCTATGGTTTGCTCTCTCTTGTGGGTACCAAACATGGGTACCACATCGCTGAGAAGCCGCCACGGTGGCACAGGTTCGGCCTACGGGTGTGCAGCCCCCTCAACTCGGGTAGGGGCATGGCTCGTTGCCCTCGCCGTCCATCGGACCTCGGGATGCAGTAGATCGAGGCTGCTCTTCCAGCAGTCTCTCAGCCCGAACGAAGATTGCTGAGGGGGGCACGCCCAGAGCCGCCGCCAGCTTGAAGATGGTCGTGGTGGTCGGCGTCTTGGTTGCACGCTCGATATGCCCGATATAGGCGCGGTCTATGCCTCCGTCGAGAGCGGTCTGTTCCTGGCTGAGGCCCCGCTCCTGGCGGATTTCTCGGACTGCTCGGCCGAACGCTTGGGATGGCGAAAGCGCCATCCAAGGAGCGTGGACGCTTGCGGCCTATCGCCCCACGGTCAATAGCTCCCAAATCCTTGGTAGCGTCTCGGCCTAGATGTTTCAACCCTTGGACTCATGCGCCGACGCTTCACCACATGGGCGCACGTGACATCGCCAGAGTCGGTCAATGCATCTGACATAGCTACGCGGCTGCGCGCCCGCGCCGCGGAGATCGAAGACGCGCTCGTCAGTCGCATCCGCAGCATCGAGCCTGATGCGCCAGGCATGGGCGATGTCCACTACGAAGAGGCTCAGCGTCGCGCGGTCGTCGCGGTGCTTGACTCTGCGCTCGCAAGTATCGAGCACCGCGCTGAATCAGCTCCCGCGGTACCGTCAGAGGCTCTCACTCACGCGCGTCGTGCTGCGCGATCCGGAGTGGAGCTTGCCACCATCATCCGTCGATATGGAGCCGCAAATGCCGAGTTCACCGACTTCATAACCCAAGAGGTCTTTCACGGTAGCCCCGTAGATCCCGGCACTATCCTGCGGCGTATCCAGCGAGCCCAGGCACACTCGGCAGATCGCCTCATCGCCACAATCAGCGACGAGTACCGAACTGAGACTCACCGCGTGGGGCGTTCACTGGAACAGCGTCAAATGGCTCGCATAAGGCGACTGCTAGCCGGCGACTGTGCCGATCTCACCAGGATCGGCTATGACCTCGACGCATGGCACGTCGCCCTTGTCGGCATGGGCCTTGGTGTTGGACAGGCCCTCCGAGGAGTGGCCGCCGGCCTGGACTCTCGCCTTCTCTGCATAGCGTGCGACGGCCAGGAAGGGGTTTGGGGGTGGCTTGGCGGGAAGCGTAATGTCGTCCAGGCCGACATCGCTCGGATGTTGCGTATTCGGTGGCCGTCGGGTGTCTCGCTAGCGCTGGGCACGCTCGCTAACGGCCTCGCTGGATGGCGTGAAACTCACTCACAGGCCCAGGATGCCTCGCTCGTATCGCTGTATCGGCCACAGGTGCTCACTCTGTACTCTGATGTGGCTCTGCTCGTTCCCTGGCTACGAGACGAGAGTCGCGGCCGCTGGCTAATACGCACTTATCTCTCACCACTCGACAATGGCGGTCCTCCAAATATAACGCTGCGCGCCACCCTCCGTGCATACTTCGATGCAGGTCGGAACTCGTCAGTCGCAGGAAATACACTCAAGGTGAGTCGCCGGACTATCCGCAACCGCATGACGCTAGTCAGACAAAGGCTTGGGTCGCTCGTCGATGATCGTCAAGCCGAGCTGGAACTAGCGCTGCGTCTCGCCGAGGTAGTGACAGATCGCTCGTTCGACGGCGCCTAGCGCAAGCGGCGAAGGTTGAGCATGTTGATGTAGGGGATGCTGGGCCGCCGTCGCGCATCGCTGCCAACTGTAACGACCACATCGAGGCTGTCACTGGTTACTGTTCCGGCTTCGCGTCCGGCTAGCCATACCATCGCCGGGTCCGCCCAGGTACTTGCCGAGCTTGGTACGCCAAACTCGTCACGTACGCCATATCTCGCCGTGATGGGTCCTTCATCAAACGTCGGAGCGAGAAGGCCAACCGTACTCGTGTGTGCCGGCAGCCGGGATACCTGGGTGACGAGCAAACGCCATTCACGACTCAACGGCGACGCGATGAGCGTTCTCAGGTGATTGAAGCCGAGCAGTACGCTGACGACCGCTATGGCGGTTAGGCAGCTGCGGGCCAGTAGCCGACGCCAGAAATGCGTGGCGTCTCGATCAATGGCCACAAAGGCCAACGCTACGAATAGTGCGAGCGTGGCCGTGAGTGGTCCTACGGTCCGGAACGTTGCGTAGTTTTCTTCGCTCAGCAAATTTGGTGCAAAGCTCAGAGGGACGGTGCAGGCAGCGAGCGCGAGAACAGCCGCACGACCGCGACGATCGCAGTCCTTGCAGAACAGTATCGCGCCGAATATCACGGCCACTATCACTGCCGCCGCGAAGGGCGCGGCACACCGGATGAAGCGCACGAGCGACTCCCACGAATGGCGGTGGCTGAGCGCACCGATCAGCGCTACAAGCCAAAATGCCATTGCAGTAGGTTGATAAATACATAGCGCCAGCAGGAGTAGCCCAGCACCTAGCAGCAGCTTGCGCACGCGGGCAGGGCCGGCCGCATCGGCCGCATCGGCAGCGCCGAGCGCAGCAAGGGCGCCGAGCGCAGCCGAGTATGGCGCGCAGAAAAGGGTCGCCCACCCGACGTACACTACGAAGGGGGGCAGGCTGCAGATCAGTAGTGCGATGAGAACTGCGCTCCACCGCTTAGTCACCAGCAACCTGAGAGCGCGATAGAGGATGAGCCCAAAGAGCACCATTCCCACCACAGACAGCGCCCGCGCGACCCACAGGAGCCTAATGTCAGGAATCGCCGCGTCGAGTACCCACGTGAGCACACCGAATATCGGACGGCCAAGGCGCGTGCTCGCCATCGGCTCCCCCTGGCCGGCGTGTACGTATCCATGTGCGGTCGCGAGAAAGGTGTAGTCATCCTTTAGACCGTATGTGAAAATCAGCGCCGGGAGGTACATGAGCGGAAGGACGACGCCAATAGCGAGCTCGGGTAGATGTGGCCGCCACCTTCTCCGGGAGGTGGCGGCCAGCGTCCCCGTCGCGCTCTGCGCGCCAGCCGTCGCGGCCATTCTGTCTGCTTCGCCGCGTCGGCTCTAGCCGACGCTGATCGCCGTAGGAGTGGCAGCCGAACTGGACAGCCATGTCCACTGGACTGTCAACGGTTCTCGCGAGAAATATGCGCCGCCCGAAGTGATTAGGCCGACCGATGTGCCGCTGACGCTGAGCACAGTTGGTTTCGCTGACGCACCGTATAGTTCTGTAAATGCGATTGTTGGTGGTTCCTTGGACCAGTAGGCGCCTGTGGAGTCGATGTATCCAACGGCGGTTCCGTTGACGCTGACCGTTGAGGGGTGGTTGGACGCGGCGCTGAATGTTTTCCATCCGACGGTGAGCGGTTCGGGTGAGTACACGCCTCCGCTGGAGTTGATGAGGCCGACCATCTTGCCGCTGACGCTGATGGCGGTTGGTTTCCCTGATGCACCTGTCAGTTCGGTAAATCCTACCGTGGGTGGTTCCTTCGACCAATAGGCGCCTGTGGAGTCGATGTATCCGACGGCGGTGCCCCCGACGCTGATCGCAGAGGGATGGTTCGATGCAGAGCTGACTTGTTTCCACCCGACTGTGAGCGGTTCTGGCGAATACTGCGCGCCGCTGGAGTTGATGACGCCGACCATCTTGCCGCTGACGCTGATCGCGGTCGGATTGGATTCCGGTCCGCACAGTTTGGTGAACGGCACGGTCGCAGGTTCGCTTGACCAGTAGGCGCCCGTGGCGTCAATGTATCCGACGGACGTTCCACTCACGCTCACCACCGAAGGGTGGTCCGAAGGACTGATTACTTTCCACTGCACCGACAGCGGGTTAGGGGAATACACGGCCCCATTGGTATTAATCAGACCCACAGACATGCGCGGGCCCATGCTCACTGTATGATCCGCGCCGTACTCGGTCCCGTGCTCGTTGGTGGCTACTAGCCGATAATGGTACGTCGTTTCTTGTGCCAGTTCACCTATTGTCGCGCTTGCGTTAACGCCACTGGTCCCCGAGCCTGCGCCGACATGCCCCGTACTGTTACCGTAGTTCGTGCTTGTGCCGTATTGGAAGTAGTAGCTGGTTTCCGCGCCGTCGGGGTTAACTGTGCCAGTTAGGAGTGCTTGTTCCGCGCCGACTTCTGACGCACTGCCGGTTGCGACTTCAGGGGGTGCGGAGCTGTACGTGGTGTGTAGCTCAAGACCCGCGGTGTTACCTCCGAGGTACGCAAGTTCCCGCCATCCCTCCAGTCCCTGCTCTACTCCGATGAGCGCGTAGTTCGCCGGGTTAGTGGACGAGCTACGGCCGCATTTTTCATTATCAGCTTTGATAGCAGTTTCGAGGTTAGTGCGCGTGATACTGGCTTCGTAGTATCTCGTGCCGCTACCTTCAAAGACGAAGGTATTAGCCGATCCCGAGCCCTCCGTAGCAAATGCAGTACCGGGCCAAAAGTATGTCTGAATTGTGTCAATATTTGTGCCGTCTCCACTGGCGCATGTACCGACCCTCTCCTGTGTCCATTCCGCGGCATTGAACTTAGAGCGCCACTCTTGGAGACAATACTCAAGTACGTTGCCGGTGGCCGTGTCCTTGAGGACAGGGCACAAGTAGCCCCATGCGCCAACATCGGTGCCAGTGCCGGTGCGCTTCAGGCCCTGGGGGTCGGCATCGGCCGATACAACGAGTGACGGTTCGCTAAACGCACTACTCCAGGGACGGTCACTTGTCTCCTGTCCGCCAAAGGAGGCGTAGTGATTCATGCCGCAGGTTTCCCAGCATCCATTTTTTGGCGCAAGGTCCTGAACCTCTTGGCCCCAGTGGTTGCTGTACGCCTGGCATACGTTCTGATAGGCATCGTCCTCTTGGTACTCCCCGTACGGGGTCGGTGTTTCGTATCCTGTGTTGATGCTGTCATCGGACGAATCTTCAGACGTAAGCGTGTCTCCGAGCCTGTAGAAGCCGCAGTAGTCGCCGCTCGTAGTGAGAGCGATCTGCGCGGAGATCCCACCTTCGACCTCATGCCCTGGGATGTACTCGGCGCCCACGGAGTCGCACGCGAAGGAGGATGTGCCTGGCTGCCCTGTCTGCCAACAGGTTGAGCCATTTTCCCCGTACGAGTAAAAGCTCATTCCGTGTGCCACAGAGGAGAATCCGAGGACAAGAAGCAGCGAGATACATAGGACACGCGCCGCGAGGTAAACCGTGAGGCGAATGGTGGGCAGATGGTTGGGCAACACCCTCGAAGCTCCTTCTGTTGGGCGGGACACGAAATTGACATGTATTTCGTATTGCCTGCGAGTGCGCCTCGGTAGGGCCAAAATGGGAAGTGAGCGCCGATGATGCTTCCCGTTCTGGCCCTCGGCTGTGCCCGCCGTCGTCGGGGAAAGCGATCGTGCGGGGCAACTCCGCCGCGCTTTGCTATCGTCGCGGCGTTGGGAATCGGCGCTTCGGCGTTAGCTAAGGTGGTTGAGCGATGGCGAGGCGATACGATCGGGTACGAGCGTGGCTCTCTTATGCGAGTCGGCGAGCAGGGCGCGAAGCACGCGATGCGGTGCTCCGTGTTGGCTTGCAAGATCGGAACACGATTCGCAAGGACATCGCTGTGCGGTTCTTGTGCGGAGAGGGAGTCGAGATCGGAGCACTGGACTATCCGCTGCGGCTACCGCGGGGTGCACACGTTCGCTACGTCGATCACCTTGACGAGAGCGGCCTACGCGAGGTCCACGGTGATACGCTGCTGGACGGGCGCCCGCTTGTCATCCCGGACGTCGTTGACGATGGCGCTCGCCTGGGGCGATTCGCAGACGAGTCGTTGGATTTTATTGTTGCCAACCACATGCTTGAGCATGTCGAAGACCCAATAGCTGCCCTTGAACACCAGCTACGTGTCCTCAAGCCTGGGGGCGTTCTCTATCTGGCGTTGCCTGATGCGCGTGACAGCTTTGATGCGGCCCGCAAACGAACGAGCGTAGAGCATCTGCTGCGGGATCATGATGAGGGGCCGGAGATTTCACGCCGACAGCATTACGAAGAATGCGCGGAACTCATCGAGGGTCATGAAGGGGAGAGTGTGAGTACACGCGCGCTTGAGATGGAGGCCGAAGGTCTTCATCCGCATTTTCATGTATGGGAGCCAATCACGTTTGTGAGTTTCTTGGCCGCCCTCTGCCTCCCCTTCGCCTTGGAATTGATTCAGGCGGGCGTTGGCGAGTTCATCGTGATCTTGCGTAAGCAGGCGAGCTAAGTCGGTGTGACGCCAGGACAGCGCGCGTGTGCTGCGTGCGCTGGACATCGCCATAGCTCGCATCTCGACGTCGCTTCGACGCCAGCCCTGGCGGGAGCGCTCCCTTAGCAGGTGCGGGCGAGCACATCTCGGCACGTTGCCTACCCACTTTCGCGCGTACATGGATACGTGGGGATGTTGGTAGATCGCGGCGCCGGTACCGTGTGGGTACCAGTCCGTTCGATGGGTACCGCTGTGGGTACCAAACCAGCCTCATCGCCTGTCTGCAAGCTATGTTATCCCGTACCGAATCGCGCTAAGCTAGGCGTCGCGGGGCGGTTCCACCGGCCTCTTAAGCCCAAGGTTCCGGGTTCGATTCCCGGACGGCCCATTTTTCTTGCCGGCAAACCGACTGCGGCTCCGACTATGGCTGGGCTTCGGTGCTGCTGGCGGGAGGAGGCGACCCGCCCTCGTGCAGGCTCGCGGGACTGCTCGCAAGCCCCTTACTCACGAGGTCTCGCATGTCGCAGCTAACAAGTGTGCCACCGGCTTGGTCGGCCGCTGCTACGTAGGCCGCGTCGTACACGGAGATCGTGTGCTCATCGGCGAGTTTCGCTGCGCTGCTGAGCAAAGTTGTCGTAGACGGTATGACCCCACCATCGCCAGAGATCCGGTCGATTGCTTCCAGCAGCGGAGCGACATGGTCGAGCTCGCACCAGCTTCGAACTGCCACGTTCGCTACCTCGTAACGGGCAAGATCGAGCGTAGCGAGCGTCACATCGGGGTCGGCGAGAAGCGCCTGGGATGGTCTGTGTAGCTCGTCGTCGGAATCGAACGCCGCGAGGATCACGCTGGCGTCCAACAGCAGCATGCTCAAGCTATGGCCTTGTGGCTTTCACCCGTTTGGCAGCCGCACCGCCATGGCGAGCGGTCTGCCGTAGCAGCCTGTCCATGGCCGCTGCGCGATCCGTGCGGCGTCTGCGTAGCGCGGAGTCCGCGAACTCTCGCAGCACTGCGCTACGGGACGTGCCGAGACGACTAGCCTCAGCATCGACCTCGCTCAGGAGGTCGTCCGGCATCGACACCATCACCTTGGCCATGCCTGGAGTATACCGTGGTATATAGCAGGGGCGTGATTAAAGTTCACAAAGTCAGTTGAAATTCTCGGGAATCTGTCCTAGGGTGCGCTGCGAAGGCTGAGAACAACGTCGTTCCATGGCCCTCGAACCGCAAGCCAACCCCAAAAAAGGAAGACAAAGATGCTTCAACTCACCTCATCCAGCGCACCCCGCAGCGGGTTGCAACGACGTCTGCAGATGCTGATCGGCGCCGTCACGATCGTCGTCGGAGCGGCTGTGATCGCTTTGAGCGCCGCCAGCTCCGCGCTGGCGGCGGCGCCCACGGCACCGCCGCCGGTGACGATCCTCACGTCCTCGCCGTTTGTCGGACAGGGCGGGGACTTCTTCATCTCGCCGTTCGGCGACACCAGCACGTACGCCAATGGCCCGGAGATCGTCAACAGCCAGGGCGACGTCGTGTGGTTCAAAGCCGTCCCCGCGGGCGAGGAGGCGAGCGACTTCCGCGTGCAGACCTACGACCACCAGCCGGTGCTGACGTGGTGGCAGGGCACGGGGCTCGGCGGCCTGTCCACCGGCACCGACTACATCTACAACGAGCATTTCCAGCAGATCGCGACCGTCAACGCGGGCAACGGCCTCAGCGCGGACGGCCACGAGTTCCTGATCACCCCGTGGAACACGGCACTGATCCTCTCCTACACCACGGCGACCGCGGACCTGACGTCGATCGGCGGCCCGGCTGACCAGACCATGATCAACGGCGTCGTGCAGGAGATCGACATCGCCACCGGCAGGTTGCTGTTCCAGTGGAACAGCGAGGACCACGTACCGTTCAGCCAGAGCGAGCAGCCGCTGCCGGCATCGGCGAGCACGCCGTGGGACTGGTTCCACATCAACGCCGTCAAGCTCGACACCGACGGCAACTTGCTGATCGACGCCCGTGACACGTGGACGACCTACAAGGTCAACCGCTTCAACGGGAGCATCATCTGGCAGCTCGGCGGCAAGGACTCGAGCTTCAAGCTCGAGGCGGCACCCGGCCAGGTGCTCGATAGCGCGGGCGAGATCTTCGCCTGGCAGCACGACCCGGAGGCTCTGGGCAATGGTGTGTACACGTTCTTCGACAACGACTCCGCCGGTACCCCGCTGCTCCCCTACAGCCGCGCGGTCACGGTCAGGCTGAATCCGTGGGCCCACGTCGCCACGCTGGTGGCCTCTGAGAATCAGCCCGAGGGCCTGTCGGCGCCGTCGCAGGGCAACGCGCAGACGACGAGCGAGGGCAATCTCGTCGTGGGCTGGGGCGCGCTGCCGTACTTCTCGGAGTTCGCTCCATCCGGCAAACTCGTCTTCAATGCCGAGTTCCCGGCCGGCGTGAATACCTACCGCGCCTACCAGTTCCCGTGGCCCTCGCGGCCCGGCTACGGGGGGCCGTTCGGCTTGTAGGACGGCCGGCGAGCCCTGACGCACCGTGTGCGGCACGGTCCGACGATGCGCCTCGGCGCACGAGCGGACCGTGTCGCACCGGCGGCTGCCGCGCCGACGGCGGCGTTCTTGCTGAGCTCAGGACGGTGGTCGCAGGCCGTTGGCGCCGATGATCGTCGCGCGCCCTGCGTCCGTCCACACGGTCTGCTCGCGGCCGGGTCCCACGCCGATTAGCGCGACGGGCGCGCCGACGCGCTCGGCGATGAACTCCAGGTACTCGCGCGCCCCGTTGGGCAGATCCGACAGGGTGCGGCACTCCCCCAGGTCCTCCTTCCAGCCGGCGAGCTCGGTCAGCTCGGCGGTGGTGTGGTGTAGCACGGTCTGGTGGTAGGGAAAGTCGCCGAACTCGGCGCCGTCAGCGCCGCGATAGCTCGTGCAGACCTGGATGCGGTCGAGTCCCGAGAGGACGTCGAGCTTGGTCACCACGAGCGCGGTCAGCGTGTTTAGCCGCGCGGCGTAGCGCAGGGCGACGAGGTCCAGCCAGCCAGTACGCCGCGGGCGCCCCGTAGTCGTGCCGAACTCGCCGCCGCGCTGGCGGATCGTCTCGCCCATCTCGTCGTGCAACTCGCTCGGGAAGGGGCCGGCGCCGACGCGCGTGGTGTAGGCCTTGGAGATGCCCCAGATCTCGTCGATCGCCTTTGGCCCGATGCCGCTACCGACGCACGCCGCCCCGGACAGTGGGTTCGAGGAGGTGACGAACGGATAGGTGCCGTGGTCGATGTCCAGCATCGCTCCCTGCGCTCCCTCGAGGATTACCGTCTTGCCGTCGTCGAGCATCTCCCACATCAGCTTCGAGGTGTCCGCGATGTGCTGCTCCAGACGGTGGCCGTAGGTGAGGTATTCCTCTGTCATCGCGTGCAGGTCGAGCGCCGGGTCCTTCTCGAACGGGCGCAGCGACAGCCGCTTGGGCTCCATCGCGGCGACGATCTTCTTCTTGAGGATCTTCTCGTCGAGCAGGTCCTGCACGCGGATGCCCAGGCGGGCGGCCTTGTCCGCGTAGCACGGGCCGATACCCCTGCGCGTGGTGCCGATCTGCAGGCTGCCGAGCTTCGCCTCGCCGGCGGAGTCCAGCAGCAGGTGGTAGGGCATGATCAGGTGGGCGTTGGCCGAGATGCGCAGACCGCTGACGTCCACGCGCCGCGCGCGCAGCGCGTCGAGCTCGTCGATCAGCACCTTCGGGTCGATCACCACGCCGTTGCCGATCACGCAGCGCTTGCCC
The DNA here is from genome assembly GCA_963735615.1 of uncultured Solirubrobacteraceae bacterium. Taxonomy (GTDB): domain Bacteria; phylum Actinomycetota; class Thermoleophilia; order Solirubrobacterales; family Solirubrobacteraceae; genus Palsa-744. Next base: position 1,991,765 of record CAVTLO010000001.1, read on the forward strand.
GCGTACAGGATGCCCGACGGGATCAGGTGCAGCTTCCACTCCTGATCGCCCCTAACGATCGTGTGTCCCGCGTTGTTGCCTCCCTGGAAGCGCACCACTGCGTCGCCGTGCTCGGCGAGCAGATCGGTGATCTTGCCCTTGCCCTCGTCGCCCCACTGGGCGCCCACTATCACTATGCCTGGCATGAGGACAGGAGTTTAGGGGCGTGGCGCGCCAGGCTCCGCGCGGAACTCGCGCCGCTTGTCCTCGCCGTAGAGGGGCAACGGGTCGCCGCACATCTCCACCAGGCGCGAGACGATGCGCCTGCCGACGACCTCGCTGGAGTCGTCGGAGACGACCTTACGCTCTCTGCTGGCCTCTCCTGCGCTGCCCTCGGATACGGTCGTGAGGATGCGTCGCCCATCTGCTCGGCGAGCTCGTCAGGCATCAGGTTAGTGGTGGCGATGATCGCGCGCTTGGCCTGGTAGCGGGCGTCGACAATCGAGTACAGCTGCTCTAGGCGCCACGGCGTCGTGTGCTGCGCCCCGAGGTCGTCGATGTGCAGCAGGTCGACGGAGGAGAGGCGGTCGAGCAGGTCCAGCAGGCTGTTTTCCGCGCCGATCTCGTCGCGAATCAGGTTGAGCAGCCTTGGCAGCGAGTAGATCGCGACCGAGTGCCCGGCGTCGATCGCCGCCTTGGAGACGATCATCGCGAGGCTCGTCTTGCCCGTGCCCACGTCGCCGGTCAGCCACAGGCCGCGGCCTTCGGCCATGCGCGCGTCAAGGTTACGCACGTATCGGCGCACCTCAGAGACGATCGCCTCGGGCATGCCGAGAACGGGTGGGCGGTCGAACGAGACGCCTCTGTAGAGGTTGGGTATGCGCCCCTCCAGGCTGGCCGCCTGCGCCGCGGCGATTTGCCCGCGCCGGCAGCCGCAGTCGCTGGCGGTGTTCGTGGCCTCGTCGATCACGAAGCCGCTGCCGTCGCACACGCCAAGCGGGCATGCATCGCGGCTGGCGCCGCCGCGGCGCGCCCTGAGCTCCAGCGGCTCGCATCTCGGAGGCGCCCCCGTCGAACAGCGGCTCGCCGACGCTATGCGTGCAGCCCTCGATAACTGGCCCATCCTGGGCACGTAGGGCGCCGTCATACGTGCCCAGGATCATTGTGCGTAGCGCTCCCCTGCGTAGTTCATGAACTTCGGGTACTCCTTCTGGAAGGTCAGCGTGACTTTGCCGACCGCGCCGTTGCGGTGCTTGGCGATGATCAGGTCGGCCTCGCCCGGCCGCTCGGACTCCTCGTTGTAGTACTCGTCGCGGTAGATGAACATCACGAGGTCGGAGTCTTGCTCGAGGTTCCCGCTCTCGCGCAGGTCCGACAGCTGCGGCTTCTTATCCGGGCGCGTCTCGACCGCGCGGCTGAGCTGCGAGAGCGCGATCACCGGCACTCCGAGCTCGCGCGCGAGGATCTTCAGGCCGCGGCTGAGCTCGCCGACGGCGGTCACGCGGCTGTCGTAGCGGCTGTCGGTGCGCATCAGCTGCAGGTAGTCGATGATGATCAGCCCGAGCCCGCCCTCGCACTGGCTGTGCAGCCGCCGCGCCTTCGCGCGGATCTCCAGCATGCCCACGTCGCTGGAGTCGTCCACCCACAGCGGCGACGTCGGCTAGGCGCTGGCTGGCGCTGAGGATCTTCGGCCAGCGCTGCTCGGCCACCCGCCCCTTGCGCAGCTCCTCGCCCTTGATCCGCGCCTGCGAGGCGACGAAGCGCTGGGCGAGCTCGGCCTCTGCCATCTCCAGCGAGAACAGCGCCACCGGCTTGCCGTGCTCGACGGCCGCGTTCTCGGCGATGTTGCACACTAGCGCGCTCTTGCCCATCGCCGGGCGGGCGGCGATGATGATCAGGTTGCCGGGCTGAAAGCCGCCGGTGATCTCGTCGAGGTCCTTGAAGCCGGACGGCGTGCCCGTCAGCGAGGTGCCTTCGAGCGACAGCCGGTGGAGCTTGTCGAGCTCCTCGTGCAGCACCTCCTCGATCGCCGCGGAAGTCCTGCTGGCGGTCATCGCGCGCGACCTCGAGCATCGCCTTCTCCGCCTGCTCCACTAGCTCGCGCGGTGGCGCCTCGTGGCCGAGCACGCTCTCCTGGATCTCATACGTGCTCTTCAGCAGGCGCCGCAGCAGCGCGTTCTCGCGCACGATCTGCGCGTAGCGGCGCGCGTGGCCGGCGGCCGGCACGACGCCGGTGAGCTCGTCGACGGTCGCCGCGCCGCCGATCTCCTCGAGCTTGCCCATCTGGCGCAGGCGGTCGGTGACCGTCAGCACGTCCACCGGCTCGCTGTCGTTGTACAGCGCGAGCATCGCCTCGTAGATCGTGCCGTGGCGCTCGCGATAGAAGTCCTCCGCGCGCAGCCCCTCTTCGATCACCAGCGCATACAGCGAGCGGTCGGACAGCAGGATCGCGCCGAGCACCGACTGCTCGGCGTCGAGGTTGTGCGGCGGCGTGATCACGCCCGGCGGCTGGCCGCGAGTGAGCCGTTGGCTGTCGAGACGGCGCTCATCTAGAAGCGCGAGTCTAGGCGCGGCGCGGGTGCCTCCCGACGGCCGTTCCCGCAAATGCGGCCTGAAAAAGATGCGAAGCTGCCCACGAACACATGTTCGCACCGGGCGAGGACGGAGCCGCGACGCACGTCTGCAGTTCTCGGCCAAGCGAAGCACGTGAGTCGACTCGGCTCCCCGCCGCGCAAGCGGCCGGAGACGATCGACTTACTTGCGGAGCGTCTATTTCTTGGCGACGACCATAGTCTTGATCGTGGCGGTCACGCCCTCGACCACCTCGACCACGACCATGTACGTGCCGACGTTCTTGATCGGCTCGGGCATGTGCACGTTGCGTTTGTCGATCCGCAGCCCGCGCGCTTCGCGGATCGCGCTGGCGATGTCCTGTGCGGTCACCGACCCGAACAGGCGTCCGTCGGCGCCGGCCTGCTGGGGGATCGTGAGGACCGTGCGGTTGAGCAGGTTGACGTTCTCCTGCGCCCGCTCGACCGCCTCGCGCGCGGCCCGCTCGGCCGCCGCCTGGCGCTGGCGCACCGTCTCGATCGCGCCCTTCGTCGCCGGCTGGGCGAGCTTGCGCGGGATCAGGTAGTTGCGCAGGTAGCCCTTGGAGACTTCGACGACGTTGCCCTGCTCGCCGAGCGTCTCTACGTCCTGCAGGAGAATCGCCTCGGGCACAGTTACACCGCCTAGCGTTCGCGGTCTCGGTCGCCACGCTCGCGGCGACCACCGGGGGCGTCGTCGCGACCGCCCTCGTTTACGTACGGCAGCAGCGCCAGCTCGCGCGCGCGCTTGACCGCGCGCGCGATCTGCACCTGGTGGCGCCGGCACGAGCCGGTGATCCGTCGCGAGCGGATCTTGCCCTTCTCGGAGATGAACTTGCGCAGCGACGCGACGTCCTTGTAGTCGACCTGCTCGACCTTGTCGCGGCAGTGCTGGCACGGCTTGCGCCGCCCGCTGCCGGGTCCGCCCTTCTTGTCGCGCCGGCGTACCGGCTTGCCGCGACCGCGTGCTTTGGCCATCAGCGTCCTCCGCCGCGGCTGCGGTGATCGTCGGGCATGGCAATCGTTGAGAACACAGGACCTCGCTGTACTGACTAGAACGGGATGTCGTCGTCGCCGGCGGCGCTGGCGACCGGTGCGGGCTGGAAATCCCCTTCGTCGACTGGGACGTCGCTGCCCTTGGCGGCTCCGTTGCCGCCGAACCCGCCTCCACCGGAGGCATCGTCGCGCGAGCCCAGGAACTGCACCGAGTCGGCAATGATATCGATTGCCTGGCGTTTCGTCCCGTCCTGGGCCTCCCACTCGCGCCATTCGAGCCGTCCGTCGATCGCCACGGGGCGTCCCTTGGACAGGAAGCGCGCGGCGTTCTCGCCCTGCGCGCCCCACACGGTGATGTTGAAGTAGTTGGGCTTATCCTCCCATTCGCCGGTGCTCCCGTTCTTGCGGCGCGTGTTGCACGCGACGCGCAGGCTGCACACCGAGTTGCCACTCGGCAGCGAGCGCAGCTCCGGATCGGCGGTCAGGTTTCCGGTCAGCACGACGCGGTTGATGTTGGTGGCGGCCACGGCTGCTCTTCCTTTCAGCTTGTCTCTCCTCCGCTCTGCGGAGGAGTTGGTCTGTCGTCGAACTCGATACCCGAGTCTAGAGCCGGCTGCGGGCGCAACTCTCGCGCCGGCGGGGTAGACAGGCTCCAATGCCGCTCATTGCGAAGAACCCGCGGATCGCTTCGCCCGCGGAGAGGTGCGGAACACCTCGTCCCAGTAGGGCGCGCTGATCCCGAAGCCGCGCGTGTCGTCCTGGAAGTGATGGCGCATGTGCCGCTCGCGCAGCATCCTCCCCAGCCGCCCGCGCGGACGGAAGTGGTGCAGGTAGTAATGCATCATGTCGTAGACCAGGTAGCCGGTGAAGAAGCCGGCGCCGATCGCGGGCGCGTAGCGCGAGCCGAAGACCAGGTACAGAAGCCCGAACACGGCCGCTGCCAGCGGCACGCTCACCGCCGGTGGCATCACCAGCCGCAGCGGATCGTTTGGATGGTCGTGGTGGACGCCGTGGATGATCCAGTGCAGCCGTGCTCCGAGCCCGTCCTCGGGCTCGAAGTGGAAGACAAGTCGATGCAGCCAGTACTCAAACAGCGTCCACAGCGCGTAGCCGGCGATCGCGAGCCCGGCCACCACCGGCACGCTCACGTTCGACAGCCCCCAGGCCGCCATCGCGACGATCGCCGGGAGGAAAATGATCGCGGGGACCGCCGGATGCACACGCGAAAGGGCGTCCAGCACGCGCGAGTCGAACATCGGCGGCGATGCGCGCAGCACGTCGGTCCTGCTCGCGTTCATGTCTGCCATGTCCTCAGCCTCAGCCCAGCTCATGGGCCGATGTTATTACGCTCGCGTCCAGGGCGTAAGCCCTGGCGCCGAGCGCGTCCGGCCAGTGCAAACTAGGCCGGCTCGGCGATGGCGAGCTCGACCTCGGCCTCGACAGGCGGCGGAGACTCGGCGTGCGCCTCTGTCTCGACGCGACGCGCGGGCGCCGAGCTAGAGCGCATGTCGGGCGCGTCTGGGACTCCCCGCCTGAGCTTGATCAGGCGGAAGCGCATCACGCCGTCGGTAATCCGCAGCGTGCGGTCGAGGTCGCCGAGCAACTCGACAGCGCCCGCGTGGAACTGCAGCAGGTGGTACTCGGCGCTCGTCTTTTTCTCGATCGGGTAGGTGAGCTGCCGCTCGCCCCATTCGTCGTGGCGCAGCAGCTCGCCGTGCGCCTCGATCGTCACACGCGTGTCGGCGAGGATCTTCGCGCGGACGCTCTCCTCCGTCTGCGGGTCGAGCAGCAGCACTAGATCGTATGTGGGTGCGGGCAGGGTCATATCGCTCCGGCGCACAGAGTAGCGGGTCTAACGCGACGCGCCCTTCGCGCGGATGTCGGCGAGCTGCTCGTCGATCCAGTCGCCCGGGTCGCGCGAGGTGACGATCTGCGCGAGCCCCTGCGCCCGACGGCGGCGCTCGCGACGGTCCATCGTCAGGGCGGCGTAGATCGAGTTGGCGAGCTCTTGGATGTCAAACGGGTTCACCGACAGCGCGTACTCGCCGAGCTCCTCGTGCGCGCCAGTGTTCTCCGAGAGGATCGACACCCCCTCGCGCTCGTTGACGATCGGCCCCTCCTTGGCCACGAGGTTCATGCCGTCGAACATCGCGTTGACGAGCAGCACGTCGTAGTGCTTGTACGCCGCCATCGCCTCCTCGAGGTCGTCGCGCAACTTCAGCTGGATCGGCATCCAGTCAGGGGTCCCGTGGCGGTGGTTGACGACCGCCACGAGCGCCTCGATCCGCTCGAGGTACTCCGCATACTGCGGCACGTCGGTCCGCGAGGGCATCAGTTGAGCCATGAACGTGACCCGCTCGGTGAACTCGGGGTGCTCCTCCAAGAACAGGTCGAACGCGGAGAAGCCGCGCAGCACGTTCTTGCTCAGATCGGCCCGATCGACCCTCAAGATCAGGAAGTCCCGGCGGCGGCGCAGCAACTCCTCCTCGAACTCCCGCACGCGCGCGCTCTGCGCGATCTGGCGAGTCGCCTCGTGATCGATCGGCAGCGGATATGCGCGCACCCACACCTCGCGCTCGCCGACCCGCACGAGCCCGCGCTCGAAGTCCACGTCGAGGTCCAGCAGATCGCGGCAGCACTGCAGGAAGTTGTGCCTGTAGGAGCGCGTGTGGAAGCCGATGATGTCGTTCGCCAACAGGCCCGCGTAGATCTCCTCGCGGATGCGCGTTGGCAGCACCCGCCAGGCGTCGGGTTGCGTCCACGGGATGTGGATGAAGTGGTGCAGGAACACGTCCGGACGCGCGCGGCGCACGAGGTCGGGGAGCGTGTACAGGTGGTAGTCGTGGACCATCACGACCGGCTCGGAGGCGCCCTCGAGCTGCTCGACTACCGCGCGCGCCAGGTCCTCGTTAACGACGTTGTAGCCGAACTCGAACGCTTCGATCTCCTCACGGCGGATATCCGGTGCGTTCGAGAGATCCCACAGGTAGTGCTGGATGAACCAAAGCATCGGGTTCGCGAACACGTTGTAGAAGCGGTCGTACGCGTCGGGGTCGCTGACGACCAGGCGCACCTGGTACTCGCCTCCAGCCGGTGAGCGCACCGGGAAGGCCCGGCCGCCGTGCTGGCGCGAGACGGCCACGTCGTGCTCGCTCATCGCCGAGGCGATCCAGATCGCTTCGCGGTGTGAGGCTAGGCCCGTCAGCGCCGTCACCAGCCCGCCGGAGCCGCGCTGGACCTCGCCCTCGGCGTGGAACGTCACCGGCCCGCGGTTGCTCACCAGCACTAGCGGAACGCGCTGTGCCGGGCCTTTGCTCATGAGCCGATTAGGGGCCGATGCCGAGGGGACGCGCTCATGACTCGCTCAACTCATTGAAGATCTTCAGGTAATCGCGCAGATAGCGCGGTGTGAGGAAGTGCTGGCGAACGTGCTCCTTGCCACGCCTGCCCAGCGTGCGGCCGAGCTCGGGGTCGCGCAGGAACTCGATCGTGCGCTGCGCGCATTCATCGACGCTCGAGACCAGGTAGCCCGTGACGCCGTCCTCGATCTGCAGCGGGATGCCGCCGACGTTGCCGCCGACGAATGGCCGTGCCTTCCAGATCGCCTCCGAGACCGTCAGCCCGAAGCCCTCGCGCGTGGACTTCTGGATCAGCACGTCGGCATGCGATTGGAAGGCGTTGACCTCGATCGCGCCGACGTTGTTGAAGTTGTTGAGGATGTGGATGTCGGGGTCGCCGTCGGCGTGGGCGATCGTCGAGTTGAAGAAGTCCCACCCCTCTGGATCGTCGCTGGCCATCGAGCCCACCAGCGCGAGTTGCACCTCTGGCATCGCCTCCTTGACGAGGCGATAGGCGTCGATCACGCCAAGCGGATCCTTCCACGGGTCAAAGCGCGAGACCTGGCAGATCAGCGGCCGGTCGACGTCGATCCCGAACTGCCCGCACACGAACGCGCCGTCCTCAGGCGAGAGCGCCATGTTCTTCGGCGTCAGCGGGTCGATCGCCGGCGGCACCACGTTGACCTTGCCCTGCATCCCCGCCGGCACGTACTCACGCATGTGGAACAGCGACTGCGGATAGTGCTCGAGGTAGGGGAGCAGTTGCGCGATCGTATCCGTGTTCGGCGTCGACAGGTCGATGTGGCAGCGCCACACCCAGCCCTTGGCCTTCTCGGGCACCAGCTGGCACAGCGCCGCCGGCTGCGGGTCATGGACGAGGCACACGTCCCAGCCGCCGCTGAGCTCGCGCGCGTTGATCTCGTTGTACTTGCGCCACGTCGCCCACTGCTCCGCGTCGAGGTCCTGCGGGGCGCCCTGGAGGGCGTTGTGCATCAGCTTCGTCGCGTTGAAGAACTCTTCGCGGCCGTAGATCACCTGCCACTCGCAGTCCAGGCCGACGTCGCGCATCAGCGGCACGAGCGTGTACAGGATCTCCGAGACGCCGCCGCCGAACGCGGTGGCGGAGATGTGCACCACCCGCTGGCCCTGCAGCGGCTCGGCCAGCTCGCGGATTTCCGCAATCAGCTCGCGCCCGCAGATGTGCGTGTAGTCGGCGAGCGCCTTGTTTGCGACGGCGACGGGCTGAAGCACGCGCCGGCACGATACCTAACAACGAGCGAGGACCCGCCGACCGACGCCGGCGTCGGTCAGAGCGGGTTTCGGCGTGTGGGAGTGCAGACGGCAAGCCGACCCGCGGACTATGGTCTAGGGGCATGCTCAACGGGCGCCTGTACCGCGTGGCATTCCTGCCGTTTCTGCTCGCCCTCGCGATCGCTGCGTTCTCGCTGGGTTCGCGCCCACTGCCGTTGACCTCGACGCTCGCGCCCGACGCGTTTGAAGGCAGCGCGGCGTTCGCCGAACTGAAGGGCCTCGCCGCCGAGTTCCCGCGGCGGCGCCCGGGTAGCTCTGGCGATCAGCGGCTGGCCAGATACGTCGCGCAGAAGCTCGAAGGGCTCGGTAGCACGGCCGGCGGCGGCTTCTCGGTGCACACCTACCGCTTCGGCGCCCAGACGATCGACGGCGAACGCACGCTCAGCACCGTCGTGGCGGAGCGCCCCGGCTCGACCAGCGCCACGCCGATCCTGATCCTCGCGCACCGCGACGCTGCCGTGGCGGGGTCGCTGGCGGAACTGTCGGGGACCGCGGCGCTACTCGAGCTCGCGCACGTGTTCGCCGCGCGCGAGACCAAGCGCACGATCGTGCTGGCCTCCACGAGCGGCGGCAGCGGTGGCGACGCGGGCGTCAGGCAGCTGCTGTCCGAGGTTCCGTCTGTCGGCGGCACCGCCGCGCCAGGCGCCGGACACGGGCCCTATGATGCGGCGATCGTGCTCGGCGACCTCGCTGGCGCGCGCGCGCGGCCGCCGTTCGTGGTGCCGTTCTCCAACGGCCTCGGCTCCGCCCCACTCGAGCTCCAGCGTACGGTAGACGCGGCGATCACCGACCTGACGGGCGCTAACCCTGGCGCGCCGAGCACGCTCGGACAGCTCGCCCACCTGGCCTTCCCGATGACCGTCGGCGAAGAGGGCGTGCTGAACGCCGCCGGCGTCCCGTCCGTGCTCGTCCAGGTCTCCGGCGAGCGGGGGCCGTCGCCTGGCGATGCCGTGAGCATGGGCCGCCTGGAAGGGCTTGGCCGCGCGGTGCTGAGCGCCGTCGACGCCCTCGACACCGCGCCGGACGTCGCGCAGACGATGCAGACAGGCGTGCTCCTGCAACGCAAGACGCTGCCCGCTTGGGCGTTGCGGCTGCTCGTGCTGACACTGCTGCTGCCGGTCCTCGCGGCCGCCCTGGACGGGCTCGCCCGCGCGCGCCGCCGGCGTCTGGCGGTTGGGCGTTGGACGCTGTGGACGCTTAGCTGCGCGCTGCCGTTCTTCATCTGCGCTGTGTTCGCTTACGTGCTCGGCGGGCTGGGCGTGCTCGGCGCCGCCCCTGCAGCGCCGGTGCTGCCGAGCGCGCTGCCGTTCGGCGCGCGCGCCGTGACCGCCGTCGTCGCGGTCGCGCTGACGTTCGCGCTCGCGTGGCTGTTGTGGGGCGCGCTCCTGCGGCGCCTGGGCTGGAGCATGCGCCCCGACCCCGACGTGGCCGGCCTGTCGATGCTGCTCGTGCTGCTGGCGGTCGGCGTGATCGCGTGGGTGGGTAACCCGTTCACCGCGCTGCTGGCGTTGCCGGCGCTGCACCTGTGGCTGGCGCTCGCGGGATCCGATCGTCTGCAGCTTGGCGTGTCCGCACGTCGTCTGCTCGCGCTGGTGCTCGTCGCCCTTGGGGTCTTGCCGCTGGCGCTGCTGATCGTCTTCTTCGCCCACCAACTGGGGCTCGGAGTAGGCGATGTGGCGTGGACGGGCGTGCTGCTGCTCGCCGCGGGCCACGTCGGGCTCGTGGGGGTGGTGCTGTGGAGCATCGCGTTTGGGTGTGTCGCGGCCGCCGTGATGCTTGCCATCGGTGGTCTCGTCCAGCCCGCGGACGTGCGGGCGCGGGAGCGGGTCGAGGTCTCGATCCGCGGTCCGCTGTCCTACGCTGGACCCGGATCGCTCGGTGGCACGGAGTCGGCTCTGCGACGATAGATAGCGGTGTCCGCGTCGCTCAAGACCGCAGGCTCAGGCGCAGAGCTCGCGCAGGCGAGGCAGCGTCGCTCGGCCTCAGAGCGCGCCGTGCATCTGCTGGCTGTCCTGATGATCCTTGCCGGCGTCCTGGCACTGCTCGACGCGCTGGTCACGGTCGTCTGGCAGGAGCCGATTACGGCGCTGTACGCGCTGATCGAGCAGGATCACCTGAGCGGGGCGCTGCGCAAGGCAGAACGCGCCCCGCCGACGCCCCAGGAGCGGCGCACGCTCGCGAGCCTGCCGGACGAGCGCGCCCGCATCGCGTTCCTCGCCCGCGAGCTCGAACGCCATAGCGGCGACGGTGCGGCGGTCGGTCGGATCTGGATTCCTCGCGTCGACGCGAGCTACGTGGTCGTCAAGGGCACCGACACCGAAGACCTCAAGAGCGGACCCGGCATCTACTCGGAAACCAGCTTCCCCGGGATCCCCGGCACGACCGCAATCGCTGGGCACCGCACGACCTACCTGGCGCCGTTCCGCGAAATCAACTTCCTGAAACCCGGGAACCGCATCGTGGTGTCGATGCCGTATGCGCACTTCACCTACACAGTCACCGGCCAGCGGGTCGTCTGGCCGAGCGACGTCCGCGCCGCCGTCTCGCAGGTCGGCTACAGTCGGCTCGTGCTGTCGGCGTGCACGCCGGTGTTCACCGCCGAAAAACGCCTGCTCGTGTACGCGCGGCTGACGCGCACCGTGCCGGTGGGCGCCGCGCGACTGCTTCCCGGCGGGGCGATCCCGCGGCCGATCGAAGCGCATCCGCCCGTGTCGCCGGTTGGGCGCGGCGGGCACGAGCTCCTACCAGCGATGCTCGTATCCCTCGATCCGCACAGCGTCTCCCCGCTCGTCTGACAGTCTCGCGCCGGGTGTGCCGGCGCGCGCCTCGCCGATCCAGCTGACCCGCACCGCGCCGAGCTCGGCGACGGCCGCCTCCACGCGCGCGCGGTCCTGTGCGTCGGTGCAGAAGCACAGCTCGTAGTCTTCGCCGCCCGCTGCCGCCAGGCGCCAGGCCGCCTCCCGGAGCTCGACAGCAACCTCCGCCACGCCTGCGTGCAGCGGCAGCGCGGCGAGCTCGATGCACAGTTCCACGCCGCTCGCGTGGGCGATGTGCGCGGCGTCGCTGGCCAGCCCGTCGGACAGGTCGATCATCGCGTGGACCCCCGCCGCCGCGAGCGCTTGTCCCTCTCGCAGGCGCGGCAGCGGCGCTCGCGCGCGTGCCAGCGCGGGCTCAGCCGCGGGCGTGCGCGCGGCGCGGCCTTCCATCACGGCCAGCGCGGCGCCGGCGGCGCCCAGGCTGCCGGTCACGCCGATGAGGTCCCCGGCGCACGCACCGTCGCGACCGACCAGCGCGGCGGCGCTCTCCGCCCAGCCAACGGCGGTGAACGACGCCATCAGCGCCGGCGCGCGCACGACATCGCCGCCGGCGATCGCCGTGCCCGTGTGTGCCGCCAGCGCCTGCGCGCCGCGTACAAGCTCGAGCGCGCGCTGCTCGCCGAAGTCCGCGGGCACGCCCAGCACGAGGTAGGCCTCACCAGCGTCAGCCCCCATCGCAGCCAGGTCCGAGAGCGCGCCCGCGAGCGCGCGGTGGCCGATCTCCGCCGGCGTCGCCCAGCCGTCGTCGAGGCGAAAGTGGACGCCGTCGAGCATCGCGTCGACCGAGGTCACGCACACCGGTCTCGCGCGTACGACCGCCGCGTCGTCTCCCATCCCCCGTATCACCCGCTCCGCCGGGCGCGAGCTCGCCAGCTCGGCCGCGATCGACTCGATCAGGGAGCGCTCAGCGATGCCCGTGCTCGCGAGTCCGGTGCTCAGCGGTGCCGGTAGACGATCCGCGCGCGGTCGAGGTCGTAAGGCGAGAGCTCGCAGCGAACGCGATCGCCCGGGAGGATGCGAATGCGAAAGCGCCGCATCTTGCCGGCGACGTGCCCGAGGACGACGTGGTCGTTATCCAGCTTCACGCGGAACATCGCGTTCGGCAGGGCCTCGATCACCTCGCCCTCGAATTCAACCTTGTCCTCCTTCGCCACAGTGCATCCCATCTGGCCACCTCCGCTGCACGAGGATGACCGTTGGTTCTTGTTATCTGGACTCAAACTACCAGCGCTGGAGCTGCGAAGGGGCTTGGGTGGCCCTGAGCGGCCGCTTAGAAACGGGCTCTCAGCCGGGGGCAGCTCCGCCGGTCTGCTTGTCGGCAGGTTCTTCGGCAGCGTGTTGCGCCGGCGGTATGCGGGGTGCTTTGGCTTCAGGAGGAGGCGGTGCATTCGTTTCGGCTGGGCCCGTCTTGTGGCTGGCGCCGGGTTCGCTCGCGGGCGCCGGGTGGTGGTGTGCCTTCTTTGCCGCGTGTTCGGAGGTGGCGGCTTCCTGGGCAGCGAGCGCGAGCCCGGTGCTCGCGTATTTGCCGTAGAACGGCTCGTAGGAGATCGCTTCTTTGGACGGCGGGAATTCGACGCACGGCTGGCCTTCGGTGACGGCGGCCATGTAGGCGTGCCAGATTTCCGCCGGCAGGTAGCCGCCCTGCTGGGGCTCGCCGTGGACGTCGGTCATCGACACGCGCCTGTTCGGATAGCCCATCCACACGGCGGTCGCGTAATCCGGCGTGTAGCCGTCGAGCCAGGCGTCGATGAGTTCTTCGGTCGTGCCCGTCTTGGCGGCCGTCGGGCAGCTGATTGCCGAACGCGTCGCGGTGCCGCCCTCGACGTTTTCGTGGAGGATGCTCGTCTCCACGGCGGTGACGGCTTCGCTGAGCACTTTCACGCGCTGCGGCTTGCCCCAGTTTTCATCGACGTGGCCGTCGGGGAACACGACCTTGGTGATCGCGATCGGGGTGTTGCGCCAGCCGCCGTCGGCGAGCGTCGCGTAGACGTCGGCCATTTCCAGCGGCGTGACCCCGAGCGTGAGCCCGCCGAGCGCTTCGGCGGGAAAGCTCGAGAGGTGCGTTTTGACGCCCATCTCATACGCGGTGTGGGTGACCGTTTCCTCGCCCAGGTCGGCGGCGAGCTGGGCGTAGACGGTGTTGTCCGATTTGAGCGTCGCGGTGACGAGGTTCATCGACTTGTTTTCCGAGACGCCCTCGAAGGTCTGGACTTTGTAGTGGGGTTCCGCGGCCAGCCAGCCCGGCTCCAGTGTGTGCGAGAAGTAGTACGTGGTGTACGGGTCGATGCCGCGCGAGAGGGCGTCGGCGAGGTCGATCGCCTTGAACGTCGAGCCAGGCTGGCGGTGGCCGTCGGCGGCGAGGTTGTACTGCGACTGCTCATAGCTCTCGGACTCGGCCATTGCCTCGATGTCGCCGTTGTGCGGGTTGATCGTCACGATCGCCGAGGCGGGGTCGCCTGGCTCGTCGAGCACTTCGGCGATCGCTTTGCGCGCGAGCCGCTGCATGTTGAGGTTGATCGTCGTATACACCTTCAGCCCGCCGTGTTCGACCATCTTTGTGCCGTAGCGTTCGGCCAGCTGCTGGTGCACGTATTCGAAGAAGAAGCGCTCTTTGGTTTCGGAGTAGTAGTGGCCGGGGTGCACCTCCAGCGGGGCGGTCTCGGTGGCCTTGGCCTGCGCGTGCGTGATGTAGTGCAGTTCGGCCATCTTCGCGAGTACCTCGTTGCGTCGTTCGCGGGCCGCCGTGGGGTCCAGGAACGGGTTGTACTCCGACGGCGCCTGCGGCAGGCCGGCAAGCAGCGCCGACTGCTCGAGGTCGAGCTCGGACACTGGCTTGTCAAAGAAGATCCGCGCCGCGGCCTGCACACCCACCGCCGTCTGCCCGCCGACGGTCCCGTAGGGGACGCTGTTGAGATAGCTAGTCAGGATCGAGTGCTTGCTGTGGTGTTTCTCGTATTCAAGCGCCAGCTTGGCCTCGATGATCTTCTGTCTCAGCGTGTGCTGATCGCCTCCCAGGTAGAGGTTGCGAATCAGCTGCATGGTGATTGTTGATCCGCCCTGCAGGGCCGCGCCCTCGCTGACGTCCTTGACCGCCGCGCGGAAGATCCCCGTCAAATCGACGCCGTCGTTTTTGTAGAAGCGCTGGTCCTCGATCGCGACCGTCGCGTTCTTGACGTCCCCCGGGATTTCGCTCCAGCCGACGGGCGTACGCAGTTCGTCGGACTGGATGAAGCCGAGACGGGTGCCGTCGGCGGCGAACACCTGCGAGGAGCCACCGTTCAACAGTGGGTGCAGCGTGTCCAGCGCTGGCGCCGACTGGGCGACGTTCAGGACATAGGCGACCGCGGCGATCACGCCGACGATGAGTGTCGTCGCGAGCACGGCGACTGCAACCAACAGGATCCGCGTGCCCCCGTGACGGTGATGCCGGCGCTTTCGTGCTTGCAGGGACATCTCGGAGAGTCGAGATTACCGCGCGCGTTGTGATTTCCTGCCGCTTGCGATCGCAGCGACCTCTACGCTCGATGCCACTCTATGAACTCCGACACCGCCGAGCTCACCATCAGCGAACAGGGGGGCGAGCTGGCCGCGCCGCTCGAGCGCTCGCAGATCGGCCAGCGCCCGGCGCGCGCGCCGGGCGTCGTTCGCGGCCCCACCCCGGCTCTCGCCTGGCTTGTGCGCCTGCGCGCCGATCCCGCGCGGATGCTCGCCGTGCGCGAGAGCTGGCGAGCGCTGTGGAGCTCGCGTCTGCTTGTGTGGACGGCCGGTGTGGGAACCGTCCTGGCGCTCGGCTTTGGTCCTACGCGCAAAGCCTTCGATCCGCCCGGCGTGACCAGAGGTTTCGGCTGGCTTGGCAACCTGTTGGCGGCTCCGGCGGCGCGCTGGGACGCGGCCTGGTACCTCGTGATCGCGCGCTACGGCTACCGTCCCGACCTCGGCGCGTACACGTCCTCGCGCACCGCCTTCTTCCCGCTGTACCCGCTCGGCCTGCGGATGATCACGTGGCTTGGCCCGCCGCCTGTGCTTGCGGGGGTGCTGCTGTCGGTGGCGGCGTTCGCGTTCGCGCTCTACGGCATTCACCGCCTGACGACACTCGAGCTGACGCGCACCGCGCTCGCCGGAGATCGCGTCGCGGACGCGGCGCGGCTGGCGGTGCTGCTGACGGCGTTCGCGCCGATGGCGTTCTTTTTCTCGGCGGTGTACTCGGAGTCGCTGTACCTGTCACTGTCGGTGGGGCTCTTCTGGAGCGCGCGTCACGGGCGTTGGATGTGGGTGGGCGTGCTCGGCGCGCTTGCCGCCGCCACGCGTAGCACCGGCCTGGTGCTGATCCTGCCGGCACTGGTGATCTATCTGTACGGGCCGCGCGAGGACCGTCCCTGCGATTTCGCTGGCGAGTGCCGTTCACGTCTGCCTGCCTGGGCCCTTCAGCGTGTGCCCGCCAGAGTGCGCCCGCGCTACAGGCTGCGACGCGATGCGCTATGGCTCTGCCTGCTGCCGGCGGGCGTGGTCCTGTACGGGACCTACCTCGCGCTCGCGGGCGGCGACCCGCTGGCGCCGCTGCACGCCCAGGAAGTCTGGAGCAGGCACTTCGCCGGGCCCTATGTGGGCATGTGGGATGGCTTGAAGGCGGCCTTCGAGGGCCCCCGCCAACTGCTGTCCTTCCAGCGTCGGCACGTGTACTTCCCGCCCGGCGCGGACAGCCCGTTCGTGGCCGCCGGGCACAACCTGATGCTGTTCGCGTTCCTGGCGGCGGCGATCCCGGCGGTCGTGGGCGTCGTGCGGCGGCTACCGCTCGCCTACGGCGCGTACGTGATCGCCGCGCTCGCACTGCCGCTCTCCTACCCGGTCAGCTCGCAGCCGCTAATGTCGCTGCCGCGCTTCCTGCTGGTGTTGTTCCCACTCGGCATCTGGCTGGCGGCGTGGCTGGCCGAGCGCCCGCGCCTGCAGCGCCCGGTGCTGGCGTCATCGGGCGTGTTGATGGCGTTCTTCCTCGCCCAGTTTGCCACCTGGCATTGGGTGGCATAGACAAGATGGAGCGCGCCACCGCGCCGGAGGGCGATCGCCGCCGCTCCCCGACGACCGGCTGGCCGCCATGGGCAGGTCCGGCCGCGCTGCTGGGTGGGCTCGTGCTGGCTGCGGTGGGCGGCCTCGTGGTCGACGTTCCGGCGCTCGCGCTGGGCGTGAAGATCACGAGCTCGCATACCCCCCCGGGGATCTCGATCGCCGACACGGTGGTCCAGGACGTCGGTTTCGTGTTTGCGGCGGTCTTCTTCGCGCAGCTCGGCGGGCGTGCGGTGAGCGCGTGGCAGTTTGGCTTGCGCCGGCCCGGCGCCGGCTGGCGCGCGGCCAGCGGCCTCGTGCTGGTGCTGCTGGTTGCCTTCATCGCGCTCAGCGCAGCGTGGTCCTCGGCGGTCCACCCGAGCGAAGAGAAGCTGCTCGAACAGCTCGGTTCCAACGAAGGCACGGCGTTGCTGGTGCTGAGCGCTGGCCTGACCTGCGTGGTGGCGCCGATCTGCGAGGAGTTCTTGTTTCGCGGCTTCATGTTCACGGCGCTGCGCAACTGGCACGGAACGCTGCCCGCTGCGGTGATCACCGGTCTCGTGTTCGGTGGCGTGCACTTCGGCTCGGCGCCGGTGCTCGACCTCGTCCCGCTCGCCGGCCTCGGCTTCGGGCTGTGCCTGCTGTATCGCTACAGCGGCTCGTTGTATCCGTGTATCGCCGCGCACTCCCTGAACAACTCACTGGCGTTCTCGGCTCTGGAGAATTGGCGTTGGCAGGCGCCGGTGCTGATCGTGGGCGCGCTCGTGACAATCGCCGCGCTCGTGCTCGCGTTCAAACGTGTTGGCCTGATCGCGCCGGAGGCGGGTCTTGCCCGCCCGGGTGCATAGGATTCGCTGATGCATTGTAGTCAAGCCCTGACCGCGAGCAGCAGAGGACGTCCGCTGGCCGCGCTCTTTGCGGTGCTCCTCGCCGTGGCCGCCGCCGTTGGCGCCGCGCCTGGTGCGGCTATCGCCGAAACGAGCGGCGCGCCGTCTTCAGCGGCGCCCAATGCCCCGACGACGCCCCTATCAGCCTCCGTCGCCGGCCGGCTCAGCCTCGCGCTCGAGAAGACCGGTGGCAGCCCGCTGTTTGCCCTGGTCGGGCGGCGGCTCGTGGCACGCGGGAGCGTCACGCCGTATGTCGCCGGGCAGAGCGTGACGGTCAGCTTCTATCTCGACGGGCGCAGGGTGGCGAGGGACGTCGTCGGCGTGCTCCCCGCGGCGGGCGGCGCGGGGCGGTTCCGCGTCGCGTTCTCCAGCCGCTACGCCGGACTCCTGCAGGCGCGCGCAGACCACTACGCGACTGCCCAGCAGGGAGCCTTCGCCGGCAGCGCGCGGAGCATCCGCCTCGTCCATCCAGACCTCGGCCTGGGTGCGCGGGGCCAGTCGGTGCGACTGCTGCAGTCCGAGCTGGCCGCGCTCCACTACGCGGTGCCGCTGACGGGCGTGCTCGACGAAGGCACTGGGCAGGCGCTGATCGCCTACCGCAAGATGACCGGCCTCGAACGCATTCCCTACGCGGGCACGCAGGTCTTCGAGTTGCTCGCACGTCGCGCGGGGAGCTTCCACGTGCGCTATCCCCGCGATGGCCGGCATGTCGAGGCCAACCTGACCAAACAGGTGCTGGCGGAGATCGAACCCGGCGGGCACGTGCGCCGGATCTACACGATCAGCTCAGGCAAGCCCTCCACGCCGACGGTGATCGGGCGCTTCCAGGTGTACCTGAAGACCCCCGGCGAAAACAGCGAGGGCATGGTCGACTCCAACTACTTCATCCGCGGCTACGCGATCCACGGCTACGCCGAAGTCCCGACGTACGCCGCCAGTCATGGCTGTCTGCGCGTGCCGATCCCCGATGCGCCTGCGATCTATGCGTGGGTGCAGACCGGCACGCCGGTCGACGTGTACAACGAAGACGGCGGCGGCAGCGCACGCGTACGCGCCAACGCGGGTCCGTAGGACCGTCGGCTATCAGCGGCGGCGCCAGTCAGACCCTGACGCGCAGCACCCGCGCCAGGTAGCCCAGCCCGAAGCCATACACGGCGAGTGCGAGCAGCAGCTTCACGCCGCGGATGACCCATTCACTGCTCGAGCCGGAAACCACGCCGGCGAACGGCGAGGTGAGCTGTTCGGAGGCTTCATCGATCGTCTTGTGCACGCTGCCCTCGCCCGCGGTCGAGTTGGTGCTGCCGCTCGTTTTGGCGCTCGTGCTGCCGGTGGCGATCTCCTGGGTCTGGTGAGCCGAGGCGCTCTTTGACTGGTCGACGACGAAGATCGCGAACGACGCAACCACGATCACACAGATCACCAGTGAGGCAAGCCGTAGCAATCGCACGATCGGAGAGATCACATCGGTAGATTAGGTGCCACGGTGGACGTCGTGGCCGAACATACGAGCGAGCAGCCGCGCGCCCGTGCGCGCCTGCTCGACGAGCTGCGCGAGCACGCCCTCGTAATCGGCGAGGTGACGCTCACGAGCGGCGCTCGCGCCCAGTACTACGTCGACGTCAAGCGCGCGATCCTGCGCCCACAGGGGTTCGCGGCGCTCGCGACGCTGCTGGCTGCGCAGGTGGCGGAGTGGGAGGGCACGGCCGTCGGCGGCATGACGATGGGGGCCGACGCGCTTGCATGCGCGGCGCTCGCGGGCGGCGCGCAGGCAAAGGCGTTCTTTGTCCGCAAGGACATCAAGACACACGGGTTGCAGCGCCGCATCGAGGGCCCGCCGCTGAACCCCGGCGAGCGCTGCGTCGTCGTCGAGGACGTGGTCACCACCGGCGGCTCGACGCTCGCAGCGATCGCGGCGCTACAGGAGGCCGGGCAGCGCGTCTATGGCGTCGTCAGCGTGCTTGACCGCCTGGCCGGCGGTGGCGCGGCGATCGAGCGCGCGGCCGACGCTCCGTATCGCGCGCTGAGCACGATCGACGACATATATCCGGATCGGCCCGATCGAGAGGCCGGCTGAGGGGCGTGGCGAGCGGAGCTGCCGACGCCGAGCTGCGGACCGTCGTACGCGCGGCGGCTGCGGAGGATGTGCCGCTGCTGCTCGAGCTGTTCTGGGAGCTCGCCGAGTACGAGCATCTCGAGGAGGAGATGCGCGCTACGGACGACAGCTTGCGCGACGCGCTGTTCGGGCAACGTCCCGCGGCCGAAGCGCTGATCGCCGAGCGTGGCTCGCAGGTCGCCGGCTATGCGCTGTTCTTCCCCACGTTCTCGAGCTTCCTCGCCGCCCGCGGCGTGTGGCTGGAGGACCTGTTCGTGCGTCCACCGCACCGCGGCGCGGGCGTCGGCAGGGCGCTGCTGGCCGCTGTCGCAGCGCGCGTTTGCGAGCAGCGAGGGCAGCGCCTGGAATGGGCCGCGCTCGACTGGAACGAGCTCGCGCTCGGCTTCTACCGGCGCATCGGCGCGCAGACGATGGGCGAATGGATCACCCACCGGCTCGTCGGCGAGGAGTTGGCGCAACTGGCCGGGGAGTCGACGGCTGGTACGGGTGGGGAGCGTCGGTAGCCTTCTCGCGTAGCCATCGTGCGCGGTGGCCGGCGCCCTCGTAGTCCAATGGATAAGACGACCGCCTCCTAAGCGGTAAATCCAGGTTCGACTCCTGGCGGGGGCATTGACGGAAACCGCTTGAACACCGTCCAAACCAGTATGCGCTCCGGTCGCGCGAGCTGTTCGCGACGCAGCCTACGCAGCCGTCGCCGACGATCGTTGAATGTTGCGAGTCGCCCTATGCGGTTAGCCATGCGGGAAGGCCCGAACTCCATCTCAGACCAGCTCAGGCGCTCGCGGCGAGCGTTGTCGCTGTGATGACGCGCTCGCGCCCGTCTGCGGAGACGAGCACGACGGCGTAGCCCTCGTCGAACGCGCGCGTGATCTCGTGGCCGGCATGGGGCGACTCGGCGTCGGGCGGCGTCATGGTTTCCGAGTGCCTCACAGGCGCAGGCGGATGAGCTGCAGGTCAGGACGTTGCTGTTGGGTGGCGACGAGAGTGACCTCTCCAGGGGCCGCCGCGATGATTGCGAGATCAGCCAGTTCGGCGCTGAGTCCGATCCAGGGCATGCGAAGCTGCGCTTGCCCGAGACTCGCGAACCGACGGTCGAGCGAACCGTCGGCGTGACGCGCCGTGACGGTCAACTGTGTCGGGTCGCCGTAGGGGTACTCGACGAGAAAGGTGTCGCCGTCATCGTGGAACGCTCGGACGGTGCCGTACATTCGCGAGGGGAAGCGAATCGTACGGCCGACAGGCGCGCCGTTTACACGAAATCGCGCAATTAGACCGATCGGGGACGCTGAGCGAGAGGAGCGGGATTCGTCGCATGGTCGTTGTCCTGTGCCGACCAAGGTGAAGCCTTCGCCTTCGATGTAGACATCCCCGATAAAGGCACGGAAGCCGAGCCCTTGCCAGAACCGCGCGAGCCTGCCAGCGAACTGTGGCACCGGCTGTCCAGACGGCGTGAGCATGGCGAGTGAAGTACCCCAGCAGCCCATGTTTCCGTGGCCGACCTTCACCAAGATGTCGTCGTTCGCCTCAAGCGCCAGTCCCTCGACCCCTGAATCCTCGCCCGTGGGTAGTTCCACTCGTCCATGCCTGCCAAACGCTTGCTCCAGCTGTCCGTGCGCCGATAGGGCCGCCGCCCAGTTTCGAGTGCAGCAGCCACCGCCGCCGTTGTCTCCAGCCACGATGATTCGCCCCGTCGGTTCCTGAAGCACCTGCGTCACCCCCCCAGGAAATGGAAGCACCCTCCAACCATCGTCCGCGAACGTCGCGTCGAGCTGCCCGCGAGGAGTGACCTCACCGACTACCCAGTCTCCTCGATAGGTGCCCGCAACGATCGCGCCGCCGCCGTTCCTCGGCGCCACGACCTGGATCCACAGGCCTTCAGGCGAGAGCCCACGCGCTGGCGGGTGTGCGGGTCGCAGCTTGGGGGAGATCGTGATGGTCGCTGTGCCATCGGCGCCGAACTCTGGGTCGGGTGCACACTGAAGCGTGACCGAATCGAGCACGGCGTAGCTCTTCCCCGGGTACACAGAGGTGACAGCTATCAGCGTGGAGCCGTCCGCGGTCGTCGCGCTTGCGAGGACCGCGCTTTCTTCCCCCTGTCCGAACGGACGGCTCAGACGTACGCCACGTCCACCGTTGCACAGCGGATCCGATATGTCAGGCGGGACGACAAATCCGCTCGGTTCCGGTCCAGCGATCACGCTCGAAGCGCTAGCCAGCCTTGCGGCAAGAGGTGTGCCACCGCTGCTGCCGCATCCTGCTAGCGAGGCCGCGGCGATTAGCGACATGAGAGCAACGACCTGGCGCACAGAAGCTGATGATCGCACCGCTAGCATCGGCGTGGCCCTATAGGAGCCCGAAGGAGGCTTGAGATGTCAACCGTGCCCACGTACCTCGCGCCGCGCGCACAGACCCGGCGATGGAGCGCGAATCGACGGGCGGTGTGGTGGTGCGCGCTGGCGGTAGCGGCCGCGCTGTCGTCGCTGCTCGCAGGCGCGCTCTGGCAGAGCCACCCCGGCCGCTACCGTGCGGTGGCGCCAGCAGCACCTGACGCGCGTGCGGCCGGCTTCTCGCACGAGGGGCTCCTCAGCCTGCCCCTGGCGGCGCGAGGGCCGGTCTCCGCGACGCTGGGCGCGAATGCCCCGGTCTACCGCGTGAGCACGTTGAGCGGCGGATTCGCCGCGGACAACCCTGCGCAGCGCCTCCGCTCATCGTTCGACGGCGCGGGGGCTTCGCTGACCTCGGGCACGACGCAAGTAGGGTTGAGTCTGCAGGCCTTCGGCTATGCAAGTTCGTTGCGAGCCGTGGGCGCCGTCGCACCACGCGCGAACGCCAACCGCGTTCTCTACGCGCGACCAGGCTTGAGTGAGTGGTACGTCAACGGACCGCTCGGCGTGGAGCAGGGCTTCACCGTCGCCCGAGCCCCGACTGGGCACCCGGTCGGGCCGCTGACGCTCTCGATCGCGCTCTCCGGTAACGCGCGTGCGTCGCTGTCCTCCGACCGGCAGAGCCTCGTGCTCAGCCACGCCGGCGGCCCGGAGCTGCGCTATAGCGGCCTGAGCGCCATGGACGCCGCCGGGCATCCGCTGCATAGCTGGCTCGAACTGCGGGGCGCGCGGCTGCTGCTACGGGTGGACACGCGCGGCGCGCGCTACCCGCTGCGGATCGACCCGTTCATCCACCAGGGCGAAAAGCTCAACGGCAGCGGCCTGAGCGGGCCGTACGGCTATATCGGCCAGAGCGTCGCGCTGTCGGCGGACGGCGACACCGCGCTCGTCGGTGCCTCCGGCGGACGGCACCTACACCGAATACAAGGGGGCGGCGTTCGTGTTCACGCGCTCGGGCTCGACGTGGACGCAGCAGGGGCCAAAGCTCACGGGCGGCGGCGAGGTCGGCAGCGCGTGGTTCGGCGAAAGCGTGGCGCTGTCCGCGGACGGCAATACGGCGTTGATCGGCGGTCCGACCGACGACGGTGCAGGTTGGCGCCGCGTGGGTGTTCACGCGCTCGGGCTCGACGTGGACCCAGCAGGGCGAAAAGCTGACCGGCGGCGGCGAGGCAGGGCGAAGGCTACTTCGGTAAGAACGTCGCGCTGTCAGCGGATGGCAACACGGCGTTGATCGGCGGCTACAACGACAACGAACACCACGGCGCCGCGTGGGTGTTCACGCGCTCGGGTTCGACCTGGAGCCAGCAGGGCGAAAAGCTCACCGGCAGCGGGGAACTCGGCTTCTTCGGCTGGGGCGTCGCGCTATCTGGCGAAGGCAACACGGCGCTGATCGGCGAATGGGGCATCGGCGGCGGCATCGGCGCGGCGTGGGTGTTCACGCGCTCGGGCTCGACCTGGAGCCAAGCAGGGCGGCGCGCTCACGGCGGCGAGGGCAGCGGCTACAGCTGGTTCGGCTACAGCACCGCGCTGTCTGCCAGACGGTGACACGGCGCTGATCGGCGCACCGCACGCCGACGGGTACGCGGGCGACGGGTGGGTGTTCATGCGCTCGGGCTCGACATGGACGAACAGGGCGAACCGCTGACGGCAGCGGAGAGGTCACGGCGAAGGCGAACTCGGCTACAGCGCGGCGCTGTCTGCCGACGGCGACACCGCGCTGCTCGGCGGCCGCGTCGACGACGGCTTCCACGGCGCCGCATGGGCGTTCCAGCGCTCGGGCGCGACGTGGACGCAGGAAGGCGGAAAGCTGACGGGGAGCGAGGAAAGCTGCCAACCGCGAAGAGTTCGGCTGGAGCGTCGCGCTGTCCGGCGAGCGGCGGCACTGCACTGGTGGGCTCGCCGTGCGACAAAGCGTGCGTCGGCTCGGCGTCGGCGTTTCGTGAACGCGCCGCCGGCGCACCCGAATACGGCCGATGCATGAAGGTCGCCAAGGGAGCCGGGACTACACGAACGCCAGCTGCACAAGCGCGGGCAGGCCCGACGGCTACGAATGGTCGCGCGGAGTCCTCGAAGGCAGAGTTTTCGACCAAGCTGGCGTCGGGCTCGGTCAAGTTGGAAACCGTCGAGGGGCTCGAAGCTCACGTGCACGGGCGAGGCGGGCGCGTGGCGACTACACGGGGGATAAAACCGTGGGGGACGTGGTGCTCACCCTCACCGGTTGTCATTGTCCGGTGAAAGCTGTGCAAGCGCTGGCGCCGCAGCGGGAGAGATCGTCTCGAACTCGCTCGAAGGCGTGCTGGGCGTGGAAAGGCTCGGTGCAAGCGAAAGCAAGGACAAGCTCGGCCTGGACCTGTTCGCGAGCCGGCGCAGCCGCCTCCGTCATGGAATTCAGCTGTGGGTCCACACCGTGGCAGTCCGAGGCTCGGTGATCGTGCCGGTCAAGGCGAACAAGATGTCGTTGTCCGCGACGCTCAAGTTCAAGGCGTCGAAAGGCAGGCAGAAACCCGAACGCTTTGTCGAAGGAGCGCCGGACGTGCTCGAAGCCTCCTTCGCGGGAGCCGCCTACGAAGCGATTGGGCTGACGCTCGCGAGCACGCAGGCGGGCGAAGAAGGCGTGGAGGCGAATTCGACGCTTTAGGTTCTTTAGCGCATTTGCGCCGAGCGAACCGATAGCCTTGCCACATCAGGCGTTCGCCGTACGCCAAACTGGCGCGACGGGTGTTTTCATATTTCAAGGAGGACCGATGATCGGAAGGCGATCCACACTGCTTGCTGGCGCGTTGCTTTGCGGCACGCTCATCGCCGGGTGCGGAAGCGGTGGCAGCAGCAGCTCTACTGCGAGCACCTCGGCGGCCAACACGCCAGCCACGACCTCTGCGGCAACGACGCCCGCTGCGACCACGACGGCCACCACGCCCGCGACGGCCGGGTCCAGCACTCCGACGAGCACCGCCACGCCCTCGACGCCCGCGTCCAGCACTCCGACGAACACCGCCACGACATCGGTCCCCAGCACCGCTCCAAGCGGCGCAGCGGGTGGCCCCGCTGTGGCGCAGTATGTGAGTTTCTGCAAGGCGTTCATCCGGAGAGAGCCGAAGCTCCCTGCGAACGTCAAGAGCAAGGTCGAAGGGATCTGCGCAAAAGCCGCCCATGGCGACCTCGCCGGGGCGCGCGCGGCCGCAAAAGAAGTGTGCGTCGAAGTCATCCACGCTGCGCCGCTCCCGGCCGCGACCAAGGCAAAGACGCTCCCAGTGTGCAAAGTGGTGTAGTGCGACTGCCGGAGTCCGTGAGGCCCCGCGCGCGGGCAGTGCCGCGGCTCAGCTGACAGTGTCGCGGCTCAGCTGATGGCGCCGCCCTCCTCCTCCTCCTCCTCCTCCTCCTCCTCCTCCTCGCCCGCGTACAGAGACTCGCGGGCGAGCTCGCGCAGTTTGCCGTCGAACAGCTTGATCTCCAGCAGATCCTGGCGGTAGTCATCCGGGGCGATCAGCGTGAAGCGCTCCTCGATCAGCGCGCACTGGTCGACGGCGAGGTCGGCGAGCTCGGCGGTGACGATGCGCCCGCCGGAGATCAGCGGGCGTCCCCACACGAGCGTCATCGCGGCGACCGCTCCCGCCTCGCCCCGCCAGGAGCCGATGATCTCGTCGCACAGGTCGAGCTTCCAGTCGGGGTTGCGCTCGGCGGTCTCGTCAGTGAAGTCGACGTGCGCGGAGAGCTCGCTCGGCTCGCCGTCCTCGAGTCCCGGCAGGAAGCGCACGTAGCCGAACAGCTCATATCCGGTCGAGGTGAGCGTCGTTGCGGGGATGTAGGTGTGCCCATGCCAAGTGCGATCGGGATACCACGCGATCGCGCCCGGCTCGCCGACGTCCTCCGGCTCGGCGTCGAGCTTCAGCGCAGCGCTGAGGAGCTCTTGGCGTAGGCGCTCCTCCCAGCGGCCGTATGGGAGATCCTCCTGCGGGGGCTCGGCCGCAAAGCGTGGTACGAGGCGTTGCTCGGGGGGCATAGCTGGCCAGCCTACGCGTCCCGCAGCACGGCCGCGGCGTGCTCGGGGGCGACGATGTTGAGGTTGACATCGGTCGACAGCTCGAGCCCCGCGAGGTGCGTGAGGCGCGGCAGCACATCGATTCGCCAGCAGAAGTCCTCGGCTCCGCGAGGGGCCGTGCGCACCCACAGGTTCAGCGGCGGGCTCGAGCCCAGGTGGCGCGCCAGCCGGCGCAGGCCGTCGTGCAGCAGCGCCGCGCCGGACGCTCCGTCGTCCTCAAAGCGCGCGCGCGGCTTGCGTGGCGCGAGCATCAGCTGGAACGGCAGGCGTGAGGCAAACGGGGCCATCAGTACCGCCTCCTCGTCGATCGCCACCACCCGCTCGCGCCGACGGACCTCCTCGGCAACGAGATCGCCGAGCAGGCTCTGCCCCATCGTGCGTGTCGTGTAGGCGCTCGCACGCTCGCGCTCGCGCGCGATTGCGGCAGGGACGAAGTCGAGTGCGTACAGCTGCGCGTGGGTGTGCGGCAGCGACGCACCGGCCTCGCGGCGCTCGTTGACGATCAGCTGCAAGCAGGCGCTGGCGGCGTGGGCCCGCATCCGCTCGCGCCAGGCCTCGACCGCGGCGATGACCTGCTCGAGCGGTAGCTCAGCCAGCGACAGCACCGGCTGGGGCCCGTTGACGATCACCTCGTGCGCGCCGGTCGCCGGTAGCGACGTGAGCAACTGCGGCTGCCCGCGCACTTCAGGCGTGGGGGCGCTACCCGCGTGCCCATCCGCAGGCGAGAGCGCCGGGTACAGGTTGGGGACAACCCGCACGACCCATCCGGGCGAGTCGGCGGGGCCGCCGCCGGGGCGCACCGCGTAGAGCTCGGGTGGCGTGCGCTGCTCGTGTCCCTCCGCGAACGGGTCCTGCTCGGGGTCGATCGGTTCTGGCGGCTGACACCGCGGCTCGCCCCCGGGGCGCTGCGAGCGCTCGCCGGCGACGATCGTCCTGTGCCCGCTGAGCGGATCGATTCGCAGCTCGCGCAAGGTCAAGCGTCCAGCGCGTAGAGCCGGACATCCTGTTCGAGCTTGGCCACGCTCAGGTAGGGGCCCTGGCGGATGAACTCGCCGCCGCTGCGGTTGAAGAACACGGTCACGGGCGTGAACGTCGAGTCGGTGATCGCGAGCCCCGCCTGGCCGCTGTGGTCGTAGAAGCTCGGGTAGCTGACTGGGAACGCGCGCAGGAACGCGCGCGCGTCCGCCTGGCTGTAGTCGCCCGAGTCGATCCCGATGAAGGCCACCTGGCGACCGCGCGAGACGGAGACGCGCTGGAAGACCCCGAACTCGGCGCGGCAGGGTTCGCACCACGACGCCCACTTGTTGATCACGATCGGGGTGCCGCGCAGCGTCGCCAGGCGGGCGCGCAGCGCCGGCAAGCCGCCCGGAAGGATCTCGCTTGCTTGCGCGTGCAATCCCGCAAGCGCTGGCGGCGAGCCGGAGAGGCGCGCGCGCATCTGCGCGAGCGTGAGCGTCGAGGGCGCGACGGACGGCGAGGAGGAGTCGCCCAGCTGCAGCAGACCGACCACGAGCACAGCGAGGATGGCCGCCGCGGCGAGGGCGATCGTCAGGTGCTTCGGCGTCATCGCCGTAAGGGTGTCAGATCGCCTTCACTTCAAACGCGCCTCCACGTGCTATATCCTGGAGCTACGTCAGAGCCGGGTTGCTAGGGGCATCCGGTGACGGGCGCCGTGGGGCGCCTTTCTTTCGAGCCGCGCCGGAGCCCAGCTTCGATGGCGGCTCTGTCTCGAAGTCCACAGCCTCAATGGCCGAGTCCACCTCAGTGGCCCTCGCGGCCGCGACCATTCCGAGTTCCGCCGACATAGCGCGCGCGGAGAAGTTCGTGCGCGAGCGCTTCCTACACGAGGGCGAGGATCCGGCCGTGGCGCTCGCCCCGGGAACACCACGCCGACGCGCGCTCGATCGGGCGCTCGCCGAGCTGCAGGAGGACCCGAAGGCGAAGAACCCGTCGACGGCGTGGCGGCGCGAGTTCTCGCTGTTGTTGGGCCTCGAGCGGCTGCTCTCTGAGGAGGAGCCAAAGCTCGTGGACGGCACCGTGCTCTCAGCCCACCAGGTCGACGCGCTGTCGGGGACGCTGACGGCGCTGCTGGCGGAGGCCCAGCAACGCAGCGCTCCCGATGGCAACGGCCGTGGCGCGGCGTCTCCGGAGCTGCTTGCCTCGGCCGACATCCTCGGAGGAGACGATGCCTCCCCGCCCAACGGCAACGGGGACGCAGCGGGCGGCGTGGCCGAACGCGACCGCGATGCGGCAGAGGACGAGGACGACGAGGAGGAGGACGAGGACGAGGATGAGGACGAGGACGACGAGGACGACGATCTCGGGCCCCGTACAGCGCGCCGCGCCCGACGAGGACGAGGACGAGGATGAGGACGAGGACGACGACTTGGAGGAGGAGGCGGAGGACGAGGAGGAAGAGGAGGCCGAGGAGGAGCTTCAGGGCGAGTCCGACGAGGAGCCGCGCGACTGGGTCGACGAGGATGAGGACGAGGAGGAGTCGCTCGCCGAGCAGCCGGAGGATCCCAACGCAGCCAAGCGCTTCTGGTTCGAGCACGCCACCGGCGCCGGCAAGACGGTCGCGGCGCTCGGTTTCGTCGAGGCCTCGCACACGGGCGGTGTGCTGATCCTCACCCACCGGCGCAACCTCGTCGACCAATTCCTCGGCGAGCTGCGCGACCGCGGCTACTCCAAGCGCATCAGCCGTCCGCTGCTAAAGGGCGAGGATTCGGTCAAGGGTCCGGTGACCGTCGAGACCTACCAGTGGTTCGTGCGCAACGCGGGCAAGATCTCGAGCGCGTACACGATCGTCATCTGCGACGAGGCGCACACGGCGCTGGGCGAGAAGACGAGCGCGGCGATCCGCGAGTGGACGGGGCCGATCTTCATCGGCATGACCGCCACGGGCGCGCTGATCGCACGCCATGTGACCGACCTGTTCCCCACGCAGACCTCGCGCTTCGACCTGGCGCAGGCGGCGCGCCGCGGCGTGATCGCGCCGCTGCGCTGCGTGCGCATCTCGCCGGGCGTGGGCGTGCGCACGATCGCCAAGGTGCCGCTGCGACGCGGCGAGGTGGACACCGAGTTCGACCAGGACGAGCTGGCGAAACTGCTCGACCAGCAGCCGTTCAACGTAGCCGTCGCCAACCTGTACAAAACGCGCTTCAACGGCGTGCCCGGGGTCGTGTACGCGGCGGGCGTGCGCCACGCGTACAACCTCGCGGAAGCGTTCCGCGCGGAGGGGATCAAGGCGGAAGGCGTCTCCGGCGAGACGCCCAAGCGCGAGCTCGTCGAGATCCTCGCGCGCTACGAGCGCGGCGACATCGACGTGCTGATCAACGCGCAGCTGCTGGCCGAGGGCTGGAACAGCCCGCGCGCGACAGTCTGCGTGCACCTGGCGCCGACGGCGTCAAAGCGCATCTACCAGCAGCGCGTCGGGCGCGTCACCCGCCGCCACCCAGGCAAGGAGGCGGGCCTGGTGGTCGACTTCGTCCACCCCGCTACGAAGCACGACGACCCGGTCGTGACGCTGCACTCGCTGCTCGATAGAGATGTTTATAGGGGGGGTGCGATCGTGGTCGGACCCGTGCGTCGTGGGCGCGGGCGACGGATGCGGGTGGAGCGTCGGGTGCTGCCAGTGTGCGCGGAGGAGGAGCGGCGCTTCCAGGTGTTCGAGCGTGAGCTGTGGCGCATCGCGGTCGAGCACCTGGACTACGGCGAGCAGCACCTATGGGCGGCGCTGGCGGGCGCGCGCGTGGCGCCCAACGGCTGGCGCCGGGCGCGGGCGATGCTGCACTTCGACCGTACCGGCGAGCTCAAGAGCCGCTTCCTAATCACAGCGGTGAAGCGCAACAAGAGCTCGCAGTTGCGACTGCGCGCGCTGACGGATATTGCCGCGCTGCGCGACCCGGACGCGTTCGACGAGGCGATCGACATCATCGGCGGCTGGCCGCGCGAAGAGCGCAAGGAGGCGACCAAGATCATGCTGCGCGCGCTCGTCGAGCGGCGCATCGGCCGCCGCGACCAGGCCAACGCGTGGATCTGGCGCCTGGCGGAGTACACGCGCGACGTCCACGAGGAGTACGCGGTGCAGCGCTGGCCGGAGACCAAGCGGCTGCTCGGCCTGCTCGTCAACTCGGCTGGCGGCGCGCACGCGCGCAACGCCCGCCGCCTGATCCACGCTGCCCGCAAGCAGGACCGCCGCCTCGCCGCGGCGCTGCTTGCGGCCGCGCTGGCCCATACCCCGGAGGCCGAGGAGGCCCTGCGCGGAGCGCGCACGCGCATGGCGCGCAAGCCGCCCGCACTCGCGCGTGAGCTGTTGCGGAACTTCCCCAAACGCCGCGCGCGCAACACCCGGCGCCGGCGCAAAGGCACCAAGGGTGCCGCTAACGGCTCCGTCCCCGACGCGCAGCTGAAGGGGGCGAAGGCCGGCAGCGGGCGGGGGGACACTGCACCGGCGGTCCAGGCCGTCGCGGACGCGGAGCTGCGCCGCGACGTGCGCGACGCGCTCGACCAGCATCCGGCGTAGCGGACCGCGGCTTGCGCCACGGTGCCGGTCGGCACGCCGGTGGCGCTCAGCCGACGTGCAGCAGGTGGACCTCGCCGGCGCCGAGTGCCGTGCGTCCGCCGTCCTCCAGGGAGACGACCAGCC
This sequence comes from uncultured Solirubrobacteraceae bacterium, assembly GCA_963735615.1. Taxonomy (GTDB): domain Bacteria; phylum Actinomycetota; class Thermoleophilia; order Solirubrobacterales; family Solirubrobacteraceae; genus Palsa-744. Next base: position 2,021,904 of record CAVTLO010000001.1, read on the forward strand.
GGCCGTCTCCATCGATGCCATCAGCGCGTCCGCGCCCTTGCCCCCATGTGACCTCGCGTCCGCGCAGCGCGTCGCGGGCGCGCCAAGCCTCGAGCGTCCCGTCCGCCGGCTCGGCCAGGCGCCGATCGAGCGCGCTGATCAGCCGCGCGAGCGTCGGCTCAACGTCGGCGGGCTCGAGTCCCAATGTCGCCGCGGGTAGGCCGCTGTCCGCGGGCGCCCTAATGGCCGCGCCGGTGGCGCTGGCCGTGCGCGGGCGCAGCTCGGCGGGGAGCTGCTCGAGGCGAACGGCGACGTTGACACCGATCCCGAGCACCGCCCAGCCTTCCTGGGGGCGGCCCTCGACGAGGATGCCGGCGAGCTTCGCAAGCCCCGGGCGGGCGCCCTCGCCGGCGCCCCCACCGGCGAGCTCCCGCTCCGGGGAGGATGCGACGACGACGTCGTTGGGCCACTTGATGCGTGCCTGCGCACCGGCGACATCGCATACGGCTACGGCGGCGATCAGCGGCAGCAGCGGCGGCGCGTCGCGCAGCAACAGCGACATCAAAAGCGCGCTTCCCGCCGGCGCGGACCAGCGCCGGCCCTGGCGTCCGCGGCCGGCGGTCTGCTCGGAGGCGGTGACGAGCGTCCCTTGCGGCGCGCCGAGGAACGCGAGCTCGCGCGCTCGCTCGTTGGTCGAGCCAGTGCGGCGCAGGTGCAGTCGCGGACGGCCGATGCTCGTGAGGGTCTGGGTGGCGGGTGCAGGCGGGACGCCGCTCACGCCGGCCGCACTGTCAGCTCATCGTCGGCGCCGGCGCCGAGCAGCTCGGCCGCTGAGCCGCGGTTGACGGCGAGCGCGACCATGCGCGTGGCGTCCTCGTAGATCAGCAGCTCGCCGGGCGTCACCTCGGCGAAGGTCGCCGCATACCGCGCCGTGCGCACCGCACCCGCATGGGTGATCCGCAGTGTGTCACCGGGCATCACACCCAGCGACAGCAGTTGCTCCTCGCCGGCGTCGAGGATCAGGTTGCCGAACGTGTCGCTGCGCAGCACGTGTACCGTGAGGACGCCGTCGCTGAGGTGTGCGGAGGACAGCCCGAAGCGGCGCAGCTGCTCCACCGGCAGCGGGTCGCCGACGGCGCCGAGCGGTTCCCCAGCGGCCAGAGCGGCGGCGACGGGCGCGAAGATGTCGCGGCCGTGGAACGTGCGCGACACTGGCTCCAGGCGCTCGTGCGACTGGCCGATGTCGACCGCCTCTGCCACCCCGCCGAGGCGCTCGGCGGCGGGCATCAGCAGCCCGTTGTCGGGACCCACCAGCACATGGTCGTGCTCGACTGTGCGCAGCGCGACGGCGCGGCGTGCGTGCCTACCGACGGCGCTGACCCCGGGATCGACGATCGCCAGGTGCACGCCGGCGGGCAGGAACGGCAGCGCCGAGCGCAGCACGATCGCCCCCGAGCGCACGTCGTGGCGCGGGATCGCGTGGGTCAGGTCGATCATCCGCGCGTCCGGGCAGCGGCGCGCGATCACGCCATGGCAGACGCCGACGAACTCGTCGAGCAGGCCGTAGTCGGAGAGGAAGGTGATTACTGGTGGGAGCGCTCTATCAGGCATCACTTGCCCGCGCCGCCGCGTCGGCGAGCAGAGCGGCGATCATACCCTCGACGTCGAACGGATCAGCCTCGACGTCGGGCTCGAGACCGTGCTCGCGCAGGGCGGCGCTCGTGATCGGGCCGATCGAGACGACGCGGCTGTCCGGCGACAGCCCCGCGTCACCGCCAGCGGCCTGCAGGAACAAGCGCACGCTGGAAGACGACGTGAACGTGATGTAGTCGGCGCCGCGCACGGCCTGTAGCGTCCGCGGCGGGAGGGGCTCGGCGACGGTTTCGTACACGGCCAGCACGTCCACCTCGGCACCGCGAGCGCGCAAGGCGTCGGGGAGCACGTCGCGTGCCTCGCGTGCGCGCACGACGAGCGCCCGCGTGACCGGCCGCTCGGACAGCGCCTCCACGAGCGACTCGGCGACAGCGCGCTCCGGCACGACGTCGGCGACGATGCCGTGCTCGGCCAGCGCTCGCGTCGTTGCCGGACCGATCGCGGCGATTCTCGTCGCGGCGAGCGCGCGCGCGTCCCCCGGTGGGTGTGTGCCGTCGTCGAGACGCTCGAACAGCCCCGTCACCCCGTTGGCGCTGGTCACGCAGATGAGGTCATACGGCGTCGGGTCGAGCGTCGGGGCATCGGGATCGGAGATCGGCTGGACGCGGATCACCGGCGCCTGGACCACGCGCGCGCCGAGCGCTTCCAGTCGGCGTGCGAGGCCGCTTGCCTGGGCTCGCGCGCGTGTGACAGCGACCGTCATTCCGCACAGTGGCCGTGGTCCCAGCCAGGCGATCTGCGCGGCGAGCGCCGCGACCGGACCCACGATGGTGATCGACGGGGGGCGGATCCCCTCGCACTTGACCGCCGCGGCGATCGTCTCCAAGGTGCCGGTCACCGTGCGCTGGTGGGGGAGTGTCCCCGCTTCCACCACAGCTACCGGCTGCGAGCCTGGCCGGCCTGCAGCGATCAGCGCGGCGGCGATGTCCGGCAGCCGGCGCACGCCCATGTAAAGCACGAGTGTGCCTGGGAAAGCGGCCAGCCCCCGCCAGTCGATCGCGTCTTCGCTGGCATCCTGGTCCTTGCCTGTGCCGTCCTCGCGAGCCTGGCCGGTGACGAGCGCGACGGCGCGAGCGAGGCCGCGATGGGTCACTGGAATGCCCGCGTATGCGCTCGCGGCCACGCCAGCTGTCACTCCGGGCACGACCTCGAAGTCGATGCCCGCAGCACGCAGGGTCAGCGCCTCCTCGCCGCCGCGCCCGAACACGAATGGGTCTCCGCCCTTCAGGCGCACGACGCTCCTACCCGCGAGCGCGTGCTCGATCATCAGCGCTTCGGTCTGCTCCTGGGGGACGGAAGCGCCGCCGCCCTCCTTGCCCACGAACAGCAGCTCCGCGTCCGCACGCGCGCCATCGAGCGCGGCGTTCGGAATCAGGCGGTCGTACAAGATCACGTCCGCCGATGCGATCAGCTCCAGTGCCCGCACGGTCAGCAGGCCGGGGTCGCCGGGGCCGGCACCGACGAGGTACACGCGGCCGCTCACGTGCCGGCCATCGCCTCAGCCTGCGCCAGCAGCTCCCCTGCTCCGACCAGCCGCAGCCGCTCGGCGACGCGACGCCCGAGCGCGTCGGGGTCGTAGAAGCCGCCGAGCAGCTCGTCGCTGACCCAGGCGGAGCCGTCGGGCAGTCCCACCCACGCGCGCAGCTGCAGGCAGCCACAGCCGGCGGGCAGGGCATACGCCCCGAGGGGTGTGTGGCAGGTGGCGTCCAGCTCGCGCGCGAGCGCGCGCTCGGCGCGCAGGCATGCGAGCGTGTCGCTGTCGGTGATCGCCTGTACGGCTGCGCGGGTGCGTGCGTCGTCGGCGCGTCCCTCGAGCGCGAGCGTGCCCTGGCCGGGCGCCGGCACGAAGCGCGCGGTGTCGAGCACACCGCCGGCCTCTGACTCGCGTCCGAGTCGCTGGAGCCCGGCGCGTGCGAGCACGATCGCGTCGAAGCCCTCGCCGGTGTTCCCCTCGGGGGACGCTGCGGCGAGCTTGCGCAGGCGCGTGTCGACGTTGCCGCGGATCGCGACTACGTCGAGGTCCTCGCGCACGGTGCGCAGCTGCGCGAGGCGGCGGACGCTGCTCGTCCCCACGCGTGCGCCTGGTCCCAACTCGTCCAGCGCGGCGGCGCCGCAGAGGACATCCTCGGCAGCGGCGCGCGCCGGCGCGCCGAGCAGCGCGAGCCCGTCGGCGAGCTCCCCGGGGACGTCCTTGGCGGAGTGCACCGCGAGGTCGATCTCGCCGCTCCCCAGGGCGTCCTCCAGCTCAGCGATCCAGCGGGACTTGTCGCTCGCTGCTGCGGGCGAGCGTACATCCAAATCACCGCTGGTGAGCATCGGCACGATCTCGCAGCCCACCTGCCCCGCGTCGCCCAGCTGTGCGGCGATGAGGTTGGCCTGTGCCAACGCGAGCGCGCTGCGCCGCGTCCCGATCCGCATCAGCGGGGCGCGCGGGGCGGACAGGCCATCAACGGGACCGGCGGCGGGGCAGCTCGTGGACCTCCGCCAACTCGCTCGCCGCATGCTCCTGCTCGTGCCCCTCACGGTGCCGGTGCCCCTCGTGCTGCTCCGCCGGCGCGTCCTCGCGTAGCCCGAATAGCTCGCGCACCAGCTCGAGGCTCGCGTGGCTGCGGTCTTCGCCGAAGCTGCGCAGGCGGATCGTTGGCTCGTGCAACAGTCGGCTCATGACCGCCCGCGCGATCGCATCCACGCGTGCAAGGTCGCGCTCGGAGGCCGACTCCCAGCGGCCGGAGTTCTCGGCGAGCACCTGCTCGACGATGTCGCTGCCGTGGGTGCGCAGCGCGCTGACGGTCGGCAGCGCATCGAGCTGGCCGAGCCAGCGCGCAAAGCGCTGGATCTCCTCCTCGACGATCGCGAGCGCCTGTGGCGTCTCATCGGCGCGCGTGCTGAGGTTGCGCGCTACGACCGCTTGCAGGTCGTCGATGTCATACAGGCTGACGCCGTCCAGCTCGCCGCACGCGGGGTCGACGTCGCGCGGCACGGCGATGTCGATCAGCAGCAGCGCCCGCCCGCCTGCGCCCTTCAGGCTGTCGCGCTGGCGCATCACCAGCTCGAGCTCCTCGCGCCCGACGATCGGGTGCGGCGACGCGGTCGAGCATAGGACGATGTCGGCCTGCACGAGCTGGTCTGGCAGTTTGTCCAGCCCGACGACCGCGCCGCCGAAGCGCTGCGCGAGGCTAAGTGCGCGGTCGGCGTGGCGGTTGGCGACGAAGATCGTACCCGCGCCCTGTTCGGCGAGCGCGCTTGCGGTCAGCTCGCTGGTCTCGCCCGCGCCGAGGATCACCACGTGGCGGTCCTCCAGGCCGCCGAGGACGCTCAACGCGAGATCGACCGCCACCGACGGGACGCTGACGCGGCTCGAGCCGATGCCGGTCTCCGAGCGCACGCGCTTGCCGGTGGTCAGCGCCGCCGCGAACAGCCGGTTGGAGAACGGTCCGGTGGCGCCCGCGCGCATCGCGGCCTCGTGGGCGCGCCTGACCTGGCCCTGGATCTCAGCCTCGCCGAGGATCATCGACTCCAGGCCGGCGGTGACGCGGTAGAGCTGGCGCGCGGCGTCGCAGTTGCGTGGCGAGTAGATCGCGTCGGCAAGCTCCGTCGGGCGGATCTCGGCGCGGCGGGCGAGCAGACCGAGGACGTCGGACTCCGCCTGAACTAGATCCCCGCCCGCCCCGCCCACCACGAGGTAGACCTCGGTGCGGTTGCAGGTAGAGATCACGACCGCCTCGCGCACCTCCGCGGTGGCGGTCGCCTCGCGCACGAACTCGCTCGCCTCGCGCTCGCTGAACGCGAGGCGTTCGCGCAGCGCCACCGGCGCTGTCTTGTGCGAGATGCCGAGCGCGAGCAGCTCGCTCATGCGAGCGTCGACTCCGGCTGCGGGTCCTGGCTGTCCTGCGTGTGCTCGTCGTGTTCAGCGCCGGCCGTCGTCGTACGGGGGGCGTGCTCCCCCTCCCCCTCCGGGGACGATGCCGGGGAGGATGCGGACATGCTCAGCAGCTCGCCGAGGTCGCGCTCGATGCGGCTGAGGCGGATCGCCATGATCGCGACGTAGATCAGCACCAGCGCGAACAACACGATGTAGGCGCCGGCGACGTACTTGCCGGCGGTGTGCAGCGGCAGCGCGGGAGTCTCGGCTAGCAGCGTGGCGAGGATCACAGCGCCGAGCCCCCCGCGGCGCGCGCGCGCGGTGTCGCGTGATGCAGGCTGGGAGCGGCGCTGCGCGGCCGTGTGGGTGCGCTGGTCTCCCCGGACAGCCGCCGGCGCAGCGCGCGCAGCTGCGCACGGGTGTGCTTGGCGGTGAGCTCGTACTTGCACAGGGTCGCGAACAGCAGCGACAGCGCGAGCAGCGAGATCAGGAACGTCAGGGCCATCGGGCCGGGCAGGTTCGACGTGCTGCCGAGCACCCTGGGATGCAGGTATGCGGTGGACAGGCGCACGGCGATGAAGTTCATCGGCACGAACGCCCCCGCGGTGATCGCGAACACGGACGCGTAGCGCGCCTGGCGCTCGGGGTCCTCGATCGCGAAGCGCAGCGGCTGGTAGGTGGCGTACAGCAGGAAGATGATCAGGAACGACACGAGCGTCGGCTCGCTCCACACCCACCAGTGCCCCCACGAGCCCTTTGCCCAGATCGAGCCGGTGATGAGCGTGCCGACGGCGAAGATCAGGCTCATGTGGATGACGACATAGGAGCGCATGTCCCAGCGCGGATCGCGCGTGCGCAGGTGCTGGATCGCGAGCAGCCCGCCGAGCACGAAGCCGCACAGGGCGATAATCGCCAGCGGCACGTGTACATAGAAGATCTTCTGCAGGAAGCCTTGTTCGGCTTCCAGCGGCGCGTAGAAGAAGACGAGGCTGAGCGACGCCGTCAACGCAACCGCGGTGGCGATGCTCAGCGTGCGCAGACCCTTGCCGTACATGGGGCTTATTAGTCCTCCAGGAGGAAGTCGAACAGGGCGTATGCGATCAGCCCGAACACCAGATCATAGAGGCCAAGCGTAAGCAGCCAGCGGATTGGAAGCCCACCCACCCCCGGCACGTGTGACTGAACGAGCAGCGGCGCGACCGCGCGCGCGCCGCCGATCACGATCGGCACGAACAGTGGCAGCGCGAGCAGCGGCCCGAGCAGGTCGCGCGCGCGGGTGCGCACGGCCATCGCGGCGACGAGCGTGCCGATTACTGCGATGCCGATGTCGCCGAGGGCGAGCGTGACGATCAGCCCCGGCAGCGTAGGGCCGAGCGGCGTGCCGAGGAGCAGCAGCGCGAAGGCGGGCACGGCGATGATCTCGAGTACGACGAGGAACGCGAGCAGCGTCAGCGCCTTGGCGATGAACATCGCGCTGCGGTCCACCGGGGCGAGCAGGAATGCGTCGAAGCCGCCCTGGTCGGCGTCGGCGACAAACAGCCGGTTGACGCCGAGGATCGCGGCGAACAGCAGTGTCACCCACAGGATCCCGGAGGCGAGGTCGCCTTCGACGCTGCCGCGGTTGAGCGCGAAGTGGAAGACGACGAATGTGGTGACGGCGAACAGCGACATGCCGGGGATGGACTCGAGCGTGCGCAGCTCCACCAGCAGCTCCTTGCGCAGCAGGGCGCCGACCGTCCGCCACAGCCCGACCGTCTGCATGGGGCTGCGTGTTCTCTGCAGCGGCCTTTCGGGGGCCTGTACGCCGCTCATCGGTAGAGCTCCGCGATCTCGCCGACGTCGACGTCGACGGCGGCGCGCAGCAGCGCCTGGCGCCCGGCGCGCAGCCCGAGCACGACATCCGCCTGGGCGATGTCGCCGCTCGGATCGTGGCTGCAGATCACGCGCGTGCGGCGCCGCGCGGATGGGGGCTCGGTCGCGGTCTCGGTCGCGGCGCCGATCAGCGGCGCGACAAGCTCGACGGCGGCGGGGTCGAGGTTTGCGTGCGGCTCGTCGAGCAGCAGCAGCTCGGGGTCGTGCAGCACGGCGCGGGCAACCGCCACGCGCTGGACCATGCCGCGCGAGAGCGTCCGCAGCGGCTCGTTCGCGCGGGCACCCAAGGCGACCGCGTCGAGCAGCTCTTGCACGCGCTCCTCGTCGACGCCGTGCAGGCGCGCGTGAAAGCTCAGGTTCTCGCGCGCGGTCAGCTCGCGGTAGAGCAGCGGCTCGTGTCCGAGCATGCCAACGCGCCCGCGCACCGCCCAGGCCTCCTCGGGAAGGCTCGAGCCGAGCACGCGCACGCTGCCGGCATGTGGGCGCAGCAACGTCGCCAGCACCCGCAGCAGCGTCGTCTTGCCCGCGCCGTTGGGCCCGAACACGACGAGCGTCTGGCCTTCTGCGAGCGACAGCGAGACGTCGCCGAGCGCCTCGCGTTCGCCGTAGTGCCGAGTCAGCCCCTCGACCTCGAGCGCAGCCACCCTTGGCGCTTTCTACACAGGCAACGCGTGCGCGCTCTGCGCTCGCGCGATCAGCTCGCGCACGGCCTGTTCGCCGGCCTTGGTGCCACCGTCGCGCAGCAGCGCGATCGGGTCGGGATCGCCGCCCACGATCCCCTCGAAGAACTCCTTGCGCTCTTGGTAAGTCGCGAGCGTCCCCTTTGCCCACCCGCGCACCTCATTGAGCAGCACCGCCAGCTGCGCGTACGGCGCGCCGAATTGCGCTTCGATCTCGCGCTTCATGCGCTTGGCCAGCGCGGGCGAGGCACCGGCGGTGGAGATCGCGATCGCGAGCGGGCTCATGCGCACGATCGCCGGCAGGATGAAGTTGCACAGCGGCGGCACGTCGACGACGTTGACGAGCATCGCCCGCCGCTCGGCGTCCTCGTACACGGCGATGTTCACGTCGGTGTCGTCGGTCGCGGCGATCGCCATGAACACGCCCTCGAGGTCGCCTGCGCCAGCGTACTCCCGCCGCTCCCAACGGATCGAGCCCTCGCGCGCGTACTCCTGCAGCGCCCGCTCGGCCTCGGGCGCGATCAGCGTCACGTCTCCATCGCACGCGAGCAGCCCCTCGACCTTCTCCAGCCCGATCTCACCGCCGCCAACCACTACGCAGCGCCGGGCGGAGAGCTTCAGGCAGGCGATGTAGAAAGGCGTGTCGAGCATCCCCTGCACGCAGCTCTGGTCGCAGATCCCCCTGCGCATCTGACACACGCACTCCTTGCCAGCGTAGGCCTGGGCGGGCATGGTTGAAGGTTAGCCGCCTTGGAGAGCTGGGCCGCATGCTCGGTAAAGCTCATAGGAGACCCTGCCGCATGCGGCAGGGTTGGCAGGGTCGCATGCGACCCTGCCACGGGACCGCACATGTGCGGTCCCGCCGGGCGGCACATGTGCCGCCCGGAACATCAGCCGCCGCAGTTCCGTCCGAAAGCGCGCGCGGTGCCGAGGGTTGGGCGGGTGAAACCCCTCTGAGCACAGCTTGGCTAACGCTTCTCCTGCGGCGCCTCCTCTATCCAAACCAATTCGCATTCGGTGCCAGTGCCGGCGCGCGGGCGAAGGTAGACGCGCAATAGCGGTATCCCGACCGTGGTCACGGCTACCCAAAGGTGCCGGTGCCCAACCTGCTCTGCGACGGCTGACGGTTCACGCAGAAGCGCCCAAACGAGACCCTCCAAGCGGTCGTCGATTTGACGGTCGGTGAGACCCGTGCTCCGCTTGAGTTCGGCCCTCGACCTCTCAAACGTGCTCGACTCGATGAAGCCTTCGCAGCGAAGTTCGCCGCTAAGTCCAGCCATGCAAGGAAGCTAGTTCCTCGCCCCGACGTATATCTGCCTCCGCAACGCCGCCGGAGCCGAGGAAGACGGTCGTATAGGGGATGACCTCCTTCATCTGAGCGAGCCGCCAGCCAACTTCGTGGTGCGAGAGCTCGCTGAGGTACGCCGCGCTCTCGTGCCCGTATCTACGGATTGCGCCCTCGACGACCGCTAGCTCCTCCTCGCTGAATTCGCTGAGATCCGGGTCTCGCTCGGCCGTTATGTGTTTGAGTCGCTTGCCGTAGTAGTCGATGGTCTCGGCGGTGATGTCGCCGTTCGCCAGCAAATCCCGTTCAGCCAGCAAAAGCTCCTTTGGCAAATGGCCGTGCTCCCACTTTTCGTACGTGGCACCGGTGATCGACTCGCCGAGCCGCGCAAAGGCTCCGAAGTCGCTCCACATGAGCAACTTGGCGAGCTTGACACGACCGAGCGCAGCCTCGGGACCAAGCCGCTTGGCGACGTAGACGATTAGCTCGTTGAACTTCTTGCTGTCGAACTGGCTCATTTTGTCCTGCGCTCCTAGACTAGTACAGTCAGTCTGCATGCACGATGAATGCAGTCATGATGCTAGGAGCACGGCCGGATGGCGAAACCCAGCTATACATCGGCCCGCCTGGATCGCGGCGCGGTAGAAGACGCACGCCGTCTTTTGGCTGCTATGCGGCGCGAAGGTGCCAAAGCTTCGCGTGACGAGATCATCAAGGTGCTCCTCTGGGGTGTGTCGGCTCCTCAGGCTACTGGCATGCTCTCTGCATACATAAAGCACGCAGAGGAATCACAGGACGAAAGCGGGTCCTAGGCGCCTGGAGATGCGAGGCGCGGGCGCCGTCCGGCCACCTAGTTTCGCGGCAGCCCCCGCCCAAACGCTCGTGCACCCATCCGCGCGAGCGCGATCGCCCCTTCCCGCCACGCCCCGTCGCGGTCGGACTCGCGCCCGGAGCGGAGCTTGGCGACGGCGCGCATGGCTCTGATGCTGGTGGCGTCGTAGGGCCCCCACCACAGGCCGCGCATGGCGGGCGGATCCCAGGTGATGAGCTTCTCCTGGGCGCACGCGTGCAGCCCCGCCCGCCCGAGCGTGCGCCCGAGGACCCCGCCCGCGGCGGCCCCCCACGGGCCACGCGAGACGGTCGGGCCGGGGAGGTGGTCGTTGAGCCACACCATGCCCGCGTGCAGCTCGCGCGCGATGCGAACCCCCTGGTAGCGGTCGGCCGTCCAGATCGACGCACCGAGGCCGTAGTCGCTGTCGTTGGCAGCGGTGATCGCCTCGTCGATGGAGTCGACCGCGACCACGACGAGCACCGGCCCGTCGATCGGCTCGATCATGATGCGCATTTCGGCGGTCGCGTCGGTGATGACCGCGGGTGCGTAGAAGCAGCCGGCGTCGCAGCCAGGCGGGCTGACCGGGCCACCGCAGTGCAGCTTGGCGCCGCCGGCGAGCGCCTCCTCGACGAGCGCGCTCACGTGCTCGACGCGGCGCGCGGAGGCCAGCGGCCCAACCTGCACGCGCGGGTCGGTAGGGTCGCCGACGGTAAGCGCTCGCGCACCGCTGACGAGCCCGGCGAGGAACCGCTCGTACACCTCACGCGCGACGTACACGCGCTCGATCGAGCCGCGCGCCTGGCCTGCGCCAGCGCAGCCCGCCCACAGTGCGCCGGCGATCGCGCGTCGCAGATGCGCGTCGGCGAGCACGAGCATCGCGTCCTTGCCGCCAAGCTCGACCGTCACCTCCTTCTCGCGCGAGACGCACGCCCGCGCGACCACGCGCCCGACCGCGGGTGAGCCCGTGAACAGGACCTTGCTCACCGGCGCCTGCGCTAGCGCGACGCCGACGTCCGCGCCGCCGTGCACGATCCGCACAAGCCCCTCCGGCAGGCCCGCACGCGCGAGCACGCGCGCGATCCGCTCGCCCGCCAGGCAGGCGCGCCCGGCGGGCTTGAAGACGACACCGTTGCCCGCCAGTAGCGCTCCCGCGATCTGGCCGAGCGGCTGCGCGAACGGGGCGCTGCCGGCACCAATCACGCCGACGACGCCGTACGGCTCGAACGCGATGCGCGCGCGCTTGGCGATCGTCAGCGAGCGGTTGACCCCCACGCGCCGCGCACTCAGCACGTCCGCGCCGTCCTCCGCGACCCACTTCAGCGCGTCGATCGCCGCGAGCAGCTCCAGCGCCGCCACCTCCGCGCGCGGCCTGCCCTGCTCGCGGCCTAGCAGCTCCTCGAGCTCGTCGAAGTCGTCGATCACCGCCTGGGCCATCCTGCCCATGTAGCGCGCACGGTCGCGCACGCGTAGCAGTGCCCACAGTGGCTGCACCTTTGCGACCGCCGCGACCACCTCGTCGATCCGCTCCGGCGGCGTGATCGCGACGCTGCCGAGCACCATGCCGGTCGCCGGGTCGCGCGCCGTCAGCTGCTCCTCGGCGGCGGGCTCGCTTAGCGGCGTGGAGGTCTCGCTCGAGAACGCGCTCATCGCATGGCGATTATCGCGGCTCGGGGCTACGCGCCCGGCGGATCCGCTGCAGGCGCTCCGCCAGCTCCGCCTCCGCCTCGTCGGGCTCGTAGAAGCGCTCGCCGGCGACGCCCTCGGGCGCCAGCTCCTGCGAGGACAGATGGCCCGCGTGGCCGTGCGGGTTGTCATACGCGGCGAGCTGGCTCTCGGCCTGCCCCGGGCGGGGACCGGAGCGAAGCCAGCCGGGCACGGGCGCAGCGCCGTGCTCGCGGACGTGGCGCTCGGCCGCCGACAGCGCGCGGCCGGCCGCGTTGGACTTCGGCGCAAGCGACAGGTAGATCGCCGCCTGCGCCAGTGCGTAGCGCGCCTCCGGCAGCCCGACGTGCTCGACTGCCTGCGCGGCAGCGGTCGCGACCGACAGCGCGCCCGGGTCGGCGTTGCCGATGTCCTCGGACGCGAGGATGATCATCCGTCGCACGATAAAGCGCGGGTCCTCGCCGCCCTCGAGCATCACCGCCAGGTAGTACAGCGACGCGTCCGGGTCCGAGCCGCGCGTGGCCTTGATCCACGCGGAGATGTAGTCGTAGTGGCGATCGCCCTTTTTGTCGTACAGGACCGCCCGGCGCTGCAGCGCGTCCTCGACGCGCGCGATCGTCACGCGCTCCTCACCGAGCTCCGCCGCGGTCGCGCTCGCCAGCTCCAGCGCGTTAAGCGCCGTGCGCGCGTCGCCTTCGCTGCGCGCCGCCAAGAACTCCAGCGCGCCGTCGTCCACCGCCAGTGGTTGCCCGTCGCCGTCGCCGGCCTCGGTCGCGCCTCCGTCACCGGCCCCGCCTCCGTCACTGGCCCCGCCTCCGTCACTGGCCTCGCCCCAGGCGGCGATGGCCCGCTGCAGCACCGTCGTCAGCTCCTGCGCGGTGAGCGCCTGCAGTGCATATACGCGCACACGCGAGAGCAGCGCGCCGTTGACCTCAAACGCGGGGTTCTCGGTCGTGGCGCCAATCAGCGTCACGAGCCCCTCCTCGACGGCCGGCAGCAGCGCGTCCTGCTGGGCCTTGTTGAAGCGGTGGATCTCATCGAGGAACAGCACCGTCTGCGCGCCGCCGGTGTCGCGGCGGTGGGCGGCGCGCTCGATCACCGCGCGCACCTCCGCGCGCCCGGCGGCGACTGCGCTCAGCTCCTCGAACGCCGCCCGCGAGCGCTCGGCGACGATCCGTGCGAGCGTCGTCTTGCCCGATCCCGGCGGGCCGTACAGCACCATCGAGTGCGGATGACCGTGCTCGATCGCCGTCCGCAGCGCCGAGCCTTCCGCCAGCAGGTGCGACTGCCCGACGAACTCCTCGAGGGCGCGCGGACGCACGCGCACGGCCAGCGGTCGACGCTCAAATTCTGGATTGCCCGGCGTCTCACGCCTGACCATGTCGGCGGTCGAATCTTTGGCTAGATCGTCGTCGAAAAGGCTGTCCATCTGCGTGAGTATCGCTCGTGCGGGGAAACGCGCACTTTGCGGACGCGGGAGGGTGCCCGCGAGGGTTGTCGAAGGTGTAGATTCGATGCCTCACGTTGCCATACCCCGAAATACCCCGCAGGAGATGACACCGCGATGAGCGGCGGCGCGGCCGAGCTACTGCCGTCAGGAGGGGGCGCGCTTGAATTCCTAGACCTTGGCGGCGATGTGGTCGCCCGTTCTCCCCTGCAGCTGTTCTGGCGCAGGTTCCGCCAGGACCGCGTCGCGCTCGTGTCGCTCGCGTTCATCGTCTTCCTGATCGTGATCGCGATCGCCGCGCCGCTGGTCGTCAGCCTGCTCGGCCTGCCAGGACCCTACGTGCAGAACCTCAACCTCACCGACTCGTTCGGCTCGCCGCTCGGGCCCAGCGCCGCGCACCCGTTCGGCGTCGACTCGCTCGGCGAGGACGTACTGTCGCGGGTCATCTACGGCACGCGGATCTCGCTCGAGGTGGGGGTCATCGGCACGGGTATCTCGACCGTGATCGGCGTCGTCGTCGGGATGTTCGCGGGCTTCTACCGCGGCTGGGTCGACACGCTGCTGTCCCGCTTCATGGACATTGTTCTGTCGATCCCGATCCTGCTGCTGGGAATCGGGATCGGCGCCGCGTGCGGCGTGCGCGGGTGTGTCAAAGGGATCGTCCAGCCGGGCCTCGGCTCGATCATTTTCATCATCTGCATAGCAACGTGGCCTTATATCGGGCGGATCGTGCGCGGGCTCGTGCTGTCGATGCGCGAGCGCGAGTTCGTCGAAGCCTCACGCGCGCTGGGCGCGACGAACCTGCGAATCATGTTTCGCGAGATCCTTCCCAACCTCGCCGCTCCGATCATCGTCTACTCGAGCCTGCTGATCCCCACCAACATTCTGCTCGAGGCAGCGCTCTCATTCCTTGGGGTGGGGATCCGTCCGCCGACCGCCAGCTGGGGCGACATGATCGCTCAGGCGGCGCCGATCTTCAACACTGCCTGGTGGTTCATGGTCTTCCCCGGCCTTGCGCTGCTGTTGACGGTGCTGGCATTCAACCTGCTGGGCGACGGGCTGCAGGACGCCCTGAACCCGAGGCAAGCCCGATGAGGGCTCTTATAACAACACAGGAGGCGACTCGATGAGGTCGATCAGAACGCTCGCGGCCGTCGCGCTTGCCGCGGGGCTCACGCTGGTGCTTGCGGCGTGTGGCTCGAGCAGCACGAGCACGACGAGCACCACGGCGAACGCGGCAAGTCCGCTCAGCACGGGCGGGTACAAGAATCCGCTGACCGTACCGCTCACCGGCGGCAAACGCGGCGGCACGCTGCAGGTGCTCCAGGAAATCGACTTCGAACACCTCGATCCAGGGATCTCGTACTTCTCGGTCGACTACGCGGTTGTGTTCGCGACACAGCGGCCGCTGTACTCGCAGAAGCCGAACTCGACCGAACCGACGCCGGACATGGCCGAAGGCCCACCGGAAATCAGCAATGGCGGCAAGACGGTGACCGTGCACATCAAGACGGGCATCCACTTCAGCCCGCCGGTCAACCGCGAAGTGACCTCCGAAGACGTCGCCTACGCGATCGAGCGCGGCGCCAACCCCGACGTCGCCAACCCATACATCCAGTCCTACTTCAAGTCGATCGAAGGGATGCCGACGGCGACGGGCGGGCCGGTCAAGGGCATTGAAACCCCGAACCAGCACGAGATCGTCTTCCACCTGACCGAACCGAAAGGTCAGATTGTCGCGGACGCGCTGGTGCTGCCGCTGTCGGCGGCCGTGCCGAAGTCATACGCCGAAAAGTTCGACAAGAACAAGCCGTCCAACTACGCCGCCTTCGAGGTCGCCACGGGGCCGTACATGCTCAAGAACGACGCCCAGGGCAAGGTTCTCGGGGTCGGCTACATCCCCGGCAAGTCGGCGACGCTCGTGCGCAACCCCAACTGGAACCCCAAGACCGACTACCGGCCGGCGAACCTGAATGAAATCGACATCAAGATCGGCGGCACGAGCGCGGTGATCGGCCGCCAGGTGCTGGAAGGCACCAACGTCGTCCAGAACGAATCGACAGTCGCTCAGTCGGTCGTTAGGCTCGCGGCTGAAAAGTTCAAATCCCAGATGGAGATCTCACCCGGCGCCGGTAGCCACTACATCGCTCTGGACAACAAGGTCGGGCCGTTCAAGAACGTCGACCTGCGCAAGGCTGTGTGGGCGGCGAGCGACAGGACCGCGATGGACAAGGCGCGCGGCGGTGAACTGGTCACCAACGTGGCGACCCACTTCATCTACCCCACGATCAACGGCTTCGAACAGGCCGGTGGCTTGAAGGGACCGCAGGGACCGCAGTTCGACTTCAACGCGTATCCCGAAGGGAACATGAAGGTGGCCGAAAAGTACATAAAGCTCGCCGGCTACCCGAGCGGTAAGTACACGGGCAACGAAACAGTGACGATGGTGGGCGCGAGCGGCGACCCGTTCGAAGAGGACTCGCAGATTCTCGAGCAGACGCTGAAGAACCTCGGCTTCACGGTGAAGTACACGGCCGTGGAAGCGTCGACGATGTTTGCGAAGTACTGCAACGTCCCCAAAGAAGAGATCACGGTGTGTCCGAGTGTCGCCTGGATCGCCGACTTCGCTGACCCGCAGACGGTGCTGGACATCACCTTCAACGGCACCACGATCACCCCGACCGGCAACGTCAACTGGAGCCAGACGAACATCCCGAAGATCAACGCGGCGATGGCGGCGGCGGAAGACGTCGTGGGCAAGGAAGCGCGCGCGAAGGCGTGGGCGAAGATCGACGAAGAACTCGTCGAAAGCGCCACGGCGATCCCGTTCGACTGGGACAAGCAGGCGAACATCGAGGGCAGCGACGTCGAAGGCGTCGGCGACATCTGGAACGTCGGCGAGTGGGACTACAGCTTCACCTCGCTGAAGTAGCCCCGATGTGCGTGGCGACGATGGGGCCCCGTACAGCGGCGGCCCCATCGTGCCCGCCGCCTTCGCTACGAGCCATTGGTACAACGCCATGCCCAACATCCAGACCATCACGCCGACGGCCACGCCGACGCCATGAGCGCTCCCTCGCGATGATCCGCTACATCATCCGCCGCCTGCTGATCGGCGTCCTGATCCTGGTGGTCGTGTGTGCTCTGACGTTCGTCTTCTTTCGCATCCTGCCAACCGGAAATCCGGCGCTGCTGCGGGCGGGGCGCGATCCCCAGCCGAAGCTGATCAAGGAGATCGAAGCGGTACTCGGGCTGAACAAGCCGCTGATCGTGCAGTTCTGGGACTACATGAAGGAATTCTTCCTTCACTTCAACCTCGGCTACAGCTACTACAGCCAGGAGTCGGTCAGGGGCCTGATCGCCGAACGACTGCCGGCGACACTCTCATTGACGGTCGGCGCGGCGATCTTGTGGGTCATCGGCGGGCTCAGCGTCGGGATCATCTCGGCGCTCCGCCGCCACACGCTCGTCGATCGCCTGTCTATGGGCACCGCGCTGTTGCTGCTATCGGTTCCGGAATTCTGGCTCGGATTTGTCTTCCTGCTGCTGTTTGCCAACGACATCGGCAAATTCAAGATCCTCCCCGGCGCGGGCAGCTACGTCGGCCTCACGTACGACCCGTGGAAGTGGTTCACCTCTCTGATCATGCCTTGGATTGTGCTCGCGGCCGGCTCGGCAGCGATCTACGCACGGCTGATGCGCAGCAGCCTGGGCGAGACGATGCGCGAGGACTACATCCGCACCGCGCGCGCCAAGGGACTGCGTGAGCGAGCGGTTATCCGCCAGGGCGTGCGCGCGGCGGTCAACCCGATCATCACGCTGTTCGGTCTGGAAGTCGGCGTGCTGCTGGGCGGCGCGGTGCTCGTCGAGTACGTGTTCAACGTCCCAGGCATTGGCGTAGAGAACTACAAAGCGATCCACGCCTCCGACTTCCCCGTGGTGCAGGGGACGGTCCTGCTCGCGTCATCTTTCATCATCGTCGCGAACATCGTCGTCGACATTGTCTACGCGTATCTAGATCCCCGGGTGCGCTACTCGTGAGTGGACCGCTGCTGCGCGTCGAGGATCTGCACGTGGAGTTTCCAACCGAGGACGGCGTCGTGCACGCGGTCGACGGGATCACCTACCAGGTGCACAAGGGGCGCACGCTGGGCATTGTCGGCGAGTCGGGGTCGGGCAAGACCGTCTCCTCGCTGACGACGCTCGGCCTCACGCGCCGGCAGGGCGCGCGCATCACCGGGCGCATCGTGTTCGAGGGCAAGGATCTCGTCACGCTGGCGGAAGACGAGCTGCGCACGATCAGGGGTAACGACATCGCGATGATCTTCCAGGACCCGCTGTCCGCGCTGCACCCGCTGTACAAGGTAGGCCGCCAGCTGTCGGAGGCGGTGCGCGCCCATCGCGAGGTCTCCAAGGCGCAGGCGCGCGAACGCGCGGTCGAGCTGCTTGGGCTTGTGGGAATACCCGATCCCACTCGACGCTTCGACTCCTACCCGCATGAGTTCTCCGGGGGCATGCGCCAACGCGCGATGATCGCGATGGCGCTCGCGAACGAGCCCAAGCTGCTGATCGCCGACGAGCCGACGACCGCGCTCGACGTGACCGTGCAAGCGCAGATCCTGGCGTTGCTGGAGCGCCTGCAGCGCGAGCTGGGGATGGCGATCGTGATCATCACCCACGACCTCGGCGTGGTCGCGGAGATGGCCGATGACATCGCGGTCATGTACGCAGGCCGAATCGTCGAGACGGCCTCGGCCGCAAGCGTGTTCGCGTCCCCCGAGCACCCTTACACGTGGGGCCTTCTGAAGTCGATCCCGAGGCTCGATGCGCAGCGCGACGTGGACCTGGTGCCGATCCCCGGTGCTCCGCCGAGCCTCATCAGCCCGCCCTCGGGCTGTCACTTTCATCCGCGCTGCCCGTACGTCCAACCCGACCACACGCGCATCGATCCACAGCTGCAGCCGGTCGCCGATCAGCCCAGCCATCACGTCGCCTGCCTGCTCGAGTCAGACGTGCGCAAACGCCTGTGGGCGGAGCTCGGCGCCGGCAAGACGCCGCAGGAGGCGCTCGTCGAGGTCGGTCTGCCGGCGCCGGGAACTCCAGTATGAGCTCCGCTACGCCATTGGTGCGTGTGCGCGACCTTGTCAAGCACTTCCCGATCACGCGCGGGATCGTCATCCAGCGCAAGATCGGTGCGGTGAGGGCGGTCGACGGCGTGAGCTTCGAGCTCCAGCGCGGCGAGACGCTCGGGCTCGTCGGCGAGACGGGCTGCGGCAAGAGCACGACCGCGAAGCTGATCATGCGCCTGCTCGACGCCACCGCCGGCGAGATCGATTTCGAGGGCACCGACATCACCCGTCTCAAGGGCGCCCGCCTGAAGGCGATCAGGCGCGAGGTACAGCTGATCTTCCAGGACCCGTTCTCGTCGCTAAACCCGCGCAAGACGATCGGCTCGATCATCGCCGAGCCGTTCGCCATCCACGGCGTGCTGCCAGATAAGGATGAGCGCAGGCGCGAGGTGCGGCGGCTGATGGAGACGGTTGGGCTGAACCCGGAGCACTACAACCGCTACCCGCACGAGTTCTCTGGCGGACAGCGCCAGCGCATCGGCGTCGCGCGCGCGCTCGCGCTGAACCCGAAGCTGCTGATCGCCGATGAGCCGGTGTCGGCGCTCGACGTTTCGATCCAAGCTCAGGTTTTGAACCTGTTGCGCGACCTGCAGCGCCGGCTCGGTTTGACGATCGTGTTCATCGCGCACGACCTGTCGGTCGTGCGCCACATGTGCGACCGCGTGGCGGTGATGTATCTCGGCAAGATCGTCGAGATCGGACCAAATGAGGCGCTGTACGAGTTTCCCCGCCACCCGTACACGGGTGCGCTGCTGGCGGCGGTCCCGGTCGCCGACCCCGCTCTGCACGGACAGGAGCGGCGGCTGCTGAGCGGCGACGTGCCGAGCCCCGCGAACCCGCCGAGCGGGTGTCGCTTCCACACTCGCTGCCCGAAGGCGCAGGCCCTGTGCTCCGCAGAGGAGCCGCTGCTCGAGGACAAGCAGTCGGGGACGCTCGTCGCGTGCCACTACCCGCTCACCCGCGAGGAGGTCGCGCAGATCGGCGTACGATCTGCGCGATGAGCACGAGTGGATCGGAGATCGGCCGAGCGGGCCTCGGCCAGCCCGCTGCTGAGGCGCAAGAGCTGCTCGCGCGCCTGATCCGCTTCAACACCGTCAACCCGCCGGGCAACGAGCTGGCCGCGCAGGAGTACCTCTCGAACCACCTCTCCGAGGCAGGCTTCGAGTGCGAACTGCTCGGTGCCGAGCCCGAGCGCCCGAATCTCGTCGCGCGGCTGCGTCCCGCCGACCCGAGCGCAGCCCCGGCCGGCCCGACGCTGTGCTACCTCGGCCACGTCGACACGGTGCTAGCGAACGCATCCGAGTGGACGCACGACCCGTGGTCGGGCGACCTCGCCGACGGCTTCCTGTGGGGCAGGGGCGCGCTGGACATGAAGTCGCAGGTGGCCGCCGAGATCGCGGCGGCGGCGTCGCTGGCGCGCGCGGGCTGGCGCCCGGCGCGCGGCGAGCTGCTGATCGTGGCGGTCGTCGACGAGGAGACGGGCGGCTCGCTGGGGGCGGAATGGATCACGCAGCAGCACCCCGACAAGGTGCGCTGCGACCTGCTCGTCAACGAGGGCGGCGGCGCGGTGTTCGAGTATGGATCCCCGCCCACCCAGCCCGCCCGGCGCTGCTATGGCGTGTGCTGTGCGGAGAAGGGCGTGTTCCGCTTCAAGCTCATCACCGACGGGGTCGCGGGGCACGCGTCGATGCCCGGCATGGGCGAGAACGCGCTGTTGAAGATGGCGCCGCTGCTGGAGCGCTTCGCGGCGCGCCAGCCCTCCTATCAGCTGACTGAGGAGCCGCTCGAGTTCCTGCGCGGCATCGGCGAGGACCCCGAGGACCCGCAGGGCGCGATCGCGCGCCTGCGTGCGGCCGACCCGCGCCTGGCGGTCATGTTTGAGCCGATGCTCGGCGTGACGTTCACGCCGACGCGGATCGCCGCGTCGGAGAAGATCAACGTGATCCCCAGCAGCGCCGAGCTGAAGGTCGACTGCCGCGTGCCCCCCGGCCTGGGGGAGGCGGAGGTGCGCGCGGCTCTCGCCGAGGTGCTGGGTGACGGATCGGACTCGCACACATCCGCGGACGGCGGCCCGTCGTGGCGCATTGAGTTCACCGAGCAGGTCGTCGGCAACCGCTCGCCGGCGAGCTCGCCGTTGATGGAGGCGATCTCGGAGTGGGTCGCCGAGCACGACCCGGGTGCGCGTGTCGTGCCGGTGGTGCTCCCGGGCTTCACCGACTCGCGCCACTTCCGCCTGGCGTTCCCCGAGTGCGTGGCATACGGCTTCTTCCCGCAGCGCCATCAGTCGATGCTGCAGAGCACGCCGCTGATCCACGGCGCGGACGAGCGCATCGACGTGCGCGACCTCGCCTTCGCGACGGCGCTGTTCACGCAGCTCGCGGTGCGTGTTCTAGGCTGATATTTGCAGCGCTCGACAAGCGCGTAGAAAACCCCCATAATGCGGCGCGATGCCATGGATGGTTGACTTGTTGGAGGGGATGGAACGGTGAGCACGCAGGCGGCCACGGTGGCATCGAGCGCGCCGGGCGGGAAGCCTGCGCACGCTTCAGCGCCGCACGCGCACGCGCACGCTGCGCTGACGCACGCGCAAGCTGCGCAGATGCACGCCGCGCTGAGGCAAGCCGCGTTGAGACGCGCGGCTGAAGCGGGCACTGGCGCGCACGCGGGGGTCGTGCGCGCCACACCCGTTGCCAACGTGGGGGCGCCGCACATCTCGTTCGCGCAGGAAGTTCAGAACTTCGCGCTCAACTGGGAGCCGGTCATCGCGATTCTGTTCTTCACGGCGCTGATTTTCATGATGTGGCGGATGCTGAAGGTGATGCCGCGGATCAAGCCGCAGCAGATCAAGCCGTCATCGGACCAGTCGGTCACGTTTGCGGACATCGCCGGCGTCGATGAGGCGAAGGCTGAGCTGCAGGAGATCGTCGAGTTCCTGCGCGAACCGAAGTCCTTCCAAGCGCTCGGCGCGAAGGTGCCGAAGGGGATCCTCCTGCACGGCCCGCCGGGCACGGGCAAGACACTGCTGGCGAAGGCGGTGGCGAACGAGTCGGGTGCGCAGTTCTTCGCGCAGTCGGCGGCGTCGTTCGTCGAGATGTTCGCGGGCCTGGGGGCGGCGCGCATCCGCCGGCTGTTTGCGATCGCGCGCAAGCATGAGCCAGCGATCATTTTCATCGACGAGCTCGACGCGGTCGGCGGTCGGCGCGGGATGGACATCTCGGGCGAGAAGGACCAGACGCTCAACCAGCTGCTGGTGGAGATGGACGGCTTCTCCTCGAGCGGACGGGTGGTGGTGATCGCGGCGTCGAACCTATTGGAGAAGCTCGACCCGGCGCTGCTGCGTCCCGGCCGCTTCGACCGCCAGGTGTTTGTCGTGCCGCCTGATGTCAAGGGCCGCGTCGGCGTGCTGGAAGTGCACACGCGCGACAAGCCGCTGGAGAACGTCGACCTGGGTCTCGTGGCGCAGCAGACGAGCGGGTTGACTGGCGCGGACCTGGCGAACATCTGCAACGAGGCGGCGATCTTCGCGACCAGACGCGGAGCGAAGGCGATCTTGATCAGGGACTTCGACTCGGCGCTCGAGCGGGTGATCGCGGGCGTGCAGTCAAAGCGTGTACTGAATGACCACGAGAAGCGAGTGGTGGCCTACCACGAGGCGGGGCATGCGCTGTGCGGCGAGCTGCTGCCGTCGGTCGACCGCGTGCACAAGATTTCGATCGTGCCGCGCGGGCGCGCGCTCGGCTACACGCTGAACCTGCCCGACGAGGACCGCTACCTGAAGACGCGCGAGGAGCTGCTCGATTACATGACGGTGCTACTCGGAGGGCGCGTGGCCGAGCAGGTGGTGTTCGGCGCGATCACGACGGGAGCCTCCGATGACCTCAAACGCGTGGCGGACATCTCGCACTCGATGGTGCACGACTTCGCGATGGGCACCGCCGGGGTGGGGCGCTCGCCGGATGGGGACGTGCGCCTGTCGGAGCGGACGCTGCGGCTGCGCGACGAGGAGCGCCAGGACCTGATCGAGGAGGCGCGCAGGGCCGCGCAGAAGCTGATCGCCGCGCACCGCACCCAGCTGGAGGCGCTCGCGCGCGAATTGCTCGAGCGTGAGGTGCTGGATCGCGACGCGATCGACCGCATCATGGCGGGAGTGCCGCGGATGGAGCGCGCGCCGGGCGTGGGCCTGCGGGTGGTGGCCGCTGCCGTCTCGCACACCCCGCCGCCGGCACCCTCACCGATCCCGCTACCGGAGGCTCCCGCAGAGGGCGAGTCGGGGGGCGCGCCGATCGGCCTGCACAGCCGCAGGGCAGAGGACGAGCCCGGACGGCTATAGACTGCGGCTGATGTTCAGCCGCATCGACCACATCGGCGTTGCCGTCGCGGAGATCGAGCCCGCGCTCGAGCTCTACCGCGATGGCTTCGAGCTGGCGGTCGCCCATCGCGAAGTGGTCGAGGAGCAGGGCGTGGAGGCGGTGCTGCTGGACGTCGGCGAGAACCACGTCGAGCTGCTCGCGCCGCTCGCCGAGGACACGCCTATCGGCAAGTTCCTCGCGAGGCAGGGCCCGGGGCTACATCACGTGGCCTACCAGGTGCAGGACATCGACGCGACGCTGCACGCGCTCAAGCAGGCTGGCATGCAGCTGATCGACGAGCAGCCGCGGACGGGCATCCGCGGCTCGCGCGTGGCGTTCATGCACCCGCGCGCGACCGCGGGCGTGCTCACCGAGATCGTGCAGCCCGCCGCAGGGGTGGGTGCTCACTGATGGCGAGCTCCGGAGCACGGCGCGTGACGCTCGGCTTCCAGGGTGGCCAGGTGCTGGCACTGCGCGTGAGCGACAAGCAGCTCGAAGACCTCAACAAGGCGCTTGGCGGCATCGGCTGGCACGAGCTCGAGAGCGAGGACGGGCCGGTGCGCGTTGATCTTGGGCAGGTCGTGTATGTCAGCGCCGATAGCGACGAGCCTCGCGTCGGCTTCGGTTAGGAAGCCGCTGGGCGGCCCATCGGGCCCCTCGCCGTTGGCCTTTCGAATGTTGAGCCTGGACGAGCGGCTGCTGCGGATCGCGCGCACGCGCGGGCATACGCCGCGGACCGAGCGAGTGGTGGCGCGGTTCTCGCGACTGGGGGAGCACGGCGGCGTTTGGCTTGCGATGGGTGCTGTTGGCGCTGCGCTCGACGAGGAGCGCCGGGCGGAGTGGGGGCGAGCCGCTGCGACGGTGGCGGGCGTGTTCGTGCTGAACACGGCGATCAAGTTGGTGGTCCGCCGCCGGCGTCCCCAGCTTCCGCGGCTGCCGGCGCTGACGGGAACGCCGACGACCCTTAGCTTCCCGAGCGCGCACGCTTCCACGTCGTTTGCGGGTGCACTGGCGTATTTACGCCTTGGCCTGCCGCCTCGCCCGCTGTACGCCCTGGCCACGGGACTGTCGCTGTCGCGGCTGTACCTGGGGGTGCACTACCCGTCGGATGTGCTGGCGGGGGCGGCGTTGGGGACGCTGATGGGGGTGGCGCGCAAGCAGGGCTCGGATTAGTTGCACCTGGAGCACTGAGGGTATCGTCGGCGTATGGGCGAAGCACTTGCAGCATCGGCGGAACGGCTCGGGTGTAGCGAGCGCACGTTGCGTCGTTACGTAAAGGACGGTCTGCTACAGGGACATGAGGCCGCCCGTCGTCGCCTCGAGCTTTCGGCCGCGGAGGAGGAATATCTGGTACGTCACTGGGAGCTGCTGAGCAGGCTGAGGACGGGGTTGCGCACGGAGCGAGCCGCTCGCTTGGTTGTGCTGTTCGGCTCGACTGCGGTGGGTGACGACAACCGCTCTTCCGACGTCGATCTCCTTGTCGTCAACCGCAACCCTGGGCCGCGCGCTATCGCCAGGCTGCAGATGCGCCTTCGCCGAGCGCTCGGCAGACCGGTCGACATCGTCTGCTTGCAGCAGGCCGAAACGATGCCGACACTGCTGGTCGACATCCTGCGGGAGGGCCGTGTGGTCGTGGATCGTGACGGGCTGTGGGAAGGTCTATGTGAACGCGGCCGCGAGATATTCGCGGCCGCGGCGCGCGAAGAACGAGCGACGGCGACACGTGCGCGCGAGACGGTCGCGGCCGCACGGGAGCGGATAGCGGCGTTGCGGCAGGAGTCACAGCGGCTGGCGGCCGATCCGGCGGATCGCGTGGAGCTGGCCGCTCTGAGAGCCGAACTCGACGAACTCACTCCGGCCTGGCCTGCTGACTGACGCTCTGCAGGGCCCGTTTAGGCGGCTACGCCGCGGGGCCTATCGGGTCTGGGCAATGCGTCCAGTATCGGCTGGGGCAGGCACTTACTGGCAGCCCAGATCTCGACGGCCACGATCTCATCCGTGTCCTCGTCGTGGTCGATCAAGCCCCACTCGACCTCCTCACTGACGACGCGCTCCGCGTCTCCGGTAGGAAGCCATGCTATGTCGGCTTCTGGATCGTAATAGGAATACATGACGGTCATTCAGGATAGCTCTCCGCGGCGGCGCCTTCTGCGCTGCTGACTCTTGCGCCAAACACTGACGATTCGAACACCGGTACGCCCTGCTGAGCGGTCATAAACCACTACGAAGCGGCCAGCATCGACACGCCATGCCGCTCGTCCTTTGTTGATTTCGCGGATCGGATGCAGCTCTCGTACGGCCCGCTCGACACGAGCTCGAGTCAGTCCGCGTTGGGATAGGCGCTCTTCTGCGTGGAATGTCCAGGTAATCCGCTCAATCGTCATCTTCACCCTGAAGCTACGCGGCGCTTGGGATGGCTGAGCACAGTGACTCTTGGGCCATCCCTGCCAAGATGCGCCAATGAGCACGCGCATCGGCATCGTGGGTATGCCCAACGCGGGCAAGTCGTCGCTGTTCAACGCGCTGACGAAAGCGGGCGCGGAGGCGGCGAACTACCCGTTTACGACGATCGAGCCCAACGTGGCGGTGGTGCCGGTGCGCGACGAGCGCATGGAGGAGGTGGCGCGCACGGTGGGCGCGTCGGAGATCGTGTGGGACACGGTCGACTTCCACGACATCGCTGGCCTGGTAGCGGGGGCGCACCAGGGCGAGGGCCTGGGCAACCGCTTCCTGGCGAACATCCGCGAGACGCACGCGATCGTGCACGTTGTGCGCGCGCACAACGACGAGAACGTGGTCCATCCGGAGGGCCGCGTGGACCCGTTGGCGGATATTGAAACGATCGAGACGGAGCTTGTAATGGCGGACCTGGAGGCCGCTGAACGCCGGGTGGATAGGGTCGGCAAACAGGCTCGCGGGGGCGACCGCGTGGCGATCGCGGAGGAGGCGTGGCTGCGCGAGGTGATCGCGGCGCTTCAGGCGGGCCGCCCGGCGCGCACGGTCCCGGTGCCCGATGAGGCGCCGAACGCGGCGCGCGAGTTGGGCTCGCTGACGAGCAAGCCGGTGCTGTTCGTGGCGAACGTGGACGAGGGCTCGGAGGTTGTCCCGACGGCGGTCGCGGAGCACGCGGCGGCGCAGGGCGCGCGCGCGGTGGCGGTGTCCTCGCGGATCGAGGCCGAGTTGGCGGAGCTGGAGGACGAGGACGCGGCGGCGATGCGCGAGGAGCTCGGCGTCAGTAGATCGGATTCCCACCCACCCGTTCAGCGCGTGGTGCGCGAGGCGTTCGCGCTGCTGGAGCTGATCTCGTTCTTCACGGCCGGCGAGGCGACGATCGCGCAGTCGTGGCACTTGCGCCGCGGCCTGACCGCGTGGCACGCGGCGGGCGAGATCCACACTGACATCCAGAAGGGGTTCGTGCGTGCGGAAGTGATCGGCTGGCGCGAGCTTGTCGACGCGGGCGGCTACGCGGGTGCGCGCGAACGCGGGACGTTGCGCTTGGAGGGGCGCGACTATGTGATGGTCGACGGGGACGTGATCACCGTCAAGTTCACGCCCTAAATCCGCCTCACAACCACTTCGGCGAGCGTCAACGCCGAAGGTGCGGCGCGCACCAGCACGATCACGAATCCGAGCACTGCCAGGCCTCTGATCCCGGCGAAGAAGGCGTAGAGCATGCTCCGATATCGTCGCCAACGTCGGTCGCGGAGATCTTCGCGTTTGGCCTCCAGCTCGAAGTCCTCCGGCAAGGAGATGTCTGAGATTCGACTCAAGAGCAAGACGCCTTGGACGCGAACGATCCGAGAGCGCTAGTCCGTTCCGGCCTTGAGATATTGCCGCCCGGCGTTGGTTATCTCCCATACGCCTCGATGCGACGTGCTGCTCAGAAGCCCCTGTTCTGTCATGCGCAGCCGCGCGAACCGCGCACGATTTCGCCAACGGACCTCCCCCATACCCAGAATCTCGTAGTCGCGCGGCGTCAGCAGGCCTTTCATGCGTTCCCCGAGGGCGTCGATCACGGCGTTGGCGGCGGCTGCGCCGCCGACCTGCTCAATGACTTCGAGCATCGGCCGCCAATACTTTCGCTCAGGGAGAATCGAGCCTGGTATTGCCCGCGGTGATGGCCGACCGTTCGCCGGAGAATCTTGCTGCATTGATTGCACTGACTTTCTATCTACCGGCTCGGTTTCATCAAGCAGACGACTGATGACCTGCTCGGCAGTATCCGAGAACGATCTTGCCCTTCTCAGAAGGCGCCCATAGGCGTGCTCGGAGAGTTCAACAAGGGGCACCGCACCAGACTACAGTGCAATAGATCGATGGTCAATGCCGTGCTCCGCTCCTGGCCCCCGACTCACATAGCGCGTTTAGGGGGCTCCAACTTCTCCAGGCGCTCCGCCAATCGCGTCATCCCCAGCTCGCCCGCCCTGCGTGCGCCGCCAGCGAAATCCGTGGCGCGGTTGCTCGGAAGCTCGACCTCGATCCGCCGCAGCGTCGCGATCTCCTTGAACTTGCGCAACAGCTCCGCGTTCTCGCGCAGCGCAGCGGCGATGCGTGGGCGCATCACGGTGCTCGCCCTCACCGCAGCCGCGTCGGGGTCAGCCGCACTCGCGTCGGCGCCCGCGGCGCTCAGCAGCGCCTCCAACGAGCCGTGGGCGCGCAGCAGCTCCGCGGCGGTCTTCGCGCCGATACCAGGCGCGCCGGGCAGGCCGTCGGAGGGGTCGCCGCGCAGGGCGATGAAGTCGGGGACCTGCTGTGGCTCGACGCCGTAGCGTTCGCGTACCTGCGCCGGGCCGATCTCGCCGTGCGGGGGGTGGGTGCGGCTCTTTTTAAACTCGACCACCGACACGCGCTCGCTGACCGCGCCGAACAGGTCGCGGTCGCCCGTCAGCAGCAGTGCCCGCCCGCCGTGCTCATCCTCGGTGCGCGCAAAGGAGAACATCACGTCGTCGGCCTCCAGATCGTCGCTCGTCGCGTATGTCCAGCCGAGGCTCTCGAGCAGTGCCGGCGCCTGCTGCCACTGTGCCGCGAGCTCCGGTGGCATCGGATCGCGATGGGCGTGATAGGCGGGGTACAACTGCACGCGGTAGTCCGCCTCCTCTGCGCCCATGCACACCACTACGCCGCGCACCGGACGCGCCGGCAGGCGCGCATCTAAAACGGACAGGATCGCGTTGACCGTACCCAACAGTGCGTTCACCGGCTGACCGTCGGCGCCGACGATCGATTTGGGCAGCGCGAAGTAGGAGCGGTAAAGCAGCCACGGGACGTCCGCGATCAGCAACTCGGCGGGCACCCGGTCAGCGTACGCACCCGTCGGCCTCGCCGGCGGCTCGCGCCTGCCGTCGCTCGCTTCTGCCCTCGAGTGTCCGGCTATTCAGCTTGCACGCCGCCGGTGGCGCTCGTCGACGCGGCTGTCGCCGGCGCCTGCGCGCCGCCCTGCGGCCCTGTGGCCGGCGCGGGAGCGGTGGCCGGCGGACTTTCGGGCGCCGGCGAGGTGAACGGCGGCTGCCCGCTGCGATCCGGCTCGCGCTTGACGCTCGCGCCGCTCTTGACGCTGAAGTACGCCCACGCGCTGTCGAGCCCCAGGCGCGCCGCCAGTTCGGGGCCGCTGACGGGACTGTCGCCGCGCGAGCCGAGCACCTCGGCGGTGACGATCCGCGGCGAGACGCCGCGCCCCAGCACCTCGATGCCGCGGAAGGAGCCCTTGAACAGCTCGCGCAGGCGCGCCGCGGCCGAAGCGAAGCTCATGCTCAGCTTCCAGTCCGATGCCTTCGTTTCGTAGGCGTCAGGCACCCCCTTGAGCCATGGCTGCGATTCGGCGCCGATAAACGAGTTTTCGATGTTCTCGGTCATCCCGCCGGAGCTCGCGAAGTAGTACGTGATCGCCGGCTTGCCCTGGTAGAGCACGATCTGCCCCGCGGTCGCCGCCGCCGCCGCGTTCGTCGTCGCCGTTTCGGCGGCAGTGCCCAGGTACATCTGCGAGCGGGTGTCCGAGTAGACGTTGAACCTCGTCCCGCCCGCGTCTGCGGTCAGCGCGTACGTGCGGCTGGCGATCGCCTGCGCCTCGAGCGCCGCCAGCGGCCAGCTTGAGGGCATCTCCGCGGAGATGACGCCGCGGACGTAGCGTTCGAGCGGCACCCGCTCGACCTTCGAGCCGACGAGCACCTTCACGACGGAGTTCGCCGGCGCCAGCCCGAGCGTGGTGCCGGTGTAGTAGTGGGCGAGGATCTGCGCCGAGCTCCAGCCGTGCTGGGCGTAGCCGAGCGCGCCGTCCTGGCTCATGCCCACGCCATGCCCGTCTCCCGCACCTTCGATCACGAGCGTCGACGCGCCCGCCGGGGCGGCTCCGAGCGCCAGCGCGGCGAACGTCGCGGCGAGCAGCCCGCCCGTGCTTTTGGCGTGGCGCGGGTGGGCTCGGAGGCGGTGGTAGGTTGAGGCCATGACCCGCATCCGTGCCCACAGCAACACGGGCCGCGCGCGATCGTCGCGCTCGAGGTGGGGAGCTCCCATGGGTTCTCGCTCGGCTGCCGGCGGGCGCTGCGTGAGGACTGCACGATGACTGGCGCGGACACCTCATGACCGCCGCCGAGCGCGAGCGCGCGGTTCTCGGGCAGGTCCCCACCGACCTGTACATCGCCGGTCAGTGGCGCGCGGCGAGCGCCGGCGCGACGCTAACCGTCGAGGACCCCGCGACGACCGAGCCGCTCGTGGATGTCGCCGATGCGAGCGTCGAGGACGCGCAGGCGGCGCTGGCGGCGGCGGCCGACGCGCAGGCTGCATGGGCGGCGCATCCGCCGCGCGAGCGCGGGGAGATCCTGCGCCGCGCGTACGAGGCGATCGTCGCCCAGACAGACGACCTGGCGCTGCTGATGACGCTCGAGATGGGCAAGGCACTGGCGGAGTCGCGCGCGGAGATCGGCTACGCGGCGGAGTTTTTTCGCTGGTTCTCCGAGGAGGCCGTGCGCATCCACGGGCGCTACATGGTCAACACGACCGGCAAGGGCCGCATCCTCACGATGCGCCAGCCCGTGGGTCCGTGCGTGTTCGTAACGCCGTGGAACTTCCCCACCGCGATGGGCACCCGCAAGATCGCCCCGGCGATCGCAGCCGGCTGCACGATGGTCGTCAAGCCCGCCAAGCAGACGCCGCTGTCGATGCTCGCGCTCGCAAAGATCCTCGAGGACGCGGGGCTGCCGGGCGGCGTGCTGAACGTGATCACCGCCAAGAGCGCCGGCGCGGTGATCGCGCCGCTGCTCGCCGACCCGCGCACGCGCAAGCTGTCGTTCACCGGCTCCACCGAGGTGGGGCGCACGCTGATCGAACAGTCCGCGCAGCAGATCCTGCGCGTGTCAATGGAGCTCGGCGGCAACGCGCCGTTCCTCGTGTTCGCCGACGCCGACCTCGACGCCGCCGTCGACGGCGCTCTGCTCGCCAAGATGCGAAATGTCGGCGAGGCGTGCACCGCCGCCAACCGCTTCCACGTGCACGAGTCCGTCGCCGATGAGTTCTCACGGCGGCTCGCCGAGCGCATGGGCGCGCTGAAGGTCGGCCGCGGCACCGAGCCCGACGTCGCCGTCGGCCCGCTGATCGACGAAGCCCAGCGCGGCAAGGTCGCCGAGCTCGTCGACGACGCCGTCGCACGCGGCGCGCGCGTGTTGCTTGGTGGCGGCAAGTTCTCGGGTCCGGCATATCCCGGCTACTTCTTCGAGCCGACTGTTCTCGCCGACGTCCCCGACGGCGCGCGGCTGCTCGGCGAGGAGATCTTTGGGCCGGTCGCGCCCGTCGCGACGTTCAGCACCGAGGAGCAGGCGCTCGCCGCGGCCAATCGCACCGAGTACGGGCTCGTCGCGTACGTCTACACGCGCGATCTATCGCGTGCGTTTCGCGTTTGCGAGGGGATCGAATCAGGGATGATCGGGTTGAACCAGGGCGTCGTGTCCAACCCAGCCGCGCCATTCGGCGGGGTCAAGCAGTCGGGGTTTGGGCGCGAGGGCGGGTTCGAGGGGATCGGGGAGTATCTGGAGACCAAGTACGTGGCGCTGGGAGTTTGAGGGGGTAAAGGAGCGCCCGTGAGGCGCTGACAGGCGTCGATCCGCAAGCTGCTCAACATTCGCTGAGTAGCTGAGCCAGCTGATCTCTCAGTTGGGCACCACCAAAGATCACGCAAAGACGCAGATGCAGATCCTCGGGGTAGGCGGCTTGATGCACACCCGTCTTTCTTCCTGACTTAGCGTTTCGCGGCCAGCCTTCGAGAATCTTCCCGCAACGACTCGTAATATCCGGGTTCGCGAAGGCCGCTAGCTCAAGCCCAAACAGGACGATGAGCGTCGCCAAGTTCCTGGCTCCCTGAACAGCTCGCTCCCACTCTTTCCCAAATAGAAGCTCGCAGTATCGAAACAGATCGCAATAAGCCTCAACCGCCATTCGCGCCGTGATATTCAGATCCAAAAGCTCCGCGGAATGAAAGAACCTATTCCGGCGCTCACGGCGTACCTTCATCGCCGCCTGAAGTGTCTTGATCTCTTCCGCAATCTCGCTCAGGAGAACCCCGTGGACATCCGCGAGCACGCGCTGATACGGCTTGAACCGTCCGTTCACGCTGTCGGACCACTCGGTGTCGTTCTGAATCAAATACAGCTTCGAGGTCAGCTCGGTGTAGTCGTCACATAGGATAAAGGCGGTCTTCAAGTATTGACCTCCTTGGCGGCCCGTAAAGTAGATCTCTGCTCCTGCGCAGATCTCGTCTGCGAGGTGAGTGAGCTGGCTCACCGGCTTGAAAAGATCGCGGCTTCGAACTTATCGATGGCCCGTCGCAATTTTGTCTCTGCCTCGACGAGGTCGTCCTCAACTGCGCTGCGCTGCGCTATAAGCGTCTGAAGTATCTCGCCCTGTCGGCTCAGCGTCGGGACTGGAATGACGAGCGCCTCAAGAACGCTGCGATCAAGCCGGCGTCGTCCGGAGGAGCCCGTCGTCTTCCCAACGATTTGGTGAGCAACAATGTCGCTCAGGAGCACCTCGTGAAGATAGCGATAGTCAATGATGTCGATATCCGGGCGAACGACCAGAAACTCGCCTGAAACATAGAACCGCTCGTAGCCGCGGAGGTCCTCGATGAGAACGTACTTTCGATTGAACACGCTTGGCTCGATACGCGCGAAGAGAATGTCGTGCTTCATCGCGATAGATCTACCTATAGGCCCATCACTCTCCCGCACCGTAACCGTCTCAACCCGCTTCTGCGAACACTCTGGTAGTCCGACATACGGCACCAAGCCGTCGACGACGGGGGGCTTGTCCCGCCTTGGGTTGATAGCTGCGATCTCCGCGAGTCGCAGAAGCCGTCCACTACGCGGCCCTTCTCCTAGTCGCACAATCGGCACATGAGACAGCGCATCGAGACGCTGGCCACGCAACGTACGGGCGCTAACGGTGAAGGTCTGGAGCATGTCGGGATCGCCGAGTCGCACTCCCAGCTCGTCTAGAAGATGACGATTGGCCCGCTCGTCCGCGTCTTCGGCTGCAGCCCGCGCGCGTTGCGCGTTTCCGCTGGCAACAACAACGGGCTTTATCAAGGCTCGTTGCTTGGCCACCGGAGGAAGCGGAATCAGGAACTCGCGAAGCTCCGACGCGTTCACGTTGGCCATACCAATGATCTGCCGGCTATCGCGGTCGATTTGAAGCCGCCCGCTGGGCGCGTTTAGAAAGATAGCGACAAAATGTGGTTCTACGCGCGCCAGATCGAATCGAACACGAATCAGATACGAAGCGAATACCCAGTCTCCGGGGTCGTCGAACACCGCGCACTTACCGACCAGCTCCTTGGAATTGGTGCGGTTGAAAAGCACGTCTCCCGGTAGGAGCTTGTACCTCGCTTGCTCCTTCTTCGAGAGCTGAAGCCACTTGTGGCGGGTGAGATCGAGAGTCCCATCGCGGATATTGGTCATTCGTACGACCCGTACGTCGCCGGAGTCCTGCGGCCGGGCCGATGAACCGTACTGGACAGCGACCGCAAGGGAGCCGATGTCCACGAGCGGGAACGACGCTTTGTTGTACTGACGCTCAACTGTGCGCCCGGCCGCCGCGTAAGCAGGATCAGCCCTAGCTCGCAGCTGGGCGGCGCGCGTTGTGAACCACAATCCGCCTGGCTCAGCCGCGAGGCTGCTGCCACTCATGATAGGCCTCCACGATTTGCGGTAGGTCATTAGCGGTCTTACGGCCTTGAGCGTCGTAGCCGATCTGTCGAGGCGTCGCCATGAAGACCTCTACTTCGTCGGCAGGCGGCTCGTCTGCCGCCAAGCGTCGCAAGAAAAGCACGCTGGCCTTGACGCCGGCACCATAGTGGGAAAAGGCTGTTTGCGGTAGGCTTACAACAGCAAGGAGCTGAAAGCGGTCGAGCAGATAGTCACGAACATACTGCAGCGAAGAGTTTGTGAGCACACCGTCCGGAACGACCACGCCAGCCCGTCCGGTGCCAGGTTTGAGAAAATCGTGTATGCGCTCCAGAAACAGGATCTCGGTCTTCTGCGCCTTGCGGAGTTTGCCGACACCACGACTCGACGAGGCGAAGCCGAGATCGTACGTCGCGAGATACGGACGCTCAGATGCAAAAACTTGGGCACCAAAGGGAGGATTCGTCAGTACGAGATCAAAGCGTCCTAGTGCGAGGCCAGGATTGTGATCCCGAAGGCGCTCCGGTGACTCAAGGGCGTCAGTACAAACGATGTTTGAATGTCCATCGTCGTGCAGAATCATGTTCATCTTGGCGACGCGGGCGATCTCGTCGTTGATGTCAACGCCGAACAGTTTGCGCTCCGCGAAACCGTGCCAGTACCTAAAGTGCTCTGCTGAGCCCTCCTCGAAGTAGACCGAAGCGTCGCGCCGGAGGTGATCGAGGGTGTGAAGAAGAAAGCCTCCGGATCCGCACGCTGGATCGAGGATGAGCTCATCCTCCTGGGGCCTAAGCATCTGCACAGTGAAGTCGATTATCTCGCGAGGAGTGAAGTACTGACCGAAATCCCCCTTGAAGAAGCTATCCATAAACTGCTCGAATGCCAGGCCCTTTGTATCGAGATCGGTCCGAGACAGATCAATTCCTTCCAGATGCGACACGATCGTCCGAAGCGAACCGTCGCCGATCTTGATATTTTCTGAAAACACTTCTGGATCGCGGGCCTGCTCTTTTCGGTAAAGCGCACGGATCCGATCCGCCAGCGCGCTGGCGGACTCATGGGTCTTGATTTGAAAGGCGTAGGGATCGCCCTTCTTCCGGCGTGCCTTCTCGTCGCTGATCTTCACGAAGATGACCTTGCAGAGCTCGCCAAAGGCAGCAGGCGGCGATAGACGCCCGCCCCCCCAAAGGGTCTGGTGGGCCTTACGGATCGCCGTGATGAGCTGCTCCTTGTCGACTGGGGAGATGTCCATCGTGGTTCCCTTGCGGTACTTGAAGTCTTCAGGCTTGCCGTAGGCGCTGGGAAGATCCGCGACGATGTTCGCCTCGCGCTCAAGCGCCCCGTAATCGCCTGAGAAATCAAGGAATCGCCTCGTCGTGCCGGCCACGACCCCTACGTAGTCGGCACGGAGCTTGGCCCACGTGCCATTGCCGGCGGCCTGCTCAATTGCTTGAGCAAACTCTGCATCCGAAATTCCATCGCGCTTGCACTCAACGACGGCGTATGGACGATTACGCTCGTCATCCCGAAAGACGACGAGATCGGCTGCATCGTGCGGAGTGCGGTCAGGAATACGGACCTCGATACCAATCCGCTCCGGCTCATAGCCGTACCTGTAGATCAGCTCAGCCCAGTAGGACGCGCGGACCTGCTCCTCCGGATCGGCAAAGATCTCCCGGTGCCCCGTTGCGATGTAATGGATGCGCTGCGACCTTCCTTCCTGCAGAAGCTCAGCATGGCCCTCCGCAATCGCTCGGCGCAAGTAGGGCGGCAGGAGGTGTGTTGTCAGCGTGTCGATCGCCATGACCAGCAAGCATCGAGGCCGATGAGCGCGCCCAGGGCCGGCGATTGGACGCTCGGTGTGACCCGTCCCACGACGCTACTGTGCCTCGCCGACCAATAGCCGCCCCACGCTATCCGCCACGCAAACCGGCTTCTCCCCGCCCTCGGCCTCGACGGTAAACCGTGTCACAACCTGATACCACCCACCGCCAACCTCGGTGACCTCCACGATCTGCGCGTAGCACCGCAGCCGCGATCCCACAGGCACTGGAGCCGGAAACCGGACCTTGTTCCATCCGTAGTTGACGCCGAGCTTGAAGCCGCTCCATTCGCTCAGGCCGCCACGCATCCCGTCGATCAGCGACAGCGTCAAGTTGCCGTGGGCGATGGTCGTGCCGAACGGGCTCTCGCGCTTGGCGCGCTCGACGTCGGTGTGGATCCACTGGTGATCGCCGGTGAGATCGGCGAACTCGTTGACCATCTCCTGGGTGACCTCGCGCCAAGCGCTCGGGCCGACGACTTGGTCGACGAGCGCTTGCAGGTTATAGATCCCGTGGGCGACGGACTTGGGCATGCTCGCGCTGAGCGCCATACCTCTCCTTTCGCTCGCTGACTTGCGCCATGCTAGAAGCTCGCGCCCATGGGCGCATGTCACTCGGCGGGCTGCGTCTCGGGCAGGGTCGCGTCGAACACGTTCTCGATCGCGTTCGGCGGGCACCGGTTTGCCCATCAGCGCGCCCTGCGCCATCGTGCAGCCCATCGCCTGCAGCGCTGCTCATCTGCTCGTGGCTCTCGATGCCCTTGGCGATGACCGTCAGCGAGAGGTCGCGCCCGACGATCAGGATCGCCTCGAGCAGCCACGTGCGGTACTCCTCGTCCTCGGACGCGGCGAGCGAGGCGCGGTCGACCTTCAGGAAGTCCAGCGGCAGCCGCCGCAGGTCGGAGTGGTAGGCGTAGCCGCTGCCGCCGAAGTCGTCGATCGCGATGCGCACGCCGAGCTGCTTGATCTCCTCGAGGCGCTCGACCGCCGCGGTGACGTCGCGCATCACTGTCGTCTCGGCGATCTCGAGCGTCAGCAGCGACGGCTCGATGCCCGACTGCTGTAGCGCGCGGCGCACGTCGGTGACGAAGCCGTCTCGATTGAGCTGGTTGGCGGATACCTCGACGGAGATGCCGACGTTGTGGCCGGCAACGTTCCACGCGGCGGCTCGGCCGCATGCCTCTTCGAGCACCCAGCGCCCGATCGGCACGGTCAGGCCGGTTTCCTCGGCCAGCGGGATGAAGTCGTCGGGGAGCATCACGCCCTGCTTGGGGTGCAGCCAGCGGATCAGCGCCTCGAGGCCCGCGACCTTGCCGCTGGCGAGGTCGTAGATCGGCTCGTACAGCAGGAAGAACTGTTTGTCCGTTGAGCGCCGCGTTCAGCTCGACCTCGAGATCGCCGCGACCCTCGATCACCGAGCGCATGTTGGCGTTGAACAGCGTGTAGCGATCCTTGCCGGCGGACTTGGCCGCGTGCAGCGCCAGCTGCGCGTCGCGCAGCAGATCCTCGGGGGTCTCGTAGCGGCCGAAGGCGACGCCGATGCTCGCGGTCAGGAAGAAGCTGCGGTCCGAAGCCGTCGAGCTCGAAGGGCTTGTGCAGGGCCTCGACCACGCGCCGCGCGAGCGTTGTCCAGGCGCGCGCCGCGGGCCGCCGATTCGACCAGCAGCACGAACTCGTCGCCGCCGAGACGGCCGACCGTGTCGCCGGCGCGCACGACCGCCTCGAGCCGTTCGGCGACGATCTTCAGGATCTGGTCGCCGGCGCCGTCGCCGAGCCGCTCGTTGATGTCCTTGAACCAGTCGATGTCGATGAACAGCGCGCCCACGAGCAGCCCCGACTGGCGTCCGGCGCGCGCGAGCATGCACTCGGCGCGGTCGAGCATCAGCGCGCGGTTGGGCAGCCCGGTGAGGGCGTCGTGGAGGTCCTCGGCGGGAGGCTCGGGCGTGTCGCGCTTCGGCGGCGTCGGCACGCGTACGGGCGCCGTGCCGGAGCGGGCGGGCGACCGGCGCCGAGGACGAACACGAGCAGGCCGAGCAGCGCGCTCAACGCGCAGCCGACGATCAGCAGCGCGAGCGCGTTGCCGTCGCTGAGCGTTCCCGCTGGGACCGGGGTGCCGAAGCCCTGCACGGTCCAACCGTCGTGGAGGTCGATCGTTGTGCTCGGCGCGGCCGCCTGCGGTAGGCCGCCGGTATAGACGACCCGCGCGGCGCCGCTGCTGTAGCTGATGCGCACGGCGTCGGCCGAGTGGTTGCGAAGCGCCGCTTCCAGCAGAACGGCAGGCACGAACACCTGACGCAGCCAGCCTGCGAACGCGCCCATGCGTGCACCGAGCGTCGCGGGTGGCTGGTTGCCCCTGTATACGGGGGTGATCATTTCCAGCGCGGTCGCGCGGCCGACGGAGACCACGGTGGAGCGCGTCAGTCCGGAGTCGCGCGCGAGCAGCAGCCCGGTTCCCTTCGCGCAGTAGTCCCGCCCAGCGGGCGGGCTCTCGGCGGGATGCCGCGCGAGCCCGGCGAGCGTGAGGCAGTAAAAGGGGCGGGTGCCCGCGGGGGTGACCTTGATGCTCGGCGTCGCCGCCCTCGTCGAGGTCGTTGCGTCGGCTGCGGCTGGCGGCGTCGCGTGGCCGCTGGCCCGCGCGCTGAACGTCGCCAGTTCGGAGCCATGGACGAGCGTGACCACGCCGAGCTGTTCGAGCTCGGGGAAGTGGCGCAGCGTACGCGCCCAGTGCGCCCAGCGGTCGAATTCCGCGGGCGTCGTTTTCGAGTTGCCGGCGAAGTAGGTGCTGGCGCCGATGCGCAGGTCTTCCTCGCGCTGGATCGCGAGCTTGACCGTCGAGGCCAGCGCCGCGGAGGACTGCTGGGAGGCCTGCCGCGCGGTGGTGGCGTCATCGCGGGCGATCGCGTGTGCTCCGAGCACCGAGGCGATGGCTCCGCCGGCGACGCACAATGCCGCCACCGCCGCCCACACGGCCCTGCGGCTGGCGTTGGCCTGACGCTGCGCGCTCGGCGCCGATGGGCCCTCCACCGGAGCGGGATCGTCGACCGTAGCCGGCGCGGGGGCGTCGGCTACGTACTCGCGTGCCGAGACAGGTGGGACGGCTGGGGCGGGGTTGTCTTGGGGGGTTTGGCTATCTGACATGACAACCTCGTGTGCGCCCAGCGTGCGGCAATGCGCTCTGTTGGTGTGATCGAGCCCAAAGGGCGGCGTGCATCTGCATCGTGCCCCCATCTCGACGAAAAGCCGATAGAGGTTTACCTCTGCAGACTCGCTTGCCGGACGGGCACGGCATGCGCTCGGGGCTAGGGTGTGTGTCGAGGATGACCGTCCGCGAGCTACACGCCCTGTACTGCAAGCATTTCGAGGACCGCCGCAAGGAGCGCCAGCTGCTGTCGACGGGCGCGTTCTTCGTGACGTTTGCGGCGGTGCGCGCGATCACGCACGCGATCAGGGCAGAACGGGGACCGTTTAAGAACATCACCCCCGGCGGACGCCATATCCATCACATGACGTTCGGCATCACGGGCCTGCTGACCGTCGGCTATCTGTGGCTACTCGAGATCGGCACCGACGAGCACCGCCGCGCATCGCGGCTGACGTCGATCGCATACGGGAGTGGCGCGGCGTTGACGCTCGACGAGTTCGCGCTGTGGCTGAACCTCGCGGACGATTACTGGAACAAGCAGGGACGCGAGAGCATCGACGCGGTCGTGCTGTTCGGTTCGCTGCTCAGCCTGAGCGTGCTCGGCAAAGGTTTCTTCGGCGAGCTCGTGCGCAAGCGCCACGGCTCCCGTACCCCGTGACGCGCTCGTTTGCGCTGGTCGTGTCGCTTGCGGTGGTGCTCGCCGCGACGCTCGCCGGCTGCGGCGAATCCTCGTCGTCGAGCAACCATGTGGCCTTCAGGACGCCGGCGCAGATCGCCTCGGCGGCGACGACTGCGGCGGCGTCCGCGGCGACGGTCCACGTTGCAGGCTCAATTGTCAGCGAAGGCCAGCCGATATCAGTTGATATGGAACTCGTGGCGGGTAAGGGCGCGCAGGGGTGGATCACGCTGCCGGGACTCGACATCCGGCTGGTGCGTATCGCCCAAGCGCTCTACATCAAGGGCGGCTCGGCCCTGTACAGCCGCTTCGCCGGCCCTGTTGCCGCGCGGGCGCTGCGCGGCAAATGGCTAAAGCAGTCGGCGGGAGGCGGAGCGTTGGCGTCGCTTGCGACGCTCACGAACCTGAGCCAATTGATCGACCTCGCGCTAGCCGACCACGGCGAGCTGACGCGCGCTGGGACGAGGACCGTCAACGGGGAGCGGGCCGTCGGCGTGAGCGACCTCGCGGGCGGCGGCACGTTGTACGTAGCCACCACCGGAACCCCATATCCGCTTGCGATCGTCAAGCGTGGCGAGGGCCGCGGCAGGCTCGTCTTCGACAAGTGGAACCAGCCGGTGTCGCTCGTAGTGCCCCGAGATCCGATTAATATCAACCAGTTGCAATCCGGCCGTTAACGGGTACTTGGGTCATATGTCTACACGCACTCACACCCGATCAAGCCTGCCGCAAGGGAAGTCGAACGGAAGACAGCTATCTACGGCCTATCCGGGACCGGAACCCCACGCGAGAGCTCTCAGTGAACGGCGCAATCCAAGCCAGCTTTCTTCGGCGACCGGCACAGCCGGGAGCGGATTCGCCCCGCTCGCCCCGCTCGGGCGACGGGCATTCAAGGGACGCGAGGATCGGTGTGCTCATGCGTAGGGAGGCCGGCACGAGCAACCGTCCCGGTCGTCGACCGCCACGTCGTCGTCGTGGGCGCCGCGAACCGGCGCTCGGCATCCTGCCGTGGGCGCTGCTGAGCGCGGCGGCGGTGATCGCGGCTCTCCTGGCGGGCGCATCGCTGCTAATCGGCGGCTGTGTGGTCGTGCTTGCGTGCGCGGCGATCGCCCTGGGCTGGCAGTTCGGCGAGCGCGGCAGGGTGGCGCTTGAAGACGAGATCGAGCATCGCACGAGCGATCTCAAACGCGCGCTGTCGGAGCTGGAGATCGCCCAAGCGGAGACGGTGCAGCGGCTGTCGATGGCGGTCGAGTTCCGCGACGAGGACACGGGCGCGCACATCGAGCGCATCGGTCGTTTTTCGGTGCTGCTGGCCGAACACATCGGTATGGACGCGGAGTTCTGCGAGCGCCTGAAGCACGCGGCGCCGCTACACGACGTCGGCAAGGTGGCGATCCCGGACGCAATCCTGCTGAAGCCGGGGCCGCTGACGCCGGAGGAGCGCGCGATCGTGGAGACGCACGCGGAGGAGGGGCACCGGCTGGTGCGGGGCTCGTCCTCGTCGATCCTAGACATGGCGGCGACGATCGCGCTCAGCCACCAGGAGAAGTGGGACGGCACTGGCTACCCGCGCGGCTTGAAGGGCGAGGCAATCCCGATCGAGGGCCGCATTGTGGCGGTGGCGGACGTGTTCGACGCGTTGACGAGCGACCGCGTGTACCGCAAGGCGTTCTCGGTTGAGGAGGGCGTGCAGATGATGCGCGAACAGCGCGGGCGCCACTTCGACCCGGTGCTGCTGGACGCGTTTATGGAAGTGCTGGGGATGTCGGGCCCGGATGCGCGTGAACAGCTGCGCTCGGACCCGATCGCGCTGGTGGAGAGCACGCTTGAGACGTTCGCGACAGCGCTGGAACGCGGCGACGCGGAGATGGCGGAGGGCGCGATCGCGACGGCGATCGAGGACGGCATCACGCCGACGATGCTGCACGCTGAGGTGATCGGCCCGGCGCTACGGCGCATTAGCGTGCTTTCGGAAGCGGGCGAGATCGACGCCGACCGCGAGCACCGCGCGACGACGATCACTAGGCGCGTGTTGGCGACGCTGTACCGCTACATGACGGGTAGCACGGAGCCGACGCGCGAGCGGGTGCTGTTGGCGGGCGTGGAGGGCGACGAGCACACGCTTGGCCTGCAGATGGTCCACGACCAGCTGGCGGCGGCGGGCTTTCACACGATCTTCGATACGGACCTGTCGGCGGAGCGGCTGGTCGAGATGATCGACAGCCAGGCCCCCGACCTGGTGGTTGTGGGCGCGACGGCGCCGGTGGCCGCGGAGTCGGTGGAGCTGGCGCTGCGCGACCTGCGCAGCAACCGCCCGGACTTGCCAATCGTGCTGGGTGGACCGGCGGTTGGTGGCAGGCTGCCGCGCGAACGCGGCGGCATGCGCGTGCTCGAGCGCATCGACGAGTCAGTGCAAGCGGTCGAAGACCTGCTCGCCACCGCCCCCTCTGCCGCATCCGTGTAGCCGCGTCGCCCGCGCCGGTGTGGCCGCGTTGCGTCGCGCGCGTATAGATTCCCGCGCATGAGCACCAGCACGATCGTGACCGGCGGCGCCGGCTTCATTGGCTCGCACGTCGTCGACGCGCTGCTGGCGGACGGCCACGCGGTGACGGTCATCGACGACCTCTCCTCGGGTGACGCCGCCCGCGTGCACAGC
Organism: uncultured Solirubrobacteraceae bacterium; assembly: GCA_963735615.1. Classification (GTDB taxonomy): domain Bacteria; phylum Actinomycetota; class Thermoleophilia; order Solirubrobacterales; family Solirubrobacteraceae; genus Palsa-744. Next base: position 2,063,119 of record CAVTLO010000001.1, read on the forward strand.
GCGGCGAAGCTGGTGGAGCTCGACATCGTGGATGCGGCTGCGCTCGAGGCGGTCGTCGCAGAGGCGAAGCCGAGCGCGATCTTCCATCTGGCGGCGCAGGCGAGCGTGATCGTTTCGGTCGAGAACCCAGGCCGGGACTGCGATGTGAACGTGAAAGGAACGCTTAATATCCTGGAGGCTGCCGGGCGCTGCAAGGCGTCGGTGGTGTTCACGTCGACGGGCGGCGCGCTGTATGGCGATGACGCACCGATGCCCACGGGCGAGGACAGGATCCCGGCGCCGCTGTCGCCATATGGCGCATCGAAGTGGGCGGCTGAGGCGTACGTGAACACGTGGTCGCTGTCCTCAGGTATCCCACACGCGGTCTGCCGGTTGGGCAACGTGTACGGCCCGCGCCAGAGCCCGCACGGCGAGGCGGGCGTGGTGGCGATCTTCTCCGAGCACCTGTACACGGACCGCGCGCCGAAGCTGTTCGGCCAGGGCACGCCGACGCGCGACTACGTGTACGTGGGCGACGTCGTGCGTGCGCTGCTGGCGGCGTCGGGCCGCGCGGGCACGTACAACGTCGCGACGAGCGTGGAGACGGACGTAGCAACGGTGTGGCGCGAACTGAGCAAGGTGGCTGGCAAGCAGATCGAGCCCGAGTTGGCGGACCTGCGCCCGGGCGAGTTGACGCACAGCTGCCTTGACATCAGCCGCGCAGAGCGCGAGCTGGGCTGGCGCCCGCAGGTACCGATCGCAGAGGGGCTGCGGCTGACATACGAGGCGCTGGTGGAGGAATTCGCGCGCAGGTAGGACGAGCGTGCAGCCTGGCAGGCCGCTGGCGGTTACCCTGGGCAACCCGCGGGCCGTACTGGACGCGTGGGAACGGTCGAGGGCGTAAAACTCAAGCTTGAGGGTATTCTTGCCTCTGTGAGCTGCGCGTTTAGCCCAACCGAGTCGATGGTTTCCAAGGCGGAGGCCACGCATCGGCTCGCCGCGCGGTGACGGACGTGGGGCTGAAACAGGTCGGCGTCGGCCGAGTCGTCATGACGGTGTTTTGTGCGCACGCTTGAGAGCGGTGAAGCGAGCTCGCCGGCAGTGCACCGAGTGCAGCTCATCGCAAGACTGCGTTCGCGGACCGTCGCGATCGAACAGGCGATCTTCATCCACCTGCGCGACGCGATGCCCTCGGGCCTCGGTGAGCCCGCGGATCCCGACTACGTGGCGGGACTGCGCGCAACGATCGCCGCGACCATCGACTATGTCCTCAGGGGCATCGAGCACGGAGCCGACTCGGCGGAGCCGATCCCGTCGGTCGCGGTGGCTCAAGCGCACCGTGCGGCACGGAGCGGCGTCGGGCTGGACACGGTGCTCCTGCGCTACGCCGCCGGCAATAGGCTGGTGGTCGGCTACGTCATGGCGGAGGCCGATCACTTCTCAATCGAGACCTTGCGTCAGGTGCTGGATATGCAGGGAGCCTTGCTCGAGCGCCTCACTGCGGAGGTAACGGTCGAGTACAAGCGCGAGGTCGCCCGCGCGGGGCGCTCGAGCGAGCAGCGGCGGGCAGAGCTCGTAGGGAGACTGCTGGCCGGCGAAGCCGCAACGACGGCCGAGCTCTCCTACGAGCTCGCCGCCTGGCATCTCGGCATCATCGCGACCGGACGAGTGGCGCCCCAAGCGCTGCGGCAACTGGCAGCGGACTCCGGCCGCCAGCTGCTAACCGTTTCCCGTGACGCCGAGACGTTCTGGGCGTGGCTCGGCGGGCAGCGAAGGCCATCCGTCGAGGACATCGAGCGCCTGCTGGCAGCCAGAGACGTAGCTGACGTGATGCTCGCGGTCGGCGAGCCATGCGAGGGGATCGACGGCTGGCGACTGACACACCAGCAGGCCCACGCCGCGCGGCTTGTAGCCCTGCATAGACCGCGCACGCTCACGCGTTACGCCGATGAGATGCTGCTGGCCGCCGCGTTGCGGGACGAAACGCTGGCCGAATCGCTGACGGAGATCTATCTATCGCCGCTCGCGCAGCAGCGCGATGGCGGGGTGGTGGCGCGCGAAACGCTCCGCGCGTACCTGAAGGCAGGGTGCAACGCGTCCTCTGCAGCGTCTGCGCTGGGGGTCGTCAGGCACACCGTCGAAAGCCGCGTCAAGGCGGTCGAGCAGATCTTGAACAGAGGGCTGAACACCTGCCTGACCGAGCTGGAGGTCGCGCTTCGGCTCCACGAATTGATCAGTGACCACCTCGACGGAGAACGCGCCGAGCCCGAATCGCTGAGTAGCTGAATCGCACCAGCGAAATCGATGCCAGGGGCGGGGCGAGCTGCGCGGGCAACCAGGGCGCGACGGCCGGCACGCCCGGATCGCGAACCAAGCGTGACTGTTCGCCTGCGCGCTAGGATCGGTGGGTCGCGGCGAGATAGCTCAGTTGGTAGAGCATACGACTGAAAACATTTATGCCCAGAAGCCGAGTCGCGTCGCCGGCTCCCGCCGTTTCTCCTGCTAATCGCTAGGTTTTGACCCCGCCCTGGACGGCGCGGCGGGCGGTGCCTGGCGGGTGTTTTCGCGGGCTCGACACAAACCTCGGCACAAACCCCGCTGGTGTCGGGCGTGCTGGCGCCTGGTGGCGGCTCCTGGCTGGCGTGTAGCCGCTTACGGGCCTCACGGATGAGCCGGTCGAACGATGCGCCGTGCTCGCGCTTGACGCGCTGCTGTAGCTGGTTGTAAACCTCGAGCGTCATCTTCGAGTCGGCGTGGCCGACCTGTTTCTTCACCCATTCGAGGTCGAATTCGCTGGCGAGCAGCAGGATCGAGATGTAGGTGCGCCGGAAGCTGTGTGGCGTGATGTGCGGTAGCGGGGGCATCCCCATCTCCTGCATTCTCTCGGTGGCGAGCACCGTGGCTTCGCGGACGATTTTGCCGACGGCCTTGCGGGTCATCTTTCCGCCGCGTTCGTTCTGGAAGAGGGGAGCCGTTGGGCTCGTGTCGTTGCCGGCTCGGGCGAGCCGGCCGATGTGCTCGATGAGTGCTTCGGCTAGCTCCGGGCTCAGCTCTAGGACGCGGATGCCGGTTTCTGTCTTGGAGTCGGGGATATCAAGGCGGGCGTTGTTGACGTCGTGCAGACGCGCGTGGCCGATCTGGATGCTGCACAGCTCGCCGTTTCGGACGCCAGCGCGCCCGAGGGTGCGGACGATCGCCTTGCGCCCAACGTAGACGCCGATACCGACGGCATCGAGTTTGCGGACGTGGAAGTGGACTGTGCCTGACGCGACTCCGAGTTCGGCCGCGATCAGCTTCAGGCGCTTGCCGTCAGAGAGGCGGATCGCGACCGCCTCGGAGGTCGATCCGGGCCTCGCTTCGCGTGCGGCGACCGCGAAGCGCTCAAGCGAGGGGTCTTGCTCGGCTGCCGCGTCTTCGATGCAAGCAAGCTCGTCCATCTCTAGGAATGTGCGCTTTGGCTTCGGGACGTGAACCTTCAGCCGCTTGCTGCGTGCGGCGTTGAACTGGATCAGGTCATCTTCGACAGCCTCGCCAAGGATCTGGCCAAGCAGGGTGAGTTGCCCTCGTATGGATGCCGGGCCGAGCGGGCGGAGCTTGCGGTTGTTGATGTCGCGGAGATCGGCGCCGGCAGCGAGGGCGTCTCTCAGCTCGTGCGCCTCTTGGATCAGGTGCTTCTTGAACGCTTCGCACAGTTCCTTGTCGATTTCATCGAGGGCGTAGCGGCCGAAGAAGGGCAGCAGGTGCAGCCTCAGTGAGATCTCGTAGCCGGCGTGCGTGTTCTCGGAGATCGGCTTCTTGCCGATGATGCCTTCGAGCTTTGCCTTCAGCCAGTAGGAGGCGTACTCGTGGAAGCTCGGCATCGCCTTGAATACCTTTTCGACCTTGGGCGCCGGCTTCGGTCGCTCCCATATTCCTGCCTGGACGCGAGCGAGGATGTTCTGTAGCTCACGTCGAGCGTTGTTCTCGGTCCAGCCGCCGGTGCAGCCGCACGCGCAGTCGCGCGCCTCGTGCAGCATCAGGCTCTGGCGTTCGCCGTAGGCGGAGAACCGCAGGCGAAACTTGAGCGTCCCGTCCACATGGGTCTCGACTTCGACTCTTCCGGTGGCGGGGCGTGGCATCAGGCACGCTCCCGCTTTGAGGTTCTACGGTATGTGTACATCGGGGTTACCTCCCGTTGTCGGGCCGGGGGCGTTGGCGCGTCGCCCGGCCACCTATTTGGCCGGTGGATCGTACCTCTGTATAGGGCAGAAGATCAACGTTTCCGAGCCGTCTTGGCGGGCGTTTTCGCGGCCGTGCGCGGCGTCGCTCACCGGGCCTCAGCCGCCCCTCGTCGGGGCAGTCGAGTTGGCGGCGGATGGTTTGGAGGTCGAAGCGCAGCCGCCCGTGAGGCCCACCGAGGCGCACGCCGCCGAGTTCGCGCGCGTGCGCGTAGACCCAATCCCGGTCGACGCCGAGCTTCTGCGCGACCAGGGCAGCGTCCACGTACCTCGCCGCGCCGGTCGCCTCGTCCTGCAGAAGCTCGACAACGCGGGTCGCGATGGACTCGATGTCGTCGGGGTCGAGGGTCATGTCTTGGCTTTCTGTCTCGCCCGAGCGGTCGCCGAACCGCACCCGCGCCGCCGAGTGTCTGACCAGTGCTTGATCCGAGCTCGGGCGATCGGCAGGTACTCGGCTTCGCGCTCGATGCCGTGGAAGCGCGCGCCCTCGAGCACGGCGGCGGCTCCGGTCGAGCCGCTGCCGGTGAATGGGTCGAGCACGAGGCCGCCCTGCGGCGTGAGCAGCCGGACGAGCCAGCGCATCAGGTCGATCGGCTTGACGGTCGGATGGATGTTCGCGACCGGGTTCTCGTCGCACATCTTCTCGTTGTGGGCGCCGATCTTGAAGGTCTGCACGACCTTGCGCGGCAGGTTCTCGCAGCCGGCGTCGCGCTCGCGGCGGGATGCCTTCGCGGCGTAGAAGAAGCGGTGCCGATCGCCGAGCTGCTCGATCGGGCAGTCCGCTTCGCACGCCTCGTCGGTGCATGCTTCACCGTGTGAGAGCAGGAGGTTGGCGGGCCAGCGGCCTTGCGGGCTCGCGGTGATCCGCCGGCCGTGCGCGCGCCCTTCCCTGGCGGCGTCCTCTTGCGCCAGCTCGATTCGGCAGGCGTCGATTTTCATGGCCCCCGTCCCGTGCTCGGCGAGGGTGTGGTCGAGCGTCCCGTCGAGCCGCTTGCGCGCGAGGATGATCGGCTCCCAAGCGGGCTTCAGGCCGGTGCCCTGCCCGTCGGGCAGAACGCGCGTGGCGGGGTAGCCCTGGCCTTGGAGCCACATGAGAACGTCGCGGATTTCGAAGCCTGCTTCTTCGAGCCCGCACGTCAGTCGGTGAGCTGTTCTCGGCGCGGCGAACGCGGCGAGGTGCCCGCCGGGCTTCAGGCCGAGCAGGCAGGCGCGGCTCCACTCGCGCGAGAACTGTTGGAACCGGTCGAGGGGGTCCTCGGTCGGCGGGCGGCGCCGTGGTTTGCCGCCGGATGCTGCCGGGTCGAGCCGCGCCGGGCGGTCCCACTCCATGCCGTTGACGCCGATGCCGTAGGGCGGGTCGGTGATGATCGCGTCAACCGTGTCGGCGTCGAGGCTCTGGAGTACGCCGAAGCAGTCGGCGTGGGTGACTTTCCATGTTGATTGTGGGATGCATGAGGGTCGGCGGCGGGTCATTGAAGTCCCCCTTTTTGGGGTCGGGCTGGAACGAGGACATCCTCGGCAAAACGGCAGTCGAGGCTCGGGCGCTCGCGAGCGGGCGCAGTGGCGGAGGTGCGTCAGTGGGCGGCGGGAGGGCTACGCGCGGCGCGATCGAGGCACGGTCGTAGGCGGCTAATGCAGGCCATCGTCCTGGTGCTCCTGGGGTCGTGGTTGGCCGAGCCAGTCGACGCGCTGCTCGGGTTGTTGGCTGCTGAGGAAGATCGGCGCGAACGGGCCGTGCGCCGCGAGGTCATCGAGCGCGACGAACCACACGGGGACCTGGCCGACGCGGCCGGCGGGGTCCGACGCCTGCAAGGCGAGGGTGCGCTGCACCCGCTGGCGCATCGTCTCGCGCGATTGGTCGGCGAGAACGATCAGGAGGTGCGGCCAGGCGCGGTAGTAGCTCCGCCACAGGGGCTCTGGCGTGTTCTCGCCCGAGGCCGGTGGAGCGTAGTGGCGCAGCCGCGCATACCGGGTGATCTTGCCGGCGAGCTGCTCGGTGGTTCGGGTGCCGCGGTCAAGCTCGATGAAGCGCTGGTGCAGCGCGAGCGCTCCGTCGCTTGAGGTCTCAAGGTAGGTGAGAAGGGCGTCGGCGATGACCAGCTCGGCGGGCCTGCGTCCGCGTGCATGGCTGATGGGGTGCGCGACCTCGTTGCGCCAAGAGTCCGGGCCGCACTCGTCGCCTCGCTGTCGCGCTGCCCGGACGAACTCGACACCGACCTGATTGACGGCGATCGTGTGCTTCTTCAGCGGCCCTTCGGCCTGCTCGCGGCTGGTGACTCGGCGGCGGAACTCGACAGGAGCACCACCGGCCTCGACGGCGTCCGCTCCGGTGTCGGTGAGGAACCACAGCGATAGCCGCCGGGGGCTGCGAATGCGATCTACGAAGCCGCGCCGCTCAAGCAGCGCCAGCACTTGCCGTGCCCACCTTGCCTGCGCGGCCGGGGTGTAGAGCGCATGAAGCTGGGTTGTGCTCAGCAGCCGGTGCTCATAGATGCCCGCGAGCATCGACCCGGCGACCGGCGGCAACGCGCGAGGCCCGCTCATGGCCGTGCTCCAGCGGGCATCCAAGCGGGCCGCGCAGCGTGCCCGTCCCGCAGACGCGGAAACCGACGAGGTGCCGCCGAGTGCTCGCCGCGCCCGCGCACGATCAAGCTGGCCCGCGGACTAGGCTCGCTCGGCGCTGGCGCCGTCCACGGCGCCTCGGGATCGAGACGGGCACCTCCGCCGCTGCCGCCGGATTGTCCTTCGAGGTGCTGCTTGATCCGCTCGTCCAGCGTGTCGAGATCGGCGACTGTCTCCGAGGCGGGGGTGCGTCCCGATGCCTTGTCGATCGTTGCCTGGACGTCAACTAGAGCGTCTGGCCTGTAGGCGTCGGCGAACTGCTCCTCGACTGAGTGGCCTTCGAACATGAACGGCCGGGTCTGCTTGCCCTCGTGCGTGACCTGAGCGATGAACGTCCAGCGCGGCAGGCCCGTGATCGCAGCGGCGGGCGGATCGCCTCCCCACTCCCTCGCGATCAGCGCGGCGGCGTGCGCGTTGAGCGCCGTCGTGATCAGGTGGCTGCGGTTGGTCGTGAGCGCGTTCAGCGTGTCGTTCGTCAGCCGCTCCGGGTTCTGATTGAGCAAGGTGGCGCGGATGCCGTACTTCGCTGTCTGCTCAAGCAAAGCTGCGAGGTTCCCGCCAGCCGCGCCGTCGTAGGTCTGGACCTCATCGAGGAAGACGTAGAACGGCAGGCGCTGCTCGGGCGCCATCGACGCGCGTCCCTTCGCGCCATGCAGAAGGTCATAGACGAGCAGGTTCGCGACGAGCTTGTCCTTAGCTCCTCCCGCACCAGGGCAGGCGAGCACGATCCGCCGTTCGTTCATTGCGCGGCCGATGTCGTAGCTGGAGGTCTGCGAGCCGAGCAGCGCGGCGAGCTGCGTCGATGAGCGAAGCCGGTCGATCAGGTTCGTGACCGGCGTTATCGCCTCTTCGGACAGGCGCGGGAACCGCTCGGTAAAGAACTGGCGCCGCGCCGGGGAGAGGTGCGGCAAAGCGGCGGCGAGCCAGTCGGGGTTCCCCAGGATCGACGGTATCTGGAAGATCGTCGGCTGCAGCCCCTCGGGCAGCACGCCGGCCAGCTCGATCAGCGCGGCGGTCGCCTGCGTCGTCAGGGTGAGCGCCCGGTTGTTGCGCTCGGACCACTGCAAGGCGGACGCGAAGCTGTCCACGATCGCCTCGACCCGCCGCTCGGCGGCGTCGGGATCGAGGCCCCTGGCGGCAAAGAGGTTCCATCCCGGCTGCCCCTGGCGGCTGCGCGGCCCGACGAGGTCAAGCTCGATGACGCGCTCGGCGAGCCCTTCCTCGGTCAGGCAGCTCTTGACCCTTTGGACGGCGTCTTGGTGCGGGTCGAGGAACAGCCCGCCGTGACCGCTTCGCACGAGGTGCAGGAACTGCGTGAGCGCAAGCTCGGTCTTCCCCCATCGGCTCCGTCCAGCGGTGTAGGTGAAGAACGAGTCCTCGACGCGGAGCCCGATCGTGCGCTGTCCCGTCTCGTCCTCCACCTTCCCGAGCGGCACGAGGTTCGCCTGACCTTTGAACGTCGGGAGCGTCCTCGGCGCCGGATACACCGCTGGGCCGAGGCGCAGCACTTCAGGCGCGGCGCACTTCGCGGTCGGCGGCTTCAGAAGACCGGCCATCTCCCGCGCGGTCACGTAGTCACGACGAGCGGGGCGAAACAGCCCCGTGCGTATCCGGCGATCGAACCAGCCCCGACGGCCAGGGAGGTCCGATCCGGCGAACGCCAGCCCGAAGAAACGAACGCCGACGACCCGCAGCGAGTTAGCGCCAGCGAACCCGTCGAAGCAGCCGAGCAGCCCTTGCAGGCAAGCGACCGCTCTGCCGCGCTCCGGGGATGCACAGCGGATCAGAACCTGCAGCCGGAACAGAGGCTCGGCCTGCACGAGCTTCGCCGCGATCTCCTCACGTTCGGCGCGCTGCTCGACCATTTCCGCAGGCCGCCGACGCCCTACCCGGCCGGAGTCGAAGTCGAGCCATCCCCCGCCTCGGTTGGGCTCGCTCGATTGGCCGCCGCGACGCAGAGCCTCCTTGAGCAGCCGGCGGCGAAGGCGCCTGCGGGTCGCTGCCGTCGTCGGCAACAAATCGACAGCGACTTCCGCCTGCTCGCGGTGCGCCGGATCAAGCCGAGAGAGAACCCTCGCGAAGCTCTGCAACGGATCGGGTGTCAGCGGGAGATGCGCGAGCGGTTCGCTGCTCGGGCGAGCGAGACGAAGCTCAGCCCGCACGACCTCAACACGACGATCCCCCTCGCTCGCCGGCTCGGCGTTCGGGTCGATGACCTGAAGCTGCACGCGATCGAACACGCCAACCGCTGCTCGGACCGCCGGCAGCGCCCGCTCGGGCACGCTCAGCGAGTAGCGCATCCGGCCTTGCTCGTCGCAATCGAGCAGCACCCGAACTGCCCTCGCCCGCGGATCAAGCCAGCCGCCGACGAGCCTGCGCACGCGCGAGAGCTGAGCCGCGCAGCGCAGCACCGCATCGAGCGACGGATCGAACGAATCGGGCGCGAGCACCACCAGCCGAGTCCGAGAGGCGAGCGCCCTCCTCGTCGCCACCACCCGACACGCCAACGCGACCGAACCGAGAACCGTGGCGGCGATCAACACGACCGGCAGCACCCGTCCAGCGGTCTCGACCGCGGCGAGGTGCGAGCCGCGAGCGCCACCGATTAGCGAGGCCACGATCAGCCCGGCGACGACCGCGACAAGCGGGCGGGGGTCCTGTGATCCCTTCCCGCTCACCGGGCACCGCCCGACCGCCGCCGCGCCGCGCGCGGGCCGTTGCACCATCTACCGGGCAGCCGACGCGATAGCGACGGCTGGACGGTGCGACCTCGAACAGCGAGGCACCGCAGCACCGGGAAGGCAACTGGACTAGCCAGACGCGCAGGCGCAGCGAAGCAGCGACGACGACCAGCGACGACACGATCCGCGGAAGGCACAGCGCCGCGCAGGGTCACCACGGGCCTCCTATCGGAGAGCACCGCGAAGATGGCAGCCAGCCAGGTAGCCAACGGCAACCGCAGAGTGGCAGCACGCCCCGCGAGGCAGAGCACCGCAGGGTCTCCAGTCAGCGAGCGGGAGACAGGACATTCACCAGCGGACACAGAGATGTCGGCGGCGCAGTCGCCCACAAAACCCGCAAAGGTGCAGGGGAAAAGACCCAACGGCACGCAAAGCGCAGGGAACCGCAGACGGACCCTCTGACGGAACCTCAAACGGCCCCTTAGACGGAACCTCAAACGGACCCGGCAGCTCATCGCCGCGCCCCCCGACCACAGCGGCCCGCCGTCGCCGATCGACGCCGCCCGCTTGGCGCTGGCGCGTGCTGCCGCGCCGGGGGGTGCGCGAGCGGCGGCGGGACAGCGTTGCCGGCTGCCTTGTTTTTGCGCTGTGGCATGGCGCCGCTCACCCGTGCCTTCCCGTCGTCGGTGGCTGCGCGAAGCCGTAGATGTGCTGTTCTTGGACGACCGCTTCGCTCGGGAGGAACGGGCCGGCGATGCCGACTTCGTTGTGATCGTCGTTGCCGTCGATCGTCGTGATTCGCCCGTCGCTGTAGACGCTCTGCACGATCGCGACATGCACGCTTTCGGTTGGGCCTGCCCCGAAGAACACGAGGTCGCCGGGCGACGGTCTAGCGGTCGGCGGGAGAACTCTGCCGCCGTGTTCCTTCGCCCAGGTGTAGAGCGACCCGGAGTAGCCGTAGGTGGCGGTCGAGCCGGGCAGCGGAACGCCCGCGCGCTTCCAGACCCAGCTCGCGAAGAGGCTGCACCACTCCTCGCACGGCCCGAAAATCGTGCAGTTACTCCCAGGCGGATGCTCGCCTTGCCCGAGCTGACTTTCGGCGACGCGGACGATCCTTGAGCTGCTGGCCGGCGTCGGTGGCCCCGAGCTGGCTTCGCAGCCGCCGCTGACTGGTTCGGCGAGCGGCGGGCTCGTCGCTGTCGGCGCACCCGACCCGGTGAAGCCGTACTGGACGGCTCGGGCCATGACCTCTTCCGCATACGCCACGGTCGAGTCGCCGCACGCGCCGTAGTAGCGGCAGGCGGCTTCGTGATATTCGGCGAAGGTGCCGCCCGTCGGTGGGGCGCCCTTCGCTTCGCGCAAGATCCTCGCGGCCGTGAAGATCGCGTCCGCTGGATTGTTGATCGACAGCGGATGGCCGGGGTCGGCGTTGACGGCGTAGGTTTCCCACAGCGTCGGGCCGGAGCCTGGGCTGCATTCGCTTCCGCGCACGTAGGCGATCTGCATCGGTCCCGCGCAACCGGCTTCGTTGGTGCCGGCGCACTCGCCGTTGCCGCACTCCTGCGCCCCGATCGACGCGAGAAAGCTCCAGTCGATGTCGAACCGCTCCCCTGCTCGCTCGTACAGCGCGAGGCGTTCGGGCGGGATGCTCTGCAGCGCGTAGGCCGACGGTGTTGGCCCTTCAACCGTGGGTGACGGTGCTGCCTCGGGCGAGCAGCCGTTGAGGCTCGCGCCGAGAACAGCGACCGCGACCGCGAACGCCAACAGGAGCCCGATCGCAGCGGTCGAGAACCCTGCGATCAGCCACATCAAGGCAGCGCGTCGCATCACGCACCCGCCAATCCGGTGACGAGATACCGGCCGCCGTGCTCGGCGAGCACGACCCTGATCGGGTACGCGACAACTTCGCTGTCCTCGACAACCCCGGTGACGACGATCGCTGCGCCCGTCGAGCTGGTGGCGCGTACAGCGACCAGCCTCGGGTGAAGCCTGCGGAGCGCTGGCGGAACCAGGCGCGCCCGTTTCCGAAGTGCGTCGGCGAGGCCGCTGGCCGAGTCCTTCACGGCGCTCGCCGGCCCGTGCCCATAGGCGAACGCCAGGTAGCCGCTGAGGAACGTTCGTGCGGTACGAAGCGCCTCGGCAGGAGCTGCTCCGCCCTTCACCGGACCGACCGTGCTCGTCGGCGGGTGTGGCGCGCGGGGCTCTTGGCTGGCGGGCACGCCGGTGCTGGTCATCGCGAGCAGGAGGGCTGCCGCGATCAGCACGACCGAGATCGCGGTGAACGCTGCGCGCCGCTCGCTCTCGCCGATCGGCCTGTCGAGCTGCCGGCGAATCCACGCTGCGGCAGCGCTCATCGCCGCGCCTCCTCTCTCGATCACCTCAAGGCGCGCTCGCGCGCGCATGGCGGTGTCACAGTCGTGCGTCGAGCCGAGGTAGCTGCGGCCCGCGCGGACCGAGGCGAGCCCGACGTCCGCGAAGGAGCGGCAGAAGGGATCGAGGACGAGGCAGCGCCCACGGTCGTTGGTGTGCGAGCAAGCGGGCCGCCACCGAGCTGGCTGATCGGGTCCGCCGGGCAGCCGTCGCCAAGATGTGCCGCAGACCCCGCACGCGCGAGGCGAGGTGCTCGCGCGAACACACCAATCGATGACCTCCTGCGGCGATTGGGCCTCGCCAGCGGCGGGCACGCACCACGCGCGTCGCTGAAGTCGCCGGGCAGAGATCGCGCGGCTACGCTGCGAAGAGCAGGCTCCCGCGCCTTGCCTCACTGCCGGGGCGAGCAGCGCAAGCAGGGCGTTGAAATGGAACTCCTGCTGCTTGGTGAACAGCGCGACCGTCGAGTGCCCGACGATCAGCGAGAGACGGCTGCGGTGCAGCGCGCGATCCTGGCGAAACCATCCGGCGCCCTCGACCAGCTGGTGCGCCTGCGGCTGGCTGCCACGTCCCGGCAATGAGAGCCAGAGCGTTCCGTCGTCGCGAAGGACACGGCGAACCCTGGCGAGAATCGCGATCAGGCACGGCGTGGGTAGGTCCCTCGGCGGGCGCAGAAAGCACGTCTGCGCCCAATCGTCGGGAAGCTCGCTCAGAAGGGCGAACGGGTTTGCGGTTTCGATGCGCCAGCTCATGGGTGTTCGTCCTCCTGGTTTGCGGGGTCAGCCGCGCCGGTGCCGTATCGCGCTCTGAGCAAGAGCGAGACGGGCTCCTCGGCACCGATCGCGGGGGCGGTAGATGCCGACGGCGGCTGGTCGCGAGGTGGACGCGCCGCGGCGGCGGGCTCAGGGGTCGGCTGCAACGAAGGCCCGTCGCCGAAGTCATCGCCGCCCGATCGCCGTGGCGGGATGCCCGGCGCCGTGGTGCTCGCCGACGCAACCGGCGGCGGAGGCTCGATCGCGACGGGCACCTGCTGCGCTGACGGCGCCACCGGCGGTGGTGGTGGCGGCGGTGCGGGGCGAGTCGGGGAGGTTCTCGCGCCCGCCTCTGCCACTGGCGTCGTCGGCGCGTCGCTCCTCGCTTCGGGGGCAGAGCCTTGCGGGCGGGCGCTGGCGGTCGTCGTATTCGCCGTCGGGGATCTAGGGATGCCCGTGTCGTCTTGGGGCAGCTCGTCCTCGGGAGGCTGAGCACGCGTCGGGGTCGACGGCGATGGCGGAGCGTCGCTCGCGGGCGCCCGATCTGTCGAACCGCGAGGGTGAGGCGAGGTCGAGTCCTCCTGCGCGTGCGTGTCTTCGTGGTCGTAGCTCGGGCGGGGACTCGGGGCGCCTGGCCCGTGCGTCGGCGTTTCGTTCGGCGCTGGCGCCGTCGCTGGCTCGTCGTCTCCGAACTGCTCGTCGCCGCTCGGGCCGCCACCGGAGGGTGCGCCCGTGGGCGGTGGTGGTGTTCCGCCGCTCGGGCCTTCGCTCGATGGTGGAGCTTCTTCTCCGCCTGGCGTCCCTCCGCCGGGCGTCCCGCCGCCGGGGGAGCCGTTGGGCGTGAGCGTCGGGAGTTTCCGCGGCAGGCGCGGGAGCCGAGGCAGGTTCGGCGTGGGCATCAGCCGCGCGAGGCGCGTGGCGTAGTAGAGGTTCGCGAGGCGGTTGGTGCCGTCGTTCGCTGCGCGTGGCCCGACCGTCCCGGCGAGTAGGTCGCTCGTCAGTCGGTTGCGTTGCAGGAAGACGGTCCAGAGGAACGCGGCCTGCAAGGCGAAGGCGAGCAGCCAGCCGAGGTTCGAGGTCGCGTCGTCCAGCGCGGAGCAGACCGCGAGGACGATGGCGAGGATGAGGCTGTAGATGACCTTCCGGGCGAGGTAGCCGGCGAGCTTCGATACCCATGCGCGGAAGAACTCGTGCCCGCGGCCGGGGAAGATGCCGATCAGGAGCGCTACAGGCGCGAACGCGAGCAGCGTCAGCAGCAGGATCTGCGCGAGGATGACCCCGACCGCGAGCGCGCCGAGCAGCAGATAGGCGCCGATCTCGCCGAGCAGGATCACGATGGCGAGCAGCAGCCGCTGGTACTGGCCGCCCTTGCCCATCGCTTCCGCGGCGGGCTCGTCGGCCGGGCCTAGCGGGTAGGTGCCGCTCGCTCTTGCCGGGGTCGGACGCTGGGAGGTCTTCGTTATCGCCGTGTTCGAGCGCTTCGTGCTCGGCGCCGCGGCGGTGTGACCCCGGAGGGAACTGGAGGAAATGGGTGGCGTACTTGTTGCGGTCGTTGATGCACGTCTTGCCGTTGGCTTTGACTTCGGTGCCGTGTTCGAGCTGGGCGGCGAGCTGCGTGTCGGTCGCCGGGTTTGAGCTGAGCGGTCTGACTGCGACCGATTGCGGCTTGCCGTGGCTGACGGTCGCGCAGTGCTCGATCCCGCCGAACTCGAGAACCGTCCAGGGGTTCAGGACGAGCAGTTCGAAGAGCTGGTCGCTGGCGGCTGTCTTCGCCTGCGATTCGTTGCCGACGCTGCCTTCGCTGCCGAGTGACAGCAGCGCGGTGGAGAGCTGATTGGACAGTTTGCTCGCCGGGGCGATCGTCTTTTCGGGCTGGGTGACTATCCCGATCGCGAGGACGAAGAACAGCGCCGAGACGGCGAGCGCGCCGGCGGTCTCGGCGTAGCGGCGCTGGATGAGCGCCTTCCACATCGCCCAGCAGCCGACGAGGGTGATTGCCGCTATCAGCCAAGGCGTCCCGAAGGTGCTCTCGTACAGGTTGTGGATCGCCTGGGAGACCGGCGCGAGCGCGCCCGATCCCGGCGTTGACCCGTTGACCAAGTCGAGGTTGAACGCGAGCGCGAAAAGGAGAATCACCCCGTTTGCGAGGAATGAGGTGATTTCCCACAGCACCTCCGCGCCGAAGTACGCGATCATCGGCGCGACCCCGGAGGCATCGACGCCGCTGGTGAAGCCGACGCTGATCGCCGGGAAGTACTGGTCTAGCTCGTAGTTCTCGACGGGGTAGCGGCCGACCCAGCCGCCGGGCGGGAGCTGCGGCGCCGGGTCGATGTTGCTGAACACGTCAGCGGCGTGCGCTGAGGGGTGCGCGCCGAGCAACGTCAAGAACGTCACGAAGAAGAGGACGATCAGGCTGCGGCGATGACGGCCAGCCCACCTCGCCGGCCGGAGGATCAGGGTCTTCATGCTGCGCTCCTTCCGGGCTGCTGGGGTGTGGTTCCGAGCGCTTGCAGGAGGTGCGGGTAGACGAGGTCGATCTGCACCTCCCCTACGCGGCCGTGCAGGTCGCGCATCAGGCAATGCCCGGCGCGGAATTCGCGGACCTTGCCGATCAGCTCAGGCGTCGGGTCAAGGCCGATGAACCGCAGAGCCGCCGAGGCGCCGGCATCTGAGTCCTGCCCGAAGACGAACACGACGCCGATCAGGTCGGCGAGGTCCCCGAGGTCGGCGATCCTGTGAGTGCCGAGCAGCAGCGTCGCGTTGTATGCGCGGCCGAGCCGGACGAGGCGGTGAATGATCTGCCGGCCCTGCGGCGAGGCGAGCAGGAACCAAATCTCGTCGAGGCCGACGATCTTGTGACGCGAGCGGTCCTTGGAGATGAGCTGCAGCGCGTAGGCCGCGACCAAGCTGCAACGTCGCGACGGAGACTCGCTCCGCGCGCGTGTAACTCTCGCGAGCTGCCGTCGGTTCCGGCAGCGAGAGGCCGGGCATACGGATCGTCGTGACCGGCATCGCGGCCTGCACGTCGCTGCCGGTCGCCGCTACCGAACCCGAGCCTCGCGAGGCCGAAGTCGCGGATTACCTCAAGCGCCTCCCCGGCCTCCCTCGCGCCGGCACGATCGGAGGCCAGGAGCTGCTCGACAACGCGCAGCAGGCTGCGTGATCCCTCGCGGACGGTGTCCTTCACCGCGAGCGAGACGGCGTTCTCCCACTGCGCGGGGTTGCCGGGCAGCAAGCTCCAGCAGGTAGCTGCACGGCCAGCTCCTCGCGGATGTCCGGCAAGCCCGATCGCGAGCGGGTCGAGTCGCCCTTGCTGCGCCTCGGCGCCGGACAGCTCGAGCACCTGCAGCCGGTCGGCGAGCTCGGGCAGGTGCTCCAGCCCGTGGTCGGGCTTCGGATCGAAGTCCACCACGAGCGATCCCCGGCGCTCGGCTGCGTACTCGATCGCCTGCGAGGCGACCGTCTTGCCCGACCCGAGGGTGCCGATCAGAAGGACCGCGGAGGCGCGATCTTCCCTTGGTGCCTGTGTCGGATCGAAGCGGACGGGAAGCGGTGCGCCGACGGGCGTGTACCCGAGATATGGGCCTCGCTGGGAGCCGACGATCCGGCTCGCGGTCGGGACCATCGCCGCCGAACTGCTCGACAGTGAGCTGCTGGGTGTAGTCGCGCATCACACCCACCCGTCCGCTCGCGGGAGGTGCTCAAGCCAAAGCTGGTACTGAAGGCCGACCGGCCTGTGCAGCGTGATGTCGCCGTACTGCTCTCGCAGCGCGGCGACCCTGCGCTCTAGCTCCTCCTCGGTCGGGGCGCCGACCGCGAGACCGATCTGCGCCGTAGAGCATCGGCGGGTGCCCGCCGGCCTGCAGTTGCGCCTCGTATTCGCGTGCGAGGACACGGTCGACGCCGGCAAGGACGCTCGGGCCGTGCGCGGCGCCTTGGACCTGCTCGTTGAAGGCGTGCTCTACGTCGGCGATCCGCTTGCGGACCTGGGTGAGCGCTTGCCTGTTGCCAAGCCAGCGGCAGTGCGCGACGGCGTCGACCGGCCACGGCAGCGCTCTCCAAAGGCGCGAACAGAACCTCGGCGGTCCAGCCGGGGAACTCGGGTGCTTCGGCGAGCGCGCCGACACGCAGCAGCGCCTGGTAGGAGCGGCCTGCTCGCTGTCGAGGATCAGGTGACTGCTCGCGCTCGGTGATCGCGGCCTGCGCGCACCGGCGAAGGTCGTGCGAGAGCGGCTCGAAGGCGACGCCGCCGCCGGGCGCGGAGACGATCAGCGCATCCGGCGCCCAGTTCCGGTCAAGGACGGGCTCGCCGAGGCCGCGGCAAACAGAGCGGCGCAGCAGCCACTGAAGCTCTACGGTCCTCGCGCGCCGCGAGCGCGATGACGCCGTTCAGCCGCTCGAACGATGCGCTGCTCGCGCGTCTGGAGTTCTGAGAGCTCGCTGCCGGTGATCGGCGAGGCCGAGCCGATCCCGGCCGCCTCCTCGACGCGGCGACGAACTCGGTCGACGCTCCGACCAGAGCCGGAGCCGACGCCCGTCGGGCTCTTCCCGGCGAGCGAGACGGCGAGGTAGCACCTCGGGGATGTGCGAGCCGAGTTCGCGCAGCCGCTGCCTCGTGGCCCTCGCAAGAACTGCCTGCCACGCCGGCGGGGTCTTGGTGGCGGCCGTCGAGCAGGCCGGAGGTGTGCTCGACGTACTCCTCAGCCGGAACGCGCGGTTGACCCGCCACAAGCAGAAGTCTGCGCCGATGGTGTGCGCCAGGCGTTGAAGGCGCCGCTGGAGCCCCCACTTCCCGCCCGTCGGCAGGTACGGGTAGGAGGTCATCGCCAGCCGGTACAGCGCGGCGCTGTCACCGCCTCGGCCGAGCAGCACGTTGCCGTGCGCGTAGCGCAGGGAGAAGCGTCGTCATGGCCGGACCTCCACGACCTGGCCCTCGCCGAGCTCGATGACTTCGGCAAGCCGCTCGCCCGTGCGCACGCGATGGCCGTCAGCGCGGCGGACGATGAGGCGCCGCCGGCCGGGGATCGCGACGACCGGGTGTGCGAACACGAGCCGAGCGGGGCCGCGCACCCGGCCGTGGTGAAGCACCGGGGAGTGCTCGATCGGGCGCGACCCACACCTTCGGCGCCCACAGCTGGGCTTCGCTCCTCGGCGCCGATCGCGCGAGTCCAGCGAGCGGCGAGCCGCGCGCATCCGAAGCGCCGGCCAGCGAGGTGAGATAACGGTGCGCTGGGCGCCCGTCCGGCGATGCCTGCCCGGCGAGCGTCGCGATCATGCCCGGCACGATCAGCAGCCGAAGCGGCCAATCGAGCCAGTCGAGCACCACGCCCGCCAGCAACGTCTCCGGCGAACCCAGCGAGCGCCGCCGAGGACCGCGCCGGGCCAGCCGTGGGAGCTTGCGCCGAGCAGCCCCACGACCGCCGCGGTCACTACCGCGAAGAAGATCGAGCGCTGGCTTAGCGACCAGCACCACGATCAGCGAGCAGAACGCCCAGCCGAGCCACTCAAGCGGCACGCCGCCCGGGACCGGCAGCCGCCGCCCGTCGATCGCGTAGACCCGCCGGTCGGGCTTGAATATCCGCTGGTAGGAGCGGATCGGATGCGTGGAGTCACTCATCGAAAGCAGCTCCGCTCAACCGAAGATCTGCTTGCCGATGGCTTCCGCAGCGGTGGCAATGTCAGCCGAGGCGAACACCATCCACGCGACCACGATCGCCGCGAACAGGAAAACCGCCAGCTCCGTGTAGCGGCGGTTGACGAGAAACATCAGGCTTACGACGCCGACGATCCCGCCATACAGCTCGGTCGCGTACCCTTTCAGCAGGTTCGCCACGTTCTGCCCGACGTTGTTGCCGGACGCGAACGCCGCGACCGGGAACATCATCAACGCACAGATCGCCAACAGAAGGGCCAGAAGCCCGAGACGTCGTTTCTGTGAAAACACTGCAATCACCGCCTTTGCGCACTCGTCGATCCGGTGCTGGCGGGCTGCGTCGCAGTAACCGTCACACCGCTTGTGGTGGTGGGCACGCGGGATTCCGTGTTGCAGCATCGAGAGCGCGCCGCGAATTAGCAGCAGCAGCACGCATCCCCACAACAACGCACGAGCCGCGATACGCGCCAGTCGCTTCACTCCGTCCGTCTGTGGCCGGGCGAAGCGGTCCTGGCTCTCACCTTTGTGGGTCCTACGAGAACTAGTCATAGGGCCGAAGGTAAGGAGCGGCTGTGCTATTTACTACAAATAACCATTTACGTATTCACGTAAATACGTAATCACTTATTTGCGGATTGCCACCGTGAATGCGGGCAGCGGTAATCGGCCCCGCTGCGCGGGGAGGAACACGGCTATATCGGCGGCGAGCTGGGGCCGCGCGCGTGTTGGGGGCAGTCAGGTGAGCTAAACGTCGAGGCCGGCGATCGTCGCCAGCTCCTCGACATAGCCGCTGGCGCTCTGTGCCGCCTGCTCGACCAAGCGCAGGGCACTGAAGTCAGCGAGCGTGTACCACACGGTTCTGCCGTCCTTGCGGCGGCTCACCATGCCCGATTGGTAGAGCACAGCGAGATGCCGCGACACGTTCTGATGGGTCGTCGCGAGCTCGTCCGTGAGGTCTTGAACGGTCGCTTCCCCGCCCTCGAGCATCTTCAGGATGCGTATGCGATTGGGCTCCGCCACGGCCTGTAGTCGACGGGCCACAAAGTCCAAGAACGGGGCTGACATATTGGGACTCATCATTTGCCTCCACTGTCCACGGCGGCCTACGTCCCGTGAGCGCAGCGGCGCGCACCTCCAACGATGGGGTGTTTAGTTAACCCCCACACCATCGTCAGAAGGGCCTCGCGTGCCGTTGGGCCACGGTGGCTGGGCCTTCCGTGTAACCCGCGGCTTACTTGCCTAGATATTCGAACTGTCCCTTTCGTGGACTTTGACCGACAGCGGGTCGGGAAAGTGGACGCCCCGGTCCGACCGACGGGTAAATTTTGAGACGCGAAGGACCCGGATTGGGCGGGATCTCGCTCGTGGAAACTGCGCGGCGTCTGTTGGGAGAGCGGGCTTGCGTGAGGCGTCGCGGGCGGGCGGCAGGCTGTGCAGACGCTCGGCGTGCCGGCGCGACCCGCCGAGCCCGGCGCGCATGACGTCGGCCGTGGCGAGCGGAATGGTGCGCCTGGCGGGTCGCAGGAGAACCAGGGAGAGTGATCAGACGCCAAGCCGCGCCGGACACGACGAGGGTCAGCGCGACCGCAGCGGCGCCCAGGAGGAGGCGGCGTCGGTACGGGCGCTGCACGTCATCGAAGGTGACGGTGAGCTGGGACGGCGCGTCGGGCGCGTCGTGCTCGGAGCCGGTGGGGTCCATACAAGTGAATGTGAACCGCGATCCCAGCGGAACACGAACTTCGCGGCCCTCGCGCTGCGGCGGGCCGGGTCACGGGCGGAACCGGGCCCGGCGTTCAGGCGATCATCCAGCGGCCTGGCGCCGCCTCAGACTCTTTGATCCTGCCTTCGCTCGCGAGCACGAGAATACGCGCCTCTACTCGGCTCTCGGGCTCGTTGAACGAGGTCGCCAGGTCGGCTGGACTCTGAGTCGCCGTGGCGCTGAGGTTCGCGTGGGCGGCTTCCCGCCGGTTCATCAGTCGACCGAGTATGAGCTCGTCAAGTTCCTCGTCCGTCATTCCGGGCGCCACTCTAACGACCTGACTTCCACCCCGTCCACGCGCGATCGTGCCCGTGACGATGCGACGGCGACAGCCCGTATCGGTGGGCCGCGCGGACAGCCCGCCGCAATAGCTCAACCTCTACTGAGGCGCTAGGATCGTGGTCCCGGCGAGATAGCTCAGTTGGTAGAGCACTCGACTGAAAATCGAGGTGTCGGCGGTTCAAGTCCGCCTCTCGCCACTCGAAAGCCCTGCAAATGAACGCTATTTGCTATTTGTGGTCAGGGCACGCGCTTACGGTCTTTGACGAGGTTCGGATGCTCTTGACGTGGTGGCCATCGCCTGAGCGAAGCTGAGACGGCGGTCGTTGCGCACGACGTAGTACATGGCCCACGGATCGCGGCTGGGGTCAGCTCGCGGCATGCGCGCCTCCGGTGGCGAGCTTCAGGAGTGCGGCGCTCAGCGCCCCGCCGATGCTCGTCTCGTGCCGGTCGGGCGCTACTCGCCAACGGCCATTCGGCGTCTCGGGGATTCCGGCGCGCTGGATAAGCGCCTCGGCAAGCTGGCTGTCAACGCATACCGATACGTCGTCGCGGGTTCGGCGTGCTTTCCGCGCGAGCGCGTGGGCGAGCACGTTTTCGGTGCGGGAGATTTGGGCGATCGACCACCCTGGCTGGTGTCTGGCCAGATGGCGGCACGCCGCCTCGCGCAATGGGCGCAGGTGCTCGCTTTCGCCGCGGTGCGGTCGCGCAGCGGACTCGCAGTCGGTCCTGAAGATGACGTGGGGAAGGTGTGCCTGCTCCGCTGCGCTCATCGCCAGCAGAAGCGCTCGCAGCTCGGCCTCGCCGTTGTTCTTGCAGTCCACGAGCCGGCTTTGGCTTTCGAGCTGATCGCTTTGGTATGCGATCCCTGCCCAGCCATTGCGGTAGGACGCATCGCAGTTGACGTAGATCATGGCGTCCCGGGGCTGTAGCTCGCCGTCGATCGCGTCGTTGGGCTCAGCCGGTACGAGGACGCGGTAGCGCATAGCTGTGGGCTGTCGGTGGGCGGGATGCCGGCGAGCGCTGGGGATTGAGCGCGCCAGCCGGCGTGTGGCCGCGACGTGGCGCTACAGCGCCCGAGTGGGCGCGTTGTGGGGGCGTCAGCCGGTCGCACTGGCGCCGCCCTGCTGGTCGGTGACGGTGGTGCGCGGCTCGCGTACCGTGATCTGCGGGAGCAGCAGGGACTGCCCGCGCCCGTATCCGGGTTGGCAGCCCTGCTCCCACGGGAAGCGGCAGGTGGGATCGCAAACGATGATCTGCTTCACTGCGGCCGTCCCGCCGTCGTGGTGGTCGCGTCGCCACCACTCGGCGAGGCCGAGGTAGGAGTCGACCATCCGGTCGGGAATGGGCGCGATCCAACACGGCACGTCGTTTGCGAACGCTCCGACCACGCGCCCTTCGGCCTCGGGCGTCTCCTCCAGCAGCCCGACGACCGAGGTGATCACGCGGATACTCGCCTTCGGGCTGAGGCCGCAAACGGCTAGCTCGGGGTGACCGATGTGCTGGGGGAGGCCGATCGTGTAGGTGTAGCTCGGACCGCTCCACTCCCTCGTCGGGATCACCTGAGTCATCGTGTAGCCGTAGAGGGCGATCCGCGTCAGCAGAAGCGCTCGTGTGCGTCCCACCTCGTCGTAGCTCACGCTTGCACCCGCACCCATGCCTGCACCGTGACGCTTTCGACCGGGACGTCCTCTTCGAGCGCCTTCGAGCTTCCAGCGCGTCTTTCACATCCTGCGCGCTGAGCGATGGCACGTCGAACTCGTCGCTGCTCGTGATTCTCACAGTGAAAAAGCTGTCCATTTCTGTACCTCCCAAGCGGGGAGCCGGGTCGTCTCGCAGGGCGACGGGATGGAACCGTGTGTGGGGTCACGGAACCGTGGGGGTGCTCCCGTCGCCCTGCGAGACGCTCGGCTGCTACGCCACCGCTGCCGCCTCTGCTTCCTCTTGCGCGCTTTCCAGCATCTCGCGGGCGATCAGCGTCCAGTCGTCGTCATCGAGTGCGTCGAGGGCATCCTTCACGCCGCCGCGCAGCCCATCCGAAAGGCGGGTGACCGCTTCGGTTGCACCGGCGCGAATACCCTCGGACATGCGCGCTTCGGCCGGCTGGCTGAGCCCCTCTCGGACCATCTCGACGGTGGCGCCTCTCACCGCGGAGTGCCCGACGATCGAGCGCACCAGGTCGAGCAGGCTGTCACGGTCAAATGTCGCGCCTTTTGGTGAGGTGCGCTCCTCGCCGCCGTTTGTGTCCTGCGAGTGTGGTGATTCCATGCGTTTTCTCCTTTGACTAGAACGTGCCTTGCTGGCGGGACACGTCTAGCTCGACCGCGGGTAAAGATCAAGGCTTTGCCGGAAACCTTTTTGTGACAGTGGTCCTCGCGCCGCGAAGGTTGCTTGTAGGGCGGCGGCTGGCCTTTGTTTATGACGGGAGCGATGGGCCTCCCGCCGCCCTACAAGTCGCATGCGTGCCTCACCATTCCGTCAGTGGGACGCCGTGCTCTCCCGCGATGGCCACGGCCTCGCGGTAAGACTTCCACCCGAGATCCTCTGCCCGCTCGGGCCGGTAGCGAAAGGGGACGCCAGCCGCTGCGGCGACTTCGGCGTCCTCGCCCTCCGCTCGGATTACGACTACCGGACCGATCGGCACCCCGTCGCCGTCGCAGCCCTCGTCCTTGAAGGTGACCACGGTTACGCTCATCGATCCTCCATGTGGGCAGGGGTCTCCCCGCGCAGCCCGACAGTCGTGATGGCCCGAGCTTCGGAGCTGGCGACGCCGACGTGCGTTCCCCGCGGGCACTCGTCCGTATAGATCTCCATCGCGAATCGACGGTTGCCGAGATCGGTCACGACGCCGACCGGCATACCGTCACGATTAACCCCGATGGTGGCGCCCTGCCGGTGCGAGGTGATTTCGGGCTCACGCTCGCTCATCGGCGACACCCCGGCGGGATATTCGGTACACCCCACCGCCTCGTCGGATCGAGCACGGCGGGTAGCCGATCGAGAAAGACACGACGCGCGAGCGGTGAGCGGAAGTAGTGGTGGCGCACCGCGAACAGCCAGTGCCCCGCAAGCCACGCAACGGCGCCGGTGATGGTCGCTGCCGCCATCGTGAGCGACCCGGTCATCGCGGTAGCGAAAAGCCCGCCTACCGCGAGGACCGCCCCGCCAGTGCGCAGGACGAATCCCCCAAGGAGCCACACGCCGAGCGCGACCAGCACGCCGCTCGCGGCAAGGCTCACCACGCCGCTCATCGCCTATCGAGTCCGTTCGTCTGCATCGGGACACACGTCTAGCTCGA